>CAVYEM010000001.1:0-2466984 GCA_963767635.1 Vulcanimicrobiota bacterium
CAGTGGAACGACACGACGAAGTTTCCGCATCCGCAGTTTCTGTGGGAAGGCCCGGACGGCAGCAGCGTAGTCGCCGCCCTGATCCAGTCGTACGCCGGCGGCCCGTACCCCTGGCGCGTGATGGCCGCACGCAAGCGCCGCGAGCCGCTCGTCGTGGGGTACGGGGACGGCGGCGGCGGCGTGACCTCCGCGATGATTGCGCGATGCGAACGCATCGGCAGCTGGATACACGTGCGGGACTGGTTCGGCGAACTGGCCGCGCGACGCGACGCACTGCCTGGACACCGCGACGAACTGTATCTGGAGTATCATCGCGGCGTCTATACGACGCACCACGACATGAAATTCCACAACGCGCTGCTGGAACGCGCGCTGCTGCAAGCCGAAGAGCTTTGCGCGTGGTCTCTGGCAGTGCACGCGCCTTCGGCGGCGGTCGCGCAGTCCAGCGCGCAGCTCCGCGCTGCATGGGAAATCGTGCTGCGCAACCAGTTTCACGACGTGCTGCCCGGGACGTCGATCGCCGCGGTTTATAACGACGTGACGCGCGAATATGCGCAAGCGGAAGAACTGGTCGCCGGCACGATCGCGACCGCGCAGGCGATGCTGCCGCGTTCTCATCGGCAAGCCTCCGTGTCGCAGTGCGAGCCGCGCGCAGAAGACGGCTTCTTTGCGTTCGAGAACGAGCATCTGCGGGCGCGTTTGCAGCCGAGCGGCGCGATCGTCGAGCTGGCGGCAACGGGGAAGGCAAACGTGTGCACGCAGGCCAACGTGCTCGCGCTTTATCGCGACAAGCCGCGAGCCTGGGAAGCCTGGAATCTGGACCGCAGTTACCAGCGCACCATCACGCACGCGAGGCCCGCGCGCGGACGCATAGAGAACGGCGCGCTCGTCGTGGATTTCCGCTTCGGATCTTCCGCGGCGAGCATGCGCATCACGCTTTTCGAAGGCGAGCCGTTTTTGCGCGTCGCGCTCGACGTCGATTGGCGCGAACGGCGACGGTTGCTGCGCGTGGAGAACTGGCTTGCACTAAGCGCGGATCGCGCCACGTACGGTGCGCCGCACGGCATCGTCGAACGCACGACGCGCCCCCAAACGCCGGCTCAGAACGCCAAATATGAGGTTCCGGGACAGCGGTTTGCGGCCGTGCGCGACGCAGCGGGCGCGGGCCTGGCGCTGTTTTCGCTCGACGCGTACGGTTGGAGCGCGCGCGCGCTGGCCAAGGGTGGAACCCGGTTGGGACACTCGTTGCTGCGCGGAACATGCTGGCCGGATCCGCACGCGGATCTTGGAGAACATCACTTTGCGTATGCGTTCGCACCCTTTTTCGGAACAGGCATCGGCGCGCTCGAACGCGCGTGGCTGCAGTTCGCGTACGAGCCCCGCGTGCGGCTGTTCACCGCGAACGATCCGGCGATCCTCGTCGTTGCGTGCAAACCCGCTGAAGACGCCGACGGCGTAGTGGTGCGCGTGCGCGAGTGCGACGGAGCGCCGGGATCCGTACGGCTGCGGTGCGGCGCGCGCATGACGCAGGCGCTCGCAGTCGACGCGCTGGAGCGCCCCGTGGACCGGCCCGTGAGCATCGAAGAAGAAACGCTCGCATTCGACCTGCGCGCCTATGAATTGCGATCCTTTCGCGTGCGATTCTCCCATGCGTGACCTGCACGCCGTGTTGTTCGACCTCGACGACACGCTGCACGACGATACGCTGGCGTTCACGTCGGCGGCGCAAGAAGTCGCGCGCGAAGTTGCCGCCGAGCACGGCATCGACGCCGCCGTTCTCAAACAGGCGTACGTCGCGCAAGCCGAAGGGTTCTGGAAACGAGCTCACGGGCGAGCAGGTTCGCACGAAGATGTCGCAGGTTCGGGCCACGCTCTGGGGAAACGCGCTCGACTCGGTCGGTTTGAGCGATGCAGCGCTCGCGCGGCGCAGCGCGGTCAACTACAACGCTTACCGGCAAAAGCATTTCGCGCTTTTTCCCGGCGCTTTGGACTTGCTGCGCGATCTCAAACGGAGCGGAAAGCGCTTAGGTCTGCTCACGAACGGCGTTTCGGAGACGCACCGCGAGAAGATCGCGCTGCTGCGCATCGCGGAATACTTCGACGCGATGTTTCTGGCCGACGAGGTCGGCATGGTCAAACCCGATCCGCTGCTGTTTGCGCACGCGTGCGCAAAGCTGTCGAGTTCACCTGCGCATAGCGCGATGGTGGGAGACCGCTATGAGCGCGACATCGCCGGCGCGCTCGAGGCCGGCCTGCATACCGTGTGGGTAAACGTGCGCAACGAACGCGTGCCGCCGGGTGCTCCACAGCCGCATGCCATCGTCACGACGATCGCGCAAGCCGCCGATTTTTTACTGTGAGAGCGGTGTTTGCACGAGGCTGGACGCTGCTGGCGCGCAACCCCATCATCATCGTGCCGTCTCTGCTCGTCGCGTTTGCGGGCGGCGCGGTCGCTTACGCGCTTTCTGCGTGGGGCGATCTGTCGTGGCAGTTTTTCGGAGACCTCAACGCGGCGGGGCCGGGCGCGTTTTGGTTGTTTTTCGGCACGATCGTCGCATTCGCGCTGCGCATTTTCGGCGCGCTGATCGCCATCGCGTTCACGACGGGCATGGCCGGCGCGGCATGGGAGCGCGGCGCCGCCCGTTTTTCCGACGGGGCGGACGCATTCCGCCGGGAGGGGCTCAAAGTCCTGGGCGCATTGCTGCTGCTGTTCGTAATCGGACTTGTGGCGGCGGCACTCGTCGTTCCCACGTTCGGAATTTCAATGCTGCTCTACATGGTGTTCATGATGTACACGATGCCGGCCGTCGTGATCGACGATCGCGCCGCTTCCGATGCCATCGTCGATTCGGTGCGTATCGCCGCGCGCAACTTCGGCGTCACGCTCCTGCTGGTGGTGCTCATTGTGGCGCTGGCGGTAGCAGGCGGCTTCGTGGGCGACTTGGCAGCGGGAGTACCGTTTTTAGGTCAGGCGATCTCGTGGATCGTGATGGAGGCGGTCGTGGCGTACGTCACCCTGGTCGTCGTAGGCGAATACCGCACCTTGACCAGGCCCGCGAACCAGGCATCGTAACCGGGCCTTTCGAAGACCTGTGCGTAAGCCTGCTCCCTTGATGTAGGAGGTTGTATGCAGTCTTCGCAAGCCTTTGGCAACACCTTTGCCCGCGCTTGGAAACTCTTGGGGGCGAATTGGATCCTCATCGTCCCCGGCATCGTCGTGGGCATTCTGGCGGCGATTCTGGTATGGCTGCTCACGTTGTACGGCATCGCGTCGGCAGTCGGTTTCGGCGCCGTCGGGCTCGGAGGCGTCGGCGTGCTCTCCGCGGTGTTGAGCGCCTTGGTCGTGGGCGCCGTGCTCATGCTGGCAACTATCGTCGTGATCGCGTACACGACGGGAATGGCGGGAGCCGCATGGCGCACGGGAACCGCAACGCTCGCGGACGGCGCCGCTGCATTTCGCATCGAAGGCGCGCAGGTACTCATAGCCGTGGTGCTCCTCTTTCTGTTGGGCATCGTCGCGGTAGCGCTGTCCTTACCGACGTTTGGACTCGCGCTCCTGGCGTTTTATCTGTTCTTCTTGTATACGTTGCCGAGCGTCATCGTCGGCAATCGCACCGCAACGGAGGCGCTGGCAGAATCGGCGCGCATCACGGCACGCAATTTTCTGACGACCTTGGGCATCGTCGTGCTGCTCGGAATTGCGTTCTTTGTCGCAGGTTGGATAACGCGCTTCTTCGGCGGAATCCCGTTCTTGGGCATGGTGATTCGTCAGCTCATCGTGCAGATCGTTGCGGCGTATGCCACGCTGGTCGTCGTCGGCGAATATTTGAACCTCAAGGCGCCGCCTACTTCCCTCCCATAGCGTCGTCGAACGGCGCCCAAGGGAGCGAAACATTTAGGGAAGGGCGGGTGTTGAATACCACGGCATGCCGCCCTTCGACACCGCTCAGGATGACAATCCCTTCGACACCGCTCAGGATGACAATCCCTTCGACACCGCTCAGGATGACAATCCCTTCGACACCGCTCAGGATGACAATCCCTTCGACACCGCTCCTTTGAACGACGCTCGCAGTGACGGGCCCGGTGCGCCGGGTCTGAATTCGATCGTCATCAAGGGCGCGCGCGAGCACAACCTCAAGAACGTCGACCTGGTTTTGCCGCGAAACCGGCTCATCGTCATCACGGGACTTTCCGGCTCCGGAAAATCTTCGCTTGCGTTCGACACGATCTATGCGGAAGGCCAGCGCCGGTACGTGGAATCGCTCTCGTCGTACGCACGGCAGTTTTTGGGACAGATGGAGAAGCCCGACGTCGATTATATCGAGGGACTCTCACCCGCAATCTCCATCGATCAGAAGTCCACCTCGCGTAATCCGCGGTCGACCGTGGGCACGGTCACTGAAATTTACGACTATCTCCGCCTGCTCTTCGCGAGAATCGGCATTCCGCATTGCTATCAGTGCGGCCGCGAAATCAGTTCTCAAAGCAGCGAACAGATCGTCGACTCAATCATGGAGCTGCCGGAGGGCACGCGAGTGCAGCTGCTCGCGCCGCTCGTGCGCGGACGCAAAGGCGAATACGGCAAGCTGTTCGAGGAGATTGCGAAGGAGGGCTTTTCCCGCGTGCGCGTGGACGGGGAAACGCAAGAATTACGCCCTTCCGGCGGCACGGGCCGCGCCGCCATCCCCCTCGACAAAAAACGCAAGCACACCATCGAAGTCATCGTCGACCGCCTGGTAATGAAGCCGGACGTGCGCAAGCGTTTGGCCGACTCGGTAGAGACGACGCTGCGTCTTTCCACCGGAATCGTGACCGTGTTGACCGACGAGCGGGAGTTTACGTTCAGCGAGGCGTTCGCGTGCGTGCATTGCGGTCTTTCGTTCGAAGAACTCGCGCCGCGGCTGTTCTCGTTCAACTCGCCGTACGGCGCCTGTCCGGGATGCAGCGGCCTGGGCGAGAAGATCGAGATCGATCCGTGGAAAGTGATCCCCGATCGCAGCAAGTCGATCGACCAGGGCGCCATCGTTCCGTGGAGCAAGTCCATCGGCAGCGGACGCTTTCCCTCGATGAATCCGTACTATCTGCAGCAGCTCGAACGCGTGCTGCGCTCGCATCGCGTCAAGACGACGACGCCCATCGACAAGATGTCGGACGAGGTCATCGACGTCATTCTATACGGGACGGATCGCGAGCAACGCTTCGCTTTTGAATCGCGGGCAGGCAAGGTGTGGGAGTACCGGGCGACGTTCGAAGGCGTCATCAACAACTTGCAGCGCCGGTACAGCGAGACTTCGAGCGACTACGTCAAAGAGGACATCGAGAAATTCATGTCGGCCTCGACGTGCCCGCAGTGCAAAGGAGCGCGCCTGAAGCCTGAAGCGCTGGCCGTGACCATCGGCGGCTCGAACATCGATCGCCTCACGCGCCTGTCGATCGAAGCGTGCGAAGCGTTTTTCAACGAGCTGCGTCTGAACGAACGGGAAGAGCAAATCGCGCACCAAGTGCTCAAGGAGATTCGCGCGCGCTTAGGGTTTTTGACGAACGTCGGACTCAATTATCTCACGCTTTCACGCTCGGCTACGACGCTATCGGGCGGCGAATCGCAGCGCATTCGACTGGCGACGCAGATCGGCAGCTCGCTCGTCGGCGTGCTTTACATCTTGGACGAACCGTCCATCGGGCTGCATCAGCGCGACAACAACCGGCTGCTGGCCACGCTGCGCACCCTGCGCGATTTGGGCAACACGCTCATCGTCGTGGAGCACGACGAAGATACGATCCGCACGGCCGACGTCGTGGTGGACATCGGTCCGGGCGCCGGCGCTGAAGGCGGGTACGTTTTGACCGCCGGATCGCTCCAGCAAATCATCGACCATCCGCGCTCGGAAACCGGCGCGTATATTTCAGGGCGCAAGTTCATTCCGATTCCTCGGCGCCGCCGGCAGCCGCGCGCGTGGCTCAAAGTGAAAAACGCCAAAGCGAACAACTTGCAGGGAATCGACGTCGATTTCCCCATCGGCGTGTTCGGCTGCGTGACGGGCGTGAGCGGGAGCGGCAAATCGACCCTGGTCAATCAGGTGCTGGTCCGAGCGCTCAATCAGCGCTTGCACGGGCAGCCCGCCGCGGGCACGTACGGCAGCGTCAAAGGCGTGGAGCAGCTCGACAAGATGGTCGTCATCGACCAGTCGCCCATCGGACGCACGCCGCGCAGCAATCCCGCGACCTACACCGGCGCGTTCGATCTGATTCGGGAGCTCTTCTCGATGGTGCCCGAAGCCAAAATGCGCGGATACACGCCCGGGCGTTTTTCGTTCAACGTCAAGGGCGGCCGATGCGAGTCTTGCCAAGGCGACGGCATCATCAAGATCGAGATGCACTTTCTTCCGGACGTGTACGTTCCATGCGAGGTGTGCAAAGGCAAGCGGTACAACGCGCAGACGCTGGAGGTCCGGTACAAGGGCAAAACGATCTCCGACGTGCTTGAAATGCGCGTCGACGAAGCGAACGACTTCTTTTCCGCTATTCCGCGCATCCATAACAAACTGCGAACGATCTGCGACGTTGGGCTGAGCTACATCAAAATGGGCCAGGCGGCGACGACGCTTTCCGGCGGTGAAGCGCAGCGCGTCAAACTCGCCACGGAACTTTCTCGCCGTTCGACGGGACGGACGTTCTACGTGCTGGACGAACCGACGACCGGGCTGCACTTCGCAGACATTCACAAACTGCTCGAGGTGCTGCAGCGGTTGGTGGAGTCCGGCAACACCGTGCTGGTGATCGAGCACAATCTTGACGTCATCAAGACCGCCGACTACGTGATCGATTTGGGCCCGGAGGGCGGCGATCGCGGCGGCAGAGTCGTCGGCGTGGGAACGCCCGAAGAGCTGGCGCGCAGCGAACGCTCGTACACGGGCCAGTATTTGGTACCGGTGCTCGAAGACCAACGCGCCGTCGGACATCACCGGCCGGACGCGATGGTGTTGGAAGCGATGGAGCGCGAGAACATGCGCGTGCTGGAAGATCTCGCCAAAGGCGAGCGCGAATCGGCCGGCGTGGCGGAAATTCCGGCCTGATAGGCGCCATGACGAAATTTTGGGTGGCGATGCTCGTCTGCGCAGAGCTGAAGCGCTCGCGCGAATTTTATCGCGACGTGCTCGGGCTCAAACTCAAAAGCGACAAGGCGCCGCACTGGATCGAGTTTGAATTGAGCAGCGGCGCGACGCTCGTGCTGCATCCCAGGACGGAACTGGTTGCCGTGCGCCCCGGTTCGCTGCAACTGGGGTTTTTGGTGGACAACGTGGACCGCTTCGTCGCCGACTGCGCCGCGCTCAGCGTTCCGGTGTTTCAAGATCCCTACGACGAGGCGTTCGGGCGGATTGCCATCATCGGCGACCCGGACGGCTATCCAATTCAAGTTATGAGCGCGTCGCGCAACCGGCGCAGCGAAGAATGATCGCGGGCGCGCCGCGTACGCGCGTGAAGGAACTGCGGGCGCTGATCGACGAGGCGAACTATCGCTACTACGTCCTCGACGATCCGCAGATTGCCGATGCCGAGTACGACGACATGCTGCGTGAACTCATCGATTTGGAAGATCGCTATCCGGAACTGCGATCGCCGGATTCTCCGACCCAGCGAGTGGGCGCGGCGCCCTCGGAAAAATTTTCACCATACGAGCACCGGCGTCCCATGCTGAGCCTTGCCAACGCCGTGACCGAGCAAGAATTGCGCGCGTTTGACGAGCGTGTCCGCAAGCTTTCCGCGGCGCAGAACCTCGCGTACGTCGTCGAATTGAAAATCGATGGCCTTGCGACCTCGCTGCAGTATCGCGACGGAGTGTTCGAGGCAGGTGGAACGCGCGGAGACGGCCGCGTCGGCGAAGAGGTTACGCCGAATCTGAAGACCATCCGCTCGATTCCGCTGCATTTGCGCGCAATGCCGCAATCCGGGCGCACCGGCCGAATCCCCGCGCAGATCGAAGTGCGGGGTGAAGTATATCTGCGCAAGACCGATTTCGAGGCGCTGAACCTGCGGCGCGAGCGCGAGGGTCTGGCCGCCTTCGCCAATCCCCGCAATGCCGCCTCGGGCGGTGTTCGCCAACTCGATCCGAAGCTGACCAAAGAGCGCAGGCTCTCGTTTTTCGCCTATTCGATCGGAGAATGTGAAGGCGGTGACGCCGGCGCAACGCAATGGGAGGCGCTCCAGTATTTGCGCGCCCTCGGCTTCGCCGTGAATCCCAACATCGCGCGCTACGATTCGATCGAAGACGTGATCGCGTATTGCGCAAGCTGGGAGACAAAGCGCGACGAACTCGACTATGAAATCGACGGCGTCGTCGTCAAGGTCGATGACTTGTCGCTGCAGGAAACGCTCGGCGCAGCCGGCCGCGATCCGCGCTGGGCGATCGCCTATAAATTCAAGGCGCGCGAAGCACGCACGAAATTGCTCGACATCACTGTTACCGTCGGACGCACGGGCACCCTAAATCCCAACGCCGTTCTCGCGCCCGTCAAAATCGGCGGCGTCACGGTGCGCAACGCCACGCTGCACAACGCCGAATATATTGCCGGCAACGACATTCGCGTCGGCGACACCGTGCTCGTCGTGCGGGCCGGCGACGTTATCCCGCGCGTCGTCGGCCCGATTCTGAGCGAGCGCAAGGGCGCCTTGCCGGAATTTCACATGCCGGATACGTGCCCCGTGTGCGGGGCAGACGTGGATCATCCGGCCGGCGAGGCGATGTCGCGCTGCACCAACGCGGCATGCCCTGCGCAGGTGTTGGAGCGCGTGCGCCACTTTTGTTCGCGAGGCGCAATGGATATCGAAGGCATCGGCGAGGTCATGGCCCAGCAGCTCACCGAGATGGGCATCGTCCGCGACATCGCCGACGTTTACGATTTGGACGAGAAGCGCCTAGCGCCCGTCCCGCGCACCGGTGAGAAAACGATCGCCAATCTTCTGCGCAACATCGAGGCTTCAAAGTCGCGCGGCCTCGCGCGATTGCTCGCCGGCCTGGGCATCCGCTTCGTCGGAACGCAGACTGCGCAGATACTGGCGGACGACTTTGGTTCCATGGAAGCGGTCGCGAACGCGAGCATGGAAGAATTGCGTCGCAGCGAGGGCATCGGTCCCGAAGTCGCGGCCGGCGTGCACCTGTTTTTTCAGCAGAGCGCGAACGTAAAGATGATCGCGCGCCTGCGCGAGGCCGGCGTCGCCATGACCGCGCCCAAACGCGCAAAACGCGCGGCGGGCAGCCTCGCCGGCAAGACGTTCGTGCTGACCGGTACGCTTTCGGGCCTCACCAGAGAGCAAGCGGCGCAGCTGATTGCCGAGGCGGGCGGTAAAGTGGTTTCATCCGTGAGCAAAAAAACGTCGTACGTCGTTGCAGGCGACGAGCCGGGGAGCAAATACGTCAAGGCGCGGCAACTCGGCATTCCGATTCTAGACGAGGACGGCTTTCGCGCCGCGTTGAGCGGCTCTTGACGCGCTATCCGTGCCCGTGTTGCGGCTATCGCGTGTTCCCAGCACCGCCCGGGAGTGCCGAACGTTGCCCGATTTGCGGATGGCAGGACGATCTCCGGCAGCTGCGCTACGCGCTGTTCAACGGGCCGCCCAATCGGATTTCGCTGATCGACGCGCAAATGAACTATGCGTTGCTCGGAGCGAAAGACGCGGCAGCACTGCACAGCGTGCGTTTTCCCGCGCCCGGCGACGCGCGTGATCCCGATTGGCGCGCAATCGATTTGGACGTCGACAATCCGCAGGACGTTCCGCTGGAAACAACCATCGCAGAACCCGTGCAAGACGCCACGAGGCTGTACTACTGGACCCCGGCATATTGGCAGAACGCTCGATAACGCTCGGCGTGGTTTCCGACACGCATTTGCCTCGCTTCGGCCACAAGCTGCCGGCGCTGCTGATTGCCGGACTGCGCGAGCATCACGTCGAGGCGATCGCGCACTGCGGCGATATGACAGACGCGCTTGCGATTCCGCTGCTCGAAAGCATCGCGCCGCTGCAAGCCGTCGCGGGCAACAACGATCCCGCAGAGCTCGTCGCACGCTTCGGCCGTAAGAAGGTTCTCACGTTCGGCCGCGTGCGCATCGGCATGGTGCACGGCGATGAGGGGCAGGGCAGATCCACGCCGGAGCGCGCGCTTCACGCGTTCGAGCACGATCCCGTAAACGTGGTCCTCTTCGGCCACTCGCACGTTCCGTATTGCGAACGGCATAACGGCGTTCTGCTTTTCAATCCGGGTTCGCCCACGGACAAGCGACGCGCGCCGGATTATACCTACGGCGTCATTCGGATTTCCGGCGAAGACATGCATGCGCAGCTCTTCCACTACGAGGATCGATCGCCGTAGCGCGCGGTTACTAAAACACGCGCACGACCGGCGCAGGCTGCGCATCGGCTGCCGGAAGGGCGGCGCCGAGCGATGCGTACACGTCGCGCGCGATCACGCCGCGCGGCAAGAGCGCCGCGGCATGTTTGCCGGCCAAGCCGTGCCAATACGCGCCCGCGCGCGCGGCATCCCAAGGCCGCAGTCCTTGCGCCAGCAGCGTTGCAATGATGCCGGTCAGCACGTCGCCGGTGCCCGCTGTCGCAAGTGCCGGCGTACCGGTCGTGTTGATGTGCATCGTCGTGCCGTCGTACACGAGCGTCGATTCACCCTTGAGCAACGTCACGATTCCGGTGCGATCGACGAACTCGCGCAGGCGCGCGACGCGCTCGCCTTCCTTGACGGTTCCCTTTCCGGAGAGCCGGGCGAATTCTCCCTCGTGCGGAGTAAGAACCAGCGGCTTCTCGCGCATTTCGTCGAGATGTTTGGACAGATGAAACAGCGCGCCGGCGTCGGCGACGATCGGCAAATCCGTCACGGCGATGAGGCCGCGAACGATCGCGCCCGTGCGTTCGTCGAGTCCAAGGCCGGGGCCAATGCCGATTGAAGCACAGCGTTTGGCGGCGTCCGCGAAATCGCGTACGACCTCGTCCGCCGTGCTTGCCGGATCCATCGTGATCACGACCTGTTCGATCAAATGCGTGCGCAGCGCCTGTGCCGCGGCCGTCGGGGTTGCGACGGTAACGTAGCCGGCACCAGCGCGCGCCGCGCCCATCGCGCACAAGATCGCCGCGCCGGGAAACTGTTCGGAGCCCGCGACGATCAGCGGCGCGCCCGCGCGGCGTTTATCCGAATCTGCAACGCGCCGCGGAAGCATTTCCAAAAATTCGGCATCGTCGAGCGCTGCGTAACCGCCTGCGGCCGCGCGCAAACACTGCTCGGGCATGCCGATGTCCGCCAGCCACAATTCGCCCACGTGCGACCGTCCGGGCGTGAGCAGGCATCCCGGTTTGAGTGCGCCCAGCGTAACGGTTGCGTTCGCGCAAATTGCCGGCTCGACGATCGTGCCGTGCTCGCCGTCGACGCCGGGCGGGATGTCGATCGCGATCACCGGAACGCCGGCACTGTCGAGCGCGGCAATTACCGCGGCATACGGCTGCGCCAGCGGCAACCGCGCGCCCGTTCCAACGAGTCCGACGATCGCCAGGCCGCAATCCCGCAACGCCTCGCACGCCGCCGCCTCCGAATCCGGAAACGGCGCGACCTCGACGCCCGATGCGCGAGCGCGTTCTTCGGCGTCCCGGCGCGCAGCCGACGGACGTTCGGCCGGCAGCGCGTAGATTGCGCGCTCGTATTCCTGCAGCAGCGCGAGCGCTGAAAAGGCGTCGCCGCCGTTGTTTCCGGCTCCCGCAAAGGCAACGATCCGCGCTCCTTTGGCGTACCGCTTGGCTACGTCCGCGATCCGTTCGCCGGCCGCGCGCATCAGCGCAACGTCGCCCACTTGCGCGCACGCCTGCGCATCGGCGGCGCGCATCTGCGTGGGCGTGAGCACGAACATCAGTCGCCGCGCCCTTCCAAGATCACGACCGCTGCCGCAACGGATGCGGTGTGCGTGATCGTCAGGTGCACGCGCGCCACGCCGCGCCGCTCCAGCAGACGCGCGGACTCGCCGTAGAGGCGAATGATCGGCTTTCCGCTGCGTTCGTGCGATACGCCGACCTGGCGCCACGCAATGGCGTGCCCGAAGGCTTTACGCGCCGCCTCCTTGGCGGCAAAAAAGCCGGCAAGCCGTTCGGCGCGATTGCGTTTGCGCATGGCGTATGCCACTTCTTCGTCCGTGTAGACCTTACGCGCGAACCATGCGAGCTTCGTTGCATCGAAGCCGTAACGAGAAACCTCGGCGATATCCATGCCCATGCCGATAATCATGCGGGGCGCGTTCGCGGCGGCGTCGAAAGACACCGCCCCAGGATGGACACGCAGCTGCGCATCGTACCGATCAATGCGATCGACCCGGCGTTCCTGGAGCGTTTGGCGCTATGCCTGGAAGAACGTTTCCTGTACCGGATTCGGGTAGAGCGCGCGGTAACCGTGCCGAGCACCGCATTGAACAGCGCGCGCCAGCAGTTGTTCCTGGCCACGTTGACCGGCAAAGTGATGCGGCACTATGCCGACGGCGACGGTCTGCTGCTCGCCGTCACCGAGTACGATCTCTACAAGACCTCCCATCGGTACATCTTCGGCGATGCCGACGAACAGCGGCGCATTGCCGCCGTGTCGCTGCATCGGCTGCGCGGCGAGTTCTACGGTGAAGATCCCGATCCGAATCAGCTCTTTCAACGCACGCTCACGGAAGCGGTCCACGATCTGGGACACGCGATTGGCTTAAAACACTGCTACAACGCGCGCTGCGCGATGTATTATTCGCATTCGATTTTCGAAACCGACAACAAGATGCCGTACTTTTGCGAGGTTTGCGAGCGCCGCAGCCGCGCGCGCAGCTGAAGGGCCGGACCGCCGTAAGAGCGGTGGCACGCTTGCCTTAATTCAGCCGTTCCGCGTGGCCCGCGCTAAATTTTTCGCCTCATTAGACCGTACATTCGGATAACAGGCCGCTTCTGGAGCTGTGCCAGCTCCTTGTGAGGCGGCCGTGGACCATTGAGGTGACCGTGATCCAAGCCCGACTCCTCGCCTGGCGTTCGCGACTGGAACCCACGTCCCGCATCGGCGTGGCCGCGGCCGCGGCATTGGCCGCTTGCGCGTTGGCATGGTTCGGTACCGCGGATCTCGCGATCGGCGCGATCTTGCTTGCCGCCGTCACGGTGACGGCCGTCGTCGTCGGCATTCCCTCCGCCCCCGTCGTGGCCGTTCTCGTTGCAATCGTCGATTTTGCCGCCCGGCGCGCGCACCACGGGCATGATGCGCTTGTTTCTGCGCTCGCGCTGGGTGCGGTGGGCGTGCTTATGAGCTGGATGTTCGCCGACGCGCCGTCGCAGTCGCACGAGGGCGATCGTTCCACCTCGTTGCTGCGTGCCGGCGGCCGAGCCGCACTGGCGCGCGCGGAAACGCTGCAGAGCTCTATCGCCGCGCTGGCGGCGGGCATTCGCGAGGTTTGGCAGGGCGATTTCACCAAGAATCTCGCCGTGTCCGACGGCGCGTTGTCGGAGCTGGCAATTGCGCTGAACAAACTGATTTTCGGCATGCGCGAGTTCTTAGGGAACTTGCACCGCAACAACGTGCAGCTCGGACAAGCGGGCAACGAGTTGCACACGACCGCTTCAACGGCGCTGGCGGTGATCGAGGGCGCGGCAGTGGCGCAAGGCCAGCTGGATGAAGGCATCAACGAGCAGTCGCGCATCGTCGAACAAGCCACGCACAAAGTGGCGCAGCTCACCGAAACGATCAACGCGATCGCGGCATCGGCCGAAGAACAGACGCGCAGTTTGGACGAGACCTCGCTCGCGGTAACCAATATGGCCACGTCCATCGAGCAGGTCACCGCGCAAGTCGATTCGCTCTCGTCAATTTCGACGCAGACCTCGCAAACCGCGCAGCAGGGCGATACGGCCATTCATACGATCGTCGAGGGGATGGACACGATTCGCACGACGATTTCCGAACTGGGCGGCGACATCACGCAACTGGGCAGCAACTCCGAGCAGATCGGCGACATCGTCAAAGTGATCGATCGCATCGCCGAGCAAACGAACCTGCTCGCGCTCAACGCCGCGATCGAAGCGGCGCGAGCCGGCGAGCACGGGCGCGGTTTCGCCGTCGTAGCAACCGAGATTCGCAAGCTCGCGGACGGCAGCGTGCAAGCGACCAAAGAAATCGCGGGCCACATCGCCTCCACGCAGCACGTCATCACCGAAGTGGTCAACGCGATGGAACGCCTCACCGAGCGCGTCGAGCAAGGCGTGAGCGGCACGAATTCCGCTTCAGGCGCCCTGCGGCAGATCGTCGAGGCGGTGCTGGGCGCTAATCGGCAGATCTCCGAGATATCGTCGGTAGCGCGCGCCATGAGCAGCAACTCGTATCAAGTCATCCGCTCGATCGAAGAAATCACGCGTTCGGTACAGCTCAACGTGCAAGCCACGGCGCAGATGTCGGCGCACTCCGACGAAGTCAATTCGGCGTTTCGCAGCATCGCGGAGATCTCGCAGCAGAACGCCTCCTCCGTCGAAGTGCTCACCTACGTGAATCAGGAAGTGACCGGCGCCGCGGAGCGCATCCTGAGTTCGGTCAACCAAATGAACGATTTTGCCGGCCGCATCGACGGGCGGCTGGCTCAATTCAAAGTGAACGAAACGGATCTGGAAAGGGAAACGGTATGAGTCTGCGGGTTCGACTGCTTGGCACCATCGTCGGTGCCATGGTCGTGTTTTTCATCATCAGCGTCGTTGCGGCGCGGCTTACCCTGGCCCGCGATCTCATGGATTTGGGCCGCACGCAAGTCACGAACGGGTCGAACGCGTTCTCGGGCTACTGGGATTCGCGCAAAGATCAGATTCGGCTGCTCATCGCGCAGGATGCGGTCTCGGATGCGTTGCGCAAGAATCTGCAAGCCGGCAACACGGCCGCGCTGCAGGATCAGCTCTCGAACATCGCGCGGACCTCGAATCTCTCGTTTCTGACCGTCGTGGACAACAACGGCAAGGTGGTCGCACGTGCAAACGGCGGCGACAACGGACAGTCTGCGCGATAATATGTACGTGCAGCGTGCGCTGACCGGAGAGACCGTCAGCAGCGCGGTAGCCATGCCGAAGGACGAACTGGAGGCCGAAGGCCTCGCGCCGCAGGCGGACGCCGATATCAAGAGCGGTCAGAGCACCGTCGAACACGTCGACAAAGGGTTGGCCATCATCGCCGCGGCGCCCATGAGCGACGGCAACGAGCGCACCTTGGGTGCAATCTACGGCGGCGTTCTGATGAACCACTTTTACGACTTGGTGGATCAGAGCACCACCGCGCTGGGCGGCCAGACGGCCGTGCTGGGCGGCGACGCCATCATCTCGAGCACCATCAGCCAGCCGGACGGAACGCGCGTGATCGACACGCAAGTTCCGCGTTATGCGGCACTGCGCGGCGACACACCCTGGGTAGGCGCCGACACCGAGGGCGGAACGGTGTATCTCGCGCGGCTGGATCCCGTTACCGACGATCAGAAAACCGTCATCGGCGCGCGCTGGTACGGCATGCCGATGTCGCAGATCACCGCGATCATCGATCATATGACCGAAACCTTCATGCTTTGGGGATTCGTGGCCATGCTGATCGCGCTGATCGTCGCCGTGCCGGTGGTTCAGCGCCTCTCGCGCGCAATCGCCGCGCGCAGCGAACAAGTGAGCGTTGCCGCCAAGGAATTGGGCGTTGCAATCGTCGGCGGCGAAGTCTCCGGCGATCACGTCGCCGCTACCAAAGCGGCGGTCGAGCGCGCCGGTCAGCTGATCGGCGAACTGCACCGCGAGCAGGGCGAGGCGAAGCTGGCTGAACTGCAAGCCGTGAACGAGGAACTCCAAGGCGACATGATCGTCATCGATACGCTTTCGCAAGAGATGAGCGACCGGCTGCAGCAAGCCGTCGTTCGCGTGTCGGAGTTGAACGACGTGGCATCGGGCTTGGACAAACTGGTGCACGGCGGTTCCGCGAAGCAGTGAACGAACGTGTCTGACGTCATTCTGTTCTTCTCCAGCAATGCCGACACCATGATCGCCACCAAGACGCTCAAGGATGCCGGTGTTGCTGCGAAAATGATTCCAAAGCCCGCGAGCGTGAGCGCGGCCTCGAACCTCTGCTTGAGCATCGACGGCGGCGCGGAAGGCACGGCGGTCAGCGCGATCAGAGGCGCCAACATCGCGTTGGGCGGCGTGGTAAAATAAGCGTTCGTTCAGCGTAACACGCGCGCATCGGCAAGCGCGATCGTACGTTGCTCGCCGCTCTCGTCCACCAGCAGTGCGCCGCCCGGCAACAGGCGCAGCGCGACTGCATCGAACGCTCGCGTCTGACCGTCGAGGAGAACGCGGTAGCGCACGCCGGGGAGGTTTGCGCAAGCCTGCCAGTCTGCGATGAGACGAGCGGGCTGTTCCAGCAAATCATAGCGCTCGTCCGCAACGCGCAGCAGTGTCTGCAATACGTCCTCAACGCTCGCGGCGCTGAAATCGCTCACGAACGCGGGCGGCGATTCCAACGCTGCGAACGCGGATTCATCGGGCGGCCGGTGCACGTTGATGCCGATCCCGCAGCCGGCCCAGGCGTACTCGCCGATCGTGCGCGACACGCACAATATGCCGGCGATCTTTTTTCCGGTATGCGCCAGCACGTCGTTGGGCCATTGCAGCGTCGTATCGACGTCGTGCGTGCGCAGCGCAGTGCAGACGACGTATGCGATCCAAAACGGTACCAGCCACACGTCGCGCGCGGGTAGCGGATCCGGTAAGCCGACGGTACAGAGCAGCGCGCTGCCCGGCGGCGCAACCCAAGATCGGCCCTTGCGGCCGCCGCCGCTTTCTTGATAGCCGGCAACCAGCGTGAGCCCGCGCGCGCGTTCCTCTCCGAGCATTTTGGCCATGTCCTCGTTCGTGCTGCCCGTCACGCCGACGCGCGAAATGCGAGAAAAACGGCTCACGCTTCCCAGCCTTCGCGGTGCAGGCTTGCCTTGCCCGCGGCCCGTATTTCAGGCGCGTTATGGCCATCCAGCGTTCGCTCATTCTTGCTAAACCCGATGCCGTCTCCAGGGGCTTGATCGGTGAAATCGTCGCGCGCATCGAGCGGCGCGGATACGTGATCGTGGCGATGAAGCTGCTCCAGCTCGACGGCGAGCGTGCGCGCCGGCACTACGGCGAGCACGAAGGCAAGCCGTTTTTTCAAGATTTGGTCGATTTCATCACAAGCGGCCCGCTCGTCGCGATGTGCGTGGAGGGTGAAGACGCGATTGCCGGATGCCGGCAGATGATGGGTGCAACCAATCCGCTCGCTGCCGCACCCGGTTCGATACGTGCCGACTTCGCCTCGACGATCGGGCGCAATTTGGTGCACGGCAGCGATTCGCATGAAAGCGCGGAGCGGGAATTGGCGATCTTTTTCGATCCCCGCGACTACGTCACGCGCAAACACGATCTCGAGCGCTGGATCGTGGAGAAGTAGCGTATGTCGCTCGAATCCTTGCGCGGGGGCGGACGTCCGCTCATCGAGGGAATTCACGCGCGCGAAATCTTGGACTCGCGCGGGAATCCGACGCTGGCCGTGAGCGCGGCAACCAGCTTCGGCTGCGTCGAAGAAGCGCTGGTGCCGTCGGGCGCATCGACCGGCGCGCACGAAGCGGTGGAACTGCGGGACGGCGACGCGAAGCGGTACAACGGCAAAGGCGTCCTCAAAGCCGTTGCGGGCGTCAACGACGTGCTGGGTCCGGCGATCGAAGGGCTCGACGCGACCGCACAGCGCGAGATCGACATGCGCTTGATCGAGATCGACGGAACGCCGAACAAGAGCAAGTTGGGCGCGAACGCCATCTTAGGAGTATCCCTTGCAGTGGCGCGCGCGGCGGCAAGCAGCTTTTCGATGCCGCTCTTTCGCTATTTGGGCGGACCGTCGGCGTGCATACTGCCCGTCCCGCACATGAACGTGATCAACGGCGGCAAGCACGCGCAAGGAGGATTGCAGTTTCAAGAGTGTATGATCGCCCCGGTGGGTGCGGCTTCGATGCGAGAAGCCGTGCGCTGCGGTTCCGAAGTCTTTCACTCGCTCGGCAAACTGCTGCACGAACGCGATCAACCAACGACGGTGGGGGACGAAGGCGGATACGCGCCGCGTTTGGATACGCTCAATCAGGCGATGGATCTGCTCGTGGAAGCGATCGGGCGTGCGGGATACGAACCGGGGCGTGACGTCGCTATCGCGCTGGATGCCGCCGCTAGCGAATTTTATGAAGGCGGAAAGTATTACCCGCTGACGCGCGACCGCGCGTACGGTTCGCGCGAGATGGTGGCGTTGTATCGCGATCTCATCGACACCTATCCGGTCGTGTCGATAGAAGACGGTCTCTCGGAAGACGACTGGGACGGCTGGGCAACGCTCACGGCGGAGCTCGGCTCCAAATGCCAGCTCGTCGGCGACGATCTGTTCGTGACGAACACGGAGTTTTTGGCGCGCGGCATCCGCGAAGGCATCGCGAATTCGATTCTGATAAAAGTGAATCAAATCGGCACGCTGAGCGAAACGCTCGACGCCGTCGACATGGCGCAGAAGGCGGGATACACGTGCGTCATTTCGCACCGTTCCGGCGAAACCGAAGATACGACGATCGCCGACATCGCGGTCGCGACGGGCGCGGGGCAGATCAAAACCGGATCGCTTTCGCGCAGCGAGCGCATCGCGAAGTACAACCGCTTACTGGCCATCGAGGAAGAGCTCGGAGACGCGGCGCGCTACGCGGGACGCGCGGCGTTTAAAGTGCGTTAAGGCGGCGGGTTCGGCTTCTGGCGCTGCGCGATTTCCTTTGCGCGGAACTTCGCGATGCGTTCGATCAACTTCACGGGTACGGGTTCGGAGAGCGGAAAGCGAATCGTGCCCTTGTTGACGGTGTACGGTGCAAGATCGTCCGTTAATGCCGCGACGAGCCGATCGTTGGCCGGGTAGAGCGAGTAGTGCTGCTTCCACCCAGCGAAATGGAGCACCGTGGCACCGTGCAGTTTGTACGTGGGCATCTCGTAGGAGATCGCCTCCTCGGCTTGCGGCACGGCGTTGCGAATGGCTCTGCGCACTATCGTAAGCACGGCTTGCGCGGGCTTGGGCTGCGAGGCGATGTACTCGTCGACGGACTCCAAGCGGGTCTTGGCCATGGTCCTTGCAAAT
Source organism: Vulcanimicrobiota bacterium (assembly GCA_963767635.1). Classification (GTDB taxonomy): domain Bacteria; phylum Vulcanimicrobiota; class Vulcanimicrobiia; order Vulcanimicrobiales; family Vulcanimicrobiaceae; genus CAVYEM01. The sequence continues at coordinate 19,196 of CAVYEM010000001.1, forward strand.
TTTGGTTTTTTGCTTCATCGCCTTCTCGCGAAGGAGCAAAGCGCATTTGCGGTACAAACGCTCTTGCGGCATCAGTCTGCGCTGGGGCCCGTAGCTCAGCGGTAGAGCGGCCGGCTCATAACTGGTTGCGCGTAGGTTCGAATCCTACCGGGCCCATGGAGTTTAGCGCCAGACAGGGGGTGGAATGAGCCAAGCATGCAAGGCAGCGTAGTTCTTCGTTTCTGCGGCGCATTCGCGCTGGCCGCGTGCGTGTCGGCCTGTCACCCAAGCGAACGCAGCACCGCCGGCCAGACGCCGGTGCCTTCCCAGACGACGATGGCGCAAGCGAATTCAACGGCGGCACCGGATCAGTCGCTCAGCAGCGGTCCCGGCGCAAAATATATGGCCAAGACCGGCGCGGATCTCAAAGGCGTAACGTTCGAAGTGTGGGCGAACGGCAAGCCCATCGGTACGGTGAGCTGGCCGAACAAGGCGTTGGACATTACCGGCGGTATGCGCGGCCACGCCAACGTGCTGGTGATCAAATGGACGCGCACGAGCAAAACCGGCACCGGCACGATGACGATCGGCACGGCCAAGAACGGCAAGATCTTGAGCGCGCACGTTTCGCCGTCGTCTCCGGCGAAAGGTCAGGTCTCGAAGACCATGATTGCGCCACAGGCCCCGGTCGGGCGTCCGCACGGGGGCGGGTGATTTGGAGCTGCGGTTGACAGGCCGCTCGATCGCGTGTTGAATTAGCGGGACATATCCGAGGCGCCATCGTCTATCGGTTAGGACATCGCCCTTTCAAGGCGGAAAGACGGGTTCGATTCCCGTTGGCGCTACCAAGAAATGCCCGTATTTACGCGCGCTTTTTATCGATTGTCGCGCCGCGGTAGCCATTCGGTTGCCGTGGGACCGCATTTCGGTCAGACTTGAGGCGACAACAATCTCTCCAACTTCCCGCGGCGAGCTTCACGAGGCTGCCTGCCACTACTCAGAAACGCGCTGCGCCTGAAACCGGGCCGCGTTCTCAAAGGCGGCTTTGCGGAAGCTCTTCCGCCTGTGTGTCAAATTGTACCTTTCGGGCGTTTATCGCGTCGGTAAACCCGTCTGAGCCTGCTCTATCGTGACCCCATACATGATTTTGATGGAATGTAGAATGCCGACTGCAAAAATGCAAGCGCGATACACTATGAAATCGCCGATATTATCAGTAACGAGACGATCTCGTACGTCACCAGTCGGCGCTTAGAAGGCGCTGTCCAGCCTCAATAAGGGCGATAATATCAGCATGACTCCACTTGCTGAAATATCGCCGCTCAAACTCGCTCATGAACACCAGAGCGGACTGATCATCGCCCTCGTAAGCGTGCCGCTCCAACTGCTCCATCGTTTTCGCATCGCCCTCGAAAGCCGCCTCAATCGCGGCCCTCGCAGGGTGATCCTCTGGCGCAGCCCGGAATAATTGCAGCCGAGAGGCTTCGGACGCATCGAACATGCGCTGGGCGGTCTCTCGGTGATTTGCTAATAACATAAAGCGCCGCACAAGATCACCGAGCGCCCGAACATGAACCCGAGCTGTTACGCAAAGGTCGAAAGATAAAAGGGTCGCTGCGGTTTCCGCCTCCGTCGCCGCGACTGCGGTGCTTGCTGTGAGTAATTGCAAGAGTGCGTCGCGAGCATTTTCAGAAGGCCGGGCAGTTGTGCGGAGGGCTGCAGCGCAGGCATAGAGTGACTGAGCCATGCGAGCCAGCAGTTGGACCAGGCTTACGTCAACGTTTTGGCACGGGCCAAGAGCGATGCGACCGTGCACAAATGTTGTGCATCCGGTTTTGCCTGTGGCTTGCAGCCGCAGTCTGCGGGACCGCAATAGGTTCCTTTGTACCCGGCGATTGATCATCCGGCACAACCTCTACCCTCCTTTTGCCCCCAAGCGTTCGGTATGATCGCAGACGTCTTCCCGGAGTTCGCGGCGCTCAGCCAGTTCATCAAGGATCCCGCGACGTTCGCGCTCGTCAACGAACTCATCGCGCTCTGCGCCGCGCCCTTCGCCGACATGGGCCCCATCACGATTCGCCGGCGACGGCACGGGAGCGGCGTCCGGGCGGAACCGGTTCTTCGACTACAAGTCGCAGCGGATCGACAAGAAGCAGCAGACCCGCCCCGGACGTCCGTGGTGGCGCGCGCACGTCGCGTGCTGCGTGGATTCGCTCGCGGTGCTTTCGCTGCGCGTGACCGGTCCGACCGGAAGCGAGAAGATCGTGTTCCGCAACGAGATCCTTCCGGAGTTCGAGGCGCGCGACTACGACGTCGATCGGGTGCTGCTGGACGGCGGATACAACGTCACGATGCTTCGCGACGAGATCATCGAGAAGCTGCACGCCGTACCGCTGGTTCCATGGGCAAAAAACTCGTAGAACGCCGTGCCGAAGAAGTGGCGCGGCGTCGTGAAGAACGCCGGGATCATCACGGAGGTGCACAAGCTCTGCACGCGGGAGCCGGAGAAGTTCAAGGCATTCGGCTACCGCTACCGGGTGAAGGTCGAGTGCCTGTTCTCGGCGGTCAAGGAACGCTACAACGCGTTCGTCCGGACCGAGAAGGGCGCGGGCCCGGCGAACGAGATCGCGCTCAAGTTCCTCGCGCACAACATCCACGTGCTCATGCTCGCGGCGGGCTGCTACGGCCTCGACGTGTACGGGATATTCGAGCGCGACGAGGACCAAGCCGCCTAGGCGAGGTGCCCGAATTCAAATACGTAATTCCGGCATTTTCATACAAAATGATCTGTATTTAGATACAGTTCCCGCCGTATAAAAAACGACTCGTCTGTATTTTAATACAGAGAGTCGTTTCTGTATTTAATACGCCATCGTCGTTAAACGACTGCGTAAAGGTTGTTCCTTGCATCGCTCGGGGCTTTCTCTGCAGCTTTGTGTTTTCACTTACGTCAGAAATGACCGGGAAAACAATCTATGCTGACGCCCGATATATCCGGGAATACGTCGGAGGGCCCTACGCTATCGGTGTAGACCTCGGCCCACGTGGTGCTATGCGGTGGAATATACGCCAGTTCAACGCCTTCTCGAAGAGTAGTTATTGCGCGACCGTTGATAATCAGCGTCGCGAATACCTGGCCAAGAACGCTTGACTCGTTGGTAATTTGGACGAATACGTGCCTCTCACGCGCTGCTGGGAATCGTAGATAACCGATAAATGTTGGGCCCACATCCATGCCGCATGTGGCGCTGGCTGCGGCCTGTCCTGCGCTGGTCGGAAACAGCAGCCGATTAAGATTATCAGGTGTTGACGCAATGGCGATGGGGCGCAAGATCAGGACATACGCGAGGGTAATGGCAGAAAAGGAGCACCGCAAACAAAGACAAGAGACTCTCATGGCAATCGGTTGACAACGTCGATCTCATTGCAGAAGGTGTACCGCCTCACGTGCTTTTCGATGGAGAATGTTCCTTGGACGGTCAGCGGTTGACCGCCCTGCAGGTTGGGGTCGTCGCATTTAAAGAGGCGCATGCATGCCGACTTCCCGCAGAAGCACGAAAGTCGTGTAGGCATCACATCTGTGCGACATATGAGGTTCGAAGCCCGGCAGCGGCGGATGACGGTGATGACTTCGCCATCGTATGCTGAGCCGTGTGCAGCGAGATCACGAATTGTAACGGTTGAGGTTGCGGCACCGCCAAGCGCGCCAACGACGAAGAGAGAACTAGGGTCCACATAGTCCACCTCACGCCTCTTTGGACAAATCCCTCGCGTGGGGACTTAAGCGGAGCTGAGGTGTCGCTCCTACGCTCCAGTCCGTTACTAGCCCATCGAACTTCTCAACGGCTCCATTTTTTCAAAAATTTTTTTCCGAAGCGTACAGGGGTCGAAGATAGGTCCATATTCTGAACGCTGTGGGGCGAGGGGTCCTGAGGGTAGCCACCGGGGGCAGCGCTTGGATTTGCGGTTGCCAAACGGTTGCCGTCGATGGCAACCAGCAGCGGCTTTCGACAACCGGCCAAGTTCGTGGAAGCCCGGATAATCAAGCCTTTTCGCCTACCTGCGACACGTGGCAATCATGCAGGGACCGATTCGATTCCCGTTGGCGCTACCACAAAAGCGACCGGAAACCCTAAATTCCTCACATATTCCTCACATTGAATTTTAAAAGGTCCGGTTGCCGCCTCGCCGTGCGGTCGTCGGCTGTGGCGAAGTGACCAAGCCGAAACGCCGTCCCCCTGCATCGATCGACATTGAACGCGAGCTCGCCAACGCGCGCTACTATCTTGCGCTAATGCTCGAGCATGAGACCGCCGCCATCGCAGCCGACGAGGCGCAGGACGCTGCGCGGATAGATGCGACAAAGACGGCGTTTCTCCGCGAGCTATCGTCGTTCTTGAATGCTGGCAGAACCGCCAAAAACTATCTTCTGCGCGCGGCGATTGCGCGCGGCCAGGAGTCGTGGGTCCGACTTCGCTTGGAGCCGCCGGTTTTCAGGTTCCATGCCGACGTGGGTGGCGTCAAATTCCACGAAACGTCGCTTCGGATTTCGCAGACGGCTAGCGTGAGAATGATTTTAGGCAAGGGGCCAGCGGCGCTAAGATACGGTCACGGCGTCGACGGCTCGCTACGACTTGAATCCGTTGCGGGTAACGCAATCCGCAGCACGCCCCGCCTCGCTTACAACACCGTTGATTTGGGAGAGGATCTTGCCAATCTGCTGCTGCGTATCTCGAAAAACCCCCTCCCGATCGTTGAGTTAGCCAACCTGTTCGTCGTTGAACTAGAACATGTACTCAAAAACGCAATTCGGAACGGTCGAATCTGATAGGCCCTTTGCAATGGACGGCGGCGCCGGCGCTTAATCGCAAGTGCCGCCGCTCCTAAGAACGGCGACACTTTGCATAGGGACGCGAGCAGAATCGGGCTATGGCGCAGCGGCAGCTGGGGTTACGTCGAAGCGCTTGTGGTCGCGTCGAATATCCCGAACCTCCGCTTCGGCATGCTCTAACGCTTCCGTCAGCAACTCCGTCGGGTTGCCTAACGGATCGCCGATTATGGCGGCGGCGACTTTAACGCCGATGTTGAAACCCAGCTCGAACGAAGTAAGCGCACCCAGCGCGACGTCGTCGCCTGGCTTGATATCCGCAAGCGTTGCCGCCTTTAGGGATGCGCGATCTTCCTCGGGATATGCCGTATTGCTTGTTGGGATCTTCTGTAGCCAATGCGCACATAGACGATCGAGCGCATCCGGATCGATTCGAGGGCTGCTTTGCATTTTGCGTTCCTTTCGTTTTACCGGGGGATGGGGAAGAGCGTCGAGTCTGCCTTTTAGGCCTTCTCGTTACCGCTCGCTTTGCGCAGCGCGCCGGTCATTGATTCATCTAGGCGCGCAGCTGCGTCACGCATGAGCGCCGGAGAAACGTGCGCGTAAATATCGGCTGTCGTGGAAAGCGTGGTGTGGCCGAGCGCGGCTGTAACGGCGTGTAATCTCTTCGATAACATCAATCGCCTGATTAAGATGGTCGAACGTTACCACAAACTCGGGCCACGGCGGTCATCGTGCGCGACGGCCGTATCACTTACGGCTATCACCTCTCAAGTCGCACTCTTGAGGCTCGCAACGTCGGCATCGACCAACTCCTGATTTAGTTGCAGGCCTGTACTATCGGCGAACTTTTGAACGTCTTGTCAGCCAACCAAACCGCCATGCTGGCGTCGTATACGTGTCTACTGCCCTCCAGAGGCTGTTGATACATCTCGCGCGTCCAGTCGCGAGTGATGAATGATGTATTGGCTGCGATGTCCTCGAGAAGGCCGAGCAGTGAGACGGAATATTTGTGAGGCTTCGCTTGGCGCCGAATCTCCATTACGGCGTAGTCGGCATACACGTTACGGAAGTAATTCAGCCCGGCGTCCCCGGAGTAAGTCTCGGATTAGCATTGACGATCGCCTCGTATACGCGGTTCCACCGCCGGTAATCCGAAAGGCGAGTTACCGCATCGCGAGCGCGAACAACTTCCCGCTGCCACTTTTGCAGTTTTTGCTTCATCGACGGCTCCAAATTCCTGGCCGTAGATTGCTTGTCGAATGGCCCGAACACCTGTTCGTGCAGGATACGCCGCGTGAATCGCAAGCAGCACGCGGCGCGCTCCTCGCGTGCGGCGATGCCGTGCGGCCGGCCGCGGGTGCGTCTATTCGCGCACCGTCAGTCGCGGAGCACGCGCGTGAACAGCCTAAAATGAGTCGTTAATGCATTGTCAGACAGGCGTAAGAACCTATGGGAACACCTTGTAACCAGCGTGCGTTTGAGGTATATACAACGTATAAACCAAGCAACGATGCCTAGCGAGGGCGCTATGACGACAATTCTCGACAACTGGGGGAACAGCTTAGGGGTCCGCTTGCCAAAAGGGGTAGCGGAAACCGTTGGTTTGCACGCCGGTGATCGTGTCCATGTAGAGGTGGAGAAGGGCACCGTCATCATACGCCCTGCCCGGCCCCGGTATACGCTCGATGAGCTTCTCGAAGGCATCGCGCCCGAAATGGTTCATGCTGAATTCGATTACGGCGCGGAAGTTGGCGCCGAGCGGCTCTAATTTCGATGGTCGGCTACGTGCCCGATCGCGGCGATATTGTTTATCTCAACTTCTCGCCGCAAGCCGGTCATGAACAAGCGAATCGCCGACCAGCCTTAGTTTTGACGCCACGTGCCTATAACGCCGTTACGAGCCTGTTTTTGGTTTGTCCGATCACGCGGCAGGTGAAAGGCTATCGTTTTGAGGTGCCTCTTCCAGCGTCATTAGGTACGGAAGGCGTTGTTATCTCCGATCAAGTCCGAAGCCTGGACTGGCGTGCACGCAATGCAACTTTCGAAGAGTCCGCTCCCGACACGCTCGTCGACGAGGTGATTGCGCGAATAGCACCTCTACTTGGTATTTAGGTCCGGCATCACCGCTCTCCGGCATGCGGCGTAGTTGCTTGACGAAGGCGTAGAGCGAATCGTGTAGTAGCTGCCGTGCTATGCTCCTGATGCAGTCGGCCGACATCCCGAACGTAGCCCCATTTGGGCGTAACGTTATCATGCAAGCGGTACGGCGGCGCGCAGCAATTGAAGGTTCTCGATGGGGTGTGATGTCGATTCTAAGGCGTGAACAGTGGACGGAAGGTGACGTATTGGCGTTGCCCGATGGAGAACACGATTATTTTGACCGTAAAAGCGGCGGCGATTTGACTGCGAAGCGCGACCACTTTCTTAATTTTGTTGCTAAGGCGCTATCGGCGTTCGCGAATACTGGCTGGCGGTCATCTAATCCTCGGGCTTCACGACGATGGCGTAACGTTCGACGGATTACCTCCTAAGGAGGGAAACACTCCTATCCGCGAGTGGTTTGAGCAAAAGATCCCCAATCTTGTCGCATATGAGTTGCAAGACTTCAGAGTGCACGAGGTGGTGCCATTAAGTCGGAGCACGATTCCATCCGGGCGCGTCGCAATCGTAATCGACGTAGGTGATTCTGCGCTGGCTCCGCATCAGACTACCCGCGGCGAAAGGAACTATTACATGCGCCAGGGCGGACACTCAGTCATAGCGCCGCACCACTACTTAGAGCTGATTCGCCAACGGGTGCAAGGCCCTTCGATTGCCGTTCAGTCCACGCAACTGTTCATTGAAAAACCGTACCGCACTCAAGAGGGCGAAGTGTTCTTGCCGTTGAGGTTTTCGTTTTCTATTCGAAATGAGGGCCGAATAACTGCCTATCATTGGCGCCTGTACGCCTTTCAGTACGACTCTCTAGCTAAGCCAGTGTCCGACTTTACGTTTTATGACAACATCCCGCGATCCGCTGGAAAAGAGAATCAACGTACCGTTCAGGTCGGTGATGCCACAATACTTCCCGGCATGCTTAGTGAAACAACAGTACCCATGGCCGTACACTTCACGCCGCGCGATTTTAACCACATGTCGTCCATATTTGAGGAGTCAACAAAGATTGCGGACGCTCAAGTTTCCTTTCGGATTGCGACGGAGACTTCACCCGGAGAACCGTTTACCGTGCGCCTAAGCCAACACACGAACGCAGACAAGATAGCGGCTATCGTGCGAGACGCTTTCGGCGTAAAGATAAAGTAAAAAGAAAACAAAAAAAATAAAGGCTTTGCGTCGCGCAGCTAAGCAATTGAAAGCGGCGTGGGGGCCGACTGGCCTCTCCGCGCGGGCGGCGCAGCGCACGCGGACGGCACTCTGGCGGCCGGCGATTCCGGGCGTTCCCCCGATTCGGCAAGCGATTAAGATCCGCGCTCCGGGCGTTGCACAACATGGCGGGTCTTTCCGCTGCATTCCGTTTCGCCGGCGCATTCGATTCCCGTTGGCGCTACCAATGTGGCGCGCTGACGGCGTCTGTGGTGTGCGTCGCCGTTGGCCGCTCGCATGGGAAGCGGCCAGCTAGCAGGTCCATCCTAACCATGCTACAATTTGTAGCATGGTATGCCTTTCCGTTTTAAATGCCGCGGTGTTGGCTTCGCTGGAGCAAGTCCGCCGCCCAATCAGTGCGGCGGAGCTGCTCCAGAGATTCAAAACCGAATGGGCGCGCGCGTCAACCGCGGCGCGGTTGCGCGCGGCTTATCGGAACTTGCCGATGAGGGATGCGCGCGGGCTCGGGTGGGAGTGTCGTCACCGCACGGCGGACCGAAGCGTCTGTTTTACTGACATCACATATCTAGGCCGCGAGTCTCTTGCGCACCAGATTGACGGTCTGATCCGCGCGAGCCGACTTCGCGAGTTGTCGCCCCTGGCGCGAGCATATCTACAGGACCCGCCCCGTGGCAGCAAGTGCGCCGAGGCAAAAGAGTATGGCGTAGACCTAAATTTGTTGTCGCGTGCTCTTCTTCAGTCGCCGTCGGAGCGTTATCGGGAAGCAGTCGCGTCTATGAATACCTTCCGACGGTACGCGCAATGATTAACCCTGATGCTCTATTCGATGCGTTGAACAACGCCGGCGTTGACTACGTGGTCGTTGGAGGCTTCGCTGCCATGGTGCGCGGGAGTGATCGGGTTACCAAGGACCTGGACCTGGTCTATCACACCCAATCCCGCAATCTCGAAAAACTCTGCAAGGTGATCAATAGCCTGCAGCCTCGATTACTGATCCTTGGCAAGCCCGAGGGGCAGCCCATTGAATTGACTCCGCAGTTTCTCAAAAAGCACCCGATGCTGCAGCTCCTGACGACGGCGGGGCCGATTGATTTGCTAAAAGGGATCGCGGGCTTTAACAGCTATTCATCGATCAAAAACGCAGCCGATGTTGTAACCGTCGATGAACAACGAACCATCAGCGCCTTGACGCGCGAAGGGGTCTTGAAGTCCAAGCGGGCCTTGAAGCGCCCGAAGGATATTGAGGATATTAAGCAACTTGAGGCCCTGGCCGAGGTTGAAGCGGTCGATTTCGCCGGACAGGCGCAATCGCTGAAAGAGCCTCCAACCGAAACGAAACTGCATCGCTGCCGCATGAAGTAAAAGAGCCACCTCATTGCGTCCGGTTTTCGTCCAGCGGCGCGCTTTTACGGTCGGACGGTACGGTAATTCGCGAGGTTATTGTTTTCGATCACAAGCGTCCACGCTTTCGGCGTGACGCGAATGGGCCCGCTGTATGGGCGATCCAATGAGACGATAGTTCCGAAAAGTAGTCCGATCATCGCCACGATTAGGAATGTCATCGTGAACTGCAGAGCTTTATTGTCGACGCCGAAAAGAAATGTAAATGCCAAGAGAATGATTGCGCCCAGGATCAACGCGACGTAGAGTGCTGCGGGCAACGCGGTATCCGCACTGATCAAGCGCTGACGCCGGTGCACGCTCAATTCATGGAGCGTCCGAAGAGCGCTCTCCTGCACCGATCCGGTAGGGATGGAAGCGATAACCGGAAGCACATCGCGGTAAAATGAGCGCGCCTGCACGTCTTGCCGATCGAATACGAGCATCTGCCACTCGCGGTCTCGCACCTCGAAGGCGTAGTTGGCCATCGACTGTTGGAGGTGCGTGCGCGCCGGATCCGGGAGCACGCCTGCGAAGCTGAAGAGCTCCGCAACGTCACTTGCTTCGAGATCGGCATTAGCCTGCGCCGAGTCGAACGAGACCCATACGGTCACGACCAGAAATCCGAGGACGACGGCGTAGAGCACGCCGGCGATGCCGACCAGAAATCCGGCGACTTCGTGGTGCGGAATGAGCTTGTCGGCTGTGACGAAACGCCGGAAAATAGCGTGAAACCCCACTGCAATGAGCGCGGGAACGATCGCGAAGAGCAGCAAGACTACCCATCCTGGAAGATGGGCGAGCCATATATCAAACATTACCGGGCGCGCTCTTGCGGAACCGGCGGCAGGGCGCGCAGTCCAAGATTCGTGAGTTGCGCGTTCAAATGAGGGATCGAGCGCGCGTACGCGTTATACGCGCTTCGAGCCGCTTCGTACTCCGCATGTATGCGGGCATAGAAATTCGCGGCGGCGGGCGTGACGACGCCTTGTACGGGAAACGATTCGAGCGAGGTCAGCGCTCCATTGAGGTTTTCGCGCAATGAACCCGGGCGTGCGACCGAATCTTCACCGTTCCTGTAGTTTGCCGTCAGGCGCGCCACCACGGAGGCGCAAGTTTGACGCGCGCGGTCGAGCGCGGCTTGCGCGGCGCTGCTCGGCCGCGGCGCTGGCGGCGCGTCGAGCGCCTCTCCGATCGTGTCGAGGTTATTCAGCATTACGTCGACGCTCGAATACAGCGCGTACAGCTTTGAAAATGCGTCGTAGCTCTGCCGCATTTGTGCGAACGTTTCCGTGGCTTGCGGATCCGGTTTCACCGTGAAAGACTGCAGGAATGCACGTCCGTTCAACGTGATTCGCGCGGCGTAACGCCCCGGCACGACCGTTGCTCCGTCGTCCGGGCCTTGAAAAAAACGATTGGGTGCGCCGGTCCATTTTACCGGAGGTGCGGCGGTGAAATTCCAGACGATTCGGTTAAGGCCCACATCGTTGGTTCCACGTAGCGTGCGCACCGGATGGCCGGCGGCATCGATAATCGCCACCTCGGGTGCATGCGGTTGGGGCGCCGCCTGATAGTATGAGATCGGCACGCCGTACGGAGGATTCGGCGCCGCATACCGCGTGTACAATCCTTCGGTGTTGTTCGTGAGATTGTACTCGTATGACGTGCGCGGATCGAACAGCATCGCCCCGGCCGCGACGGCCTTCGAAAGTTCTTGCAGCGGACGGATGTCGTCCATGATCCAAATCGAGCGGCCGTGCGTCGCAATCACGAGATCGTTGAAGTGCGGTTGAATCCGAATGTCGCGTACCGAGACCGCCGGCATGTTGTTGCGCAGACTCTGCCAGTGCGAACCGCTATCGTCCGAAATCCAGATACCTTGCTCTGTTCCGAGATACACGAGCGCGGGATTGCGATCGTCCGGACGAATCGCTCGGGTCCAGAGAACGTATGGCAAGCCGCCGGTGATAGCCTTCCAATGGGCACCGTAATCGCGCGTCACCCACACGTGCGGCGTGCCGTCGCCCACCATATGCGCGTCTTCGACCGCATACGCGACACCCCGCACGAGCGGCGAGGGCGCAACGGTTTCAAACCGCCCGTTCGGATTGGCGTCGTGCGGCGTAACGTTCTTCCAATGCGCGCCGCCGTCGCACGTCAACTGCACGTAGCCGTCGTCCGTGCCTACCCAGATCTCGCCGCGCGAGATGGGCGAACCTTCGATGTCGAGCAGCGTGTCGGTGTACTCCGCGCCCGTCACGTCATGCGTGATCGGGCCACCGGCCGGCGCTTGATGCGCTTTGTCGTTGCGCGTGAGATCGGGGCTGATCGGCCGCCATCGGTATCCGCCGTCACTCGACTGAAAGACGACGTTGCCGCCGAACCACGCGATGCGTGGGTTCCACGGCGCAAAACCGATCGGTGATTCCCAATTGAAGCGGTACGGACTCGTCGCGATGTCGTAGTCTTGCTGCACGCTCGTGAAGTAGGGTTGCGTGAACGTATATTCGCGCGATTGCCGCTTGTAGATGAAGAGCGCGCCATCCTGACCATCGGACCAGATGACGTTCGGATTGCGCGGATCGGGAATCGCCCACTGGCCGTCGTCGTCTTGCACCACGGCGAACCATCCGGCGTTGGTGTTTCCGGCCATATCGAGCGAGTTCGACGGGCCGCAGTAGGAGTTGTTATCCTGCAAGCCGCCGCAGATCGTATACGGATTGTCGTTGCCCAAGCCTACGCGGTAAAACTGCCCGATCGGCAGATTGGACCAGAACGCCCACGTACGCCCAGCATCGACGGTGAGCGCATAACCGCCGTCCTGGCCGGCGATGATGCGTTTCGGATCGTTGGGCGCAATCCAGATCGCGTGATAGTCGCCGTGCACGCCTCTGGCGATCGGCTTGAACGTCTTGCCGCCGTCTTTGCTCTCTGCGAGCTGCGTTGACGCGGTGTATACATGATCACGATTCGCCGCATCGACTTCGATATGCGAGAAATAGAACGGTCGTTGGTCCACGAGGGTGTTGGTACTCACGAGCGTCCACGATTTGCCGCCGTCATCTGAACGCCAGAGGATGCCATGCTTCGATTCGATCAGCGCATAAATGCGATTCGGATCGCTCGGCGCAACTGCCAGACCTATGCGTCCCGTAATGCCGTCGGGCAGCCCTCCGCCGGAAAGACGTTTCCACGTCCGGCCGCCGTCGGCCGAACGGTAGAGCCCGTCCTGGGCGCCCCCACTGCGAAAGGTCCACGGCCGCCGCACAAACTCCCAAACGCCTGCGTAGATCTCGTTTGGGGTGCGCGGATTCATCGCGAGATCCGAGACGCCGCTGATCGGTCCGCCGTCGAGCGTTTTGCTCCAGGTTTTGCCGCCGTCGAAGGTGACGTACGCGCCGCGATCGGGTGAATCGGCGAAAACGTCGCCCAGCGCACCAACGATCACGTGCTGCGGATCGGTCGGATCGATGAGGATGCGCGAGATGTATTTCGTTCCGCGCAGGCCTACGTTGGCCCACGTTTTACCTCCGTCGATCGACTTATACAGGCCATCGCCGTAACTGACGTCGTTGCGCGGATTCGATTCCCCGGTACCGGCCCAGACCGTCTCGTCGTTCGTTGGATCGACGGCTAGGGCGCCGATCGCGCCCACGCTCTGCTTGTCGAAAACCGCCGTCCACGCGGCGCCGCCATCCGTACTCTTCCATACGCCTCCGCCGGCGGCGCCGAGATAGTAGAGATTCGGATCGCTCGGCGTTCCGGCAACGCTCGTGACGCGGCCTCCGGCGATGGCTGGACCCGTCTCACGCCAGCGCAGATTGCCCGCGGGAAGAGGCGCGGCGCCCGCGCGGGGTTCCAGGAGCGCAACACATACCATGAGGACGACAAGCGATCTGAGCATGCTGCAGGCTTACCAAAAGCGGCGTGCGCGCCCTCCCCGCGCTTTCTAATCTTCGAAAAACTGCCATTCGGGAGGACAGGCCCTTCTCAGCAATGTTTCACCCTGCTGCCTATGCTACCGCCCTTACGAGCGTGGCTTGGCGGTATCAGAAATACGAAGGGAGCGACAATGGACAAAATTTCGCGTTTGGCCGGACACGCCGCATGTGCGTGCGCGTTCGCAGCCATACTCACCGGATGCAATAATAGCGGCAGCTCGCCCATGGGTTTTACTCCGTCAGCGGGGAACGCGCAAACCGGCGCACGGTCTAGCTCGAGCGTCGCAACGTCTGACGTGAGTGCTGCAGGGAAAGCAGCCTTCACTCACTATTACGTCGTCCCGCTTGGGACGCTGGGCGGTACTTCAAGCGTTGCCAACAGCATCAACAATCGCGGCTGGATAGCCGGCCTCTCAAAGGTCACGAGCGGAACCAGCGTTCACGCCATTCTTTGGGTGAACGGGCAGAAGATCAATCTTGGGACGCTGGGCGGTCCCAATAGCGGCGTCGGATGGCCGGTAAAAAATAACCGCGGAGTAGTTGCGGGTATCTCGGATCTCTCGCAAACCGATCCGTTTGCGGAAAACTTCTGCGGATTCGGAACGCCGAACTTGTGCGCAGGATTTCGCTGGAAGAACAACGTGATGACGGCACTTCCCACACTCGGTGGCAACAACTCTTTCGCTGCGGGCGTCAATGAGGAAGGGCGGATCGTCGGGTTTGCCGAGAACACCGTGCGTGATACGACCTGCGGCGCCCCGCAGGTATTCCATTACTACGCCGCCATTTGGAAGGGTGACGCACGGCCACGTGCGTTGCGGCCGTTGCGCGGCGACGCCGTTTCGCAGGCGGTCTCGATCAACAACGCCGGCGAGGCGGTGGGCGCATCCGGTCCTTGCGGACCGCCGAACACCCTACGTTACGGCACCGCGCACGCTCTGCTTTGGCCCCGGGACGGCTCACCGCTCGATCTCGGCAGTTTGGGAGGCACCACGGCAAATATTGCGACGGCAATTAATGAGCGCGGCGACGTTGTGGGGCAGTCGGCCTTGACCGGAAACACCACATATCATGCGTTCGTGTGGCAACACGCCGCGATGAGAGACCTGGGCACGTTGCCGGGCGACGTGTTAAGCGAAGCTCTCGGCTTGAACGACAAGAAACAGGCCGTCGGATATTCGTGCGACGCCGGCGGCACCTGCCGCGGATTCATTTGGCAGAACGGGGCGATGAGTGATTTGAACCTGCTCATTCCGCGCTCCAATCTATACGTTGCTTATGCCGGCGACATCAACGATAGCGGATGGATCGTCGGGCAGGCGGTGGACTTGAAGACCGGTAGAGCGCCGGCCGTTCTGTTGATTCCAACGACGACACCCTCGAATTGGGCAGCAGCTTTGACGAGCAAAGTCATCTTACCGGAAAGCGTCCGTCGACAGCTGCTGGAACGCCATGGATTCCGCTACTTCATAAAGTAATTTGCGTGTCGTAAGCTGAAAAGCTCGCACGCAACGAGCCGTTATCTACCGGGCGCGCTTCGACGCGCCCGGTAGATAAGTCAAGACCCGAGCCGATTTCAAACGCGAACGTTCAGGTGGTGTACGTTCCGAGTTGAACGATCCGAAGTCCCGCAATAGCCGGAAGCCGCCTATCGTTGGTGATGAAAGACTTACATCCAGCGGTGATGGCGGCAGCAAGGTGCAGCGCATCGGGGGACTTGATACCGGTGACTGCTCGAATTTGAGCCGCAGCGCGCAGCTGATCGACTCCGAGATTCACGCGTCGAACTCCGCGGCTATTCGTAAGCAGTGCCTCGTAGCGGTCGGCCAGAGTGCGATTGGCGGCGCGATACGGCACGACCAACACTTCGAGGAGCGTCAGTGCCGACGTAACGAGGTGACGCCGGCCCCGGTCGGCCTCCTTTGAATAACGGCTCTATCAGCGGAAGAAACCTTCCTCGATGAAGTAGATGAAGATCGCCGTATCTATGGCAACCCCGCCGCGCCCGATATCGGCTAGGAATCCCACGCCGCCCGTTCGCGCTCGACGTGCTCAACGGCGTCGTGCTCGCGCCAATGCTCTTTACCCAGACCGCGCAGATCGAGGATCGACAACGGCTTGGGTGTGTCGAGCGCCTCTGCCAACAAATACGCAACCTCTTGCGCTACCGATCGCCGATCACGTTTGGCGCGAGCCTGCAAGCGTTTGTGCAACGCGTCGGGCAGGCCTTTGATAATCAATGTTGCCATCCAGTCGATTCCTCCAATATTCCTCCATTATGGCACCATCACGTGCAAGGTCAACATACCGTACCGACACGCGCCCGGTAACGCTTCGGAGACCTAAAACGCCGTTACGCTTGTGTCGGAAGCAGTGCGGACGCCGGTTCTTCGCTCGGCGTTTCGTCGCGCGTAATGGTTTCAAACTCGCCTTCGGTTATTACGGAACGCTCGCCGCGCATGAGCAGCCAATACGCGATCAAACCTCCGAGCAAACTGAAAATCCAACCGCCGCTCCACAGGAAGCGCAACGGCGCAAACGCCAAGCCGAGCAGCGCAACGCCCCAACCGATCACGAGTGCTGCGACGGCGCGCATGTTGAAGCCCTTCGCGTATGAGTAGATGCCGGCCGGGCATATACAACTGCGCGAGATCGAGGCGGCGTTTGCGCACGAGCCAGTAGTCGGCAATCGCGATGCCGTCGAACGAACCCAGCATCGCGCCGTACGTTCCGAGCCACGTGAAAATATACGTGGCAAACGTCGCCAGCACGTACCACGGCTGCATGGCCAAACTCAGCAAGCCCGTCAGCACGGCCCCGGCGGCGAACGTCATGCGCCTCGGCCAGAGATTCTCGAACGCGCGCGCGGGCGCCATCACGTTCGCGCCGACGTTGATCGTTACGGACGACAAGACGACGATGATGCCGGCGATCACGACAACCGGAGCCGGAAACTTCACGATGAGTTCGACCGGATTCCAGAGCGCCTTTCCGAACAAGAGGACCGTCGCCGAAGTCACCGCGATGCCGATGAACGAGAACGCCGCCATCGCAATCGGCATCGAAACGGCCTGGCCGAGCATCTGCGCGCGCTGCGTTCGCGCGTACCGCGTGTAATCCGGAATGTTGAGCGCCATCGTCGCCCAAAACGCAATCACGCCCACGACCGAGGGGTAAAATGCCGACCAAAACGCCGGCCCATGAACCGTCGCAGGCGTAGAGAGCATCGGACCTAAGCCGCCGGCACCCAGCGCAGCCCAAACAAACAGCGCGATCGCGCCGAGCGCGAGTGTCGGCGCAGCCAGTTGCGCGAGCCGCCCGATCGCCTGCGGCCCGCGCATCGCAATCGCCACGTTGACGGCCCAAAAGACGGCAAACGCAATCGCCAAATGTGCGGAGAGGCCGTGCCAAACCGGAACGATGCGCACCAGGATTGCGTCGATCGCTTGGCCGCCGAACCAGGAGTTGATGCCGAACCAGCCTGCCGCAATGACGGCGCGAGCCAGCGCGGGGATGTGCGCGCCGCGCGTTCCAAACCACAGGCGCGCAAACACCGGATACGGTATGCCGTATTTCGTGCCGGCGTGCGAGACCAACAGGATCGCGCCGAGCACGATTGCGCTGCCGCAGAACACCGCGATCACGGACTCCCACCAGTTCATTCCGAGGGCGATCATGCCGCTCGCAAGCGAATACGTCGGCAGGCACAGGCACATTCCGATCCAAAGAGCGGCAAACTTACCGCCCGGCCACGAGTGTTCTTGGAGCGTGCACGGCCGCAGATCGTCGTTCCACATGGAATCGTTCGACTCGACGCGATCTTGCGCGGCATCGGTCAGCACCAGAACGTCACCGGCGCGCAGTTGCGTCGCGCCCATTACCTAGACTTCCACTAAGCCGTCATAGGTTTCCGGACGGCGATCGCGATAGAACTGCCACGTATTGCGTACCTGTGTGATCACGTCCCGATCCATCACGCCGACGATCACCTCGTCCCCGTCGCGGCTGCCGACGGCAACGAATTGCCCGCGCGGATCCACCAGGTACGACTGGCCGTAAAACTCGCCCATGTTCCACGGCATCTCGTGGCCGACGCGATTGATCGCGCCCAAATAATAGCCGTTGGCAACGGCATGCGCCGGCTGCTCCAGCTTCCAAAGATACTCCGAGAGCCCCGCGACGGTGGCGGAAGGATTGAATACGATTTCCGCGCCGTGCAGACCCAGCATGCGTGCGCCCTCGGGGAAATGGCGATCGTAGCAGATATACACGCCGATCTTTGCGAACGCGGTTTCAAATACCGGATAGCCGAGGTTGCCGGGCCGGAAGTAGTATTTTTCCCAAAAACCACATCCCGCGGGGCCGGCCTGCACCTGCGGCAGATGATGTTTGCGGTATTTTCCGAGATACGATCCGTCCGCGTCGATGACGGCCGCCGTGTTGTAATAGACGCCGGAAAATTCTTCTTCGTACATCGGCACGATGAGGACGATCCCGACTCCTTCGCGAGGTCCTGCATCAGCTGCGTGGTGGGGCCGTCAGGGATCGGCTCGACCGCGGAGTACCATTTCGGCGTTTGTTCCGTGCAAAAGTAGGGCCCGTAGAACAGTTCCTGGAGGCACACGATCTGTGCGCCGCGTTCTTTGGCCTGGCGAATCATGCGCACGTGCTTGTCGATGGCGGTTTTTTTGTGCACCTCGACCGGCTCCGCACCGTCAACATCGTGGTGAGCCTGAACGAGTCCGATCGTAACGCTGCCGTTCATACGCTTCCCTTTACAACTGAACCGGATAAAAGCGATCGCTCTTTTGGAATGTTCCGGCGCCCTTTTCGCCGGTGAATGTCTCGCCGTCGCAAACCATGCGCCCGCGGGAAAAGACGTAACGCGGCCGGCCCTTTATCGTCATGCCTTCGAAGACGCTGTTGTCGACGTTCATGTGATGCGTTCGCCGCGAGATGGTACGCGTCTGGTTCGGATCCCAAACCAGGACATCCGCATCGCTGCCGACGGCAATCGTGCCTTTGCGCGGGAAGAGCCCAAAGAGTTTGGCCGGATTGGTGGCGCCCAGCGCGACGAAATGATGCAACCCGAAGATATTGCGGTTCACGCCCACCTCGTACAGAATCGAAAGCCGATCTTCGATCGTCGGCGCGCCGTTGGGGATCTTCGAGAAGTCATCCCGCCCGAGCTCCTTTTGTCCGCATAAATTGAACGAGCAGTGATCGGACCCGAACGTCTGCAGTTCCATGTTCGCCAGTTTGCGCAGCAGGACGTCTTGATTCCACTTATCGCGAATCGGCGGCGAGAGCACGTATTTGGCGCCTTCGAAGTCCGGACGCTCGTAGTCGGCGAATTCGCACACCAAATACTGCGGACAGGTCTCGCCGTACACGTGCAGACCGCGCTTGCGGCCGTCGGAAATGGCGTCCGCTGCCATGGCGCTGGAGACGTGCACGACGTACAGCGGAGCGCCGGCAATCTCCGCGAGCCGAATCGCCCGATGCGTGGCTTCGCCCTCGCACTCGACGGGGCGCGTGAGCGCGTGCCACTTCGGTTCGGTTTTGCCTTGCGCCAAGGCTTGTGCGGTAATGACGGCAATAACGTCGCCGTTCTCGGCATGCACCTGCACGAGGCCGCCATGTTTGCCGCACGTCTGGAGCGTTTTGAAGATCGTCTCGTCGTCGACTTGCAGAACGTGCTTGTACGCCATGAAGACTTTGAACGAATTGACGCCGTGCTCGCCGATCATGCGCGGAATCTCGTCCATGGTCTCTTCGCGCCCGTCTGCAATCGTGAGATGGAACGCGTAGTCGATGCACGCCTTGCCGGCGGCCTTTTCGCGCCATGTTTCCAAGGCGTGCAGGAGCGAATCGCCGCGCGTATGCAGTGCGAAGTCCACGATCGTCGTCGTTCCACCCATGGCGGCGGCCCGCGTGCCGCTCTCAAAGTCGTCGGCGGTAACCGTTCCGCCGAACGGCATGTCCAAATGCGTGTGCGGGTCGATGCCGCCCGGAAAAACGTAGGCGTCCGACGCGTCGACGATCTCGTGCGCGCGGGCATCCAGTTCCCGCCCGATCGCCGAAATGCTTTCGCCTTCGATCAGAACGTCGGCATGATACGTGTCGGTCGCCGTCACCACGCGCCCGCCGCGTATGAGCGTGCCCAACTATACCTCCAAACTCGCAGCGCGCTGCTTCCAGCTCTGCGCCGGCAAATGCGTATCGATCTCCACCATCTCGATGCAGTTCTCCACAGGACACACCATGGCGCACAAGTTGCATCCAACGCAACGGTCTTCGTCGACGACGACGGTCGATGCAAGGCCCGTGACGAGGCGGTCGATACACTGATGCGCCGCGTCTTCACACGCAATGTAACATTTGTTGCAGTGAATGCAGCGGTCCTGATTGATCCGCGCAACAACCTTGTAATTAAGGTTTAGGTTTTCCCAGGTGGTGATGCGATTTGCTGCGGCGCCGATGATTCCCGAGACGCTGCCGATGCTCCGGTCGTCCAGGTAGGCGGAGAGGCCGTCGATCAGATCCTCGACGATGCCGAAACCATGATGCATTACCGCGGTGCAGACTTGAACGTTCGCGGCCCCGAGCAGCAAAAAGTCGATCGCATCCCGCCACGACTCGACGCCGCCGATGCCGGAGATAGGCACGCCGACGCGCGGATCGCGCGCGCACTCGTTCACCATGTTGAGCGCAATCGGCTTGACGGCGGGGCCGCAGTAACCGCCGTGGCTCGTGCGCCCGTCGACGTGCGGAATGGGATTCCACGTATCGAGATCGACGCCGATGAGGCTGTTGATCGTGTTGATGAGGCTGATCGCGTCGGCCCCACCCTCTACTGCGCCGCGAGCGGCCCACGCGATGTCGGTAACGTTGGGCGTGAGCTTGACGATAACGGGAACGCGCGCGGCTTCTTTTACCCACTGCGTCACTTGCGCGATCAGATCGGCGTGCTGCCCCACCGCGGAGCCCATACCGCGTTCGCTCATGCCGTGCGGGCATCCGAAGTTGAGTTCGAAGCCGTCGACGTCGACTTCCTGAACGCGCTTGACGAGCTCGTGCCAAGCGCGTTGTTCGCACACTTCCATCAGCGAGGCAACAATGGCTCGGTCCGGGAATGCGCGTTTGCACTCCGCAATCTCTCGCAGGTTCTCGTGCAGCGGCCGGTCCGTGATGAGCTCGATGTTGTTCATCGCGATCATGCGGTTCTGTTTGTAGTCCAGCCCGCCAAAACGTGACGTGACGTTCGTTATCGGCGTGCCGAGCGTCTTCCATACCGCTCCGCCCCAACCGGCCTCAAATGCGCGCATGACTTGATATCCGCTATTCGTGGGCGGCGCCGAGGCCAGCCAGAACGGATTAGGGCTCGCGATGCCCGCGAAATTCGAATGCAGGTTTGCCAAGATTTACGACCTCAAGAACGCATCAACGCTGCGCGCGGCGATTTTGCCCTGCTCCGCGGCTTCGACGACCATGGCTTCGCGCAAGCCTTTTTGGAAGATGCAGTCGC
Organism: Vulcanimicrobiota bacterium; assembly: GCA_963767635.1. Classification (GTDB taxonomy): domain Bacteria; phylum Vulcanimicrobiota; class Vulcanimicrobiia; order Vulcanimicrobiales; family Vulcanimicrobiaceae; genus CAVYEM01. Next base: position 40,179 of record CAVYEM010000001.1, read on the forward strand.
CGGCGGCAAATACGCCGGCCCGCGAAGTGCTGCAGATTTTGATCGACGAGCACGACGCCATCATCGTGCTCGATTCCCATTTGCGCGAACGTTTCCAGTCAGCCGGCTCTGCCCGATCGCGCGAATGACGGTATCGGCAGCGCTCGATAAATTCGCTGCCGGAATCGCCGTCGAGGGTATCACCGGACAAGCGTCGTCTGCACGAACTCCACGCCGGTCGACGCGTCCCTGTTCTCCGACGAATCCGAACGGGCGCGCAATGGAAGCGAAATTCAATGCCCTCCTGCTTGGCGAAGTCGTACTCGAAACGGTATGCCGGCATCTGCGCTTCGCCTCGCCGGTAGTAGCACGTGACACGCGCAGGCATCATCGCGCGATCGCAGCAACCGGCTGCTGCACGTCAGCGCGTCTATCGCGGTATTGCCTGCGCCGATGACGGCGACGCGCGGGCCCAGCTGCCCGACGTCTTCGCCGAGCTTCGCGCGCCGGATGAAGTCCAGCGCATCCCATACTCCTTCCAGCTCTTCGCCCGGCACGCCGAACTTCGGCACACCGCCCATGCCGCACGCCAGCACGATCGCATCGAACTGCGCCGCGATGTCGTCGAAGGGCATATCGGTGCCGACGCGCGTATTCGCGCGCACATCGACGCCGAGAGCGACGACTTGCGCCGCTTCCCAGAGCGCCGTGTCGAGATCGAGACGAAACGGCACGATCCCGTACGTGTTTAAGCCGCCGAGCAGATCGTCCGCTTCGAAGATCGTCACGGTGTGCCCATAGCGGCGCAGATCGCGTGCGGCACACAGACCCGCCGGCCCACCGCCCACGACGGCCACGCGCTTTCCGGTCGGCGTCCCCGGCTCAAAGATTTGTGCGCCGCGTGCGCGCGCATCGTCGACGGCGTACCGCTGCAGATCGCCGATGCGGATCGGCTTGTCGCCGGCGGCATTATACACGCATGCTCCTTCGCACAGGTCTTCGGTCGGGCAGACTCGCGCGCAGCTTGCGCCCATCGCATTGGCATCGAGGATCACTCGCGCGCTGCCTTTGAGGTTGCCGGTCGCGATCTTCCGGATGAACGACGCCACGTCGATGTGCGTCGGACACGCGTTCATGCACGGCGCGTCGTAACAATTCAGGCAGCGGTTCGCCTCGATGGTTACTTCGAGATCGGAAAGCAGCGGATGGATCGATGCATCCATCCGGGAACCTTCGTCCCACGTGCAAGCGCTTCCGTTTTTTCCTCGTGAAAGAGACGGCATGAGGGGCGCGGGATGCTGCAGAACGACCGTGCTTCGCCCTTGGAGGACAGAATGACCGACCCCACCTGGACGCTGGCTCCGTATCTTCGCACAAAAAACGCCGCCGAAGCCATTGCATGGTACGTTCGCGCGTTGGGCGCGACGGAGCAGTCGCGTTACGAGATGCCCGACGGAAAGATCGGTCATGCCGAGCTGGACGTGCACGGCAACAAGCTGTGCCTTGCCGATACCTCCGATGCCGCGCACTTCGAGAAGCCGGACAGACTATAACGACGTGCCGATTACCCTATACGCCAACGTGCCGGACGTCGATGCCGTTTTCAATCGCGCGATCGAGTCGGGCGCACAACTCGACCGGCCGTTAACCGATCAAGAATACGGCGAGCGCAACGGCGGCTTCATCGACCCATACGGCCACGTATGGTACGTTTCGACGCCGATCGCGCAGCTGCGGCGTTGACTGCGGAACCTCTAGAGCTCGTTCTGGATGTCGAACGTGCGGTCGAGTTGTGCTGCTCTGAAGAAATCGCGGACCGGTGAAGTAGGCTGGGCGAAAACGATGGGCGATTTTCCCGCCTCCTTGCGCGCGCGCTGAAAGCGAATCAACGAACGCAGTGCCGACGTATCGAACCGCGTGACGTCGCGCAGATCGAAAACCAGCCGGTCGGCGTCGCCGTAGCGATCCAAAAGTTGATCCAGTTCGTCTCGTCGCGACGAATCATATTCGCCGCGGAGCGGAACGACTGTTGCGGTGTGTTCCATAGCGAGCGTTCCATTTTTCCCACTGTGGCCGATGTTAAGTCAGCTAGCCGTTGGCCGCTGCAAACCTGCGTTCGCGCAACAGCGCGCTGGCGGCGCTGGCCGTCTTGGCGCTGCTGTGGGGCTACAACTGGGTGGTCATGAAAATCGCCACACGCTATGCGCCGCCGATCGAGTTCGCCGCGCTGCGTCTTTTGCTGGGTTCCGTCTTACTCTTCGGCGTGATGGCCGCTATACGAAAACCGCTGCGCCCGCAACGTCCCTGGGCGTACCTGTGGATCGGCGTTTTTCAATCCGGCGGGTTCATCGCGCTGGCGACCTGGGCGATCGTCAACGCCGGCGCGGGCAAGGTGTCCATTCTTTCGTACACGATGCCGCTCTGGGTGGCGCTGTTGGCGTGGCCGTTTCTGGGCGAACGATTGCGCGGCGTGCACGGCGTTGCGCTCGCGATGGCGGCAATCGGAATCGCGCTGATTTTGGACGTCTGGAACGCGCAAGGCTCGCTCGTCGCGGACGCCGTAGCGATACTTGCGGGCGTGAGCTGGGCGATCGGCGTCGTCATAACCAAACGCATTCAACTGGACGGCGACGTCGACGTGCTGGCGCTAACGACGTGGCAGATGCTGTTCGGCGGACTCGTCGTCGGAATCGCCGCGCTGTTCCTGCCCGAGCATCCGACACACTGGACGTGGGTCTATGCGGGAGCACTGGCGTACAACGTCGTGTTTGCTTCAGCGATTGCATACGTATTGTGGATATACGTGCTCGGCCGCGTCCCCGCGCGCGAGGCGAGCATGGGAACGCTCGCAAATCCGATCATCGGCATCGTGGCAGCGTGGCTGCAGCTTGGTGAACGTCCAAGCGCGTATGAAGCGGCGGGCATGGGGCTCGTCGTCGCTGCGCTCGTGCTGCTCGCGCGGGCCTCGCCTTAGGCGCGCCGCTGCAGCAGCAGAGAATTTCCCACGACGAACAAGCTGGACGCGCCCATCGCCGCGGCGGCTAAAATCGGATGAACGATGCCCGCGACGGCCAGCGGAACCAGGATGGCGTTGTACGCAAACGCCCAGAACAGGTTTTGGCGAATCGTTCGCAATGTGGCGCGCGAAAGCGCGATGCCGGCCGAAACCGCGCGCGGATCGTTCGACAAAATCGCAACCTGCGCGGTTTCCAATGCGATCTCCGTACCGGCGCCCATCGCGATGCCCACGTCGGCGCTCGCGAGTGCAGGCGCGTCGTTGATGCCGTCGCCGACGAAGGCAATCTGCAGGCCGCGTTCGCGCTCAGCGGTGACGAGCTGTGCTTTGCCGTCCGGCGCGACGCCGGCATGCCAGTCTGCGATTCCAAGTTGTTGCGCGAGTTCGCGTGTCGGGCGCGCCGCATCGCCGCTGATCACGTGCACCGCGATTTCCTCGTGCTGCAGCTGCGCGATCGCCTGCGCCGCTTCAGGGCGAATCGCGTCGCCGAGATCGATCGCCCCGAGAAGTTCGCGATCGCCGGCGACGTACACGCGCGTCGTTTCCGCATTGGCCAAACCGTCGATTGCAATGCCGTTGCTCTGCAGATAGCTCGCGTTGCCCGCGAAATAGCGGCGGCCTGCAATGGAACCGCGCAAGCCTGCACCGCCCTGCGCGACGACGTTTTCCGCATTCGGAACGGCGATGCCACGCTCGCGCGCCGCGCGAACGATCGCTGCGGCCAGCGGATGCGTCGATGCTTCCTCCAAAGCGGCGCCGGTGGCGAGCACTATCTCTTCACCGGATGCGCCGGCGGCATGCACCGCGCAAACCCGCGGCGTTCCGAGCGTGAGCGTTCCGGTTTTGTCGAAAAAGACGGCACCGACCGTACCAAGGCGTTCGATCGCTTGCGCATCCCGGAACAGCAACCCGCGTTTGGCCGCAACACCGACGCCGACCATCACCGCTGTCGGCGTCGCCAAGCCAAGCGCGCACGGACACGCGACGACCAGCACCGCAATCGCTGCGGCGAGCGCCAGCGGCCAAGGATGCCGCGCGAGCATCCATCCCGCGAACGTGAGCACGGAAATCGCTAGTATCGTCGGGACGAAAATACCGGCGACGCGATCGGCGAGGCGCTGTACTGCCGGCACCGTTCCCTGCGCGCGTCGAACGAGCTCCACGATCTTTGCCAGCGTCGTGCCGGAACCGACCGCCTGCGCACGCACAATCAGCGTCCCTACACCGTTGAGCGTGCCTTGTTTGACGGAACTGCCCGGTTCGACCGCGACGGGAATCGGTTCACCGGTGAGCATCGATGCATCGACGGCGCTCTCGCCTTCTTCAACGACGCCGTCGACCGGAATGCGCTCTCCGGCTGCGACGACCAGGTGCGCGCCCGCGACGATCGTTTCGGTGGAAACTTCGCGTACCGTTCCGTCGGCTGCGCGCACGCGCGCGACGTTCGGGCGCAAGCGCAGCAGTTCGCGCAGGGCGCGATTGCTCTGCCCGCGCGCTGCCGATTCCAAGTACTTTCCGACGAACACCAGAGTGACGATCGCCGCGGCCGTTTCGTAATACGCCGGCTGCATCGTGAGCGTCGCGTACACTGAGTAGCCGAAGGCCGCGGTCGATCCCAAGGATACGAGCGTGTCCATGTTCGTGGTGCGGTGGCGCAATGCAGCCAGGGCGCCGCGATGAAATTCCGCACCGACGACCGTCCAGATCGGCAGCACGAGCGCGAGCATCACCCAATCTTTGCCGGCAAAGCCGATCGGCGTCATGCCGAGCGCGAGCACCGGAAAGAATAACACGGCCGCGAAAATCAGCAGCGCGCGCTTGCGACGGACGTCCGCGTCCCGGCGGCGCGCGTCTTCATCGCCGCTCTCATCGCGCACGACCTCCGCGCCGTACCCGGCCGAGCGAACCGCCTGCAGCAGCGCGCCGGCATCTAGGTCCGCCGCGTGCGTAACGGTGGCGCGCTCGGTAGCCAGGTTCACGTCGGCCTGTTCCACTCCTGGAACACGGCGCAGCGCGCGGCCCACATGGGACACGCATGACGCGCAGGTCATTCCCGAGACGGCGACCTCCGTGGAGGCCCGCGGCGGTTCTTGGGCAATCACGCGAGCGAGTAACCCGCTTCTTCGAGCGCCGCCCGCAGTTGCGGCAAGGGCACGTCCCGCAAGCCAACCAAGCGCACGCGCCCTGAGTGGAGATCGACCTCCGCGGCGCGAACGTCAGGCAACGACTCGAGGGCTTCGCGAACGTGGCGCACGCAATTTTGACACGTCATACCGGTCACGTTTATAGTTTGAATCGAGTTCATCGTTTAGGATAATCGGGCGGACATCGCCGCGGTTGCGGGTAGCCGCTGCCGGCCCAGCCGCGGGCCGAAACTGGAAGGGAAATGAGAGCGAGGTTGGTCCTGTTGATACGAGGGCATGTTCGCGGTTTGATTTTGACGGCCGCGGTTCTATGTGCGATTCCCCTGACGATCGCCGCGACGCCCGCGGTGCAGCCCGGCGACGATTTGCGCGAAAGCTACGAGCTGCTCTCGACCACGTACTACTCCAAGGTTGACGCGCAAAAACTGCTCGATGGGGCGCGCGCGGCGCTGGCGGACGAAGCGCATCGGCGCGGGGTTCGTATCGTGCTGCCCGCGTTTCGCGATCAGGGCACGGCCGAAGCCAACGTCAGCCAGGTCGCCACGGCGATCGCGCACCTCGGAAGCGCAACCCATCAGTCTCCCACGCTGCTGACCTACCAGGTCATCGATGCCATGGCGAAATCGCTGGGCGATCGGTACACCGCATTTTTTACCCCGGACGAATACCGCCAGTTCAACGACTCGCTGGACCCGGAAAAAATTTCCGGTATCGGCGTGCTGATTCAACCCGATCAAGCGAGCAAATACATTCGCGCGTATTACGTGGTCCCCGGCACGCCCGCGGACAAAGCGGGGCTGCAATCCGGCGATGTGTTTCAAAGCGTGGACGGGGTCTCCGTGAAAGGCTTCAACGCCGATCAGGCTACGAAAGTGTTGCGCGGCAAACCGGGAACGGCCGTGCGCATCGTTGCCACCCGCGAAGGCAAATCGCTCGGCACGCTAACATTGATCCGTTCGGAAGTGCAGCCGCCGACTGTGATCTATAAAATGCTTCCGCAGCAGGTCGGCTACATCTGGATTTTGGCGTTTGGCCGGGAAACGCCGGACGAGTTTGCCATGGCGCTGGACCGCCTGCAGAAATCCAGCGTGCGCGGCTACGTCATCGATCTGCGCAACGACGGCGGCGGCTACGTAAACTCCGCGCTCGACATCAGCTCCAAATTCGTCAACGACGATCCGCTTGTGACGATCGAGGAACGCGGCTCGCATACCACGACGATCGATTCAGGTTCCGATGCGCTGCCGCTCAAGCCGATGGCGATTCTCGTCAACCGCTATACAGCCTCGGCCTCGGAAATCACCGCCGGAGCATTGCAAGACGACGGCATCGGCGTACTCGTGGGCGAAAAGACGTTCGGCAAGGGCGTGATGCAGTCGCTCACACAGTTGCCCGACGGCGCGGCGATCAAAATCACGACGGCGCACTACCTCACGCCCAAGAATCGCGACATCAATCTCAAGGGCATCGATCCCGACTACACGGTTCCGGAAAATAAAGATGCACGGTTCGGAGAAGTGGATCGCGACGCGCAGCTGCAAGCCGCGCTGGGAATCATCACGAAAAAGATCGCGGACGTCAAACCGTAGGATTTAAGCGGTTATTGGTCGGCGTGTATACGCTTGACCAGCCGTATTCGCGTTCCGCCGCGCGAATAGCTGATGTCGTTCATCAGCGAGCGCATGATGATCGTCCCGAAGCCGCCGGCACCGCTTGCCGGGAATCCTCGACCGCTGTCCTGCACGTCGATGCGGAGCTCGCCGCCCTCGAAGGAGCAGTGCACCGAGAAGCCGCCACCGTGCACGCCGCGGCGTCCGTATTGCGATGCGTTGACCAGCGCTTCGCCGCAGGCCAGCCGAATGTCGGCGACTTCCGCTTCACCGAAGCCGCACAAGTGCGCGAAAGACGTTATGGCGGAGCGCGCCAACGCAACGCTGCGCGGATCGCTGGTAAAGGTAGCGCTATAAATCGGCGACACGGCACTTTCACGGTATCCAAGTGCGCCGCTCGGCCAACAGGTCCCACGGCTCCTTGCATTAGGTCCGCGGGGCCGGTCCCGGCACGCCGACACAACGCCGGTGCGCCTGAGCATCGTTTCTTTTTACAAAAACATTTTGGTGAGCTTCGAAGCCGCCGATCTCCGCGCGGTCGCCCCGCCGTGGCACTGCTCGTAGAGCGAGCGTGCACTACGGCCGGAGGGAACGCACGGGACGAGATTGACGTTGAAGTAGCGAGGTCAACTACCATGCATACATTCAAAAAGAGTCTCGGATCGGTGCTCGCGGCGGCGCTAGCCGTGATGGGCGTAGCCGCGTACGCTGCTCCAGCAACGGCTCAAACCTATAACTCTGGTAACTCCGGTGTTGCTCGCGTAAGTCTTGCGAACGGCGGTGTCGTCATCGTGCGCGGAGACAGCGGAGCGCAGGTCGCCGCGACCATCAATGCGCCTCTTGTACCGGGAGACTATATCGCGACCGGCTCGGGGGCGGATTCCGAAGTGCAGTTCGACGGCATCTCGATGCTGCGGCTTGCGCAGAATACGCAAGTTCGTGTCGTCAATCTCAGCCCCGGCTCGCGCGAGGTCCAGCTCGCAGCGGGCACGGTTGATTTGGCGGAACTTCAAGGCGCAGACGGCAGTCCGCAAGTCGATACGCCGTCGCTTTCCGTTCGTCCTAATCAGACCGGTGACTACCGCGTAACGGTGCTCGGTAACGCAGAAACGCTGGTAACCGTGCGCAGTGGAGCGGCCACGATTTCGACGGCATACGGTTCGCGTACGCTGACGCCGGGAAGCACCTTGGTCGCAAACGGCTCCTCGATTACGACGCAAGGCGCCGTCGGGTTCGATTCGTTCGACCAATTCAACATCTCGCGCGATCAGGCAATGGTATCGTCGTACAACTCGAACCCCTACGTGTCACCGCAGCTCGCGGGCTACTCAAACTTTGCAAATTACGGTCAGTGGCAAAACGTGCCCGGCTACGGGTATGCGTGGGCGCCGAATAACCAAAATCAGACGAACTTCGCACCGTATCAAAACGGTCAATGGACGTGGGAGCCCGGATACGGTTATACGTGGGTCGATAACGCGCCGTACGGTTACGCGACCTCGCATTACGGCACGTGGTTCAACAATTCGAACTACGGCGGCTGGTTGTGGCAGCCTCCCGCCAATCAATATCAGAATTCGTCAGCAAGCCTCTCGTCCGCGTGGCTGCCGGCTGTCGTGACCTTCTTTTTGAGCGGGAACAACGGCAGCTCTTTAGGAGATCTGGGGAATCTTTTAGGCGGCTTTTCAGGTCTTCTCGGTAATTCCGGAAATGCCGACATCGGTTGGATTCCACTCGCTCCGGGCGAACAATATCAACCGTGGTACGGTCAGAATAATTCGTATCCGCCGACCGGTCTGAGCAACGTGACGAACGTCACGAACATCTACAATTCCTACGGCAATGCGCGCTACTACCGCGGCATCACGATGGTCCCGGTCAGCGCTTGGCGCAGCGGCAACTTCAGACGTCTGATTGTCGTGCGGCCGCAACAAGTGCAACGCATGGTGCTCGTTCGCGGCGCGGTGCCGCTGGTTCCGACGACCTCCAACCTGCATTATTCCTCGGTTAGGGCGGTCCGGCGTCCGGTCGTGCTTTCCCGCACGTTCGCTGCTCCGCGCTTGGCGGCCAAAGCGCCGGCGGAGACACGCCTTTCCTTCAAAACACAGCAGGCGCGCATTCGATCGATCGCCATTGCACGCCCCAAGGTCGTGGTCTTGCATGCGCGTCCGGTGAAGGCTGCCCATCCCGTTTATCATCCGATCGCGCACGCGCCGGTTCATCCGGTGGTTATCAAACCTGTTGCGCATCGGACCGCGCATAGCGCGCCGTCAGTGGCGAAACCCGTTACGCAGCGCGCCGCTCCTGTTGCCAAACCGGCAACGCACCGGGCGGCTCCGGCTGCAAGACCGGTCGCTCTTCCGGCGCCGGCGGCGAAACCGGTACGGTATCAGGCGGCTCCGGTCGTGAAGCCCGCTCCGAAGCGTGCCGCTCCTCTCGTCAAACCGGTTATGCATCCGGCGCCGGCGGCGAAACCGGTACGGTATCACGCAGCTCCGGTCGTGAAGCCGGCTCCGCCGCGTGCCGCTCCCGTTGTTAGACCCGTTGTGCGTCCGGCACCGCGTCCGGAAGGCAAACCCGAGGAGCGTCCAAGGCCGAAGCCGTCGTCCCCCGCTGCCGGCTAAAACCGGCTGGTTGTGACTGGAAGAGGCCGCACTGCAAGGTGCGGGCTCTTTCAGCGACGACGGTGGTGCCCGCGAAGGGCCGCAATTCCGTTGTTACGAGATTGCCACCTCAGGATCGCCTGCCTCTCTTACTAGTCGCGTGATTAGCAGCGCCAGCGCGGTCGCGAGCACCTGAGGCGCCGCCAAGAGCGCAATCGCTGCCGCTATTCCGCCTGGGATCTGTGCGCCCTGTTCAATCAAGAGACCGGCGGATACACCGGCGACGATGAACGCAACCACGGAAATCGCGGATCGGCGAACGACCACCGGATTCCAACCCTGGAACGGTCCTGCAGACACGGGGCGTAAAAACCGCCTTAGGTCGCGGCGCTTGCCGCTTCAATCGTGGAAAACAACTAAGCGACCGTAGCCCCACATCGCAAAAATGAGCGCAAACAATGCGACCGATCCCAACACGAAGTTGCGGCCGTTTGCGCTATGCCAAAGTCGCGCAAAATTTACTGCAAGGCCGGCAGCTGCGAGAAGCCACCACATCGGCGGCCAATTGAAAAGACCATAAAACCAACGCTTGCCGAAGCGCCATTTCACTAAGGACGAGATAAAGGAAAGATATATAAGCGCCGTCACGGCGTTCCCGGCGGTTTGCAACCAAACCATACTCCATTATACTCCACTCTGCGAAAGTTTCCATACCGCGCAAATGTGGCGGCGGCGACCCGATTAAGGCAGACTCAATTTTGGAAACGTGTGCGGCGCAAGTGCGTCGGCAAGCGCCACAAATGCAGAGAGGCTCGCGTCCTTGTCGTCTCCTTTGGCATCGAAAAAGCTGGGGCATCTTCGACGACAAATATGCGGTGGTTGCCGACGATCCGGAGAAAAGTTTATTCTGTGCGATCCATGGCCCGAAAAGATCGAGGCCGAGGCCGTAATGGAATGCGGCCGTATTCGTTATGGCAGACCGGACAGCCTTTTTGCGGGTGTCCCAAACCAATGAGGCCCGGACCGATCTGGGCCATGAGCGATGAATGCGAGAGCACCTTGCCCGTGCTAATCGCTTCGATGCTCTTGCTCATGTCGGTGACGTCCGTCTAGTTGCGGGCGACGTCAGCCTTCAGAACGATCTGGCCACTGAGTAGGCCCGCGCAGCAGTGTCCCGACAACTCTCCACGAATGCATCGCATAACCGAGCACGCCCGTTCGCTCTTACAGTTCAGCCTGGGGATCTGCTGTTGTAGTCGTGAGCGAGTCGAACGGCGTCTCACTTCTTCGAAAGGATGAACGCGTCCAACCGATGATCGAGATACCCGGAACCCGTCGCGGTAACTGGCCCGGGAGCACGTACGTTCGAGCGCTGACCGCGGACGCGGACGTTGAGCTTACCGCATGGCTTCCTTCGAAAATCGGCGGTGAGCTCGATGTGGCCGGCGCGCAAAGACTTGGCGCTACGCCGCCGGGTCAGCGCACGTACACAGATCGAAAGCAACTGCGGCAACAAACGGATGCGGATCCCGCCGACCTCGAGCGGCTTCGCGCATACTGTGAGCATGCTGGCATAACGGTCGTTGAATCGCACTGGAGATCCGTAACGGTTAGCGGCCCCCTCGAGCGACTCGTCGCCGCGTTCGGCGCGACCGCTGGAATATTTGCGGATGCAAACGGCAGCCATTTTCGCCACCGTTCCGGATCGCTGTACGTGCCGCAGGGGCTTTCGCAAACCGTACGCGGCGTTTTCGGCCTTCATCAGTGGCCGCGCTCGCGTCGACTCGGACCGCTGCAGCGTAAGTCGACCCCTTTGTACGCGAGCGACGTAGAAGCGCGGTACGCGCTGCCGAACGCGGACGGCGCGGGTCAAACAATCGGCGTGGTTCAGTTTGGCGGAGAATTCAAACCGGATGATTTCGATCGCTGCATGGATGCGCAGGCAAAGATCCGCGATCGTCCCATCGTCAAACGCATCGACAATGCCGCTCTACAACACGAGATTGAAACGACGAAGGACCTGGAAGCCGCGCTCGATTCACAGATTATCGCAGCGCTCGCGCCGGCATCGCGGATCGTCATCTATCAGGGCCCCGACGACGAACGGGGCTTTCTGGATGCAATCCGCACCGCGATTTTCGATGATGAATTCAAACCATCCGTGCTTTCGATCAGCTACGGATGGCCCGAGCACCTATGGACGCCGATCGCGCTCGACATTCTCGAGGAACTCTTCGCCGCCGCAGCGCTCCTCGGCGTCAGCGTTTTTTGCTCGTCCGGGGATAACGGCGCCGAAACCGACTACGATGGCAAGCCGCACGTGCTTGCGCCGGCATCCAATTCTTTCGTGCACGCCTGCGGCGCAACGACAATTCAACCCGATTCGTCAGCGGAGTCTGCTTGGGAAAACAGCGGCGGCGGATTCAGCGAACATTTCGCGGCTCCGCCGTGGCAAGACGCCGCTCCGACGCGCGGAGTACCGGACGTCGTGGCGCAAGAACGTCCGGGGTATTGTGCATATCTCGACGGCGTTGAACTTGCGGTGGGCGGAACCAGTGCTATCGCGCCGATGTGGTCAGCGCTCGCGGCACGCTTAAATCAGCGTCTCGAAACGCCGATTGGATTTTTTGCGCCGCTGCTCTACGGTTCGCGTGAAAAGATCCTTCGGCCGGTCAATGATGGAAGCAATGGTTATTACCATGCAGCGCCGGGGTGGAATCCGTGCACCGGGCTGGGTGTGCCGATTGGAACCGAGATTGAAAAGGCGCTACGCGGGCCCGGTGCCGAGTAGTTAGTTCATGCATCCCAGCGCATCATCGTGAAACGTCTGCGCCGCAGCCTTGTATTTCTCGACCGCCTTGCGCAGGCGTTCCTGATCGACGCCGGGTGTCGCGGACAATTTTTGGTGAAGCGCGTCGATGGATTGCGTGTGCGCGTCTAACGTTTGGGCGGCTTCGTCCTTCGATGAATTGACCATAGCACATACCTCTTTTCGGATTACACGGACGCCGTTTCGGCGGTCCCTACGATTTTGTACGCGTGCGTGAATGCTTGCTCGCTAAGAAGGCTCGCGCCTGCTTTGGCGCGGCGATCCAATTCGACTTCGCCGTACACGTTGGTAAGGATGCGCTGCAGTCGCTCAAACCCGAGCTTTTCGGTGCGTTGCCTCGTGTTGCCGTCGCTTCTATAGCGAGCGTCCGTAAAGCCCGCGAGCGCTGCGGCTTCCTCGTGCGCTCCCCGTAGTGCCCCAAGCAGCGCGCAGTGCTCGAACGCAGTCACCAACCAACGAGCACCTGACTGCTTCAGCAACGCCAGCGCATCGCACAGCATCGCTTGCGCCTCCTCGAGATCGTCGACGGCGAGCGCGTACGCCGCAAGATTGCAGATCGCTAAGCCCAGCGGCGCAGCATTGAGTTCCTGAAATGCCGCTTTTGCTTGCCTCGCAATCGCTCTGGCGGCTTCGAAATTTCCGACCGCATATTCCAATTCGCCCAGATTGATTAGTGCACTCGCGTGCGTCTCGCTGCCGGGTCGCTCAAGTCGCGCGACTTCGGTGAATCGTCGCCGCGCGAGCTCTTCTTCCCCGCGTTGCAGGTTGCTCACGGCGAAATTCCGCAAAATGGCATTGCGCGTGATTGGCGTTAGCGCTTCGGGCGCTTCCAACGCTTTGGCATACAGCGCTTCGGCTTCTTCGAACCGATCGGCATCGCGGTACGCGTTGCCAAGATTGGCGAGGGCGTGAGCGATCTCATTGGCGTTGCCGGAGCTGCGCGCGACGGCAAGTGCTGCCTGCGCGGAGTTTTCCATCTGTTCGTTGGGTCGTCCGGTCAACCACTGCAAACGAACATAGTGACGCAAAACGCGTGCCTTCACCACCAAATCGTCGATCTCATCGAACCGCTCCAACGCGGCCTCGAACCATCGAACGATCGCGGCAGGAGTCGTGATGAGTTCCGGCCATTCGAGATCTGCGAGCATGCTCAAGCCCGGGGCAGCAGCGTTGCCCCCAACGATTGCCCACGCAACGAGCGCCCGCAGGTTGTCCAGCTCGGGAACCAGCGCTTGCTGCCACTGCACGTCTTCGAGTTTTTCGACGAGAGGATGAAGATCGTGCGTCAACGTGCTGAAATAGGTTGCATGTTTGAACGCAACGCTCTCGGTTTCACCGGCCGCTTTCAGTCTTTCCAACGAATAGTCGCGGATGGAGTTGAGCATTCGATATCGCTGCCCATCTCCGCATGGTTCCATCACGACGAGCGATTTAGAAATGAGGGAAGAAAGGTTCTCAAAAACTGCCCAATCGTCGTCGCCATCATCGCCGCATACTGCGGCTACGCCCTCGAGCGTGCATCCACCGACGAAAATGCTCATTTTGCGGAACACCGTGCGCTCGGCCTCGTCAAGAAGATCGAAGCTCCAATCAATGAGGGCGCGCAGCGTCTGCTGACGGGGGAGACGGGTACTCCGGGATTGCGTGAGAATTTGAAAACGCTCGTCGATCTTTTCCAAAAGCTGCTTCGCGCTCAAGACGATGATCTTCGGCGCGGCTAGTTCCAGCGCGAGCGGGATGCAGTCTAACCTGCGGCAGATATCGGCAACGATCGGTCCGGTTTCCGTTGTAAGCGAGAAGCGGCTGGAAGCGGCTTTCGCTCGTTCGACGAAAAGCTTGCAAGCTGAATCCAGGTCCAACGTCTCAACGCCGTACACCAGCTCGCCTTCGATATTGAGTGCCTGGCGTGAGGTGACGATGATCGAAACATTCGGACACGCGCGCAGCGCTGCATGCGCAAATGCGCTGGCCGCATCGAGCACGTGTTCGCAGCCATCCAATATGATGAGCACCTCGTTGGTGTCGATGGCTGCTGCGACGCACGCCGTTACAGTTTCTCCCGGCGTCACGCGAACGTCGAGCGTAACCGCTATTTCCGCTGCAACGGCGTCCCCCTCGCGCACCGTCGAAAGGTCAACGTGCCACACGCCGTCTGAAAAGCGCGGGAGCACTTCGCCTGCAAGCTGTAGGGCTAGACGGGTTTTACCTACGCCGCCGGTTCCGATCATGGAAAGCAGTCTCGTCGACTCAATCAGCGGGGGCAGCTTCTGAATTTCTTGGTCGCGACCGATGAAACTGGTTAGTTGAATCGGAAGGTTGTTCGGCAGGTGCTCCAGCGATTTCAACGTCCGAAAATCCGTGCGAAGATCCGGGGCGAGAAGCTGATGGACGCGTTCGGTGCCTTCCAAATCGCGAAGCCGATACCGGCCGAGCGAAGGCAGCTCGACGTCAGCCGGCAAATGACCCGCTGCCAAATCGGCGGCCGTACCGGAGACGAGCACTTGGCCGCCGTGGGCGATGTCGAGCAAACGCGCTACGCGATTGAGCGGCGGCCCAAAATAATCGGCGTTGCGAACTTCAACGGCACCGGCGTGTATTGCCATCCGCACGTGTAGCCCGTCGACAGTGCTCCAGTCTTCTTTGGCCAGCTCGCGCTGGGCCTCGCGCGCAGCCGCAATGGCGTCGGATACCGTGGCGAACGCAGCGCAAAAGGCGTCTCCAACCGTTTTAAAAACGTGACCTCGGGACGCGACTATCGCAGCGTTCATGATTTGGTCGTGCCGTGCAAGGGCAATGGCCATCGCTTCACGGCTGCGCTCCCAGCGAGCGGTGCTGCCTTGAATGTCCGTAAAGAGCAAGATTACGGTGGCGGAAGCCATGCCGGTACGGTTCGCGGTAATCATCACGCCATCCGCTGCATGGCGCACCGGCTTGCGATCGTCGCTTTCATCTGATGTTCGCCGACTTCAAAAAGGAATGTCGTGCGATCGCAGCGCTCGCGATCATCGGCCGGCACGCGGCCATAGTTCACGCAATGCTATCGCCTGGCGGCTGACGAGTTCGCCGGGCGCCCGGGAGACGTTCCCCGCTGTAGAAGCGTGCGTCCCATGCAGAGGCTCGCCGTCGCGTTCATACTCGGTTGTATCCTATTGCCGTCAGTTGCCGGCAGCGCCGAAACGAGGCCGCCGCCGGGAACCCGGTCCATTCAAGCCGCGGTAATCGCCGCCGTTGAAAAGGATCGCAAAGCCTACGGCGGGCGAACGCCCATTCCCGCCGTTCGGCTATGCCCATCTTCGAAGAAGCGGCCGCTGGCGGCGGCGGACCATTTCCGCATCGGCAGCAACACCAAAACATGCGTGGTGAGTGTTATCCTGCAGCCTCCAATAACCGGCTGAGTTTCTTTTCCTCCAACGCTTCATCGGCCATCGTTGCGTGGATCACCTACCAGCCGGAAGAGCCGCCGGAAACCGTCGCCAGCGTCATCGTCGCGATATTGCACGGATCGTCTCTCCAGGCCACATTCCGTTCGTGTACAGTCGCGAGCAGTTACTGCGCTCCGGCCTTTGAAGCGGCCGCACGATTTTTCCGCGGGGAGCCGCAACACCGATTAGGGCATCTTCAATTTTGGAAACGTGTGCGGCGCAAGCGCGTCGGCAAGCGCCACAAATGTAGACAGGCTCCCGTCCTTGTAGTTTCCTTTGGCATCAAAAGCTGGGGCAAGTAGGTCACCTCAACGGTAATCGTCAGTTTCTTCGACGGCAAATATGCGGTGGTTGCCGACGATCCGGAGAAAAGTTTATTCTGTGCGATCCATGGCCCGAAAAGATCGAGGCCGAGGCCGTAATGGAATGCGGCCGTATTCTTATGGCAAACGGGACAGCCTTTTTGCGGGTGTCCCAAACCGATGAGACCCGGACCGATCTGTGCCATGAGCGATGAATGCGAGAGCACCTTGCCGGTGCTAATCGCTTCGATGCTCTTGCTCATGTCGGTAACGTCCGTCGTCTGCACAGCGCCGTCGAACGTGGTCCACGAAGGGTTCCAGTACGTCGATTCTTCATAAAACGGAACGCCGGCTTTTACTCCCAGCATTTGACGCCGTTCCGATGTGAACGTGTGAAGCACCGGCTCAGGGACATATGGCGTTGTGTAGCCGTTGGTCTGCGTGAGGTCCATTGGCCCGAAGATGTATTTGTGCATCGCCGCATTGAGCGGCATCCCCGTTATCTTCTCGAGTACGCCGCCAAGGATCGCAAAGTTGGTGTGCGAGTATCCCCAATTGGTGCCAGGAAGAAAATACATCGGCTTGGTAATCCCGATGCGAACCAGTTCCTCGGGTTTCCATTGACGAAATGGATATAACGTGCTGCCGGTAAGCACTTCCGGCTGATAGACGTAGTCGGCATAGCCCGACGTCATGGTAACCAAATTTCTCAACGTAATGCGGTTAGCGTACGGGAGATCCGGCCTGTAGCGGGAGAGTTTGGTATCCATCGTCACCTTCTTCTGATCGACGAGCTCCAAGAGCATCGTCGCCATGTAGGCGAAAGCCATTGCGCCGTTGCGGAAGTGCATGTTCGCAGTCGCCGGCACACCGCTCATCGATTCGCCGAAGGCTGCCGTATACACATTTGATCCGCCGGAGCGGACCTGCACGAGCAGCGCCTTGAGGTGGTGCTGCTTCATAGAAGCCAGGGCGATTCTTTTAATCGTAGCCTGCTGCGACTGCGAAGCAGCACTCGGAACCACAGTGGACAGCGAAACGGCGGTGAATGCGAGGACGCACAATACGCCCGCTCGAGCCCGGGACCTTGCTGCTATGAGCTGTTTGAGAAAAGCAAACGTGGCGTGCCTCCTACGGCTTTTGCGATACGCAATGATCGTGTCGTCCTGCATAACGATACGTCGCTTAGAATGAATATCGCTTAGCACCTGCCGGTGTGGAGTGTTGAGGCCGCCGTAGGCCCTTTTCACGCGCAACTTCGTCAAAAGCGGGGTGATCCAGAGCGTGACATAGTGCTATACTCCAGGTTGAGCCTCGCGAGTCGAACATTCGCACGGTTTGATCGTGCGGAGAGGGGTGTCCCATGCAAAAGCGCATTTTTGCGATTTTATTCCTTGCGGCCGGCCTCTGCGCGGCGGGAGCGGCTCCGGGCCTTGGAAACGCCGCACCGGAAGGTGCGCTTCCCGTCCACACGCCGCCGCCGACACTCGACTGCCGAATTTACGCGCATTATCCGGCTTTGCTCACCTTCGAAATTGCCGGACGGCTTGCGACTATTCCGCAGATCTGCCGCATGTATGCATCGCGACATGTTAGCGCCGCGAGCATCGTCACCGATCCGCACGCCGGTTCTCGAAGCACAGTCGGCGCCTTTCTCGCCTTAACCGGATCCGTTGCTCCCAGCCACAGAGATATCATGCGGCGGCGCAATAGGCCGCATCACAGGTTCATCGTGCGTGCTGCGCCACTACGCGTTGAGGCCGCGGCGCCTCCTACGCCCATGCCGGACGACGTCAACCTTCAGAAGGATCTGGCTGCGACCGCGGACGTATCAAGCTCCTCTCCTCCAGTATGTATCAACGGCACCGAGCCAACGTGTCCGCACTTTGCTCGAAGCTTTGCGAAAAGCGGAAAGCCAAACCGGCGTGGCTGACACAAGTGCCTTGGATTATACGCCTGCGCCGCTCCTATACGGCGATCCGGAGATCGCCCGGGCCAACCTTGCGTACGGCGTTTCATCGCATCTCGATCAGGGCGGCCTCTCATCGTCGATATCCGGCAACCTCACGATCTCGCTCTTCAACTCAAAGAACAGCATCAGAGTGCTCTCGTATTCCCAACAGATCACGGTCCCGGCGTTAAGCACCAGTGGAGGAGCGACCACTCCGACGTCGACGGAGATAAAGTTCGATATTCTTCCCGACATGCCGACCGTGCCGCAACACTACGACACGACGGTCTCCGGGCCAACGCTCGAGTTGAATCAGAGCAACGACCTCCAGCAGGTTTATAACCTTTGCCCGGGAGCAACATGGAATCCCAGCGCACGCCAGCTCGGCATCGGCGGAATGATGGGACTGGTTCGGCTCTCCGCCGACATCACATGCGAGGGATACATCGATCTCGGCTACGCAGTGCAAGCTTCGCCGACAAGTGCTCTCGTTCGAGCCGCGCCGGTTCTGCGGCTGCACCTGGAGGGAAAGCTTACGGCATCGGTGCCGATCCT
This sequence comes from Vulcanimicrobiota bacterium, assembly GCA_963767635.1. Taxonomy (GTDB): domain Bacteria; phylum Vulcanimicrobiota; class Vulcanimicrobiia; order Vulcanimicrobiales; family Vulcanimicrobiaceae; genus CAVYEM01. Next base: position 58,591 of record CAVYEM010000001.1, read on the forward strand.
GCTTACCGGTACCGTCACGGGCGACATCGATATCGTCTCGTTCAATGGACGCGTCGGAGCCGCATATCAACTCTTCCGTGACGGTTATCTACCGGGTCGCCCAATGATGGCGCTGTACAAGCCATATCTTTATTACGATCTGTCAACCTTGACGGGCAGCATTCAGCTTTCGTATTCCATCCTGCACGGTTTTTGCTCGCATTCATGTGCCGGCACCAAGACCATTCCAATTTTCTCCAGCATCGGCGCCAAGGCACTTCCGCTTGATGAAACGCAATGGTACGTCTACCGCGTCTCGTCGCTCGTACGGCCGCACTGAAATTATTTGCCCACGTACGTGTAGACGTGTTGCCCGTCGCGAGTGATGAGCTCGCGTGCCGCCTCCTTGTTCGCCACGACGAACCCGAAGCCGCCGACGCCCGGATCGATGGTGAGGAACGAGATCGTACCGTCGGTGTTCTTGCGTGAGGCGACGTGGCTGCTCCAAATGCCGAAGTCGAAGACCAGCCCTTGCGCGTCGTGCCGGACGGTGATGTGGCCGAGGGACGGATTAGTGTAGTAGGGCGCGAGCATGGCGGCGGCAGCGGCAGATGCCGGAACGGTGATGAGCTTGCGCTCAGCCGCCAGAGCGACGGCGTCGTTCTTGGCTGCGACGGCGACGTCCGCTGCCGCTTCAGGTTTGCCGTCGTAGAGCAGTTCCAGCAGACGCCGCAAAAAAGGTCCGCGCAGTTCCGCGCCGGAGTCAGAGTTCGTCAGAATGACCGCACCGATGTTCGCTGACGGAATCGCGATGACATCGCTGTGGTAGCCGATGAGATCGCCGCCGTGATGAATGACGCTGATGCCGTACGTGCGATCGTCCATCAAACCCATGCCGTACCACACGTCTTGACTGACCGGCACGGTATGCACGCGGCGCTGCAGTAAATTCTTCGCTGAAACCAGCCGCTTGCCGTTGGACAGCACGCCTTGCGTGATCTCGTCTTCGACATACTTGATGAGATCGTGCGGCGACGACCAGGCTGCACCGGCCGGAGCATACGGGATGATTACATCGTTGATCGGAGTGGAGACGACCCGCGTCTCTCCGTCGATGGCCTGCCCGTGCGGACTGGCATGATTTTCGGCTTGCGCCTTTTTTATGTCGAAGGTGGTGCGTGTCATGCCGAGCGGATCGAAAATGAGCGTTTGCATCGCTTTGTCGTACGCTGCGCCGAGCGGCAAGTTCGGATATTCCAGATGCCCGGCGATATAGCCGGCAGCAGAGGCCATGGTGTTGCTATATTGAAAGATCTCGCCGTATTTACTTGTCGGCTCCGTATGCGCGAGTTGCACGAAGGTCTCGGCGGGCCCCGTTTGCGGTGTGGTGCCTAAGATCCAATCAAAATCCTTGCGCGGAACGCCGGTGCAGGCGCAGATGAGATCCACGATGCGTACTTTCGCCGTCGTCGCGGGACTGCCTAAGCGGAATGAAGGATAAGCCTGAGTGACAGGTTCGTCCCACCGTAGTTTGCCTTGATCGACCAGACGCGCGAGCATGAGCGTCGTCATGCCCTTCGTGTTGGAGGCGATCATGAAGAGCGTGTTGGCATCGACGGGCTGCGGATTTCCGAGCGTGCGCACGCCCAAGCCGCCTTGATACACCACTTTGCCGCGATCGACCAGCGCGATTCCGACACCTGGAACGTGCAATTCTTGCATGCCGGTTTGCACGAAGGAGAGCAGTTCTTTGACGCGCGCCGGCGTGAGACGATGAGCGGTGCGGCCGACAAACGTTTCACGCACGTGGTTGGCCGGCTGAAGGCTCGCCACTAAGAGATCCGTTGCCGCTCCGCGCTTTTCGAACGTCGAGATCGAACCGTCGATCAGCAGCGCCGTCCATGCGTTTCCTTTGCGAAGTGCTACGGCTTGCACGATCCGGTGCTCGTCCGGTGCAGTGAGGTACTGTGTGCTGCTGATCTCGTCCCAACCGTCTCTGGGAGGAGCGGCGGTCGTGAGCTCGACCTTGCGATTGAACGAAGGCTGGAATTGCTGCCAGGCTTTGGCGACGGCGTCTTTGGCATTCGCCGCCTGGCCGACGTTCACGATGGCGAGCCGCGCATCGTTCTCCGGCGGTGTCACGACGATGATGGTGCCGCTCTTTTGTTCAGACCATTCTTTGGGCACGGTGAATTTCACGTCCCAAGCGGTCTGCGGCGTGTCGGCGGTCATAGCGGCAGCCGCGGGCGTCGCGCCGGGCGTCGCGCTTTGCGCCACGGCCGTCATCGGCGTAAGCAACGAAAAAACGGTGAAAAGTATAACAACGCGCTTCATCGGGTCTTTCTCCTGTCGTACAGCGATGTTCGCGCCTGCCGGCCGGCGCTCATGCCGTGCGGGCGGAGCAACGACATATATGCTGGGGCGATACTTTTTAGGATAACGCGTAGCCGCTGCTTCGCTTAACCGCGATGACTGCGTTTTCAAATCGCCCAAGTGTATCGTATATCTGCGAGCGTTTGTCGAGCGCGACGAGTTCCGGAAGCACGAATATTCGCTGCAGTGCCGCCTGAAAGTCGCCGATTGGGCTTGATAAACGCTCTCTGACGGCGCGCGCCCACGTCACACTACCCAGCGCATCGCCGGTGTAGGTACCGCACGATAGCGGCGACTGCGAGAAATCGAAGCAATCGTCCCAAATCGGCGGCATGAAACGCCAACGCGTCCCAAACGAAGCGTCGAACGAAACGTCCCACAACGCGGCGATGCTTGCCATGAACGACGTATGGTCGTAAACCGCATGCGATACGTGCTTCTTCTTCGTGAACGGGCTTACGATAACGGCCGGAACTCGAAAACCGAGCGGGGTGTCGATGGAATCCGGTTCCGGTGATGCGGGCGGATGAACGTGGTCGTAGAATCCGCCGAATTCGTCGTAAACGACGATGAGCGCGCTGTTGCGCCAACTGACGCTATTGGTCAGCGCGTCCACCACTAGACCGATGAACTTTTCGCCGACGACCGGGTCGTGAGGCGGGTGATCGTCTGCGAGTGAAAACGGTGGGTCGATGATGCTGATGCTGGGTAGCGTATCATGAATGCAATCACGCACGAAGGCGTCGATCGTTTCGAAATTGCGTAGGTTGCGGAGGGCAAAGCCGTACCAAAAAGCGAGGAACGGCATATCGCAAAAATACGATCGCCACGTCAGAGGCCGGCCGCTTTCCGGATGCGCATGAGCCGCGATGGCCTCGTAGATCGGCGTCGTGCGGAACCCTAAGATGCCGGGGACGGTCTGCGTATCACGATCGTCGTCGCGCAATCCCGAGTGCAGATACTTGCGGTTCGGCCACGTGGAGCTCAATACGGAGGCGTGCCATCGATCGCACGTGACGAAATTGTCCGCGAGCGCGTACAGCACGCTCAACGTGTCCCGTGTGTAATACCCCATGGGAATCCGCGCAATACGCGGATCGTTCTTGTGAACCGATTCGAAGCTTTCGACGAAGCCGTCGTTCGCGCCGCCATTGCAATCGGCGTACGCGTTGCTCCACCCGTGCGGTACGTCGATTACGGTATGCGCGTCGATCTGGTTGCCGGGCGCGTCCATCTGCCAGCTCGCTACGACGCCGCCGTGGCCATCGGGCACCTGAAAAGGTTCGGATTGAAGGCCGTTGATGCCGCGAGCTGGATCCTCGAGTGCCAGCGCGCCCAAGTAATGGTCGAAAGAGCGATTCTCCATGCATAGGATGACGAGATGCTCGATTTGACGCATAAGCGAGGATGTCACTCTTCGGCGGACCGGTGCAGAGTCCCGGGCACTCCGGACTGATGCACGGCAGTACCCTGTAGCGATCGCAAACGCAAAGTTTGCGTACGACAAGGGTCAAAACGCGGATCAAAACGACGCCGCTGAGGTGCCTCGGAGAGTGAAGAGATCAGGGGTGTAGCTTTCCGGCCGCAAGCATCGCGCAAGCTTTCTCGATCCGCCGCTCGCGTGTTTCGCGTTGTTTGGCAGAGTCTATCCAGCTAATGAAGTCCCTGCGCGCGATCGGCGTGAGCTTGCTCCACTGACTCTTCGCCATTGGGGTGGCCGCGACGGCTTTGTACAATTCCAATGGCACTATTGCATAACAGCACGGGCGTCGCTTTCCGGCCGCAAGCATCGCGCAGGCTCTCTCGATCCGGCGTCTACGTGTCTCCGGTTGTTTGGCTGAGTCTATCCAGCTAATGAAGTCCCTGCGCGCGATCGGCGTGAGATCGCTCCACTGAACCTTCGCTATCGGCGCAGCCGCGAAGGCTTTGCGAAGGTCTGCTGGCGCTCTGGGCGCTGATTCTTTTCCAACCGGCTTAGGACTCGTTTTGTTCATACATTGCTCGTAGGGCTTTATCGGTCTCACTGTTTGCGCAATCGTTCGGGTCAATAATCGACCGACTCCAGCATTTCTGCGGGCGGCGCATTGCCACAGCGGCTCGCTCGTTTATAACGCAACCGCCTAGCGCGATCTCACCACGCTCTGCCGCCTCAAACATTTCCAGCCCGGGCATCCCGTAGCGGATTGCCCTACGCGTTTCTCACTGACCTAGAAAATCCGCTTCAGACGCCAACCACGCGCCCCCTGACACCCTGCAGCGTGCCGATCCTCGCACGATCAAATGAAGCCGCCGTTGGACCCTATTCGGCCGACGTGCTGGTCGGTGCGAGAGGCACTGATGAACGCCTCCATTGAAAATCAGTTCGGGAAGATCGATCATAGTACTTGGCCGAGCGGAAAACCGCGAACGAGACAACCGAAGGCGGCGTAACCGCCAAACTACGCTGAATCGAATTTACATCTCGCCAACGCGCGCCGCGAAGTAGAGACGTAAAGGCTCCGCGGGGCTTTTGATACCACCAGTGCCGCGATTCACGTGGTCAAACTTATCAGCGTTGGTCCGCTTCGGCCTCGTGCTGACGATCTTCATGCGTCTTCCTTCACGTGTAAGAGGGTTGGCGCCTACCGCCGGGAACGGCACCGCAAACCGTTCTGAGGAAGGCGCATGAGCAGTGCACGAGTGTCTCAGGCACGCGCCATGGTACGGCGGCGCGCGCGGGCAATTGCAGGCGGATGACGATTGCCGAACTGAATGGCGCGGACGCAGAAACGTTCGTTGAAGCGGTAGGCTTTGCGTTCGAACACTCGCCGTGGATTGCGCGCGCGGCGCTGGCATCTCGTCCGTTCGCGGATGCCCGGGCATTACACGCGGCGATGTGCGATGTGGTCCGGCGCGCTTCGGTGCAGCAGCGCGTCGCGCTGATCGCCTCGCATCCACACCTTGCCGGCCGAGTCGCCCGCGAAGGCGGCCTGACCCCCGCGTCGGCCGGCGAACAAGCTTCGGCAGAATTGGACCGGCTCTCGCCGGACGAAGCCGCCCAATTCGAATCGCTCAATGCGGCGTACCTGCAGCGGTTCGGCTTTCCATTCGTGATCTGCGCGCGCGACCAGACGAAGGAGTCCATTTTGCGCGCGCTCGAGAAGCGCGCTCGCAACGATAGCGAAACTGAATTCAGGACGGCAATTGCCGAGATTTGCGACATCGCGCGCCTGCGTTTGCTGGATGCGGTGGATGAACCATGAACGGCTACGCGCTGGATTGGCTCAATCTGCTCGTGCGCTGGTTCCATTTTGTGGCAGGCATTTCGTGGATCGGCGCGTCGTTCTATTTCATTTGGCTCGACGACAACCTAACCGCGCCGGCAAAAGCGGCAGATACCGCACGCGGGGTGCTGGGCGACTTGTGGTCGGTCCACGGCGGCGGGTTTTACCACAATCAGAAGTATCTCACCGGACCGAAAGACGAGCCGCTTACGCATGCCCTCCACTGGTTCAAGTGGGAGGCCTACAGCACGTGGCTTTCGGGCATGGCAATGCTCGCGATCGTGTATTACGCAAATGCCGGCACGTTCCTCATCGATACGAACGTTCTGCAGCTCACGCCGGCGCAGGGGATCGGGATCAGTCTTGCCGCGCTGCTCGCGGGTTGGCTGATCTATGACGGCCTGTGCCGAGTGCTTGCCGCACGTCCGCTGCTCCTGGGAGGCATCATTTACGCGCTGCTGGTGCTCGCGGCATTCGGCCTGCAGCACGTGTTCAGCGGCCGCGCCGCGTACATTCAAATCGGCGCAATCATCGGAACGATCATGGTTGCAAACGTTTTCTTCGTCATCATTCCCGGGCAGAGCAAAATGCTGGCGCAAATCCGGGCGGGAAAAGAGCCGGATCTGCGCCTGGGACGCGCCGGCAAGATGCGGTCCGTGCACAACACGTATCTCACGCTCCCCGTGTTGTTCACGATGATCAGCAACCACTACCCGATGACGTATGCAAACGGCAACGGCTGGTTGATTTTAGCCCTCCTCGGGGCCGCCGGCGTCGCGGTGCGGTATTTCTTCATCCTGACCCATAAACAGCGGCTGGTCTTCGCATTGCCGGCCGCGGCGGCGGCCGTAATTGTAGTCGCAGCGCTGGCGGCAGTGCCGCGCCCGCAAACCGCAGCGGCGGCCGGGACTGTCCGCTTCCAAAGAGTGCGGCCGGTCATTGCACGGCGCTGCGCGGTTTGCCATTCTCCGCACCCGTCGGAATTCGGATTTGCAAGTGCACCGGCCGGCGTGCTGCTCGATACGCCGCAAAACATTCGCGCCAACGCACAGCGGATCGACGAACAAGCCGTGCAGACGCACGCAATGCCGCTCGGCAACGTTACGCATATAACGCCGCAAGAACGCGCGCTGCTCGGCGCGTGGATCCACCAAGGAGCGAAAACCGAATGACGCTTTCGACTCACGTGCTCGATGTCGCGCGCGGCACGCCGGCCGGCGCTTTGGACGTCGCGCTCTACCGCTGCACCGGCGGCGTACGTGAAGAAATTGCGCGCAGCCGCACCAACGCCGATGGGCGCATCGCATCACCCCTCGGCGGCGACCTTGCGCCGGCAGATTACGAACTCGTTTTTGACGCGGGCGAATATTTCGCGCGTACGAAAACGCGGAGCTGGTACACGAAGATCCCCGTTTGCTTCACCGTGTCCGGTGAAGGTAATTATCATGTACCGCTCTTGCTCTCGCCTTTCGCTTACTCGACATACCGCGGCAGCTCAGCCGCATGGGCAAATTACGACTTCGAAGCTTTGAACGCCGCCCAGCCCCCTAAGCGCGAGATGTCTTCGAAGCCGCGTTGTTCGATGAGTTCGCGCGGATAAATCATCGCGTTCACCTTCGAGCCGTCATCGAGTTCGATCGGCGCCTCGTAGAGATCCGGCGGCTCCGTCGCGAGGAGATGCGCGTGCTGCTCCTCCGTGAACTCATAAAGCTCGCCCGCTATTGAAATGCCGCCGCTTTCGACTTCGTAAATCCCCGGATGGCTGTCGCGGACGGAGTGCAGGCGGTATTTGGGTGCCGTGCGCGCCTCTCTCAGAAACGCCGCATCGCCGAGGTTCTTGTGGTCGGGCTGCCCGCGCAGCGCCGATCCGCAGATGAAAAATCGCATGGCGCGCTCAGTTCTGGTTCAGCGCATCGTCAACCTCGACGATTGCCGCCGCCAGCGCTTCAACGCCCAGTTCCAAATCTGCCTCGGACGTGCACTCATCGCCCACGTGGCTGCGTCCGCCGATGCTCGGCACGAAAATCATTGCGGCGGGCGCGATCTGTGCCAAGCACATCGCATCGTGTCCGGCGCCGCTGAGAATATCGATGGCCGGTTCGTTCATTGCAGCGATGGCGCGGTGCACGGCCGCGCGCATGCGCTCGTCCATCGGCATCGGCGCCCGCGCCTCAAGCCGCTCCAACGTCACGCGAACGCCGCGCTCAACTCTTACGGATTGCAGCGTGGCGCGCGCCGTTTTCTCAAGGGCCTCAACGCATTCTTCGTGCGGGGAGCGAACGTCCAGCGAGAACGTCACGCAGGCCGGTATAACGTTCGTGCCGCCCGGTTCGACGATAAAACGTCCAACCGTGGCAACGGCTTTACCGGCCTGCCGCGCAGCGAATTCGATTGCAAGAATAACTTGCGCGGCGGCGCCGAGCGGATCGGTGCGCAAATTCATGGGCACCGTTCCCGCATGGCCGCTATCGCCTTCGATCGCAACGCGGTACCGGCGCTGTCCGGCAATCGCCGTAACGATGCCTAGGTGCACGCCCTCGCGTTCGAGCACCGGCCCTTGCTCCACGTGTAATTCGAGAAACGCCGCAGTGCGCTGTTTCGTTCGCTGAGGAACGCCTTGAAGCAACCCGCCGGCGGTGTTGTTCAACGCCTCGCGAAGCGTGACGTCGTCTGCGTCCGGCAGCGCAAGCACGTCTTCCATGCGCCACAGTCCGGCGAATACGGAACTGCCCAAACACCCCAGCGGAAACCGGCTTCCCTCTTCGCCGGCCCACGCGACGGCTTCCACCGGATGCTGGAGCGTAACTGCGCGCGCATCGAGCAATTGCAGCGCGCAGATCGCTCCGGCAACGCCGTACGCGCCGTCGTACGCGCCGCCCGTCGGGACAGTGTCCAGATGCGAGCCGACCAGGATCGCATCCGCGTGCGGGCGCGCCCCCGGCCGCCGCGCAAAAAGATTGCCCACCGCATCTTGCGCCGGCGCGTAGCCCCCATCGCGTGCCCACGAGGCGAACAGTTCGCGTGCGCGCCGTTCGGCAGGCGTCGCAAGAGCGCGATCGATGCCGCGTTCGTGCTTTCCGATGTCTGCAAGCTGCTCAAGCCGTGCGACGACGGACGTTGCGCTCACTGCGGCGGGTGGTTTGCGATCCAATGGCGCGCGATATCGACGCGGCGGCAAATCCACACGTCGTCATGCGCCATTACGTGATCCAAAAACCGCTCGAGCGCGGCAAAGCGCCCCGGATGTCCCGCGAGACGCGTGTGCAAGCCGACCGACATCATCTTCGGTTGCGTTTTACCTTCGCGGTACAGCACGTCGAACGCATCGCGCATGTATTCGAAATACCCCGACGGCGCAGAAAATCCGGGGGCCACGGAAAACTTCATGTCGTTCACGTCGAGCGTATACGGGACGATCAAGTGTTTCTTGCCGTCTACGTCCACCCAATACGGCAGGTCGTCGTTGTACGCATCGGAATCGTAGAGAAATCCGCCCTCCTCCACGACGAGGCGGCGCGTGTTTTCGCTCGGCGCATACCGGCAGTACCATCCGTACGGACGTTCGCCGATCGTTTTCTCGATCGAAGCGATGGCGCGGCGCATCTCCTCGCGCTCTTGATCCGCCGGCATATTCGCAAAGCTTACCCAACGCCATCCGTGCGAGCACACTTCGTGTTTCGCCTCGCGGATCGCCGCTGCGGCCGCCGGATTGCGCTCGAGCGCGAGCGCGGCGCCGAAGACCGTGATGCTGACGTTACGCTCGGCAAAAAGCCGCATCAGCCGCCAGAAACCTGCCCGGCTGCCGTACTCGTACACCGACTCGACGATGAGATCACGCTTACCGGGACCCAGCGTCGCGCCCGGCACCTCCGTCAAATACATTTCAGAGACGCCGTCGCCGTCGGGAATCGAATACTCCGCTCCCTCTTCGTAGTTCATGACGATCTGCAGCCCAATCCGCGCGCCGCCGGGCCATTTCGGATCGGGCGGCTTGCCGCCATATCCAACGAAGTCGCGCTCTTGCGCGCCCGTATCGCTCATTATGCGCGAGGTTAGACGCGGCACGAAACCGTACCCGCTTTGAAATGGAAACGCTGCTGCTGCGTAATGCCGTGCTCGTCGCCACGTTTGATGACGAACGCCGCGAGATCGCGGACGGATGGATCGCCATACGTGGGCGCGCGATCGAAGGCGTCGGGACGCCGCAGGAAGCGCCGCCGCAAACAGATGCGCAAATAGACTGCAGCGGCATGGTACTCATGCCGGGCCTCGTGAACGCACACCATCACTTCTATCAAACGCTGACGCGCTGCGTCCCCGGCGTGCAGAATGCGACGCTTTTCGAGTGGCTGGTGCGGCTCTATCCCGTTTGGGCCAAACTCACGCCCGAAGCAATGTACGTTTCCACGGTGACGGCGATTGCGGAATTGCTGCTTTCGGGCTGCACGACGGCTTTCGACCACACGTACATTTGGCCCAACGGCTCACGTGTCGACGACCAAATCGAGGCGGCGCGCGAAATGGGAATCCGCTTTCATGCCTCGCGCGGTTCCATGTCGCTGGGGCAATCGCGCGGCGGGCTGCCGCCCGAGAGCGTTGTGGAAGACGAAATGGCGATTCTCCATGACTCGCAGCGCGTCATCGACGCTTACCACGATCGCGATCGCTTCTCGATGACCCGCGTTGTCCTCGCGCCGTGCTCGCCGTTTTCAGTGTCTGCCGAGCTTATGCGCGAAACCGTCCGGCTCGCGAGGCAAAACGCCGTGCACGTTCACACGCATCTTGCCGAAACGCTCGACGAGCAGCGGTATTGCCTGGAGAAGTTCGGCGTTCGTCCGGTGGAGTTGGCCGAGCAGTTGGAATGGACCGGAGGCGACGTGTGGCACGCGCATTTAGTGCATGTCTCCGATGCGGAATGCGCGCGGCTGGGTGCATCGCGCACCGGCGCAGCGCATTGTGCAACGTCCAACGTGCGCCTCGGTGCGGGCATTGCGCCGCTTCGCAAACTGCTCGGCGCCGGCGTTCGCGTAGGGCTCGGCGTGGACGGATCGGCTTCGAACGATTCCTCGCATTTGCTCGACGAGGCGCGGCACGCCATGCTGCTGCAGCGTGCGGGCGGCGATCCGGCGGCATTTTCGGCTCGCGAAGCGCTGTATTCAGCAACGCGCGGCGGCGCAGAAGTCTTGGGGCGCGACGATGTGGGCTACCTTGCGGCGGGCATGGCCGCCGACATTATCGGATGGCGCACCGACACGCTTGCGCTTGCAGGGGCAGTGCACGATCCGTTAGCGGCTTTGGTGTTCTGCCGCCCGGAACGCGTGGATCTCTCGATCGTGAACGGTACGGTTCGCGTGCGGGACGGATCGATTACCGGGTTCGATACGGCATCGCATGTGCGTCGGCACAATGCGATTGCGCGGACGCTTCTATCGCCTTGAGCACGCGTTCCGGCGTCATCGGCAGCTGCGTTACCCAAGCGCCGGTCGAATCGTAGATCGCCGCAGCGACTGCGGCAGCAAACGGCACGAGCGGCATCTCGGCCATTCCGCGCGCGCCGTACGGACCGTTGACGTCGCCCAGTTCTAAAATCACCGGGTAAATTTCCACCGGCATGTCGAGCGCCGTCGGCAACAAATACGTGCTGAAATGCGGCGTCAGAATTTTCCCCTCGCGCACTTGGAAATGCTCGATCAGCGTGTATCCGAGCGCCTGCGCGAGACAGCCTTCGATCTGTCCTTCCACCTGTTGCCGGTTGATAGCGCGTCCCACGTCGTGCGTGCTGACGATTTTCAAAACGCGTACCAAACCCGTCGCGACGTCGACTTCCACTTCTACCGCCTGCGAGACGTAGCCGTAACAATAGTTTGGTACGCCCGCGCCGGTCTGCGGATCGAGCGGTGTCGTGCGCGGCGGGCGGTATTGCACCGTTGCCTTCGCATCGGGGCCAGGAAACTTCGCACGGGCGGCGTCGGCCGCGTCCTTGACGGCTCGGCCACCCATCAACGTCATGCGCGATGCGGATGCGCTCCCCGCGTCCGGCGATTCCGCGCTGTCTTCTGCAACCAAGTGCACTTGCTCGAGCGCAATGCCCAGCGCTTCAGCGCAGATCTGGCGCATCGCGTTGTGCGAGCCTTGGCCGCACTCGGCGGCGCCGATGCGCAACACCGCGCGTTCGATCTCCGCAGCACCGTAGAGCTCGACACTCGCCGTGGCTTGTTCGGGAAATCCGAACGAATAGCCGACGTTTTTGATGCCGGAGGCAAAACCGGTGCCGCGGCGCACGTGCGGCGTACCGTTATGCGGGGGCGTTCCGATGACGCGCGCCGCTTCTTCCGCGCAGCGTTGCAGAACCGGAACCGCCGTCACGCCTGGGGGTAGGGGACATTGCGTGGGCTCGATGCTCCCATCGCGGTACATGTTGCGCAAGCGGAAGCACACCGGATCCATGCCGACGGCTTGCGCAAGGCGCGTGACCATGCACTCCGCGGCGAATTGCGCCTGCGGCGAACCGAATCCGCGGAACGCGCCGCTGGGCACGTTGTTCGTATACATCACGTAGCCGTCGGAGGCGACATTCGCAATTTCATACGTGCCGCTTGCAAACAGCGTCGCACCCTTGAGAACTTCGACGCTGGTCGATGCGTACGCGCCGCCGTCGGCGAGCAACTGCGTTCGCGCGGCGACGATGGTTCCGTCGCGCATCGCGGCCCACTTTGATTTGATGGAGTAGGGATGCCGCTTGTGATGGCCTACGATCGACTCTTCACGGCTCCAAACAAGCGCAACCGGGCGGCGAAGCTTCCACGCCGCAAGCGCGAGCAGCGGCTGCACGTTCAGATCTTCGCGGCCGCCGAACGCGCCGCCGATTTTCGCGTAACGGATGACGACGCGCTCTTCGGGCACTCCGAGGATTTTGGCGATTTGCTTGCGATCTTCGTGTAGCCATTGTCCGGCCGTCTCGACGATCACCCGCTCATCCTCGCAATACGCGATGCCCGCATCGGGCTGCAGATACGCGTGTTCCTGCCACGACGTTTCGAATGTCTCTTCCAGCACGACGTCGGCGCTCGCAAATGCGGCGTCGACATCGCCTTTGCGGATGCGCACGTGTTCGAGCACGTTCGTGCCGCGCGATTCGTGAACGAGATGCGCGCCTTCGCGCATCGCGGCGTGCGCGCTGCCTACAACCGGCAGATCTTCGTATTCGACGCGCACCAATTTCGCGGCCGCCTCGGCTGCGCGCGCGGTGGCGGCGGCGACGAGCGCGACGCGGTCGCCGATATACCGCACTTTCTCGCTACAGAGCAGCGGCTGATCTTCGTCGATGAGCCCGTAGCGGTTGTACGGCACGTCGGCGCCCGTGAACACCGCCTCGACGCCTGGATGCGCGAGCGCAGCCGACGTGTCGATCGAAAGAATCCGCGCGTGCGCACGTCCGGCAAACACCGCTTTCAAATGCAGCATGTCCGAACGCACGAGATCTGCAGGATACTTCGACCGGCCCGTAACTTTGCCGAGCGCGTCGGCGCGCGGGAGCGGCTGCCCGATCACCTTCACGTTGCCACCGCGTCGGCTTCGCGCATTGCCTGCGAGGCAGTTTGCATTGCGTCCAAAATTTTGCGGTAGCCGGTGCAGCGGCAGATGTTGCCGCTGATCGCGGCCTGCAAATCCTCGAGTTTCGGCGCGGGCGATTCTTGGAGCAGTTTCGCGCCGGCCATCAGCATGCCCGGTATGCAGAAGCCGCACTGCACCGCGCCGCATTCGATGTAGGCCTGCTGCAGCGGGTGCAGCCGCTCGTCGTTTGCGAGGCCCTCGATCGTCACCACGTGCGCGCCATGCGCCTGCGCCGCCGGTACCAGACACGACATGACGGCTTTCCCGTCGAGCCATACCGTACACGCGCCGCACTCGCCTTCTGCGCAGCCTTCTTTGGATCCGGTGAGTCCCACGTTCTCGCGCAGCGCGTTCAGCAGCGTTTTGTCCGCTGCGCCGCGCATCTCGCAATGCGTGCCGTTGATCGTCGCGAGGATCGTCCCGTCGAATTCATCGATCGGTTTGCGCGGTTCTTCGGCCGCCTCGAGGAGCACGAAACGCTCCGGCAAGCCTTCCGCGCAGCGATCGCCCGCAATGCGTTCCAGCGCGCGCTCCAGGAGCGCTGCAATCGCGGTCCGCCGGTACTCCGCTGATCCGCGTACGTCGGCGATGGGTGCGATATCCGCAGCTATCGCGTCCGCCGCCGCTGAGAAAGCGGGGGCGTCAAGCGGTCGCCCCAGCAATGCGCGTTCCGCCTGTGCCGCCCGCACGACGGTCGGCGCGACGCAGCCGAGCGCAATGCGCGCATCGCGCACACGCGTGCCCTCGAAATCGAGCACTACCGCAAGGCTAATCACCGAGATCGCCTGCGCGCGGCGCAGCCCCAGTTTGAGGAAAATACCGCGCTCGGTTTCCCGTAGCGCGCGCACGCGAATTTCTCGCACCAGTTCATCGGGCTGCAGCACGGTCGTGCGAAATCCGGTGAAGAAGTCCGCAATTCCGGCCGTGCGTCTGCCGCGCAGGCTTTCGATTGCGATCTGCGCGTCCATCGCCATCAGGGGGACTATCGTGTCGTTCGCGGGTGATGCGGTAACGAGATTTCCCGCGATGGTCGCTCGCGTTCGGATTTGCGGTGCGCCCACTTCCGCGCAGGCTTGTACCAGCGGCAGTGCGCGCTTGCGGCACAGCTCGCTCGCCAGCACGTCGTTATGAGTCGTCAGCCCTCCGAGCGCGATCCAATCCGCGCCGGCGCGCACGTACCGCAATTCCTCCACGCCGGTGATGTCGATCAGCGTTGCAGTTTGCTTCAGGCCGCGTTGCAGCTCCACGAGCACGTCGGTTCCACCCGAGACGATCCGGGCGGCGGCCCCATGTCCGGCAAGCAATTCGAGCGTCCGGGTCACCGAACGGGGCTGGAGAAGCCGCTCCCACATACTACGGAATTCCCCGCCTCGCCGTTGAAGCCATGCGCGTGTTCGAACACCTTGCCGATTTGGCCCGACGGAATGCTGCCCGGCGCCACCGCGCAAGAGGCTGGTCGCTTCGATTTTGCACCGTTTCCTCGTAAAATAGGGCGTCTTAATCCGCCAATCCTTGAGCCTGCGGGGCGGATGATCGATGGCGCTCACAAGCGCGCTGCCTCGCTACACGGCAACGTTCTTCGACGGTACGATGTTGGAAGGGACGGCAGATATCGAAAGCCGTCGCCTTGCGCGCCACGGGGAGCGAAGAGCGCAGGGAACACAGCCTCAGCAACTATTAGCGTGAAACGAAGTGACACCGGTCTGCGTCGGCGACGGCGCCTGACGAGGCAGAAAGCGGAGCAGAAGGCGCCGCTTAGCAAAGCAGTAATGCAAACGAGGACACGTGTTGAAAACCATCATTGAAGCATTGGTAGAGTTTTTTGGATCGCCTTTGGGATTCGAAGCGGAATCGATGGTCCCCTGAGTGGGCCCTCGATTTGCGATCACAAGGATGAGCAATTAGAAGTCCTCAGCAATAACTTCAGCGGCGCGGCAGACGAGATTTTGATAGACCGTCGCTATTTTGGCTGCTTCGTGAAAGCGCCGTTTCTTCGTGAGATCGGTGCTTTTCTGTGCCCGTGAGTGCCCTTCAGCGATCGAAAATGCACCCAAATGCAGGGTGGACAAGGGTAAAAACAAGGGTCAGAAAACGAGCCTCGAAGTAGCTGGAGCGACGGTTTCACCGTCGCGTCGTCAGCGGAAACTCGAGGGTAGTGTGATGATTGAGGACGCCGACATCTTACGGACTGCAGTTGAGCTCCTTGTAGAACGCCGCGACGATGATGCTCGGGGCGCCTTATCGCTGCTACCGCGAAAGGATCCGCTTCCACGGCGCCCCATTCAAGATAGTGCAGCGGCGGAACGCGCGCCGAGGGTAAAACGACCAAACGTGGCTCCACGCCACCTTTCGAAGATATTGAAGCGCGACGGTTGGCGATGCCATTATTGCGGCCGAAAACTGGTTGTAGCGGGCGTCATTGAAATTGTGGGAGCGTTATGCCCTGATGACTTCCCGTTTCCGCCGGGACACCATATGCCAGTGGCGCGCACTCACCCGGCAGCGATTCGGATGTATCCGGAAGTCGATCACATTCAGGCTGGCTCCGTCTATGGAGAATGGACGAACGAAGATAACCTTGTAGCGGCATGTACGCCGTGCAATGAGTTGAAAAGTGACCGCCTTGGCTGGGTTCGCGGTGATTTTGAGCCGGTAGAGTGGCGCGGTCTAACGGAATACTATCGGCGGCTAGTCGAGCGCTTATCCGAGGTACGTCCTTATCACAAAGGCTGGTTAACGGCGCTCGACGTGTAAGTCGTGTACGGTCGCGTCCGCCACACACGTCGCGATGCTCCCTCCTAAAATTCCACGCGCGTGTCGATAGTAGTGAACCAAAACGGCAGCTCTCCGCGCTCGAATGTAACAGCAGTTTTGAGTAGTAGTGACGCAACTTTATCTGCCGGCGACATCCCGCAAGGACAGTTCGACGATTTGCCGCTCCTCGGCATCGACGTTGACGCCCTCTTCGAGAGGCGTTACAGCGTCGAAAAGAATCCCGTATGCAGCAGTTATATTATTGACGGTGCAGAAACGCCATGCCATCCGCATTAAGAGCGGCGTCGTTTCAATTTGCGGGGGAATTCCCGGGGCCGCCTAGCGCCGGGAAATGAAAAGACGGCGGTGTAACTCGTGGATTGCTGAAATCTAGGAGGTACACCAACCGTGAAACGATCCTACCCTACCAAGCTGCGTTTTGCCAAGCGCGGCCCCGAGCAGTTGCAAATGCACCTCGAGGACCTATGCCGCCTAAAGGCGAGCGAACTCTTTCAGGCGGCTCTTGAAGCGGAAGTTGACGATGCGCTGGAACGGCTGCGGTACGAACGCCGTGCGGATCCTTCGAAAACCGGCTATCGCGACGGCCACGATCGCCCGCGCAGCATCGCCTCCAATCGAGGGCCAATCATCGTTGCGCGGCCCCGTGTTCGCGGCATTCCCTTCGCCTCGCAGGTTCTCCCCAAGCACCGGCGCAAGCTGGAGAACGTCGACCGCAGCCTGACCGCTTTATGGCTGGATGGTCTGGCGACACGCGACTTCGAAGGAACGCTGCGCGCTTTTTTAGGTGCGGATGCGCCGCTTTCGGCGGCGACCATTACGCGCACCAATCAACAGCTCTGCAAAGAACTCGATGCGTGGAATGCGCGCCGCTTGGACGACTTGGAGTTGGTCTTTACGTGGGCCGACGGCATCTATCTGGGCGCGGGACCCGATGACGAGCGCCGCGTCTTCCTGGTGATTCTGGGCGCGGATCGCTTGGGCGAAAAGCATTTGCTGGCGATCCGCGAGGCGATGAGCGAGAGCGAGGCGGCCTGGGAAGAACTCTTCGGTGACCTAGCAAAACGCGGTCTTCGCGCGCCGGCGTTGCTGGTCGCCGATGGCGCACATGGCTTGTGGGCTGCCGCGCAAAAAGCCTGGCCTAGCGTTGCTGAACAGCGTTGCTGGCTCCACAAGATGCGAAACGTGGAAGAAAAGCTCCCGACGAAGTTGCAGCCGGCGGCGCACAAAGCGCTCACCGAGATCATGTACGCTGAACGCGAGCCCGAAGCACGGCGCAAACTCGAACAACTGGCAAAATCGTATGAGCGCAGCTATCCCAAGGCGGCGAAGTGCCTGCGTGATGACGTTGACCGTTTGTTCGCGTATTACCGCTTCCCGCACGCCTGCTGGATTCATCTGCGTTCGACCAATCCGATCGAGCATCTCAACGGCACGCTGCGCAAACGAACCAATGTCGTCGGCATCTTTCCAAACCGCAAGTCTGCGATTCGGTTGATTTCGATGGTGCTCATCGAACAAACGGAGGACTGGATTACGGAGCGAAACTACATGAGCGATGACTCAATGCAGCTTGCAATTTGAAACGCTGCAGCTTATACTGCGGGTGCGTAACTAACGCATGCGTGTTGGCTCAGAGTACACACGCGAATGGACGCGCCCGCGAATAGCGAGGCCATTGACTTACTGCGAGGCGTCTATTAGGCCCTCACGTATGTCCAAGTAAACCACGAGTCCATCCCCATCTAAGCAACTTTGCGAGTCACCCGGGCGTAATATACTTGACAAACCCACTGCGGAATAGTATGCTTGGAGTATGGCAGAGCAAGCGATCCCTCAGACCATGCTGCAGGCCGTGCGCCAATTTGCCGATCCACAGGTCGCGCACGACTTCTTCGTGCAGCTCCGTTGGCCGAATGGTGTCGCTTGCCCGCGCTATGACTGCGGCTCCGCGTTAGTCACGTACCTTGCCAAGTATCGGCGCTGGAAGTGCAACGACTGCAAACGTCAGTTTACGGCTAAGGTCGGGACCATCTTTGAAGATTCGCCGATTGGCCTCGACAAATGGCTCCCCGCTTTTTGGTTAATCGCGAGCAACCGTAACGGCATTTCGTCTTACGAGATCGCCCGCGCATTGAAGGTCACGCAAAAGACGGCGTGGTTCATGCTGCACCGTATCCGCGAAGCCATGCAGGCCGACGAGTTCGAGCCGCTGCGCGGTGTTATCGAAGTCGATGAATCGTACATCGGCGGCAAATGGGAAAACAAGCCGCTTAAAGTACGACGTGCCGCTGGCAAGTCTGGCCCTATCGACCATTGGCAATCCAAAACCGCCGTGCTTGGAATGGTGCAGCGCGGTGGCCGCGTTCGTGCATGGACGGTGCCCAGCACTCAGAAGAAAACGCTTCTGCCGAAGCTGCGAAAGAGCATCGACCAAGACGCGACGGTGTACACCGATTCAGCGATGGTTTACAGGCATATTGACGAGTACTTCTTGAAACACTCGATGGTCAATCACGAGCTTTGGAATACGTTCGCGGCAACGTACATACGAACAATATCGAGGCGTTCTGGGCCGTGCTAAAGCGGACCATCGGCGGGACGTACACGCACGTCAACCCGCGCCATTTGGACCGTTATCTGGCGGAGCAAGTATTTCGGTTTGACGAGCGCAAGAACACGGACGGCCCACGCTTCGCCAAAGCGGCAAAAGGCGCCGATTGAAAACGGCTGACGTACAAAGCCTTGACGGAAAAGCCGTAGGCGTGACATAAAGAGAAGGCCCCGCCGAAGCGGGGCCGAGCGAGCTTGTTTTGGATTCGACGCACAGCGCCGCGTGGTAGTGGGGTAACACCGGGTCCATCACCTCCTCTCTCGTTTTACCGGAAGGCTCACGTTTGCGCGTGGGCCTTTTGTTTCGCGCTGTATAGCCCTGGCGCGACCTTAACCGCCTGGCCCTTCGACACAAGAGCGGCAAGCACCGTATCTGTGAGCCGGCGAGGGTTAGCGGAAGAGGTCTGCGCGCCCATCCGGCGACACAATTCCCATACCTCACGCGCTCTCATCGGTTCGTGCGCTTCATTTAGAACCGATAAGACGCAGGATTTAATCGAACGCCCGTTCGTTGTGTTCTTCGCTTGCATAAGGCCCTCGGCGCTTAGAAGCGGGATCGCGTTTACGTTCGCGCCAAGTAAATTAAGGCGCTTATCACAGGCCGTAACGATCTCAATGGCGTTTGCACGTAGATCATCGTATTTGTGAATGTCGTCTAGCGCGGCTTGACGAATCTCACGGGTCTTGCGCTCGTCTAACATGATCCAATCTTCCTTAGCGTTTGGAGTTAGTGCTAGGATCATGCGCGGAGGCTCTACTGAGCACGACAAAAGCCCGAGAAGAACCTCCGCCCAGTCCGCTTGCGCCACCTCATCTTATCAGGGCGGGGTGGCGTTTGCACATACAGGGTAGCGCCACTGGGTGCCCGGTTGCAACCCCCATTGGCAAATAAAGCCAACGAACCCGTGTTCGTGGTAAAAGCTAAGGCATTAAATTGTTTTTTGCGGACGGCGCTATGGGCGACCACGCCTAGGCGGCGGCATGGGCTTATCTTTCGAGGTGGCGTCTTTTGGGTAGCCGTGCGATCCGCGCCACTAGCTCCTTGAACTGTTCCAGTGGCATGAGGCGAAGCGGCTCGTCCTTTTTCATGCGGGGATCGTACCACGTCTGGCCCTGTCACGGCGCACAAATGGTAGCGACAAAAGTCGGGTTAGTCAAGTATATTACACCCGCTGGGAGAGCGCCTCCCTTACAAATAGGCTTTCGCTATTTTGGCCGCCTTGAGAAAGCGCCGTTTCCTCGTGAAATGGGTGCTTTTTTGCGTCCGTGAGTGCCGTTTAGTGATCGAAAATGCACCGAAATGCATGACCGACAAGGGTCAAAACGAGGGTCAAAAATGAGTGGCTTTGATCGTGGCTCTCGTCAAAAACGATTCCCGCGGCGGCATCGATATGGCCGCAAGAAAAGCGAAAGCAGTGGCTAGAAGCCGCCGAGCACGTATTCATTATTTTGACAAATAAACTTCGCCTGCCCGGCTTGCGCCGCTACGCGATAAATATAGGTCGATTTAGCGAGCGCCCTTTGGCCGCCTCCTCCCGCAATATTCGCTTCATTGGCCGTGTCAGATAGGCTTTTACCTTTAGGTCGCTGTCGCTTAACGAGCCATACCTTTTTATTAGGTCGCGCACGAAGTAATCCACTGTATCCGGTAGGAAGCCATTCAACGATTCCGGATCGCCACTTCCAGGCCAGAGCGAAACCTGCAGATTGCTATTCGCTGCGCCAAGCGCGACAAGCAGATCGGAATTGCGGCGGTAAAGCCTCACGCCGGCGACGAATTTTTGAAGTTTGGAAAAATGAATGTCTGTCACATATGGACCGTTATTCTGGCGGATAATGTAAGCATTTGTTAGCCGGTAGCCGTTCATCTCATGGAATCGCACTTCTGCAAGATAAAAAAGTTTGTGAAGAGCAAAATACGAGAGCGGTGCGCGCGCATGCAGCAGAATGCGTCGAGCCAGTTCAATCGGCTGCACGACGTAGCACGGTAAAGCGCGTATTAAAGTGGCAATTTTTCGATAGTCGTCGACCTGCACCGGATATGGTCGCCGAAGCATTGCGCGTTGGCCGGGGTGATAAAGTGCTACGAGACGGCGACCGTACCACTCCTTCGGCGTGCCAACGTCACTGCTCAACTGCATGTTATGCTCTTCGATGATCGAGACAGCCGCTAGAGCCTTTGCCCCTAATGTGACCACTACGCTGGGCGAAAGCAGGTCGATTTGTGATATGAGATGGTTGGAACAGTTCTTTATTTCAGACTGTACGGGTGTGCTGTTATTTCCATTCTCGTCACGGGGATTGCAAAGAACCGCGTTGGTGACAAATACGCGGTTTCGGTCTATTCCTGCCTCTGCTAACAGAGCCTCAAAATTATTTCCCGCCACGTCCCCATGGAACGGTATCGCACTATGGTCAGCACCGAGACGTCCCGGCGCTTCGCCAATGAAAAGTGCAAGAGGCTTGAGTGAACCGTTTGCAGGACTCAGGACACGCGTGCGTCCCTCCATACGAGGGCAAAGGCGACAAGTCTGAAACTCGCGTACATAAGTCGGCGAATGCGGCCTCACTGAGTCGTTTCGAGATCATTTAAGCAACTGGCGAACAGCGGTTTTCGATGCGTTCAAGTACGCGTGTACTGAATGGAAGGTCAGGCGGCCGGGCTCTCTCCCAGTGCTATCACACATGAACTGGAGAAGTCGCGCCGCACCTACGAAATTGCCGAGGCCCTTCTGAAAGTAATCGTGGTTTCTAACAATCACCGTCATGCTCAATGCTCGCTGCGGCGACTCCGCGAACTGGATGTATTGGAGGCACGGACTCGCCAATGGCCTCAGGCTATCGATGTCCTGTGCTGAAAGATGTAAATTGAACGCTGCACGGTGCGTGCCCTGCCAAGAGTTCAGCGCATGTATGATTTGCTCTAATCGATTTACGCGATTCGTGCCAAAGCATATCATTCTGGAAAAGTAAGTGCCCCAGGTACTTCGATTTCGATGCCAACGCCGGCCCCGCTCAAACGCTGATAGGTAACGTGCATAGAAGTCATAACGGTTACGCGTCGTCTCGAAATCTTTCTTGGGGAATATCGTGTTAGCGACATCCTTGCAACTGCGTTTTACGTTTGAATCAACACGCCTCGGATCGTACCGTTCAAGCCAACCTTCATCGAGTGGCAGAGGCCGCTCAATATCGATTACGCAATTTTCAATTTCGTTGTCCTCAAGAAGCACGTTTACCGCGGACATCCATGCGGCGAGGCAGGTTCGTCCAACGATTAGTCGGGCCACAGCTCTAGGTTTTCCACGAATTCTATGGTGCGCTTCGCCAGATCAACGCCGACCTTTCCGCCGTTATGCTGCCTTAATTTTCGAAAAGCCATGTAGCCGCCCAAAATTGCGCTTTGCCAGTCGCGTTCAGTTCTGATGCGAACTTCAAATGGCGAGGCCATTTTCCGTACAGCATTCAGCACGGAATAGCCAACGGTGGTAGTGCCCTCGAACAATGCGCGATCTTGCGCTTCACCGAATAAATATGCTGCTATGCCCTCCTCGATCGCAATCGCGCGACCGCCGTCCTCGATCTCATCGACGCTTCTATCCGACTTTCGTTTGGCATTGAAGAAGAATCTCGTGACCGGTGACCAACCCAGATAAGCAGCGTAGCTGAGGTGAAACGCATCATGGAAGCGATATCCGTCCTCAACATCAGCTGTTGTCACGCAGTGGGCTGCCGAGCCGGCGCCCGCCGCTGTAAAGATGCACCGTGGGGCCGCGTTCGGTGTCCACCGGACGAAATTCGACGACGAAGCGCCGTGGCAGCCGCTCTCGCTCTGGAAAGGCCTCGTCAAAGAATGGTTGTTGCGATGGCTGTGCGAGATGAAAGCGCTGCCGAACCTTCGCCAGGTTGGACTGCGCAATATCTTCTAGGCGTAGCCCAAATCGGGTCGCGGTGGCGGCGAGATACCAAAGGCTATCGCCAGCCTCTTCGGCCACCCGTTCCGGCTGAAGAGCAAAGGGGTCTGCGTCGCGCAGAAATTTCTTATATGCGCTGAGTAATTCGGCTGACTCGCCGGCAAGACCCAGGAGTGCCACAACCCGGCCGCGCTCCTCGTCGCCTCGAATGACGTCCGTTGCCGCAGCGGCGTCCTGATATCTGTCGAGCTCCACGTTAAACACCTCGCTAAGGAGGGAGCAAGCGCCAGCGTGCCCTCTTCGGCTCTTCGGTCTTGTGTGGTGAGCGAATATAGTATAACATTCCCACAAATAATGTCAAACAATGTTACATCAAAAGCTCGTCTCTGGAATACGAGAACGCATGGGACTTACCCAGGAGCAGCTCGCTGACTTACTGGGCGTTTCTTTTGCTTCCGTCAATCGCTGGGAGGGCAGCCTATCGATGCCCCGCGGGCCTATTCGCGCCCGCCTCGACGCATTAGACTCACGAGGTCGGCTTGGCGGATGTAGGCACGGCAGATCTGATACGGCCAAACGGGGACGCGCCGACAAAACGTCGCGGCTCAGTCCAACCAACTACCACCCGAACGATGGAGCAAATGCTGTGGGACGCGGCTTGTTCTATTCGCGGCGAGAAAGATGCGCCGAAGTTCAAGGATTATCCTGTTGCCTCTTTTGTTCCTCAAGCGACTCTCCGACGTTTTTGACGATGAGATCGCGCGCCTCGCCGACCAATTCGGCGAGCGTGGAACGCGCTTGCAAATGCTGAAGCAGATCACTCGTTGGTGCGATTTTATCTTCCGTCCGGTAGCACGTTGGGCGTAATCAGTGGGCGTCAGCCATTCAAATGGCCGGAAGGACAAAGAGCCCAGATCATCGGCGAGCAACTGACGAAAGCCATCCGGGCAGTCGCAAGCAGAATCCATCTCTCTCCGGCGTCATCGACATTGTAGATTACACGAGACCGCAACGGCGAACGCGATATCAATCCCGCGAATCTGCGGGCATCGTCGAAGACCTACTCTGACCCGCGCTATCGACTCGGCTTGCACGATGTTGAGCCGGATTTCCTGGGCCGATCGTATGAATATCTTCTGCGGAAATTCGCCGAAGGCCAGGGACAAAGTGCCGGCGAGTTTTTCACGCCAACCAAGGTGGGATTTCTCATCGCAGAGATCATGCGGCCGCGGCCCGGCGAAGAATGTCACGACTACGCCTGCGGTTCCGCGGATTGTTGATTAAGTTGCAGCTGGTTGCGCGCGAACTCGATCCTGTTTGCCAAAGTCCCGTTCAAGCTCTATGGCCAGGAACTTCACCGATTCAGCTACGCCATCGCCTGCATGAATAAGATCATCCACGACATGGAGGTCGAAATGCTCGCGGCGATTCGATGCATAATCCGAAATTCCGAGAAGGCGACACGGGATCGATCAAAAGTTCGACATCGTCGTCGCCAATCCCATGTGGAATCAGCCGTTTGATCGGACGTTTACGAGAATGATCCGTTTGAACGTTTCCGAACAGCGGGCGGTATGACCACCGGCAAGGGTGATTGGGCATGGCTGCAACACACTGTCGTGCACTGAAGGATTCCGGCCGTGCTGCTGTCGTGCTTGACACCGGCGCTGTCAGTCGCGGCAGCGGAAAAGAATGAGGATAGGGAACGCACCATTCGCCAATGGTTCGTCGAGCACGATCTTGATGGATGGTGTAATCCTCTTGCCAGACAATTTATTCTACAACACGACCGCCGCCGGTGTCATCGTCGTTCTCAACAAACAAAAGACCACAGATCGCAGCGGCAAAATCGTTCTCGTCAACGCGAGCGAAAGATTCGAAAAGGGTAGGCCAAAAAACTACTTATCTGACGATGTGGTTGAGTCGCTCGCCGCTGCATTCATCAAAGGGGAACAAATAGTCGGCCAGCTCGCGGTTATCACGCGAGAACAAGCCGAATTGACCGACTACAATCTCAGCCCTAGCAGGTGGGTCGAACCTGAAACCCAGGACGCAGCGACGACTGTTGAGCAACTTCTTGTTGAGTTGTCAGACTCTCCAAAAAACCGAGAAGCAAGATCGGGCTCTTTTATCCATGCTGTCAGCGTTAGGACCGAATAGTGGTTGAACGAGGCTTCGTTACGCTTGGCACGCTCATTGACAGTGGCCAGGTGGAGGCTGTAACGGGCTTTCCGTTTGGAGATCACAGGCAATGCCACGCTGGCGTCGCACAGATGCGCCCCTACAATGTAAAGATTAGCGGTCGAATTGATCTCAGCCAAATCAAATACGTTCCGAAAGACGCGTCGGATGGGCGGCCACAGCTGCGTGACAATGACATTCTATTCAACAACACAAACACGAAGGAGTTGGTTGGCAAATGCGCGCTGTGGACAATTGCGAGGCCATTCGTATTTTCAAACCACATGACGAGAATCCGGGTTCAGTGCGATAATCTTGATCCGGGTTACCTGACTTTGCAGTGCTGCATCATTGGGCATGCGGCAGATCTCGAATGCTTGCAAGAGCACGACGTTGCCCAGGCCAGTCTTATAGGACAGCGATTTCGCGAAATTCGCATTCCGGCAGTCGATTACGAAGATCAGCGCTCCATCGCTCGTGCCCTGACCACGGTGCAGCGAAGCGTCGAACTTGAGGAACAGTCCCGGCTCTGGCGTCTGCCCTGAAAACGGCGAAGAGGCAGGAGTTGTTTGGACGCGGATTGCGAGGCGAGCCGCAAAAGGAAACTGAGGTCGGCCGAATACCCGAGAGTTGGCAATTAGCGACCATTGGTGACCATTTTAGGTTGTTTCTGGTGGTACGCCATCACGGAATAATCCGAAATACTGGAACGCGGGAACCATCCCGTGGGTGAAGACGACTGAGATTGACTACGGCCTAATTTGCTCGACGGAAGAATTCATCACAGATCTGGGCCTTCAGGAATCGGCTGCAAAGATGCTGCCGTATGGAACGATTCTGATGGCGATGTATGGGCAGGGCGTAACCCGTGGCAAGGTTGCAATCCTAGGGATCGAGGCGGCATGCAACCAAGCATGCGCGGCAATGATACCCCTGGACGCGGCCGTCGAACCTAAGTATCTCTTCCATTTTCTTGCATACCGATACGTGGATATTAGAAGGCTCGCACACGGGGGACAGCAGCAAAATCTGAACCTCGACATCGTTCGTGATCTTCCGATGGCTTTCCCCAAAGATCAGAACGAACAATTGGAAATTGTTGAGATTCTCGAATCCATCGACCGAAAGATTGAGTTACACGTGCGCAGGAAGGCGGTGCTCGATAAACTATTCAACGCGCTGCTTAATGGCATGATGACGGGTGATATCGACGTTTCCGACATAGACGTTGAAGCGCATGAGAGCGGAGAACAGCGAGAAGAAGTGGCGGCGGTATGAGCGAGCTCTCCATTACGGAAGCGCGCACCGTCCAATTTCCTATGGTCGCGCACGTCGCGGAGATTGGCTGGACGCGACTCACGCCAGATGACGCAAAGGCAAAGCGTGGTGCCGAAGACGCGATGTTCTTTCGAGATGATCTCTCGGCGAAACTGCGTGAATTCAACCCTTGGCTCAACAATGACTCGCTTCGGCAAATTGTCGAGAAACTCGAAGCACTGCGGCCGAGTATCGAGGGAAACCGTGAGATGCTTCAGTGGCTCCGCGGCGAGCGGAGCTGGTACGACGAGGAAGAGAAGCGCCATCGACCCGTGAAAGCTCATCGATTTCGATCGGCACGGATGCAAACATGCTTTCACGTTACATGGGAATGGAAAATCAAGCCTCCAGCGCGTAAGGGCAATCGTGCGGATGTAATGTTCGCTGATCAACGGCATACCTGTCGTGCATCGTGGAGCACAAGAATCCGAAGGACGGCGATGCGATCGATAGAGGTATCGTGCAACTCCGGCCGATACGAGAAGGAAACACCAGAACTAATGGCCGCTGCCGCAGATATTCAATGTAACCCATCTGCTGGATTACTGGTACGGCGTGACCTGGAATGCCACGCGACGCGGGATGACGCGATGGAAGGAGAGCGCCGGATGAAACTTATCGCTTTGCAGTGCAGTCATTTTTCGAGCGAACAGAGCTTCTTACGGACTCTGCAGCAATGGATATTGTTCTATGTTGAGGACGACGAACTCCGCAAGTCCGTACTTCGCCAGCACCAGCGCCGTGCAGATCGACGCGAGTCATCGATCGTTGTGCCGACCGGCGAAAAGGCGCGGCCTCGATGTGGCACACGCAAGGGTCAGGGAAGACTTTCACGCTGCTCACCGCGGCGCGGCTCGTTACTTGAAGATAAGAGACGATTCGCCAATGCGACAGTGATCGTCGTCGTGGACCGGACCGAGCTCGAAGGGCAGTTGAAGGGATGGGTGGACCGTCTGCTTGGTGAGATGCAGCAGCTGGACATTGCCAGTCGAGCGTGCCGACGAGCAAGGCGGATCTTCAAGCGACTACTCGATCGCGGACTTCCGCGGCCTTAATCATTTCGATGATTCACAAGTTTGAAGAGGTCCGCAAAGCAGAGCTCGGAGCGAGACAACATGTTTGTCTTCATCGACGAGGCGCACCGCTCGGTCGCAAGGAACTGGGCACCTACCTTATGGCGGCCGCTTCCAAACTCGCACAATCATTGGCTTCACTGGAACCCCAATTGCCCGAGGACAGCGCAAGGTCGAAGGAACGTTCAAGATTTTCGGGGCGGACGATGCAGACGGCTATCTCGACAAATATTCGATTGCAGGAAACCATCGAGGACGAAACGACCGTGCCGATAAGGCACATGCTGGCGCCGAGTGAGATGACGGTCCCAGTGGAGCGAGCTGGATAAGGAATTCTTCGAGCTGGCTGGTACGAAGGGGTCACTGACGTTGAGGAGTTAAACAGCGTGCTTGAGAGTGCGGTTGCCCTTCGGACCTTCTTGAAGGCGGATGAGCCGAATGCGAGAATGTGGCGAAGCTTTATCGCGGAGCACTTCAAGCAAAATGTGCTTCCATTGGGATATAAGGCGTTCGTCGTTGCGGTCAATCGCGAAGCTTGCGCGAAGTATAAGCGCGAATTGGACAAGTTGCTTCCACCGAATGGTCGTGCCTATATACTCACAGAATGCCGCCGACATGATCGATCGTCCGCTTGTTGCCAAATATGCAGCTTTCCGAACGGGGCCAGGAAGACGAACATTCGGCGTCCTTTTCAAGAAGCCAGATCGAAGATCCGAAGATTGCTGATCGTCACTGACAAGCTGTTCACTGGCTATGATGCGCCGCTGCTCTATTGCCTGTATCTGGACAAGCCAATGCGCGACCACGTGTTGTTCCAGGCGATCGCGCGCGTCAACCGGCCTTACGAGGACGATGCGGCGAGCGAAGAAGGTTGGGCTGGTAGTGGATTTTGTCGGCGTACTGCGCGAACTGAAGAAGGCATTGCAATTCGACTCTTCGGACGTAAGTGGCGTTATTGAAGGTCTCGACCTGCTGCATGGCGGAGTTCCTCAAGAAGATCGCGTGGCAAAGCGAAACATACTTGAAATCGGCGATGGCGGAAGCGCGACGGACGAGCGGCTGGAAAAGCTTGTGTATGGGCCGCTTCCGAGATCCAGAAGCTCGAAAGACGTTTTTCGAGCGTACAAGGAGATCGAAGGATCTGTGCGAGATTTTGTCTCCTTCGCCGGAGCTGCGCGACCACATTCCGAGACGTACAAGCGGCTAGCGAAACTCTATGCCGCGGTGCGAAACGCATAGTCGACGAAAGTCGGCTTTACGGCCGATTTCGCTCACAAGACGCGCAAACTGATCGAGGAGAGCGCCGAGCACGCAAGGTCTGGAGCGATTCAGTAAGAGCGTTACCTTCGATACCGCAACTTTGAATGTCTTCGGCGCGAGACCGGTTCAGACGAAGGTAAGGTCGTCAATCTTGTGAGAGGCTTGCAAAACGAGATTGAGGAGCATCCGGCGCAGTCGCGCCGTGCTCCAGTCTCTCAAAGACCGCGCCGAACGGATTCTCAAGAATGATGATCGGACGGACTACGAGCGCCAAGGCCGCGATGGAGCGAGCTGGAACGGCTCACCACGCAGAAAGCGGATGCAGAAAGAGCGGCTCGGAAAGCGGACTGTCGCCCCGGGCGTTCGGCGTGTTCTGGTCGTTGCGAGACGATGTGTCTCTCTCCGCGGCTGGAATCGACCCCATGCAAGTCGCGCGCGAGGCTCAGGCACTGCTGGAACGCTATCCCAACGCCGCAGTGAACGCCGACGAACAGCGTCTCTTACGAACAGGGTTATATCGGCCGCTCCTTGCACTTTCGGCCGCCGACCTTAAGCGCATCGTGGAGCGTGCAATGTCGGCGCTCGCGATAGCGTAAAGAACATTGCGATCGTTCTCTTGTCATTTGTTCGACTCGTCGCGAATTAGGTATGTGAAGCAATCTGAGCGGCAGGCACTTCTGCGCCTTCGGCGCCGCGTTGTGCATTGGAGTGAGAAACTGGGCCTTACGCCGCGAGTCTTACGAATTCAACGCATGACTAGAAAATGGGGATCATGTTCTCCGGCAGGAACGATCACACTCGCCCGGGATCTCGCCAACCTCACTGAGTCGCTTCAGGACATCGTAATTGTGCACGGAGCTCCTTCATCTCCGAATGCGTAACCATGGAAGAGTGTTCCGCGCTTTAATGACTGCACACGTCCCGCATTGGCGGTCATTCGCAGCCTCAACAAGCCACGTCAAGCGCACGAAAGTTGCGTGAAGAAATGGCGGCCTACAAACGGGTCGCCTCGAGCGGCCGGGTGCTTCGCTTCCTAGTTGCGTTGCTTTCGCCCAACCAATTTAACGGAACGCTAGTTGCTGATGTTCAGTACTAAGCTGTGGGCAAACACAGTGAGAAAGCGCGTGCTGCTAGATGAGCACCTGTCTGAAGATATTGCCGGAGTATTCGGCCCGCGTGACCATGTATATTTGGCGAAGGACGTGGACCTCAAGGGAAAGCCCGATCGCGACGTTATTGACTTCGCAATCAATAAAAAATGCCTGATCATCACAAACGACGCGGGTTTGGTGAACGACTACCGCAACCATCCGCAGCGGCGCTCGAAACGCGGCATCCAGTTTTTCTACGGCCTGATTTATGTGCGCGCGGACTCTGACGTCGCACGTAAGCGACACATCGCCATTGCTGTAAGAGAAATGGCGTGGGGCGAAAGTCGACAGCATGATGATCTCGTGATCGTGTCGCGCGACGGGAAGACGGAACACTATCGGCTTTGTCACGCAGAGTGTGCCGCGGAGTTTGACAAGCGCGAAGGCAGAAGCGGGTAGCAGATGGCATACGGCGGGGTTGTTGCCGATACTCGGGCACATGGACTACGAAATGACGGAAGGCGAGGCTGCCTTACTCGACTGGGTTCTTGGGCCGTTTGACGGGATCGAGATTGAGCCAGGACTTTACGCCTTCAAGACAACTAATCAAAACGGCCTCGTCCAGTATTGTGTCGAGACGGAGGAGCGTTTAATCTGGTCTGCGCTCGACCTATACTACAGTGATGAGGCTATCGAAGACTTCATCAAAGCCTATTCACTTCGTAAGAATGCCGATATGGTGGGCGCCTGAACGCCGTGAGGCATGGGCCGTCGTTACCCGTTCCGGCGGAACAACCGTCATATGCTACACGGAGTCCGAGGAAGAGGGGCGCGCAGCGTTGGAGCGCCGCGGTCTGAACGACGGCGGAGTACGCTTAGCGCGCGTTCGAGCAGACCTTAGTACGGGAAATGAAGTCGAGGTGTAATGATATGGCTTCGAACCGAAGCTCTGCCGTAGAAGGGCTCGTAAATGCGTGCGCATTGCTCGTGTGAGCCCTGCCAACTTTCGCGACCCGCGTGTCCGTAATTTTACTTTCCACGAACCTATCGCAGCTTAGAAAGCGCGCCGTGTGTTTCTTTTCCCTGCGCGCTAGGGTTCCGCACCGCGCGTCGGTCCGTCCGCAGTTTTATGCGGCGGACCGCCGCGCTACCACGGCCGATACAATGACGCACGCTCCAGGAGGGCAACAAGTTGACGGAAACCGGCAATACCCCAGTGAGATCGGCCGCTGAGCTGCTCATCGCTCGACCATGCTAGGATTTGAAACGGCAAAGCGAATTGGAGAGTGGAAGACTTCACTAGACGATCTAACGGGCAAAAGTATCGTCTCAGCGCAGGTGAATAACCGGCACATGGAACTCGTGTCGGGCGACGGCCTTACGTGTCGTTCTACGGCTTGATCGAGGCCGTGCCGCCAGGCGGGACAAGTCTCTACGACTACGCCTCTGCGAACTCGCGCTATAGGTGCTCCTTGCGGCCCTCTTCGCGAGAATTGTTTTTCAGGCGGTATTAACGGCAAAAAAAGCCTCGCCAAACCACTCGTGAAAATCCGCGAAAAGTTGTGGAAGACGCGCGCAAAGCGTCTCCTCTCGCGCGCTCAAACTGAGGCCGTGCTTTTGGGTTCTCAGAGACCAGAAACGTTCGTCCTCGTTTCCTCGATTTAGCTAGTCGAGATAGACGAAATGGCGGCAAACCGCGTTTCAGCCCGATGGGCGGCGCCCGGACGTACAAAAGAAAGACAGGAAGGATTGGCGGCAAAGTTGGACCTCAGCCGATACTCGCGCTATGAAAAAGGGAGCGAGAATCGATGTGCGCCTCAGCGCAGCAGAAAACCAACGGTTCGAACGACGGCGGAAAGCCGCACCGCAGGGGTTTAACCGGGCTAAATATGCGCGGTCGCTACTGCTGGCGGACCGCCTGATTCCGGCCGAGCACCTCGTGAACGAAATGCGCGAACTACGGTTGGCTCTGGCGCATCAGATTCCCCAGTCGGTAACAGCGCGCGTAGAGGAGCTTTACTGCGCTGCACTTGATGCGGTCATCAAGAAGTAGTAAGGGTATGGGCGCAGCGCGTTGGCGACTGGGCCAATAGTTCGGAAATTCCGCGGCGACCGCAACGGGCCGGTAAAGGCATCGCGGGCACCTGTCGCGGCCGCGATGGCACATCGCTTATCATGTCGAGACCGGCAACTCGGATGTCGGCGCTAGTGCTGTGTGGAGCTCGCTCCTAACTCAGCGTTCCAAACGGAGCACGTTAGTACCGTAGCGCGAGGGTCCGCCCGCAGTTTTATGCGGCGGACCGTCGCGCTATAGTCCTACTACAGGAGGTGCTGAATTGGACGAATCCCTTGAACCTGGAACCGGCTCGCGGTCAGAGCACCTGATCCGCCAGGCATCCTACGACTTTGAGCGCGACGCCGCACTTCGGCGCTCGGCTATCGAAATACAGAAGATTGCCGGCAAAACTATCGTCTTGGCCCGAGTCGATCGCCGGCACATCGAACTCGTCACCAACGACGGCTGTCGTTTTGCGTTCTACGGGCTCATTGAGGCCGTTGCACCTGACGAAGCGGGCCTGTTTGACTAGCAACGTCCGTTACGGCATTTGAGCACGAACAAGCCAAAGAAATACCGCATTACCGCTGGGTCGCAGCCGGGCACCTCCGCGGATTCCGACACGGCACACGGCGACTCCAAACTTGTGCCGATACTCGGTCCACAATGAACGACAAGCACAGCGTACGAAGCCGCGGTTTTAAACTTAAGGTTCGGGTCTGTTTCCGGAGCCGGCCGACATGCCGCACAATCCTGGTTGATGTCCATGCAGCGTACTGGCACTTCCTCGATTTGGCGTTTTCGTTGGGGGAGCGCAATGAGCCCGGTTTCATCCGGAGTCACGAATCAAGACGGGTTCCACCTGCACTTCAAAACGATCTGAAAGAACCGATGCTCTACTTGCTCGATAACGGCAGACCTGGCGCGCCATACGACATCTATCTGAGCGACGCCTCGTTTCTCATCGACGATGTGACTTCATGCAGTTCGTCGCCGGTCACTAACTCCGAGCAGCCGCGGCTGCCCGGCTTTTCACTTGAGTCGACGCAACTGCCAAACCAAACGCGAGCGTTGGCGCTCGCGGCGCCATGCCTGAGAAACCATGGAAACTAAAAAAGCAAACCTTCAAGCGGAGTTCACGCAAGCGCCAGACGTTGTTAAACCGCGTACTTTGGATGACGCGCTCTTCTGCGAATCGAGCGATCCAGGAATCGAAGCTGCAGCCGCGGTCCAATCGACGCGGAGCATTCCGGAACGCAAGTTTCTGGACATCGATGAGGCTGGAGTCTACCTCGGCTGTTCAAAACGCACGATCTACAAGCTGTGTGCGTTGAGGAAACTCGCGTACCACGAAGCCGCAGGCGTTCGTTGGTTTCTAAAAGAGGACTTGGACGAATACATCGCCAGTGGACGCGTGGACGTGTTATGGTGGCCGGCGGCACTCGAGGAAAACCGCGTGAGCGCGAGCAGTTTGCCTTCGTGGTGGCAAAAAGGTATGCGCCGGAAAAGCGGTGGCCGAATCGAGTGGCGATTCTATGTTGTAACGCCAGACCGGCTCAAAACAGGTGTCGGCTTACGGACGTACCATCACGGAACTGAAGGCGGAACGGAAGCGCTTGGAGCGTCTCTACGAGTTTGCTCCTGAGCGTATCACGCTAAATGACCTGCTCGATCGCTACATTGATGAGAAGCGTTCAAACAAGAAGATCGATCAACGTAAAGTCGCCGATACCGAAAGCCGCTTCGAGCGGTTGATTCGGCCTCAACTCGGTCGCCTGACCATCGGTGCCCTGTGTATGAACTGGGCCGTCTTAGGCGAGCATTTTCGGTCGCTCTGTAACAAGCATCCGAACAGCTACGTAGTCCGGCGCGTTTTTGATGAATTAAGGGGCGCGTTCAAGTATGCCGTCGCGCGTCAATTGTGCGCGATCAATCCGGTTCTACACTTGGAGCGTCCGAAGTACGCAGCGCAAAAGAAGCGCCAGCCTTTCACACTCGATCAGGTCCTGGATCTGCTCATCAAAGCCGTCGGACGGGACCGGGTTATCATCGCCTTCTTAGTTATGACCGGCGTGCGGACGTGGAGCGAGATGAGCGGCCTTCGTGTCCGGGACTGCAACTTATTAAAGAAAACCGTGCAACTTAGTACGTTTGTCCGCCGCGATGAGAAAGGGCGGCCGGTTGAAAAGCCAGAGATCGCCGGCGAACCGCGCGGCAAAACACAACGAGCCGAGCGGGAGATACCGCTGATTGAACCGCTAATCGATATGTTGGAGCCTTACATCCGTTCCGCCGGCCTCGGGCCTGATGACTACTTATTTCCGAATAAACGTGGCGGTCTTCTCAGAGGCAACAACTGGTGTCGGCGCGTGTGGAAGGATCTCGCAGAGGCTGTTGGTAGGCCTGAAGCCGTGCCATACGAGCTTCGGCACACGACCAATACGTTGCTCGCCGCACTTGGGGTCGACGTAGGGACGCGGGCGGCAATATGTGGTCACTCGACGGCGGTTAACGAATCCGTATACACAAAGAGCACTCTCGAAGCCAAACGCGAAGCTCTGGACAAGTTAGGCGTGCTCTTTCCGAAGATTGCGTCGATGCCTACGGCACCTGACGAGCGAGAAAGTGGCGCAGAAGGCGCCGCATAGCAAAACACGTACAGCAAAAGAGGAAATGTGTTGAAGACCATCATCGAAGCAATCGTAGAATTTTTTGGATCGCTTCTGGGGATTCGAAGCGTAATCGATCGACCTCTGCGCAGGTCGTCAGACTCGCGATCACAAGGATGAGTAGTAGTTCCGAGTTTGAGGGAGATACTACGTGGACTGTGGGACCTAATCGAGGGTCTCTGGAATGAAGAACGCGTCCTCGCTCGTAACGCGGAGCCGCCACTTAATCGCGTTCCGACGGCCGATGGACTGAGTTATCGAAGATAACTATCGCCGGCGTCTGCCACGTCGGATAGAGCGTACCGCAATGTCCTCTCACTGCTGTCGTTTTGCGGTACTTTGCGAACGTCGCCTCAATGAGGTTATCTCCGGGGGTGCGAGACGGACGCTCAGAGGTCGAAAAATGCGTCTCCCGCGTCCTCCCGGCCCCTTTCATTGTCGCCAAACGGTTGACAGCAGTTCGAAAGCTGCATAACCTACGGGACAGCATGAAAACTCTTGGTGAGCGAATTCGGGAGTAAGGGAGCAAAAGGACATTTCGCTCCGTGAACTCGCTAGGGTCATTGGCACGTCGGCAGCGTTTCTTTCCGACGTAGAACTTGGCCGAAGGCACCCCTCACCGCCGGTGCTCAAGGATTTAGCGAAGCGGTTAGGGACGACCGACAAGGATCTTGAGCAGTTCGACCGACGGCCGCCTATAAAGGATCTGCAACGTCGAGCTGCCATCAATCCCGCGTACGGCGTTCTCCTTCGAAGAGTTCTCGAGGACGACGATCCTGAAGCCGTGATTAACTGGCTTGAGAAACGTCGCAAGAAATCATGAGGACACGTAGCATAGCCGACGGGCCATTCAGGGAGCGGCCGTACTACTCGCTTGATGAAATCGAGCAAATGTGCTGGGATGAACTCCATAAGGCTGGGCTCTATCCAGAAACACCGTCCCGGATTCGTATTGATCGCTTTGTTGAAAAGCGGTTTAACGTAAGCATCACTTACGATGATCTACCCAAGGGCCTGCTCGGCTTTACAGAGTTTGGCCCGAAAGGTGTTGTTGCCGTGGTCGTTTCTAAGACGCTCGATGACGGTTATCAGAGTTCCGAACGCCGAATCCGTACCACACTGGCGCACGAATCTGGCCACGGCCTTCTGCACACCTATCTCTTGGCGCTTGGCGCTGAGACGCGGTCAATGTTTGAGGGTGCCGTCGATGATCGTCACCGGCTATTATGTCGCGAGGACGCGTCTTCGAACTGGAAGCCTGGCAAGTACGACGGCAAATGGTGGGAGCATCAGGCTAATCTTGCAATGAGCTCGTTGCTATTACCGCGCGGGCTCGTGGATCTCGCGCTTGATCGGATGTTGAACTCGAGCGGTTCGCTTGGTGTTAAGACCGTTGCAAGCGACCGCCGCAACGACGCGGTGAATACGTTAGCAGGCGTATTCGATGTAAATCCAGTGGTCGCTCGGATTCGGCTCGACGCCCTCTACCCGGAGAGCGCGCAGTTGACGCTCTAAAATTTTTTCGCTATACTGTAAGCTGACGGAAGCTTACGATGTTGCCCGCGTGCGGCGTGATGGACCGGCTGATTCAACGGGTCTTTGCTTGTCGCCACAACTACCTGTAACGCCACCCCTGTAAAGGAGTAAAGCATGTCTGAAGAACCCCATGTCCTCGGCGTCTCAGTAATTACCCCGAAGGGGCTGTATCCGAACAATGAGGACTATCGCCGGGTCCATTCCAACGAGAAGATTCAGGCTCTCCTCGATTTAGTGAAGGAAGAGCAAAAGATTACCAATACCGATGGCTGGGTCGTTACGGTTGGCGAACGGGACGTCAACCCGGCCAAGACGTTCAAGAAGAAGACTTGAAGTGCGTGGTCGACATGGAATGGCACAAAGGCGAGGGTGGCGGTGGCTAGTGAAGCGATCGCGCGCCCGCTCTTCGAGCAAGACGTAGGTCACCTCACGGAGGCAGCAGCGAAAGTAATGGGCGTAGTCGTAAATGCAAGAGAGTGGCCTGTGTTTGACGTCACGATCTTGCACAAGACGCCCGTGCGGCTCCGCTTCACGTGTAAGGAGTGGGACGCATTACCGCCGTCGATTGCATTCCTAAATCCGGACGGGAGTCCTTACACGGGCAATGTGCCGCCGGGTAACATTTTCAATAAGAACTTAGGGGACGTTTTCATCTGCATGCCGGGATCTCGCGAGTATGAGACCGTTGGGAACCATCACGCCGATGACTGGGAGAACTATCGTGGCAAAGACGATATGACGATCCTCGGAATTTTTCAAAAGCTCGTCGCGCATGGCTTAGAGGGATTTGAAACTCCGTTGCCCGCGCGCGGTGCTGCATTGCACGATTGAGCTGATGCAGGAAGCTGGGCGGTCCGAAATGGAGCGCGTGGTTTTTTGGCTTGCGCACAGCCCGACCGACCTCGGTCTTATTGTTCAGGCCTATTCGCCTCAACAAACGGCGGCGTTTGATTTCTTTCACATTCCGAAAGAGGCAATGCGAGCGCTGATGCAGCACCTTCGCAAAGGACACCTCTCGTTGGTTGCGCAGGTGCATTCGCATCCGCTAGAGGCTTTCCACTCTCGGGCCGACGATCGCGAAGCGATCGTGCGTCACGAGGGTGCCCTCTCGATTGTCGCGCCTCATTTTGCACTATCGTTGACCGCCCAGTCTTTTAAAGATGAGTGTGCGTTCTTTGTGCTAACGAAGGAAGATAATTGGAGAGCGATTCCTGCTAGCGATCGTGATTCGTTTTTCGAGGTTTTGGCATGAACGCGCAGCGCGAGAACCGCCTGATGGTCGCGCATCTCTTAGGAATTGCTGAGGAAGATGCTTCAACTCGTCTTGCAGCGACGGTAGCAATAACGACCGATGGCTCGTCGGAAATAGCGTATGAGTTTACTGAAATCATTGGAAGAACGTTGACCGTTGTAACTGATGGTCGGGCCGACGTCGAGGTCGTGTTTAGCTCCGAATCATCGTCTCGATCCGAAACACGATTCTTTGTATCTTTAGATGCCGACGGTCTTGTAGTATCGCGGGAAGGCCCATCTGTGATAGAGCCGTGCCACCCGTTACTTGCTGCGATCGCGTCTTGTTACGTCGCAGGAGTTGTTGTCTCGGCTGCGGTGGGAATTCATATGGGACAACCCTCACCATTCCGCGTCGACTTCAAGAAACTTGGTATTTCGGCCGATATGCTGCAGAAACGTCCATTTCTAGAGGACGCTGCGCTCGCTGGGGCGGGAGCGGTCGGTAATGGATTTCTTCGGGCCTTGCGGCATATCGACGTGCATGGGTCGCTCGCAGTTGTCGATCCCAAAAAAGTCTCAGATGGCAATACCAACCGATGCCTTTATTTTACGGATGAAAGCATAAGGAACGAGAAGGCTGAGGAGCTTTCGCAACGAGCGCAGGCCGACTTCAAAAATCTGAAATTGATGTCGTATGTTGGGGATTTTCAGACTATGTTGAGAGTAGGGATCCGAAACGGGTGCGACGGGTCTTTGTGGGAACTGACAGCCGTCGGGTTCGTCGCCGTATTCAGGAAGAGCATCCCCTTGAGGTGATCGACGCCTCTACAAGCGATGCTTCGGAAATAATTGTCCATTCTCACCGCTACCCTACGCCGTATGCGTGTCTTGGATGTATCTATAAGCACACACCGGTCGAAGATAGTCGTGAGCTGGAAATTTCTGCCGCACTGGGCTTAACCGTTGATGATGTTCGCAAGGACCGAATCGATGCTGAAATGGCTGAGAAGATCCTCAACAAGTATCCTCACCTCACCATCGAAGACATCGTTGGTACGGCATGCGATAGTCTGTTCCGTAGCCTATGCAGCGAAATGGCATTGCAGCTTCCGGGTCAGGAGCAGGTTCTCAGCTCCCTTTGCTTTCGTTTCAGCCCTTGCTGGGTGCTTGATGGTCGTCGAGTTGTTGAGATTTGAGAGTCGTGATTTCCAATTCAACTACTTCTTCACCGACCCATGGATGCCGCCGCATTTAGAAACACGCATTAGGAGGCTGAAGGCTCAGAATTGCATGTTCTGTTCTCGGCCGGCGAACTTCGAGGTAATGGACGCGCTTTGGGCGGACATCCTAGGCCGTCTGATGTTGAATGAGGGTACTTCTTGACGTAGCGCGCGCGGCGCTACAATGGTTTTCTGCGCCGTTTGCTGCACGCAGGAGCCCCAGACCCACCAGCCGTTCGACGTTCGATCGACGGGTGGCAGTCATCCGGCGATTCGGAGCCATGACGACCGACCCGCCGCCGATGCATTGGGCTCCGTGCCATGCGAACACAATCAAATACTTCAAGGCGTCGCTGACCTGCAGCAATGGACACTCAATGACATTACGCGGGCACAGCGTTTCTGCAGCCGGAATTGTCCGACCCAGTGTAGTGTGTCCCGCCATAGGCTGCGATTTTCACGACTATGTACGTCTCGATGAATGGAGTTTTGGTGATGTCGCCGCTCGGAGGTAGACCCGAATGGCCTGAACGCTCGTTTCGCGTCGGCAGAAAGAAGCGTCAACGATGCCTTCTTGGGGATTCAGAAAGAGCGGGTGGACGCTGTCGAGCTTAAAGCGTGCGGCGCCGCTATTGGTAAACGGATACCCAACGCTCGTGCTCCACTTTGAGCGATGAAACGACTTCGGCAATGAGATTGTCGTCGATAGACTCCTGGATTGCCGTTGCCGAATGGGTTCTTTGTTCGGAGTGCGCCGTACCGGCCCAGCAACGTCGGCATATTCCCGAAACTGAAGATCGTTGTGATACTGAATATCTGGATGGAATGATTCGTGGCGATACCGATGTTGTGAGTCTGCGGCGCCGGAAGATGAGGTGAATAAGCGCGCGGCCAACACGCCCGTTGCCGTCGATGAAGGGGTGGATCGTTTCGAACTGGGCATGCGCGATCGCGGCTTGCGCTACCGTCGGCAGCGAGGAATCGTTGCAAAATGCGCATAGATCATCGAGAAGCGGATCGACCATTTCCCACGGTGGGGAACGAAGGATGCAGAGCACGGATCGTAACTGCTGCCACCGATCCAATTCTGTTGCGTGCGGTCTGTCCGCCGTGCTCTTTGAGCATTGGTGGTTCGAGCAGACGTCGATGCGTTTCGCGAAGGAGCGCAGGCGTGATCGAACTACCCCTGTTTCCCGCTTGTATTGCATAAGCCATCGCATCAATATTTGCGAGCACTTCGGCCGCGGTTGCATCGCCTGAATCGTTGCCTTGTTGCCGCGCAGCGTCGGCTAATAGCAGCCGACGAGGGTCGACTACAAAGCCTTCGATATGGGACGAAACAACCGATTCCGCACGCAACAAGAGGCGAGCCAGCGCTTCCACGTCGGCCAGCACGGTTGCCGTTCGATCGAGGTCCAAGATGGTGTGCTCGGCATCGGCAACGTCAGCCGCTTCCTCGCCGCCGATTGAAAGGTGGGTTTGGCCAGACCCATCGGGGATATAGACCGAGTAGGGGCTGCCTTGGTCATGCCGGGGGTACTCCCGTTCCGCGGGTAGGCCGCCAGCGGCCCAAGCCAAAGAATCCGGTTATTAAATCCGTTCGGACGTCAAAGAACCTTTTAATGTTCTAGAGGCTACCGTTGGAGTACAATGGGAGCCATGGACAAAGAAGAAGCCGATGTCCGAAGAACTGCAGCGGTCCGAATGCTAGAGAAGGCGGCGGCAACCTACGCAAGTCACCCTGTGGACTTCGTTGCCTACTTGCGGACGGTGCAGCAAAAGTATCCGGATGTCGCGATAGTCGCCGAGATCAAGTCGCTGGTAGACAGTTCCGAGCGCCACGAGGAGGCTTTGGGAAAGGTCCGTTCTTTGCTAAAGAGCGCCTCAGAGGTGACCGAGCGACTACGTGTCGAGGTGAATGCGACCACTGAGCGGGCGCTTGCGGAACGCCGACGTCGCCGTCGGCTGCAAATAGAGATTCGTCCGACGGAAGAGCATATAGTCGCGCGATTGATGGAAGCATTCAGCACAAACGAATCCGATGCAGGGCGGCAGATGCTGCAGATCGTTGGGCGTCTCGATAGATCTCGTCGACCGTGGTTTCATAATCGCGGCCCACCCCGCGACAGACGAGACTGCTGTAGATGCGCTACCCGACCTCACCCGCGCGATGCGTCGCGACGTCTACCAATACCGCCATCTCGTTGAATTACCCCATCCATGGAGGCGACGACTGTATTTCAAGGGCCGCCGTCTTACGGTGTCACAAGTGATCGATCAGATGCGAGCGAATGGATGGAGCGTCGATCAGACGGCGGACGAGTTCGATCTTACCTCCGCTGCCATTGCCGAAGCGCTTGAATATGCTGTGCGGAATGAGTCCTTGCTGAGGGAAGAAGCAGCGGAAGAGCGGCGCCGCGCGCGAATGGGTGCCACGCAACGTGCGTCTGCTGCTGGATGAATGCTGCGCACACAAGGCGCTTGTCAGCGAACTAAAAGCGCGCAACTATGATGTGGCTCGAAGCATCGATCTTGTTGGTGAAGGCGCGACCGATCCGATGGTTTTCGCGTGCGGAATTAGCGAGAATCGAATCCTGATCACTGCGAACTGTGGCGACTTCATCGCGCTCGCGGAAGCGAACGACGAGCATCCCGGCCTGATGCTGATATATCCAGACGACGGCGGAAATGCCATGCCCACGGCTGCAATAGTGAAGGCTGTAGTGAACGTGCGGCAAAGCTTCGGTGAAGACTTTGCCGCGCTCCGTGGACAGCGCATTCCGCTGCCGCAGTACGTCTGGTAAGGCGCCCGAAGGCTAAAACGGCCGCGAGTCAGGCCGGCGTCGCCGCCAATTGTCTGCACGATTCGGTGCGAAGCGCGTTCGGGAGTGCAAACGAAAAAAGGTCGTCGACGCTTAGCAATGGAGGCCAAAGTAGACATACTCCGCAAACTAGGCATGCTCTTTGGGCCCTTTCACAGTGGGAGGGGACAAGGGTCAGGACAAGGGTCAAGAGCTGATGAAGGGTGTAGTGCTATGGGAATCCGTCATATAAAATAACGTCACGGGCGATTAGCTCAGCTGGGAGAGCGCCTCCCTTACAAGGAGGATGTCGGCGGTTCGAGCCCGTCATCGCCCACCATGTGCGGCGGCGTTGCCTCCGGCCCCGGCTCCAAGGAACGATTTCGTGGAAACAGCAGCCCAGCATCGATTCATTCGCGTCGCGCACGAAGACGACGGCGCCATCGCGACCATTACCCTGGACCGCCCCGACAAGCGCAACGCCCTCTCGCTGGAGGTAATGCGCGAACTCATCGCCGCGTTTCGTGCCGTGGGCGACGACCCGCGAGCACGGGCCGTGATTCTGCGTGCCGAAGGCCCCGCGTTCAGCGCCGGCCATGACTTGCGCGAGCTGCAGTGCGGACCCTTGGACGACCCCGAGCGTGCCCTGCGGGACTACCGCGAAATCTTCGCCGTCTGCGTCGACCTCATGCAAACCATTCAGGCCATCCCCCAGCCCGTTATCGCCGAAGTCGCTGCGGTGGCAACCGCGGCGGGGTGCCAGCTCGTGGCGACGTGCGACCTGGCGCTGGCGGCCCCCCAGGCCAAGTTCGCCACGCCGGGCGTGCGCATCGGCTTGTTCTGCAGCACGCCCATGGTAGCACTCACGCGTGCAATCGGCCGCAAGCGCGCCATGGAGATGCTCCTGACCGGCGATTACATCGACGCCGGCACCGCCGCCGAATGGGGGTTGATTAACCGCGTCGTTCCGGCCGAACAGCTGCACGAAGCGGCCGCAAATCTGGCACGCAAGATCGCCCAGGCGGGACGCAGCACGGTCCGGCTGGGCAAGAGCGCCTTCTACCAACAGATCGAGATGGATCAGGCCGGAGCATACGCCTTCGCCGCGGAAGTCATGTCCCAGAACGCCCGCAGCGACGACGCGCGCGAGGGCATCGGCGCGTTCATAGAAAAACGCGCGCCCATCTGGCGCGATTGAAAGACTTTTGCTATTATCGACTTCCGGCAAACCATTTCCGGCCTCGGTGCTGCATCGTGGGCAGCGGCCTGAGCGAATCGAAAAAGCGTCGCCCACACCCGGTATGCGGGCAACCGCATACGCGACGACAGTGAGGGCTCGCTCTTAGCGGGCCTTCCTGTTTTTTGCTCGAATCGGACGGCTCGTGAATCGTATCGACTCGCGAACGCGGTACGCTGCGGTGATACTCGCGATCGCGCTGCTCGCTTCGCTCTTCGTAGCGATCAGCCGCGTGAAGATCGAGCAGGACACGCGCCGGGTCGAAATCGCGATGGACTACAACGACTTCCTCGCGCTCTCGCGCTCGTACAACTACAACCCCAACGCGTTTCTCCTGCGGCTACGCCGGGCCGGGCTTACCTCGCTTGCGCTGACCGAAGAGCTGGGCGGCTCGCTGACCGGTTCGAGCAGCAAAAACGCCTACGCCGTTTCGGGCATCGCGCTGCTCAATACGGCGCGCGTTTCACCGTTGGCGCAGCCGACGCTCGCGGCTCTGGTACGCAACGGATCTGTGCGCGAGGGCTCGGTCTACCTGCTGGTCTACGACCGGCAGACGTTTGCGCGCTACCTGCAACAGCTGCCGCTGCACTTCGAGCGTTCGGGGATCGACGTGCTGCGTTCTGCACTCGCCTTACGTTATCGCCATCCGCACGCAGATCGATTACTTCAACGCGATGGGCCTGGGGATTCCGGCCGATCAGATTCGCCTCGCTCGCAGGCTCGGATTCTTCGTCGTACCGCGCTTTCAAAACGACGAGCGGCTGCAGGACGGACAAATCGCCTCGATGTTCTCCGATTTGCACGCGGGCAAATGGGTCTCGACGGTTATTTTCTTCGGGCTGCGCAATCAAGTGCTGGGCTTTCCCGATCATTTGCAGGATACGGCCGGCGTCTTCAACGCGCGCAAGAACATGAACTTCGGCGAGATCGAAGTGTACGATCAAAGCCAAGTGCAAAAGGGAAACGCCGCGCTGGCCAACCTCATTCCGGGCCGCACCGTGCGCGTTCAGGCGATTGGCAGAGTCGGACTCGATAAGCTCACGCTGCCGGACATCGTCGCGCGCTACGAGCTGGGCGTGCGCGAGCGCAACGTGCGCGTCGTGTATCTGCGGCCGTTCGCGCACGAGTACAACAAGCTCTCGATCGAACAGACGAACGTCGAGATGGTGCGGCAGATCGCCGCCGATCTGCGGCGTTCCGGCTTCGAACTCGGGCGCGCTTCGCCCATTCCGCTCTATCGCGGCAACGGCCGCGTGCTGATCGGGATCGCGGCGCTCGCCGTGCCGTCGCTGTTCGTGTTGCTGCTGGGCTGGTACGGCTGGTACGGCCGCCGTGGTCCGCTGCTCGCCGCCATTGCGTATGCGGCCACGATCGGTGTCTACGCCGCCGGCATCGCGTCGCACCACGATCTGCTCGGGCGTTCGATCATTGCGCTTACCGGCGCGCTGCTGTTCGCGGTCGCGGCGTTTACCGCGCTCGCCGGGGCGTTTTTCGAAGAACCGGCCTCCTCGACGCGGCGGCAGCTCGCGCGCAGCCTGGGCTGGACGCTGCTTGCAACGGGCGTTGCGCTGCTGGGCGCGCTGCTCGTCGTAGGCGTCATGAGTTCGCCGCTGGCGATGGAGGAAGTGGAGCCGCTGCGCGGCGTGAAGCTCATTCTCGCAGCTCCGCCGGTGCTCGCGCTGGCGCTCTATCTGTTCACCGATCGCTTCAACTCGGGCATGCGCGGAGCGCGTGAAACGCTGGTCGCGCCGATTCGCATCTATCAGTTGATTCTGGCCGCCGTCGTGCTGGGCATCGGCGCCCTCGTCTTGATGCGCAGCGGCAATCAGAGCGACATCTCGCCCTCGCCGTTCGAACTAACCCTGCGCCATCACTTGACCGAACTGCTCAGCGTGCGCCCGCGCTTCAAAGAATTCGTCGTCGGCTTTCCGTTTCTCATGCTGCTGCCGGCGCTGCGTT
This sequence comes from Vulcanimicrobiota bacterium, assembly GCA_963767635.1. GTDB lineage: Bacteria > Vulcanimicrobiota > Vulcanimicrobiia > Vulcanimicrobiales > Vulcanimicrobiaceae > CAVYEM01. The sequence goes on from CAVYEM010000001.1 coordinate 102,752, forward strand.
GGGATCATCGGCGCAGCGTGGGCATCTTGCTCTCGCTGGCGATCGGGATCGGCATCGGCGACGTCATCGACACGTTTTCACATCTGCATACTCCACTACTCATCTCGCTGCTGCGCGTGTTCAACGGGCTGGTCATCGGCGTCATCATCGGCGCCATCGCCGTCGCCGTCTATCGCCGCTTGATCGGCCGGCGCCAACGCCCGGATCACGGATCGTTCGGCGCATCCGCCCGTGAAACGGAATTCCTCGGCGCGCCAACCGTCGAGGTGTAGTGCGGCTGCTCATCTGCGGCTATTACGGGTTTGGAAATTTGGGAGACGAAGCGTTGCTGGAAGTGATCGTTTCGCAGCTCAAAACGCGCTATCCGTACGCGACGATCGACGTGCTCTCCGCAAAGCCCGACGAAACGGCGCACGAGTTGCGTGTGCTGGCAACCTCCCGCTGGGACGCGCGCGCGGTGCGCGGGGCGATCGATCGTGCCGACGTGCTGCTCTCGGGCGGAGGCGGGTTGCTGCAAAACGCGACCAGTTTGCGCAGTCTGATCTATTATGCGGGCATTATCCGTGCCGCCGGACGAGCGAATAGGAAAGCGATGATCTTCGCGCAATCCATCGGTCCGCTCGATTTTTGGGGCAAGGCGATGGTCAGAGAGTGCTGCAAACATCTCACGGCCGCCACGGTGCGCGACCGGCGTTCCGTGCGCGTGCTCGATACGCTCGTGCCGCCGGAAGTGAACGTCGAGCAGACCGCCGATCCGGTCTTTCTGTACGATGCTGCGCAAGAACCGTTCGACCTCGAACCCGAAGGCCTGGGACCGCAGAGCGATCCGTTGGTCGTGTTCAGCGTGAGAAAGGCGAGGGGCATCACCGATCGCGTCGACGTGCTCGCGCGCGCGGCGGACCGCTTCGCGCAAGCGCACGGCGCTCGCGTAGCCTTTTTACCGCTGGGCGGCGCGGCAGATGCCGAGCTCTCGACGATGGTGATTCGCAAATGCAAGACCGCGCCCGTGCTGCTGCCCGAATATTCGCTGGCGCGCGCTGCCGCGATCATCGCGCGCGCGAAGGCGCTCGTCGGCATGCGTCTCCACGCGCTGATCCTCGCAGCACGCTACGCTGTCCCCTTTTTGGCGATTCCGTACGATCCGAAAGTCTCGGCGCTCTGCGAAGAACTCGCCTACACGCTGCCGCCGTTGTTTACGCTCGAGTCTGACGCCCGCAAGCCCGATTTCGCGCACATCGACACGCTGGTGGATCGCCTGTGGTCGGAGCGCGAGTCCCTCTCGCAGCAGCTGCGCGAGGCGGCGGAGCGCCTGAGAACGCTCGCGCTGCGCAACTTCGATGTGCTGGACCGCGTCGTGCAAGGAAAGAGCGTATGAGCGATACCACCGCGCAGCGCGACTATCGCGAGACGTTGAATTTACCCAAAACTGCGTTTCCGATGAAAGCGGATCTGCCCAAACGCGAACCCGAACGCGTGGCGTGGTGGCGCGAGCAGCGGGTCTACGAGCGGCGCTTGGAGCGCAACGGCGGGCACGCTCCGTGGATTTTGCACGACGGGCCGCCCTATGCCAACGGTCAGCTGCACATGGGTCATTTCTTGAACATGGTGCTCAAAGACGTGTTCGTGAAAATCGCGCTGCTCGAAGGGAAATGGGCGGAGTTCGTGCCGGGCTGGGATATGCACGGCTTGCCGATCGAGCTCGAAACGCTCAAGCACTTGAAGATCAAGGACTTCCACGAAATCGATCCGCTCGAACTGCGTGCCAAGTGCAAGGAGCGCGCGCTGCACTGGCTGGGCGAGCAGCGCGCAACGCGCACGCGCATGGGGAACTTCGGACAGTGGGATCGGCCGTACCGAACGATCGACCCGGAGTTCGAAGCCACGATCGTCGAAGCGCTGGCGGATCTCGCGCAGAACGAGCAAATCTACAAGGGCCTGCGTTCCACGCTCTGGTGCATCCACGATGAAACGGCGCTCGCCGAAGCCGAGATCGAATACAAAGAAAAAATCTCCCCCTCGATCGTCGTGCGCTTTACCGCGACGCCGGCACAGCAGCGCGAGCTGCTGCGGCGCTTCGGCGTTTCTGATCCCGAGCTGCAGCGCGTCTCGGTGCTGATTTGGACGACGACGCCGTGGACGCTCCCCGCGAACGTCGCGATCGCGCTCAAGCCCGACGCCGCGTACGGCTTGTACCGGCACGGCACGGAAGCGTTGATCGTGGCGCAACCACTTGCTTCGCACACGCTCGGCGAGCATTTCGGACAGATGCGCGAGCTCGGCGTGCGCAGCGGCGCGAGTTTGGACGGCGCGGCCGTGCAGCATCCGTTCTTCGATCGCGAGTCGCGGCTGGTGCTCGCCGACTACGTCGATCTGGAAACCGGCACGGGCGCGGTGCACACGGCTCCCGGACACGGCGCCGACGATTTTGAAACGGGCTTGAAGAACAACTTGCCGATTATCGGCCCGGTAGACGAGCGCGGCATCTTTACCGCGCAAGCCGGCCCGTATGCGGGCATGCACATTTGGAAAGCGAATCCACAGATCGTTGCGGACTTGCGCGCGAGCGGCGCGCTGTGGACCGCGTCGGAATACACGCACAGTTACCCGCACTGCTGGCGCTGTCACAATCCGGTAATTTTCCGTGCCACGGCGCAGTGGTTCATTGCGATGGATCAAAACCGTCTGCGCAAGCGCTGCTTGGACAACATTCGGGACGTCGCATTTACGCCGCAGTGGGGCCAAAACCGCATGGCGCAGATGCTCGAGAACCATCCGGAGTGGTGCATCTCGCGCCAGCGCACGTGGGGCACGCCGATCCCGGCGGTGCGCTGCACGCAGTGCGGAGAGCCGATGCTCGATCCGCGCGTCGCGCGCAACGCCGCAAAAATTTTTCGCGAGCGGGGCGCCGACACGTGGTGGAGCGAACCCGTGGAGACGTTTTTGCCGCAAGGCCTGCGCTGCCGAGCGTGCGGCGAGGCGTCGTTTGAAAAAGAGCGCAACATCGTCGACATCTGGTTTGAATCCGGCGTCACGCATCTGGCGGTGCTGGGCAAGAACGGCATTCCGTGGCCTGCCGATCTGGTGCTGGAAGGCGGCGATCAGTACCGCGGTTGGTTTCGCAGTTCGCTCGTTACCGCAACGGCGATCAAAGGCGGCGCGCCGTACAAACACGTCGTCAAAAACGGCTGGGTGAACGACGAGCACGGCCGCCCGATGAGCAAGTCGCTGGGAACGGGCATCGATGCCAAGGACGCGATGCAGAAATGGGGCGCCGACGTGTTGCGCTTGTGGGCCGCGTCCGTCGAGTTCATCGACGATGTGCGCTTCGGCCCAACCGTGATCGATCAAGTCGGCCGCGTGTACCGGAACATTCGCAATCGCGTGCGCTTCATGCTCAGCAATCTGGACGACTTGCCGGCGCGCGACCTCGTGCCGCCGGATCGCATGGCGTGGATCGATCGCCTTGCGTGCGAGGCGTGCGATCGCTGGGTGGCCCGCGTGCACGATCTGCTCAAAGACTACCGGCTCCACGACGCCTACTTGGAAATCGTGCGGTTCGAAGGCGAAGACTTGTCGAGCTTTTATCTCGACGCGCTCAAGGACCGGCTCTATTCCAGCGCGGCGCAGTCGTCGCGCCGGCGCAGCGCGCAAAGCGCGATTCTGCACATCTTGACGCAGTTTTTGACCGTCGTCGCGCCGCTGCTCTCGTTCACCGCCGAAGAGGCGTGGCAGTCGCTATCCGCGGCGCTGCGCGGCGAGAACGCGAGCGTGTTCGATCTCACGCTGGGCGCGCGCAAACACCGCGATCCCGAGCCGCCCGCAACGTGGGAAAAACTGAAGGAGCTGCGCGCATGGGTCGCGGCCAGCGAGGGCAAGCGCGACTACGAACTGCAGGCGCACTTGGCGCTGCCGCCCGTGTGGTGCGATCGGTTTGCACCACATCTCGACGACGTGCGCGAAGCGCTGGTGGTATCGGCTCTCACGCTGGAACCGGATGCGTCGCTCGGCGAGCGCGACACGCGTGGTTCGCTCGCACCTGCGGACGGTGCGAAGTGCAGGCGATGCTGGAAATTTCTGCTGCTCGGCAGCGATCCAGAGCATCCGGCACTGTGCGCCCCCTGCGCCGCAATCGTGGGCTAACGAGGTCGCGAGGGTTTGCGCGGGCGGTCTTGCGCGCGCGTTACGGTCAGCTCTTTGCCGGCAATTTGGAAGCGGTTGAACGCCGCGATCGCCGCATCCGCGCTGCGATCGTCCGCCACATTGACGTACGCATAGCCCTTCTTGCGGCGGCTGCGGCGATCGGTCGGAAACGTGACGTCGCCGGACGAACTGCCGAATTGCCGAAAGAGTTGCAGTAGATCTTCTTTGGTGGCCTCGCGCGGATAGCCGGCGACGAATAAACGAATCATGTAGCGGTTCCTGCGAGCACCCTATCGCGAAATGCCGCCCACGTCCCTGCTGCTATGGCAGCGCGGGCATCGCGCATCAGCGCGTTGAGCACGTAGACGTTGTGGTACGAGAGCAGCCGCGGACCGAGCATCTCGTTCGAACGAAACAGGTGCGCCAGGTACGCGCGCGTGAACGTCGCGCAGACGTAGCAGTCGCATTCCGGATCGACCGGTGAGAATTCGCGCACGTGCGCGGCGTTGCGAACGGCAAATTCCCCGCTTCGCGCGATCGCGCGGCCGTTGCGCCCGCATCGCGTCGGGTACACGCAATCGAACATGTCGATGCCGCAGTCGACCGCCGCGATCAGATCGCGCACCGTGCCCACGCCCATGAGGTAGCGCGGTTTATCTCGCGGCAGCAGCTGCGCGGACACGCGCGCAAACCGGTACATCTGCTCGCGCGTTTCGCCCACCGACAGACCGCCGATGGCGTAACCCGGCAAATCCAGCGCCACGATGGCGCGCGCGCTGCGGGCACGCGCCTCTTCGTTCAAGCCGCCTTGCAGAATGCCGAAGAGCGCGGTTTGCGGTCGCAAACGCGCGGCGGCGCTGCGCTGCGCCCACTCCGCGGACAATCGCACCGACTCGTCTATCTCTTGCGCGGTTGCGGGTAACTTTACGCACACGTCCAGCTGCATGGCGATGTCCGCGCCGATCGCTTCCTGAAACGCGAGCACGCTCTCCGGCGTAAACCGATGCGTCGAGCCGTCGAGGTGCGATGCAAACGTCACGCCGTCTTCGTCCAGTTTGCGGCGCGACTCCAAACTAAAAACTTGAAAGCCGCCGCTGTCGGTCAGAATCGGGCCGTTCCACGCCATGAAACGGTGCAGTCCGCCGGCCTGCTGCAGCACCTCCAGCCCGGGACGAAGCCACAGATGATAGGTGTTCGCCAAAACGATTTGCGAATGTGCGCTGAGCAGTTCGTCGGGCGTGAGCCCTTTGACGGTGGCGGCCGTTCCGACCGGCATGAACGCCGGCGTTTCAAGCGTGCCGCGCGCGAGCTGCAGCGTTCCCCGCCGCGCCGCACCGTCCGTTGCGACGAGCGAAAAGCTACAGCAAGGCGCGCTTTGCAAATGCATACTCGCTCGGGGGATCGACGGCAAACTCCATGTCGCGGCCCGTGCGGGGGTGGCGCAAAGCCAGCCGCCATGCGTGCAGCGCCTGCCCGGGAAGATCGAAGCGGGGATCGCTTCGACCGTACACGGGATCGTTGAGAATGGGATGCCCCAGCGCCGCCATGTGCACGCGTATTTGGTGCGTGCGCCCGGTCTCCAAGCGAAAAAGCACTTCGCAGGCGTTGCGCAGACGTTCGCGCACTTCGTAATGCGTGATCGCCGGCTTTCCGTCGGCAAGGACCGCGCGCCGCAAACGATTCTTGGGATCGCGTCCGATAGCGCCGTCGAGCGTGCCGGCGGCGTGCGGCGGTATTCCGCAGACCAAGCCGAGATATTCGCGGGAAATGTACCGCGCTTTCATCGCTTTGCCGAGCGCGCTCAGCGCTTGCGGCGTCTTCGCGACGACGATCAATCCCGACGTGTCGCGATCGAGCCGGTGCACGAGTCCCGGCCGCACCGCATCGTCGTTGGAGAGCGCGCCGGACGGCGGCGGCAGCGAGCCGACGTGCGCGAGCAGCGCGTTGAGCGAGCGTGCCGCTCGTTGCGCCGTGCGCGGGATGCGTGACCATGCCGGCGGGTTTGTCGACGACGACGATGTCGTCATCTTCGTAAACGATCGTCAGATCGATCGCTTCGGGCACGAGCACGAGCGGCGCGCGGTCGCGAATCTCGTACTCGATGACGTCGCCTTGCGATACCGCATGACTCGCTTTGATCGTGCTGCCGTTCAGCAGAACGCCGCCGCGCTGAACGGCTTGCGCGATCAGCGCGCGTGAAAAACCGGTGCGGTGCGCGAGCACCACGTCGGCGCGTTTGCCGCCGTCCTCAGGCTCGACGACGAGTTGCAAGGCTTGCTAGAATGAGCAAAATGACGCCGGTCGTAATGCACGCATCCGCTACGTTGAAAATGTTAGGCCAAATGCGGTAGAAGTCCACGAAATCCACGACGTAGCGCAAGTGCACGCGATCGACGATGTTGCCGATGGCGCCGCCCAGAATCATGCCGAAGGCCACGCGCACGACCGGCGATTTCTGCGCCTGGTCGCGAAACGAAAACCAAAACACGAGCAGCACCAGCAGCGCCATGCCGATGAGCAATGCCGGCGAAGAGCCGAACATGCCGAACGCGCCGTGCTCGTTCTGCTCGTACGTCCAGCGCAGCAGATGCGGAATGACCAGCCGGCTCTCGCCGGGCAGAAAGTGCGTCGCGATCGCGCGCTTCGTCAGCTGATCCAGCGCGACGACAATCGCCGCGACGCCGAAGAGCTGCGCGGTCTCAAAGCTTCGGCTGCGGGACAAACTGATAGAACCAGCCGGCGATTCGTAGGAACGAGTTGGTGGCAAGAACGACTCCCGTGGCGATCATGAAGGCTCCCGCGGCCATTTCGAGGGCCGGCATGAAGCGCTTGATGCGGTTGAGCGCAGGCAGTATTGCGCCCACGGCCAGCGCGGTTACGAAGAACGGCACCGCCAAACCCATGGAATAGACGAAGAGCAGCCACGCTCCCTGCTTGACGCCCTGTTCTTGTGAAGCGAGCGTCAGAATGCCGGCCAGAATCGGGCCGATGCAGGGCGACCATCCGGCCGCAAACGCCAGGCCGACGATCACCGACGCAACCACCGTGCGGCGTTCGCTGTGCACCTGCAGGCGCGTGTCGCGCGCGAGCACGCGCATGCGCAAAACGCCGATCATCTGCAACCCCAGCACGATGACGACGACGCCGCCGATGCGGGCGATCAGGACTTGGTTCTCGCGCAGCGCGCCGCCGATGGCGCTCGCCGAAGCGCCCAGCGCGACGAACACGATCGTGAAGCCGAAAATGAAGGCCAGCGCGTGCGCAAGCGTACGGGCGCGCGCGTCGGCGCCCGCGTTTTCGCGCAGCTCGTCTACGGTCGATCCCGTCAAGAAGGAAAGATATGCCGGCACCAGCGGGAGGACGCACGGTGAAACAAATGAAACGAGCCCGGCCAGGAAGGCGATTCCGACAGTCAAATGCGTGGTGCCCACACCGCTCATTTAGACTTTGCCGTTGGTCATCCTCGAAGGGCCGTAGAAGGGCACACTAGCGCCGCATGCATCATTGGTTCGTCTACCCGAACATCAACCCGATCGCGATCCATGCCGGGCCGATCAACATCCATTGGTACGGCATTTCTTACTTGGTCGGGTTTATCGCCGTGTATTTGTGGATGAGCCGGCCGCAGGGGCGCCTGCGCTTGGGCCTCACGCGCGAGCAAATTCAAGATTTTTTGGTGTACGCGCTCGTGGGCGTGCTGGTCGGCGGCCGCACGTTCTTCGTGATCAACGACATCATCAGCAAACACGATCTCTCGATGTACGCGACGAATCCGCTCGACATCGTCGCGGTGTGGAACGGCGGCATGGCGTTTCACGGTGGCCTGGTCGGCGTGATCGTCGCGATCTTGTTGTTCCTGCGCAAGCATCCCGGCCTGACGTATCGCATGCTCGGAGACGAGGTCGTCGTGCTGCTTCCGGTCGGCATTACGCTCACCCGATTGGTCAATTTCATCAACGACGAGCTCTGGGGAGACGTGTGCATCCCGGATCACCCGTGGTGCATCATTCCCGGCAATACCGCGGACTGGGGCACCAGCTACCGGCATCCATCGCAATTGTACGAAGCGATTCTCGACGCGATCACGCTCCCAATCGTGCTGTTCATCTACAAGCGGCGGCCGCCGGACGGCGTGGTGGGCTGGAGCTGGTTTACGATCTACGGCATTACGCGATCGGTTGCGGAATCGTGGCGGCATGCCGACTTCATGTGGCACGGCATCACCGGGGGCCAATTGTATGCGCTGCCGATGATCCCGATTGGGCTTGTAGGACTGCTTGCCTGCTGGCGGCGGCATCAGCGGACCGAAGCTCGCGTCGCGTGAGCATCGCCGAGCGCTACGCCCGGTTGCGTGCAGAAGTGCCGCCCGGCGTGATGATTGTCGCGGTCTCCAAGTTGCAGCCGGCGCAGGCCGTGCGTGAAGCGATCGACGCGGGTGTGGAAAACATCGCCGAAAATTACTTGCAGGAAGCGCGCAAAAAGTTTCAAGCGCTGCAGCTGGGCAACGGCGCGCGCAAGCATTTCGTCGGCCACGTGCAGACGAACAAAGCCAAGGCGATCGCGACGCTGTTCGATCTCGTGCAGAGCGTCGACCGGCCCGAAGCCGGCGCCGCGTTGGCCAAAGCGGCCGGCGCGCTGGGCAAGCAATTGCCGGTGCTGCTGCAGATCAACATCTCGCCGACCGAGCGCTACGGATGTCCGCCGCCGCAGGCGCAGCGTCTGAGCTGAACAGCTGCGATCCTATTCGACTCTGCGGCTCGACGGAGTGATGGCCATCGGACCGATGACCGCAGATCGCGCCGCCATCGCGCACGCCTTCGCGCTCGCTGCTGCCGTGTGGCGCAACGTGGGCGGTCCCGTGCTTTCCATCGGGATGTCCGACGACTGGCGCGAGGCGGTTGAGGCAGGGTCGACGATGATTCGGCTGGGAACGAGCCTCTTCGGACCAAGACCCGGGCGCCCGGTGTCGAAGAACGCATGAATCTCTCTCACTGTTGACACGCCGCCGAGCTTGGACGGGTGTCATCGTGAGGTACGAGGCTATGAGCATGTTCAGCAAAATCGGATCGTTCTTTTCGATGAACGACACGGAAGAAGACCTGTACGAAGAGGAACCCACGGGAACGCGGACCGTCGTTCCCTTCAGCAACGCGACGCGCCGCGGCGGAACCGAAGTAAGCGTGTACGCGCCGCGCGCATTTTCGGATGTCACGGAAATTGCCGACGCTTTGCGCAGCCGGCAAGTCGTGATCGTAAATCTGCAGAACGCGGATCGAACGCTGCTGCAGCGCGTGGTGGATTTTACGTCCGGCGTCGCGTACACGATCGACGGAAGGATTCAAAAGCTGGCGGAGTCGATGTACTTGATCGTCCCCGCCGGAATCGTGGTGAACGCGCAAGGTCTGCGCGACACCATGCTGGCGGACGGTTCGTTAGACTTTCTTTCCAACCGGGGCTAGCGCCCCGAGCGCGCAAAAACGGACTTCGGTACGAGGAGCGATATGCAAAAAGTTGCGCCGATAGACATTCAGCACAGATCCTTCAAAAAAGCCTTGCAAGGCTACGATCGCGCGGAAGTCGATCAGTTTCTCGACGAGATCATCGAAACGCTTGAAGACGACGCGCAGCAAGCTGCCGCGCTGCAGGCGGAAGTCAACGATCTCAAGGAGCGAATCAGTCACTTCAAAGCGATGGAAGAATCGCTGCAGAATACGCTGGTGCTCGCGCAGCGCACGGCGGACGAAGTCAAGGCGTCGGCGCACAAAGAAGCGGACCTCATCAAAGAACAGGCCCGCATCGCCGCCGAACGCGAGATTGCGACGTTTACCGATTCGGCTGCGGAAGCCCGGCGCGAGCACCAGCGGGCGAACGAAGTCTGCGGAAAAGGCGCGCAGCGAACTGCGCAGTCTGCTCACCACGCATCTTGCGCTGCTGGAACGCACGACGAGCAACGGCGCCGCGCACCGGGACGCGCCGCCGCAGACGGCAACCCCCGAATCGGAGCAGCAGGCTGACCCGATAGTGGAAACTCAGCGCATCACCGTGTATTAGCGGGAGCCCGTAGTGGCGCGCATTGCAGTACTGCCCGGCGACGGCATCGGGCCTGAGATCACGCGCGCTGCGGTTCGCGTGTTGGGCGTCGTGCGCCCGGACCTGGAGTGCATGGAAGCCGTCGTGGGCGGTCAGGCGCTGCAGCGCGGCGAACCGGCGTTGCCGCAAAGCGCGCTCGAGCTCTGCCGGAGCAGCGCTGCCGTGCTGTTCGGCGCGGTCGGCCATCCCGAGTATGACGGAAAGCCGCTGCGCGAGCGGCCCGAATACGCGCTGTTCGTCCTACGGCGGGACTTCGAGTTGTTTGCGAACATTCGGCCGGTGCGCGTCTTTTCGGGGCTCGAATCCGCGTCGAGTTTGTTGCCGGAACTGGTCAAGGGGTTGGATCTCGTCGTCGTGCGCGAGCTGACGGGCGGCATTTATTTCGGTGCGCCCAAAGAGCAGCGCACCGGCGCGGACGGCGTGGAAGAGGCGGTCGACACGATGATCTATCGCGCGCCGGAGATAGAACGTATCGCGCGCGTGGCGTTCGAACTTGCGCGCGGCCGGCGCAAGCGGCTGGTTTCCATCGACAAGCAGAACATTCTGGAGACCTCGCGCCTTTGGCGGCGAGTCGTGGAGCGCGTTGGGACGGAATATCGCGACGTCGAGCTCTCGCATCTGCTCGTGGACAACGCGGCAATGCAGCTCGTCCGTCGCCCCGCGCAGTTCGACGTAATCGTCACCGAGAACATGTTCGGCGACATTCTCTCCGACGAGGCGGCAATGTTGACCGGTTCGATCGGAAATCTTCCGAGTGCGAGTCTGGGAACGCGCGAGAGCGAGGGCGGACGCTTCGGATTATACGAACCGATCGGCGGCTCTGCACCGGATATCGCCGGTCGCGGCGTTGCCAATCCCACCGCGGCCATTCTGTCGGCGGCGCTGATGCTGCGATACAGCTTGAGCGACGCGCAAAACGCTGCGCGCATCGAACAAGCCGTCGAAGACTCGTTCGGTGCAGGCGCCCGCACCAGCGAACTCGCGCGCCATGGACAAGATGCGCTGACCACGGTGGAATTCACGGACAGAGTGATCGCGCAACTCTAACGAAACTGGGTCGCGCGGGGAACATCGTCACACGCGCGTGGAATCGCCGGTTACTTCGGTCCCGTAGTAGTCGCGCAGACTGAGCCGCAAAGTGGCGTGCCGGTGCGGATGAGCGGCCGTCCAAATACGCTTCCACTGCGCGAGCGTCTGTGCGCGGAGCGCGATCTTCGCTGTCTTCGTCCATCGAATTCAAATTGTCGACGTCGACGTAGACGATCAGCATCGTGCCTTTCACGTCGGTTCCCATCACGACGTCTTTGTAGCGGCGTTTCAGGCTCAGCGCATCGACGGCGTGCTGTTCCCGCGCGGTGAGCGAATCGGTCGAGTTCGCCGGCCGGGACGCCGGACCGGAACAGCCCGCTGCGAAAAGCAACGCGAGCGCCATTGCAGCGGCAACCACCGCGTTGCGCGAGATCGACATACGCCGGTCAACGTTCGGTCACAAGCGGCCGCTATCATGCGCGCATGGATGGAATCGGATGGGCTGCCGGCGCGATGTCGGCAGCGCGAACGCGGCTGGACGTCGCGGCAAACAATCTCGCCAACGGCTCGACGGACGGCTTTCGCAAACGGACGCTTCGCGGCACGTTGACGCGCTTTGGAATCTCTATGCAGGCGGACGTTGATGCGACGCAAGGCCCGCTGCGCCGCACTGGGCGCGCGTTCGATCTAGCGATCGTCGGTGCGGGCGCATTTCGCCTTCGAGGTGCCGGCGCAAGCATAGAGAGTACGCGCAACGGTGCGTTCGTGCGCGATCGGTTCTACCGGCTCGTCGATGCGGCGGGACGCGTGGTGATGGGAGCACGCGGACCGCTGTGCGTTCCCGACGGCGCGACGATCGATGCAACGGGAGCGGTGAGACGAAACGGCGAGGTGCTCAATCGCATCGACCTGCCCAAAGGCTCGGCGATCCGCAGCGGATTCTTGGAGAGTTCCAACGTCGACGCGATCGGCGAGATGATCGACGTTCTAACCGCACAGCGATCGTTCGAAACGGCGCAGAAGGTGCTGTCCGCGATCGATCAAACGCGCGAACGCGCCGCGACGCAAGTGGCGGAGCTCAAATCGTGAACCGCGCGCTCTTCGCGGCCGCCAGCGGCATGGCGGCGCAGCAGCAAAGTTTGGAGATCATTGCCGAGAATCTCTCGAATGCCGACGTCGCGGGATTCAAAGGCGCCTGCGCGACGTTTTCCGATATCGCCTCGCCTGCGGGCGGTTCGCTGGGAACCAGCGCGGTGTCGACGCACACCGTTTTTACGCAAGGACGGCTGGTGCACAGCGGCGGTCCGTTCGACTTGGCAATCGACGGGCCCGGATTTTTTGCGGTGATTGACGGCCGCGGCAATCGCGCGTACACGCGCGACGGCGAGTTTTCGCGTTCGCCCGACGGCAGGCTGCGCAACGCGCAAGGCTGGCGCCTTCAAGGCGTTCGCATTCCGGAAAACGCGCTCTCGGCGTCAGTTTCGGCTGACGGCATCGTCACCGCGGCGACGAACAAGGGCGCCGCGATCTGCGGACGCATTCGTCTGGCGCAGTTTGCTTCTCCGGAGTCGCTGCAGTCCAGCGGCGGAACGCTGTTTTTTGCAACGCACGCGTCGGGCAATGCGCGCTTCGTGCAGCCGGGCCAGCCCGCCGGACCGGCGGTAAAGTTCGGCATGCTCGAGCAGTCCAACGTGACGATCATCGAAGCGATGATGCAAATTTTGGCTGCGCAGCGCGCGTATGAAGCCAATGCCAAAGGCGTCCAAGCCGCGGACGAAATGATGCGCATCGCCAACAACCTGAGCCGTGGATAGCGTGATCGCGGCTCGCGTGCGCGCGCAGTTCGAGTCGCTGCTGCTGCAACCCGTGCTCGAGCCGTTGACCGCGGCGTTCGGCGAGTACGGCGAGATTGCGACGCAAGGCTTTGCGCAAGCACTGGCAACGGCGCTGGAGTGCGGGCGTGAATGATCTCCAGGACGATCGCGAAGCGCGAATTCGAGCGCTCCTGCCGCTCGTAAAGCGAATTGCGCGCCGGGTGCATCGCATGATTCCTGGAAGCGATCCGGACGATCTGGTGGGCGAAGGTTCGGTGGGTTTGCTTCGCGCGGTGGACACCTACGATGCCTCGCGCGGGCCGACGCTGGAAAACTACGTTGCCAAAATCGTTACGGGCGCCATGCTCAACGGTTTGCGGCGCCTCGATCCGGTTTCGGAGCGCGTGCGGCGCGAAATCCGGGAGGCGGAACGCGAACGCTTTTCGATTGCCACGCAAGCCGGCGCCATGCCGTCGCAGTCCGAGATGGAACGCCGCCGTCCCGGCCTGCGGCGCGCGAACGTCCATGCATATAGGTACACGCCGCTTTCACTGGATGGACCGTTGCCGCCGAACGAGCGGCTTGCGAGCGATTGGGCGGCGGACCCGGCCGCAATCGCCGGCGAACGCGCAGAGCGAGAAGGGGTGCGTGCGGCGCTGAGCGCGTTGCCGGAGCGCCAGCGCCATGTGCTGACGCTGCACTATATGCGCGGCGTATCGCTGCAGCAGATCGGAAAAACGCTCGCGATCTCGCCGCAGCGCGCTTCGCAGCCTGCATTTGGCTGCGCTGCGCAATCTCAAAAAGGCCTTATATGCCGCGCATCGAGCCTGAAAGCACGCCGGTGCTGCTTGCGCCGGCATTCAATGTCGGCGTACCTGCGGTCGCGCTCGTTCCCGACGATGAACTAGAGACGCCTGCGCTTCCGCGCGAACATCCGAAATGGGTCAAAGATGCCGTTGCGGTTTCGCAGCGCGCACGGCGTCTTATGGCGCGGCTGCGTCCGGTCATCGTGCGCGTGCTGACGTTTTGGGATCATCGCGTGCGCGGAATCATCGTGAACGGCCGCAGCCTGGGCGTGGACTCGAGCGGCAGTTACAAGCTCGATTGAGGGCTGAAGACGTAAACGCGAGTAGACAAAAGCCTGACTTCCAGAGACGACCGGCACGAAACTATGGAATAACGCTGCAGCGAGCACAAGAAATCATCGGCCCATTTAAAAGATCGTATTGAGATCGTGGTGAGGCCCCGCAAAAGAAGCGAGACCTGAAACCTTGGCCACGCAGGCTCCGTATATCAGCCATGGTCCGTATCATCGCAAGCGTGTCGCTTGCGGCATGCCTCCTCCTTACGATAACGTGGGTCAATGCGGCCCCCGTGTCGAAGCCGCAAGTGATGATTCTCGGTGTCGCGCATCTGGCAGCGCGGCGCGACATCCACAACGCCGTATTCCAAGACAGCCCGCTCACGCCAAAGCGTCAAGTACAGATTACCGAGGTGGTCGAGCGGCTCACGCAATTTCACCCCACGAAGGTGCTCGTAGAAGCGCCGATGGGCGATCAAAAAATCCTACAACAATACCGCCGCTATCTCGTGGGAGACTTCTCGCTCCCCGCGGACGAAGTTTATCAATTCGGTTTCAAAGTCGCGGCGCATGCGCGTAACAGCACGATCTACCCGATTGATACCTGGGGACCGACGCTCATAGACGACAACAGCGCAAGCGGCAAGCTCATCAATTCCTATCTCAAAGATCACTTCACGGATGTGCGCGACCCCCGCTTCAATGCTTTCCTCGCACGCGAAGACGCGCTCGAACGAAACGGGACCTATCTAGATCTGCTGCGCTATCTCAACACGGATGCGGCGATACGGGCGAACGCGTCGTGGTATAGTATATTCGACGGGATGGGGCGTGAGGCGGATTTCGCCGGAAGCGCATACACGGCGCAATGGTACGTAAGGAATGCTTACATCTTTTCCAACATTCTCAGCGTTATTCGGCCCGGCGATCGCGTCATCGTCATGATGGGGCAGGGACACGAGTACCTCTTGCGCGAGTTCACGCGTCTCAATCCCAACGTAACGTACGTGGATCCTCTACGGTACTTGAAATGAACTGCTCCGCCTGCTGGTTCGGCGATAAAGCGTCCAGCCGCATTAAAATTGATTACCCGTACAGCTGGCCTTTTGCTTGCGCCTGCGATCGCCTTACGCTATGCTTCGCGCATGAAACTTACAAGCACAGGTCGGCTCTTCGGTATCAGCCGCGAAGCCGCGAATGAATGGTTCAGCAGAGGCGTGCCGGTGGACCGCATGGCTGACGTTGGCCGCATCGCCGATCTTGCGGATGCGCTGCAACGGCGGTTCAAGGCGGAACGAATGCCACAAATCGTGCGCTCTGAACTGCCCGGGTTGGGAGGCCGCAACATTCTTGAGATCATCGGCGAACAGGGCACGGTCGCCATCTTTGACCTGCTGGACCGCGCCTTTTCATATATACCGCGATCGTAAAACCTGCGGTACCGCGGCGTGAAATCAGCGCCCCCGTTCTAGCAGCGTTCGATCAGCGCATCGAGCACGTTTGCCAGACGCGGTGCCGCCGCGGCGGCGGCCTGCGTCACGTCGGCGTGCGAGGTTTGCGGTGCCGCGACCTGGTTGGTGATGAGGCTGATGCCAAAAACTTCCAATCCACGCGAACGAGCCGCAATCGTTTCAAGAACGGTGGACATGCCGACCGCGTCCGCGCCGATCGTCCGCAGATAGCGCGCTTCAGCAGCCGTTTCGTAGGTCGGGCCAAGCAGCCCGGCGTACACGCCTTCGCGTAAATCGCCATCGATGTCGTGCGCAAGCGCGCGCAGGCGCGCACTGTACGCATCGGCCATGTTGACGAACGGATCGACCAGACCGCTGCGCGCGAGCGGATTCATTCCGCTCAAATTGATATGATCCGCAATGACCATCAAATCCCCGGCCCGGAACTGCGGATTGAGCGCGCCTGCCGCATTAGTCAGCAGCACGGCCTTGGCGCCGCGATCCGCTGCGATGCCCACGTTGCGCGCGATCTCCGCTGCCGTAAACCCCTGATAGCCGTGCACGCGTCCGGCAAACGCGAGCACGCGCTTTCCGCGGTGCCGTCCCACGAGCGCGTGGCCCGCATGTCCGGCAAGCATCGCCGCCGGCATTCCGATCTCCGCATACGGAACGCGCTCGAAGCGCGCACGCTCCCCTAAGAGTTCGGAAAGACCGCTGCCCAGAACGACGCCGAGGTCGATTTCGCCGAGCTTATCCACGCAGCGCTGCGGCCGGCGTAAAAAGATTTTGGCCGGTCATGCTATCCGGCACAGGCAGATCCATCAAGCGCAGCAGCGTCGGCGCAACGTCGCCGAGCTTTCCACCCGCGCTGAGTCTGCCGTCGATATGGTCGCCGACGAGCAAAAACGGCACCGGATTGGTCGTGTGCGCGGTGAGCGGACTCCCGGCTGCGTCGATTTTCTCTTCGGCGTTGCCGTGATCGGCGGTAATCGCGAGCAGTCCGCCGGCATCTAAAACCGCCCCGCTCAAACGCTCCAGGCATGCGTCCAATATCTGTACGCTTTCGATCGTCGGCTCCCACTTGCCGGTATGCCCTACCATGTCGGCATTGGCATAATTCATGATGATGACGTCGTACGCACGCGCTTCGATCTGCTCGATTGCAAAATCGGTGATCTCGCGCGCGCGCATCCTCGGCGCCAAATCGTACGTCGGCACGGTACGGTCCGACGGAATGAGCCGGCGATCTTCGCCTTCGAACACGTCTTCTCGCCCGCCGTTGAAAAAGTACGTGACGTGGGCGTACTTTTCGGTTTCGGCCAAGCGCAGTTGCCGCAGTCCGCTGCGCGCCACGATTTCGCCGAACGTCTCGGACTGCGGGCGGGGCCCGAACAGGACCGGGTTCGCAAACGTCTCGTCGTATTTGGTCATCGTGGCGAAGATGAAGTCGGCATAGTGGTGCGTCGGAAATGGTACGGCGCTTGCATCTTGCGCATTGAAGGCCAGCGTGAGCTGACGCGCGCGATCGGGGCGAAAATTGAAGAAGATGCACGCATCACCGTCGCGGACGGGCGCCGGCACTCCAACGATCGTCGGCTTGACGAATTCGTCGTCTTCGCCCCTCTCGTATCCTTGCTGCAGCGCATCCAATGCCGTGCGAGCGGCGTAGGGCGCTTGACCCCGCGCAATGGCATCGTAGGCGAGTCTGCGTGCGCTCCCAGCGATGGTCTCTATCCATGGCGTAATACCGCCCGGTGACGGTTTTGACGGTTCCTGTGCGTCCCAGCTCGGCGAGGCGATCGTCCAGCGCCGAAAGATAACGCTGCGCGGAGCGCGGCGGCGTATCCCGGCCGTCCAAGAATGCGTGAATCGCTACCTCAACGCGGGCGGCGTGCGCGCATGTGATCAACTCAAGAAGATGTGCGAGCGAACTGTGCACGCTGCCGTCCGAAAGCAGGCCCATCAGATGCAGAGTCCCACCGGTGCGCTGCACGTGCCGCTCGCACTCGCGCAGCGTGGGATTATCGGCAAAGGCACCCGAGGCGATGTCCGCATCGATGATCACCACGCCTTGCGGAACGACGCGCCCGCTCCCCAGATTCATGTGGCCGACTTCGCTGTTGCCCATGATGCCTTTGGGTAGTCCGACCTCTTCGCCGCTCGCCTCGAGCATCGTCCACGGATACGTCGACAAGAGCGCATTCCAGTGCGGTAACGTGGCTGCTGCGATGGCGTTGCCGTGCGTACGTTCGCTGCATCCCCAGCCGTCCAGCACGGCAAGCACGATCGGACGGTACTTCATGCGGCGCTCGCACACAATTCAGCGAAGCCGTCGGGATCGAGCGATGCGCCGCCGACCAGCGCGCCGTCGATGTCGGGCTGGGCGGCGTACTGCGCGATGTTTTGCGCTTTGACGCTGCCGCCGTACAGGATCGAGGTCTCGCGCAACTGCGGCAGGCACGTGCGTATCGCGAGCATCAGGTCGTTGGCTTGCGCAGCATCGCAATTGTGTCCGGTTCCAATCGCCCAAATGGGTTCGTAGGCGATCGCAAGGTGTGCAAACGCATCGTTCGGCAGGTCCGCGAGCGCGGCGTGCACCTGAGCGATGACGTACTGCGTTGCGCTTCCCGCTTCTCGCACGGCAAGCGGTTCGCCCACCGCCACGATAGGCCGCAAACCGTGGGCCAGGGCGGCCTGCGTTTTGCGGCGCACCGCTTCGTCCGTCTCACCGAAATACTGCCGGCGTTCGGAATGACCGAGAATGACGTACTCGACGCCGACGTCGAGCAGCATTGGCGCGGAGATTTCGCCGGTGTACGCGCCGCGATCTTCCCACTGCATGGTCTGCGCTCCCAGCTTCACGCGTCCCGCCGCTCCACCGGCGCGCAGCGCTTTGCCGGCAGTCTGCAGCGAGGTGAACGGCGGACAGAGCGCAATCTGGACGTGCTCCGGTACGGTGCGCGCCAGCGACAAAAAACGCTCGATGTATGCGAGCGTCTCACCGGTGGTTTTGAACATCTTCCAGTTCCCCACGCACAACCGCGCCCTCACAGGAAACCGGTCTTCTCGCGCAGCCGATCTTTGGCTTCTTCCAAGGCCTTGATCCCGGGAAGCTCTTTGCCTTCGAGAAACTCCAGCGTCGCGCCGCCCCCGGTGCTCACGTGCGTCATGCTCTCGGCAAACTTGAGTTCCTCCGCCGCTGCGGCCGCATCGCCGCCGCCCACGATCGTGGTCGCTCCCCGCTGCGTGGCGATCTTCATCGCCTCGCCGATCGCGCGCGTGCCCTCCCGATACTGCGGTTTTTCATACACGCCCATCGGTCCGTTGAATACGACCGTGCGCGCGGTTTCGATCACTTTACCGTATTCGGCCGCGGTTTTCGGCCCGATGTCCAAGATCATGCTCGTGGCCACCTGTGGCAAATCCACGACGTGCGCGCCCGAATCGTTGTCGAAGTCCGTCGACACGACGGCGTCGATGGGCAGCAGGAGCGATACGTCGCGCGTTCGCGCGAGTTCCAGGATGGCGGAGGCAGGCTGCAGATCCGAATCGCGCAGCGACTTGCCGACGTCGATGCCCTTGGCTGCAAGAAACGTATTCGCCATGCCGCCGCCAATGCAAAAAGCGTGTACTTTCTCCATCAGTTTGGTGAAGACGCCGACCTTGTCTTTGATCTTGGCGCCGCCGATGACGCAGACGTACGGCTGCGGCGGATCGTTCACGAGTTTGGAGAGTTCTTCGATTTCCGATTGCATCAACAGCCCGGCATAGCTCGGCAGATAATGGGCGACGCCTTCGGTCGAGGCGTGCGCCCGGTGAGCGGTGCCAAACGCATCGTTGACGTAGATGTCCGCGAGCTGCGCAAGCTGCCTGGCGAAATGGGGATCGTTTTGTTCTTCGCCCGGCTCGAACCGAACGTTTTCGAGCATGACGATATCGCCGTCGTGCATCTGCTCGACGGCTTCGTGCGCGGACGGCCCGACCACGTCGGTCGCAAAGGTCACGTCCATGCTCAGTCGCGTAGAGAGGGCATTGGCAACGGGTTTCATCCCGTATTTCCCCTCGGGTTTGCCGTCGGGGCGGCCCAAGTGCGAAACGACGATCGTTTTTGCGCCGCGGTCCGCCAGATAGCGCAGCGTATCGAGCGACGCATCGATGCGCTTGTAATCCAGGATGTCGCCCTCGTGCATCGGTACGTTCAAATCTTCGCGCAGAAGCACGCGCTTGCCGTGCACGTTCACTTCCTTGAGCGTATGAAATTTCATACGCCCGCGGGAATCTTCTCCAGAACCATCGCGGTGAGGTCGGCCAGCCGGCACGAGTACCCCCACTCGTTGTCGTACCAGGCGCCGATTTGGATCAGATCGCCGTTCGCGGCGGTGAGCGAGGAATCGACGATGGAACTGTACGGCAAATGCTTGAAGTCGCTCGAAACCAGTTCTTCCTCGGAGAACTTCACGTACTCTTTCAGGCTGCCGGCCGCTGCGCGTTTGAGAATAGCATTGAGCTCCTCTTTCGTGGTGTCCCTTTTCACCTGAGCGACAAGATATACCATCGAAACCGTCGGCGTCGGCACTCGCAGCGCGAATCCGTCAAACGTGCCTTTGACTTCCGGTATGGTCAAATAGAGCGCTTTGGCGGCGCCGGTCGAGGTCGGGATGATGTTCGTCGCGGCACTGCGGGCACGGCGCAGATCTTTGTGCGGCGCATCCAAAATATTTTGGTCGTTCGTATAGGAGTGGATGGTCGACATAAAGCCCTTGACCCATCCCAACTCGTCGACGATCGGTTTGACCGCCGTCGCCAAGCAATTCGTCGTGCAGGACGCGTTCGAAATGATGTGATGCTTATCGGGATCGTAGTTGGCGTCGTTCACGCCCAGGACGATCGTAATGTCCTCACCTTTGGCCGGCGCGGAAATCAAAACTTTTTTGGCTCCGCCGCCGTCGATATGCGCGCGCGCTTTGCTCGCGTCGGTGAACAGCCCCGTGGATTCGATGACGACGTCGACGCCGAGATCCTTCCAGGGCAGTTTGCCCGGGTCTCGCTCGGCGAGCACGCGGATCGTTTGCCCGTCGATTGCTATCGCGTTGCCTTCGGCGCCGACGCTGCCTTCGTACGTGCCGTAGTTCGAATCATACTTGAACAGGTGCGCGCATTCGGCCGCGCTGGTCAGGTCGTTTACCGCGGCAATCGCAATGCCGGGATGGCGCTCGATCAGCGCTTTGGCAAAGTTTCGTCCGATGCGGCCGAAGCCGTTGATCCCGATGCGCATGCACGTCAACTCCCGTCTAAAAACGCAGGCGCGCGCGGCCTGTAAGCGGCTCTTTACGAGCCGTCCGGCTAGTTTCCCCGCGCAAACGGGCGGCCAATCGGCCTAGTGCCGCCAGACGGCTGCTCACGGTCGGTTTGCTCACGGCGGGATTGCAACGGCGGCCCAGCTCGCTCAGACTTTCGTCCGGATGATCCACGCGCAGCTGCGCGATCTCGCGAAGCGCCGGTGAAAGGCGTTGCAGACCGTACGCGGCGGCCAGGTATTCGATGACGGCACTCTGCGCGGCGGCGGCTGCGGCGGTGCGCTCTACATTGGCCGCTTCGGTATTGACGAGCCGGTGAATGCGGTTCTTCGTCTCTTTGAGCGCGCGCACGTCTTCGAGCCGAAGGACGGCGCCGTGCGCGCCCACGATGGTGAGCAATTCCACGATCGCTTCGAAGTCCTTGAAATACAGCACGCAGCGGCGTTTTCGCTGCATCGCTTTGGGCGCGATGCTCAGCGCGCGCAGCATCCAGCTCAGCCGTGCTGCGAGCGCTTCGTCCGCAAGCACGAACTCCAAATGATAGCCCTGCGTGGCGGCCGAGAGGGATCCGCATGCCAGAAATGCCGCGCGCGATTCCATGATGCGGTCGCAGCGATGCAGGGGCTTGCGCGGCAACTGCGTGCCGGCCGGCGGCAGCGCCAGACGATAGATCGGCGCTCGCCACAGCCGCGTTTCCGCGATCTTTTCGATATGGTTCTCGCTGCTGCCCAGCAGCGTTCGAAAAAGCCTGGCAACGGCGTTGCGGCGCGTGACGAAATAGCCGCCGCTGCGTCCGTACAGCGACAGGCCGTCGAGCAGCGCGGCGCGGCAGTGGAGTGCGGGGGGAATATCGCGCGCGAGCGCGTCTTTGGTATCCGCACTCAAACTTACAGCCACTGCGCCGGTTCATCCTTACGCTGCTCGACGATCTCGTATAGATCCGCAGCTTTGATGCCGGGCGTCATCCGCAGTGGCACTTCACGCACGCGCACGGTGACGTATTTCGTCGCGTAGTGAATTTCCAACACGTCGCCCGGACGCACGTGGTACGCCGGCTTGAGCGCCTTGCCGTCCTTGGTGATGCGCCCGTGCTCCAGCGCCTCGTGCGCTTCGCTGCGCCGCTTGCTCAAGCGGGAAATTTTCATGAATTTGTCGAGCCGCATGCGCAGAGGTATTGCGGCGCGGGCGCAGCGCGCTCATGCTTCGGATCTGCCGCGGCAGGCGCGCGGCGTGCCGCATGCCAAGCAAGGCCGCATGGCAGAGGCGCAACCGCGCGTGGGACGCGGTTCGATCGACATCTTTGACCGGAGCCGCCCGATGTGGCGGCTTTTTTTGGTGTTCTTGATCCCGCTGATGCTGAGCAATGCGCTGCAGTCGGCCTCGCAGACCGTGGCCAGCATCTTTTTGGGGCGGCTCATCGGGGTCAACGCGCTGGCCGCCGTCTCTGCGGTCTTTCCGATTATCTTCCTGCTGATTTCATTCATCATCGGCCTTTCCAGCGGAAGCACGGTGCTGATCGGTCAGGCCTTCGGCGCCGGCAATTCGGCGGCAATGAAGCGCGTGGCGGGAACGACGCTTTCAGTGAGCCTGGTTCTCGGGTTCGCGCTGGGGCTAATCGGCGCCCTGGCCACGGAGCCGCTGCTGACACTCGTGCGAACGCCGGCGAATATCTTGAACGATTCGGTTTCCTATGCGCGCGTGTTGTTCGCCTACCTCCCGATATTTTTTCCATACATCGCCTACACGACGTTTCTGCGCGGCACCGGTGATTCCAAGACGCCGTTCTACTTCCTGATCGTGAGCACCGCGCTGTCGATTTTCTTCACGCCGGCGTTCATTTTGGGGTGGTTCGGGCCGCATTTGGGCGTTACGAGCGCAGCATTTTCAGGGCTGATCGCCAATACGGTCGGCTTTGCCGCGTTCCTGGCGTACTTGTACGTCATTGGTCATCCGCTGCGGTTCGATGGAGAAATGCTGCGCGACATGCGGGTGGACTGGCGCATCTTGGTGGCCGTCGTGCGCATCGGCATACCAACCGGCGTGCAAGTCATCATGGTGGCGCTCGCCGAGATCGCAGTCATTTCGTTCGTGAATTATTTCGGCTCGGACGCGACTGCAGCGTACGGCGCGGTCAATCAAATCGTGGGTTACGTGCAGTTTCCGGCCATCAGTATCGGCATCACCGCGTCGATTTTCGGGGCGCAGTGCATCGGCGCTCGCCGCGAAGACAAGCTCGAAGGCGTGATTCATTCGGGCGTCGCGCTGAACTATGCCGTCGGCGGCATTTTAATTCTGCTTTGCTACGTGTTCGCGTGGGACATTCTGGGCTGGTTCATTACGCAATCGCATACGCTGCACATCGCCCACACGCTGCTCATGATCACGTTGTGGAGCTACCTGCTGTTCGGGAACAGCAGCGTGCTCAGCGGCGTGATGCGCAGCAGCGGCACCGTGTTTTGGCCGACCGCGATCACGATTTTTGCAATCTGGGGCGTAGAAGTCCCGGCGGCCTATCTGCTGATGAAGCATTACGGCATCGACGGCGTCTGGATGGGATATCCGATCGCATTTGCCGCGTCGCTCGCGCTGCAGTTTACGTACTACGCGCTCGTGTGGAAAAAAAAGACGCACGAGCGGCTCATTTGAACCTTTCCACAGGAAAAATCAATTCCGCGCTGCTATCTTCTTCCGGTGCGAACCCTCGCCGTCTTGTGCGAAGTCGTCGGCCGGTTCGGCGGAACCGAGCGGTACTGGGAAACCGTCTTGCCCGTGCTTGCGCAGACGTACCGTGTCCGGCTGTTCGCGCGGACCGTGCTCGAGCCCGATCGCTTCGGCGTCCCCGCAGTCCGAATTCCGTGGTCCGATGAAAACAGCGCTCCTTCACGCGAGCAGGCCGCGGTCGTCGCGCGCCGCATTGCCGACTGCGATGCCGTCATAACGGCAAGCGTTTTTGACGCGCTCGTTCTGGCGGCGGCGCGCTGCCGTCCGCGATGGATTGCGCGCGTTCACGATTACCGCGCGTTCTGTCCCAACGGCAACAAGGTTTTTCCGCAGTTCGCTTCGGTGTGCACGTCGCCGATGGGCGGCGCGTGCGTCGTTAATGCGTTCGCGCGCGGGTGCGTGAACGGTGCGCACGCCCGATCGCTGCGCCGCATCGGCAACCGCATGCGCGTTCGCACGGAGCTTTTGAACGCCGATCGCGTGCTCGTTTCCAGCCGCTACATGGCAGTGGTTTGCACGCAGAACGGCATCGACGATGCAGCGCTGGCCGTCACGCCTCCGCCATTACCGGACGAGGCGTTCGCCGATCCGGTCAGAGCGCCGTCAACGAACGCCGTCATGTTCTTCGGGCGGATGAACGAGAAGAAGGGCTTGCCCTCGCTGATCCGCGCGCTCGGACGCGTCGCGCCGGAACTTCGCCCGCCGCTCGTCGTTGCCGGCGCTGGTGATGCGGGCGAGGAGAGCGCGGCACGCCACCTTGCAAAGCGGCACGGCATAAACGTGACTTGGCGCGGTTGGCTTACGGCGGCCGAGTTGCGCGAGGCTCTCGATACGGCGAGCATCGTCGCCGTTCCGTCTCTCTGGCCCGAGCCGTTTGGTTTGACGGGGACGGAAGCGCTGGCGCGCGGACGTCCCGTAGCGGCGTATCGCGTCGGTGGCGTGCCCGAGTGGATCGAAGGCGCCGGCATAGCGGTACCGCGCGGCGATGAAGTCTGCGCTGGCCGAGGGGATCGTGCGGCTGAACCGTGACGCTTCATTGTGGAACGCGCTTTCCACTGCGGCGCGGGAAAAAGCCGAGCAGTACCGCCTCGAGCGCCACGTAGCGATCCTCAAAAACCTTTTGGAGCACAACCAGTCTGAGGTAATGGCGTCATGAAAGTGGTGATTATCGGCGGTGACGGCTACTGCGGCTGGGCGAGCGCGCTGCACCTTTCTTCGCTCGGGATGGACGTGATCGTCGCGGACAGTTTGGTGCGCCGCCAATGGGACGCGCAGCTCGGCGTCGCCTCGCTTACGCCCATCGAAACGATGGAACGCCGCCTCGCGCAGTGGACCGCGACTTCGGGCCGCCGGATCGATTTCGTGGAACTCGACGTCACGCAGTACGATCCGGTCTGCGAACTGCTCGAGCGTGAAGCTCCCGATGCCGTCGTTCACTTCGGCCAACAGCGAAGCGCCCCATACTCGATGATCGATCGCGATCACGCGGTGCGGACGCTGGTCAACAACACCGTCGGCAATTTGAATTTGCTCTGGGCATTGCGTGAATGTTCGCCGCAGACGCATCTGGTGAAACTGGGCACGATGGGCGAGTATGGTACACCCAACATCGATATCGAAGAAGGGTTCATTGAAATCACGCACAAGGGGCGCACCGACACGCTGCCTTATCCCAAGCAGCCGGGTTCGTTCTATCACCTGACTAAAGTGCACGACAGCGACCAGTCTGTATTTCGTTTGCCGCACCTGGAAATTGCGCGCGACCGACTTGCATCAGGGCGTCGTGTACGGCGTGCACACGCCGCAGACGTCGGCATCGCCGGCGCTCGTCAACCGCTTCGACTACGACCACGTTTTCGGCACCGCGCTCAATCGTTTTTGCGTACAGGCGGCGCTGGAGCACCCGCTTACGGTGTACGGCAGCGGCGGTCAGACGCGATGCTTTTTGAACATCCGGGATACCGTGCGCTGCGTGGAGTCGGCTGTCCGAAATCCGGCCGAAGCGGGCGAATACCGGGTGTTCAATCAGTTCACCGAAATATTTTCGGTTCTGCAACTCGCGCATGAAGTGCGCCGCGTCGCTAAGACGATGCGCTTGAACGTGCGGATCGAACATCAGGAAAATCCGCGCGCCGAGCGCGAGCGGCACCACTATTCGACCATCAACGCGAATCTTCGCCGGCTCGGCTTCGACCCCACGCCGCTGACGGACGCGACGCTGCGCGAGCTGATCGAGGTCGCGCTGGAACATCGCGATCGCGTCGACGGCGAGGTGATCCGTCCTAGAATTTCATGGAAGCCGCCGCGCCGGCGCGCCTCCTCGCTGTCCGCATAAAAAAACGGGGCGTTTGCGCGCCCCGCTTGACCGTTGGTTGTCGTTCGCCGCTACTTGCGGCAGTATCCGTTGACGTGCTTGCCGTTGCGCATGTAGCCCTTGACCCAATGCTCTCCGGAGGGACAAGAATGTTTCATTTTGCTATGGTGCGTGGTGCTCGTGCCGTGCGCGTAGACGGCGGGCGCTCCCGAAAGCGTGAATGCGAACAGTGCCGCCGATGAAAGTAGAGCGATAAAAAGACGTTTCATGATTACCTCCTGCCGTGCCGAAAGGCCGGCGTGCAGGTCTTTCGCTTTACTTGCGCTTTTTCTCTTTTGGCGTCACGCAGGTGCCGGTGGCGCGGCATACCACTACCGGCGTTGCCAGCACGTCGGCCGCGCTCTCGCTTACGTCGGGTCGAGCGGCGATGACCTTGCGCGCCTCGAAACCCATGCGGCGGGAGGTATTTCCAACACGTTCGATGCGGCCTTCCGCCTCGATGTAGTCGCCGGCAAACACCGGTGCCAGGAATTCCACGCTCTCGTACGCCACAAACAAGCCCTCGTCGCCGTCCATGCGGATCAGCAGTTCGGTGGCGACGTCGCCGAAGAGCGCAAGCATGCGCGCGCCGTCGACCAGATTGCCGCCGTAGTGCGCATCGTGCGCGCTCATCCGCAGGCGGATCAGGCTGCCTGGATCTTCGCCAGTCTGCCACAATTCCTCGAGTTCGTCCAACGTCATGTCCGCGAGTGCTCTGCCCTCTTTGGCGGCGCGCTGTTCCATGAACGAAAAGCGCTTATGGAATTTTTCGTTCGCTTCCCGCATCGCCGTTTCCGCATCGATCCCCATGGCGCGTGAAAGGTTCACGATCGTAAACAGCACATCGCCCAATTCCTCGCGCACGTGGGGATCGTCGTGCCGTTCTCGCCGCGCCTGTGCGAGCTCGCTCAGTTCTTCGTGCAGTTTGTCGAGAATCTCGCTCGTGCCAGGCCAATCAAAGCCGACGCGCGAGGCTTTTTCCTGCATGCGCTGACCGCGCTGCAGCGCCCCAAGGTGTCTCGGAATGCCGTCCAGGCGGCTCTTGCGGGCGCGGCCCGTTGCCTCTTGGGATTTGAGGGATTCCCAACTCTTCCACTGCGCTTCGACATTTTCGATCACGGCATCGCCAAAGACGTGCGGGTGGCGGCGCACCATTTTGTTGGCAAGCGCGTCGACCACGTCGGCTACCGTAAACGTGCCGGCTTCTACGCCGAGCTGCGCGTGAAAGACGATTTGCAACAGCAGATCTCCCAGCTCTTCGGACAACGCCGGCGCGTCGCCGCTTTCGACCGCTTCGACCACTTCGTACGTTTCTTCGATCAGATACGGAACCAGCGTGCGATGCGTTTGCTCGCGATCCCACGGACACGACCCGCGCAGACGCGCCATGATCTCGATGAGGTCTTCCCACGCGTATCGGGCGGAGGCCGGCGGCAACGGCACGAGCGGCATGCTCATCGAGGCAGCGAGTGCGGCCTTCGGCATGCCGGGGACGATCTCGGTGCGCGCGCCGCGCGCGTGCAGCTCGCGCAGCAGCAGCGGCAATCCCGGAAAATCCGAGAGAGGATTGCCAAGCACGCCTATTCCCAAGTCCGAGCCGCCGTCGCAAATGCGGTCGACGCAACGCGCGATCGCGTCGGCACTGCCGCGCACGAACAGCGCGGCGTCTTCGATAACCGCGGCTTCGATCGCGATGCCGCGCGATTGCAGGGCTCCGGCCAGTTCGGGCGGCGCGAGCAGGGTTGCCGCGCGGCCGATCGTACGCAGCGCTTCAACGCCCCCGAACGTCAGCAGCTCGGGATCGCCCGGCCCCAGTCCGACGATGCGCACGAGCATGTTCGTGCCGGTTCGCCGCCGCTAACGTTACTTCGTCGGCGCAGTGGTCGGCGCGGCCGCCGGTGCGGCGGCTTGGGCGGCGCTCGCCGCCGGCGAGGGGTAGAGACCCGCAAAGCGTTGATCGTGGATGTCGATCTTCGCGTTCGCCTGCAACTGCTGCAGAAACGCGGGAATGAGCGGCGCTTCCTGCTGCTGGCGCAGCTGCGCCACGATCTGGTCGCGTGCGCTGGCGATCGTCGCCGTCTGGCCCGGCTTGCGTTCCTCGACTTCGATGACGTGGTAGCCGAACGGCGATTTCACCGGCGGGCTGACTTTTCCGATCGGTCCCTTGAAGGCGTACGCCTCGAATGCCGGCACCATCTGACCTTTTCGGAACCAGCCCAGTTCGCCGCCTTTGTCGCGGCTGCCCGGATCGATCGAATACTGCTTGGCTTCGGCCGCGAAGTCTTTACCGCTCTTGAGGTCGGCTTCGACCTTCTGCGCCGTTTTCAGATCGGGCACCAGGATATGGCGCGCGCGCACCATCGGCGGCTTGTCGAACTGCGTGTGGTTTTTCGCAAAATACGCGGCGATCTGTTTGTCGGTGATGTGGACGTTCGAACCGACTGCCTTGTCGAGAATGATCTGCCGCCGGATGAGGTCCTGCACGTCTTGTTCGCTC
Source organism: Vulcanimicrobiota bacterium (assembly GCA_963767635.1). Classification (GTDB taxonomy): domain Bacteria; phylum Vulcanimicrobiota; class Vulcanimicrobiia; order Vulcanimicrobiales; family Vulcanimicrobiaceae; genus CAVYEM01. Next base: position 131,225 of record CAVYEM010000001.1, read on the forward strand.
AAGCCGCGCGCTTTGAGCAGCTCGTCCCACTGTCCGTTGGGATACTGCGCTTTGTATTGATCTTCGACCTTGTTGATCTCGGCCTGCGAAACGGAGATGTTCTTGTCCTTCGCATACTGATCGATCAAATTGTTGGTGACCATCTGCTGCAGCACCCCGCGCGCCGCGGGGCTGCCTTCCAGTTTCTGATCCAGGTCGGCATGGCTGATCGCCTGGCCGTTCACGGTTGCGACGTTGCCGCCGGCGGTGCCGCCGCCCCCGCACGCGGCGAGCGTAACGGTCAACAGTGCGGTGGCAAAACCCGCAAGGACTCGGTGGGCTTTCAACATTCTGCGCTCCAGTTCAAGGGAATAACCGCCGCCCGTTTCGCGGCAACCGTTCGCGGTCCTTCACATCGCTTCGAGCAAACTCCGAAGCAGCGGCATCCACACCTCTTCGGCGCGCAGGCCACCGCGCAGCGCCGGCAAATCGACCAGCACCTTTCCTTCCGCGAACCGAAAGCGGTTTTTTGTCAGCGACTGCAGCTTGGGTATGGCGCTGGGCTGCAGCTCGAAGCCGCTGCCGACGCCGAGCGTGAGCCGTTTCTCGTCGACGATGACGCGCGTGACGTGCTTGTGCAGGGCGATGGTGCGCAGTTTCGTGAGCTCGACCAGATTCTCGAGCGGCGTGGGAAGCGGCCCGAAGCGATCTCGAACGCCCGCGGCGATGTCTTCGACTTGCGTTTCGCTGCGCGATTTGGCGAGCTGCTGATAGACCGCGATCTTTTGAGAGACCTGCGGAATGTAGTCGCCCGGTATGTAGGCGTCGATCTTCACGTCGATTACGGCCTCGCGCTGCTCTTCCAGCGCAGCTTGCCGTCCTTGGCGCTGCGCGATCGCTTCGGCCAGGAGCTGACAGTACGTATCGAAACCGACCGACGCGATGAACCCCGATTGCGCCGAGCCTAGCAAATTCCCCGCACCGCGAATCTCCAAATCCCGCATCGCGATCTGCAAACCGCTGCCCAAATGCGTGAACTCGCGAATCGCCTCGAGACGCGCTTTGGCTTCTTCGGTGAGCGCTTTGTGTCCCTGGTAGAGCAGATACGCATAGGCTTGATGGTTGGAGCGGCCCACGCGCCCGCGCAGCTGATAGAGCCTGCGCCAAGCCGAAGTTGTCGGCATCGTTGACGACGATCGTGTTCACGTTCGGAATGTCGATGCCGTTTTCGATGATCGTCGTCGCCACGAGCACGTCGATCTCGCCTTCGATGAACGACTGCATGATCGGTTCGAGTTCGTGCTCGTTCATCTGCCCGTGCCCGATCGCGATGCGTGCGCGGGGCACCAGCTGCTGCAAGGCATTCTTCACGGCATAGATCGATTCGATCCGGTTGTGCAGGTAGTACACCTGGCCGCCGCGATCCAGTTCCGCCGCGATGGCGCGCTGTACCACCGCGTCGCCGGCCGGAACGACCACGGTCTTGATAGACATGCGGTTCTTGGGCGCGGTTTGGATCAGCGAGAGATCGCGCACTCCGATGAGCGACATGTGCAAGGTGCGCGGAATCGGCGTTGCCGAGAGCGTAAGGACGTCGACGCTGGCGCGCAGCTGCTTGAGCCGCTCTTTGTGCATGACGCCGAAGCGCTGCTCCTCGTCGACGATGATGAGGCCCAGATCCGCGAACGCGATGTCTTTTTGCAGCAGGCGATGGGTGCCGATGACGATGTCGACTTTGCCCTCGGCCAATGCGCGCACGGTCTCGCGCTGATCTTTCTTGCTCTTGAAGCGCGAAAGCTCTTCGATGAGCAGCGGGAAACCGGCAAAGCGAGCGCGCAGCGTGCGGTAATGCTGGTCCGCCAGCAGCGTCGTGGGGACCAGGATGGCGACTTGCTTTTTGTCCGCCACCGCCTTGAAGGCCGCGCGGATCGCGACTTCCGTTTTGCCGTAGCCGACGTCGCCGCATACAACGCGATCCATGGGGCGCGCGCGCTCCATGTCGGCCTTCGCTTCCTGGATCGCTTTGCGTTGGTCGGGCGTTTCTTCGTAGGGGAACGCTTCTTCCAACTCTGCCTGCCACGGCGTATCGGGCGCGAACGCATGGCCTTTGGCGAGCTCGCGCTCCGCGTACAGATCGACCAAACCTTCCGCGATTTTTGCCAGCGATTCCGAAACGCGCGCTTTCGTGCGCACCCAATCCGAGCCGCCCATTTTGGAAAGGCGCGGCGTCGCGCCTTCCGCTGCACCGTATTTGGTAACTTGATGCATCTGCGTGACGGGGACCAGCATGCGATCGGTGCCTGCATATTTGAGGTCCAGATAGTCCTGCGTCGCGCCAAGTATCGTTTCGGTGCGCAAACCCAGATATTGGCCGATCCCATGCACGGCGTGCACGACGTAATCCGCGACTTTGAGGTCCGCGAGCGTAACGGGAACGCCTTCTTTGACGGCGCGCAGCTTTACGCGTTTGGGCGGTTGCCCGTAGATTTCGCGATCGCCCAGCACGCGCAGTCGCAGCTGCGCAGCGGTGAAGCCCGCTTCGATGCTGCCGTGGTCAATCAGCACGCGTCCGCTTCCCGATCCCAGCCCGGCCGCATGCACGATGTCGGCGGTGCGCGCGGCGCCCGACGTCACCAGCACCACGGTATCGCCGGCGGCGACCCATTCGCGCAACGCCTGCGTGAATAGCTCGATTTGCCGGTTGAAGTGGTGCGCGGGCTGCATTTGCAGCACGGCGTTCTCGAGAATGGGCGGCATCCACTCGACGGACTGCGCGCTTTCGATGCCGGCGGGGAAAACGAGCGCCGCATGCCGCGAGAGCGCCGGCGCAAGATCGCGCAGACGGGGATACGGCGCGGCAACTTGCGCGAGCAGGCTTTCCTCGACTTCGGCTGCGTCGACTGCCAGCTCGCTCGCGGCCGCGCCCGCCAGCACTTGCTCCTCGCGCGAACGCTCCTCGTCCAAGCTTCCTCGACGGTTGCGAGCATGCCGGGTTCGTCGATGACGATTCGCGCGTGCGCACTCAGATAGTCGAGCACGGTTTCGCGCTGTTCGAACGCAAACGGAAGCCACGCTTCAGGGACGTCCGCGCCTGAAGCCAGATACGCGCGCAACGACGCCAAAACGTTCTGCGGCCCCTCGAATCGCCGTAAGACGTCCTCGCGCAGGGCAGCGTCGCGGGGAATCTCGGTCCACGGCGCGATCTCGAGCGCGTCCAGGGAACCCTCGCTGCGCTGCGACTCGACCTCGAATGGTCGAATGCTTTCCACTGCGTCACCGAAAAATTCCAGCCGCGCGGGCTTGTCGGCGGACGCCGGAAACACGTCCAGGATGCCGCCGCGCACCGCGTACTCGCCCGCAGCGCTCACGACGTCGCAGCGCCGGTAGCCCAAGCGGTGCAGGCGGGCAATCGTCGCATCCCACCCGGCATCGCGATCGCGCGCAAGCGTGAACCGCGCGCGCGCAAACTCCTCGCGCGGAACGACGTACTGGCGCAGCGCCACGAGCGGCGCAAGAAAAATTCCGGGGCCGCCGTCCACGAGTTCGGAAAGCAGCGTCATGCGCGCGCTGCGCTCCGACGGCGAATCGATGGCCCCGGCCAGGTCCTCGCGTGCGCGCAGCAAGCGAACCGCGCTGGGTTCGCTCTCTTCGAGATAATAGAGCAAATCGGCGAACAATCGCTCTGCCGCGTCCGGGGTCGCGACGATGACGAACAGTTGCCCCCCAAGGGCGCGATATGCAGCCGCCAGCAGCGCCGGACGCGCTGCGGGGATCGTTTCGTGCAGGGCGTGCGCGCCGACGCCTCGCCGCAGCGCTTCCACGAGGCGCGCCATGGCGCGAGTCTCGGACAGCCGCTGGACGAGAGTCCCCGCGAACATCGGCCTTCGGGGGCTCGCGGCCGCCGAGCCCACACGCTGGTCGGCAAGAGGGGACTCCGGCGGGACCGGCATACGGAGAGTCACAGCCATACGATGATAACCGTCGAGCGCAACCCCTTGCGCCGCTCCGGAGTTTTTAGCATTAGCAGTCTAACGACTTGAGTGCTAATGCTAGTAAAAATCCGGAGGTTACGAACCGCATGAACAACCTGACGCAACAAAACTCGACTCGGAACGGCGGCAGCTTGCTCCGTCCGTTTGCCGACCTGTGGGGCGCCGATCCGCTGCGGACGCTGTTTTCCCCGATGGGCGCCTACGGCGGCATCGACATTTCGCGCACAGACAGCGGCTACTCGATAGAGATGCCCGTGGCCGGCTTCACGCCGCAGGACATCGAGGTCACCCTTGAAGACGGCGTGCTGAGCGTCGCAGGCAAGAACGAGAAGCGGTCCTTCTCGCGCTCGATCGCGGTTCCCGAAGAAGTCGACGCCGAGCACATCGAGGCGAATGTCGAGCACGGCATGCTTACTTTGACGCTGGCGCTTCTTCCCAAGGCGCAGCCGAAGAAAATCGAAGTCAAGAGCAAGTAACGGCGCGCGGGAGCGCAGCCGCCCGATCGACAAAAAGTCCCGCCATCGCGGGACTTTTTGTTTTGACGGCGCCGCTGGCGCAGTTTGCGCTTTTTGCGGCGTTCAACGCAGCATCGTGCGCGGGAGTCCATCCGGCGTTTGCGCTCGCGCCGGTCGTTTCGGCGCGCATCTCGCGGCGAAGCGGAAACGAATACCACGCCTTTGCAACGCTGCGTTTTCGCGTCGTGCCGCGAACCACCGCAACGCTCCCCGCGAACGATCGATCGTTGCTGGAACACGCGCGCGGCCACCGGAGCATCGCCGAACGTGTCGCGCGCGCTTCGGCGGGACGCGTCGAGGCGATTGGAGCAACGCAACCGCAAACCGCTGCGCGGCTCAAGCAGGGCATCGCGCGTCTTGCGCACGATGCGCAGACGGAGCTGGATCGCGAAGAGCGCGTGTACGACTCCGTCACAGAGGACGGAGCGGCCCAAAGTCAGGGACCGGTCTACGGGTTTCCCGGCGGAAAAGACGCGCAATCCGCGTGTACGACGCCGCGATCGTGAGCGCGATCGGTGCTCCGAACATCAGCGCCACGATCGCTGCGCTCGCGCCCGGCGGCATATAGGAAACGGCATCGCCGTAATAGCGGAAGATGCTGAGCAGGCAGGCCGATATCAGCGCCCATTTCATGCGGGCGTCGGTTGGGGCAAATGCGAGCGGAAGCATCCAAACCGTGTACCATGGGTACGGATTGGGCAGCGCGATCCACGCGGCGAATGCAATGTATGCCGCGCCGCCGGCGCGCCGCGTGAACAAGTCGCGCGTCCCCACGGCGATGAGAAAAAGGACGAACAGCGCGACGATCGCCGTCGAGATCGGCGACGCCGATGCGGACACGGACTGCAACGAAAATTGCGGCAAATAGCGGCCGCCCGGCGCCAAATGCGCGCGCACGCCGTGCAGCAGCGGCGTCGCGATGCCGACGACGAGCGCAACTCCGGCAAGCGCGCCGATCGCAGCGTGTAGGCGCTGCTGTCGCTCGCTCCACGTATGCACGACGAATCCCGCGGCGACGGCAATAGCCGGCGCTTTGAGCAGTGCGCACAGACTCATCGCGAGCGCGCCGGAAAAGGCGCGCCGCGCGCGGCCAGAACGAACGCGCCCAGCAAACATGCAACGACGAGCGCATCGTTGTGCCCTTCGGCGCTGACCCATATTGCAACCGGGTTGAGCGCGATGCCGGCGGCAGCCGTTAGGCGCTGCTCGCGCGAAAGCGGATAAAAGGCGGCATACGCCAGCGGCGCGCATGCCACGAGCGATGCGCACGCGACGGCGCGAAACCCCCAAAGTGGAGCGCCGGTGCCGAGCGGAAGAAATGTCGCAACGATCGCTTTAGCAAGCCAAACGAAGGCCGGACCGTACACGCATATCGGCGGCGGATTGCCCCACTGCCAGAGCACCGCGTCCATGAGCGGACCGCGCGCCGCAATCGCCGAGTGCGCGTACGGATCGATGCCGACGAGCGCCATGTCGCCGTATCCGGCGTATGCGTAAACATCACTGGAGAATATAACGGGAAAGGCAAGCGCGCATGCGCATGCGAGCGCGCTCGCGAGCATGGTCGCGGGAAGACGGTTGGGAATCGACGCTCGCAACACGGCGACATAACCCACGGTCGCAACGGCAACGGCTGCGGCGAGCAGCAGCCACAGCAGCGCGCCGAAATGCTGCCAATAGGTCACCACGGGCAGCGGCTGCCGCAGATCGATGTCGACGGCGCGGGGCGCATGCTGCAGCGCGACTGTGCAGGCTGCTGCGCCGAATGCGAAAGCTGAGCGGAACGATCGCCGCGGGTATTAGGCGCATGCGGGGCGGCTGACGCGAGTGAATGCTCCGAGCTCTGCGGCGCCCAACGCCAGGGCGATCCACCATTCTCCGCCGACTTTGGGATAAAACGTCAAGAAATCGACGACTTGATGCAGTGCGAGCGCGATGCCGGCTGCGAGCGCGGCGAGCACGAACGGCGATTGCCGCGCTTCGCGCACGAACGTTGCGATCGAAACGTAGACCAGCCAAAGCGTTGCCGCGAACAACGGCAGTCCGCCTTCGACTAACGACTGAAGATACAAACTATTCGCGTGCGTGCGCACGCCGCGCAATCCGGTCAGCGGAATCTCGCGTTCGAAATTGCCGGCGCCCACGCCGAATACGGGATGCGCGCGCCAGAGCGTCCAGGCAGCTCGCCACAATTCCGGACGCGTCCCCACTCCGCCGGCGTAGTCCGACTGCCGGAAGTCCCAGAATCGTTCCAGGCCGATGGTATTTGCGACGATGCCCCAAGAAACCGCGACGCCTAAACCGGTTGCCGCGCCGGCACCCATCGCCGTGAGCGCAACGCGTAAGTTTTGCCGGGCGATGAATGCAACGGTTGCGATGGCGGCGATTGCGCCGATTGCGCCGCCGCGTGAAAAGGTGAGCACTTCGGTGGTCAGCATCGCGAACAGCGCCACGTTCGCGAGCGCGGACGGCGCCGCAACGGCGAGCGCGAACGTGAGCGGAAGCGCGACGTCAAAATATCCAGCCAGCTGGTTCGGACCTTCCAGCGGTCCTGCGATGCGCGGAATCGGATGCCCGTTGAGCAGCATCGCGGACGGCGCGCCGATAATCTCTTGCGCCAAAGCAAGAACGGCGACGGCGATTGCGGTCGCAAAGATTGCCGTCCGTACCGGCGCCTCGTCGCGGTCTAGACGGAACGCAGCGACGACCACGCAAAAAAGAACCAGATACTCCAGCATTTTCAGCGTTTCGCGCAGCACCGCGCCGTGATAGGCGGCGTGCGCAAGCGATCCGAGCGTTGCAGCCAAGACCAGCACGCCGGCGACCAGTATCCCTCGCGCGGCGCGTTCGCGCAGCGGTAAGAACGCGTTGCGATATGCCGCCACGCCGAGCAGCGCGCCGAGCAACGCAACTTTCGGAAGCGTGATCGTCGTGGCGCTTACGCCTTGATAGAACGCGAAGGGCTGGACGATGATCAGCGTGCAGACGGCGTAGATCGGCCTGCGCATCGTCATCAGAGCCACGGCGATCAAAAAGGCGACGTAGACGATCGCGGCGAGCGGGTCGAGGATCACGCGGCGGGCTTCGATGGCAAGGACGCGAAACCCACGCCGCGATGGACGAGCACGCGATGCAAGGTTGCATCAGGCGCAAGCGCGACGGCGGTGAACTGGAGGCCGAGGAATGGAACGGCATCGTGGGCGCGCTGATGGACGGGAGGATCGACGAAGCGCAGATGGCCGCGCTCTGCATGGCATGCGTGTGGCGCGGCATGTCGATCGAGGAATCCTTCGCGCTCACGCGCGCGATGGTTCGCAGCGGGGAAACGATCGCGTTCGACCCGTCCGGAGCGACGATCGTCGACAAGCACAGCAGCGGCGGCGTGAGCGATATCGTCTCGCTTTCAGCCGTCCCGCTCGCAGCCGCCTGCGGTGCGCACGTCGCCAAACTGTCGGGGCGCGCATTGGGTCATACCGGTGGGACGATCGACAAGCTCGAAAGCATCCCCGGCTTTGACGTGGAGCTGACGCCGCGCGCGTTCGTGGAACAAGTGCGTCGCGTCGGCTGCGCGATCGCCGCGCAAAGCCGAACGCTCGTCCCGGCCGACAAGCGGATCTACGCGCTGCGCGATCGCACCGGCACGGTGCCCTGCGTCGGTCTCATCGCCTCGTCCATCGTATCGAAAAAGATCGCGGGCGGCGCGCACGCGTTCGTGTTCGACGTAAAAACCGGCGCGGCGTCGTTCGTTCCGCATCCCGCGCAAGCGCGGGAACTCGCGCGGTCGCTCGTCGCGATTGCACAGCGATTCGAGCGGCGCGCGATCGCGTACGTCACCGACATGAGCCAGCCGCTCGGGCGCTGCATCGGTAACGGCATCGAGGCGATCGAGGCGCGCGACTTTTTGCGTGGAGACGGCGATCCGCGCGCCAACGAAGTCGTACTGGAGATTTCCGCTGCGCTGGTTGCCGAATGCGGCATCGACGAGGCGCACGCGCGCGTTGGGCGGGCGCTCGCGAGCGGCGCCGGCTACGAAAAGTTCCTGGAGATGATCGCCGCGCAGCACGGCGATCCGGCGGCGTTCGCCGCGATGCGTCCCGGCGATGCGATCGAACTGCACGCGCCGGCATCGGGATACGTGCGCGAGATCGACGTGGTGGCGTTGGGCCGCGCTGCGCGGGAATTGTGCGAGCACGACCGCCTCGGCGGCCTGCGCGTGAACGCGCGCATCGGCGATTTCGTCGAACGAGGGCAGCCGCTGCTGCACGCGTACGGCGCCCGGCGTGAGCTCGCACGCGATCTCTGCGCGACGTTCACGTTGAGCGAGGAGATCGTCGAAGCACCGCCGCTATTTTACGAGTTGTCACCCTGAAATAAATGGGTATTCGGAATAGGCGTTGATTGATAGGTATGCAGCTGAGTGGAAAGGGCGTGTCGACTCAGATCACCGGTTGGCCGCCTTGCTGCGTGACACGCTATGATGGCTCGGAATAAGCGGTTGGTTTCTTCCGCTTCGAAGGACCCGGTGAAGAGCCTGAACGTTAGCCTGCCCGAACCGCTAGAGCAGTTCATCCAAGACAAAGTCGCAACTGGCGGCTACTCGTCGGCAAGTGACGTTGTGCGGGAGGGCTTGCCTCTGTTGCAACAGCACGACGATGAACGGCTACGGTCATTACGCGCGGCAATCCGCGAAATGGATAGTCACGCTGTGTACTGCGTCTGGAGGCGCGTATTCGGTCGGCTTCAAATAACGCAGTGAAACGGCGACTGCGCCGGCTGTTCCTTTTTGGTGAACGGTCGATGGGCATAATGGGCAGCTGTCCGGCAATTTGCGAGGAGGTTGCCATGGCATTGTGCCCTGCTATCGTGTTTTTTTCAGCACTGAAGGAAGTGGACGATGCGTCACAGGTTGTGCCCGCTGACCTGCGCAATCAGGCGCTTCAATTGACAGCGAAACGACTTCGCGCGAGTGACGCGGACTTCAAGCCTCAACTTGCTAAAATGATGGAAGTACTCGAGGCGTGGGTTCGCGCAGGCGACTTTGATTTCGTCACGCCGGTTGCGTTACTGAAAGCATCCGCCGCTTGCGATTGGGACGCGCTTGAAGCCGGATTTCGTGCTGTGGGATTACGGCTAGACATCATCTTAAACCGCATTGAGCGAGATCCGGCCGACAATCTCGCAGACAAACTTCCGGGGCCTATTCCACGGGTAAGGGCCCCAAAGTACGCAGTTATCATCGAAGGTCCAGGTTTTAGAGACACACGTAACCGTTACTCTTCGATAGCTAGGGCCAAATACGTCGCAGAACTTCTCGACTGCACGATCAAAGGCGCAACTCACAAAGGCCCTTCTCAGTCGGTTTCCTATTCGCGACCACCGGAGCTCGAAAGAGCAACAAGGATTTATGTGGAGAAGTTGCAAAACCGCAGTGAAACGCTGTCGTTAGCGCTGCGGCGCAATATGCTACCACGGCTTCTGCGTTTAATAAACTGGGGGCGATATCTGCCGCCGGAACCTTTAGTATGTCCAAATTTGCGGCCAGAGATTCGTTCTGGCGGATTCTGCGCCGAGTCCTCGAGCGCGTTGGTACTGGAGCCGGCCCAATTGGTTCCCGTTGCAGCGCGCCAACCGAACTACACTCCGCGGCGGTGTGGAAATGCAGCCGATATCTGGCGCCGGAACCCGCAGTTTATTCAAAATTTGGGAGCACGGATTCGCTCTAACCGTGCCCTGCGCCCGCTCCTCAGAAATCGCGAAGGGCGCGGGGCCCGCGGCCTTCGGCTCCCAAATTTAGATTTTTGGCGCGTGGCCCTTCAGGGCCATTGCTTACTTAGCCATTTTTTGTGACCCCTGATCTTTCGACAACTCAGGACTTTGGTTCATCGAAGGGTCGCTGCGTTCCACGTCCGCAATCAAATACAGCGGGCGCCCTTTGACCTCGTCGTAAATGCGCCCCAAGTACTCTCCCAGAATACCGATGCCGATCAGCTGCACGCCGCCCAAAAACAGGATCACGACCATCGTGGAAGCCCAGCCGCGTGCGTATTCGGGCGTTCCGAGATGAAACGCGCGGAAAATGATGATCACAAGCGCATAGATGAAGGCCGCGGCGCTGACGGTGAAGCCTAGGTACGATGCGAAGCGCAGCGGCACGTCGGAAAACGACGTAATGCCGTCGATCGCGAACTTGAGCATTTTGCGCAGCGGGTACTTCGTGGTTCCCGAGAAGCGCTCTTCGCGGTCGTACTCGATGCCGATCTGCTCGTAACCGGCCCAGCTCACCAGCCCGCGCAAAAAACGGTGACGTTCGCGCGAACGTTTGAGCGCTTCGACCACCCGGCGGCTCATCAAGCGAAAGTCGCCCGTGTCGACCGGGATCGACACATTCGTCAGGCGCTTTATCGTGCGATAGAAGATGCGCGCCGTCAGCAGCTTGAACGCGCTCTCGCCTTTGCGCGTTCGGCGCACCGCGTACACGACGTCGTGTCCTTCTCTCCAGCTCTCCACGAAGCGCGCGATCAGTTCGGGCGGATCCTGCAGATCGCCGTCCATCAGTATGACGGCGTCTCCGCGTGCCACGTCCAGCCCAGCCGTCGCCGCCAGCTGGTGCCCGAAATTGCGCGACAGGTTCACCAGCACGATGTTCGGCCGAACGCGCATTTGGTCGCGTATGCGCGAGAGCGTGGCATCGCGGCTACCGTCGTTGACGAGCACGATCTCGTAGCTCGGCCGGCCGGGCAATTGCTCGACGATAGCGGCGATCCGCTCGACGAGCGCTGCCACATTGCCCTCCTCGTTAAATAAAGGGACGACGACGCTGAGCGTAGGCGCGCCGGATGCGGGAGCGTCCATGTGCCGCCCCGTTCGCCGTGCGTGCAATCTTTTCGTGCAGGGAACGGCGTTGCTTGCGCCGACCGTTGAGGCACAGAATGGGGTCGGGCCGCAGTATCGCGCTTTTTTTCGCCGCACTGATCGTTGCGTGCGGCGTCGTGGCTTTGGAGTGGTACGGCCACGTGGGCCAGAGGGGAACGAAGGCGACCGTGCCCCTACAAGCCGCCACGCCTGCACCGACCGCGCATACTTCAATTTTGCTGCCTTCTCAGCCGCCGGTAGTCTACGTTCCGGCGCAACCCTCAGCCTCGGAGCAGGCTTCCCCGGAGGCGTCCCTTGCGCCGACGCTCGCGCCGAGGGCCAGCCTTCCTCCCGTCGTCCGCGAGTCGCCCGCGGCGCCGCCGCGCATTCTTGCCATGTCGTTGAGCGCCCCCGTGGTGCATGGCGGCGAGGTGGTTTCCGGCATGGTCGAAACGTCTTCCAACGTCGCCAGCGTAGAGGCGCGCATCGGCGGGTACGCCGCTTCCATGCGCAAGGTCGGCGTCGGACGGTTCGCACTTTCGTATCGCGTGCCGCCGGTGCCGTTCTTTTTGCGCCGCACGTACATGGTCCGCATCATCGCGCGCAGCGCCGGCGGCCAGGCGGCAACGTCGGCCGTACCGATCACGATTCGGTAGCCTCACAATGCTGAATCTGCTCCTGGCGATGGCGCTGGCCTGCGCCACTCCCTCTCCGACGCCCGTTATGACGGCGACACCGCAGCCGTCCGCAACGCCGTTGCCTACAGCAACACCGCAGCCCACGGCAACGCCGCTGCCCACGCCTCTGTTGTTACCGCCGGAGGCGCCGCCGCAGATTCTGGCGGTGCAATTGAGCGATCCGGTGTTTCACAGCGGCGAAAAAGTTTCGGGCACGATCGTTACTTCGACGAACGTCACCAGCGTGGAGATTCACCTAGCCGGCCACGTCGCGCACGTTCCCCGCTCGGAAGCGGGCGTGTGGCAATGGACGTATCAGCTGCCGCGCATCCCGTTCTTCTTGTGGGGCCGTTACACCGCGGGCGTCGTGGCGCTAAACGCCTGGGGCGCGAGCGCCGAGCGGGACGTGCAGATTTCCGTTCGGTAGCGGCGAGGGACGCGGCGGCGGCGGGCTGGGGAGATTGGGAAACGGTGCGGGGTTGAACGGCGTCGGGAAGCGACTGCGGAATCTGGCTGTTCGGCCCGCTTTGTTCGTCCGCCCACCGGTAGACGACGCTGCGAAACGCCTGCGCGTCCTCATCGCCGATGCACAGCAGATACGGTTGCTGCTCGATGCCGTTTTCGCCCACTTGAATCGATTGCGTCGAGCCGCGATCGAACAGCACGTGCATGACCGTGCCCGAATAAAATTTGAGCACGGTGCGATAGTGCAGCGCATCGACGCGGTCCAGGCGATACGCCTGGGCGTTCCAGCCGCTTTGGTCGCTGGTCATGTAGATCGTATCCGTGAGCGCGGTCGCCGGCGGCACTTGAACGTTGATCGTGACGGCTACCAATTTTCCGGTGCGCGTGCGCGAGCAGCGGTTCGAGATCGGTAGGTGGCGCCAAATCCGGATTGGGAGCCGGCGTGGAAAGCGTGATTGCAAAGTGCCGAACTGCGTCGAGGTCGCCTTCCGGCGGCAGTTTTGAACGCGAAACTTCGATGCGCGTGATCGTGCCGGTGGGATCGAACGTTATGCGGGCGTAGCGGCGGGCTTGCGGCGCACCGCCGACGATCGCAGCGTCCGGCGCAACGCGAAAACCGTCACCGGTCGTGAGGAATAAATAGCCTTTTTCGTAGTCTAAAATCTGTGCCGTCAGCGTGGTCCCGCCCGCTGCCGCTCCGGCAAGCAGCACGGCGGCCAGAACCGCCGCGAGCAGACGCTTCACTGCGCGACCTGAATGACGAATTGCGGGCTCCAGCGCCGATTGCCGAAGTTGAAGTAGTACGCGCGCGAGACGTCCACCGACATGTGCGAATTCAGGCGCACCCGCACGTCCGCCGTCACGTCGTACGGCGGCTCGCCCAAATAGTTCTCCCCGGCGATCTCGCGGCCCAGAATGTCCAGCGGCGGGGACGCGAACAGCAAGGGAATGGGTGCCGGAAAATCGTCGTGCTTACGCAAGAGTATCGACGCAGCGACGTTGCCCGCATTCTGGTAGTTGATTCCCAGCGCCAGCTCGCGAAACGTCGCCTTGCCTTCGAACGCGGCATAGCCGGGATACGCCACGCCGCCGACGACCGGCACGAACGGCGCGTACACCGCGGTTTGCAGCGCGCCGTAATAGTCGCCGGTGTTCTGTACCGAGTAATTCAAAAAAGAGAGGAAGTGGCGATCGAAGATGCGGCTCAGGCTCAGGCGCGTCGTCGTGAGATCGACGTAGTGCGGCACCGACGCCCACGTCCGGCTCTTATCAAACGTGGCGTTGACGTAATAGTTCTTCGTTTCGATGGCGCTGTTGCCGAGTTTGAGAGAAGGAACGTAGGCTTGAAGGTCGACCCCGTGCTGCCAGATTGTCGTGTAGGTGGCGCCCTGGAGCGTTTGCAGGCCGATGCTGTCGTGCGTATATCCCAGCGTGTAGCTCGTGCGCTCGTAGAGCGGCAACTTGCCGATGCGGTGATCGAAGCTCTGCGCGGTGAGCGACATTTGCCACGGGTGATCGATCACCGGGACCAGGCCGTTGTAGCCGCCGGGCGCAGGCGGCAGGAGCGAAAAATTGGTATCCGTCACGTTCAGCTGCAGAAACGACTGGGGCAGCGCTTGAACGGCCTGCAACACGGTGAACTGGCGCGCTTCGTCGGGCTGCGAGAGCCAATGCTGAAACGTGTGCAGCTGCGTGAACGTGCGCACCTGGAATTTTTGCGAAGGGCGATCCGAGAGCACTAAATCCCAAAACTTCGAGGGGCGCGTCATCGGATTGACTGAAAAAACGGCATACGCCTTCGAGCCGCTCAGGTGCTGCTCGAACGAGAGATACGTTTTGTTCACCGTGTCGTACCGGAAGTGCAGCGCGCTGATGGCGTGCGCGCCGCCCGCGAATTCCCACGTCGCGTCATAATTGGCGCCCGCCAGCGAGTTGTCGCCCAAATGCTGATCGTCTGAAAAATTGACGTAGTACGACGGCGTGGGAACGTATGCGCCCAGGCCGTTGGCGATGTCGATGCGGTTGCCGCCGAAGCGCACGAACGAGCGCGTTCCGACGACCGCGCTGGTCGCAGTCAGAAACGGCGCGCTTCGGCTCAAATCCGGTAGGAAGAACGTATCGCCCGGCATCTCGCGGCCTTTAGCGGGGTGCGCGAAGTCGCCGCCGAGGAAGGTCCAGCGATCCGGCAGGACGTTGCCGTTTTCACCGCCCTTGTCACTCTGCCCGGCCTTGTCATTCTGAGCCTGTCGAAGAATAGGCACGAAATATATCCGATCGTAGTCCAAAAAATCCGCCAGCGCCGCTCCGTCCTGCGCGCCGGCCGCATCCTGCACGTGCACGTGACCGGCCAGGACGAAACGATTGAGTTTGAGGTCCATGGAGAACGCGTCTCCGCGCATCGTCATGCCGTTGCTCGTTTGCACCTGCACGTTTCCGTCTGCTTCCAGTAGAAAACGATCGTAGTAGAATTGCACGCTGTTCGCATTGAGGTGAAGCATCACTCCGAGGAGCAGAAAAAGCACGAGCCGCCCGATTCGGGACCTCCGGAAGGGAGCCTCTTGCGGGAGGCTCCAGCGCGCGAGATTCCGAATCGCGAACAATTAATGACCCGATTTGTGACGATCGTTCTCGATTCGGGGGGTGTGGGTGCGTTGCCGGATGCGCAGTCGTACGGAGATGCTCCGGGCGCTAATACCCTGGGAAACGTCGCTCGCGCCGTCGGCGGTTTGCGGCTTCCGAATTTTGAGCGGCTGGGCTTAGGATCGCTGACCGACATTGCCGGAGTTGCGCCTGTTAGCGCACCGGCGGCACGCGTGGCGCGGCTTTCCGAGCGCAGTAAGGGCAAGGACACCATTACCGGGCATTGGGAAATGGCGGGCATCATTACCGGCGTGCCGTTCCCGACCTACCCTGGCGGCTTCCCGCCTGAAGTGGTCGCCGCGTTCACGCGTATCACCGGCAAAGAACCGCTCGGAAATAGGACGGCGTCCGGCACGCAAATTATTGAAGAGCTCGGGCCGCAACATCTCGCAAGTGGGCGCCCGATTCTGTATACCTCGGCCGATTCGGTATTTCAAGTTGCCGCGCATGAAGAAGTCGTGCCGCTTAGGACCTTGTACGACTGGTGCGAGCGCGCGCGCGACATGCTGACCGGACCGCACGCCGTCAATCGGGTGATCGCTCGGCCCTTCATTGGGCGGCCCGGCGCTTTTCTGCGCACGGCGAACCGGCGGGACTACGCAATCGAGCCGCCCCCAAGTATCCTCGATGAGTTGGCGGGCAAGGGCGTTCTCATTCACGCCGTGGGAAAAATCTGCGATATCTATTGTGGGCGCGGCATCGATAGTTCGGTGCGCGTTACCGATAATCGGGACGCCATGGAAAAGACCTTCGATCTGCTGGAACGGGTCGATCGGGGGTTCATATTCGTCAATTTAAATGATTTTGATTCGAAATACGGTCACCGCCGCGACGCGCGAGGATACGCCGGCGCACTGCAGGCGCTCGATGCGCTCTTGCCGCGCCTCGAGTCGCTTTTGCGCGCGGGCGACGAGGTCATCTTTACCGCCGATCACGGTTGCGATCCGACCGCGCCGGGCAGCGATCACACGCGCGAATACGTGCCGTTCGTGCACGTGAACCGCCGATTTGCAAACGGGAACCTCGGCATCATCGACGGCATGGATTACGTGGGCAAAACGGTCGCGTCGGCATTTTCGTCATCTGCGCGCGAGCCGGTCGAACGCTGATGCAACTGGCGAATGAAGAAGCGCGCGTAGCGCTCGGGGAAATATGGCACGCGCGCGCGCCGCGCGCAGTTCCGGCTTCGTGGCCGGTGCTCAAGCGGCTGATCGACGTGATCGTCGGCGCTCTGGCCCTGCTCGTCGCTTTGCCGATCCTGATCGTCGCTGCGCTCGCCATCGTGGCGGCGGATCACGGCTCCCCCTTCTATAGCCAGCAGCGCGTCGGATTGAACGGCCGGCGCTTTCGAATGTTCAAGCTGCGCACGATGATAGAGGGCGCGCACGAGATGCGCAGCGACCTGCTGCACTTGAACGAAGCCGACGGGCCGGTCTTCAAGATCAAAGACGATCCGCGGTTGCATCCGGTCGGGAAGTTGCTGCGGCGCACGAGCGTCGACGAGCTGCCGAATCTGCTCAACGTCCTGCGCGGCGAGATGTCGCTGGTTGGGCCGCGGCCGCCGCTGCCGAGCGAAGTCGAACATTACACGCCCTACGCGATGCGCCGGCTCAGCGTGATTCCCGGCATCACGTGCTTGTGGCAGATCAACGGAAGATCGAGCGTATCGTTCGAGGAGTGGATGCGCCTGGACAACGCGTACATCGACACATGGTCGCCGCTGGGCGATCTGAGTATTTTGGTCCGGACGATTCCCGCGGTGATTCGAAAGGACGGCGCACATTAAGCGTCAGCTGCGGGTCGTCGAACCGTCCAGCCGTTCCAGCGAGATGGCTCTGGCCGGGTCGGCGCTCTTCGTCATCGCCGCGACCTTGGGATCGACCCTGCTGGGCTTCGCGCGTGAGGTCGTCAACGCGCGCTATTACGGCACGCAGTGGGAAATGGATACGTTCCTGGCAGCCGCCGTCGTTCCGACGATTCTGTTCGGCGTGTTCAACGGCGCGCTCGTGAGCGCGCTCGTTCCCACCTTCACTGAATACATCGCGAGCGGCGACGACGACGAAGGCTGGCGTTTGGCCAACACGATCATCAACGGGCTGCTGATCGTCCTTACCGCGTGCGCGATCCTGGGATACATTTTTGCGCCGGTGTACGTACCGTTCATCGCGCATGGCTTCCCGGCGCCGCAAATGGCCGTGGCGGTGCGCATGACGCGCTGGCTCATGCCGAGCATCATCGCCGTCAGTTTGGCCGGCGTGTTCAGCGCGGTGCTCAACGCGCACCAGCGCTTTCGCGCCGCCTCGCTCACGGGTTTGGCGCTCAATGCCGTAACGATCGCGTGCGTGGTGGCGTTGAACCGGTCCTTCGGCATCTATGCGCTCGTGCTGGGGACGGCGCTGGGCTTGGTCGCACAGATGCTCGTCCAAATTCCCCCGCTGCTGCTCACGCGCCGCTACCGCTTTACGCTGGATCTGCGCCATCCGGGCCTGCATCGCATGTGGGACATGCTCGGACCGATCATCGTCGGGTCCGCAGCGGGACAAATTGCGATCTTCTTCGATCGCTATTTCGCCTCGACGCTCACGCCCGGATACATGGCCGGCATGAACTACGCGACCAAACTAGTGAACTTTCCGCAGCAGATTTTTGCTGCGGCGATCGCGACCGTGATCTTCCCGCTGCTTGCCTCGCATTTCGCCCGTGAGAACCGCTTGGCGGTGGGCAAGAGCGTGACGATGGGGCTGCGGCTGGTGAATTTCATCACCATTCCCAGCGTCTGCGCGCTAATCGTGCTGGCGCATCCAATCGTTCAGACGTTGTTCGAACGCGGCACGTTCAAGTCCACCGCTACGGATCTGTGCGCCGGGCTGTTGCCGTACGCCGCCGTGGGATTGGTCGCGCTGGCTGCGAACGTCGTACTTACCCGGTGCGCGTTTGCGTGCAAGGAAACGAGCTGGACCGTGGCGATCTCGGTCTTTACCGTCGTCGTCAACGTGCTGCTTTCCGTGCTGTGGCTGCCCACACTGGGCGCGCGCGGTCTGCTGCTCGCCAATTCGCTGAGCCAGTCGATGCAAGCGGTGATGCTGCTCGTGCTCGTGCGGCGGTTGGTCTACCGGATCGACTGGCGTACGCTGGCCTTCTCCACCGCGAAGATCGGCGTTAGTTCCATCGTCATGGTGGCTACGCTGCACTGGATCGCCGCGCTGGGCGTGCAGCCCACGCAGGCGTTCGTTTCGAGGGCGTGGTTCCTGTTCGGACAGATCGCCATCGGCGCGCTGGCGTTCATCGCGACGGCGCGCGTAGTCGACGTCGAAGAGCTGGGCATTGCGTTCAATCTCATCGTGCAGAAGTTCCAGCGTAACCTGCCCAGCCCGCCGGAAAATCGCGAGGCACCGATCGCATGACCGTGAACGCCGTGGCGATGCGCCGCATGGCGCTCCCCGTCCAACGCGCGCTGCGCAACGATTTCGTGCGCCACAGCGCGCTGGTGTTCGGCGCGACGCTCGTGACGAACGTTTTCAACTACGCGTTCAATTTTACGATTAGCCGCAACGTCGGGGTAGAAAATTATGCCGCGCTCTCGGCGTTAGCCGGTGCGCTGATGATTCTCTCGATCCCCGCAAGCGTGTTGAACCTCGTCGTCGTCAAGTACGCTGCCGGCTACCACGCTTCGCGCGATTCGGCTCGCATTTCGCGCCTTGCCGCAGTGATCTTACAATGGAGCTGTGCCGCTGCAGTCGGCATCTTCTTGGCGGGTATGGCTCTACGCGCCGACATCGCGCAGTTCTTGCGCATTCCCAATGATGCGGCGATAACGCTGACCCTTGCAATTCTAGCCGTGTCCTTCGTCACTCCCTGTATGCGAGGCGTTTTGCAGGGGCGCCAGGAGTTCGGGAAATTTTCCGCTTCGCTGGCGCTCGAAGCATGCTTAAAGGCCGTTCTGGCGATATCGTTGGTCTACGCGGGTTTCGGAATCGTTGGCGCGATGCTGGGGTGGTGGCTGGGTTCTTCGGCAGCATTGCTTTTTACGGCGTGGGCGGTGCGGCACCGCAATGCTTGCACGGATCGCGGCGTACGGTTGTCGTTGAGCCCAAGAGAACTAGTCCGCACGACGGTCGGCGTCGCGCTTGCCACCGCGGCATTAACGGCGCTGAGTCTTTATGGACGTCGTGCTCGTCAAGCATTACTTTGCACCGAGCATTGCGGGGCTCTACGCAGCGGTGAACCTCACCGGTAAGGTGGTGCTCTTCGTCGCCGGTTTCTTGCCGATGATCGTTCTTCCAAAAGCGGTGACGGTCTCGAAGGGAGGAGGGTCGCCGGTTCCTTTGCTCATCCAAGCGGCGGTCGGAACGGTGGCGATGTCCGGCGTAACGCTGGCCGTGTTTGGAATGATTCCTGCAACCATACTGCGCGTTTTGGCCGGTCACGGCTTCGTCGGTGGATCGCCGTACGTTTTCCAGTACGATCTCGCCATGGGATTTCTGGCGATTGTCACGCTGCTGGTGAATTACAAAATCGGCTTGCATCGTTTCGACTTTCTATACGGCCTAGCGGCTGTGCTGCTCTGCGAGGTGGCCGCGATTGCCTTCTACCACGGCTCGCTTTGGAACGTCATACACGTCTTGCTCATTGGCAACGCACTGGCCATCGTTGCCTGTTCTTATAGATTGGGCGCGTCAGGGAAGCATGAGCCGGCGCTGCCGCTCGAGAGCCCTATCCCGGCGGAATTGACGTGAGGCGGGATAAGCGCGAGCCCATGCTTAGCGGCAAAATATCCGTGGTGATGCCGGCCTATAATGAAGCGCATTTTATCGAGCAGAACATCGTCGAAACGGTCGAAACATTCGAAACCTTCGGCTATAACTTTGAAATTATCGTCGTCGACGACGGAAGCCCGGACGACACGCAAGTCCGGGCGGCTAAGGCGCATCTAAAGCACCCGGAACGCGTTCGCGTGGTACGGTACGATGAAAACCGTGGAAAGGGAAGCGCGCTGATTTGCGGTGCTTCATACGCAACCGGCCGGTACGTCGTATTCCTGGATGCCGACATGGACTTGCACCCGGAGCAGCTCCCGGTGTTTTTTGAGATTATGAATATCAATGCCGCAGACGCGGTTATAGGATCGAAATGGCATCCGCTCTCGCAAGTGAAGTATCCCGGTATCCGCCGTATTTACAGCATTTCTTATTACATGCTGGTGCGGCTGTTGTTCGGTCTGCCGCTACGCGACACTCAAACCGGATTAAAGCTGTTTCGTAAGGGCCTCTTGGACGATGTGCTGCCGCGCATGGTCGAGGGGAAGTTTGCGTTCGACATCGAGCTCTTGTCCATCGCTCACCGGCGTGGTTACCGGCTCTTGGATGCTCCGGTTAGTCTGGACTTTCGGAGGGCGATCGCGCGACTGGACGCGCGCGTGGTCAAAAGAATGCTGCTCGACACGCTAGCCATTTTCTATCGCTTGCGTGTCTTGCGCTATTATGATAGGCCGATGACCGTGAAGGATTCGGTAAGCCCACATCGCAGCGCGCACGAGCTTCGGGTCGAGGAATGTCATGCATTGGCGGCCAGAGACGTAGAATACCGCTAATGACCGGCGCCGTCCGCGGCGGTCCTTTGCGCGTCGTTCTTTTTAACTGGCGCGATCCGTTTCATCCGGCAGCAGGGGGCGCCGAAGAATACACTCATCAGCTCCTATGTGCTTTGGCAGACGCCGGGCACACGTGCATTTGGGTAGCCTCGAATGTTGCGGGCCGGCCCGCGCGCGAAAATCTCGGTCAGTACACCATTCTGCGAATGGGCGGTCAGTTTACATGCCGCTTCTATGGTGCTTCGTGGTTGTTCCGAAATCGACATACCGTCGATGCGGTCCTGGACGAAGTCAACACGCTGCCTTTTCTTTCGCCCTTGGTCGTGCCACGCAAGACCACGGTGCTGATCCATCAGCTTGCCAGAGAAGTGTGGTGGTACGAGGCGCCGCGACCTTTAGCGCTGATCGGATACCTCCTAGAACCCTTGATGCTTCAGGTCTATCGTTCCACGCCTGCCATTACGATTTCGCAGTCTTCTGCGGCGTCGTTGCGCGCCATCGGACTGCGTGGGCCGATTGAGGTAATCGAAAGTCCGAGCCTGCCGCCGGTTCAACCGCAAGGAAAATGTTCGCCGGCCACGCAGCGGCTTGGGTATGTCGGCCGAATCGCGGCTTCCAAGCGCATCGATCACATCGTTCTGGCGTTTGCGCACGTGCTGAAAGCATACCCGCAAGCGGAGTTGTGGATCGTCGGAGCAGGCTCTTCGCGAGCCGTGCGAAGATTGACGGATCTCGCCAAAGAACTGAAGTGCGAGCACCGCGTTCGGTTCACCGGTTTCCTCCCACGCGACGAACGCGATGCGATTGTGTCGTCTTTGAATTGCTTGGTCATGGCGTCGGTTCGAGAGGGTTGGGGCCTCGTTGTTTCAGAGGCTGCTCGGTTCGGAGTGCCGACCGTCGCGTACGACACTTACGGCCTTCGCGATGCAATTGTTGACGGCGTTACGGGATTGTTGGTGCGTCCGCATCGCCCTGAGGAACTTGCGTGCGCCATCGCTAGAATTTTGGAAGATCCGCAACTGCGTGCCCGCCTAGGAGCGGCGGCAGGCGCGAACCTCGAGCGCCTCTCGTATCGAATCTTCGCTCGCAAAGTGCGGGCTCGCGTCTCGGGGGCAGTCCACGCAAATCTCTGAAGGGGCTCGCGTCCGCAAGCTGCGCGTCGGACTGCTCGTAAATGCGTTCGATTCGACGGCAGGAATGCTCGCCGGGGGATATGTCCATCTGGTTGAGACCGCAAAACGTTGGAATCGTTTTGATATTACTATCTTTGGTCCGGCGATCGCTCGAGCGGCATTCGATCGAGCCGTTCCTGAAGCAGACTTCGTAGCAATGCCGTCGTGCGACGGCCTAATTAACAGCAAGGCCGTAGATTTTCTGCTGCGCGCACTTCTCGCGCCCTTCGCGCTGGCGCGTCTGCGCCGCTGTGATGTGCTGCTCGTACAATCCCACTTTCTTCCGGACGTGCTACCCGCGATCGCGTTTGGAGGCCGAAATGCCGTGGTGCAGATCTGGCACGTGCAGGATGCGCCATGGGAGCGGCCAGGTTCGCTCGTGAACAACATTCTTGCGTACGCCAACGAGCGGGCCGGCCTCGCGCTCGTGCGACTTGCGTTTGGCACCATTATCGCCGGCAGTCATCTGGCCGCAAAACAAATCACCGGATTGTCCGGCAAAGCGCTATTCATTACGACAAACGGCGTACAGCACATTGGTCCGGCGGCCGCCGGCTCGCTTCGGGACGGCGCCCTGTATGTCGGACGGCTCCATCCGACTAAAGGAATCGACGATCTGATCGACGCTTGGCGAACGGTCATGCGATCTTGCGGAGGGCGGCGGCTCTTCATCGCGGGCGACGGCGAGCCCGCATATCGAGCGGCGATCGAAACAAAGATCGATTCGGCCGGACTGCGGGGATGGGTTTTTTTACTCGGGCGGGTTTCCGACGAGCGCAAGCGCGAACTGTTATCCACCGCTCGCGTGTTCGTCTTTCCAAGCTATGAAGAGGGGTGGGGCATCGCACTCGCGGAGGCGATGGCCGCAGGCGTCCCCTGCGTCACGTACGACCTTCAGATTTTTGACGAGATCTTTCCGCGGGGGCGGCTCGCAGCGCCGCTGGGCCGGATTGCCGCTCTTGCTGAGCAGGTGTGCAAGTTGATTTTGGACGATGCACTGCACGGCAGGCTTGCCGGCGAAGCACAGCGGTTAGCCGAAACCTTCACTTGGCAACGTGCAGCGAACGTGGAAGCCCAAGCGTTGCTTTCGTTGCCGGCTGCGAAACGGTACGAGGCGGTGCCAAAGCATACGCCAGGAACGACGTGAAGACGGTCTGAACAAGGGGGCTTGTCATGAAGCACCCGGCACTCGTGCGGTCAAAGGCGCTCCTCGGTGTATTGACATCGACCGTTTTTAGCGCCCTCTTGGCCGTGGCGGTTTCCGGTTGCGGCGGTGGGTCCTCTTCCACGCCACCGACCAGTTCGGGGCCCGCGGCGACACCGACATCCGCTCCACTGCCGCTTCCGCCTTTTGCGCCCACATCGACGATGAGTGGGGACGACTGGGTCACGTTCGCGCACGATAATTTGCGTTCGGGATACCAGTCGCAATCAACAGGTCTGTCACCGGCCACCGTCGACTCCCTGGCTCTAAAGTGGACGGCCAACATGCATGAGCCGGATCAATCGAGCCCGGTGGTCTATGGCGGCCTGCTGGTGGTCGGCGGCCAAATCGGGAACGTTGAAGCGTTCGACGTAAAGACCGGCACCTTGGTGTGGCAGCAATCGATCGGCGGTTCGATTATGATGACGCCGACTATCGACGCCAACACAGTCTTTATCGGCAATCGATTCAATGACGCAGCCGGCCATCCCGCACCGTCATATCTTTACGCGATCGACTTGACCACGGGCGCCGTACGATGGAGTGCTCAGACGCTTGGCTTGACGCACGGTTCGCCTATCGTCGCGAACGGGCGCGTATATTCCGGATCGTCGGGCGGCGACGCACCGACGTGCATGAACACGGGCGTTTCTGCATACGACGAGTCCACCGGACATCTGTATTGGAACTGGCTGGTCGATTCGAAGGCGCACCAAGGCGGATCCGTCTGGTCACCCATTTCGTATGATGGAACGCACTTGTACTTTGGTACAGGCAACACGTGCGAGGGGCCGATCATGACGGCGAATGGTGCGGCGGCGTTGAATTTGGACGGCACCCTTGCATGGAGTTATGTCGCAACGCGCAACTCCGAAGCGGACGACGACACGGGCGGCGGCGTGCTGATTGCCCGCAATCGAGCACTTTTCATCAATAAGAACGGCGTATTTTACGCGCTGGGCCAAGGCGGCGCATTTCAATGGTCCAGTGCCCTTGGTGCGCCCGATGGGGACGGCATGTTTTCGACGCCTGCTACGGATGGAACGACGGTCGTCGTTGGTGCAGGCTATACTGTGCTCCCAACGACCGAATCAGCGAAACTGTGCCGCATTACGCCCACGGCGGCCAATCGTATTCCGTTTGCCGGAACTCCGGGGCAGTCCAAGATAGTCGCGATGGATTACTACGGAAACGTTCGCTGGAGCATTCCGACGACGAATCCGCTGTATGGTTCGGTGGCGATAAACAACGGCATCGCGTTCGCTGCGGTCGACAATAGGTTGCTGGCCATAAACATCACCACGGGGAGCATACTCTGGTCGTTCACCGGAGCTTCGCTCTTTCGCGCATCGCCGGTTGTCGTTCCCAGCGGCGTTTACGCCGTTGACGTAACAGGCGACGTTTACGCTTTCGGTCTACCGCATTGAAAATCCCGACGCTGGTGCTCGCGGTGCTGCTCATGCCCGCGGTTGCCGTTTCCGCCGAACTCCCAAACGTTTCCGAGGTGACGGTTCTGACGCGCATGGCTCCCGCGTTCCTAGACTCCGTGGCCGCTTCGGCGCGGCCGAGCGCCGACGGCGCGACAAGCCGCAACCGCGGCCACTATCTAGATGTGGAATTTCAGCGGGCGACGGATCGCACGATTCCCAAAGCCATAGTGCAACACGACCGCGAGGCCGTCGCGCGCTCGTTCGAGATCGCTGATTACGCTTTCACGCATCAGATTTCGGACGGCGGCTTTCAGTACGCTCGCGCCGGTGGAGAGGTCACGCCGAGCGGAAAACGGGCGCCCTGGGCGCGACCTGCGGCAGCCGCGTTCTTTCTTGAAGATTTTGGGCACACGATGCTGCTGCTCTCGCAATCCTCGTGGTTCGCTCACGCTGATTCCATGTCAGACATGCGGGCGCATTTGAACGTGCTGCGCTCGAAGGCAAATGCATCGTTGACGTGGTTGTTGACTCAACAGAGCGCGCTCCGAACCGATACCGGCGGCGTAAACCGCATATTCATGTACGGCGCGGCCTATTATTTGAATGGGCGCGCACTGGGGCGGCAGGACGGCGTGCGGGCCGGCGAAACATTCATCGACGAGGCGTTGTCTCGCCAAACGGACGATGGAACGTTTCCCGAATTGGGCGGCTTCGACAGCAGTCTATCAAGCTGTGTCGTTGTATCTGGCGCAGATTGTCTATTTACAGGCAGATCCTGCGAACACCGGCCTGCGCTCGCGGCTGTGGTCGGCGATCGTTCGAGGGATGGAACGGGAGAAGGCAAATCTCATGCCCTCCGGCGAGATGTCGACGTTGCGCAATACGCGCGTCTATGGCGTAGTCGGCAATCAGCAGCACATCGACGCGTTGGACGTCAATCTAGCGTTCCAATATTACGCGGGTATAACGCAGGATCCGGCATACCTGGCTGCCGCGGCATCGCTGTTTAAGCACTATCCCCGCTATTGAACGAGGATGTTCACGCCGCCGTGACGGTGGCGCGAAAAGGCTGCGCGTGAAAGTCGTTATTTTGGCTGGGGGCCACGGGACGCGGATTAGCGAGGAGACGGCGACAAGGCCGAAACCGCTCATAGAGGTCGGCGGAAAGCCCATCCTTTGGCACATCATGAAGCTCTACAGTTTTCACGGATATAACGAATTCATTGTCTGCCTCGGATACCGTGGTTACATGATCAAGGAGTACTTCGCAAACTACTATCTGCACACGTCGGATGTGACCTTCGATATCAAGGCGAACCGCATGGCTGTGCACGAAACCGTCGCTGAACCATGGATGGTCACCCTTGTCGACACGGGCGAGGCGACGAATACCGGCGGAAGATTGAAAAAAATCGCACCCTATGTCGACGGGGATACGATGTGCATGACGTACGGCGACGGCGTTTCGTCCGTCAACATTGCGCAATCGGTCGCCTATCACCGCGAGCATGGGAGAGCGGCGACCGTTACGGTAGTGCAGCCGCCGGGGAGATTCGGCGCGGTGCATTTGGAAAATGGTGAAGTCACACGCTTTCAGGAGAAGCCGGAAGGAGATAACGCTTGGATCAATGGCGGCTTTTTCGTGCTCGAGCCCTCGGTGCTGAATCGAATCAAAGACGATGCGACGATTTGGGAGCGGGAACCGCTCGAAGGGCTTGCTCGTGATCGCCAGCTCATGGCTTACCGGCATAGCGGATTCTGGCATGCGTTGGACACCTTACGCGACAAGAATGCCCTTGAAGCAATGTGGAAAGGCGGAGACGCGCCATGGAAGGTTTGGCCATGACCCCTTCATTCTGGGAAGGCAGACGCGTTTTGGTAACCGGCCATACCGGCTTTAAGGGCGCGTGGCTGGCGTTGTGGCTGCACCAAGCCGGCGCTCGCGTAACCGGCTTTGCTTTACCGGCGGCGACTACGCCGTCCGCTTGCGAACTTTTCCGATTGCACCAGCTAGTCGACTCACAGTTAGGTGACGTGCGAGATGCGCGCGCAATCAAAGCCGCCGTGCATCGCGCCCAGCCGGAAGTCGTATTCCACTTGGCGAGCCAAGCGATCGTTCGCGAAGGCCTGCGCGATCCGGTTGCAACATTTGCCACGAACGTTCTGGGCTTGGTCAATGTGTTTGAAGCGTTGCGCGCAAGTAGCGGCCCTGCCGTGTTAATCAACGTCACCAGCGACAAGGTGTACCAAAACAACTCGGATGGGGGAATCTACGCTGAAACGGATCCTCTTGGCGGAAACGATCCCTACAGTGCAAGCAAGGCGTGCGCGGAGATCGTTACGTCGGCGTACCGCTCCACGGTGTTGCGTGAGAGTCTCCTTCGCGTGAGCTCCGCCCGTGCCGGCAACGTAATTGGCGGCGGGGACTGGGCGGCCGATCGGATCGTACCGGACATCGTGCGAGCCGTTTGCGCCGGCGAACGAGTCGTACTGCGGTATCCTGCGGCGATGCGTCCCTGGCAGCACGTGATAGAGCCGCTCTGCGGCTATCTCGATCTGGCCGAGGCCATGGTAACCCAAGGTAGGCACATCGATGGAGCGTATAATTTTGGCCCGTCGGAAATATCGCCGCCGGTTTCAGTGGCGGAGCTCGCGGCGCGGTTTCTGAGCGCGTTCAAATCGCCCGAGGGGTGGTGCGAAGCCGAAGCGCCGCAGCCGCCGGAGATGCACCGATTGCACATCGACTCCTCCAAAGCGCGAACCACTTTAGGATGGAACGCGCGGCTTTCAATAGCGGAGGCTATCGAATGGACCGCTGCTTGGTACCAGGCCTGGCGCAGCGGCAATGACATGCGTGCGTTCAGTCTGGAGCAGGTCGAAGCGTACGAACTGAAAGGCGCGCTTGTCTAGCAGCTGTCGCATTTGCTTTGCTCCCCTTTCGGCGTCGTTCTGCGATTTGGGAAGCAGTCCCTTAGCGAATGAGTATTTGACGGCGGCGGAGCTGGCGCAAGGTGACGAGCGGTGGTATCCGTTGCACGCGTTCGTTTGCAGCAACTGTAAACTCGTGCAGATCGATGCTGAGGAAACTCCCGAGCGTATCTTTTCGCGCTATGCCTATTTCTCTTCTTACTCGTCCAGCTGGGTGCAACACGCGCGCGACTACGCCGGTCGCATGATCGAGCGCTGCGAACTCGAGCCGAACAAGTCCTTGGTCATGGAGATCGCAAGTAATGACGGGTATTTGCTTCAGCACTTCGCTGAGGTGGGCATTCCCGTCGTCGGCATCGAGCCCGCTGCGAATGTTGCGGCAGTGGCCAGAGCCAAAGGCATACGCACGGAGATTTGCTTCTTCGGCACCGCATGTGCGCAGCGTTTGCTTTCGCAGTACGGTACGGCGGACTTGGTCGCGGCGAACAATGTTATCGCCCACGTTCCCGACCTGCACGACTTTATCGGCGGAGTAAAAACGGTGCTGGCACCGGGCGGTATCGCTACCTTTGAGTTTCCTCACTTATTGCGCCTAATCGAAGAAACGCAGTTCGACACGATCTATCACGAGCACTTTTCGTATTTTGCCTTGGCTCCGTTGCTAAGAGCGCTTCGGCAGCACGGCTTAGCCATCGTCGACGTCGAGCAACTGCCGACGCACGGCGGGTCGCTGCGCGTGTTCGTGGCCCACGAAGGCGCTGCGATGTCAAAGTCACCAGTCCAACAAGTATTGGAGCTGGAACGCGCCCATGGCCTGCACGACATGCACACGTATTTGAGCTTCCAGCAGAAAGTAGACCGATGCAGGGACGCGCTATTGCGCTTCGTCGAGCAAGCGCGAGCGGCCGGTGAATCGATCGCCGCGTACGGCGCGCCGGCGAAGGGTAATACGTTGCTTAACTACTGCAGATTGGATTGCAGCCGCATTGCCTTTACCGTCGATCGCAGCCCGCACAAGCAGGGGCGTTTTCTGCCGGGATCTCACATCCCGATTTTCCCGCCGCAAAAGGTGCGCGACGCCGAGCCGGACATCGTGTTGATTCTTCCATGGAATCTCAAGACCGAAATTATGGAACAGATGGCTGACGTGCGAAGTTGGGGCGGCCGCTTTGTCGTTGCGATCCCGCAAGTTTCGCTAATAGAGTGATCTACGCGCCTCTCGCCCTTCCGGGGGCGATGCTCATCACGCCGGAACGTACCGAAGACGCACGTGGATACTTCATGAGGCTGATTGATTATACCGAGATGCGGGAGCGTGGCCTGCAAACGGCCTTCAGCCAGGAAAGTGTTGCTTTCAACGAGCATGCGGGGACGTTGCGGGGTCTGCATTACCAGCTCGAGCCGTTCGCTGAAACCAAACTTGTGCGCTGCATCCGCGGACGCATCTATGACGTTTTGGTAGATTTGCGGCGAGAATCGTCCACATTCGGACGATGGACTGAAGTGAATCTGGATGCTGCGGCGCACGCTACGTTGTACGTTCCGCGTGGCATCGCGCACGGATACCAAACGCTTGAGCCGCGCACTGAAGTGTGGTACCGCATAACGCCTCGTTACGAAGCCTGCGCTGTTGCCGGAATACATTACGCCGATCCCGCGCTCGCAATTCCATGGCCCATTGCCGATCCGATCGTTTCCGAACGCGACCAACGGCTGCCCCCTTTGGCATGAGATCCGTACTGCTGACGGGAGCGCGCGGCTTCATCGGAAGATACTGCGTGCGGGAACTACTGGCCCTGGGCTACGAAGTGCATGCGGTTACGAATCGCCGCCCCGTTCCCGAGGATACAGCGGATGTTCACTGGCACCGAGCCGATCTGCTTTCAGACGGCGACATCCTGCGCGTCGTGAACAGCGCCGGGGCGCAAACGCTGCTACACCTTGCGTGGATCGCCGATCACCCGGCGTTCTGGCATTCGGAAATGAATCTGGAGTGGCTGCGTGCCGGCATTCGGCTGATTACGACGTTTGCGAACGCAGGCGGCGACCGGGTAGTCGTGAACGGCTCCTGCGCGGAGTATGCGCTTTCGCAATCCGGCCCCTGCATCGAAGACTTGACGCCGATTCGTCCGGCCACGCTGTACGGCCAGTCGAAAGCCGCGTTGCACATGGTGTTGCGAGGGTATGCGGATCGGTTCGGCATTTCGCTCGGGTGGGGTCGCACGTTCTTCGTGTACGGACCGCATGAACCGATGGGGAAAGCGGTCTCCGCCCTAATTGGAGATCGCAGGAGCGGCAGGACGCCCACTATTCGGGATCCATACCGACTTCTGGACTATGTTTATGTTGCCGACGTTGCACGAGCGCTCGCGCTGTTGGTGCAATCGGATTTTGACGGAGCCGTGAACGTCGGCAGTGGTGAACCGATCACTCTCTTGGACGTATGGAGGTGTATGGCGGAACTGTTTCCGTCACCCGCTGCCGACGATGAGCCGCAGGGGCCTTTGTCGTTCCCGGCACGCACGGCGCACGATCTCTATGCCGATACGACGAGACTGCGCGAACGGCTGCAGTTTGAGCGCCGTTACACGTTGGCTCAGGGACTGCGCGAAATGATAAATGTGGACACCGGCAGAACGCCGGGCAGCCTTCCGACGTGAACGCCGCACAAATTCACAACGCTCCGAAGCACGCTCCCGATTTAGGGGTGTACGTGCTCTCGTTTAACGGCGCGCATATTTTACAGCAATATCTGCCCAGCGTCCTGGATCAAGGACACGTGGTGGTTGTCGATAATGGTTCCACCGATGGAACGCGGGAAGCCGTCTTGGCCCAATGGCCGGCGGTTACCATCGTTTCGCTTCCGCAAAACGTCGGCCTTGGTGCGGCCCTCAACGCAGCCGTCATGGCGGTTCCGGCACGTAACATCGTCCTGATGAACAACGACGTCGGTGTTTTGGAGAACGCGCTGCGCAAACTGTCGGCTCTGCTGGATTCCGACTCGTCCATTGGTCTTGCGGCGCCCAAATTGCTCAACCCCGACGGCAGCCTCCAGGCCTTCGGCAACGACCTTGGTCTCACTGGTCTGCCTGCGATTCCCAGACGTCCAACCGTTCCGCTGTTTGAAACGTTCTTTCAAGCAGGCTGTGTGACAGCGATGCGACGCGATGAGTTTTTGGCTTTGGGCGGCTACACGGAGTTTTTCGAGTGGTTTTACGAAGACGTCGACGTGGCATGGAAGTATCGCAATGTGGGGTTGCGCGTAGTTGTCGACAGCCGCTCGTCGTGCATCCATTTCCTGGGTGCGACCCTCGGCCATGCTTCGCGAGAACGTAATCGTTCGGCTTCCAGCAATTCCGCAGCGTGCCGTCGGATGTATTACTCGACGCGAAACGTGCTGCTCATGTTCGCGCAGGACGCGCCGTGGTATCAGGCGCTGTTGCAATTGCCCTTCGTCGCGGCGCGTCAATGCACTGAGGCGCTGGCGGCGCTCGCCGCGGGCGATACCGCGATGGCGCAGGCGTACGTGAACGCTTGGCGCGATGCTGTCAAACTCGTACCGCAGGCCCTTGCCCGCCCGACAGCAGCACAAGACAGGCGCTGGAAGAGAACTTCAACGCTGGCGTTCGTACAAATCGAGTTCGGCAAGGCGTTGCATCGGCTGCTGGAACTGGGATTGGCGGCCTATCGAAGCCGCCGCGCACGGCCATAAGCTGAGTGCCGCGCATGTAAGTCCCAGAACCCACACGATGAGCGAGAGTCCGAAACCTCCGCTCGTTGAGGGCGGCCAACGATGCATGAGCTGATAGTCTCCGGGCTCCACCGCATCGAAGCACGTGTTCACGAGATCGCAGCGTGTGCCCGAGTATGCTTTGCGCTTCGAAATGAGGCGCCAGGAACCGTCGGGGAATACCGCTGCCTCCAGCGTTGTGCGCGCGCCGGTCCTGACGCGCCAACGGACCGTCGCCGTGCGGTTCACCTGCACGGGCGCTAACGTGCGAGGCTGCCAGCCGCGGGGCTGGAATTCGATCGTCGATAGAATTCCGGCGGTTCTCGCGATTCGCACCCCATGCCATCCGTTGGAAGGGAGATAAATTTCTTGACGCACCGGGCGGCCATCGATCGCAACGGCGCCCACCATGGGTTTGCCGGATCTGCTGAATGAGCGGATGTCGTAATCGCCTTTGGGCAACCAGCGCTCGGCGACGCGAGGGGCTACGGTCGTACCTCGTGCGATAAGCTTCAAGCTCGTAATGCTAAGGCCGGGATCGCCGAGCCGCAATGTCACCTTGCAACCGTTGATGCGGCGCCCAGTAATTGCGCTGACGGCATCCGGGCTGCGTAGGACGAAGTTCAAGGGTGGCGCGCCCTGGCAGTTTAGCGTAGCAAGTCCACTACCGTTTCCCGATGCGTCAACCTGCAGCGAGACTTGGGTTGGCGCGTTCCTAAAATCGCGCGCGCTCAACTCCACGTTAAGCGAAGACGCTGCCGAAATTCCACTCTGAGGCGTAGCGCCTTCTATGGAGTTCTTGGGCAAGAACCAAGTCGGCGAATCGGTAAAGTTCCAGGAGAATGTTTCGTCGCCGGCACCGTCCCCGGTAACGCTCGACGGAGACAGCGAACTGACTTGCGCGTGCATGAATGCGGCCGATGCATCGGGATCGCCATTGGGAAGAATTGCTCTGAATGCGAACAATTGACCGGTTTGGAGCGTCCTTTGAGCGGTAACGGTGGTTGGCGTTACAGCAGCCGGATCATAGACCGCAACGCGAAGACCGTGGCCGGAAACCGGCAGCAGTTCGAGCGCCGAACCGGTTCCCGAGATCCAAGCCGAACCGGAAACGATGTACCGTCCCGATGGCCCGTTCCAGCGGTAGACTAACGAGTTTCGCGAGGAATACGCCGTTAATGCCGGCGTATCGGAAGTTGCAGCCGTTATGCCGACGGCCTTGGTGAAACCGTTGCTGGCAACCAATGAAATCGAACCCGGTGCTGCCGTTTGATAAGGAATGCCGGCGTCGCTGAAGCGTGCCGCTGACAACACGACCGCAACAAGGGAGACGCGTTTTGCAACGGCGCTATACTCACTTTGAGGATCCGTAACGGCTACTCCGTCGAGCGCTACGCGCCACTCCTTCTCGCTTGATGACGCAACATACGGCGGCACATGCACCGCGATTCGCGCAATTTCGTGCACCCCAAGGGCGTCGACCGGGAATTTCAGCCACTGAAAACCCCGCCCCGGGCGGCAGGTAGCCGTTCTGAGCGGTTCAGCTCCGACCATCAGTGACAGATCCGCCGACGCGTGACACGCGACTCGCACGTTTACCTCGTGAGGGCCAGGGCCGTCCAGTTTCAGTCGCATGCTCGCCGAAACCCCATTCGTTACTGCGACGGCACCGCCGGGATCGAACAACGCAGCATCGCCGTCTATGGCATTGCGGTACCACGGATCGTTGAGGAACGAGCGGCCCTGTACGAACGCATAATCGTTGTCTTTAACTTCCCGCGCCGCTGGAAAAAGCGATGCCCCCGACCACCGCTGGAGCCGAGCATTACCTGCTAAATCATCCCTGGGATCGTAATCGCTCAAAATAAGTCGCCGGCATGGCGCACTTTGGCGCACGAGCGCTATGTTTCGGAGCCCGCGCATCCCTTCGATGCGATCGAGGTTCCCGGGGCCGCCGGCATAGCAGTCTGCTTTCGACAGGATAGACCCATTTACGCGCATTGCGAATCCTGTATACATACACCGAGTTCGTGCCAATTGGTTCGCTTGCAATGAGCGAGGATTGGGAAAGCGCCCACAGCGGATTCGGCACGTTTTGTCCATCCGTTGTCCAGTTGGGCGTGGCGGCGATTGAATGAACGTTTGCTTTTGCAAGAATGCCTGCGGCGGCGATGCCATCCAGCAAATAGCGGCCCGCAAAGTCCCATGAAGGACGAAGTTGCGGCGCTGAATAGCCATACCGTGAAAAATAGTAAATCGAACCGTTGCGAACAAAGGCGAGCGGTGCATTTCGTCCACCCAAAGAAGCGACTCGCGCATTTGCGGCCTGAAGGTCCGGCTCCCTAGAATCCAGCGTTGGATCGGTCTGGAGCGCATGCCGTTGAAAGCCGAACACGACCAAGCAAAGCGCCGCAACTATACATGTCACCGAAGCTGCAAGACGCATCTGCCCATAGGTGCGGCTCCACGATTCGGCGCTAAGCACAGCCCACAAAACGACGCAAACAGCCGGCAGTGCAATAAAACGGTCAGGCGTGCGTATGTACGCTATGACCGGAATTTGCGCAAAAAAGCCCCAAACGGCATTTCCGAATGGCAGATTGGCACCGA
This sequence comes from Vulcanimicrobiota bacterium, assembly GCA_963767635.1. Taxonomy (GTDB): domain Bacteria; phylum Vulcanimicrobiota; class Vulcanimicrobiia; order Vulcanimicrobiales; family Vulcanimicrobiaceae; genus CAVYEM01. The sequence continues at coordinate 165,009 of CAVYEM010000001.1, forward strand.
ACGAGAGGATTATGCAGACGGCGCAGATCACCAACGCTGCCCGCTCCCATTGCTGCAGTAAGCGTAGTTTCAGACCGCGCGCAATATACAAAATTGCACCGGCCCATAGGATGACGCCCCCCGCCAAGGCCCACCCGATTTCGCCGGAGGCATTAAACGGCGGATTGACGATGAGGGCTTCGTTGAGCAACAGTGCTCCCATGGACAGCAGCGTCCCGCTGAAAAGCACGTACTGTCCCGTCTGAAGCGACGTCATCCGCAGTGCGGGATCGGTGAAGAAGAGTCGCGACGCCAGAGTCGGCAGGATGGAGTACGATACGGCAATGATCGCAACGATCAGGCCGAGCGTAAACCATAGAACCCAGCTCCGGCGGCGATCCCGCACGGCGAAGGCGGCAACGAAATATATCGGAAGCGTCACGAAAAAAAAGTACTCGATTGCTACGCAGGCGCCGGCGAGGCTGCATAAGGCGGCGCAGAGCGGCAATCCCTGCGCTCCACAAACCTTTACGATGCGAAGGCAGACCGCGAGCGCGAGCGGCGCCAGGGCCGTAGTCAACCCGAACTCTACATTGCCTTGGATTTGCAGCACCGTGAGCGGCAGCACGGCATACAAACCGCCCGCGACCTTTCCCCATGGCGAACGGGGGCGAAGCGTTGCGTACAAAAATAGCATGCCAAAGAACGCGATAAGCGTATCGACGACTTGCACCGCTTTTACCGCTGTCACAGCGTTATGCGCGAGCATCTTCGCCAGGGGCAACAGTAAGGCGTACGCCAGCATGGGATTGAACGTAAATTGCGGTCCATCATCCCAAGAACACCAGCCCATAGCGTCCTTGACGTCTACGATGCTCTTTATTGAAACGTCCATCAGCTGCGTCGCCGCGATGTTGACGCCAAGATCGTAATAAAAGCCGAACGGCGGATTCCTTCCGAAAATATATCCGGCCGCTAATACTGCGAACGCGACGGACAGCGCGACAGTGGCGGTCGTTCGCAATACGGCAGCTTTGCCGGCCACTAAGCGGGCACCCGTTCCGGGCGAAGGTTTCCGAGGAGACCGAGTGTCCACAGTATGCCCGCGGCTTGCAGGGCGAATTGCACAAATGCCACTGTCTCGATCAGAATTACGGACGAGGAGGCGGCGTTTGGCGGTAATATCCAGCCATTAAAAAGCATTGCGACTTTGAAGTGAGTGAGCCGGTGCCCTTGCACGACGGCAATCCAATGCGGGTCGAATCGAACGTTGTAGCGCAGCAGTGCCGTGCCGCTCATAGGAACCGTGCCGATGGCGAGCCACGGAGCGAGTGCGTTAAATGTTACCGAACGCGGCCGCTGCTTCGCCGGCGCCGCCGGGCGTGGTAAGACGGGGGGCTTTCCCTGCGCTGCGACAACGCATTCACCTTTACAGAGAACGGCTCGCACGCCACGCGGTATCGCGATCCACTCGTAGCGTTCTGATCCGTGGGCCAACACTTCGCCACTTTTCGAGACCAGTTCGCCGCGAACGAACACCAATGCGCCTTCTGCATCCCGAATCTGCAAAGCGGCAGTATGGGACATCGTTAAAGCACCCCCGATTGCTTGACCCAATGCGGGATCAAAGGCAAACGCGATCCTCACATCAACCCAAGCGCTACGTGGATTCATCGCCGCGTTGGAAGGCGTGAGGGGCGTTGCGCGGCTGAAGCGCTTCCACGAAACGGGAACGCCGGGACCCCCGATGCCGGCGACGTCCGAAAACCAAACGAGATTCTCACCGAGGTCTGCAACGAAATCGGATGCTTGCGGGAGAGGCTCAATCGTTAACTCGGGCCGAAAGTTAGTGATGGCGCCGCTTCGAAGCAAAATCGATTTGGACGGTTGCGGCGAAAGCGTCGTCTGCGATGCGAGGGATCCTCGATCCGTGGAAAACCATGGCCGAAAGATCACGTCGCTAACGCTTAATGCAGCAAGCATTTCCGTATCGCCCGTGCGGACGTCGCGGGAAAGCGCCACATCGGAAGGATAAGTGAATTGTGGCGTGTTCAGCGGCGTGATGTTTGCTCCGCGAGGGAACGCATCGGGGTCCAAGCCCGATCCGACTCTGTCGAATCGCAGGGGCTGGAAGGGCGGCATGAGCGCGAAGCGAGAATTAGCCGACGCCCGTATGGACCCGCGCGGAATACGCTGGAGAGACGTCCAGAACTGCGTGGGCGGGTCCAGGGCCCACGCCAGAGCGATCGCACACGCCGCGACGAACAAAAGCCATTGCAGAGGCCGCAGCCTCTCCGCCGCCGCTGACGCGAGCGATGTATAGCAGATCGTCGAATACCCCACGAGATCGTAGAGCTCGCGAATGAGTCCGCTTTGAGGTACGTGGGTTACGAGGTATGCGTAAAGCCCCGATGCGTATCCCTTTGTTCCCGTCACGATGAGCCATACCATTGCGGCCGCCAAAGCAATTGCGGAGGCGGTTCGCCGCCGCAGGGTAATCAGCGTTCCGAAAATCGCCAGCGCGAAGACGCACCAAAGAGCCGCCACGCTGAATGCCGGAAAGCCTTGCGCATATTTTGCGAAATAGCCTCGCAAAATTAGTGCTTGCACCGGATCCACCGATTGTGCCGTTTGCCAAGACAGATTATACGGGATCGAAATGAGAGCGGCTTGATCTGCTGCAACTCCGACGATTATCGGTAGCGCGATAAGGACAACGGTGAGAACCGGGATGATGCGCCGCCGCCGGCACGTCCAGACAACGACCACGATTACCGCAATCACAAAAAACTGCAACTGCGCCAGCGTAAGGATGGCGAATATGCTGGCGGCTCGTTCGTCAGGACGGCGTTGAGACAACTCCAAAATGAGAAGAGTCAGCGCCGCGCACGCGAGCACCATGAACACATGCCCAGCGACGACCTTTGAATACACCCAAGGGTTGAAGGTAAAGAATATGGCAGCGCCCGCGCGCCCGACCGGTTCTGCACCAAACCTGGCCGCAATTAGCCAACCCACCCGCGCCAACGAAAGACCGATTAAGAACAACACGATCAAGAGATCCAGCCGCACTCCGAAGAGTGCGACCAGTACCGTATTTGCGGCAATGAGAAGATAGTCTGTCGGATATGGCCGTGGCGCACCTATCCCGTCGCCGGTCCATCCGCCGAACGTGTTCCATGCCGACGTGAAGAAATCCCCACGATCGCGAAACAGAAACCAATCGTGCCGCAGGGCCGGCATGCCGTGTGCGACGATCGGCAAAACAAACGATGCGGCGATCAGCGCGCAAAGCAGCCAAGAAAGGCTATGGGTGCTCCATCTACGTTGGAAAAGCGAGATGTGCTGCATTCTCCAATTACATTCACCGCCTCATGAGTATTCCCTGATTTCAGGTACGCGAAGGACCCGCTCGGCTATTTCAAAAATGTTCCCGTGCATGCGCGATTCGCAATCCTGCATCGCTTGCGGCTCCACTGAACTCGACTCTGTGTTAGGCGTTCCGGATGCAAATGCAGGAACGAATACATCGTACGACTTCAACCGATGCAGAGTCTGCGGCACGACGAGAATCGCGAGGTTACTGACGCCGCAGGAACTCGAACGGATTTATCCGTCGGATTTTTATTCATATATGCCGCAAGTATCGAGCAATAAATTGTTCGGCGCTCTCAACCGCATGGTGTACGATCGCCATCGCTTCAGGCCGCAATTCGATCGGTTATTGGAGATCGGTTCCGGCCGTGGCGACTTTCTTGCTACCTTGAACGCCGGCGATCGCGCGATTGGGCTAGAGCGTTCGCAGGCAGCCAGAATTGCCGGCAAGCAAATCGGCGTGGAAGTCGTCGTGGGCGACGTGGAACGGTGCGACCTTTTTACACCCGGGAGTTTCGACTGCATGTATTCGAACCATGCCTTCGAACACCTGAACGAACCTGAACTGAGCTCTGCGCTCGATGCATACCTGGTTGAAGCCGGGAGGGAAAGTGTTCATGGGACTGCCTAACATCGCGGGCGCGGCCGCACAAGTATTTTCCAAGTACTGGTACCATTTCGCCGCGCCGCTCCACGTCGTGTTGTACACGCCCAGCGGCATTCGCTCGATGCTGGAGCGGAACGGTTTTGCGATCGAGCGCGTCGAGTACAACAGCGATCCGCTCTCATTTCCGATGTCGCTGTTCATTGCGTTGGGCCGGTATCCCGTTCGGATGAGCCGCTGGGAAAAATTGTTGGTGCGGGGGCTTTCGGTTCCCATGCTGCCCTTTTCTACGTTGCTCGACAGAGCCGGAAAAGGGGACTGCATGGAGATTCACGCCGTGAGGGTGTGATTGGCCTAAAGTCGCTAACTTTTTACGATCAGGCCTTGCCCGGTGGGTAAAGCTAAGACCTCAGTGCCCCGTCGACGTGAGAACTCGTCTATCGCCCGTTTTTGGTTGACGTGTAGACGCCAATTGTAATCGTCCAAGACGACGAGAGCGCCCGTCACCAATCGGTCCCAAAAATACTCCAACGCCGCCTTTTCCGGAGCAGCGGCGTTCATATCGATGGACAGGTATGCAATTTTCTGCGCCTGTACTTGCGTCAGCGATTCGGGAATTGGGCCTTTTATAAGCCGAACGTTAGGCAGTGCGGCGAATTTGCTTTGCACCGATGCAAACGTGTCCCCGTACTTGTACTTCTTGTCGAGCCCGAGCGCGCGTTCGGATTCCACGAATTGCGCTTGCGGCATTCCTTCGAACGTGTCCATCAGATAAAATGTGCGCTCTCGCAACGCCGAGAAGTCGGCATATTCGACCGCAGCGCGAGAAAGGATCCCTGTGTTCACGCCGCACTCGACAAAGTCGCCCTCGAGATGCCGTGCATTGTTCACGGCCCAGCAGCAGACATAGACGCGCCATTCGATGTGAGGGTTCGGGCCTAGGTTGTGGTCGTCTCCCAAACCTAGCCGATACGCTTTACGAAATTTTTCGTTATTCAGAAAATCGGCGTTGTGGACGGTAAACACGCCGTCCTGAGCATACTGAAGCGGCTCTCCGAGCATCCTGCTCACTCGGACCAGCAAGTCTGCTCAAAACGTTATAGGCTAATCCCACGGAGCAGGTTGTTCCGGCCGGCGCTTGCGCTCCCTGCGCGGTTACGTGTTCCCAAAAGTCTTGACGTTCTTCAGCCCCGCGTCCTTAAACGTTTGCGCCACGTCCGGCGCTTCGCCGGAATCGGCTTTGTAAACCACGACGCTGCGTCCCTCTTCGATCGCGTCGTTGTAGTTCTGAACCTGATCTTGCGGGATGGCGTACTGCGAGAGATGATCGATGATGTGCGGTTCGGCGAAAAAGCCGATGTAGCGGTTGTCCGAGCTGATATTCGGAACTTGCGGTTCGCTGATGTTCGTGAGCATCGACATTCCGCCTGCGATGACGTTGTGATCGGCGTCGCTCGTCACGTGCTCCTGACCGACGTGCATGTAATTGAGCACCGATTCCTCGTGCATCTCCGTCGGTGCATCCTTCGTGATAACCGCCAGCTTTTCACAGTCCACCGTCTCCTGTGCGCACAGCGTGTCCTCTAAGTGCGCGGGGTCGGACGTATGCGAAATGCCGGTGACCAAATGCTCAGCCAAGATGGTTGCTCCTTCGACCCTTCGACATGCTCAGGGTGACAAAATGCTGACGGTGACAAAATGCTGACGGTGACAAAATGCTGACGGTGACAAAATGCTGGGGTGACGAATCAGGGTGATACGGATGCGACGTTCGATTTGAACGTCCGTACTTTGCGTAAACCTGCCTCGCGGAACGCCGCCTCTACTGCGGGCGCCTCTTCGGCCGTGGCTTTGTAGGTCACCAGGCTGCGCCCTTCGGCAATGGCGGTGTTGTAGTTCTGCGCCTGGTCCGCCGGAATGAGCGGAAGCCCGCCCAGGTAATCGGCACCCCCGCCGTGGCCGACGAACGACGAGAGGGAAGCGTTGGAACCGCCCACTCCAGGGACCGCCGTGCCTCCCGCGCCCGTCATGATCGTGCTGCTGGAGGAGAGCGAAGATCCGCCGTGGCCGCGCTGGTGCGCTCCAGAAGCATCCGCTTTGGTAATGATGGACAAGCGCTCTTTGTGACAGTTGCAGCGTTCGAGAACCGCTTCGAGCGCGGCAGGATCGGACGTTTGCGCGATTCCGGTTACGAGAAGTTCAGTCATACAGCCCCCGACAAACTTCCAAGTTGATAGCAACTACGACATGGAGCGAACCGCTCGAGCGAGACGTTCGATGCCGGTACGGATTTTCTCTGGCGAGGAGTGCGAGAAATTCAGGCGCATGCCGTCGGTCACGTCCCGCCCGGGGTAGAACGACAGGCCCGGAACGAACGCGACCTTGAGCTGCGTGGAAGCTTCAAGCAGCTGTACCGTGTCGACGCCCCGCACCCGCGCCCACATGAACATGCCCCCGTCGGGATGGTTGAACGACACGTTCGCCGGCATAAACTCGGTCAGAGCATCGTGCATGACGTCGCGTCGATCGCCGTACACTTGGACGATTGTCGCGAGATGGCGCTCGAACGCTTCGCGCTTGGAAACGTACCGCTCGAACACGTATTGCGCCAGCGTCCCGCTTTGCAGGTCCGCACCTTGCTTTGCCAATACGAGCTTTTCGCGCACTTCCATGTCGTGGGTGGCCAGCCAGGCGATACGCATTCCGGGCGCCATGATTTTGCTGCCCGTTCCGCTGTAAATGATGGTCCCCGCACCCGAAAAGGAAGCCAGCGAGGGCAGATGCTCGCCGCCGAAGCGCAGCTCTCCGTACGGATCGTCCTCGACGATCGGTACGCCGAAGTGTTCGCAGATGCGCACGATCCGCTCTCGCCGCTCGCCCGAGAGCGTGCGGCCGGTGGGGTTTTGAAAGTTCGGCACGACGTACAGGAATTTGGGCAGCGGCTGCGCGTGCGCCAGCACGTGCTCCAGCGATTCCGGCACCATCCCGTCCTCGTCCGTATCGGCGACCAAGTAGCGCGCCTGATACGCGTCAAACGCTTGAATAGCACCCAGATACGACGGATTTTCGAGCACGACATGGTCGCCGGGGTCGATAAAAATCTTCCCTAGCAGGTCCAGGCCCTGCTGGGAACCGTTCACGACCAAGGTTTCCTGCGGCTCGTACGGCGTTCCCAGCCGCCTCGTGAGGCGATCCGCTATCCACAAACGCAACTCGGGGATTCCGTCCGTGACGCTGTACTGCAGCGCCTGCGGACCCACATCGCGCATGACTTCGCGCGTGCATTCGGTGATGGCTTCCGTCGGAAAGAGCTCGGGCGCGGGCAACCCGCCGCCGAACGAGATCACGTCGGGGCGTTGCGTGACCTTGAGCATCTCGCGAATCGTCGAAGCGCGCATACGGGACGTCCGCGCCGCAAAGCGGGCGGTCCGCTGGATGGTAGCCATACGTTTCCGTATTCCCTGAAATCGGCGACTTGCCATAGCGGGCCGGTCCGCCAAATGGCCCATCCGCGCAGCTAATCGGCCGTCCGGCCGTAAATGGCCGGCCTTGACGTCAATGCATGCAGTTATGCATGTTTATATGCGTGCGAACGACGTTGATCATCCAAGACGAACTTCTCGAGCGCGCCCGGCAGTCTTTCGGGCATTCAAGAAAAGACGGCGCTCGTTCATGCGGGTCTCAATGCGTTGATCGCGCGCGAATCGGCGAAACGCCTTGCCGCCCTGGGTGGTACCGAGCAGGAGGCTCGGTCCGTTCCAAGGCGTGGAACAAAACCTTGTCGATGATTCTGGTCGATACATCGGTATGGATCGACCATTTTCGCGCGGGTAATAAGACTCTTGGAAAGATGCTGCATGACGGTCTGGTAATGACGCACCCTTTCGTGATTGGCGAGCTTGCATGCGGCAACTTACGGAATCGCGCAGAGATTCTTGCCAATCTTTCTGCATTGCCGCAAGTAACGTCCGCGCGACACGAAGACGTCCTGCACTTCATCGACGAGCACCGGCTTGGGGGAAGCGGTGCCGGATGGATCGACGCGCATCTGCTGGTCTGTGCGCGACTTTCCAACTGTCGCCTGTGGTCGTTGGATAAAGCGCTAACACGCGCGCAGTCATTCATGCTGAATGCACGTGGCTGAGCGCTTCCGCCTTGAACGCCTTGAGAGAGCGTGCGGTTCCCTGTGGCGCACGTCTGCGAGCCGCTCCGATCGGCCGCATAGGCGCCGCGTGTTCGCGGCTTTTGAGGGCGCCTCGTGTTCGAGGGCGACGCGGATCGTCGCATTTAGCCGGCGACAGCGTGCCGTCGCCAAAAACGCCGAGCGACCGTCCGAGTGAGGTGTCCCGCGCTGCGGCAGGCGTTCTGCTGGCAGTTCCTCCTGATAGTAAGCTTATCAAGAGTGCTTCCGAGTCGAAGACAGATCCCCGGCATTTAGGCGGGGGCATGCTTAAATCCGATCAATGTTAGGCCCCCGATGCGGCGCTCTTTTGTCCGATTATGGTGTAGTAGACAGAAAGGAAGGGGAGCCGTGCGGAAAATGCCGACAGTAGACGAAAAAGTTACCCTACAGGACCGAAATCAAGTGACGATTCCGAAAACGGTGGTTAAAGCCCGCGGTCTGCGCCGGGGACAAGCCATGATCGTCCACATCGATGAGGATCGCCCGAACGAAATCATACTGCGCCTAATCCGCGAGAGTTACGCCGGCGCGCTTACCGAAGTGTTCGCCGGTATCGACACCCAGAAATATCTCGATGAGGAGCGCACGAGTTGGGAGTAAACCGGCGAGCTTGACCAAAAGCCTGGACGATCATTGAATACTGCTCGACACGTCGGTCCTGCTCGTCTACTTTAACCCTGCGGGATCCGACGCATGGTGTGGCGCGAATTCTTCTTGACGACCTTGTGCGCAGGGGCACAGACCCGGCGATCGTCTCACCGGTAACGTTGATGGAATTGCTCGTCGGCCCTCTACGCACATCGCCGGCGCACGGACAGACCGTACACACGTTCATCACAAATTTTCCGAATCTGGTGTTTGTCTCGACCGGCCTTTCCGTTGCGCAAAAGGCCGCGAGCTTGCGCGCCACGCACAACTTCAAGACGCCAGACGCACTTGTCATTGCCACTGGGATCATATCCCAAGTGGGACATTTGGTGACAAACGACGATCGGTGGCGGGCGAAATTTTCGCCGATCAAAGACCGCGTCCAAATTACGATGTTGGCTGATTATCTGAACTACGTAACAAGGCGCTTTAAACTATTGTAGCCGGCGTTCTTCTTCGGACCTTGTGGGCTAGCCAACTAGTCAACCATTCGCTACTATGATGACATGAAGAAAGTCGGCGTGTTTGAGGGGAAAACGCACTTCTCGGCGCTCATTGATCAGGCGAGGAACGGGCAGACCATTATCGTCACAAAAAACGGCGAGCCTGTTGCCCAAATCGGCCCTATCCCGAGGACGCCCTCGCGCAAGCACGCAATGGAGGCGATGAAGCGCATCCTCTCAGAGCGAGGCAACGCTCGGAAAAGTGACGATTCGCGAGCTGAATCGACGAGGGACGACGCTATTAAAGCTGTCGGCATCCTGGATGCGTCGGCGGCGATTGCGTGGCTGTTCGTCGATGAACGCGATGAAGCCGCAGTGGCGATGGCGCAAGCCGTCGCTCGTCAAAGCGCCGTTGTGCCCCCGTTGTTTCGCTGGGAAGTCCAGAACGCGTTGCTGATGGCCGTACGGCGCAAGCGTCTCTCGTTAGACGGGGTTGCCGCTGCGCTGCAGGCCTTGGACGAGCTCGATTGTGAAGTGGATCGCTTCATCGCCGGCTCGCCACTGGCAACCGGCTTAGAGTATGCACAGCGGTTCTCGTTGCCGGCTTACGACGCGGCCTATTTGGAACTTGGCGTTCGGCGCCGTCTGCCGATCATGACCAGGGACGAGAACCTTGCCCGAGCGGCAGCAACTCTCGACCTGCTATGGGCGGCCGCGTAGCGGGCCCTACGCCGCGGTCATCGGCGGCCCGCTGATCGGCGGACGCGGTGCTCCCGGCGTGCCGGGGCCCATGAACCGGGTCTCGCGAACGAACGCCAGGATCGCGGCGCCCAAGCCGACCAAGCACACCAGCCCAGTGACCAGACCGCCGACGATCGGCAGTATTTCCGCGGCGCTGATCACGATGAGGCCTAAGATCAAGGCGCCGAGCGGCGAGGGCGTGCCGTGCGGACGGATCAGCTCGTACAGCCGGCGTCCGATCAGCAGTCCAAGCGCGGCTTGACCGATGAGAATGCCGGCAAAGATTGCGATCATCTCGACGGGGATGAGCGGCCAGCCGATGAGGCTGATGAACAGCAGTACGGCAACCGGCACGATCGCCACCAGCGCCAGCACGCCGACCGCGGCGGAGAGTCCGGGATGATGTTCGACGCGATCCAGCGCCGCGCGAACGCGCACCGGAAAGATCAGAAACACCAGCACGACGATGACGCTGTACGCCAGGCGCACCATCAGTCTTTCGTTCTCGCGCGCGATCGTGCCCGACGTGCCGGGCACCCACGGCACCCACGACGTCAAACCGCCGCCGTACTGGTTGACTGAACCGGTGATAACCGAACCGGGATCCGACCGCACCGTCCCGCCGTAGGTGTTGACGTCGCCGTTCACGCGTCCGTCGACGATGGCATCGCCCCCGAACACCGTGATGTCGCCGTCGACGACTTGATCCGAATCCACGGCGACGTTGCCGAAATACACGCCGCCGTGCGTAATCGACTGGGTGTGGGCCGAAGCCGGCGCAAGCGTTGCCGCAACGGCCACGACGAACGCGGCAAGGATCAGGGCGATACGATGGTTTTTCATGAAGCGGCCTCCCGGGAGGGTGCGAGCTGTGCGGCTAAACGCGGCCGCACGACGAAATAGAGCAGCGCGAACGCGCCGGCGATGGCGATGTCGACGAGCAGCACGCCGATGCCGAACGCGGCGAGCGACGGAAACGTGTGAGAAAGGCCGTGCGAGACGTTTGCGGCAAACGATCCTGAAACCACGCCCGCGCGAGAGAGTCCCATAGCGACCAGGGTCAGCACGGCATTCGGCGTCGTGCCGGTGAGCGCCATGCCCGCGATCGTCGCGACCCATGCGGCCGCGGAGTAAAGGGCGAGGAAGCTCCAAAACGGGTGCTCGCGCGCACGCGGTGCCGGAAGGGCTTGCACGTCCGCCATGACGGCAAAAGTGAAGTTCTCGGCGAGCTCGGGCGTGCGCGTCGTCACGAGCAGCGCATCGACGACTTTGAGTTCCTCGATCAGCGCGCGGCAGTTCGAACAGCCGCGCACGTGCGCCGTGACGTCGGCCATCTGACGCGGCTTGAGCGCACCTTCGACGTATCGATCGAGCAGCGCTTCACAAGACGAGCAGCGCATTGGCATCTCCTTTTGCAGCGGCGCTGCGCAGTGCGTGCGCTTCACGCTCGCGCATCTTTTGCGCGAGCGCGATTTTGCCGCGATGGATGAGCGTCTTCACGTTGCCGAGCGAGAGGCCCAGCGTGCTCGCGATGGTGTGATATTCCATGTTGTTGTAATAGCGCAACGCTAGCACCGTGCGCGTGCGCTCCGGCAGATCTGCCAGGGCCGCGCGCAGTTCGCGTTCGGATTCTTGCCGCAGCACGCCGCCGGCCGGGTCGCTTTCGCCGGAGAGGTCCGGCAGCGCGTTCTCCAAAGAGCGATCTTCGGGAAGTTCCTGGGTTTGAACGCGCCGCTGGGATTTGCCCAAATGCGTGCGCACGACGTTGCGGGCAATTTGATACACCCACGTCGAAAATTTGCCGAGCGCAGGGTTGAACGTGTCGAGGTGCGCGTACACGCGCAGGAACGTCTCTTGTGAAAGGTCGGCGACGTCCGACGGACTGCGCACTGCGGCGCTGATGAAAGTTGCGATCCCACGTTTGTAGCGGTCGACCAATACGGAGAAGAGCTCGCGCTCGCCGTTACGGACTCGCCGCACCAGAGCCTCGTCGCTCTGCTCTCCGATCGCCATACTCCTTCGATTCGAGTTCTTGGAGGCTTCTACCGTTGGCGCGCGTCATTTGTTACGCCGTGCCCTACCCCGCTCGCGTCCTGCTTTTCGGCGGCTCCGGCCAGCTCGGCTCGGAAATCCGCCGGCTTTGGAGCGGCGTCCAAATCGCCTCGCCGCCGCATGCCGACCTCGACATCACGGATGAGGTCAGCCTCGCCGCGGCGATCGAGGCGCAAGCGCCGCAGGTCGTGGTCAACTGCGCGGCGTTCCACAACGTGGAGCGCTGCGAGGCGCAGCCGGAGCGGGCTTTTGCCGCCAACGCGCTCGCGGTCGATACCATCGCGCGAGCCTGCGCCAAGCAAGGGGCGGTGCTTGTGACGCTGAGCACGGATTACGTTTTCGACGGCGCGCTGCGGCGTCCGTATCGCGAAACCGACGCGCCAAATCCGCTCAGCGCGTACGGCGTTTCCAAATACGCCGGCGAACTGCTGGCTCTGCGCCTTGAATCTCCCGCCTACGTCGTACGCACGTGCGGCGTGTACGGCGTGCGTCCCAGTGCCACGAAAGGCTACACGTTCATCGATCGCATCATCTCGCAGGCGCGAGCCGGAGAACCGGTGCGCGTGGTTGCCGATCAAACCGTGTCGCCGACGTACGCGGCGCATTTGGCGCAAGGATTACTCGAGCTGCTGACCGCCGACGCGCCGTACGGCATCTATCACATGGTGAACGAAGGCGCGGTGACGTGGTACGAGTACGCGCGCGAAGCGCTCCGCCTGGCTTGCGTGGATCGCGAGATCGAGCCCGCCTCCCGCACGGATTGGCGCACGAGCGTTCGTCGTCCGCCGTACTCTGCGCTAGAAAACGCGAAATTGCGCGCGCTGGAAATTTCGATGCCGGACTGGCGCGCCGGCGTAGCCGCATACTTCAAGCAATTGTCACAGACTGCTTAGCGGCATCGCGATCACCATCGAACCGTCGGCCACGAACAGCGTCTCGCCGTCGATGACCGGCGACGAAACCGAGAACGGCTGCAAAAACGAAATCGTGCGCGCAACGCGTCCGCTGCGCCGATCGACGGCGTAGAAAATGCCGGCCGTGTCGCCGAAATAGACGCGGTCGTCTTTTACCACCGGGCTCATCTTCACGTTTGCCGAGGTATGCGCTCTCCAGCGAAGCTTTCCCGTGCGTTCATCCATCGCAACGACTTCCTGCAGGTTACCGATGGACTGATACAACGTGCCGCCGTCCGTCGTCCCCGCGATTTGCCGTTCGGAAGACGCGATGTACGTAAAGGGCGCGCGTCCGAAGGTCCGGCTCCATTTCGTTTTACCGGTTCGTTCCTCGATGGCCGCAACGGTAACGCGTCCACCGGGCCGGTACGGCCGGTCTTCAGCCGTCGTTGCGTTGACGAAAACCAGGCCCGCGTCGACCGTCGGCGTGCAGTCGCTGCCGCCGTGCGGATTCGTCCAGACCGTTCGCCCCGTGCGCACGTCCAGCGCGCGAGTTTCGCAAACGTAGGGCGCGTTATGACACGTGCTTGCGAACGCGAGGCCGTCGTGGATGCTCATCGATGCCATTGTCGCCACGCCCGGCAAGTTAGTCTCCCAGCGGACCTGCGCGGAGCGCGCATCGATCGCATACGCATGCGCATCCCCGTTGGCAAAGACGACCGCATCGCCGTCCAGAGCGGGCGAGGGCATGTTTTGACCCACGGTGTGAAATTTCCAAGCGAGTTTTCCGTCGCGCGCGTCAAAGGCGTACACGTCGTCGCCGGCGGGACGTCCCCACACTTGGGAATCGGCGTCGTCGGGCTTGAGGAAACCGTCTTTGCCGCTTCCCACGATGACCAGCCCTTGGCTCGTGACGATCGGCGTGGACATGAGGACGTTGTCGGCGGCGGCGCTCCAGCGGACGCTTCCGCTCGCTTCGTCCAAAGCGTAGAGCGACTTGTCGAAACTGACCGCGAACACCGTTCCATCCACGACCGCCAGGCCGCCGTTGATCCTATCGCCGAGTTTCGTCAGCCAGTTCGCGCGCAAGCCGCCGGCAAAGACGGCATTGTGCGAGGGGAAATACTGATAGGCCGGCCACGTTCGCGGAGCGCCGCTGCGCGCCGGCGCGCTTTCCGGCGTGCGGGGAGCCGTAACGGCGTTTGCGTGCAAAGCGATGAAAATGACGCCCACGGCGAGCGCGGCCGCGGCAACCGAAACGCTCAAAAAACGGCGGAGCACCGCGAGGTTCATACCCTGTCTTGAGGAAAAAGCGCCGACCGCCCCTAAAAGAGAAGCCATGGAACTCCAGCTCGATGCAGCCGCCGTTCAGCGATGCCGGGAACTCGCCGCCGCTATTGTCTCGCCTGTTTCAAGTTTCATCGCGGCGCACTCGACGGTGTCGGTGGAGCGTGCCGTGCTGCGTTTGCTGGGTGTGGACGGCGTAGGCCCCGACGAGGTTCCAGTTCCGAACTTGATTGTCGACGCCCTCGAACCTACGGAGCGAGCAGCGGGCGTTGCGCTGCCGTTCGGGCGCGCGCTCGCCCAAACCGGCCTAGAGCCGCGCGAGCTGGGCGAGCAGATCGCTGCCGGAACGCTGATGCTGGACCAATTTTCCGACGTGCCGGTGCAGGCCGCTCGCGAAATCGTTCGCGCATTCGCCCGGCGCGGGCTCGAACGCATCGCCGCCCGCCGCGAGGAACGCCGCGAACGCTTGGCCCGTCTACCGCAAAGTCCCACGCCGCTGCTTTACGTCATCGTCGCGAGCGGCAACATCTACGAGGATCGCACGGCAGCGGTCGCGGCCGCGCAAGCCGGGGCGCAAGTCATTGCGGTGATCCGATCGACCGGACAGTCCCTGCTGGATTTCGTGCCGTATGGTCCCACCACCGAAGGGTTCGGCGGCACGTATGCGACGCAAGCCAATTTTGCGATCATGCGTCAAGCGCTCGACGAAGTTTCGGAGCGCCTCGGGCGCTACGTGATGCTCACCAATTATGCCAGCGGTTTGTGCATGCCCGAGATCGCTACCATGGCGGCGAGCGAACGGCTCGACATGCTGCTGAACGATTCGATGTACGGGATCTTGTTCCGCGACATCAACATGAAACGCACGTTCGTCGACCAGCACTTCAGTCGCATGCTCAACGCGTTCTCCGGCATCGTCATCAACACGGGTGAAGACAACTACCTCACGACCGCCGACGCGGTCGAACAAGCGCCGGCGGTGTTGGCCTCCCAGTTCATCAACGAAGAATTCGCGCACCGCGCCGGGATGTCGGACGAGTACATCGGTTTGGGCGACGCCTACGAGATCGATCCGGATCTGCAGGACGGCTTCTTGTTTCAAGTCGCGCAGGCGCAGCTGGCGCGGCAAATCTTCCCCCGCGCGCCGCTCAAGTACATGCCCCCGACCAAGCACATGACGGGCGATATCTTCAAGGGGCATCTCATCGACGCGATGTTCAACCTGACTTCGGTGATGACGCACCAGTCGATCCACTTGTGCGGCATGCTGACGGAGGCAATTCACACGCCACTTTTGGGCGACCGCGCGCTCTCGCTCGAGAATGCGCGGTACATCATGAACACCGCGCGCCATTTCGGCGACGAAGTGGTCTTCAAGCGTGGCGGGGCGATCGAAACGCGCGCGCAGGACGTGCTGGCGAGCTGCATGGATTTGCTGCAGCGCGTGAGCGAGCAAGGTTTGATGCAGGCGATTGCCGCCTCCGCGTTTGCGGACGTTTCGCGTCCGCCCGACGGCGGACGCGGTTTCGACGGCGTGTTCGAGCGCAGCGCGCAGTATTGGAATCCGTTCGAGGAATTGCTGGGTGCCTCGCCGCCTTGTCATCCTGACCCTTCGACAAGCTCAGGACTTCGGCGTGTCGAAGGACCGCTGACCGCAGTCGAAGCGGCACCCATCCCGTCAACCGCGACACCGCATGCAACCGCATGCCGTCAAACCGTACGGCGATACGATGAACGACGGGAAAGTGCAGATGTCGTTCACGCTCCCCGTCGAATGGAGCGAAGCCGCCGACGAAGCTGCGCGGCAGCTCGTCGTAAAGATGGGTTTTAGCGACGTGCAAGTGGCCGAAGGCCGGCCGATTGCGCGCGGGTTTTCGTTTTTTGTCGTGTACGCGGGCACGCCGCAGAGCGTGGATGTTTCGACGATCGCCGCGCCTTCGGTCAAAACCCACGCGGCGAGCATGGACGAGATCGACGCGCTCGTGGCACAGCGCCTAGGACGCAAGATCCGCGTTGCGGGCGCGTGCATCGGCACCGACGCGCATACGGTCGGCATCGACGCCATCCTGAACATGAAAGGCTATAAAGGCGACTACGGGCTGGAACGTTACAAGATGTTCGAGGTCTACAACTTGGGCAGCCAGGTTTCGATCGAAGAGTTCGTGCGGTACGCAGCAGAAAAAGAACTCGACGCGCTTTTGGCTTCGCAAGTGGTCACGCAAAAGGGCAGCGACATCAAAAATTTCACGGCGTTGGTCGAATTGCTCGAAGCGCAGGGAATGCGCGAGCGCATCGTCCTGTGCTGCGGCGGCCCTCGCGTGACGAACTTGCTCGCCGCCGAACTCGGCTACGATGCAGGTTTCGGACGCGGCACGCTCCCCAGCGAAGTGGCGGCCTTTATCGCGGGCCGGGTGATTGAGAAAGGCATGCGGAGCATCGCGCAGGCGGAACGCGTCTGAATCGGGGCGAAATCCCTCCCATGCTGGCAGATTTGCTGGCGTGGTTTTCCGGAAAGGAACCGAATCGGCGGAAATATCCGCGCATACGCAAAGCGTACCGCGCAACGTTTTCGGTTGATGCCGGAGCCACACAAAAGCCGGCGATTGGTATAGACATCAGCGGCGGCGGCCTCTGCGTGCTCACGCAAGAACCCGCCGTCAAAGAAGAGCTCGAAATACGCGCCACCATAGAGTCGCGCGCCATTCGCGTTCGCGCCAGAGCGGTGTGGCAAGATACGGTCACCTACCAGGGCAAATCGGTGTGGCGTTACGGAATGCGCTTTAGCGGTATCTCGGCCGACGACTGGGACGCCATCGTCCGGTACACCTCGGGCAAACCGCTGGAAGAAAGCAATAGAGCGCAAGAAGAGCTCACTACGCTGCGGCTCACGCCGGACGATGCGAACCGCCTGATCCCGACCAAACTACAGCAACGATTGCTCGAAACGCTCGTGCAGCGCCGCCGGCTGGCGCCGCTCAAGGATAGCCAAACGCCGCTCGTGCAGTACTTTTACTCCGGGCCGGTGCGCCACGAGGGTAAGGTGATGCACCGCCTGACCATTCAGTCAAAAGTGGTGGGTGCGGAAGGCGACGAGATGTTCGAAACGCGATTCGTATTTGACGACAAGGGCGAAAACATCGCCGTCCTCAAGTAGCACGCCTATGAAAACTGCGGTGATCACCGGGATTACGGGCCAAGACGGCTCGTATTTGGCCGAGCTGCTGCTCGAGCGCGGGTACCGCGTCGTCGGCATGACGCGGCGCACGAGCACCGACGTGCACGAACGCATTCAACACATCGTCGACGACATCGAATTCGTTTCGGGCGACTTGCTGGATCAGACCTCAATGACGAGCATCGTCGAATCGGTCAGACCGGATGAAATCTACAATTTGGCGGCGCAGTCGTTCGTGCCCACGTCGTGGGATCAGCCGGTGCTCACGGGCGAATTCACCGCTCTGGGCGTCACGCGCGTCCTCGAAGCGATCCGCGCGGCCAATCCGGCAATCAAGTTCTACCAGGCTTCCAGCTCGGAGATGTTCGGCAAAGTCCAGCAGGTTCCGCAGAACGAACGCACGCCGTTCTACCCGCGCAGTCCATACGGCGTGGCCAAGGTGTACGGGCATTGGATCGCGGTAAATTATCGCGAGTCGTACGACATGTTCGCGGTGAGCGGCATACTGTTCAACCACGAATCGCCGCGAAGAGGCAAAGAGTTCGTCACTCGCAAGATCACCGACGCCGTAGCGCGCATAAAGTTCGGCTTGAAAAAGGAACTTCTGCTGGGCAATCTGGACGCGCAGCGCGATTGGGGCTATGCCGGCGATTACGTGCGCGCGATGTGGCTCATGCTGCAGCAAGAGCGCGCCGACGATTACGTCATCGCAACGGGCCGTACGCACAGCGTGCGCGATTTTTGCCGCGTGGCGTTCGAGGCGGCGGGTCTGGGCTCGTACGAAGATTTCGTTCGCACCGATCCGCGTTTCATGCGTCCGGCCGAAGTCGACGTGCTCATCGGCGATCCGTCAAAGGCTCGAGACGTGCTGGGATGGACGCCGCAGGTTTCTTTCGAGCAGCTCGTGGCGATGATGGTCGAAGCGGACTTGGCTCGTCTCGCGCCGCTCACGAAGGTGTGACGTGCGCGCGCTGGTGACGGGCGCAGGCGGTTTCGTCGGGCCGTACTTGGTACGGCGGCTGCGCGAAGCAGGGCACGAGGCCGTCGCTGCGGGCGGAATGCGCGACCCGCAGGACGATCTTTTGCCGATCGAACTTGCCGATTCCGCGAGCCTGAACGCCGCTTTCGATCTCGCTGAACCGAACGTCGTTTTTCACCTTGCCGCGCAGGCGTTCGTTCCGCGTGCGTTGGAAGCACCAGCGGAAACGTACGAAACCAATGCCATGGGCACCGCAAGAATGCTCGCCGCACTGCGCGATTGGCGCGAGCGCACCGGCTCTAATGCGCGATTTCTTTTCGTCAGTTCTGCGGAGGTGTATGGCCGGCAAGGCGGTGCAGCACCAATTGACGAGAGCGCGCTGCCGAATCCCGACAATCCCTACGCCGCGAGCAAAGCTGCCGCCGAGGCGATCGTGCTGGGTGAAGCGCAGAGCTTCGGCGTCGATGCAGTAATAGCGCGTGCGTTCAACCACATCGGCCCCGGCCAAAACGGGCGCTTCGTCGTTCCGTCGTTTGCCGCGCAACTGGCGCACATCGCCCGGGGCGCGGAACCGATTCTGCGCGTCGGTAACCTACAGGCACGGCGTGATTTCTTGGACGTGCGCGACGTCGTCGACGCCTATGTAGCGCTGGCAGAGCACGGCGAGCGCGGTCAAGCGTACAACGTGTGCAGCGGCGCGGCGACGAGCATCCGCGAAATACTGGGAGAGCTGATCCGCATCGCGCACGTACCGGTAGAAGTGCGCGAAGACCCGAGCCTGTTGCGGCCGTCGGATACTCCGCTGCTCTACGGCAGCAACGAAAAGCTGCGTCGTGCAACGCGCTGGTCGCCGCAGATTCCGCTGCGACGCTCGCTGCAGGACATCTATTCGGCCGCCAAAATGAGCGCCGCATAAATGGCCGACGCTCGCGATGAACGGTTCCGAACGTTCGTGTTCAAGAATCGCGGGGCGTTGCTTTGCGTGCCGGCCGTGTTGCTGGCAGCCTTGGGCAAGCCGAGCGCTTCCGGCATCGGCGTCGGATTACCCATGGCAATCGGCGGGGAACTGGTGCGCTGCTGGGCCGTGGGTTATTCCGGGGTGACGACGCGCGACGATCGCGTCACTGCGCCCGAGCTGGTGACTGCGGGCCCGTACGCGCACGTGCGAAATCCGCTGTACGCCGGCAATTTCATTACGGCGGCGGGATTCGCGCTTGCCTTCACCGGCGCGACCGGCCCTGCGAAGCGCGTAGCGTTGGTCGGTGCCTCTTTGGGAATCATGGCGGCAGTGTATGCCGTCATCATTCCGCACGAGGAGCACTACCTGCGATCGCAGTTTGGGGCGCAGTTCGATGCATACTGCGCGAACGTTCCGCAGCTGATTCCGGCGCTTACGCCAAAAGGCGATCGGCGTGGCGTTTGGAAACCCGGCGCGATCGCAAGAGCGGAGACGCGGACGTTTCTGACGTTCGGCGCGATGCTGGCCGTACTCGCGCTCAAGGCGCGCAAGGCCTGATCCATGTCGCCCCGCCGGCGGCTCGTTCTCGCGCTGTTCCTGGTCGCATGCGTTGCCGGCCTAGAATTTTGGGGCGGCGTACGCGCCGGTTCGCTGGCGCTGCTGACCGACGCCGTGCACGTGTGCATGGACGTCTTCGCGCTGGGCATCGCGCTCTTTACGTTGATCGGCGCAAAGCGCCCGGCGACGGTGCGCAAAACGTTCGGATACGGACGGCTCGAGATTTTGGGCGCGCTGCTCAACGGCAGTGTGCTGCTGGCCGCGACGGCGTTCATTGCGTATCAGGCGGTGCAGCGCTTTTTAGTTCCACATCATCCCGACGGCGCGCTCATGAGCGCCATCGCGGGGGTTGGGCTGATCGTCAATGCGAGCATCGCGCTCATGCTCGCACGCAGCAGCAAGCAGAACTTGAATCTGCAAGCGGCGCTCTTTCACGTTGCCGGCGATGCGCTGGGAGCCTTTGCGGTCATCATCGGAGGCGCTGCGATCGCGGCGACCGGCGCGTCATGGATCGATCCGGCGCTCTCGCTCTTCGTCGCCGGCATTATCGTCGTGGGCGTCTTGCGCGTGGTGCGCGATGCGGCCGACGTACTGCTCGAAGGCGTGCCGCGCGGTCTGCACGTCGGCGAGATCCGCAGCGCCATGAGCGCGCTTACCGGCATCGTGGCCATTCACGATCTGCACGTGTGGGCGATTGGTACCGGCGCCTGCGCGCTCTCCGCGCACGTGCTCATCGACGACCGGCGCGTGAGCGAGGCGACGTTCGTGCTGCGCGAGGTGGATGCGATGGTTCGCGAACGATTCGGCGTCTCACACGTTACGCTGCAGTTCGAATGCGAAAATTGCGCGGCCGACGAACGCGTGGTATGCACGCAGCCGATGACGTCCTGACAGCCACGCCGATGGACTCTAACTTTCCACCCGCCGCATTTACCGTAACTCCGTGAGCCCATCACACGACGACGATACCGAGCCTTTCCCCGGCTTTGACCAACGCTTTATCGTTGGTTGCTAGAGACAGCCCGCGATTCCGAGCCAGCTCGAGGTATGCTGCATCATAGACCGATAGGCCGTGATCGCAACTCAAGTCGTACGTCGTTTTCATCCGCTCGTCGGAGCATTGGTCGGTGTCGATCGTAAGGCGCAACAGATGCATCAATGAAGCTCTGGCATAATTCTCGGAGATGCGCCTTCTTAGTACGGCGCTGCGAAAACTGTTGATCATCTCATAGTGCCAAATCGCTGGGACAATGATACCGTCATCGGCGGAATGCTCGAATACCGTGCTCGTTCGTGGCGTCGCCTCATCCTCAAAGAACCATGCCAATGCAAACGAGGCATCAACTACGAGCATGCAGCGAACTCAATACTTGCGTCCCTCATCGATTCAGCTCACGAGGTGAGATGCCCCCCAACGTCACGCCGGCGCGCAATTTTTTTATGGCTTCAATTGCCTCGCGAGCTTTCGTTCGCCGGTCCTCTACGGGGCGAAGTTCAGCAACGGGTTTGCCATTGCGCGTTATCGTGATGGACTCGCCGTGCTCCACCGCTTCCAACAGTTTCGAGAGATGTGCTTTTGCCTCGAAGGCCCCCACGCTTCTCATCATCCAGCCTCTCAAAGCGATAAACTAGTCTGTGAACTAGTCTAACATCCACGTTCAGGTCGTGCAAGCGAGCCGCAATAAGGACCGCCTCGTAAGGGGCGCGAAGCGTGCCCGGCTATGATTTCCAACACTTCCAAAGCGGTGGTTCTGGGCACCGCGCGCACGCCGTTCGGGCGCCTCGGCGGCGGTCTGGCCTCCCTCGAAGCGACCACGCTCGGTGCGGCAGCGCTCGTCGCAGCCATCGAACGCGCCGGCGTCGATCCCGCCGAGATCGAGCACGTCATCATGGGTCAGGTCCTCCAAGCGGGCGCGGGGCAGAATCCGGCCCGCCAAGTCGGCTTCAAGAGCGGCCTGGCAAAAACCGTGACGGCTGAAACGGTGAACAAGGTGTGTGCCTCGGGATTGCTTGCCGTGGTCAACGGCGCGCGGCTGATCAACGAAGGCAGCAACGAGGTCGTGGGCGCGGGCGGCATGGAGTCGATGTCCAATGCGCCGTATCTTCTGAAAGAAGCGCGCAGCGGGTATCGCTTCGGCGACGGCCGGCTCATCGACGCAATGATCCACGACGGATTGTGGGATTACTATTTTCCGATGACGATGGCCGCGCAGGGCTCCAAGGTCGCGGACGAGCTCGGCCTCTCGCGCGAAGAGCAGGATCGCTTTGCGTATGAAAGCCATCGTCGCGCCGCGCAAGCGCAGCAAAGCGGAAAATTCGCCGCGGAGATCGCGCCGGTGCGCGTCGCAAGCAAGGCGAAAGGCAAAATCGTCGTGGATGCACTCCCGCTACCCGCGCGCGCTCGCGTGCCCGTGGCGGCGGGATCGTCGAGCGCATCGGCCGACGACGTATGGTCGCACGAACCCTCGTCCGAATTTACGCTCGACTACGCGCAGTGGGCGCCGTTCGTTACGGGAGACGTTCCAAGTTCGCTTGTCGACCGCGACGAAGGCGTGCGCGCCGAAGCGAGTTTGGAAACGATGGCCAAACTCAAGCCGCTCGAGAAGAACGGCACGATTACTGCAGGCAATGCGCCCGGCGTGAACGACGGTGCCGCGGCGCTCGTGCTCGCAAGCGCGCAGTACGCGCGCTCGCACGGGCATGAGGCGCTCGCGAGCGTGCTCGATCATGCAGCCGTTGCATGGGACTCCCCGTACATCGCGCTCACGCCCGCCATGGCCGCGCAAAAACTGCTTGCCAAAACCGGCTTGCGCGCGGAGCAGATCGACGTGTGGGAAATCAACGAAGCATTCTCCGCCGTCGCTATTACGTCGGCGCGAAAGCTCGGCCTAGACCCCGAGCGGATCAACCAATACGGCGGCGCCGTTGCCATGGGTCATCCCATCGGGGCGAGTGGCGCGCGCCTCATCGGCACGGTCGTGCAGCAGTTGCGCGCGCGGGGCGGCGGTTTAGGCGTCGCGGCGATCTGCAGCGGCGGCGGCCAGGGCGACGCGGTTCTGATTCGTTGCGTCTAGCCGTCATCGGCGCCGGCCAGATGGGTTCGGGTATCGCGCAAGTCGCGGCGATGCATCACAACTCCGTCATCCTGGTAGACCGGGACGAGCCCAGCGTGAACCGCGGACTGCAGACCATCGAACGCAACTTGAGCCGCAGCGTCGAAAAAGGCCGGCTCACGGAAGAACAGCGGGGCTTGGTGCTCACGCATATTCGCACGGAAAGCGCGATGAAGGACTTCGACGTGGAGATCGCCGTTGAGGCGGCGACCGAAGACCTCGAGCTCAAACTCGAACTGTTCCGCGCGCTCGACAAATCGACGCCGCCCCAGGCTGTACTGGCGAGCAATACCTCGTCTATTTCGATCACGACGTTGGGCGCTGCCACAGCCCGCGCCGACCGCGTCATCGGGATGCATTTCATGAATCCGGTGCCGGTGATGCAGCTGGTCGAAATCATTCGCGGCATTGCCACCTCGCAGACGACCTACGATTTCACCAGTCGGCTGGCGCTCGATTTGGGCAAGACGCCGGTGGAAGTGCGCGATTTTCCGGGCTTTGTCTCCAACCGCGTGCTCATGCCGATGATCAACGAGGCGATCTACGCGCTCTACGAGGGCGTCGGATCGCCGGAAGCCATCGATACCGTGATGAAATTGGGAATGAATCATCCCATGGGGCCGTTGCAGCTCGCCGATTTCATCGGCCTGGATACCTGTCTTGCCATCATGAACGTCTTGTACGACGGCTTTGCCGACACGAAGTACCGGCCGTGTCCGCTGCTCAAGCAGTACGTTGCCGCGGGCTGGTACGGAAAGAAGACCGGAAAGGGATTCTACGATTACGCAGCGCGCTGATGCGGGCGCGAGCGCATACGAACTGACCGAGGATCAGCGGCAGATCGGCGAACTCGCCGCCGAAATTGCACAGCGCGAGATTGCGCCGCACATCGCCAAGTGGGATCGCGATCATTATTTTCCACGCGAACTCTTCGGCAAACTCACCGCCGCGGGCATCATGGGACTGCTCGTCCCGGAAGAATACGGCGGTTCCGGCGCGGATTACGTTTCCTATGCGCGGGCGGTCGAAGAGCTGGCCCGCATCGACGCCGGATCGGCAGTGACCGTTTCCGTGCACTCGATGATTTCTATGGCGATTCTCAAGCTCGGAAGCGACGAGCAGAAGCGGCGGTATCTTCCCAGCCTGGCGCAAGGAGACACGATCGCGGCCTTCGCGCTCACCGAATCCGACGCCGGCTCCGATGCGGCCGGGCTTCGCTCGACTGCAACGCGCGTTCCGGGCGGCTACGTGCTCAATGGGCGCAAGCAATGGTGCACCAACGGCAGCTATTCGTCGGTGATCATGGGCATGTTTCGCACGGGAGGCGCCGGTCCGAAAGGCGTGAGCGCGTTTCTGATCGACAACGGCAACCCCGGCGTCATCGTAGAGAAGATCACCGACAAATTAGGCATCCACACCAGCAACACGTGCGACATTGCATTCGATAACGTAAAAGTGGGCGATGATTCCCGGCTGGGCGATGAAGGCGCAGGTTTCAGCAACGCGCTCACGGCGCTGACGGGCGGGCGCATCGGCATCGCCGCGCAGGCGTGCGGAATTTTAGCCGCCTGTTTAGATGCCTCCGTGAAGTTCGCGCGAGAACGCGTCGCGTTTGGTCGCCCGATTGGCGCATTCGAAGGCATCGCGTTCAAGATCGCGCAGATGGGCACGGATCTCGACGCGGCGCGGTTGTTGACTTATAGCGCCGCGGCGTCGTACGATGCCGGCAAATCGTTTGCGACCCAAGCCAGCAAAGCCAAATACTTTGCCTCGACGGCGGCGCGCAAACATGCCGCCGAAGCGATTCAGATTCACGGAGGATACGGATATACGACCGAGTTTCCCGTCGAAAGATATTACCGCGACGCTAAGATCACGGAGATCTACGAAGGTACCTCGGAGATTCAGCAGATGATCGTCGCGCGATCGTATCTGGGCAAGCTTTGATCCCAGCGCAGGTCACCTCGCGTGCCCTCGGCATGGTTCGACAAGCTCACCATGACAAATCCGCATCACAGCTCGCACCTTTGTCTCTCTGAATTGCGTCTTGTCACCCTGAGCGACTGTGTCACCCTGAGCCGCTGTGTCTCTGAGCCGCTGTGTCACTCTGAGCCGCTGTGTCTCTGAGCCGCTGTGTCTCTGAGCCGCTGTGTCACCCTGAGCCGCTGTGTCACTCTGAGCCGCTGTGTCACCCTGAGCCGCTGTGTCACTCTGAGCCGCTGTGTCACCCTGAGCCGCTGTGTCACCCTGAGCCTGTCGAAGGGCGCTCACACAACTAGAAAGACGAAACCGACAACATGAATCTCATGGAATATCAAGGAAAGGAACTCTTCCGGCGCGCCGGGATTCCGATCCCGCGCAGCCGGCACGTGACTTCGCCCGACGAAGCCGCGCAGTTCGTGGGCGCAAATGCGGGCGATTGGGTCGTCAAAGCGCAAGTGCTGATGGGCGGCCGCGGCAAAGCCGGCAAGATCAAATTCGCGAAAACGGCCGATGAAGCGCGCACCGTTGCCGCGGAGATCATGGCGACGCCGATGCCCGGCAATCGCCAGAACCCAAACGGCGAGCCGATCAACTCGTTGCTGATCGAAGAGAAGCTGCCCATCGCAAAAGAGGCGTACTGCGCGATGGCGATCGACCGCACGACCAAGAAGCCCGTTTTCATGGTCAGCCGTTTCGGCGGCATGGACATCGAAGAAGTCGCCGAGCAGCATCCCGACTCCATCGCGAAATTTTTCGTCGACACGGCGCAGGGTTATTGGCCGTTCGCGGGGCGCGAGCTTGCATTCGCATCGCAGCTGGATGCGGGATACCGCAAGGCGCTCCCGCAGATCGCGGCCGGCCTGTACGATCTGTTTTTTCGCTACGGAGCAAAGTTGGTCGAGATCAATCCGCTGGCGCTGACCGCCGACGGACGCGTCTTTGCGTCCGACTCGAAGGTGGAGCTGGACGACGACGCGCTATACAAGAATCCGGAATTCAAGGAGTGGCAAACCGCGTTGCCGCTGGACCAAGACGAAACGCTCGCAGTGCAAGCCGGTTTGGGCATCCGCAACTTTCGCCGGTTCGACGGCACGGTCGGCACGATGGCCAACGGCGCGGGTCTTGCGATGGGAACCATGGACGCGGTGAAAAATGCCGGTGGTACGTTCGCGAACTTTTTGGACGTCGGCGGCGGAGCCAACGCCGAACGCGTGCGAAATTGCTACGAACTGGTGATGAATCACACCGGCGCGAAGGTGTTCTTCATCAACATCTTCGGCGGGATCACGCGCTGCGACGAAGTCGCCAAGGGCATCGTCGAAGCGCTGAACTCGACCTCCTCGCGCCGAGTTCCGCTCGTGATCCGATTGACCGGAACGAACGAAGAAGCGGGGCGGCGCATCCTCTCGCAAGCGGGCATGACGCCCGTCGAAACGATGGACGAGGGCGCGTCACAAGCCGTAAAACTCGCCGCGGGGCAAGCATGAGCATCTTCATCGATAAAAACACGAAAGTCATCGTGCAGGGCATCACCGGCGGTGAAGGCTCCTACCACACGGGCAGGATGTTAGAGTACGGCACGCACATCGTGGGCGGCGTCACGCCGGGAAAAGGCGGCCAAAAATCCACGCACGGGTTGCCGGTGTTCGACACCGTGAAAGAGGCGGTCGACGCAACTGGAGCGACGCACACGTGCATTTTCGTTCCTCCCCCGTTTGCTGCCGATGCGCTGTTCGAGGCGCACGATGCCGGCATAACGTTTGCGGTCTGCATTACCGAAGGCGTGCCGGTGCACGACGTCCTCAAAGTGGTGGGGGCGACGCCGGGCATGCGCATCATCGGGCCGAACTGCCCGGGCCTTATTTCTCCGGGCAAATCGTCGATCGGCATTATGCCCGGTCACGTCTTCAAAGAAGGCAACGTCGGCGTAGTCTCGCGTTCCGGAACCTTGACGTACGAGGTGGTCGATTTGCTCACGCGCGCCGGCTTCGGTCAATCGACGGCGGTCGGCATCGGTGGCGACCCAATCATTGGCACGACCTTCGTCGATTGCTTGCGCGAGTTTCAAAACGACCGCCAAACCCAGGCGCTGGTGCTGTGCGGCGAGATCGGTGGCTCCGATGAAGAAGACGCCGCGGTCTTCATCAAGCAGCACATGGCGCAGGTGCCCATCATCGCCTTCATCGGCGGACGCAACGCGCCGCCGGGCAAATCGCTGGGGCACGCCGGCGCAATCATCTCGGGCAAGTTCGGCACGCCGCAAAGCAAGATCGACGCCTTCCGCGCTGCAGGCGTCCCCGTCGCGGACCGGCCTTCGCAGATACCGGAATTGCTGGCGCAGCGCATGCCGGTGCAAGTGCGATAGCGCGCGGAGGGAGTCGCGCTTCCCACTAAAGAAGGCCGCCCTGCGACTCGTCCATTCACGCTTTTCGACCTCTCCCGGCGAGTCGACTCTCACACCTCGAAATGGAGGCACAATGCCACGATCGGAAAGATTCCGGCATGTGTTGGCGGCCGCCGTTTTAGCCGTGGCGATGCTTGCCCAGGGAACATGGGCACTGGCGGGCACGACCGGCGGACTGAGCGGCAGCGTGGTCGATACGGATTCCGGTGCACCGATTGCAAACGCAACCGTTACTGCAACGGCCCCGTCTCAAAACGCCACGGCCACCACAGATGCAAACGGACATTTCACCTTCCTATCACTGACTCCGGACACGTACACCGTTTCGGCCAACAAAGAAGGCTATGATGCGGCCAGCGTGTCGGGCGTTACCGTATTCGCAGACTCGACGCAAATCGCGACGGTGTCCCTGCACAGGACGCTCAAAACGATCGCGTCGGTCCGCTCGGCGGCGTCGAGCAGCCTGGTAAAATCGGGCACGACCGCCGACGTCTATTCCGTCAATGCCGCAACGCAGGACAAGATTAGCGCGCTGGGCGGCGGCGGCAGTTTGAACAGCGCATACTCCGCGGTTGCATCGGTTCCGGGCGCGGTCATGCCGCTCAATCAAGCGGGCTATTTCCAAACCGTGCACATTCGCGGCGGCGACTACGATCAAGTCGGCTACGAATTCGACGGAGTTCCGGTAAACCGTTCGTTCGACAACTATCCCTCCGGACAGCTGTCGTCGCTGGGCATGTCGGAATTGCAAGTCTACACCGGCGCTACGCCGGCAAACTCTGAAGGCCAGGGTTTAGCCGGGTATATCAATCAAGTCATAAAATCGGGAACCTATCCCGGTTTTGCGACCGCTGCTCTTGGCTTGGGCGGTCCGGTGTTCTATCACAAAGCGTCCGTCGAAGCCGGCGGCGCTTCACCAAACCGGCTCTTTTCCTACTACGTCGGCGTAGGCGGCTACAATCAGGATTTCCGCTACGTCGATCAGCAAAACGCCGCGGGCTACACGGATCTCGGTCCGGCGCTCGTGCAGTTGACGCCGGTCGGCGGCTGCGTAGCGGCGCCCGGTGTACCCCCTGGGGCCGTTATCAATTACAGCGGGTGTTACGCAAATGGTTTTGCGGGGCCCGGCGGCTACATCCAAGCGCCGTATCAGTTTGCGTCGGCTTCGAACATTGCGGACCGCGACGTGGTGGTGAATTTGCACTTCGGCATTCCGCACCACAACGACGCGGGACGCGACGATCTCGCAGCTGCTGTGGGACAGCAACATGCTGCACAACGGCTTCTACGAGTCGACCAACGACTCCGGAGGCCTGGCCAACTATCCAACCAACTCGAACAATGCGGGCGGCCCAATTTATTACGACGGTTTCCAGTGGGGCGGCCCTGTGGGCACGTTGCTGCCTACGGACTACAGCTCGCTGGTGTCGCCGTATCTGTATCCCAACTCGCCGGCTCACCCCGCATTCAGCTACACGGGCGCCGGAACGCAGATACCGCTCAACGATCGCGACACGGTCTGGAACGATCAAGAGATCGTCAAACTGCAGTATCAGAAGAACTTCGGATCCGATGCGTACTTCCGTGCCTACGGGTACACGTATTACTCCGACTGGCTGCAGAACGGCCCGGTCTGCGCGTTCAGCAACTACGGCTGCTCGGTCTCTCCCGATTACGAATTGAGCTCGCACACGCGCGGCGTGTCCGGACAATTAGCAGCGCAGCTCGGGACACAGCATCTGCTCAACATCCAAGGCAATTACACGACGGCAACCTCCGTCCGCGACAACAACACCCAAATGTTCAACTTCGCCGGCTCGCGCAGCATGGCTGCCGTCCTGGTGAACAAGACCAACCCAACCGCGGGCTACTGCTACAACACCGCGACCAGCACCGGCGGCGTGCTCACGCCTGTGGCTTGTACGCGAGGTGCGGCGACGTATCTGAATTGGGGGTGCCTGCAAAGCACGGGCAATCCGTTCTGTAACGATACAACGCCCGGCGATCAGCCGGGCGCCGTCACGGCGCTGAACTGCGGAAGCGGTCCGGGATCGTGCGGGTACTTGGTCGACGAGAACAGCTTGTACGCGACGTACAACAACGTCGTGCCCAAGTTCATGTCTCTCTCGTTGCAAGACCAGTGGCGTCCGAGCTCGCGCTGGCTGATCAACTTGGGACTGCGCGACGATCGGTTCGAGTTCGACGGGTCCGACACAGGGGCCAACGATCCGGCGCGCGTGTTCTGGTTCAATGCATTCAACTTGAACAATTGCGTGGAGGCCAACGGCTTTTCGGTCGTCCCGGCTACTTCGCCCGGTGTGTGTCCGGCAGGGACGTCCCCGACCAAACTGACGAACGCGTCGGCCCAAGTGTTATCTTACAACGTCCTGCAGCCGCGCGTGTCCGGCACGTACACGGCAAGCCCCAACACGGTCTTCCGTTTCAGCGCCGGCAAGTACGTCGAACCGCCGAACACGGCGTACGAACAGTACAACACGCTGCAGGAAGACCTCGCGGACTTCTTGGGCTCCCACTTCTACAAGTTCGGGTTCACCACGCCCGGACACGAAGTGCGCCCGCCGACGTCGCTCAACTACGACGTCTCGTGGGAACAGCATTTGAAGGGAACGGACTGGTCGCTCAAGCTCACGCCGTTCTACCGCAAGACCAAGGACCAGATCCAAAACTTCTTCCTCGATCAGGCGACCGGCTTCATCTCCGGATTGAACGTCGGCCGCCAAACCAGCGAGGGCGTGGAGTTTCAAGTCAACAAGGGTGACTTCAATCAGAACGGCCTCTCCGGCTTGCTCTCGTTGACGTACACCCACAGTTACATCAACTACGATACGCTCGCGAACGGTTCGACGATCGTCTCGCAGATCAACAACGACATCCAAACCTACAACGCCTACACGTCGTTCTGCGCCGCCAATGCAAGCGATTCCCGATGCGGCTCGACGAGCAGCGGCGTTGCGGCGTCTCCCTGCTACGACAACGCAGGCGCGGGCGTGGCCTGCACCACCCCGGGCGCCGTCGCGAACCCCTATTGGAACGCGCCGGTGCAAGGGCTGCTCAACCCAGGCGCGAGCTATCCGGTGTACGACATCTTCCCGGGCGGCATCGGCGGATCGGCGGATTCGTTCGAAGTTCCGTACGCGGCTGCGCTCGTGCTCAACTACAAACGCGATCGCTGGTCGATTACCCCGAGCTTCCAGCTGATGGCCGGCAACCGGTACGGTTCCCCTGAAACCACGCCCGGCATCGACCCGGCCGCAGGCGGATGCGCCACGGCACCGACGACCGTCGATCCGTCCCGCTATCCGTACGGAGCGCCGGGCGGAGCGGGATACGACGCGGTGAGCTGCGCCTCGACGATCGTCATTCCGAACCCGTACACCAAGACGTTCGACCAACCGGGCGCCTTCGTGAACCCGACCCAGTTCCTGATGAACTTGCAAGTGCGCTACGACGTGTCTCCCAAGATCACGCTTGTGGGCACGTTGGCAAACCTCGTCAACCGCTGCTTCGGGGGGTCCAAGGAGTCGTGGACGGTCTCCAACTCCAACGTCTGCAGTTACGGCATCCTCAACACCGCCGGCGTCATACCGCCGGCCGGCAACGTCTACAACCCGGGTGCAGCCATTCAGCCGTTCCTGCAGTACCCCTACGGGACGTACTTGGGGGCGGTGAACGTGGACGGCAACTCGACCCTGCAGCCGTTCAACGCCTACCTGGAAGCGCGCATCAAACTCTAAAGATGAAGACGCGCTTGGCACAGGGCTCCGTCCGCCGGACGGGGCCCTATTTTTGTGCCGATTGCTGCTCAGCCCACACTCAGAGGATTAAGAATCCGTGAAAAGAACAACCCCATTGGTCGCAAGCGGGGGCGATTATATCGTTATGCCGCCACGGCCAAATTACTCATAGTAAAGGCCCTCATTAAGGAGGAACCATGCCAAAACTGAAGGTCCGGCATGCGTTCACGGCCTCGCTGCTCCTCCTCTCGATGCTTGTCCAGGGAACATGGGCACTGGCAGGCACGACGGGCGGACTCCAAGGCAACGTGATGGATGCTTCGACTGGAGTTCCTATTGCAGGAGCAAAGGTTACGGTCGCCGCCCCGTCCGAGACATCAACTCGGACGACGGACGCCGCTGGACACTATATCTTTCTCTCTCTCAACCCCGATACGTACACCGTGTCGGTTGCAAAAGACCAATATCAGGAAGCTTCGCAACCCGGTGTAACGGTATTCGCCGACAACACCTCCTCGCAAGACTTTCGTCTTCGGCCCGCGCTCAGAACGATCGCTCGCGTCACTTCGAGAGCCGCGGGCAACCTCGTTAAGCCCGGTGTCACCGCCGACATCTATAGCGTCAATTCTGCAGCGGCTGCTGCGGCGGCGCCGCTAGGCGGCGGCGGCAACATGGACAGCGCCTATTCGGCGATGTCGTCGGTGCCGGGCCTCAACGTTCCGATCGGCGGAACCGGCTGGAACAACAACACGGCCCCGTTCGTCCGTGGAAGCAACTACTACTTTACGGCGTTCGAGTACGACGGCGTTCCCGTCAACCGCGCGTTCGACAACTACAATTCCTCCACGGAATCGAACCTCGGCTTGCAGGAACTGCAGGTCTACACGGGCGGCGGCCCGGCGTCTATTTCGTCCGCCGGTACTTCCGGTTTCATTAACCAAGTCATCAAAACCGGAACGTATCCCGGCTTCGGATCACTGACCGCAAGCCTCGGGGCCCCGCAGTTCTATCATCAGGCCAGAATTGAAGCCGGCGGCGCCTCGCCGAACCGCAACTTCAGTCTACTACGTCGGCCTGAGCGGTTACAACCAGGGGTTCAATTACCTCAACAACAGCAATGCCGCGTCGCTGTTTCAACTCGGAAACACGTACGACTTCTATCCGCAGTACACGTACGACGTCGCCAACACAGGATCGAACGGGCGCGGCGTCTGGCCGATCTGCGGTGGCGCCGACGGGGTCACCTCGCCGACGGCGGGAACGCAACCGTTCCTGACAAACCCGTCGTGCTATTACTACAATCCGGCTTCTGCACTCTACGGCAACGTCGCAACCATCTCTGACCGTGAGGACGTCGTCAACCTGCACTTCGGCATTCCGCACCCGAACGGCACGCGCGACGACCTCCAGCTCCTCTGGAGCGCGTCGTCGATGAACACCTCGGAGTACACGAGCCCCAACGACGCCGGTGGCTACGCCGCGTACACGGCGGCGGTAACCGGTGCGCCGTACTGTCCGCCGACACAAGGCTCAAATGCACCGGGGTACTGCTTCGACAGCTCGGGCGCATACGCTCCGAACTATCCGAACTACGTCGACGCACCGAACGTGTACAATCTGCCGTTCGGCACCAACATCCAGCCCAACGGCACGCCGTTGCCGACGACGACGTACCTGCAGCCGTCGAGCAATCCGAACCGCGCACCAAACAGTGAGGTACCGGCAGATCTGCGCGACGCGATCTTCAACGACACCGGGATCGCCAAGATCCAGTACACGCATGCACTCGGACCTAACGCGTACGCGCGTGTCTTCGGCTATACGTTCTTCTCGGATTGGACGCAAGCCGGACCCAATGCAACGTTCAACGAGTATGTGTACGGCGGCGGCGGTCCGTTCACTCCGAACGTCGCGGCAAACTACGACCTCATCACGCATACGGCGGGCGGCGAACTGCAACTCGCGGACCAGATCAACGCCAAACACTTGCTGCAGCTCACGGCCAACTACACGACGGCCACCGTTTCGCGGTTCAACAACACCGGATGGATCAACAGCTTTTTCAGCGGCGGGTCGCCGGTAGGTTACGTGGCATTCCAAAACGGCACGTACACGTGCTACGATCCGGCGACCGGTGACGCGGCAAGCTGCCGCACGGGTCCGGCACGTAACGTCGCCGGCGCGGGACCATATCCGACTGCTCCCGCGGGTTCGCCCGCGGCTTTGGCCGGAGCGCAGTGGGTAACCCTGCAGAACGGCGACACGTACGGCACGTACAACACCGTCAAACCGAAGTTCACGTTCCTTTCGCTGACGGATGACTTCCGTCCGAGCGAAAAGCTCAGCCTCGACCTCGGACTTCGATTCGACGACTATCTGTACGATCTGTCCCCGCTCACGCCGGGAACGCAGTTCTTCGCCCAGATCCTGCAGACGAACGTCTGCCAAAACGGAGCCGGGCAAGTTCTGACCATACCGCTCAAGCCCGGTCAGCCGCCGCCGGCGCCGGTGTTCTATACCACGGACTGCAGCGTCGGCCCGGGGGGGATACCGATCACCGGATACGCCCATCCGGCGTTCAGTGCGACCTCGCCGGCTACGTACGACTTGCGCGATCTCGCACCGCGTGCATCGTTCACGTACACGGTCGATCCGCGCACGGTGATCCGGGGTGAAGTCGGCAAGTACACGCAGCCGCCGATCTCCGCATCGCTGCAGTATCTGAACAGCTCCGGTAACTCGCTCTCGACGTGGGCTGCCACGCTGCCGCTGGGCTTCCACAGTCCGTTCCACCCCATCCCGTTGCAGTCGTCGCTCCAGTCGGATCTCTCGCTGGAACACCAATTCAACGGAACGGACGTTACGGCGAAGGTCACGCCCTTCTTCAATCTGACGTCGGGGTATCAGCAGCAGTCCTTCATCGGACCGAACTTCGTCACGCAAGTCCCCGTGGGGCAGCTCCGGCAGCTACGGCGTTGAGGTAGCGCTTAGCAAGGGCGACTTCAACCGCGAAGGCCTCTCCGGACAGCTTGCCTTTACGTATACCGATGCGAAGGTTCAGTATCAGGACAAGTACTTCGGTTCCAACCAAATCTCGCAGGCCGACACCGCCATCACGCAGTTCAACACCCTGACCAAGGCGGGCGGCGGTTCGGCATGCTATACGCCTGCGAATCCGAACGCGGCTTCACCCGCGGGTACACCGACGTCATGCAGTACTGCGGGAGCGATCGCCAACCCGTACTACACCATGGCTCTGCAGCCGCTGGTCGATCCCAACGGCTGGTACCCGGCATGGACTACCGGACTCTCGCTAACGAACAACCCCGAGGCGTGCTTCTGTTACGACTCGCCGATAGTAACCTCGCTCATCCTGAACTACAAACACCAGCGGTTTTCGATCACGCCGAGTATCCAAGTCAACGAAGGCTCGTCCTACGGCGGACCACTGGACACGACGGGTCTAGACCCGCGCGCGTGCGCGTCAAACTCAGCGACGTCGGGAATCACCGCCGTTTCACCGTCAACGAACCCGAACCAATGCGACTACCAGACGCTGATTGCAGGAAACATCTCGCCCTCGCCGGTGGCAGGCCAGTTGTTCATTCCGAATCCGCAGACCGGCAAGTTCGCGCAACCGGGCGAGTTCCGCGAACCGTGGATTGCGTTGCTCAACCTCCAGTTGCGCTACGACGTCTCACCAAAGGTCACGGCAATGGTCACGATGACCAATCTGTGGCATACGTGCTTCGGAGGGTCCAGCGAACCGTGGACCAAGGCGTATGCTCCTGGTGCCAATATCTGCGGCTACGATCCGACCGGGTTGTATACCAGCAACTTCTACAATGGCACGAGCCCAACGGACGTTGCTGCAAACGGCTTGGCAGACCAGAAGTGGAATCAGGAATCCTACCTGCCCGCCGGCGGGGGCTCTATTGGAGCCGGTATGCCGTTCCCCTTCAACGCGTACTTCCAAGTCCAGAT
The DNA here is from genome assembly GCA_963767635.1 of Vulcanimicrobiota bacterium. Taxonomy (GTDB): domain Bacteria; phylum Vulcanimicrobiota; class Vulcanimicrobiia; order Vulcanimicrobiales; family Vulcanimicrobiaceae; genus CAVYEM01. The sequence continues at coordinate 200,123 of CAVYEM010000001.1, forward strand.
CAAACTCTAATCGTTAGAGTCTGACCGCAGTCGAAAGCGGAACGAAGCGCCCCTGCTTTTGCAGGGGCGCTTGTTTTATCAGCTAAAAGGGCCGTTTCTTTTGCCGTGCAAATCGTTGTAACCAACCTAATTTGACCAATAGGGCGGCGTGGTGGTATATTTTTTACAAATGAAGACGGCCAGCGTCTATGAAGCCAAAACGCATTTGTCGGACTTGCTCAAGCAGGTTCAGCGCGGTGAGCATATCGTTATCGAAAACCGGGGAAGGCCGATCGCAAAACTCGTTCCTATCGGCAAGGCTAAGCGCGCCGGTGCAGGAATGGATGAAGGGCTCGGTTATATTGCCGAGGACTTCGATGCGCCTTTGCCTACGGAGCTGCTCAAACAGTTCTACAAGTGAATCTTCTGCTGGACACCAACGTCTTTCTGCACTACTTTTTGGAGCCGGCAAAGCTTAAGCGCAAGACCATCGAGCTCATAGCGAGTCTAGAAGAGGACATCTTTCTCTCGTCTGCGTCGGTATGGGAGATGGCAATCAAAAGCACTATCGGCAGGTTGACTCTGCCGGGCGACTTGGCCGCGTACGTACGACACCGCATGCAAACGGCCAGATTTTCCGAACTTGCCATCCGAATCCATCACGCGCTCGCCGTTCGCTCGTTGCCGATGCACCATTCCGATCCGTTCGACCGGATACTCATCGCACAAGCACAAATCGATGGACTTACGCTACTCACGACCGACCGGCAGTTCGCAAAGTACGACGTTCGCGTTCTGAGCGCGTAGGGGGTGCAGAGATCCGGGGCATGAAAGCCGTTACCAGTGCGAGGACTGCGAGGTCGCCGTTTGGCCCGCAACCACGCGTTCGGAACTCTCGTGGCTGCGCTTGAACGACGATCTGCCCCGGTGGTAAGCTTGTAAGCGTGAAACGAGCGTGCAGCGTGGCGAGCACGTCGCTATCCAGTATGGCTTGATGCTCAACGGTGCCGCGTTTCGTCTATTGGCAGAGGACTGGCAGCGACGGTAAAGCGTACAGCCGATACACCGTCGCCGCTCCGTTCGACCGTATGCCCGCTAGTCAAAGCTCGAAGTGAGGGCCTGGCTGCAATTGCGTCGAACAGCCCACCGACTGTAGTGGAGGGACCATGATGCGACGGTTTGCTATCTGCGTGTGGATTGCGGCGATCCTGGCTGTGCCGCTTGCGGCTCCCGCCGCACCGTTGCGTGTCGTGGTCTATCATTACGCCATCGACGTGCACGGTTTTGGTTCAGGCATGGACAGCGGCTTTATGAACGGCCACGGCTATGCCCAAATTTCTTCGACGACCTCCACCAACGGCGTATCCGGTACGATCACCGTCGACGTGATGTCGGCCGCGCAAGACGGCGGCCTGGTGGTCGATGCGACCGAGAAAGTCGATCGCGCCGATCGCGCGCAACAGGCAATCCGCTGCGCCGTTTATGCCGACCCCGAGAACGTCATCTGCGATCAAAACTTGACGCAAACCGGCGAGGTCACCGGCGAAATCACCGCGCTGCTGACGTATTTTGGCCGAGGCTTTTACGATGCATCGCGCCTCGACGGGAAAAAACACTGGCAGACCACCCAACCGCTCAATCAAGGCACGGGATCGGCAACGTCCAATTATACCGTGACGAAGGACGCCGGCGGCCTCGTAACGATTGCAGTGAATCGAGTACTTCACCTCGGTCCCAAAGTCAGCACGACGAACGGGACCCTTCAGTACAATCCCGCAGCGTCGCTTCCGGTTAAGGCGCATCTCGTAACCGACACCAGCAGCAACGGCGATCTCGGCGGATCGATCGTCGATTTCCAGCTGCTGTCGGACTCTTTCGCAAAACACTAGACATCGACGTCCGTCATGCAGCGCAAGGCTTCGCTGCGCCGCTTCAGCGCAATCCCTCATTGCGCCGGCGTGCATAGAACTTCAGGCCGCCCGTTGGACGTTTGTAACCAGCACAATTTGACCAACTCACGATCCGTGGTGGTATATTTTTGCAAATGAAAGCCGCAAGCGTCTACGAGGCAAAAACGCAATTTGTCAGGCGCCTTTGCCTGCGGAGTCGCTCAAACAGTTCGACAAGTGAATCTTCTACTCGACACAACGTCTTTCTGCGTTTTTTTTGCAACCCACGAAGCTCAAGCGCAAGACCATCGAGCTCATAGCGAGTTTAGAGGAGGATATATTTCTTTCGTCGGCAAGAGGCGCGATTTCCGAACTTGCTATCCGAATCCATTAGTCACGGCCGACCGGCAGTTCGCAAAGTACGACGTTCGCGCCCTGAGCGCATAGGCGTCGCATGAAGGCCGGGTACCAATGCGAAGACTGCGAGGTCGCGGTGTGGCCTGCCACGACGCGTTCCGAACTTGCGTGGCTCAGAGATCGGGTACACGTCGTGCGAGAGGTTGCGAAACATTCACACGGCGGGCTGGACACGTGGATCGTCGAGGGGCTTGAATTTCTCAACGATCATCAAGGTCATAGCGTTATCCTAGTAACGAAGCGCTGAGCTTCAGCCTGCTTTTGCCGCGCTTTCGGGACATCCGCATTGCGTGATACAATGGCATGGAGAGACCGCAATGGCCGATATTCTTACCGACAAGCCGGAGATCGAATATATCGACGGGCAGCCATATCCCAAGGTGAGCCCAAAGCGCACCCATGCCGTCGTCCAATTGGCAATCGCGATGTTGCTGCGGCGCTGCGCGGGAGAACGTGGAACCGTCGCGACGGAATGGCGCTTTAAGCTTGCACCCGGCACAGAACTCGTTCCGGACGTGGCCTACGTTTCGTACGATCGCCTTCGCCCGCTTTCGGACGAGGACTCCGAAGAACCGCCGTTTGCTCCGGACGTTGCCGTGGAGGTGCGCTCGCCCTCACTCCGCCATACCCTGGCGACGAAGAAGATCGCCCAGTACCTTTCGCATGGGTGTGAGTTGGTGCTGGACGTGGATCCGTACGAGCGCGTGGTGTATGCGCATGCGCCGGATCGAGACGCAATGTGCTACCGTGTCGGAGATCGCATGGAATCGGCATCGTTGGCCTGGTTGCAGTTCGACGTCGCCGATCTGTTCCGGGACGTCGACATACGGCGCTAAGGAGCAGTGTTTCGGCGCTTCTCCGCTTCGAGCAATACTTCGAGTTCCGGTAGGACGAGCTGGTCCTTCACTCTATTGGCGGCCTTCTTCGCGCGAATCAGGCCGCTGATCGAGAGCACATTCGTTTCTCCGTAGCTCAAGGGCATTGTGCTAGAGAGCGACTTGATCTCAGCATAGTTCGAAAAGCCGCCGACATGCGCGAAAATATCGAAATCGCCCGCATCCGTCTTAAGCGTGAAGTTTCCGCCATTGTAGATGGTCCGCTCGTCAAACGGAAAGGCTAACCCTTCGTCGGTGCCCGGTATGCGGAGCAGCGGATTGAGTGGTTTTGTAGCGCGTACCAGCGCGCAATATTATCCCGATTGTGAGCATAGGCGATGTCGAAGTCTGCGGTCAGGTAGGCCGATCCATGGAGCGCAACCGCCACGCCGCCAATAATGACAAAGTCGACCGCTTCGGAATAAAGTGCCGAAGCGATGCGCTCGTAATCAACGATGGCGCTTTGCTTCCGCGCGCAGCCTCTGCATCGACTCCACGGCGCGTTGCAGTTTTCGCAGGCGCTCGATCGGCGTAAGCGTGAGGTTGCCTTCCGTTAGCGTGAGATCGATGCCGAATTCTTGTGCTGCTTTTCCGACCGGCGTGTCGTAAATATCGGCGAGCGGTCCGCGTTTCATGATCGTATTTTACTATATGACGGGAGCTGGCGTGACACCGAAGCGGCGAGCCCGCTTCGACGCCCCTTCGACAAGCCGAAGTCCTGAGCGCGTCGAAGGGTCAGGGTGACAAATTGGGCTCAGCGTGACGAGCCGCCCGAAGCCTGTGCTGACCGAAGTCGAAGCTTGTCATGCTGAGCTTGTCGAAGCATCGCTGAACCACGACCGAAGCTTGCTGACCCGGTCGAAGCTTGTCCTGCTGAGCTTGTCGAAGCATCGCTGAACCACGACCGAAACTTGCTGCCCCGGTCGAAGCTTGTCATGCTGAGCTTGTCGAAGCATCGCTGAACCACGACCGAAACTTGCTGCCCGGTCAAGCGACAGGCTGAGAGACAATTCGGCTCAAGGATGAGCGGGCGACCCTTCGACAGGCTCAGGGTGACAAGTCCGGTTCAGGAGTGACCAAGCGGCGACCCTTCGACAGGCTCAGGGTGACAAGTCAAGCTCAGGGTCCCTTCGACGGGCTCAGGGTGACAAGTTCGGTTCAGGACGACAAGCGGCCCGAAGCCTGTGCTGAGCCGGTCGAAGCGACAGGCTCAGGGTGACATAAATCGGCTCAGGGTGACATAAATCGGCTCAGGGTGACAAGCCGCCCGAAGCCTGCGCTGAGCCGATCGAAGCGACAGGCTCAGGGTGACACAATTCGGCTCAGGGTCCCTTCGACAGGCTCAGGGTGACAAGTTCGGTTCAGGCTGACAAGCGGCCCGAAGCCTGTGCTGAGTGAAGGCCAAGCTTGTCGTGCTGAGGCTGGTCGAAGCATCGCTGAACCACGCCGCAAGCGTGGCAATTTAGCGCGGGACGCGCAGGCGCTGCCCCGGAGTGATTGCCGCGCCGTCCAAATGGTTCACTTCGGTTATGCGGTCGAGCGTCTCTTGGACGGCGCTGCTCGAAGGCGTGTGGGCCGAAGCAATGCTCCACAGCGTGTCACCCGGCCGAACGACGACCGAGGCGTACTGTTGCGGCGCGGCGGCGTAGAGATGCATGTTCGAGAGCGCCGGTACGGTCACCATCGCGCTCAAGGCGGCCAGCGTTATCAGCGGCATGAGGGTGAATCGTCTGCGCTTGCGCACGGTGCTTCCTCCTTACTCTATCTTGCGGCGAACGGCTGTTCTCGTACTAGTTTTTCCCTTATTTAGGGGCAAACGACTGTTCGTCTACAAGATTTTACCATGCCTCAAAGAAGAGGTGTCAATATAGGGACGAACATATGTTTGCCTTGCACGGTGACTTGTGGTACCGTGATAAGCGATTCGCATGCCATACGCATGGCATTGGGGGAGGTATATGCAGCAGACGACGGAGCGCCAACAGCGCATCTTGGACGTCATCCGGACCTTCACGGCCGAACGCGGGTATCCGCCGTCGGTTCGCGAGATTGGAGAGCGGGTAGGGCTCTCATCGTCTTCAACGATTCACGCGCACCTCAAGACTTTGGAGCGCCGGGGATTCATCAGCCGCGATCCCACCAAACCGCGAGCGCTGCGCAGCCAAGTCGCTCCCGCGGGCGCACCCGTCCCGGAAACCATCGTGATGCCGGTTCTGGGCAAGGTGGCCGCGGGCGTGCCGATTACTGCGCAGGAGAACATCGAGGGAGAATTCGTTCTGCCGGCGGCGTTTACGCGGGCCTCGGACGGCTTCATGCTGCGCGTTCAAGGCGACTCCATGATCGAGGCGGCCATTCTGGACGGCGACCTCATCGTGGTGCGGCCGGCTCGCAACGCAAATAACGGCGAGATCGTAGTGGCCATGGTGGACGGTGAAGCGACCGTAAAAAGATTCTACAAAGAGGACGGACGCGTGCGCCTCCAGCCGGAGAACGCGGCAATGGCGCCAATCTACGCAAGCGATGTCACTATCCTCGGCCGCGTCGAAGCCGTGGTTCGCAAACTCTAGCGCGAGTTGGACCGACGCGCCGGCGTTGCGCGCCGTGCGCGAAAGCTTGCCGCTGAGCCTGGCCGGATTAGTCGCCGGGCTCATCGCTTTTATTTGGCTCGTTCCGGTACGCGAACCGTTCTTTGCCGGATTCTTGAAGCGCATCTCGCTGGCGGAACTGCCGGCGTTCGGCGTGATGGCGGTGGCGCTCGTCCTCATTCTGGCGTACCGCCTAGCGCTGCACTTGCGGCTGTCTCATGCGATCGTGGTAAGCGGCGCGGCGTGCGCGTTCGCGCTGATGCTGCCTGTGCCCGTGACGCTGCGCGATCCGCTTGCGTACCTGCATCGCGTGGGGGAGAGCGGGCTTTTTTTGGGAATCGTCGTTGCGTTCGGCGTTGCGTTCGCGTGCACGCTGTTGCGCCGAGTCGTGTCCGTCCCCGTGATAGCGGACGCCCTTGGCGCGGGGCTCATCGTCGCTGCGAGTATCGCGCTGTTCGATGTGCACTTCTCTTTGGGAAACCAGCTCATCGCAGCGCTCGCGCCGATGGGGCGGCTGGGTGACACGTACGCCGCCTTGGTCATCATCACGCTCGCGGAAACGCTGCTCTGGATTTGCGGCATCCACGGACCGGCAACGCTGGCCGCAATCCTCACGCCGGTGTATCTCACGCTGCAGTTGCAAAACACGGCGGCGCTCGGACATCATCAGCCGCTTCCGCACATCGTCGTCGTCTCGCTCTTTCTCTTCGTTTTTCCGGGGGGTGCCGGAGCGACGCTGCCGCTGGCCGCACTGCTCGCATGCAGCAAAATCGAACGACTGCGCAAGATCGGACGTTTGACGATCGTCCCGGCGCTGTTCAACATCAACGAGCCGTTGATCTTCGGACTGCCGATCGTGCTCAATCCATTCTTGGCCGTTCCGTTCGTCCTCGTACCGGTCGTACTCGCGACGATTTCGTACGTTGCGATCGCGCACGGTATCGTCGCGCGTCCAGCGCTCTACGTTCCCTCCAGCGTTCCGTCGTTTGCCTCGACGTATCTGGCGACGCTCGACGTGCGCGCGGTCGGACTGGTTTGCGTGAACATCTTCGTTGCCGCGCTGCTGTACATCCCATTCGTGCGCGCATACGAACGGCACGAAGCACGCGCGTCCGCTTGATCGATCTGCTCTGCGATCGCTTCGGCATCGGCGATGCCGTTCGCAGCGCTGGGTGCCGCGCGCACGAGCGCGTTCGCGATATTCGATACGATGCGCAAGTTCGCGTCAAAGCGAACGTTCTCGCGGCGTTTCTCCAAGAAGGCGTCGGTGAACACGATCTTGCCGGGACGACCGGGTACGGATACGAAGACGCAGCGCGCGAACGTTATGAATCGCTTCTTGCGCGCATTTTCGGCGTAGAGCGCGCGCTCGCGCGTTTTTCGTTCGTGAGCGGGACGCATGCCATCGTTACGGCAATTGCCGCATGCGTGCCGCCGGGCAAAACGCTGCTGAGCATTACGGGGACGCCGTACGACACGCTTCGCAATGCGTTACTGCAGGCGCCGCATAATTTGACCAGCGGGGGAATGAAGTATCGCGAGGTGCCCCTTCGACCCGAAGCTTGCGCTGAGCGCAGTCGAAGCGACAGGCTCAGGGTGACAAAGCCGGGTGATAAACCAGCAGCGGACGAGCTGGATGATCGTGGTCCGTTCGATCTCGCGGCCATCGAAGCGGCGCTGCAGGACGATACCATTGCCGCCGTGTTCGTGCAGCGCTCGCGTGGATATGCGCGGCGCCCGTCGGTGAACGTGGCCGCGTGCCGGACGGCATTTTCGCGCATCAAGGCGCTGCGTCCGGATGTAGCGATCCTGGTAGACAACTGTTACGGCGAACTGGTGGAGGCGCAAGAACCCACGCACGCCGGCGCCGATCTGGTCATGGGTTCACTGATTAAAAACTTGGGAGGTACGCTCGCGCCGGCGGGAGGCTACGTGGCCGGAACAGCCGATTTGATTCAAGCCGTCGCCACGCGGCTGTACGCACCGGGTTTGGGTGACGCCCTGGGTCCGACTTTGGGCATGGGGCGCGCGCTCGTGCAAGGGTTGTTTCTGGCGCCGCTGATCGTGGAACAGGCGCTGCGCGGGTTAGATTTTGCCGCAGCCCTCTTCGATGAACTGGGTTACGCCGTGGACCCCGCGCCGGGCCGCCCGCGGACCGACATCGTGCAGGCAATTCGTCTAGGCAGCGCGCAGAAGCTGCTGCGCTTTGCACAAGCATTACAAACCGCGATGCCGATCAATGCTCGCTACCGCCCAGAGCCCGGACGCGTGCCGGGCTACTCTGAGCCGGTCATTATGTCAAGCGGTGCGTTCGTCGGGGGTGCAACTATCGAACTGTCGTGCGATGCGCCGCTGCGCGAGCCGTACGAAATGTATCTGCAGGGCGGCGCAATTGCCGAGCATGCAATGCTCGGCGCGATGATTGCGGCGCAGGGCCTTTAGGGAACGCCCCGAACCATTACGCCCGTGTCATCGCAGCCAGGCTCGCCGCAGCAACGGCGGTTCTTTCGGGCAACCGTTGATTTTCCCGTGACGGTCATCGTTCCGGGTGACGAGCTGGTCATGTACGGAAACGCCGTCGATCTCAGCGGCGGCGGCGTGCGGGTGATTACGAAGAACGATCTGAGCGCCGGCCAGAACGTGACGCTGCGCTTCACGCTGGCGGACAGCGGTCACGAGATGATGATCCGCGGACGCATCGTGCTCTCGTTTTTCGATGCAGGGCGCCAACAGTTCGCGCACGGCGTCGCGTTTACGCAGATTGCAGCCGCCGATCAGAGCGCGATCGTGGAATACATCCACGATCTGCAGCAGCGCGCACGCGCTTAGCTTGCGCTAAGCGTTTCCTTCGCCCAAGAAACCGTAGAAGAAGTACTTGTTGCCGTCGTCCAAGGTGACGACGATCCGCGTCTCTTCGATTTCGGCGGCCGTGATCGTCTTGCCGATCATCGTTTCGAGGATCGATTGTGCCTGCATGAATTCCGCTTCACGCAGCGCATCCGGTTCGACCTCGATGAGGTGCAGCAACTCGTCGATCCTGTCGTTCATCCCAGCCTCAGCGCCCGGCTCCGATGTCCATTGCGTCACATACTACAGTATCGTCACGTGTATCGGAATTGTTAATGGGCTGCTGGCATCATACCCTACGTGCGCCCAGGGCCCCTTGCTTTTCGAGGCGAAAGCGCCTGCGCCATGTCGGCGATCTATCTCTTAGAGGTGCTGAGCGGGCCGCTGGACGGGAAGACGTGGCCGTTCGACGATGAGATCGTCATCGGGCGGGACGAGTCGCTTGCAGACGCGTGCATCACGCTGGATCGGTACATATCGCGCCGGCACGCCCGATTGAGGAGCCAAGCGGGGCAGCTCTTGCTAACGGACCTTCAGAGCCGCAACGGCACGCGACTCAATGACCGGCCGGTGACGCAGGAGGAGCGGCTCGAGATCGGGGTGCCGTTTCAAGTGGGGCGCACCGTTTTGCGCGTAACGCTCAGCTCACTCCCGTGGAAATTGCTGAAACGATTGCCGAGGCGCGCGAGCGCTTACGTATGCTACGTCGCCCGCTCGGGCTCGTGCCCACGATGGGCGCGCTCCACGCCGGACATTTGCGCCTGATGCAGGTTGCCCGCGAACAGTGCGCCGCCGTTGTCGTGACCGTGTTCGTCAATCCCGCGCAATTCGGCCCGGGAGAAGATTTCGAGCGGTATCCGCGCGACGCGCGAGGCGACGCGGAAAAGCTGAAAGGGGCCGGCATCGACGTCCTGTTTACGCCCAGTGGGCATGCGATGTATCCGCCTGGTTTTTCCACGTCGGTCGACGTCGGCGGCATCGCGTTATCGTATGAAGGCGCGGTTCGTCCCACGCACTTTCGCGGCGTCGCGACGGTCGTGACCAAATTGCTGCAGATCGCGCAACCGGACGTGTTGTTCCTGGGACAAAAAGACGCGCAGCAGACCGCCGTCGTGCGCAGGCTCGCGCGCGACCTCAACGTTCCCGTACGCGTCGAAATCGTACCGACGGTGCGCGAGTCGGACGGACTGGCAATGTCCAGCCGCAACGCATATCTTTCCGCCGAGCAACGCGTCGCCGCGCCGACGCTGCACGCAGCGCTCGAAGCCGCGACTGAACAGCTGGGCAAGGGCGGGGATGCGGCTGCGGCGTGCGCGCGCGCGCGCGCAGTGCTCAGCCCGCTCGCGCGCTGGGAGTATCTCGATGTGGTCGATGTTGACTCGTTTGCGTCTCTGCCGGTTCTTCGACCGCCGGCCTTCGTCATCGGAGCGGCGCGCTTTGGCACCACGCGACTCATCGACAACGTGTTGATCTCCGGCGAATCTTCCGCGGCGGGCGGCTCGTGAACGCCTTCAAAAACGCGCGCATTCTGCTCTGCGTGACCGGCGGCGTGGCGGCATATAAAGCGGCCGCTCTTGCGAGCGCGCTGGTGCAGCGGGAAGCGATCGTGGACGTCATGATGACGGCGCACGCCGAGCAGTTCGTCGGCTCCCTTACGTTTTCGTCGCTGACGGCGCGGCCCGTGTTCACCGCGCTGTGGGATGCGCCTGAGCGCATTCCGCACATTCGCCTCGTGCGCGAGGCCCAGATTGCGCTGGTCGCTCCCGCCACGGCAAACGCGATCGCGAAACTCGCCGCCGGGATTGCGGACGATCTCGTCAGCACGGCGCTCCTCGCGGCGCGCATTCCGATCGTGATCGCGCCGGCGATGAACGAGGCGATGTATCGCCATCCGGGCACGCAAAGCAACCTGCGCACGCTGCGCGATCGCGGGTACGCGATCGTCGAACCTGAGCGCGGCTTTTTGGCCGAGCGCGAATACGGCGTTGGCCGTCTGGCGAGCGAAGAAACGATTTTGCAGGCGCTGGAATCGGTGCTCTCGCGCACGCGTTCGCTGGCCGGGCTTCGCGTCGCCGTTACTGCAGGCCCCACCCGAGAGGCTTTCGACCCGGTACGCTTCGTGAGCAATCCCTCCACCGGCGCCACTGGCATCGCGATTGCGCGTGAAGCGGCGCAACGGGGCGCGCAAGTAACGCTTATTTTGGGGCCGACGCATCTGGAACCGCCGCCGGGCGTGCGGGTCGCGCGCATCGAAACGGCCGAGCAGATGCTGGAGGCCGCGCTGGAGCATGCGGTGGGATCTGACGTCGTTATTGCTGCTGCCGCCGTGTCGGATTGGCGCCCCGAACAGCGCGAAGCCCAGAAAGTCAAAAAGACCGATGACGATCTGCAGGTTCGGATGCGACGCACTCCCGACGTGCTGGGCGCAATCGCCGAGCGCAAAGGCACAAGCTTTTTGCTGGGATTTGCGGCCGAGACGCAAGCGCACGAAGCCAACGCGCGTGAAAAAATGCACCGCAAACATTTGGATGCCATCGCAGTGAACGACGTGAAGGACCAGCGCGGATTCGGACTGCAGCCTAACCGGCTGGTGCTGCTGTGGGGATCGCACGAGCGGCGCGACTTGGGGGAAGCACCCAAAGAGGTCTTGGCCGCGCGTCTGCTGGATTGCGTTGAAGCATTGCTGCGAACTCGCGAGGAATCGCATGCTGCTCACGATTGACGTCGGCAACACCGAAACCAAGCTCGGCTGCTTCGCTATGGACGGCGGTAATTTGCTGCAGTCCTGGCGCGTTACGACCGAATCCAAGCGCACCGCCGACGAGTACGGCGTGTTCTTTGCCCAGTTGTTCATGACGGCTGAGCTGCTTGCATCGCAAGTTCAGGGAGTCGTTATCGCCAGCGTCGTGCCCAAGCTCGATCAAACGATCGAAACGGCCTGCAAACGATACTTTCGCTGCAAACCATCGTTCTTCAAAGCGCATCGGCAAGCGCTTATGCCGGTGAAGACGCAGCGGCCCGGCGAAGTCGGCGCGGATTTGGTCGCCGCTGCAATCGGTGCGCGCGAACTGTACGGCGCTCCGCTGATTGTCGTCAGCTATGGAACGGCTACGGCGTTCATGGCCATTTCGGAGGCCGGCGACTATTTGGGCGTGGCGATAGCGCCCGGCATCAACATCTCGATCGACGCGCTCGTCGGGCGCGCCGCCAAACTTCCACAGATCGCGCTCGAAGCGCCGCAAAATGCGATCGGCACCGACACGATTTCAGCGCTGCAGTCGGGGATAATCTACGGGTTCGTGGGACAAACCGAAGCGATTGTTGCACGCATGCGCGGCGAAATGGGCGTGGACGCTGCGGTGATCGCGACCGGAGGGATGGCGGATGTCGTGGCGCGGCACACGAGGGTCGTGCGTGAGGTCAACCCGCACTTGAGTCTGCTCGGGCTGCGGCGGTACTTCTTTACAACGCGAAACTGAAGGCGCCTCCCCGGCAGGCGGCGCGGCGCTCCGAAACCGGAACGCTCGCAGGACTGTTGAAACTCCCGGCATGACGCCCGACGCACTGGAGCCCATGAGCACGCCCGTGAAGGCTCTGGCCATCGGCCATCACCGGATTTGGCCGCCGCTACTGCTCGCGCCCATGTCCGGCGTGACGAACCGCACCATGCGTGCGCTCTACCGGCCCTTTGGCTTGGGCCTTACCGTGACAGAGTTCGTCTCCGCCAACGCGCTGCAGTATGCGTCCAGCGCAAAGCGCACGATGGAAATGATCGATCAGCACGGGATGGAGAAGCCCGTGAGCACGCAGCTGTGGGGCGACGATCCGCAGACGATGGCCAAAGCCGCGGCGATCGTCCGCGAGTGCGGCGCCGACATCGTGGACATCAATTTCGGCTGCCCCGCACCCAAGGTCACAAAAACCAACGGCGGTTCCGCGTGCCTGCGCGATCCCCAGCGGTGCGAGGCGATCATGCGAGCGGTCGTGAGCGCCGTAGATTGTCCCGTCACGATGAAGATGCGCCTGGGATGGAGCGAGGATCGGCTCGTGTACGTCGAGGTCGCCAAACGCGCTCAAGAAGCCGGCATTTGCGCCGTAACGCTGCACGCGCGCACCGCAAAGCAATTTTACAAAGGCAATGCCGATTGGGAGCACATCAAACGGCTCAAGCGCGCGATCGACATTCCGGTCATCGGGAACGGCGATCTGGACGACGCATACCCGGCGCTCGAGCGAATGCGCGAGAGCGGCGTCGACGGGATCATGCTCGGACGCGCGACGCTGGGAAATCCATGGCTCATCTCACAGATCCGCGATCTGATGGAAGGCCACACGCCACAGCCGTTGCCCGTACCGGCGGACCGTTTGCGTTACGCGATTCACGTGCACTACGCCGCCATGGTCGAAGAACTCGGAGAGGCGCGCGCCGTTCCGCAGATGCGCAAGCATCTGAGCCTGTATTTGAAGGGCATACCGCACGCCGCGATGCTGCGCGAGCGGATCGTGCATCTGGAGCGCGCGCGCGACGTCGTTGCCGTGGTTGAGGAAACGATCGCATCGCTGGAAGGGGCGGCAGCGGCGTGATTCGCGACGTACCCGCCGCACAAGCGCTGTACGACGAGACGTACGAGAACTACAAGCAGTACGTCAACCCGCCCTTGGCGCGCGTCATGAAAGTTTCCGGGAGCCCGGTAGAAGTTCGCGCGCAGGGCTGCACGATCTGGGATCACCACGGCAAGCCTTATCTGGATTTTGCCGGCGGATATGGCGTGTTTACGCTGGGACACAGTCATCCCAAAGTCGTGCAAGCCGTCAAAGCGCAGCTCGACTTGATGTCGCTCTCGGGCAAAACGATGTTCAACGTTATGCTGGGGCGCGTCTCCAAGAGATTGGCGGAACTGGCGCCGGGCGACCTGCAGATTTCCTTTTTTGGAAACAGCGGAACCGAAGCAGTAGAAGGTGCGATCAAACTGGCGCGAGCCGCGACGAAACGCCGCAAGATCGTGGCCACGCGCAACGCGTATCACGGCAAGACGCTGGGCGCGCTTTCCGCGAGCGGTCGCGATTATTTCAAGGACGCCTATGCGCCGCTGCTCTCCGAGATCGCGCATGTCGAGTACGGCACGACGGACGGTTTGCGCGATGAACTGGGTGACGCGGCCGCGTTCATCGTGGAACCGGTGCAGGGGGAAGGCGGCGTCAACGTTCCGCCGCTAGGTTATTTGCGCGAAGTGCGCGCGCTCTGCGATGCCGCCGGAGCGTTGCTGATTGCGGACGAAGTGCAAACGGGCTCTAGGCCGTTGCGGCATGCTGTTCGGCTGCAATCGCGACGGCATCGTGCCGGACGTGATGACCTTGGCCAAAGGACTTTCGGGCGGCGTCATCCCGGTCGGCGCGTACATTGCGCGTCCGAGCGTTTGGAACGCCGCCTATGCGCGCCATCCGGTCATGCACACCTCGACATTTGGCGGGAACGAGCTCGCGTGCGCCGCAGCGCTGGCGGCGATGGACGCCTTGCTCGAGGAGGAGCTGGTTGCGAACGCGCAAGCGCGCGGCGAGCAGCTGCTCGCCGGCGTGCGCACGCTGGCAGGGCAATATCCCAACGTCGTACGTGAAGCGCGCGGCCTGGGCTTGCTCGTCGGAGTGGAGCTCACGAATGAAGGCTACGGGGGATGGATCATCCCCGAAATGGTGAAGCGCGGGGTCACCGCGGCGTGGACGCTCAACATGCAGCGCGTCATCCGCTTGGAACCGCCGCTGGTCGTCACGCGCGCGCAGGTCGATTATGCGCTCGAAGCGCTGCAGGCAGGGCTGGCGAGCGCCCAGGAGAAGCTCGGCGCACTATCACTCCATGCCGTATGTTGAAACGTCCATCGTGATCGCCGCTCCCGCTCGCGTCGTCTATGAACTTGCCAAGGAACAGGAGCGTTTTCCTGAATTCATGCCCGACGTGGAGACCGTGACGGTACTGGAGCGCCACGCCGATCACATCTTGACGCGCTGGAAAACGCTCGTCGAGGAAGCGCCGATCGAATGGACGGAAGAGGATCGCTTCGACGATGCGGCGCTGCGCATCGACTACAAATTGCTCGAGGGCGACCTCGATAAATTCGAAGGGGCGTGGACGTTCAGCCAAGACGGTGGAACCACGCACGTGCACCTGGGCGTCGACTACGATTTCGGCGTTCCCACGCTGGCCGAACTGATCGGACCGACGCTCGAGCGGAAGGTGCGCGAGAACAGCGAGATGATGCTGGCGGCGCTAAAAAAACAGGCGGAAGACCGTGCCGCACAATAACTTTGTCACCCTGAGCGTGTCGAAGGGTCGGCGGCCCAAACATGCCGGCTAACACTCCGAAGTTTTGCTTCGTCGTGCATCCGACCTCGCTGGAAGACTTGATTCGGTACGAACCAAATGCCCGCGGTAAAGGCCCCGCGATCGTGCGCAAGATCATGGAATGGATGCCGTCGTGGGCTGCCGCGCACGTCACCGGCGTACGTACGCCGGATGGGCGCGAAACCGAAGGCTGGTTCGTTTCGGCTGCGTTGTTTCCCGAACAGATCATGGAGTTTCCACGCGAAGAAGTCTACAAGCGGATCCTTCGCGCCATCGACATCGGCGTCGAGCTTGGAGCCGACATCGCCGGCCTGGGCGCGTTTACCGGTGTAGTCGGCGACGGTGGCGTCACGATCGCGCAGCGCTCGCCGGTTCCCGTCACGACGGGAAACTCGCTGACGATCTCCGCGGGCATCCAAAGCCTGTTTCGCGGCGCGCACGAGATGGGCGTCGACGCCGCGCAAGCGACGGCGGTCGTGGTCGGCGCGACCGGTTCCATCGGCTCGGCGTGCGTGCAGATCATCGCCCCCAAAGTCAAGCACGTCATCCTCGTCGCGCGCAACAACACGCGGCTTTTCAAATTCTACGAGTCCGTCAAGGACGAACTGCCGTGCAGCTCTTCGTACACGACTGATATTTCACAGGCGGTGCGCCAAGCACAGCTCGTTTTGACGGCGACGAGCTCGACGCAAGACGTCATTCAGCCCGAAGACTTGCAAACCGGCGCCATCGTGTGTGAAATTTCCCTGCCGCACGACGTGAGCCGCCGTGTTGCGGAAGAGCGCCCCGACGTACTGGTCACCGAAGGCGGAAACATGCTGCTTCCGGGCAATCCGCGGTTCGATCGCGTGCGCGAACCCGGCGAGGCCTTCGATTTGAACCTTCCGCCCCGCACGGCGCTGGCGTGCATGAGCGAGACCATGGTGCTGGCGCTGGAAAACCGCTTGGAAAATTATACGCTGGGGCGCGGGATCGAACTCCACAAGGTCGTCGAGATCGAAACAATGGCCAGACACTGCGGCTTTTCGCTGGCCGACATGCGCGCGTTCGACGCGGCCATTACGCCGGAGAAGATCGCCGCGATTCGCGGGGCAGCGCAGGAGCGCCGCAAAGGCGTGGTGGCGTGAAGACCGTCGTTTCGGTTTCTCTCGGAAGCAGCACGCGCGATCACCGCGCGTCCATCACGCTTCTGGGACAGGACTTCGACATTTCGCGCGTGGGCACCGACGGCAAGCTCGACGCCGCCATCGCGCGGGTGCGCGAATTGGACGGCAACGTCGATGCGATCGGCCTGGGCGGCATCGACGTGTACTTGTATGCCGGCAAGCATCGATACGCGCTGCGCGACGGATTGCGTCTGCTCGAAGCGGCCAAGGCCACGCCCGTCGTGGACGGCAGCGGGTTGAAAAACACGCTCGAACGCGAAGCCGTGCGCTTCATGCGCGAAGAACTCGCGATCGATCTTTCGGGAAAGCGTGTGCTGATGGTCAGCGCGCTGGACCGTTTCGGAATGGCGCAGGCGCTGGTGGACGCGGGCGCCGACGTGCTCTTCGGCGACTTTATCTTTGCGCTGGATTTGGACAAACCGGTAAAAGGCTTGCACGAGTTCGAGGAGATGGCCGAACGCTATCTGCCGGACGCGTGCAAACTGCCATTTCAGTTTTTTTATCCTACGGGGAAGAAGCAAGAAAAGCCGCCGCAGCCCAAATATCCGCAGTATTACCAAGAGGCGGACATCATCGCCGGTGATTTTCATTTCATGCGGCAGTTCATGCCGGACGATCTACGGGGCAAGATCGTGCTCACGAACACCGTCACCAAAAACGATGTTGAAGATTTGCGCAAGCGGGGCGTGGCCAAGCTCATCACGACGACGCCGGAATTCCAAGGCCGCTCCTTTGGGACCAACGTCGTAGAAGCCGCGCTGCTCGCGCTACTGGGCAAGAAGTGGGACGAGGTCACGCCGCAGGATTACGAGCGCCTCTTGCGCGAGCTGCGGCTACATCCTCGCGTGGTGCAGCTAGCCTCGGCCTAACTGCGGCTGTCCTTGTCACCCTACTGCCTGTCGAAGCGCGCGGTCTTGTCACCCTCCAGCCTGTCGAAGCGCGCGGTCTTGTCACCCTGAGCCTGTCGAAGGGTCGGCGATGCTTCGACAAGCTCAGCATGACAAACGTGTATCTTCGCTGCGCGTGACCGACGCGTATGCCTACAATCCGTATTCGTCTAAATCCGAGAAGATCGCATCGACGTCAAAGCGCAGCCATGCTGCCGCCGGATGCCGGAACGGATCGCCGTGGCCATATTCGGCAACGCCGGCGGAGGAATGCGCGCGGATGGCGCGCGCGGCGGGATCGACGTCAAGCACCAGTACCGCACCGGTCGCTAGGTAGCGTTCGATCTTGCGCTTCAGATACGATATGTCGTCCGACGGGGATCGGACTTCGACGGCGACGTCAGGTGAAAACGGCGGCTCTTGGCGTTCTTGCGGCCGCAACTGCATGAGGCGTTCTCGCCGGACGAACGCGACGTCGGGTACCAAACGCGTATGCGCGCCACCGTGCGGCCCGGGATGAAAGCGCGTTTCCAGGCAAACTGAGCCGGTATTCTTCGCGCACGCATGCAGCGCGGCGTACACGGCGCCCTGAACGACCCCATGGCGCTGCTTCGGGCTCACTTTGGGATGCGCGAAGCCGTCCAAGTATTCGACTTCAGGCTTGTTGCGGGAGAGCGCAGGCATTGCTTCCATGGCACATCATACCATCACGCCGGACGCCACCGCGGCAAGCCGGCTCGGCTGCGGCCCCTCTGCCGCCCGGGATTGAGCGGTGCGGCAGGCCACCCTTTCGGCCACTGCGAACCAACGGCGCTGGCGCCCGACTGCGGGCGCTTCATTACAGCAAGGCCGTCCGGCTTTGGCCGGGCGCCTTGGTTACTGAGGATCCGTACTTGAACGACAAAGAGATCGTCCTCACCAGAGAAGGTCTGGAGAAACTCGAGCGCGGAGCTCGACGATCTGAAGACCGTCCATCGCCGCGAGGTCAACGATCGCATCCGCCAGGCCAAAGAGTTCGGCGACCTGAGCGAAAACGCCGAATACGAAGATGCGAAGCAGGAGCAAGCGTTCATCGAGGGGCGCATTCTCAAGCTCGAGGGCATGATTCGCAACGCGCGCATCATCGACGAGTCGGACTATGCTTCCGGGGAAGTACATCTGGGTTCGACGGTCAAGG
The DNA here is from genome assembly GCA_963767635.1 of Vulcanimicrobiota bacterium. Classification (GTDB taxonomy): domain Bacteria; phylum Vulcanimicrobiota; class Vulcanimicrobiia; order Vulcanimicrobiales; family Vulcanimicrobiaceae; genus CAVYEM01. The sequence continues at coordinate 218,282 of CAVYEM010000001.1, forward strand.
TCAAGGATCTCAAGACCAACGCGAATCACGAGTTCTCGATCGTCGGCTCGGCTGAGGCGGATCCCGTCAATCAGCGCATCAGCAACGAATCGCCGCTGGGCCGGGCGCTGCTTGGCCACAAAAAAAGCGAGACGGTGGACGTCGCAACGCCGCGCGGCGTGGTGAAATACCGCATCGAATCGATCAAGAGCGGCAGCACCGCGCCGAAGAAGGCTGCGAAAAAAGCCTCATAGCCGTACCCGCGTCCGGCGCGAACGAAGGAGCGATGATCGAGGACCTGGGCAAAGCGGAATCGGCATTGGTCCAAGCCCGACGCGAAAAGCTTGCCGCGTTGCGATCGCGCGGGAACGATCCGTTCCGGCAGACGCGCTATGCGGCGGATACGACGGCCGCGCGGCTGCGCGAGCAGTACGCGTTTTTAGCGGCCGAGCAGCGAGCCGAAAGCGAGCTGTGGTCCATCGCCGGGCGCATCATGTCCAAGCGGCGCATGGGCAAGACGATATTTGCGGATCTGCAAGACCGCACGGGGCGCCTCCGGACTGTACGTGCGTAAGGACGAACTGGACGAGGACCGGTTCCAGGATTGGATCGATCTGGACATCGGCGACATCGCCGGCGTGCACGGGTTCATGTTCCGTTCTAAGCTGGGAGAACTGACGCTGCACGTGCGTGATTTTGCCGTGCTGTGCAAAGCGCTCTACCCGCTTCCCGACAAGTGGCACGGGCTCACTGACGTCGAGAAGCGTTATCGCCAGCGCTACGTCGATCTCATCGTGAACCCGTCGGTCCGCGACGACTTCCTCATGCGCAGCCGAATTATTGCGGAAATGCGGCGCTTTATCGACTCCTACGGCTTTTACGAAGTTGAAACGCCCACGCTGCTGCACGTGGCCGGCGGCGCCGCTGCACGTCCGTTCGTCACGCACGTCAACGCGCTGGATCAAGACCTGCAGCTGCGCATTGCCACCGAACTCAACCTCAAGCGCCTCATCGTCGGCGGCATGGAGCGCGTGTACGAGATCGGCCGCATTTTTAGAAACGAAGGCATCGACACGACGCACAATCCGGAGTTCACGATGCTCGAACTCTACGCCGCGTACTGGAACGTCGACGACATGATGGAGTTCAACGAAGCGCTCGTCGCGCACTTGGTATCCGTGGTAACCGGGGGCCGGGAAGAACTGGCGATCGGCGACCGTGCGATTTCGTTCGCGCGCCCGTTCAAGCGCATCGACTATCTGCAAGGCCTGCGCGAACGCGGCGGCTACGCACGCGATCGGCTGCTCGATGCGCGCGAGGCTTCCGCAATCCTGAAGGAATTGGAACTGCCCGAATCTCCTACGCACGGGCATGCGCTCGACAAGATCTTTGAACGCGTGCTGGAGCCGCACCTGATCGAACCGACCTTCGTGACCGGGTACCCGCTGGTCATTTCACCGCTCGCCAAGCGACGCGCCGGCGACCCCGAAATCACCGATCGGTACGAGCTCTTTTGCAATGCGATGGAGATCAGCAACGCATTCACGGAATTGAACGATCCCGACGATCAGCGCTCGCGCTTCGAAGCGCAGATCGCCGAGCGCGCGCAGGGCGATGAAGAAATTCCCGAGCCGGATTGGGATTTCGTGCGCGCACTCGAATACGGAATGCCGCCGACCGCCGGCATCGGCATCGGTGTCGATCGCTTGGTGATGCTGCTCACGAACCACTCCAGCATCCGCGACGTCATGTTGTTTCCGCTGCAGCGTCAGCACGGGTGACTAGGAATGAATCAAGTGAAATGCGCCCACGAGCCCTGCACGTGCAGCGTCGACGCCGGCGAACGGTATTGCAGCCCCGTCTGCAGACATGCAGCGGCCGGAAGCGCTCTGTCCTCCGCCGGGGAGTCATGCCGCTGTTCCCACCCGCAATGCGAGTCACGCTAGCGGCTCTCCTAAAAAGTTACCTCGTGTTCACGTCCGGCGAGACTTTCTGCCGGACGGATTCGTCCAGCCGCTCGGGTAGCGATACGTTGAGAGTTTCATTATGCTCTGGAATTGCGGAGCCCACGGATATTCCGATTACTATATGAGTTAAACCGGTACGGGCGCTACTTTCCATAATGCAACCCACGAAGAATAAGTCAGGTCATGGGCTCCGTAACCAGTTTTCTGTAAGGAGCCTCCATTACCGTGGATTTGACGAAGACCTACCCCCGCAGCGTGCACGACAAAGTCTTGGGCATGGTCCAGCTTGGGCGCACGATTGACAAGGCCAAAGCGAAAGCGTACGGCAATCCCGGCGAATACAATTACGACTGTCCGATGGATCAGGCGCTTTTTGAGTTCGTCGACGTAAACGGCGAAGAGCTGCTCGGTGTGGTCAAGAACGCCAAGAGCGATGCCGACATCGAAGCGTATCTTCGGCCGTTCGTCGCCAAGAAGTCCGCACAGGAGATCGAGCGTTGGAACTACGAGTGGGTGACGCACAAACCCGAAGGCGGATCGCTCGACTTCTTCCTGAACATGCGCAGCCAAATAGCGCCGGATCGGACGGACGTGACGAGCTGGGCCGATCTGTTGGATCTGGACGAGAAGCGTTCCGTACCGCGCCGGGAAACGGCCGCCGTCTAACGACCTTGCGCGCCGTCGTTCAGTATGACGGCACGAATTTTAGCGGGCTGCAGTTTCAGCCGGCCGCGCGCACCGTTGCAGGTGAGCTGGAGCGGACGTTTTCTTCGGTCCTGCGGCACGAGGTAAAAATCAGCGCCGCAGGACGCACCGATGCAGGCGTGCATGCAAGCGGACAAGTCGTTTCCTGGAAAACCGGGACCGCTTTTCCATTTGAGCGCTTTGCGTTGGCGGCGAATGCGGAGTTGCCGGCCGACGTTGCAGTGCGCGCGGTCGCAGCCGTAGACGATCGCTTTTCGGCGCGCTTTTCCGCGATCGAGCGCACGTACATTTACGCCGTTCACAATGCGCCCGAGCCTAGTGCGCTGCTGGCGAGATACGCGTTTCACGTGTGGTCGACGTTCGATCTGGAACGGCTCGCCACCGCGGCGCAGCATCTAGTCGGGGAGCACGATTTTCGATCGTTCTGCGGATCGCTGCCGCAAAGCGGACCGACCATTCGCACCCTGACCGCGTTGCGCGCCCGGCGCCGTGCCAATATCATCCGCATCGAAATCCGCGCGGACGGCTTCCTCCATCGAATGGTGCGCACGATCGTCGGCACGCTGGTTGAATGCGCCGTCGGTCGACGCGATCCGGCGAGCGTTGCCGACGTCTTGCGCGCGCGCGATCGCGTTGTTGCCGGAATGACGGCCCCGCCGCAGGGGCTGTATCTCGCGGGCGTGCGCTACCGCGACGGCTTCGATTCGTTCGCCGAGCCGCCCGTCACGTCGGCCTGCTCGTAATCGCACCGCACGAAGCGCATCGCGTACGGGTTGCGCTCGTCGGCGGCGTGATAGTCCTGCACTTCGCGCGTATGCGATCGTTCCGGCGCAGCGTAGTGGACGTCGCCTTCGATGTCGGCCTCAATTTCGGTGACGAACGCGCTGTCGACGTAGGGCGCGAATTCGTTGAAGATCTGCGCGCCGCCGATAACGGCGATTTCCGGAGCACCGGCCGTCATTTCAAACGCTTCGGCAAGCGATCGCGCAACCTCCACCCCGTCCGCCGCAAAGCCGGCGTTTCGCGTCAGCAGAATGTTTCGCCGGCGCGGGAGCGGCTTGCCGATCGCGTCGTACGTCTTGCGCCCCATGACCACCGGTTTGCCCAGAGTGAGCGCGCGGAAGCGTTTGAGGTCGGCCGGCAGATGCCACGGCAGCGTGCCGTCGCGCCCCATGACGCCGCGGCGATCGTGCGCGACGACGAAAATGACGCGCGGACGCATGTACGGTTAAACGGCGACCCGGGCTTGGATGGGCGGATGCGTGTGGTAGTTGGTGAAGGCGATATCTTCGAAGCGGTAATCGAAGAGTGAATCGGGACGGCGCAGGAACGCCAGATGCGGCAACGGCAAGGGCGCGCGCGAAAGTTGCAGGCGCGCCTGTTCCACATGATTGGCATAGAGGTGACAGTCGCCGCCGGTCCAGATAAATTCGCCGGCAGCCAGATCGCATTGCTGCGCGACCATGTGCGTGAGCAATGCATATGAAGCGACGTTGAACGGCACGCCTAGGAACGCGTCGGCACTGCGTTGATAGAGCTGACACGACAAGGTGCCGCCCGCGACGTAAAACTGCATGAGCACGTGACACGGTGCGAGGGCCATCTTCGAGAGTTCGGCGACGTTCCAGGCGCTGACGATCAGGCGACGCGAGTCGGGATTGTGCCGGATCTCTTCGACGAGCTGCGCCAGCTGGTCGATCGCCGTGCCGTCCGCACTCCTCCACGATCGCCACTGCGCGCCGTAGATCGGACCGAGCTCGCCGTTCTCGTCGGCCCATTCATCCCATATCGTTACTCCGTTATCGCGCAGATACTGCACGTTCGTATCGCCGCGCAAAAACCAGAGCAACTCGTGGACGATAGACCGCGTATGCAGCCGTTTGGTCGTGACGAGTGGGAAGCCGTCCCGTAAATCGAAGCGCATCTGATAGCCGAAGATGCTGCGCGTTCCGATTCCGGTTCGGTCGCTTTTCTCCACGCCATTCTGAAGGATGCGATCGAGAAATGTCAGGTACTGTTGCACGAAACGGAACGATTCGCCGGCCGTGCTAGTATCCCAGCCGCTCGAACAATCCCAGCAGCGCAACGCGGTCGTTCCTGGTCATCAGCCCCGCGAACGCCTCGCTGACGATGCGCTCCACGGTCGGTAACGCCTCCGCCAGGCGCTCGTTGCCCGCGGCGGTCAGTTCGATATAGCTGCCGCGGGCGTCGCGCTCGTCCCTGACGCGACGCAGCAAGCCGATTTTTTCCAGCGGCAGAACGGCGCGCGTAACGCCCGAAGGACTAAGCAGGAGGCGCTTGGCCAAATCGACGGCGCGAAGCCGGCCGCCTCGAACGGCGGAAAGCTCGGCCATGATTAGGAAATCGGTGTAGCCGATGCCGTGGCCGCCTCCGAGGGGGCCGTCCAGCCGGCGGCGCACGGCCGATTCGAACCTCGATATGCCGACGGCAAGAGCCGTATTTTCGCTCAGCATACGAGGCAATATAGTTGATTGCTCAAGTACTTGTCAACTAATTCCATGCGGAAAACGGTTGACTGCGCGCCGATATTTCCGTAGACTGGGCTGGCTATGCGGACCTACCAACAGAAGACGGCGCAAACTCAGCACGACTGGTACGTAGTAGACGCGGCCGGGCAGCGTCTGGGCACGCTCGCCGTCCGGATTGCCCGTGCCCTCTCGGGCAAGCACAAGCCGACGTGGACGCCGCACATCGATGACGGGGATCACGTGGTCGTGATCAACGCCGACAAAGTGGAGCTGGGCGGAAGAAAATGGGACGCCAAAGTCTATTATCGCCACAGCGGCTATCCCGGCGGTCTCAAAATCGAGACCGCGCGCCAAGTTCGGGACAAGCACCCCGAGCGCCTCATCGAGCGCGCCGTGCGCGGCATGCTGCCGACCAATCGCACGCGCAACGTGCAACTCAACCGTTTGAAAGTCTACGCCGGAACGGCGCATCCGCACGAAGCGCAGCGGCCGCAGCCGCTAGCGTAGGAGCAACTGTGATCGATAATTTTCAAGGCACCGGCCGCCGTAAGCGCTCGATTGCGCGCGTGCGCATCTCGCTGGGGCAAGGCGTGATTACCATCAACAAGAAGTCGATGGACGAATATTTTCCGCGGCCGACGCTGCAGCAGATCGTTCGCCAGCCGCTCGAAGCCACGCAAAGCGCTTCACGGTTCAACATCGAGGTGAAGGCTGAAGGCGGCGGCATGGCCGGCCAGGCCGGCGCCGTACGCCATGGGATTGCGCGCGCACTCGTTTCGATGGACGAATCGTTGCGCGAGGTGTTGCGCAAGCAAGGTCTGCTCACGCGCGACCCGCGCGAAAAAGAATCGAAAAAGTACGGCCGCAAGCGCGCGCGCAAACGCTTCCAGTTCTCGAAACGCTGATTTTACCACCCGCCCCGCAGTGAGAAGATCGCGCAAGAGAGCCGCCCGCGGCGGCTCTCTTCCGTCGATGCTGCTTCCGGTTGAAATCGCCCTCATCGTTTTGGGCATCGTCGCCGCGCTGTGGCGGCCGTCGGCCGGCTGGGTCGAGCGCAGTTTCAGTAACGGCTACTATCCCAAGTGGCAGCACTTCTGGTCTTCCTTCACCCCGGCGATTCCATTTTCGTTCGGCGACGCGGTCGCAATCGCAGGTGCTGCGCTCGTCATCGCCGCGCTGGCATTCAGACGGCCGTTTTGGCGCGCGCTCATGGGCGTCGCAGTGGTGGCCGCCGTGTACGTTGTGTGGTTCTACGCCGGGTGGGGGTTCGGCTACGATCGTCAACCGCTGGAAGCGCGAGCCGATTTCGAGCAGTCGCGCATTACCGCTGCGGCCATCGACGCGCTACGTGCGCGCGTTATCGCGAGCATGAACCGGCTCGCGCCCGTAGCGCATCGTTTGACAAAAAATGATCCGCGCCGGTACGCGGACCTGCGCGCGGCTTGGATTCCGGTCGTGCAGCGTTTGGGCGATCGATGGACGCCGCGCGTCGATGCGCCGAAGCCGACTCTGGCGGGATGGTTCATGGATCGCAGCGGCACGAGCGGATTCACCAATCCGTTCACCTTGGAGACGCAGTTAGCGCCCGACTTGCTGTGGTTCGAACGTCCGTTCTCGCAAGCGCACGAATGGAGCCACGTTGCCGGCTTCAATCGCGAAGACGAAGCCAATTACATCGCCGCGGTGACGTGTCTGCGCGATCGGGATCCGGTGGCGCGGTATTCGGGAATGCTCGACTCTTTTTGTATCTTCCGCCTCTGCAGCACTATGCACGCGCGACGTTCGTCCCGCAGGTATGGGCCGACTTTGCCGCCATTCGAGTCCGAAACTCGCACTTCGTCAATCTGAACCTTTCGCGATTCTCATGGCGCGTGTACAACAGCTATCTCAAAACCAACCACGTTGCCGCAGGCGTTGCGAATTACGACGAGGTGACTCGTCTGATCGCCGGCATCCGGTTGGATCGCCAGGGATTACCGGTTTCCGCTACTCGTTAGACGCTGCTGCCCAACATGGAGCGGCAACATTGCGTATGGATGCCGGCAACGATGCTGCCGTAGGCTGGCCGCATGTTCGACATTGCAGATAGTTTGAGCGGCCCGCTTTCCGCCGCCGGCCAAGCGCTGGGCGAAGCAGCCTCGGCCACGGCACGCGCGCAAACTCCGTATGGCGGCTCACGCACCGACGCGGCAATGGCCGGCGTCGCGGAACACGCCCTCTTCACCGAGGTCCTTTTGAACGCGGTGCATGCGCGCTTGGCGGAAATCAAAAACGCGACGCGAGCTTAGTCCCCGTGCTTCAGCTACGATTCGGAAACTTGTACGATGTCTTCGCGCCATATTGTGATCGTAACCTTACGCCATGATGGTTCAATGCACAGGAGTCCGCAATGGATAGCTTAGGCTTGTTGACGACGGCAGCGAGCGGCATGGAAGCGCAGCGCGCGGCGTTGGACGTGGAAGCGCGCAACGTCGCGGCCGCCGAAGCGGCCGGTCCAAAAGGATCGTACGAACGGCTCGTCCCGCAATTCGCACTCGTGCAATCAGCGGACGAAACGACGCAGATTGCGTATGCCGGCGCGCACGTGCAGCGCGGAAGCAGCGTCGACGTGCTCGCGGAAATGGTGAGCGTGCTCAACGCGTCTCGAGCCTACGAAAGCAACGCCTCGATCTTCGAGATCGGCAAACAGCTGGCGCTGCGCACCATAGACGTGGGCCGGCTATGAGAATAGAGCCGCTGACGCCCGATCTGCCCGACTCTGCGTCTGCGGCATCGCCGGCCGGTGCCGGCAATGCATTCGCCGGCATGCTCGACGATCTCGGCGCCGTCCTTGGAAAAGCGGAACGATCCGAGGATCGTTTTGCCGCCGGCGCGGGCGATCTGCAGAGCGCCGTGTTCGAGAGAGCGCGAGCCGACGTCGCGCTCTCGGTTGCGACGGCTGCAGCCACGCGTAGCGCTGCGGCGTTGCAGTCGATTTTGAACATGCAGGTATAAGCCGTGAATCCTTCCACGTTGCTGCACCGGTTTGCAGCGCTCTCCAAACACGTGCGCATCGCGCTGGGAGCGGGATGCTTTGCAATCCTCGCGCTCGCGCTGCTGGGCGGCGTACTGGAGCATCCTGCGCGGGCGGCGCTGTTTGCCACGCCGTTGCATCCCGAGCAGCTGTCGGAAGTGCAGGAGCGCCTGGCGGGCTGGAACGTCGCCTTCACGCCTACTGCAGACAACGTGCTCGTAGATGTTAAACATCGCAACGACGTGCTGCTGCGCCTTTCCATGGCCGGCGTCCCACATGCGCACGTCGACGATTCGCAAGATTTGCTCGGCAAACTGGGCGCGCTCACGCCGCAGGCCGTCATCGATGCGCAAACGCGCGACGGCCTTGCAGGTGACATCGAACTTGCGCTGCGCGGAATCGACGGCGTGCAGGACGCGCGCGTCATCATTGCTCCCGCCAAGACCGGATATTTCGCCGACGACGTCAGCCGCGATGCAAGCGCCAGCGTGCGGTTGCGATTGGTTCCCGGAGCTCGGCTCTCCGCGGACGCGATTTCGGGCGTGCGTTCCTTTGTTGCCGCGGCCGTTCCGGGCTTGGACGCGCGCAACGTCACGATCGTGGACGATCGCGGCATCGCGCTTGGCGAGGGCAGCGGCGACGGCGATGCCGCAGATTTGCAGCGGTCTCTGCAAAGCGCGTTGGATGCGGCCATCGGTGCGGGGGCCTCGATCGTTCGCGTCCACATCGACTACGACCGCCGCAGCGTCACGAGCCGTGACGTGCGCCGGGTGCCGCTGGCCGCCGCGCCGATCTCTGCAACCACGCAGGACGAGCACTACGACGGCGCAGGAAAACGCTACGATCGTTCGGAGCAGCAGGTCGATCGCGGAAGCGATACGCACGAAGTGTCGGCGACCGCGCAACCTGGCCGCATCGCGCGAATCAGTGCAGCGGTGCTCGTTGACGCGGCACGCGGAGCGGACGTTGCGCAAGTGAAATCGCTGGCGCAAGCAACGCTCGGCATCGACGCGCATCGCGGCGATTCGGTCGACGTGCAAGCCGTTTCGTTCGCGCATGCGCCCGTTGCTAAGAAGGATGGGTGGTGGCTGGCGTACGGAGCGATCGTGCCGCTGTTGCCCTCCCTCGTGTTGGCCGGCGTCGTGCTCGTCTCTCTACGGGTTGCCGCCGCACCCGCCGCAGCGGTCGTTCGGGCGATGTGCGACCGCGCCGCCATCTCCAAAACGACGCAGGCCGTTCGCGGCATCCCGCCCGCGGGCGTGCGCGGCGCGCTTTTGAAAGAACCGCCGCACGCCGCGGCTGCGATTATCAGCGCGCTTCCCGCCGCAACGGCCGCCGCCGTGCTGGACATGTATCCCGAACACGAACGCGCAGCCATCATCAAACGCATGCAGCGGCCCGCCTCGCCGCTGGTTTCCGATGCGCAGGATTTCATTGCAAATGCCTGACGAATTTCGAACGCTGGCTGCAACCGTGCGCGGCATGCGATCGCACGAGCTGCAAGCGCCGCCGTCCGCAGCGCCGGTGGAAGAACCCGATCTGCGTATGGAGCATGCAGGCATCGGCGAAGAATCGGAAGCGCGCATGGACGCGCTGCGGGAGCTGCGGGTGTTCCGTGCGCGCATTGTCGAAGGCGTGAACGACGCGGTTGAAACGGTGCTGGCCGACATCGCTGCCGAAGTGCTGGCGCGCGAACTGCAGTCCGCGCCCGCGGATATACAGCGAATCGTCGATCGCGCGCTGCAGCGATATCTGGCGGAAGAGCCGCTGTGCGTGCGAGTGCATCGCGATGAAAAGTTCGGGCTTTCGTGCGGCGTGCCCGTCGTGAGCGACGATCGGCTGCGAACCGGTGACGTCGTTATCGAACTGCGGTCGGGATACGTCGAGGCAACGCTCGGGGCGCGTCTGGCGGACGTGCTTGCGGCGATTTCGGAATGATTGCCCACGGCTCCGTTCTCTGCGCGCGAAGCGGATTGCTGGAAGTGCGGTTGCCCGGCGCTGCCGTCGGCCACGGTGTGCGCGTGCAGAGTGCACACGGCGAAATAACGGGTATCGTCACCGCTTTACACGACGGCTGCGCCATCGTGGCAGCGCACGATGTACTCGAAGGAGTGCGCGCCGGCGATGCCGTGTGCACGGATCCGGCGGCTCTTGCGATGCTGCTGGGAACCATGGCGCTGGGCCGCAGCTTCGATGCGCGCGGCAACGCACTGGACGGCGGGCCGCCGCTGCAAGGCCGCTCGCGATCGCTCGCGGTCCGTCCTCCACAACCTTGGCAGCGCGCGCCGATACGCGCGCCGTTTTGGACCGGAATTCGCGCCGTCGACGCGTTGCTTACGATCGGCCGCGGCGCGCGCGTCGGCGTCTTCGGCGCTCCCGGCTGCGGCAAATCGACGATCGTGGAACTGCTGGTGCGAGGATCCGCCGCGGATGCGGTCGTCGTCGCGCTCATTGGCGAGCGTGGCCGTGAAGCGCAGGAATGGATGAGCGGCGCGGGGCCGTGGGCGTCAATCGTTTGCGCGACGGGCGACCGCAGCGCGGCCGAACGCGTACGCGCGGCGCGCGTCGCAATGGCGCACGCGCACGCATTACGCGCGAGCGGTTTGCACGTGCTGCTCGTGCTCGATAGTTTGGCGCGTTTAGCCACCGCTTTGCGCGAGATCGCGGTTTCCGCAGGGGAGCCGGTCGGACGCGGCGGATATCCCGCGAGCGTTTTTGCCGAGCTGGCCGGCTACGTCGAAGTCGCCGGCACGTCGCCACGCGGATCGATCACGCTTGTTGCGACGGTGCTCTCCGACGGCGACGAGCGCGATCCGGTCAGCGAATGCGCGCGCGCGCTCTTGGACGGGCACATTCAACTCTCGCCGGTGCTTGCAAATGCCGGACGGTATCCCGCGATCGACGTCCCGGCGAGTGCCAGCCGAACGATGCATGCGGTCATTTCTGAGCCGCATTCCGAAGACGGCAGGCTGGTGCGCGGCGCGATCGCGCGTCTGGCCGAAACGGCCGATGCGCGCGCCCTGGGCCTGGGCGCCGGCGGCGATCGCGATTCGGCAGCCGCGCAAGAGTCCGCGATCGCAGCCTTCCTACAGCAAGGCAAACGGCCGGAAACGCCGTCCGGGACGCTATTGGCCCTGCACGCTCTTGCCGATACGTTGAGGTGAAGCCATGAATCTGTTGACCGACATCACTGCGGTAACGCGGCGCATTGCCGAGATCACCGGAGAGCCTGCTCAGGCTCTCGCCCAGCCATTGCCGGGAGCACCAGGCTCGTTTGCCTCTATGGTCACCAGCGCCATGAGCGCCGCCCCTAGCACGGCTGCGCCGCCGCAAATCGACCGGCTCGTGCATATGAACGCCGATGCGGCGGGCGTGGATCCTGCGCTTGTAAAGGCCATTATAGCGAACGAGTCCGGCTTCGACGCAAACGCCACTTCTCCGACGGGGGCGCAAGGTCTCATGCAGCTCGAGCCGGGTACCGCTGCCCAACTCGGCGTTGCCGATGCGTACGATCCCGCGCAAAATATTGCAGGCGGCACGCGTTACATTGGGGGCCTCTTGGAGCGTTTCCATGGTGACCTCCGTCTAGCGGTCGCCGCATACAATGCAGGGCCGGGGGCGGTCGAGAAGTATGGCGGTGTTCCTCCGTATGCCGAAACGCGAAACTACGTCGAGAACGTCCTCGGCAGCTACACAAAGTACAAAACGCAGTAGCGTCGCGGCGCTCGTTGCGGCGCTGCTGTTTGCATGTTGCTGTGCATCCGCGCATGCGGACGTTCCCACGCTCAAAGACGTGCTCGCCGCGCGGCGAGCGGCGCTCGTGGCGCTGCACGTGCATGCTCCCCAAACGCTGGAAGTGACGGGTTCGATCGTCGGAGCCGGTTTGAACGGGTCGTTTCACAGTTGGAACGGGCCGAAGGGCGAGCGGTATGACGAGTGGATTGGCATACGGTTTGAGTCGATGCTGCGCGTGGGCGACCGGCAATTCGCACTGGACGAGAACGGCAACGTGCGCAGGCTGCAGGGCCTGCTGCTGCAGCGCCGGCGCACCGAAGACTTCATCGACGACGACGGTTTCGTCACGCAGCCGCAGTACGATAAGTTTTTAGGCCTGGTCGATCTTCCCGGCGGGCGCTCCGCTTACGAAATCGAAGTGAGCCCGCCGCGCGGACTGGTTGAAACGATCGCTTTGGACCAGCGCACGCTGATGCTCGATCGCATCAGCTACGACGACGAAGACGGCACGTCGACCGCGGATTATTTCGACTACCGCGTTTTCGCCGGCGCGCTCGTTCCGCAAAAAGAAATCGACTCAAACGGCGATCACGGCTTCGACCTGGAGCGCGTCGCGCAGAACATCGTCGTCGATCGCGCTATTGATCCATCGCTCTTTACCATTCCGAGCAACACCCAGATCGACGCTGCTTCGCCCGTCACCGTTCCGCTCGAGGAGCACGCTCGGCACTTCTATACGCGCGTGCGCATTCGTGGGCACGACTACACGTTTCTGGTGGATACCGGGGCTCAAGCGGTGGTCGTGGATTCCCGCGTAGCCGCGCAGGTCGGCCTGCGGCCGCAAGGGCGGCTGGAAGTAGCCGGAGCGCAGCGTACCGGCGGCATGGGAATAGCGCCGATCGAAGGCATTCAAATCGGTTCCGCGCGCTTGCCGATCCGAATGGTGACGGTGCTGAATTTACGCAACGTAACGGGATCGTTCCAGACGGACGGCGTCCTCGGATATCCGTTTTTTGCCTCCGCAGAGGTGACGTTCGACGCCATGCACCATACGATGACGTTCGCAAAGCCCGGAGGGCTGCATGTCGGCGGTCAAGCGGTACCGTTGGACGTGGACCGTCAGCTCGTCGAAGTGCACGGTAAAGTCGACGGCATCGACGGGCGTTTCGTGATCGATACCGGCAACAGCGGTGAACTGCTGCTGTTTTCGCCGTTCGTGAAAGCCCATCCGGATTTGCTCCCGATCGGCGATCGACAGTTTGCCAACAGCTACGGCGTGGGTGGCGCGGCGCAAGCGTTATACACGATCGTCGACGAGTTGGACATGGGTTCGTACCGCTTCTTCAACCGTTATTCCAACGTCATGCTTTCCCAGCAGGGCGCGTTTGCGGATCGGTTCGATGCGGGGAACATCGGCATAGGGATCTTGCGCAATCTCGTCGTGACGTTCGACGTGGCGAACGCAAAAATGTACACGACGGAATCTTCGGCGTTCGACGACGGCCGGTTTCGCTCGCGCACGGAAACGTTAACAATTCCCTATTAGCGCCGCCATCGACGCGCCGTAGGCTATCGTCCATGACGATAACCGAGCATTTGAACTTGAGCGTCCTGAGCGCGCCGATCGCCTCGGTGGATCGGCGGGCGCTCTCACAAGCGTGGTATTCGGCGCTGTATGGCGATCGCAACGGCAGTTCCGGAACGGGCGCAACGCTGCAAAAAATGCAGCCGCAAAGCGCAACGTCCGTACGCAAACCGCAGGGCCGGCATAAAGACGCGGCGCACGGGCGCTCACCCGCGCTTCCCACAGCGACGCGGCGAACGAAGGCGAGCGCTCATTGGACGTGCGATGCCGACCGCCGTACTCGGCGTTCTCCGTTGGCGGAAAAAATTCAGCGAACGTTTGTTCGTCCCCATCGTCCGGCGCGTCGCGCGTGCTTCGATCTCGAAGGGCGGCACGGCCGCGTGCAGATCGTCCTGCAGTCGCACGGTTCGCGACTCACGCTCGTTGCGCTGTGCGCGCCGGCAGCCGCGCAAGAGGTTGCACGTGCACTGGCCCAGGTACGCTATGCGCTTGCGCAACGCGGCATCGAACTGCACGCTGCAACGCGGGAGCACGCATCATGCTGATATCGAATGCGACGACGCGCGCGCTGAACGACATCCAGACGCGCGAGCGCGACGTGTTGGAGGCGTACGTCTCCGGCGCCTTGCCGAGCAGCGGCGACGTCGCCGAAGTTCCTGGTTACGCGTACACCACTGACGCACTTTTTGCCGCGCCGCCGCAGGACGCCTATTTCGTTACCGAAGACGAACGCGGCCGCCGCATTTTTACGCGGGACGGTTCCTTTGCGCTCAAAGACGGAGTGCTGGTCGACGAGCAAGGACGTCCGATCCAGGGCTACCGCGACGATGGCGCCGCCCTCGCGCCGCTGCAAGCCGACCCGGTGGACGTCGCTCTCGGGTTTACCGAAGGGGCGCGCATCGAAGCCGACGGAGCGGTCACGTACGAGAGAACGGTGGTCGATCCCAAAACCGGGCGCCGGCAAGCGCAGCAAGTCTCGCTTGGACGCGTGGCACTGGCCAGATTTGCACCCGGATCAAAATTGCAATCCGTCGATCCGCAACACGTTTGCGCTTCGCCCGGCGTTGCGCCGCATCTGGGAAGGGCGGGCGATGGGAATTTCGGGGCGATCGTTCCGCACGCGCGCGCCGGCAGCGGCGTCGATTTGGATGTGGGACTACAGCGTCTGGAGGAAGCGTATCTCGCGCTCGACGCGATTCGCGCCGCCGCCAAGGCGCACGGCACCATTGAAAAAACCGCGATGGATCTGCTCAAATGACGGCTGCCCTCGTGTTCGAGCGCAACGCGCAGCTCCTCGATGGACGGCGCGTGCGCCGCGGCATATTCCGGCGGCGCTCGTGCCTGCCGGTAAGCGCCGCATGCGTGGTTGCTAACGGCGTGCGGGAAACGCTCGCGACGCTGCTGTGCGCGCCTGTATCGTTGCGCCTGCTCGAGCCGTCGATTCCCACGGCGCCGGCGTGGGCGGCGATTTGCGCAGGGGCGCAAGTGTACGGGGTGTGCGGGCCGGTCGCGGATGCCGCGTTCGTGCTGCGGCCGGGCGACGCGCTCGCGCTGGCGGCGTCCGCATTTGGAGAAGGACCCGGAGACGCGCGCTCGCTCTCGCCGCTGGAAAGCGAGGTTGTGGTGCGCGCGCTTCGTGCAATTTCGGGCTCCTTGAGCGCGGTCTGCGGACGAGAAATATCCGTACTCGAACGGATTCTTGACATTAGCGATTATGTGACCTATTTCGAACTGCTCGTCGAGCGGCCCGTGAGTCTGCGGCTGGGCGTGGCGCTCTCACGCGACCCTTCCCCGCGCGCATCCCAGACGCTGACCATCGCGGATCTGCTGGACGTGCAGATCGAAGTGTCGGCGGAGTTTGCGCGCGGGCAACTGAGCGGTGGCGCGTTCCTAGACTTACGCTCGGGAACCGACGTGCCGATGAAGACAAGAGTGGGAGAAAAGGGACTGCTCAAAGCCGGTGCGACCGTCCTGGCTCACGGCCAATGCGGCGCGCTCGGTGAGCGCAACGCGCTGATTGTCAGCGCAACACCATAAAGGATGAGTAAAGAACGACGATGATGGCGGAACACAGAACCAACGGTAGTCTTCCAGATCAGCAAAATTTGGATCTGCTGATGAACGTGCCGCTGCAGATCACCGCGGAACTGGGCAAATGTAAAATGCCGGTTGCCGAAATTCTCAAGCTCGGTACGGGATCGATCGTGGAACTCGACCGTTTGGCGGGTGGACCGGTCGACCTCTTGGTCAACGACAAGTTGGTTGCGCGCGGCGAAGTGGTCGCAATCGACGAGAACTTCGGCGTTCGAGTGACGGAGCTGATTCAGAAGCCGGCTTAAACGGCGTATCGGCGTCAGGACAGCTTTGCGAGAAACACCGGCTTGCTCGTCGGCTGTTTGCTTCCGCCTGCGGGCTCGAGGCTTACGGCGACGGCGGCGATGCCGCGAGCGTCTACCGGCAATCGCAACAGCGCGACGCCGTGGCGTGGCACGAAGGTTACCGAAGGCGTTACTTTGGTCGCACCCTTGCGCAGCGTCCAGGCTTGATACACTTTACCTTTCGGCGGCGCCGGCATGGTGCGCATGGCAATGTACACGCGGTCGCCGCTCTTGACGATTTCACCGCCTTTGACGTGATACTGCCGCGCTGTGGGAGCGACCATGTCGGACAGGATCGCGGTTTCCCGCGCCAACTGACGATCGTTCTGATGCGCCTGATGCAGCAGCGATGCGTATAAGCCGCCGAACACGGCCGCAATCACCAGACATGCAGCCGCGAGCGCATACGCCGGCCAAAGGTTGAAGCGCTGCGGCGTGCCGTTTACCCTGCGAAGAATGCGCCGTTTTAGCGTGGGACTGGCTTTGGGCGACGAGGATGGATCCTGGGCGCCGATCGGGAGTACGGCGGCAACTTCTTTGAATCGCCGGTACTCTTGCGCGCACGCTTCGCACTGCGCGATGTGCTCGCGCACCCTGCGCGCGTCCGCTTCGTCGAGCGCGCCGAGCGCGTACAGCGCCACGTCGTCCAGCATCGCGTCGTGATCGTTCATGCGGACCCCGCCGAGTCGAGCGTTGCGCGCAATTGTTGCAAGCCGGTGCGGATGCGCGTCTTTACCGTGCCGAGCGGGACCCCGGTCCGTTCGGCGATCCTTTGCTGCGTGAGCCCACTGAAGAATGCGAGTTCGATGAGATCGCGCTGATGGGACGGCAGATTCGCTAAAGCGGAGTGTACGGCCGCCGCGTCGATATGAGAAAAGGCGCTGTCCTCCACGTCCTCGTCGGAGCGCATTTCGAACAGCGACTGCACCGGCTGCCGCGACTTCGTGCGAAGGGTGTCTAAACAGCGGTTTCGCGTGACGCGCCCGAGCCACGCCGCCAGGTTTCCGCCGTGGAAGCCGTGGGGAGCGCTCCAAACCTTCAGAAAAACCGACTGCGTGGCATCTTCGGCAGCCGAAACGTCAGCCAGCACGCGCATCGCGATACCGTATACCAGCTGGTGATACCGGTCGTAGAGCGCTTCAAACGCGCCGACATCGCGAGCTCGTACGCTCTCCATCAGTCTGCGCGTCGTCTTCCACCAAAAATTCATTCGCTTCACCGGCTTTCTCAACCTCGGAGGTAAACGCCATGTCTGCATCCGTGGATTGAGCATGCTCTCGTCCAATCCAAACGCCTTGGCGCGGCGTTGTACGCCGAATGCACAAGGCGCTTCGATAAGACCGCGGTTCTTGGCGAACCGGAGTTGGCTCGTGGTCGCGGCGGTCGCTTTTGTCGCCATCGCCGCTTGGCCGTTTTTGGGCATGCAGCAGGCGAACGCTTCGCACGCGTACGTTGCGCCCGTACTGCCGGATTATTCCTATCGCGACGAAACGGTTGCGTTCTACGAGCGGCAGGTGCGGGAAGACCGGCAGGATCAGATCAGCGCGGCGGTGCTCGCCGCTCAATACATGCAGCGGTATCGCGAAAACTTGGACGTGGGCGATATTCTCCGTGCGGTGTATCAGGGCAAGCGCGCCTTGCGGTTGCAGCCGCAAAACAACAACGGCGCGCTGGAAGTGCTCGCCTCGGCGTATTATGCTTTGCACGACTTCGAGGTGGCCTACCGGTACGAAGCGGCTGCTCATCAGGAGCGGCCCGACGATTCCAACGCGCCGGCGCAGATGGCGCTGCTTCAAATGGAGCTGGGCCGGTATGAGGCGGCGCGCAAAGACATCGCCGTTGCGCGGGCTATCAAAAACGATCCAGGTGTTTGGGCGGCCCAGGCGCGTTATGACGAACTGACCGGAGATCTCGCCACAGCGCGGCAGCTGATGGGCGAGGCGGCCCAGCGATCCGACGAAGTGATCGATAATTCTGCAGAATCACGCGCGTGGTATCACTACCGCCTCGGAGAGATGGCGTTTTCCGCGGGCGACGTTTCTACGGCTCTCTCGCAGGAACGGACGGCGATCGCGCAGTTTCCGAATTTCGAAATGGCGTATCGGGCGCTGGCGCGGTTTTGCTGGGGGTTAAAAGACTGGCATTGCGCCCTACAGGCCGCTACGAGTGGCGCGCAAATCGTTCCGGATCCTGAAACGCTGGGCTATAAATCGGACGCACAAAGGGCGTTAGGCGATTTCGAGGGCGCCCGGCAAACGCAGCAGTTGATTTTTGCCGTTGAACGCATCGGCAATGCGTATCACATCAGCGATCGGCTGCTTTCGGTATATTACGCCGAACACGGCGTGCGTTTGCGCGACGCTTTGGCGATCGCACGTCGGGAAGTGCGCCGGCGGGGCGACGAAATTCAAGCACAAGACACTCTGGCATGGGCGGCGGCCATGGACGGACACTGGACGCAAGCGTACCGCGCAATGCGCCAAGCCGTTCGCTATCGCACGCAAGACTCGCGCATCCTCTACCATGCTGGCGTCATCGAACGCCATTTCGCGCATCGCGAACGCGCCAGGGCGTATATGAGGCAGGCGCTGCGTCTCAATCCCCACTTCGATCCGTATTACGCCGATGCTGCGCGGCTGGCTCTTCAGCAACTCTCGCAATCGTAATTCTCGAAAGGGACACTGGTGAAAATATTCTTGCGCATGCTCCTGCCCGCGTTCGCTCTGGCGGCGCTGGCCGCGGCCATTATGCTCTACCTTCCGCGTGAAGGCCGCTCGTCCGACCATCAGGACTCGCCGCTCACGGTAGGGCGGCCGGGAGCCGACATCACGGACGTGTACGTTTTTCCGGCCGCCGATCCCAACAAGGTCGTGCTCGCCATGGACGTGCATCCGCTAATTCCCGCCGGCGAGGCCAACACGGTCTTTTTCGACCCGGGCGTCATGTATCAGTTCAAGATTGACACCACCGGCGACTATCGCGAGGACAAAGTCATTCAGTTCCGCGCCCTCGGAAGCGGTGCGAACCAGCGCATCGAAATGTACGGGCCCGCGAAGCCGGCGATGATCGGCACGCGTTCGGCATGGGTCGGCTCGCCGCAGTCGTTTTCGATCGATCAAAAAGCGCACCTGAGCGGCGGCGTTTTGGCGATGGCCGGGCCGCGTAAGGATCCGTTTTACTTCGATCTGTCACAATTCTTGAAGATCGTTCCCGATCGCAGTGACAAGTATCATCCGCCGTTCGGCAGCGGCGTGCCGGCGCCGTCTGCCAAATGTTTCCGCAAGCCGGGCATCGACGCGCTGCGCAACTACAACGTCCTCTCGCTCATCGTGGAGCTGCCTCGCCGGATGCTCGCCAAACCGAACGGCAAGCTGGGCGTGATCCGGCTCTACGCGACGACGTCCGTTGCGCAACGCGGACAGTGGGTGCAGATCGAGCGGCTGGGACGGCCGGCCGTCAAAGAAGCGTTTGAGCCGTTCGAGCGGCACGACAAAACCAATCGCAGTTCACCGTGGAACGATCCGTTGCTGCCGCACGACATCATGACGTTTATGACCTCACCGCATGCGGCGCATCGCTCAGCGCATCTGGCAAGCTCGGTGGAACACGTGCTGATCCCCGACGAGATCGAAGCCAATCTGGACGCTCCGGGACCGGCGCGTTATCTGGCGGTCGAAACCAAAGGCAAGAGCGCATTGCCCACGGGCGTCGTGCGCGCGGTTCCGAATATTCCGCTTGCCGGCGTCAAAAAGGCGCTTTCCGATCCGTACCGTCAGTTCGGCGGCCGCGATCCGTCCAGTCCGGTGATCGATCTCTCGCTCGGCGTGATCTTCGGCACGCTCGGGCAGAAAGTCGGCCTCGCGCCCCCGGACGGCCGTGCCACGCCCTGCTTGACCAGCGACAACGTCGTGGCGGGCAGCCGCGGCGTAACGGACACGTTTCCATACTTCGGAAACCCGGTGTAGCAATGATTGACCGGCTGCCGCACCTGCACGCGAACGGGACGCCTATCTGCAAGCACTGCGCGACACCTTAGGCGAGGCGTACGTCGAGCATTTGCCGGCGTGGCTGGAATCGCGCGCAACAACTTGTAAACAATAACGCGGCGGTTGAATCCAAGCGGCTTCGGGCATCGTTGAGAGAGCATGCTCGCCGCCGCTTTGCTATCGGCCGTGATCGCGCAGGCTTCGCCGGCGCCCTCGCCCAGCCCATGTCCTAGCGCATCGCCGCTTGCGACTCACGCGATCAAGACGATCAGCTGCGTTACCGCCCACGGGCGCAAGCAAAACCTCGTGGGCAAAGTCGACGCCGCTTCGACCGGCACGATCGACCAGCAGGAAATCGCCACCCGGCCGATTTTGCGTCCCGGTGAGGTTCTGGAAGCCATCCCCGGGCTGGTGATCACGCAGCACAGCGGCGGCGGAAAGGCCAATCAGTATTATCTGCGCGGTTTCCAACTCGATCACGGCACGGACTTAGAAAGCAGCGTCGTCGGCACGCCGGTCAATCTCCCCACGCACGCCCACGGCCAAGGCTATTCGGACATCAACTGGCTGATACCGGAATTGGTCAGCTACGTGCAGTTCAAAAAAGGACCGTACTACGCGGATCAGGGCGATTTCTCCACGGCCGGAGCGTACAATCTCTTCTACCGGAACACCATCGCGCCGAGCGCGGAGTACACTATCGGCGGTTTTGGCTACGATCGGGTGCTGCTCGCGAATTCCCCCCGAGTGGGCGCGGGAAATCTGCTGTACGCGCTGGAGTACGTGCACGACAACAGCACGCTGGACCGGCCGGACGACTATCGCAAATACAACGGCGTTCTTCGCTATAGCGTGCAGGGCAAGCACTCCGACTTCGCCGTTACGGGCATGGCGTACAGCGGCGTCTGGGATTCGAGCGATCAGATTCCTGCGCGGCTCGTCGATTCCGGCGCAATCGATCGTTTGGGTTTGGTCGATCCCAGCGATGGAGGATCGAGTTACCGCTTTGCGCTCTCCGCGCAGCTGAACCGCTCCTACGAGCATGGCGCCCTGCACGCAACTGTTTACGCGTTCAAGCAGTATCTCGATCTCTTCTCGAACTTCACCTATTTTTTCGACGACGCCAACGACTACTACAACGTCACGAGCAATCCCATCACGTGCTCGGACGTCTATACGACCTGCAGCCCGGGCGCGGTGCACGCACCCGCGTACACCTCGTATTGTCCCGGCAACAATTTTGCGCCGCCCGGCGCGCCGGCGCATTCCGTAACGCCGGGGCCGTTTGCGTTCAGCTGTGGCGACCAGCGCGAGCAGCAGGACAAGCGATTCGTCAGCGGATTTGACGTCAGCCGCGATTTCCAACGCCGCAACAGCCGCACGACCGTCGGAGTCGCCCTGCGCAATGACAACATCGCGCCCGTCGCGTTGTTCTTGACGCACGACCGCGTGCGGTATCCAAACGGCACGCTCAGCGATGCGCATGCCGTCGAAACCGATCTCTCGGCGTACGCGCAAAGCGACATTCACCTGGGTCGCAAACTGCGGGTCGTTCCGGGCTTGCGGGCCGATCTCTATAGCTTCAACATCGGCGAGACGGATCCGGCGAATTCGGGCGTGCTTCACGAGGGAATCCTCAGTCCCAAGATTTCCGCCGCGTACACCATATCGCCGAATCAGGAAGCGTATCTGGACTACGGAGAGAGTTTTCACAGCAACGACGGACGAGGCGCGACCGAAACGCACGATCCGCAGACGCACGCGATCTTCGATCCAACCGGCGCGCCGGTCACGCCGGTCACGCCGCTCGTGCGCGCGTCCGGCGAAGAAGCCGGCTATCGTTTTTCGAACCGCAAGTTCAACAGCACGATCTCGCTCTGGCAGCTCGATATCGCCTCGGAATTGATCTTCGACGGCGACCACGGCGTCACGTTCGCGGGGCGTCCCACTAGGCGCCGCGGAATCGAACTGGCAAACTTCTTCACGCCCACGCCGCATCTGACAATCGACGCGGATCTGGCTACTTCCTCGGCGCGGTTCCTCACGGATCCGGACCGCATCGGCACCGACGTGCCGGAGTCTCTCGCGGCCGTGATCTCCGCGGGCGCAACCGTCGACGAACCGTACTACGATGCGAGCCTGCGCATGCGCTACTTCGGACCGCGCGACCTGAGCGAGGACGGCAGCGCGACGTCTCCCCCGTCGACGATTTTCAACGCGCAGTTCACGGCGAAACTCCGAGCCCGGCGGCTTAGCCTGCAGATCTTGAATATCTTGAACGCGCAGGCCGCCGACGTTACGTATTACTACGGCTCGTGGCTGAGGCAAGATGCGGCCAATCCCGCGTACGCGGCGAACGCTGCCGTAAATCCCGCCTTGGGCGGCGCAGGCGTGAACGACTATCACTTCCACCCGTCCGAGGTGCGGACGTTTCGCTTGACGGTGACCGAACCGCTTTAGGAACCGATGGCCCGAAGGGCTACACGCAACAAAGCAAAATTTCGGGGCCGAAGGCGGGGGCCCCGGCGGCTCCGCCGACGGGGGGCGAGGAGCGCGAAGCGCGGATTCGCCATTTGCACCGTAGCAAAACCCGGCTGACACACCGCGGCAACACGCAGCGGTTAGCGTCTCTCCATGGACGCACTGCTGACCGTTGCCAATCACGCGCGGGGAACGCTGCCGCTAGACGTCTTGGCGGCGCTCACCCTGCTCTCGATCGCGCCGTTCATCCTAGTGATGTCGACGTCGTTCGTCCGCATCGTCGTCGTGCTCTCGCTCGTGCGTTCGGCGATCGGTGCGGCAGCGCTTCCGCCGAACACCGTGCTTACCGGTCTTGCGCTCGTGCTCACGCTGGTGATCATGTCTCCGACGCTCTCGCGCATTTCCAGCGAAGCGGTCGAGCCGTACTCGAAAGGCGCGATCGGGCAATCGCAGTTCATCGACCGCGCGAGCGCACCGCTGCGTGAGTTCATGCTGCGTCAAACCCGCCTTGCCGACATCGCGCTCTTCGAACGGACCGCGCATCGAGCCGCCGAGCCTACGAAGGACGTTCCGTTTTTGGTACTGATACCCGCGTTCGTCGTAGGCGAACTGCGTGACGGTTTTGCGATCGGATTCGCGCTCTATCTGCCGTTCGTCGCCATCGACTTGGCCGTCGCGTCGATCCTGATGGGGCTGGGCATGTTCATGCTCAGCCCTCCCGTTATCTCGCTGCCGGCAAAGCTGTTGCTGTTCGTCATGGTCGACGGATGGGCGCTGGTCTGCGGAGGCGTGGTTTCCAGTTTTAGATAAATTCCCCGCTCATGCGCATCGCTCAGGCCCTTGCCGCGCAGCGGCCGTTTTTCTCGTTCGAATTCTTCCCGCCCAAGGATGAAGCGGCGCACGCGCATCTGCTCGAAACGATCGAGGCACTTCGCCCCCTGCGCCCGGCGTTCGTGTCGGTGACATGGGGCGCGGGCGGATCGACGCGCGCGCGAACCTTGGACGTCTGCAAGCAGATCCGCAACGAGATTGGACTCAACCCGATGGCGCACGTAACCTGCGTAGGCAGCACGCGCGCCGATCTGCGCAGCATCTTCAACGAGCTGGAAGCGGCGGGTATCGAAAACATCATGGCGCTGCGCGGCGATCCGCCGCGCGGCAGCGCAACATTCGTCCCGGTCGAGAACGGGTTTCATTACGCAGCCGAACTGATCGCGATGCTGCGCCGCGTCTATGATTTCGATATCGGCGCGGCCTGCTATCCGGAAAAGCATCCCGACGCGCCGGACGAGCAGACCGATCTCGCCCATTTGGTCGAGAAGGTCCGCGCTGGCGCGGATTTTTTGGTCTCGCAGTTTTTTTTCGACAACGAGAAGTACTTCGCGTTCGTCGATCGTGCCAGGCGCGCGGGCATCACCGTTCCGATTATCGCCGGACTGATGCCCATTACGAACTATCAGCAAATTACACGCATGAGCGCGCTGGGCGGCGGCGTGATTCCACCCAAGCTGCTCGCAGCGCTGTCGGATCGCAGTGACGAGCCCAAAGCGGTGGAAGATTTGGGCGTCGCTTATGCCACGCTGCAAGCAGCGGACCTGTTGCGCCGCGGCGCGCCGGGCATCCATTTTTACACCTTGAACAAGTCGCCGGCCACGCGCGCCATCGTCAGCGCGTTGCTCTCCGCAACTGCGTGGAGAGCCTTCACCACGCGCTAACGCTGCGGCAACAACGGGCACGTACCGTTGTTGCATGACGGCATTCGACGGGCTGCTTCGCGAAGCGCTGCTGGTGGCGGCGATATTGTGTCTGCCGCTGCTCGGCATTGCGACCCTGGTGGGCACGGCCGTCGCCGTGATGCAGGCCGCAACGCAAGTGCAGGAGCAGACGCTCTCGCTGCTGCCCAAACTCATTGCCGTCGGTATTGCGGTAGCGATCTTTGGATCGTTCGGCATCCACCTGTGCGCGGGACTCTTTAACGACGTTCTGGTGCAGATTCCGCAGCTGGTGCAGGAGTGAGCGCGACGGCGTTGCTCGTGTTCGCGCGCTGCGCCGGATTCGTTTTTCGCGCGCCGGGCTTTTCGCATCCATGCGTGCCGGCGATGGTGCGCGCCGGCCTTGCGCTAACCATAGCGCTCACACTCATGCCGGCGGTGGGAGCGGTACACGCGCCGCAGGGCATCGCGTTCACGGTAGCAATCGCGTGCGAGCTGGCAATTGGTGCCGCCATCGGCATCGCAGCGTCGGTGCTGTACGATGGGGCCTATGCCGGCGGCCGCGCGCTGGACGATTACGTCGGCATCCGTGGCAGCGTTCCGAACGCGGAGCTCTTTGCCGCTTCCGGTTTCGGGCGCGTGTGGTCGCTCGCGTTTACCGCCGGATTCTTTTTGCTGGGCGGATATCGCGTGGTGGTTTTTGCGTTTGCGCGCAGCTTCACGAGCGTGCCGCCCGGCGGCATCCCATCCGTGCACGCGCTGTATGCCTACGCCATCGCGCTGCCCGCGAGCATTTTGGAAGCGGCGCTGCTGGTTGCAGGGCCGGCCATTGCGCTGGCGTTCGTCGCGCAGTTCACACTGGGTGCGCTCACGCGCGTCATTCCGCGATTCGCCAGTTTCACGCTCTCGTTCCCGATCGTATTCGGAGCGGCGCTGATCGCCACGGTTGCAACGGTTCCGTTGCTGTTCGGGCAAAGCGCGACGCCGTGGTTGCGCATCCCGTTCTTGTCGCTGCGCTGACATGTCGCAGGAAAAACCGTTTGAACCAACCGAGTCGCGGATCGATCGCGCCAGGCGCGAAGGCGATAGCGCGCGCTCTCAAGAGGCTCTGCAACGTTGCGTCATTCGCTGCAACCATCGTGGCCACGATCGCCGTGGCAACGCCGCTGGCGTCGTGCGCCCACGCCGCTCTGCTGCGTGCGGCGAACGGTCAACCAAACGTACCCGCAATGGCGGCATCGGCGGGGCTCATGCTCCTTCCGGTCTTTGCCGGCGCAGCAGCAGCAATTGCGGCGGGCGTTTATCAGAGCGGCGGCCTGCGCCTGATTTCGCCGGCGATCAAATTCGAGCGCCTCTCTCCGGCTGAAAACATGAAGCGCATGTTTTCACGCGAGTCGCTGATTACGGCCGCACGTGCAACGGTGGGATGCGCGTGCGCGGGAGCCGCGCTGGTCCCGGCTTTTACGGCGGTGTATGCGGCTGCGCTGCATTCGGCGGATCTGCGCGCGATTGCTGCGGCCGCTTGGAACGGCGCGCTGCACGCCGCTGGGACGTGCTGCGTCGTGGGCGCAGTGTTTGCCGCCGCCGATTACGGCGTGCAGCTCGTGCGCTGGCGCAAACGCCTGCGCATGTCATTTGAAGAACTCAAACGCGATCGCAAGGAACACGACGGCGATCCCTTGGCGCGCAGCCGGCGTCGCATACTGCACGGTCGCATTGCCCGTGGCTCCCTTCGCAAAGTCAAAGACGCAGCCTTCGTGCTCACAAATCCCACGCACATCGCGATTGCATTGGAATACCGGCCGCCCGCAGTGCCGGTGCCCCGCGTGCTCGTTCGCGCCGCCGATGCCGCGGCCGCGCGCGTACGCGAACTCGCCGACGTGTACGGCATTCCCGTCGTCGAACACATTCCGCTCGCGCGAGCACTCTATGCCGGCGCTCAACCCGGCGATTGCATTCCGCAAGACACGTACCTCGCGGTCGCGCACGTGGTGACGGCGCTCTCCAAAGCCGGAGCCGCGAGGGCATGAACCGGATTCCGACGTACGCTTTTGCCGGCGTGCTCCTGAGCATCGTGGCGATCCTCATCGTACCGCTGCCGCCGCTGATCCTGGACGTGCTGCTCGGCGTGAACATCTTCACGTCCGCCTTGGTGCTGCTTCTTAGCGTGACCGTCGACGATCCGCTCGAATTCTCGGCGTTCGCTCCGGCGCTGTTGGTGGCAACGCTGTTTCGGCTCTCGCTCGACGTTTCTGCGACCCGCCTGATCTTGACGCAGGGCCAAGAGCCCGGGGGTGCGGGCGCCATCATTCCCGCGTTCGGGGAATTCGTCGTGCGCGGCAATTTGGTCGTCGGCCTTATCGTCTTCGTGATTCTGATCACGATCCAATTCATCGTGATCGCGAGCGGCTCGCAGCGCGTGGCTGAAGTCGCGGCTCGGTTCACGCTCGATGCGCTTCCCGGCAAACAGATGGCCATCGACGCCGACGTGCATGCGGGTGCGCTGGATGCCGAGGGCGCTCGCCTCAAGCGTGAAGCGGTGCAAAAGGAAGCGGACTTTTATGGGGCCATGGACGGCGCGGGCAAATTCGTCAAAGGCGATGCCATCGCCGCGCTGGTCATCGTCGCCCTGAATGTGATCGGCGGGATTGCCGTTGGAATCTTCTATCACGGCATGTCGCCCGCTGACGCGCTGCAGACATTTGCGCTGCTTTCGATCGGCAATGCGCTCGTGACCACGCTGCCTGCTTTTCTCATCTCGACCGCGATGGGCATGATGGTTACCCGTGTGACAGCGGATGGTTCGCTGGGTTCCGACTTGGCCTCGCAGCTCTTGGCGCGGCCGGAAATCCTGCGCGCAGGCGGCGCACTATTGCTCGCGCTGGCGCTCGTGCCGGCATTGCCGCGTCCGGTCTTTATCGTACTCGGACTCTGCGCGTTCGTCGGCGCGCATTTTGCTCAAAAGCGCAAGCAGCTCGGCATGGCGGTTTTGCAGCATGAACGCGAAGCGGAGAAGCGCCAAGCGATTCGACGCCCCGAGATGGCGCTGGGTCTGGTCGGCGTGGATGCGCTGAGCATCGAGATCGGATCCAACATCGCGCAGCTCTTGGCGCCTCCACTCGCGGATGCACTGCTGGATCGAGTCGGCGAAGTGCGCCGCGCGCTCGCGGCGGAAATCGGGATCGTTCTTCCGGGCGTGCGGTTGCGGGACGATCTCGCGCGCGATCCGGACACGTACGCGATCCGCGTTCGCGACGAGATTGCCGGCGAGGGTGCGCTGGGTCTTGCGCGCATGCTCGCGGTCGCCGATGAGGCGGTTCTTGCCCGTATTGCCGGCGTGCCGACGCGCGAACCCGTGTACGAACTTCCGGCCAGATGGATAGAGCCGACGCTGCGCGAGGCCGCGCTGGCAGAAGGAGCGTTGGTTTTCGACCCGATTTCCATCATCGGTTCGCATTTGGCTGAAGTGGCCCGCACGCGCGCGGCGATGCTGCTCGGGCGGCAAGAATTGCAGACCCTGCTCGAACATCTGCGCGCCAGCGTTCCGAGTTTGGTGAAGGAAGTCGGCACCGACGCCCTGCCGTTCACCGCCGTGCAGAAGGTCTTCGCGCAACTGTTGCGCGAGCGCGTGTGGCCGCGCGATCCGGTGACGGTGCTCGAAACGGTGATTGAGGCATCCGCGTTTACCCGCGATCCCCGCGAGCTTGCGGAAGCGGCTCGCCGGGTGCTCGTTCCCGCGCAACTGCGACGCCGCGGTTCGGCCTCGCTGGAGCCGCTGCTGTTGGACGCACAGTCTGGAACGGCATCTCGGTCAGTCGTTCGCCGCCGCCGGCCAGGGCGCAGTCGATCCGGCCTTAGCCTTGAGAATACGAGAACGAGTCGAGCGATACGCCCTCGGAATGCCTGCGGCAAAGGCTGCGCTGCTTTGCACGGCGGCCGTGCGGCCTCTGCTGGCAGATTTTTTGGCGCGTTCCGGTCTGAGCATCAACGTGCTGAGCTATGCCGAAGTCCCGCCCGAGATCGCGCTGGTGCCGGCGGGAGTGCTGAGCGAGGCCGAAGGGGTGGGCGCAGCCTAGGGGAAATTTGACGGGTCCCACCGCGCCTGTTAGACTTTGTGGGTTGTCCCGCCCTCGGCGGGCGCTGCTTTTTTTCCGCCGGTACACATGAGCTGGAATAAATACAAGAATCCCACCAAAGCCCTGATCGTTATGGCCATCCTGGCTTTCAGCCTATGGGCGATGCTGCCGATTCAACAAAAAATCCATTTGGGGCTGGATTTGGAGGGCGGCGCGCATCTGCTGCTCCAGCTCTATCCGACGGGCGACGTAAAAGCGATCACCTCAGACATTCAGAACGATACCATCCAAGTGATCGATCGCCGCATCAACGGATTGGGCGTCACCGAACCGCAAATCAACAAGGTTGGAACGGACCGCATCTCCGTCGATCTGCCGCAGGTCAAAAACCCCGAACAAGCGGAGGCGGCGCTCAAGCAAGTCGCGGTGCTCGAATATAAGATCATGCCGGAAAACGCGCGCACGAAAGCGGAAGCCGCGCTCGCGCAGTGCAACGCGAACCCCAAAGACAAAAAGGCGTGCGCGTACGTGAACGAGGGCGCGTATAAGGCCAGCGGTCCGGTCGTATATTCCGGCAAGGATTTGAAGTCCGCCTCGCCGGCGTACGATCAGGCGGGTAATCCAAACATCCAGTTTACGACCAAGGATCCCAAGCGCTTCTACGACCTCACTTCAAAGAACGTCGGAAAACCGTTGGCGATGTTCCTGGACAAGCATTATTTGTCCGCGCCGACGATTCAAAGCCCGATCTCCGACACCGGTGAAATCACCGGCTCGTTCACGACCGACCAGACGGCAGCGCTGGCCAACGACCTCAACGCCGGCGCGTTGCCGGTAGACGTGCGCATCATCGAAAATGAAACGATCGGTCCGACGCTCGGAAAGATCGATCTCGCGATGTCGCTCAAGGCCTCGATTTTGGGCCTTTGCCTCGTGCTCGTCTTTATGGCGTTCGTGTACCGCCTGCCCGGGCTCTTGGCCGACGTCGCGCTCATGGTCTACGTCGCGATGATGCTCGGTCTGCTCGCCGCCGCGCACGCGACGCTGACCTTGCCGGGCATCGCCGGCTTCGTGCTCTCGATCGGCATGGCGGTCGATGCAAACGTGCTGATATTCGAGCGCTTGAAAGAAGAACTCTGGGCGGGCAAAACGATGCGCGCGGCCGTTCGCACTGGATTCACGCGCGCATTCACGGCCGTATTCGACAGCCATTTCACGACGATCGTCGGCGCAGGCGTGCTGTATGAATTGGGAACCGGCACCGTGAAAGGCTTTGCCTACACGCTGTTCTGGGGAACGGTGTTCTCGCTGGTCACCGCGGTGTTCATCACGCGCTTCTTCGTCGATACGCTCGTGGAGAACAACGTGGCCACGGAGCCCGCGCTCTACGGGGTCAAGCCCGAAGACGTCGGCGTCTTTGCAGCGCGAGCGGGGGCCTAGCCATGTTCTTTCGCAAGCTCAATTGGAATATCGTCTCCTGGTTCCGCATCGTTTCGTTTATCTCGTATCTGATCATTGCCGCCGGTTTCGGGTCGATGATCTGGCACGGATTTGCGGGCGGCAACGGTTTTCAAGCCGGCAAGATGCTGCAGCTCGGGCTCTCGTTCACCGGCGGAACGTCGGTGGACGTGAGCTTCTCGCAGCCCGTCGCGGTCAATCAACTGCGCGGCGCGCTGGCGCCGCTCAATTTGAGCGACGAGACGATTCGCACCGTCGGAACGCTAAGCGGCGCCGGCTATAACCGCTATAGCGTCGAAACGCAGACGGCGCTGGGCAACAACACGCAGTCGCTCTGGAACGCGCTCGGCAAAGCGGGAACGGTCGATCGCGCGAAGTCTTCCATCCAATCGGTCGGGCCGACGCTCGGACGAGAATATCTGACCAAAGCCATTGAGGCGCTGATCATCGCGCTCGGCATTCAGTTTCTCTATATCGCGTTTCGCTTCGGCTGGAACTACATCTTCGGGCTTGTGACGGTCATTGCGTTGATTCGCGATGCGGCCATGATGATCGGCATTTATGCTCTCGCCGGGAAGCGTGCCGACGATGCGTTTTTGGCTGCGGTGCTGACCGTCATCGGTTACTCGGTGATGGACACGATCGTCATTCTGGATCGGATCCGCGAAAACACCAGGTTGATGGCCGGGCAGGCCTACGACAAGATCGTCAACACGTCGATTCTGCAGACGATGACGCGATCGTTCAATACGCTGGCTACGGTCGTCATTACGCTGGTGGCGCTGCTCGCGCTCGGCGGTGCCTCGCTCAAGAACTTTGCGTTCGCGCTGCTCGTCGGCATCTGCTCCGGCGGATATCATTCCATTTTCTATTCTGCGCCGCTGGTGCTCGGGTTTCGCAAGCGGCAACTCGAAGCCGCGGCGCGCAAGCGTGCCGCCGGTTTGGCCATATCCGGAACGCGCTCGGCCCGCAGCGTTTCGGAAGCAAAGCGCTCGGCGCGCACGGCGGCGTTGCGCGCGAAGATATCGTCGCTGCGCGCAAAGCGCGCCGGCAAAAGGCGAAAGCCACGCGTCCACCGGGCGCGGCACCGGCTCGATACAAGCGCAAACGCCAGGAGACGCAATCCGGCGCAGCAACGACTGCCGTCGTCGACGAAACGCCGGAACAGTTCGACGAGATCGATCCGCTCGATGCGCAAACCGCCGGCTTAGACGAGCGCGCATTCGATCAAGGCCACGAGGAGATCAATTTGAATCTCGAAGGCTTCGATCCGCAGCGGCCCTCGCCGGGCGCCGATGAGCCGGAGCAGCCGCACAACGGCTAAAGCGCTTCCGCCGCCGACGGCCTCGGAGGCGAAGTTTGAGCGCGTTCTCGCGCAATTCAGGCGCGACGGCCGGCAAGTCGAACCGCGGGACGGAGCGCAGTCGAAGCCGAAGCCGCCGGACCACGCCGCCACGCTCGATCGCCTGTTCGCTGCGAGCAAGAGTTTTCTAAAGCGCGACGATTTTGCCGGGATCGGCCAACGCGACTCATTTCCTACGAAGATCATGGGCGTTTCGTTCGAGGGGCGGCAAGACGTCGTTGCGGGGCTCGTGCCGGGTCTGGATCTGGAGCTGCGGCGCCAACCCGATAATCCGCACGACGCCAACGCCATCGCCGTGCACTATGGTACGCTTCACCTGGGATTTTTGCGCAAGCAGATCGCACGGCATCTTGCGCCGCTGATCGATGGCGGCGCGCGCTACCGCGCGCGCATCGAGCATGTTACGGGAGGATCGGCGGCATCGAGCGGCCGCGCGAAGAACTTCGGCGTCAACATTCGCGTTGAGCGCGAAACCCACGGGCATGTCGATGCATTCGACGTGCAACCCAGAGCGCAAAGCGATCGCGAGCAGATCCGAGCGGCGCTGCTGGGCGACTATCGTCCGCATGATGCGCAGCACCAGCTGCTCGCGCGCATCGATGCCGGTAAGAACGCGCTGGCGGTGCTAGGGACCGGGCGTGGCAAGTCCTTTTGCTTTCAATATCCGGCTGCATGCCGGGCGCTGGAGTCGGGGCAGAAGACGCTCGTAATTTATCCGCTGCGCGCGCTGGCGAACGATCAATTCGAGGCCTTGCAGCGACGGTTGGACGGGTTCGGCTTACGGATCTTTCGCGCCAACGGTGCCATATCGCCGCTGGAGCGCTCCGCCCTGATGCAGGCGCTGAGCGACGGCAATTGGGACATCGTTTTAGCAACGCCGGAGTTTTTGCAGTTCCATCGCGAGGCATTCAGTGGGCCCAGCAGCCCCGCATTCGTCGTCGTCGATGAAGCACACCACATGTATGAATCCAAGCACCGCGCCGCTTACGGCCGCTTGGGCGAGACCGTTGCATCGCTCGGCAAACCTCAGGTTCTCGCGCTCACGGCTACGGCGGGCGATGATGCATTCGAGCAGATCGTCGCGGATTTGCGAATAGACTCGTGGGTCGTCGATCCCACCGTTCGCGAAAACCTGCACGTCGTCGACGCGCGTGGTACGCGGCAGAAACCGGCCTACCTTGCGGAATTGTTCGAGCGTGAAGACGGCAAGGGCATCATTTATTGCAATTCCCGCAGTGAGGCCGCGAAAATTGCCGAGCGCCTGCGCTTTCCGTTTCGCAACGAGGTGATGTTCTACCATGCCGGGATGCCGTCATCCGAACGCGCAGAAGTGGAATCGCTGTTTCGTGGAGGGCAACTTCGGCTGATCGTCGCGACGTCCGCCTTCGGCGAGGGCATCGATCTTCCCGACGTGCGCAACGTGGTGCTCTATCACCTGAACTTCGACTTCACCGAATTCAACCAACAGGCCGGTCGGGCCGGGCGCGATGGAGTTCCCGCGCAGATTCACTTGCTGTTCGGTGAGGCGGATCGCCGCATCAACGAGTTCATCATCGATCAAGAATCGCCGACCATCAGCGTTTTGCGGCTCCTGTACAAAGGGATGCGAGAGCTTGCACCGGACGGCACCTTGCACATGACGTTCGTCGATATCGCGCGCACGCTGGATCTGGATAAGGCCGACGAACGAACCGTCGGCGTTGCGGTTCGGATCTTTGAGGACGAGGGACTGCTCGAATCGGGTGTGGACGACGACGGCCGGTACATTCGATTCAAGCGCGTGAACGGGAAAGTCGATTTGACGAAGAACGAACGATTTGCCGAAGGCGAAGCGGCCCGCGAGGATTTCGCCCGATTTTGCGACTTGATCCTTACCTCGAACGCGCAGTCGCTCGAGCGCATCATCAATCGGCCCATCTATCCCGAGCGCGTGGAACTGCTGCGCTGAATTTGCTCGTGTTTGCGGACATCGTGCTCTCGTTCTATATCGGCGCGTCGCAAACGCGGCCCAGCGACCTGCACGTTGTGCAGCCTGCGCTCCACAACGACGCCACGATGCATTCCGTCACGTGGCGCGGCTACCCGTTCCGGTTTGAGATTTACTACGGCTTCCGTTTGACGTACGCTTCGCCCCAGCATCCCTGGACGCGGTTCGCGCTGGATTACACGCACTACAAAGTGTACGCCGAAACGAACGCGTCCGTTTTGCAAGACGGAACCTGGCACGGTGCTCCAATCCACGAACGCGCGCCGATGCGCAAACGCGTACAGTCGATCGAGATGACGCATGGCCTCAATATGTTCGGCCTGAGCGTGCTGCAGCAGGTCGCGGGGCCCGGCATCAGCGGGGCGTATATCGGCGGCGGCCCGGTCATCTTCGTGCCCCATACGGAGAGCCGCATCGACGGTGCTCCGCACGAAACCACTTATCGATACGGCGGTGCCGGATTTCAAGCCGTTGCCGGCGTGCGCGGTTGTGCCGGGACGCGCTCGCTCTTCACGGAAGTGAAGTACAGCAACGGCGCGCCCGTCGTCGCCATCGCGCAAGGCCGCGCGCAAACCGGCGTACACACCCTGCACGAACTCCTGGGGATCGACGCGCAGCGCTGCCGCTAAGGCGTGTAACCGCCGTCGCGTAGTCCGGCCCAACGCTCGAACGGATTGCGCTCGACGGGACATAGCGCTTCGGCACTCCAGTAAAAGAACGGAAACATCGGGCCGAAGATCGCCCATTGCGTGGCGTGAACGGATTCATGGCGAAGGCGGGCATCATCGTTGAGTTCGCCGCAGAGCCACACGCAGCCGACCGTGGTGCCGCTGCGCGCATAACCGCCGCGCATGGCCGCGCATTCGATCATCGCTCCACGGCGCCACCGCACGCGGCCGCCCCACAACGCTCCCCACGCAAGCGCAGGAATCGTGTACGGAAGCGTGAGCAAAAAGCGCAGCGCAACGAACGGCCGCACAAGCATCAGTTCCGATGGAGCGGCTTCACTACCTATGCAATGTGGAGTTTGCGAACGAGGAGGTTGCCCTTCGGCAAAGGTTTCCCGGACGCGCGAAGGTCTTGCACCAGATCCCTTGTGGCGTCCGCAAGCAGTTGAGTAACTTCTTCAGGTGTGTCGCCGACAGCGATCGCCGCTCCGGCGAGCTCGATCACGTAACCCGAGTATCCGGATTCCGTCGGCTCTATGACGGCAGTGAACTTCACGGTTCATACCCCAACGATCGCAAGACTTCGAGGGCCATCTCCCACGAATTTCGGCCAGCTCCTTCGAAGGATTCCCAGCCAGCGTGTACTTTTTCCCAGTAAGGGGGTCCTCGAAGTGGTGATGGCTGCCCCGAGAACCCTTATAGGAAAGTCCCGCGCGTTCGTACATCCGTATGACCTCGCGGACACGAGGAGGCATCGCTAAGCGATGACGCGCTCTGCTGCGGCGGCGTCGGTTTCGTTGAAGAAGCGGTTGTGCGTTTCACTTACCTTGGGCGCCCAGGGATCGATTTGTTTGGGAGCGACCGGGAAATGCGTCGTCGGCCCCACCGCATCGGCGTAAGCTCGATCCGTCGAACGGTGCGAAACTCTTGCTCTCCTTGTGCGCGACGACGATGCGTGCCACGGCATCTTCGGCATTTTTTGCGGCCCCTCGAAGCGACGCATCCAGCCGCGTATCGTTTGCGAACGTATCGTAGAGCGCCATGGCGGGCCGATCGGCGTGCCACGGCATGTCGGGCGTGGCGTCGGAGAAGCGCACCATGCCTTCGACGGATTTTGCGTCCTCGCGCACGATCGCTCGTAGCCCCGCATCGTTGCCGCGCGCGGCAATCGCATCGTTGAACGCCTTCACGCTTTGCTCCACGTTCTGCATCTTGGTGCGATCGAGATCGAGCACGTCGAAAGCTGCCGCCGGACCCCACGTCATGCCGCCTTCGCCATACTGTTGACGCATGACGTCACCGACGATGGCGCGGCCCATGGCGTTCGGATTCCCTTGGTTCTTCGCGATCGCATCCGCGACGTTGCTCGGCACGCCGGGAGAAACCATCGTCTCCGGGCTTGCAGCCAGATACTTCACATCCGCATGCGAGAGCGCGTCGGCGAAACCGAGCGAGGCCATGAGACATTGATTGGCCACGACGCCGTCGACCTTGCGCCCGGCATCCTCCGGGTGCTCTTGCGCGTGCAGTTTCACACCGTCGGCAATCGCCTGCGCAATCGCCGGCATCGGCATGATCTGCTTGGCGCTGTCGGCCTCGAGCCCGCCCCCGTCGCCCGCGCCGTGATCGGTCAGTTCGATCCAGGTCTGTTTTGTACCGGAGGCTTCGGCGTTGTCGAGCGTATCGGCGACGAAGCGTGCCAGATTCTTTTCCGATGCCATGTCGTGCGGTTTGTCGATCT
Source organism: Vulcanimicrobiota bacterium (assembly GCA_963767635.1). Lineage (GTDB taxonomy): Bacteria > Vulcanimicrobiota > Vulcanimicrobiia > Vulcanimicrobiales > Vulcanimicrobiaceae > CAVYEM01. The sequence goes on from CAVYEM010000001.1 coordinate 253,605, forward strand.
GCGCTTGTCCGATGCCGCCGTCCGCGATCGTGAACGAGTCGGTCCGCAAGTTCCCCGTCCCGACCGACGTCGTGTCCTGCACCGTATATTCGATGCGCGAGTCCTTTGCGCTCGTCTGCAGCGCTTGCCGTAGCGTGATGCCCTGCGATTCGTCCAGATTGTTGTCGCCGTCGCGATAAATGCCGAACTCGACCGTACGCTGCGCCGGCTGACGCACTGATTCCATAAAATCCTCCCACACTCTGTGTTGTGAAAGGCTATCCCGACGAGGCGCTGCCTCGGAAAGTGGCGGGTTCGGCGAAGATTCGCTCTCCGCGGCCGTCGGGCGGCGCCCGCATCCAGGAAGGCGAGATGGCTCGCAGAAATTACGCCTTCGCATTCGCAGGAGGGCCGTTCCGTGTATCTGCTCCGCCGTTTCCGTATTGCGCTCTTCGTCGTCGCGATTCTCGGCGCGCCGGCCGCGGCGGCCACAGCGGCCCATTTTCCGCCGCCGCCTCAAATTCCACCGCCTAAACCGGTGACCGAAACCTTTTTCGGTACGCAGGTGACCGACCCGTACCGGTACTTCGAGAATATGCAAAATCCGGTCGTGCAACGGTTCTTCAAGACACAGAACGCCTACACGCGCGCGGTTCTGGCGCAGTTGGACGGCCCGCGAACACAACTATTCGCCCGGATCAAGCAGCTCGACAATGCCGGCGCGTCGGTGTCGAGCGTCGTGCGCGACGGTCCCTACTACTTCTATGAAAAGCTCGGCCCGGGGACAATTCTCCCAAACTCTACGCGCGCAACGTCAGCGGCGGGAATGAGCACGTGCTGGTGGATCCGGCTAAGCTGGCCACCGCCGGCAAACACTACACGATCAACTATTTCCTGCCGTCATTGTACGGAAGCCGCGTAGCATACGGCATCTCCGAAGGCGGGTCCGAAGCGGCCGTGATTCACGTTGTTGAAACCGCGACCGGGACGGTGCTGCCCGATGCGATCGATCGCGCATATTTCGTCGGTGTGACGAGCTGGCTGCCGGACGGCAAGTCGTTTTATTACGTGCGCTTCCCGCAATTGAAGCCCGGCGAGTCGCCGTTGCTCAAGGAGACGCGCGCGGTTAATTATTTACACGTGCTTGGGCGGGATCCCGATAGGGACGTGCCGGTCTTCGGATACGGCGTCGATCCGAATTTGCCGTTTGCGCCTACGGATTTTCCAGTCGTGGTCTACTCGCCGGTCTCGCCGTACCTTTTAGGAATCGTTGCGCACGGCGTGCAAAACGAGCAAACGATTTACGCGCTGAAATCCGCACCCATAACGTCGAGCGGCGCTGCGTGGAAGAAAGTCGTCGACACCGGCGATGACGTTACGGGCGCCGACTACAAAGGTTCGACGATCTACCTGCTGACGCACAAGAATGCTCCGACGTTCAAGGTAGTCGCGACTTCACTGGCGGCTCCGGACTTCGCACATGCGACGACCATTGTCCCTGCCGGTAAAGAAGTGACCGAACAGGCCGGCGTTGCATCCGACGGCCTATACGTGCTCTCGCGCCTCGGCGGTTTTGGCCTGATCCGCAAAATCGCGCTTTCCGCCGAAGGCACGCCGGGTGCCACGACACGCGTGCAGCTGCCGTTTCAAGGCGCCGCCGGCGCACTCGCCACCGATCCGCGCGAGCCGGGCGCAGTCTTCGGCTTGACCGGATGGACGCAGTCCAGCCGCTACTATCGAGTGAGTGCGGCCGGCGCGGTGAGTGACACGCATTTGAAGGCCCCCTCGCCAATCAGCATGGCTTCGTACACGTCTTCGGAAGTGCAGGCCCGCAGCGCCGACGGTACGATGGTGCCGCTCTCCGTCGTGTACCGCAAAGGACTCAAGCTCGACGGATCCCATCCGGCATATTTGGAAGGATACGGATCCTACGGCATTACGATCGAGCCGTCATTCAGTGCGACGCGCGTTGCATGGCTTCAACGCGGCGGCGTGTACGCCGTCTGTCATCCTCGCGGCAGCGGCTGGTATGGGGAAGCATGGCACCGAGCAGGCATGATTTCCACCAAACCGCACACGTGGGAAGACTTTATCGCGTGCGGGGAATGGCTCGTGCAGCATCACTATACGAGCAAGTCACACCTGGCCGGAGAAGGAACCAGCGCCGGGGGTATTACCATCGGCCGCGCGATTACGGCGCGTCCGGATCTCTTTGCGGCAGCGCTCGACGTCGTCGGCGTCAGCAACGCGCTGCGATCGGAATTCACTCCGAACGGACCGCCGAACATTCCCGAATTCGGCACGGTCAAAAATGAAACCGGATTCAAAGCGCTCTACGCGATGGACGCGTATCACCATGTGGTGAATGGAACGCAGTACCCGGCAGTCATGCTCATTACCGGGTACAACGATCCGCGCGTCTCGTCGTGGGAACTGGCGAAGTTCACGGCTCGCCTGCAACAGGCCACGACCAGCGGCCGGCCGATTCTGCTGCGCGTTGACTATGATGCCGGCCATGGATTTCTCGCCGCCTCGCGCACCCAGAGCGAGCAACTGCTCACCGACGAATATTCATTCTTGCTCTGGCAGTGCGGCGATCCGGCGTTTGCCGGAATTCCGACGCACATGTTTCGACCGCTCAAGTAAGGTCGATTGGCCCTCATTGCTAAAGTAGATTTCGCAGCTCGTCGATGCTCATCTTTGCGTCCGCAAGAATCGCGCGTAACGTTCCGGCTGGAACGTCGCGACGGCCATGTCGGAATGTTAATTAAACGGCCGTCTGCGTGTCGCATAAAACAATGCGAACCTGTCTGACGAACAACGCGAAAATCGGCGCGCGCGATCGCGCGGACCAGCCGATCCGGTCTGACCTGCGGTAGATTGCTCATCGGCCGAGGCCTATGGATTTACGCTGCAGGCGGCCGCACCGCGACCGATTCAAGCCGCGCCGTGTCTGCATCGGGCGGAGGAACGTCCACGCCCTCATCGAGACGACAGGTAATCGACAGTTCGATGGCATCGCGAGCCATTTCGAGCGCGTCCTGCACGCTTTCACCGAAGGTGTGAATCTCGGGAAACGCCGGCACTATTACTTGGAAGGCATCCTCGTCGGGCTCCAAAATCACAGCGTAGCGGGCATCAGCCATGTTGGGCAGTTCGGCGGCAATGCGGGCGACCCATGCCCTTAGAGGCTTCGACGCACGACGCTACAGAACGGCCTGTGCATGCTCGTATCCCTGGCGGCGGCGCTCTATCTTTCTTCCACCGCTCAGCCGGCACGCGAAAAACTAAGTGTTGAAGATATCGTATCGCAGCATCCCGTTTCAGGGTCGCCGCCGTTTTCGTTTTCGTGGTCGCCCGACGGATCGCGCTACGTGTATGACGTTCGCGCAGCCCGCGAAAAAGATCCGCCGATCTTGCGCGTGCACGACATGCGAACCGGAAGCGACCGCGAGTTGTTCGCCGCAAAATCGCAAACGCGCGGGTCGCGCTCGCGGGCAATCGCGCAGATCGCTTGGAGCCACGACGGCAGAAAGCTTGCGCTCCTCGACGGTACGACGCTCAAAATTGCAAATGCGAACGGCGGTGACGACGTCCGCATCACGGATGGCGCGGACGACCCGCAGTGGTCGCCGGATGGACGGCAACTCGCATACGTACGCGACAACGACCTCTACGTTTTCGACGTGGGCCGGCATCGTGTCACGCGGCTTACTGCCGGCGGAACGACGACACGCATCAACGGCGATCCCGATTGGCTGTACAGCGAAGAAATGGGCGTTCAGCACGCATACCGCTGGTCGCCGGACGCAAAGACGATCGCGTACCTATCATTCGACGAATCGCACGTCACCGGTTTTCCGATCGAAGACTATCTGCCGAAGATCAACACCGTTGAAATTCAGCGGTATCCGCTGGCCGGAGGCGTGAACCCAAGCGTTGCTCTGCACGAAGTCGACGTGCGTACGCAAAACTCGCGCACGCTCTACGACGGGGCCGCGCGCGACGAGTATGTGCTGTCGTTCACTTGGACGCCGGACGGCAGCGCCGTCGTCGACGAAATTTTGGATCGTGCGCAACGGCATTTGCGTTTGGAGGCGTTTCCGAGAAAATCCGGCGTGTCACGAGTCATCTTGCGTGAATCGGATCCGCACTTCGTCGACGTGCAGGACCCGCCGCTTTTTTTACACGATGGCCGCAGCTTTCTGTGGCTTTCCGAACGCGACGGCGTTCAGGCGCTCTATCGGGTGAATGCGAAAAGCGGCATCGCGCGTCGCCTGAGCGGCGCATACCCCGTCACGGAAATATATCGTGCGGATGAACGCCGCGGCCTCGCATACGTCGGCGCGTTTGAACCGACGCGGCGGGACCGTACGCTGCTGGCAATTCCATTGAAGGGTGGAGCGGCGCGCAATCTGACGCCGTCCGCCGGCTCGCACGTCATCACGATGCCGCGCGACGGCGGCGATGCCTACATCGACGCGTTTTCCTCGTTCGCCGAACCGCCGGCGATACTGCGGCGCGAGTTGGACTCGCCGCGAGCCGCCACGCTGTTCACGACGCCCTCGCTGAAGCGTTTCAATCTGGGAACCACTCGGCGGCTGGAAATTCCATCGAAGTGGGGGCCGCTCGACGCGCAGTTGACGGTTCCGGTCGATTTCGATCCGTCCAAAAAATACGCGGTCGTCGTGCAAGCGTACGGCGGACCGCTACCGGTGAGCTGGGGATTGCCTACGAGCGACAGCTGGCAGGGCTTGTTCCCGTTCTTGCTTGCGCAGCACGGGTTCTTGGTTTTCACCATTGATGGACCCGCGTCGAACAACGATCGCGCCGCCAACGCGCGTCTATTTTGCGAGCGCATGGGTGAAATCGCGATGGCGGGCCAGCTCGCCGGCGTTGCGTGGCTCAAGGAGCAGCCGTATGTAAATGCTGCGCGGCTCGGACTGACCGGCTGGAGCTACGGCGGTTATCTCACCGCGTTCACGCTTACGCATGCACCGCGTGTATTCCGCAGCGGGATCGCCGGCGCGCCGCCCGCCGACTGGCGATTCTATGATTCCGCCTACACCGAACGATACATGGGCATGCCGAATCGCGAAAAGCGCGCGTACGAAGACACGTCGGTGCTTCCCTCGGCGAATCGACTCGTTTCCCGGTTGCTCATCATACAAGGAAGCTCGGACGACAACGTGCACCTGATGAACTCAATCGCGCTGCTTCGCGCCTTTATCGCGGCAGGAAAGCAAGTCGACTACTTTTTGTATCCGGGCGCTCGGCACGGCGTTTCCGGCATTGCTGCGCAGCGCAATCTGGATCGTAAAATGCTCGAGTGGTGGGAGCGCACGCTTCGATAGTGAAGAGTCCTACTTCACTTGTAAAGGAGATAGACAGACCGTGATACGTAAAGCATCGGCTCAATGGACCGGCGGACTCAAAAGCGGCAAGGGAAAAGTCGCGGTCGAGAGCGGCGCCTTCGATCTTCCATATTCGTTCGGTACGCGATTCGGCGACGAGCGCGGCACGAATCCTGAAGAGTTGATCGGCGCGGCGCATGCCGGCTGTTTCACGATGGCGCTGGCCGCGGCGCTCAAGGGCGCCGGTAAACCGGCAACCTCGCTGGAAACCTCGGCTGCGGTCACCATCGTTTCCCAAGACGGCGGCTTCAAGATAACGACGATTCAGCTGCAAACGCATGGCACAGTTCCCAACATCGACGATGCGGAATTTCAGCGCATCGCCAACACCGCAAAGGAAACGTGCCCGGTTTCGCGAGCGCTGGCCGGCACGTCCATCTCGCTCGATGCGCGCTTAGACGCTGCGTAGTCCGGACATGACGGCGGCAGCCGATTATGCCCGCGCCGTGGCCTACATCGATCGCGCGCGGCTTCCCGCCTATGTCTCGTTCGTCGAGGCGGCCTCGGCACGCGGTCTCGACCGCGATAGGGAGGCACCGCAGCGCATCTACGTGCGCACCTCGGACGGAGCGATCGTCAGCGGCGTGCCTCCGGCGAACGCGCACGTGATCGAATCGAATAACGGTAATGGCGACAACCCATTTGCCGAACACCGGTTCTTCGAGCCGCGCTGCTACGTACCCAGGAGCGAGAATCAAACACGCTGGAACGGCCAGCCTGCGGTGCGCTTCGAGCTGCAGCCCACCTGCAATGGCGACGCCGGCATTACCGAGCTTTACGTCGATCCGCAATCGCTTCGGCCGATCGCCGTCGACGGCAACGTGATCGATACGGGGAACTCCAACATGACCGTCGCGATCGAGCTCCGCTACACGACGGTCGGCCAGTACACGGTCCCCACGAGCATTCGCGCGCACGCCGTTGGCCACGGCTGGCTCTTCTGGGCGCGCGAGCGAGCCGAAGCGGACTACACCGACTACCGGTTTTACAAGACGGCGGAGTTCATGCGCCGGCAATCCTCCAAGCCTCACGGAAATGCGTAGTTCGTTGGCCGGCGCGCCGCGCGTTCAGGAGCTCTTCGGACAGTCGTGCAGCAACGTGTACCCATCGCTGCTGGTGTGCTGCATGACGTATTGAACCAATGCCGGTTCGTTCGCGCGCTGGTTGGGCGGTGGAAACTGGAACGTGGCCGGGATGTTATCGTGGCCTTTTAAGAACGGATCCTGCGCTTCGGTGGGATAGTAGAACGGGTAATCCAAGGGAAACGATTGCGCGCTTCCATCGGGAAAATGCACGGCAATGGTGACGTATTCCCAAACTCGTCCCGTAGCCTGATCGACGCGCGCTTGCTGCGTCGGCTCGAAATCGACGTAGCCGCAAGGTTCGTGCGCTGCGGGCGCGCCGCCGGTCCCCGTGCCTGCGCCGCTTTCACCTGTTCCGGTGCCGCTCGAACCTGGTCCGCCCGAGCCCGCTTGTGTCGTCGTCCCCGTTCCTGCGCCGTGGCCGCCGACGGGGACTTGAACGGCGGGCCGTCGATGATGCCGCGTGCGTGCCAACGGCCGCGCGGAAGCAATGCGTCTGATCTTGTGGTGCTGCGAGGGGCGCCCTGGATTGACGACGCGCGGTTTGACGTGAGTTTGTGCGATCACTTTCGTGCGAACGACCGGTCGCGGCGTAGGCGTTGGTTTGGGCGTCGGCCGCGCGCGGTGTTCGATGCGCGTTAGCCGGGCGATCGTGATCGTTTCAACAGGTGTCTTGGGAATGGTTTCTTGGCGCCACGGAAAAATGCCGGCGATAATCTCGTGCACCGCGACCGCAATCGCCAATGCTAAAAGCAACCTGCGACGATCGGCGGGTGTGGGATTCCCAGGATCTTCGGCAAAGAACGACGAGAGCCACCCGCGACGCGCGGATGGCTCTCGACGGTTCGCGTGTTTTGCGCTCACCCGCGCCTTACGGCTGTTGCGGGCTTACTCCGTACGCCTGCCTGTACCACTGATCGAATTGCTCTTGCGTCGGATAATAGCCGAATTTTTTATAGTACCAATCGCGATAGGCGCTTTGGCGGCGGTTGACTTCTTGCTGCTCGGCGCGCTTTTCGCGAAGCTTGTGATTGTAACTCGTGACTGCGACGCCGGCGGCGGTACCGAAGAGAATGATGTTGCGGGTGCTGGCTTTGCCGTCGGCCAGAGCGGGTGCGCTTGCGCCCAGACCCATCGCCGCTACCAGTGCGGCGGCCAGGACTCTGTGCTTCATAAACGTCCTTTCTTCGCTCTGCAGATCTCCCCACGGGAAACGAAAAGGCCGCGTGGCGCGTTCCCAAGAATGCCTCTGCCCCGTGGACGTGCAGAGCTACATACGAGCAATCCCGGATTTTCCGCTTCCCGGGATCCTTTTCCGTGACATTACTCCACTTCTCAAGGACAAGCAAGGCTTTAAGGCCGCCGTCGATCTCTTCGTGAGCGCATTCAGAGGGCGCGAGATCGACTACGTCGTCGGCGTCGAAGCACGCGGATACATGCTCGGCGCGCCGCTTGCGTATGCCATCGGCGCGGGATTCGTGCCGGTGCGTAAACCCGGAAAGCTGCCGTACAGCAAGCTGAGTGAATCGTACGCGCTGGAGTACGGCACCAATTCACTGGAGATCCATGCAGATGCGCTCGGCAACGGCGATCGTGTCTTGGTAGTGGACGATTTGCTGGCGACCGGCGGCACTGCGGCAGCGACACGCCGCTTGCTCGAGCGCTTAGGTGCGCGAGTAGAGGGCTACGCGTTTTTGATCGAGCTAAAGCGCTCCACGGCCGCGACGCTTTGGCGGGCGTGGACGTTACTACGTTCATACAGTACTAAGGGGACCTTATTAGGAACCAATCGATGCGTCTGCTTCTCTGTGCCGCGCTAGCGGCAGTTTTCGCCGCCGCGTGCGCGTTCTATCCCACGCTCGCATGCGCGCAGGAAACCCCCAGCGCGGCCCCCAGCGCGACGGCGAGCAGTCCGCCCATTCCGCCGCCCAAGCCCGCTCCGGACGATCCGAAAATTCACAAATTTGCGGTGCAGCAGTTTTTGGCGTGGCAAAACGGCACGGTAAATCGCGATCTGTACTCCGACCGGGTTAACTCCGAACTCTCGGACGATCTCATGGACAAGGGGACGAAGACGCTGGCTAATCTGGGCGGCCTGCAGCGAGCGGACTTCCAGGGCATCAGCGCGGCCAAGGGCGTCAATCTCTTCGTCTATCGGATGATCTGCGCGAACGGGTCGATCCAGATGGTTTTCTCGATGGATCCCGACGGAAAAGTCGGTCTCATCTTCTTCGAGTAGCGTCGCGCGAACCGCAATCCCGACTTAGTCTTTGCCATGCCGCGCCCCGATGTGGCAGTATATATGGAAGACATGACCATTGCGGAGCTGACCCAAAAACTTCAGGCCTACGATCCGTCGCTCGACGAATCGTGGCTTACGCGCGTGTACGAGATGGCCGATCACGCGCACGACGGGCAGCGCCGCGTCTCCGGCGAGTCCTACATCGAACACCCGCTCGCCGTTGCGGGAATCCTAGCGGATTTGGAAATGGACCGCCAGACCGTCGCGGCGGCCCTGCTGCACGACGTCGTGGAAGACACCAGCATCACCACCGAACAAGTCGCTGCGGCTTTCGGAGAGGAAATCGCATCGCTGGTCGACGGCGTTACCAAGCTCACGCGCATTCCGTATCAGTCCAAAGAAGAAGCGCAGGTCGAGAATCTTCGCAAGATGTTCATGGCGATGGCCAAGGACATTCGCGTGATCATCATCAAACTGGCGGACCGCCTGCACAACATGCGGACCTTGGGCAGCCTCGCCGGGGCCAAGCAGCAAGCCATCGCGCGCGAGACGCTGGACATCTACACGCCGATCGCGCACCGGCTGGGCATCTGGAAGATCAAGTGGGAGATGGAAGATCTCTGCCTGCGCTACATCGATCCGGAGCCGTATCGCGAGATCGTCGAACGCGTGGCCAAGACGCGCAAGGAGCGTGAGAGCGGCGTTCAAACGGTGATCGAACGGCTGGGCGAAGAATTTAAGCAGATCGCCGTAAACGCCGAGATCCAAGGACGCCCCAAACACTTCTATTCGATCTATGCGAAGATGAAAAAGGGCCGCGATTTTGCGACGATTTACGATCTGACCGCGATTCGCATCATCGTTGATTCGGTCAAGGACTGCTATGCGGCGCTCGGTACGGTGCACTCGATGTGGACGCCGCTGCCTGGGCGCTTCAAAGATTACATCGCGATGCCCAAGCCCAACATGTATCAGTCGCTGCACACGACGGTCGTCGGTCCGGAAGGAGAACCGCTCGAGATCCAGATTCGCACGTGGGAAATGCATCGCACCAGCGAGTACGGCATCGCGGCGCACTGGCGCTACAAGGAAGGCGGCAAGGCCGACCAGTTCGAGAACAAGCTCTCGTGGCTGCGCGCGCTGCTCGAATGGCAGAAGGACATGCGCGATTCGCGCGTGTTCATGGAAAACCTCAAACTCGATCTCTTCGATTCGCAAGTCTTCATCTTCTCACCGCGCGGCGACGTCTTCAGCATGCCGGCCGGCGGCACGCCGCTGGATTTTGCCTACGCGGTTCACACCGACGTTGGAAACCACTGCGTGGGAGCGCGAGTGAACGGACGGATCGCTCCCCTGGATTACACGCTCAAAAACGGCGACATCTGCGAGATTCTCGTGAATAAGTCCAGCGGACGGCCGTCGCTCGACTGGATCGCCATCGTAAAAACGAACGGCGCCAAGCACAAGATCAAACAGTGGTTCCGCAAGGAGCGGCGCGAAGAGAACGTGCTGGCGGGGCAAGAAGCGATCGAAAAAGAGCTGGCGCGCCAACACACCAGTTTCTCGACGTTGAGCGGAGAAATCATCGAGCGCATCGCGCATCGCATGAACTATACGACGCCGACGGACTTGTTTGCCGCAGTCGGATTCGGCGATGCTTCGGCGCCGTCGGTTGCCAATCGCATCAAAGACGAACTCAAAGCCAACAACGTCGTCGATCTGCAAACCATCACGCGTCCACCCTCGGTTTCGCGCCGTGTCGCCCGAAAAACGAGCGGCATTCGGATCGCCGGCGTGGACGACGTGCTCGTGCGCCTCTCCAAATGCTGCAGTCCGGTCCCCGGCGATCCGATTATCGGCTATGTCACCATCGGCAAAGGCGTATCGGTCCATCGCGCGGACTGTCCGAACGTCGCGTACATGACGGCAACGCCCGAACGCATGCTCGAAGCGGCGTGGGCCGGCAAAACGGAGATCACGCACGCCGTCGACGTGGAGATCGAAGCGCTCGATCGTCCCGCCTTGCTGCAAGACGTGATGGCCGTCTTCGCGGAACTCAAGACGCAGGTCAGTTCCGTGACGGCACGCGTCAAGCGCGATCGCCATGCGCTCGTGAGCCTGACGGTGCAGATTCACGATCTCGATCATCTGCATCGAATCCTGCGCAAGCTCGAAACCCTCAAAGACGTGCGGCGCGTGTATCGCGTTACCAAGCGCGAAGCCAAGTCTTCCTGACGACACCGTGGCTGGTGCTCGCCGCCTTCGCCGGCGGAGCGATCAACAGCGTGGCGGGCGGCGGCAGCTTCCTCACCTTTCCCGCGCTGCTGTTCGCTGGCGTTCCCGCAATTACGGCAAACGCTACCAATAACACCGCGATGTGGCTGGGCGTCATCGCGAGCGCGCGCGGCTACCGCGAAGAAATCCGCGCGTATCGTTCCGTCATCGTGCCGGCGATGGTTGTGAGACTGATCGGCTCTCTGGGCGGCGCGGTGCTGCTGCTCCACACGCCCCCGCGAATTTTCGAACGGCTGATTCCGTGGCTGCTGCTCTTTGCAACGGGGGTGTTTGCGCTCAGCCCGCTGCTGACGGGCAAACATCCCCCGCGAGCCGTGCATTCGCCCTGGCAGCTGGCCGCGCAGTTCTGCGTGGCGATCTACGGCGGTTACTTTGGAGCCGGCATGGGCATCCTGATGCTCGCAATTCTCTCGTTCTCACGTTTGCCCAACATGAACGCGATGAACGGCGTTAAGAACGTCTTGTCGATCGTCATCAACGGGATCGCGATCCTGCCGTTCGTCATCGCACGCGTCATTGATTGGAGAATCGCCTTGGTGATGGCGGTGTTTGCGATGATCGGCGGTTACGCCGGCGCGCGCTTCTTTCGACGCGTTCCTTCGAACATCACGCGGTCGATCGTCTTATGTGTGGGCGCCGGCATGAGCGCGTACTTTTTCGTGCGTTAGTGCGTCGGCGTTGGATTGACCGGATGCGCGACCGGCGCTTCGAGCACGTGCACGCGGCCGTTTCCGACCGTGCGCCCGCGATGCATGCGCGGCTCCACGTGGTCGGTCACCCACAGATAGAGCGCCGGCACGACGATGAGCGAGAGCATCGTCGAACATAACAGGCCGCCGATAACCACCGTTCCGAGCGGCGCTTGCGTCGAACTGCCCGCTTCTATGCCCGCAGCGATCGGAAACATGCCGCCGACCGTTGCGAGCGTGGTCATCAGAATGGGGCGTAGCCGAAGCGGCGCCGCCTGCAGCACCGCCTCGCGCGCGGAGAGGCCGCGGTTCCGGAGCTGATTGGTAAACTCCACCACAAGAATGGCATTTTTGACGACGATGCCGACCAGCATCAAGAGCCCGATGAAGGCCGTCAGTCCGAAGGCACGATGGGTGACGAGCAGCGCCACGACGACACCGGCGATTGAGAGCGGCACGGACATCATGATCACGAGTGGATGCAACAGCGACTCGAATTGCGAGGCGAGCAGCATATAAATGAGCAGAATGGCAAGCACCACGATCAGCCCGAGGCTGCCGAACGTATCGTTCTGCTGCGTGACGGATTGGCCGAACTGCCAATAGTATCCGGCGGGCAGCGCTATCGAATTCATGATTTGCGTCGACGCTTGCACCGCTGCGCCGAGCGAAGTGTTCGTGAGGTCGGCTTCGATGTCGATTTCGCGCTGCTTGTTTTGACGGGAAATCTGCGATGGGCCGGCGCCCGTCGTGATCGTCGCCACTTCGCCCAGGGGCAACGTCGGCACGGAATAGCTTTGGCCCGGCGTTGCGGTGGTCGTCGTCGTCAGTCCACCCGAAGCCCCGGCCGCCGTCCCGGATGTGCCGCTATTTCCCGACGTGCCGCCTGTAGCCGAGGTTCCGCTGCTGCCCGAGCCGCCGCCTTGAACGACGGGAATCTGCAGGTTCTCGATCGTCTGCAGCGATCGCCGCTGATCGGGCGGCAACTGCACGAAGATCGGATATTGCGTGCCGTTGATTTGCAGATACGATGCAATCGTACCGCTGGTCGCAGTATCGATCGTTTGCGAGATAGACTGCGTCGAGAGCCCGACTGCGCCGCGAGCGTGCGGTCGACGGAAACGTTAAGCAGCGGCTGCGAGGGCGTAATATTCGTGTCGGGACGAGTGATGCCCTGAACTTGCTGCAGCCTGCGGAATAACTTTGCTTTGCGCAATATTATAGAGCGTCGTCATATCCGTACCGTAGATCTGAATGTCCAGCGCATTTTGACCGCGCGCGATGACGCTCTGAATGATGTCGATCGTATGCCCGAAGACCATCAACCCCGGAATCGGCTTGCCGAAGATCTTACGATACTTGGCGTACTGCGGGTTGGGTTTGCGTGGTGCCGCGCCGGCTCGGCGTCCGCCGGAGCTGCCGTTCAAAACGTTCTGCCACTGCGTGACGAACTGCGCTGCCGAACTGCTGCTGATGCCCGGTTTGAGCGTAACGGCCAAATTGGCCACATTTGAAACCGCGGTCGACGTGAGATACCCTTGGCTGCCGACTTGCGCGCCCACATCCACAACCCGCGGGTCGCGTTCTATCCGATGCTCGATGTCCTGCGCGACGCCGTTCATCACGTTGAGCGCCGTTCCGTTGGGCATGCGCAAATTGAAGCGCACGAAGCGGGAGTTTGAAGCGGGGAACAGTTCGGTGCTCACCGCCCCCATCTTGAGGGCAAGCAGCGTGCCGATAAGGATAATCCCGGCCACTGCAAAGACGCGCCCCGGATGGTCGATTGACCATTCCAAAATTCTGCGATACCACGATGCAAAGCGTTCGTACGTGCGATCGAACTTCGCTACGAAGCGTCCGTAAGCGCCTTTGTGATGCCCGTTCGTATGCGGCTTTTCATCGCGCAGCAGCAAGGTTGAGAGCATCGGTACCGTCGTGACCGCGACGAGCAGCGAAATTCCGACGGCGACCATCACCATCCGCGCGAATGGCTGGAAGATCAAGCCTTGCAAGCCCGGAATGAGCAGCAACGGCACGAACACCGTGATGACGGTGATGGACGAGGCCAGGACCGCAGTCAAAATCTCGGCAACGGCGCTTTCGGCGGCATCGCGCACGTGCTGGCCTCGAGACATGTGCCTATAGATGTTCTCGATGACGACGATCGCATCGTCGACGATGAGGCCCACCGCCAGCGCGAGGCCGCCCAGCGTCATCGTGTTGAGCGAATAGCCGAATAGGTAGGCGGCAAAGAGCGTGCCCAAGACGGAGATTGGGAGCGATATTGCGACGATCAGCGTGGAACGCCATGAGTGCAAGAAGAGCAGGATGATCAAAATGGCGAGGATCGCCCCGTAGAGCGCCGTATGCTCGAGCGCGGTGACCGACTCGGTGATGAAGCCTTTTTGATCGAAAACGACGGCCATCTTCATGCCCGGATAGCGCTTTTCGATCTGCGCAATCTTCGCGTACACGCCGGTCGCAGTCTGCACGACGTTGGCATTAGGCTGCGCGATGATTTGGACGCCGAGCGCCGGCGTGCCGTTCAAGCGTTGGAAGGACCGCTGCTCTTCGATAGAGTCGGTCACCGTTGCAACATCGTGCAAATAGACGGGCGCGCCGTTTTTCGTCGTGACGATGATATTGCCGACTTGCTGCGCGTTCTGGAAGAGCTCGTTGGCTTGAATCTGATATTCTTTGTTGGCAATCTGCACGATACCGGCCGGCAGATTTAAATTCTCCTGGCCAACGCGCGAGACGATCTGGCTCATGGTCAAGCCGTAGCCGGCGATTTTGTCGGCGTTGGGCTGAATCATGATCGCGCGCGTCTGATCGTTGCTGACCGAAACCGACGCAACGCCGGCGACGCTCGAGAACTCGTCGGAGAGCGTGTTGGTCCAAAGGTCTCCGAGGTTGCGCAACGTCATGTTGCTGTCAGTCGCGTACAGCCGCACGACCGGAAGCTGATTGGGATCGAACTTGTTGATGGTCGGCTGAGAGAGATTCGGATCGTTCGGCAGCGTGCTCCAAATGCGAGAGATTTGCTCTTGCACGTCGACTGCGGCCGTGTCGATGTTGGTTCCGTAATAGAACTGAGCGTTGACCGTGCTCGTTCCCTCGGACGACGTCGAATTGATCTGCTGAATTCCGGCAACGCGGCTGACGGCGTTTTCGATCGGACGCGTGATGAGCGTTTCCATCTGCTGCGGCGCGACGTTCGTGTAGACTGACGGAAACCGAGACGACCGGCGGCGTAAAGCTCGGCAGCAGTGCCACGGGCAAGCGCGGAAACGCGAACAAACCGAGCACGACGATCGCGGTCGCAATCATCGCCACAGTGACGCGGCGGCTCACCGCAAAACGTGCTATCGACATGCCGTTACGACTCTGTTCCCATAGGCATTCAAAACCATCCCATAGATGGGTTAGAAGGAGCTGAGAGTGTGTGGCAAGCCGCGCTTGCGGAGGCCTTGTCGCTCCCGGGGGCCTATGTTATGCTATCGCGGTCCCGGGGACACCCCCGGCCATATCGCTCTGCCCGCCGAGCAAGGGGGGCCGTCCGAAAGGGCGTCCGTAGAGGATTTTAGATGGCTGTCGATTACGAAGTCACGTTCATTTTGCGCCCGAACCTGGAAGAAAACGAGGTCGGGGAGCGCACGACCGCAATCGCGGACCTGCTCAAAGCCAACGGCGGCGAGGTCCTGGCGATTGAAACATTGGGCAAGAAGCGCCTGGCGTACGAGATCAACGACCTGCGCGAGGGCATCTACACCGTCATGCGGTTTCGATCTGAGGCTGACGCGGCCCATGAACTGGAGCGCCAGCTCGGCCTGAACGAGGACGTGATGCGGGCGCTGCTGATAAAACTGGATAAGCACGCGATCCTCGCTGAAAAAGCCGCGCCGGCCCCCCAGCCGTAGTGCCAGGCCCCTGGCACGCGCCGGTCCTAGAGTCAATCCGAACCCGCACCACAGCAGCAAGCAGAAGAAAGAGTAACCACCATGGCAGGATCGTTCAATAAAGTCATTCTCGTCGGGCGAGTCGTCCGCGATCCGGAAATCCGCTACATCGCTTCGGGCGCGGGCGTCACCAAGTTTTCCATTGCGGTCAACCCCAACAAGCGCGACGCGAAGCCCGAAGATACGCTCTTCGCCGACATCGTTGCTTGGGAGAAGCTCGCGGAAACGTGCAACACCTACCTCAAGAAGGGCATGAACGTGCTCGTTGAAGGCCGTTTGGTCATCCGGTCGTACGACGACAAGGAAGGCAACAAGCGCAAAGCCACCGAGATCGTCATCAATACGATGCAGATGCTCGATTCGCCGCGCGATCGACAAGAGAGCGGCGATTCCTTTAACGGAACGCCGGTTGCTGCAGGTGGCGTCGGGCGCATGGAAGACGGCTTGGAAGAAGAGATCCCGTTCTAACGTTCTAACGTTCTAACGTTCTGACCGTTTTGACGTTCTGACGTTCTGACGTTTTAGTTTGTCATCCTGAGCGGAGCGCACGAAGTGCGCGCAGTCGAAGGACGGTATGTACGAGAAGCCCGGCGAAATCACGCCGGGCTCTCCTTTTTTTGCTGTGAGGCGGTTTCGCACAACTGGCCTCGAACGTGCGTGTATGGCGAAACTGATTTTTGCAATGACGCAATCGCTCGACGGATATGTCGCGAGTGCCGATGGCGCTTTATTCGGTCCGCCCGGCCCGGCTCTTTTTGGTCATTTCGTAGAGCATGAGCAGAGTTTGGCCGGAGGCATCTACGGCCGTCGCGTATACGAACTCTTGCGCTATTGGGACGAAGATCACGCGGAGTGGACCGCGCTAGAGCATGACTTTGCATCGGCATGGCGAGCGCATCCAAAATGGGTCGTGTCGGGTTCGCTGAAATCAGTCGGGCCAAACGCCTCGCTCGTCGTTCGCGATATTGAGGCATTCGTAAGAAATTTGAAGTCCGAAATCGACGGCAACATCGCCGTCGCGGGTCCCGATTTGGCCGCGAGCCTAACCAAAATGGGCCTGATCGATGAGTATCACCTTTACGTTCGCCCAGTTGTGCTTGGCGCAGGAAAACCATACTTTGCAGGCATTCGTCCGAGTCTCCGCCTTATTACCACCGATCAGGTCGGCGAGGACGCTGTGCGATTGTCGTACGAAACGGTCTGACGGCGTCGAGTTAAGGTGAAAATCCGACGAAAACGGCCAGTTAGGGTGAAATGAGCCTAAAACGTGAGACAACGCCGTTCTAGTGATGTCTCACGGTAACTCGCTAAAAAGCGTGAGTTAGGAACAATTTCGCGTAAAAGTCGAAATGTAATTTTGATGCGAACAACATTATGCAAGAAACGCCCTGTGTTTCCGGGGCGTTTCTTGCGCTTTGGCAATGCGCACATAATATGAAGCGAGTGTCGCGCGACTACTGTCTCGCAGAAGAGCGCAATAGCGTCGGCGAACCTTCACGCGAACTGGTGCAACCCCAGCCTGGTCCCGCGGCGGCGTGAGCTAGCGCTTTACAAACGCGTGGAGCACTGTGGCTAATTCTGGAAGGAGGGCCTATAAACTTGGGGCCTGCTCTATGAGTTCTAACGTTTTAGCGCTCTAACGTTGTCATCCTGAGCGGAGCGCACAACGTGCGCGCAGTCGAAGGAGCGGGATGCGCGTCACGCAACGGTTCGTGGAGGGAAGTGCACGAGGATGGCCTAAGGGGGGCATGACAGAATTTTGGAGAGTTTGATGATATTTCGTCTCCTTGCCGCCTTCTGGGTGCTATCGTTTGCTGCCGCCACACTGCCTGTTGGCGCGCTCGCATTCGACGTTGCGGACGTTCTCGCCGCACCGTTTCCGGATGCTCTCGCCGCCTCGTTTGACGGCACCCTGCTCGTATGGAAAGTCGACGCGAGCGGTGTCCGAAATCTTTATACGAATGCCGGCGGCACGGTTCACGCGCTGACGCATTACACACAAGACGACGGCCAAGACGTTTTCTCTCCGGCGGTGACTGCGGGGAACGATGCGGTAATCTATTTTCGTGGGAACGCCGGGGACGAAGGAACCGGCGAGAACGCAAATCCGCTCTCGCTGATTCCGCCGGCGAAGCGCACGCTCTACGTCGTACCGATTGCCGGTGGAGAACCGGTAAAGCTCGCCGAAGGCAGTAACGCTGCCTTTGTGGCGCCTAAAGGCAACGCGGTGGCGTTCACGACTTCACAGGGACAGCTCGGCGTCGTAACGTTTTCGAAAGTGGCAAACGGTGCGTTCACGGCCGGAAATCCGGAAATGCTTCCGATTCGCGGAGCGGTTGGCGACGTTGCATGGTCGCCCGACGGAACGAAGATCGCCTTTACGAATTCGCGCGGCGATCACGCGTTTGTCGTGATCTACACGCCCGAGAAAAAATCGTACGTCTATGCGACGCCGGCCTTTACGAACGACTCGTCCCCGGCATGGTCGCCGGACGGCTCGCACGTCGCCTTCGTGCGCTCACCTGGAGCGAAGATAGGCGAGACGGTCTACGACAGTGCGAGCTTCAGCGGTGGCAGTAACGCGGCGTTTCCGTGGTCGGTTTGGGTTGCGAACGCGAATAGCGGCAACGCGCATAAGGTCTGGAGCGCGCGCAAGGCGATGGGGGACGAGTTCTATCCGACGATGAGCGCAGCGCAGCTCTGGTGGCTCAAAGACGATCAAATTGCATTTCCGTGGGAGGGCGACGGGTGGCAACACATCTACGCCATCTCCGCGAACGGTGGCGCGGCCAAGCGTCTGACGACCGGCGGTTACGAGGTTGAAACAGTTGCACCGACGCTCGATGACACGAAGCTCCTGATCGCCTCGAACGAAGGCGATCTCGACGTGCGCCACATCTGGAGCGTGGGGCTCGACGGCACACCGAAGCAGCTAACGTCGGGACCGGACAACCAGTGGTATCCGACACCGCTCGCAAACGCGGGCTTCGCGTACATCGACGGTGGTTACGCGAATCCGCCGCAAGTGACGATCGCCGGCAATCCACCGAAGACGCTCACTGCAGTACCGACGCCGGCGAATTATCCGTCAACGCAAATGGTAAAGCCGCAGCTCATCACCTACCGGACTCCGGACGGCTACACGATCCACGCGCAGTATTTCCTGCCGCGCCGTTCCACCGGGAAGGTGCCGGCGATCGTCTTCGACCACGGCGGCCCGCCGCGTCAAATGCTCGGGGGCTTCCACTACATGGAGCCCTATACGCATCTCTACGAGATGAACCAGTATCTTGTGAATAAGGGGTTCGCGGTACTCTCCATCAACTATAGACTGGGGATCATGTACGGCTACAAGTTTCGCAATCCGCCAAACGCCGCGTGGCACGGCGGCTCTGAGTACAACGACGTGCTCGCAGGCGCTAAGTGGCTCCAGAAACAGCACCGCATCGACCCGAATCGGATCGGAATCTACGGCCTCTCCTACGGTGGTCTGCTAACGGCTCTCGCGCTTGCAAAAAACTCCGATATCTTCAAAGTTGGTGCCGATTTCGCCGGCGTGCACGATTGGGCGACGGATTTCGATCACGACTACGGCAAAACCGTCGGTACGCCGAATCAACGTCACATCGCAACGATGTCGACGGCCGAGGGATATTTGAAAACTTGGAAGTCGCCGGTGTTCATCGAGCAGGGTGACGACGATCGCAACGTGCCGTTTTCACAGAGCGTCGATCTGGCAACGAAGCTGCAGGCTCAAGGCGTCACGGTCGAGACGCAAGTGTTCCCGAACGAAACCCACGAGAACTCCGTATGGGCACACCTCGTCGAGCAGTACCGCGCGGCGGGAACCTTCTTGGCAAAGTACCTGCATCCAGTCGAACCGCCGTCTCGGTAACTGAGGGATGAGATAGGGTGCAATAAACACCTCGCATGCGCAGCGTAGTATCATCCTGAGCGGAGCGCACAAAGTGCCTGCAATCGAAGAATCGCTCAAATCAAGAGCCCGGCGAAATCCGTCGGGCTCTTTCTCTACGTCCGGATCATCATGGCAATGCTCCAGCGTGGACTCGCGTTAACCGACAATATCCGTCGCGTTGTCGGCAAGAGTTCGTGCCCTGGAATGTGCCACCAGCGTCGCGCTTTTTCCGAAAAGTAGCGGTAGCACGATGACTTTCCGGCGTAACATGCTCCCAGGGGCTAGGGCTTCAGACTCCGTTTTTAGTAGTCCCGCCACAGCATTGCGGAGATCGTGCCTTCATCTTGGAAAACGCGGATAAGGTCAGCAATCGAACTCATCGGCACATTGTTGACGACGAGCTGGTAAATGAGGTGTTTGCCGCTTTTGGTGGTGATGTAGCCGCCGAAGGCCTGGCCTTTGAGCACGGGGCGTCCTGAGGCAGAAGCGCCAACGTAGGTGCCGGTCTTGGCGTGAACCTGGCCCGCCGCCCCGGCCAGCTGTGGATCTTTTTCAAAATCTTTGATTGAGGCCAGCGAACCGTCAACGGCAAGAATCGGCAGGTCAGCATACAAAGTAGCGAACGCGGGACGCCGCTGCATTTGTTGCAGCATCCGCGTAACGGCCCCGTTGGTAGCAGTGGTATCTCCCCCTCCGCTGCCATCGACGAAGTGATAGTCCGTGGCCAGGATACCAAAGCGCGCTGCCAGATTCTTACGTTCGAGCGCGAGCGCAGCCGGCATGCTGTTCACACCGCGCGTGAGGCCGAAAAGCACAAGGCTCGTGTCCGCCCCCATGTTATAGCTGATCTTTAGGATGAGCTTCGCGTCTTGCCCGTACGTCATTCCGCGCAGCATCGCGACTTGATTCCCTGGGCTGTACGCGGCGCTGGACGGTAACAGTTTGGTCGGATTCTGTGCTACCGTTGGAGCGCTGACGGTTACTCCGGCCTTGCGCAGCGATTCGATGAAGACCGTGCGCGCGTAGTTCGACGGCTGTGTGATGCGCACGGTTTGCACGAGCGTGTTGGTGCCGGTCAGCGGCGGCGTAAAGTCGATCGGTAGCGAACCTTGGATCGTCGTGGTGCAACCCGGAACACCGATGCACTTGGGGTACTGCGGATCGATCTTGAGCGTGTCTTTGGATTGCGGCGCGCCTTTTCGCAGATGGTTGTTGATGGTGAGCGCGGCGGAAACGGGCCGGTGCGTGACGGTGGCGTTGGCGCCCGGCGAGACGGTCAGATCGACGACGTCATCGTTGACGAAGATTGGGCGCACGTCGAATTGTCCCCGAAAGTTGAACGGTTGGAACAGGCGATCGTCGACGATGACCTCGCCGTCGATGCGGCGAATGCCGGCGGCTTTGACGGCGCGCGCCAGCCGTTCGTAACCGGCAAGCGGATGCGGCTTGGTCAGAATTGCGTTGCCGAGACTGTCGGCCTCGTTGTGGTCCCAGTCGCTGACCGCAATCGAGCCGTCCGGCATCGTGCGCCCGCCCATCGTCAGATCGCCCGAGGCGACGATGATGAGGTTGCCATGCAGTATGCCGCCGCTGACGCCGCCGGTGCGGTATACGGGAGTGTTGTACCGATGATCGGCCCCAACGGCATCGAGCAGCTGGCCGACGCTGAAGACTTTTCGGACCGAGCCGATGAAAAATTTTTGCTCCGGATGAAGGTCGATGAGGACCTTTGAGGCGTCCTGTACGCGTAAACCCCACGTCGAATTTTTGTATTCCGGCTTGGCAAGGATGCTGCGGATGTCTGCCGGCACTGCCGCCGGCGTCGTGCGTCCCGAAGCGATCCTCGGCGTTGAGTTCGCGACAAGCGCCATGAACGTCGCTGCTATAATAATGTACGGGAAAAGTCTTTTCACACTCAATGTATGCAACCTACTAAAGGTTTCCATTAGTCCTGCTGCGCTATCGACGGCCAGCCGTATTAATTGTCGTATAGATCGTTGAAAACAGCGATGGCAACTTGCTGTTCGATTCCGTCGGCCTGCTGTTTGCAAAGAGCGACACGACCAGACCCGAGTTCGGAAAATACAGGTGCGCAGCCCGGAAACCGAGTGTTTCGCCCTGATAGAACCAAAACGTGCCAAGCTTCGGATCGAATCGCTGGGCGACGCCCAGTCCGAATCCTGCCGGGTCACGCGCGGTCGCAGCTGCGAGGGGCTTGGCCGTCTTCAGGGAGATCATCGACAACAATTCTCGTTTCTGTTTGGCAGGCAACAGCGCGGAGCCTTGGTAGAGCGCGCGCGACCACGCCGTTAAGTCTTGCGGATTGGACACGATTGCTCCCGCGCCTTGCGCCCACGACAAGCTGTCCCGGCTCATATCCCTGCCGATGAACGTACCAAAGCCGGGATCGTTGTTCTCGTAATAGCCTGCAACGACTCTTCGAGCGATCGCCGGCGGATAAAAATTTGACGAATAAAAGGTGTTGTTGAGACCGACGCTGCGGATAATTCGCGCCATCTCGGCATCGAAGCTTCGACTCTTACTCCGAGCGGCGACAATTTCTTGAGCCAGCAAGTAGCCTGTGTTCGAATAGTAATACTTGGAGCCCGGTCGATACTTTATCGCAGGATACACGAGCCGGATCAGCCTATCGGCCGACATGTACGCCATTGGGTTTTTGACGTACAAGCGCTCCCACTGCGGCGTGTTATCGTAGGATTCGAGCCCGCCGGTCATGCTCAGAAGCTGCCGTAAGGTGAGCTTCGCGTAGGCAGGATACTGCGGGAGATAGTCGCCGATGGGCTTGTCGATAGACAGTCGCCCTTGTGCCTCTAACTGCAAAATTGCAACGGCGGTAAACGCCTTGGTATTACTTCCAATTTGATACAAGCTTGTAGGCGTCACCGGTCGGCCTGCATGGTATTGCGTCGTGCCGGCGACCACGTTCATCGTGGGTTGGCCTGCGCTGCGGCTCACGGAAAGCGAAAGTGACGAGAGGTGTTCTTTGGCGCCTCGTTCCTTGATATAGGCGCTGAGGTCCCGTTGCAGAGCGGCTCTAAGAGCGGCGGTGCTCCGTGGCTGCGGCGCAGCGTGCGCTCCCATCGCGCAGGCAAGTATGGCAACCGCAGCGATTGCCGCACATCGCGCGATCGCGGGCGTCAGACGAGAGCCTTGCTTCATAGAACAAAAACCTCCAGCGCTTAACGGAGAAGCGCTAGGACGCCTTTCACACACAGCGAACGGTGTTCCCCCTGGAGTCATCGGCGGCGCTCCATGTGTAGCCCCTCGAAGCACCGGAAGCGTTGTAGATGGCCGGAATTTGTCAAGTAGGTTGGTACCGGTAGACACTTGATCCGCGTGAGTCCTTACGCCGCGGTTTCGTCATGAACCGGCGGATTTATTCACACGGTGCTCGGTAATACCGCTCGCTTAGGTTCGCCTCGGACGAAACGTTCCGGATGGTTTTCGTATGCGGTCTTTAAGACATGATGTCTGGTTGCGAGAACCCGATCGGCATGGCCGTGATGCACGCTGGCCGGGGTCAGCATTGCAATTCCCGAGTGCCGGTGTTGCTCGTTGTACCACGGCACGAATTCGGCCATGAACGCCTGAGCGTGTTCGTAGGATGCAAAGCGGTCGGGAAAGTCGCGGCGATATTTCAACGTTTTGAATTGGGATTCGGAATAGGGGTTATCGTCGCTCACGTGCGGCCGACTATGCGAGCGAGTCACACCGAGTGTATCGAGCAGAAAGCACACTGGCTGCGCCGTCATTTCGGCGCCGCGATCGGCGTGCACGACCGCCTGGCCGGGTTTGATGCCTTCGCGCTCCAGCGTTTGCGCGATGGAATGCGAGGCAAGTTCGGCGTTGGCGCGACGTACGAGCATCCACCCGACGATGAATCGGCTAAAGATATCCAGCATCACCAGGAGCGCGAGCCATTCACCTTTATGCGGTCCGCGCAATTTGGTGATGTCCCACGAAAAGACTTGGCGCGGTGCGGTTGCCATCAGTTCCGGCTTCTCATATTCGGGATGCCGCGCGATTCGGCGGCGTTCGCGCACTTCGTCGTTGGTGCGCAGCAACCGGTACATCGTACTAACCGAACACACGTAAAGGTTCTCGTCGAGCAAGGTCGCGTAAACGCTTGCCGGGGCAACATCCGTGAACCGCTCGCTATGCAACAACGCCAGTACTTGCGCGCGTTCTTGTTCACTAAGCGCTCTGCGCGGCGTACTCCGGCGTTTGACCGGTCCCGAACCCGCTACGATGCCTTGGCGACGCCGGCGCAAAGTCGAACGGCTGACGTCCAGCGCCGTGCAAAGCGTTCGTTCGGGCATATCTTGTGCGAGTTCAGCGCGGCGCTCATTCGGCGCTCTCGTTCATCTCGGGGCTCGTGAGTTCGATTCCCATGAGCCCCGCAGTTTTTTTTTGAATATCGCTGATCAGTTCAGCCCGCGCAAGTTTTCGCTTCAATTTGCGGTTCTCGCGCTCGAGTTCATCGACTCGGCGCGCGAACGTTTGCGCTTCATTCTTGGCTTTCGCGCGTTTACGAGTTGCCCCGGGATCAAGCTCACCTTGATCGCGCTGCTTTCGCCACGCATAAAGCTGCGATGAATAGATGCCTTCGCGTCGAAGAAAGGCGCCAACGGTTCCCGCAGGGCAAGCATCGGCTTCACGCACGATGCGCAATTTGTCGGTGGTCGAAAAGCGGCGGCGCTGCGGTTTTTGTGGCGCCTTAATCTCCGTAGACACGGATCCGTTTGAGGTTTGCACGACGTGGTTCTTTTCTCGCCCCCACAGCGATCTACATCGGTCCAAGTTCTCCACAGTATCCCCGCTATCCACAGCCCTACTGCTGCGACTAAAGGAATATAAAGAACTTCTAAGCTACCGGTACCACTCTACGTTGACACGGGGGGAGACTCCGCCATGGGCGTCGCGCGGGCAGAGTCACCGCTGGGTTCATGGATCTCTGCGCGCTGGTCTCCCGCGCGGACGTCGCGGCTTTATGGATTCGTCCAGCACGTGTGGTATTTCGATGGGACGCTCGCTCACGCGCGCGAGCGCGTGTTTCCGGATGGTTCCGCTGAGCTCATCGTGATGCTCGACCAGCGCACTGCGACGGTGACACCGACGTGCTTGCCGCATTTCCAGCGGTGTGCATCCCTATGAGCAGGGGGAGCGAGCGGCCTCCAGGAAGCCACCCAGTAAGAAGGAGATGTTTATGCATAAACCTGCGTTATTCGGCGTTTTGCTAAGCGCCGCTGTTCTGTTGTCATTGGCGCTGCCGCAGCTCTCTGTTGCTGCGCCGGCGGCCGCTCCGACACCGGTGCCCGTAACGCGTCCCGACTTTTCTTCGATGAACTTCCTGCTTGGCACGTGGCACTGCCATTCAATGCTTCGCGGAAAGTACCGGCCGGACACATCCACGACAACGATGACACTCGACGGCGCGTACATGGTCACGCACGACGTCGCGCCGCCCTTTGACAAATACCGCACGCAAGCCGTTCGAACCGATACGTACATGACCTACAACCCACGGATCCATCGCTGGGTCGCCATCAGCGTTGATAACTTCGCCGGCTATGCCGCCGCAATGACACCGGGATGGCATGGAAATACCTTGACCTCAACGCTCGTAGCTTCCCAGGACGGTTCGAGCGGAAGCGACACGCTGACCAAAGTGAGCGATACGCAAACGCGCGACGTTGCAACGGGGAAAAGCAAGAACGGTCACGTAACGCACACCACCACGATTTGTAACAAATCGTAGCCGTTCGCAAACGCGCGTTGCAGAAAGCCTCGGATGTCGTTTCCGGGGCTTGCGCGTCTTTTGGCTCGGACAAGTTGCGCCGCACCGATTCGATGGCACGCAAAGCGGTAAGGAGCCCATTAAACGTCGTAAGGTAATGAGCCTGTGTTGAAACTCCGGTTTATCGCCTTTCCGCTGGAGCGGCGATATCTGTACGGACTGCGAAAGTGCGCGTTTTCGTTGGTTATCGTCGTTCTGGCAATAGTTTTTCCGACATTCGGTTTTGGAAAAGTTAAGGCCGTTTCCACGGATGGTGAAGCGACCGTGTACGTTCCGGGCGACTTCAGCGGTGCGTTCGATCTTGCGTACGAAATTACGTTCAAGCCTGCGCCGGGAAATACATCGTGGACCTTCGTGAGTATTCTGCTGCTCGGCCGCAATCAGCTCGGCGCGTCCGTCGGCGTCGGCCTCTCGCGCGGCTATCCGAATGCCGGGACGTTATCAGGGTTTACAACAGCGACTCACGCCGGACACCAAGCGCAGTATCGCAGTTTTCGGGTGCCCTGCCGGTCAACATGCGCAGTGCACTCCGCGGCGATAATAATTGGCTGTACGCACTTGTGGGTGGGCACAGGATCGGAGCGTGGCCTCGCAAGACGTTCTCCATGGTCAAGCCATATGCGAAAATCAACGGCGAGGTAAGCGCAGTGGGCGACACGATCTCCGCGCGCCTCGTGCCTCTGCGTATGCTGCTGAACGGCAGGACTCTGGCGAAGCCCACGTGCGCTTTCACAACCCAGGGTGTCGAGCCACGGTCGCTTGGAGGCGATGGCTGGATCGAGTTTTCCGGCGTGAGGCACAAAGCGGCGCGAGTAACGTACATCTCACTTCTTAACGGGTCCAGTGGCGACACCTGTCCTCGCATCTCTTCTGCGATAAAACGCCGTTCCTGATAGAACAGCACGCATGCTTAGCACAAAGTGAAGAATCCGCAAGAGCCCATCGTTTTGGTCACGGGTAGCGCTCCATATCTGGGTGCGCCGTCGTGGCTCACGGCAGTGCCGCCGCGATAGCATTGCAGGCAGTTGCAGCTGCCGATAACTCGATGCCCATCCTGCTGCTTTCGCCTCTGATCGTGACCCGCGATAGTGCCGCGCTTCGCGCGATGCGAGGACTTGTGGGCGGCCTAGGTGGACGAGCATTGACGGCATTCGCGCGATCGAAGCGACGCAAACTGGTGACGGATGAGTCCTACGTCCGCAAGCAACTGATGCTGCTCGTACGGAAAGACAGAATTACGGCGGACCTCCTGCGCGAGGCGCAAGCCCGTATCGCTGATCCGAGGATGGACGCCGTCACGGACCGCACGGCGGAGACTCTGCGCAGCGTACTGACGCCGACGGATGTAAAAGTCAGCGATGCAGCCTCAATGGTGCTTTTCGGGAATGGGCCCGTCGATCGTAAGGCCCGACGGCGGCTGACGGGGACCGTCGTGGAAGGCGCTTGGTCCGCGCCGATGATCGACACGCCCGAGGTGGTGGCCCAGCACCTGCGCGCGTTTCTGCATCACGAAGGTCAATAATTTTCGCGCTTGAGCCGCTCTAGCGTTGTGGCATTTTAGCGTTGAAACACTGCGCGGGTCGGTGCCGTAAAGTGATCGTTCGTCTGAAGACCTGAGGCAACCTAGATGGTAAGCGTTGTGGGAATCTTGGCCGCGTTGTTGGCTGGCACGGCATCGGGACACGCCAAAGAGATCAAACCGATACCCCAAGTGATGGTTTTAGGCGTCGCGCATCTCGTAGCGAAAGCCGATCTGCACAACTCCACGTGGGGCGAGGGCGCGTTGAGCCCGGGGATGCAAACACAGATCCGGTCCGTAGTTGCAAAGCTTGCGAAATTCAAACCGACCAAGGTGATGATCGAGGCGTTGCCCTCGGATCCGAAATTCGTGGAGCGATACAAGGCGTATCTTGCCGGCCGCTATCGGCTAGGACCCAATGAGACCGATCAGTTTGGGTATCGCCTGGCGGCATTGGAGCACAATTCCACCATTTATCCGATCGACGCACAAGGCTTTCCGTTCGATTACGCTGCGGTCCAGCGCTCAGCGAAGGCGGAAGGTCAACTGAGCATTTTGAAAGATGCCGACGCGCATCTTCAATCCCTGATCACCCGTTCGAGCGCATTGGAGAAGCAAGACCGCTTGTTGGACTTGCTTTGTTATATGAACAGCCCCGAAGCGCTCGCGCAGAACGCAGCTTGGTATATGTATGTGAATCGCATCGGCAATGCGAAGAACGATTACGCGGGTGCGACGCTGACCTCGTACTGGTATGCTCGAAATCTTCACATCTTTGCGAATATTATGCATGAGCTGAAGCCGGGCGACCGCGTCGTGGTCATCATCGGGCAAGGGCACGCGGCGATGTTACGCCCGATGATCCGGCTCTCGCCCTTTGCTCGGGACATCGACCCACGGGCGTACCTATAAGATAGAGCTGCAGAGCGGCGTTCCAGCCACCAATTCCGGCGGCGAGAGACAAACCTGAGGCCAGGGCACGAGCAGCGACCACTGGATCGACGAGTTCTACTATTGGTTAACCGCCCAAGGTTTCACGAGAGCGCGGCGTTTGAGTCCGGTGGGCGGTATGTCGCGATTTGCCAATCGTTTCCGCACGGATCGGTGACCATTGCACGCCGGTCGCCATACGGCGTTTCTCGCGGTTCTTCAAGCGGCACGGCCCCGGCTTCCAATGCGCGCTTGTACGTCGTGTCAGTGTCATCGACATAGAGGTAGAGAAATGCGGGCATCGGCTTGCGTGGACCGGAACGGCTCACCAGGATGATTGAGTCTCCGATTTTCATCTGTGACGGCGCGTCGTCTGCGCACTCTCCGCTCGCATCGAAGGCGTGCGTGAGAAATCGGACGAGCGTGGCGGGATCCTCAACCACGATCCGAGGAGTAACCGTGTGCCACCCTTCCGGAATGAATTTAGTCATGAAACGCCTACTTTCGTACGATATCGCTAGGGTGCTATTCGGAATGTTCAATTTTCCTTCAGCCGGCGATCTAAAACGCGCGCGGTGCCGGCTTACGCCGCGCTGAAAAGGTACGCATTTCGCACAAGAGAAAAACTCGGCTATAGCGGTTTGGCGGTTTCGGGAAGGGCCGGTACGTTCATAGATGGAAAAATTTCGTTTCGAGGGTCTGAGCCTCACCGTTGAAAGCGTGGACCGCTCCATCGAGTTCTACGCCAAGAAGCTGGGCTTAGAGCTTGCCTATAACGCATCTCCTGACTTTGCTCTGATACGCAGCCAAGATGGCGGCACCATCGGCTTGCTGTCCTTTGAAGAAGCTGAAAAGGAGGGCGTTACGCAAAGCACGCCGCAGCAGCGTCGCGGGATTCATGTGGAGTTCAGCACCGACGATCTTGACGCACTCTATGCGGACCTCACCGCGGCAGGCGTTCATTTCCATGCTCCACCGCACGACGAGCCATGGGAGCGTTCCATGACTGCGTACGATCCGGACGGTTATTCCGTCGAATTCGCCCAGGGTCGACGCGGCAACATCGACTACAAACCGCGGTGACGCTCGAATACCGAATTTCCGTTCGCATTCGTGGTCCTTATTTCAGGCCTGTTAAGGATTGCCGCTCCCGCCGGAAGCGCCGTACACTTGACCCGTCGCGTCAGCTCGTTTCCTCGGAAGCCAGCGCAACATACACCGGCGCAAGTTCCGCCGGTTGCCCCGGGCGTCCGTACGGCGTTGTGCTGCCGAGTCGGGTTAGTGTACCTATGCGGGGATGCGCAAATCCCCTTCACTCACCATGCTTCCGGGAGTCCACAGCGAAGGCCTTACTCGTGGCTGGCATAGGATCAATCGGCCGTGATTGACCTGCGGTATCTTAAGCAAGCATCGTCCGAACATCTCGATGCGATTCGACGAATCTACAACGAAGGGATCGAGGATCGCACGGCAACGCTGGAGACTGCGCCGAAATCTCCGGAAGATATCGCGGATTGGTGGAGGCGGCACGATGAGCGGTACGCAGTCATCCTCGCTGCCCAAGCCAAAGAGATCGTCGGATGGGCATCGCTCAATCGCTTTTCGCACAGATGTGCGCATTCCGAAATTGCGGATCTCTCAGTGTATGTTGCGCGGTCGCATCGCAGCCGCGGGTTCGGATCGATGCTGCTGGCGCAACTCGGAAACGCGGCAACACGTAACTTCCACAAAATCGTCTTGCACGCGCTGAACCACAACGAACGCGGAAAACGGCTGTACCTTGGCGCCGGTTTCCGGGAGGTTGGTGTTTTTAAAGAGCACGGCAAACTCGATGGTCGTTACGTCGACGTCGTTGCGATGGAGAAATTGCTGCGATGACTCGTTACGTCGAGGCGGCTTGCGCTGCGCGTACGGCGCTGTGCAATGCCTCCTGAAGAAGATCGAGATCTTCATCGCGAGTACGGTGATTGGTGATGCACACCCGCAGCGCGCGCCGTCCCTGTACCGTGGTCGTGGAGATGGCAGCACTGCCGCTTTCCTGCACGCGGATGGCGGTATCTTCGGTAAGGCGATCGAGCGCCTCCGGCGTCAAACCACGCGCGCGTGGGCCGGAAACAAACGATCTGCAGCTGCACCGGCGCAACGACCTCGAACGCCGCATCCGCTTCCAGCAAGGAGGCGAAGCGGCGCGCCTGTTCGCAATTGCGTTCGATGGCGCTCGCGATGCGATCGGTTCCATGCTCCTTGAGCGTGAACCATACGCTCAGCGCGCGAAAACCGCGCGAGAGATCCGTTCCGTAATCCGCGAACCACGGTGCACCCGCCGCCAGGCCACGCTTCGTGCGCGTGATGTACGGTTCTTCCGTCGCGAACGTTGCACGATGCAGCTCGCCGTCGCGCACGAGAAGGCATCCCGCATCATACGGCACGTGCAGCCATTTGTGAAAATCGAATGCGATGGAATCCGCGCGCTCGATGCCTTTCAAATCGGCGCGAAGCCGTTCGCTCAGGTACGCCGCCGCACCGAACGCTGCGTCGGCGTGGAACCAGAGGCCTTCTCGCTGTGCCAGGTTTGCAAGCGCGTCCAGCGGATCGATTGCGCCGACGTCGACCGTGCCGGCGTTGCCGATGATTGCAAACGGCTGCAACCCCGCGGCGCGATCTGTCCGGATCTGCCTTGCAATGGCGTTGGGATCGACGCGGTGCCGTTCGTCGATCGGGAGCAGACGCAAATTCGAAGAACCGATTCCCGCGCTCTCAAACGCTTTGCGCACGGAGCCGTGCGTCGCGACAGACGCGTATCCGACTAATTGACGCGCATGCGCGTTCATCCCCCGGGTTCGCGCGCTTGGTCCCAGCGCCTTGGTGCGCGCGAGCAACAGGGCTGTAAGGTTTGCCGCGGACGTTCCGGCGAGGAGCACGCCGCTGGCAGTGCGCGGCCATCCGAACAGATCGCAGAACCAGCGAACGACTTGCCGTTCTACGTACACGGCACCGTGATCGCGGCCGCCCACGTTCGAGTTCATAACGGCGGCCAGGAACGCCGCTACGGCCCCTCCCGGCGTGCCGGTGCCATGCACCCATGCCCACCAGCGAGGGTGAATGTTGCCGGTCGCGTACGGCAAAATCGTTTGCGTGAATTCGTCGTACACATCCGGGAACGGCTGCGGATCGTGCGGGAGCGGTTGCTGGAAGCGTGCTTTGACCTCGTCGGGCACCGGCCGCCATACGGGCCGCTCGCGCACGTCGCGCAGGAAATCGACTGCATCGTCCAGCGCGCGGTGCGCCGAGGTGCGGAAGGCTTCCCAGTCAGCCGGATCGAGCACGATCGATCAGCCGTTCGAAAGCCGTGAAGATTCGCTGCGCGTACGGGCGTTTGTATCCGAACAGCGCGGGATCATCACTCGCATGGACCAGCATTGCAGGGTCCGCTTCAAAAAGCAGCAGCCGGCCGTCGGCGGCGATCGAGCAATCCACGCCGAAATAGTCGAGTCGCAACACGCGCGCCGCTTCGGAGAGCGCATCGCGCAATGGCGGTCCGAACACGGTCGCAAAGTCGCGCAAGAAGCGCTCCTCTTCATCGCGCATCCACGCGTGTTCCGTCATCGGAGCGTTGTAGTAGTGAATCATCCAGCGCGGGGAAATCGCCAGATGATACGGGTAGGGCTCCCCGTCTACGACGATGATGCGATACTTGCGGTAATAGCCGTCGGGAGACCGAAAATCGACGAACGGCATGACGTAAAATGCCGTCGCCTCTATGCGGGCCGCATACGCGCTCAGCTCGGTAGAGTCGTCGATTTTTTCTAAATCGCGGCCGGCTTGCGAATCGACCGGGCGCACCACCAGCGGGTAAGCGAAGCTCGCTCCGGAAGCTTCGAGAGCCTGGCGAGAAAACCGGCGGGTGCTCGGAACGTGCAGGTGTGGAATCAAATGCAGCGCATGCGCAACGCCTGCACGATTGGCAGCCCGAACGCGCAGGGGATGATTGACGACCGGCAGTGCGATCCGGTCCACTATTTGGGCGGCAATCCGCAGCAGTTCGGCGTTGCGTTCGGATTCTGCGATGGCGATAAAGATGGCGTCCGCTTGGGGGATCTGCGCCGCGCACGCCTGCTCTTCGGAAACGATGAACAATTTGTGGATCGTCGTCGTATCGGAGTCGATGAGGAAATCGACCGGCACGTTGGCCTGCCAATCGCCGGGAGCGCTCAGCACGAGAACGCGCCGCCGCTCGTGCGCAGCCGGATGCGTGAACAGCGTTTGATGCTGCAACGCCCGAGCTTGGTGTTCGAGCGCGCTTTCAACATCGTGAGCCATCTGCTGCAGTTCGAACATTGCCAGGTGCGCGGGGACGTTGTCCGGATCGAGCGCCAAGGCGTGCCCATAGTGCATT
The DNA here is from genome assembly GCA_963767635.1 of Vulcanimicrobiota bacterium. Lineage (GTDB taxonomy): Bacteria > Vulcanimicrobiota > Vulcanimicrobiia > Vulcanimicrobiales > Vulcanimicrobiaceae > CAVYEM01. The sequence continues at coordinate 285,844 of CAVYEM010000001.1, forward strand.
CGCGCGTGGTCAAGTGCGCCGGTGTCCATAAGCGCAGTCGCAAGATTGACGTGCAGTTCGCTCTGGCCGGGGCGTGCTTTCAACGCAGCGCGAAAGGCCTCGACCGCCTCTTCGTACCGGCCGCGTGCGCGCAGCATAATGCCGCGGCGATTTGCGCAGGCCGCCGCTTGCATCGCTTCGTGTGGCGCGTTTGTAAAGTACGTCTCCATGACCGTTCCTGCTTGGTGTTCGGCTCTTATGCCCGAGGAGTGAACAACCTTCGCCCGATATGGCCCAAGGCGGTGCAGGAAAGTCGCCGCCATGGGAGGCCGAAGCCGAGGGCGCGAAATGCGGCCGTATGAGTCTAGCAGTGAGGCTTCTTTTCGTGCTCCTCCTCCTTGCTGCGGTCGCGTGCTCATCGACGCACCGCGCCGCGCCGTCACGGACAGCGCCTCCCATTGCCAACGGGCGATCGATATTCAAAACCGGCCACGACTCTAACGGAAGCCGGATCGTCGCCCAACATCGTCCGCTCTACTCCAGTTGCGCCGCATGCCACCGCCCTAATGGAGCGGGAGGCGTGCATCTGCCTGGCGGCGCCGTGAGCGCGGACCTGCGTTACAGAGCAATCGTCGGCAATCAAAAGCATCCGTACACCGTCGCGCTCCTCGAACGTGCCATATCAACCGGAATCGACAACGAAGGCCAGCCGCTCAATCCCATCATGCCGCGCTGGAAAATGTCCCAACGCGACCTGCACGATGTAGCGTATTACGTGTTCACGCAACTGAAGTGACAGGCAGTGCTAAGGCTGTCCCCAGGCTGCCCGCGCATACTACCTCGCATGCCTCGGCACCGCCGCAGACTGCTGAATTGTCTGTTGCTGTCCTTCATCGTCCATGCGGTGCTCATCGCCGTCCTATTTCCCATGGTGTTGCGCAAGCTGCAGTCGGGTACGCCTGCGAAGCAGCCGATTACCACAATCGCGCAAATCCGCATCGAGCGTAAGATACCGGTGAAGCGTACGCCGGCGCCGAAAGCGCCCGCGCCGGCGCGAGCGATGCGTTCGACGCGGCCGGCCGCCATACACCGCGCAAGAATTGCCACGCGCTCACGTCCGCACGAACTCACGAATAATCGCCGCATCGCCGTGCCGCGGGTCGCAAAGATCTCCGCGCCGGAACTTGCGCGCGAACAGGTGCAGTTTGAAAAAACGATCGCGCAGGCGCGAGCCGGTCAGGACCCGGTGGCCGGCGCTCAGGGTGCCGTCGTGCCCGAACCGGTGAAGCACTACCGCTTCGCCGATTCTAGTATTGCGACGGTGCCTGCGGCAGGGCACGGGTATCTGTCGCCCGTTCGGCGTTGGACCGACGGTGACGTGGTCTACTACTATGTCCGGTACTCGGTGACGTATCCGGACGGCACCACCGAGACCGGCATCGTCCCTTGGGCAATCCATTATGCGTTGCGCGACGATCCGTTCGCGCGCGGAATACGTAGTATGCCGCTCCCGGGACCGGCGCCGGACTACGTGACTTCTGCAGACACGGACATGCACGCTCTGGTCAAGAACTGCTACGATCATCGATACGATTACTGCCCCATTGCGCGAGAGGGCGACGGAGAATGACGGCGCACACTGCGCCGCTAACCTCCGCGCGCACTGCGGTGCAGATATTCCAGCGCGCGCAGAAGAAGTGGGAGGAGCGTAGGCTGCCGCCCTATATCGAGTTCGACGTAGATATTGCGCATCGCGATGCGAGCGGAAAGGTCACGACAGGCCGCGAACACGTCGTCCTGCGCACATTCGATCATTGGTGCGCCACGCGCGAACTTGATTCGGATATTGGGGTGCCCAAGACTTCGGCTGGAATACACTGTGTCGGCCCAGCGGACTCGCCCCTTGGGTTCAATATTTCTGCGGAATACCCAACCAGCGGCGAGATCGACCCGTTTGGGGATTCGTCGACAGTCATTGCTTCGGTGAAAGCTTTGCACTACGATGTGACGCTTGCCGGCGAGGAAATCATCGACGCGCGCAAGACGTACCACCTGCGGCTCGAGCCCATTGCGGACCCGCAGTACTATCCGTTGCGCGCGCTTTGGGTGAGCGAATCCACGTCGGACGTGCTAAAACTCGGCTATGTCGAGCACGTGAAGGGATGGGATGTCGGCATCGACTACTCGTTCCGGCAATTTGAACGAACTGCAACGTGGTGGGTTTCGGAGATAGACGCTCAATGGTCGCCCTCGCCGAACAGCAAAGAGACGCCGTTTCAAAGCACGCCTGCGGCTGACGAACGTGGCGTTTCCGGCTTCGGTGCCGGAATCGGCATTGCTGCAGCCTTAGCAAGGCCTGCTAAGGAAGCATGCCCCTGGGGGATGGGCTAGTCAGGTGTCCCTAGCGTCGCCGGAGCGCGATGATCTCGACGCCGCCCCGCGTCGAAATTAGCACCTCGATGGGATCGGCATCGGTAAAGTTACGGCGTAGGAACCTCTGTGCTGACGGATTGCCTGGACCGCCCGCGCGGCGCCGGCCTTCACTTCAACGGTAGCGTCAAGCGGAGCACTTGTCGTCGCGTTCGCAAGATTCAATGAGAGCGTACGGGCTTGCGGAGAGAGCAGATTAATTTGCAGATGCCCGTCTACCCGCAGATTGCCCTGCACGTCCGAGAAGTGTTGTCCCGACGAACAGCCCGCCAAGATCCCTACGGCTTGGAGCGCGAGAAGCGTTTTGTTCACGCCACGATGGTAAGCCCCGAACCTTGCGGAAAGCTCAGGGAATCTCTGAAGAGATTCCCTTTTTCGGCATCGGAAAAGTTCACGGCGTAGGAACCTCTGTGCTGACGAATTGCTTGGACCGCCGGCGCGGCGCCGGCCTTCACTTCAACGGTGGCGTCAAGCGGCGCGCCCGTCGTCGCGTTGGCAAGAGTCAATGAAAGCGTACGGGCTTGCGGAGAGAGCAGATTACCTCGCAGATGTCCGTCTACCCGCAGATTGCCCTGCACGTCCGCGAAGTGTTGTCCCGACGAACAGCCTGCCGTCAACAGTCCCAGCGCCTGAACCACGAGAAGCATCTTGTTCACGCCACGATAGTAAGCCCCGAACCTTGCGGAAAACTTAAATTCCGTCTAAGCGGCTTCTCAGCGTGAACTGGTACCCTGCGGCCATGACATGCGTAACCGACTCGACGGGCTCTTGCCGCGTGGCAATTTCCGGAGACGTGGATCTCACGTCCGCGCCGGCGCTCGCGGAACTCGAAAGGGCGCTCGTTCCTGCTTCCAGCGTAGTGCTCGACGTTGCCGACATGGAGTACGCCGACACGAGCTTCCTGCGGTTCCTGCTTCGATTAAAAGAACATGAGAACAAGACGGAGCGTGCCGCGATCACACTGGTACGCGTCAGCCGCCGGCTGCGGCGCGTGCTCGAAATTACCGGGCTTCACCGCTTGTTCGTTTGCGAGGACGAGACGGCCCGCCGGCTTCACGCCGTTTAATCTCGTTCCGGGGACCCGCGCACTCTCCGGCTGTTGTCAGCAATTTGCTCTAATCTGCAATTGCCATGATCACAGGAAAACTCGCACCAACTCAGGCCATCGTGGGAGCGCTTCCGCGCTTTCCGGCCGTTTTTCAAGCGCTCAGGCGCCACAAAATTCTTTCAAGTCTGACCGCCCTGCTGCTCGTTGCCGCGATCGCCGCCGGCATGTTCGTGGGCGTGAGATCGAAGGCGAACGCCGCATACGTCACTGCGCCGGTGGTACGAGGAGACTTGACGCAAACCGTTACGGCGACCGGCACGGTGACTCCGCAAAATACCGTCACCGTGGGTACTCAGGTGTCGGGAACGATCCAAGCCCTTTACGTTGACTACAACAGCAAGGTCAAGAAAGGGCAAATCCTTGCCAGGCTCGATCCAAGCCAGCTGCAGGCACAACTAAATCAAGCCCAAGCGGCTCTTGCGCAGGCCCAAGCGCAAGCCGGAGCGTCGGCGCACACCGCAAGCGGCGCGCAGTCGGGCATAATCGCCGCACAGGCGAGCACTGCGGTACAGGCTGCGAATGCGCAGGCGGCACAAGCCGGTATCGCGACGGCCGATGCCAATGTCGCAAAAGCGAAGAGCGCGCTCGACGTTGCGACTCAAACGGTTCAACGCGATTCGACGCTGCTCTCGCAAGGGTACATCTCGCAGAGCCAGTACGATGCCGATCGGTCCAACGCCGTAGCGGCGCAAGCCGCATTGCAGTCGGCGCAAGCGGCCGCAGTGCAGGCGCGAGCCCAGGCGGCGGCAAGCATTAGTCAAACGCAAGCGACGTCGGCGCAAGCCTCGCAAACCGTCGCGCAGGCCGCAGGTTCGGCCGATACGGCACAAGCGGCCGACGCAGCGGTGCAAGCCGCGCAGGCGCAAGTGCAGCAAGACGAATTGAATCTGCAGCGCAGCGTCATTACCTCGCCGGTCGACGGCACGGTGATCGATCGCGCGGTTTCCGTGGGACAGACCGTCGCAGCCAGCCTGCAGACGCCCACGCTGTTTACGATCGCGCAGGATCTGCAGAAGATGGAAGTCGACATCGCCGTCGGTGAGCCCGACATCGGCAACGTCAAGCCGGGCGACAAAGTAACGTTCAGCGTGCTGGCCTATCCGACCGATTCGTTCAGCGGCGTGGTTTCCAAGGTACGCGACAATCCTACGACCGTGAGCAACGTCGTCACATACACCGTCATCACGCTGGTCGACAATCCCGACAACAAGCTCCTTCCGGGCATGACGGCGAATGCCACCATTGCAGTAGCGACCGCTTCAAAGTCGCTGCTGGTGCCGCTGCAGGCGCTCGCGTTCCGTCCGAGCACGTCTTCACCGCACGCCGGGACGTCGCACGCCGGCAGCGCACCGGGTACGGCGCACGCGTCGAGCGGATCACCGTGGGGCCAAACCGCCGCAGGCGGCGCTTCGGCGGCGAGCGCGGGAAGCCGCGGAACGTTGTTCCTGGAACAGCAAGGTAAAGCGGCGCCGGTGCACGTGCGCATCGATCTCGTCAACGGTACGCAAGCGGCGATCACACCGCTGAGCGGTACGCTGAACGCAGGCGATAATGTCATCGTCGCGAGCAGCGCAGGTCAGAACGGCTCCCGCCCGCAGCGAAGCGGCGCGAGTGCGATGGGAAGCAGCATGTCCGGCGGCATCGGAAGGGCGATACACTAATGGAACCGGTTGTCATGACCAAAGGTCTGGAGAAAATCTACGACTTGGGCGCGGAGCAAGTCACCGGCCTTGCCGGCGTGGATCTGCGCATCGAACCGGGCGAATTTGTCGCCGTGATGGGCCCTTCGGGCTCGGGCAAATCAACCTTCATGCACATCGTGGGGCTGCTCGACGAGCCGACAGCGGGACGCTATGAGTTCGAAGGGCACGATGCCTCCAGGCTGAGCAGCGACGAACGCGCCGATATCCGGAGCACGCGTCTGGGGTTCGTCTTTCAATCGTACAATTTGCTCTCCCGTACGACGGCGCTCGAAAACGTTGAGTTGCCGATGGTGTACGCGGGCGTCGGGCAGACTGAACGCAAACGCATTGCTCTTGAAAAAATGGACATCGTTGGGGTCGCGCACCTGCGCGATCATGCCCCCAATCAGATGTCGGGCGGCCAGCAGCAGCGCGTCGCTATCGCGCGATCGCTCGTAAACAATCCGGGGCTCATCCTTGCAGACGAACCGACGGGCGCCTTGGATACAAAAACATCGCAAGACGTCATGCAGTTGTTTGCGCGGCTGAACGACGAACACGGGATCACGATCCTGTTGGTAACGCATGAACCCGACGTGGCCGCATACGCCAAGCGGATCGTTACATTTCGCGACGGCCGAATAGTTTCGGATGCGCTCCGGAGCGAGGTGGCGGCATGAATGCGCGTGCAACGTTGCGCCTGGCGATCGACGCGCTCTTACGGAATCGCGCGCGCTCACTCCTGACGATGCTGGGGGTCATCATCGGCGTGGCGGCGGTAATCGTTACCGTCGCAATCGGCGTCGGCGCCCGCGTCTCGGTGCAAAATCAAATCAACAGCCTCGGAAGCAACATGCTCGTCGTGTTGCCCGGCAGCGTAACGCAAGGCGGCGCCCGCAGCGGATACGGCGGCGCCTCGACCTTGACGCCGCAGGACGGCATGGCGATCGCCAAACTCTCGGGCGTCGCTGCCGTAACGCCGTCCGTGACGGTACGATCGCAAGTCGTCTCCGGCGGCAACAACTGGCAAACGACCATCACGGGCGTAGCGCCGACGTACACGTTCATTCGCTCGTGGCCGATGGCATCAGGCACCTTCTTTACGCAAAACGACGTTGCGTCCGCGGCAAAATCAGCGGTACTGGGACAGACCGTCGTGCAGAACCTTTTTCCCGACGGTTCCTCACCGCTTGGCAAGACCGTGACGATCAAGGGCGTGCCGTTCACTGTCGTTGGAACGCTCTCGCCGCTGGGACAAAGCGGGATGGGACAGGACCAAGACGATACGATCCTTGTTCCTTATACTTCGGCGATGGAACGCCTGACGGGACAAACTACGGTTAATTCGCTGATGCTTTCAGCGACCGATGCGCAAAGCGTTCCGGCGGTGCAAACCGAAGTAACCTCGCTGCTCGAACAACGCCATCGCATCGTTTCACCTCAGAGTGACGATTTTTCGGTGCGTAATCTACAGGACATTGCCGCCGCCGCATCCTCGACGGGCGCGGTCATGGAGTTTTTGCTCGCCGGAGTAGCTGCGGTCTCGCTCATCGTCGGAGGGATCGGCATCATGAACATCATGATGGTCTCCGTCACGGAGCGCACGCGTGAGATAGGATTGCGGATGGCGGTCGGCGCGCGGGGCGCGGTGATACTGCGGCAGTTCCTCACCGAATCGATCGTACTCTCGACCGTAGGCGGGTTGATCGGCGTACTGTGCGGTGTCGCCGGCACGGAGTTGGTTTCCCTGATGGCAAAGTGGCCGATGATGATTCCTCCGGCATGGATCGCGTGTTCGGTGCTCTTCTCGGCGATGGTCGGCGTGTTCTTTGGGTACTACCCGGCGCGCAAAGCTGCCCGGCTGCATCCGATTGAAGCGCTGCGGTTTGAATGAGCGCGCGGGTAATGGTCGTTGACGACGAACGCAGCATCCGCGAGTTGCTGGAGTTGAGTCTGACGCACAACGGATACAGCGTCCGATGCGCCGCCGACGGCCAAGCCGCCCTCGCGCTGGCGCAGGAATGGGAGCCTGACGCCGTCATTCTGGACGTGATGCTCCCCAAGCTCGACGGCATCTCGCTCTTGCCCATGCTTCGCCGGATCACCGACGCGCCGGTGATCATGCTCAGCGCAAAGGGTGAGGTCGAAGACAAAGTTGCGGGGTTGGCTCGCGGGGCCGACGACTATTTGGGCAAGCCTTTCGAAATGTCCGAACTCATCGCCCACTTAGAAGCCAAACTGCGCCGTCCGCACCTGGAGCAGCCCGAGGTGTTGCATTACGCCGACCTTACCGTCGATCTGCAGACGCATACGGTCGAACGCGGCGATCGGCGCATCGACCTTTCACCGTTGGAGTACGCTTTGCTCGTGACGTTGCTCCGGCGGCCAAAACGCGTCTTCACCCGGGAAGATCTGCTGGATTTGGTTTGGGGCGACGAATCCGACGCAAGCGCTGCGGCGGTCGAACGATATATCTCGTACTTGCGCTCCAAAGTCGATGACGGATTCGCGCAGCGCCTCATCCACACGGTTCGCGGCGTTGGTTATACGCTGCGCCTGGAATAGCGCGTGTTCGACTCCTTCCGACGAAGGCTGACCGGAACGTATGTGATACTCGCGCTGGTGCTCATCGTCGTGGTGGTCGGCACCTCGACGGCGCTGGCATTCGTGCTTTACGGCAGCGGTATGAACGAGTCCATCACCGCGACCGCGCAGCGAGCGGCAAGCGCGGCCGCGCTGCGCGTAAACGCGCATGCGACGCTGGCGCGCGAAGCGCCGCAAATATTGCAAGATATCGGGCGTTCTCGTTTTCGGATCGTCATCTTTGATGCCCAGCATCACGTGCTCGCGCAGAATCGATCTGCGCAGAGCCAAACTGCCGGACGTCGCATCTCGCAATCCATTGCGGAAATCATCGGATTGCCGCGCGCGCACATCCCGGTAGCAGGCGGCTCCATCGCCATCAACGCCGACTTGGACCGCTTCGGCCAAGTGCTGCTCTGGTACTGGTCGATCATGCTCCCGGTCGGTGCGCTCGCAGCCTTCGTTGCGTGGCTCATCGGGCGGCGGATCACGGCGCGTGCAATCGGTCCGCTCCGTGAAGTGACGCAGTCGCTGGAGTGCATCGGCGCCGGCGATTTTTCCCCCGAGCGGCTTCTGGCGGGGCAGGGTGAGCTGCGCGAATTGACCAGCGCGTACAACGCCGTGGTCTATCGCCTGACGGCCGCCGCGGCGGAACAACAACGCACCGAAACGCAGATGCGCCAGTTCATCGCGGATGCCGGACACGAGCTGCGAACGCCGCTGACGATCATCATGGGCTATCTCGATATTTTACGCCACGGTGTCGTTTCGGACTCTGAAGGGACGCAGCGCGCGTACGCGACCATGTTGCAAGAGAGCCGGCGGATGCGAACGCTCATCGAAAAGCTGATTTTTCTCGCGAGGCTCGACCGGCCGGTCAGCGCGGAGCGCGCGGCGCCGCTGGATGTTTCCGCCCTCGTTTCACGCGCAGCCGCTTCTTTGGCTCCGCTCGCGGGAGAACGGATCCAGGTGCAGGGCGGCAACGACGCCGCGATCGCGGTGGCCGAGGAAACGGAGGTGTACGAAGCGATCAAAAACATCCTCGATAACGCGCTAAAATACGCCGATGGCTCGCCCGTCGTGGCACGAATCGAACAAGACGGCGCAAACGTCCGCGTAGCCGTTTCGGACAACGGCCCCGGAATGGATGCGCAGGACGTCGCCCATGCCTTCGATCGCTTTTATCGCGGCAGCACCAAGGGTGAAACGGAAGGTTCCGGTTTGGGCTTGGCGATAGCAAAAAGCGCCGCCGAGCGCGCGGGCGGGAGCATCGAGATCGAAAGTACGCCTGGACGCGGAACTTGCGTGATTCTTGCTTTGCCCGGCATCAAGAGCGCCGCCCCTTCTCCGCAATTTCGCAGACTTTAGGCGTACGCTTGGAACATGAACAGGCACATCGTTTCATCCGGCGTCGCGGCGCTCTTCCTCGGCGCGACGCTCATCTCGTTCTTGAGCCTGCCGGCAAAGGCCGACACCAATACTACACGCACGGTTATCGAAGGGGCCGCTGCGGCTGCCGCGATTTTCACGGCAGTGAACGTCGAGCACAAGCATCAACTCGCCACGACGGTGCAAGGCTATCTGTCGGACGGTTCCACCGTCTATAAAGACGGCCGCGTCGTTTCGCCAAACGGTAACTCCTGGTATCCCGGTAATACGGGCGAGTCAGTTGCTTGCAGCAACCAATACTGCTCGATTAGCGGCGGTTACTACGGCAATAACGGCGGGTACTACGGGAACAACGGCAATAACGGCGGGTATTACGGGAACAACGGCAATAACGGCTATTACCGCAATAACGGCGGGTACTACGGGAACAACGGCAATAACGGCGGGTATTACGGCAACTCCGGCTATATTCAAAGCAGCAGCAGAAGCGGGCATCATCGTCACCGCCCGTGACGTGCCGGCCTAACGGCAACTACACAAGCGAGAAGCCCCGGCTCCCCGAGGCTTCTTGCTGCTATTAGAGGCGTTAACTGCAGCCGTTCGCCGTTTTTAATACATAACCGTCGTTCGGAGCCAGCGATAGCGGATTATGGACGGTACGGCCTTCTAAATCCGTGTATGCGTGTCCGCTCGGTAAACTGGCGGATTGGGCGGTTGAACTGTTCGCGTTGACCACCACAATAGCATTGGCAAAGCGGCGAAAATACACGCTGCTTCCACCGTAATACTCCGCGCACGGTGCACCGATGTTCGTGGCGTATTCGGATCGCCATACTTCCGTTCCGTATCCGGTATGCGGGGATATGAATGCTGCGGCCGACTGTTCGTTCCCCATAAGATATGTGGCCACTGAGTAATCCCGTTGTGCGGAGCCAACGCTGAGCGATCCCCAGTCTTGGTTAATGAATACCGCGACGTTATGCTGCTGTGCGTATCTCATCCACTGCGTTTCCATCACAAAACGATTGTTGCGATACTGGCCGTAGTCGGTAAAACCGGTTTCGTCCATGTCACCGTCGACGTTGGCGAGAAGCGTCTCCTCGCTTGTGTTTAACGGTCCGGCCGGGTGATTCACGATGAGCTTTAACGTTGGAAAATAGGTGCGCAGCAGGGAATGCGCGTTCTTCACCCAGTTCACCATATCCGTTGCGTAAGATGTATCGTGCAGGCCGCTGTACCGGCGAACAAAAGCGCTACCCGACCAAATGCCGCAAGGATAATAACCGCTTCCCCCGGAGCCGGCGAACCAGTACGTGACTTCGTCCGCGCCCAAAGCGGTGTATCCGTGTGCCGCTGCGTATGGCGCGACGAGCGACTTGATTTGGTAACTCACTACGGACGGATTGCGAATATCGAGCGGAACATTCGGCAGACCGGCCACGCTTGCGGGCGTGTGCGTCGGCGTACCGTTGGACGTACATGCATACAACACCCAGGTCGGATGATTGGCCTGCCACCACGCGAGCGAATGTCCAATGCCGCCCCAAGACGTGGTGCTTGCATCGGTGACTGCGATGAAATAGTACGAGCTTTTCAATCCGGCATTGCTGGTCCGCCACGTGCTGCCTAATCCCGGGCGCGCACCCCAGACTGCAGAATAGCGCCATCCATCTGCAGCGGCGGCTGCAGAACTAATGGTGCCATTGTTCGTTTCATCAAAGATTTGAAACGTGCCGATCTTACCCCAGGAAGAAGGTAAGAACGACGTCGCGGAAGGCTCGGCCAGCGACATTGTGCTAATGCTCGCTGAGCCCCCTTGCTGGATAGCGGGTAACGGGCCGGCTTGGTTTAACGGGTTCGTTTGGCTCGCTGCGCCACAAGCTGCGAGCGAGCATGCAATAAGATAACAACCGATTCGCAACACATTGCGGATCGCCATAAACGGATATTCCTCCACTATGTAAAGACGCGCCGCCTTATGCGGTTCACGCGCGCCGGGTAATCTACGATAGTTGAACACGCCGTGTCTGCGAACCGTTGCGTTGCGCGCACTCAAATTTGCAGGCAGGCGTGCAAGATTCCGTCTGCAGGCCGTGTGCCCAACACGGCGCATGCCCGCCTGTTTGCGTTAGTCTAGCTTCAGTGCCAGCGATCTACGATAGCCCTGGCGAGCTTAGCCATCAACACTTGTGCCGCGTTGTCCGGCGTCCAGTCTGCGATCGTTGTTAGCATACGTGAATTCGGAGATGATCACAGGGCCGTTGCGGGCATACACGATGCCCACGTCGTTGCGAACCTCGTCGAGCGCTCCAGTCTTGTTCGCGACGGTGACACCGCCCAAGTAACGCGGAATGCCGTCGCGATCCGACTGGTTCTCCAGCATGTGAAGCGCTGCGGCGCATAGTCTTCGATCCTGTTGAGACGGCGTTGCCGGCACGCCGGGAGCACTCAGGTTGCACGTAGCAAACCGCTCCATGATCTCCGCCATCTCGCGCGCCGTCGTTTTGCCCAGCCCAAACTGCTTTTGGTCCGCAGGCACCGGTCCAACGGGAGGCTTGAAGACCTTCTTGTACAGCCACGTGTCGCGCAGCCCCAGCCATTGGATGCGGCTATCGATATTCCGCAGGCCAATATGATCGATAACCAAATTGGTTGCGGTATTGTCGCTCACGACGATCATCATGGTCAACGCATCTTGGAGCGTGATCTTGAGCGGCGTGTTGAATAGGCTCAGCACGCCGGATCCCTCGACTTGATCGCCGCTGGTAAGCGTCAGGGCATCGTCAAAGCGTACTCGGCCGGCTTGAATCTGTTTGAGGGCTTCGAAGAGTATCGCCAGTTTGATGACCGAGGCTGTCGGCACCGGCGTGTCGGCCTGGATAGCCGCCGTGTTGCCGCTGCGTAGGTCGACGGCGTAAAGCGTCACGTTCCCGCGGTGCGTTGCCACGAGCGAGCGCAGTCTGCGCTTCCAGCACGGCATCCGGATTGGCGGCCGCGGCGGACGAGAGTGCCAAGGCGAGAACGATTGCAAGGAGGCAGCGCATTTGGCTGATCTGTTTGCGCCGTTGCGGTCTTCCTGCAGCAGCAGAACTTTTACCAAATGCACAAAGGCGGCGCCGTCTTATTGTATAACGGTCGGGCAACGCACCGCACGAAGGGACGAAAAACACGATGGCGACGGACCTGCGAGAGTTTCTGGAACTTCCCTACGGCGAACTCGAAGAGATGAATCTGCAGGCCAAGCAGCAGCGAGCGAGCCGCGTCAAGGCCGATCGAGTCCAGGAAGAACGACTGAAATATCTCACGGACGAGAAGCGCATCAAGGCCGTAACGGTGCTGTTCAGCGATCTCGAAGGCCGCCTGCAGATGCTGGATTACGATAAGAAGTTTTTGCTCAAGTGCTACGACAATCTCACGTTCGACGGTTCGTCGATCCGCGGCTTTACCGCCCAACGCGAGAGCGATCTGCGGCTGTGTTTGGACTGGAGCGCGTTTTATTGGGCGCCGTCGGACGTCTTCGGTCCTGGGAAAGTTCTGGTGTTCGGCGAGGTACAGGACCGCGAAGGCAAGCCGTATTCCGCCGACGTTCGCGGTTTGCTCAAGCAGCTTTCCATCGAATGTTACGAGCGCGACGGCTATACCCTCAACGCCGCCAACGAGATCGAAGGGTTTTTGTTCAAGGGTTTGGACGCCGAGCGGCGGTTTCACCAGACCGGAGCGTTTGAATACGTCAATACCGGTGGGTACTATCATTCGCTTCCCGGCGATCCGCTGCGCACGTTCATCGATACCGTCGCGGAAGTGCAACGCGCGATGGGCTTTGAAAACGAGAAGGATCATCCGGAGGTCGCGCCCTCGCAATTCGAAATAAACTACGCCTACGGCGAAGTGGTGGCGGCCGCAGATCAGATCCAACTCTACAAGCTCATTTGCCGCCAAGTGGCGACGCGACTGAGCCTGACAGTTAGTTTCCTCCCCAAACCCGTAGTGGGCGTGAACGGCAGCGGCATGCACACCAACGTGTCGGTCAGTAAAGGCGACCAAAATCTGTTTTGGGACCCCAGCGGCGAGGAAAAGTTGAGTTCGTTCGCTTGGCAATTCGTGGATCGCATTCTCACGCACGGAAACGACATCTGCTTGATGCTCAATGCCAGCGTGAACGCGTATCGCCGCCTGGATCCGCACTTCGAAGCGCCCAACCAGATCAAAGCCAGCGCAGTGGACCGCGGATCGATGGTTCGCATTCCCATCGGAAACGAGCGCAGCGCCCGCGTGGAGGTTCGCTCGGTGGGCCCCGATGCGAATCCGTACATGGTTATGCTCGCCGTTTTCAAGACCGGCCTTCACGGCAACATCAGCGATCGCGCGGATCTGCGCCGTGCGCAGCGATTCCTGCCTGACAACATCTACGACGCACTTGCAAACTTTCGCGGTGCCCAGTGGACGACCGGCCTGCTCGGCGCGGACGTAAAAGCTCGGTACGCAGACCTCAAACAGGCCAGTGCCGACCGGTGTCCGCGCCTACTCGGGACATTCGTGAAGCCGCAGGAAGTGCAGTACCACCACGAAGTCTACAATCAATATCTCTGGAACCTGTTTTAGATTTAGGTTCGTCCGATGCGTGCCGTTTCAAACGAGCAAAAGGCCTCACTTTCGTGGGGCTTTTTTCTGGAGCGCGAACTACTGGCCGCCGTTGGACGAGGATAGCAACGGGGCACACTACAGTGTGCACCGCGCGATCGTCTTGGGGGTTTTGTGCGTGCTGTTGGGAGCGTGCTCGTCCGGCGGTCTTTCACCGGCTCCAGGCGTTCCAGCGCTGCCGCCCGGCAATGGCGGTGTACCTCCTCCGCTAGTTTCTCCCTCACCCTCGCCATCGGCTCTGCCGACCGCAACGCCCAAGCCATCACCGACGCCCGCGTTCAATCCATCGACCGTTCGCATTACCGAGCATCGCGTGCCGACTACGCCGACGTACGTCGCTGCCGGCCCGGACGGTGCGGCATACTTTGGAAACGGCGCCAACGGAACCGGCAGCAATCTTTACCGATTCTTCGGCGGATCGCTGCGGCAAACGGTGCCGGCTCCGCCGCCGAACGGCTACGATCCCGGCGGTGGAGTCTACGGCATCACCGTGACGGATGCGGGGAGCGTTTTTTGGTTGAGCGCATATTTCGGACCCTCGTACTCCTTTTTGGTTGCGCCCGAGTGTGGCGGAGGAGGCGGAGCCGCCACGCTGTGTGAGCCGACGGTGGACGAGCCGACGTCCACGCTGGTAGATGCATCCGGTACGTTTTGGATTGGCGGTCTCTCGTACAACGGCGGTGGGCTCATCGTCACGTCCAACAATCAAAGCATCGCGTTCAACACGGCGGGCGTCATGCAACTGGTAAACGGCGCCGGCCCCGCGGTTTGGGGCGTGTTGCAAGATTTCTCGCGGCAGCCTGCGGCGTACAGCATCGCCCAATTCGCTGTTTCAGGTTCCTCGATTATCGTAGCGCGAAATTACACGCTGCCTGCGGCCGACTCTATCGCGAGCATGAGCGTAGGCGGGGATGGAAATTTTTGGTTTGCCGACTACCGGCGCAACGCCATCGGGCGCATGAATCCAAATGGCTCGTTGCGGGAGTTTCCGTTGCGAACGGCCGGAGCGCTGGCCACGCCCGTCTATGGCCAGTGGCAAATCGCCACCGCGTGCGATGGCGCGGTGTGGTTTACGGAGCCGGGCCCCAACAAAGTCGCGCGCATTGACGCAAAAGGCGGTATCGACGAGTTCTCGATTCCGACGGCCCGCGCGCTCCTGGGGCCGATTGCGGCGCCTGCCGCTCAGCACGGCTGCGTCAAGCCGGAGTTTTGGATCGGCGAGCAGCGCACCCGCAAACTTGCCGCGGTAACGTACTAGTAACCTCGGTTAAGTAACCATGATCCGCCTAATCCCGCGGCCGGCGCTTGCCGACTACGGGATTGATGCGAGTATCTAATTTTCTTCGTAACTTTGCACTTGTAACTTGCACGGTTTCCGTGGCGGCCTGTGGAGGCGGCGGCGGTGGCGGCGGATTGCCGCCCGCACCCGGTGAACAGCCTTCTCCGTCCGCGAGCTCGACGCCGGCGATTATGCCGATGTCGATTCTCTCCGTTGGGCCGAACAATCAGATTGCGGTGACGGGAACCATCGTCGCGATTCAGAGCCACGGCTTTCAGATCGAAGGCGGAAAGGGCATCGGATACTACAACGTCGCGACGGATGCGTCGACGACGTTCAACAATTTCGTGCCGGCGATTGGCGAGTTCGTCGAAGCCGGCGGCACGGGGACGCCGGCGACGTCGATGAGCGCAACTTCCGTAAGGCTACTGTCGCTGCCGAGCCAGCCGGTTACGGCGGCTGGGCAAGTGACCGCAACCGTTATCGGAGGCTTTACGCTAACGAACGACGGAACGAACACGAACATCTTCCCAATCTATTCCACCAAGTACACCGGCGCACAGCCCTACATCGGCGAGTACGTCACGGTGGGCGGCATCGGGGCTCTGGGGGGCTCGATCGTTGCGCAAACGATCGCGCAAACGAATTCCGACTCAAGCACCCCATCGCCGAGCGCTTCACCTACGGCGGCACCAACACCGACAACTGCGCCAACGCCCACGACTGCACCGACCCCCACGACGGCGCCGACGCCGGTTCCGACGATTGCGCCCACGCCCGTACCCACGGTACGGCCGACCATCGCGCCTCGTCCGACGCCGCGACCCACGCCCGTGCCCACGTCAGTGCCGAGCCCTGCGCCCGGTGGTCCCCCGGCCACGCAATTCATGGAAAGTACCTGGGGCAAGATCAGCGCGTTCCAAGTCTTCGACGATACGAGCAACGGCTATGTGCCCATGGCGTTAGCAGCGCAGGATGGCCGTCGCTATACCGCAGTCTGGGGCGCCCGCTGGAACATCGGCACCGCTTGGCTCCAGAGCAATCCCTCACTGCGCACCGGTTACTACAATGCGCTCGAAACCGACGAAGTCTCCACCGGTTGGGGCGCGATCGGCCACACGCTGACGTGGTGGAAAGCGAACCATCCTGATTGGGTTCTGTATTCGTGCACGTCCGACGGATCGCCGACGTCGACGCCAGCATGGGTGCCCGGTCTGAAAACCAACGTCCCGCTCGACGTGCACAATCCCGCCGTGGTTCAATATCAGATTCGTCTGATGGCCGACTACGCGCACCGGATGGGGTATCGCGCGCTAGCAATCGACGAAGCCACTTTCTGGCAAGCCGACGTCGGCGTGCACGGAGGCTACGGCTGCGGAATCTATCAAAACGGTTCCTTCGTCCGCCGCTACAACGGTGTTCGGGACACGAACTGGATCGCCGACGTGGTTGCATGGGTGAAGATCGCGCACTCCATCCTCACCTCGGACCGGACGATCTCGCAGTACGGCCTCAAACTGATGGTGAATCACCCCGCCAATCAGCTCACGTCCAGTGAAACCGAATTTCTGGCAAACGTCGATGCGGATCTCGACGAAACCGGCTACATTGACTACGGCCGCCCGCAGACGTCCTCACCAAGCGCGTTTCTACTGCGGACCAATTGGGCGCGGTATGCGCAACAGCATGGCGTGGCGGTGCTCATGAACGCCAACTGGTCGCACGACCAGGTCGGCTCGCCGGAGCTGGACTATTCCGTGGCGACTTACCTAATGGGCAACGAACAAGGCGAATCACTCTACGTCGCACCCGCCCGAGGCTACGGCATCGAGCAGTGGCACAGCGAGTATGCCGCAAACATCGGCGCGCCCTGCGGCGACTACTACCGCGATGCCACCAGCCCGAGCATCTACTATCGGAAGTTCGCCAACGCACTGGTGGTGGTGAACGCGGGTTCGGGCGGCGCCAGGGAAACGGCGCATCTCCCGAGCGGGCATCAGTACGCCGATTTGTTTCATCAGCCTATCGGAAGCCAATTGACTCTCCCCTCCAACCAAGGGTACGTACTTCTGACCGGCAACGGGTGTAGGTAGAGCCGGAGGCGAACGGACGTTCGCCGCATCGGGGGTAGCCAACGGGTCCGGGAGGCGCTATACTCGTAGCGATTTTCCCGGACCCGAATCTATATCCGGTACGATATAGTAGTGGCGCGCGATTTGGCGCGTCACTTCGCTAGGGTCACGCGTCTAGTCGTGGCCGTCAACCACCTAGTGAAAGGATATTCAAATGGCGACTAAGCCCAAGCGCACCGTCAAGGAGCGCCGGACCAAGCGCAAGCCGTGCAATTTTTGCGCCGATAAGGCGCTGGACATCAACTACAAGGACGTGGGGCGGCTCAAAAAATGCGTATCCGAACGCGGCAAGATTCTCCCGCGCCGCATCTCGGGCAATTGTGCGAGACACCAACGCATGCTTACCGTCGCGGTCAAGCGCGCGCGCGTGATTGCTTTTCTGCCCTTCGTCACGGAATAGCGGTGAAACTCATCCTCCTGAGCGACGTCAAAGCGCTCGGCAAGAAGGGGCAGATCGTCGAGGTTGCCGAGGGGTACGCCCGTAATTTTCTACTTCCGCGCAGTTTGGCCACCGAGGCAAACCGCGGCGCGCTCACGATGCTGGACCAACAGACAAAAGCGCACGCGAAGCGCGAAGCGCAGGCCGTCGCCCAAACCGAAGAACTGGCCAAACTCCTCGAGAGCAGGCCGGTGTCGGTGCGCGCACGCGCAGGCGGCAACGGCAGATTGTTCGGCACGGTCACCAATGCGGACATCGCCGGCGCGATCTCTCAAACGTTTTCGATTGCGGTGGACAAGCACAAAATAGAAGTGAAGAACGCCATAAAGGCCTTGGGCAGCTATCCGATCGAAATCCGCCTGGGCAAGAACGTGGTCGCTAAAGCGACCGTAAGCGTCGTTGCAGATTAGGGAATCTCTGAAGAAGTCTCCGTGGTGCAGCGCCGTGGCGAAAAGCGACATGGCGATGGACCGCGTGGGGCTTTTTCAGGGGTTCCTTTAGCAGGTAGCCGTGTCCGCAACCGGTGAGAATCCCTATCTGGCGCGTTTTCGCCGCAAGTTCAGCAGCGAAGAGGAGACGAGCCGCTACGTGTCCGCGTTGTACGACGTTCTCGCGAACACCATCGGCCCCGACAAGCTCGTCCTGCGCGCCGGCAAGATGAACGCGCTCAAGCTCATGCGTTCTCACGCGTTGCCGGATCGCATCTGCGCGCTGCAGCGCTTGGTCTTTGAAGATCCGACCCTTGAGCGCGTGACGGGCCGCGCAAACACTCGGCGCGTGATCGCAGAGATGGAAGAGCGCTTGGCGGACCTCATCGCACAGCGGAACGTCGAAGATTCCATCGAGCGCAAGATCAATGCCAAGATGGTCGAGCGTCATCAGGACTATCTCAAAGACCTCAAGATGGAAGCCCTGCGTGACGACTCCGGTCCTGAAACGCCCGCGACGCAGAAAAAGCTGGAAGAGCTCGAAAAGCTGGGCGATCGGGGCTTGGCCGCTTCCGCACTGCGGTTGCTGCGCCCGCAATCGCTCAAAGAAGTCGTCGGCCAAGAAGCCGCGATTCGCGCCCTGCTGGCAAAAATTTCGTCGCCGTATCCCACGCACGTGATCCTGTACGGGCCGCCGGGCGTCGGCAAGACCACGGTGGCGCGATTGGCGCTGGAGGTGGCCAAGACGCGCGCGTACACGCCGTTCGCAAAAGGAGCGCCGTTCGTCGAGGCAACCGGCGCCACTCTGCGGTGGGATCCGCGCGAGACGACCAATCCACTTTTGGGAAGCGTGCACGATCCGATATACCAAGGCAGCCGGCGGGAATTTGCGGAGAGCGGCATCCCAGAGCCGAAGCTCGGATTGGTGACGCGCGCACACGGCGGCGTGCTCTTCATCGACGAGATTGGTGAGATGGACCCGCTGCTGCAAACCAAGCTGCTCAAAGTGCTCGAAGACAAGAAGGTGGTCTTCGAATCGTCGTATTACGACGAAACCTCGCCCAACGTCCCGCAGTACATCAAGCGCTTGTTCCGAGAAGGCGCACCGGCGGATTTTATCTTAATCGGGGCAACGACACGCGAACCGGAGGACATCGACGCGGCCATTCGCTCGCGCTGCGCCGCCGTCTATTTCGAGCCGCTCACGCAGCACCAAATCGTTTCAATCGTCAACGGTTCGATCAAGCGGCTTGGAGCAAAGGCTGCACGGGGCGTGGCCGCCCTCATTGCTTCGTACACGATCGAAGGGCGCAAAGCGGTGCAGATCGTTGCCGACGCGTACGGGCATGCGCTCTACCGGTCACACGCTCCGCGTCAAAGCGCGCAGGAAAGAATTGCCGTGGGTACTACCCCCGGCGTGACGATCTCCGAGGACGACGTGCGAGAGGTAGTGCAATCCGGGCGGCTGGTACAGCACACTATCGTTCGCGGACGCGCGACCCGCGAAATTGGCAAGACGTTCGGCCTGGGCGTGCTGCACTATCTGGGAAGCATCATCGAAATCGAAGCCGTCGCCTTCGCCGCAGGCTCCAGCGGAAAAGGGTCCGTGCGCTTCAACGATGCGGCCGGTGCGATGGCCAAAGACAGCGTGTTCAACGCCGCCGCGGTTTTGCGCGCCGTTACAGGCTTGGACACCGCCAATTACGATCTGCACATCAACGTGATCGGCGGCGGAAACATCGACGGACCCTCTGCGGGCTTGGCCATTTTTCTCGCTCTCTACTCCGCGCTGACCAAAACGCCGCTCCCGCAGGACATCGCCGTGACGGGCGAGCTGTCGATTCAAGGCAAAGTGCGGCCCGTGGGCGGCATCATCGAGAAACTCTATGCCGCCAGGCAGGCCGGCATGCGTGCCATGCTCGTGCCCAAAGAAAACATGCGCGAGATCGATCGATCTCTAGCCGGCATCGAAGTCGTGCCGGTGAGTTCCGTCGAGCAGGCCTTTCGAGACTTTGGGTCTCCACAAGAAATCCACAAGGCGAGCGGCTCGCGGGCGGCGCAGTACTTTTGCTCGCTCATGAGCGTTACCAATCTCCCCGTCGTCGATCGCATTCCGCCGCAAAACCTGGAGGCGGAGATGGCGCTGCTCGGGTCGGTGCTCGTCGATCGTGAGATCATGGGCATCGTTAGCGAGATCTTGCGCCCCGAAGACTTCTACGCGCACGTTCACGAATCGATTTATTCGGCGCTGAACCACCTGTACGATCGCGGCGAACCGCTCGATAAGATCACGCTGGCCGAAGAACTTCGCCGGCGCGGAAGCCTCGAAAACGTGGGGGGACTCTCCTACCTTTCCTCGCTCATGGACACGGTACAGACGGCTGCGTCCGCGGCCTACTATGCGAAGATCGTGCGCGAAAAAGCGGTGCTGCGCGGACTGATCCACGCCGGCACGCGGATTACGCAACTCGGCTTCGAGAACGAAGAAGACGTGGAGGGCGCGCTCGATCGCAGCGAGCAAATGGTGTACGAGATCGGCATGCGGCAAGCGCACGGGCAATTCACGCCGGTGAGCCGTTTGCTCAAACCAGCGTTCGAGCACATCGATAAACTGTTTCACAGCCGCGGCGATCGCACGGGGTTGACGTCGGGATTCCGCGACATCGATGAAATGACGACCGGTTTCCAACCGGGCAACTTCATCATCCTGGCGGCCCGGCCCGGCATGGGCAAGACGTCGCTCGCTTTGAACATGGCAGTGGCGGCCGCGCGCGAGGAGACCGATCCCGTAGCGTTTTTCTCGTTGGAAATGTCCAACGACGAGTTGGTGCAGCGGCTCATCTGCGCTGAAGCGCACATCAGCATGCACGACATGCGGCGCGGCAACATCAAACCGCATCATTGGGAAAAAATTTCCGATGCGATGGGAGTGCTCAACGAGTTGCCGATCTATCTCGACGACGCGGGCGGTCTTTCCGTTTCCGAAATACGCAGCCGCTGCCGCCGCCTGAAGTCCGCGAACGGTCTCTCGGCGGTTTTTGTCGATTATCTGCAGTCTGCTGCGTCCCGGCGTGCTGAGCAAAGGCGCTAATCGCAACGAAGAGCTCTCCGATATCTGCCGCACGTTAAAGATGACGGCCAAGGACTTGGGAGTGCCCATAATCGCGCTCGCGCAGCTCAATCGCGGCGTTGAAACGCGAGTCGAGAAGCGTCCGATGCTCAGCGACTTGCGCGACTCGGGCTCCTTGGAACAAGAGTCCGATATGGTCGCATTTTTGTACCGCGAAGGATACTACGTCAACGACGTATCCGAACCGGATCTCACCGAGTTCATCGTGGCCAAACACCGCAACGGGCCTACGGGAACGGTCAGGCTGCGTTTTCAGCGAGAATACACGCTCTTCGTCCCGTACGGGGACGAAGCGCACTATCCCACGCCGTTATAACGTCCTCGCGCGCAGGCCTGGTGCCTCAACATCGGCTCGTTCTTCAAAACGTAGCCATCAGGGCGATCCACTCATCACGGCTGATGCGCAAGTCGCTCTCGCTCAGCGCCGCCAGCGGCGTGCGCGGCAGGCGCTCGCGCGCGCACAAGTCGCGCGCGTTCGTGTCCACGTACAATAGACCGGTCACCAGCTCGCCGCGTTCCCGCGCTTGGTGCATCACGCGCAGCGCGTCGATGCGGTCGGTGGGATCGTATTCGTTCTCGAGTTTGCGCAGCAGCACGCGATCGCCGCTGTCGAATACGATCTCCGTCACGGTTCCGGGTTCATAGTCGACCGTGATTTCTTTGCTGCCCATGATGAAGTCGGGAACATTCAGGACGGCGTGGTGGTCTTTGACGTACGCGTAGCTCTTCGTCGAGCCTTCGTGGTCGTTGAACGTCACGCACGGACTGATCACGTCCAGCACGGCGATGCCGCGGTGTGCGAAGGCGGCTTGCAATAGCGGAATCAGTTGTTTGCCGTCGCCCGAAAACGAACGTGCCACCAGCGTTGCGCCCAGTTCCACGGCAATGCCGCAGACGTCGATGGTCTCGAACTCGTTTACTTGTCCTTTCTTGAGGACCGAGCCGCGGTCGGCTGTGGCCGAGAACTGTCCTTTCGTCAGGCCGTAGCAGCCGTTGTCTTCGATGATGTAGGTGCAGTCCACGTTACGGCGCATCATGTGGCAGTACTGTCCTAGGCCGATGCTCGCAGTGTCGCCGTCGCCGCTGATTCCCAGCATGAGTAGTTCGCGATTGGCCAGTTTCGCGCCGGTGGCCAGCGAGGGCATCCGTCCGTGGACCCCGTTGAAGCCATGCGCGCGATCGACGAAATATGCGGGTGTTTTCGAAGAGCATCCGATGCCGCTCATCTTCGCGAGCTTGTACGGGTCGACGCCGAAATCGTACAACGCCTTGATCAGATGGTTGGTGATGGAATTGTGTCCGCAGCCGGCACATAGCGTGCTGGCCGATCCCTTATACACGTCTCGCGCAAGACCGATGAGGTTCACGTTTGCAGGAGTCGTAGTCATACCGGTACCGGTCCTTCTGCCTGGAGCAAAGGTTCGAGAATGGCGCGCGCGTCGATCGGCACGCCGTTGTAATGGCGAATGGAACGGACCCGCTCGATCAGCTGCGCTGGCAGCTCCGAGCGGAGAATGGCGTGCAGCTGGCCGTCTCGGTTTTGTTCGATAACGTACACGCGATCGTGCCGCTCGATAAAGTCGGCAACATCGCGCGAGAACGGTAAGGCGCGCACCCGCAGGTAGTCCGTCCGTACGCCGGCTTCCCGCAGCTTCTCGCGCGCTTCGACGAGCGCGTGATGCGTGGTGCCGTAGGCGATGATTCCGATCCCGTTGCCCGACTCTTCGATGAGCGGCTGCGGCACGAGGTCGCGGGCGGTGTCATGCTTGCGCACAAGCCGATCCAGATTGTCGCGATAGACGTTCGGATTTTCCGAATACCGCGCGTACTCGTCGTGCCCCGAACCGCGCGTAAAATATCCCGCCAGCGGATGTTCGGTGCCCGGAATTGTGCGGTATGGTATGCCGTCACCTTCCACGTCTTGATAGCGGCCCCACGATTGGATCTTGGCGAGATCTTCGGCGCCCAGCACTTTGCCCCGATCGAACGGCTTGTCCGGATACTTCAGCGCCGGCGTCATCCAGAGGTTCATGCCAAGGTCCAGGTCGCTGAGCACAAATACCGGCGTTTGCAAACGGTCAGCCAAATCGAAGGCCTGCATCGAAAATTCGTATGCTTCCGACACCGTCGCCGGCAAAAGCACGACGTGTTTGGTGTCGCCGTGGGAAAGCGTATAGGCGAATTGCACGTCGCCCTGAAGCGTGCGAGTCGGCAGTCCCGTGGACGGCCCGGCGCGCTGCACGTCGAAGATGACGCCGGGCAATTCCGCGTAATACCCCAGGCCGGCGAACTCGGCCATGAGTGATAGACCCGGGCCCGACGTCGAGGTCATCGCACGCGCGCCGGCCCAGGTCGCGCCGAACACCATTCCGATGGCGGCCAGTTCATCTTCGGCTTGTATCACCGCCGCTTTGCGCTCTCCCGTTTGAGGATCGACGCGGAAGCGCTCGCAATACGCAATGAACGCCTCGCATAACGAGGACGATGGCGTGATCGGATACCACGCGGCGACGGTGCAGCCGCCCATTACGCAACCCAGCGCCGCGGCATTGTTGCCGTCCATGAGCAGCAAGGATTCGGTCGTGCCCGACATTCGTTCCAACCGATAAGGATCTTGTTTAACGAGCGTTTGCGCGGCGTAGTCCATGCCCAACCGAACCGCCTCCATATTGGTTTCGACGGCTTTGGGTTTGCGTTTGAACTGCGAAACGAGCGCTGCTTCGATCACTTCCGCGGGGATCGAAAGCAATTGCGCAACTACGCCGACGTACACCATGTTCGTGAGATACTTGCGCATGGCGCCGTCGCTGATGTGTTCTTTAGCCATTTTTGCAAACGGTACCGCGTAATAGGTGACGTCGTCGCGAGCGTCCGCGCCCAATGAATACGCGGCCTCATAAATGACCGCGCCGCCGGATTTGACGTCAGCCAGGTCTGATTGCCACGTTGCCGGGTTGAGGGCGACGAGCATGTCGATGTCGCGGCTGCGGCACTGATACCCTTGCGGTGATACGCGCACGTCGAACCACGTCGGAAGCCCTTCGATGTTCGATGGGAAGACGTTTTTGGGCGCGACGGGAATCCCTAAGCGGAAGATCGCGTTCGCCAATACGAGGTTTGCCGACTGGCTGCCGGAGCCGTTGACGGTAGCCGCTCGGATCGTCAGATCGTTAACGAGGCGCACTTACGTTCATCTTCGCTCGCGATGGTACTCGTCCTCGTCATGCTCTTGTGGCGCGCCGTTATGTTCGACAGGGACGTGCTCGCGGTA
Organism: Vulcanimicrobiota bacterium; assembly: GCA_963767635.1. Lineage (GTDB taxonomy): Bacteria > Vulcanimicrobiota > Vulcanimicrobiia > Vulcanimicrobiales > Vulcanimicrobiaceae > CAVYEM01. The sequence goes on from CAVYEM010000001.1 coordinate 310,335, forward strand.
CAAGCGCGAAAGTTTGACGTACTCGCCGGCGCTTATCTCGATCCATTTGGCAGCCTCTCCCTCGATTGGCTTTTTCACTCTTGCGGGCGCGCCCGCCGCAAGCACTCCATCGGGAATCGTAATGCCCTCGCCCACGACGCTGCCGGCGGCGATGAGGGAGCCCTCGCCTACGCTGGCTCCGCCCAGGATAACCGCGTTGCTGCCGATGAGAGCGTGGCGCTTGATGTGGCAGTCTTCCATGACGGCACAATGGCCAACCGTGACGTCGTCGTCTACGCGCGTTTCGCCGTGCTCGCTGACGTGAACGACCGCGTTGTCTTGGATCGACGTGCGCGCGCCGATTCTGATCGGCCCGTTGTCGCCACGCAGGACCGCACCGAACCAAATACTCGATTCCGCGCCGATTTCAACGTCACCGATGAGCACGGCGGTAGGCGCGACAAATGCGCTTGAATGGATCTTCGGCGTGCGGCCCAGATACTCAATGATCATCGCCTTCCTCCGACGAAGCGATTCGTATGCACCGGCACAACACCCCCCTGCGCGGCGTGAAGGCCACGCCCCGGCCCAAAGCCGGCGAATCCGACTACACCGCAGTCAACTACCGGTACGCCGGTCAGACCGGACACATTCACGAGGTCGTCACGATTCACGGACGAGATCTCGCCAAAGTCGGATTTGACGATCGAAAGATTGTCTATTATTTCTTGGACGACTTGGAGCTCGACACGTCGGCGAAGCGCGGCACATTTCACGATACTTAAATGGCGTATCCGCGCTCCGCGCTCCACGCCCCCCGTCGGCGCAGCCGCCGGGGCCCCCGGCCTTCGGCCCCCACGCGGGCTCTTGCGCGGAGAGATTACTAAGACCGCGAGCGCAGAACGCGCACGTCGCCGTAGGCGCACACCGCTCGAAACGTGCCGCGTCGCTGAGCGGCGGAGATTTGGGGAAGCAGCGTCTCGAAGTGCGAGTTTTGCCAATCGTTTGCGAACACGAGATACCCGTGAAAGCCTTGCGGCCAGTCGGGAATTTCCGTTGATTTGGGGTATGCAATCGCTTCATGCGCGAACCACTCGTCGTGCGTTGCAACGGGCGCGCCACGCGGCACGCATCCGAAAGCGCGCACGGCGTTGGCCGTCTGCTGATAGGGCTCCCGCGCGAGATAGTGCGCCGGGTGCATGGGATTGAACGCGATCAAAAATACGGCGCACAGCGCGATGGCGCTTCTCCACCAGTACACTGCCGTACGCTCGGAGCGCTCGCGAGCGAGACGAAGCAAGGCCCACGCCGCAGCAAGCGCCATCCACGGTGCCCACAAGAGTACGTAATGCATCCCCATGCGCCATACGCTTTGATCGCTCGAGAGTAGAATGCCGGCGAACGCCGGGAACGCCAGCCATGTCCAGCGGGTGAGCAGCGGCAGCAGCGCTAACGGTACGAATGCTTCGAGCAAATACGTGAACCGCCCAAACGTCGCGATTGCGTGCGCGAGCCGTGCCGGATGAATGAAGACGGCCTCTGCGGTTTGCAGCGGTCCGTGAGCGAACGAATAGCGATAAAAGTGCGAAGGCGCCCAAGGTCCCAGGGGCGGCAGGATGATTGTCCAGTACACTATCAGCGCAGCGGCGGAAAGTGCCGCCAGAAAAAATCCCGCCGCAGCAAGCCGCGCCGGCTCGACAGGCTCGCCTTGCATTAAGCCGCGCTGCTGCGTTCGCCGGCGGACCATTCCGATGACGGCAAGTGCGAAACCGATAAAGATCAGATCGAGACACGCGTCTTCGCGAATCAGCACGAGGGCAATCGAAAAGACGGCGAACCACAGCCAACGCGCACGGTCCGCGGCCCATATCAACCAGAGCGCCAGCACCGGATAAAATGCGAGCTCGTGAAATTCGGCAAAGGCGTTGGCCAGCAGCGGCGGATAAAGCAGACACAGCACGGCGCAGCGGGTCCCCCATCGTTCGCCGGCATAGCGCGCAGTCAGCGCGTACAACGGAAGAGCGCACAACGCTATGAGAACGACCTGCGCAATTTGAATGCTCAGCGGCGAGCGAGTTGCGGCGATGAGCGGCCACAGAACCGCCAGAATCGGCGACCAATGCGTGCGGAAGTGCGATCCGCCGGCTTCAATCGTATCGGTGAAACCGCGGGGAACATTCAAAATGACTTGCGAGAACGTTCCCGTGTCGCTGCCGTACGTCCAAAAGATCCAGCGAACGCAAGCGAGCGCGCCCATTACCGCGACGAAGAGCACGACGGCGATCACCGGCGCGCGCGGGAAGCGTAAGCCGCGCGCGTGCATTGGGCGCGCTGCTATTGCGCTGCGGGCAGTTCCTTGAACGATTGCTTCACGCGGTATTCACTGCTCGGATAACGCGAACGCAAAGCGGCCCACTGATTGAGCAGCTCGTCGCTTTCGGGATCTCTCCGGTATCTCGTCACGCCCAAATAGTATTGTGCTTCGGGCGCGGCATACGTGGTAGAGAAGCGGGTTAGCACGTCCGCATAGAGCGCTTCCGCTTTTTCAAATTGCCGTAATCGCAGATTCGCATACGCGAGCCCGCACAATAGACGTGCCAAGAATTCCGGAGGCGGAAGAAATCCGTCCCAACGATACAGTTCGAAGCCGTCGGCGGAAAATACGCGCATATCCGGGGTCCAAATATGATGAATCCGCTCTAGCAGATTCGCCGACTGCGGCTCAGCATTGTTGATCTGCACAGGAACGGCGTGCGTTGCGATCTGCTCTTGAACCGGGGGCTGAGGATACGTCACGGTATCCAGCGCTTGGCAACCCCCTCAACCGGGATTGAAGATATCGACGAAGACGAACCTCGATTCGCTGCGCGCCCGTCGTAGAGCGGCATCGAAATCATGCGTCCATTCCATGCGTGTGTTTCCTTTCTTATTGTTTCGTAGGCCATTCGCTGGTCGATGTAACGCCGCCGGCTCTGCCCGGTTCGATGGACTGCATTATAACATGGTTCGTGCTTGCATGACGGTGGTGAGAGGGAGCCGGTTCGTGAGGAGTTTTGAGTTCCGTGGGCCAAAGAGGGGCGGGGAGCGCTGCGTGGAAGCAGCCCGGCGGCGTAGCGCTTTCCGCGCTGCCGATTCACGCCGACGTAGGCTCAGTTGGTAGAGCAGCTGATTCGTAATCAGCAGGTCAGCGGTTCGAGTCCGCTCGTCGGCTAAACTTCCGTCGCGCCGGATCATTTAGGAACCGAAAATGCACGCAGGCCGCCTGCCTGCGATGCAGCTGCCATCCGTTGGTCGTACGTCACGATGCCGTCCGCGCCCGCATCCAGCGCGAGCGCTAGATGAAGCGCGTCCGACGCCCGCAACGCAACACTTTGAATCGCGATCAGCAGCCTCTCGGCGCTGCGGTGTACCTCTTGCGTGAGATCAACGCGATGGTACACGCCGGAATCAATATGCGCCAAAATCTCCTTGTGCGCACGCATGAGGTATCCGTATTAACATGGCCCTCGCGCCTGCGTCGACCAAATGACGAGACGAACTCGGTAATCGCTGAGATCGGAAATAAATATCCATTTACGGCCGCCCAGACCTTCGTTCAGTGCGGCGCTTTCCGTTCAGGTATGTAGAGCTTCACGATAGCGCTTGTATCGAGATAAAGACGGGCAGAGGATCTAAATTCGATCCTCGCGATCCTCCATGAGCGTCTTGGACAACGGCGGATCGAGTACAGGCATCGACTTACGGAAAGCCGTGAGATCGGGGAACGGCCGCGCGTTCTCAACGGGTCTCACGAGGCGAGCAACCGGGCGGCCTCGATCAGTGATCAGTATCTCTCGTCCCTTTCGGACCTCTTCCAACAGAACAGACAGATTCTGGCGCACTTCGCGGACTCCAACTCGTCTTCATGTCGGAATTGTGCTACAAGTAGCACAATATCGTCAACTAGCGTTAGTCGAAGCCGCTAGCCGCCCGCCATCGCGCCGACCAGCAAAAACGGCTCGGCCCCGCGCGTTACAGCGTCGGGAAGCGGTGCATCGGGCGGTTCATGTGAAAGATCTCGCCCACATGCGAAAAACCGGACGAACGGCCGCCGCTGCAGCGTGACGTGATCGCGAATGGTTCCGCGCAGCATCGGATAGCCGGCTTCCAACGCATCCAAAACCGATCGCTGCGTAGCATCGCCTTCAACGTCGAGCGTAACCTCTGACGAAACGCGCGCCAGCGTGCGCAAATGTATCGGAAGCACGACGCGGATCACGGCAACGTTTGCGCTTCGATGGAAAGCACCGGCGGGAGATCCCGGACGGCAGCGCTCCATGTATCACCCGCGTCGGCCGATGCGTAGACCTGACCGCCCGTCGTGCCGAAATAAATGCCGCACGGATCCAATGCATCGACTGCCATCGCGTCGCGTAATACATTCACGTAACAATCCCGTTGCGGCAGACCGTTCGAGAGCGCTTCCCACTCGTACCCGCCAGTCCGGCTGCGGTACACGCGCAGCTTTGCGTCGGGCGGATAGTGTTCGGAATCGCTCTTTATCGGCACGACGTAGACAGTGTCCGGTTCGTGCGCGTGCACGTCGATTGGAAACCCGAAGTCGGTGGGAAGATTTCCGCTCACCTCTCGCCAGGACTCCCCGGCATCGTCGCTGCGCATCACGTCCCAATGCTTCTGCATGAAGAGCACGCCGGGGCGCGCGGGGTGCATCGCAATGCGATGAACGCAGTGTCCGACCTCGGCATCCGGATCGGGAATGCCTTCGGACTTGAGCCCGCGGTTAATCGGCCGCCACGTCGTGCCGCCGTCGTCGCTTCGGAATGCGCCTGCTGCCGAGATGGCGACGAACATTCGCGCGCGATCGCTCGGATCGAGCAGAATCGTATGCAGGCACATGCCGCCCGCCCCGGGCTGCCACGATGAACCCGAACCGTGGCCGCGCAGTCCCGGAAGTTCCGCCCAGGTCTGACCGCCGTCGGTCGAGCGAAACAGCGCCGCATCTTCAACTCCGGCGTAGACGGTGTCGGGATCGTCCAGCGAGGGTTCCAAATGCCAGACCCGCGCAAACTCCCACGGATGGGGCGTGCCGTCGTACCACTGATGCGTTCCGGGGATGCCCTCGTACGTGAAACGGTTGCCCACCGGCTGCCATGTTTGGCCGCCGTCGTCGGAACGCTGAATCACTTGGCCGAACCAGCCGCTGGTCTGCGATGCGTACAATCGATCGGGGTCCGCCGGCGATCCCTTGACGTGGTAAATCTCCCAGCCGCCAAAATGCGGTCCGCTGATATCCCAAGCGTCGCGTTTTCCATCCGACGTCATCACGAACGCGCCCTTGCGCGTTCCAACCAATACGCGAACCTTGCTCATAGACGCTCCTTCCCATGCCAAGAACCTGCGCCCTTTGCGACGAAGCGGCCTGTGATGGCGGCCGCGTGAAGAAGTTCTCGCACGTTGTGGGTTTGACCGTGCTGCTGGCGCTGATCGCCGGCTGCAGCGCGCCGCCCCACGGCGCCCCCGCGTTCAGTTTCACCGAGGGCGAGGATATCGATAGCCTCAATCCGATCTTCACGACGGAGATTTTGGTCACCGATCTCTCTGCCCTCACCCAAGGGTATTTGATAACTTTCGACGAGCGGGATCGACTGACTCCATCGCTTTGCCTGCAGGTTCCTACCAAGCAAAACCACCTCATCTCCCCGGACGGCCGCACGGTGGTATACAAATTGCGGCGCGGCGTACGCTGGCAAGACGGTTCTCCCTTCACCTCGGCGGACGTGTCATTCACCGCGAAAACGATCCTCGATCCGCGGGTGAACGTCTCCTCGACTCTGGGATTCGATCAGATCGCCGGCATCAGCACGCCCGACGATTACACGGCGGTGGTGCATTTGAAACGTCCGTATGCCGCGTTTACCGCGGTCTTTTTGACTCCCGGGATTGGTTCGGGCATCTTGCCCAAACATTTGCTTGCCGGCAAAGATGTCAACCACGCCGCTTACAACTCGCTTCCCGTCGGCTTGGGACCCTTCAAATATACGCGCTGGGCGCGCGGCAGTTCAGTGCAGATGAGCGCGTTCGACGGATGGTGGGGCGGCCGCCCAAAACTGCGTTCCATCACATACAAGATCATCTCGGATGCCAATACCGCCATCAATCAGCTTCGCACGCACGAGCTCTCCGCGTTCGGACGGGTCCCAAACGAGCAGTATCCGGCCGCGCGCAACGTCGCGGGTACCAGAACGATCGACTTTGCGACAACGGCGTACGAACACATCGACTTCAACATGGAGCGCCCCATTTTGCGCGATCGGCGCGTTCGCGAGGCGCTCGCGCGCGCGATCGACATCAAGACGATCGTGCGCAAAGTCGACCATGGAGCCGGCGTCTTGGCCTGCACGCCGATTCCGATCTCGAGTTGGGCTTACTATGCCGCAACGCCGTGTTACCCATTCGATCCTGCGAAAGCGCGCCGCTTGCTCGACCGAGCCGAATGGCGGGTAGGAACGGACGGCATTCGGCGCAAGGACGGCAAGCCGCTGAATCTGACTCTGGTCTCGACCGTCGGTAATCTCTCGCGCGACGAAACTGCGGTGATCGTTCAACAAGAGTTCCGGCAGATCGGCGCGCAGTTGCAATACATCCGCTATCAAGCCAACGAGCTGTTTGCCAACGGTGACGGAATTCTGAGCAGCGGAAAGTACGATCTCTCGATGTACGCATGGTTCTGGCGCCCCGATCCGGACATCAGCAACCTGTACGCTTGCGGCGAGCGGCCGCCGCATGGACAAAACTATTCACGGTACTGCAATCCCCGGGTCGACACGCTGCTGCAAGATGCTCTCACGCATTACGACCGCGCAACCAGGCGGGCAGACTATGTCCGCATTCAGACGATGATGGCGCACGACATCCCCAGCATCGTCTTGTATCAACGCGTCGACCATCTGACCGCTGACGCCCGGTTCGTTGATTTGGCTCCGGGCCCATTCGTGCTGTTTACGCGACCGGCTGGAATATGGGGTACTAGTAAACGGTGACCCAAGGACTAGAACGCGAGGTAGACGCGGTCGATCTCGACCTGCGGGAGGGACGGTTTCAGCGCGCGCTATCCCTGATTGCCGGGCTTTCGAGCGCGGTCGCAGGCGCCGAAGTAACGTACGAACACTACAAAGGCAGTTACAGCCGGCGCATCATGTACACGCCGGTCATGCTGAGCGCGGCGCTGGCACTCGCAGGGGTGGCCGGCTTCTTCAGTAAGCGCGCAGCAAAAACGGTGCTGCCGGCCGTTTCGGCGATCACGTTGGCGGATGCGGCGGTTGGGTTTTATTTCCACGTTCGCGGAATCGCACGCAAGCCGGGCGGATGGCGCCTTCCCATCGTCAATATGGTGATGGGACCGCCGGTGTTTGCGCCGCTCCTCTTCGGCGTGAGCGCATACCTCGGCATGACGGCATCGTTCATGCGGCGAGGCGAGCGTGATGATGCAACGCTTCCGCGGCCCGCGCGTGCAGATCATTGGGCCAACGCCCTACCCGGCGAGCACGAGCCAATCGGCCAAGAGCAGGATGCTCGTGAGGCGCATTTTCAACGGCACATGGCGACGGCGGCGGCCATTGCCGCGTTCCTGAGCGGTTTTGAAGCCGCGTACTCTCACTACAAGAACAACTTCCGCTATTCCGTGCAATGGACGCCGCTCATCATCACGCCGATGTTGATGGGCAGCGCGATCGGTGCGCTCAAGAGCGCGCGCATCGCGCACACATGGCTGCCGGCCATGTCGGCGCTCGCGATGTTGGACGGAGGCGTCGGTTTCGCGTATCACGTGCGGGGCGTCTTGCGGCGGCCCGGCGGTTCCAAAAAATTGCTCTACAATATCGTCTACGGGCCGCCCATTTTTGCGCCGCTGCTCTTTGCCGCGAGCGGATTTCTCGGTCTGTTGGCGAGCGTGCTGCGCAAAGGCGAAGATGTCGTGAAGGATCGAGATGGAATGGACATGCGGCCGGTCGATCCAAATACCGGAGGGCGAATCGGACCGCTGGAGCAGCCGGGATATTACCCCGGCTTTCGTACGCTGGATCAGCGCAAGTTTTGGGATGCAGCCACGCGCGAGGTGGTATTGGACCGCGTAAACACCATTCCGAAAATCCGTTTCTTCACCGCGCAGGAAGCGCGGTTGCTGGAAGCCGTTTGCAGTCGCGTGCTTCCACAAGACGATCGTGACGAAGCGCGCAAGATTCCTATCGTGCCGCAAATCGACAAAAGACTGTATGAAAACGTCAGCGACGGCTATCGCTACGAGGACATGCCGCCGGACCGTGAGGCCTTCCGGCTCGGCTTGCAAGCCATCGATGAAATCGCGCAGGCCGAGCATGGGAAACCCTTCGTCGACATCCACGCGCGCGAGCAGGAAACGATTCTGCGATCGCTGCACGACGCCAAACCACGAGCGGCACATGAAATTTGGGCGCGCATGCCGGTCCATCGGTTTTGGATGCTGCTGGTCAAGGAATGCGCCGAGAATTACTACGCGCATCCGTGGGCGTGGGACGAAATCGGCTTCGGCGGACCGGCATACCCGCGCGCGTACATGCGCTTGGAACGCGGCGAACCGGAGCCCTGGGAAGTGCAGGAACAGCGCTACGCCTGGGAGGCGCCGCCGGATTCGCAATCGCACCTGTTCGAGCCAATCGCCGGGCAAGAGGAGCATTTTGCCTCGCCGGGTCAGGGAGGGACGCATTGAAATCACCGGTGCTCGGAGCTTTTCAAGCTCCTCGCGACGGCGCGCACATGCTGGGCCCGATTCAGCAGCTGCATGCGCCGATGCGCCGCTTCACCGAGGGCGAAGAGGTCGATTACGCGATCGTCGGCGTCGGAGCCGGCGGCGGCGTGCTGCTGCAGCGGCTCGCGCGGGCCGGGTTTCGCGTTATCGGGTTTGACGCGGGACCTTTTTGGGACACCGAGCGCGATTGGGTCAGCGACGAGAAAGGTTCTCACAAACTGTATTGGACGCAGCATCGCATCACGGGCGGCGATCATCCGCTTGCGTTCGGCGCAAACAATAGTGGCCAAGGCGTGGGGGGCGGAACGGTGCACTGGGCATCGTTCACGCCGCGACTGCACCCTTCGGATTTCCGCACGCATTCGACCGATGGAGTGGGCGTGGACTGGCCGATCTCGTACGACGATCTCAAGCCGTATTACGAACTCATGGAGTTGGAGTTGCCGGTATCCGGACCGGCCTATTTTCCGTGGGGCGATCCCCACGGTTACACATACGGCCCGCATCCGATGGGCGGCGTGGGCAATGCGCTGATTCGAGGCTGCACCAATTTGGGCATCGGCGTATCGGCCGGCGGCCCCGTCGCAATCTTAGAAGGATCGCGCGGCGACCGCCCGCATTGCATCTATCGCGGTTTTTGCATTCAAGGGTGCAAGGTTGGTGCCAAGGCCAGCACGCTCGTCACGCATGTGCCCGACGCTATCGAGAACGGCGCCGAAATACGCGCGGACTGCATGGTTGCGCGCATCGAGATGGATCGCGATCGTCGCGTTTCGGGCGTGACGTACTTCGATCCGGACGGCCGCGAGCGATTTCAAAAAGCCAAGGCGGTCATCGTCGCGGGATATTCGATCGAAACGCCGCGTCTGCTGCTCAACTCGGCATGTTCGGGATTCGAAAACGGGCTTGCCAATTCCAGCGACTGCGTCGGCCGCTATTTGATGGCGCAAGCGGGGAACGTCGTGCTGGGGCGCTTTGAGGATCCGGTGCGTATGTACAAAGCACCGCCTGCGCACGCGCTGACCGAAGAGTTTTACGAAACGGATCCCGCGCGAGATTTTGCGCGAGGCTTTGCGATTCAAACCGTCGGTCCGCTGCCCATTGCGTTCGCGCAGCAGATGATGAGCGCGAAAGGCGCGTGGGGCTGGGGACTGCGGCGATTGATGATGGACTACAACCACTGGGCAGGGTTTGGATTTTTGGGCGAGATTCTACCACATCGGGAGAACCGCGTGCAGCTGGCCGACGAAAAAGACCGCTTCGGCCTTCCGGTTGCGCATTCGACGTTCAATCTGTACGACAACGACAAGAAATTGATCGCGTACGGCAAGCAGAAAACGATGGACGTCATGTGGGCCGCCGGGGCGAGCGAGGTCGTGCAGGAAGCGCGTTTTGCCCATCTGGTCGGAGCGGCGCGAATGGGCGAGGATCCCCACACTTCGGTAGTGGATCAGTTCGGGCGCACGCACGATATTGCGAACTTGTTCGTCTGCGACGGGAGCATCATGCCCACGCAAGGTTCGGCGAATCCCGGGTTGACGATCATGGCGCTGGCCGCGCGCATCGCCGACTACCTCATCACGCAGGGCGGCGATATTTTCACTTCGGATCGGCGCGATATGCGGACCGCCTCGATTCGGCGCGAACTTGCGCCGCCGGATACGTGGGGACATGGCGCGCCGCGCCTCGCCTGAAGCGCCGCGCTAACGTCTGCCTAGCTTGCCGGCCGTCCCGTGAGGAACCGCAGGGCTAACCCGTCGATGCAGTACCGCGTCCCGGTCGGTTTAGGTCCGTCGTTGAAAATATGTCCGAGATGCCCCGCGCAGCGCGCGCAGTGAACTTCCGTTCGCGGCTCTCCGAGCAGTTCGTAGTCGGCGCGCGTCGCAGTGGCATGCGGCAACGCGGCATAGAAACTCGGCCAGCCGTCCCCGCTGTCGTATTTAGTTTTTGATGAAAACAGCGCGAGGCTGCATCCCGCGCAAAAATACGTGCCCGCGCGGTGTTCCGCCAATAGCGGACTGCTGTTGGGCGGTTCCGTTCCGTTCTCGCGCAAAATATGATACTGCTGCGGGGTGAGCAGCTTGCGCCACTTGTCATCCTCACCCGAGGAGGCGCCCAGCAGCAACGCGACTCCACCGATAGCCGCACCGCGCAGCCAGACGCCCCGGCTCACACGTTGATGTGACATGCGATCCCGTTTTTCTCGAAATAGCGCTGGTGGTAATCTTCAGCTGGATAGAAAGGACCCGCGTCCGCGATTTCGGTAACGATCGGCCGGGCACGATTTTGCTGCTCACGCGCGCGTGAGAAATCCGCCTGCGCGCGCTGGTCCTGATCCTGAACGAAAATGGCGGACCGATACTGAGAGCCGACGTCGGGGCCCTGACGGTTGAGCGTGGTAGGATCGTGCAGCTGCCAAAACGTCTCCAGCAACTTTTCGTAAGAAACGCGCTGCGGATCGTACGTGACCTTGACGGCCTCGGCGTGGCCCGTCGTGTCGCCGCAAACCTGACGATACGTCGGATTCGCCGCCGTGCCGCCGGTATAGCCGCTGATGACCTCCAGCACGCCAGGGACCTGCCGGAAGGCCGCTTCGACTCCCCAAAAACATCCCGCGGCGAAGATCGCCGTCTGCGTTGTGCTCATCTCCCTTTAGAACGCTGAGCGTCCGTGCTCGGATTCACGCGGCGCCAAAATTGCAGGCCCATGGGCAGGGCCGCCGGCGCGAGGGGGTTGAGTTCGTACCCTGCCAAGTCGGACGGAACGACCGCGCCCAACCGATTGGAATACAGATACAGCACCGGCAGCTGCGTGCTCGCAATTTCTTGATACCGGTTGAGGGCCATGCGCGCCTGCGTTGCCGTAGGCGCCGTGCGCGCGGCCTCGATTTGGCGGTCGATGCGCGCGTCGCTGTAGAATCCGTAGTTGTAGCCGCCGTTGGCGCGCGTTTGCGAAGCATCGTAAAACTTGTAGTCGTCGGGATAGGGTTGCAGAATGATGCCGCGCAGTGCCAGCTGGAACCGGCTGGCGTGCAAGTCTTCGAAAAACGTTTGAATTTCTTCGTTGTCGAGCGTGCATTCGATGCCGACCGCCTTCAGATTGGCTTGAATGAGTTCCGCGACGTTGCTTGCGACCGCATCGGTGGCGCCGCCGGTCTTGAGCGTCACGCGCATGACGCGACCGTTCCGCATGCGTACTCCGGCGCGCACGTGCCAACCCGCAGCATCCAACAGCGCGCGTGCCCGAGGCGGATCGTAGACATATGCCTGCACGTGCGGGTCGTGGTAAGGAGAGAAACTCGGCACGGGGCCGTCGAGGACATCGGCTTGGCCGCTCATGATCCCTTTGACGATGAACTCACGGTCGATGGCGTACATCAAAGTCTTGCTTTACTTGCGGGTCATGTATCCACGGGATGGCCGGATCTCGGTAATTGGGAAGCAGCAAGAACGTCACGTTCCACGGCCAATTCACAAACTTGTGGCGTCCGCGCAAGCGCTTGTGTACTCGCCAAAGATTCGGTGGAATGTCGGTCACATCGACTTCTCCGGCGTCCACCGCCGCATACAGCGAATCTTGTTGCGGATACACGCGAAATGCAATCTCGTCGACATACGGGCGTCGTCCCCAGTAGAGCGGATTGGCGCCCAGGATGAGGTACAAATCCGGCACGTTGCGAACGATTCTGAACGGTCCGCTCGTAATCGGCCGCTGCGCGAATGCGACGTCGCCGTTCACGAACCGTGCTTCCGCCTGCGAGAGCGGCGGGTATCTGCCCAAGACATGAGAGGGGAGCGGAAAGGTCTCGCCGAGCGCGTCTTCAAGAAACGGCGGCGAAGGCTTGGAGAGCCGCACCTCAACGGTGTGCGCGTCCACTGCGCGGACCGATTTCATCAACCCGAAGTCGCTGCTGTTGCCTTCGATCAGCCCCGGATTGTCACCGAGGAGAATCGAAAAGACGACGTCTTTGGCGGTGAGCGAGGCTCCGTCGGACCAACGTGCGTTGCGGCGCAGGTGCAGAACGTACCGCGTGCCGCGATCGCCCACGTCCACGCGATACGCCAGGCTCGTCGACCAGCGCGGCAGAAGATTCGGCCCGATATCGATCAGAGGAGTGTAGATGACGTCGCGGATCATTTTGGCCGCGGAGCCGATTGCGGTAAGCGGATTAAAGGAGTCGGGTCCGGCGATCCACCCGGCAACGATCACATTCGGATTGCGCGTTTCCGCCGAGCGGGCGCCGCATGCGGCGGGCAGCGCCGCTGCAACAACGATCACGCCGAAACATCGCAGCAATTTCAGCGCCTCCACGATCGTGCCGGCGTATTTCACTGGGAGTACGCCGAAGCGCCTTCACGCAGCCAGTCCCCGATGAAATTGAAGGCGCACACCGTGAGCAGTATCGCCAGGCCCGGTGGAAGAATCAGCCACCACGCTCCCGCGAAGATGTCGCTTTGCGCGCTCGAGAGCAGATTGCCCCATGAAGGCGTGGGCGCGCGCACTCCGATTCCCAGATATGACAACGCGGTCTCCGCAAGCATGGCGGTGGCGATCATGAACGTCGTCGTGGTCACAATCGTCCCCGCTGCATTGGGAACGACGTGCCGGAAGAGGATGCGGCCGTCTCGCGCGCCGATGGAACGCGCAGCCTCGACATAGAGCCGTTGCTTGAGCGTGAGCACTTCTCCGCGCACGAGACGCGCGGGGCCTAGCCACGACGTTGCCCCGATGACGATCATGAGCGTAAACAAGTCGCCGTGAAACATAGCGGCCAAAAACAACAGCAGAAACAACGTTGGAATGCTCAAAAACACGTCCACCACGCGCATCAGCAGCGTATCGAGCGCGCCGCCGTAGTAACCGCTGACCGCTCCATATACCGTGCCGATGAGCATTGCGACCAACGCCGCGATGGCGCCGACGGAAAGCGTTATGCGGCCGCCCGCCAAGAGTCGGGCAAACTCATCGCGGCCCAGAGCGTCGGTACCCAACGCGTGTGTTGCGCCGGGCGCGGCGTAGGCTTGGGCCACGTTCGTCGCATCGGCTTTGAGCGATAAAATTGCCGGAGCGACGGCGCATGCGAGCGTTACGATGACGATCCACAACAAGCTGCCCGCGACGACTGCGCTCAGCCGGATGCGACCTTTGCGCGGAGGTTCACCTGCCTCGTCCACCGGTAATACCAGCGCCGCTTCAGTCATAACGCACCCGCGGATCGACGATGCCGTAGAGCACGTCGGCAATCAAATTTCCCAGAACAACGAGTATGGCCGTCAATACCGTCATGCCCAGCAGCGTCGCATAGTCGCGGTCGACCGCCGATTTCCAAAACAGCTGGCCCATGCCGGGATATGCAAAGATCTGTTCGGTAATGACGGCCCCACCGAACAAGGCCGGCAGCGTGCCGCCCAAAAGCGTGATAAAGGGGATGAGCGCATTGCGCAGCGCATGCTTGAAAAGCACGCTGCGGTAGTGCAGCCCTTTGGCGATCGCGGTGCGCGTGTAGTCTTCGCGGAGCTGCTCGACCATGCTGCCGCGAATGTAGCGGCTCCATCCGGCCATCGAAACGATCGCCAGCGTTGCCGCGGGCAACACCAAATGGGCGATGCGCGAAGGCCAGTCGAACGAGGTCGAATCGATCGTTTGCAGTCCGCCGACCGGCAGCCATTGGAGCGTTACGGAAAACACCGCGATGAGGATCGTGCCGAACCAGAATGTCGGCATCGACCAGGCTACGAATACCGCCACGCTGGCGCTGCGATCGAACAACGTGTTCTGCCGGTACGCCTGATAGACGCCGAGCGGTACCGCCACCAGCATCGAAGCGCAGACGGCGCATCCCATCAGCAGGATAGTTTGCGGCAACCGTTGCGCGATGAGCGCAATGACCGGCTGCTGACGGGCGTAAGAAAATCCAAGATCGCCGTGCAGCAAAGCACCCAGCCAAAGCGCGTACTGCTGCGGCCACGGCTTGTCCAAGCCCAGTTGGTGTGTCAATGCGGCAATCTGCGCGGGTGTGGCCTTCTCGCCGGCCAGCGCGAGCACCGGTCCGCCCGGCGCGATGTGAACGAGCACGAACGTGAGCATCGTCACGCCGAGCAACGTCGGTATCGCGAGCAGCAACCGACGCGCGATGAAGAGCGTCATCGCTCACCAGCTATAGCGGCCGATAGCATCCCATTGATACTGCTGAGTTGCATCCCATGCGAAGAAACATACGCCGATGGCGCCCAGGGCTTTGGCCGTCTGCAACGAGGCGGTGATCTCGTCGGCCGGTGGAAATCCGTTCCGGCCTTCGGCCGCAGTTTGACCGCCCACGCTGATAGGCAACGTACGGCCCGCAAGATACGTCAGGCGATCGTAAGAGCCTTTGAGCAGCACTCGTACCTGGGCGGGCGTGGTGGGTTTTCGGCGCATCATGCGCCAGTATGCCATCGGCTGCAGTACGTCGCTGTAACGCGCAATCTGCGGGTACGGGTATTTTGCGTTATTCAGATGTTCGAGATACGGATCCTCGACCGTTGAGACGAGCAGATAGCGCGAGCCTACCGCCTCACGCAAATACGAGGCGTACATCCACAGGGCCCCCAGTCCGTTCGGATCGCCTCCCATGAATTCGTCGCCGCGCTCGAGATCGACGGCAAGCCCCGTGAATCGTGTGCCTCTTGCCGTGCGATAGTACGCGGTTCGAACGCCGGTTTCCAGGTCTTCGAACGTAATGTCGCGCGGCACAGTCCAACCGATCGTGCCGATCCCGTGCGCGGCCAAACCGTCGATGATGGCATCGATCGTCGGTTTGGCTTCCGGCGTGATCTCCCAGTAGGCTCCGTAGGCAGTGCGCAGTTCGACGTAATGGAGACCCGCACGTACGGCTTGCCGTACGATTCTATTCGGGTCGAGTTTCTTGTAGTAAATCGGATCGAGGGGATTAGCGGTAAAATACAGCCACATGGCCTTGCCGCCGGCGTTTGAGACGCTCGTTGCGGGCGGTTGCGCAAACGCAGCGACCGCGGGCAACTTCACCGCGGCATATCGCGTGCGATACACGACGTAGCGGTACGCGTGCCCCGGCCGCACGCTGCCGTCGCGATACGTCGAGCTCGGCCCCGCAATCACGGCAATCGTTTTGTGCACGCCGCTGGAATCGACGCGCACGATGCGCGTCAGCCGCGGCTCTTGTGGGAACCAGCCGATCTGAATCATGTGCGGACCGAGCGCTCGTGCAAGCACGCGCGCACCGCGCCAATCGCGAGTATCGGTGCGAACGGTAAGCGTACCCAGCTTCGGCTCGTTGGCGCGCACGAGCATCGTGAGCGGCCCGTTTCGATGCGTTTTCAGAATCGCAGCCGGTGAGCCGTAGCGCAAACGCGTCTGCCATTGCACGTAGCCGTCGTGCGATATCCAATCCAGGTCGCTGTTCGCCATGATCCGCGTAGGCTTGCCTTGCGCATCGAAAAATTTTGCGACGACGAGCCAGCGCGCGTTTCCGTCGGGGTCGAATCCCAGCGCCCGCGCCTCCAACGCCATGCGCGCCGCGGGATTGCCGAAATAGATGAGCGCGGTCGCAGTCGGCGAGGGATTGGGCGCCGGCGCCGGCGTTGCTTGTGCGAGCAGGCTGCCGAACAGGATGGGTAGCGCCAAGATCATGATCGCGAACTTCGACAAAAAGCAGGGCGATGCTTTCGCACCGCCCTCCTCGCGCGCGTACTAATCCGCTACAGCTTGTAGTTCAAGAAGAACTCAAACCGTCTTGGATCGGTCGTGAGATTTTGGTAGATGTAGCCGACCGGGGCAATCGTACCCGATTGCGGGCCCGTGTTGCCGAAGCAGCCGCTGCCCAACCCGTTGGCCAGATTGGAATCTTGTCCGTTGAAGCAGGGTACCGTGGCGCCGTCCCAATCGTGTTGGTTATCTGAAAGGTTCGTGACGCGAACGCCTACTGAATAGTGCGTCGTCAGTTCCTTAACTAACGTAACGTTGACCTTCCAATAGCCCATGCCTTGCGCCTGCGGCGCCATAATCGGCGGCAAGGTTTGGTTGAACGTCGCGCCGTCGCCGGTACAACTGTCGGGCTGCGAGTATTGGGTGTACGGCAACGGTTGTCCGGTGGTGGCGTCGCGATCGATGCATCCGCCGGTATTATAGAAGTTTCCGAACGTGTAGTAGATATCGGGGATGAAGTGAAAACCGTTTTTGTGAATGTCCGCTACCAGCGTGGCGGCAAACGGCGGAACGTACTGGCTGCGAACGTATTGGCCGCGCTGAACGAAGTAGTCGGCGATTGGGAAGTTTACGAAAGCAACTTGCCCCAGGTCGCTCACCTGTGTCCAGTAATTATTGAGCGACGCCGAGAGCCAGAAAGAATTTCCTATAGGGCCGTTTTCGACATGAGAAAGCCCGAACTCGACGCCCAGCGACCGAATATGGAGGTTATTCGTTAGCTCGGGCGGCCCGTACTTCGGTGCACCGCCCGCGGAGAGAGAAAGCAGCGGAGAGTCAGCTCGCCAGATAATTGTTGGAGAGGCGGTAGTACGGACCTACTTTCAAGGACGTGCTGGGACTAAACTGGTGCTCCCACTGCAAATCGTAACTGGTGTTGACCTGCGGCTTGTAACTTGGCGTCTGTCCCGTCGTCGTGTTGATGCAAAACGGGTTATACGTGCACGACCCCAGTCGGTACACGAACTCCGTGCCGATGAACTGGCCGGTGGTCGAGTACGAGAAGCGCATGACGTTGTTCGGATCGAAGCGGTATGTGCCCAGAAGCGACGGCGCCAAGAAATCGGTCATCGCCGTCCCGCCGGGAACACCGGCGGGTTGCTTGGACGTAGTAAATGCCGGTTGCGCCGGAATCGCGTAGTACATTCTCGAGTAGCGTAGGCCCGGCTCAATAGTCCACTTGCGAATGTTCATGGAGGCCTGCGCGTAGACGTACGGCGCGTGGATCGGGATGTCCGTATACGAGTTCTGGCAGCTGTACGAGAACGTCGCGCCGCCGCATGGGACGTTGGGGTTATTCGGGTTGTTGAAATCATTGAGGTAGCGCACGTCGCGCTTCTGATTGTCGTATTCTTGCCCCGCGCCCGCTTTGATCGTCAGATTCTCGTTCGGCGTGTTCGTGTAATCCAATTGGAGATAGTAGTCATTGCCGTAGCGGTTTTGATAATAGTCGCCCAGGTCCATGGTACATTCACCGCCCGTGCCGTCCGCGCCGCCGGTGGTTTGGAGCGGCGACCCGGCTGCGTACGGATATGTTGGGCAGCCTTTGGCGGGTGAGCCAAAGGACGCCAGGTTCGGATCCGTGAGTTTTTGATCGAAGATGTACTGGTTGAAATTCTCCGCCAGCCGAAGCGCGAAGCTCGAGTGGCTGTCGACGACGTGATTCCATTGAATCTTACCGATACCGGAGTAGTGCCCGATAAAGTTTCCGCTGCCGTTGGCTAGCCCGGCGAAATAGAGCCCTGCCGGGCAGGTTTGGCCGTTCGGTGCGGTGCCGCCGGTCGCTCCGCTTGCACTCGTATCGCTCGCCGCCGCGCCCGAACAGGGCGCTAAGCTCAGCAGAGGGGCAGCCTTTGTTCCAGAGTACAGCGCGTAGTTTACCGAGCCGTTGTACAGGCTGTTTTGATACAGAACCTGGATGTCGTTGTTCTGATTGAATCTGTAATGGATGTTGGCTATAGCGTCGCGCGTATAGATGTAGGCTGGATTACTGGAACTGATGCCCACTTGCGGTAGAGAAAAAGCAGCGTGGCCGAAGTTTAGATCGTTCTGAGAATTGGCGCCGTCCACTGCCAAGTAATAGCTGAAGCGTTTGTCGATCGACGCGCCGCCGTACTCGAAACGCGTGTAGTGGTTGAAGTCAGGGGACGTGATGCCGATGTTTACCGAACCGAACGCCGGATATGTGCCCGTCTTGATGACCGAATTGATGACCCCGACGCCATTTCCGGCGTTCTGCGCAGAAAGTCCGCCGGTGTACACCTCAACGTTTCCGATTCCGACGTCGGTCAGATTCGTCGTGAAGAAACCCGTCATGCGTTCGGTGATTGGTATGCCGTCGAGCTCGTAGCCGTTGTCCACGTCGTACCCGCCGCGGATGGAAGGCTCCGCGGGGAACCCGCCGGCGATAGGAGTGACGCCGGGGACTGTGGCGAGATACTCGTAGATCGTCCGGTGCAGGTTGTCACCGCCGGTTGCGGCGTTGAGTTGCGCGCCGCTGACGTTGTAGACGTCGGTGCCTTCGTACGGCTTGACCAGGTTGCCCGCGGCGCGCGAAGTGACGTTGGCGATGGTTCTGACTCCTTCGTCATCCTAACGTCGAGCTTGTACACCAAGTCCTGCTGCACCGTGATACCCGGTTGACTAGACGGCTCGTAGCCCGGCAATTGAAACGACACGGTATACGTATCGGGCGTGAGGGCCTGCACCGAATAGAATCCCGCCGCGTTCGTCGTCGTCGTTTGCGTCTGGCTCGGCGAAACCGCCGTCACCTTGACGTTTGCGATGGGACTGCCTGATTGCGCATCCCGTACCAATCCGTTGATCGTGCCGGTAGTGCCGGCAAATGCCGGTTGAAGCGAGATGGCGGCAAGCATGAAAGCCCCCACGATCGTCGCCGCCGCCAGGCGCCCGTAGACTCAGTAATGTTCTCATTTTCAACTCCGAAGAAGCCCCGCGGTGTTGCTCCTAAGCGCATCCCGCCGCAGAATGCCCCAGACAAAAGAAAAGCGACCGGCGCGGTCCCGCGCTCGTTCGCTCTTCGCCACTCCGGCGGTGACCTAGGTTAATCCTTCCCGAAGCTATGCCGTTGCTTGGGCATCGTAGCGCCGGCGGCGAATGTTTTCGGCTCGCCGCCGGCGACCCGTAGTTTAAATTCGTTTGGTCAAGTAGACCTCGATGCTCGAAGGATACGGGGAAAAGTAATTCGCGATTGGCTGATTATAGTATGTTCCGGGCGTCAGGTCGTTGTATCCCGAGAACGGTCCATTCACCCCCGAGCATCCTGTCGGATCCACGACAAAACACGGGGTCGGTCCGTTTCCTTGGTTGAAGACGTTTTTTACGGTAACTCCGACCGTCAGGTCTTTGTTCGGACCAAGGTCCTCGGAAAACGTCATGTTGGTCAGATACCACGAGTGGGCGATCTGGTTCTGCAGCAAGTACGGATTGCCTGACGGGTTTCCGTTAACGTAAGGCTGCACGTAGCCGACGTTATAGAACGTATCGAAGTTATAAAATATTTCCGGATACCAATGGAACCGACCGGAATGGAAGTCGCCGACGAAAGCAGCGGTTAGAAGCGGATTACTGGGATTGCGCGTTAGGATGCCCTGACTCGTAAAGTACGACGGCAATGGTGCGAAGACCGGACTGGCTCCATTCAAATTCGATGTCGACGTTGACCAGTAGTTATCGTATGTGGCCGTGAGCCAGTAGGAAAAGCCCAGAGGTTTATTGTCGACATGGTTCAGCTCGAATTCAACGCCGAGTGCATGGTGCCGGCCGCTGTTCGATTTGACCGTCGGGCCATACTGCGGAGTTCCGTTGATGAAGCCTTTGAACGCAGCGTACGATTCGTAGTAACCGACGGAGTTGTTGTACCAAGGTCCTACGCGCAGCGTCGTCCCGTTGCCGAAATCGTGCTCCCACATGAGATCGCCGCTCTGAACCAGTTCGGGATTCAGCGACGCTCCGTTGGTCACGGGATCGTACGATGGATTGGCGACCGGAACACCGTCAGGCCCGACCGGGTTGGTTCTGTAAATGTATGCCGACCCGATGAACGACGATGAGTTGCCGTAAGAGAATCGCAACACGTCGTTCGGGCTGAACGAATACGTTCCGTTGAATGTCGGATTCCAGAGCCCCACCGAACGGGAGCCTCCCAAAAGCGCAGGGGCGCCGTACCAAATGCGCGACCAAAAGAGTCCCGGAGTTACGAGCAGCTTGTGAAAGCGCAGATCGGCTGACGCGTATGCGCTGGGCACGTGCGTCGGAACGTCGGAATAGGCGTAGTTGACATTTGGGTAGCTTCCATTGCTTGCAAACGAGTCGCGAGCGACGTATGCCAGCAGGTTGATATCGTATTCTTGGCCTACGCCTGCTCGAAATGTAATGTTCGGGCTAATCGAATTCGTGTAGTCCGAGGACAGAAAGTACATGTGCGATTTCCGGTCGCCGTAGAAACTTTGGTAATCGTACGTGCACGCATTGTCTGCCGGCGCGGGCCCATAAGGCCCGTTCGCATAGCCTTGAACCGGTGTGCCTGCTGCGTAGGGGTACAGCGGGCACGAAGGGCTGATGTTTAAATATCCCCCGGGATTCTCCAGGGCAGGCTCATTCTCGTCGGCCAGCGGCTGGTCGAAAATGTACTGGTTGAAATTTTCAGCCAGGCGCAGATCGAGGAACGAGTGATCGTTGATGTTGTGATTCCACTGGATCTTTCCGATCCCGGAATAGTGATGCCAAACATTTGCCGCGCCCGGAATGGATGAGAAGTAGAACCCCAGCGGGCAGGGTTGTCCGTTGGGCGCGGTTCCGCCCACAGCACCGAAGTATGACGATGATGCGCCGGGAGCCGTTGTAGAGTATCCGGGGCAAGGACTCAGGCTTAGAGGCTGCGGCTCGCCTTTGCCGGGCAAGCCGTAGTCGAAAACGAAGTCGCCGAGTCCATTTTGGAGCAGGAACTGGAAATCGTCTTTTTGGTTCGGGCGATAGTGGAAATTCGCCACGAGATCGTGCTCGATCACCGGACCCGAAACATCGCTGCCGATGAGGTTGGGGTACGAGTAATTTCCGTACCCGTAGACGTTCTTCGAATCCACGCCGCCGTAGCCGAAATAATAAGAATACCGGCGATTCGGCGTCTGGCCGCCGTATTCAAACGTCAGATAATGATTGTAGTCCGGCGAAGTCATGCCGACTGTGACGTTTCCGAAGGCGGGGTACGTGCCGACCTTCGCGACCGTGTTGATGATGCCGGCACCCTGTCCCGCATCGCTTGCCGGCAGCCCGCCGGTGTAGACCTCCGCGTTTCCGATACCGACATCCGTGATGTCCGTCGTGAATAGACCGAAGAGCCGTTCGCGGATCGGAATACCATCGAATTCATAACCGATGTCGTGCGTGTCGCCGCCGCGAATTCGCGGGGGGCCGACACCGCCCGAAACCGTTACACCCGGCACTGTCCCCAAGTACGTGTAGAGCGTCGTTGAGTTGTTGTTGGCCCCCGTTGCCGCCGTGGCCTGGGCACCACTAACGTTGTACACGTCCGTGCCGTTGTTCGGCTGCACCAGGTTGCTCGAACTTCTGGCATGAACCGAAGCGATCGTTTTCAGCGCCTTAGTCAGCGAAACGTTTTCAGTCAGCGTCTGTTCTTGACTTGCAACGATGCCTGGTTGAGATGTCGCGTTGTAGGACTGTGCCTGTACCGAAAGCGTATATGTGTCCGGAGACAATCCGTTGAGCACGTAAAACCCCCTAGTGTCAGTAGTCGTCGTTGCCACTTGACTAGGGGATGCTGCGGTCACTTTTGCATCAGCAACGGCCGCTCCGGTTTGAGCATCCCGCACGGTTCCCGTAATGGTTGCTGTTGTTGCGGTCGCTGCAAACGCGGTGTTCGTCAAGACGACCGATAACGCCGACGCCAGCGCAACGGTGGTAATCCATGCGCTTGCGTATCGCCGTAGCATTTCTTTCATAGGTAGTTGCTCCATTCGGCCGGGCGGTGCTCGAACGCATCCCACTCGGCAGCTGAACAAAAGAAAAGCGACCGGCGCGGTCCCGCGCTCGTTCGCTTGCAGAGACTATGTCGGCATGGAGCGGAAGAATCCTGCGGCTTTTCACTGCTGTGCCAGCATCGTGAAATGCGCACGTAAGCGTTGTCTCCGAGCAGAGGCTCGAGTGACTTAAAGGCCACGTATGTTCACCGGCTTGGAACGTTAGGAATCTATCGAAGCGGCGCTGTATGCTCCCTTTCACCGGTGAGGCGGCACAGCTCCGCGCCCCGCTGAATCAACGCTGAAACGTAGGTCTTAAGCTTGCGAATACTGACGTTGGTCATCTAACGGTATTGTAGCGTACTTCACTAGAGGTTCGGCGAAGGGCGGGACGCCCACCCTAGCGCGAGAGGCTTTCGAGTACGTGCTATGCC
Organism: Vulcanimicrobiota bacterium; assembly: GCA_963767635.1. Classification (GTDB taxonomy): domain Bacteria; phylum Vulcanimicrobiota; class Vulcanimicrobiia; order Vulcanimicrobiales; family Vulcanimicrobiaceae; genus CAVYEM01. The sequence goes on from CAVYEM010000001.1 coordinate 333,248, forward strand.
ATCGTCTTGGCCAGTCCGCGGGGCGCGTCGCTCTCGACGTACCGCGCGCGGCCGACATGCAACGCCGTCATTTGCGCGGCCACTAGCCAAGCGAGCGTGTTGAACGCTTCGCCGGTGACGGGGCCGAGCAGCGGTATGTCGCCGATGTGGCCGCCGATCACGTAGCGCAAGCTTTCGGCCTGAACCGCTTCTACCAGAGGGCGGTTCACGATGCTGCGTGAGACGTCGTCCACGATGCCGATGATCGCGCACGTCGCGTCGAGCATGGCAGCGCTCCCGTGCCGGAATTCGCCGGCGGAGAATCCCTCTGCGTGAATGTAACTAGCTTCCTTGAGCTTTAGCGCGAATTCGTTTGCGATGGGCACGCCGTAGCTGACCGCGACGATGACCACGCTGCGCCGGCGCGCGATGCGCTGCGCGGCCTCTCGCACGTCGGACACGTCCGAGCCGTCGAGCCAGCTGCGCACGTCTTCGGCCGTTTCGATGAGCGTGCGTTCGTTGCGTGAGTGCGTTCCCGCCATCAGCCCTGCGGCCCAAAGCAAAATTGCCGCGGTGGCGGAAACGCTCTTGCTTGCAGGCACCGCGATTTCCGGCCCCGCTTCGAGATCGATGGTAACTTTGGCCCGTTCGCCCAGCGGCGATTGCGGCGTATTGGTAATAGCAATCAGTTCCGAGGGTTGGAGCGCGTCCAGGGCATCGAGCAGATCGCGCGATTGACCGCTCTGCGAACACGCGATGACCACCGCATTGCGATACGCTACGTTGTCGAGCGGCGCTTCGGTGGCGGCCAGTGCATGCGCGCGAATCCCGCGACGGCGCAGCGCCAGCGCGCCGAGCTGCGCCATGAAGAGCGAACTCCCGCTTCCCAGCAGCACCACGTCGCGCTCCCGAATCGCGCGTGCGAGCGTTTGCGCTTTGTCGGAGTGCGCGATCGCTCGCCACACGTCGGGCTGTTCGCGGATTTCGCGTTCGAAGTGCGCTCCGAGCATTTACCGGATCGCAAACTCGGAAAGAACGGCGCCGCGCACCTTCGCCAAGTCTTCCGGGCCCTGCGGACCGTCCTCCGCCATCCATTGGTTGACCAAAAATGAAAATGTGACGGGACCGTGGGATTTCGTTTTGACGAAGCCGGATATCGTGCGCACGTGACTGATGCTCCCGGTCTTTGCGAATACGGCGTTTTGCGCGGGCGTGCTTAGATACGAGTGCGCGAGCGTGCCGCGCACGCCCGCAACGGGAAGCGCGTCGAGAACGACTTCACGATCGGGACCGTTCCAATCGGATTGCAGTATCGTGAGCAAATCGCGCGGCGTGACGCGATCGTATTGCGAGAGGCCGGAACCATCAGCGATCGTGACCGTCCACGGATCGACGCCGATACGCCGCAGATACGCCTGCTCCAGGATTCTGCCGTTGTCATCGGTTCCGGGCTGGCCGGCCTGTGCGACGCCCAGCTCTTTGAGAAACAACTCTCCCATCAGATTGTCGCTCGGGTACCAGAACTTTGCAAGCAACTGCGGCAGCTTTTCCGAATCGTGCGACCAAAAAATCGTTGCCGTTGCCGGCATTTTTCCGGTGTGAACGGTGCCGGTAATGGTAATGCCGTGCGCGCTCAGCGCGCGCGCAAAAACGTCGCCGGCATAGCTTTCCGGATCGGGGACGCTCGGCGAGACTTCGCCTGATTCTTTGGCGGAGATCGGATAGCTGCCGGTTACTTGAATTGCCCGAGGCGCATCCCACACCCGCGCGAAGTCCGAGGTGTCTTTGGAGTCTGCGCTCCCGGTCGCAAGCGTGTCGTCGATCGTATATGCCGAGGACTGCGGCCAAACCCGCACCACGCCTTGCGCGCCCACTGAAGGGCCCGGCGCAAGCGTCGTGTGCACGGTGCCGTCTTCCAGTTCGAGTGCCGTTACTACCGGCGCGTAATAATAGGGGAGATCGTCCCACGACCAGCCATACCCGTAGCGCTGCGCATCATAGCGCGTCGGATCGGTGATCACGTCGCCCTGGATGCGGGTGATACCTTTAGCAGCCAGCGCTGCTGCGGCTGCGTCGAGGTCTTGCGCGCTCAGCAGCGCGTCGCCGCCGCCGCGCAGATACACATTTCCATGCAGTTCGCCGGCGCTTGGCAGGGCATCCGCGCCGAAGCTCGTGATGAACGAAAAATTTCTTCCTAGGCGCTGCAGCGCCGCGGACCCGACGAGCAGCTTGAAGTTTGACGCCGGCATGAAATCTTGGTCGGCGTTGCGTGAATACAGCACGGTGCCGCGTACGGTATCCACGGCAACCAAGCCAATCTGCGCGCCTCGTAACGTCGGCGCCTTCAATAATCGATCAATCGTGCGCCGGAGCTGCGCAATCTGCGCGCGATTCCAGGGAAGTCCTCCGGCGGCAGGTGAGGCCGGCGGCGAAGGCGTCGGCGTGGGCGCGGGGGTGGCCGGCGCGCCGAAAACGATCGTTGCAAAGGTGAGCGCCAGCGCGTTAAGCATCGCAGTCGTTCCTCAAGATATCGTCGAGCGTTTCCCTGCGCGCCAACAGCGCAGGCGTGCCTTGGCGCACCGCAACCACTGCCGGCCGCGCGAAACGGTTGTAATTACTCGCCATGCTGTACGTGTATGCTCCCGTCGTTCGCATCGCCAAAATATCACCGGCACGCAGATCTTCCGGCAATGCGCCGTTGCCGAGCGGATCGTTCTCGCAGCTGCGTCCGCACACCGCGGTCTGTGCGCTCTGCGAGGCCTCGCGGCTCGCGCAGACGATGTGGTGGTACGCTCCGTACAGCGCCGGTCGCGGATTTTCGAACACGCCGCCGTCGACGATAGCATAACGGCGGCCAAACTGCCTTTTTGCCGACATGACGGTGTAGAGCGACGTGCCTGCATGTGCGATGAGGGCGCGGCCAGGTTCGATCCCGATGCGCGGCTCCTCCAGGCTCCAACGTTTCGCTTCCTTGGCGACGGTTCGCGCGACGGCGTGCATCGTTGCGTGCAGGTCGAGCCGCTCACTCACATTCGGATGCATCTGCACGCCGAAGCCTCCGCCGACGATCACGCGCTGCGTTTGCAACCCCGCTTGCGCGCAATACGCTGCGCGCTCCATCAGCGCTCGGGCGTTCGCCGTAAAGGCATCCTGCTGGTAGATTTGCGAGCCGATGTGCGAATGTAAACCGATGAATTGCAGGTGCGGCGAAGCTCTCAGCAACTCGATCGCCGCCGGCAGCGAGTCGCCGTCGAATCCAAATTTCGATTCCTCACCGCTCGTGTGAACGAGTTCGTGCGTGTGTGCTTCGATTCCGGTGTTGATCCGGAGCAGAACCACGATGCGGCGGCCGGCGCGTGCGCGGGATTGTAGACGCGTTAATTCCTCGAAATTGTCGACGATGATGCGCCCAACTCGTCCGTCTGCCGCTGCGTCGAGCTCTTCATCGGTTTTGCCGCATCCGTGCAGGCTGAGCCGCTCGAAAGGAAAAGCAGCACGCTCGGCGCTTGCAAGTTCTCCCAGCGAACACACGTCCAGCTCCAGGGGCGTGTGTTTGAGATGGCGCGCAAGCGCGACGGGGAGCAGCGCCTTGCCGGCGTACGCGATGTCGATTGCATAAGACGCGCATGCATCCACGAACGCGGCGATTGCCCCATCCAGCAGGTCGTAGTCGATAGCGAGCAGCGGCGTGCCATAGGTCGCTGCCAGTTCTCCGGCACTCATGCCGCCGATCAGCAGTTCCCCGTCGCTTCGGCGGCGCTCCGCGGGAAACGCCATGCGATTGGGTTGCCGATACGGGAGCACGGCGCCTGCCGCGGAACCTCGTGCGGATGATGGAACGCGCAACGGAGCATCGCATCGAAAGCTATCCGCATTGGAAGATCGCGGAATGGACGCCTGAATTACCCGACGGACGAATCGAACGGATGTATACGCACTGGTCTGCGCACGATTACCGGTCGGTGTTTCCTGCATATCATTTTTGCGTCGCTACGACGGACGCCGGCGACATCGTCGTCGTCAACACGCACGACATCACGGAAAATATGCGAAACGTCTACGAGGCGCCGGACGAGCCGTATGCGGCTCACACGCGCGGGCGCAATTCGTTCGCGCTCGGGATTTCCATTATGGCCATGGAAGGCGCCACGCCGCACGACTTCGGCGCATACCCGCTGACCGAACCGCTCGTCGACGCCTTGTGCCGAGTCGCGGCAACGCTGGCACGCACGTACGACATTCCGATTCACGCGGACCGCATCATGTCACATTGCGAAGCGGCGCTGCACGACGGCTATTTTGGAACGCAGTCCGACCAGCGCTGGGACATTGCGCGGTTGTGCGCGGACGTGCGTCCGCTGGAGCGGCGTGATGCGATCGAAACCGGCGACGAACTGCGCGCGCGAATGCGAGTATTGTAAATGGCGTATCCGCCCCCATGTATTTTACACGCTTGAGGATTGGAACGGGCGGAACTGCGCTAAAAATTGCTCGATGACGGCCTGCGCCACGCCGGCATCGGAAAATCGCTTTTGCAGGCTTTCCGCCGTCGGCGCCGGCATGACGCACATAAACGCCGTTGCGCCGGCTGCTGCGCGTATGGAAACGCTCTTTGCCCCTGCCGGTACGAGCGCGGTTTCGTACGGCGCGAGCGCTGTGCTCCCGCCCTCGCTAGCAACCTCCAGCCCTTCGCGCAGCGCGGTGACGATCAGCGGGCGATTATGCGTGCTCATGCTCGCCGGCGCTTCCGTTGCCGTCACCCGTTCGACCAGGAAATGCGATTCGGCGATGAGCGCCGTGCGTTGAAAGCCTTCGTAGGCGTATGCGAGGGCTTCGAGCGCGTGTTCCGCACCGGATTGACCGTAATAGAGAACATCCGCAGCCTTTTGCACGTGGAGCGGCCGCGGTTTGCCGTCGGTTCCCAGACGATTCCAATCGAACATGCGATACGTCAGATCGCTGGCCTGCTGCGTTTCGTACAGCGCAACCCCGGCACCAATCGCGTGAACGCAGCCCGCAGGAATATAGAATGCATCGCCCGCCTTAACGGGAATGCGCTCGAGTATCTCGCCCAGCGTGCCGTCGGCAACACGGCGCTCGTATTCCTCGCGACTGGTGGCGCGCGCCCAGCCCATCACGAGTCTGTGCGTCCGGCTGCGCGTCGAGAACGTACCAGGATTCCGTCTTGCCGTTGCGCTGTTCTTCAACGCGCTGTGCGTACGCATCGTCGGGATGCACTTGCACGGAGAGCCAGTCGCGCGCCGTAATGATTTTGGTGAGCACCGGAAAGATGTGGGCGCCGTCCAAATCGCTACCGAGCAGATCCGCACCGAGCTTCTGACGCAGCTGTGCGACGGTGCGACCCGCCAGCGGACCGTTTACGACGGTATTGGTGTCCCAGCACTCCCACGATTCGCCCCACAGCGTTGTGCGATCGCCCGATTTGCCATAGCGCGCGATCAGCGAGTCGCCGCCCCAGATAGCAGCGGAGAGCTTGGGACTGAGAAGATACGGATATAACGCGGCATCGCTCATTGCAGATTGGCATGCTTTCCGCGCTCGACGATCGCTTTGAAGCGCCGCAAATCTTCGGCAATCTGCTTGTGCGGCTCTTCGCCCAGGATGCGCGCCACCGATGCGCCGACGTATCGTGCCGGCGGCGCATATTCCAGCACTACACGCACCTCGGTCAGCGCATCGCGGCGATCGAAATGCACCGAACCGGCGTGATGGATCGCCGACCCCGGAAGCGATCGCCAGCCGATGAGCTGCCCCGGCAGATCGCTGATGATCTCGGCTTCCCAAGTGATGCGGTTGCCGATTGGCGCGCGTACGCGCCAGCGCGAGCGAGTTTCTGTGAGCAGCGTGACTTCTTCGATGTGCTGCATGAAGTGCGGCAGAGTCTCCAAGCGGCGCCAATACTCGTAGAGTTCGATTGCGGGCCGGGCGACGCCGATCGATTGCTCCACGCGCACGCCGCGTCCATACGGAACGCTCGCATTGGGATTATGCTCGCCCTTGCGGTCGGACGTGTCGATTCCTAGCGCTGCGTAGATGGGGCACGATCCGGTTGCGCCGCGATACAAGAATTCGACCGCGAGCGCTGCAGCGGCGGCCCCCAGAATCCCACGCCGCTTGAGTGCCGCAAGTGCCAGCAGCGCGCCCGCGCCCAATGAAACCCATCGTTCGTTTTGGCCGACGTTACGCGCATCGTGCATCGCAAGCTCCTCCATCGGCATAGTATTCCCGCCGCTCAGGACCGGCTCCGTCTGCCGCCGAAGAATCGCGCGTGCGAATTTATATCGGCATCGGGTCGAATCTGGGCGATCGTCAAGCCAACGTGCTCGGGGCGCTGCAGCGACTGCGCACGCGCGCACGCGTGGTCGCCGTTTCGGCGTTTTATGAAAGTGGGCCGGCGGACGGAGCGGCCGGTCCGGCGTTTTTGAACCTCGCTGCCGAGCTCGAGACAGAACTCGATTTCGAGCAGTTCCGGCGTTTCAGCCAGGATGTCGAGGTTGCGGTCGGCCGTTCGAGCACGCGCAAGCTGGCGCCGCGTCCGGTCGACATCGATCTGCTGTGGGGGCCGGCATACGTGCACCCGGCTCTCGTACAGCGCGCTTACAACCTTGTCCCGCTTGCCGAAATTGCGCCCGGCTTGCGCGATCCCAAAACACACCAGCGATTGGCGGACTTGGTCGCGGCACGCAAGCCCGACGGCCTGCGCCGCCTGGAGCGATCTCTGCACTTCGACGCTAACCGGCAAGAAGAAGCTCCGGACGTGCGGCTGTCGCTCACGCGCGTGGGTGTGTCGGGCATGCGTAAAATGCTGCGCTTGGTGCTTGACGGCAAAGAGCGGGCCTTCAACGGCGAGTTCACGATGGTTGCGGACCTGCCGCCGGACAAAGCGGGCGTGCACATGTCGCGTTTCAGCGAGATATTGGAAGAATCGACGTTAGACGTGCTTGCGCGCGAAGGTGCGGCTGCGCCCATCGAGCGTTTAGTGGAGGACATCGCGCGGCAGATCGTGCACTCGCAGCGCGCGATTCGCGCCGACGTGCGTTTGCGCGCGCAATTCGGTTTGGAACGCTGGACGCCGGTAAGTGGAAAACGCGGCGAGGAAACCTACACGCTCGTGGGTATCGCGCATGCCGACCAGAGCGCGACGCGCCGCGTCGTCGGCGTCGAGGCGGAAGGCATGACGGCCTGTCCGTGCGCGCAGCTCATGATGCGCGAACACAGTTTGCGCGAATTGGCCGAGGCCGGTTTTTCATCGGCTGATGCGCGCCGCGCACTCGACGCGCTCCCCGTAGCCACGCACAATCAGCGTGGTAAAGGATCCGTGCTCGTCGGCGTGGCGCCCAACCACGCCGATGCCGTGCGCGCCGAGGACCTGGTCGAAATCGTCGAGAGCGCCATGTCGAGCGAGACGTACGATCTGCTCAAACGGCCGGATGAGTTCTTTATCGTCAACAAAGCGCATCACAATCCCAAATTCGTCGAAGACGTGGTGCGCGGCATCGTCGCCAATGCCTTGGACGTGTACGCCGATTTCGGCGACGAAACGTTCCTTTCGGCCGGGCAAGTCAATTACGAGTCGATCCACAAACACGATGCCTTTGCTGAGGCGTACGGAACCTTTGGCGAATTTCGCGAAGAACTGCGCTCGGGAAACTACGTGAGCCACCGGACTGACTTGGCGAGGTGGCTCGACACCCGTCCGTCTCCCGTGCTTTTTTGAACGATGCAATGTAAGAGCAGTGGGTGGCGAAAGCACGCGCGCAATGCGACCCGGTTCGTATACCGGCTGGCGATGCCGGCGTTCGCGGTGCTGCTCATGACCGGCACGGCACGCGCGATCTCGTCCGCCGGCCCTTCAGTGGCCGTGCCGCAACTCTCCGCCGCGCCGCACCTAAACGGCATCATCGACCCGTCGTGGAACGGTGGGGCCAAAGTCGAGTTGAAGTACGATTATCCGTACCGGCGCCCTGCGACGGAACCAACGACCGTGTACGTCGCTCAGTACGGGCAGGCACTGTACTTCGCTTGGGACGTGCATCAGCGGGAGCCCCTCACCGTGGGGCAAACGACCAATGGCGGCGGCGTCTTCAACGACGATCACGTCGCGATGGCGCTCTACCCGCAAGGCGCGCAAGGCTTCATGTACATCTTCCGCTCGAACGTGAACGGCGCGCGCGATCAAAGTTCCAGCGAGAACAGCGCCTATGCACCGCAGTGGGAATCCGCCGGACACAAAACCCCGTACGGCTATCAAGTGACGGAACGCATTCCGCTGGACGTCATCCGTGCGAACGGCTCGCGCAGCTGGCGTGCGCAGTTCGTGCGCGTCGTTTCGACGAGCGGATCGCGCGACGTTTGGAGTACCGATCCAGCGATGCAAGCGGACATCGACGTTAACTACATCGGAACGCTCAACGGCCTGCAGATGGCGAAGGGATCGCTGCGCCCTCCGACGCGCGTACAGGTGTACGGCTTAGGTGAATTGGCATCGCCATCGGCCGGCGGCAGCACTTCACGCATGGGCGCGGACTTCTCTCTGCCGATTACACCGACGTCTTCGTTTCTCGCGACGCTGCATCCGGATTATTCAAACGTCGAGATCGACCAGCAGTCGATTGCGCCGCAAGAGTTTCCGCGCTTGTACCAAGAGGTGCGACCGTTCTTCACGCAACTCGGGCAGCAGTTCAACGCGCGCTTCAACTGTTGGAACTGCGTGATGACCCTCTATACACCGAGTATTCCAGCGTTCAGTCAAGGCTACGCGATCGAAGGGACGCAGGGGCCGATGACCTTCGGTGCGTTCGATGCAATCGGCCCGGACCGCATCGACGACGCGCAAACCGCCACGTACATGCAAAGCGATCGCGACCACCAAGGGATGTTCAGTCTGCAGCAGGTGAGCGTAGATACGCCGGACGTGCACGACGTCTCGGACACGGTGGTGGGCGGATACAGTTTTTCGCACAATCACATGATGCTTTTCGCGAATGCGGGCACCGACCGCGGCACGTACGTCACCGATGCGAGCAAAGGCGGCTATCAGGAAGCCGGCTTGGACTTGAGCGATCAGACAACGAGCCTTCTGTTGGATTACCAGCACGTCGGCTCGCAGTTTGCGCCCGTGGACGGTTATGTGTATCACCCCGGCATCACGGGGGTGAGCGCGTATCTGAGTAAAACGTACAATTACTCGCCAAAGTCCGGGCTGCAGCAGCTCTCGCTCGGCGCAGAGTTTGACCGCTATCACGACGAATCGGGCTTGCCGAATCAGAGCGATCAGTGGCTGAACGTCCAGTTGCGCACGCGATCCCTTCTGGGTCTGAACGTGAACACCGGTTCGTCGTATCTGCGCGTCGCGGACGGAGAAATGCTGCCGTTTACGGCCAATGCGCTTGAGGTCACATACCGCGCGAGCACCGCGACGCCGTCAAGCGTGACATATAATTCGGGCGCCTATTATCACGGCTTTTTGGGCAGCTGGTACAGCTCGACGGCGATTCGGCTGGAGCGGCGGCTGATTCTTTCGCTCGAGGCCGACTCGACGCACTACGTGCCGCAGACTGCCTACGGGCCCGGGACGTCGTGGAACGAGATCGCGGCGAACGAGCTGCTCGAGCGCGTCTCACTGGATTGGCAAATCAGTCACGCCGACTCGCTGGACCTGGGTGTGCGCCGCATCGCCGGCATCTTCGCGCCGACCGGATTCGGTTACGTGCCCACGGCGGGAACGCCGCCAATCGACGCGATGAACCTGACCGCGGCGTTTCACTTCCTGGCGTTGCGCAACGAGTTTTACGTCGTGTACGGCAACCCGAACGAACTGAGCACCGAACACGCCCTCTTCCTGAAGTGGATTCGCTACATCGGCGCAGGGAAAGGGACCTAGCGCTTAATCGACGTTGTGGCGCTAACGTTCTCCTGGCGACCGTTCCTCTTGGGTCGCGTGTATCTTATGGATGTTGCGGTTCTATTTCACGTGGACTGCCGCAGCCTCCAGCGCGCCGATGCGCGCTTTGAGCGACGGATGCGTCGAAAAGAAAAACTCGTACCACGCCGGCTGTTGGTCTTCGGCTAAGTTTTGCTCGCGTAACCGTCGCAGCGCTGCTGCGCCGGTTTGCGGCGATTGCGTCGCGCTCACGGCGAAGCGGTCGGCCGCCCATTCTCGCGAGCGCGTAAATGCGTTGATCGCCGGGCGCAGGAACTGCGAGAGCAGCAGCGAGGTCCATTGAATCCGCGCGAGCGCCGTGGGTTTTTGCCCGTTTATCGCGCCTCGACTGCGCACGGCCAAGAACGTGCCGTAGAGGATCGCCATCGCGGCGACTTGCCCAATCGCCATCATGCGCCAGCCGTCTTTGCAGACGTAATGCCCCAGCTCGTGCGCGACGACGAATTCAATCTCGTCTTGCGGGAACTGCTCGATGAGCGTGTCGCCCAGCACAATCCGGTGCGTATTGCCGATGCCGGTCACGAAAGCGTTGGCTTTCTTGGTCTGCTTGCTCATGTCGACGCGCAGAATCTCGGCATTGCCCACGCCGAATCGCGCCGCGAGTGCGCGCAAGCGCGCTTCGAGATCGCCTTGGATGGGTCGATACTCGTTGAAGAGCGGCATGACGTAGATGGGAACGACCAGATTTGCCAGCAGCAGCAGCGGGAACACCGCGAGACTCGCAACGTTGGGCCATGCCGTCGGCCAGCGGCGCAACGCGGCGGCAAACAATCCGCTGAGAACGACCGCGACCGCACCGCCGATGACCTCGCCCTTGAGTTTGTCTGAAAGCCACGAACGAGCGGGCTGATCGCTTAAATCGTACCGTCGCTCAAGCGAAAACCCTTCGATGAAATCGATCGGCAGCTCGACGAACGCATCCACGAGCAGTGCCTGCGAGGCGAACAGCATCGGCTGCAGCCACCCCGGCAGCGCGCGCACGCTACCCTCGAAAGCCGCGCCCAGCGGGCCGTACGCCACGCTGCTCGATGCCGCGAGAGATCGCGCTATTCCGGCGAGCGAAAGTGCGCGCCGAGTGGCGCCGTATTGGGACGGATCGGCGGAGCGCTTTTTTATGGGGAGCGGCGTGGTGAACGCTTCGTATGTGCGGTAGGCGGCGTATCCGGCCGTAAATCCCGCAGCGATGCCGAGAAGAAAATTGCGCATGTTCATGGTACTCCGCCGAGGATGAAGTTTTTTCGGAACGCCCGCGTCTACGGGTACGATCCGTCGTCGGGGTCGTATTCCCGCAAGCACGGGCTCATAGTCGATCGCGGACGGATCGTCTCCCTGGATCCGGCGCAGGCAGGATCGGGCCTCGAAACGATCGATCTGGGCGGCGCCACCGTGCTGCCCGCGTTCGCGGATTGCCACGTCCATCTCACGGACACCGGCTATTTTCTGGGCGAGAGATTTCTAGGTGACGTTCGCTCGTACGAGGAGTTCGGCAGCGCGGTGGCGCGCATTCCGAACGAGCGGTACGTATTTGCCGGGCAATACGACGAGAGTTTTTGGGCCGACGGACGCTCTGCGGACGCCGCTGCGCTGGAACGCCATTTTCCCGGATGCGTACGCGATGCTCGTTCGCGTCGACGGCCATTCCTGCATCGTCAATCGCAAGACGTTGGCGTGGCTCGATTTCCCCGCCGGCGTTTCGGGCATCGAGCGCGACGAGTCCGGCGCGCCCACGGGCCGATTGTCGCTCGAGGCCAATTGGCGCGCCCAATCCCGCTTCATGAAGCATTTGCCGCAGGATGTTAAGCGCGAAGCGGAGCGCAAAGCGGCGCAACTCGCGCTTTCACGCGGTTATTTGCATTTGCACGTGCAGTTGCTCGGCTTTGAGCGCGACGAGTATGCGGGTGAAATAGCGGCGCTGCGCGATCTACCCGCTGCCAAATGGTATCCCAAAATATGCGAGCCCGACGCGCGACTGGCGCAGGAACTGGGCCTGCCTTACATCGGCGGGGACGTGTTCTTGGACGGATCGATTGGGAGCTGCACGGCTGCCGTGAGCGAAGCCTTTAGCGGTGGTTCGACCGGCGAACTGAAGTACAGCGACGAGGAAGTGTACGCGTATTTTTCGACGGCGGAAGCGCTCGGCATTTCTGCGGGCGTTCACGCGATCGGCGATCGTGCCATCGATCAGTGTATCGCCGCGTGGGAGCGGGTGCTGGGCGGCAAGCCAGCACGCGCGGAAATCGCCACTTCATCGAGCACTTCGAAATCGCGCGGGAGGAACACATCGAGGCGTGTGCGCGCATGCAGATTTATCTTTCGATGCAGCCCCAGTTCGATCTGCTGTGGGGCGGCCGGGGTCGAATGTACGATTCGCGTTTGGGAACGGCGCGTATGCGAACGATGAACGCGTTAGGACGTATCCAACGAGCGGGCGCAGTGCTCTGCGGCGGCGACGACAGTCCGGTGTGTGCGCTCTCGCCGCTGGAAGGCATGCAGTCCGCCGTCGATCATCACGAACCGCAGGAGCGCCTCACGCCGCAGGAAGCGGTGACGATGTACACCTACAGCGCAGCCAAACTCGCGCACGCGGAAAATCGCACCGGCATGTTGGCACCTGGGTACGCCGCGGATTTCGTCGTGCTCGATCGCGACCCGTTCGACGGGACCCCGTTCACGCAGTGCAGCGTGCTGTCGACGTGGTCCGACGGCGAGTGCGTATATGGAAGTTTGTGCTGCGACCCAAATCTTGTGCCGGCGACGTCGAAGCGACAGGATGGAGGGTGACAGCGTTTGCCATAGTGAGTCTGTCGAACCATGCTTTGATGGCTTCGCCTGAGCTCAGCCGCCCTTCGACAGGCTCAGGGTGACAAGAGCACTTTAAATAATCGAGATCGTTTCCTTGGGTTTCGGATGCGCCTGCACGCCCGCCATCAGCGCTGCGGCCAGCTCGTCGCACACCGGATCGTCGATCTCCTCGACGCGCCCTTCGTCCGCCAGCTGCGCTTTGAGCGGGTCGATGGGCAGTCGCGCGAAGACCGGAGCCCGCGCTAGTTCCGCGACGCGATCGGCGTAGGATGGACCGAAAATCTCGTACCGCTTTCCGGTGTCCGGCGCAATAAAGTACGACATGTTCTCGACCACGCCCAGAATCGGTTTGCGTAATTGGTGCACCAGATTGGCGGCTTTGCGCACGATCATCGTCGCGAGCGCCTGCGGCATCGTGACCAGCACGACGCCATCGATTGACAACGACTGCAAAACGGTCAGCGGAGCATCGGAAGTGCCCGGCGGTAGATCGATGAGCAGATAATCCAGATCGCCCCAAAGCACTTGCTCGTAAAACTGCCGGATTACGCCGGATAGAATCGGGCCACGCCAAATCATCGCCGTGTCTTCTTTGTCAGTCAGCAGGTTCGAACTGACGACCTCGATGGCGCTGCGGGAGCGCGCGGGGATCATGAGCGGTTGGGGGTTGCCTTGCGCGGTGCGCGGCGCGCTGGGATCGGCCTCGATGATCATGGGCGTCGAAAGCCCGAACAGTTTGGGAATCGACGGGCCCGTGATGTCGCCGTCCAGGATGCCTACGCGAAGGTTGCGCCGGCGCAGGCCAAGCGCGAAGAGCGCCGTCACCAGCGATTTTCCCACGCCGCCCTTTCCCGACATGACTGGAACGACGTGCGCGATGTTGCCCTTGCCTTTGAATTCGCCGGGTGCCCGCCGCACCGGCGTGCGATCCTCCGCGTTGATGTTCGGAACGAAGCCGGAAAGGCGTGCTTGAGTGAGCGCCGTGAGGATCGGCTCGATGCGCAGACCGTGCGCCTTCGCGCCTTGTTCGATCGTCTCGTACTTGTTCACGCCGCAGCCGGCGCAGTGCAGGCCGAAGCGGCCCAGCACGTCGGCTGCAATCGGCAGCGCCGACACCAGCTCACGGATGTTGGTTTGCGGAGCAATGTCCATTTCGACGTGCGGCATGAAGCCGGACTTCGCGATGCGAAGCGGCCGTTACTATCCCAAAATCGGACAATGAGCTCGTGCTGCTCGCGGCGGCATATCTCCAGGTGCCGGCGAGGCGCCTGCGCGCGCTGGTTCGTGGAGAAGAGCAAGCGCTGCGCGATTGGATTGCGGCGGGATCGGCGCGCAGGATCGTCCATGCGCGACACCTGGCTCGCGAAGCTCAGAGACGGCTGGCGGACCTCAACGCCGCCATCGTAACGATGAACGATGGGCACTATCCGGCGGGACTGCGCGATCTCGAGGACGCTCCCGCGGTTTTGTTCGTGCAAGGCGCCCTTGCGCCGCGTGGTCTCGCCATCGTCGGTAGCCGTACACCGCCGCAAGCCGCGCTGAATTTTGCAAACACGCTTGCGAGCCTGTGCGGCATGCCGGTGATCAGCGGCTTGGCCATGGGCATCGACGCGGCGGCGCATCGAGGTGCGCTGGAGGCCGGCCGCCCGACAGTCGCCTACGTCGGCACGGGCCTGGGCACGACGTATCCGCCGGAGCACCGCGGTCTGGAAGACGCAATCGTCGCGCACGGCGGTGCAATCGCGGCCGAACGCCTCCCGGACGAACCCGTCACAAAGTGGGCGCTGGTGCGTCGCGATCGCCTGCAAGCTGCGCACGCGCAAGCGACGGTGCTGGTCTGCAGCGAGATCGGCGGCGGCGCCATGCAAACGCTTCGCGTCGCCAAACAACTCGGACGCGCGCGTTTCGTTTTGCAAACGCAAGGGTGTGCGCCGTATGCAGGGAACGAGCAGGCGCGCGCGGAGGGCGCCATCCTGCTGCCCCAGGGCGCAGACGAAGCGGCGAACGTCATTCGCGCAGCGCTTGCCAAGGAATAAACCTCGATTGCATTTGCACCCACACACCGATCCCGCCCTACGCGCCCAAGCGGTTCTAGCCGGCGGCTGCGATTCTCCGGTACGCTCGGGATGGGCGGTGCAGGCACCGCCATTCGTGCAAACGCGCGCCCACGCGGCGTACGCGTACGACGAATGCGGCGATCGGTACATCGACTACATCATGGCGTACGGGCCGCTCCTCTTCGGACACACGCATCCTGCGCTGACCACCGGGTTGGACGAATTGGCGGCGAGCGGATTCGTTTACGGCTCCACGCACGCCGAAGAAATCCGCCTGGCCGATCGCATCCGGGCCTATCTTCCCTCGATGGAGCGCATGCGCTTCGTCAGCACGGGAACCGAAGCGGTGATGAGTGCGGTGCGCGTCGCTCGCGCGCACACCGGGCGCGATCTCGTTCTCAAGTTTGCCGGCAATTATCACGGCCATTTCGATTTGGCGCTGCTGGGGGCCGGCGCTTCCGCGAACACGCTGAATCGCGCGCGCAGCGGCATCCCCGACGGCGTTCTGCGCGACGTCGCCGTCGCCCGTTACAACGATTTACACGATACGGACGCGCTCTTGCACGGCCGGGAAGGCAATCTGGCCGCCATCATCGTGGAGCCGATCGTCGGCAACATGGGGTACGTAACGCCGGTTCCGGGCTTTTTGCAAGGATTGCGCGAGCGCGCTCAGCGGCACGGCGCGCTGCTGATCTTCGATGAAGTCATTACCTGGCCGCGGTTTGGACTCAGAGGCGCGCAAGCGCGCGCCGGCATAACGCCGGATCTCACCACCGTCGGAAAGATCATGGGCGGAGGCTTACCGATCGCCGCGTTCGGCGGCCGGCAAGACGTGATGTCGGCACTCGCGCCGCTGGGCCATGCATTCACGGGTGGCACTCACGCCGGCAATCCGTTCTGCGTGGCGATGGCGCACCGCGTGATCGACTTGCTGGAAGCGCATCCGGAATATTATGAATACCTGGATCGCTTGGGGGCGCGTTTGGCGGAGGGCATTCGCGCGATCTTTCGCAGTCGCGATCTTCCGTATGCAGTTCTGCAGCACGAATCCATCGTGGATTTCAAATTCCGTCCCGGACCGCCGGCTCGCGACTACGACGATGCCTTACGTGCCGACAAAGAACTATACGCCGCCTACTATCGCGAAATGCGCGAACGAAAGATCCTCTTGCCACCCTCGCAAAACGAAGTCATGTTCGTCTCGACGGCGCACACGCCGCGCGATATCGACGTAACGCTCACGGCGATCGACGAGTCCCTGCAAGCAGCAAGATTAGAAAATAGCGCTCGTTCTGCACGAATCACCTGAGGCTAAGCAAGCGTGGGGATGAATGAGTGCGAGGCCGTTCGAAGCGGAGAACTGAGCTGCAAAAAGGATAGCGGACCGGTCATTGCGCTGGCGCGCGGGGAGGTGGCCGGTCCGCTATCCATATATGAACGACGGTTTCCTGTGCTTCGCGCCGTTCATCCCGTTAATAGTATCCTAGAAGCGCTTCTGTAGGAATAGTCGAGCGTGAAATTTTTGCGGGAATCTTAATCACGCACCGGCACGGGATACACGACGGGACTAGCCAAACCGGCCGCATCCACCGCGCGCACGCCCAGAATGTCGTCGTCCTTGCTGATCGGAACCGTGGCTTGCGTCACGTTCCCAACCGTTTGCGCATATTGCCAGACCGGGGAGGTCGTTTCGCGCCACACGACTTGGTACGATACCGCACTTAACGACGGACTCCACCGAAGCGTCGTCGTGTAGCCCAGTTTGCGCGTGAGCATCTCGACATGCGGCGGTTGCTCGGGGCCCAGTGCAAGCGCCGCTAAGGCGGCGACGTTCATTTGCGTGACGCGCGCCAAGTAGTCGAAATCGACGTACTGCAGTAAATCGCCGTATTGCACGCCGTCCACCACGCGTATCGTTTGGTGCTGATGGTTGAAGTTTTCGAACTTCTCCACGAAGCGCATCGCCGGATAGCCTTGCGCGGTAAAAGATTCTTGGTCGCCTCCGCGCAGGAAGCGATCGGCTCGGTAGATCAGTTCACCGTTCATGTGCGGCACGTACGTCTGCGCGATCGCCTTCACGAAGCGCGCCAGCTCGCGCGAGGGCGAATCGTTTTCCGAGCCGATGAGGTTTACCACCTTTACTACTGCGTCGTCCGGCAAGGCTTGGCTGAATATCCGGACGGTAAACGGCGCTCGTTCGCCGTGCGGCCCAACCGACGCTCCGACGATGTCGTTGTTGAGATCGCCCAACACGCTCCGTCCTTGCGCTTTGAGGGTTTGCGCGAAGTGCCCGGACCCGAATAAGCCTTGTTCCTCGCCGTCGAAGCACGCAAAGACGATCGTGCCGCGGAAGCGCGTTTTCGCCATGATTTTTGCCGCCTCGATGACGGCGGACGTGCCCGAGCCGTTATCGTCGGCTCCCGGCGCATCGAGCACGGGATCGTTGCCATTGCTGTTGCGCGAATCGTAATGGCTGGAAATCACATAGGTGCGCCCGTCCGGGTCGTCCCCTTTGAGCTGCGCGATGACGCTCGAAATGGTCACGTCGCGCGGCGTTCGAGCCGTTTTTGGCTGCACGTACGTATCGTACGTCACGGTCATACGTCCGCCGGCGCTCTTGGCGGCTTGCTCGAATTGCGCGCGGATCCAGTCGCGCGCGGCAAAGACGCCGCGCGACTTGGAATCCAGGCGTTCAGAGAATGCGTTGCGCGTGCCGAATGCGACGAGCTGCGTGTCGATGCTGCGAAGATCGGCAGCGGAAACGGCCTGAACCATCGCCGCAATGCGCGGATCCTGCGGCGGTGCTGGGATCGCCGCGGACTGCGCGCCCAATGCCGCGATGGCGCCTGCGGCCAACGAGCAAAGAACGAAGGGCAAAAAAAATCGGCGGAGGTTCATCCCCGCCAATTCACGATACAGCCGCGGTTTCCTGATTTTCTCGCCTGCGCCGCAGATAGGTCCCCAGCACGACGGCGGTACCGCGGCCCGGCACGGAGTGGATCGCGAAGATGTCCGAGCACCGCCGCATGAGCGGCAAGCCGCGGCCCCGCTCCGCAAGCGCGTCCGGCAGCTTCGCGTCTGAAGCGTGCTCCGACTGGAAACCGGAGCCGGAATCGATGATCGTGGCCAAAATTCGGTCCTTTTCGATTCGGCAGTGCACCTCGATGGCATCGCCCGTGCTCGAATGTTCGATCGCATTGGCGAGCGCTTCGCCCACGGCGAAAATGAATTCTTCGATCTCCTCACGGCGCACTTCGAACCGGTCCGCGAACAAAAGCACTTTCTTTCGAACGCTGCGGCCGAAACGGGCCTGCGGGGGAATGCGCACCTTGAGCGTCCGTCCGCGACGCGCATCGTTCCTGTCGTGTTTTCCTCGGCGTGTTGCGTTCATATGTTGGGTACCGCACAGATTCTACCGCAAACCTGCAGAAACTAACATAAATTATGGGGTTTTCAGGCCGTCTCGCCTTCGTCTACGTGTTGAAGTGTGAGGACGGATCGCTCTACACCGGCTGGACGGATGACCTCACGCGGCGGCTGATCGCGCACAATCGCGGCCGGGCCTCGAAATATACCCGCGCCCGCTTGCCCGTCGAGCTGGCCGCCTGGGCGAGCTTCGAAAGCCCGCACGCCGCCCGCAGTTTCGAGGCTCGCTTCAAGCGCATGAACCGGGCGGAAAAGCTCGCGGCCATCGAATGTCGCCAGGCCTTCGAAACGCCGATGCACAACGCTCCGCCTGCCGATCACTGGAGAGAAACAATGGCCAAGCTCAGCGCGCCTGTAGGCGAAGAACTGCGAACGTTGCTGGAACGGGCAAAGCACTCGAAGGCGCGGGTTGCGACCACCAAAGGCGATATCGTCTTCACGTTTTACGCCGACGAAGCGCCTCAGCACTGTGCGGCCTTCATCAATTTGGCGGAGTCGGGATTTTACGACGGGCTGGCGTTCCACCGCGTCGAGCCCGGATTCGTGGTTCAGGGCGGCGATCCGTCGGGAAATGGGTCCGGCGGGCCGGGCTATCGCCTCAAAGCGGAGTTCAACGCGCGTTCGCACGTGCGCGGAACTGTTGCCATGGCGCGCGCCGGCGATCCCGATTCGGCCGGTTCACAGTTCTACATCTGCTTGGACGATGCGAGATTTTTGGATCGCCAGTACACGGTGTTTGGCCAGACGATCGAAGGGCTCGACACGCTCGACCAGATTCGCGTCGGCGACAAAATGACCAAAGTCACGATTGAGAATTTATAAATCGGTACCGGCCACGGCGCCGTAAATAACGCGCGATATTTGTGCGATCCCGTCATACGCTTGCGCCGGCGCGCCCAAACCGTTCGTGTACACTGCTAAGACGTACGGGGAGTCGCCGAACGGTTCGACGATCGCGACGTCGCTGCGCGAACGGCTCAGTTCGCCCGTTTTATTCGCGACCGCAACGCCCGAGGGCAGCAGTTTGGGAATCGTGTCGCGATCGGTTTGGCCCAGCATGATGTCGATCATGCGCCTGCAGGAGAGCGGTGAAGCGACGGTTGGAATCTCTTCGCGTACCCCGCGCTTGAGTTGATACAGCAGATGCGCCATGTCGGCGGGCGTCGTGCGGTTGTCCATGTGAGCGAGGATCGCGCTCGTATCGAGAAAATGGCGCAGCAAGTGCGTGTGAAGCAGCCCGGCGGCTCGGGTTACCGCGTTGATGCGAGCGAATCCGAAGTGCGTTATCAGCATGTTGCTGGCTGTGTTGTCGCTGAGCCGAATCATCGGTACGATCAGCTCGTGCACGGTGAAACGCTCGCCGTCCGACGCGCGCGCCAGAAACGGCGAGCCGCCGATCAGTTCGGAATTACTGAAGGTAATGGGCCGGCGCAGCGCGGACGGATCCCGCTCTGCAGCCTTGAACGCCGTGAGCATAATCAGCATTTTGATCGTGGAGGCGCTCGGAAACGACACGTTTGCGTTGTATGCAAATAGCGCCGGTCCGCTTGCCATCGTGCGCGCATAAATACCCACGTTGCCTGGTATGCCGGCAATTGCCGGCGCAAGCAGCCCACCCAGCGCAGGCGCCGCGACCACGATGCGAGGCGTCGCGAGCGCCGCCAGCGATCCGGCGATGAAGAGCGATCGTTTCACGTCGTTAAGAACCCGTACCCTGATAGTGCTGCAGCCCGATGCGCCAAAACGTGTACGCGACCGCCAGCCATCCCGCGCCGACCAGGGGCGTGAGAAGGCCGATCTGCGGCGAAAGGGAGAGCCCGGTTTCCGCCTTGTGCAGCAAAAAAGTCGCCGGAAAATAGTTCATGAATGCAAACGGAAAAACGAAAGAGAGAATGACGCGAACGCCGCGCGTGTAGATGCTGATGGGATAGCGCGTAAATTCCTGCTCGAGCGACATGACGACCCAGCGCAGCGTGTCGACGCGCACGAACCAAAACGAGGCAGTGGCTACGGCGAGCGAGATGCCGAGATCGATGAGCGCGCCGCCGACGACGACGAACGGAACGAACGCCAGAAACGCCGCATCCACGTTCACGCCGCTCAGGCGCGTCGCGAACACGAAATAAATGACCGCCAGCGCGAGACCGTCGAAAAAAATCTGCGAGGGAACCGTAAGTACCTGGAACAGCGTGTCTTGCGGACGAACCAAAAATCGATCGAAGCGGCCTTCGCGCACGTAGTCGGGTACGTTGACGACGGTGAAGAAGAACGTATTGTGAAATTCGTGCCCGAGCATCCAGAGGCCGTACAAAAACGCCATCTGGCGAAAGTCCCAGCCGTTCATCGATGGAAACTGCCGCAGCGTCACCCACAGCGCGCCGATGGCGCTGCCGTGGTAGACGATGGCAAAGCAGAACCACATGAAGAAGTTCGCACGGTACTCCAGCATCGTGAGCACGTTGATGCGCCAGTACTGGTAATACGTCGCCAGCATCGGCGATGAGGTTCACGTTGGAAACGGAACTTTCCGTTCGGCCTCCCTACCGGCTCGATCTCACCGTGGACGCGCTGCGGCGCTTAGCGGCAAACGTTGTGGACGTCGTCGATGCGGACGGGACGTACCGGCGAGCGCTCACGGACGCGCGGGGAACGAACTTGATCGCGGTAACTCAACCGAGCGCACGATCCGTGCTCGTGCGCGTGGCGGGCCGCGCGGGTGCGCGCTGGCTTCCGACGGCGGAGCAGATGCTCGGTGTGCACGTGCGGCTCGATGACTGGTACCGCCGGACGCAGCAGTTTCCGTGGCTTGCCACGCTGGCGCGCGAACTCGCTGGGCTGCGGCCGCCGCGGTATCCCACGCTTTGGGAGGCGCTCGCGCACGCGATCGTGTTTCAGCAAATCAGCATTCACGCGGCCGCGTCGATCATGCGGCGCGTCATCACGGCGCTGAGCGAACCGGTGGAGCACGACGGGGATGCCTACTTTCCGTTCATCACCCCACACGCCGTGCTGCAATCCAACCACGCGGACCTGCGCGCTGCGGGACTGAGTGAGAACAAGGTCGCGCACTTGCGTAGCGCGGCCGCGGCCGTCTTGGAGCAAATTATTACGCCGGAGTCGATCGAGTCGCTTCCGAGCGCGCAAGCAGCGCAGCGGCTTACCGCGGTGCGGGGCATCGGCGCGTGGAGCGCCGCGGTCGTGCTTTTGCGCGGGTTCGGCCGTCTGGACGTCTTTCCGCTCAAAGATTCCGGCGTCGCGCGGAGCATCACGGCGCTCTCGGGGGATCCGCGGGTCGATGCGCAGGGCGTGTTGGAAGCGCTCGGGCCTACGCGCGGCATGCTGTACTTCCACCTTTTGCTGGGGCGCATGCGCAACCTCGAACCTCGTTGAGGCGATTCTTTGGGACATGGAATTTGCCATACAACGCGCGGACGAGCGGTACTACGCCGATCACAACTGGCTCAAGACGTATCACTCGCTGAGTTTTGCAGATTATTTCGATCCCGAAAACGTGCAATGGGGCGCGCTGCGTGTGTTCAACGACGATCGCATCGCTGCAGGCAGGGGCTTTCCGCCGCATCCGCATCGCGACATGGAAATCCTGACGTACGTGCTTTCCGGCGAACTGGAACACCAGGACAGTATCGGCAACCGCGGTGTGGTGCACGCCGGCGGCGTCCAGTTCATGAGCGCCGGCACGGGCGTACGGCACTCGGAGTCCAATGCCCGCACCGATCGCGAACTGCATCTGGTCCAAATGTGGGTGCTCCCAGGCAAACTGGGCGTGCCGCCTTCCTACGGCCAGATCGACTTCGCGACGGACGATCGCCGCGGCCGCTGGCTCGCGGTTGCGAGCGGTGAAGGTGGCGTCGACGCGCCCATTGCGCTGACGCAAAATGCGACGCTGCGCGTCGCGCGCGTCGAGGACACTTCTCTGCGCCACGACATGGATGCGGCGCGATATGGTTTTTTGTTCGTGGCCGAGGGTGCAGTCGAGTCCAACGATCGCACGCTGCATGCGGGCGATGCGGCGCGCATTCACGGTGTAGAACGCATCGATCTGCAGGGGGCCGGCGAGGTCGTATTCTGGGATCTGCCCGCGGCGGCGTAAAGCCTCGGGCACTATCCGCCCTGAATGACCACCCGGCGCGAGGCGGCCTGCCACACCGTCCACGATAAGACTGCAAATACCGCCAGCCACAGGACTTGCACGAGGAGATATCTCGCGTAGTCCCGCGGTTGGATAACGCCGACGTACATCAGCAGCGGCGTAGAATAGATCGCCGCGAACGGCAGCGCAAAGACGATTTTTCCGAAGGCGCCCGGAAAGAACGTGAGCGGAATGATTTGCCCGCTCAAAAGATCCGAAACCCAGCGCACGATCAGCTGGATCGCGAACGTCTCCAGCGTCCAAAACGCGACGGCGTTCATCAAAAAATTCAGGAAGAAATTCACGAAGTATCCCAGCACGAACGATACGATGAACACACCGAGCACCGGCAATCTGGGAACGTCGACGTGTACCAGCAGCAGAGCGAACAGGACCGAGGGGATCACGAGCATGGCGTGCAGCACCGTTTGGCCGAAGCCGTCGCTGAAGAAGTACAATGGCACGCTAATCGGTTTCATCAAGTCCGTCGCAATCGTACCCTCACGGATTTTCTCACGGATGAGCCGCGTGCCGTCGACCTCGAGAATGAGCGACATGAGCAGCGCGACCGTTGCGTACGTGATCATCGAGTGCAGCGGCAAGTTCATCGGCGCGGCATTTTGAGCGTACAGCGCCGTCCACAGCGACCGAAGCAGATAGACGCGCACGATGAGCGATCCAACTTCGGTAAAGACCTCCATTCGGTACGTCGCCTCCCGCGCGAAGGCTTTCTTCGCAAACTCGACGTACGCGCGCAGGTTCATGCCGGCGGAACGATCAGCGCATGCGCTTCGTAGCTGCCGTCAGGATGCAGAAACCGCACTCCACGCGCAGTTGCGCCGGCTGCGGAAAAGTAGCACTGAATCTGGCGGATCTCGTGGGCGCGATCGCCGGCACGTCGCACCACTGCGAACTGGGGGCAACGGCGTTACCGTTTTCTTCGATCAGTAAGAACGCGCTAAGGCGGCAGCGCAGCATCGCGGGTCCGGTGTTCGTGATCGTTCCGGAAACGAGCAGCCCGTTCACGGGCGCGCCGGAAGCGCCGTTGCGCACCGCAATCAGGGACGTTTGCAGCGCCGAGAGATCGGCGTGCGCGGCCAAACGCGCGCGGTGATTCCCAGCGCCGGCGCAACCGGCAAGCGCGAATGCCGCCGCAGCGACGACGAGCGCCGCACGCACTTATTTGCGGCCCTTCTTTTCTCTCGCGATAGCCGCCTCGCGGCGCAATCGTGCCTCTTCGAGCTCGACGAACATCACGTCGACGACTTTTTCCACTTCTACGTTCTGCGCCGGCGGCGGCTCTTCCGATCGCTTTGCCGGCGGCTTGACCGCAGTTTTTTTTCCCGGCGGCTGTACGGCGGCGTCCTGCGCGTGCGTTTTCCGCAAGAACTTTGCGTACGCTTCGGCGGCTTGCGAGCGCACTTCCGGAGACGGCGCGAGATTGAATACGTCCGCGAAAAAGTTTAGGCGCTCGTGCACGTCAGGCGCTTTGTCGGGCGAATAGATCGTTGCGGGATCGCCGTGCGCGATGTGCTGCATCGGGACGTGGCGGCCGGCTTTCACGCGCGAGTTCACGTGGACGATGCCTCCGAGCGCAATGCTGGTTTGCTCCTCGACGACCGCGCCGTTGAAGACCTTCGATCCGGCGGCAAGAAAACAGCCGGGCTCGATCGTTGCACCGACGACGTATGCGCCGGGTCCAACGATGCAGCTTTCGCCGACGGAGAGCGGAAACGTCATCGTGCTCCCGCCGCTCGCTTTGAGCACGGCGTTTTCCATGATGACGGTGTTGGCGCCGATCGTGATGGGCGCTCCTTCCGCCGTAATCACGGCACCGAAGAGCACCGCGCAGCCCTCGTCGATGGTTACCTCGCCGCTGATCGTCGCCGTGGGGGCGACATATGCCGAGGTATGAATGTTGGGCTTTTTCGTCCCGATCGAAAAAATCATGATTCCGTGCGCTCCCGTTGATAGCCCTCGACGTAAATCCTTCGAATGATCGATTCCAAATCCGGCTCTTCGATGCTCACGTCGCGCAGCTCGTAGCGTTCCGTGGCTCGCCGGATCAGTTCGTCCGGCCGCACCCGGCGCCGGTCGAAGCGGTATCTGACCTGACCGTGCTCGTTCGCCACAATCTCGGCGCCCTCCAGCACGGGGTGCGGATGCGGCGCCGTCAAGATCAGGACGAGCGTGCGATGCGTCCCGTACTGCTCCTTGATCCGCTCGATGCCGCCGTCGTAGATTACCGTGCCGTTGTCGATGATGATGATGCGCCGGCAAAGCCGTTCAACGTCGGCGAGATCGTGCGTGGTCAGGATCACCGTCGTCTGCCGCCGTTCGTTGATGTGGCGCACGAAGTCGCGAATGGCTTCTTTGGCGATGACGTCCAAGCCGATCGTCGGTTCGTCGAGGTACACAATCTTCGGATCGTGCAGCAGCGCTGCAGCAAAGTCGCCTCGCATCCGCTGACCCAGCGAGAGTCTGTCGCACGGGCGTTCCGATGAACGGCTGCATCTCCAGGATGTCGACGAAGGTTGCCAGGTTGCGTTCGTAGCGTTCGTCGGAGATGTTGTAGATTGCCCGCAGTAGTTCAAACGATTCGATCAGCGGCAGGTCCCAGTACAGCTGACTGCGCTGACCAAAAACCACGCCGATGTTGCGCGCGTTTTGCCGTCGATGTTCGTGCGGCACGATGCCTGCAACTTCGATCGTTCCGGAACTGGGCACCAGGATGCCCGTGAGCATCTTAATCGTCGTCGATTTTCCGGCGCCGTTCGGGCCGATGTAGCCGACCAGCTCTCCTGCCTCTACATCCATGTCAACGCCCGCTACGGCGATTTTGTCCTCGTAGGACCGGGAGAAGAGCGTGCGCAGTGCCCCGGCCGCTCCCGACGCCCGCCGCACCGTGCGAAATATCTTGCGCAAGGCCCGGGTACGGATGATCGGCATGCGCCGTGCTTTCACCGAGGCGCGCGCGGGCCCTCGAAGGAACTACGGTGCCGTGCTTATTACGATCTCCAACCGCTACGGCTGCGGCGCGATAGCGATTGCCCAGCTCGTCGCGCAGCAGTTAGGTTACGAGTACGTCGACGAGCAGCTCCCCGTTGTGGTGGCAAAGCGCTTGAAGACCTCGCCGCAAGCCGTGGAGTCCGCCGAAGACGTGGGTGACTCCATGAGCGAACGGATGCTGCGCGCGCTTGAGTACGGTACTCCCGAAGTCCGCGCGCAGCAAGCGGTTTCGTTCGACGAAGAATGTTTGCGGGAAGTGCAGGAGGCGGTGCGGGGGTATGCCGCCCAGGGCGATGCGGTGATTGTGGGACGAGGCGCCAACGCAATCCTGGGGCGCGGCCCTGACGTGCTGCGCGTCTTCATACACGCGCCGCGCGATTGGAGGATCCGTCACGTCATGGAAGGACATGGCGTGAACCAGCGCACGGCCGCAGCCGAAGTCGATCGCATCGACCGCGCGAGAAGCCAATACATGCGCGCCTATTACGCGTTGGACTGGGGGGATCCCCAGAATTACGATCTCACGTTCGATAGCGCGACCTTCGGATCGGAAAAAAGCGCAGCACTTGTCGTTCGTGCGGCTCAATCTCTATGATTGAGCGCGCGCTTCCCCGCCGCGAGATCTCGCTGTTCTCCTCGCTGCAGTTCAAGGATTTTCGACTGCTCTGGATCGGTTTGCTCATCTCGAACTTGGGATCGTGGATGCAGCTCACGGCGACCGGCTACTTCATCGCAAAGCTCGCCGGAAGTCCGCATACCGCCTCGCTGTATTTGGGTTTTCAAGGCTTGGGGCGCGCCGTGCCGGTCGTGCTGCTCTCGCCGCTAGCGGGGCTGCTCGCGGACACATGGCCGCGGCGTCGCATCCTGTACTTCACCAATACGATCATGTCGCTGCTGGCGTTGATTCTAGCGGTCTTCACGTCGCTGGGCTGGATGAATATCGTCGGGCTCATCCTGATCAATGCCGCCAATGCCGGCGCCATGTCGTTTGATTCGCCCGCTCGGCAGAGCTGGGTGCCGCTAATGGTGCCGCGTGAGTACATCGGCAACGCGATCGGTTTGAATTCCGTCGCGTTCAACGCGCCGGCGGTCGTTGGCCCTGCCGTTGCGGGCGTGCTCATCGCGTCGATTGGCATCGCGGGATCGTTTTACGCGAACGCCGCGGCAACGCTGGCGGTCGTGCTGGCGCTGATGTTCATGCGTCCGGCGCCTCCGAGCACGTCGACGCGCGAGCCGTTCCTCGCATCGATCGGCTACGGCCTGCGGTTCCTGTACACGCACAAAATCCTGGGATGGGTGATCACCGTGTTCATCGTTACGGCGCTGCTCGTGCGCCCGTACAGCACGCTGCTGCCGGCGTTTATCGTCAACACACTGCATCTGAACGCGCAAGGTTTAGGCATCGCGATCGCCGCGACGGGCGTGGGCGGTTTCGCGGGTGCGCTGTTAACGGCATATTTGGGCGCGCGGGAACGGCGCGGTGTCGTTTGGGCAGTCTCTGCAATCGTGATGTCGCTGGGCGTGATGGGGCTGGGATTCATCTGGAGCCTGTGGATCGCGCTGCCGGTGCTCTTCGTCATCGGAACGGCGACGCTGACGTTCTTGGGCGCCTCGAACACGCTCATTCAAACGCTCTCCCCCGACGACGTGCGCGGGCGCGCGATTTCAGTGTATACGATGGTGGCGCTCGGTTTGGTTCCGGGCGGCGCACTGGTTGCCGGAGCGATCGGTTCGATCGTCGGGCTGCACGTGGCGTTTCTGATCCTTGGCGGAGCGACCAGCCTATTCGCGCTGTGGGGCTTGCTTTCGCGGCCGATATTGCGGACGGTTTAAAAAAAAGCGCGCCGTAAGTCGGCGCGCTGCATAAAAAACGCCGGAGGTTCGTTAGGCCGCGCTTGCGGCTTTCTTCCGGCGAGTGGTCTTGCGGCGACGGGTCGTCGCTTTGCGGGTAGTCTTGCGGGCGGTGGATTTACGCCGCGTGCTCTTGCGCGCTGTCTTCTTACGGCCGGCGGTTTTTTTGCGGCCGGCGGTTTTCTTTCGTCCGGCGGTTTTCTTTCGTCCGGCGGTCTTTTTACGGCCGGCGCTCTTCTTGCGCCCACCGCTCGATTTGCGGCCTGCGGCTTTGCGCGTGCTCTTGCGTGAGCTGGTGGCCGTCTTCTTCGCGGTGCGTTTACGCGAGGTGGATGCGGCGCGTTTCGTCGCCGTCTTTCTGGTTCGTTTGACTGCCATGATGTAGCTACATCATCCTTTCTCCGGCTGACGAGCAGCCAGGGTTGTTGCCTATGTTATACACAATTACCGCCTGCAACGCAAATTTTCGATGGTGAGGCACATGCGCGTAACGGTTGATCAAGCCGCGATCGACATCGCAACCGACGGCGCAGGCGATGCAATCGTCTTGCTCCATGGCTTTCCGCTTACTCGTGACATTTGGGATTTGCAGGCTGCGCAGCTCGCGCGCAGCCACTTCGTTATTCGGCCCGATTTACGCGGAATGGGAAGGTCGAGCGTAACGAACGGACCATACTTGATGGAAACCCTCGCCGGCGACGTCGCAGCAGTGCTGGATGCGCTCGGCATCGATCGCGTCGCGCTGATCGGTCACTCATTGGGAGGCTACGTCGCGCTCGCTTTTTGCCGCATGTATGTCGAGCGCGTGACGAAGCTCGCGCTCGTGTGCAGCCGGCTCGCCGCAGATAGCGAAGCCGTTGCGCGGGAGCGTGAAGAGCTGGCGGATCGCGCCGAGGCGCAGGGTCGCATGGAGTCAATCGCCGACGCATACGTGCCGCGGCTTTTTGCGGCGGCGAATGTAGCCAAACGCCCGTCCGACGTAGAACGCGCCGCGCACATTGCGCGCAGCAATGACGTGCGAGGCGCCGCCGCCATGCTGCGCGGCATGGCGCAGCGCATCGATTCATCCGACATCGCCGAAGAGCTCGCCATGCCGGTGCTGATCGTGACGGGCGCCCAGGACGCGATCGTCCCGGTGGGCGAAGCGGAGACCATGAGCAGGGCGTTTCCTAATGCCGCATTGGAAGTGTTGCCCCAGGTCGGTCACCTGCCGATGCTGGAAGCCCCGGATCGGTTGAGCCGGGTCCTTCTCGCGTTTGCCGGCTAGCGCGTCCTACTCCTCAGTAACGATGGCCAGAAGGGCCACATGCAAGAAATCAAAATTGTCGGGGGCCGAAGGCCGGGGGCCCCGGCGGCTCTGCCGACGGGGGGCGAGGAGCACCCTTCGCGATTTCTCAGGACAGGCTACGCGCGGATTCGCCATTTTCAGGTTAATGATACCGGGGGGCGGGCGGCGCGGCGCTGCGGCGCCGAAACACGTTTATAAGGAAGAGCACGCCAAAAATCACGGCGGCGGCAATTGCGGCCGTGATCAGCAGGGGCAGGACGAAGTGCAGGATGGCCAGCGCGACGAGGACGACGGCCACCAAGGCGACGAGCTTGAGGTAGGTGGTGAGCATTGCGAACGGGATCCTCCGGTGAAGTTCTGCCCGGTACTACCGATATTAGCTGTATTGGGTTTCGCGCCGGCGCGGCGCGTTACGTTAAAAGAGGAGGCCCGTCATGGATGTCGGCGCGCTCAGCACCGGGCTTGCGATGAGTTCGGTCGGGAATCAGGTGGACGTAGGCGTTCTCAAAGCGATTCAAAATTTGGACAAAACGATGTCCGGAGAGCTCTTCGCGTCGATTGGCCTGGGCAAAGGCGTCGACGCCTACGCGTAAAAGCCTGTGAAGAGCGTGCGCTAACCGTTCAGCAAGTCCAGCGTCACGTAAATGGCCGCGACGTGGGAAACGGAGTCGATAATTCCGTCCCGCACGAGATCGCGCAGTTCACTCAAGCTCGCCAAACTGACTTCGATGTTCTCGGTTCGATCGAGATGCTGTTGCGAGGTGCACCGCGCGTCTCGGGCGAGAAAGACGTGCGCGAGGGTATTTGAATTCGTGGGATCCACCACGAACGAGCGCAGGTATTCCATCGCGGGCGCCGTGTAACCGGTTTCCTCTTCCAGCTCGCGAACGGCGCTTTGCAGCGGCTCTTCACCGGGGTCGATCGCGCCGGCCGGCAGTTCCAGCAACGAGCGCGCGATGCCGTGCTTGTACTGCCGCACCAGCACGACGTCGCGGTTCGCCGTCAGCGCGAACACGACGACGAAGCCGCGGCTCTCGCGGACGTAATAGTCTTGAACGAGCGAACCGTCGGGCAGCTCGATCACATCTTTGCGCAGCCGCAGGAAGCGGCTGTCGACGATATACGAGGAGGCGATCACCCGCCAGCGCGGCTCGCTCATGCGGCAAACGGCTTCCCGCTGCCGTAGGCGGGTCCCCGTCGCGCCCGAGCGAATCACGCCCGCTGTGCTAAAGATCGCGGTGATCGGCGGCGGTACAATGGGGGCCGGAATTGCGTTTGTAGCAGCGGCTTGCGGGTTCGCCGTCGACTTGATCGAGCCCGATGTTGGGGCACAGGATCGCGCCAAACAGCGAATCGCCAAAGACGCGAATCGCGCGCGCGTGCCGGATGCTCCCTCGCGCATACAGCATTACGCGGCCCTTCCGCAAGACACGCGCGCCGTGCTCGCGATCGAAGCAGTACCTGAGCGACTGGATCTGAAGCGAACGGTTCTCCACGAATTGGCCGCGCGCATCGACGGCCAGGCGCTGCTCGCAACGAACACTTCGTCGCTGAGCGTTGCCGACATCGCGCAAGGCGTAGCCGGACCGGATCGCATCCTCGGTTTGCATTTCTTCAATCCGCCCACCGCGATGAAACTGGTGGAAATCGTACGCGCGCAGCACACGAGCCAAGAGGCCGTGGAGCGCGCGAGAAACATCGTCGAAAAAATGGGCAAAGTCGCCGTCGTTGCGGCGGACACTCCCGGTTTCATCGTCAATCGGGTGGCTCGGCCGTTCTATCTTCAGGCGATGCGCGCGTACGAAGCGGGCGTTGCGCCGATCGAAGAGTTGGATCGCTTGGCCCGGGGCGCCGGATTTCGCATGGGACCGTTCGAGCTCATGGATCTGATCGGAATCGACGTGAACTTCGCGACGTCGGAATCGATCTACGAGCGCACGGACGCCGAGCGTTTGGAACCCGTCGCGCTGCAGCGCGAGTTGTGCGCACAAGGTCGCCTGGGTAGAAAAACGGGCGCAGGCTTTTACGATTACGCCCAAGGACCGCCGGTTCGCAATGAAGAGATTGAGGCGCCTGCCGCTAAAGCAGACGCGCGCGAGCGGATCGCGGTGCTGGGCTTTGCCGGCATCGCGCCCGAATTACGAGAGATGCTGAGCCGCGCGTACGCCGGCGTGGAGATGTGGGAACGCGACGAAGCGCTGGACGACCGCGCGCTCGACGCGACGATCGTCTTCGACGTCGGCGACGGCGCGTCGGATCGCGGCTCGGTGGTTGAGAAGCTCGATGCAGCACTCCCACCGGAATCGGTCATCTTCGTGGATGCGTATGCGACGGATCTTGACGCACTCGCAAAACGCCTGGCACACCCCGAGCGCGTCGTCGGCTACGGGATCGTATCGTCGCTCGAAGATCAGCGCGTCGTGGAAATTGTAGACGCGGAGCACACGAGCGACGATGCGTTGGAACTCGCGCAAGAGCTGTTCGAGTCGATCGGCCGGCGCGTAGTGCTCGTCGAAAACTACGCGGGGTTGTTCCTCGGACGCACGATCGCGTCGATCGTGAACGAAGCAATGTACGTCGTCGAGGACGACATCGCGCTCGCGGGCGACGTCGATCTCGCCATGCGGCTGGGCACTAATTATCCGCGCGGGCCGCTCGAATGGGGACGGCAAATCGGCGGCAATCGCATCGCTCGCATTCTGCAGCGGCTCAGCCAAGCCGAAGGCGCAGCTTTTGCGCCTCACCGCGCGTTATGGGTTCTCGACGTGCAAGACGCGCAAGACGGGCAGGATGAACGGGAATCGTAACCGCGAGGTCGTCGTCGTGGATGCGGTGCGAACGCCAATCGGGCGTTACGGCGGCATGCTGGCGAACGTTCGACCCGACGATCTGGCCGCGAGGGCGATCGCCGCGCTGATCGCACGTACCGCCATCGATCCGCGCGCCATCGACGACGTGGTGTTCGGCGCGGCCAATCAAAGCGGTGAAGACAATCGTAACGTCGCTCGCCAGGCGGCGCTGCTGGCCGGTCTTCCGGTTGAAGTGCCGGGCACGACGGTGAACCGGCTGTGCGGGAGCAGTCTGCAGGCCATCAACTCCGCGGCGCACGCGATTGCGTGGGGCGATGGCGAGGCGATGATCGCGGGCGGAGTCGAATCGATGACGCGCGCGCCGTTCGTGCAGCTCAAAGCCGAGCGCGCGTTCGATCGCGCGCCGCAAGTGTTTGACACGACGATCGGCTGGCGGATGATCAATCCGCGCATGCAAGAGCTCTACCCGCCGATCTCTTTGGGTGAAACGGCGGAAAAAGTGGCGGAGCAGTACGGGATCACACGAGAAGAGCAAGATCGCTTCGCGTATGAAAGTCAGATGCGCGCAAAACGCGCGATGGAAGCCGGAGCGTTTGACGACGAATTGGTAACGGTCAGCGCACGTCGCGGGAAAGAAACAATGCAGCTGGCTACCGACGAACATCCGCGGCCTGACACGACGTTGCAATCGCTCGCAACGCTGAAACCCGCATTCAAGGCGAACGGCAGCGTGACCGCGGGAAATTCATCCGGAATCAACGACGGCGCTTCGGCGCTCTTGCTGTGCGAAGAGCGTGCCGCGCACGAAATGGGCTTGAAACCTCTCGCGCGCGTCGTTGCGTGCGCGGCGGCGGGCGTGCATCCCGACGTCATGGGCCTGGGGCCCATACCGGCTGCCCGAAAAGCGCTCGCGCGCGCCGGCCTGCGCATGCAAGACATCGACTTGGTGGAAATCAACGAGGCCTTCGCCTCGCAATCCATCGCCTGCATGCGCGACCTGGAAATAGACCCCCAGAGAGCGAACGTCAATGGAGGCGCCATTGCGTTAGGGCACCCGCTGGGCGCGAGCGGCGCGCGCATCGCCACCACGCTGCTGCACGAACTCCGCCGAAGAGGCGCCCGCTATGGGATGGCAACAATGTGTATCGGGGTGGGACAAGGTATCGCGACAATTTTCGAGAGGATATAACGGCAGGCATGACCGTCATCGATTCGCAACGCAGCACGAAACTGCTCATCGGCAAAGACTGGGTCGACGCGCACGGCGACCGAACGTACGCGGACCTCAATCCCGCGACGGGAGCAACGCTGGCGCACGTTGCGGACGCATCGCAGGACGATGTCGATCGTGCCGTGAGCGCAGCGCGTGCAGCGCTTCAACGCGGCAAGTGGGCGACCATGGCCGCTTCCCGCCGCGCCAAAATTCTCTACAAGATCGCGCAGTCGATCGCCGAACGCGCGAACGAGCTGGCGCTCTTGGAAGTGCGCGATAACGGCAAGGCGCTTTCCACTGCGAAAGGCGAACTCAGCGCAATCGTCGATTGCTTCGAGTTCTATGCCGGCGCTGCGACCAAGAATTACGGCGATACGCTGCCCGCGCCGATGCCCGGCTATGTTGCATACACCGTGCGCGAGGCCGTCGGTGTCGTGGGCGCGATCGTGCCGTGGAACTTTCCGTTGCTGCTCGCATCCTGGAAAGTCGCACCTGCGCTCGCAGCAGGCTGCGCAGTGGTGCTCAAGCCTGCGCCTTCGACGCCGCTCACGGCGCTGGAGCTCGGGAAAATTGCGCTGGAGGCCGGGCTACCGGAAGGCGTCTTTGGCGTGCTGACCGGTGAAGGGACGCAGCTCGGTCAAGCGATGGTGGAGCATCCCGGCATCGACAAAATTGCCTTTACCGGCAGCACCGCAACGGGCAGACACGTAGCCGAAACAGCGGCTCGCACGCTCAAGCGCGTGACCTTAGAACTAGGCGGCAAATCTCCCTCGATCGTTTTCGACGATGCCGACATTGCGCAGGCAGTCAACGGCGCGCTCTACGGCATTTTTTACAACGCCGGTCAGACGTGCGAGGCGCGCTCCCGCGTGCTGCTGCACGAGCGGATTGCCGACGACTTCATCGCTTCGTTCCAGGAAAAGGCCGCCAAGCTTCGCATCGGAGATCCTGAAGATCCCCGCACGCAGATCGGCGCCATCACCATGCGGGAACAGTTCGAAAAGATTCGCAGCTACTGCGAGCTCGCCGCAACCGAAGGCGCGACGAAGCTCTTCGGTGGAGGTCCTGCGAGTGTGGGCGGCAATTTCGAACGGGGCTGGTTTTGGAACGCGACCGCGTTCGAAGGTGTCCCGACCAGCCGCATCGCGCGGGAAGAAGTTTTCGGACCCGTCGTGACGTTCATGCGCTTCAAGGACGAAGCGCACGCCATCGAACTTGCCAACGACACGGAATACGGCCTATCGGCGAGCATCTGGTCACAGAACCTGGGTCGCGTGCATCGCGTAAGCAATGCGCTGCATAGCGGAACGGTTGCCGTCAACACACCCTACTCCGTTTTTCCGGGCGTGCCGTTCGGCGGATACAAACAGTCGGGATACGGGCGGGAGCTCGGCCTCGAAACGATGGCAGCGTATTCCGAAACCAAGAGCGTGATTGCCTACATCGGGGAAAAAAGCATCGACCCCTTTGGGGTTTGAGGAGCCGCCATCGAACCGCTCAGAATCGGAACGACGTACCAGACGACATACGGAACGCTGTGGAAGGACGGCGACTATTTCGCGCGCGGTACGCGCGTCACCGTGGTCGGCTTGCATTTGGACGAGGGGTTCTGCGTGCGGTTTCCCGCAGAAGTCGAGGGGATGCCGCTGGAAACGTGGGAGGAGTGGAGCGAAATGGATTTTTTGGCGGAAGAGGGCACCATTGAAACGGGCGCATCGGTATCGCAAGCGATGCTGGCCGAAGCGCGCGAAGTTCTGCGCGACGCCGAGGATGGCTGCCATCTGCATCTGCACGAGGATGAAGCGCTGTAGGGAAGGCCTGATTTAGCGAGCAGATTCACGTTTGTCACGGTGAGCCTGTCGAACCATGACCCAGCGCAGTCGAGGCCGCGCAAATGGGATCGACTTTCCGAGTACGTCTTTGCCGGCAACGTCGCCCAAAACACGCAACTCCTCTTCGGGTAACGACCAGACGCCCCATGCCATGGGATTGCGTGCCAACTGTTTGCCATGCGCGCTCTGGTACGAATCACTTTGGGCATCCCAATGCGCGCGGTTTCGGCGTGCATGCTCGCTCAGATCCATTCGTCACTCCTGCGCCGCGCGGAAATGCCGTTCGGCTTTGCCCGAAATAAGCGCGTAATATTCGCGGAACAGCGACGCGGCGACGGTGCCCGACCAGTGCGGCGGCAGGAGTGTGCTCGGCAACCCCGGATCGACGTACGTGAACTTGCGATAGTCGTGCACGAGCCACATGCGTTCGACGAACGCTTCGTCGTCGCGCAGGCCATGGGCTGCGCGTTCGTTCTGCAAACGGGGCTCGTAGCGCGCGGCAAACTCGCGATATTGCCGCCCGATCGCCGGCAGATCCCAACACCGTTCGAGCAGCTGACGGTCGGTGTGCGGCCCCAAATACTCCGCAGTGAAAAGATCCACGTTGTCGAGCACGCCGTTCGACTCGGCCGCGTCGCGCGCCGTGTCGAGCGCGTCGTGTGGAGACAGCCACGTCGATGCCGAAAGCGGCGCCCAGCCGAGCACGGCCAGGTCTTTTCGCAGCCCGTCGCGCCCCTCGCGCCGGCTTTCCGCCACGGAGTACGTGAGCATGCGCCAGGATCCGTCCCACTCGACGACGGGCCCGTAGATGCGCGGGCTGATCTCCTCGACTCGCCGGCGTCCGCGTTCGGTTAAGGCGTAGAACGAACGATTGCCGCGTTTACGCGCCGCGAGCCAGCCCTGGCGCGACATGCGGGACACCGCTTGCCGGACGGCCTGCTCGGACAGGCCGAATTCGCCCATGAGCCGGATCAGTGCGCCCACCCAAAGCTCGTCATTCGAATCGGGTTCGCGATGAACAAAGTCACCGAACAACGTGTAGATGAACGAGTTTGGGCGAGTGACCGCCCGCCGCTCATCAGCTGGCATGCGCTTTGCGTCTCCTTGACTTTGCACGGCAGGCGATTTAGTATAACATCGTTTTCACGACAGAGAAGAAAATCGTCATGCTCGCAGAAAGTATGGCTGGAAGAGGTTTCAATGGCACGTATTTCCACCTTCGACGACTGGCTCGATTTGCTCAAAGAGTGGCAAAACGACATCGGCCTGAACACCGAGCTCATCGAGCGGTACATGCCGGGCTATCAGTTTGAAGCCAAATACGGCGAACTTCCTACCGGCGAGATCTACTTCGGCGACTTTCGCGGCGAGCGCCGTTGGGAGAAGCTGCTCGAGATTCCCGATCAACGCATGCGCGACGCGCTGCTCAACATGATCGTGTATCAGGGCGACACGGAATTCGCCTCCAACGAACAGCAGCGGTTCCTCGTGAACAATGCGCCATCCGAATACGATCTCGCATCGCTAGTGCGGATCATGGTCGAGGAAACGCGCCATGGGTACCAGATGTGTCATCTACTCGTAAGCCACTTCGGGCAAGACGGGAAGATCGAAGCGCAGAAGCTGCTCGAACGCCGCGCATTCGGCAAGAAAAATCGCCTGCTCAACGCGTTCAACGACGACGTCACGCACTGGCTTGACTTTTTCGCCTATACCAATTTCATGGATCGCGACGGCAAATTCCAACTGACCATGCTTTCGCATTCGGGGTTCGCTCCGCTGGCGCAGTCCATGGGTCCGATGCTGCGGGAGGAATCGTACCACATGGGGACCGGCATCTCCGGACTCCGGCGCATCGCGCAAGCAAACGTCATTCCGGTCGAGCTGCAGCAGAAGTATTACAACAAGTGGGTGTCAGGCTCGCTGGATCTCTTCGGCACGGATCATTCTGGTTCGGCCCAGTGGGCGTACACGTGGGGCATCAAAGGCCGCGTCGACGAGGACAAGACCGCCGACTCGGCAGACAAAGAGCATCTCAACGAACGCGCTCGCGGACAATTCTACGAAGAGTGCTTGAAGACCATCGAGCGCGTGAACGCCGTCAATCCTAGCGAAACCAAGCTCTATATGCCCGACATGCGCTTCAATCGGCAGATCGGCGCATACGCAGGCCAGTACTGGAGCGTTGACGGCCGTGAATTGACGCGCGAAGAATGGGAGCAGTACATTGCGAGCGTTCTGCCGACTCCGCAGGACGATCAGCGTTTGAAAGACTACTTTAAAGATCCGTCTTGGATCAGCCCAAAAGGCAAAAGTGAGGCAGCGTAATGACTTCAACCACGGCTAACGACGCGGTGCAAACGCCGTTCGGACGCGAAGGCCGGCAATTCGACGGCAAACGCGTGATCGAGTACTCAAAGGACGGCCATGTTGCAGTCATCGAGATGGACGACCCGCCCGCCAACACGTACACGCACGAGATGATGCGACAGCTGGACGAAGCGATTCTCGACACGCGCTTCGATCAAGACGTCGAAGTCTTGCTGCTCACCGGAAGAGGCGAGAAGTTTTTTTCGGCCGGCGCGAACATCAGCATGCTCAATAGCGTCACTCCGGAATTCAAATACAACTTCTGCCTGCACGCCAATGAAACGCTCTCGCGCCTCGAGCAAACACCGAAGCTGGTGATCGCCGCGCTGAACGGGCATTGCGTGGGCGGCGGCTTGGAAATCGCTATGGCGTGCGATATTCGGATTGCTCGCCAGGACGCGGGAAAAATCGGTCTGCCTGAGGTCGCTTTAGGCGTTTTGCCCGGAACCGGCGGCACACAGCGCCTCGCGCGGCTGGTGGGTAAATCGCGCGCGATCGAACTGATGGCCATGGGCCGTACCTTCAGCTTCGAACAGGCGCTGGAGTGGGGAATGATCAGCGACATTTACGAGGGCGACGCGCAGAGTTTTCGGGAGCAGGTCGTTGCTTATGCCAAGCAGTTCACCACGCCGAACAAAGCGCCGATGGCCGTGGGACACATCAAGCGGGCCGTGCAAACAGGCTTGGAACTGCCGCTCAACGATGCGCTGGCGCTGGAACGGGAACTTCAGTCGCTGCTGTTCAAAAGCGACGATGCCAAAGAAGGCATCGCCGCTTACAACGAAAAGCGAATGGCTCGCTTCAAGAACAAATAGGGCTGCCGGACTGCAATCAGTGCGCGAAGCCGTCGCTCGATGTGGACGCCGCGCGTTGATTCGAAACGACGTGCACAGTCTGATCGACGAACGTCGTGAACGTCTTGGATGAATCGATCGTCACGTTCTTTCCGCGCACCCAATTGTGCGCGAACAGACCGACGGGGCCCAGAAGCAGCGTGCTGGCAATGGTCGCGGTGGAAGATTTTCCTGAGCTTCCCTCCCCGGTCTTGTTTTTCTTCACGCTGTCCAAGCGAATCTTTTCCCCGTCCACGGCATAAATGTAGTCGAACCGCAAACCGAGGTTGCCTGCGTGTCCGTGGCCACCGGCGCGATCGACCGACGCTACCGTTCCTTGGCCTTCGGATCCGCGCGCGATAACCACATAGTTGTCGACCACCACGTTGTCGTCGGCCTTGAAGTGGAACGTGTCGCCGACGTTGGCCGTGCCGGAATCGATCGTATCGACTATGCGAATCGGCACGGAAGTGCCGCCGGGGATCGCAACGCGTGTTGCCGCGACGCCGGCAAGCGGAAGAGCCGCCACGGTGAGGGCGGCGAGGGTTGCAATGCAGATTTTGCCCATTTCAAACACTCCGGTGAAGACAGGAAAAGCGTGAACCGACAAGCCAGTTCAAGTGCCGGATGCTTCGCCGTAGGGCGGCCCCGCTCATGCGCGGGAAGAGGGACAAAACCCAAACGCGAATCCCGGTCGGGATGATTGAGGCAGGGACGATTCCTTGCCGGCGCCGCCTTGTTGCTTTGCTCGGCCAGGACGACGGCAAGCCGCTGTAGGTCCATCGAATGCGCCGCTGGGAAACGTTGATCGCTTTGCTCGCCGTTGTGCTGGCGAGCCTTTCCGCGGCGAACATCGGGGGGCGGCCACGCCCGGTGCTCGCGTTTGCGGCGATCGCGGTTTTGGCGGCGCTGCTCTACGCGCGCTTACGCATGAGCCTGCGCACCGGACGGCGTAAACGCACTTTCGATGCCTACGAGCGCGCGCTGCGCATTCAAGAGCGGCGTGAGGGCAAATATCGGCGGTAGCGCGCAGAGTAACGCCGCGACCTGTCGTATGTAAGAATTTGACGTCGAAGCCCCCTTTGTCTATGCCGATGAAGCAACCGCCTTACGCGGCTTGAATTCGTCCCGGGTGAACGCGCGAGATCGAACATTCGGGCGAGCGCGCGGTCATTGCAGCTCATACCGAGGCAATTGCGCCGCTTCGAAAAGCCGATGGAACGGATCGCGTCGAGGCACACTTTCGATGCTTGATTGCGCGGACGTAAAGAGGCCAATCAAGCGCTCATCGATCGCTGGAATCAGCGAGTTTTTCTGCAAGCGCAAGGAGAGATTGATTCGCTTGGGACGATTGTGTCGGCAGAAGCATGTCGACCGTGAAGCCGTACCCGTCTACGGAGCGGCCGTCACCGTAATCGTCTGTCCGGCTTAACGCCAAACGAAACGGAACGCGCGAATGCGGCAGCACAAAATAACCGGGTTGTGTAAAGCCGGAGAGGCCGCGTGTGCTCGTCCCGGCAATGACGGATTCGGGAAAAGCCGAGAGCACGTATACCATGTATTCGCAATCGCTCGCGCACCCGTTGTCCACGAGCGCGATAATGCGTGTGCGAGCTTTTGAAGCGCTCAAGTCGAAATGATGATCCAGCAGCGTATGCGCGCCGTGCCGGATCGTCGATCGCACCGTACAGTCGTTTGCCGATGGATCGTCAAGATTGTCAACCAAGTCTTGGAGAAGCCGCTGGTCTTGCACCGGCGCCGGCGAAGGCAGCTGCGCCGTGAGCTGCTGCTCCAAGTTAAAGAATAGCGCGGTTCTGAAGCACGATGTGGTTCCATATTGTGCTTCGGACTCGGCTTTTCTGATTGCGGGCTCAGGGAACCAGTGCCGCAATATGTCGACCGGAGCGTTGCCGCCTTCGTTGCCGCGCATATCGAAGATCACGAGCCGTTCCTTCCCAACGCCATGCGCCTTCGCGAGCACATCCCGCAGTGCGTCGTCATTTGCGTCCGTGAAGGTGGGCATGCGGATATAGGCAATCCCCCGCCCGAGTGCTTCATAGACCGGCTTATCGGTGCCGAGGAATAGCACGTTTTCGCGGCCCGAAGACGACGCAGACGAAAACGCCGGAACCAGGTCGATGCGCTGATTGCCGCATTCAATGGCCTTTCCGGTCCCTTCGCGTGCAGGATACTAACGTACCACGCCCGCGAAAAAGCGGAGCCGTTCCACTCGTACACTGCGTGCGGCTGCTGCGCTGGATCTGTACCGGAAAGCGCCACAGGCGCATTGCCTGAGATTTGCATCGAAGTACAGGGGCCATGCGGCGGGCCGGCAAGTGATGCGCTCACGGAGCCGCTGACGTAATCCATTAGCGCGGCCACTCCGGAGTGATTGTCGAGCTGGAACGTTTCAAGTCGTCCCCATTGCGCGAAAGCGTCGTGCAGGCTTAACTGCGCATTGCCGCGCGCGGCAAGCGCACGATCCCAATCGCTGAACCAGGAGTTCCAGTTCCAGCCGCGCGATCGAGCCGTCGCATAACCAGCGTATGTCTTTTCCATAAGCAGCCGCAACGTAGGCAAGTCCGCTCGTAAGGCCGATGCGCGCACCGGAAAGTCGCCTTTGCCGTGCATAACCTCGTAGTAATCCGCAAACCAGCATCTCCATGGAACGATAAAAGAACGAGCCGAATATGGTGGATCGTACGGGTTCTCGAGCACAACGCCGGCCCGAGGCAGCCGAACGCCGAAGGCGCTCAAGCGGTGATCATCTGCGGTAATCTGCGAAGCCGGCACGCGAACCGATCCGCCGGCAATACCGATGAGCGCAAATGCGGCCAGGAGGACGAGTTTCGAGCGTTTCATTTTACACTCCAAGAAAGCAATCTGTGCTGTGATGGCTTCTTCTTAA
This sequence comes from Vulcanimicrobiota bacterium, assembly GCA_963767635.1. Taxonomy (GTDB): domain Bacteria; phylum Vulcanimicrobiota; class Vulcanimicrobiia; order Vulcanimicrobiales; family Vulcanimicrobiaceae; genus CAVYEM01. The sequence goes on from CAVYEM010000001.1 coordinate 373,740, forward strand.
TGGCGCTGCGCTGCATCAGAAATGAAAGAGGTCGGCAGCCACGATGGCGCCGATCAATGCGAGAAGGGCAGTTCCGGCGTATGCTGCGCTCACACTCAGCGGACGTGCGCGACCTTGCCGCAATGCGCGATCGGTCGCCGCGTATCGGAAGGCGCCGGCAATCGCTACGGCGACGCCCGCGATAACCATGCCGATCCGGAACGCCTTCGAAGTTCCGACGTGCGGTACGCTGATATGTGCGACCACCGATATCTCGCGCGAAAACAGGGCGAACCGAGCGACGACGAAACCGAAAGCGACGAACGCTAGGGCCGTTCGGACATAGGCCAAGTACGTTCGCTCGTTCGCAAGGGCATCGGCAGCGCGCACTTCCGGCATGCTCGACGTTTCTGTCTCGGCCGCCGCGTTCCGGCCGGGGCCCACGTCAACGTTCCACGCGTTCGCGCGCGAGCATCTCGCCGTAAATCTCCTTCACGCGATCGAGCGTGTCGATTTCGCCGGCCGGCTTATCGTCGCGGATGCGGACGATACGAGGAAAACGCAAGGCAAATCCGCTCTCGTGCAAATCGCTGGGCTGGATGATGTCGAAAGCAACTTCAAGCACGACGCTTGGCTCGACGGCTATCGCGTGGCCACGGCGTCCCGTTTGGTGCGCTAAAAACCACTGCGTCAGCTCGGCGATCTCCGCATCGGTCAATCCCGAATAGGCCTTGCCAATCGTGAGCAACTCGTCGGCGGCGCCGCGTACGGCAAACGTGTAGTCGGACAGCAGCTTTGCGCGCTTTCCGTTTCCCCATTCGACCGCTACCACGACCACGTCCAGCGTGGAAAGTTCGCGCTTGAGTTTGAGCCACCACTTCCCGCGTCGCCCCGGATGATATGGCGCATCGGTACGCTTGAGCATGACGCCCTCATGGCCGCCCGAGCGCGCGGCCTCGAATCGTTCGTGCAGTTCTTGGCCGGAAGGCGGCTGCCCCAACGCAGAAAACGCTGCAACGCCAATGTGGGGTCCCGGAACGACGGCTTGGGTCAAACGCTGCCGGCGCTCGATCAGTGGTTCGTCAATCAGCAACTCGTCGCCGACGGCAAGTACGTCGAATGCCATGTATGCAACGGGAACCTCCTGCAGCAGCGATGCTTCGACGACTTTTCGCTGCAGGCGCGCCTGAAGGTAGCGGAACGGCAGAACCTGCTCGCCGAGCTTCGCGACGATCTCTCCGTCCAGCATGAAGCTGCCGGGCATGGCTGCGATCTCGGTCGCGACCTCGGGATACGAGCGGGTAACGTCGTTGAGGGTGCGGGAAAAGATGCGTACGGAGCCGTCGGACTTGTGGATCTGCGCGCGAATGCCGTCGAACTTTTCTTCGGCGATCCACGTGCCGTTCCGCAAGTCTCGATAATCGGAACCGTACGTTATGGGGCTCGCGAGCATGAAGCCAATCGGCGAGCCGTACGCCACGCGCAGTTCCGAAAGCGTTCCGTGACGCGCCGCGAGCGCGACCACGCCGATGTCGCCTGCAGCCATCGCCGCGCGGCGCACGTTGCGCGGATCGACCTCGAACGCGCTCGCCACCGCATCGACGATCAGTCCTTCGCGCAAACCGATGCGCAAATCTCCCGTCATAATTTTGATGACGTACGTCGCTTCGACGGCATCACTGCACGCGCGCAGTATGCGCGCACACAGCGCTATTCGCTTACGGCCGGCGGACTTACCGGACGCAGCGGCAATTTCTTCGAAAACTTCGTACAAGGCGCTTGGCGAAAGCGTTTCAGAAAACAGAGCCGGAGCCGCCCCCGGCCGCACGAGCGGACCCAGTGCTGCACCCAGGTCGCCGTGTTCGCGATATCCCGAGGCGAGCTCCGTTTCGCCGATGCCCCACGCCTGCTCGGCCGCTTCCACGATCGTGCGGCCGCCGATTCCCAGTGCGCGTTCATCCCGCGCAGCAAACGGATTGCCGGTGAAAAACCGCGTGGCAGCCCGCAAATCGGCATCGCACAAAACCCGCAGGTATTCCGCCAGAATCGCTATTTTCTCGAGCTTGCCGGCCCGCGCGGCAATCGCCGCGCAGGTTTGCCCGAACCGCCGCATGGAACGTGGATACCCATGGTCACCGCCTTTATCTTGATCAACGTCGAACGTCCGCGTCTCAAAAGCATCGCCGACGATCTGCTGGCCATCGACGGCATCACGGAGGTGTATAGCGTGGCGGGGCCGTTCGATATGATCGCCGTCGTGCGCGTGAAAGAACACGAGCAGCTCAGCGATTTGGTGACCGAGAAAATCGGCGGCCTGCAGGGCATCCAGGACACCGAAACACTCATTGCGTTCCGTGCATTCTCGAAAAAGGACCTTGGAATGCTATGGGATATTGGCGTCGATTGAAAGGTCCTTCTTGCGGTTTCAATCTTGGGCAGCGCCGTCCCGGCCAACGCGGCGACAACGTCGGATTCATCTCTTCGGGCCGTTCTACAAGCAGCGTATCAAGCGCAATGCAAGGACGGCGTTGATCGCCATTTCGAAGCGCTCAAGGCCACGGTGACGAACGATTACGTGAACACCGACGTTCTCGGAAAGAAGGCGAACGCCGCTCAAACCATCGCAGACTCTAAAGTTTCTTTCGCGCAATACAACTTTTCAGGTTGCTCGACGCAAATCTTAGGAATTCGCGCTAGCGGCCGGCAGATCGCCGTATCGATTCTCGAAATAACGAAAGGCACAACTTCGGGCGTCTCCGTCATGGTTATCGAGAACATGATGGACACGTGGGTCCGCGCTGTGTCCGGTGCGTTACAGATTGCGGCGTCCAAGGTTAACGAGGTGACCGTTTTTGCGAACGGGCGCGTGGTCCAGCATCAGGTAGCATCGTGGGAAAAACGTTCGTCCATTCCGTAGGCACAGCAGGGCGATTCAAGCGCGCTGATTCCGCCCGTCGTTAGCGGTCGGCCGGGATATCGTCAATTACGGCAGATCTATCCGGTACATCGGGATGCCGTCGAGCCACATCCGCTGCATCTTTCCGGCGGCGACCGTATCGAAGCGTACGGTACTGCCTTCCAGCGTGAAACTGCCGTCTTTTTGCGGCGCGAGCGGCGCGCCGTCGATCATCAGACGGCCTTTGAGTTCGAAGATGCGGCTCGAGGGCGCGAAGCCCCATTCCTGCGCAGCCTCGTAGCGGCCGATCAGCGCATTCCAAGCTACGGGATACGAGAACGTTCTTGCTCCGGCGTACGCGCCGTTTGCGAACCACTGAGCGCCGGACGTAACCTCTACGACCTTCCCGCGCATATCTCGCGAAAACGTCAGCCCGAAAATGGCAAACCGCGGATCGTCGACGTAGAACGTGGACTCGCCGCGCGGATAGAGCGTTTTTGCTCCTTGCGGAGTTTGCAACTGCAGCTGTGACCCGGAAGCCGCGAACACAAGCCGGGACCCGTCCGCGGCGGTGTACGTGCCGGCGTAATCGGCGGCGTTCGCTACGTGCGTGCGTTGCAAATACATGCCGGCCGGCGCCGGGAGCGGCGGCAGCGGTTCGCCGCGGCTTTGCGCTTGCAAGACCTTGATCGCATACAGTACGATGGCGCACGGGTGAAGCGGCGCCTCGACCAGGTTCGACATTGCGATTGCGCCGAAGCCGCGTGTGACGTCGTTTTCCATGCAAGCGGTGTACCCGGCAATGCCGCCGGTGTGAGCGACGATCGTGTCGCCGTTCTCCTCATGCACGGCTAGGCCAAATGCGTACTGCTGATACATCAACGGTGCTTCGGCAAGTTCGGGCGTCTGCGGTCCTGCCGGTTTGCCGTTCATCGTGTCGGGCGTAGTCAGCATCGCGAACGACGACGGGGAAACAATCGATGTACCGGCATCGTTCTTACCGCCGTTGAGGATGAAGCGCATGTATTTAGCCATGTCCTGCGGCGTGGAAATTACTGAACCGGCCGGATCGACGAAGTCACCGGGAGACGAAGACACCAGAGCGGCGTCCGGCGCAAGTATGCTGTTCATGTCTTCGAACACGTAGCCGCTCGCGGCATCGGCCAACGTTTGCGGGGTGAAAACGGGGCTGCTTTGCGACATGTCCAGCGCATCAAAAACGCGAGCCTGCAGTGAATCCGCCCAGCTGCGATTGTCCACTGCGGCCAGAATCGCACCGAGCGTCGCAAATCCGTCGTTGGAATACGCCCAATGCGTGCCGGGCACAAAAATCGTGTGCGCGTCGCGCAAAGCCGCCACACTGTATGCGTAACCGGGAGCAAACGTAAAATCGTCTGGCAAGCCGGCCGTGTGCGATAGCAGTTGGTGAGCGAGAATTTGATGCCCCGCCGAATGAATCGAAAACCATGGCAGATACGCGCGCACCGGTTTGCTTGGGTCGAACCGGCCTTCATCGCGCAATTGCATGAGCGCGGTCGCCGTCATCCCTTTCGTAATCGAGCCGATCGGAAAGCGCGTATTCTGTGTAACCGGCGTTCTTGCGTCGACGTTGGTTAATCCCACGGCGATGATGCGCAGCGTGTGCGATCGATCGGTGATGGCGACGGACATGCCGGGTGCGCCTTGCTCCTGCAGCGCTTGGGGCGCATACGCAGCGATTCGTACGAGTGCGTCTTCCATAGACGGTGCTGCCGCAGCCCGTGCCGGCAGAACGGAACAAAACACGAAGACCGCCAGGACGGCGGCGGGCATGCGGCGCTCCAGCAAGAACACAGTCGAAAGCCTGTTCGGGCGTTCGCAAGCCGGTCCTACCGGCAGCGCACCCTTTGCACCGCCTGCAAGGTTATGGGGAGACTATGGCACGCATCTATGAAAACTTGGCTGACACATTCGGCAATACGCCGCTCGTCAAACTCTCGCGCCTGGCCCGCGGACTCCCCGCGACCGTGGCGGTGAAAATGGAATCGTTCAACCCCGGCGGTTCGGTCAAAGACCGGATCGGCGTCTCGATGATCGAAGCAGCGGAACGTGAGGGGCGGCTGCGGCCCAATTCAGTCATCGTCGAGCCCACCAGCGGCAACACCGGGATTGCGCTCGCTTTCGTGGCGGCGGCCAAAGGCTATCCGGTCGTGTTGATTATGCCCGACACGATGACGATGGAGCGGCGAAACTTGCTCAAGGCCTACGGCGCGCAGGTCATCCTGACGCCGGGCGCGGATGGCATGAACGCCGCCATCGCCAAGGCCAACGAGATCGTGCAGAGCGATCCCGCCAAGTACTTTATGCCGCAGCAGTTCGAGAATCCGGCCAATCCGGAGATTCACCGGCGCACGACCGCCGAAGAAATTTGGCGCGATACCGACGGCGCCGTCGACGTCGTCGTTTCGGCGGTCGGCACGGGCGGCACGGTGACCGGCGTGGGAGAAGTTCTCAAATCGCGTAAACCCGGCGTGCGGATCATCGCCGTCGAGCCGGACGGCTCGCCCGTACTTTCCGGCGGAAAGCCCGGGCCGCACAAGATCCAAGGAACCGGCACCGGCTTCGTCCCCAAAGTGCTGAACACGCAAAGCTACGAAGAGGTGATTCGCGTGACCGATGCCGACGCGATTGCCATGGCACGCCGAGCAGCGCGCGAAGAAGGAATGCTCGTGGGCATCTCATCGGGCGCAAACATTTGGGCTGCTTTGCAAGTCGCCGCGCGCCCGGAGTCGAAAGGCAAATTCCTCGTCACGTTTGCTTGCGACACGGGCGAGCGCTATCTCTCCAACCCCGTCTTTGCGGAGCAGGAAGCCAATATTGTCGAGCCGGCCCTCGTTTAACCATCCGAGGCATCAACTCCAGGGCGAACCATTCGTTGAGGTACTGCGTGGCGGCATGGTGGAATCGATTCACTCTGTCGCCGCCTGCGCGATCGGCGATCGCGGCGAAGTCGTATTTGCACTGGGCGACATCGATGCGCCGGTGTACTTGCGATCCACCGCAAAGCCATTCATCGCCGCGGCCGCCATTGCGGCTGGTGCGCGCGAACGCTTCGATCTCTCCAGCGAGGAAATCGCGGTGATGGCCGCCTCTCACGCCGGCCAGCCGTTTCACGTGCGCGCGGTGCGTTCCATTCTCTCGAAGATCGGTATGGACGAGACCGCGCTGCAGTGCGGGCCGCATCCACCGTATAACACCGCTGCCGCGGAGGAACTGGAGCGCTCCGGCATTGCACCGGGCGCCGTGCACAACAACTGCTCCGGAAAACATGCCGGCATTCTGGCGCTGTGCAAAATCGCCGGCGCCGATCCGTCCACGTATTTGGAACCGTCCAATCCGGCGCAGCAGCGCATTTTAGCGTTGTGCGCGCGCGCCGGCGATCAGCAAACCGATGATTTCACGATCGGCGTCGACGGCTGCGGCATTCCGGTGTACGCGACGCCGCTTCGCAATGCCGCGCTCTCATTCATGCGTTTCGCCACGCTGACGGGCCTGCCCGAACGTGATGCGTGGGCGTTGCGCATCGTGCGCGACGCGATGCTTGCGCATCCCGATTATGTTGCGGGGACCGGAGAATTCGACTCGCGGTTGATGCGGAGTCTCGAACGGCACGATCGCGTGCAAGGGGGGTGCCGAAGGCGTGCACGGCTCCGCGGCGATCGGTGCCGGAGTGGGGCTGGTCGTCAAAGTGATCGACGGCTCCGCGCGGGGTCGCGCGCCGGCGGTTTTGGGCATCTTGCGCCGCTTGGAACTGCTCGAAGAACCGGCGCTGGCGCAGCTCTCCGATCTTGAAAATCCGGTCGTGTACAATCGAGCCGGCCGGCCTGTCGGACAGGTTCGCGCCGCAGCGCATGCACTCGCGCGGGGCGGTTTCGATCGTCTCGAACACTCCCGGACGTAACGCGCATGTCCGACTATTTGCGTTTGCTGAACGAGCGCGTCGCAATTTTCGACGGCGCCATGGGGACGCAGCTCATGGCGTTGGAGTTGTCGGCGGCCGACTTCGGCGGCGAACGCTATCACGGCTGCAATGAAGCGCTGGTGCTGGGCCGTCCGGACCTGGTTCGCGACATTCACGAATCCTATTTCGAAGCGGGCGCCGACGTCGTGGAAACCGACACGTTCACGGCGTCTCGTTTGAAACTCGACGAATACGGCTTAGGCGATCGCGTTGCCGAGATCAATCGCGACGCCGCGCAGACTGGCGCGTGAAGCGTGCGCAAAGTACGCCACCGCGCAGCATCCACGGTTCGTCGCCGGTTCGATGGGACCGACCGGCATGCTCATTTCGTCCTCCGATCCGGCGCTCTCGCAAATCACGTTTTCGCAGCTTGCACAGATCTATGGCGAGCAGGCGCGGCATTTAGTAGAGGGCGGCGTCGATCTGCTGCTCCTCGAAACCATGCAGGATTTGCTCGAGCTCAAAGCAGCCATTGCCGGCATTACGCGTGAGTTCGCATCGGGGCTGCGTCGCGTTCCGATTCAAGCGCAACCCACGCTGATCACCGAGGGTCGCATGCTGCTCGGCACCGACGTTGCGGCGATTTGCGCCACGCTCGACGCGCTGCCGGTGGACGTTATCGGACTGAACTGCTCGACGGGGCCGGCCCAAATGCGCGATTCCGTCCGCTACCTGTGCGAGGCGTCGGACAAATACGTCAGCGTGATTCCGAACGCTGGTCTGCCGATCATGGGCCCCAAGGGCGAAACGATCTATCCGGAAACGCCGAACGAGCTGGCCGCCGAGCTTCGGGAGTTCGTGCGCGAGTACGGCGTGAACGCCGTGGGCGGATGCTGCGGCACGACGCCAGCGCACATTTCCGCGCTGCGCGCCTCGGTTGAAGGGGTGCGGGGGCGCACGCCCACCCCTAAAACTAAGCAATATGCCGCTTCCGCCATGACGGCGGTCGCCCTGGAGCAGGAGCCGCGTCCGCTGTTGGTCGGCGAGCGCATCAACGCGCAAGGTTCCCGCAAGCTCAAGAAGATGTTGATCGACGGTGATTACGACGATATCGCGTTGCTTGCGCGCCAGCAGGTGGAAGGCGGCGCGCACGCGCTCGATATTTGCTGCGCGCTCACCGAACGCACCGACGAAGACGAGCAGATGCGCGCGGTAGTCCGCAAGATCGCGCAATCCGTGCCGGCGCCGCTGATGATCGATTCGACCGAGCCGCGCGTGCTGCAGACGGCGCTCGAGAGTTATCCGGGCCGTCCGATCCTCAATTCCGTGCACCTGGAAAGCGGACGGGCGAAGATTGATTCGGTGCTGCCGCTTGCGAAAGAGCACGGCGCCGCCGTGGTCGCGTTGACCATCGACGAGAGCGGGATGGCAAAAACGGCGCAGCGCAAACGCGAAGTGGCGCAGCGCATTTACGAGATCATCGTCGACGAGTATGGCCTTCCGCCGGGTGCGTTGATATTCGACGATCTCACGTTCACGCTCGCAACGGGCGACGAAGAGTACATTCGTTCGGCCGTCGAAACCATCGACGGCATACGCGAGATAAAGGCGGCGCTGCCGGGCGTGCTGACTTCGCTCGGCGTGAGCAACGTGTCCTTCGGGCTCAAACCGCAGGCGCGCGCAGCGCTGAATTCCGTTTTCCTGCATCACTGCGTGGAGGCAGGCCTCGATCTGGCGCTCGTGCATCCCAAAGAGATCACGCCGTACGCGGAACTCGATGAAACGCAGCGAGCGCTGTGCGACGATCTCGTGTTCAACAGGCGTCCCGATGCCTTGCAGCGGCTCATCGAGCATTACGAGACCGCAGAAGTTGGACCAGCGGCCGGGGGCGACTCGCGCGACGAGGACGCGGACGCTTCGCCCGAAGTGCGCATTCACAACGCGATTCTGCGCCGGCGCAAGGACGGCATCGAGCAAAAGATCGACCGCGCGCTGGAAACACGCGACGCCGTCGGCGTGCTCAACGATATTCTGTTGCCGGCAATGAAAGAGGTCGGCGACAAATTCGGCGCAGGGGAACTGATCTTGCCGTTCGTTCTGCAGTCCGCCGAAGTCATGAAAAAGGCTGTCGCTCACCTCGAACAATTCTTGGAGAAGACGGAAGGCTCCACGAAAGGCAAAGTGGTGCTCGCGACGGTGTTCGGCGACGTTCACGACATCGGGAAGAATCTGGTGCACACGATTCTCGCAAACAACGGCTACACCGTGTTCGATTTGGGCAAGCAAGTGCCCATGAACACGATCCTGGAAAAAGCGATTGAAGTGAAGGCCGACGCGATCGGGCTCTCGGCGCTGCTTGTTTCAACCAGTAAGCAGATGCCGATCTGCGTGAAAGAGCAGGACGCGCGCGGGCTTGCGTTCCCTGTATTGGTTGGCGGCGCAGCGATCAATCGCGACTTCGGTCGCCGCATTTCACTGCTCGACGAGGGCGCACGGTTTTTCGAGCCGGGTTTGTTCTATGCAAAAGACGCGTTCGAAGGCTTGCACGTCATGGAAACGCTCATGGGCAGTGCGCGGCAACGCGCGGAGCTGCTGGAACGGGCAAAACGCGACGCGTTCAAACTGCGCGATACGCAAAAGGCGGGGGCAGCCGCGAGCGACGGCGAGTTGCGGTATTCGGCCGTCAAAAACGAACCGGCTCCGATCCCGGTGCCGCCGTTCTGGGGTACGCGGGTCGTCCAGGAGATCGACCCCGCGCAGCTGTGGAGCTGCTTCGATTTGCGCAGCCTCTACCGGCTTTCGTGGGGCGCGGCAAATACGAAGGGCGAAGCGTTCGAACGGCTGATTCGCGAAGATTTCGAACCGCGTCTGCATCGTTATCAGCAGACCGCCATTGCGCAGGGCTTACTCGGCCCGCGTTTCGTGTACGGGTATTTTCCGGCGGCCGCTGTCGGCAATGACGTAATAGTGTACGATCCGGCGGATCACGGCAAAGAAATCGCGCGCTTTTCATTCATCCGGCAAGCCGGCGGAGAACATCTTTCGCTGGCTGACTACGTGCGCGAGCCGGTGAAAGGGCGCGCTTCCGACGTAATTGCGCTGCAGGTCGTCACGGTCGGCACGCGCGCAGCCGAGCGCATCGAAGCGCTGCAGCGCGCGGGTGAATACAGCGAATCGTATTTTTTGCACGGGTTCTCCGTGCAAAGCGCCGAGGCGCTGGCCGAATATGCGCATCGCCACATCCGCGCCGAGCTCGGGCTGGATGCCGATCGCGGCAAACGCTACTCGTGGGGATATGGAGCCTGTCCCGACCTCTCGCAGCACGCGATTGCGTTTTCGCTGCTGGACGCGGGCGCTGCCATCGGCGTGTCGCTGACCGAAGGTTTCCAAATCGTGCCGGAGCAGTCGACCGCGGCGATTGTGATGCATCATCCGAAGGCGGCATACTTCAACGCGGCGGCGGTGCGGGAGCTGGAACCGGCGTAACACTTAGCCGCTCCAGCGTTTTGGATTTGGTCGGTGACGCCGTGGATGAAATAATCGAAAACGACTCGCCAGGACCGGTGCAGCGCCTAGCAGCGCCTCGGACGGCGCTGAACTTGTTCAGTCTTATCGAAGCCTGATGCAACTCGCGGCATACCTGCCCGGCATGCTTGCCCCAGTGGAATTTGAAGAACCCTACGATCGACGTTATCCATAGTATCCGCGGTATCTACAGGAGCCGCTGCTACCGATAACATCGCTCAATAAACCGCAGAAACGGTCGAACGGCTTAGCCTATCCGACCCACACCGTTTGAACGTTCGTGAATTCGCGAATGCCGAACTGCGCCAGTTCGCGGCCGTAGCCGCTCTTCTTCACGCCGCCGAACGGTAAGCGCGGATCGGACGCAGTCATGCCGTTGACGAACACCAATCCGGACTGGAGTCTTGCGGCGATGCGTTCGCCGCGCTCGCTGTCGCGGGTCCACACGTTATTGCCAAGGCCAAAACGGGATGCATTAGCGAGCGCGACTGCGTGGTCGGCATCGCGCGCCTTTGTGATCGCGGCAGCCGGCCCGAACGTTTCTTCTTCAAATACCGGCATCTGCGCGGTGACGTCCGCCAAGATCGTTGGTTCGTAAAACGCACCCGGTTGACTCAAACGGCGTCCGCCCGCGATCGTGCGAGCGCCCAGGGTTTGCGAGGCGACGACTTGACGTTCGAGTTCGTCGACCAAATCCGTCCGCGCGAGCGGCCCCATCGTGACGCTGCGGTCCATCGGATCGCCGACCTTGATGGCGCAGACGTTTTCGGCAAACGCCTCACAAAACGCATCGTACGCCGGCTCTTCGACGATGAAGCGCTTGGCCGCGATGCAGCTCTGTCCGCAGTTTTGAAAACGCGCGCGCACGGCTGTTTTGGCGGCCGTTTCCACGTCGGCGTCGGCAAGCACGATGAACGCATCCGAACCGCCGAGCTCGAGCAGGCTCTTCTTCAACAACTTTCCCGCAGCGGCGGCGACTGCCGATCCCGCCGGCTCGCTTCCGGTCAGCGTTACCGCGGCGATCCGCGAATCGGCGAGCACGCTTTCGACCTGCTCTGCGCGGATGACGAGTGCGGTGAATGCGCCTGGGGGGAATCCGCAGTCGCGGAACGCCGCTTCGAGCGCTTGACCGCAGCCGGTGACGTTTGCGGCGTGCTTGAGCATTGCGACGTTGCCTGCGGCAAGCGCAGGAACCGCGAAGCGCATGACTTGGAAGAACGGAAAATTCCACGGCATGACGGCAAGGATTGCCCCGAGCGGGCGGTATGCGACGTAACTGCGCGCTGCATTGGTTTCGACGAACTCCGCGGCAAGTTGCTCCGGCGCGTGCTCCGCATAGTACTCGCAGGCCCACGCGCACTTTTCGATCTCGGCTTCCGCTTCGCCGATCGTCTTGCCCATCTCGGTAGTGGCAAGAGCGCCCAAACGCTCCTTGCTCGCCCGAAAGTATGCCGCAAGATCGCGGAACTTCTCAAGGCGCGACGCAAGAGCGGTCGCGCTCCATTCTTCAAAGCCCGCCGCGGCGGCGCCCATGTGCCGCTCGATCTCTTCGGGCGAGTGCAAAGAATGCCGCCCGATCGGCATGCCGGTGGCAGGGTTTACGGTCGTAATCGAGCGGTGCGACGTGACTGCCGTCGTCACTTCAGTTCAAACTGCTGGATTGCGTCTTCGTCCGCTGCCGACCACACCACCCAAATCCGCCCGGTTTTCGTGTCGTAAGCCAGCGTATGCGCATCTCCATCGGAGCGCGCGATATGCAGCGTTGCGAGCGGCTGCAACATCCCGCGCGCCCGAACGGCAAACACGTCGACCTCGCCACCGCCTGCGCATGCGATGCGTTGCGCCGAAGCGTCGAGATTACACTGGTCGACTTTCGGCGTGACGTGCGTGGTGGAGATAAGTCGGCCGGCGGGCGTGTAGCTTGCCAAGACGCCGTTCTTTCCGCCCGCGATGATGACGCGATCGGCCGCGTCATACTGCAGCGGATGATTGTTGGTCAGTTGCGGCGTTCGAATCGTCCGCACGACTTTGAGCGAATGCGGATCGATGACGGCAATCTCCTGAAGATCGGCGATGTTTTGATACAACGTGTGCGTGCGCGGATCCACCGCCAAATACTCCGGCTTGTGGCCGGGAAGTTTCACCACGGCGATTTGCTTCATCGTACGCGCGTCGATGACGAAGGTGCGCGTCCCGTCGTCTTCGTCGGCGTAGATGCGATGCAAGCCCGGATCGTATGCGATCGCGTCGACGCTGCCGCCTACGCCGACGGAGCGCACGACGTTCTGCGATTTCGGATCCACTTCCGAGACGGTTCGCGCGAGGCCGTCGCCCGTATACACGTGTCCGGTTTGCGGATCGACCGCTACGCCGTGCATGGGGCCTCCGACGTCGGCCTGGCCCAAAACTTTGCCGCTATCGGCATCCACGATCAGCAGCGCATCGCTGCCGGTGTGCGCGGCGTACACTCGGCGGCGCGCCGGGTCGACGGCGACGTAATCGAATCCGCTGAGGATTGGGACGGTATGCGGCGCTGCGACAGGAACGATGATCATGGTATGTACTGCTTCGGAAGACCGGCGAAGCCGGGCGGCGGTGTGTTGGTGCCGGGAATACGCACCGGATGAAGACGCAGCGAGCGGCAGTTCATTGTGGATGGAAACGTGTTGACGACGGCATCGGAGATAATCGCCGCCGACGCTGCGATCGGCTTGCGCCTTCCGCGTAGGCGTGCCATGTCGAAGGCGCCGGCAAGATCCGTCAGGCGGGCGTTGTTGTCGCGCGGTCCTTCGGGCATGTAAGGCTTTTCGTCGGGCAGCGACGCGAGCGGCGGCAAACGGAACAGCGTATCGGCGAACTTTACGACCGAGCCCGTATCGCCCAAATCGTGCACGACGGCGCCGGATTTCGCATACGGAGAGATGAGGATGAACGGCACACGCGGTCCATCGCCGCACGGATGTCCGTCCCAGCATTGCTCGAACTGGGCGGCGGCGCGTGATCGTAGAAACCTCCTTCGTCGTCCCAGGTGATGATGATGGCGGAGTCTTTCCAATAGCGGCTACGGGCGATCGCGTTGACGAACGTTGCAACGAACGACTCGGCGACCTGACGGTCGGAATCGCCTTCGCCCGGATGATCGTCGTCGCCCTTGAACTGCTGCTGAATGAACGGCGACGGATTGGCGGGCCGCCAGCCGAACCGGTTTTGATTGCTGCCCTTCACGTAAAAGACGCCGGTCTGCGGAAGCGTTTCGGCGCGCAACGCGCCGAGCAGATACTGCGGCGTGGCGACGTGATTCCAAAAAACGCCGTTCCAGCGCAGATAGGCGAAATACTGCAGCGCGTTATGATGCGCGGAGTAACCAGGAAGCGCAGGGCGGGGGCCGTTGTAGCCCTCTTGAAACCAGCCCCACGGCACCGGCGCTTTGCCGCTGCTCGCAACGTGCTGCAAATCGGCGCGGACGCCCAGCGTTTCCCGCGTCGCTTTGCGATCCTTGGTGCCGTTGAGCGTCAGCATGACGGTAGCATAACGCTGCACGATCTGCCGTTTCTCTTTCGGATCGCCGGCATACGGCCCGAACGGCGGATCCATGCTGTTTTCGACCGGTACGCCCGCACCAGAGCCCATGCCGGCGACACGTTCGTCCGGATCCCGCGCCGCTTGCGTCTGCCCCGTTTGCGCCGCGATGATCTCGATATTCCCCGGCGTCGATGGACCGGTCATTCCCTGAAAGAAATGATCGAAGAGCGCGAACGTGCTCGCGTATTTCCATAAAAACGGTATCGTGTCGCAGTCGTAGTACGCCATGGTCAACTGACCCAGCCGCGCTTGATCTGCGGCGCCGTAACCGTCCTTGGCTGAAGACTGCTCTTGGACGGCAATGAAGCGGTCCATCTTGCCGCCGTCGATTTTACCGATCAGCGCGAGGCGGGAATGATCCGGGCTCTCGACGTCGGGATCGGTGATTTTGAACGGCGTCAGCCACGTCTTCGCGATCGGATCGTACTGGCGGAATCCGTGCAACCCCGCAGAGACACTCGCGAGATTATCGGCACCCGGATACGTCCCGAAATAATGATCGAAGGATTCGTTTTCCTGGTAAATGATGAAGACGTGCTTGATGCGGCTGCGCAAAAGCGCTTCAACCGACAGATCGGGCTTTGCGTGCGCGGCGGGAACCGTTGCGAGCAAGAACGACGCCGAGAGCGCAAGCAGTGCCGCGCTCCCGGCGCCTCTTCGCAGCATCACGGTTTTGCGGTCCCGGGGCCGCCGCCCGCCCCGCCGATCCGCTGCGTTACCGAGAACGTAAACGCTCTGGGCCCGATGCCGAAGCGCTCGGTGCCCTGCTGCAAAGCGTTTGTATCAGAACCGAATTGATTCTCCGCTTGAAACAGTCCCAAGCCGACGCGTCCGTAGTTGTCGGTCGCTTCGTCGAATAGATTCGAGATGCCCAGGTTGATCGAGGTTTGATCGTTGATGCGCTGATTGAAGAACGCATCGGCTTCACCGAAGGCCGGGCGGTTGTACGGGTTGTAATTGTCGTAGTGCGTGTAGTCGATGTAGAGTTCTCCGCCATACGTATTCGTGAGATCCATCGTGATGCCGTAGGTGTGCATCGGAATGTTCGGTATCTGCGCACCATTGATCAGCGTCGGATTGTTCATGAGCACCGTGTCCGACATATTAAAGACCATCGCAGATTGCACGTTGTAGTATCCCTCCACCGTAAGGTGCGGGGTCGCGCGCACTCTTCCGCTAATCTCGAATCCGCGAGCGCGCGCCGTCGCGAGATTCAAGTTGGTTGCAACCGTTAGGTTCGCAATGGTGGGCGGCGGGTTGGGCGGTGCGAGATTCGGACAGATTGAACGGATGTGGTTGTACACGCCGGTGAGGTACGACGGCCCGTACAAGGCATTGATTTGCGCGACATACGCCGCCGCCGGTAAATCGGCCTCGAATATCGAATTCGTTTCGTTCGTGTCGTACGCCGTAAACTGCAAACTGTCATCCAAGCCGAAGCGGTGTCCGACGGAAACTTCCAAGTCTTTCGCCTTTTCCGGAAGTTCGCCGGGCGTTGGAAGGGAGCCCAGCCCGAACAACTGACAGTTACCCGGGTTGATTCCGCCCGCGCCGGTCAATTCGAAGGCAATAGGAGCCGGATCCGCCGACGATGCGCCGCCGGTAAGGCGTACGACGTCGCGCGGTGTGGGCCGGTACACCAGCGAGAGCCGTGGGTCGAATGAATTTCCGCCGATGAGTGAATGCTTGTACCAGGCATTTAGGAAATACGACATCCGCTCGGACGGCGTAAACGCGTCGCGGATGAAGAAACTGTCGATCTTCGAGAGAAGCGACGCCGTTGGAATGAATGCCGCGCCTGAGATCTGATTGCCGTCGATATACTGGCGTTGCGTATAAAAGCCGAAGCCGAGGTCGTTTTTGGCTCCGGCGATGTCGTCGCTGATGAGCGAGCCGAACGTCCGGAACCTTCGCGTAAGAATCGAGTTGTCGCCGTTGATGTTCGACTCCGGCCGCACCCGGTCTTGACCGTAATTGTCGACGAAGGAATCGACGACCAGCTGATGTTTTCCAAGTTGTGAGACCAGCCGCGCGTGATAATCCTGATTGCGAAGCGCCTGGTACGGACCTTGTCCGCCGCCCGATGGGCCGCTGGCGCCCTGTGCGTATTGCTGCGGCGTGACGCACGCGCCGTTCGGCGCCGCGTCGGTAATAACGGTAACGCCGTTAGGCGCTGCGCTGTTGCCGATGGTGCAGTTCGGACTGCTGACGGCTTGGTAATAGGCGAACTCCGGCGTAATAAAGTCGTTGTCGCCGTTGCCGGTTTTGTCGTCCCAAGACGTTGCAGAGTATCCCGAAAGCGTTAACGAGGTGTTGGGCGAGAAGGACCACACCAACTTCGCCAGATCGTTTCGCAGGATGACGTTGCCGCTCACAGGGTAGGTGTCGAGCGCGAGCGTCGACGACGTCCAGTCGTTGCCGCGCGCGCCGGTTTGTGCGATGACTTGCGACGGAAAAAGTCCGTACGTTCCATTCACGCCGTGAACCAGCACGTATCCGAGTTTTCCGACGGTCCCCGTGGCCTGCGCGGCGAACAGCTGATTGCCTTCGTCGCCGTATCCGTATCGCAGTATTCCTTGCGGCTTTTTCGTCGGATCGATCGTTTGAAAATCGATCGCGCCGCCTACGGCGTCCACGCCGTATAATCCGGTCGCTCCCGAGCCGTACGTCACCTGCGCGCTTTTGAGCGCGAACACGGGTGAATCGGCGAAATCAAATCCGCCCGTGCCGCCGCCGATGTCCCACCCGGGATACACGCCGGTCGGTCCGATGGGATGGCCGTCCAGCAACACCTGCGTTTCGCTGGGTTTGAGCCCCCGAATGTCGATGCCGATGTCGTCACCTCGCGATGAATCCGCATCGGCGCGATTGACGCCCGGGAGTTTACCGAGCGTCTCGGCGATGCGCAATTGATTCGTCTGCTGGACGACGTTGATGTCGACGTTTTGCTGGATCGTCGTGCTGGTTTGCAGCGCTCCCGCTCCGCCGACGTGCACGTTCGCAATGACCTTGAGGTTGTTTGCCGCCGTTGCTCGCACGAGCGTAAAATTGACTGTTGCCGGGCCCGTCAAGACGATGTCTTGCGACGTTCCGCCTTGATACCCCGTTGCGCGTACGGCAATGGAATAAATCCCCTGCGGTATGGCATTGAACCTGTACGCCCCGTAAGCGTTCGTCGTCGTCGCCGCAATCATTTTGCCGGCTTGCTGGAGTTGGAGCACGGCTCCCGCAACCGGAAGGCCGCCGTTTTGATCGACGACCATGCCGGAAATCGCTGTGGCCGCAGGAGCCTTAGGCTGTTCTTTGTTTTGCGCCGCAGCGGGCAAAAGCATGAAGAGCCCGTAGAGCAGCAGTGAGATGGCGAACGCGCAAGTTGGTGATCGTGCCATGGTGCACCTACATTTTCTCAGTCAGGGTGAACAAAACCGCCCGGGGCGCCAGGCCGAACTCTTCCGTACCTTGCGCCAGGCCGTTCGGATCCGTTCCGTATTGGTTCTCCGGGATGAACACGCCCCAGCCGATGCGGCCATAGTCGTCGGCGGCGCTGTTGAACAAATTCGTCACGCCCAAATTTACTGCAAGATTTTGAGAGATGCTTTGGGTAAACGCGGCATCCGCCCAGCCGAATGCGGGACGGTGCAGCGGGTTATTGGCGTCCAGATGCGTGTAGACCAGATACACTTCCCCGCCGTGCGTATTGGTGAGGTCGAACGTCACGCCCCACTTGTGCAACGGAATGCCCGCCACTTGACCGCCGTTGATCAGCGTGGGGTTGTTCTGCAGCAAATCGACGGGCGCATCGTAAATCGCCGTCGATTGGACGTCGTAGTAGCCCTGAACCGTCGCGTGCGGATCCACGCGGAAGCGTCCGCTTAGTTCGATCCCTCGCGCGCGCTGCTTGGCAATATTCACGTTGGTGTGCATCACCAGGTTGTCGATGGTCGGCGCCGGATTCGGCGGAGCGAAGTTCGGACAAAGCGAGGAAATCTTCGCGAGAACGCTCGGCAGGTAATCCGCACCTGCCGACTGCAGTGCCGACATAAACAGCGCAGCCGGCAGCTGGCCCTGAAAGACCGTGTTGATCTCGTTCGTATCGTACGCGATCGCTTGGACGCTCGTATCGATGCTGAAGCGGTGCGCGTAGGAGGCTTCCAAATCGGTGGCTTTTTCCGGCAGTTCATTCGGCGACTCGTCCTCGCCAACGGAGAAGATCTTGCAGTTGCCGGGTGTGATGCCGCCGACGCCGGTCAATTGCAGCGCGAGCGGCGCGGGATCCGCCGACGACTTTCCGCCGGTGAGCCGCACCACGTCGGTCGCATTCGGACGATAGATTACGGAGAGACGCGGATCGAACGAGGTGCCGCCGACATTGGAATGCTTGAACCACGAGTTCAGGAAGAACGAGAGATTCGACTTCGGCTGCCACACGTCGCGCACGAAGAAACTGTCCAGTTTGTCGAAGAGCGGCTGGTGCTCCAGGACCGTCGTGCCGCTGACGTTGTGCCCGGTCGTGTATTGGCGCATCGAGAAGAGCCCGAAGCCGACGTCGTGCTTGCCCAACGCGAGATCGTCGCTCAGCAGCGTGCCGAAAGAACGGTAGTCGATGTCCAGAATCGCATTCGGACCGTTGAGAAACGAGGCCGGGCGATCGCGGTTCTGATGATAATTGTCGATGTACGAATCGAGGGTTACCTGATTGCGCCCTGCGGTAGTCGTAAACCGAAGGTGATAGTCTTGATTGCCGAGCGCTTGATACGCGCCCGGACCGCCGCCCGCCGGTCCGCTCGCGCCGGACGCGTACTGCTGCGGCGTGACGCACGCGCCGTTCGGCGCCGCGTCCGTAATAACGGTAACGCCGTTCGGAGCTGGGCTGTTGCCAATCGTGCAATTCGGGCTGTTCTGCGCTTGATATCGCGCGAAATCGTAGGTGATGAAATCGTTGTCGCCTTCACCGGTCTTGTCGTCCCACGACGTTGCGGAGTAGCCTGTCAGCGTAAGCTGCGTCGCCCGGGAAAAATTGTACTGAAGCTTCGCGAGATCGTTGCGCAGCAGGTAGTCGCCCGAAACGAAATAGGTGACGCCTTGCAGCGTCGGGGTGGTGAAGTCGCTGCCGCGAGCGCCGGTCTGCGCAATGACTGCACCCGGAAAATTGCCGTACGCGCCGTT
This sequence comes from Vulcanimicrobiota bacterium, assembly GCA_963767635.1. Taxonomy (GTDB): domain Bacteria; phylum Vulcanimicrobiota; class Vulcanimicrobiia; order Vulcanimicrobiales; family Vulcanimicrobiaceae; genus CAVYEM01. Next base: position 392,828 of record CAVYEM010000001.1, read on the forward strand.
CACGCCGTGCAGAAACACGTAACCGAGTTTGCCGAAAGTTCCGCTCGCCTGCGCTGCGAAAAGTTGCTTGCCCAATTCGCCGTAACCGATCTTCAGCGCGCCTTGCGGACGCAGCGAGGGTAAAATCGTTTGAAAGTCAACCGCTCCGCCGACGGCATCGACGCCGTAGAGGCCGGTGGCGCCGGAACCATACGTGACGACGGTGTTTTGCAGCGCGAACGTCGGCGCATCTTGATAATCGAATCCGCCTGTGCCGCCGCCGATGCGCGATGGATACACACCGTAAGGCCCGATCGGATGGCCGTCGAGCAAAACTTGCGTTTCGCTTGGTTTGAGCCCGCGAATATCGACCGAGATGTCATCGCCGACCGACGAATCCTGTCCGACGAGATTGACGCCGGGAAGCGTCACCAGTCCCTCGGCGGCACGCAACTGTCCGACGCGCTGCATGATTTCCGGATCGACTTGCTGTTGAATTGTGGTCGTCGTCTGCAAACCCACTGCGCGGGTGCTGACGTGCGCGATCGTTTTCAATCCGGATGACGTCGACGTTTGCGCCCGCGTGAGCGCCAGCGAGACCGTTGCTGGACCGCCAGCCAGGACGACGTCGTCGGAGCGCACCGTTTGATACCCGGGAGCCGAAACTTGAATGAAGTAGATGCCCTCGGCGACGGCGGGAAACGCGAATTTTCCCGACACGTCCGATGTGCTCGCCGCGATTGCCTTCGTGGCCTGCATCAATTGCAGCCGCGCGCCGGCGACCGGGAGCCCACCCTGCTGATCGATGACCACACCGCTGATGGGATAGGCGCGCGGCGCTTGCGCGGTTTGCGCCAGGACGCCGGCATTCGTCAAAACGACGCACAAAAATGCGGCTGCGAGGGAGCGGACAAGCCTTGCGCGGTGAGAATGCACGGTGCAAATCCTCCGATGTCGCGATGTGAAAGGCCCCTAAATACTTCAACCATTTTATTGCATAATTGTCAATATAGTTGCGAAACTTGAGCAACGGTAGCGCGTTTAGGCGCAATACGTCCCGAATTCATTGAACATAGTGCAATAAACTTGCTTTAGGAGCGCAGAGCAGGCCGCCCCATCTCGTGCTGGAGTGCCTGCAGCTCGGCGCCTCCGGCCATATGGCGCACGAGGTTTTCGAGCGAGAGCTCGGAGCGGGGCGCGTCGATTTCGATGCGGCCCAAGTTCAGCACGGCAAAGCGATCGCCGACGAGATACGCATGGTGCGGATTATGGCTGATGAAGATGACGGCCAATCCCGCGTCGCGCGCGGCAGCGATGTATTTGAGTACGACTCCTGACTGCTTGACGCCGAGCGCGGCCGTCGGTTCGTCTAAAATCAGCACGCGGGCGCCGAAATGGATAGCACGCGCGATGGCGACGACCTGCATTTGTCCGCCGGAGAGCTTTCCGACCGGTGCATCGAGGTCGGGCAGCTCGATGCCCATCTTCGTCAATTCCTCATCCGCGATGCGTCGCATAGCTGTGACGTCCAACCGCCGGAACGGCCACACGCCGGTGACCGTCTCGGAACCGAGAAAAAAATTGCGCCAAACCGGCATGAGCGGAATGAGGGCCAAATCTTGATAGACCGTTGCAATTCCGGCATCCAACGCTTGACGCGGTGAAGAGAAACAGACTTTGTTTCCGTGCACGCGCAGCACGCCGGAGTCGTGCGGGTGCAGACCGGCGACGATCTTGATCAGCGTCGACTTGCCGGCGCCGTTGTCGCCGAGAATGCAGGTGACTTCGCCGGCGTTCACCGTCAAATTGATATCGCTGAGCGCGCGAATGTTGCCGTACTGCTTTCCGACTCCACAGAGCTCGACGATGGGCGCGCTCATTTCTTCTCCACCCGCGCGCGCACGAACATGTTCACCAGCGTTGCGAGAAGCAGCATTGCGCCGAGGAAAAACTTGAACCAATCCGGATTCCACCCGGCATAAACGACGCCCTGGCTGACGACGCCGAAGATGAGAGCGCCGATCGCCGATCCGATTACGGAGCCATATCCGCCGGTCAGTAAACAGCCGCCGACCACGGCAGCCACGATATACTCGAGTTCGAGTCCTACTCCGCCGCCGGACTGCACCGTGTTGTATGCAAACAATTGGTGCATGCCGGCGATCCACGCGCAGAAACCAACGGTCATGAACAAGCCGATTTTCGTGCGCCTGACGGGAACGCCGACTGCGCGCGCCGTTGCGGCATTTCCGCCGGCTGCAAAGATCCAGTTGCCTGCCGTGGTGCGCAGGAGCACCCATGTCCCTGCCGCCACGAGCGCAAGCCACCACAGAATGCTGACGCTCACGTCCGTGCCGGCGATGGTGAATGTGGAGGCGAAGATTGCGCGCGCCGAATCGAAGCCCGCCATGTTCGAGATGTCGTTGGTCGCAACGTTGCCGGTCACCAGACGCGTTATGGCCAGATTGATGCCCTGCAACATCAAAAACGTGCCGAGCGTAACGAGAAAACTCGGCACTCCCGTGCGCACGAGAAGCCAGCCGTTGAACGCGCCGATACTGAGCGAAAGCGCGAGCGCGATAGCGACGCCCACCCACACGTTCGTGCCGAACTGGTAGGCAAACATCGAAGCCGCCAATGCGGATGAAATCACGGCGACGCCCGCGGAGAGATCGAACTCTCCACCGATCATCAACAGTGCTACGCCGACGGCCATGATGCCAAGCGTGGAACTTTGATAGAGCACCGTGCTGACAGAACCCGGATGGCGAATCGTCGGAGCGACCACGGAGAAAAACACGATGACGACGACGGCTCCAATGAGCGAGCCGACTTCCGGCCGCATCAGGAATATTAGCAACGGCGATCGCCGCGTCACGCGCTTAGCGGCGGGCGCCATCGCTGAAGTCGAATTCATCGGGTGCCGTGCGCGGCGTATTTCGCGATCGCGCCGATGTTGCTTGCGTCGACGAAAGCCGGGCCGGTGAGCACTGGTTGGCCTCCGCCCAGGACGTCACCGTTGGTCAGATAGAGCCATAACGTGTCGATCGCTTCGTAACCTTGAACGTACGGCTGCTGATCGATGGCCCATTGCACGCTGCGGTTTTGAATCGCGGGCGCCAATTGCCGGTTCATGTCGAACGTCACGATTTTCGCGCTGCTGCCGGCCGTCTTCACCCCCTGCACTGCCGTCAGCGCGATCGGCGCCCCTAGCGTAACGACGTAGTCGATGCCCGGATCCTGCTGCAGCTTTGCCGTCAGCGTCGAACGCACCGACGGCATGTCCGCGCCGTTGACGTAGATCTTCTCGCTCCGGCCGCCGGTCAGACCCTCTTGCACGCCTTTGCAGCGCGCTTCGAGCTGCACTTGTCCCTGAAATTGAATGACGCACAGCACGTGTTTTGCGCCTTCGCTGCTCAGACGCGCTCCCGCAGCTCGCCCCGCGGCCGTTTCATCTTGTCCGATGTAGATCGGGATACCCAGACGCTTCCAGGCATCGAAACCGGCGTTAAACGCGACGACGGGAATGCCGGCTTGCTGCGCCTTGCGCACTCCCGCCGCCAACGCATCCGGCGCGGGGAGGGTGACGGCGATGCCGTCGACATGCTGGTCGATGGCGTTCTGCACGAGGACGGCTTGACCGTCCGGAGCCGGATCGTTCGAGTAAATGAGCGTGACGTTGTCTTTTGCGGAGGCGGCTTGCGCGCCCTTACGAACGATATCCCAGAAGGTGTCGCCGGGAGCCTGATGGGTGATCATGGCGATGCGCAGATGCGGCAGGTTGGGCGCGGCGGCCGAAGCGGAGCGAGCTCCGCCGGTGCTGCTGCACGCCGGCAGAATTAGGGTACTCACTATCAGCGCAAGCGATGCAGCCGTTCTGCGCAACAGCATGAAACACGCCCCTTCCGCCGGTCGTAACGGTCTTGCAATATTGTCAACATCATTGCAAACCCCTGCTCGCGGACTCCCCTTCTTGCGCTACCGCGCTTGACCATAGTGCAATAAGCTTGATATAACACAGAAGTCATGGCAGCAACGGTGATCAATTCACTCTCTAGAGGCGTTCGCATTTTACGCCTGCTCGCCGAGCGTGTGAGCGGCGCCGGCGTTACGGAGGTCGCCGACCATCTTGGCGTCGACCCGAGCACCGCATACCGGCTGCTCAGTACGCTCGAACTGCACGGCCTGGTAAGTCAGGAAGCCGAGGGCAAGAGATACCTCATCGGTTACGGCGTCCTGGAAATTGCTTCGGGACTGCTGCGCCGGATCAGCGTCGTGGAGATCGCACAGCCGTTTTTGCGCGCGCTGTCCGCGCGCACCGGCGAAAATACGCACGTGGCCGTACGCGATCGGCAGTTCGCGGTTTCGGTCGGCGCGGAGTCCGCTACCGGAATCTTGCGCGTCGAAACGACGCTCGGTTCGGCGGAGCCGCTGCACTGCGCGGCGGTCGGCAAAGCGCTGATCGCGGACTTCACCCGCGTGCAGCTGCTCGAACTCTTCGAAGGCCAAACGCTCAAGCGCTACACGCCGCACACCATGACGAGCATCGACGAACTGGATTTTGATTTGGCGCGCGTGCGCCGCATCGGCTACGCCGTCGACGACGAAGAGCTGCATCCGGGCGTGCGGTGCATCGCCGCACCGGTGCGCGATCACCAAGGCAACATCGTTGCCGCGTTCGGGCTCTCCTCTCCGGCGGTGCGTTTCACGCGCGAGCGCATTCCGGAATTAGCGCCGGAGATTTGCGAGTCCGCCAGCGCTATCTCGCAGCAATTGGGGTACGTGGCCGCAGCGGCTAGCGTTTCGTAAAAGGAGCACGACATGCGCATGACGGGTGGGCAGATCGTGGCCGAATACTTGATACGCGAAGGTGTACCCATGCTTTTCGGCGTGCCGGGTCACGGTATCACCGCACTCCTGGATGCGTTCGTCGATCGCCGCGGCGAGATCGCCGTCGTGCAAGCGATTCACGAGCAGGGGGCCGCGCACATGGCAGACGCGTATTACCGCGTGGCCGGCAAACCGTGCGGCGTGTTCACGTCGATCGGGCCCGGCGCCGTCAATACCGCGATGGGCGTTGCGTGCGCGTACATTGATTCCAATCCGCTTCTTCTGCTGACGGGATCCGTGCACACGTATATGCGCGGGCGCGGCGTGCTGCAGGAACTCGAACGTACGCATTGGGCGAATTTTCCGCGCATGATGGAGCCGGTCGTCAAACGATGGTGGCAGCCCAGCCGCGTCGACCAACTCTGCAACGTTTTGCACTTGGCGTTCAACGTGATGCTCGAAGGGCGTCGAGGACCGGCGCACATCGACGTGCCGATGGACGTGCAGGCGGAGTTCACTGAAATCGAAGACTTTCCCGATCCGGTGACGCGGCGGCCGCGCGGGCGCGCGCACGGCGATCCCGACATGCTCGACGAAGCGGCAAAATTGCTCCTCTCGGCGCAGCGTCCGATGATTATCGCCGGCGGCGGCGTGATCGCTTCCGGTGCGGAAAACGAGACTGCGCGAACTCGCAGAGTTTCTCGGTGCGCCGGTAACCGTCACATGGATGGGCAAAGGCGCGATTGCAGAAGATCACCCGCTCTACGCATGGCCGTGCGGCGATCTCGGCTCGATTTCCGGTAATACGCTCGCGCGTGAAGCTGACGTTGTGCTGGCGGTGGGCTGCCGATTTACCGACCGCACCGCATCTTCGTTCCGCCGCGGCGTCACGTTTTCGATCCCGCCGACGAAGCTGATTCAAATCGATCTCGATCCGTACGAAATCGGCAAAAACTATCCGGTGGAAACGGGGATCGTCGGCGACGCGCGTGCAACGCTTTCCGACCTTCTACTGACGCTGCGCGAACTCTCGCGCTTTCGGGATTACCGCACCTCGCCCTATTTTGAGCGAATTCAACACCTCAAGTCCGAATGGGAAGAGGCGCTGCGTGGGCCGCGGGAAAGCGACGCTTCCCCGATGACGATTTCGCGCGCGCTCGTCGAAGCGCGCAAAGTGCTCGAACGGGACGGCATCGTCGTAACGGGTGCCGGCAACCCGCAGAGTCAGGTTTTCAACGAGTTTCCGGTGTACGCAAGCCGCCAGCATATCACCGCCGGCGGCTTCTCCGCGATGGGGTTCGAAGTGCCCGGCGCAATCGGCGCAAAACTTGCCGCGCCGGACCGCCAAGTGATGGCGATTGTCGGCGACGGCAGTTTTTTGCAAACTGTTCAAGAGCTCGCGATGGCCGCGCAGTACGACATTCCGGTCGTCTTTCTGGTGATGAACAATTTCGGCTGGGAGTGCATCAAGAATCTGCAGTCGCTGCACTTCGGTCCGGATCGCATCATCGCCACGAAATTCAAAAAGCGCGACGGCACGCCGTTTTCCGCCGATCTCGCGCGCGTTTCGGAGGGCTTCGGATGTCACGCGGAACGCGTGGAGCACCCGACCGAACTCGGCCCTGCGCTGCAGCGCGCGTTTGCGAGCGAACGGCCCGCCGTTGTCGAAGCGCTGTGCAGCACGACGCTTCCGGAGAGCGGTTTGACGGCGACGGGATGGTGGGACGTAACCGTCCCCGCTTATCACAAAGATAAACGGCGCGAGTACGAGGCTGCGCGTTCGCAGGAGACGCTGACGTAGTGACCCGCGCGCGCCCGGGAATTGCGGTTTTCGGAGCCGGCCGCATGGGCTCCGTGCACGCGCGCAACGTTGCGGAACACTCTGACGCGGATTTGGCGGGGATTGCCGACGTGGACGATGGCGCGGCGATGCGTTTGGCCCAATCGTTCGCAACGCGCACCGGCTCCGTCGAGGAGTTTCTGCAGGATTCCCGCGTGGACGCGGTTGTGATTTCGACGCCGAGCGGCACCCACGCGGAATTGATAGAGCAGTGCGCCGGAGCCGGCAAGCAAATCTTCTGCGAAAAACCGATCTCGCTCGACGTCGCCACGACGATTCGCGCTACCGATGCCTCTAAACGTGCCGGCGTTTTGCTCCAAATCGGTTTTCAGCGCCGCTTCGACCGGGATTTCGTGCAGGCTCGCGAGGCGATCGCAGCCGGCGAGGTTGGCGAAATGCGCTTTCTCCGTCTGGTAAGCCGCGACCGGACGCTGCCGCCGATCGCGTACATTCCGACGAGCGGCGGCCAGTTTCGCGATCAGATGGTGCACGACTTCGATGCCGCGCGCTGGCTGCTCGCACCCGCGCAGGTCGAAGACGTAACGGCGACGGGAGTCGCTGCGAACGGCGAGATCGCACAGGCAGGCGACGTCGATACTTCCGTGGCACTGCTGCGCTTTTCAAACGGCGCGATGGCGGTGCTGGATGTCTCGCGCGAAGCTGCGTACGGTTACGACGTGCGGATTGAAGCGCTCGGCTCGCGCGGCATGCTGCTGCGCGGCGCGGACGGGATGCCGCAAGGGCGCGTGCTCGATGCTTCCTTTGCGGCGCCGCTCACCGATTCATTCATTACGCGATTCGCAGATGCGTACCGCGAGGAGATTCACGACTTCATCGGCGTGCTGGCGAACGGCGGCGAGGTGCGCGCAGGCGGAGAAGATGCGCTGGAAGCGCTGCGCTTGGCGATAGCCGCGGACCGTTCGCGGGAACGCGGATGCGTCGTCCGGTTTAGCGACGTCGAAGGCGGATAGCGTGCTTCTGTTGCGCCCAAACCGCGATGGGCGCGAGATCGTTTCCGTCGCGCCCGACGGACGGGACTGGAACCACGTGCATTTCAGCGCGCTGCGCTTACCTCGCGGTGCGCTGCGTAGGGGCGATACCGGAACGAACGAGGTCGTCATCGTTCTCATCGGCGGAACTGCGCGGATTGAATCGGCAGCGGCATCGTGGGAGCGCGTCGGAAACCGCTCGACGCCGTTCCAAGGCGCGCCGCAGGCCGTTTACCTGCCGGCGGGATGCGCGTACGAGATCCACGCAGTCACCGATTGCGAGGCGGCGATTTGCGGCGCCGCTGCACGAGGGCCGGCACGTGAAGCGCGCTTTATCGCACTGACCGAAAGCGATTCGCACGAACGGGGGGCGGGTAACGCGCGGCGCTCGATCTATGACATCTTGATGGGAGAAGACGACGCGTCGGCGCTCTTTATTACGGAGGTGTTCACGCCGCCCGGGCACTGGTCGAGCTATCCGCCCCACAAACACGATACCGACGATCCGCCGCGCGAATCCGCGCTGGAAGAGTTGTACTACTATCGCGCCATGCCGGCGCAGGGCTTTGCGTTCCAGCGAATCTATAGTGCGGACGGCAGTCTGGATGAAACGGTAACTGCGCACGACCGCGACGTCGTGCTCGTGCCCCGCGGGTACCACGTTTGCGCTGCCGCGGCGGAGTACGGCATCTATTATCTCAACGTTTTGGCCGGTCCTAAGCACGTCTATCATATGACCTTCGATTCCCAGCACGAATGGATACGCGAAGGTTGGACGTGGTGAGCGCTATAAGCGTGGGAACTGCGTCGGTAAACTGGGGCTTCGACCCGTTCTATACGTGGGTGAAGACACCGGCGTTCGACCAAATGCTGGACGAAATGGCGCTCGCAGGCTACGAAGGCACGGAGATCAGTTACAACTTTCCGGACGACAGCGCGCTGCTGCGCGCGGAACTGCAGCGCAGGGAACTGCGCCCCGCGTCAACGTTTCATGCGGTGAACTTGCGCGATCGCGAAAATCACGCGGCGGCGCTGCAGAGTTCGCTGCGCGTCGCTCGGCGTTTGCTCGACCTGGGGGCGGACGTGCTGATTCTCTCCGACTACGCAACGCCGCACCGGATGCAGATAGCGGGGCGCGTAAAGCGCGCCGACATGCTCGACGAACCTTCGTGGCACGCAATGGCCGACGGATTGCACCGGATCGCCGGTGCCCTGGCGGAATTAAACGTTCACGCGGTGTTTCATCCGCACGTCGGCACGTACGTGGAAACGATGGACGAAATTGCGCGGCTGTGCGAATTGACCGATCCGGATCTGATCGCTCTTTGTCCGGACACGGGGCACCTGGCATACGCCGGTGCAGATCCGAATCGAGTCTTCTACGAGTACCGCGACCGTGTCGGCTACGTGCACTTGAAAGACGTCGATCCTCAGGTGCTCGAGCAAGTACGCCGGGAACAAATCGGTTTTACGGATGCAGTAAGAATGGGGATGTTCGTCGAGCTCGGCACGGGGATGGTGGCGGTTCCCGAAATCGTCGATTCGCTGCGCGACGCAGGATATTCCGGTTGGATCGTTGTGGAGCAGGATGCACCGAAGGAACCGCTTGCGTCGGCTAAGGCGAACCGGCGGTATTTACGCGAGCGGTGCGGCTTATGACGCCCGCGCAGATTTCCGCGATTGCAAACGATGTTCGGCGGCGCGTTCTGCGGGCGGTGCAGCATGCCGGCGCCGGACATATCGGCGGCGTGCTTTCCGCCGCCGAAATGCTCGCTGCGCTTTATTTCAACGTGCTGCGCATCGATCCGCAGCGGCCGTATTGGCCGGAACGCGATCGGTTCATTCTCTCCAAAGGGCACTGCGCGATCGGATTGTACGCCGTCCTCGCGCTGCGCGGATATTTCAATCCCGACGAACTCGAGCGTTTCGACGCGATCGATTCTCGTCTTCAAGGGCATCCCGACATGACGAAACTTCCGGGTCTCGACATGTCGACCGGTTCGCTGGGACAAGGGCTTTCACCGGGCCTAGGCATGGCGCTGGGAGCGCGAATGCTGGGCGCTTCGTTTCACACGTGGGTGATGTTGGGGGACGGTGAGATACAAGAAGGGCAAATTTGGGAAGCGGCGTTCTGCGCCGCGCGTTATCGCGCGGACAACTTGACGGCGATTCTGGACTGGAACCGGCTGCAGCAGTTCGGATGGGCGACTGCGGAGGGCTACACGTCGATCGCGCGGCGCGACCCCGCGGACGATCCGCGAGCGAAATGGGAAGCGTTCGGGTGGAACGTGCTCGAGTGCAACGGCCACGATTCGGCCGCTTTCATCGACGCTTGTTCTGCGGCAGCAGGTACTTTCGGCAAACCGTCGATCGTCATCGCGCACACGATCAAAGGCAAGGGCGTTTCATTCATGGAGGACGACTACACGTGGCATTCGCGGCCGTTGACCGACGCAGATATTACGCTCGCGCTCGCCGAGCTGCGGGATTGACGTGCAGGCGCAGCGCGACGTTTTCGGCGAGACGCTCGTAGAGCTCTGCGAGTCGAATGCGCGCGTCGTCGTGCTGGACGGCGATCTTGCGAATTCGACGAAGTCCGACAAGATTGCGGCGGCGCGTCCGGATCGCTTTTTCATGCTCGGCATCGCGGAACAGAATCTTGCGGGTGTGGCCGCAGGGATGGCGACGGTGGGTTTGATTCCTTGGGTCAGTTCGTTCGCGGCATTTCTCGCCACGCGCGATCTGGATCAAATTCGCGTCGTCGTCGCGCAGCCGCGGCTCAACGTAAAATTTGCGGCGCACTATAGCGGCATCTTAACGGGATTCACCGGCAAAACGCATCAAGTGGTGAATGACATCGCAATCATGCGTACGCTGCCGAATATGACCGTGATCGCGCCGGCGGATGGGGATGAAGCTCGTGCCGCGATTCGCGCGGCGACGCAATGGGAGGGTCCGGTGTATATGCGTTTGACGCGCGATCCGCTTCCAACCGTGACGCAGCCAGGCCAGCGCTTTGAAATCGGCAGCGCCGTTTTGCTGCGTGAAGGCCGCGATATCGGACTCATCGGCACGGGCGCGCAGACAGTGCGCGCGATCGAAGCCGCGCAGTTGCTTGAAAACGAAGGCATCCGGGCGGGCGTACTGCACGTACCGACGATCAAGCCGCTGGACGAAGAGGCGATCCTCGATTTTGCCCGCGCGGTTCCTTGCGTGCTGACGTGCGAAGAGCATTCGGTGCTCGGCGGCCTCGGCGGTGCGGTCGCGGAAGTGCTGGCTGCGCATCTTCCGATGCGCGTTGAACGCCTCGGTCTTGCCGACGTCGACGGCGAAAGCGCTCCAAATGAAGCGCTGCTTGAAAAGTACGGGCTAACGCCCGGACACATCGTGAAGCGCGTTCGTGCACTGCTGACTGCAACATGAGCGAGACCGTCGCAGTACTGCCCGGTGACGGCATCGGCCCGGAGATCGTCGCGCAAGCCGTACGGGCGTTGCAGCACGTTCGTCCGGACATCGAATGCGTCGAGGCGCTCGTCGGAGCGTCTGCACTGCGCGAGGGAAAGCCGCCGCTTCCCGACGAGGTGCGCGCGCTTTGCGACCGCAGCGATGCGATTCTATTCGGAGCCGTCGGTGATCCGGAATTCGACAGCGGCCCCTTCGAAAGCAGGCCGGAAGCGGCGCTCTTTGCGTTGCGTCACGATTACGGATTGTTTGCGAACCTCCGGCCCGTGCGCGTGTATCCGGGCCTCGAGCCGGCATCCTCATTGCACAGTACGTTGATTGAGGGGCTGGACTTGATTGTGGTGCGCGAACTCACCGGCGGAATCTATTTCGGCGAGCCGAAGGAGCGCGGGGTCGATCGCAACGGAACTCGATGGGCGGTAGACACGATGCGTTACACGGCGCCGGAAGTGGAGCGGATTGCGCGGACGGCGTTCGAACTCGCAGGTGCACGCCGCAAACGCGTGACGTCGGTGGACAAGCACAACATCTTGGCGACGTCGCGTTTGTGGCGCGAAGTGGTGATCGAGGTTTCAAAGTCGTATCCCGACGTCGAACTGGAGCATTTGCTCGTCGACAACGCCTCGATGCAGCTGGTGCGCCGGCCGGCGGAATTCGACGTCATCGTCGCGGAGAACATGTTCGGCGACATTCTCTCAGACGAAGCGGCGATTTTGACCGGTTCGATCGGGAATCTTCCCAGCGCGAGTTTAGGTAGCGGCGACTCCGGACGCACCTTCGGCATGTATGAGCCGATCGGCGGTACCGCGCCCGACATCAGTGGCAAAGGGATTGCGAACCCGACGGCCGCGATTCTTTCCGCGGCGCTGCTGCTGCGCCATAGTTTGGGCGATGATGCGTCCGCAAAGCGCATCGAGAACGGGGTTCAGCGCGTTTTTGCCGACGGCATTCGCACGGCGGATCTGGCGCGCGGCAACGGACCGTGGGTGACGTGCGCAGAATTCGGCGACGCGCTGCTGGCGTGGCTTTAGCGGATTAACTGCCCTTGATCGCCTTTGGCGATAATCAGAGCAGCACGCGGCGCGGTGGCAAAGACAGCGACAACCAACCTGACACGCCACCGCCGTCGGGTGGCGAGTGGGGTACAGACGTTTTAAGTTTGAGTGAACCAACAACACTAGACAACCCCACCGCTACGCCGTCGTTTGCAACCGTTTGCCGATAAAATATGGAGCCTGCCATGGCAATTAAAGGATCTCCCCTACTTTGGCGTACCTGCACCGCGCTTTACGTAGTATTTTGCCTCATTCTGTTTTTTGCGCAGACCGAGTCCGCCGCAGCGGCCACTGCGCCGCCGCGCGCCATGTCCACACTGCCGCCTGCGACGACCGCGAATCAAGTCCCAACGCTAGGTGGCGACCAGTATATGCACACCGTCGTACGTGTAGGCCCTGTGTTCAGCGGCGTACGCTTTTCCCTTACTACCGAGCACCCGTCCATCAATGCCGGAACGCCTCCAACCGTTGATCTTTGGATATCGAGTGCAACGGGCAAGGATGAAAATGTGTGCTTCAGTTCGTTCTTCCGCAAACTGCGGTTCACCGTCGTTGATGCAACCGGCGCCAGAGTTCCGTCGCGTCCGGAGCCGCTTTCCGGCCAACTCGTCTATGAGCAAAGGTGCCATCTCCCGTACTTCGTGCAGTGGAGATTTCCAGTAAACCTGAACGATTACGTTGTCATCAGTAAGCCGGGCACCTATAGTGTTTATGCCACGCTCTGGGTATGGGGCCTGGCACCCGTTCCACGGGCCGAACAGCCGTTGCAGAGCAACAGGATACTGCTGCACGTACTTCGGATGTAGTTCCGGGGCGCTGCGAGCGAAAGCAGACGCTCCCAAAAGGGCTTCGAGGCAACCTCTCGGCATGACAATACGCTGAACCCGGCGTAACCCGTCCGCATGCACACGAGCTTTCCGGCACGCCGGTTATCGGCCGCCGCGGCCATCCTCGCGCTTGTCGCCTGCGGCGGCAACCACGGCACGTCCACAAAAACTACGACGACTACGACTACGTCAGCCGTCACGGCGGCGCCGCCCGCGGGCGCGCGGGCCGGCGCGAAGACGATCAAGATCGGCATCGATCTGCCGCTCTCGGGCGCGGACGCATCGGTGGGCGTGAGCACGGAGCAAGGTGCCCTGCTGGCGGCCGAGCAGCTGCAGCATGAAATGCCGGGCGGTTTTTCGATTCAAGCCTATCCGCTGGACGACTCGGTGCAAGGCATGCACAATCCCGAACAGGGCGTCACGAACATCCGCACCTTCGTGAGCGACGATGCGGTCCTCGCGGTAGTCGGCCCGTACAATTCCAACGTCGCGCAGGCGGAAATTCCGATCACAAATGCGGCGCAGCTCGCGCAAATCGGTCCGTCCGTCGTCAGCGACAACCTCACGCTTGGCGATGCTGCGAAACAGCTGCGCCGAGCCAATCCGGATTTGAACAACTTTTTCCGCGTCTGCACGACCGATTCGCGACAAGGATCGGCCCTCGCGCAGTTCGCCCGCGAACTGCACTACACCAAGGCGTACATCATCGACGACAACGAGACGTACGGGCTGGACTTGGCGAACCGCTTTGAAAAGGACTTTGTCGCCGACGGCGGCACGGTGCTCGAGCACGACCACCTCGCGAAAAACACGCAAGACTTCAAGTCGCAGCTGCTCAAAGTCGCGGCGCAAAAACCGGACGTCGTGTTCTACGGCGGCGTGACGAGTACCGGCGGCGGCCTGATACGCAAGCAGATGTTCGACGTCGGCCTCGGTAAAACGCCGTTCATGGGCGGGGACGGCATTGCCGATTTAGCGACGGTAGCCGGAAACGATTCCGACGGCAGCTTCTACACGCTGGCTGCACCCAATGCTGAAAAGTTGCCGGCCGCGCAGGCGTTCGTCCAAGCGTATCGCGCGAAATATCATACGTCGATCGGCCCGTACAGCGCGAACGCCTACGCGGCGATGCAGGTGGCGGTCAACGGCATCGCGGCCGCGCTCAAGCAAAGCGGCGGCAACATTCCTTCACGAAAGAACGTCGTGCAGGCGATTGCCGCGACAAAAGCGCTGCAGACGCCGATCGGGCCCGTGACGTTCGATGCGAACGGCGACATTCAAAACCCGGTGCTGAGCTTGTACGGCTTCAAGAACGGCACGTCGTACTTCATCCGGCAGATTCAGCTCAAGACCTCGACGTAGACGCCTCCTTGCACGAGTTTCTCGCGCAGCTCGTCAACGGGATTTCGCTCGGCGGAATCTATGCGCTCATTGCGCTCGGGTACACGATGGTCTACGGCATTATCGGACTCATCAACTTCGCGCACGGCGACGTCTATACGCTCGGCTCATTCTTCGCGCTGGCGATCCTTGGGGCGCTGGGCGTGTCGGGCGAACTACACGGCGCGACGCTCGTGATCGACGTCGCCGTCGCGCTCGTCGGCGCAGCGTTCCTGTGCGGAATCGTCGGCGTGCTGATCGAGCGTTTGGCGTACCGCCGGCTGCGCAATGCGCCGCGCCTCGCGCCGCTGATCACCGCCATCGGGGTTTCGTTCATTCTCGAAAACGTGATGCAGGTGTGGAAGGGTCCGTCTCCGGTGCAGTTTCCGCCGGTCATTCCCGAATCCCGCGATCGCTCTGGCCGGCGTGCAGGTGACCGCGCAGCAAATGACCGTCGTAGGTCTGGCCGTGCTGATGATGCTGCTGCTGCAGACGTTCATCCACAACACGAACATGGGCCGCGCCATGCGCGCGACCGCGCAGGATCGCGATGCCGCTGCGCTCATGGGAATCAACGTGAACACCACGATTATGATGACGTTTCTCATCGGCAGCGCGCTGGCCGGCGTCGCCGGGCTCGTGTCCGGAGTCTATTACCAGTCGACGTGGTTCTTCAACGGCTTCGGCGCGGGGCTGAAGGCGTTCACCGCGGCCGTGCTGGGCGGCATCGGCAACATCGCCGGCGCCATGCTGGGCGGATTTCTCATCGGCGTGATCGAGTCGCTCGCAACCTGGAAATTCGGCGGACAGTGGAGCAACGTCACCGTGTTTGCCATTCTCATTGCGGTGCTCGTCCTGCGGCCCTCGGGCTTGCTCGGAGAGGCCCTTCCGGAAAAGGTATGATCTACGCCTATTTCGGCGTGACGATCGCGCTGGTCGTTTTGGGCGAGCGCATAACCGACGTGCGCTTGCGCCGCGGACTGTACGTGCTGCTCGCGGCAGCGCTCGTTGCGGCGCCGCTGTTCGACAAGAACGACTCCACGTTCAACGTCCTCGCCGATGCGGGCATCTTCGTGCTGCTCGCGCTGGGACTCAACGTCGTCGTCGGTTTCGCCGGATTGCTCGATCTCGGCTATGCCGCATTTTTTGCGATCGGCGCATACACGTACGGCATGATGGCCAGCCCGCAGTTCAACCTGCACGTTCCGTTTTGGGCGTTGCTCTTTTTGGCCGCTGCCTTCGCCGCGATCTTCGGGTTGATCTTGGGCGCGCCCACGTTGCGTCTGCATGGCGATTATCTGGCGATCGTCACCCTCGGCTTCGGGGAGATCGTCCCGCAAATTTTTCAGAATCTCACGCAATATACGGGCGGTCCCAACGGGATCGGCGCCCTGGATTTTCCGAGCTTTTTCGGCTGGTCGTTTGGGCAGAAGGCCGTGCCGTACTACTACGTCGTTCTCGTACTGATCGCGCTAGGACTGTTTCTGGCCGCGAACCTGCGCGAGAGCCGGCTCGGGCGCGCGTGGATGGCCATTCGCGAGGACGAACTTGCGGCCAAACACATGGGCATCAACACGACGCTGGTGAAGCTCGCCGCCTTTTCCCTCGGCGCCTCCTTCAGCGGCCTGGGCGGCGTCGTATACGCGGCAAAGCTCGCATTGGTCTCGCCCGACCTTTTCCAGTTCCAAGTCAGCGTGCTCATCGTGTCGATGCTGGTGCTCGGCGGCATGGGCAATATTCCCGGCGTGATCGTCGGCGCGCTCCTGCTCACGCTGGTGAATACGGTGATTTTACCCCAAGCGAATACGATCGCCGCAGGCGCCGGACTGCACGTCGACTTCGGCAACTATCACTTTTTCATCTACGGCGCGATTTTGGTGGCAATCATGCTCTTCAAACCGGAAGGCTTGCTGCCCAGCCGCGAGCGCAAGGCTGAACTACGTCATCCGGCAGCGGTGGAAGGCGCGATGTGACATCCGCATCGCTGCTCGAGCTGCGCGGCGTGAGCAAAACGTTCGGCAAGCTGGTTGCCGCCAGCGACGTATCGCTGCGCATTCCGGACGGCTGCATTGCGGCGATGATCGGCCCGAACGGCGCGGGCAAATCGACGGTCTTTAATACCATAACGGGCATCTATGCACCGTCCGCCGGCTCCATCGCCTTCCAGGGCGCGCGCATCGATCGATTGCCGACGTACCGGATCGCTGCGCTCGGCGTCGCGCGCACGTTTCAAAACATTCGCCTGTTCTCGTTCATGTCGGCAGTAGACAACGTCATGGCGGGCGAGCACGCGCGCTTGCGGGCGGCGTTGTGGGACGACCTGCTGCACACGCCGCGGCAGCGGCGCGAGGAGCACGCGGCGCGGGAGCGGGCGCATGCGCTGCTCGATTTCGTGGGTTTGCGCCCCTCCGCGCAGGCGTACGCGAGAAATCTGCCTTACGGTTCGCAGCGCCGCTTGGAGATCGCCCGCGCGCTGGCATCGCAGCCAAAATTGCTGCTCCTCGACGAACCGGCGGCCGGCATGAACCCGCGCGAGAAAGACGATCTCGCGCAGCTGATTCAAGCGGTTCGCGAGCGCGGAGTAACCGTGCTCCTGATCGAGCACGACATGGGGCTGGTCATGAAGGTGAGCGAGCAAATTACCGTGCTGGATCACGGCGAGCGCATCGCGCACGGAACGCCGGCGCAGATCCGCAGCGACCCGCGGGTCATCAAAGCGTACTTGGGAACGGCATGAGCGTGCTCGAAGTGCGCGATCTCTCGGTCCACTATGGCGGCATCCAAGCGCTGCGAGCCGTGAGTCTGCACGTTGAAGAAGGCGAGATCGTGGCGCTGCTCGGAGCCAACGGCGCGGGCAAAAGCACGACCCTGCGCGCGATCAGCGGCCTGGTGCGCGCCTCCGGTGGTGACATTGTGTTCGCGGGACAGAATCTGCGCAAGCGTTCACCGGACGAGATCGTGCGCTTGGGTATCGGACATTCTCCGGAAGGGCGGCGCGTGTTCGCGCAAATGAGCGTGCGCGAAAATTTGGCGTTGGGCGCATATACGGTGCGCTCGAAAGCCGACGTCTCCGAGCGCATGCAGCACGTCTTTGAAGCATTTCCGCGACTGCTCGAACGCGTGAATCAGGCCGCCGGTACGCTTTCAGGCGGCGAGCAGCAAATGCTGGCGATCGGACGGGCCCTCATGAGCGGCCCGCGCCTGCTGATGCTCGATGAGCCCTCGCTGGGTCTCGCGCCCATCATGGTGCAGGCGATCTTCGGGGTGATCAAGGCGATCAACGATCGCGGCACGACGGTATTGCTGGTGGAGCAAAATGCGCACCAGGCGTTGCAAATCGCCGCGCGCGGCTATGTCCTGGAAACGGGGCGAATGGCGTTCGAAGATTCGGGAGCGAATTTGCTGGCCAATCCCGCGATCGCACAGGCCTATCTGGGATCCGCGTAGACCGCTGCAGTGAACGCCGTTACGCCGCGGCCGGCGCGCACACTTGTCCGTACACCGCCACGCCGCCGACCATCGTGCCGACGATGCTGAATTCCGTATCCCAAAACGACAGATCCGCGCGCAAGCCGGGAGCGATTCGCCCTCACTCGCGTTCCAGACCCAACAGTTTTGCAGGAGCGTGCGTTCCCGCCACGATCGCTTTTGCGAACGGCAGTTCCGTGTAAGCCATATAGTTGCGCAGGCCCTCGTCCATGCGCAGCGCGCTGCCGGCAATCGTTCCGTCTTCCGCGCGCATCACGCCGCCTTCGATGTGATATCCCGGCCCTGCCGGCGGCATATTGTCCGTGGCAAGCACGATGCGTTCGCCTAGCGTGCGGTGCAGCACGTCAACCATAACGGGCGAGACGTGCCGGCCGTCGCAAATTGAGCTGCACCATCGTGCGCGTGTCCTGCATGAACGCCACCAGAATCGAAGGGTCGCGATGATCGAGCGGCGGCATTGCGTTGAAGGCGTGCGTGAGCGAACGAAAGCCCATGCCGATTGCGAGCATGCCTTCGCGGTACCGCGCCGACGTGTGACCCGCCGAGCAGACCACGCCGTTTTCCAAAAATACGCGCGCAGCGTCGGCCGCGCCCTCGATCTCCGGCGCCAGCGTCACCATCAAACAGGCGCCTTTGCATGCCTCGACCAGCGCGCGCGCGCGATCCGCATCTGCGGGAATGATCCACTGCGCCTGATGCACCCGCCGGAATTTCGGGTTGAGAAACGGCCCTTCGAAATGAACGCCTAAGCAGCGGGCGCCCCGCGGTACGTCTTCTTCCAACTGATGCGCCGCTTCGGCGACTTCGCCGGCGGCGTGCAGCATCGACTCCCACGGCGCGGTCATGATGCCCGCGAGAAAGCCCGTGGCGCCTTGGCGCGCATATTCGACGGCTGCAACCGGCACCGCGTATCCCTGATCGCGATTGAACAAAAACTCGCCGGCCCCATTGGTGTGAAGGTCGATGAGGCCGGGCGCGATGTGGAGGTCCGAGGGAACGCGGATATCGCTGGGACCCTCGGAGGAGAGCAGTTCTTTGATGCGGCCGTGTTCGATCGAAATTCGAGCGTATTGTGCGCCGCCGTCGCCGAGCGCAATCATCGCCGGGCCGAGGATAAAGCGCTCGCTCAAAGGACGCGAATCCATGATTCCGAGCGTGTGGGTTCGCCATCGGCTGCAGCAACCCCCATTATCGCGAAAACAAGCGCGCGAATAAACTTCTCTGGGCGGGCGCTCGGTCGGCTTTTTGCGGAGCCGGGGAAGCCGGAGCTGCGCGGGCGAGCCGCTCCAGGCGAGCCATGTGCTCCTCGGCATGCGCTGCAATAGTTGACACGAGCGCTTCGAGTTCGTTCCAACCCGCAGCTGCGCGCCCTTCGCGTTTGGCTTGGGCGTACTCCAACGTGGAAACGGTGAACACGCGCTGAGCCGGGATGCCTTGCCGGCGCAGGTATTGCTGGGCGAGCTCTACGACGTGGCGGCGCTCGGAGGCAGTCTCGTTGTCGGCGAGCGTGTGCGCAAACATCAGCGGTTTTCCAAGTTGAGCCACGCGTTCGTACAGCGCGAGCTCGCGATCGGACAGTTGCCGCGAAAACAGACACAGAACTTCGCTCGCCTCGCGCGCCGCCACCATACAGATGTCTTCGAGCGTGGCATCGCCCGCATCAAAAGCCGGGGCGTGAACCAGAACGAGCTCGCGCGGCAGCTTCCATGGCGTGAGAATGAGCACCGGATTGCGAGCTGCCTCTTCCAGCGCGGATTCGATCTCCACTTCGCGCCACGATCCGTCCGGCTCGAGCGCAAACGCCGTTTCCTGCTCGCCATAGCGAACGTGCACGGGATAGGCGATTGCGCCCGCCACTTCGTCGGCCAGCACGCGGTGTCCGGCGAACGCGTTGATGAGGCTGGATTTGCCGCGGCGTAGAGCGCCCAGAATCGCAACGCGCCAGCGCTGCGGACGCAGCCCCAGCCGATAGCTTCGCGATCCAATTGAGCGCCGACGTGCGCGCGGCGAACGGCTTCCGCGCCCGCATCCGCCGCGGCGATTTCTTCGCCGTGCGTCAAAAACGCTTGAACGCGCTCTCCGACGTCGTCGAGCAGCGTTTGAATCTCCTGCGCGCGCCGCGCCAGCGTATCGGCGGCTTCTCGGGGATTCACGAAGCGCTCCTGCACGGTGGTCGCTCGATCGATGCTTCCCAAAACGGTGTCGCGCACGCGCGCAAGCGCGTCGTCCAAGGCAAGGGTGTATGCATCGGCAACGCCGGCGATGCGTTGGGCGATCCCGCCGGCGAACGCGTGCATCTCCTCGCGAAACGCGGCCCAAATCGTCGCATGCAGATCGGCGGTGAGCTCCCGCTTCATGTACGAACCCGGAGGAGTCGCGGAAAAACGCGCGCCGACGGCGTGCACGATCGCGATCGCCGGACCGCCGATGGCATCCAGCACGATGCTCGCGCACAAGGCACGCTGCGGGTCCGCAGTCCAAAGGTTGCCGTTTCCGGAGGCGCCAAAGGCCGCAGCCGCCGCTTGCGCCGGTGAAAAGCGCATCGTCAGGACGGCGTTTGCCGCTTCAAGCGCGCGATCGTACTCGTCAAAAACCGCATCGGAAACCTGACTCGCGAAGGTTTGGACGACCTCTCCGAGCGTGCCGTCCACCAAGATGTGCAGCCGAATGCGATCCCGCAGCCGCGCGACGTCGGCCGCGTCGAACGCCCGCGCCAGCGCGCGCTGCGCATCCTGCGCAAGCGCCGCGCCGCGCTCGCGCACCGCCGCACTCAGCCGTTCCGACGCTTGACCGATTCGTACTTTTTCCTGCCGGACGAACGCTTCGGCTTG
This sequence comes from Vulcanimicrobiota bacterium, assembly GCA_963767635.1. Classification (GTDB taxonomy): domain Bacteria; phylum Vulcanimicrobiota; class Vulcanimicrobiia; order Vulcanimicrobiales; family Vulcanimicrobiaceae; genus CAVYEM01. The sequence goes on from CAVYEM010000001.1 coordinate 413,510, forward strand.
CGCGACGCGCGGCTGCGCCTGCGCGCGCAGGCGGTGGAGTTCTTCGGGCGCGAGCGCGAGCATTTCACGATCTCCGCGAATGCGCTCCTGTTCGTCGCGCCCTGCTTGTTCGAGCAGTCCGCGCGCCCACCGCAAGCGAGAGCGTCCCGTATTGCGCACGAGCGATGCGTCCAGCGCGCTCAAAAACTGCGGAAAACGCGAGCGTTCGATCTGCGCCGGATCGTTGCGAAGAACGCCTTCGACGTAGTCCCGGGCGGACAGCGCATAAACGTACGTGCCCGGCGCATGAATGGCCGCAAGCTGCATGATTCTATCGCACGCCGACTCCCATTCGAGCTTTCCGTTTTCGGAGGAGTGCTGCCAGAGGTCGATCTTGGTCTGCACGATGAAGATCGTGTCGAGCTGACGGCGGATGATGTCCAAAAACGACGCATCACCCTCACTGAACGGCTGCTGCGTGTCGATCAAGTACAGCACGGCGTCGGCTCCCGGCAGAAACTGAAGCGTCGCGCGGCGGTGCGTCGGATTGATGGAGGCTAAACCGGGCGTATCGGCGACCGTGAAGCCGCGGTGAAGAAACGGCGAGTCGATTTTGAGCAGCACGCGCGCCGGCACGTCTTCTTCGGAAGCGACGAAGCGCGAAAGGCGGTCGAGTGGAATGCGTTCGGCGCGGCCGCCCTCGTAGTACGCGTAAGCCTCATCGTTTGCGGCATACTCGAGCTCGGTGATGGTCGCCGTTGACGGATTGATGTCCGTTGCGAGCAGACCGGCTATGCTTTCCGGCGGGAGGCCATGCTCGAAGCCGAATCTCCCGAGCAGCGCATTGAGCAAGAACGATTTGCCGCTTGAGAACTCGCCGACGACGGCGAGCACGAATGCGGCGCGTTCGAGCCGCTCCCGAGCCGGCGCGATCGCGCGCTGCTGCTCGGGCCCGACGAGCGCTTCGAGCGCGCGAATGCGATCCAGAACCGCGCGGCGGGTCTGCTCGTACCGCGCCAGGGCCTGTTCGTCGATCAGCTGCGAATCAGCGCCAAAGCTTCGTCGCGGTGGCGCTCCATGAGTTCTCGCGTATCCCCTTCTACGTTCAGACGCAGGAGCGGCTCGGTATTGGACGGCCGAATATTCATCCACCACGTGGGATACGAAATCGTGCTGCCGTCCAGGTGGTCGATCGATGCGTCGCGGTAATGCTGTTCGATCTCGCGCAACTTGGCAGGAATGTCTTTGACCGTGCTGTTGATCTCGCCCGAGCGAAACCGCGTGTCGATCGGCGCGATGACTTCGCTGACGGGTTTGCCGGCTTCGCTGAAGAGTTCCAAGCATTCCATGAGGGCAATCATTCCGGAGTCGGCGTACCAATTGTTCTTGAAGTAAAAATGCCCGCTGTGCTCGCCGCCGAAAAGCACGTCTTCTTCGCGCATGGTTTTTTTGATCAGCGAATGGCCGACTTGCGAGCGGACGGGGATTCCGCCGTTACGCTCGATGAGTTCCGGGACGCTCCGGCTGCAGATCAAATTGTAAAGAATCTTACTGCCCGGGTGACGTTTGAGGGTATTGAGCGCGACCAGCGCCGTAACTGTGCTACCGTCGACCAGATCGGCCTTCTCGTCCACGATGAACATGCGGTCGGCATCGCCGTCGAACGCGACGCCCATATCGCAGCCGTGTTTGCGAACCGCCGCCTGCAGATCGATCATGTTTTCGGGCTCAATCGGACTGGCCGGATGGTTCGGAAAGCTGCCGTCGAGTTCGAAAAACAGGGGGAAAATTTCGCACGGCAGATGCTTGAAGACGTGCGGGACGGTTTCCCCGGCCATGCCGTTGCCGGCGTCGATGGCAATTTTGAACGGCTTTATCAGCGAAGGATCGATGAACGAGAGGCAATGCTGAGCAAAATCGTCCAGGATGTTTCTGCGGCTTACGGTTCCGGAGGTGGCGGCTTTGGAAGGCAAATTGCCCGAAATCAACCGGTCCCGAATTTCGGAAAGGCCCGTTTCCAAGGACATCGCCTGCGCCTGCTGGCGCGTGAACTTCATCCCGTTGTAGTCGGCGGGATTGTGCGAGGCCGTAATCATCACGCCGCCGTCATAGCCGTACTTGCCCACGGCAAAGTAGAGCGCGTCGGTTGAGACGAGGCCCACATCCACCACGTCGGCGCCCGCTTCGGCGGCTCCGCGCGCAAACGCGTCGAATAGGCGTTCTCCGGACGGCCGCATGTCGCGTCCGGCGACGACGGTCTTCGCGCCCAGCAGGGGTACGAAGCAGCGCCCGATCTGGTAGGCCACGTCCTCGTTGATCTGTGCCGGATAAATTCCACGAACGTCGTAGACTCTTGAAAATAGCCGTATTCACATGCGTTTGCATAGCGTTCAGGTTTCGGAGGTACGGTTGCCTAGACCTATGGGTGTAGTGACCGCCGGTTTAGGTCATACCCACGCGGCATGCGCCGCACGCCGTGGGGCGTTTGCTTGATCAAACTTCCGCGAATCTCAGGGCCGGTTATCCGCAGCGCTGGCACGCTCACCGCGGTCGCGATTTTGGCATTTGCTCTGGCGATCGCGCTAACGGTAGCGGTCAATACGCGCAAAGCCGTCAATGCATCCTTCGCGGAGCAGATGTCGATCGAGCGAGGCCAGCTCGCGCTCGAGCGCATGCTCAAAATCCAGCTCGACGAACAAAACTACATTCGCGCGTACGTCATTACGCACGATCCTTCGTACATCGATTCTTACCGGGCCACGAGGGAACGTTTCGACACGGAGCGTTCGCAGTTGGGGGCGATCCTCGCAAACGAAAACTTGGTCGACGCGCGAGCCGCGCTGCTCGATTACGACGTCGCGCATCACGACTGGCACACGTACGTTGCCGATCCGCTACTGCATCACCCGGGCAGGGGCGCTCGCGAATTGGACAAACGCGGTAAAGTTTTGATCGACTCGCAAAGCGAGGCGGCGCGGTTCATCGAAACGCGCATGGATGCCAAGAACCGCCAGGTGCTGCAGGCAACGCAGGATCGCATCAACGAATCGCTGGTTTTTGGGATCATCGCGCTCATCGTCTTCGGCTTGCTCGCGATCGCATTCTACGCCTGGAGATATGCGGTCAACAGTGCTCTGGAAGCGGAGCGGCTGACCACGCAAACGCTGCAGAAGGCCTTTCGCAGCGAACACGTTCCGTTGCCGAACTGCCAGATCGGCAGCGCTTACGGAGCGGCGAGCAGCCATTTAGCGGTGGGGGGCGACGTGTTCGACGTGCATCGCCTGTCCGATCGCCTGGGGCTGGTGCTGATTGCCGACGTGAGCGGCAAGGGCATCGATGCCGCCGTCCTCACGGCGTTCATCAAATTCACGATTCGCGGCATCGCGTTGCGGCGGCGCGATCCGGGATTCATTCTGCAGGAGTTCAATCGAGCGTTTCCCAGAACGGTCGAAAATCCGTACCTTTTCGTTTCCATGTTCGTCGGGATATTGGACACCTGGACGCTGCGATTGGACTACGCAAGCGCGGGTCACGACATCGCATTCGTTCGGCGCGCTTCGGGCGTGGAGCAGCTGTCCGTGACTGGTCCGGTCTTGGGCGTGATGGAAGAACCGTTTGACGTGCGCACCGCGTATCTGGAAGACGGCGACACTATCGTGCTTTCTACGGACGGATTGACCGAGGCACGCGACGCCGAAGGAGCCTTCCTGGAAACGACGGGCGCCATGGAATGGATCGCGCACGGTCCTGCCGATCCGGTCCAGCTCGCGGCGCGTCTGATCGAAAGCGCGCGGGCGCGTTCGGGGAACACAATGCGCGACGACGTTGCGGTGCTCGCCATTCGCGTGGCGCGGCCCGTTGCGCCGCCGGCCCGAGACGGCGGCGCCAGTGCGCCCGTACCCGCCGAACAACGGACGGGCGGCGATGCGTAGAGCATTCGCGTTGGCGCTGCTGGTCGCGCTGACTACCGCGGCGGGTTGGCCGCAGGGCACGTGTCACGTCGCGCGCGGCGCACGCGTCACGCTGTTCGGCGGAGTCGACGATCCTGACGTGCTGGTTTGGGATTCACGCGATCGCTTGATTGACTTCGCCGGCGGTTCGTTCGACGCGCGGCAATTTTTGCTGCCGCATGCGTTGCTGAATCGCGCCGGCACGCGGGCGTTGGTTCAGTCTTGCGTAGCGAACCTCGTGCATCCCAAATTCCGCATGGATCCGGCCGACGCGGTGGGCATCGTGATTTTGAGCGGCAGATATCGCGGCCGGTACGGATGGGTGAGTTCGTCCGACGTTCACGGTCCGGGTGTCGCCGAAACGCGGGAGCGCTGGTAAGTTTCGTGAGCCGGAAAAACGCGCAGCGCACCGCTCGGTGTGCGCAGCAGTTCCATCTCGATGCCGTACGCCTCTTGCAGAAGGTGTGAAGAAAGCACGTTTTCGGGTGAATCGAACGCGAGTACGCGCCCCTCTGCCAGCAGAAGGATCCGGTCCGCAAAAACCGCTGCCTCGTTGAGGTCGTGCAGTGCGCAGATGACGATCTTTCCGGCACGCGCTTGGGCCCGCAGCAGCTCGAGAATGTCATGCGCGACGCGAACGTCGAGGTGGCTGGTGGGTTCGTCGAGGAGGAGGATTGGCGCTTGTTGCGCCAGCGCGAGCGCAAGCCAAACGCGCTGCCGTTCACCGCTGGAAAGCGTGTCGAACAACCGTGATTGGAACGCGTGCATGCCCACGTCGCGCAGGGCCGTTGAGATCGCGACTTCGTCGCGCGCGTGCTCGTGCCACTGCCACCAGCGGTGATGCGCGTAGCGGCCCATGGCGACGACGTCCCTCACCGCGAGCCGGTCGCTGAAGAGATCGTCGCCGGCGATGTGCGCGATCAGCTGCGCGCGCCGCGCTGATGAAAACTCGCCGATCGGGCGACCGGCGATCCTGATGGAGCCTGCCGCCGCTTTGCGAACTCCCGCCAGCGTGCGCAGCAGAGTGGTTTTGCCGACGCCGTTGCGGCCGAGCACGCCGATGAAGCATCCACCTCGGACGTCGAAGGCGGCTCGATCCACCAAAACTCGCGATCCAACGGCGACGCGGAGATCGGAAACGCAAATCATGCCGCGGGCACGCGCTGGTCGCGCAAGTACATATACAAAAACGCCGGTACGCCTATGAACGCCAGCAATACGCCGATCGGAATTTCGGTAGGCGCCAGCACGGAACGGCACACCGCGTCCGCCACGATCGTGATGGTCGCGCCGGTCAGCGTGGACGCGGCGATAACGTACCGCGTGTCCGAGCCGACGATGCGACGCGCGATGTGCGGAACGATCAAGCCCACGAAACCGACCGTGCCCGAAAGCGTAACTGAGGACGCGGTGAGCAGCGACGCGGAAGCCAGCACGATCCACTGCGTTCGCGCGACGTCGACGCCCACGGAGGCTGCGCGAACGTCGCCGAGCCGCAGCGCGTTCAGCGCCGGGACGCTCAGCATTGCGAGCGCGCAACCGGCGGCGGCGTACGGAAATGCGAACCGCAGGTCGGCCCAGTCGCGCCCCGCCAGCGATCCTGCAAGCCATCCGACGATGGCCGGCGCCGCATCGGTGTTTTGCAAACGCGTAAGCAGCAGCGCAATGCCTGCGGAAAACAGCGAAGAAAGCGAAACGCCCGCCAAAATCAAACGGGTGGGATCGATCCCGGCGCCGCGCCGCGCCAGCGCCGCCACCAGGAGCGCCGTTGCGATTCCGGCAGCAAAACCCAGCGCGGGAACCAGCGCGGCAGAGACTCCCAGCGCGATGCCGGCGACGATAGCAAGCGCCGCGCCCGCACTCACGCCGGTTAAAAACGGATCGACCAGCGGGTTGCGAAGCAGGCCTTGCAGCAACGCCCCAGCGATTGCAAGAGCCGCGCCAACCAAACCTCCGGCCAGCACGCGGGGCACCCGCAGACTCCCGCACGATGGTGCTCGCGTCGCTCCCGTTGGCGTGAATCAGTACCGCAAAGACGTCGCGCGGCGGCAGCCACGTCCCGCCGACCAGCAAGCTCGCCAGAAATGCCGCCGCGGCTGCGAGCAGCAAGGCCGCCAGCCGCGCGCTCATGGACGCGTGGAGAGTTCGAAAACGAACGAACGGCCCGGCATGGGATAGCCGCTAACCGCGGCGTACCGCTCGTTGCCGACGTTGTATCCGCGAAACGTTGCCAACACGTGGCGCCCCGCCCGCAGCCGAACGAAGGCGTCGACCGTGGTGTACGGCGCGCCGGTTCCTGCAACGCGCACGAATGCGCCTAATGCATCGACCAGGCTGCCGGAACCCACTGCAGCATAGTCGAGCGCAAGGTTTGCCGTGACGACGGGATCGTTCGGCAGGCGTCGCTGCGCATCGATGTCCTGCGCGCGATAGAGATCCGTCACGTTGAACGACGCGCTGATTCCATGGCGGGTTTGCGACCGGATCGCAAACGTCAGGCCTTCGATGAACGCGCGATCGACGTTGCACGGCTCGTACGAGGCACTGGAAGGATCGACGGCGCACTGCGATCCGGGTTGTGACACCGGCTCGGCGACGATCAGGTCGTTCGTGCGGTTTGCAAACCATGAGAGCGATGCGCCGCCGCCGATGCGTGCATCGCCGATTGTGACGTCAGCCACCTTGGCGCGTTCGGGTCTGAGCGCCGGATTTCCGTACGCCGGAAAATACAGACTCGCTGGCGTTGGGCGCGCGAAACGCGGTAGCGAGATTACCTTTGAGCGTAGCGCTCTGCGACAAACGCCAAAGGAAGCCGCCCGAAGGGGAAAGTTCGCCGCCCAAACTGCCGTCGCGTTCGGCGCGCATGCCGCCGTAATAGTTACCCCAGCGCGTATCGACGCGCTCCTGCACGTACGCGGCGGATTGCGCGAGCGCGTTTATGGCGATCGGCGGCGAAGCCGTCCCGCCGCTGTCCGAGCGTACCACGCCGCGCGAGAGATCGATCCCATAAAGCAGCTCTTCAGCGGCACCGCGAACGGCGTTGCGCGCGCCCACGTCGATGCGCCCTTCCGTACTCAGTGCAGCAGTCGGATACGCGCAATTCGGATCGCTGAAGGCATCGCAGCTGAACAGAATGCGTTGATTCGTTGCTCCCGCCTGCATCGTCAATTCAGCTTGCGGCGTTTTCCTGGTGAGCGTGACGTCGGCATTTTGATTCAAATCGTTCTCGCGCGAACTGGGCGAGAGAAACGCGCCTTCGGGCCCCGGCGCGCCCAAATGGTCTGCTTCAATGCCGGCGCGCGCCGCCACTTCAAAACTGCCGATGCGATGCTGCGCATTCACGTGCAGCGCGGAGGTTTGATAATCGACGTCGGAGCGTTCGCCGCCGCCCGGCAGCGTGAAGTCGTTGCTCGCAAGCGCGCGCGAGAACTGCACGTTGGGCGTGCTTATCGACACCTCCTGATCGCCGAACGAGCCCATCCGCAGCGTCGCCGCCGTGCCGGCGGAACGATCTGTGATGATGTTGATGACGCCGCCGACGGCCCCGGTCCCGTACAACGTCGAGCCGCCGCCTTCGACGATTTCGATGCGATCCACGCCGGTAGTGGGCAAATTGCCGAGCTCCACGGTGTTGGAAAACGAGCCCGGAGCCGGCAATCCGTCCACCAGCACGAGCACTTGCGCCGACGTGCTGCCGCGCAGCGTGAAATCGACCGTAGAACCGAACGGACCGTGCGGGAAGAGCGTAAGGGCCGGAATATCCGTCAGCGCCTCCGCCACCGTGCGATATCCGCGCTGCGCGATCTGCTCATGCGTCACGACATAGGTGGTACGCGCAGTGTTTTTGAGCGTTACGTCGGAACGATCGGCGGTATAGACGTGCGCGATTTGCGGCAGCGGCGTCGGAGTGGCCGAGGGTGCCGGCGTCGGTGCAATTGCAAGCGTCGCGCAGAACGCGCACGCAGAGAGAAGAACCATGGCAACCCGTTCCTTTACGCGAGGTTGGTTGTGCGGCGCTTACGTGGGTATCCTGACTCGCGGATCGTAGCCGTGTGCCCGTGCCTTCCCCTTAAAGAGTGGCGATCGAGCGGCTCCCCGCATACAGTGGCGCGACCGTGCCGGCATCGAACCGGCTTCCCGCGCGCAAACGCGAACGACATGACGTTACCCTCCGGGAGGCTCCGGTTCCTGGGTGACGTAGTGCGCAGCGTGAAATCGCGTATTGCGTTTGCAGCGATGCTCGCGCTGGGCGGTTGCGCCGCAACATCGCCTGGGCAGCAGCCTGTGCCGCCGCGTAACGCTCACCGCATCGTTTCGCTCGTCCCTTCGCTGACCGAGGATCTCTGCGCGATCGGTGCGGGCAAACAGCTCGTCGGAGTTTCGGAGTTCAGCGGCGACATCGCATGTGCGCGGGGTTTGCCTGCGGTCAATAATTTTGCGTCCGTCGACACGGAAGAGGTCGTGCGCTTGCACCCGGACGCGGTCGTCGGCATTCCCTCGCAGCGTGCCATGACCGCGCCGCTGCGGCGTGCCGGCATTCCGACGGTACTGCTCAAAGACGACAGTTACCGCAATCTGCTCGAGGACATCGGGGCGTTGGGCGCGCTCACCGGGCGCAGCGAGCGCGCGCGCTCGGAGGTCGCGGCGCTGCAGCAACGTACGCGAGAGCTGCGCGCGGACGAACGCTTCAAGCGCCGGCCAACGGTGTTTTTCGTGCCGCAAGCGTTGCCGATCTGGACTGCCGGGCCGCAGTCGTACATTGCCACGCTCATCGATCTGGCGGGAGGAAAAATCGCCACCGCCGGCCTTCCTCAGCCGTACGCGCAGTACAGCACCGAAGCGTTGGTGCGTTTGAATCCCGACGCGATCGTGGCGACGAGCGACGCGCATCTGGAGCCGCTACTCGGCCGCCAGCCGTGGCGGTCTTTGCGCGCGGTGAGGGAACATCACGTATACATCCTGCACGATGCGGCCCTGCTGGTTCGCCCTGGGCCGCGCTACAACGAGGGACTATCCTGGCTCATCGAACGCTTACGCCCGCTGGCGACGTAGAACCGCCTCGCGCGATTCTGCTGGCGGTGGATACACAAGACCCGCGCCGGCCGCTCGAGCCCGAGATCGCGGAACTCCAGGCGCTGGCTGCTGCATCCGGCGCACAGATTCTTGAGCGCGTGGTTCAACGGCGCGCGAGCGTCGATGCCGCCACGCTCGCCGGCAGTGGAAAAGCACGTGAAGTAGCCGAGCTCGTCAAAGACTCCGGCGCAAATATGCTGTTAGTGCTCAACGACTTGCGTCCGCGCCAGCGAAAAAATCTCGAAGAAGATCTTTGACGTGCCGATCGTCGATAGAACGATGCTGATTTTAGACGTATTCGCGCAGCACGCGCGCAGCCGCGAGGGAAAGCTGCAGGTAGAACTGGCCCAACTGCGCTACCGGCAGTCCAACCTCATCGGCGTCGGCGCGGATCTGTCTCGACTCGGCGGCGGCATCGGCACACGCGGTCCCGGTGAAACGAAATTGGAAGTCGATCGACGTCGCATCCAAGAGCGCATCAGCGTGCTCAATCGTCAACTAGAAGACGTGCGGCGCCAGCGGGCAACGCGACGCGCCGGGCGGCGTGAAGAACGGCTCGTCGCGCTGGTCGGATATACTAATGCGGGTAAATCTTCACTGCTCAACCGGTTGGCGCGTTCGGATGCGTTTGTCGCCGATCAGCCGTTTGCCACGCTGGATCCTACGATGCGCCGCGTATGGCTGAGCCAGAATCGATACATTCGATTAGTCGATACGGTCGGGTTCATCACCGACTTGCCCAAAGACTTGATGAACGCGTTTCGTGCAACGCTTGAAGAGCTGAGTCAAGCCGACGTGCTCGTTCACGTTGTGGATGCTTCCAATCCGGACTGGCCCCGTCAGATGCAGGCGGTGGACGGCACGCTGCACGAGCTCGACTTAAACGCAACGCCGCGGCTCATCGCGTTCAACAAATGGGATGCGGTGCACGCAGAGCACCCGCATGTTTCAGGCGCGCTGCGCATCAGCGCTCGGTCCGGAGAGGGCCTTGAAGACTTGCGCGCGGCGCTCGCGCAGAGCCTGCAACCATTGGAGGCGCAGAGAACGACCTAAACTGCGCGGCTACTCGGCGGTATTCCGTGCGTAGGAACCGGATCGCAAGTCGTCGAGGATCGACGACGAGCGCGTGCGCCAACCGAGCTCTTTGCGAGCGCGATCCGAAGCGACTCTCGAATCGAGCGCCAGCGCATCGGCAAACGGCCCAAGCTGCCGGCGCGCTTCCTCGAGCGGCCATGCGGCCACCGCACCGTTTCGGCCCGCGCCGGAGCTTGCCGCTGCTGCCATCTCGCGAACGGTGAACGATGTTTCGTCGGCGGCGTTGTAGATCGAGCGCGCCGGCGCTTTCTCCAGCGCAAGAACGTACAACTCCGCCAAGTCATCGACATGGACCATGGGCCAATGATTAGCGCCATCGCCGACAAAGCGCGCCGCCCCTGTTTCTCTGGCCGACTGAACCCACATCGCAGGCATGCCGCCGTTGCGGCCGTACACGTCGCCTGGGCGGATGATCACGGATCGAACGCCTTCGTCCGCAGCATCCAAAACGATGCGTTCGAGTTGCGGCCTATGTACGACCAGCGGCGTCGGATTGTGAGGGGCGTCTTCGTCGGCAACGCGCTCGCCGGTGCTGCCGTAGAGCCATACGCCGCTCGTGTAGACCAACGGCTTGTTGCTGCCCTCGAGCGCGCCGGCAAGTGCTCGCAATGCTGCGCTCTCTACACGCGCGCCGTCGTTTCCCTGATACTGGACCGCGTACACGACGCCGTCGGCGCCTGCCGCTGCAGCCGTAAGCGTTTCGGGCTGCGTCACGTCGCTTTTCACCGGATCCACGCCGGCCCCGCGCAACTTCCGTGCGGCTTCCTCGGACCGCGCAGAACCGCGCGCGCGGTGACCATGCGCTAAAAGCGCCGACGCAATGGCTGAACCGATGTACCCTGTGGCGCCGACGATGAATATTTGCATGCTCGACCTCAAGGCAGAAAACAAAGCGCCGGAACGGAAAGTTGCATCGGCGCCGCAGCCTGCTTGCCGCGCAAGGGCGCGGGACTTTCGGCAAGGCTCCCTAATGCTACGCCCATCCCATGAAGCTCTCCGCGGTCTTTGCGCTCACTTGCGCCGTGCTGTTCGTCAGCTGCTCGCACCGCCACTATGCTGACGACGATTTTGTGTCGGCCGCCGCCGCTTTGCGACCCGCGGTCGTGCTGCTCACGATGGACGTGCCCGGTGAATCGAAGCAAAGCGGACCGGACAGCGAATACGCCACCGGCATGATCGTCGCAAGCGGAACGTGGGGAAGCGACGTTCTGACGGTCGAGCATGCGATCGAGCAAGCATGGAATCTGCATGCAACGGTGCGCAACAAAGACCACGTCGCGGCGCGCATCATCGCCAAGAACCGCGATTTGGACATCGCGCTGGTTCGAATCGAGCGAGCGAATTTGCCCCGCGTCAAACTGGGCACTGTCGCCAATGCGCAGCCTGGAAGAACGGTGGGGCTGCTCGGCTATCCGATTCCGGATCAGTTCGACGACGAAGGTCTGGGGCTGGCAACCTCGCTGAGTTCGGGGCGCATTTCTTCGCTGCGGCAAGATGCGATCGAAGTGACCTTGCCCATCGTTCCCGGGGAGAGCGGCGGCCCTGTGTTCTTGAGCGACACCGGCGAGATCATCGGCATGGCGGAGTCCCGTTTCGACGAGGAGCGATCGATCGGATTCGCGCTGCCGATCGACGATGCTAAAACGTTTTTGCACAAGTACGATGCTCGGCACGGGTTTTAGGCTTACGTCATCTGTCCCCGGATGTGCTGCGCGCTGATCAGCGACCGATCGCCGACCCATTGAATCGGTGGTATTTCCAGCCACCGCGCTATTGCGTTCAGATTTGCGGCGTAAGACAGACGCAACTGCGAGAACCGCTCCCACGCCGCATCGCGATCGCCGATTCCATATCCCGCTTCTATCAACCGATTGCACGCGGCTTCGAACTCGGAACGCTCGACGCCGACCGTGGGCTGCGACCGAAAATCGTAATAGTGCGAGAAATCGTGGGTCAAGTGACGGCCGACCTCGTACATGATCTGCGCTTGTCCGGTCGGCGCGCCGTCCAGCGTGGTGATCGTCAGAACCGCTGCGTCGAGCAGCGTTCCAAGCGTTGCAACCCACGACTCGTAATCGTGGCTGGAGCGAAACATCACTAGAATGGGATACGCGAGGTGACTTTCCATCACTTCGGCGGCCCACGTTTGTCCCTCGCGAAATACTGCGGGAAGATCGTCGTTCATTCGGGCGTGTCCGTGAACTGCGAGCAGGCCGACGCCGCTCGGCGGTGCGCCCGCACGCGCGCCGACGGTCACCACAAACGTTTCCCTGCGTTGGAACGAGGCGAATATGGCGAAGAGAAACGCAATCACGACGGCGACCAATCCTAAGCCCGACATTGCGGCGGCCACGGAAGCGATACGGGCGATCGTTCCATGCTGCGTCACGTCACCGTAGCGCATCGTAAAAAGCGACGTGCCTGCATAGTAGAGCGCATCGCCGAAGCCGGCGGGATTGGGATGCAATTCATCGCGGACCGAATAGAAAATCAACCCGTAGCCGAGAATCAGTACGACGATCCAGCCCAACAGCTGGCAGATCAACGCAAAGGGCGCGAATATCGCTAAAAAATCTTCCCTTGCGTCGTCGTCGCGGTACAAACGATAGGCAATACGCGGCCACAGCCGCCAAAGACCGCGCACCAGATAGCGGCTCAGGCGCGGCGCGCGTCCGATGGCGCGCGGAACGACTACCGCTTCAAAAACGTCGCGCAGCGTGACGATAACGAGCAAGATGCCGCCGATTCCGGCGGCAAGGTTTGCGGCGGCCGTTACGGTGCGGCGCTGCTCGCAGGTGAGGGCGGCAGCGCCGGAATCGGCGTTGCTTCACCCGGCGTGGGCGTCGGTGTGGGCGGCGGCGCAGCGGTCGGGCCGCCCGTGAGCGGAACGATGCGCAAATATCCTACGCTCGCCGTCTGGCTTTGGTGCACTCTGGCAAGCACGGTGTTGGGCGCATATCCCGGCGCATTTGCCGTGACCTGTTGCGAACCGATCGGAATGTTCGAGAGCGTGAAGCCGCCCATCGGATCGGAATACGTCGTGTACAGCGAGCCCACCGAAACAAGCACGCCGGAAACGGGACGATTGTTCGTCGCATCGAGAACGCGTCCAACGATCGTTCCGAACTGCTGCACGCCGACGGCGTTGGGGTTGCTGCAGCCCCCGCCGTTGGCTCCTAAGCTGAGGAACATCACAATGCCGAGCAACCAGAATTTGCGCATGCCGTAAATTTGCACGTGCGCGCGCAGGCCCCCGCCTCGTCATCCGAAGGACGTTTAAGCAAGAAAGCCTATGCCGGGCTAAATCGCGGAATGTTCCAAGGTGTTCAGGACCGTTGGTGAATAAAGTCCCATGCGATGACGCCCTATGCTCCCGTAGCGATTTTCGTGGCTGTCGCCTTTGCGGCCGCGCTGGGATTCAGTCTGCTTCCCGGTCTGCTCGCCCATCGCAAACCCAACCCGGAGAAGGAACAGGCGTACGAGTGCGGCGTCGAGCCGACGTCCAGCGTCGCCGGCCGCTTTCCGGTAAAGTTCTATCTCATTGCAATGCTCTTCGTCGTGCTCGACGTTGAAGCGGCCTCGTTCTACCCATGGGCCGTCGAGATGCGCGGACTGCGAGTATTCGGCTTGATCGAGATGGTCGTGTTCGTCATCATCTTGGCAATCGGATACGCGTACGTCTGGAAGAAGAAGGGCTTCGAATGGAGATAGGTCCGGGACATTTTCTTCTCGCTCGCCTCGACGAGGTTGCGCGCTGGGCTCAAAGTTCGAGCGTGTGGCCGCTGACGATGGGACTGGCGTGCTGTGCCATCGAGATGATGTCGGTCACGTCGTCGGAGTACGACATCGCGCGTCTGGGCTCGGAGGTGTTTCGAGCCTCCCCGCGACAAGCCGATCTCATGATCGTTTCGGGCCGGGTCGCGCAAAAAATGGGCCCCGTCGTGAAACGGCTGTACGATCAAATGGCGGATCCGAAGTGGGTGATCTCGATGGGCGCGTGCGCGAGTTCGGGCGGCGTGTTCGACAACTACGCAATCATTCAAGGGGTCGATACGATCATACCCGTAGACGTATACGTTCCGGGATGCCCGCCGACGCCGGATGGGTTGCTGTACGCCGTCAATTTGATTCAGCAGCAGATCCGCGAAGGGGGCCGCGGCGGCCTGTTAGCGCGAGCATAGAACCACAGCGAGACGTGAAACATGCCTAGTTCGCAATCACCGCCGCTGCTTGGCGGCGCGATTGATCCCACCGCCGTGCGCCCGCAACTGAACGACGCGATCATCGAGCGGATCGCCCCCGTTGCGCTTCACGACCGGCTGGCACAGGCTCAAAAGCGAAGGCTATTCAATGCTGCTCGATCTTGGTGCGGTCGACTATCCGCAGCGTACGCCGCGTTTCGACGTCGTCTATCATTTGCTGAAGATGCCGGTGCGGGTCGCGAACGTCGAGCAGATCGGAACGCCGCAGCGCTATAGAATTCTGTGCGGCGTTTCCGATGAACGGCCGGCGGTTGCGACGGCGACGGATCTATGGAGATCGGCGGACTGGGCGGAGCGCGAAGTCTACGATCTGTTCGGCATCACGTTCGAGGGCCATCCGGACATGCGCCGCATTCAAATGCCGAACGACTGGGAAGGTTACCCCCTTCGCAAAGATTATCCGTTGCGCGGTCCCGCACGCGAAAAGTCGCCGCGTCCCTCGTTCGCGCTCAAGAGCAACGTGGATGCCGGCACTCCGCCGTCGGGAAAGACGCTGGAAGCGCTCCAGGCGCAGATCGCCAAGGCCAGACAAGTCGAAGAATGAGTATAATACGGCGCCCATGGGGAGGCTTAGGTTCGGCAACACGCTTGCGCGGCGTCGCGTCATGGGGGTCCCACGAAGTGGGGGCGCGCAGGCTAGGCCGGAGCGCCTTTTCAAAATGAGCGTAAGCGCGACGCCCCTGAGCCCCGAAATCGTTTCCAAAGACGGCAATTCGATGGTGCTCTCGATGGGGCCGCAGCACCCCTCGACGCACGGCGTGCTGCAGATCATGCTCGAGATCGAAGGCGAGAACATCGTCAAAGCGGAGCCGGAGATCGGGTACCTGCACACCGGCATCGAAAAGAACTGCGAGAACCAGTTTTGGTCTACGGCGCAAACCAACGTGGAACGCATGGATTATCTGGCGCCCAGCAGCAACGCGTTATGTTATGCGCTGGCGGTAGAACAGTTGCTGGGGATCGGCGATCGTATTCCGGAGCGCGCACAGCAGATTCGCGTGCTCGCTGCAGAGCTGACGCGCATCGCCTCGCACTGCGTGTGGCTGGGCACCGGCGGCATAGATTTGGGCGCTCTCTCCGTGTTTTTCTACACGTTCGATCTGCGCGAGAACATCCTCGACATGCAGGAAGCCTCCGGTGGCGCTCGCATGCACCCGAACTACATTCGCGTGGGCGGCGTGAACGGCGATCTGCCGCAAGGCTTTCTCGATCGCCTCGACGCGCTGATCGAAAAATTCCCCGGGCGCATGCGGGACCTGCGCGCGCTTTTGCAAGCGAATCCGATCCTGCAGGACCGCATGATCGACGTCGGGATCATCTCGCCCGAAGAAGCGACGCAGTGGAATCTCACCGGCCCGAGCCTGCGCGCGAGCGGCGTCGCGTACGACGTGCGTAAAGCGTATCCCTACAGCGGATACGAAAACTACCGGTTCGACGTGCCCACGCGGGAAGAAGGCGATTCGTACGCCCGCTTTCTGGTGCGATTGGACGAGATGGACGAATCCATGCGCATCATCCGGCAGATTCGCGATGCACTCAAACCCGGGCCGGTGGCCATTGACGATACTAAGATCGTCGCTCCGCCGAAAGAAACGATCGCGCTCTCGATGGAAGCCCTGATCCATCACTTCAAAATCATGACCGAAGGTTTCCGGGTTCCACCCGGAGACGTGTATCAGGCCATCGAGTCTCCGCGCGGCGAACTAGGATTCTACGTCGTCTCGGACGGAGGCAATCGGCCGTATCGCATTCGAACCCGTCCACCGTCGATGTATAATCTGCAATCGCTCAAAGGCATGGCGCCCGGAAATCTCATCGCCGATCTCGTGGTGATGATCGGTTCGCTGGATCCGGTGTTCGGGGAGGTGGATCGGTGAACGACGCCGCGTCACGCGAGCAGGCGTTTCCGGCGCTGCTCGAACGGCTGGAACCGCAGTGCCGGGCGATCGTCGCACAGTATGAAGTGCCGCGCTCGGCGCTCTTGCCGCTGATTCATCTCTTTCAGGAGCACGAAGGCTTCGTCAGCCCGCAAGCTGTGCGAGCGGTTTCCGAGATGTTGCAGCTCTTCGCTCGCCGTCGTCGAATCAACCGTATCGTTCTACACGCTGTTTTTCCGCAAACCGGTCGGCAAGTACATGCTTCAGGTATGCCGCGGCCTCGCGTGTCAGCTCGGCGGCGCAGAAAACATTCACGCGTACTTTCGCGAGAAGCTCGGAATCGGACATCTGCAGACCACTCGCGACGGCGTTTTCTCCTACGAAGAAGTCGAATGTCTGGCGGCGTGCGATCGCGCCACCTGCATGCAGGTAAATTTGGAGTTTTTTTACGATCTCACGCCGGCGGACGTCGATCGAATGCTCGACGCGATGCGCGCCGGAACGTTCTCGGTCGCGCCCATGCCGCAAACGCAGGTTCCGGAGCACACGTGGAGTCTGAATCAAGATCTGCAGGTCGCCTACGGAGATAAGTCCGGCGGCGCCGTCGATCAACCCGATCCCAACAATGCCGGCGGCTTGGACAAGGACGGCGTGATCATGCTCGACCGGCTGATCGCACAGGAGCCGCGTTTGCGGGGCCGCACGAAGGAGCGGCTCGCCAACATCGAGCCTGCGATCTCACAAGTGCTCGCGGATGGAGAGCAGCACTGATGCCGGTCGTCAAAGTCCTTACGGCAGGCATCGGCGAAGCGGATCTGCGCGACATCGCCGTGTACCGCAAGCGCGGCGGATACGAACAGTTCGCGCGTGCGCTCAAGACGATGACACCCCAGCAGGTGCTGGATATCTGCAATGCGTCCGGCTTACGCGGGCGCGGCGGCGCGGGTTTTCCGACCGGTAAGAAATGGTCGTTCTTGCCGGGCAATGCCAATCCGCGATATTTGGTCTGCAACAGCGACGAAGCCGAACCCGGCACGTTCAAGGATCGCATGCTGCTCGAAGAAGCGCCCCACTTGGTATTGGAAGGCATGCTCCTGGGCGCATACGGCATCGGATGCCGTCACGCGTACATCTACATTCGCGGCGAATTCAAGCTCGGGCATCAAGTCTTCATGCAGGCGCTGGCGCAGGCGCGTGACGCCGGCTTTGTCGGCACGAATCTGCTGGGCACCGGCTACGACTTGGAAGTAACCGTGCACCGCGGCGCGGGCGCTTACATCTGCGGAGAAGAAACGGCGCTGCTTAATTCGCTGGAAGGTAAGCGCGGCGAACCACGCTTGAAACCGCCGTTCCCTGCAGTCGCGGGCCTTTACGGCATGCCGACGGTGGTGAACAACGTCGAGACGCTCGCATATTTGGTGCCGATTCTGGAACGCGGCGCCGAGTGGTTCGCGTCCGTAGGCAGCGAGCGCAGCAAAGGCTACAAGATCGTTTCCATCAGCGGGCACGTGCGCAGCCCAGGCAATTACGAGGTTCCCATGGGCACGCCGGTGCGCGAACTCCTGGAGATCGCCGGAGGATTGAACGCCGGACGTACGCTCATGGCGATTCAACCGGGCGGCGGATCGTCGGCGTGCATCTTCCAGGAGCATCTCGATCTTCCGTACGATTACGAGTCGATGACGAAGGCGGGCTCGATGCTGGGCTCGGGCGCCATGGTCGTCATGGACGACACGACCGACTTTGTCGCGGCCGCGTACAACCTGGTGCGATTCTTTGCGCACGAGTCGTGCGGCCAGTGCACGCCGTGCCGCGAAGGCGGTCACTGGCTGGAAACGGTGCTGCATCGCTTCGTTCAAGGGCGCGGCCTGCAATCGGATCTCGACATGCTGCGCAGCGTCAGCCATGAGATCACGGGAATTAACTTGTGCGCGCTCGGCGATTCCATCGAACCGTTTCTGGCCTCGGTGCTCAAGCGGTTTCCGGACCAGTTCGAGGCCCGCGTGATCAGCGACGATTCGCTCGCGGTAGGAGCCGGCGATGCCCGATAAGACTGCGGAGAGTTTGGTTACGCTCACGATCGACGGCGTGCAGCTGCAAGTGCCCAAAGGCACGCTGCTCGTCGAAGCCGCCAAACAGATCCGGCGGGAGATTCCGGTGTACTGTTATCACACCAAAATGGGTCCGGCGGGTCTGTGCCGCATTTGTCTGGTCGAAATCGAAGGAATGCCGAAGCTCCAGATCGGCTGCAACACGCCGGTCACCGACGGCATGGTCGCGCACACGCAGAGCCCCAAAGCGGCCGACGGCCGGCGGGCGGTTCTGGAATTGTATTTGAAAAACCATCCGCTGGATTGTCCTATCTGCGACAAGGGCGGTGAATGCGATCTCCAAGACTACGCGATGGCCTACGGCCAAGGCTATTCGCGCAGCGCCGATCCGAAAATCGCCAAACCGAAGGCCGTGGATCTCGGTCCCACGATCGTGCTGGACGAAGAACGCTGCGTCGTGTGCCAGCGCTGCGTGCGCTTCGACGACATCATCGTGGGGGACCGTCAGCTCGTCCTCAAAGATCGCGGCGTGCACGATATTATCGCGACGGCAACGGACGAGCCGTATCGCCACAACTTCACCGGGAACGTCACGGAACTGTGTCCGGTCGGAGCGCTTACGTCAAAGACGTATCGCTTCAAGTCGCGACCTTGGGACTTGCGTCGCACGACCACGTCGTGCCTGCAATGCGCGGTTGGCTGCCAAATGCACGTCGACGCGCGCGTCGGCAGCGTCATGCGCACGATGTCGGTACAGAGCGACGATGCAATCTCCGACACGTGGCTGTGCGACCGCGGCCGCTACAACGTCGGGTTTTACGAAAGCATCGAGCGCATCACGCAGCCCCTCTACAAAAAGGACGGCCGCTGGACGGCGATCGGCTGGGACGATGCGATCGCATTCTGCGCGACGGCTATTCGAGAAGCGGTGAGCGCGAATCCGAACACGGTCGGCGTCATCGGTGGTGGCCGGTTAACGAACGAGGAAGCGTTTCTGCTGCAGCACGTCTTTCGCAGCGTAAACGTGCGCAATCTCGACTGGCGTGCCGGGCGGCAGCGGCAAGCTACTCCCGGCCGCAACTCCGGGAAGCTCGTCGACTTGGAAAGCGTCGATGCCGTCATGCTCGTCGGCGAATCGCCC
Source organism: Vulcanimicrobiota bacterium (assembly GCA_963767635.1). Taxonomy (GTDB): domain Bacteria; phylum Vulcanimicrobiota; class Vulcanimicrobiia; order Vulcanimicrobiales; family Vulcanimicrobiaceae; genus CAVYEM01. The sequence continues at coordinate 432,938 of CAVYEM010000001.1, forward strand.
AGCGAGCGCGCGCCCATCATGGACTTGCGCGTGCGCAAAGCGGCGTTCCAAAAAGGCGCGAAGGTGATTCGCATCGCCTCGCGCGAGCGGCCGTATCCGCCGCCCATTCCGTTCGTCGACGTTGCGAACGTCGCGGACGCGGTTGCTGCACTGCCCCCCAATGCGCGGCGCATCGCCGTCGTGTGGGACGGGATCGATCTGCCGGCGGCCAATGCGCTGCTTTCCGCGCTCGATGCGCAACTCGATATTTTAACCTACATCACGGGCGAGCAGCCAAATGCGCGGGGCGCCGAAGCGATGGGCATGCTGCCCCACTTCGGTCCGGGATATACGCCGGTGGACGAGGGCATGGATACCAGCGCGATGTTCGGAGCGGCGCACGACGGCGCGATGGCGGTCCTGTGCATCGTGGGGGCCAATCCGGCATTGCACTTTCCCGATGCAGCGTACGTGCGCGAAGCGATCGCGAAAGTGCCCTTCGTCGTCGTCAGCGATCTCTTCATGACGCAGACGGCCGAGCTTGCAACGCTCGTCTTGCCGGCGCGGGGACCGTTTGAAAAAATCGGAACGACGACGAATTTGGCGGGCGACGTGCTGTCCGTCAACGCTGCGGTGTCGCTGCAAACGCCGCCGGGAACGTTGACCGATTTTGAGATGCTGCTCGCGCTGGCGGATCGTTTGGGCGTCCAGACGCCGCCGGTTGAAGAGCTGGTAGCGAGCGTCATGGCACATTCCGCCGGCGCGGCGCAAACGTTCGGCATGGGCGACGAGCGGTTTGCGCGAGTCGTGCTCGTCCAAAGCCAAAGCGACGAACCGCAATCGACGGATGACGCCGGCGAAGACTTCGAAGTACTGCCGGAAACGCGCATCTTTGCCGGCGGCGGCACCAGCGCGCACGACGATCGAATCGCGGAACTGCGGCCGTTGCCGCAGGCGGCCCTTTCCCCGAACGATGCGCAACGGCTCGGCCTTGCGAACGGTACGTACATCGATCTGTCGATTGGAGAAAACGGCACGGTCATGCACGATCTGCTCGTCGAGATACGCCCGAATCTTGCCGACGGCATCGTGGTGCTGATCGACGGTCTTCCGGACGATCCGGCAAATATCTCGGCGGAACATCGGCGCGCGCGCGTGCGCAACGCGCGAAATCTCGAGAAAGCCGCCGCGCGGTGAGCACCGCGTGGTGGACGCCTGCTGCGGCCCTATGGTGGGTCGTGCTAATCAAATGCGTCGTGCTGCTCTTCGTCGTCATCACGACGTTCGCATACGCGATGCTGTTCGAGCGCAAGATCATGGGGTGGATGCAGCTGCGTCCTGGACCCAATCGCGTCGGGCCGTGGGGATTGCTGCAGCCCGCGGTCGACGCGGTCAAGCTGATCTTGAAGGAAGACCTCACGCCCAAAACGGCGGACCCGCTGATCTACCGTTTGGCGCCGTTTATCTCGCTGCTGACGGCATTTGCGGTGTATGCGGTGATCCCGTTCTCGCAGCCGGCTCCCGGAAATGTCTGGGCGATCGGCGACGTCAACGCCGGAATCTTGTTCGTTTTGGCGCTCACGTCGGTCGGCGTCTACGGCATCTCACTGGGCGGCTGGGCCTCCGGCTCCAAATATCCGTTGCTGGGCAGCGTGCGCGCGACTGCGCAGATGATCAGTTACGAGCTCGCGATGTCCATGTCGTTCGTCGGCGTGCTGATTTTGGCCGGCACCACGTCGTTGGTCGGCATCGTGAACGGACAAGCCCGGTTGTGGTATTTCATTCCGCAGTTCGTCGGCTTTGCGATCTACGTTATCACTGCCGTTGCGGAAACCAATCGCGCGCCGTTCGATCTGGTCGAAGCGGATGCTGAATTAGTCGGCGGATTCAATACCGAGTACTCGGGACTGCGTTTCGGCTTATTCTTCATCGCGGAGTACATCAACATGCTCACGGTCTCGTGCATCGCGACCTTGCTGTTCATGGGCGGGTGGAACGCGATCGGGGGACTGACGATGATCCCAGGCATCGTGTGGTTTCTCGCCAAAGTCGCGCTGTTCATGTTTTTTTACATCTGGTTGCGCTCGACGTTTCCGCGCTTTAGGTACGACCGCTTGATGGCGTTCGGGTGGAAAGTGCTGCTGCCGGTCGCGACGGTCAATCTCATCGTGACGGCCGTCATCGTCGCGGTCACGGGATAGGGCAAAGATTTCGCATGGCTCGTAAGAATCTGTATAACGTCGGCGCGCTGCTTGCAGGACTGGCCGTGACGTTCAAGTTCATGTTTACGAAAAAGCCGACGATCCAGTATCCGTCGGAGAAGAAGAAACACGCTCCGCGGTTTCATGGGCTTCACGAACTTCGCCGCTACGCCGACGGCAAAGAACGCTGCATCGGCTGCGAGCTCTGTTCCAGCGTTTGTCCGGCGAATGCCATTACGGTGATCGGCGCCGAGAACACGCCGGACGACCGGCGCTCGCCGGGAGAGCGCTACGCGGCGCGGTACGAGATCGACGAGCTGCGCTGCATTTTTTGCGGCATGTGCGAGGAGGCGTGTCCGACGGACGCGATCGTTCTCACGCCGCGCTTCGAGATGTCCGAATATCGCCGCGGGTCCCTGATCTATGCAAAGGATCGGCTCTTGGTGCCGCCGGAAGCCGGCGTCGGAACGGCGCCCGACGATCGCCCCAACGGCATTCCGTCGGATTTGGGCCGCGTCGCGGAGATCAAGTCCACTTCGGACTGGCGCGAAGGGTACGACGCCACCTGGCGCGGCACGGTGCTCAAGACGCAGACAAAAGGGCTTGCCGAGGAATGATCGCGTTTTACATCCTGGCTTTCGTCCTCATCGTCAGCGCGATCTTCGTCGTTACCGCCCAAAAGGCCGTCTACAGCGTCGTTGGACTGCTCGTGCACTTTGCCGCACTCGCGATCGTGTACTTTTCGCTGTCAGCGGAATTTCTCGCGGTCATTCAAATCATCGTGTACAGCGGCGCGATTCTCATGCTGTTCGTATTCGTGATCGCGTTGCTTTCCAGCGGCGTCACGCCGTTCAGCGTGGGACCTAACCGCTTGCCGCGCATTGCGGGACCGGCCGTATTCGGGGTCCTCGTCATCCTCGGATTTCTGATCTTCGCCGTCGCGCACGTTCCGACCGGTCATCCGTCGCAACCACTGGGGCGGTCAGTCGCGGGACCGGTAGGCTCGGCCAACGTTTTCGGCTCCGTGAGCGATTTCGGCAGGGCACTGTTCACGACGAATCTGCTGCCGTTCGAGATCACGGCGTTCATTTTGATGGTTGCGGTCATCGGCGTGATTTTACTCGCGGGCGATGCCGCTCCGCACGTTCCCACGCGGAAACGCGCGCGTCTGGTGGAACGCGAAATGCGTGAGGCGATCTTGCGCGCAGGCGAGGAATAGCGCATGCCGCACGAAGGCCTTCTGCCCGTCGCGCTGGTGAACTACATCAGCCTATCGCTGGTGATATTCGCCGTTGGCGTAGCGGGCGTGCTGCTCAGGCGCAATCCGCTCATCATGCTCATGAGCATCGAGTTGATGTGGAACGCGGCAAACCTGCTGTTTCTCGCATTCGCGCGCGCATGGCTGAATAACGACGGGCACATCTTTGCCTTTCTCGTCATTACGGTGGCCGCGGCCGAAGCGGCGATCGGCTTGGCGATCATCGTGGCCGTGTTTCGGAGCACGCCCAATGTCGACGTCGACGAAGTGGCTTTGATGAAAGGATGACTGCGCGTGCGTTCGCTGCGGGGCTATGCCACCCTGAGCTTGTCGAAGGGTCGTCGCTTTGGCTTCGCTCAGCCATGGTTCGACAAGCTCACCATGACAAATTTTGTCACCCTGAGCTTGTCGAAGGGCTATGTCACCCTGAGCTTGTCGAAGGGCTATGTCACCCTGAGCTTGTCGAAGGGCTATGTCACCCTGAGCTTGTCGAAGGGTCGGCGCTTCGGCTTCGCTCAGCCATGGTTCGACAAGCTCACCATGACAAATTTTGTCACCCTGAGCTTGTCGAAGGGCTATGTCACACTGAGCTTGTCGAAGGGCTATGTCACCCTGAGCTTGTCGAAGGGTCGGCGCTTCGGCTTCGCTCAGCCATGGTTCGACAAGCTCACCATGATAAATTTTGTCACCCGCTTCGGCTTCGCTCAGCCATGGTTCGACAAGCTCATCATGACAAATTTTGTCACCCGCTTCGGCTTCGCTCAGCCATGGTTCGACAAGCTCACCATGACAAATTTTGTCACCCGCTTCGACTTCCCTCCGCCATGGTTCGACAAGGCTTCACCATGACAAATTTTGTCACCCGCTTTCGACTTCACTCAGCCATGGTTCGACAAGCTCACCATGACAAATTTTGTCACCCGCTTCGACTTCGCTCAGCCATGGTTCGACAAGCTCACCATGACAAATTTTGTCACCCGCTTCGACTTCGCTCCGCCATGGTTCGACAGTCACCATGACAAATTTTGTCACCGTTTCGACAGCTCACCATGACAAATTTTGTCACTCGCTTCGACTTCGCTCAGCCATGGTTCGACAAGCTCACCACGAAAAATTTTGTCAGTCGCTTAGGCTTCACTCAGCCATGGTTCGACAAGCTCACCATGACAAATTTTGTCACCCGCTTCGACTTCGCTCCGCCATGGTTCGACAAGCTCACCATGACAAGTTTTGTCACCCGCTTCGGCTTCGCTCAGCCATGGTTCGACGAGCTCACCATGACAAATTTTGTCACCCTGAGCTTGTCGAAGGGCGCTACGGCGCACCTTTGCGGAAACGAGTTTTGAAGCGAACGTTCTGTCCCGCGCAAAAATGTCGCACTTTACGGAGATAAAAAACTTGAACGACCGCGGAGTGACTGCGTGAGTCAGCACCAAATGGGAATCGACGGGAGTTATCCCGTCCTGTTCGTCATCTGGCTGCTGCCGCTGCTTGGCGCGGTGTTGTGCTGGGCGTTTGGACCCCAGCTCAAGCGGATGTCGGGTGTCGTCGGCAGCGCGTTGGTGGGGTGCTCCTTCGTGGCAACCGTGGCCGCGTGGGGGCTGGCAATGCAGCAGAGCGGCTCCGTGCTGGGCGCTCACCAGCACCTGTTCACATGGCTGGCAGGCTTCGATTTTGGCTTGCTGCTGGATCCGCTCTCTCTCATTTGGCTACTGATCATCACCGGCGTGGGGTTTTTGATCCACTTGTACTCGATCGGCTACATGTGGACCGATGCCGCGAGCGCGCGCTTCTTCGCTTACATGAACTTCTTCGTTTTCGCGATGGTCACGCTCGTGCTTTCCGATAACTTCGTCGGCCTGCTCGTGGGTTGGGGTTTGGTCGGTCTGGCATCGTACTTTCTCATCGGGTTCTGGTTCTTCAAGCCGTCCGCCGTCGCGGCGGCACGCAAGGCCTTCGTCATCAACGTCGTGGGCGACGTCGGCATTATGTTTGCCATCTTCATCATGTTTTCGCGCGTCGGATCGCTTACGTTCGCGAACGTCTTCGCCAATCCGCACGCGCTGGATCCGTGGCTGTTTTGGACGTGCGTTTTTCTGTTCATCGGCGCGGCCGCCAAGTCGGCGCAGATTCCCCTGCACACGTGGCTGCCCGACGCGATGGAAGGCCCCACGCCGGTTTCCGCGCTGATCCACGCCGCGACGATGGTCACCGCGGGCGTGTATCTGGTGGCGCGCTGCGCGCCGCTTTGGAGCGCTTCTCACGACGCGCAAACGTTGGTGGGAACGGTGGGCTGCCTGACCGCGCTAATCGGTGCGACGCTCGGCGTAGCGCAATGGGATATCAAGCGCATCCTCGCGTATTCGACGATGTCGCAGATCGGCTACATGATCATGGGCGTGGGCGTGGGCGCGTATACCGCCGGGGTCGCGCACTTTTTCACCCACGCGTTCTTTAAAGCATGTTTGTTCTTGGGATCGGGAATCGTCATTCACGAGCTTGCGGACGAGCAAGACATTCGCCGCATGGGCGGCATGCGCACGCGCACGCCGGTGGCTTTTTGGGCCATGGGCGCCGCAGTGCTGGCGATCAGCGGCGTACCGGGATTCTCTGGCTATTTCAGCAAGGATCAAGTCATCTTCGGCGCACTCGAACACGGATACACGTGGATGTGGGCGGTCGCGCTGATTACGGCCGCCATCACGGCGTACTACATGTTCCGCTTGTTTTTTGTGACGTTTTTTGGCGCGCACCGCGGGGATATCGAGCCGGCTGCGCTTGGAATCGCGAGCGGCGTCGCGGGTTCTTCGGCCGCGATCGCGCACGAAACGCACGAGCCGCATGCGGAAGGCGACGCAACGCACGCGCACGCGCCTGCTTGGCTGATGGCGCTGCCGGTGGCAATCTTGGGATTTTTCTCGTTCGCCGCCGGATACATCATGATCGGTCCCGCCTCGCCGTGGGCACGCTTCTTCGCGAGCTCGTTTCCGCGCGAAACGCTTCCGCCGACGACGATTAGTGAAGGGATTACCACCGGTCTAGCCGTCGTCATGCTGCTGGCCGGCTTCGGTTTGGCATACGCGCGCTACATGACGCGCGAGGCGCTCGCGCACGCGCCCGAGCGCCTCAAACGCGAGAGTGAAGAATTGCCCAAAGTTCTGGTGCGCCTCTATTATTTCGACGACTTCATCGAGGGCGCGTTCGTCCGACCGGCGCAGCAACTCGGCATGTTTTTCGGGCGCTGGCTGGACCCGCACGTAATCGACGGAGTCGTGCGCGAGATCGTGATAACCAATCGCGTGCTGGGCGGAACGATGCGCGCGTTCCAAACCGGTTTGCTGCGGGCCTATGCGCTGGTGATCGTGTTCGGAGCTGCGGCATTTGCCGTGTACTATGCGGTGGAAGGATCGCTGCGCTGATGGCGCTCGTACTCATCCTGCTGCCGATCGTCGTGGGCTGCGCGCTCTTTTTCATACCGCGCACGGATCGCCGGCTCAGCCGCACGATCGGCTGCATCGTCGCAGCGGTAACATTCTTCTTACCGCTCGCTATTGGAAGCGACGGCACCTTCGCGGGGCATTGGCTTTCGCGTCCGTTTATCGCGTCGCTGCACTTTGCGTGGGGCGGCCTCTCGCTGTGGCTCGTGCTGCTGCTGGCGCTGTGCACGTTTTGCGCCGTGCTGGCGACCAACATGGCGCAGACGCGCACGATGGTGGCGCTGCTCCTCATGCTCGAAGGCACGATGATGGGCCTGTTCACCGCGCGTGACATCTTGGCGTTCGCGCTGTTTTGGGATCTGATGCTCATTCCGCCGTTTTTCGCGCTGGTAGGCTGGGGCGAGCATCGGGAAACGGCGTGGCGCTATCTGATCTATAATTTTTCGGGCGGTCTGCTGCTGCTGCTTGCAACGGCGGCATTCGGCGTCATCTATGGGTCGACCGACGTGATTGGCACGAGCGCTCACCCGCTGATCGGCGGGTGGGCCGCATGGATCTTCGCCGGCTTCGCCGTCGCGTTCGCCGTGAAGACACCGCTGTTTCCATTGCATACGTGGATGCCGGCGACGTACGTCGATTCGCCGCCGGCCATGGTCAGCGTCGTGAGTTCCGTTCAGTCCAAAGCCGGCCTGTATGGACTGCTGGTGATCACGCTGCCCTTTATGCCGTCCGCGATGATGCAGTGGAGGTGGATTTTCATCGTCGCCGCGCTGGTGTCGCTGCTGTACGGTGCGTTCATCGCGCTGGTGCAGACGGACTCTAAGCGCATCGTGGCCTATTCCTCGCTCTCGCACTTGGGCCTCATCGTGCTGGCGATATTCAGCTTCAATCCCGTCGCGCTGCAGGGCGCAGTCGTGTACATCATTGCGCATGGCCTCTTCAGCGCAGCGCTCTTTTTGGTTTTGGGATATATCGAGCAGCGCGAGGACACGCGCTCCCTGACGCGCCTGGGCGGCCTTGGCAGAGCCAATCCGATGCTGGCGGGCGCGTTCACAATTGCGGCGCTCGCTGCCCTGGGGCTGCCGGGTTTGGCGGGATTCGTCGGCGAGCTCGTCATTTTGAGCGGCGTCTTCAAAAGCGGATACTTCTGGCCCGCGCTGATTGCGCTCATTCCGATCGTTATTGCGTCTGCGTACATGCTGCGCTTGCTGCAGGACGTCATCAACGGTCCGCCGGTCAACGACATTCCGCAGCGCCGCGATCTGACGTGGCTCGAAGGTTTGGCGATAGCTCCGCTGCTGGCAGCGCTCGTGATCGTGGGCGTGTATCCCCATGCGTTGACCAGCACGGTGGCCCTTCGACAGGCTCAGGGTGACAAAACCCTTGGACAGGCTCAGGGTGACATAACCCTTCGGCAGGCTCAGGGTGACATAACCCTTCGGCAGGCTCAGGGTGACATAACCCTTCGAGAGGCTCAGGGTGACATAGCCCTTCGAGAGGCTCAGGGTGACATAGCCCTTCGACAGGCTCAGGGTGACAAAACCCTTCGACAGGCTCAGGGTGACATAGCCCTTCGACAGGCTCAGGGTGACATAGCCCTTCGACAGGCTCAGGGTGACATAGCCCTTCGACAGGCTCAGGGTGACATAGCCCTTCGACAGGCTCAGGGTGACATAGCCCTTCGACAGGCTCAGGGTGACATAACCCTTCGGCAGGCTCAGGGTGACATAACCCTTCGGCAGGCTCAGGGTGACAAGACCCTTCGACAAGCTCAGGATGACATAACCCGTCGGCAGGCTCAGGGTGACAAAACCCTTCGACAGGCTCAGGGTGACAAAACCCTTCAACAGGCTCAGGGTGACAAAACCCTTCGACAGGCTCAGGGTGACAAAACCCTTCGACAGGCTCAGGGTGACATAGAACAAGCTCCGGATGACAACCGTGATCGTTAATCCGTATACGGCCCAAGACTGGATCGCCGTTGCGCCGCTCTTCATCGTCGGCAGCACGGCGCTGGTTGTCCTGCTCGCCGATTTGTTGGCTCGAACGCACGCGAACCGCTACGTCTCGATGCTCATCGCCATTGCGGGATTGATCGCCGCCGGCACGTACGCGGGCTTGACGTATCCGCACGCGTACGATGCGTTCGGCGGTGGATTCGTCTTGGGGGGCTTCGCCATCGTCTTGGAAGAGGTGATCGTCATATCGGCGATCTTCTCGCTGGTGCTGTACAGCACGGCGGATCGGGAAGATCGGATCGCCGGCTCCACTGCGCTGATGCTGTGGAGCACCGCGGGTGCGATGTTGATGGCCGGCGCGGCGAATCTCATGACGATCTTTTTGGGGCTGGAGCTGCTTTCGCTGGCCTTGTACTGCCTGTGCGGTTTGGCCGAGCGGCCCACTGCCCGCGAAGCCGCGCTGAAATATTTGATTCTCTCCTCGACCGCTTCAGGATTTTTGCTCTTTGGAATGGCAATGCTCTTCGGCGCGACCGGCAGCGTGACGCTTGCGAGTCTCGCCGTGCCGGCGGCCGCGGCAAGTCCGCTCTACTGGATCGGCGGCGGACTGTTTTTGGTCGGACTGGCATTCAAACTGAGCCTCGTGCCGTTTCACGTGTGGGCGCCCGACGTGTACGAAGGCGCGCCGCTGCCCGTAACGGCGTTCATGAGCGTCGTAACCAAAGCCGGAACGCTCGCAGTTTTTGCGCGCTTCGCGTACGCGACGCTGCCTGCGGGCACCTCGCATGCGCTGCTCGTTCCGTTTTTCATCATCGCGGGCATTTCGATGATCGCCGGCAACGTGGGCATGCTGGCGCAAACCGACATGAAACGACTGCTCGCGTATTCGGGCATCGCGCAGATCGGATACATCGTTGCGGCGCTTGCCGGTGGAACGGCGCTCGGAGTACGCTACGCGATCTACTATCTCGTCGCGTACATGTTCATGAACCTGGGCGCCTTTGCGGTCGTCGCGCTGTGCTCGACGAGCAAAGAAGAAGGTTCGCAAATTGCCTCATTCCACGGACTGGCGCAGCGGCGTCCGGCGCTCGCCGCCGCAATGACGTTTTTTCTGTTGGCGCTTGCGGGCTTTCCGCCGACGGCAGGGTTCTTGGGAAAAATTCTGATTCTATCGACGAACGTGAGCGCGGGCTTCTCGTGGCTCGCCGGATTGCTCATTGCCGGTACCGCCATTTCGCTGTACGCCTATTTCAAGGTAATCCGGCTGATGTACGATCGCCGCGCGCCGCTGCACCCGGCGGTGTACGGACGCGCTCCACTGGCCTACGTAAGCCTCGCGATCTGCGCGGTGCTCATCGTGGTGATGACGTTCTATCCCCTTACGCCGAGCAACGTGCTGCCGCTCTCGAGGTAAAGAATTGGATCGGACGGTTTGGAATCGTCCGCATTTCCACCGATAGACGTAACAACGAGGTAACGGGCGAGCACCGTGCTCGCCGCTTCGTTGGGGATTAGTATGAGATTCGGACGCGCCGTTATAGCCGTCTGCCTTTTCGCTTGTGCATTCGCGAGTGCGGCGCAAGCGAGCCCGCAAGTTCAGCTTCGTTTGAGCGCATTTTTGCTCCCAGCCGGCCAGAGCCACGCAGCAGCTGCTCCGCTGGGTTCACGTCCGGTGCAAGCCGGCGACCGCGTGCGCTTCATCATCAAGGCCACCAACACCGGAAACTCCGCCGCATACAAGCTCACCCCTAGCGATCCGATTCCCGCGCACATGAGCTACGTCGTGGGCAGCGCTAAAGACGAGGGCGCCGCGGTCGAGTTTACGGTCGACGGAAAAACGTGGGCCGCGAGGCCCGCGGTCGCGCTCAAAACGCGCAAAGGCAGCGTGAGGAAGGCCGCGGATCCCTCGCTTTACAAGGCGATCCGTTGGGTCTCGCACATACCGCTTCGTCCCCACGGTACGTTCGTGTACTCCTTTGAAGCCCGCGTGAACGGCCACAGGACCAATTCCAAATGAAGCGTCATCTACTGCGCGCCTCATTCGCGCTTTTCGTTTTTTCCTGTGCGCTCGCGCTGCTGCTTACGCGTCATGCCTCGTACCTGCCGGCGATAGCCGCTACTCCCACCCCGGTCCCAAGTGCCTCGAGCGCGCCGACGCCGGCTTCGACGACCGCGCCCGGCACGCAGATCACCAACGCGGCTTCGGCAACGTACAGTGACGGCACGAACACGTACAACATTCAATCCAACACCGTCGTCGTATACGTTCAGAACGCACCTTCCCTGGTGGTGCTCAGCAACAATGGGACGTCCGCCGGTGCGGTGACGAGTAACGGGCTCACGCCGGCCGCATCTCCCGTACCGGGCAATTCGCTCGCTGACGTGTACACGCTCGTGAATACCGGCAACGCCGCCGGCAACTTCACGCTGGCGACCGCATCACAAGCGAGCCCAACGCCGTTGCCTCCTTCCAACAACGGCACGTCGATTTCAGGTCCGCAGACGGGTGTGAGCTATACCGTCAGCTGCGCGAGCCTCAACGATACGGTCGCGACGCTCACGGCCCTCAATGCCGATCTCGCGAGCGCAAGCTGCGCGACTGCAGTAGGCGGCGTGGTAAACATCGCGATCAATTATCAGGCCAACGGTACGGGCACGGTAAACTCTGCGGTCGAAGCGCAGATTTCGTACAACGGATCCGGAACCGGATACGGCACCGCAAGTTCCGTGTGGGCTACCAATCAATACAACGATCCGATCATCGCCGACGAACGCGTCGACGTGCAGAAGAGCCCGAATCCGGTTGCGTCGGACGGCACGGTCACGTATTTGATCACTGCCAATAACGGCGGCAATTCACCGGCGAACTACGTCAACGATTACGGAACTGCGTGCGGCGCGCACGTATTGGTTTGCGGCTCGGCCCTCTCGGGCCCGGGCATGTTGATTTCGGACAAGGTTCCGATTGGCGCGACCACACCGTTGCCCGTCGTATCGATGTCGCCCTCGCCCGGGCCGCAGCCGCTCAGTGCGGGTGAGACCGTGAAGATGGTCTATACCGCGGATACCACAGCCAAGACGGGATGGACGGTGTACGGCGGCGGCGGGTTCCCTGCCGGAACCGCGTACGTGGGCGTATTTCTGAGCGGCAACGCGTCGGGCGTCGGTTTACCGGCCAATCCAACGCCGGCACCCACTACTGGTCCGGGCTCCGTGGCTGTTGCGTCCGCGCAAATCGGCTGGACGATGAAACTCGGTCCCATCGATGGAGGCCAAACCGTCAACAACATCGTCGTCGCTCCCGCCGGCGACAACAAGAGCTGCATCGAGGGACCCGGCATCAACACGACGCCGACGTCGTGCGGCGCAGGCGGCAGCAATCCGCCCGCGGGAACCGGAACGCCGGGAGATCCGAGCGTGCCGCTGACGACGCCGCCGCCGGTTCCCAGTTCGCCGGGCCCGGGGCTTTCGAACACGGCGCAGATCAGCGCGCCCTCGCTCTTCAACGGTCCGCTGGCGCAGCCTGACGCGCAAGGGTGTTTCAACAACGCGCAACCGGTGCCGTATCCCACCTGGAGCCCGATGCCCAACGCGTGGCCGACCGTTGCGCCGACGACCGAACCGACGTGCGCAGCAACGGACAACATGGACGACTATACCGAGGTTGCCGTGACGCCGAGTCCGGCGGCATCGCCGATGACCTATGGTATCCGCATCAGCGGCGGATTATCAACCGTCGTCACCAGCGCGGTAAAGAATCCCGGCACGCAGGATCAAGCGTTTCAGCTCACGTTTCCCACGCTTCCCGCATCGCTCACGGTGAGCAGCGTGACGTATGGATCCGGCGCGTGTTCCAATACCTCGACGCCCGCATCGGGCGTGTACCCGCTGGGCACGATCGTGCACGGTTCGACGATTCAATACTGCGTTACGTATCAAACGACCGGCGGTGGGAGCGCTCCGTATCTGTTTCAACCGCAATTCGTGCAGGTACGCGTTGCCGCCACAAGCGCGCCAACGGTCTACTATAACGATACGTGGCACGTCGTAATGCCGGGCGGATTCATGGAACTGGTGAAGACGGCGACGATCGGCAGCGGCGGCGGATGTTCGGGAAGCATCAGCGGCGGTTTGCCTTCGCTGGGCGTGTGTCCCGGCGGAACGATCGTGTACGCCGTCATGTACATGAACACGCTTCCGTCCACGGCGAGCGGTTCACCGGCGGAGCCCGCTTCGGCGAGTTTGGCGGTGAGCGGCAACTTCGCCATCACGGAGAACGGCGCGGCAACCGGCAGCAACTGGGCGACGTACACGGGCGGTCTGTACGATCCGGCCACGCCCGCATCGGTGCTGCAATCCGGGCTGACGATCTCGGCGATGGCCGCATCGTGCGGCGTGATCACGAAGGAGTGCGGTGATACCTCGCCGAGCGCGACGTTTACCGGCAACACGCCCGGACAGACCTCGTTCACCGATTCGGTTCCCTCGACGGATCCGAACCTGGCGCCGCAGCACTACGGCGTGCTGATGTTCGCCACAAAGGTCAAGTAACGACCGGCGCTGCGGCGTGAGAGCAGCATGCACCAGATTCGTTCTGATTGCCGCCGTCCTGTGCGCACTCGCGCAGGGCCGCGGCCACCTAGCGCGCGCCGGTTCGCCCGATCCCGCAGCCGGCACGCAGATCCTCAATGCTGCCTCAGCGACGTGGCAAGACAATCGCGGCAATAGTTATCAAGAGAGCTCGAACGTGCTCGCGGTAGCCGTTGCGGCGATCTCGGCGCTCACGGTATCGCCGAAAGAATTCGCGCTCAATCCGTCGACGGACGGTTATCCCGCAGGCCAGAACGTCACGCGCACGTTTGTGATCACGAATGCGAGCAACATTCCGGATGCGTACCGCATTACTGCGTTTACCGCAGACAAAGGGCAACTCGTTTCGATGGCGTTCGTCACGCCGTCCGGCCTGGTGCCCGTGACGCCGGGCTCGACGGTTTCTCCCAGCGTGCAGCCCGGTCAAAGCATAGCCGTTCAAATCGTCGTGTCAACGGCGGGCATCGCGATCGGCAGCAGCTTCGCTGTCCATGTGACCGCGCAAACGACTGCGCAAGGATCAGCGAACGGCACGCAGTCCGATTCCGGCGAGCAGTGGCTCCTGGCTGCGGCAGGAGCGAGCATCTCTGGGCCCAGCGCGCCAAGCGCGCCGATCAGCAAAACGGTGAACCATCAGCAGAGCGTGCAGTCGCAGTCCGGCTCCAGCGTGACGTACGACATCACCGCAAAAAACTACGGCGGTACGCCGGCAGCCGACGCGACGTTCACTGATACGCTGCCCGCCGGCGTCACGGTGGATGCGGCATCGGTCAAGATCAACGGTTCACCTGCGGCAAGTGTCGCCGTTTCCGGCCAGACGCTGACGGTCCGAGTCGGCACACTCGCCGCCGGAGCAACCGTCGATGTTTCCTTCGCTGCCGCAATCGCTTCCGCGTTACCGCTTGGCTCAAGCTATGTCAACGTCGCGCAGGTCAGCGCCGACGGAGTCTCAGCGCAGAACACGACTGCAGCCGGTGTTTTGATCGGCACGGCGGATCTGGTGTTCGATCCGGCAAACGGCAACGCGGCAGTCGCCGGCGCAACGATTTCGTTGCTGGATGCTGCGGGCGCAGTGGTCGCGCTACCGCACAATCCCTGCGTTTCCGGTGCGGCCGGCACGTATGGTTTCGCGCTGTCCGCCTCGCATATCCCGGCGGGCGGAACGACGTTGTATCTCGTCGTTTCCGCGCCCGGATACGTCAGTCGCCGCATTCGGCTCATGCTCACGCCGACGGCGAACGCGGGGCTTTACGACGTTGCGACGAGTGCGATCGATGGCGAGCCGTTGGCGCGCGCGGGCGGTTACACGCTCACGAATTCCGTCGTTTCACTGCAGAACGTTCTCGGGCTCTTCGGAAACATTCCGCTGTTCAAAGCGCAAACGCTCGGCATCGACAAGAGCGTCAGTCAAGCCACCGCGCAGGCCGGCGATCGCCTTACCTATGCGATCGACGTCGCAAACGCGTCGAACGGCACGCTGGCGGGCGCGGTAATCATCGACACGTTGCCGGCCGGAGAGGCGTACGCGACGCGATCGGCGCGTCTGGACGGAGCCGCGGCAGAGCCCGCGACAAGCGGCCGCACGTTGACATGGAAGCTGGAATCGCTGCAGCCCGGCGTCAAACACACGCTGACGTACGCCGCGGTCGTGTTTCCCTCAGTGGCCGCCGGAACGCTGCTCGCCAATTCCGCCACCGCCCAAGCGATCGTTTCCGGAACGACCGTCAACGTCAACGCATCCGCCAACGCCGACGTCGAGGTCGTCGGCGGCGCGCTGAGCGATCGCTACGTGATCACCGGCCGCGTGTTCATCGATGTTCGTAAGAGCGGGGATTTCACGCGCGGCGATCGTGGCCTAGCAGGCGTCCGCGTGTACATGGAAGACGGAACCACGGTGCTTACGGACGCGCGTGGGCGTTTCACGATTCCAGCGGCGCGTCCGGGCATGCACGTTTTGCGAGTCGACGAAACGACGCTCCCCTCGGGCGTTCGCGGAACCACGCAGCGGCTGGTGCATGGCGTCCTCGACGAGGGCGTCATGCAGGACGTGCAATTCGGAATGAGCGGCACGCCGTGATGTACGCAATCGCACGGTTTTTGCAAACGGCGGGAATGGCGCTCATTTGCTTGTGCGCCGTCGCCGCGAGCTCGTTTCTCACGCGCGCCGACGAACAGCCGCAGAGCCAGCAATACACCGATTTGCAGCACCTGCAGTTTACTGCTTCGGGGGCGATGCCGGTTCGCTTTTTATTTCCGGAAGACGGCTTTGCCAGCGCAAGCATTGCAACGCGCGTCGTCGCGCAAACCGTCAACGGAGCCGGCGTGGAACTGCGGGTCAACGGCGACATCATACCGTCGCGCAACCTCGGACGCATGGCGATCGCGAAAACCGGAATGACCGAATACGATTATTACGGCGTTTTGCTGCATCCGGGTCCGAACACGATCGCGGTCGCCTCCGTCGGCGCGAATGGCCTGCGCGGTACAACGCAAACGGAGACCGTCTTTGGCCCCGGATTAGCCGCCCACGTAAAGCTCTCGCTGCTCGGCAGTCTGGTTGCCGACGGCAAGACGCAGGCGTACCTGCTGATCGAGGCGCTGGATCAATGGGACCACCCTGCGATGGCCGGTGCCGACGTGCGGGTACGCGTACTCGCCGGCTCCGCGACGATCGGCCGCGCAATCGGCGCAGTTCCGGCACCATCGCCTTCTGCGCCGCCGGCACGAGCCGCGAGCGTGAGCCCATCTTCCCAGCCGCAAGACCGGTACGAACTCGGAGAGGGCGGCCGCATCCAAATACCGATCGCGGCATCGCTGCAGCCCGGCACGCTCGACGTGCAGGCGGTGGTCGGCGAAGCCAGCGATACGCAGTCGTTCACCGTTGCGCCCTACCTGCGCGCGCCGCTGGTCAACGGCGTCGTATCGATCGGTGCCGGGAGCGTTCCGGCTGCGGTGGACGGCGACGGGCAGTACGACGGAGGGGGCGCGCGCAAGGAGCGCATCGGTATTTTCGCCAGCGGAAAAGTCGGACGCGCAGCCGCGCTCACGGTTGCATACGAATCGCAAAATCCACTGCAGCAATCGTCCTCGCTGGGGCCGTACGTGCAAGATCCCGACGAGCGCCCGTACCAGACGTATGGCGATTCCTCGACGGTGGACAGCGATTTTCACTCCACCGATCGCCTATACGCGCGCATCGACAACGGACGCAACAATCTCATGTGGGGCCAATATGATGCGCAAGTCGGGGATGCGCAGGGCGTGGGGCAATACCAGCAGCAGCTCAGCGGGCTCAAAGGCGAGATCGGCATCGGCGCGCCCGGACGTGGGCGCCTCAGCGCATTTACCGCGCGCAATCCGATGGCGTTCGTGTCGTTCAGCGTACCGGTGACGGGACTATCCTCGCTGTTGCAACCGCTGCATCCCAACGTCGTCGTCGGCTCGGACATGCTTTCACTGGTCGCAATCAATCGCACGACAGGCGCGGTTCTCTCGCAAACGCCGTTGTTGCGTAATGTCGACTACACGATCGACTACGCGACCGGAACGGTGCGCTTCATCAACGTTCCGCTGCCGTTCGATGCGCACTTCAACCCCCAGTTGCTGCAAGTGCAATACCAGTACCAGGGCCAAGGCGCGCGTTCGGTGACGACGGGGTTCGATTTTCGGTATGCCATCGACCGCGCTCGGCATACGACGCTCGACGTCGGCTACATGAACGACGCCACCGGGACTTCGAACTACACGCTGCTGACGCAGACGCTCGGCGGTGCCTTGCCGGCCGGAGAATGGGTGCTCTCCCACGCGTCAAGCAACGGCATCGTTCCCAATACCGGCGGCTTGAACGCCGTGACGGGTTCGCGCGGAAGCGCGGTAGCGTTCTCGCTGAACGATAGAGTGCTGGGAAGCCAGATCGCGCTGAATTACCAAAACACCGGCCCGGGATATGCCAATCCCTTCGGCGGTTTCACGGTCAACGGCTTGGAAAGCATGACCGCGACGCTCGGCCGCACATTCAACCGCAACCGCGGCAATCTGCTCGTGACGCTGGGCCAGCAGCGCAACACCGGTGGTACCGCGCAGAGCCTGCAACAGACCATGACGGCATCGTGGCGCACACTCGTCAGCGACGTGCTGACGTTTACGCTGGGGCTGCAAGCGCAGCGCCAAGTCGACGCGCCCGGCGCGATATCCGCAGCTGCGGCGCCCGCGCAAAGCGTGAGCGGATCGGGTGCGCAGTTGCAAATCGGCGCGCAATGGAAGCCCGGGCGGCGCCTAAACGTGAGCGTGCAGCACGGCGCATCGCTGGGGGAAGCTCGCAGGTGCTGCCTTCGCAAACCTCTGCGGAAGTTTCCTACGACTTGCCCAAGCAGGGGAAGATCTACGTGCGCGAACTGCTCGGCGGCGCCGCTGCGAGCTTCGCGCAAGCCACCAGCGCATACACCGCGCCGGCAATGGGATCGCGCTCGACGCAGATTGGAATCGAACGTACCGTAGGCAGCGGCACGTCAATCGACACATCGTACACGATCGCCGATACTGCCGACGGCGCGAATCTGTATGCTGCGCTCGGCGTACAGCAAGCGTTCAAGATCGGTAAACGTCTGAGCGGGAACGCGACGATGCAATCCGCGCGCGCAAGCGGTGAGGGCGCCGAAGGTTTTACCGTCTTCGGCGGCGGCCTGAGTTACACCGATCTCAAGGATTTTCGCGCATCGTTATCGCTGCAGACGCGCGGCGGGATCGGCGGAGGAACGACGCTTTCCGGCGGCGCGACCGGGCATTTGGGCCCGAATCTTGCTATGCTCGGAACGCTCGACGAAACGTTCGGCAACGGATTGTTTGCCGTCAACGATCGCGTTTCGCTGGCGTACCGCCCCGACGACGACGATCGCTTCATTTCACTACTCGGTTACGAGCGCCAATCCGGCGGCTACAGCGCCTCCGCAGGTACGGCGGACGTGCTTTCGCTCGAAGAATTGTTTCGCATCACGGCGTCCACTGAAATTGCCGGCCGCTTTGCGTACAAACTCAGCGGCGACGGCTATTACATGGCGCATACTTCGCTGGCCGCGATGCGGGTCACGCAACGCTTAGGCGCGCGTTTCGATCTCGGCGCGGAAGTGCGCGCGATAAACGCGGCCAAGGTGGCGGGCGCGAATGCCGGCGACTTTGCCGCCGAAGCGGGATATCGCATCGGCTCCGGAACGCGGCTGGCTGCGGGGTACAACTTCTCCACAAGCGCGGATCCCACGCTGACCGGACAGCCGCAGCGCCGCGGAGTATACGCCACCGTCACGACGCTGATCGATCGCGTCTTCGGCTGGGGCAAGCCGTGAAGCGTGCGGCGCGTCCATTTTTCCGGCGCGCAGCCGTCGCGCTGGTGCTTGCGTCACAGGCAATGCAGTTCGCGCCGCACGGCAGCGCGCGCGTGCAGATTGCGCGCGCGGCTTCCGGCGTCACGTGTCCGACCACGCCGGGAAATTATGTGGCAGGCGGCACGCTGGGCGCAGGCTTGAACACGTATTGGGTGCCGCCGGCCGGCACGCTGGCGGCAGGCTCGACGAGTTTCAATCTCGGCACGATCGACACGGCGGGCGGCGGCGCTTCTACCGTACCGGTTGCCGGAGACGAGCTGCTGCTCATTCAAATGCAAGACGGTACGTTCAATTCGAGCAACAGTTCATCGTACGGCGACGGCTCCGGAACCGGCAGCGGTTTTACGTCGATCGGCAATGCCGGTTTGTATGAATATGTCTCGGTCAAAAGCATCGCCGGCAGCACGGTAACGGTGCAAGGCGTCGGCAGCGGCGGCGGCTTGCTGAATTCCTACTACGAAAATACGCCGACCAATCAGCGCTATCAGATCGTGCGCGTCCCGCAGTACACGACCGCCACGCTTTCGGGAAACTTTCGAGCGGCATATTGGGACGGAAAAACCGGCGGCGTCGCGGCGCTCGACATGGCCTCGACGCTGAATCTGGGCGGCGCTTCGGTCTATGCAACCGGCGATGGCTTTCGCGGCGGCGCGTTTTCCGTTTCCGGCACCAGCCCGGCATCAGTCCTCAACACGGACTACGCCGATTCCGCGGCGATGAACGCCGGTCAGCCGGCATTTGGAACGAAGGGCGAAGGCATCGTCGGCTCTCCGCGCGCAACGTTTTATTACACCAACTTCAGCACGCCAAGCACGCCGTCGGCGCCGACGGTGAATCCGACGCCGGGCACAAGCGACGGCTATAGCGGCGGAGATCAGGGCATGGGCGCTCCGGGCAATGCAGGCGGCGGCGGCACCGACGACGATCCGGCGGCCAACGATCAGAACACCGGCGGCGGCGGCGGCTCGAACGGCGGCGCGGGCGGCAAGGGCGGTTTTCCGTGGACGCCCAACTACAGCGGCAACACGTCGTTGTACTCCGTGCTCGGCGTTCACAGCGCGGGAAGCTACAGCGCGTCGAACAGCGCTGACGACGGCGGACGCGGCGGAGCACCGCTTTCGGGTTTGGTTTCCGTCGGGCGCGCGTTCATGGGCGGCGGCGGCGGTGCGGGCTCGAACAACAACAACTCGGACAATAATTCGTACAACAACTACGGAAGTTCGGGAGGCGTCGGAGGCGGCGTCGTGCTGATGCGGCTTGCGGACGTGAGCGGTACGCCCGCAACGATTTACGCCAACGGCACGACGGGATTGGCGCCGAACAACGACGGGGGAGGCGGAGGCGGCGCCGGTGGAACCGTGATTTTGACCTCACCGACCGCGTTCACCGGCATCACCGTCAACGTCAACGGCGCCAACGGCACGACGGCCGACGCGGGCGGCAGCTTTCCCGGTAATCAGCACGGTCCGGGCGGCGGCGGAGGCGGCGGCATCGCGCTGACCAGCAGCGGCGTGAGCGCTACGGCGGCAGCAGGAGTCAACGGCACGACCACTCCCAGCCTGACCTCGTACGGCGCGACCTCGGGGCAAAGCGGATACACCTCCGCAACGATCGCCGCCTCGCAAGTTCCGGGCATCGCATCGGGCGCGGAATGTTATTCGTCGGGCGCGTCGGGCACCGCCACGCTCTACACCGGGCCGTACGATTCAGGCGAGGCGACGTACCTGGGCGCGGATTACACCGGTTCGTACGACGGGACGGTTCCTGCGAGCAACAACAACGATTTCACCGCGCGCGCTATCGCGTTCGCTAGTCCGGGACCGAGCATGATCAACACGGCTTCCAACGGCAGCGCGCTCAGTCCGCTCGGCAATACCTTCAGCGTCGTATCCGCGCCGACGAACAACGTCGAAAACGTGCTGTACTACGTCGATACCAGCAAGAAGACGTATCATCAGATCGCGGTAACGGCGACCGCACCGATTTTACCCGCGCAGTGGAAAGTGCAAGTGTGCCCCGACAACGGTTCGGATGCGCCGAATTGCGGCTTCAGCACGGGAACCGGCACGTGTTCGGCTACTGCGGACAGAAACAAGTGGATGACCAATCCCGCGGCCGCTGCAAACACGTCGGTGGAAACGTATTGTTATTACAGCGGCGGAACGTCCCCGGGAACGGCGCAAACGGTAAAATATTGGACTGTCTACACCGGTCCGACGGGAACATACACGGCGTTTGCGCGATACGACGGCCTGATCTATGCAAGCGACGACCAAGCGACGCCGGCAACGAACAAGACGCACAACGAGCTGTACGCGGGGTTCATTCCAATCGGTAAGAGCTCGAGCGTCGTAGCATCGGGATGCCCCTCCGGCGTGAATCCCGCTTCGGGGATCTGTCCCGGCGGCATCATCAAATACACGCTCAACTACGCGAACATCGTGGCGGGCGGAGGCACCGGCACGCAAGGTCAAGCTGCACTGCCTTTATCGAAAGTTCGCCCGGAAGCCTAGTGCTCAGCGACAATGGTTCGAGCGGGCCGGCCGGCACGAATTGGGCGCAGTATTCCGGCGGCTTGCTCACCGCGCTTAGCGCGGGAACGAGCGGCGCGACGTGCGGCAGCGGCGGCTCTTGCGGAGACGTGAGCTCCGGAACGACGTGCGCGTACGATGCCGGACATCCCGGCGGAATCGGCGCCACGAGCTTTGCATGCACCGTCGGCGGTTCGAGCTTCCGGCTGTATCCGCAGAATTTCACCGGCAAAACCTCAAGCGGATACATCACCTTCGCCGTCCGCGCGAAATAGCGGTTCCGGCGGGGTCACAAAGGGTGCGCGAAGGTCGTTTTCGCGCTAAGATGGAGTTTCGGAGGAATCTGCCGATGCGCCGTATCGTCTGCTCGCTGTTCTGCGCTGCGTTGCTGCTCGGGACGACGGCCGCTCCTGCTTTGGCCAACCCGCCGATCGTTATTAACCCACCCAACGAAGGCGTGCTCCCCTCGGATCCGCAAGGCGCCATGGATCAAGCGCGCGAGCGCGTCGCTTCCGGCAATCTGCTGGGCGCCATTACCGCGCTGCAGACGTACGTTGCGGGGCATCCCGGCGAGATCGGTCCCGAACGGTTGCTCGGCGATCTCTATTACCGCAGGGGCGAGCTGCAGCGAGCCGAGATGACGTACCAGCACATCCTGCAATACGAGCCAGGCGATAAAGAGACGCACAATCGGTTGGGATCGGTGTATGCCACCGAAAACCGCATCGACGACGCAATCGCAGAATTTAACCGAAGCCTGCCTGGGACGGATTCCGTCCCGGACCTCGTGCACTTGCATATTCGCAAGGGCGACATCGAATCGTACAAACAAGAACTGCAGAACCTTGCCGAACGGTATCCGTCAGACGCTGAAGCGCAGTCCGAAATTGGAGAAGTGTACGAAGCGCTCAACGTGCCCGAGATCGCGGTGCGCTACTTCCGGCGCGCGCTCGACGTCGAGCCCGCCTCACTGATCGCGCTGAACGGCCTGGGTCTTTCCTATTTGGACGAGCACGCGTACAGTCAAGCCATCTCGCAGTTCAAGACGTGCCTATCGCACGATGCCTACAACTATGCGTGCATGGACAATATGGGCGCCACGTATCTGGAGATGTCGCAGTTCACGCAAGCAGAAATATTGCTTCGAAAAGCCCACCAGCTCTATCCCGAGCACCCGGAAGCTCTGGTAAATTTGGGATATCTCATCGACTCGCGAGGCGACTGGAAAAAGGCCGTAGCGTATTACGTCCAAGCGATGACCGTTTATCCGTACGCGCCCGACGCCTATGTCGACCTTGGATACACGTACAATGTGCACGGGCTTTATCAGTTGGCGCAATCGGCCCTAATCAAGGGGCTCGCCGTTGCACCGGAGGACGGCCGCCTGCACTTTCTCCTGGGCGATGCCTATATGCGTCAAGGAAACGACGCGATGGCCGCGTCGCAGTACCGCGCCGCGGCCTTGGCGCGAAATTTGGATCCGGGCATACGGCGCGTGGCCGAGCAGCGCACCGCCGCGATGCAGCGTCCTCGTCCCGGCGCCACTCCGTAGCCGCCCGTCCCCGGGCCCTCGCGCCGTCAGCGCCTGGCGATCGCGTCGATCTCCACGCGCGCGCCTCGGGGAAGCGCCGCGACGGCGACGGTCGTGCGCGCGGGTTTGGTTTGTTCGAATTGGGAGGCATACGCCTCGTTGACCGCCGCGTAGTCGTTCATGTCGGTCAAGAATATCGTTGTTTTTACCACGTCGGCATACGTCATTTCCGCCGCCCGCAAGACCGCACCCAAATTGCGCAGTATCTGCGCGGTCTGAGCGGCGGCATCCGCGCCGCAGAGCTCGCCGGTCTTGGGATCGATCGCGACCTGGCCGCTGCAAAAAAGCTCGTTGTGCGCGAGAATCGCCTGGCTGTACGGGCCGATCGCGACCGGAGCATCATCGGTGCGAACTGCGTGGTTCATCGATGGGATCATCCTTTCTGCTGTCGACGTGTAGTGGCTGCGCCGCCGGTGGAGAATACCGGCGCTCGTGAACACCTTCGCCGCTGAATTCGCGGCTGTTGCAGAGTGGATCAATCGATACCTTTCCGGCGCAGCGGCGTATCCCGTGCTCGCGCAAGTACGACCGGGAGAAATTACCGCGCAGCTTCCTTCGCGCCCGCCGGAAGAGGGTGAATCGTTTGCTGCGCTCATGGCGGATTTCGAGCGCATCGTGATGCCGGGCATCACGCATTGGAACAGCCCGCGCTTTTTTGCGTATTTCGCCACCAGCTCCGCGCCCGTCGCAGTGGCGGCCGAAGCGCTGGCGGCCGCGCTGGACGTCAAAGCAATGTTGTGGCGCACCTCGCCTGCTGCGACGGAGCTCGAAGAAGTGGTGATGCGCTGGCTGGCCGAGCTGATGGGACTGAGTTCCGGCTTCACCGGCATCATCTACGACACCGCATCGATCGGCGGTCTTACCGCGCTTGCCGCTGCGCGCGAACGGCTCGATCCGGAGATTCGCGAGCACGGAATGGCGGCTCCCAATTCTTCACCGCTGCGCGTTTATGTTACCGAACACACGCATTCGCACATCGAAAAAGCGTGCATCGCGCTGGGCATCGGGCGCGCGAACGTCGTGCGCGTCGCCTGCGATCCCGCGTACCGAATGCGCGTCGACGATCTGAGGGCGCGCATGGATGCGGACGCCGCTGCAGGTATGCGGCCCATGTGCATCGTCGCGACCGCCGGAACGACGTCGACCACCTCGCGCGATCCGATCGAAGCGATCGCCCAAATCGCGGGCGAGCGAGACGTGTGGCTGCACGTCGACGCTGCATACGCCGGCGTGGCGGCAATCGTGCCGGAATGCCGCTGGATACTGGCCGGCGCGGACCGGGCCGATTCAATCGTCGTCAACCCCCACAAGTGGCTCTTCGTGCCGATGGACTGTTCGGCGTTGTATGTCCGCGATGTCGAGTTGCTGCGACGGACGTTCAGTTTGATTCCCGAATACTTGCGTACGCCAGAAGAGTCGGTGCGCAACTACATGGACTACGGCTTGCAGCTCGGACGGCGCTTTCGGGCACTTAAACTGTGGTTCGTCTTGCGGTACTTCGGCGCAGCGGGGCTGCGCGATTTGCTGCGCACGCACATTGCGCTGGCGCAGGAGTTCGCCGCGTGGGTGCGCGCGCAACCCGACTGGGAAGTTCTCGCGCCGCATCCGCTCTCGGTCGTGTGCTTTCGCTACGCGCCGGCGGGAGGGGGCGAGCGCGACTTGGACGAGACTGAACGAGCGCATTATGGAGGCCGCCAACCAGACTGGCGAGGTGTTCATTTCTCACACGCGCATCGACGGCCATCTCGCGTTGCGAATGGCCATCGGCAATCTGCGAACGACCCGAGACGACGTGGCCGTGGCGTGGAACATTCTGCGAACCCAGGCCGCGGAGCAGTTGTAACGCGGTTGGGAACTCTCGCAGGACGTGTCGAACGCGGTTGCCGATGCGCGTGCTGATCGTCGAAGGGGAGCCCGCCGACGCGAAGGTAACCGAAGATCTTTTGCGCGAGGGCGACCCGCTGATCGACCTGCTCGCCGTTTCGCGCCTGAGCGACGCGCTCAGCGTGGCCGCGGAACGCCCGTTCGACGCCATCTTACTGGACCACACGCTGCGGGACGCCGGCGGCGTAGATGCGCTCGCGTGCATGAGCTCGGCGGCGCCCCACGTGCCGATCATCGTGCTCGCTCATTCCGATGACGAAACGGCCGGCACGCACGCGCTCGAAGCCGGCGCACAGGATTATCTGGCAAAGCAGCACGTCGACGGCGTTTCGTTATGCCGCGCACTGCGCTACGCGATAGAACGGCAGCAGTTGCTGGATCGCGTGACCAAGAGCCGGACGCTCTTGCAAGAAGAGAACGTCATTCTACGACGCTTGACCGATGCGGCGGGACGGGTGTTTGCCACCCTGGACGTTCGCGCGGTCGTCGGTCTGCTGGCAGCGGAAGCGCGGCGGTTGTGGGGCGGCAGCGTCATTCTGTACGCGCTGCGCTCCTCGGGAGAACTGGTCTGCGCCGAAACGGTTGGCGATCGTCCCAAACCCGACGAGTTTCTGATCGCCGCATTTGCCTCGCACCGGCCGGTGCTGAACGCACAGCGTACGCGGCTGGCGTTGCCGGTTTCCGGAACCAGCGGACGAAACGAATGGATTTTGGACATCGCCGGTGCGCAGGAGCCCTTTGGCGAGAACGACGTATTCGCGCTCGAGTTGCTGCGCCAGTACGTCGGCATCGCGATACAAAACGTCGCGCTATTCGGCGAACTGCAATCGCAGCGCGCGAGCGTCATCCAGCTCAACCAACTCAAGGACGATCTGATTGCGGTGCTGGCGCACGATTTCAAGGGCCCGCTGACTACGATCATCGGCTTTACCGAGCTGCTCGAGCAGCACGCGCTCGAAGGCGACGACGCTGACGGTGCGCTGCGCACCATTCGGCAATCTGCGACGCGGCTGGCGGGTTTGGCCAACGACACGCTGGCGCTCTCCCGCGTGGAACAAGGCGAACTCAATCTGGCCGCCGACCCGGTCAACGTGAGCGACATCCTGGCGGAAACGGTCCAAGCACTGCAAT
The DNA here is from genome assembly GCA_963767635.1 of Vulcanimicrobiota bacterium. Lineage (GTDB taxonomy): Bacteria > Vulcanimicrobiota > Vulcanimicrobiia > Vulcanimicrobiales > Vulcanimicrobiaceae > CAVYEM01. The sequence goes on from CAVYEM010000001.1 coordinate 458,876, forward strand.
CGCAGCGGCAAATCGAACTGCACGTGGAGGCGCATGATGCCGTCGTGCGCGGGGATCCGCAGCGTCTGCGGCAAGTGTTCGAAAACGTCATCGGCAACGCGATCAAATATTCTGCGGAAGACCAACGGATCGGCGTGCGGGTCGCGGAAGCCGACGATACTGTGCGGATAGCCGTCGAAGACCGCGGCATCGGTATCCCGGCCGACGAGATGAAGTTCGTGTTCGAGCGCTTCACGCGCGCCTCCAACGCCAAACGTTCGCGCATCAAAGGCACCGGCCTTGGATTGTACCTTGCCAAGACGCTGGTGGAGCGCCACGGCGGCAACATCGAAGTGCAGAGCCGATTAGGCGAAGGAAGCACGTTCACCGTGATCTTGCCGCGCATGCACGACGGATTCGGCGGCGTGCTGCGCGTGATTGCGGTCACCACCGATGAGAACTTGGGCCCGTACGTGCTGCACGAACTACGTACGCACGGGCTCGCGTGCCGGCGGGACAAGACGCTGACTGCGGCGCTGGAGCGCTTGAGTGTGAACTCCGCAGACATCGTCATCGTCGATTGCGACAGCATTACCTCGGATATGTCGGGTCTTTTCGCGCGCGCGGCGGCGGCGGAGCCGCGCATCGGCCTGATTAGCATCGCTCGAACTGCGCACGACGATGCGCGCTGGGACGTCGCGCTGCGTAATCCGTTTCTGGGCTCGGATTTACAGGAGGCAGTCGCGCAAGCGGATAGACTGCGGCTAAACGGCGAACGCTTCGGTTAGAACGGCGTATCCGCGATACGCGCTCCACGCCCCCGTCGGCCTGAGCCAGTCGAAGGTCGCCGGGCCCCCGGCCTTCGGCCCCCTGCATTTTCATACGCGCACCGCAGATTTACTAGTAGAGCCGAAGATAGGCGCGGTGCTCCCAAGGATGTACCGCGCGGCGATAGCGTTCGTATTCGGCGAGTTTGGCATCGCGCAGCGCGTGATAGATGTGGTCGCCAAGCGCGGCGCGCACGACCGGATCCGCGTCCAACTCCGTAATCGCTTGTCGAAGCGATGTAGGCAACGTGCCGATGCCGCGTTCTCGGCGATCGCGCTCGGTCAGTTCGTACGTTGAACCCACGAGCGGATCGCCGGCGAGACTCCTGCGGGCGATGCCGTCGGTCAGCGCGCCGAGCAGCGTTGCCAGCGCCAGGTATGGATTGCACGCCGGATCGGGGCTGCGCATTTCGATCTGAGGCGGCGCAACGTGGGGAGGCACGCGCACTAACGCATTGGCGCTGCGCTCGGACCACACCGTGTAAATGGGGGCGTCCCACGCGGCGACCAAACGTTTGTACGAGTTGACCGTCGCATTGCAGACGGCGGTGAGCGCCTGCGCATGGCTCAGCAATCCGCCGATTGCGTACAACTTGGTTTCTTCGTCGAGTATAAAGTTCACGTGCAAGCCGCTACCGGCGCGATCTTCGAGCGGTTTGGGCATGAACGTCGCTTCCAAGCCGAATCGCGCCGCCACATGCTTTGCAATCGTGCGTAGGGTCAGCAGCGCATCGGCGGCTTGTAAAACGTCCAGATGAGGGAAGTCGATCTCGTGCTGGCCGGCTCCGTGTTCATGATGCGCGCCGGCAACGCAAACGCCCATTGACTGCAGCGCCGACACGATCGCGGTTCGGGCCGCCTCGCCGCGATCGTTTGCGGAAAAGTCGAAATACGATCCGACGTCTGAGGTGTGAGTGGAGCCGAACTCGCTTTCATGCGCGTCGAAGAGGTAGAACTCGACCTCCAACGCTGCACGCAGCAGCGGCATCGCACGTTGCGCTTCTTCGGCGGCGCGCCGCAAAGTGGTGCGCGGGCACCCTTCAAACGGCGAACCGTCGGGCATGGCGATATCGCACAGCATCCGAGCCTCGGCGGCATCGGGCGTCGACCAGGGATAGACTGCAAACGTCCCCGGATCCGGATGCAGTACCATGTCGAGTTCTTCGCCGCGGACGAATCCGTCGATGGAGCCGCCGTCGAACGTAACTTTGCCTTCGAGCGCCGCTTCCAGTTCGCCGGCCGGAATTGAAACGTTTTTGCTCACGCCCAGCACATCGGCAAACGCAAGGCGCACGAAGCCGACGTTGCGTTCCTTTGCCAGCCGCAGCACGTCGCGCTTGGCGGACGCGCGCGCAGCATCGTTACGGTGTGAGTGCATCGATTGCCATAGCCATTCGTAGCGTGAGCTGGTCATGCGGATCGTCAAGGTTGCGTCCGCAAATTTCGTTGATTTGCCGCAAACGATAGAATACGGTGTGACGATGCACGCTGAGCTCTACCGCCGCTGTTTTCACGTTTTCTCCCATTGCGAAATACAAGCGCAACGTGCGCTCGAGCTCGGTTTGGTGCTTCTCGTCGTAGGTTCGCAGCGGTGCGAGCGTGTGGCGTGCGAATGCGCGCAGTGCTTCGGGGTCCGCGCCCGCAAGCAGCAACGGATATGCGCCCAAGTCTCCGTACACTCCGATGTGTCCGTTGCCGTAGAGCCTGCGCGAAATGGTCAGAGCCGCGGCCGCCTGGTTGACGGACGCGGGCAGCATCATGAGCGGCACGCGCGTCCCCACGCCGCCGGTCAGGCGCAGGTTCGAATGCTTTTTAACTACGTTGCGTCCGAGCAGCAACGCGGCGGTGCGCGCATTGGCCGCATCGATCTCGCGCGCCGCCGGAATGAAGAACAGCAACGTTTCCGCGCGTTCGACGAACCCCACGTCCGCATCGGAAACTTTGAAGGCTTCCATGGCGATGGTGCGCAGCGGCGATCGATCGATGCTTGCGCCGGCGTCCACCGCTTCCGATTCGAGCGCAACGGCGACATAGTGGGTCGCAACGGCGATGCTGCGCGAGGCGGCATCGTCCCGTGCCGCCGCAGTGTCCAAATAGGCGCCTGCGGATAAGCGCTTCCAAAAAGCGCCGCGGCGCCCCGCGTCCGTGCCGCGTTCGCGCGAGAGCTCGACTCCGATGGCCGCGGCGGTCAAGCGTACGGCGTGTTCGAGCGCGTCCAGATCGCCCTCGCCGAAAATGGTGAGTTGTCCCAGATGCAGCTGCGACGACCCCATGGGCAATGTTCTGCCCGCATATCCGTTCCGCAGCGCGCTGTACGAGGGTGCGGCACCATCGCGTGGCAGCAACGGCCGCACGCTGCTGGGAATCCCGGAACCGCCGGCTGCCGTGAGATGCCGCCATTGCGCATCCTCGACGAGCACGCGCACTCCCGTGCGGCGCGCCAAATGACCGGCCAGCGCTTTTGGGCCGCCCCCGGACGCCGCAATTCGCAGGAGTTCCTCGGCAAACGCTACGAGCTCGGACGCCGTCATACCGGTGAGGCTTTCTTCGCCATCGCGGAATTTCCACGAAGATTCACCGAGTTTGCCGAAAGTCCGGAAAAACCGACGGGACTAACCGCCGCCGGTTCGAATAGCGGTCATCCGGTTACATAAAGAAAGGGGCTTCAATCGATGAAACGTTATGTGTCAATCGTGTTTGCGCTATTCTTGACAGCAGGAGCGGGCGTCGCGCTCGCGGCGATGACCGCGGCACCCGTTACGCTCACGCCCGGGAACATGCATTGGGTCGCAGGTACCGGTCCGGCTACACGCACGTCGCTGTCAATTCTGTCCGGCAATCCGCTCAAGCCGGGTACCGCCGTCGAGCGAGTGAAAATGCCAGACGGCTACTCCAATCCGGCGCATTATCACGCGCATCCCGAATACATCACCGTCATGCAGGGGACGCTGTTGTTCGGGCTCGGGGATACCGTCGACAAGGCAAAAGCGAAGGTTCTGCCGGCAGGCTCGTTTATCATGGTTCCGGCGGGCGTCCATCACTGGTCGGTAGCCCAGGGCGAAACCATCGAGCAGGTCAGCGGTGAAGGCCCGCTGACGAACATACCTATCAAACACGGCGCAATGTAGCCGCAGCGCTTTACGGTGCGGCCTGCTTGATCACGTAAAACACCGACAAACAGCCGACGATGACGACGGTGGCCCACGCGATTGAGTTTGCAAAACCGGAATTGACGTAGCGGCCCATGACGCTGCGCTTGTTGATGATGATCAGCATGAGCACCAGCTCGGGCGGCAATAGAATACCCTGCAGCACTTGCGCGTAGATCGTAAACGGCAAGTACGGGATGCCGGGAATGAGGACAATTGCCGCCCCGACCAGCAACCCGATGCCGAACAGCGTGAAAAAGACCGGTGCTTCAGCGAATTTGCGATCGACCGCGGCTTCGAATCCGAGCGCCTCGCAAATAACGTAACTGGTGGAGAGCGGAAGCACCGTCGCGGTAAACAAGCCGGCGTTGAGGATGCCGAGCGCAAAGATCACGGACGCAAATTCGCCGGCAAGCGGCTTAAGGGCGACGGCAAAACCGGCGGCCGTCGAAGGGGAAAGGTGCGCGCCATGCTCGTTGGCCACGAACAGCGTTGCAGCGTTTGACACGATCATGAATCCGGCAAGCGCAATGGCCAAAAGCGAACCCGTGACGACGTCTGCTCGCGCTAAACCTAGTTCCCGCTCGTCGGTGCCTTTCTCGACGACGGCAGACTGCAAGAAAAACTGCATGTACGGCGAGATCGTCGTGCCGATCAATCCGACCACCATGAGCAGATAGCCGAGGTTCCGGAAGTTCAGATCGGGCCGCACCGTGGAGAGCGCCACGGTGTGCCAGTTGGGATGCGCGAGGACCGCGGAGACGATGTAGCTGAGATAGATCAGGGAGAAGACGACGAAGGTGCGCTCCACGGCCTTGTTGTTGAAGCGCAGAATGAAAAGAAACACGGCGACCACGGCAAGCGGCACGGTGATGTACCGCGAGACGCCGAAGATCTCCGAAGCCGTCGCGATGCCGACGAATTCGGTCGCGGTAATGGCCGTGTTGATGAAGAACAGGCCGGCCATCGCGAAAAACGAGATGCGAACGCCGAAATTCTCGCGGATTAGTGAGGCGAGGCCCTTTCCCGTGACGGTGCCCATGCGCGTGGCCATCTCTTGCACGACGATCAGCGAGATCGCCAGCGGGATCAAGACCCACATCACGCGATACCCGAACAGCGCGCCGGCTTGGGAATATATCGCGATGCCGCCCACGTCGTTCCCGGCCGAGGCCGTAACGAAGCCCGGCCCCAAAACGCCCATCAGCAGCAGGAGCGAACGCCAGAGGTTTCGCTTGCGCGTGGCTGCCACCATCAGTTACGCTAGCCGGCTGCAGCGGCGCGGTGCGGAGCCCGTCGCGCGGTGATGCGAGGGAGTTCTTTGGCCAAATTTTCGGGCATGATCGCATCGATTGCGTCGTCGACTGTGACGATGCCCAGCATAGTACCTTCATCATCGACCACCGGAACTGCGAGCAAATCGTACCGCGCAATCGTCGCAGCAACGTCGCGCGCCGCGGCGTTGGGCGAGACCGTGACGACGTCGCTTTCCATGATCTTCTCGATCCCGGAGTCAGGCTGCGCGAGCAGCAGCGCGCGCAAGGTGAGCACGCCGAGCAGCCGGTCCTGTTTGTCTACGACGTACAAGTAATAGATGAACTCGGACTCGGGCGCGATCTCGCGAATCTTGCGGATCGTTTGTTCCGCGGTCCGATGCGGATAGATCCACGTGTAGTCGGTGGTCATCAGGCCGCCGGCGGTGTCTTCCCCGTATTTGACCAGCGTGCGCAATTCCTCCGCGGTGTATTCATTCATCTCGGCGAGCAGTTCGGTCTGGCGCTCTTCCGGCAGTTCGCCCAGCAGGTCGGCTGCGTCGTCCGAGTCCATCTCTTCGATGATGTCGGCAGCGCGTTCGGTGCCGAGGTCCTCGATAATCGAACGCTGCGTGTCGGCATCCAAGTGTTCGAGCGCGTCGGCCGCCGTTTCGTCGTCCAGCGAATGAATGACGGCAGCAGCCTCGCGCGCGGAGAGATCCGTGATGATTTCGGCAAGTTCGCTGGGATGCAGGCGCGCGAGTTTGCTTTCTTTGACAGCGAGCGTAACTTGGCTGGGATTCGCATCGCGAATCGGCGCAACCGAATTCCATGCGATCATGGTGCGCGGCACGTTTTCGTAAATCCAAGGAGTAAAACGTTTGCCGAACGACTTGAGACCCAAGCGGCGCAGCAGACCGCTCACGCCGACGTCCGCCGCTACGACGCGCAGTTTCCCGCCGGTGTTGGCCAGACTCGATGTCGTTGATACGCACGACCTTACGCCCGTCCACGTCGACGATCTGTTTATCGAGCAGATCGTCGACCAGGTACAGGGTGTCTTCGCTGGAGGGCGCGGTGAGCGCGGGAGCCATGCTGAGCGCCACCGATCCGTGGGCATCGACGTCGGCGACGCTCTCCATCGGCGCGAAGCGCCGCCCTTGCGAGGTCTTGATGACCAGTCCGTCAACCTGCGGAAACGTATCGTCCGGTTTGTTCACCAAAAAGTCGGCGACTTTGCCGATGGGCAGCTCGTTGACCGTCGCTTTGCGGCCCACCAGTTCGGAAACGAATCCTTCTTGGAATGCCATCGCCGCTCACCCCCTTGCAAAAAAAATGGCTGTCCCAAGGACAGCCTCGCGCGGTGAAACGGCGCTATACCTCAGTCGCAATATACAGCTTTGGCACCACGCGCCGTAGAAGCCTCGCGGGCGCTTTTGTCCGTCTGCGTTGTTGCAGCCGGTTCAAAACCACTCCGCGATACCTCGCGGGCGCTTTTGTCCGTCTGCATCGTTGCTCGATGCAGGCAGAAAAAAACTGCTCCGCGATGGTTGCCTTTGTGGCAGGAGCTTCAGCCGCGTTAGGCATCGCCTTGTCTCGGCGGAGCCTGGTCTACCCGCTTGGCGTCTCTCGACGTTTCTGGGCAGCGGCTTGTGTATCGCGTGGACGCCTCACCCAGCGAGGTATCCTTCTTTACAAGTATAGGCTCGGGCGTCAACCCCTGCGTGGCGGCGCCGGTTCCGGCTTTACGGACCGACGACGATGACGCCGATCTGTCCGATGCCGATGTGATATCCGCAGGCATAGAAATAATGCCCCGTGCGTTTGGCGACAAAGACGGGGGATTTACCGCCATGCGCCCGTACGTTTCCGGTGCTCCACTCGCTCGCATCGATGATGTGCCCGTGCGGCTTCGTGAAATCACCTTGAAACTTGTAATGAGCCGGCACGGTGTCGCCCGTGTACGACATGCCCGTTGCCGTGTGAGTTTCGTCGTCCGGATTCACCCACTGAACCTTGTCGCCCATGTGCACGTGCACTTCAGCCGGATCGTACCCTTCGATCTTGCCGAAGCTGGATCGCTTGTGCGGCCGGAAATCGGTGTCCATGCGGATGGTGACCAGATGCGAGGACGTGGTCGTGTGGTGCGCGGGCGGCTTGCTCTGATGCGCGTTGGCGCCAAGCAGCAAAATCGCGAGTGCGGCCGCGCCCAGCGCAGTCGGCGGCGTTTTGTGTACGTGCATGTTAGGTTCCGGGAATGGCTACAGGCACGTCTTTAATATGCGCGCCTTGCGCAGCTGCGTCCGATTGAACCGTGGTCGTTTGACTGGTGAGCTGGCCGATGTCTTTCGGATCGAACTGTCCCGATTTGAGCTTCTGACCGATCGAACTGAACGATGAAGTCAAACCCCCTAAACCGGCATCGAGCTTTTGCAGCAGCGGATCTTTGCTGTGCTCCGCGATTCGCTGGGACACGCGAACCTCGTGTACGGCAAAGAGCAGCGCTGCGCCGCCCTTCACGATCGCGGCGGTGCGGTGTGGCGTACCCGGGGCGAAAGCACCCTCGCGGTACGGATTCATCACCCAGTGATGAAAACAGAAGTACGCTACGCCGAGATGCCCCAAAAACCGTGTCTTGTCTAAAAAAGCCGATGCGGGACGAAACCCGCCCGCTATCATGGCCAGGGCGAGCACGCCAGCTATCAGGATGCGTTTCCACGTGCGTCTTTGGATCACGATAAACAACCCTCCAAGAGCGATATACTGAATGAAGAACCGATAAATAATTGGAAAAAATAGAACCAAAAAGGAACCTAGATTTTGCTCAGGATCCCCTTTGCGAATTCCGATTCAAAATGCGCGAGAATCTGCGGGTTGCTCGAAATGAATGAAATCGCTTGTTCTTTGAGCCCTTGCGGGTTGGCGCGGCCCTGCGAGAGCATCGCCATGATTTGCGTCGCGATGCCGTTTTGGCCGTTTTGCTTCGCGTTGTCTGCGGCGGTTTGCAAATGCTGCTCGACGTCGGCAGGCGCCATCGACGCCACGTGATCGGATGTGGCTTGCTGCACGGCTTGCGGATCCGCAGCGCCGCTGCTTACGCGGCTGAGCAGTCCTTCTACTTCATTGAACATCGTATATCTCCAATGGTTAGCAACGGAAGGCGAATCAGGGTCGCGGCGGCGGATTCTTGCCCGACTGCAGGCCGCTCTGTGCCCATTGCACGTCTTCCTTGACGTTCTCAATCGTCTGCACGGGAACGAGCGGCGTTGCGTGCTGGAGTTTGTTCTTGCCGGCGAGCGCCAGCGCTCCGGCAATGCAGCCCCAGATTACCGTGACGATCAATGCCGCGAGCCACGCCGCAACCACGAGCGAAAGGGCGATAATCGCTAGAGCGGTCAGCGAACCAAGCATCATGAGCGCCGCGATGGCCGAACCGCTGAGCATGCCCGCGCCGACCCCGGCGGTTTTGGCTTTCTCCGTCAGCTCCGTGCGTGCAAGTTCGAGTTCTTTTCGAACCAGAATGCCCAAATCTTCAGAGAGCCGTTTGACGCTCTCGCCCAAGCCTTCAGGTTCCGTCCGCCGGTCGGCGTTGAAGTCGGCCATCGTAAAACTCCTCGTTTTCGTAGCCAAACCACAATACCCACAAGACGACCGCGCGACACTTGAGCGGCCGCTGCCCAGCCGGCTAACGAAGCCGCTGCACCTGCCCAGGCGTCACGGTTACGCCGTGGTTTCCCCACGAGGTGCGCTCGTGGTCCACGACTGCGGCGATTTGCTCGTCGCTGAGTTGCGGCCCGAAGGCGGGCATTTGCGCGGCGTAATGCGTACCGCCGATCGTCTTGCCCGATAGGCCGTGCAGCACGATCTTAACGTGCGCGTCCGCGTCGGCGCCGTTGACTACCGGATCGTCGGCAAGCGGCGGAAACGTTCCGGGGAGGCCCGCGCCGGCCTGACCGTGGCACGATTGGCAACTCTGCGCGTAGACCTGCGCGCCCTGCGCGGCATAATCGAATCCTGCGACGTTCTTGCTTCCGACGGCGGAGTTTTTTCCGACCGCAGCTTGCGGATTGGGCGCCGTTTCAGTCGCGGGCGCGTTGGCGGCTGCCAGACCGGGATTTTGCGCGAATGTCGGCGTCTGCGCAAACACCGGCGGCGTGGGAAAGTACTCGATGCCGTACCACACCGCCCAACCGATGACAATCGCAAAAAAGACCCACGTCCACACCGGCACGGGACCCGACGATTCTGCGCGAACCGGATCGAACGGCTCATCCGATCCAAATGCGTTGATGTCCAACTCGACTGCGCCGCGAACGCGCGATCCCGCGCGCAGCCCCGTGACGGTGATGCCCGGCCCGTTCGCGACGACGAACGGAATCGTGCGAACGCCCACGTTGCCCACTGCATCGGTCGCTTGAATGCGCAGCTCGTGATCGCCGTCGACGAGCGTCGTCGTGTCCAAATGTACTTTCGCGGGGGGCCGGTACGTCGCGATGGGTTCGGTCGCGCCGTCTATGAAGACGCTGATTGAAACTGGTTCTGCGGTCGCGGGTGCTTGCTGCATCATCGATCGTTTCGCAAGATGAGATTTTTGGGATGCGCAGGATCCGTTTCGCCGGGACGTACGGTCCAGTAGATCGCGATTGCGATCGTCCATACCGTCGCCGCCGTTCCGACGGCGATGACGATCCATCCGAAGATCATTTTGCGCCCCCTTTTCCAAGCGGAACCTGCTTGAGGCCTTCCAGGTATGCGACCAAGTCGCGCGCGTCTTGCGTAGCGGTCACGACGCCGCTTCGCGGCGCGAACGCCGGCGGCACGGGAACGACCACGTCGCCCGAACCGGCGCTCGCTTTTACGGCAAACAGCCACGTGTAGCGAGGCATGATCGAGCCTTGCACGACCGCCCGCGGATCCCACAGATGAATGTACTGCCACACCGCGCTAGGCTGCCGGCTGCCGATGTTCGTCAAGTCGGGGCCATTACGGTGATCGCTGAGCAGTTCGGGCGTGTCGTACGCGTAATCGCCGGAGATCGACGGCCTTCCGAACACTAAATCCTGCTTGAGCGGGCGAACATTTTGCGTATGACAATACGCGCATCCCTCGCTCACGTAAACGTCGCGGCCGTGCCGCTGCTGCGCATCCGGCGGGTGCAGCCCCGCCGTAGGGGGCGTCTGCGAGAGCACGATGCCCGGCACGACGCCCATCAGGACGGCGAGAACGCCGTACACCACCGCGGACGCGAGAACCAGCATCCACACGTTGTTCATGCCGCTTCTCACGCGCTGACCGCCCGGCGCGCAGGCTTCTCGTAGTCGGTGCTCTCGCGTGTTGGCGCGACCGTCATGACGTAGACGTTGTACGCGAAGACGACGTGCGCGAGCAGCATCAAACATCCCGCGACGGCGCGGCCCGCCCAGTACGGCGCAGCCGCATCGACCGACGCGATAAAGGGATTGCCGGCCGCCCACGTGAGTCCCTGAAGCGTGCCCGCAATGGACAAGGAGATGACGTAGAAGGTGACGCCGATCGTCGCCAGCCAAAAGTGCAGCCCGGTAGCCAGCACGTTGGGAGCCTTGCCGGTTGCGCGGGGCAGCAGCGCGTAGATTCCGCCCCACGCGATGAAGGTAATGAAGCCGTACATCGTTGCGTGCGAATGCCCGATCGTGTAGTTGGTGAAATGCCAGATCGACTGCAGGCTTCTGAACGCTTCAACCGTGCCTTGCGTCGAACCCAAGAAGTAATACGCCACGCCTACTACGATGAACGGCAGCGCGTACGAACGCCGGATGGTTTCGCCGTGGCCGCGCATCGTCAGCGCGAAATTTGCCGTGCCGGCCCACACGGGCACGAGCATTCCCACGCTAAAGACGATCGCAAGCGTTTGAAACCACCAGGGCAGCGGCGTGAACTCGAAATGATGCGCACCAATGACCGGATAGAACACGAGGTTGGTCCAAAAGCCTAGGACGCCGAGCGCGTACGAATAGATCGGCCGGTTGAGTAGTTTCGGCAGGGCATAATACGTAACTCCCAGCGCTAAAAACGTGAACCACATGCCGACGGCGTTGTGCATAAAGAAGCCCTGGACGGCTACTTGGCCCATTCCGATCTGATAGTCGGGACGATCGCAACGATGCTGAGAATCAACGTGAAAATGAACCCGCCGATCGTGTACCAGTTCGAGATGTAAATCTCGCGTTCGACGCGTTGTGCGACGGTGCGTACGACGGTCAGACCGCTCAGGAAAACGCCGAGCAAAAACGCGATCTTAACCCACCAGACCCATTCGCGATATTCCTGATCGCCGTAGTTGTAGCCCAGATCCAAGGTGATCGTTCCGCACACCGCGGCGAAATTGTAAAAGAGCAGCGAAAGCCACGCCACGCGTTTGCCGACCACGGGCACGCCGGAGGTGCGCGACGCCACGTAGATCACCGCGCCGGAGAGCGCGATGGATGCCCAGCCGTAAAACGTCCCATTTGTGTGAATGGCGCGCAGCCGGCCGAATGAGAGAAACGGACTGGTTGCCCAATCCGGATACGGAAATTTGAAACTGAGCAGCAGACCGACGGCGGTGGCGAAGAGCAGCCAAAACGTCGCGGTCAGCGTGAAAGCGCTGAACAGCGCGACGTCTTCAGGTTCGGCATTGTCGCGCCGGACGGGAACGGAAACGCTCACGGCCCCCCTCAATCAGGAACGTGCTGATGGGGCTGTCCCTTCAGGGCGCCGCTAGATTGTCCTGGAGGCTCCGGAATCGCCCGCGCCGGCCGGTGGCGGAGCGAACAGCTGCATCACCAGTTCCGCGGACATCTGCATTTGCGAGAGCACGCTCACGCCGATCTGCGTGAGCACTTGATCTTTCGCGAGCTCGGCGGCAGACTGTGCCACGTTGTCGTCGCGGATCGCGCTCTCGCTGGCAACTTCGCCGACGATCTGCGCCGAAACGTCGCTCGCGCCTTCGCTTAACGCGACGGTTTGCGCGCCAATCTGCGCGCGCGCTTGACTGATCTGATCGAGCGCGTCGTCGACGCGCTGTTCGGCGGCGCCGGCCGGGATCGTGTTGGTGCCGGAACTGCCGATGTCTTGATTCCAAACGTTGACTTCATCGGACGGCTCAACGCTCAGGCCCGATAAGCTCGAGCGCCTGCGCCGTAATCGTCGGCAGCGAGACGTTGACCACTGTTCCTTCGCTTCCGCGATCGTTGACCTGAAGCGCGGTGCCCGCTGCCTGAGTCTTGCCAAGTGAACTTTCGAATGCGATCGACGTGCCGACGTCCGCCGCCGTCAGGTTTGCCACTTGAAAGTCCAGCAGCGTGTAGGGACCGCCCGGGGCAGCGTACGTGGTGGGGAACTGGCCCGAATTGATGGGCACCGCAGAGGTGTCGCTGAAGATTGGCTTGGCGCCCAAATTCGGATCGGTGCTGTAGGCCGTGAACGAGATGTAGACGCCTTGGCCAACGTTCATTCCCGAATCCGGATCGACCGCGTTGTCGCTGTATCCGGTGACCTGAAACGTCATGTAGGCGGGTACGAAATAGCCTGAGGGCGGAATGCCGTTTCCAACCAGCGTAACCAGCGGACCGGGATTTCCCAGTCCGTCGGCGTTCGTGACGTTCGAACTTCCCGAATTGGGCCCGGCAGGCGCCGGTGTGGCCGGCGTGACTTGTTTGATCGAGTTGACGCCGTCAGGCGAAGTATCGTGCGAGCCGTCGAAGAGGGTGACGCCGTTGAACTTCGCGTTGCCCGCGATTTTGTTGATTTCTTGCATCAACTGATCGATCTGGTCCTGGATGTGCTGCAAGTCGCCGGGGGATGCGAAATCGTTGCGGGCCTGCACGACCAGGGAACGCACGCGCTGAAGGATCATTTGAACGTCACCCAGGGCGGCATCCGCTGTATTGAGCATATTGCCGGCGGTTTGGACGTCCGTTACGGCCTGCTCCATGCCCCCGACGTGCGCCTGCAGGGTTTCCGCTATCGCGAGGCCGCTGGGATCGTCGGAAGCAGAATTCACGCGTAGGCCACTGGCCAGCGCGCGCACTGTTCGCTCCTCGTCCGATTGTGTTCGAGACAGGCTCAACTCGAGCCTGTCCCGCCCCCAGTACATCCATAGAGAGAGTCGTTTCCTCCGTGAAACTTCCCTTGGTACATTACATATCGGCAGGGCAGCCAAAAATTTGCGTAGGCGCTAGGGCCCATCCTTAATGCGCCGGCCACCTCGGACGAAATAGTAATCGATGGCGCGACGGGCCACAGGCAACACATCAAAAATTTTGGGGGCCGAAGGCCGGGGGGCGAGGAGCGCCACGCGCGGATTCGCCTTTTCAAACCGATATGCCGCCGTCCTGCGGATCGCGGGATTGACGTTGTGCGCCTTTTCCGTTTGGGCCTTCACCGGACTGCATTTGGCCGCCGCCGCGCCCGGGCCCGTGCGTGCGATGCTGCAGCTTCCATTGATCGTCGCGCCGGTGGGAAACGCTGCGCCGCTGCCTGCGGATGCGCCGCCCGATCCGGAACCGTCCTTCACGCCGACGCCCGCGCCGCGGCTGACTGCGCGCAAAGGCGGCCCGCTCGAATTCTTGCTTTCCGGCAGTGTGAATGTCGGCAATCGTCTCTCGCAAACGCAGCGCGACGACTCGTTCGGAATCGACTCGGATTCGCAGAGCCAGACCACCGGTAACGTCGGCATGCTGGCGCAGGTCACGCGCCGGACGGCTACGACGACGCTGCAGTTCGGCATTCCATTCGACGTCGCAAGCACGGACAGCTCGCTGGGTCTTGCGCAAGTTTCGTACGCAACGCCGCACTATGAGCTCGCCTATCGCGCCTCGACGCCGTCGGCGTTCGGACAACTGCCCATCGGATCCACCTTGCGGGGCTTTGCGCTCGCGCTGCCGTTCGGATCGGGCGACGCGCAGACTCTTCCAGGGGCCGGCAATAGGCTCCGACGGAGATCTCGTCGCCGTGCAAGGCGTGCGTTTGCGGCGGCAAATCGGGCGCAGTTTAGCGGAATTCGCCGTCACGCAGAATTCTGCGGGATCGGAAACCAACGCGGCGCGCACGGAATTGCTCGGGCTGGCAACGAGCTTGGGAACGTTGACTTTCGTCGGTGAGGCGGCCCTGCAGCAGCAGCGTGGCGACGACGTGCCCGGCAGTGCTTTTGCGTATCAAGGACGCGTGGACGTAGGGGGTTTCCAGAGCGGTTGGAGTGCGACGCTGCGCCACATTCCGGAACGTTTTCTGCTCTACGGCACGGGCGAGGCGTACGGCGATTCGTACGCCGACGTGAGTTTTCGCCGATTTTTCCATGGCCAGCTCGCCAGCGCGGAAGTCGGCTACGATACGACTTCACTGGGAGGAATCACGTCCTCGCAGCGCCGCACGCTCTTCAGTCTACGGCGGTCAAGTCGGCAGCGTGCAATATCAAGTCGGCCTGCAAGAACAAAAGCTGTTCGGCGGCGGAAGCGACGCGCAATGGTCGGGGCAAGGCGGAGTGCAGCTCGCCACGTCGGGCCCGCACGGCATCGCGCTGCTGGGCGTTCAAGCGGGACGCATCACGCAGCCCGTCGGCGGCGACATCGGAACGACGGCACTCAGCGCGCAGATCGATCGCAACGTGGGACAGGCTTCAGATCGGCGCGGCGTATCAAGCGCAGCGGCAAACGAATGCGCTTAGCGGTGCTTCGCTTTCCGGCTCGCAAACGTTCAGCGTAACGCGGCTGTTCGGCCGCTCCTCGCTCGGATTAGAGTACGCCGTCAACCACGCGGTCACGCCGTATTCCAACGCCGTCACGCGTTCGCCGATCCTGCAGATCGGACGCCAAATTTCTCCTGCGCTCGCGCTGCAAGTACAATACGGACGCCAATCGCTGGTCGACGCGGTCAATCCTGCGCTCGACAGCCGTGGCCGCTTGTTCAGCGTGCAGATCAATGCGCCGTTCGCGTTCGGGAGCGGCTCGGTCCAAGGTCGCGCCGACGCACGGTTGCCGGCGACTATCGCGGGACGCGTGCTCGCGGACACGGGCGTAAACAACTCGCTCGGATTCCTCACCAGCGGCGGAATGGGCGATGTCGTGGTCGTGCTCGACAACCGCGACGTGCAGCGTACGGATCTCAAGGGTGCTTTCCGTTTCTCGTTCGTTGCGCCCGGGCCGCATACGATTCGCATCGAGAATGCGTCGCTACCGCGAGGTTACACCGTCGATCAACCCGTGGCAACGCTGAGCGTGGACGGCGGTCAAACGGGGCAGGTCGTGTTCCGCGTCGGCAACTTCGGAGCGATCGCGGGACACGTGTTCGGGCGCGGCAGCGGCGGGTCGCCCATTCCGCTCTCGGACGTGACGCTGCGTCTGGACGGAGGCGTGTATTCCAAGACCGACGGCAACGGCGCATACGGCTTCGGGCGCCTCTTGGCCGGCGATCACACCGTGCAGATCATCGCGCAAAGCATCCCGGCATTTGCGGACTTTCCGGCCGACGCGCTGCGCCGCACCATTTCGGTGCAAAACGGAAACGTCGCGACGCTCGATTTCACGGCGCAGGAGCTCGGCTCTATCGCCGGACGGCTGCAGTTTTTGGACGAGCTGAAACCCGACTTCGTAGGCGGAGTGAACAACGCGTACGTCGTTGCGGAGCCCGGCGAACACGCGGCGATTACGGATCCGGACGGATCGTTCGTGCTCGACGATTTACCGCCGGGCACGTACACGGTTTCAGTCGATCCCGAAACATTGCCCGATCCGGCCGGTCCGGTGGAGGACGGCGTTCCGATTACGCTTGCTGGGGGAGAACATTACGAAGGCTTGCTGTTCCATATCGGACGCAAAAAGAAGGCGGTCGTCTTTACCTTCATTCAACAAAAGGCGTCCGCCGTGGAAATGGGGCTTCGCGACGTGCGCTTGCCGCCGCGGGCGGTCACCGAAGTGCGCGTAAGCGCGCCCAAAGATGCAACGGATGTGACTGTCGCGGCATTCGGAAAAACGTCGCTGCTGCACTACGATGAAAGCCGCAAGCTGTGGAGCGCAAGCCTTGCCGTTCCGGCTGATGCCAAGACCGGATCGCAGGACGTAGTCGCGCATTGGGCCGGCAAAGCTTCCGGAACCGCCGCGTGCACGCTGCGGATCGATCCGCAAATGCCGCTCGCGATTTTGCAAACGATTCCGGCGCATGCAGCGATCGGACAATACGTGGCGGTTCGGGCGCGCTTTTTGACGGACGTTCGGGCGGGCGACACGATCGAATGGCAGGACGGGACGATCACCACCCTGGGCAAACCTTTTTCGAACCGCCTCTTCAGTTTCTCCCTCCACCTTTCTTTACGGCCATTTCACGGTACGCTGCTAACTCGCTCAGGTAAGCTGCCGATAATGTTACCGTGATGTTACCAAAGTGGGGACATCATCAATCACCGCCATGGACGGCATTCTCGAGATGGTGAAAGGATTTATGAACGCTAGGAAATTTGCAGTGCTCGCGACTCTGGCGACGCTGCTTTGCCCGACGTTCGCGAACGCAGCTACCACTAAAACCGGTACGGTTACCGTGAAGTGGAATTCCCAGGCGCTCGCGACGCTGACTCTACATACGGACTACAATTCGTCCGGCTCGTTCAACACGAGCGCCGGCAAGATCGATACGAACGCGAACGGCGGCACCGGCACGTGCACGGCCGCAGACCCCACCAACCTTGACGGTACGGTCGACTTCGGCACGGTTTCCGTCGATCCGGCAAAATACACCGACTGCCAGTATGAAAACGCGGTCAGCGCCAGTGTCAGCACGAGCTCCAGTAATTGGACGCTCGCGGAAGCGCTGGGAGCCAACCCGGCGGCGGGATACGAGCTGTGCGCCTATGCAAACAACGCAGCCAAGACCTTCGCGTCGTTCAACGCGGCGGCGCTGCCGGTTGCTCAAACTCAGTATGGAGGCGCGGCCGTTACCAATACCAGCACCGCATCGTGCGCATCCAACGGTCAAGCACTCAACACGGCGG
This sequence comes from Vulcanimicrobiota bacterium, assembly GCA_963767635.1. Lineage (GTDB taxonomy): Bacteria > Vulcanimicrobiota > Vulcanimicrobiia > Vulcanimicrobiales > Vulcanimicrobiaceae > CAVYEM01. Next base: position 476,082 of record CAVYEM010000001.1, read on the forward strand.
GCTTCACCGCTGCCACGAACACCAATCAATTCACGGCCGGCAGCCCGGCAAACGTCGGTCAAGATATGGAACTGGTCATGGCGAACAACGCCGCGTCCAACAGCACGACCGTTACGCTTACCTATACGCTTACCGCGAATTAAACAACCCTTTGCGATTCGGCGCGGGGCTCGCGTGAGTTTCGCGCCGAAATCCATGGCATGGAGAAAATGCTAAAATCTGCGTTCGTCGCTGCATTGGTTGCCTTGAGTCTGCTGCTTCCCGCCGCGGGTGATACCGCGGGATTCGGAATCGAAGTATCGCCGGCCAAACTCGACATCTCCATCCCGTCGGGGACCACGTACAATATTCCGGTAACCGTGCACAACACGACGTCGGATTCGATTCACATTCAAGGTTCGCTGGTCGATTTCGGCGTATCGCGCGGCGGCGAATACCAATTTCAAAAAGTCGGAACGCGCCGCTTTTCGCTGATGCGGTGGAGTTCCATCAACCCGCGTGAATTCGATCTTCCGGGAGGAACGACGCAGCAAGTGCGGCTCACGATTGCCGTTCCGCCGGATTCTCACCTCTCGGGTGAATACGCCGGCATCGCGTTCTTCCAAACGCGTCCGGTGCGGCGCGCAGGAACCAATTTCGCTTTTTCGGCTCGGGTTGCCTCGAAGATCTATGCAACGGTGGGCGCGGATCAATCGCCCGCCGGAGCAATCGTCAAAATGGACTCGGCAACGGCTTCACGCGGCCAAACGTATCGCGTGCTCTTTCGAAATACCGGCAAAGTCCACGAGTATTTGAACGGACAGATCGTTGTTCAACGCGCGGGCGACACGGTCGACCGTATCGGGATGCCTGACTCGCTGCTGGTGGAACGCGGCGGCGAACGGCTGGTGCAACTCGGCGGGAAACGGCTTTCGCCGGGCACGTATCAGGTCATCGCAACGATCGATTACGGCGGAAAAACCGAAACGGGTGGCGCGATCACCCTGGCGGTACATTAAAAAACTTATAGCTTCGGATCGGCGCACGCGAGCGTATACAAACGCGTCGGGGCCGAAGGCCGGGGGCCCCAGTCGGCTCTGCCGATGGGGGGCGTGAAGCGCGGAGCGCGGATACGCCGTTTAGACAGGAGGTCGGGAAAAGTCATGCGGAGGGGGCCCGGTTCGGTTTTCGCGGCGATGGCCGCCGCGGCGGCTTTGGCGCTCGCGCTGTCGCCCCGCGATGCAAGCGCAACGACGAAAACCGCGGCGACGACCGTAAAGTGGTACTCGCAGGCACTCGTGAACGTGACGCTCACGCCGAACTACTATCCCGGTTTTGGTTCCGTAAAAGCCGCCTTCGGCGCGCAGCCTGCGCCCACGCACGGTCCTGATACGGCAGCCGGCGCAGTTGACTTCGGTCAGGTGCTCGCCGGCGCAGCGTATCTATACAAATATGCCGTGCACGTGAACGTGCAGACGAGTTCGGCCAGCGGGTTCAACGTGTACGGCGAGGGCGCGGCCGACTTCTACAATCAAAACGACAGCACGTCCCAAACGCTTTCATCGACGCTGTACTACGTGCCGTCCACGAGCGGGTCGCCGGCCGACTCCAACACCGGATTTACGCCCGGCTATCCGTTTTATAAAACGTCCGGCGCAGTCACCGGCGGAAGTTTCAACGTCCCTCCGACGATCGCGTATGTCTCGTATCCTTCGCCGATCGCGTCGAGCTCGCTGGAAAGCGGCGATTACTACTACGACTACGAACTCAAAGTACCGCCGACCGCGAGCGCCGGGTCGTATTTCGTTTGGGTCGTCTATACGGTGATGGCAAAATGAAGTCTGCGCACTGCGATGATCGGCTTGGCGGTGTTTTGCGCCATTCTCGTCCTGGGCGCTTCGCGCGGATGGGCTACCCTCGTGCAGCAGCGCGATCAAATTTCCGTGACGGTGCTGATCAACGTGACGCCTGCGCCGATGGGATATCGGGCGCCTGCAGCGGATCCGCCGGGCGGTATCGTTGCGCGCATGCGCATGCGGCAACGCGGCTCGGACGATTGGGTCGCGCAAGTCAAGCAGCAGCCCGTTCGCGTTGAAGCGGAAGTCACGCCCAATCCAACGGCAACGTTGCTCTACGCGGATCAGGCGTTCACGTCGATCACGACGACCGCCGGAACGACCACGACCGTGCCGTGCGCGTTTCACGTCACCGTGCACAGCACCGCGGCGTACTGGATAATAAAGCACGGCCTCTCGAACGACTTCTCCGACGGTGCCTCGAGCACGTTCGCCGGTACGTCGTTGGCCAACAACACCTATCTGGCAACGCCCAAACCGACGTCCACACCGTACATCGTGTACGCCGACGACGGCGGCAATTGGGCGACGCTCGATACGAACAAATACATTCAAACGTACTGCGTCGATCTCTCCGTAAGCGTTCCCGCGACCGTTCCGGGCGGGACTTACAGCAGCAACGCCGTGTACACGGTGTACTACTAGCATGCGCCGCTTGGGATCGAACGTGCTCTCACGGCTCTTCGTGCTGATGATCGCGCTGTGCGCGACCGCCGCCGCGCAGGTGCACGCGCCCAGCGCGAAATCGTGGCTGCAGCCGATGCCGCTGGGGCCGGTGCAGCGTTTGCCCATGCCGCAACCCAAGGCGCCCGGCGCGAGTTCGAGTCCCTCGCCGCGGCTCGTTATCGCGCCGTTGCGGGGCCGCTACGCCGGCGCAGTTCCGGACGGAGCCCGCGTGCCGCTCTCGATGCTGCCCACGCTGCCGATGCGCACGGAGTTGACGACGGTTCATCCGGGCCGCGGAAGAATGAGCGTACGCCGTCCCATGTCCGCGACCGGGGCGACGATCAGCGTTTCCAACGGCGCCGGATGCAGCAATACGGTGGGAACGCTGTTCAATACCGGTTGCACGGTGAACTGGCAATCCTCGTCGCTCACGCCGACGACCGACACGTATCAGGACTACTACGTCGTTCCGTCAAACGGCTTGGAAACGACTGCGAGCGCGACGGCAGCCGGCGGAACGTACAGCGCGGCAGCGGGCAGCTCCCACAGTTTGGCGCTTTCAACGGCCGGCACGTACATTTTGGCGGTGTACGACGTGAGCAAAGGGCTCTGGGCCACAGTCGTGTACATCAACGCCGGCCCGACGTTCTCGATTAAGGTGTATCAAGATCCGTATCACAGCGTCGAGACATATCAATACGACGTTTCGAGCAGCGGTTCGGCATACGTGGACGTCAAGAACGTCACGGCATCGGATTACTATGTCGTTTACGTCGAGTCCACGTCGATCAATCCGTCGTGTCAATTCATCAGTCCGCCGCAAACGCCCGCCGCCGGAGCCGGACAGACTGTGCAGCCCTGCCAATTCTCCGGGGCAGCAGGCTCCCGGAGGAGAGCTTCCGTAACGTGGCCGCTGAGCACCTCGATCCCGGCCGGCACGTATTCGGTCGTCGTCTATGACAAGACGTTGGGACAACGTCTAGGACAGGTGCAAGTCGCGCTCACGGGTGCCGCCGGCAAGCTGATCTTGGTCTATCCCGACGGAACCGGCGCGGGGCTGGATCCGTCTCCGCGTCCGCTGCCTGCCACGACGCCGTCCACCACGCTGGCATGGGACGGCAACGGCGAGGAATCCGTGACGGGAATCAACGCGACGGTCAGCGGGATCACGTCGCACTCGTACATGTGGAGCGTGAACGATCCCAACGGTCGCGTGGTCGGCAAATATGCGGCAACGCTTGGACCCAATGGCGCGCACGTCTTTACGTTCGACTCGATGGGCATCTTCAGCCCCGGCGACTACCCATCGGGCATCTATACGAACACGCTGTACGACAGCACGGCCGGCTCGGTCGTCGCCTCCCAGCAGTTCAAGATCGTGGGTTATAATGCGACCACCGCATTCCGCCCAGCCTCTACCGATCAATCTTCGCTCAACGTGCCGCAAAACGGTTCGGCAACGAGCGCAATTAAATTCACGAACACGAGCGAGATCTATTACGGGGTCGGCAACGGCGACTCGTTTTCCGCGCTGGGATTCACGACCGGAAAAGACTTTACCGCGACTGCGGGCAACGGCGTGGGCGTCATGGCGGCGCTCGGAGGAAACACGATCGCCCAATGCACGCCTTCCTGCAGCACGACGGCGACGGACTCCAGCGGAAACACCTGGAACGTGACGGATTACTGCAGCAACGGCGGTGTGACGACGACCGGAGAGTGTGATATCAGGGCGGTTCCGGCTAGTGCGTCTACCGTGCTGCAGGTCGGCACGTATCTCATCATTCCTTCGGTGACGTTCTATAACGCAAACGGCAGCAGCTGCACTCCTCGTGCACCGGCACGACGTCGATCCTGCCGACGCACGGGTTGACGTGGTCGAATCTGACCAACACGAGTTACGCATGGACGCCGGTGTACTTTTCAAACGGCAGCACGCTCTCGGGAACGGCGCACGTGCAGACTTTACGGCATGACGGGACCGCCGGGCCGCTGGTTTGCAACGCCGGCACCAACCGCCGTCGGCGCACATTTGTACCAGACGCGGTTCGCGCAGGCGGACTATCATCAGTACTCGCCGTATTCGATCAATTACAATTACTACGACATCTTCGGCGTGACCATCAAGAACAATACGAGCCAGCCGATCACCGAGTTTGCCGTTTCGCTGCCCGGGCCGTATGCTGCAAACAACACGCTGGAATACGTCGCCATCGATCAGAAAAGTTCGGGCAGCTGGACCGTTTCGGCTCCTTGCGGCAACGCCAACTTGAGCGCGGCGTGGGTGTGCTTTACCGGCAGTGGAGGGGCCAACGTGCCGGCGAATGGCACCACAACGGTCTACTTCGACGAAACAACGACGCCGACCAGCTTCGGCTATACGGACATGATGGTGCAGGCGCTTAAGCCGCAAGCGTTTTTCATCACCCCGGACAGCACGAACGTCACGGTGCCGGTCGGTCCGAGCAATCCCTATACCGTCGATAAGCTTGGCATTTGCGCTATACTCGCTGATCGGCGCCGACATGCCGACGTCGTTCTCTCCGAGCACCGCCGGCGCGGGCACGTCTCCGACCCTGAGCCTGAACATGACCAACACCTCGCTGTCGGCGGATCCGTTTCCCGACTACGTAGACGCGATCGTCGTGGCCGTGCCAACGTCGCTTACCGTGAGCGGTAATCCGGCGCCGACGACGCCTGGCTGGGCGTATTTGGGGCAGCAGGCCTCGGGCGGTTTCACGAATTACTGGTTCGGGGTTTGTGCCGGACAGTTCGTAACGGCGGACGGTCCGCCGGCGACCACGCCGCTGACCTCGCCGGCTGCTGCGCTGCCGCAGTGCACGAACGCGCAAGAGCAGTATTCGCTCGCGCCGAGCGCGACGTTGACCGTACCAATAAAGTTCAGCAATCTGCCGGCCGGCACGGCAAATTTCAACATGTACGCGCACGGCGCAAACGCTAACGGCTGGACGAGCGCCAAGCAATTTTCGCTCAACGTTTCAAGCGCGTCGGCGAGCGCCGGTTTTTCAGCCGCAGGCGGCTATCCGACGCCCGCGCCGGTTCCGGCGAACACCGTTCCACAAATCGGCGGCGATCCGAACGTGACGTACGGCAACGCCTATACCTATACGGTGAAAAACACCGGCCCGACGAACATCACCTCGTTGACCGTTACGGTGCCCGGCACCGACGTGAACGGCAACAATGCGACGGACGGTTCGGGGCAAACGTGGCTACTGACCGGGGCGCCGACGTTGTCCGGAAACGTGGACGGCTGCACGGTTACCTCATCGAACAGCGCGCAGACCAACGGCACGAACGGCGCGATCAACGTCGGCGGCGGATCGTGCGCACTCAAACCGGGCGATACGCTGCAGATCAGACTTCACCGCGAAAGGCCCGTCGGCGCAAAACGACTCGTACCAATGGGGGACGGTCATCAATCCCAGCGGTACGCAAGCGGGAGAAGCGTGGCTCGGTGATACCGACGTCAAAGTCGTTCTGAGCATCGGACTGAATATGGTGATCGATCCCGGCAATCCGGGTCCCGGTGGATCCACGCCGGTGATCAGTTGCGGCTCGTGCGGATTTTCGGGAACAACGGTCGACGTGGGCAACGTCAACAATGGTTCGTCCGGCGCGTTCACCGACATCGCGCGCGCCAGCGTCTACATCACGTCGGGCAGTCCGCTCACGTGGTCGCTCTCCGTGCAGGCCAGCAACAACCCGGCGAACAGCACGGGTACGCCGACGAACGAGCTCCAGACGGCGGTCGACAACGGCAACTCATCGCAAGGAGCAGGCATCACGTTCGATCAGACCGGCTACGCGGTCGTCCCCACCGCGGGCAATTTGCTGCTCGCCAATGGAACGAGCATCCCGGCGCGCGCGAATCCGTACGATATTCTGCAAAACTTCAAAGTATCGGTTGGAAACGAGAACATTGTGCCGCAGGCGGTGACGTTGACGTACACGCTCGTTGCCAATTAAGAGAATCCAATAGTGGGCGATCCGCTGCGCTCAGCCGTTGCGGCAGCGCGGGAAGCGGGCGCCGTGCTGATGGAGCATCTGCACCGGCCGCTGCAGGTCGAAGAGAAAGAGCATCGAGCGGATCTGGTGACGGTGGCCGATCGCGCGAGCGAGTCCGCGATCGTGGCGCGTCTGCACGCCGAGTATCCGGCAGCGACGATCCTCGGCGAAGAAGGCGGCGCTCGCAAGGGCACGTCCAACGAGCGCTGGATCGTCGATCCGCTGGACGGCACGACCAATTACGCGCATGCGTACCCGCTGTTTTGCGTGTCGATCGCGTACGAGGCGGCCGGCGAGGTCGTGGCAGGCGTCGTCTATGCGCCGTTGATGAACGAATTGTTCGCCGCCGAGCGCGGCGCGGGCGCCACGCGAAACGACGTGCCCATCCGCGTTTCGTCGATTGCCGACGTCGCCGCGGCGATGCTCTGCACCGGTTTCAAGCCGTCCGATTATGATAGGAACGCGCCGTATTTTGCGCGCGCGTCAAACACTGCGCAGGCCGTGCGCCGCGACGGATCCGCGGCGTTGGACCTGGCCTACACCGCGATGGGGCGGTTCGACGGCTTTTGGGAGTTCGATCTGGCCCCGTGGGACGTGGCTGCAGGTGCGCTGATCGTTCGCGAAGCCGGCGGAACGGTGAGCGCAGTCGACGGATCGCCCTTTTCGATCGCCGGCCCATCGATTTTAGCGACGAACGGGCGCATTCACGAACAAGTTCGCGGGCTGTTCGGCGCCTGACCCGGCTCCCGAGATCACAATTCCGTTCTAGACAGCCTTCTCCAGCGAATGATAAGGATTGGGCATGAGAGTATGCTCACTTGTCTTCGCGGTCCTGCTGATCGCCGAAGCGCCGACGTACCGAATCGATCTGACGCGCTATTTCACGTCGCCGTCTCAAGAAGCATCGACGCGTCAACAGATAAGAGCTAGAGCGCGTACGTTCCTTCGTGAGAAACCGCGACCGATCGGCGTGGCTCTCACGAGCTGGCTGGACCGGTACGACGCGTTGCTGAAGGCGGTCTACAAGCATGAGATTTATCTGTACTTGAAGTCCGAGGAAAACGATCGCGATGCGGCCGACGCACGCGCCGACGAGTCCATGGGCAATCTCGAAGATCTTCTAAGCGCTCGGGTGGATGCCGTGATCGCATCGTCCGGTCCGAACGAAATGCGGGCGATCGAAGGAGCATACCGGCCGCTGTCCCGTTACGATTATTTTATCGCTTTGGCTCTTCGGGGATCCGCCCATGTTCCCTCAGATGCTCAGACGCACGCCATCGACCTTATGGGTGAGCCGGTCCTTGATGCAACAGCTGCAGCCTACAAGAGACTCCGAAAAAAAGCGTTGTCGGAACGCACGGGCCGTTCGATGTCCGCGGAGGCAGGCTTTCATGCTTCTTGGACGCCTTTCGCACGCCACGAGGATGCATTTGCGGCGATGCTCCTATCAGTCGTTACCGCTAGCAACGGCATCGCTCGGCTGCGCGGGTTTTCCGGAGCGCCGTCCGCAAAATACTTCGATCAAGGTCTTTCCGATGTTTCGGTGCGACGCATCATTCAGGCTGTTCGCGAGTCTGATGCATTGCGACGGTACCATGACGTGCTGGCCGCAGCCGCGGCGAAAGTCCTAAAGGTGCGACCAGCCGCGATTCGTTCCTGGGATCTGTCCGCCGCCGACACCTTCAAGCCGCCACAGATGACCGTTGAGCAGGCGATCTACGCGATCGAAGCGGCCGAGGCGCCAATGGGGCCGGTTTATGCATCCCAATACGCGCGCTTGCTAGCGCCTATGAATGCGCGGGTTGAAATCTGCGTAGATCCCGCGTGCGATCAAACCGGGTTCTCCGTCGGATTCGCCGGCGTGACGTCAGCGCTCTTTTTTGGTGGATACACCGGAAAAATCGATGAGGTGCGTGCCGTCGCGCACGAGGCGGGACACGCCGTTCACCGTGAATTCATGAATGAACATCAGCCTGTGGCCGTGTATAACCTCGGTCCAAAGTGGATGTTCGAGTCTTTTGCCATTTTTAACGAGTTGCTGCTTTACGAGCATCTCTACCGAACGGCCTCGCGGCCTGCCGAACGGGCATACTATTTGAACGCCTTTCAAGACGACGCAACGTTCCAAGTTTTTGGCTCTGCAGAAGAAACCGATTTGGAAGCCGCCATCTATCGCGCCGTCGCTTCCGGCGCCGCGCGCACGGCTACGGATCTGGACCGCCTCACGTTGCGCGTCTTCGCACAGTACGATCCCCGGTTCGATGCCGAGCCGGATCGGCAGCACTACTGGGCGCGAGACGCGTTGTTCTATACTGACCCCCTCTACGACGTAAATTATCTGTACGCGGGCCTCCTCGCGCTCAGGTACGTCACTGCGTTCCAGCGGGATCCACGGACGTTTTCACGTGGATACGTCGCGCTGTTGCAAAATGGGTTCTCGGAGAGCCCAGCATGGCTCGAGCGGCGGTTTTTGGGTATCGATTTGGACGATGAAGCCGGACTCCTACGAAACGCTGAGGATCTTATCGACGCCAATTCCCGAACGCTCGCAGCGCTCTACTGCGCCGGCCCTGCAGTGCGGCTGCCCTCTACACGGGCGCGCGGTTCGGGACGCGGGTCCGTTCGTAGTGCAACGCAGTACGTATATCCCTCGTTGTAAGCTCGGCAGACATCATCACGCGGAGCCGCGCATCATCATGCTGCTCGGTGGACGCTACGAAACCACGCACAGTCGCCGGCGCTTCACACCTACGCTCGGACACGGCCTTTTTCGTCCGCCGTTTGACGAACACATCGATGCCTACACGCAGCAAACCGTTTGCGTCAGCATCGTATTGCGGCCGGAAGCGCGCTCAACGAATATCGCGCAGAGCCAGCCCGGCATGGTTTTGGACGAAGGATTTCCAACATTAGCACGCCGGCTTGCCGAAGAGATGGACCATCTCGATACGGCTTCGGAACTAGTGATGGAAGGCTTGTGCGTTCAGGCAGTGGCGCGTCTACGCGGCGAAACATTTTTGCTCCGCGACGTTCGGCGATCACCGTGGCTGGACGATGTGCGCTCGCGAATACACTATGAATTCGCGTCACCTCCTTCGCTGCACCTTATCGCTGGGGAGATAGCGCGTGATCCGGCGTATGTAGCCGCAGCATTTAAACGGCACTACGGCAAATCGATTGGCGCATACGTTCGGGAAAGGCGCCTTTGGGAGGCGCGACGGCTGCTCGATGAAGGCGATGTAACTCTTGCGTATGTCGCTGCCCAGAGCGGCTTCGCCGATCAGAGTCATTTTTCACGCGCGTTCAAGTGCCAGTTCTCGATTTCGCCGGGCGAATACCGGCGGCGCGCTCAGGAAGATCGTCGGCGAAGTTCTTAGACCGCAATTAATTCCCGGCGCGTCCAAGACTCGTCGCGCAATTTGAACGCCGTGATGACGGCGCGAGCGCTCCACGCGAAAATCCACGCGATCGGCACGCCCCACAAACCGATGTGCAGAACGCGCATACAGACGTACGAGACGGGAAGCACCAGCAAACTCGTGACGATGCCGATCGTCATCGAGAATCTCGTGTCGCCCGACGCGCGAATGGGTGCCATCGAAACCATGGACCAGCCTTTGATCGGCAGCGTGGCCATATGAACCGCCAGCGGCCACGCCGCAAGCGAGGCGACGGCGGCATTCAGCGTAAATATGTACGCGGCCGGCCAAGCCAGCAATGCGGCCACAATGCCCGTTGCGGCGCTGATCCAGAACGCCATCGAGCGCGCGCGGCGAAAAAACGACCTGGCACCGGCGACGTCGCCCGCGCCCAAACGCTGGCCGATAACGGTCTGCACGGCGGATTGCAGCGGTGCCGGAACGACGAACGTCAAATCCGATACGACGCTGAGCGCGCGAAATGCCGATATGACCAGCGCTCCGAAGGGTGCAAGCATCGCGACGATAAATGCGTCCGGCGCGAGCATCGCAAAAAGAAACACCGCCTCCGGCAGACCGAGTCGGGCACATTCTACGGCAAGCCGCACGTCGAACGTTCGCTCGGTGAACACGCGGTACGACGGGCGCGCGCGCACGTAGAGGATCGCGTAAACCGCGGCGATGGCCTCGGAAAGAAACGACGAGACGCCGGCGCCGACGATCCCGAACGGATGGTGCGTGAGCCAGCCTAGTCCCAATATCAGCAGCAAGGGAATGTGGATGATGTTGATGACGGCCAGAATGATGACGCCGAATTTTCGATTTCCGGCGGCGCCAAGGCCGGTAATCAGCGTCCCGGAAATGGCGATCGGTACGAGCGAAAAACACCGGACTGTCAGATAGGCTGCGCTTGCGTGCGCGCTCGGCAGATGTCCGATCATTTCTCCGATTATCGGTCCCGCGAACACGACGCTCAGCAGCGCGGCACACAGCCCGACGATGAGCGGCATGGCCAGAGCGGCTCGCACCGTTTTTCCGAAACCGTCGAGATCGTCGGCGCCGATGCGCTGCGATGCAATGATGCCGCCGCCGGCCATGAAACCAATCACGCCGAACGCAATGGCCATGAACGCCGTGACGGCGCCTGTCGCGCCTGCGAGCGCAACGGATCCGAGGCTGCCGATTACGATCGTGTCCACGATGCCAAGGACCTGATCGCCCAGCATTGCAACGGCAGTAGGAATTGAAAGGCGCCGGAATGCGGCGCCTACGTTGCGGTGATCGACGATCATCGACGCGACGGCTATCGGCGCACGTCCTCCAGCACGCGGAAGAACTCTGCGACGTCTTCATGCGTCGTATAAAAATGTGGACCGACGCGCAGGCCGCACCCCGGGCGGTAATCCACGAAGACGCGCCGTTCGATGAGCGCACGGTAGGCGCGCTGCGAATCCGGAAAGTCGACGGCGATCCACCCGGTGCGTTGTGCGGGATCGATCGGGGTATTGACTTGCAAGCCGCGTTCGAGCGCCGTCTGCGCGATGGCAGTCGTGAGCGCGACGTTGTGTTCGCGAATGCGGGCGACGCCAATGCGCTTGACGAGATCGTGTCCCGGCTTGGCGACGACGTAGCCCGGAATGGTCGGCGTTCCGCTACCCCAGCGATACATCGTCGAGGCCCAGGTCATCGGCGCCGGTTCGAACGAAAACGGCCGCGCGTGCGCCATCCATCCCGTCACGGCCGGCTCGAGCGCTTCGCGCAGATCGGGCCGGATATAGATCCATCCGCATCCCGGTCCGCCGCACAGCCATTTGTGGCTTCCTCCGGTGACGACGTCCAAATCCCATTCGCGCACGTCGTATGGAAAGACGCCCGTGGTTTGATATGCGTCCACGCAGAGCAGCGTGCCGGTCTTTCGGCAATGCGCCTGAATCGCGCGCACGTCTGCAACAGCGCCGGAGACGTAGTAGGCGTGTGAAAGAACCGCAATGACGGTACGTTCGGTGATCGCGGCGATGATGCGCTCGGTCGGGATCGTCCGTCCGTCGTCGGAGGGAACGATGCGCGGCTGCGCGCCGAACCGCTGCCACTCCGTCCAAACGTACGTGAGGGAAGGAAATTGCAGCGCTTCGTACACGACTTCGTTGCGCGCGGGCGTGAAGCGCAGGCACGAAGCCAGCGCCGCCTGCATCACCGAAACGTTCGGGCCTAGAAAAATCGAACCGGCCGGTGCGCCGATGATTTCACCGATCCCATCGGCGATTTCGGCAATGCGCGGAAGCCACCGCTCCCAAGCCTCAGGGCCGTCGGCGGCCCACTCGTTCCAGTATTCATCGAGGGCGGCGCGCGCGCCGAGCGGAGCGGCGCCCATCGAGTGACTCACCAAATACGTCGACGATGCGAGCGTCGGAAACTGATCGCGCGCTAACGCGGAAGTCTCGCCGGTTTGCAGCGTCATTCGTATCCCTTGCCCAAATGCGAGCGCACTTCCCACAGTTCCGGAAAGAACCGATGTTCGAGCGTCGTCGCCAGATATGCCGCGCCCAGCGATCCGCCGGTGCCTTTCTTTGCGCCGATCATGCGCTCGACCATGCGGATATGCCGCCCACGCCAGAGCAAAAAGCGTTCGTCGAATTCAATGAGGTCCTCGAGCAGCAGGTAGAGATCGTAATTGTCTTGCGGCTGCACGTAGATGCGCTTCAACGACTCGATCAGCGCGTCGTGGGAATCCGTGGAAAAACCGCGCCGGCGCAGGAGCGCTTTGACGCGTTCGTACAGCGAGGGCTCCGCGAGCCGGTGCTGGAGGCGCGCCAGCTGCACCGGGCTGGTCTGAATGTGCTGCAGCGCGTCCGTGCGGCGCACGCCGCAAAGAAATTCGAGCTCTCGAAACTGAATCGACTGAAAACCGCTGGCCGGATTGAGATGATCGCGAAATGCGTTGAATTCCTGCGGCGTCATCGTTTCCAGCACGTCGATCTGCTGTTCCAGCAGCCGCTGAATCGTGTGCACGCGGCGAAAATGTTTGGCCACCGGCCACAGTTCGTCTCTATCTAAGTCGCGTGCCACCGCTTCGACTTCGTGAAGGATCTGTTTGAACCACAGCTCGTAGACTTGGTGGATGATGATGAACAGCATCTCGTCGTGATGCGCAGGCGAGGAAAGCGGCTGCTGCAGCGCGAGCAGTTCGTCCACCTGCAGGTACGATCCGTACGAGAGCCGGTCTTGCTGCTGCATTACCTACGCACGGTCAGCGCGAAGCTGCGCGTCTTGGACGGTTTGACGCCGCGCTCCCATGCGCGTACGTACGCAAGGTTTAGGCGCATCTTACCTACATCGGTTGCGCGAAAGACCAGCACCTCTTCACCGGGTCCACCGGGCATCATTTTGCCGCGTGCTTGTTGGAACACGCCAAGGAGCGTCACGCCGGGCGGCAGCGGCCCTTGGGGCCGCCACGTGTATCCGGTGCCGGCCGTGACGCGCAAGTGGATTTGAAACGGCTGATTCGCTTTGACGGCGATGGCGCTCTGGGCCCCGGCGAACGTCGGCATCGCAACGCGCATCATGGTAGGCGGCAGCGACGGCAGCGCGGTGGGCGCCGCTTGTCCGGTCGCAAGAGCGAGAATCAGTGCGGTGGGCGCAACGGTGAACATGCGATCTACTCCTCTCGTTGGGCTGTGTCCGAGTTCGCGATCGATCGTTCCGCGCAGTACGTGAAATGCCATTACGAAGTCGGCCGCGAGCGATGAAAATGGGGCGCGCAGCGTTTCCGGGCGATTGCGCTCGATCAGCGCGTGCGCGAGCCACGCCGGCCCGTACCCGGCGGCCACACCCGCGAGCGCTACCCATGGACGGCGCAGCGCCGCCCCGGCGAACACCAGCGCCGTGCCCGCGAGGGTGCCGGCAAGATGCAGAAAGCGCGTGCGCGGATCGCGATGCGCCTGCAGATAGCCCGGCCAAAACTCCCGAAACGACATCGTGGCTCCTCCGTGCAATCCGCTTACGGGGTCTGCGCGAGTTCTCCTCGAACGCGTCGTCGCTATGCATAAAAGACGCTCTATTGCGCTGGCCGCGGCCGTGCTGCTCGCCGCCGGGTGTTCTTCGCCGCAGAACGCGGGGCACGCGAACGCTCCGGTTGGCGCTCCCACATCGCTGCGCAATCCGCTCAATTTTCCGCTCTACGCCAATGCGAGCATCGTCAGCTCGCGGGTCTTCACGCAAAACGTGCAGATGCAGAACGCGCCGGGCGGTTCGATCTTTGCGGCAGGCAACGGAACGTATAGCGGACACGAAGTGATAGCGCAGTCCGACGCCTCTTTCTCGCAGTCTGTCCGCGTGGGTCGGTCATTTGTCCGGTTCGCCGCCGGCGGGCTACACGGCCGTCGAAACCGGCCGCAATCCCTACGAGCAAACGCAAGCGCAGCGGTACGGCCTCGATTATGCGAGCTTCAAGCAGAAGCAAGGCACGCAAACGCACGGCGTGCTGGTCATCGTCATGGATCCGCAGCGGGTGAACCAACGTTTTGGGCGCATCCTGGGAATGATCGCCAAGTACCGCGCGTTGCCCGAAATGATGCGCGCGCCGATCGACAACGAAGCGAAGGCGCGCATCGGCATGTCGATTACAGAAGCGATGCAGCCGGATAGCCCCATTGGCGCAGCGCTTGCGGCGCTGGATCAGTTCCAGCATAAGAACGCGCGCGGTATCGTCGTGATCGATGCCGTTAAGCGTTAGCGCGCTCTTCGCCGCGATCTATCTGGGCGCGCAAGGACTGCTCGCTGCCGGAACCCACACGGACGTGGGCGGCACGCAGCACGGCATCGCGGCCGGCGCGATTCTACAATTCGGAGCCGAAGATAAGCGCATGGCCGTCCACCTCGAGGGCATTCCGCCAGTTTCGCTTCCGCAAAAGCCGTCCGCGTTTTACGGCGCGGCAACGCCGCAACTCAGCCTGATCAACGGCGCGGTGCGCTTCGCGCTCGATCCGCAAACGCGCTTATGGGCCGGGATCGGCGAAACGATTATCAATCAGCGTACGCCGCTTCCAAATCTGAGCCAGGTCGTCGCGTCGCGGCTTGCGGGTGTGCGCTACGAATTGACGTATCGCGCGCCGATCGGCACGTCACGTTTTGTCGAGATCGTTTTTGGCGCGGCGCCCCATTTGACAGGGGCGGATCGGTACACGTACAGCATTCCGCATCCCGAAGTGGACGAAGCAGAAATTGCCGCGGAAGAAGACGCGATGGCCGCGATCGGTTTTGCTCATTCAAACTCCGAGCTGCTCGTCGGCCTGCGCAGCATCAATTTTTCGTCGAGGTATGCGCTCACGGGCCTAGCGGGCGACCGAAACAACGGCGCCGGCATCATCGTCGAGTGGCGGCGCTTTATCCGCAAGTAATTCACAACTTCCGCGGCTTATCCACCGCGATTCTACAGGGACTCACAACGAGCGGTTCGCCAAAGCCATGCGCGTGAGCAAGTGGGGCGCATTGTCGTGGGAATCGTAGTTTTTCGATCGCTTCGCGCGGCGCTCGACGCAGGGTATCACATCTACGGCCGGACCGAAGAGGGTTATCTCGCGCGGATGCGCACCGATCGCGGCTGGGCGCTCGCGCTGGTCGTCATTTCAACGTAATTCCTTCGAACTGCAGCAAGCGGCGCCGCAGCGATCGCGGGCCGGCGCCGCGCACCGTACCGTCCGCGCCGACGACGCGATGCGCCGGAATGAACAGATCGAGCGGCGAGCGCGCCATCGCGGCCGCCACGCCTCGTGCCGCCCGCGGAGCGCGGATCGCGCGCGCCACATCGCTGTAGGAAATGATCTCGCCGGCCTCCATTTGCGCGACCAGCGTCCACACCGCCGTTTGAAACGGCGTTCCATCCAAGCGCAGCGGCAGATCGAAGCGGCGCAGGCGCTTACGAAAATATGCGCGCGCTTGCAGCGCCGCTTCGCGCAGCAGCGGGTGATGAGTGCTGTGCGGCGCCGCTTTGCCGATGCCGACGAAACGGCTGGCGACGATGTGCCGGTCATCGGCTCGAATGTCAAGCGCCACGCCAAGCGGCGTTGCGACCAGGACCGAGGGCGGGTACAAGGCGGGCATGGAACGGGATGACAAGAACGTGCAAGCTCCAAAGCCGTCGGAAAAAGCGGAAATCAAAGAAGACGCGCGCGAGGCCCGCGAGGGCGATAAGCAACTCGACGATTACGACAAGGCCGTGGCGGATTCGTTTCCGGCAAGCGATCCCCCGACGCAGCCGTAACAGTTCGCGTTACCGGAAAGCGTTGCGCTGTGATTTGGCACATACCGACAGTCGGGCCGAATCTTTCATGATAGGGTTCCGGAAGTCGAAATTGCGCTACACCTGGCGCGCATTTCGCCAGGATGCTCACGCAATGCTCGCAGATATTCTACGCGGCTTGATCGAGGCGATCACCGATGCGGAAGATATCGCGCACACGGTCAAACGTGGCGCGTTTCGGTTTTAGAACGCAACCGGACCTGTTTTCCTGAACGAGGCTCCTCAGCGGAACGGGTTGACGATGACGAGTCCTTCAACTTCGCGGCCGTGTGCCATGTCTTCGGAATACAGTTCGCGGCAGCCGAGTGCGCGTGCGGCAGCTATGATGGCGCTATCCCAGTAGGAAAAATGGTGTGCGGCTTTGATCTCAAACGCTCCGGCGAGGATGGAGAGCGTCGTTTCCTGTACCGGGAAGCGTGTCCACGTTTTGATCAGATCGACGACGATTTCGTGCGGCAACGGATGCGCCCGCGTTGACCGGGTTGCCTGTACGTAAAACTCTTGCAGAACCTGGACGGACAACGCGCAATCGTTTCTATCTAAGAGTGCGACGGCTCTTTCACGCTTTAGCGACTCGTCGGGATCGTCGCTGATCGAGTACAGTAGTACATTGGTGTCGAGGAAGAGCAGCGTGCTCACAAGCCGCGAGCGTGCACGTCTTCCCGGGGCAGCCGTTCGGAGGCTCGAAAGTCGGTGATGCGCTCGCGCAAAGCGCGCTCTTGCTGCTTTAGCCTCTCTGCTTCGGGCATGCTCGAGCCGAGTTCCAATAGAAAACGCTTTACGAGATTTGAAACCGACGTATCCCGTTCGGCCGCTATCATACGAGCACGCCGGTAGGTGGCCTCGTCTAGTGAAACGGTGATATTCTTCACGCTTTCACAATAACAGGATTGGAGTTCCCTGTCGAGTGTGCGCCTGTGGGTAGGGTCGAAAATGGCGTCGCCCGTCGGACCCCAAAGCCAACCGGTTGCCGTCCTGCTGGGCTGACCAAGGCGCAGATCACATCCTCGGGCTCGATGGAAGAAAGGCGCCGTTCTTCGGGCGCGTGCGACAGGCTTGCAAAGGCACTTTTGCCGGCGTGGACGTCGGACTACGCGCACGGCGACGAAAATACCGCTCCAGAGACGACCGGCCGGCGAGTCGCAACCGGCAATCGCCATGCACGGGTCGCTCGCCTAGGGCGATGGCAAAATCCTGGTAGAATAAGGGGTTCGGCGCGGAGAGATGGCAGAGCGGTTGAATGCGGCGGTCTTGAAACCAACGAATGCCGTTTCGATGCGTCCCGATAAGGCCCGGTTTGAGCACAAAAAGTGCCCGAATCGGTACCTCTCGGGACTAGCCGTGACGTATTCCGTTCCCAAACCGTTCCCAAATCCAAGACTTGGGAACATGACTTATCCGGGTCAAAATACCGACGATAAAAACCCTCCCGCATTAGACCGCCGCAGGCCTACATGTAGGCACTAAGAGGCAGCCGGTGTCCGGTAAGTCGTCATGGATGAGGGAGATCGTTTTTCGCGGTTCGACCTAACGTATGTAGAGCACGCATGCACTTCGTGCGACTTCATGTTTCCTGAAGCGAGACGCGTAGAGCGAAAGGCACATCGGCGAATCGAATGTTGTCACGTCTCAGCCAACACTTTGACTTCAATGTTGCGCTCTGATAAAATGGTCTAACGTATGGAGTGGTTGCATGTCGCCTGCGATGTAAGTACGGCCGTTGGGACGATCTCTCTGGTGGCATTTGCGCTCCAGGAGCGGTCAAGCGCCTCTCAAAAAAAAGTGGTTTTCCGATAATCCTAAAACCCTACAGCGCAACATATTGCAACGTAATGCGCCGAACGCGCTTCGCATGCGGGCGAACCTGCTTGCAGCAGCCATTAAGAGGGGCTGAAAATTCGATTCCGCGTTCTACCCGTTCTTGGTAATCATCCATTTAGCCAAACTTCCTTGAACGGAGCCTTCGACCTTGCCGAACGCCTCCGTTTCAAGATTTCAGATCGCGCCGCTTGTTTTTTGGCAAACTCCCGAAGAGTTCGTCTTGAGCAGCGTTCACTGTGTACAGCGCACACAGCCGCCCCTAGAATGCCCCGTCTTGCACGATAGCCGACGCGACGTAAACCGTGACTTTCTCGCGTTTCACCGACTCTCTTGAGTGCGTTTCACCCGCCGAACGAGGGTGAACACTCAACTTTGTGACTCCGCTTTGGGAGTGTAGCGGGGGGAGTCTCTCACCAGTTCCGGCCGACGTACTTGCCCTCTTTGTACGAGTAAGCATAGTCATACGCCGAGGCGCGCCAAAACTGCTGAACCAACGGCTCCAAAGCATCCTCGGCGCTCATTGTGTTCATGTCCTCAATCACTACAGGATTGAAGTACGCCGGGTTACGTCTAATGGCCGTGCTGTGCTTCACGAAGTCCAGAGTGCGCGTGTTCGCCTGCGGCTTTATCGTAAGGTCTCCCACACCAAGCGCAGTCGCATGAATAACGACGCGGCCTTCGACACCGAGGACTGAAAATATCCGAGCCGCAAAATCGTACTGCCTAAAGAGCGTCTGTTCGAGGCTCTCGTGGTAGATAGCCGGTTCGTTTGTGCTGATTCGGAACACTGCGGCGTCTGTGAACTCCACTGCTCCGTCGTAGAATGTTTGGATGTAGAACTGCAAGGCGTCGTCGCCCCGGCCGTTCATGATAACGTAGCCGTCGATGTTTGGACGGTATGACAGTCCTAGCGTGGCATACGTTGGACCGCCATTTGCTACCACAGGTTGTCGATACCTCGGGTCCGTTAGTAGCGCGGCGTTGACCGAGCCGATGCGGCCAAAAGTTTGCTCGGGGAAATAATGGACGACAAGTTTGCGTTCGTAGTCTACGGGGCTAGGCAGTTCTTCGGGACGGTGGCGAATCTGCTCCACGCGCAATCGTCTAAAGCCATTCATGCGTTCCGGCAGCGAGGCTTGCCGCAAAATCTTGTCTCGCAATTCGTCCACCTCAATAAAATAGGCTCCTACGGTGTTTCTCCCGTAGAACTTGTAAGACTGAGCGGCGGTAACTTGGTGCGGGCCGATATGGCTCGCCTGAGTCCGCACCACGAGAACGCTCTTACCCGGCTCAACTTCGATGGCTAGCATATCAACGAACGGGACACGCGGCGTGACGCCGTTGTCTAGTATTTGGTGCAGTTTGTTCTTCGCGTCGTCTATGGCCTTATTGTCCAGCGGGAACAACTTCGAAGCGATTGCCTTGTTTGCGGCCATGCCGTAGATAATGTCTCCGCCTTCGGTGTTCGCGAATGCGGTTACGTCTTTGAGGAACTCCGCCTTCTGCTCGTCATCCTTGCCGGGAAGTTCCTGTTTGTATTCGATATGCTTGTCTTCGTGCCGCGTTCCAATAAGCGCGTTCAACGTGTCGGCGGTAATCTCGTCTAGCAGTGCGCGCTCCACCTTTACGGCTTCGGCAGATTAGATTGCAGTTGGTGGACTTGGCGGTCGCATTTATCGCACAATCCGATGCTTCGGGGTAAGTGCCGGGCCTGGTTCGTGTAGCGATACCACGCATGGAATACGTCGCCAGTCTTCGGCCTCGCTCCGCATCGGCGACACGTCTCTTTTTCGCGCTCGTCCGCGTAGCCGAGAGTTCCGTGATAGTAGTTTAGGACAATGTCCGCTTCAGTCAACTTTGCCACGTCTAGAGCCCGCGTTCACTTGTAGCCGTGCTGTTTCAAAAGAGCGTCGTACTTGTGCATGACCGGGGTGACTTTGCCTTCGAGATTCAGCCACCCGGACCAACCCTTTGCCTTTGCAATCGGTCGTATCGAGCCAGCCGTTGCGAGGTAAGCGTCCAGGTGCTTACGAGCGTCCGCGTACCGTTTGGCATCGTAGTAGACGTAAACACTATCGCCGTTGCCGATTAGCAGAATGTCGAGGTACTTCGAGTGTTCTTCTTGCGACAAGCCCGGTTGCGAACCGTTGCAGTCTACGGTTCGGCCCCAAATGTGGTCTACGTTCCTGACGAACGACCGTGGTGGTGCGTTCGAACTTCCCATCGTGTCATCGAGCCGCTTCACTTCCTGGAACTGCGATTCTACGTTAGCGTTCGTGCATGGCAACGTGGTTTCGGAAGCGGCCCACGTCGTTGCACCCGCGAGTCCTAAAATAAGCCCAATGATTACAAGGCGGAGAGTCCCCATAGCAAGGGTCGTCGGAAATATCCGCACTTTTGACAAAAGCGTAGCGACAAGAGCGACTACTGCGCCGAAAATTACCCCAGCGATTGCGTATCCGATAAGTCCGGTGACAAAAGTTATTACGCCGTCTGAGGCATTACCACGCAGAGCGAACTTGACGAACCGTCCTGCGTGAAAGCCCGCTCCAAGACAGAGTATCCACACGAACCAACGAAGCCAATTCGCCAAGAATGGTTGCACGAAGTTTGTAGTCGCGTTTTGCATGGCTACATACTAAAAGCAACGAGCATTGAATCCGCCTTAACGAGTCGGGTTCCGGCGTCAATTATGTGTGAGAGGCGCATGAACAGGAAGTAGACGGCGAACACCATCCAAGCCATCCATGCCGCAACACCCTCGTCAATCGAATCCAAGCAAAACCGAAACGAGCCCGCGACGGTTAGGAAGTGATTGAACAAATGGTTTATCGCAACCCACCGCAGGTGAGTTTGAACCGCGCGTTTGTCCGTTTGTCGTGGCGATTCGCTTTGGCTTTTTTCAAAGCGCGGTAAACAAACGGTGCAAAAGGTTATTAGCCCGGCGACTATGCCCGCGAGCCAATTCCGAAATAGCGAGAACGATGATAAGGCCGATTACTGAGATGTCTCGCCTCCACTGACTTCACCCGCAACGCCGCGCTATGGCGGGAGAGCCGTCCGTTAGACCGGGCCCTCTACCGTTGTCGCGCATGCAGTCGTCCCGCATGCCGGGTGTGAGCGACAATAGACCGCTTCCCTAGGGTGCGCCGTACTGCCTGCCCTAGTTGAGTCGCACGAGCCACGCGGAATTCAACTGCGAAGTCAAATGCGCCAACCGGGTCCCGTCTAGCGGCGCTTCGAGCGAGTCAAATACCACACGGTGTTAACACCGGGAATGATCTGCGTTCTGAACATCCCCTCGCAGATCAGATCAGCGAATCACTCCGCTAACGCTTGTCACCGATGCTGCACGTTGAGATCGCCACTGACAGGACGGCATCAGCGGTCCAGCAGGGGAGTACAGATTCCGTTGAATTTGGGACGATGTCCGACTTCCGCACGGTGTATCTTCCGCCTGGCCCGCTCCCTCCTTGGCGCGCAGGGTTAGGCGAAACACGTTCCCAAATGTTCCCAAATCGCCCCTGGCGCCGAATCCCTGCCAGGGGCGATGGTGAAAAACCCTTGTAAAATAAGAGTTTCGGGACGCGGAGAGATGGCAGAGCGGTTGAATGCGGCGGTCTTGAAAACCGCTGAACGTGATGAGCGTTCCGTGGGTTCGAATCCCACTCTCTCCTTGTTTTGCGCCGCGCGCGCCATGAAGCTTCCGGGGCCTCGCCCGCATAGAACTCCGCGGTTTTTGGCTACGTTATATCGGCAGCTACGATTCATTCAGAAGGAGTAATGCAAGTGAGAAATCTGTATGCCGGCCTCGCGGCGGCCGTGTTTTTAGGACTGGCTGCGCCGGCCGGCGCTCAAACCGCCCCCGCGAGCCCTGACGCGACGCCGCGGGTGATCAGCGGTACGATTACGGCCGTAAACGGGAGCATGGTAACGATACAACGCAGCAACGGCTCAATTGTCGTGAACGATCAGCCTGCGCTGGACCAGAAGATGAGCGGAAACGTTGCCGTGGGCCGCCAAGTCGTGGCCACCGGTAACTGGCAGGGCGGAACGTTCTACGCGAGCAGCTTCGCCGATGCGAACGTGTACGGCTATGCCGGTGTGGAAGGTCCCGGCAGCGGGCTTGCCGGTCGCCTGCGCGGCGCGGTTCGTGGAACGATAACTTCCGTAAAGGGCCACCTGGTTACCGTGCGCGGACCGCAAGGTTCGATCGTCATCAACGACCAGCCGGCACTCAATCAAAAACTGACCGGTAATGTCAACGTTGGGCGCGAGGTCGTTGCGGCAGGATATTGGCGCGGCGGAACGTTCTACGCGACCACGATCTCCGATGCGAATTCCTCGAGTGCATCCGGAACGGGGCCGGACTTCGGTGCATTTGCGCACGTGCCCGACAGTTTGAGCGGAACGATCACCGGCGTGAGCGGTAGCCAAGTAACGCTGCAGCAGTCCACCCGTTCCATCATCGTGAACGATCAACCGGCGCTCAACACGCGCAGCACCGGCAACGTCGCCGTCGGCCGGCAAGTGGTCGCAGACGGTTATTGGCTGCACGGCGTTTTTTACGCGACCAGTTTTGTGGACGCAACGCCGTAGCTCAATACACTAACAAAACCCGCAGCGGATCTCGTCACGGCCGAAGCTGTCTAAGCAGCTTTTACGGCCCTGACGAGGCCTTGCTGGAGGCTTGCTTAGCGTGCGCTCGGCGAATCGGCCCCCCATTTCCAAAAACCGAATAGGACCGAATACCCCTTCACAACCCGCGGCGTCGGGTCTACGGTAAGGTCGTAAGAACGTCCGAGGTGTGCGATGAACGTGAAGCGCTTCGTTCCTCTGATACTTGCCGCATTCTTGACCAGCTGCGGGGGTGGCGGCGTGCAGCGCACGCCGAGCGGCGCAACGAACGCGCTGCCGCAACTGCCGGCACAACAAGCCCCCGCCCCGGCGCAATCGCCCGCTGCATCGACCACATACTCCCTCACCGATCTGGGAGTAGGCATCGTGCCGAACGCCATAAACGATTCGGGGGTTATTGTGGGCGGTTCCAATTCCGGCGCGTTCGAATACAATCGCGGCGTCTTGACGTTGCTCGGCAAGCTTCCGGGCGATACGGCATCCTCCGCGACGGCCATCAACAACGGCGGGCAGATCGTGGGCACGTCCTCGAATCACGCCGTACTATTCGTACGCGGAACGGTCGTCAATTTAGGGTCGCTCGGCAATAGCTTCTACAACGCCGCAAATGCGATTAACAATCACGGCGAAATCGTCGGCGTTTCAGGTCAGAATCCCGACGCGTCGTCGTGCGGGGCCAACGCCGTCATCTTCAAAGGAAACGGCGTTGTCCAAAACCTCCAGCCTGCGACCGAGGGCGCGGCAACCGGCGTCAATGATTCCGGTGAAATCATCGGTGATGCTTGCGTGCCGCACGGGTCGGCGCCGCAAAACGCGATCTTCACTTATCCTCCCCTCACAACGTACGGTGGTGACTCGCTCGCGAACGCGAGCGCGATCAACGATAGCGGCGAGGTCGTCGGTGGAATCAACAACTTCGTCGATTCGTTCTTGCTGAAAAACGGCAACCTCATCATCATCACACCACCCAATACCGCGACCAGCGATGCAACCGGCATCAACAACGCCGGCGTCATCGTGGGAACGATGGCGCTGAATACGCCGCCGTACCCGCAGCGTGCCGCGCTGTATGCAAACGGCAAGTGGATCGACCTGAACACGGTCTTGCCGGCGAGCTGCGTGAATTGGTCGCTGCAAAGCGCGAACGCCATCAACGCTTCCGGGCAGATCGTCGGCATCGGCACGCTCGGCGGCGTCCCGCACGGATTCTTGCTCACGCCTCACTGACGGCGGCGGATATGCGGCTTGCATGGGGAATGTAAAAGCTGCACATCGACTCAGCTCGAACGGAGGGTTGCATGTCCGAGGCCAAGGTTGCGATCGTAACGGGCGGCACCCGCGGGATAGGCGGCGCGATAACGACTTTGCTGGCCCGCACCGGCGTGCGCGTCGCTGCAGGGTATAGCCGCGGCAAGGAGCCGGCTGAGAAGCTGCAATCACAGCTTGAATCGTTCGGCGCAACCGTCTCCGTGCATCAAGGCCGCGTGGACGATCCGGCGGACTGCCGGCGCGTAGTAGAAGAAGTCTTGGACCGCTACGGCCGGATCGACTGGCTCGTGAACAACGCCGGAATCACCGTCGACAAGACCGTTCGAAAAATGACGCCCGACGACTGGCACAACGTGCTCAACGTCAACCTTTTCGGCGCATTTGCGATGATCAAGGCGGCGCTCGAACACATGATCGGGCGCGGCTCGGGCCGAATCGTTAATATCAGCTCCGTCATCGGCGAAACTGGCAACGTCGGCCAGGCGAATTATGCCGCCTCGAAAGCCGGCCTTTTTGGGCTGACGAAGAGTCTTGCGCTCGAAATGGCCACCAAGGGCATCACCGTCAACTGCGTAGCACCGGGCTTTGTCAATACCGAAATGGTTGCCGCCATCCCCGAGGCCGCGATGGCCAAAGTGATCGAAAAAATCCCGCAGCGCCGGCTCGGCCAGCCCGACGAAGTCGCGCGCGTCGTCAAATTCTTGCTGGACGACGAGTCGAGTTACATCACGGGGGCGGTCTATACGGTCAACGGCGGCCTCGACATGTAGTCCCCCCGCGAAGGAAGCGCACGCTGCGCTAGGTAAACTTAGCGCATGATTACTACGTCCACGCCCACTTCACTCGCGGGCCGTGTCGGGATCGTCACCGGCGGTTCTCGCGGCATCGGGGGCGCCATTACCACGAGTCTAGCGAATGACGGCGCGACGGTCGCCGTCATGGGCTTGGAAGCGGATCGGGAGCGCACGGAACGCCTGCGAACCTCGCTCAACGGCAGCGCCGAATGCGTCGCATTTTACGAAGGAAACGTCGGTGAATACGAACGTTGCCGCGCAGCGGTCGAAGCCGTACTGGCGCATCACGGCCGCATCGATTTCTTGGTGAATAACGCGGGGATTACTGCGGATCATACGATTCGCAAAATGACGATAGAAGAATGGAATCGGGTCCTGCAGGTCGATCTGTCGGGCCCGTTTTTTATGATCAAAGCCGTGATAGAGCACATGATCGAACAAGGCTACGGACGGATCGTCAACATCAACTCCGTCGTCGGGCTGAGCGGCAACGTCGGTCAGGCGAATTACACGGCGGCCAAAGCCGGTCTCATCGGTTTGACCAAAACCGTCGCGCTCGAAGTGGCGCAAAAGGGCATTACGGTAAACGCCGTTGCGCCGGGTTTCATCAATACCGAAATGGTCGCCGCCATGCCGCCGGCGGCGATCGAACGTGCAATGGCTCGGACGGCCGTGAAAAGACTGGGCGATCCGGCGGAAATCGCGCGCATGGTCCGTTTTCTGTTGGACGAGAGTAGCGGCTTCATCACCGGCTCTGTGTTCAACGTCAACGGCGGCATGTACATGTAATGGCGGCCATGTCGGTAGCACCTGAAGATCTGCAATACGGGCTCGACGTCACCGGACTGGATCCGGCCTCGCTGGGAGATGCGCTGCGCGCGGTGGCGGCAGACGCCATGGCCGATCCGGCGCGCATGGCGCTCTGGATGACGAATCTGCTCGCCGCTCAACAAGCCGCCGGATTTAATTTTCTCAAACGCCTGAGCGGTCAGGAAGTGGAGTCGAGCACAACCTCGGGCGATCGACGCTTTGCAGATCCCGGCTGGAAAGAGAATCCGCTGCTTGCAAGCGTGCTCGACGAATATCTGGCGCGAACGCGCGCAGCGATGTCGCTCGTGGAAACCTCGCGGCTTCCCTCGGCGACCAAACGCAAAGCCAGATTCGCGATGCAGCTGCTCAACGATGCTTTCGCGCCGAGCAACGTCCCGTGGATGAACCCCGCCGTGGTGAAAGAGGCGATAAACACGGGCGGCGGCAGCCTGATGCGCGGAATGCAGAACTTTATGGACGACGCCCGCGAGAATCGCGGCATGCCGCGACAAGTGGACCCGTCCGGTCACAAACTGGGTGTGAATTTGGCCGCCACGCCGGGCCGCGTCGTCTTCCGCAACGATTTGATCGAACTGATCGCCTACGAACCGCAATCCTCGCAGGTGCACGCCGTTCCGCTGTTGTGCAGTCCGCCATGGATCAACAAGTACTACATCATGGATCTGGCGCCGGGACGCTCGTTCGTCGAGTGGGCGGTGCGTCACGGCCACCAAACATTCATGATCAGTTATCGCAATCCCGATGCGTCGATGCGCGATTGGCTGATGGACGATTATCTTCGTTTGGGTTTGCTTGCGGCGCTCGACGCCGTGGAGAGCATCACGGGAAGCGTGAAAACCAACATTGCCGCATTGTGTCTGGGCGGCACGCTGGCGGTGGTCATGCTGGCGTATCTGGCGGCGCACGGACAGTCCGAACGGATCAATTCCGCCACGCTCACCAATTCGCTCGTCGACTTTTCCGAGCCCGGCGACTTAGGCGTCTTCACCGATTCCTCTACGATTGAACGCTTGGAAAAGCGCATGAACGAGCGCGGCTTTTTGGATTCGAGCGAAATGGCCGGCACCTTCGATTGGATGCGGGCGAACGACTTGATCTGGAGCTACGTCGTCAATAACTGGTTCATGGGCAAACAGCCGCCCTCGTTCGATATTCTGACGTGGAACGGCGATTCCACGCGCATGCCGGCCGCGATGCACTCGCAGTATTTGCGCGCGTGCTATTTGAACAATCTCATCGCGCAGCCTGGAAAGTTCATCGTGGCCGATACGCCCATCGACGTGGGAAGCATCACCACGCCACTCTACGTGCTTGGCGCCGAAGCCGACCATATCGCTCCCTGGCGGTCCACGTACCGAACCGTAAATCTGGTCGGAAGCGACGATCTCAAATACACGCTGACCAATTCGGGACACATCGCCGGCATCGTCAACCCGCCGGGCAATCCGAAATCGCAGCACTGGACCAAAGCTCGGGCGGTTCGCCAAGAGAGCGCGGACGAATGGCGCGCCGGCACGCAGCGCATTGCGGACAGCTGGTGGAACGACTGGGCGGCGTGGGCCCAGGCCCACGCCGGGCCGATGGTCGCGCCGGCGGACCTGCCGGCGGGAGACCCCGCGCCCGGGCGGTACGTGCGTAATGAGTAACCGCAGCGACGGCGCTTGGGAGCGGCTGGGGGAGTTCATTCGCAGCCAGCGCGAGCTGGCCAATCTCTCGCTCCGCCAACTGGCGGACATGGCAAAAATTTCGAACCCCTACCTCGGACAGGTCGAAAAGGGGCTGTATAAGCCGTCGGCCGAGGTGATGAAGAACATTGCCAACGCGCTGGAACTCTCGGCGGAGACGATGTACGCGCAAGCGGGACTGCTGGATGAGGACGCCAAGGCCCCGGCTGGACGCGACGTCGAGCAGGCAATCAGGCTAGACGCCAGCCTGACGACGGACCAAAAAGACACGCTGATTCGAATTTACCGGGGTTTCCTGGGGCGGACTTGACAAATACAGCGCCCGCTAAGTATACTTAGCATAACCTCAAATTCTCAAAGGAGACCCCGCACGATCATGGCCGTCGACTTCACCGAGTACGTTTCCAAATTCCAGGACGAAACCCTCAAGGCCGTCAAGCAGGCCCAGGACACCAACATGGCCGCCTTCGAGCAGGCGCGCGAGCTCTTCTCGGAAGTCGCCGCGCTCGACAAGATGCCGACGCTGGAAACGCTTCCTTCGCCGAGCCTTTTCGTCGAAATGAGCTTCAGCTGACGTGAACAAGCTGCTCGAGCTGCGCAAAGAGTACGCGCTGCAAGTGGCCGCGTTCATGACCGAAACGACCAAGCACGTCGCGAATTCGGTCAGCGAAAACTAACATCGCGCGGTCGCGCGAATGATATCCAAGGGGCTCGCAGCAGTGCGGGCCCTTCGTCATTCCCCGGCGGCGCACGAACTAGGCGCGGATTTGCAAGAGCGCTTCACGCCATATTCCGGCATGAAGCGTTGCATGACCGTGCTAGGCAGCATTTGGCGCAGCAACGATTACGGGCTGCAGTGGACGAACATCAGGGACGGCAAGATTCCCGGCATCGCGGATAGCATCGGCGGATGTCGTGCAGATGAACATTCGCTCGACCGGAAACGACTCAGGCGCCCACGGCTGCGGAATATGCGACGTACGACGATCTGCGAGCACAAACGTCCGCCGGTGTAGCGCGCTTACACGAGCTCATTTCGGAACGCTGAAAGTGAGTCAAGAGGTGGCATCAAAGGGTGATTTTTCCGATCCCGCTGCTGTACGTAAACCAGAGGTTGCCATCCGGGCCAAGCACGATACCCGTGGGATTTTCACTGCCTCCGCCTTTTGCCGGAGCCAAGGGGTACTCGGTAACGACGCCTTGAGGTGTGATTTTGCCGATCTTGCCGTTGCCGGACTGGTCAGTAAACCAGAAATTGCCGTCCGGCCCGGCCGCGATGTCAACTGCAACAGCGTTGGCCGGTAGCGGATAGATGACCGATGTACCGGAGGTCGAGATCTTCCCCACGTAGGTTGTTCGAAAGCCGTTACTAAAACCGTTAGCGGTAAACCACAAGTCTTCGTCCGGCCCAGACACGATACTATTGACGGAAAAATCGCTGTCTGCGAGCGGTACCCGGTACTGGGTGGCAGTCCCCTGCGGCGTAATCTTTTCGATCGCGTTCTGATATGGGCACTGATAGACGCAAGGGCTGCCGAACCAGAGATTGCCGTCCGGCCCAGCAACGATACCGGAAGAAAGCGGCCCGACCGCTGCGGTGTCATACTCGTTATATGTCGTTATCGAACCGCTTGGTGATATCTTGCCGATGTTTGAACTGAACTCTTCGGTTGCGTAGTTCTCCAGCGCTTCATAAAACCACAGATTGCCGTCCGGCCCAGCCGCGATACCGGAGGGTATAAATCCCGCAGGAGTCTCATACTCCGTTATCGATCCACCCGTGC
Source organism: Vulcanimicrobiota bacterium (assembly GCA_963767635.1). Lineage (GTDB taxonomy): Bacteria > Vulcanimicrobiota > Vulcanimicrobiia > Vulcanimicrobiales > Vulcanimicrobiaceae > CAVYEM01. Next base: position 505,151 of record CAVYEM010000001.1, read on the forward strand.
TGACTTTGCCGATAAGGCCTGCATACTCCTGACCGGCCAGTATTGTCGCTTGAGCGGTGAACCAGAGGTTGCCGTCTGGGCCGGCCACGATATCAACTAACGACAGAGGCGATCCGGGCGGGATATTAAAGCTGGGCGAAGGAGGCGGCAGCGGATATTCCGCGATCGATCCTTGCAGGGTCATTTTGCCAACGCCGGCCGTCGCTGTGAACCAGAGATTGCCGTCCGGCCCGACCGTAATCTGTTCTGCTCCGCCACTGACCGAATAATAGGTAAAGGTCGGCGCGGATGGTGTTGCCGTCGCGTGCGCCATCGGCGGCGCGCTCGAGCCACCACCGCAAGCAGTAACCAAAGCATCAAGACGCCCGCGGCTAAAGCGCAATGCAGTTTAACCACGGTTTTACCTTTTCCATGTCCATGGCGCGAGTCCTCATTCAGCGGTTTCTTCAGAGATGCCGTAGCTGCGCGATAATTACGAAATTTGCGGACCGCGGCCTTCGTGCCGTCGCGCCGATTTACGTCCGTTGGTAAAAGGGGCCGGATGCCGGCTTGTGCGGCAGCACGGCGAAGTGGGTACTATGCAGCACCACTTGCGCACTTGCACCTATTGGGAGAGCATGGCATGTCCGAACGCGATTCCGTTCAGCTCGTCAGCAGACGAAAAGCACTGGCCGTCGGTATTAGCGTCGCAGGAGGCTTCGCCGGTGCCGCGCTTGCAGGCTGCGCTTCACCCGGGGTCGGGATGGGAGGCGCGCTGCCGCAAACTTCCGGCTCATCGAGCGGCGGCGGAACCGCAATGTCCGCCGTGCAAGGTGCCGGAGTACCCAGGGTGTTTCTTTCTAGAAACACCATTCAGCAGATACAGCAGATCATTCAAGCGGAGGGCATGACGTCAAACGGCGTTTTCTCCATTGAAATCGATCGCGACGACATTCCGAACGTCACGCTGCGCGGCGTACCGATATTGCCGGCCAATCAAATAAACGGCACGCTGAATTTCCAGTGCTTAGGCGGTGACCGCGTCGCGATGAATTCGGACATGGCGCTCAAAGCGAATGAGATCGATCGGTTCATCGATCAGCTGATCTCACACGATATCATCTTTCAAGCGGAGCACCAGCACTTTTACGATTTCTCACCGCTCGTGTGGTTTATTCATTTTCGTGCAACCGGCGATGCTCTGCAGATTGCCCGCGGCATAAAAGCCGCATTGAACGTCACCTCGACGCCGTTCCCGCAGACGAGCCCGAAGAATCCCAAGACCCCGCTTCCCGCCGAGGAGCTGGGCGACATCATCGGTGCAGCGCCTTCCATCGGCGCGAACGGAATCGTGAATTTCGACGTGCCGCGCGATGACCCCATTTCGCTGGGAGGTATGCGCATCAATCCGTATCTGAACGTTGCCACGACGATTGCGTTTCAGCCGTACGGCGGCGGCCAGAACGCCGTCGCGGTTCCCGACTTCGGGATGATTTCTTCAGAGATACAGCGCGTGGTAGCGCTTATGCGTTCGCACGATTGGGACATCGGCTGCCTGTACAACCAGGAAACCGACGAACAGCCGCAGCTCTTTTTCTCCCATCAATTCAAGACCGGCAACGCGCTTACGCTCGCGCGCGAGATTCGCCAAGGGCTCAACCGCATGGACATGGCTTTTAAAACGCCGTAACCCTCACACCAATAAACCGACCGTCACGGCTCGTTCCTCGGTCCACTTGCAGCCCTCTTCCATGAGCGCTGCAAGTGCGGCCGGTTCGAGTTCTCGGCGCAACCGCTCGATCACGCGATCGTATTCTTGCTGCTCGGTGTGTTCCCGCGCCGCTTCCAGCGCGAGAAGTCTTCCGTCGACGAATCCGATCAGAAGCGCCGCGCGCGATTGGTTTTCTCGCTGCACTGACGAATCGTCGCATTTACCCAGTGCGGCAATCGCCGCTAGATGCTGCAACGCGAAGGCGATGGAAACATCGACCTGCACTTGCTGCGCCAGCGTCAGTGCTTCTCGAGCGTGCGCGCGCGCCGGTTCATAGCGATCCAGGGCGACGAAATACGCCGCGATGTTGCCGAGAATTGCGGCGGCGGTGCGATGCCGGCCGAGGGTTCTCACTGCGTCGAGCGCTTTTTCGGCATACAGCAGCGCCGCTTGCGCGTCGCCGCAGCGGAATTCCGCCTCGGCCACGGTCGCGGCCGTGATGGCGACGTTGCCTGCGTCGGCGCCCTCCTCGAATGCGGCGGAGGCTTGCGCAAACAGCTCCCGCGCCCCGGCTACATCGCCCTTCAGCCCGCGCGCCGCCGCGAGATCGCGCAGCGTGCCGCCAACGCGCCAAGAGCCGGCTTCGCGACGCGTAACGAGCGAATCACGCAACAGCTGCTCGCCCTCGTCGACGCGTCCCAAGTACACCATTGAACGGCCCGCCAGGCGCTGCGCTTCCGCCATGCCGCCGGCATTTTGAAATTGCGCGAAGGTCGCGAGCGCGCATTCGGCCGCCGAAAGGGAAGAACGGAACTGGTTGAAAGCGGACGCCAGAAACGCTTCTCCCAAATGCAATTGCGCGGCCAGAACCGGCGAGCCCGCTGCATCGACGCGTTGAAGCGCCGTCTGTACCCAACGGCGCGCTTCGGCTGCCGCAAAAACTCCAAAGACTCGATGCAGGGTTGCCGCTAGGCGCTCACCCACTACGGAATCTCCGTCGGGTCCAAACGACCGCGTCAGCGATGCGCGAATGTTCTCCAGCTCGCGCTCCGCGCGGCAAAGCCAAATCCGGTACGGGACTTCCTCGTAATTGAGCGCCAGCTTTTCGGCCAGTTCCGTGTACGTAACGGCGTGCAGCGCGGATGCACGGCTGTGCTCGCCGCATTCGTTCAGCTTTTCACAAGCGTATTCACGCATCGATTCCAGCAGCCGGTATCGCACGTCCTCGTCGAGCGGTTCGGCGAGCACGAGCGATTTATCGACGAGCGACGTGAGCAAGTCGAGAATCTCTACGTCGCCGATTTCGGCCGTTGCTGCGACGGCCGTCGCGGCTTCGAGCGTGAAGCCGCCGGCAAAAATCGAGACATATCGAAATAGGCGCTGCTCTTCTTGCGCGAGCAGATCGTAGCTCCAGTCGATTAGCGCGCGCATCGTCTGCTGGCGCGGCAGGGCGGTGCGATCGCCCCCCGTCAAGATGCGGAAGCGCTCGCCGAGTTTCTGTGCGAGTTGCGTGGGCGTGAGCATCTTCATGCGCGCGGCGGCGAGTTCTATGGCAAGTGGGATGCCGTCCAAGGCTGTGCAAACCTGCGCGATGATGCGCGCGTTTTCGTCCGTCGGGGCGAAGCGCGGGTTCACGGCGCGCGCACGTTCTTGAAAGAGTTCGACCGCGCAGAGAAGCTCGAGCGAGGGCATGCGGTAAACCGACTCACCGGCAATGTTCAGCGCCTCTCGGCTCGTCGTCAGAATTTTGACGTTGGGGCACGCACGCAGAATCGCCGCGGCGGCAGCCGTAACCGCACCGATCACGTGCTCGCAGTTGTCGACGATAAGGAGCAGCTCTTTTTGCCGCAGATGCGCTACGAGCGAGTCGAGCACGGGGCGACCCGGCATTTCCTGAAGATCGAAGATCGCCCCAATCGTGCCCGAGACGAGCGCGGCTTCGTTCAAGGCCGCAAGATCGGCAAACCACACGCCGTCGCTATACGAATCGAGCAGTTCCGCGCCGACCTGCAGAGAACACCGGGTCTTTCCAATGCCGCCCGTCCCGCACAGCGTGACCAATCTGGAACGCTGCAGCAACGATGCGATGTCCCGCAACTGCTCTTCGCGGCCTACGAGGCTGGTAAGCTGCGAGGGAAGATTGGTGGTGAGAACCGTGAGCGATCGAAGCTTGGGAAAATCCGTTGCGATGTCCGGCGCCACGAGCTGAAAGACGTGCTCGGCGGCTGTCAGATCTTTCAGACGGTGCTCGCCCAGGTCTTGCAGCACGGTCTGCGCCGGCAAACGCCCATCGGCCGATTCCGCCGCAGCGCCGGAAAGCACGATTTGACCTCCGTGCGCAACAGCGAGCAGCCTTGCCACGCGATTCAGCGTCGGCCCGAAATAGTCGCCGTCCCGTTCGTCGGATTCGCCTACATGCAGCGCCATTCGCACGGCAAGACCGTCAACTGAAGAAAAATCTTGGGCGCCAAGCGTGCGCTGTGCGGCGGCCGACGCGTTCACTGCGTCGCGAATATCCCCGAACGCGACGCAAAACGCATCGCCGAGCGCTTTAAAAATATAGCCGCCGTATTGCGGCATGATCGCCTTGAGCAGGGCATCGTGCCGGCGCACGGCCTCTTGCATGGCGGCGGGGTCCCGGTCCCACCGAACGGTGCTGCCCTCGATGTCGGTGAACAGGAATGCTACCTTGCCCGAAGGCGGGGCCGTCCCGGTAGCCGGCGGCGTGGCCGCAAGCCTGGTGCGAATCATTACGTGCTTACAGTACCAGGGGGCGGCGCGATGGGTGAAGAGGCAGCGGAAGGCGCCTGCACAAAAGAGGTGCGTGCTTGCCCCGACACCAAAGCTCGTGCCCGTAAAAATTTAGGAGCGGCCATGAATCTGGTTCGTACACGCTTTCCGTATGCGATCGTTTCTTCTGCGATCATGCTGGCATCTTGCGGCGGGGGCGCGCTTCATCAAATCCCTGCGTCCACGCAATCGGACTCGGCGCACTCCCCGGCAGGCCCGGCGACGAGCGCGCTGCCGCTGAATGCCGCTGCGAACACGACGTATGCGTTGCCGCTCTCCGACGGATACAGCGGAACCATCTCGCTGCGCGTCGAGCACGCGCCGGCGAAGACGAAGCTGCTCGTGCGTGTGGAGCAATCTCGCGGAGGAGCGGCCGCGCGCGCGGCAACCGCCTCACGTTCCGGCGCTTGTCCGGCGCCCCCGACGATCCTGCTGGAAAATCCGTTCCCGTTCCCGATTACCATCCGGTTGACGAGCTTCACGATTCACGTACCGTGCAGCGTAGATGGGGCGTTGTTCGGCGTCAGCTTCTACCAGACCGTTCCGCAGCCCAACGTCGTAACCTCGACGAAGCTCGGAAATGCCAGGGCAAGCGGCAACACGGTCACGTTCACTCCGGCCGTCGCCACGCTGACGTTTGCGCCGCTCACGACGTCGGCGCTGGCGGTACGGCAAGAAACGTCCACTGCGGAAGTCGTGCTTCCGGTGGCGCCGGGTTCGACCACGGTGCTGACTTCCAATGCGTCCAACGTTCCTTCGAGTTTATCTTTCAACTACACGACCGCGGCAGGCGGCTCTTCGTACTCAGCGGCATGTTTTGACGCGTACGACAAGTCGGGCGCGCTCATGCCGGCGTTGCGCGGCGCTGCGATCGCGGGGACGCCGTCGTTCTACTGCAGCCTCGATCCCGGCGCCTCGACGATCACGTTCGGACAGCTCGTGAAGTTTTTCATCGGCGCGCCAAAGACCGACGCGAGCGTGTTTGAATTCGACGGCCCCGGCAGCGCGTATCTCTGTACTGACGGCGACACCACGCAATGCGACACGCCTGCATTCAGCATCCCCACATATCGGAACCTCATCGTTGCCAACGCCAAAGACCTGCGGCTGTGCGTACCCGTAAAGGACAGCACCGATTGCAATAACGTTGGCGGCAAGGCGTGGCCGCCGCCGTCCACGCACACGGTTTCCCGCCATCGCGACTTTCAGCTTCTCGTGGCGGACGATCCCACGTATAGACCGGGGACTGCGCTTGCGCCGGTTCCATGGGACGGCCTGCTGCGGCTGAGCGTTAGCGGACAGTGCCGGCTCAACACGCACAACGATAACGACAACGGCGACGTGCCGCCGGGCTATAGTGACGACGATCAAGCCGGTGTAGGGCCGTACGCGGAGTTCGACATCACGCCCACCGGCGCTGGATTTTGCGACATCACAACGAGCGAAGACCCCAAGTTCATTACCAACTACAGCGATCCGCAGCATCCCATGCCGCGTTCGAAGTCGTTGCTGATTACGATTCTACGATAATCAGCGGTGGGGGGAGACTTTGCCGCACGGGAACGCGACGATCTGTTGCGGTAGAATGATGCCGTCCTCGAACGGCCACTGCTGCACCAGAAGAAACGGCGGCGGATAGATGGAGTTGAGTTCCGGATTCACTTGTGCGCTGAACATAAAGCCTTGTGGCGAGAGCGCCGGAGCGAGCGATGCAATGCGGTAGATCGCGAGCGGACGCCGGTAGAACAGCGCGTAGCCTTGGTCGTTTCCGATAAAATCGTAACCGCGCACCCCTAGTTCCGCGCCGAGTTTGACGATCGGCACGCGCGGACGGAAGAGCCGGTCGAAGCCGCTGTGCCCGAACGCGTGAAACGCCGTAAACCCGACGTGGCGCCCGGGACGGCACGCATCCGCGTTGTACGACCGCTCAGGCGACGTCCCCGTCCGTGCGGCTTGCGCCGGCGCAGCGATCGAGCAAACCAGGGCGGCGAGTAAAAGGACGATGCGTTTCATCGGATGCCGTTCTTGCTCAGTGCAGTTTCGAGAGATCGTCGAGGGCGGCAGGATTGCCGTACGGTTGGGGATCACCGGTGAAGAGCACGCCGAGCACCGTGCAGCGAACCGACTGCAGTCCCATCGGCCACGGCGCCTTCGTCCACTTACCGTGGTAGGGAACGCCCGCAACCGGACGGACGCCGCTGGAATCCAAATCGGCGAGCAACACGATGTCTTCCTGCGCTTGATCGAGCAGATCCATCCGCAAGCGCGTTTTTTGGATCGGCCGTCCGGTTGAGTTCGTTTCCTTCACGGTCCAGCCAATGCGCATCTGGCCCGTCGAAGGACGTCCGTAAATGTGCGCCTGGCACGTGTTTACGGTAACTGCGTTGGGCTGCAGCGGCAGTAGCGTCACTACAGCCAACATCAGTGAGGTTAGTGTCATCGGCTGGCCAGCAGACGCGCGAGCGTCATGGGATCCACGCATTGCAGTCGACGCATGCCGCTCAGGACGGCTTTGGAATCGTTGTGCAGCACGCTCTTGCGAATGCCTGCGATGATGCTGCGCTCGTGTTCCGTAGGTTGATGGTAACTGGCGCATGCGGCGTCGCTTTGCGCCGAGACTTTATTGGCCGGCGCGAACTTCCAGTCCGGGGTGGCGGGCGCAACTTGCTGTGATACGGTCTTTACGACTTTGTCCACGGCGGGATTGGGCTGCGGTGCGACGGACTGCTCCGAGGACGGCGGCAGGCCGGGCGCACCCGGTGCGACGGAAACGGCTTTGCACACGTCGGCGATCGGCTGCAGCGCGGGATTCATCTCCGGGTGCAGCACGAGGCCGGCTTTTGCAAATTCTCCGCACTTGCCGATCATCGTGAGCGTCGTGTCGAGCTGCTTTTGCTTGAGGATTTCGTCGCCGAGCTGCTGACACGTGCGCGATGGTGCATGGCCGATCGGCGCTTGGTACCCCACCGATGCGCCGAAGTTGTACGCGTTCGAACCGAAACCACCGGTTTGCGGCTGCCCGACGGGCGCGGGATTGTTGGCGTTTTGATTGACGTTGTTTTGATACAGAGCCGCAGTGAATTGCGGAGTCGGACATTGGATGCCGACGCCATACGAATACAGGCCCAGAGGTACTGTGTTGATCTGCGTGTTCACGTTCGCGCTGGACGCATTCGAGTTCGTGAACGGGTTTACCGATTGCGCGTTGCTCGGCTGCGCCGTGACGTTGGTCGTTCCGCCCACGGTCACTTGCGGTGCCGCGGTCGGCGCCGGATTCGCGACCTGCGCGAGCGCCGGGACTCCGGAGAACCCGCTCAACGCAGTCGCCAGCGCCGTCAGAACCAGGAATCGATTGTTACGCATCATGGTCATCCTTCTGAATTGGGAGGGGACCCATCGAGATGAATCCCCTGCCGCGCTGGCTTATTCTTGGAAGTTGGAGAACGCTTGGCTCGAGATCGACGCGGTGTTGGACCCGAAGTTCTCGTGCGTGTTCGTGTAGATGGTGTCGTCGCCGTGCACGTCGACATGCGTGTAGGATCCGGCGGCGTCGTACGTCACTTCAATGCTCGGGTTGTTGAAGTTGAGGTTGAACGCTTGGGACTGGCCGCTGTACGTGCCGTTCAGGTTGCCGTTGAAGCTGGAGGTCGAACCGGGGTTCTCGATTTGAACGATGCCCTTGGGGATGTCGGTGCCGAGCACGTCGATTCCCGAATTGGTGGACGGGTTCTTGACCGTGCCGGTAATCGTCCCATTGATGTCGCCGCTGTCGGCCGACTTCGAGAAGTTGCCGCTGATGCCGTTGAACGTGATTCCGTCCTTCACCGAGGACGTCCAGTTGTTGACGTAGCCGTTGTAGTAGTCGTGGTTGACTTCGCTGACGTTCGTGCAGCCCGTCATCCAGGAGTTCGTGAAGATCGTCGTCGTTCCGGTCGTTTCGGCGAACGCAGGGGACGCCGCCACGGCCATAAACGCGCCAATCGCCGCGAGTGCAAGTGCTTTGCTCTTAAGCATAGAGAGAAGCATCCTTTCTTACTTACTATCGCCCGGTTTCGGCGCGATAGAGGGTGAGGAGTCTGGTACTGAGCAAGCGTAGCCTAAAGCATTCAAGCGAGGCGCGGGCTGGACGTCCACTAGACGAGTGGTGATTGCAGCCGAGCGCTTGGGTCTGCTGAATCTGATCGTTATTGTAGTCCGCGATGATTTCGAACGGTTGGAGGCCCGGATCGGGGCCGGTTCAGCCTGCGCATGATCGGCGGAATTTCCGCCGGGATCTCGCGCGCCAGAAACCCGATCCCCATCCTGCGCGCGAGTGCTAATCCGGCTTGCGCGTGCAGGAACACGCCCCACACGGCAGCTTGCGCGGGCGTTGCGCCGCGTCCGAGCAGGCCGCCGATGATGCCGGCCAGGGTGTCGCCGGATCCGGACGTGGCCAAACCGACGTGCCCGCGCCGATTGCAATACAACTCTCCCTCGGGGGTGGCGACGTACGTGACGGCGCCCTTGAGCGCGACCACCGCTTGGAAGCGCCGTACCGCTTGCCTGACGTGCGCAATGGGATCCGCCTCGACTTGCGCGCGCTCGCACCGCAGCATTGCGGCCATCTCGCCCGCATGGGGCGTCAGAATCGCTCGACCGCACAGCGGTTGCGCCATCTCCGGCCGCGTCGAGAAAAACGCCAGAGCGGCCGCGTCTAGCACGACGGGTGTTTCGAGCCTAGCCAGAACCGCCGCCAGCAACTCGCCGCACGCATCGCCGGACGCCATGCCCGGACCGAATACCAGCGCATCCGCCGCGTTGGCACGCCGCAGGACCTCCGAGGCGCATGCCGGCGCGATAGCTCCCGAGGCGTGCTCGCGGAAGGCCGCGACCAGCGCTTCGGGCACTGCGGCGGCGACGTGCAGCGCGATGCTCGCACCCGTGCCGATTTGCAGCGTTCCGGCGCCCGCCCGCAGCGCCGCCGTTGCCGCCAGGATCACCGGCCCCGGCATCTGCCGGCAGCCCGCCACGACAAAGGTGCGTCCGCGCGCTTCTTTGTCGCCCTTCGCGGGTTCGGGCAGCGGCCATTCACGCAGCAGCCGGGGGCCGATCGTGCGGAATTCGGCAGCGGCGGCGTTATTTCGGGGCAACGGGCACGTCGGGGCTGCGGGTGACGGTTTCGCCCGCTTCGCGGATCGGCGTGACGAAATTGTACGTCTCGAGCTGCAAACCGGGATGCGTTCGATGAGCGCGATAGGCGGTAATGGAACAATTCGCGACGTCCGCAGCCGCGTCCACGGAGAGTATCTGCTCTTCGGTCATATTTTCCAAAAGATAGCGGAAGCACAAAACGATGACCTGATGTGAAACGATCGCGACGCGCTCGCCGCGATACTCGCGCGATAGCGTGTCGAGCAGACTGCGCAATCGAAGGATGACGTCGGTCCAGCTTTCGCCGCCCGGAGGCCGATAGTAGAATTTGCCCAGCCGCCGGCGCATCTGCGCTTGATCGGGGTAGCGCTGCTCGATTCCGGTTCGTGTGAGCCGGTCCAGTATGCCGAACTCCTTTTCGCGCAGGCGCTCGTCGATTCGAATCCGGACGCCGTCCCATTGGGCTGCGCGTAGCGCGATCGAGGCAGTCTGGCGCGCACGAACGTAGGGCGAAGCGAATACGACGTTCGGAGCGGGACTGTTATCCTTGAGCCAGTCTCCGAGCGCTTCGGATTGTCTACAGCCAAGATCCGAAAGCGGCACGTCGCAGTCCCGCGGCTCGATGGCGATCGTCGAGAGGCCCTGCGCGAGCGCGAGATCGCGTGCGACGTTTCCGGCGCTTTGTCCGTGGCGAATCAGCAGCAGTTCAGCGGGCCATTGCGGATCGTCCTCGATTGCGCCATCCTCCAAGCAGAGCCGTATGCGGCAACGTGTACTTACCCGTTCGCGCCCCGCTTCTCAGCGCAGCTTGAGCGGTGCTTGTTACGGTAGCGGAAAAGGAGCAGGCATGTTGAGAGGACTGATCGCCGGAATTCTACTGGCCGTTTTCGGCGCCGCCATCGCTGGCTACGTCATCATTCGCACGGGAACCATTCCCGCCAATGCGGACGATCGGCCGCCGAAGTTCGAAGCGTGGGCCGCTCGCACGTCGCTGCATGCGTCTCTGCGCCGAAGCGCGCCGCGCGTGCTCAATCCGCTCGGGGCAACGGACGAAAACGCCATTGCGGGCGTCAAATTGTACGCGCGCAACTGCGCGGTGTGTCACGGTGATTCCGCCGCGGTGGCAACCAATATTGCTAAAGGGCTGTATCAAAAACCGCCGCAGTTGGCCAAAGACGGCGTCGAAGACGATCCGGCGGGAATGACGTACTGGAAGATTTCGCACGGGCTGCGCTGGACGGGAATGCCGGCATTCGGCAAGACGCTGAATCGAACGCAGATCTGGCAGGTCACGCTCTTTTTGCAGAACATGGATCACCTCTCGCCGGCTGCCCATAAAGCCTGGCGAGCGGTGAAGGTCTGAAGAAGAGCTTCCGAACGCTACCGCGCGGGTTGTGAGATAGGTTTTGCGACGAACGTGTACGGATCGTTTGCGTCCGTGAACGCGGTTCCGACGATGACGCCGCTTTTCACGCGTGCGTCCACGCGTAGCGGCTGCGCGGTGCCGATGTCGAGCCAAATGCGATCGCCGGTCTGCCCGCCTACAACGGCGACGAACAGCGAACTATAGTCGGACGGGAAGTAGTATCCGTGCAGGATTCCACCGTTGATCGTTATGTCGAGCGTGCCCGTATACGGGGCCGGGGCGCCGTAGAGCTGCGTCATCGCAGTGGAGTAATGGACGGATGCATCGGTCGGTGCGGCAAGCGCGACCGCCGGAGCGAGCAGCAAACCGACGCTTGCCGCAAAGATGAGGAATGTGTTTCTCATGGAAAATGATAACGCTCGAAGATGCCGGTTTGCTACGCATGCGCGCAATGAGAAACGACGGCCTGGATCTGCGCCGCGTCCCGATCTGGGAACGCGTCGCGATGGTGCTCCAGCGTTCCGATGGCCTCGGCGAGAACGAGTGCTGCGAGATTGTGCTGGACGTGGAACCGCATGCGCTTACTCGCCGCATCGAGGAGATTCGTCCCGGGCAGTTCTCGTTCGTGCACCGCGAGCTCGGCGACGGCGAATGGCATGCCACGCTCACGCGCCTGCAGCCGGAACGCACCGAATCGCTGCTGCAGACTGCGCTGCATCGCAATGCCGCGTTCTCGCGGCTGGACGGAACGGCGCGCGAAACGTTGAGCGAGCGCATGAGCGAGTACTCCGCACGCAAAGGCCAGACTGCTTTGCGCTGAAAACACCGAACGCGCGACCCTAGGGATTGTGCTCGAAGGAACCGTAGCCGTCGTGATGGGGAGCGAATCTCGCAGGCGCGCGCTTTTCGATCTCTATCCGTTCGATACGTTCGGCGAAATCGAGTTCTTCGATCGCGGACTGGCGATTGGAAGCACCGTTGCGCGCTCGACGTTCGTGCGATACGCCGCCGCTCCATACGAAGTCGTGCGCGAGATCGGCATGCGCGATCCCGAACTGCTCATTTCGCTGGCAGCGGCCGCTTCACAACGCAGCCGCGCGCTGGTGCGCGCGGTCGCCGCGCACGTCTCTCAGTCGATCTTGGCACGCGTCGCCGGCGCGCTGTTGCCTTATGCCGTTCCGGAACGTGGCTTGCATCCATCGCTTGCGCCGCTGGCGAACATGACGCAAGCGCAAGTGGCGGCGTCCGCCGGCACGGTCAAAGAAGTGGCCGCGCGCGCGATCGCGCAGCTGGAGCATGCGCAAGCGCTGCGGCGCGAGCGGGGCCGCATCCGCTACTTGGATCGCTCGAAGCTGCTCGAGATCATCGGTCGATCGTGAACCGCTCGGTCGGCCGGTTCGCCCATTACGTACTCCCCAAATAAACCGGAGCAAGTGGCCCGCTACTACACGATCGTTTTGGATTGGGTGAGTTCTCATAATATGCAATAACGTTGCGGGAAGCCCAGCGCGATCGTGAGCTTTTTGCGTAAATGGCTGCGTCCGCAGCGCCCGCCGGGCGTCGCGCTTCATCCCACGCGTGCCGTCGAACTCGACGTTCCCGCCGCGCAAGCGTTCGAACGCGCGCGCTACGGCGTGGAACACGTCTTGGGCGGCATCGTGCGCGAGTCGCAGGGCGGCACCCTCGAGGCCGCGTTCGGCTTGATCGATTCGGAACGCCTGACGATCGCCGTCGAGCCCTTGTCTCAGAACCGTAGTCGCGTCACGGTGGAAAGCCGGCGCCGTGCCGGATCCGATCCTGGTTTGCGCTCTCCGTATGTCGACGCGTTGTGCGCGTTTTTACTCAGCGAATAATTTCTGCGCCTACGTACGGCACGAGCACCGGCGGAATGAGAATCGTTCCGTCGCGCTGCTGATAGTTTTCCATAATCGCCAGCATCGTGCGGCCCACGGCCAGCCCCGAACCGTTCAGCGTGTGCACGAGTTCGGGCTTGCTTTTTGCTTCACGCCGAAAGCGCATCTGCGCTCGGCGCGCTTGAAAATCCGTGTCGTTGGAACAGGAGTCTGATTTCGCGATACGCGCGGGCGCTGGGAAGCCACACCTCGAGATCGTAGGTTTTGGCTGCGTTGAATCCCGTGTCGCCCGCGCACAGGGCCACGACGCGGTAAGGCAGTTCCAATTCCTGCAGCAGCGCTTCCGCGTCGGCGGTGATCTCTTCGAGGGCCGCAAAAGATCGTTCCGGCGCGCTGTACCACACCAGTTCCACCTTTTCGAATTGGTGCTGGCGAATCAGCCCGCGCGTGTCCTTGCCTGCAGCTCCGGCTTCTTTCCGAAAGCACGGCGTGTACGCGGTGTACTTGCGCGGCAATTCTTCCAGGCTCAGAATCTCGCCGGAATGCAGCGCTGCCAGCGGAACCTCGGCTGTGGGGATCATGAACAGGTCTGCGTCCACGTCGACGAACATCGCGTCGGAAAATTTCGTGAGCTGCCCCGTTGACCACATCGTCGCCCGCGTCACCAACATCGGTGGAATGACTTCGAGATATCCCCTCGAAGCCGCGCGATCCAAAAAAAACTGGACGATGCCGCGTGAGAGCCGGGCGCCTTGGCCTTTGATGATCGAAAAGCGGCTGCCCGAAAGTTTGGCGGCGCGTTCGAAATCCAAGATGTCCAGCCGTTCACCCAACTCCCAATGCGGGAGCGGTTCGAAATCGAAACTGCGCGGCGTCCCCACGGTGCGCACGACGATGTTGGCGGACTCCTCGTTGCCGTCGGGGACGGAATCGTCCAGCAGATTGGGCGATTGCGTGAGCAGTTCGCGGAGCGGCGAGTCCGGATTGTCGACCGCCAGCGCGCGAGCGTGGGCGTCGGCGCTTGCGATCCGCGCCGTAAGTTCTTCCAGCCGGCTCTTGCTTTCACGCGCTGCAGCCGCTTTATCCGGCGCTTTGCCGATCTGGCCGGACAAGCGATTCTTCTCCGCTTGCGCCCGTTCCAGTTCGGTTAAGGCGGAGCGGTACTCCGCATCCAAACGCAGAACGTCGTCGACGAACGACGCATCCTGACCGCGACGCTGCGCCGAACGCCGAACGCGATCGGGGTCGCGGCGAACGAGTGAAATATCCAGCATATGGAAGAACGGCGCTTTATGCGAGGCAACAGTGCGCTCCTACCCGGAGCAGGATTCGACGTGGCGGCGTTGCTCGCGCCGCAGCAGGCGCTCACGCTCTATTTCGCGCGCGCCGGCGTTCGGGCGCCGCAATCCGAACGCGTGCCGCTCGGCAACGCCTTCGGTCGCATTCTCGCACAGCGCATCGTTTCCGATGCGGAATATCCGGCGGCGCCGCGCTCGGCCATGGACGGTTACGCGGTTCGCTCCGAAGAGTTGCCCGGGCGCCTGCGCGTTTGCGGTGAGATTCGAATGGGTCGCGAATGGACGACGGATTTACCGGATGGCGGCGCGGTGCGCATTCCTACGGGCGGCATGGTGCCGGGCGGCGCGGATGCCGTCGTTCCGCTGGAAGACGTAACGGTGCACGGAGATGCGATCGAGGTGCGCGCGCGCGTGCCGGGCGGGGATTGCATTACGCCGCGGGGTTCCGACATGCACGCCGGCGAGACACTGCTCGAACGTGGCCATCGCATCGGCGCAGCGCAGCTCGGCGTGCTCGCAACGCTGGGAGTCACGTCCGTTCCCGTGTTTTGCCGGCCTATCGTCGCGGTGATGTCGAGCGGCGACGAATTGGTGGACGCCGGCGAGGTTCCCGGACCGGCGCAAATTCGCGATTCCAACCGGTGGGCCGTTGCAGGAGCGCTGCGAGCGCTGGGCGCGCACGTGCGGCACGTTCCCAATGTTGAGGACGATGGGACGCGCTTGGAGGCGGCGCTGCGCGAAGCGCTCGGAACCGCGGACGCGCTCGTATTGACCGGCGGCTCGTCGGTAGGGCCGCGCGATCACACGGCGCGCGTCGTCGAGCGGCTCGGCTCTCCGGGCCTCATCGTGCACGGACTTCGCGTCAAACCCGGCAAGCCGACCGTTTTGGCAAGCGTGGACGGGAAGCCGGTCGTTGGTTTGCCGGGCAATCCCGCTTCGGCGTTGATGATTCTCGAGGCCGTGGCCGCCCCGATCTTCCGCGTTCTGGCGGGCAGCGTGGAACACGCATCCCTGCGCGTCGCGCGTCTTGGCAGCGGCTATCGCAAACGCGAGGGATGGACGTGGTTCGTGCCGGTGGTTCTCGATGAGGCGAACGGCGAATGCCTAGTGTATCCGCTGGAACTGCGATCGAGTTCCGTGAGCCTGCTCGCGCGCGCAAGCGGTTTCATGACGCTGGACGAATCGGTAGAAGCGCTGCCTGCAGGCGCCCAGGTTCGCGTGAGCACATTCATCGGGAGTTAGGGCCGAAGAGGATGACCACCACCGATCCGGACGCGCAATTCTTGGCGGCGCCGCATATCGAGGCGATTCCGCTGGTGACGCCGTTCATCGGGCCTGAGCAGCTCATGCGTGAAGGGGGCCATACTGCGCTTCTCCGCTTGGGCGCGAACGAAAGCAACTTCGGTCCTTCGCCAAAAGCAGTACACGCTATGGCGGTGCAACTGCCGCACATCTCATGGTACGGCGATCCCGAATCGTACGATCTGCGGGCGGCGATCGCGGCGCGGGAAGGCTGCGCGATCGAGAACGTCTGCGTCGGATCCGGTATCGACGATCTCATGGGTTTGGCGGTGCGCGCGTTCGTGGCGCCGGGTGCCACGGCGCTGACGACGCTTGGAACGTATCCGACGTTTGCCTATCACGTAACGGGCTTCGGCGCAAACCTGCGGACGGTGCCGTATCGAACGGACGGCGGCATCGACGCCGATGCGCTTGCGCGCGCGGCGCGCGAACTGCGCCCGGCCATCGTCTATTTGGCCAATCCGGACAATCCGAGCGGAACGCTGTTGACGCGCGCGCAGATTTCAGCGCTGTTCGAATCGCTGCCGCATGAATCGCTGCTCTTTTTGGACGAAGCGTACGGCGATTTCGTGCAAAACGACGAAACCTTCCCCGCGAGCCCGAACCCGCGCGTGCTCCGCGTGCGGACGTTTAGCAAAGCGTACGGCATGGCCGGCGCGCGTATCGGCTACATGATCTCCACTTCCCGAAACGTGCAAACGTTTCAAAAAATCCGGCTGCACTACGGCGTGAACCGCAACGCACAGATCGGCGCACTGGCCGCGCTCGCGGATACGGAGTTTCACCGCCATGTGGTCATGGAAGTTGCCAAAGGGCGCGAGGACTATTACGCGCTCGCTCGCGCGCTGGGGTGCGGGTATCTGCGTTCGTGGACGAATTTCGTCTGCATCGATTTCGAATCGAACGAACGGGCGACGGGAGTGATGAATGCGTTGCTCGCAGCAGGGGTGTTCGTTCGAAAACCCGGCGCACCGCCGCTGGATCGGTACGTGCGCATTTCGGTCGGAACGCCGGCCGAGCGCGCCGAGTTTGCCGCGCGCCTGCGCGCGGTGCTGAAGCGGCTGGACACGTGAGGTACGCGATCCTTTCAGACGTTCACGGTAATCTCGAGTCGTTGAGAGCGGCCCTCGCGCTGCTCGAGGCCGACGACACGGTACTGTGCTTGGGCGACATCGTGGGCTATGGACCGAATCCCAACGAGTGCGTGCGTTTGATTCGGGAGCGCGCCGCGGACACGGTACTGGGCAATCACGACGTAGCGGCGGTGGACAATTTCGGCGTGGAGTATTTCAATCCGGCCGCTCGCCGCGCGATCGAATGGACGCAAGGCGTGATCGATACGGAGGCGCTGCATTGGCTCAACGGTCTGAGCTACGAGATTCGGCATCCGGGCTTCTTGATGGTGCACGGCGCGCCGGTGCATTATTTCGAATACGTGCTCGACAAACGGCATGCCGGCGCCGCCTTCGCCCGTACCGACGCGCCCCTGATTTTCATCGGGCACACGCACATCGCCGAATACTACGCGCTCGAACCGGACGGCAGCATATCGCACGCGCACATGCAGCATGGGGGTGCACTGACGCTGGAGGACGGTAAGCGGTACATCATCGACGTCGGCAGCGTCGGGCAGCCGCGCGATCTCAATCCGCAGCCGTGCTTGGTTTTTTACGATGATCGCCGCCGGCACGTGCAGTGGGTGCGCTACGACTATGCGATCGGTGAGGTGCAGCAGAAAATGGTGGACGCGCAGTTGCCGCCGGCGCTTGCCGCGCGTTTGGACGTGGGAAGATAACCCCTATAGACGACGGCCGTTGTTTTGCGTGCGGTCCCGACAACGAGCACGGCCTGCAGTCTGCGTTTTGAAAAACGCGGCGAGGCCGGCGTGCACGCTCGCACGACGCTGCGCGAGCAGTTTCAGGGCTGGCGGGGCATCGCGCACGGCGGCATCGCGCTCTGTCTGCTCGACGAAGCGATGGCGCATGCCGCAGGCGCCGCCGGCTATCGCGGCGTGACCGCCAGCATCGACGCGCGCTTTCGCAAACCTGTCCCGTTGGACGTGCCGCTCGAGATCGAAGGGCATGTGAAGTGGATGCGGCGCAACGTGCTGGAAGTGCGCGCGCAAGTAACGGATGCGCGCGGCACCGTGTTGCTCGAAGCCGAAGGACGTTTCGTGGCGCAGGGCCGGATCGAAGACGTGCGCGACCGTAGAAGTCTATAGTTGATGGCTAAATCGAAAACCGAGCGCAAGGCGAAAGAGCAGGACGCACGCAAAAACGACTCGCCGGCGGTAGACAATCGCCGCGCACGTCATCTTTTTCACATTCTGGAATCGCTCGAAGCCGGCATTGCGCTCACGGGCACCGAAATCAAATCGATCCGCCAGGGCGGCATCAGTTTGAACGAAGCTTACGCGCGCGTGCGCGACGGCGAGATCTGGCTGCTCGGGATGCACGTCCCGGCGTACAAACAAGGCAGCTTCTCGAACGTCGAACCCAACCGGCCGCGAAAGCTGCTGCTGCGCAAAGATCAGATCGTTCGTCTGGGCAGCCGCGCCGCGGAAAAAGGGCTCACGATCGTGCCGCTGCGATTGTATTTCACGCGCGGCAAAGTCAAGGTCGAGATTGGCTTGGCTCGCGGCAAGAAACTCTGGGACAAGCGGGAGACGGTGCAGCGGCGGGACGTCGAACGGGAAATCGCGCGCGGCGCACGGTGAACGAGCTGAGCAGAACGGCGGCATAGCGCGTGCGCGGCACACATCCCGAACGCGCGTTGGAACAGGCTTTTCGCGCGGGGCGCGCCCTTCGAGGCGGTGAGCGCGTGCTGGTTGCGTGCAGCGGCGGATCCGACAGCGTCGGCCTGGCCGCACTATGCTCTGCGCTGTCCGAGCGCCGCGACCTGCGTCTCACGCTGGGGCACGTGAACCACGGAGTGCGGCGCTCGGCCTGGCAAGACGAAGCGGTCGTGGCCCGCATCTCGGCCGCCTTGAACGTGCCGCTCGCCGTTGCCGCGCTGCAGCCCGAGGGAACCGACGAGGCGACGCTGCGCGACGCGCGCTACGAAGCGCTGACGGGGCTAGCATTGCGGGCGGGCGCAAGCGTCGTGGCGACCGGCCACACCGCCGAGGATCAGACCGAGACGGTGCTGCTGGCGCTCTTCCGCGGATCAGGAGCCGCCGGCTTGACGGGAATGAGATCACGCCGGGTATTGGCCGGCGAGATCGAACTGGCTCGCCCACTGCTGCCGTTCCCGCGTGCCGCCGTACGCGCCTACGTCCAGCACGCCGGGCTTCCGTACGCCGTCGATCCGACCAATGCCGATCTCGGATTCCGGCGCAACGCCGTTCGCGAAGCACTGGCGGCCCTGCGGCCCCTCTTTCCGGGACTAGACGAAGCGGTGTCCCGAGCCGCGGCGCTCATTGCGGCGGAACGCGCCTGCGCGCCTGAGGCGGCCTTGCGAGACCGCGTGCGGGAAGTGCTGAACCGCCAGGAAGCGCTGGGAGGCGTGACGTTCGGTCACATCGAGGCCGCGGTCCGTGCGTTGGAACGCGGGCGTTCGGGGCGGTTCGCAATGGGACCGCGGGCGGAAGTGGCGATTGAGCGCGGCGCGTTGTCGGTACACCGAAAACAGTGATGATCCGCCATTCGTACGCGCCGACAATCGAGCGGGCGCTCTTCTCGGAGGGCGAGATTGCAGCCGCGGTCGGGCGGCTGGCGCGTGAAATCGCTCGGGATTACCGCGGGCAACCGCTGATGGTGCTTGGAGTGTTAAAGGGTGCGCTGTATGTGACCGCCGACCTCGTTCGCGAAATATCTAGCGTGCCCGACGGCCCGAGCGCTATCGAACTGGACTTCCTGGTCGTTTCAAGTTATGGGAACTCGGCCCGGTCGAGCGGTGAGGTGCGTTTGCTAAAGGATACGAGCGAGAACGTCGCCGGCAAAAACGTGCTCGTGGTCGAGGATATCATCGACAACGGTCTCACGCTGCAGTACCTTCGGTCGTTACTCTCTGGGCGAAGGCCGAAAACCCTACGTTCCTGCGTGCTTTTCGACAAGCCGTACAACCGGCGCGTCGACGTACCGATCGATTATCGCGGGCTGGTCGCGCCGGATGCGTTCGTCGTAGGGTACGGTTTAGATTACGGGGAAAGCTACCGCAATCTCCCCTACCTTGCCCAACTGCGTCCATGGGTATTTCAAAACAGTCAATGATCGGTGGGCAGAAATAGAAGCGCAAAAATGGCACGAGGGCCGAAAGGCCGGGGGCCCCGACGCCCTTCGAAAATCCTGGAGGACGGCGGGGGGCGTGGAGCGCCCTACGCGCGGATACGGGTTCTAAACAAAATGGCACGAGGGCCGAAAGGCCGGGGGCCCCGACGGCTCTGCCGTCGGGGGGCGTGGAGCGCGGATACGGTTTTAAGCAAAAATGGCACGAGGGCCGAAAGGCCGGGGGCCCCGACGGCTCTGCCGTTGGGGGGGCGTGGAGCGCGGATACGGGTTTTAAGCAAAAATGGCACGAGGGCCGAAAGGCCGGGGGCCCCGACGGCTCTGCCGTTGGGGGGCGTGGAGCGCGGAGCGCGGATACGCCTGTTAAAACAGTAAGGTTAGTGTAAAAAACGTGAGCAAGCATCTCCGGGGAATACTCCTCATCATCGCGGCGATTGTGATGGTGTTTTTCATCGTGCAGAAGCTGGTTCTGCCCACCACGGACGTCACGCGCTTAGACTACGGCGCCTTCTACCAGAAGCTCGAGCGCAACGAAGTACAAAGCTTTCATGCCAACGGATACGACGTTACGGGAGAGCTGACCAACGGCTCTCACTACTCCACGTCCATTCCGACTCGCGACTTCTCGTTCGTGAATATCGTGCAGCAGCACGTCAAAGGCGGGGTGACGTGGGACATGCCCAACAACGGCTCGGTGCTCGCCTCGGTCTTCAGCCTCACTCCGTTCATCGTCCTGGCGCTGTTTCTGTTCATCATTTTGAGGCAAGCACAGAACGGAGGGAGCCAGGCATTGTCATTTGGACGATCGCGCGCGAAAATGCTCTCTGAAAATCGTCCGAAGGTGACGTTCAACGACGTCGCGGGCGTGGACGAGGCCAAAGAAGAACTTGGCGAGATCGTCGAGTTCCTCAAGTATCCCAAGAAATTTCAAGCGCTCGGAGCGCGCATTCCTAAAGGCGTACTGCTGCTGGGGCCGCCCGGATCGGGTAAAACGCTGCTTGCGCGAGCCATTGCCGGTGAGGCCGGCGTGCCGTTTTTCTCTATCTCCGGCTCGGATTTCGTCGAGATGTTCGTCGGCGTGGGCGCCTCGCGCGTTCGCGATCTGTTCGATCAAGCGAAGAAATCGGCGCCGTGCATCATCTTCATCGATGAAATCGATGCCGTGGGCCGCCAGCGCGGCGCGGGCTTGGGCGGCGGACACGACGAGCGCGAGCAAACGTTGAATCAGCTGCTGGTGGAGATGGACGGCTTCGATCAGAATACGGGCGTGATTCTGATTGCAGCGACGAATCGTCCGGACGTCCTCGACCCGGCGCTTCTGCGCCCGGGGCGCTTCGACCGGCAGATCGTCGTCGACCGCGCGGACGTCAAAGGCCGTCAGAAGATCCTGGAAGTGCACGCTCGCAACAAGCCGCTCAGCAAAGAAGTGGCCCTCGAGATTCTTGCAAAGCGCACGCCCGGATTCTCCGGCGCGGACTTGGAGAATTTGCTCAACGAAGCGGCGCTGCTTGCAGCTCGGCGCAACAAGACCGTCATCGAAATGAACGACTGCGATGAAGCAATCGATCGCGTGATGGTCGGACCTGAGCGCAAATCCATCGTGATGTCGCAGAAAGAAAAAGAGATCACGGCCTACCACGAATCCGGACACGCGATCATCGGCGGCTTGACCGATAAAGGCGATCCGATTCACAAGGTCACGATCATTCCGCGCGGCATGGCGCTGGGCATCACATGGTCGCTGCCCGAGGACGATCGGCACAGTCAAACCAAGGAAGAACTGCTCGCAACGATCACGCGCGCGCTGGGCGGACGGCTGGCCGAAGAAGTCAAATTCCAAGACGTCACGACCGGCGCCAGCAATGACTTCGAGAAGGCCACGGAACTGGCGCGCCGCATGGTCACGCAATACGGCATGTCGGAAACTTTGGGACCGATTCAGTACGGTCGCGGAAACCATCAGGTCTTTCTAGGGCGCGATCTCGGCGAAGAACGCAACTACTCTGAAGAGATCGCTTCCAAAATCGACGCGGAAGTGCGACGCATCATCGAGAGCTGCTACGATCGCGGTCGCAAGCTGCTTGCGGAGAACTGGAACAAAGTCGAACGAATGGTCGCATCATTGCTGGAGTACGAAACCGTCGAAGCCGAGGAAGTCAAAGCGATTTTGGAAGGCCGTCCGTACAATCGCGGCGGTGGTACGCCTGCGGCAGTCGCCGAAACGCCGATCGCGGCGCCCGTGGAAGAAGGCAAGCGCATCGAGCAACCCAAACGCCTGCCGCCGAACATTTCGCCGGAACCCGCGTGAGCAAACCCCAAGCCGTCGCGAGGGCGATATGCGCGAGCATATCGCTGTTCGCGCTTACGGTCGCTGCGTCCGGACAAACGCCTGCGCCGGGGGTGCAGCAAACCGGCACATTGCCCGGCGGTGGAACGTACATCGTCCGCCGCGACGAGACGTCGCCCACGGTGGCCGTGGAGTTATGGTATCGCGCGCCGGCTGCGGGGTACGACAGCGCGTATCCGGGCATTGCGCGTTTGGCGCTCGCGGCAGTAGCGGCATCCGCGCCGGCACACGGCACGTCGTTTGCGGAGCACGTCACCCGCGTAGGCGGCACGCTCTCCATCAACGTGTATCCGGATATCGCCATGATCGGCGCGAGCGTGCCCTCATGGCAGGCCGCATCGGTGCTTCGCGCGCTGACGACTGCATACTTCAGCGCGTCGATCAGCCAGGACGCGTTGAAAGCTGCCGTTCGCGACACGGCAATAGCGGCGGCAGCGTCGCACTTCGATGCGGAGCGGTTGTTGCAGGATGCAATGTTCGAGCGTTTGTTCAGCGCCGGTCCCGCGCACTATCCGCCCATTCCGGATTCCGTGCAAGCGTTCGCCAAAATACCCGCGCAAGCCGTCAGAGCGTTCGCAACACGGGCGTTTCGACGCGACAACGCCGTGCTTGCGCTCAGCGGCGGCGTGGATTCGAATTGGCTGGCGCAAGTACCGGCTCCGCCGGTAAACGAAACAGCGGGCGCGCAGGACGGCGTCATCGATTCGACGCTCTCGCGCGCATCCGTGGACGCCGCCAAGCCCGCGCAAGTGGGCGGTATCGGGATCGCTTGGGTGGGGCCGCCAATCGCCGATCCGAAAGCGGCAACCGCTATGGATTTTATCGCGGATTATTTGTTCGACGCCGATCATGGCACTGTTGCGACGGCGATGCGCAAAGCCAACGCCGACGCGTTTCTGAACGGCCAGTTCATTACTTTGCACGATCCCGGCGTTTTGCTGGTCACCGTGTCGGGCGATGGCGCGGGCGCGTTTCGATCGGCGGTGCTCGATGCGGCCAACAGCGCGCAGCAGCCGCTGGATGCGCGCACATTCGAGGCCGCGCGGAACGCGTTCGTCTACAACATCTTGAGCCAAACGCAGACGCCGACGGCGCGCGCCGACAACTTTGGCTGGTATGCCGCCGAAGGCAATGCGCCGTATGCGCCGGGCGATGCGTCGGGCGAATATCTTCAGGCGGCGCAATCGCTCGATCCCGGATATGTCGCGCAAACAGCCCGCAAATATCTCCAGCATCCCGCAATCGTGCAGCTGCTCTCGTCGCCGCATGCGGGCGGTACCGCGACATGAAGCTCGCTTTGCTCAAGATTCCCGTTTTGCTGGTGTGTGCGGCGCTCGCGGCGGTTCCCACGCGCGCCGCCGCGGCTTCTCCGGCACCCAGCGTAATCATGGTGGAGCAGCCCGATCCGAACGCGGATCTCGTCGGGGCCGAGCTGCTGCTGCAGGCCGGTCTGGACCGCCAGACGCCGCAGCAAAACGGGCTGGCGGCTCTGGTCGCCGAGACGATTCTTCACACCCCCGTGGGCCGCTCCGGTTCCGCCGGCGTGACGCTGCAAGAGGCGGTAAGCGCGAACGGCGGATCCATTTCGTATGTCGTAGAGCCGCGGCACGTTCGCTTTTATTTGGAAGGCGTTACGCGCTCGTTCCCATCGTCGCTTGCGCTATTTCATCAGGCGCTCTCGAGACCGGACTTTAGCGGTGCGACGCTGAGCGCGGCGCGCGATGCGCTGGGGCAGAAGATCGCGCGCAATCAACGTTTGGCCCTCAGCGTGGGCATCGACATGCTCAATCGGGCATTTTACCAAAACTCCGATGCCGGTCTGCCGCCGTTTGGATTGCCGCAAACGCTCGCCGGGTTTCTGCCCGAGGATGCGCGCACGTTTTACGCTGCACACTATCGCCGCGGTGACGCCGTGATCAGCCTTGTGGGGAATATCGCCGGAGCGCAGGCAGCGCAGTTCTCGGGACTCGTCGACGGGCTGCGGGCCGGCACGTCGGCGCCGGCCGTCGTGCGCTTGGCGAAGCTTCCGTCCAACTCTCAACAGCTGATCGCGCATCGAGACGTGCCGGTTCCATGGCTGATCGCCCAATATCCCGCGCCGGACATGCGCAGCAAAGACTTCGGCGCGATGCTGATTTTAACGGCGTTCATGCAGCGCACTCTAGGGGATGTCTCGCAGGTGCCGGCCATCGCGGCGACGTCGGCAGCACAGCGCGGCGTTGGTGCCTATTACAATTTCGATACGTATCCGGCCAACGTGATCATCTACGTGGACGGCGGACTGGGAGATCCGACGCGAACCTTCGCAACCGCGCTTACGGTGGTGAATGTGCTGGGCCACGCCAAGCTCGCCGGCGACTTGGGTGAGATGAAGGCTTTTGCGGCCGGCCGCTTCTTGGAAGATGCAAAAACGCTGCAGGACCGCGCCTGGCTCGCGGGAGTGTTTGCCGCGGATCGCGTGAACGGCGATTACGTCTCGCTGGTCGTCAAAGCGATAAACGCGACGGGCGCAGCGGATCTGCAGCGCGTTGCTTCGGGCTACTTGGGTTCGCCGACGATCGCACTGGTGTTGCCCCGCACGCAGCAGACGGTTGCCGCGCCAACTCCTTAGACTCCGGCAACAAGGAACGTCGGGCTTGCGCGTCGCGCTCGTTCACGACTATTTGAACCAGCGCGGCGGCGCGGAACGCGTGTTCGCGCACATTGCTCGCGCATATCCGCAGGCGCCGATCTACACGGCGCTCTTCGATCCCGCGCAAACGGGCGACTTGGTTGAAGCGCAGCGCGTTCGCACGTCGTATTTGGGAAAGATTCCCGGCGCTAACTCGTACTTTCGCTATCTGGCGCCGCTCTATCCGCGCGCCTTCGAATCGCTGGACCTCTCAGGATACGACACGATCATCAGTTCAACGACGGCATGGGCGAAGGGCGTGATCGCGCCTGCGGGCGCGGTGCATATTTGCTACATCAATACCGTTAGCCGCTTCGCGTTCGCGTACGAGGAGTACGCGCCGGCGCTAGGACCGCTGCACGCCATCGCGCGGCCGTTCGTTGCCCAGCTGGTGCGTTGGGATCGGTGCGCCGCTCAGCGGCCCACGCAATTTGTCGCCAATTCACGCAACGTTGCCGATCGCATCAAGCGTTACTACGGCCGAGATGCGATCGTGCTGCACTGCCCGGTCGACGTCGAGCGTTTCAGCGTGGGGGAAGGAGGCGGCGACTACTTTTTTATCGCCTCCCGGCTGCTGCCGTACAAATGCATCGACGTGGCGATCCGGGCGGCGGCGCTTGCAGGTGTCCGTTTGTTCGTCGCCGGAAGCGGTCCCGCCGAAGACTCGCTTCGCGAAATCGCTCGCGGTACGACCACGACGATGCTGGGCTACGTCGACGACGCCGGCGTGAACGAGCTGCTGGGCAGCGCGCGCGCGGCGATTCTGCCCGGTGAAGAAGACTTCGGGCTGGTGCCGCTGGAGGCAGCGGCGTGCGGCCGCGCGACCATCGCGTATCGCGCCGGAGGCGCGCTCGAAACGATCGTCGAGGGCGAGACCGGCGAATTTTTCGACGGCCCTACGCCGGAGTCGCTGGCAAACGTGCTTCGCAATTTCGACGAGCGCCGATACGATGCGCGCCGTTTGCGGGCGCACGCGCAAACGTTCGCGCCGGATCGCTTTATCGCGCGCCTTCGTGAGATTGTCGATAGTGTGCGGGAGGAACGCCTTACTTCTTGCGTTGGTGAATGACGAAGGCGTTGCCGTCCGGGTCAGTCCCGAACGACATGAAGCACACCGGTGTTTCCATGGGATCGCTCAGCTGGGCGCCCCGCTCGCGAATCTGTTTGACCGCTTCGCCGGCGTCGGCCACGGCGAACATGATCATTGCGCCGCTCGTGCCGTCTCCCGGATTCCAAACTCCGAACGTGGAGCCGTCGGAGAGCGTGAATTCCGCGCCTCGTCCTTGGTCGTCGAGCTCGGTCGGCTCCATGCCTAATATGTCGCGGTAGAAGGCGATTGCGCGTGCAGGGTCGTTCGTGGACGTGCCCACGAGATCGATTCCGGTAATGGTGGATTTCATGGGCGCGCCACGTTCGCAGCGGCGTCGCGAGCGGCCTGCAGCAGCGCTTTAGCGGGCCCGTCCCGATCGAGTGCAGTGGTTCGCTGCAGACCGCGCGTGCGCAGATCGTCGCGCAAACGGGCGTCGGCGTGCAACGTGCGAAGTGCTGCGCTCCACGCAGGCGCGTCCTGCGGTGGGAGCAGCAGCGCCGCGCCGCCGCACGTTTCGGGAAGCGCTGCGGCGTCGGACGCGGCGACCGGTGCCCCACAGGCCATCGCCTCGACGACGGGTAGGCCATAACCCTCGGCGAGCGAGGGGACGAGTACTGCAAGCGCGCTGCAATAGAGTTCGCGCAGTTCTTCGTCGGCTGGATGCACGCGCCGGTGCGGCGCGCGCATGCGCTGCAGTTCGCGCGCGTCCGCCTGACCGAGCGTGCCGCCGATAAGCAGCGGCGGACCGCCGTGCGCGAATGCCTCATCGTACGCGTGAAACAGCATCGAAGCGTTCTTGCGCGGCTCAGGTCCGGCGAGGAACAGCATGAACGGCTCCGCCGCGCTCCTCTGGATCGGGTGCCAGAACGAATTCGGCGCGTTCGGCACGACCGCGATGCGGCGCGGGTCGAGATCGAACAAACGGCGCAGTTCCTCACGCGTCCACGCAGAAACGGTAAAGATGCGATCGGCCCGTGCGAGCGCGCGGCGGATCGGGAGCTGCTCGCGCAGCCGGCCGACCAGGTCGCGCCGCGGAAACGTGAAGGCAAACGGATCGTGGATCGTTACGATGCACGGGCCGTGCGGAGCGAACCGCATGCCGTTCCACGGATACCACAGCACGTCGAATCGCTCACGCGCGATCTGACGCGTGCGAATCGTTCGATAGGGAAGGCTCGCGCGCAACGACGTTGCATCTGCATCGCTGCGTACGATGAGGGCGATCTCGGCGCCCAACTGCTCGAGGGATTCAAGCGTCTGGCGCACCAGACGGCCCATGCCGCGCTGGTCCGTGGCGAGATTGCAGGCGTCCACGCCTACGCAAGTCATTTTGCCAGCTGCGGAGCAACCGTAATCAGCAAAAGAGAGAGTCCGTTGAACGCGGCGTGCGTGATCATGTTCGAAAGCGCACTGCCCGTCCGCGCGTAAATGACGCACAGCACTATTCCGCCGATTGCAAGCGGGAGACTCAGAGCCAGCAACATTGTCCCAGTGAAGGGCTGCTGCGCGTGCGCGAGCCCGAACAGCAGCGAACTGACCACCGCGCCGGGCCAAAATCCCCACCATTTACGCATCGCGTTGAACAAAAAGACCCGAAACACAAATTCTTCGGTAACCGGCCCCACCACGATTGCAAAAAGCGCGAATAGCAGTTTTTGCCAGCCGCGCATGTGCAGATACACCTGTACGGCGAGCTCTTGGATCTTCAAATGCAAAACCGTGCTCAGGATCGATCCGAGTGCCGTTACCAGAACGAACATCACGACGATGGCGAGGATGATTTTTCCCGCGTCGCGCAAGTTGGGCAGCCGCAGCCCCAAATTCGTCAGGGTCGTTCTAGAAATAGGCGGCAAGACCACGAGCAGGTACAATACCAGCACGACTTCCGCTGCGGATTGCAGCGCGATACCGAAAAGATTCGTGAGCGATCGCTGCAACCCGGCAATATCGAGTCCACCGCCGACCAACCATACGATCGAGCCGACCACGACGACGGCCAGAAAAACGACGACGCCGCCGAGCGCCGCCGCTACGGTAGAGCCGGGGCCGAATGCGTCAGGGCCGAAGGCGATCGGCCAGGCGGGCGAAGTCCGCGATGGCGAGCTCGTTCTCCACGTATCTCCGTATCCAGGCCGATATCTGCGATGGCCCTCGCTAATGCCGCGCGCGAAACGCCCAGCGAAAGTGAAAGGCTGTTGGCCAATGTTTTGCGGCGGTACGCGAAGGCCGCGCGCACGACCTGCAGAAACCAGCGTTCGTCCGCAACGGCAGCCGCCGGCGCTTGCCTGCGCGTGAGGCGAATCACGGCTGAGTCGATTTTCGGTCGCGGGTAAAACGCGTTGCGCCCGAGCGTAAACGCCTGTTCGACGTGCATCGCATACTGAACGGCGACGCTCAAACTGCCGTATGCAGCAGTTCCCGGGCGCGCACGAAAGCGCTGCGCGACTTCCCACTGCACCATGACCACCAAGCTTTGCGGTCCGCCGCGCATCTCGATCAGGCGCACGATGAGCGGCGTGGCAACATTGTAAGGCAGGTTCCCCGTCATGTGCCACGGCCGTTTTTGCGCGAACGCATCATAATCGAATTGAAGCGCATCGGCTTGCACGATGCACGCGCTGCACAGACTGCGGCAACGAGCGCAGGATACGCACCATGTCGGGATCGATCTCGACGGCCGTGACGTCGGCTCCGGTTTCGATCAGCGCATGCGTCAGCTGTCCGGTTCCCGGGCCGATTTCCAGCACGCGGGGCGCCTGACCGGAGCCAGCCTGCGTCCGCGAGAAGGCGCGCTATGCGTGCCGCCGCCGCAGCATCGACCAAAAAGTTTTGTCCCAGCCGTTTCTTGGGCCGGTATCCGAATCTTTCGAGCAGCGCGCGCGGATGCACGTGCACGCTTCAATACCTCAGTGCAGCGTGAAAACCTTGACGGCGCGCCTGCCGAAAGACAGCGCGTCGGCCAGCGTATCGAAGCCCAAGTCGATGCGATGACCGACGATGGCGCCGCCTGTGTCGCCCGCAACGGCAAAACCATACCCCGGAATGTACAGTTTGCTTCCCAGCGGAATCACGCGTGGATCGACCGCGACGATTCCGTGCCCGGCGTGATACCCGCCTGCCGTGTATCCGCTGCATCCGCCACACTGAGCGGTGTACGCGGTGGCGATCATCTCCAACGCTTGTGCCGCGATGTACGAGGTTTTCTGCAGCCCGCGACGGCCCAGTTGAGCGATCGCGTACCGCGTGCCGACCCCTTCGGCAACGATGCGCGCGTGCGGTTTGCGAACCACGCGCCGAGCGACGATGCGCTTGCGCAACGTTCCGTCGGTTCTCGTGTAGTCGACCATGGTCAGCGTGAGGCCGGGGCGGCCGACGTCGATCACTTTCGTGCGCTCGGGGGGCAGCGAAAAATCGATTTTGTGAACGGTGCGTTGCGCCACGTGATGCTTTTCCGTTGTCGACCACTGCACCACTCGCGAGATGCGAACGGTGGCGTTGGCGACGATTGGATCTGCGAGCGAAGGGCGAACGATATCGTGCTCGTCCAAGTGCACGCCTTGCTCCTCGAGGAGTGCGCCGACGTCGTTCGCGTTCGTAACGATCGTTTGTGTTCCCGAAGCGGTTACCAGCTTCACCGGCACTGCGGCCGAATAGTCGATGCTCATATTGTCGACGATGGGGACGTCCAAAGCGGGGTGCACGTAATCCTGCGGGCCGGGCACGATGCCGCGTTCTTTAAGAAATTGGCCCACCGTGGCGGAGGGGGTGACGTGCTGCGTCTGCGTGCCCTGCGATTGGAAGAGCACGACGTGGGTCCCAGAGGGCCGAGGAGGTGCGGGGGCATCGGCCCATGCCGGAGAGGTGAGAAAGGCCACGGCTGCAAGCGCAATGCCCAGAATGCCGATTCGATAGAAAGTAGTAGCGCGGTTGACTCTGTGTCCTATCAACCCAATTCCTTTCCTGACGGGAGTCGCACGGCGGGGCTAGGGGGCCCTACAAACCCGGTAAATTCCGGTATAAGACCGCGAGCGGCGATGCGATCCTGCGCAGACGTGCATTGTGGTCGACGGATCCGTGGCGACGGAAACGCCTGACGGGCAGACGAGCTTGCCCGGTCTTTGTGACCCGGGCACTATACCATGCCTTTACAAAGTGCGGTATACGGCAAAAGTCATTGTCACACCGCGGCGCTTTCGGCAGCAGGAAAGCGCTCAGAACGCCGAGGGCGG
Source organism: Vulcanimicrobiota bacterium (assembly GCA_963767635.1). Taxonomy (GTDB): domain Bacteria; phylum Vulcanimicrobiota; class Vulcanimicrobiia; order Vulcanimicrobiales; family Vulcanimicrobiaceae; genus CAVYEM01. The sequence continues at coordinate 535,143 of CAVYEM010000001.1, forward strand.
CGTCTTGCGGGTACATAACCTCGTGCTGCGATGCGCGTAGGATTCTTTACCGAAATCTACCATCCAATCGTCAACGGCATCGTCGCATCCGTCGACGGTCTTGCCGTGGGCTTGCGGGAACTCGGGCACGAGGTGTACTGCTTTACGCCGCGCGTGCCCGGATACGAAGAACCGGACGGACCGGTGTACCGCATGCCTTCGCTTCCGCTGCCTATCGCAACGCCGTACCGGTTGACCGTGCCGCTAGTGAGCCGGCACAATCGGCACTCGATCGTCAATCGGCTCAACGTGCTGCACGCTCATTCGCCGTTCGTGACGGGATGGATGGCGGTACGCTACGCGCGACGACTACGCATTCCGCTGATCTACACGTATCACACCCGTTTGGAAGAATACGCGCACTACGTTCCGTTCGAGCCCAACGCCACGCGTTTGGCTGCGGCCGCGCTGACCCGCAATTTCGCAAACCTGGCCGACGCGGTGATCGTGCCCACACCGGCGATGCGCGCGCGGTTGTCGGAGTTGGGTGTCACCGCTCCCATCGAAGTGATTGCCAGCGGCATCGACCTGCGGCGATTTGCTGCCGGCCGTCGCAGCGCGCCGCTTCGCGAATCGATCGGCGTGCGCCGCGGCGAACGAATGCTGCTCTTCGTCTCGCGCTTGGCGCGCGAGAAAAACGTGCAGCTGCTCGTGGAAGCGTTGGCGCTTTGTCCCGTGCCGGCGCGCTTGGTCATTGCCGGAGACGGGCCGGAGCGCCAAGCCCTGGAAGAGCTTGCCGACCGGCTGCGCGTACGGGAACGGGTAAAATTTTTGGGAGCCGTCGAGCGTACCGCCCTCCCCGACCTCTACGCGAGTGCGGATGCATTCGTCTTTGCCAGTATGACCGAAACGCAGGGGTTGGTGCTGGTGGAAGCGCTCGCTGCGGGATTGCTCGTGCTGGCTGCCGACGCGCCGCAGATCCGGGAAGTGTTGGGGCCTGCCGGCTACGTCGTCCCGCCCACCGCGAACGCGCTGGCCGATGCAATGTGCACCGTCCCGCTCGAGCCCGATGAGGCGGAACGCGAGAAGGCGACCTCCGCTGCGGCCCGGTTCGGCATCGAAGAGCAGGCGCGCAAGGTGGAACGCATCTATCAACGCCTGCAGGGCAGCGTTCTGGGCGCCGTGAGCGGTTGACTCGAACGTATGTTCGATATACAATGGGTGAACGATGGTGCAGGTAGCGGTGGGTTTCGCGGCAGATTTGCAAGGCAACGGTGTCGCCTATGCGCGCTTGGGCGATCAACTGCGCCCGCAGCAGATCTTTCGGGTTCCATTCGTGGTGAAGCGGTGCGCAGCTCTGCTGGAACGCGAAGTCGGATATGCGGCGTTGACGAGCGTCATCTCCAACCTGCACCGCCGGGGCGTACGCAGAGTGCGGCTTTCTATCGAAGACGGCCACTTGGCCGCCGACTTGCGCGAACACCGGGATGTGCCGGCGGCGCTGACTCTGGCGTACGTGCGTTTAGGCTGCGGGCTCAACCAGTTCGCAGATTACGCGATCGTTTCGTCACCGCAGGACGCTTCCGACTTGACGCATCGCGCTCGAACCGAATTAGCGATGCACGTGGCAGCCTAGCGCCGCGTGCGGCCTAGCCGGCCTGCAGATGCCGCGGTACCGCCGCATACGTGCCGGCGAATTGCCGGTCGATACGGCCGCGCTTGCGCGAGCGCTGATCGGATGCGCACTCGTCCGCGACTGCCCGGACGGGCGCACCGCGGGACGGATCGTCGAATCGGAGGCGTACGTGCTCGACGATCCGGCCTCGCATGCCTTCCGAGGACCCAGCAAACGCAATTCGTCGATGTTCCTCGAGCCGTTTCACGCCTACGTGTATAAAATCTATGGTACGTCGTTCTGCGTAAACGTCAGCAGCGAAGCGGCGGGCGCGGGGGCTGCCGTCCTAATTCGCGCGCTGGAACCGCTCGAGGGTTCCCGTTTGATGGAAGAGCGTCGCGGCACGACCCGCGTGCGGGATCTGTGCCGCGGGCCGGGACGGCTTTGTCAGGCCTTGGCGATCGACTTCGAATTGAACGGTGAAGACCTGATCGGCGGCCGCAGGCTGTGGTTGGCCGCAGCCTCGGCAAGGACGCAGACCGTCGGCATAAGCCGCCGCGTCGGTCTGACGAAAGCCGTGGATTGGTTGCTGCGGTTTTACGAGCGCGGCAATCCCTTCGTGTCCGGGCCGAAGGCCATTGCGGGCTAGCTTGCCTCGCGCCGTTGCACGCCGACCGCGCCCTGTGCTATAGTTTGCTCGTTGCGAGGTGAGTTCGTTCAAGAACCCTCGGCGACGCAGTACATTCCCCACCGCTCACGTCACGTTCGAAATCTCGCGGCAGCCTCGCCCGAAGCTTTTCACGTATGCGGCGTGCGCGACTCTACGAGAGAGATACTTCCACTGCAATTCGAAAATCGTTCCAACGATGGCCGTCCTCAAAATGGAGGCCGCCGCCGCCGCTCCCGGCGCCATCGCCACTTTCAACCGCACAACGAACATTTTCCACAGGCCGAACAAGCGGGACCGCCGATGCTGACCGTTGAGGAGCTTACGGAAAAGACGAAAGCGGAGCTCAACGCGCTGGCCAAAGAGTTCGAGATCGACTCGCCGCTCAAGCTGAAAAAAGACGAGTTGATTCCGCGGATCCTCGAAATTCAGTCGCAGCGCTCCGGCATCGAGATCGCGAACGGCGTTCTAGACGTCTTGCCGGAGGGGTACGGCTTCCTTCGCCGCGATGGTTACATCATCGGTCCCGAAGACATCTACGTCAGCCAGTCGCAAATTCGGCGCTTCGAATTGCGTCGCGGCGATTTGATAGAAGGGCAAACGCGCCGTCCGAAGGAGGGCGAGAAGTATTACGGGCTGATTCGCGTCGATCGAATCAACGGCAACACGCCCGAGCAGCTTCGCGGCCGGAGAATCTTCGAAAAGGGCACGCCGATCTATCCGAACGAGCGCTACCGGCTCGAGGTGCGCGCGACCCAGCTCTCCACGCGCGTCATCGACGTCTTCTGCCCCATCGGAAAAGGTCAGCGCGCGCTGATCGTCTCCCCGCCTAAAGCCGGCAAGACGACGCTGCTCAAGAATATCGCCAACTCCATCTCCATCAACCATCCGGAAGCGCACATCATGGCGCTGCTCGTGGACGAGCGCCCGGAAGAGGTTACGGACATGCAGCGCACGATCGACGGTGAAGTCATTGCCTCGACGTTCGACGAGCATCCGGAGAATCACACGGCCGTCGCGGAACTGGCGATGGAACGCGCGAAACGGTTGGTCGAAATGGGCAAGGACGTCGTGATCCTGCTCGACTCCATCACGCGCTTGGCGCGCGCGTACAATCAAGTCATTCCAACGTCGGGACGCACGCTCTCCGGCGGCCTCGACACCGCCTCGCTGCACAAACCGAAGCGATTCTTCGGCGCCGCGCGCAAAATTGAAGAAGGCGGTTCACTGACCATCATCGCCACGGCGCTCGTGGAAACCGGGTCCAAGATGGACGACGTCATTTTTGAAGAGTTCAAAGGCACCGGCAACATGGAGCTGAACCTGACGCGCAAGCTCGCGGAATCCCGCGTCTTCCCCGCAGTCGACATCAAGCGCTCGGGAACCCGCCACGAAGAGCTGCTGCTCAGCGAAATCGAGATGCGCAAAATCTGGATGCTGCGCCGCGCTACCAGCGTGCTGAACAGCGGCGACATCACCGAACTGATCTTGGACAAAATGGCACAGACCCGCACGAACGACGAGTTCTTGCAGACGGTGACCAAGGAGGCGCTTTCGCTGTCGCGGGGATATGACGAGGGCAACGGAAAGTATTAAATTCTCGTTGGAGGACGTTCTCCATCGAAACCGCTCGCAAAACCGCATCCGTGCGGTTTTGCTGCTTTAAACCGCTTGCGCGGCAAACAAGTGCGGAAGCTGCCATCCTGGCAGGGCCGCGCAAGTCGGAAAATTTCGCTGGAGAACATCCTCCAACGAAATAGGTTAAAGGCGATCGGATAGAACCGTTCCAAGATGTGAAATACGGCAAGTCGGAAAATTTCGCTGGAGAACGTCCTCCAATGAAAAGCTCGCTGGCACGATCTGATAGAACCGTGACATGATGTGAAAAAAGAACATCGATGAACGAACGAATGCGGCTTCAGAAATACTTGGCGCACGCCGGCGTGGCTTCGCGCCGTGCCGCCGAGGAACTGATCGTGCGCGGCAAAGTGCGCGTAAACGGCAAACCTGTGCGCGAGCTCGGCACTACCGTGAGTCTCGACGATCGCATCGACGTGAGCGGGACGCCGGTGCGCCTGCAGAGCGAGCCGACGTACCTGCTGATGCACAAGCCTGCGGGAGTAATGACGACGATGCGCGATCCGCAGGGGCGGCGCACGGTCGCGCAGCTCGTTCCCGACGGTTTACCGCGCGTCGTTCCGGTGGGCCGCCTCGATTACGATACGTCGGGCGTACTCCTGCTGACCAACGACGGCGAACTGGCCAATACACTCACCCATCCGCGCTTCGGCGTGGAAAAGACGTATCGCGTCGTCGTGAAAGGGCGGCTGCTTCCCCTCGAAATCGCGCGTCTGCAGAGCGGAGTGTGGTTGGACGAGTTTCACGCCGGGGGCGCCCGTGTGCGCGTGATGGCCACACGACGCGACACCTCGATTTTGGATATAACGATCCACGAAGGCAAGAACCGGCAGGTTCGGCGGATGTTCCAGGCCGTGGGGCATCCGGTGCTCGAACTTGCACGATTGCGGTTCGGCCCGCTCAAACTGGGCGATCTGCCCGCGGGCAGCAGCCGTCCGCTGACGTCGCGCGAGATCGCACAGTTGCGCACTTCCGGTTCGCACCACTAGGCCTGCTAGCATAGGGAATCGTATGGATCGTCTCACCGCTCTTCCCCACGCCTACAAACTCGCGCGGCGCGACGCCCGCTCGTCCCGGACGGTCGTGCGCTTGCCCAATGATGCGGCGTTCGGCGGTGAAGTGGTGGCCGTTTGCGCCGGACCATGCAGCGTGGAATCGCGCGAACAAATCGAAGCGACGGCTAAAGCCGTGGCTGCTCGCGGCGCAAACGTGCTGCGTGGCGGCGCATTCAAACCGCGAACCTCGCCGTATTCCTTTCAGGGGCTCGGCGGCGAAGGGCTCAAGCTCTTGCGCGACGCGGCGAACCGTTTCGGGATGGCGGTCGTGACCGAAGTGCTGGACCCGCGCGAGGTCGAGTTGGTATCCCGCTACGCGGACATGCTGCAGATCGGCGCGCGAAACATGCAGAACTTCAGCTTGCTGCGCGAAGTCGGTGAATCGGGAAAACCGGTACTGCTTAAACGTGGAATGTCCGCGACTATTGAAGAGTGGCTGATGGCGGCCGAATATCTGCTCGTCGCCGGCAACGCCGACGTCGTGCTGTGCGAGCGGGGCATTCGCTCGTTCGACCATGCGACCCGCAACCTGCTCGACATCGCGGCGGTGCCGCTGCTCCACGGCCTCACGCATTTGCCGGTGATCGTGGATCCGTCGCACGGGACGGGCATCGCCAGGCTAGTGACGCCGATGGCCTTGGCAGCCGTCGCGGCCGGAGCGGATGGGTTGCTCGTGGAGGTACACCCCGATCCGGCGGCGGCGGCCTCGGATGGCGCGCAGTCGTTGACGTTCGAGCAGTTTGATGCGCTGATGGTCCAGCTCGAAGTCATTGCGCTTGCGCAGAGCCGGCGAATTCCGGCCGCCTCGCTGGCGGCCTAGCGCCTAACGCCGCGCTTTCTTCGCTGGGGAGCCCGGCTGACGAAAGCGGTTTGACTTGCGTTGAACGGCGGTAGAGAAGGGAGGCGCCTTACTCCTCCTTCAACAGCGTACAACACTTTCGAGGTAGGAACAAAAGCATGATTCGTATTTCTGGGTTAGCCGCCGCCACGCTCGCTGTCATTGGAGGATTTGCGCTTCCCGCATCGGCGCAGTACGCGAACGAATACACGCCGCCCAAGTTACTGCACCGCGGGAGCACGGGCAAAGCGATCGCCGGTACCGGCACCGTGATCGTTCAGGTTCAAGTTAATTCCAACGGCTCCCACAAAGCTCTCAAGGTGATCCGTTCCAACAATCCGGCAGACAATTCCGCAGCGTTGGACATCGCGCAGAATTCGACGTATCGGCCCGCGCACCGCGGCAAGACGCCGGTAACTGCTTTTTATGACTTCACGCTCAAATTCACCGGCAAGTCGGTGTCGGCAGAAAGCGCATCGGGCGGCTCCGCGACGAGCGCGCAGATCGATCGCATGATACGTGCAGGCAACTACGCGGGCGCAAAGGCTAAAGCGCAATCTGCGCTTGCCGACAATGCGGACGATCCGCTGCTCAATTCTGAACTCGGCGCGGCGAATTATTTTCTCGCGCAGTATCCCGAGGCCGCGGAAGCCTTTTCAAAAGTCTCCAGCATTCCGCACGAATTCGCGCAAGTCGCCGCCAACTCGTACGTCCTCGCCTCGCAAAAGCTGGTGAACAGCAGCCCGTCGCAGGCGCTGGCCTACGCCCAAAAAGCCGTTGCGATGTCGCCCAACAGCGGCGGTGCCTATTACGCGCTGGGTGCGGCCGAACTGGCCTCGAACAATGCCGCTCAAGCGGTTACGGATTTGAAGAAAGCGCGCGACACCGTGTTTGCGGATCCGAAAACCGACGTGAAGTCACGCGTCAACGTCGACGCCGAGTCTGTTGTCGGCACAGCGAGCGGCCGGCGATTCTGCGGCAGCACAAGCGACGATGGACGAGATCAAGCGGCTGGATCCGAATAACCCCGCGATCGGCACGCTGATGACCAACTCCCTGCTGCTACAGGGCCAGACCGCCGAAAAGGCGGGCAAGTACGACGCGGCCATTTCCTATTTCGAGCAGGCCGCCAAAGCCGGAGGAGCCCAGGCGCAGGTCACAGGCTACACCTCTGCGGCGTTTGCCGTTAGTGCGATGCTGCAGCAGCAGAAGAATCCGCCGACGGTGCAAGACTACGCCAAGATGAAGGGCTACGCGGACAAGGCACTCGCTGTCGATGCCAACGATGCGCAGGCCAACTTCGCGGAAGGCGTCGCGCTGGGCGGGGAATATTTGGTGGGCGGAAAGAGCGATTCGTCGCTCAAGGCGCAGGCGCTGACGGCGCTGGACAAGGCCAAGTCGGGGGCGAAGGCGGCAGGCAACTCTGCGCTCTCGCTCAGCATCGACAATTTCATCAAGCAGAACCTGCAGTAGTGGGGATACTGCAGCGACGAGGACTTTCGGGGGGGCTGGCCTAATGGTCCGCCTTCACGGAACGGGGGTTCTCTCCGTACGGTTTTCACTGTCTTAGCGCACACTACGTTCCCGTAAAACGGGAGGGATCGAAAGAAAAGTGTTTGGCGGTTTTTGGGCTTTCATGCAGCAGGGCGGCTGGGACATGTGGCTGCTGCTGCTTATTTCCATCGTCGGTCTCGCGGTCGTCATCGAACGCCTGGTCTTCTTCGCTTCGCAGCACGGCGATACGAAGGGGCTCCTGCGCTCGATCGGCCAAAAGATCGAACAAGACGACGTCGAGGGCGCCGTCAAGGTCTGCCGTTCGCAGCGCGGAATGTTGCCGCGCATCTTGGAGTTCGGTTTGCTGCGTGGCGAGAAAAACCGCGCAGATATCACCGACGCGCTTTCCATTGCGCTCATGGAGCATCTGAACTCGCTCGAGCGCAATCTGGGCATCGTGGGCACCATCGCCGTTATCGCGCCGTTCGTCGGCTTGTTCGGTACCGTTTTGGGCATCATCCGGGCATTCCAGGACATTGCGCTCAAAGGCAACTCGACTCCGGCCGTCGTTGCCGCCGGCGTTTCGGAAGCGCTCATCACTACGGCTTCCGGCCTCATCATCGCCGTCATCGCCGTCGTGTTCTTCAACTACTTCAAGACCCGCATCAAAGCGTACAACCAAGAGATGATCGTCGCGGCCAATCAGATGGCGGAAATGCTGCACTTCCACAACACGGGTGCGCCGATCCCAACCGATCTGTATCAGCCGACGAAGTAACCGGGAGCTTGTGCCGAGCGAAGTCGAAACTTGTCATGCTGAGCTTGTCGAAGCATCGTCGGCCCTTCGACAGGCTCAGGGTGACAGCGACAGGCTCAGGGTGACAGCGACAGGCTCAGGGTGACAGCGACAGGCTCAGGGTGACAGCGAGAGGCTCAGGGTGACAGCGAGAGGCTCAGGGTGACAAGCCCGAAGCCCGCGCTGAGCGAAGTGGAAACTTGTCATGCTGAGCTCGTCGAAGCATCGCCGGCCCTTCGACAGGCTCAGGGTGACAGCGACAGGCTCAGGGTGACAGCGACAGGCTCAGGGTGACAGCGACAGGTTCAGGCTGACAGCGACAGGCTCAGGGTGACAGCGACAGGCTCAGGGTGACAGCGACAGTCAGGGTGACAGCGAGAGGCTCAGGGTGAGGGTGACGGTAGCAGCGATGACATGCAGCGGATGATAGTGAGGAGAGATTCGTGAGCCTGCTCTCGGCAAAACAAGACGAAGACGTGATGGCGGAGATCAACATCACGCCCTTCACCGACGTGCTCCTCGTCTTGCTGATCATCTTCATGATTCTGGCGGCGCTCGTCACGCCGCCCGGCTTCGAGAAGGAGCTGCCGAACAACAACAGCTCGCAGCCCCTTACGCAAAAACAGCACAACGACATCGAAGTCGACGTCAACAGCCGCGGCGTCATTTTCGTAGACGGTCAAAAAACCGACGAGAACGGTGTCTACGGCGTCATGTTGACCGAGCGCGCCAAGCGCGGCGACAAGCACGTTTCGATCATCGCCGACGCCAAAGCGCCGTACGGCGTTATCATCCGCATCCTGGACGCCGCGAAGGTCGCCGGCCTCGAGGACGTGGGCTTTGTTACTTCCTAGCGTGGAGGCGTAGGTAGAATCGTGGCCGTTTCAACAGGTCAAGGCGAAGAAGAGGTCATGTCGACCATCAACATCACGCCCTTCACGGACGTGCTGCTGGTTCTGCTGATCATCTTCATCATTCTCGCCTCGGTTACCAAAGAGCCGCCGCTGCCGCTCGCCAAGAATCGCGAGAAGGTGCAGCCCTCGCAGATCGTCGTCATTGTCGACGACAAAAACACCATTCAGATCGGCTCGAACACCGTCACCATTCAGGAGGCCAAAGGCGCGTTTGCGGAACTCCAAGCCGATACCGGCAACCGGTTCAAGAGCGTGATCATCAAGGCGGATCCGAAGGCCAACTACGGGACGATTCTGCAGGTAATGGATGCGGCCAAATCCGAAAATTTGGTGGATTTCGGCCTCGCGAACAAGATCGAGGGAAGCAAGACCTAACCGATGCCAAACAAAAACGACTCGCCCTTCATTACGTCGGGCGAACGGATTCGCAGTTTCATCGGGTGGGCGTTCGTCATCTCGATCGCCCTTCATTTCCTGCTCGCGCCGTTCTTGCGCAACATGACGCAGCACACCGAAGAGCAGACCGTCGAAAAGGTCTCCGTGACGAAGAAGATCACCGTCAAGCCGCCGACGCCTCCGCCGCCCACGCCGACGCCGCCTCCGCCGAAAACGACGCCGCCGCCGCAGCAGAAGCCGCAGCAGCAGCCGCAGCCCAACTGAAAGTGCAGCCTCCTAAGACGACCAGCAACAACGCCTCAACGACGTCGAGTGAAACGAAGTATGTTCCAGTCAAGAACGGCTCGATCAACGGCGTGCCGCAAGGGGTAGGTACCGCGCCGCCGGCTCCGCCCGCACCCGTGTCGACGGCGCCAATCGGGACGCCCAAGCCTGCCTGCAAGACGCCGTACCAAGACGCAACCGCGACGCAGGCGGTAACGCCGGATTATCCGGAGGCGGCGCGCGAGCAAGGCCTGGGGCAGGTCGAGGTCAACGTCGTGGTGTCGTTGTCGCCGAGCGGTTCGCCGACCGGCGCAAGCGTCGAGAACTCATCGGGCAACATGTCGATCGATCAAGCGGCAAAGCAGGCCGCGATGTCGTCGACGTATGCGCCCAAAATCGTCAACTGCGAACCAGTCGCCTCGCAGTACATTTATAAAGTGACGTTCGATCCGAACAGCTGATCCCGGCACCACGTCAACAAGGCACACAAGAACGCTTCCGAAAGGGAGCGTTCTTGCACGTTCGGAACGCCGCTGAGCATGAGCGCTGCACGGGCGCGACAAGTTCTTATCGCCGCGATCCTCGTTTCGCTTCTGCTGCATCTGATTCTGGCAGGGTATCTGCGCTGGCCGGCGTTCGAACGGCCTTCCGAAAGCCGCCTTGCCACGATACATATCATGCATATCGCGCGAATCGCTCCGCGCACGCCGCCGCCGGTGGTCACGCCCGCACCGACACCGGTTGCCACGCCTGCCACGCGCGCAAGCATCGTACCGCCGGCGCTTGCCAAACAAGGCGCGAACGGCCCGGCTCTGGCCAAAACCATTCCGGTTATTGCACGCACTGCGCCGCCGCTCGCCGCTACCGCGGCGCCGGAGCCGACAATTCTCGCGACGCCGACCGGCCCGTGCGGTGGCCACGCCAACGCCGATCCGACCGTCGCTTCAACGCCGGACGTTGCGGCGATCGCTCCGCAAGCGCGCGCGAGCAAAGTGAGCGGCACCGCGGCGGTCCGCGTTGAGCTCGATGCGCAGGCGCATGTCACGCAAGCGGCCGTAACCCAATCATCCGGCAACGCCGGCTTGGACGCCGTAGCCGTTCAGATGGCAAGCGGCGCCACGTATACGCCCAAGTACGCGGACTGCAAGGCCGTTACGGGCCAGTACACCTTTACGGTCAAGTTCGTGGCGTGGTAGGCGGTATTTGCGGTGAGCGGACGTGTTCGGGGCGAAAACCAACGCCCACGACGAACGCCGGAATGCGTTGCAGCGGTTTGAGCCGGTCGACGAAACGCAGCACGGCGGGTACGCGAACCGCGTTGCTTGCGGAAAAGACCGGATTCAGAATGCGATTCTGAATCTGTACCTGCAGCGCTTGCGTTAGGCGCGTAGGCAACTGGCGTCGGTGCTGCACCGCGCGAAGATGCCCGGTGGTCGCGCTGCCCTGAAGCAACGGCCGTGCGAGAATGTTTGCCGACGCAACGGCATCTTGGATTGCCAGATTGATTCCCACGCCGCCGATTGGCGACATCGCGTGCGCGGCATCACCGATGCACAGCAATCCCGGCACATACCACCGGCGCAGACGATCGACGCGCACCGTCAGGAGTTTGACTTGATCCCAATCGACGATTTCCTGCACGCGATCCGAAAGGAACGGCGCGATCGCCGCCACGTCTGTGCGAAATGCGGCGATGCCGCGCGCTCTCACTGCGTCGAATGCGCCCTTGCGGATGACGAACGCGCATTGGTAGTAGTCGCCGCGATCCAGCGCGACGAGTATTCCGCCTGCGGCGATATTTCCGAACGCTTGTCCGGGATCGCCCGGCTTTCGCGAGAGGCGCATCCAGAGCACGTCGATGGGCGCGCCCACGTCGATCACCGGCAAACCGGCGAGCTCGCGCAGCACCGAATGCCTGCCGTCGCACGCGACGACGAGGTCCGCTTCGATGGTGCGAACGCCGTGCGGCGTCTGGGCCGATACGCCGGCCACGCGATTCTCGCGGCGAACGAGCTGCGTTGCCTCGGCTTGCATTTCCAGGCGAAACGCCGGATAGCGCGCCGCCTCGCCGGCGAGAAATTTCAAGAAGTCCCACTGCGGCATGAAAGCCAAGAATTTGCATGGCCCGGGAACGTGCTCGAAGCTCGCGATCGCGAGCGTTGTATCGCCGATGCGCGCAGTCAGGCGGGTCACTTGCGAGTGCGGAACTGCCAGAAAGCGTTCCAGCAGCCCGAGCTCGTCCATGATGTGCAGCGTGGACGGGTGAATCGTGTCGCCGCGAAAGTCGCGGAAAAAATCAGCATGTTTTTCGAGCACCGCGACGTCGACCCCGGCCCTGGCAAGCAACAGCCCCAGCATCATGCCGGCCGGCCCGCCGCCGACGATGCAGCATCGCACTCTGAGACAGTCTGGCGTTAGTAAGTGATGACCCCTAGGGAGACATGCAACGCGTCAATTCTCTGGGGCCGAAGGCCGGGGGCCCCGGCGGCTTTGCCGACGGGGGGCGAGGAGCGCGAAGCGCGGATTCGCCATTATTACTTTAGATCACGCCCATGTCGCGCAGCAGCCGGAGCGTATCGATGTAGCGCGTGAGATCTTTTTGGGTACCTTCGTCCACGTCGACGAATGCTACGCCCGTGCGGTGCCGCTGCAGCATCGGATCGAAACGCGACCAGCGCACCATGCCTTTGAGCCGAATCATCGGCCGAGTATCGCCGCGCAATTCCAACTGAACCGTTATTGGCGCATCCTTGCGCAGCTCGGCGTTCGTGATCATTGCCATGCCGCCGAGCGCGATGTCGTACGTTTCGGTGAATTCGGCCGCAAAATCGTCGGAGATGCTGTACGAAACGAGCAGCGTGTCACCGACGCGCTCGAACTCGCGACGGTGACCGTATTGTTCGTCTTGTTGCGAATCCGCATGGGATTCTCGATCCACGTCAGCGCCTTAGGCGTCTCAAGGAGCAATCCTTCCGGCGACGTATCCTGGCCACGTGACTTTCGTCCAAGCCATGGCGCTCGCGCTGCTTCAAGGCGTGAGCGAACTTTTTCCGGTGAGCAGTCTCGGCCAGACCATTCTCATTCCGGCACTGCTGCACTGGCGCAATATCGATCGCTCCGATCCGACGTTTCTCGCGTTCGTGACCGTATTGCACTTGGGAACTGCCGTGGCGCTGCTCGTCTTCTACCGGCGCCCATGGCTGCGAATCGTGCGAGCGTTCGTCGGCAGCATCATTCGCGGACGGATTTCACAAGATCCGGATGAGCGGATTGCGTGGCTGCTGGTGGTGGGAAGCATTCCGGTCGGGCTGCTGGGGGTGCTGCTGAAGGACCCCGTGCGCGCATTTTTCGGAAGCGCGAAGCTGGCTGCGGCGTTCCTGGTGTTCAACGCCTTTATCATGTTTTTCGGCGAATTTTTGCGCCGGCGGCAAAAAGCGCAGCATGGCCGTCCGGACAAAAGCATCGCGGCGCTCACGTGGGCCGAAAGCGTGGGCGTAGGATTCGGACAATCGCTCGCGCTCTTTCCGGGGATATCCCGCTCCGGCGCTTCGATGGTGGCCGGATTGCTGGCCAACCTCGACCATGAGGATGCTGCGAATTATTCGTTCTTGCTGGCGACGCCGGTCATCTTGGCAGCCGGCTTACTGGAGGTTCCGGATTTAATCGGGCCGGGAAGGCATTTGGTGCTCGTCCAAGCAGTGGCCGGCGGCATCGTGGCCGGCATCGCCGCATACGCGTCCGTTGCTTTTTTAGTCCGCTACTTTCAAAACAACGACTTGCGTCCGTTCGGATGGTATTGTCTAATATTCGGCGCAATTTGCCTGGGACTCGCCGGCAAGGGAGTTATTCGATGAAAATCATTGCAATCGTTTTAGGCATCATCTTCGTCGTCCTCGCCATTCTGACATGGACCGGCGCGGTGCACTTCGTGCCCGCAATCGGTTTGGACGGCAAGCACCACACCAAACACACAGTGCTCTTTGCGGTCATCGCCGTGCTGTGTTTCGTGTGGGCGCGGATGTCGTCCGAGCCGGCGCCCAGCAACCGCTAAAGGGCGCTACTTGCGGCCGATGAGATACGCTTCGTTCGGGTGAGGGACGTACACTTCAACGTGCGCGCGTGCGTTGCGCAAGTGCGGTTCGAATTCGCGCAGCCGCGCCTGCGTCGTTTGCATGATGACGACCTGGTAATCCTGCGCATTCGATAATACGCCGGCGATCGCACGCGCGTACCCGTGCTCGTCAGCGCTGCGCTGGCCAAAGAGTGAGTCGCGGTAGGCGTGCTCGATGTTATAGTATGGATTGCCCTGCCACCAAGCTTCCCACATCCAGATGCGCGCATCGGCGCTGCGAAAAGAGTTTCGGGCCGGCGGTGCGATGAACAGCGCGTCCGCCTGATGCGCATTAATCGTCGTCAGCACGTCGGCCGACCGCACGGTGTTGCGCCGTAAGTTCGTAGCCACCCAGCAATCGGTCTTACGGATGTAGTTCCACGCAAGTTCGCTGGGAGCGACGTCTTGCATATCGTCGGGATAGTGCGCTTTTTGGAGCCAGTAGCAGAGTACGTTCCACAGGCCGACGATGGCCAGTCCCGTCTGACCATCGCTGCGCAAGTTATGCACGTTGTCATGCCAGACGCCCAAATAGATGCACTGTTCTTCGGTGAAGAACACGCCTTCCCAGGCTTTGAAGAGGTCAACCGGATAGATGCGGCCCGGCAGCATCTCGACGATCTCCGCAACTTCGTTGTCCCGCAAGACCGTAAAATCGTTGACGACCAGACCGTCTCCGGCGCGCACGAACCATTCGACCAAGTCGCCTCCGTGAACCGCGAAACCGTGGCGCTTGAGGTAGTTCAGGTGCGTCGGCACGCCCATAAACGGGTCGACCACGCTGGCGCAGTCATACCGGCGCAGAATTTCTTCCAAGCGCGAGGGGGCAATGCGGCGAGTGCGCTCGTGCAGATCGATCATGCGCGCGCCTTTAATACTTCCGCCAGCGCGCGAACGCTTTCAGGATCGAATTGGGTGCCGGCGGCGGTTTCGAGCCGCGCGATGGGGAGCGTGCGTTCCTCGATGATGCGGCTGCGGTACGCTTGTTCGATTGCATCGTACGCGATCGCAAGGCTCAGCACGCGCGCGGCCGGCGGGATCGCATCGTGGCGCAATCGGTCCGGCGCGCCTGTGCCGTCGTACCATTCCGTACGCGCGCGCACGATCGGCGCAATAGGCGCAAGCGCCGCACACTCCGCGAGCAGCCTGGACGCGCGCACCGCATGATCGGCTCGTGTTTGAATGCCGAGGCGCGCGAGGGCATCGAACTGAGCCGATTCTATATGCTCCGCCTGCAGCTCGCCGATTCCGAACAGCCGGCACGCGAGTTCCAAATGCTGCAAATCTCCCGGCGCGAACCCCATCGCACGACCGATCTCCTGCGCGCGCTGACCGACGCGCTCGGCTCTCCCGGGCGTGCCGTTGTGCGCGTCCACGCGCTGCGAGAGCATTTCGAAAATGTCGTCAGGCGAACTGCGTTGCGCGTCGAGCGAAGCGTACGGCGGCTCCACCGGATCGATCCGGCCGCCGCCGGCATGAAACCACGTCAGGAACGTGCGAGCCTGTTCGGGCGCAAAGGTTCGCCCACTGCCCGCAGAGATTGCCGGAAGCGCTTCCTCGAGATCGGCGAACGGTGCGCATTCTACGGCAATGTGCAAGAGTTGCGCAGTGGGGGGAATGCCGGACCAGCGCAGTTGATCCGGATAACCCGTGCCGTCCCAGCACTCGGCCTGCCAACGCACGATGTCCGCCGTGCCGTCCGGCAAACAAAGAATTCGCTCGCACGTGCGCGCACCTTCCGGCGGAACGTCCCAGCGCGCGATCGAGGCGCTGCGCTCGTTCTGCGGCTCCCCTTTGGCGAACCCGGCATTGCCCAGCGCGCCGGCGTTGCGTAAACGCGCTGCGAAATAGAGGGCGTCGCGCTCTGCCGGCGAGAGGCCGGCCACTGCCGCCATGCCTACGGCCGTCGCTGCAATGCGTTCGCCGTCTTGCGTGTCGATGCGGGCGGCGTAATCGGCTACCGTCCCAAAGAACGAGAGCGCTTGACCGAGGGCCACGGACTCCGGGCTCGAACTTCCGGCAGAAGCTTCTGATAAGGGCATCCCCTCGCTCGTTTTTCTATTACCGTGCCGAAACCCTCACATATCGCCGACGACGGCAGCATTTTCATGGTCGACGTCTCGCACAAAACACCGGCGCCGCGAAGCGCGCGCGCGCAGTCGCGCGTTCGTTTAGGCGCGGCCGCCGCCGCGGCGCTGCGAAACGCAAGGCTGGCCAAGGGCGATGCTTTTGCAGCCGCGCAGCTGGCCGGGATTTTGGCCGCAAAGCAAACCGCGACGCTCATTCCGCTCGCGCACGCGATCCCGCTCTCCGCCGTCGACGTGAGGTTCGATTGGGAGGGCGACGTGCTGGTGATTGAAGCGTCCGCGCGAACCGTTGCCGCCACCGGCGTCGAGATGGAAGCCATGATCGCGGCGAGCGTGAGCGCCCTTACCATTTACGATATGGCCAAAGCGGTCTCGAAAAAAATCACGATCGAGTCTGTGCGTCTGCTCGAAAAAACCGGCGGGAAGAGCGGATCGTTCTCCCATGATGAGGGCGATGAGCCTTAGCGCCGCGCTGATCGTCCTGTCGGATCGCGCAGCTTCGGGCACGCGGGCCGATCTGTGCTTGCCCATAATGCGCGACCGCTTGGGAGCTGGCTACGAGATCGTTCGAGAAGCCGTGCTGCCCGACGATGCGGGTGCGCTGCAGGCTGAATTGATCGAGCTGTGCGATCGCGGCGCAGCTGCTCTCATCCTCACCAGCGGTGGAACGGGCCTTTCTCCGCGCGACCGCACCCCGCAAGCGACTGCGGCGATCCTCGACTACGAAGTCCCGGGCATTGCCGAAGCGATTCGGGCCGCTTCCATGAAGATCGTCAAGACGGCGATGCTTTCGCGCGCATTGGCCGGCGTGCGTCACCGCACGCTCATCGTCAACCTCCCCGGTAGTCCCAAAGCGGTCGGTGAGGCGTTGGATGTTATTTTGCCTGTGCTGCCGCATGCGATCGAACTCCTCGCGGATATCGTGGTCGACGGTTAGCGGATGAACTTCTCGCAAGCACAAGCGTACTTGCTCGGTACCGTCAACGAAACCGCTTCCCGGCGGGAACCCAACCGGCTCGATCGCATGCGTGCGTTCTTGCACGAACTCGGCAATCCGCAGGATCGGTATCCGACGATGCACGTGGGCGGCACCAGCGGAAAAGGCTCGACTTGCTCGATGATGGCGGCCGCCCTGAGCGCGGCGGGAAAACGCACGGGGCTGCACACCAAACCGCATCTGCGTTCCATCGTGGAACGCGCGCGCATCGATGG
Organism: Vulcanimicrobiota bacterium; assembly: GCA_963767635.1. Lineage (GTDB taxonomy): Bacteria > Vulcanimicrobiota > Vulcanimicrobiia > Vulcanimicrobiales > Vulcanimicrobiaceae > CAVYEM01. The sequence goes on from CAVYEM010000001.1 coordinate 552,209, forward strand.
AGCGAACGTTTCCCAAGAACGCTTCGCCGAACTGCTCGAGGAAATGATGCCGGCAATCGGCCGCATTACCGATGAGTATTCGCGGCCTTCATATTACGAAACGCTGCTTGCGCTGGCGTTCCTGTACTTTGCGCAAGAAGCGGTAGACGTTGCAGTGATCGAGGTCGGCATCGGCGGGAAACTGGACGGAACCAACGTGCTGCTTCCGCGCGTATGCGTCATCACCAACGTGGGTTTAGATCATACCGACATTCTCGGAAAGACGGTGGAGGCGATCGCCGCCGACAAGGCCGGCATCGCCAAGGCCGGCATACCGCTGGTCAGCTGCGCCGATCCACCGGCGCGCGGCATCATTGAAGATCGCTGCCGGCAGGTCGATGCGCCGTTCATCTCCGTTTGGGAGGCGGCTCGCGTGCAAGAACACCGCGTGGAGGATTTCAGCCAGCATCTTGGCGTCGTGACCTCTGCAGAGACGTATGACGTTACGCTGCCGGTGCTGGGCATGTTTCAGCAGCGAAACGCCGCGACGGCCATCGTTGCGCTCGAACAGCTGCCGCCGGATCTGCGCCCCTCGCGCGATGCCGTGGAACGGGGCCTGAGCCGGCTCAATCTGATCGGACGCATGGAGTATTTCCCATCGCATCCCGGCGTCGTGTTCGACGTCGCGCACAATCCCGATAAAGCGCAGCACCTGGTCGAATCGCTCGAGCGCACTTTTCCCGGCCGCCGCTTCACCTTCGTCTTGGCGGTCGGGCAAAGCAAAGACGCCCAGGAAATTTTGCACGCGTTCGCGCGCGTGCCTGCGGCCTTCATCTTCACGTCGTTCCAAACGCAGGGACGCGTCGCGACGAAACCTTCGCGCCTTGCCGCTATCGCGGAGAGTTTAGGGATGTGGGGACGTTCCATCAGCGATCCGATCGAAGCGCTCAGCATCGCGCGCCGCAACTCCGGGGCAGACGATCTCGTCGTGGTCACCGGCTCGACGTTCATCGTTGCGGAACTACGTGACTGGTGGATGGAACACGTCGCTTCCGACCGTTTTGCCCGGTAATTCGCGCGGCGCACTGCATGCGCGCGGCCGCGAGCTGCGGTGGGGCGAACGCACATACGTCATGGGAGTGGTCAATATAACGCCCGATTCATTTTCGGGCGACGGCATGCCGGAGCCGCGAGAAGCCGGCGCGCGAGCGATCGCGCAGTTCGAACTGGGAGCCGACATTATCGACTTGGGAGCTGAATCGACGCGTCCGGGATACATTGCAGTAGACGCGGAAACCGAAATGCGCCGGCTCATTCCCGTAGTCGATCGCGTGCGGGCACGTTTGCCAAATGCGATCCTATCGATCGACACGCACAAACCGGCGGTGTTTCGCGCCGCACATGCGGCGGGCGCAGACATTCTCAATTCCGTGCGAGGATTGCCCGAGGGCCTACTGGAAGCGGCCGCGCACGTGCGCGCGCCGGTCATCGTGATGCACAACAAAGATCGAGCACACTACGAAGGTGACGTCATGGACGAAGTGCTGGCATTTCTGGACGAAGCGGCAAACCGCGCGATGCAGGCTGGTCTTCCGGCCGAACACGTCATTCTCGATCCCGGCATCGGTTTCGGCAAGACGCCGGATCACAATATCCGCGTTTTACGCGAGCTGCCGCGGCTGGCATCGTTGGGTTTCCCGACCTTGCTGGGCACTTCTCGAAAATCTACGCTGGGCAAGCTAACGGGGAAGCCCGTGCCGATGCGTGTGGCCGCCACGACGGCCACGACGGCGCTCGCCGTCGCCGCAGGTATCGACGTCGTTCGAGTGCACGACGTGGACGAAGCGCTCGATGCCGTTCACGTGAGCGATGCCATCGTGCGCGATTGGCGGCCGTCACAATGGACGTAATTGCGGTGCGGGGCATCCGCGCGTACGGCCGGCACGGCGCAAATCCCGGCGAACGCGATCGCGAGCAGCCGTTCGACGTAGAACTGATGCTGGAGATCGATTTGCGGGCAGCGCAACGCAGCGACGATATTGACGACACGCTGGACTACGCCAAGGCGCATCATCGCATCGCTGCAATCGTGCGTTCGACGTCGTTTGCGCTGCTCGAACGGCTAGCCGGCCGCATACTGGACGAGGTCTTCGTGGACGAGCGCATTGCGCGCGGGCAAGTTGAGATCGCCAAGCCGGGGATTTTAGACGGCGCAACGCCCAGCGTGCGGCTGCGGCGCGACAACCCGCAGTACCGCGAGGCGCAGCGGTGACGCGGACGGCGATCGGCGTCGGTTCGAACCTGGGCGACGCGGCCGCCAACGTTCGCCGCGCCCTGCGGTCGTTGAACCGTGTGGGCGAAGTGCTCGCACAGTCCCAGCTGTATCGCACGCGCGCATGGGGCCGAACGGATCAGCCGGATTTCTGCAATGCGGTTGCCATCGTCCAAACGGCGCTTGGACCGCGGCGGCTTCTCGCGGCACTCAAAGAATTGGAGCGCGAACTTGGCCGGGTGCCGGGTCCGCGCTGGGGACCGCGCACGATCGACTTGGACGTACTGCTCTACGGCGAGGAGCGTATCGCGCAGCCCGATCTCACGGTGCCGCACCCGCGCTTGTTCGAACGCGGTTTTGCCCTCATTCCGCTGGCCGAGGTCGACGGGCGTTACGAGCAGGCGGCCGCGGGGCTTCCGGCTCGGGAGCGCGAATCGGTAGCGCTCATGTCTGAGGAACAGCTCGTCCAACGCGTGCGCGCGCTGGCACGGGCCTTTTTAGAAACGGACCTCATGCGCCTGCGCATTCAAGATCGCAACGACGACGCGGTCGAGCTGCGCCGTAAGGCCGTCGCGCTTCCCAGCCGTTCGCGAGAGGGTTCCGGTGCCGCCGAAGTTCCCGCGCCGCCCTCGCACGTCGATCCGATCAAAGCGGACCTCGTCGGCATATTTCATCTGAGCCGGCGTGCGGTGACGGAAGGGCAATGGTTGGACGGCGATCGTGCGACTTGCGTACGTCGAGGCGCTCGGCATCCGCAATCCCGTTCGATCGCTCGGCGCGGGCCGCGTGGTCAACGTGCGCTGCGACGACGGTCAGCCGGTCGAGTACGGCCAAGTCCTTTTCGAGATCGATCGCGGCTAGGGCGTTTATTCCACCATGCTAAAAAAAGTGTTGATCGCCAACCGGGGGGAGATCGCGCTGCGCATCAACCGCGCGTGTCACGAGCTCGGCGTGCAGACTGTGGCGATTTTTTCGGAGGCGGACCGGAACTCGCTGCACGTGCGGCATGCCGACGAAGCGTTTTGCGTGGGTCCGGGGCCGGTGGGGCGATCCTACCTGAGCATTCCGAACATTATCTCCACGGCGCTCATCACGGGCTGCGATTCCCTGCATCCCGGTTATGGATTTTTGGCGGAAAACGCCAGGTTCGCCGAGATTTGCGCGGATCATGGGCTTACGTTCATCGGTCCGCGGCCCGACGTCATTGCCGCGATGGGCGACAAAGCCACCGCCAAGCGTGTGATGCAAGACGCCGGTATTGCGACGACGCCGGGCACGGACATCCTGCCGTCCGTTCAGGATGCGCGTGAGGCCGCCGAGCGCATCGACTATCCGGTGCTGCTCAAGGCGACCGCCGGAGGCGGAGGCAAGGGCATGCGCGCCGTCACCGCGCCGGGCGAATTGGAGCGCGCGTACGCCTCGGCCACCGCCGAGGCGGAAGCGAGTTTCAAAGACGGCCGCATCTACATGGAAAAACTGATCGTCAAACCGCGGCACATCGAAGTGCAGATCGTCGCCGACAATTTCGGGAACGTGGTGCATTTGGGCGAACGCGATTGCTCCGTGCAGAAGCCGTCGCATCAAAAACTGATCGAAGAGGCGCCCGCTCCAAACCTTCCGGTTCGCGTTCGGCAGGAGCTGCACGAGATGGCCGTGCGGGCCGCGCTAGCGGTGGGCTACACCAACGCCGGAACGCTGGAATTCTTGGTCAATGACGACCGCGTATACTTCATGGAGATGAACACGCGCATCCAGGTGGAGCATCCGGTGACGGAGATGGTCTACAACATCGATCTGGTCAAGGAACAGATTCGCATCGCCTCGGGAGAGCAGCTGGGCTATGCGCAGCGCGATCTTCGGCCGGTCGGGCATGCGATCGAATGCCGCATCAACGCCGAGGATGCGCGCAACAATTTCGCCCCTGCCGCCGGAACGCTGACCAGCGTCGTTTTCCCCGGCGGTCCGGGCATTCGCGTCGACACGCACGTGTATTCCGGCGCGACCGTGCCCCCGTTCTACGATTCGATGATCGCCAAGATCGTCGCTTTGGGCGCCACTCGCGACGCCGCAATCGCGCGCATGGATCGCGCCTTGCGCGAAACCGTCGTCGAAGGCGTTCATACCACCGTCCAGCAATGCCTCGACATTCTGGCCAGCGAACCGTTTCGCAGCGGCCGCTATGCAATCGACTTTTTGCCGAACCTGATGGCTTCGGCGGCGCAGGTTGCGTAGGAGCGCGCCGTGCCGACACGCCGCATGGGCCGCGAACTTGCGCTGCAGGCGCTCTTCTCCGTTGAGGTTGGGCATCGCGACGCATCGGAAGTCCTCGAGGAGTATCTCGCCAGCTACGGTGAGAGCGCGCACCGGCTCTTCGTCAAAGACTTGGTGCTTGGAACGCTGGAACATCGTGACGAAAGCGACGAGGTGATTGGGCCGCTTTTGCAAGGCTGGACGATCGAACGGCTCCCCACGATCGATCGTCTGCTGCTGCGCATGGGAACGTTTGAACTGCACCACCGCCCGCAGACGCCGCGCCCCGTGATCATCAACGAAGCCGTGGAACTGGCAAAGCGCTTTTCCACCGAGGATTCGGGGCGTTTCGTGAACGGCGTTCTTTCGTCGTTGCTCAAGGCCAACGGTCATGCGTAGAGCGCTTCGGCTGATCGCCGTAGTGCTGTTGCTGCTGGTTCTGTTTGCTGCAGGCTCGGTGGCGGGAATCGTCGCGGCATACTCGCGCAATCTTCCCGATATTAGCCGGATGGCCGATTACCAGCCGGCGCGTTCGACTCGGATTTACGCGCGGGACGGATCGCTGCTCGCGACGCTGTATAAAGAAAACCGCATCTGGGTTCCCATCGACAAGATCCCGCCTCGCGTGCGCGATGCGTTCATCGCGAATGAAGATCACAACTTTTACCACCATCACGGCGTAGACTTCGGCGGAATCGCGCGAGCGGCGTTTGCGGATTTCACTCGCCATCACATCGAGCAGGGCGCATCGACGATTACCCAGCAACTCGCGCGCAGTCTGTTTCTCACCGACAAACAGACGATTTCGCGCAAAATTCAGGAAGCGCTGCTGGCGATGGAGATCGAGCGCTACTACACCAAAGACGAAATTCTCGAACGTTATCTGAATTTGATTTACCTTGGTTCGAGCGCGTACGGCGTAGACGCGGCGGCCCACACGTATTTCGGGCGAAGCGTCGATAATCTCTCGCTGGGCCAAGCCGCGATGCTGGCCGGATTGGTGGCGGCGCCATCGGACTACTCGCCGTACGTCAATCACGGCCTTGCGCGCGACCGCCAGCTGCACGTGCTCGAGCGCATGGCGGAGAGCGGGTATATCACGCCAGCGCAGGTAGAACAGGCGTACGGACAGCCGTTGGAGCTGGTCGGTGAGCGGGCTGCCGGAATACAAGGATTCCGCGCGCCGTGGTTCACGACGTACGCCGTCGCGCAGCTCGAGCACGCATTCGGAAAACAAGCGGCGTACGAGGGCGGCCTACAAGTATACACGACGGTGGATCCGCGCATGGAGAAGCTCGGACAAGAAGCCGTCGATTGGGGCATGAACCAGGCGAAGCTGGAAGGCATCGGTGCCGACGAAGCGGCGCTGGTGGCGATCCGTCCGTCGACCGGCGAGATTCTTACGATGATCGGCGGGACTCATTTTTCGCTCGCCAATCAATTCAATCGCGCCTGGCAGGCGCACCGCCAGCCCGGCTCGTCGTTCAAAGCCTACGTCTATACCGCGGCGATCGACAGCGGAATGCCGGCATCGACGGTGATCGACGATTCGCCCGTTAGTTATCCGGACGGGACCGGCGGCACGTGGTCGCCGCAGGACGACGATCACAGTTACATGGGGCCGATCTCGCTGCGCGTTGCGCTTGCGCAAAGCCGCAACATCGTCGCCGTTAAATTGCTGGAGCAAGTCGGCGTGGATCGAGTGATACAGTATGCGCATCGCATGGGCGTGAGCTCGACGCTGGAGCCCAATCTCTCGCTTGCGCTCGGAACATCCGTCATCACGCCGCTCGATCAAGCGACCGGTTATGCGACGCTCGCGGATCAAGGCGTACACATTCCCGCCTCGCCCTTCCGCCTGGTCAAGGATTCGCTCGGGAACGCGGTGCTCGACAATCAGTATCCCGAACAAAGCGAAGTGGTGAGCGCGGGAACGGCGTACATCATGACCACCATGCTGGAGGACGTCATCAACCACGGCACGGGGTATCCCAATGCCATAATCGGACGTCCGGCTGCGGGCAAAACCGGTACGACGTCGGATTTTCGCGATGCGTGGTTCGTCGGATTCACGCCCGACTTGGTAACGGCCGTGTGGATCGGCAATGACAATTACCATCCGATGAACGAGTCGTACGGCGGAAATATCCCCGCACGGATTTGGGCGCGCTTCATGAAAGAGTCGCTGGTAAACGTCGCCAAGCACGATTTCGTTTTTCCGGGCGACGAGGTGAAGAAAGTGGCCGCATGCGGCGACGGCTATGGACCGTACGAATATTATTTGAGCGGCACCGAACCGCTCAGTCCGTGCGGCAGACCGCAAACCGCGCCCGCGAATGCGTTCGGTGGTCCCGTGGGGCTTTCGAACAATTCAGCCAGCCTGCCGCCCGCGCCGACGTTCTCGCCGGAACCGACTGCGCCGCCGCCCCCACCCGCGCCGCAGCCGCCCGATAGCATCGGAGACGGGACGAATTACGTTCCGCTCGATTCTCCGGCGCCTGGCGCCACGGCGCAACCGCGCCGCCGATACTAAGCACCATGCAAGACTCGCTGTTTTCTCGATCTCGGCCGCCCGCGCAACCGATCGCGGAAGAAGTGCAAGGCGTCAGCCGCGTCGTCGATTACATTCGTCGTTTGATCGCGCACAACAGAACGCTCGCAGGGGTTCGCGTGCGCGGAGAAGTTTCGGGGCGCGCGCAAGTGAACGGGCGTCTTTATTTCGATCTGAAAGAGAACGCCGACGTGCTCAAATGCGTGGTGTGGGCGGGCGATGCGGTCAAGCTTCCCCCGTTTAAGGACGGGGACGAGATTGTCTGCGGCGGCGACTATGGAACGTTTCCGGCGCGCAGTCAGTATCAGCTCGTTCGTCAAGAGCGTCGAGCTGAGCGGGACGGGCGCGCTGTACGCGCGGTTCGAAGAGCTCAGAGAGACGTTCCGCAAAGAGGGACTGTTCGAAAGAGAGCGCAAGCGCGCGATGCCGGCGTTTCCCCTGCGCATTGCCGTCGTGTCGGCTCACGGCAAAGGCGCGGAAGACTTTCTGACCACGATTGCAAAACGGGCGCCGTACGTGCGCGTTCACTTCGTCGAAAGCCGCGTACAGGGAGACGGCGCTTCAATCGACATCGGAGAGGCGATCCGCAAAGCCGGCCGCTTGGACGTGGACGTCATCGTGGTGACGCGAGGCGGCGGTTCGTACGAAGACTTGTTCCCGTTCAATCTCGAGCCGGTCGTGCGCGCGATCGAGCACTCACCGTTGCCCGTGCTCTCGGCCATCGGTCACACGGGCGACGTGCATCTCAGCGACTTCGTTGCGGATCATACGTGCGAGACGCCTTCGAACGCCGCGCAATATTTCGGCGAGATTGCCGATCGCTTTTTTTCGCGGCTGCAAACCGCGCAGACGCAGCTCGAACGCTCGATGTCGGGGCTCGCGACCAATGCGGCGCAACGCTTCGATTCGGCCCAGAAGGATTTTCGGCACGCCCAGCGCGCTTTCGTTCCGGCACGCGCTAATGCTCTGCACGCACTGGAGCGCCGGCTGGATGCGCAAACCCCGCACCAGCGGCTGGCAGCGCGTGTCAGACGGCTCACGGAACTGCGTTCGCAGCTCACATCCGCTGCACGGTATTCCACGGCGCCGGGCGCGCAGCGTCTTGGCCGTTTGAATGAAACGCTGGCGCGGCTGCAGCAGTCTGGTTTGCGAACGTACGGCGAGCGGCTTCGGCACATCCAAACTCGCCTGAACGGCCTGGATCCGCAGGCATTACTGGCGCGCGGGTACGCGATCATAACGCTCGACGGAATGGCCGTTCGCGACGCGAACGTCGTGCCGATCGGAGCGGTCGTTCAGGCGCAGGTGCAGCATGGTAAGCTGCTTGCCCGAGTCGAAGGAAGCGAATCGAATGACTGAACCAAAGCCGGGTGCATTCGAGCAGAAAGTCTCGCGCCTTGAGGCAATCGTCAAAGAGCTGGAAAACGGCAGCGTCGAGCTCGACCGTGCCGTTGCATTATTCAAAGAAGGCAAAACGCTGGCGAGTCAGTGCGAGGAGCTGCTCAAAGGCGCGCAGGCGCAAATCGATCGCGCGATGGAGCAAACGCCCGCACCGGTTGCGCCGCCGGCCGATGCGCTTTCCGACGACATTCCGTTTTGACGTTTTGACGTTCTAAAAACCGTCTCACGACGAATGGGTTTAAACGCCGATCCGCGTGGCATCCCGGACGATTGCCGAATGCAGCGGTTCCGGCGCCAAACGCGGGAAAATACCTTGACACACACGCATCGATCCCTCCAGACCACAACGCGGCGACGGAGAACCGCCTTTGCATAACCCAGTTCTAAAAGTTCCGAGCAAGATCAATCCGCTCGGCATCGAGGTCCTTCAAAAACTGCAGCACAACGCCGCCATGAGGGAATTGATTCTCGGCGGCGGCTTTGCGCTGCAACACTACCGGGAATTCCACGATACCGACGACATCGACGCATGGTGGTCCAACGTTCCTTCCCAAGAGACACTCGATGCCGTTCGCAAGGCGGTCAAATCCGTTGCACGGGCACACAAATACGGATACAGGGAACGAACGTGGGGGAGACGTTCTCCTTCGAGATGCTTCGACCGGGTGGCCAGCCGGAGAGGGACGCATCTTCCGGGCAAAATACGAAGTTCTGGACGCGCGCGAAGGACGCACAGACCCGTGCGCGGACATGATCTGATGCGCCTCGCCGGGCGGCCGTCTCGCCAACCGATTTACGATCGCGACGACCGGCTCAATGCGCGCCGCCGTGCCGCTATTTTATGACGATGGCGTTCCTGAAGGAGCGTTTGCGGGCTTTGAACGTCTCATAAAACGTGCCGGTCACCGTTGCCGCGTCGCCGTCGGCGCGTGCCGTGTTTTTCTCATCGATGACGACGATACATTTGGAATCACAGAGCTGAAAACCGGCAACCGTGCCGAGGATGGTGTGGCTGGTTTGAAATTTCGCAACTTTGCCGCCGACGGTGACCGTTTTGCCGCCGAAGGATGCGGGATTGGCAAGAATGCCGGATGGCGTGAGATCTGCCGCCAGTGACACGGCGGTCATGGCCGCCATCAAAAGCAGCGCCGGTAGAGAATAGCGTAGTGATGACATGAAGTCCCTTCCCTTTTATGATTCTAGGATGATGCGGCTATTTGCCGGGCAAGAGATCGCAATCGATCATCTTGTTGATGAGCGGTCCGGCAACCTTGTCGACGAATCTGGCGCGAGCGGACGGATCGCGCTTGAGAAGACCGGACGCACCGCCGGAACTTCCTGACCCTTTCCGCTGCCTGATCGTCGCGGCGAAGTCGGTGCAGGATTCGTTTTGCACGCGATTGACGATGATCTTTGCCGTGCTGTCGACAACCTGATACTTCAGCTGTTCTCGAATCGTAGCGGCGGCCGCAAACGAAACGGCCGAAAAACACATGAGTATGGCGATCGCGATGACTTTCATGAGACTGGCTCCTTTTCGGGCAGTGTGGGAATTGGCATGGCGGCGTCGATACGGAACTGGGAACGCGGCGCGCCTGCCATGGCGACATACACGACGGGCACGAGCAACAAGGTAAGAGCGAGCGAGCTCAGCAGGCCGCCGATGACGACCACGCCCAATGCTTGGCGAACTTCCGAGCCCGGTTCCAGCGCCAGGGCGATGGGCAACATCGCCACAACCATTGAGAATGTCGTCATGACGATCGGACGGAATCGCGTTGCAGCGCTTTCCGATATCGCTTGCGTCACCGATCGCCCACGCTCGCGCAGATGATTGGCGAAGTCGACCAGCAGTATCCCGTTCTTGGTGACGAGAGCCACGAGCAACAGCATACCGATCATCGAGAACAGATTCAGCGTCAAATGCGCGAGCGCAAGCGATCCGAGCGCGCCGAACGCCGTCACCGGTATGGCAAACATCATGACGAACGGCGTCTTGAAGCTGTTGTACAGCGCTACCATCAACAGGTACACGAGCACGAAGGACAGGACGAGCGCGACCGCTATACCACGCACCGTGTCCAACATATTTTGCTGGCTGCCGTTCGGAGCCGGCCGCAGCGAAGCTCCTGTCGGGAGCGTTCCGACTCGCGATACGATCGCACTCGTTACGCGCGAGAGTCTGATATCCCGGACGCACGTTACTGCTCACGAAGACCACGTCCCGCCGGTTGATGCGCGTGATGAGTGGGGCGGCGGGGCGTGAAATAAACTGCGCGACGTCGCCCACGTGCACGATTTTTTGCGTCGTCGTGCGGATTGGGATGGCCGCAAGCGAGAGCAGCGATCCCCGCTCGTCGAACGGGTACACGACTTGCACGTCTTGCGAACCGGATGCGGAGCTGTACTGCGTGGCAATCACGCCGCCGAAGGCCGCACGGACGGCGGTTGCCGCCGTTCCGATGCTCACGCCAAGCATCTGCGCCGCATCACGGTCGAACGTAACATCGACGCTGGGCATCGGATCCAGCGCCGACACGAGCACGTTCGCGGTTCCCGGCGTGCGCTGCGCCGTTGCGTAGACTTTGCGGGCTAAGCTGTCCAGCATCGGCGCCGGCGCGTCCACCACGTAGTCTATGGGTTGCTGCGTGCCGCCGTTGATTCCGGTCGCAGGAATAGCAACGACTGCGGCATTCGGCAAAAGACTTTGTGCTTTGGGCAGAAGCGATCGCAGCCAACCGGCGCTCGAGTGGTGCTTATCTACGCGTAAGAACACGTGCACTTGACCGACGAAACCCTGTTGAACGAAGCCGCCGAACTGCGCTTGATAGCTCCCCGCAATCGCGGTCTCTCCCTCGACCTGCGGCATGCCGTCGATCTGCTGCTCGAGAGCCAGAATGCCGGTGCGCGTCACGGCCAGGGAAGTGCCGACGGGGTATCGCACCTGCACGGTCACCTCGCCCCTGTCGACCGCCGGCAAAAACTCGAAACCCACCAGACCGGCGGGCACCAGCGCGAGGGCGATGACGACGCTGAACGCGCTGACCACCGCGACTCCGCGCGGACGCGCCAGCGCCCACGGAAGGATTCGCGTCGCGTACGCGGTCCGCACGCGCTCGAACCCTTGGGTGAAAGCATCAATGACACGCCAGGGTTTCCAATGCGAAAACATCGACCAGCAGCCCGCCATCGCCGGCGTAACGGTAAATGAAATGACGAGCGAGGTGATCGTGGCAATTGCCACGACCAGCCCAAACTCTTTCATGAACCGTCCGACGGTTCCAGGCAAGAACGCGAGGGGCAGAAACACGACGACGTCCACGAGCGTCAGCGTAACGGCCGCAAGCGCAATCTCCGTGCGTCCGGCGATCGCCGCATTGGGCGCATCCTCCCCGGCGTCGCGATGCCGCTCGATGTTTTCGAGTACGACGGTGGAATCGTCCACGAGTATTCCGATGACCAGCGTCATGGCTGCCAGTGAAACGGTGTCCAACGTGAAATTGAACAGGCGCATCGCGGTGAGCGCGACCAGTAACGAGGTCGGGATGGATACGCACACGACGAGTGCGTTTCTCCACGAGCGCAGGAAGAACAGCATGACGATTGCCGTCAGTGCAATCGCCTCGATCAGCGCTTGCCATACCTCGCCAATCTGTTCTTTGGTATACGCCGCTTGCACGTTGACAACCGAGAACGCGACGTTCGGAAAGCGGCTGCGAAAGTCGGGCAGCGCCTTCAGCACCGCGTTGGATACGGAGACTTCGCTTGCTCCGCTCGCTTTGCGAACGTCGAGAATGATTGCCGGATCGCCGCGATGGAAAGCAAAAACGCGCTGCGTTTCGTAGCCATACGACGTACTGGCCACGTCGCGGATCTGCAAGACGCGACCGGTTGTGCTCCATGGATTCAGGCCCGGTGGCGGCGCGGCGGCGGACCCTAGCAGCAAACTGGCAACGGACTGCGGTGTTTGAATGTCGCCGCGAACGTCCAACGTCGTCTCGGTCCCCTGCGCCGTTGCGATTCCGCCGGGCGCTCGCACGTTGTTGTTTGCGACGGCGCTGATCACATCGTTCAGCGTCGAGCCCGACGCGATCAAGCGCATCGGGTCGACGGCGACTTCGATCGACGGCGTCACGTCACCGGAGGATTGCACGAAAGAAACGCCCGGGATCTGTTCCATTTGCGGAATAACGAGGTTGTCGACGGTGTTGGAAAGATCGTGCGGGCTCAGGCGGTTCGTCGAAACGGCCAGCTCGACGACCGTTCCTTGACTCGGATCGTACGAGACGATCGACGGCGCGCGCAAATCACTGGGCAATTGCGCGTCCGCCGACTGCAGCCGGCGCTGCACTTCCGTCAAGTCGGCGGTCTTGTCGGATTCCAGCGTGAAAAATGCCGCGACCGTCGCGCCGCCCTGCTGAATCGTGGTTTGAATGTGATCCAGGTCCGGAGCGCCGGCCAACTGATCTTCGATGGGGCGCGCGACGGTGTCGCGAATCGTGCTGGGCGATGCGCCCGGATAGGACGCGATAACTTGAATGACCGGAAGATCGACGTTGGGAAACTGCTGCTGCACTAGCCCTGGATACGCGATCGTGCCCGCGACCAACGTGAGCAGAACGACGACCGTCGCAAGCGCGGGGCGCCGCACGAATGCGGCCGTGATTCCGCTCATTGTCCCTGCAGGACGACGCGCGAGTTTCGATCCAATCCTTCGATCACGGCGTTCGAACCGTCGTTCGCCAGATCGCGTACCGGCGCGACGCCGATCTTGCCGTTCGCAGCAAGCGTTCGTACTGCGCTGTGCGATGCATCGAGGAACGCGCTCGTTGGAATGACGAGCCCGGCGACGGGCGGGAGCATGATTCGGGCGGAGACAACCATCCCCGACTGCAGCAGGCCGACGGCATTGGGCAGGCGGACTTTGACGACAAAATTCGTGGAACCCGGCTCAGCCTGCCCCAAAACCGCCTCGACGATGCCCGGAACGCGCATCGAAGGCCGGCTAGCCACAGTTATCTGCGCACCGCTTCCGGGTCGAATCAGGAAGACTTGATCGCTCGACGCATTCAGCATCGCGTACACGTCGCGAACCTGCTGGATCGTGAACAGCGCGGACGAACCCGGATATTGCCCGGCATTAATGTTGCGGTTGACGACGACGCCTGCGACAGGCGAAACGATCGTCGCCTTGGCGATCTGCACGTCGATCTGATCCGCCTGCGCTCGCGCCGAAGCCGCTGCAGCCTGTGCGGAGACGACGTTGTCGCGCTGCAAGCCACGCGCATCGTCTCCGTTGACGCTTACGGCCGTGGCTGCGGTCTGCATGCTCGCGCGAGCGGACGCAACGGCTTGCTCGTCGCTTTGATACTGCGTCGTGTCGGTGTCCAGGACGGCTCTGGAGAGATATCCTTGCGCGTACAGTTGCCGGTCGCGCTCAAACGTCGTGTGCGAGAGCGAAAGCTTTTGCTGCGCCTGCGCCAGCGTGCTCTGCGCGCCGGCCAAATCGCCCTTGCTCTGCTGAATGTTGAGCGAAGCCTGGTCGCGCGCTTGCGCAACTTTTGCCTCTGCTTCGGCTGCACTACGTTCGGCCGCTTGAAAATTGGCACGCAGATCGGCAGTGTCCAGACGCGCGAGTACCTGACCGGCCGCAACCGCTTCACCCTCGCGCACGTAGACATCGTCCGCGGGTTCCTGCAAGGTGCTCGATATGGTGACGTTCTGCAAAGGGGCGATCAGCCCCGAGAGCATGAGCGACGGCGCAACGCGTCCCGTATGCACCGCAACGGCGCGCACCGGCGGCGCACTCGACCGCACCGTCGAGACTCCGCCCCGATTACACGCGCAAACAAGCGCCGTCTGAAACAACAGACAAGCGAACAGTAGGTTGCGACGTAACGAAACCGTGCTCAACCTCAGTCCTCCCGCCATCCTCGCCGAAGAAGGGCGCACCCAATGGTAGCACCTACCTGCAATGAGTCGCAACATCGCGAGGTGGCCGCATAAGTCTCTGTCAATCGACGAAGCCGACTCCGCGCCGGAAGCGCAGCGCCGCAGCAAACCGTCCTCGAACGTGACCGAGCGTCTCGATTCAGCCGTATCGGAGCGCGAAGGCATCACGCGGTCGCAGGCGCGCAGCCTTATTATGGAAGGCCGAGTGAGAGTGAACGGCACGCCGGCCACGAAAGCGGGCGCATCCGTGCGCGCGGATTCCAAGATCGAAGTCGAACGTCCGCGGCGTTTCGTAAGCCGCGGCGGCGAGAAACTCGATTACGCCATCGACACGTTTCGCATTCACGTTCCGGGAAAGTACGCACTTGACGTCGGCGCATCCAGCGGAGGCTTTACCGATTGCCTGCTGCAGCGTGGTGCCGTGCACGTCGTGGCGCTCGACGTCGGCTATGGTCAACTGGACTGGCGCTTGCGCAACGATGCGCGCGTGACGGTGATGGAGCGTGTAAACTTCCGCTACGTGCCGGACGAGGCGTTTGCGCGCTGCTTCGACATTGTCGTGATCGATGCGTCGTTCATTTCGCTGAGAACCATCGCGGCGCGAGCCGTGCGCAGCTTGACGCCGGAGGGCGATATCGTCGCGCTGGTCAAGCCGCAGTTCGAGGCTGGACGCGAGCGCTTGGGAAGCGGTGGGGTCGTACGCGATCCCGGCGTGCATCGCGCAGTGCTGCGAGAGATTCGCGATGCCATGGCTTCTTTGGGCTTGGCGGCCGTAGCGGTAACGGAATCTCCACTCCTGGGCCCTGCGGGAAACCGCGAATTTCTGATGCGGCTGCGGCGCAGCGGCACGCCGGTTGACGATGGAGTGATCGACGGCGTCGTGTGCGAAGGTTCACCAGCGTGACGGTTTCGGTGAAAAAGCGCGTCGTGGCACTCTACGTCGACGCGAATCGCGAAAACGCCCGAGCGCTTGCAAACCGCGTCGGGCAAGGGTTTCGCGAAAGCGGATATGCCGTCTCGCCGGTTACCGACGGTGCGGCGCTGGACGGTGCGGCGCTGCTCATTACGATCGGCGGCGACGGTACGCTGCTGCGCGCGGCTCGAATGGCGGTGGATCGCCGCGTTCCCATCATCGGCATCAACACGGGCCGGCTTGGCTTTCTGACGGAGTTCGACGAAAACGACGAGCACATCGACGAGCTGCCGGATTTGCTCGAGCGCGGGCTCGTCATCGAAGAACGCTTGGCGCTGCAAGCCACGTACGACGGCCACCAATTTTTTGCACTCAACGACGTGGTCGTGCGCAAGGGCGGCATATCGCATCTGGTTCCATTTGGGTTATGCCTCAACGACGAACAGGCCGCGCACGTGCCGGCAGACGGCATTTGCATCGCCACGCCGACTGGTTCGACGGCGTATTTTCTTTCCGCAGGCGGTTCCATCATTTCACCCCATGTCGAAGCACTCGGAGTCGTTCCGCTGCTGCCGCACACGCTCTTTTCGCGTCCAATCATCGTTCCCGCAAACTCGCGCATCACCGTCACGTGCGACTCTGAACTGCTGCATGCAAATCTGGAATGCGACGGCGAGGTTTTGAGCGATCTTGCCGGAGGCGCCTCCGTCGTGATTGAGCGATATCCGCACACCGTGCGCTTCGCGCGCGTGGAGCGTCTACGATTCTTCGAGCGCCTGGAGGAAAAGCTGCGCTGGGGCGTTTCCATCAAGGATCAACGGTTCCGATAAACATGCTCCGGCGGCTCACGATCGAGGATTACGGTCTGATACCGCGCGCAGAAGTAGACTTTGCTGCCGGTTCGACGATGTTCACGGGCGAAACCGGTTCGGGAAAGACGATGGTTTTAGGTGCGCTGGCGTTTGTTCTCGGCGAACGCGCAAGCCCTGACGCCGTTAGGCGTGGACGTGCGCGCGCGATGGTGACGCTGTTGTTCGACGTCGATGCAGCGATGCGAGAACGTCTGTCCGGGGACGGCTTCGATCTCGACCCCGACGAAGATGCGACGATTTCGCGCGAGCTTTCTGCGGAAAGCGGGAAATCGACGATCCGCCTGAACGGCCGTCCGAGCACTGCGGGATATATTCGCGAGTTGGCCTCCCAGATCGTCGACATGGCAGGCCAGCACGAGGCGCAGCGGTTGCTCTCGCCGGCTTATCACGTTGAACTGCTCGACCGCTTCGCCGGCGAAGATGCGCTGTATGCGAAAAAATCCGTTGCGTCGCTCCATCGGCGATGCGGTGAGATGGCGGACGCCTTGCGTGAGTTCGATCGCGACGAACGGCGCGTGCAGGAGCAGCTTGCCTTTGCAAGATACGCCGTCGATGAAATTCGCACCGCGCGGCCAGAGGCTGGTGAAGACGACCGGTTGTTGCAGCGGCGCAGCGTGCTGGAGAACGCAGAACATATTGCAGTGGCGCTGCGAGGAGCGCACGAAGCGCTGGCCGGCGAGAACGCTTCTGCGACCGATGCGCTGGGACAAGCCGCCGGCTTTTTGCAGCACATCGGCCGAATGGGGCAGTCTTTCGAGGAGATGTCGCGGGCCGCGCAAGCGCTTCAGGGTGACGTGCACGAGCTCGCCGTTCGCGCATCGCGAGAGCTCGAGGGCATAGAGTCGGATCCCGGAGAACTTGATGCCGTGCATGCGCGCCTTGAGACACTCGACACGCTCAAACGCAAGTACGGCCCCACTCTCGCGGACGTCGAACGATCCGTTCAGGAGTTCGAATCGACGATAGAAGCGTTCGAAAACAAAGATGAGCGCAAGGCGACGCTGGAAGCTGAGTTCAAGCAGGCTCATTTGCAGCTGGAGCAGGCCGCGGAACATCTGTCGAGCTTGCGCCACGCTGCGGCGGAACGGCTGTGCAAAGCGGTCGAACGGCAGTTCAAGGATGTCGCGCTCTCCTCGGCTCGGTTCGGCGTGCGTTTTGAACCGCTGAGCGCTATTGCTCCGAGCGGAAGCGAGGGCGTGCATTTCACGTTCGCGGCGAACAAGGGCGAGGCGGAACGCCCGCTGGCTCGCGTTGCCTCAGGCGGCGAGCTATCGCGAGTGCTGCTTGCGCTTAGCGTCGTGCTTGCGGCCTCACGCGGGGGCACGGCGCTGGTTTTTGACGAAATCGACGCGGGCGTCGGCGGCGCAGCCGCAACGGCCGTCGGCGCGCGTCTTGGGCGCCTCGCGCAACACGCGCAAATCGTATGCGTGACGCACCTCGCGCAAATCGCATCGTGGGCCGATACGCACTACGTTCTCGAGAAGCTCGAAAATCGCAACGCCACCACGATCGTGGTTCGGGCAATTCCGCAAACAGAAGAGCGCACGACTGAACTCGCGCGCATGCTTTCCGGTGAAGCGCACGACGTTGCGCTGCAGCACGCGCGCACGCTGCTCGCGCAGACAAAGGAACGGCGTTTAGCGGTGTAACGGCCCGAAGCCTGTGCTGAGCGCCCTTCGACAGGCTCAGGGTGACAAAGTGGCGGCTCAGGGTGACAAGCCCGAAGCCTGGCTGAGCGCCCTTCGACAGGCTGGAGGGTGACAACGGCGACAGGCTCAGGGTGACAACGGCGACAGGCTGGAGGGTGACAGCGTTGGAAAGCTACGGAATTTGATGGATCTTCAGCAAATTGGTTCCACCGGCGCCTACGGGCATACCGGTCGTGAACGCAACGCAATCTCCACGCGCGACCAAACCTTCGCCGAGCATTCGCTGTTCGGTAATGTGCAGCAGCACGTCGATTGACGAATAGCGCTCGATGAGAATCGATTCCACGCCCCAGAGCAGCGCCAAACGCCGGGCGACGCCCGGGTCCGGGGTGAGCGCAATGATTCGCGCCTTTGGACGAAATGCGCTGATGTGATGCGCCGCGTTGCCGGTAGTCGTACCGGTAACGATAAACGCAAGAGTGAGTTCCGCGCTCGCGCGCGTTGCGGCCTCGGCGATGGACGTGGCGATGTTCCGCGTTGCGCCTTCGAGGCGCCGCAGCTGTAGTATTTCGTGCGGATACTGTTTTTCGACCTCACGTGAAATTTCCGCCATAACGCGCACAGCCTCCGCGGGATACTCACCGCGCGCCGTTTCGCCGGAAAGCATGACTGCGTCCGTTCCGTCGAGGATGGCGTTGGCCACGTCTGTCGTTTCCGCGCGCGTGGGACGCGGATTGAAGGTCATCGACTCCAGCATCTGCGTTGCGGTTACGACCGGCTTGCTGGCTCGATTGCACCTGGCAATGAGATCCTTTTGAATCATCGGCACTTGCTCGAGCGGGATTTCGATGCCCAAGTCGCCACGCGCCACCATGATGCCGTCCGCGGCTTGAATAATGTTTTCAATATCCTGCAGCGCCTCGTGCTTCTCAATCTTAGCAAGCACTTGCGCGTTTTTCCGGCGCTCCTGGATGAACGCCTTGACGCGATGCACGTCTTCCGCGCTGCGCACGAAAGATACGGCCACGTAGTCGACGCCCTTTTCTAGCCCGAAAGCCAAGAATTCCAGATCGCGATCTGACACGGCCTCGATATTGAGCGTTCCGTCAGGATAGTTGATGCCTTGTCTGCCGCGCAGTTCGCCGCCTACTTCGACCGTCGTGCGAATTTCGGTTGCGGTTTTGTCCAGAATGCGCAGCGTAATCGCCCCATCCTGCAAATACAACCGTGTTCCGACGGCCACGTCCGCCGGCAAGTCACGGTACGATACCGAAACTCGTTCGGCGTCCCCGGGAACCTGCTCGCTGGTGAGCACGAACGATCCGCCCCGCTCCAGACGCACGGACGCGGTGCCGTCCGCAAACGCCCCCGTCCGTACTTTTGGACCGGGCAGATCCTGCAGTATCGCAATATGCTGATCCAATTCCGCGGCGACGGCGCGAATCGCGATCGATATTTTCGCCGTGTTCCTGCGGCGTCGCATGCGAAAAGTTTAGGCGGAAAACATTCGTACCGGATACGATAAGCGCGCGGATCAGCTGCGGATCGCGCGAGGCGGGACCAAGCGTCGCGACGATTTTCGTGCGTTTCTGAATCTTTTCCATGCGCTCAAGGCGCTTGCGCGAGAAGCCCCGAATGCTCCTGCGTTTGAAACGCGATCCCGACGACCGCTTCGCTGCAGCGCGCAATGCGGCAAGTTTCGTGGCCTCGCTGCTGTTGCACGCGCTCATCGCGTATTTTTTATTTTCGCTTGCAACGTCGTCATCGCAACAGGCCGCTTCGGAGTCTTATTCAGGCACCGTCGTCCTTACGGTGACGCGCCAAGCGCCCAAAAAATCTGCGTCGCGCAACCGTTGCGCGCGCGGCGGTACCGGTGCCGCGTCCCGTCGTCGTGCCCAAGCCGCGCACTCCGGTCGCGTCGCATCCACGCGTGCTGCATGAACTCGCGAAATTTGCTCCGACCGCGCCTCCGAATCCGACGCCTGCTCCGCAGCGCACGATCGCGCCCGAACGCCCCGTCGTCCCGAGACCCGCGCCCACGCATGCGCAACTCGCCGTGACGCCGGCACCGCTGCCGCCCACCGCACCGACCACCGCCCCGGCGCAGGTCGCCGCGGCGGTAAGGACTGCGGCGCCGTCCCCGCAACCTGAGCCGTCGGCGCTGGCTCCAACGCAAGCGCCGTTGATTGCGCTGCACTCGCCCGAACCGCTCATCACGCCCGGAAATCCGTCACAGCTGCGCATACCGCATCCCGCTGCGAGTCCGTCTCGGGGTACCGCTCCCAGTCCGGGGCCGAAGGTCGCGGGTTCGCCTGGGCCACGAGCCCTCGCCCACGTGAAGGAGCCCGGCGCCTCCGGTCGTCCGGCCGGTGCATCCCCTTGCGGCAACCCCTCCTCCGCCGCGCCCTGTACCGGTGAAATCCAAACGGCCGCGCTCGCTGAACGAGCGCCTGAAAAGGTTGATTCCAACCGCCGCGCCATCTTTCTCGCCGGGGCCCGGCAAGCGCTATTCCTTTTTGACCAACCTCAAGCCGACGCCTGAACCGGAACCTACGCCCCCGCCGGAAGTTCTGGCGCAAACCAAATATCTCTACGTCGAAAACATCGGGGCGCAGCGCTGGAAGCAGTCGATCCTCGGCACTGCACCGGAGGAGAAGTACGTTAAGATGTACGTCACGCGCGTTAAGCGCATAGGCTTCGTGAATTGGTGCACGGGCTGGGTCGTTCGCCAGCCTGCTGCCGGCAATCAGCATTGGATCGTCGAAGACAACGTCAGTTATATCTGCGCAGGACATCTCGAACCGTTTACGCCACCGAGTCCAGCCGCGAGTCCTAGGTAGCCTCGCGCGAACGACGTGCCGTCTCCCAGCACGATGAGCGAGAACGCGGTTGCGAACATGGCGGTTCATGCTTACTGACAGACTCAGCCTACGCGAAATAGAACGGATTGCCGTCGTCGTCTTGGGATTTTTACGGCCTCATGGGCCGTATTTTGCCATTTTTGGAGACACTACGCCCACAGCGGCGCGTTGCGCGGCGATGCCGGTCGAAATTTACGGACAAAAACGACAATTGCTCTTTACGTTTCATATCGCGCGGCCTCGACTGCGCTGGGCCATGGTTCGACAGGCTCACCATGACAAACGTGAATCCGCTCGCTAAATCAGGGCTTCCCTAGCGATCTCCTGGGATTCCAAAATCAAAGCGTGCATCCTATCATCGCGCGCAAACACAACCCGGCCTTCAGCGAACATGCACGCTATGGGTGTCGAGCGCTTTATCGCACTGCGCCTCGGCCGCAGCTTTCGCGATAACCGTCCCGGGCCTGGGCATTGAGCGTCTTCGCCCGCACCTTTCGTGCGCGGGCACTTGAAACGTGACCTTTGCGGGCGTACAATAAGGTTGCCTCACAAAACAATGTGAGCGTGACATTAAGGAGGGCGGTTGGAACCGCAAGATCCACCGGGCAAGTCCGCCCGAAAAGGTGCGCCGTAACCGAGCGCTAGACGAGCGCTCACCGTTGGCCGGGCGTAACCGGCATGAGCGCGCTCCTTATAAGACACAATAGAACAAAAAACGAGGGGCTGCACCCACTGGGGTTGCGGCCCGTCGTGTTTTTACGGTATTGTATGCGTGGTTGGATCGTAGGAGCGTGGGCATGTCCCGCGCTTCGTCGTTGATTGGGGCTCGTTTACTACTGTGGCTGACGAAGTGGCAAGCACGTTGACCGAAGCGTTCCTGCGCGCGATCGATCGCATAGCGCACGATGGTTCTTTTTCCGGCATAGAAATGGTGCAGCACGCGGCGTCCCGCGGACGGCATTCCGCCGCTCTTTCGCTGACGATCGATCGCGACGGCGGGGTCGACGTTGCGACGTGCGAACGCATCGCCGCTACGATCAATAGAGCGCTCGACGCGTGCGAAGAGAAGTACACGCTCGAGGTTAAATCTGCGGGTCTGAATCGCCCGCTCACGAAAGCCGGCGATTATCAACGGTTCGCCGGCCGCGATGCGAAGATCGTCACCTCGTTGCTGGTGCAAGGCGGAAAGACGCATCGCGGCATCCTGCGCGGTGTTCGTGGAACCAACGTTATTTTAGAAACAGGGGCAGGCGAATTGCCGCTGCCGCTGGCCACGATCGAGAAGGCCAACCTCGAATACGACATTCGCTCCGACCTCACACGGGAAAAGAAAGAACGCAAACATCATGCTTGGTAAATGGCTGCTGAGCGCAAACACGGCGACCGCCCATAGGGGGCCGAAGGCCGGGGGCCCCGCGCGCTCCGCGTGCGGGGGGCGTGCAGCGCGTAGCGCGGATACGCCTGTCAAACAGAAAGAACGGAAACATCATGCCTGAAGCGGCAACCGAAGAGAAACTCATCGACGTCCTGCTCTTCATCTCGAAGGAGCGAAACATTCCGTTCGAGATGCTCATCGAAGCGCTCGAAGCGGCGTTGCTCACCGCGTACAAGCGCCACTTCGGCAGCGAAGCGAACGCCATTGTGACCGTCGATCGCCAGAACGGCGACTATAAGGTATTTCATCGCCGGACCGTCGTGGACGAAGTCACGGATCCGAAGCTCGAAGTGACTCCGCGGGAAGCCGGATCGGTGTATCAGGTCGGCGACTTCTACGATGAAGAGGTCACGCCCAAAGACTTCGGGCGGATCGCGGCGCAGACGGCAAAGCAAGTTATCGTGCAGCGCATCCGTGAAGCGGAGCGGGATACCGTCTACAACAAGTACGCCGCGAAACTGAACGACATCGTGAAAGGCACCGTGCAGCGCTTCGAACAACGCAACATGTACGTGCTGCTCGAGGGCAAGGACGAGGCGATGCTGCCGCTTTCGGAGCAAGTGGCACGCGAGAACTTCCGCATCAATGATTTTATTCGCGCTTACGTGCTCGACGTGCGCAGGTCTCCAAAAGGTCCCAGCGTGATTCTTTCGCGCGCCGCCGAAGGGTTGGTGCAGCGCCTGCTCGAGTTCGAGGTTCCGGAAATCGAAGACGGCATCGTCGAGATCATGGCGATTGCGCGCGAGCCGGGAAGCCGTTCCAAGGTCGCGGTTCGCAGCAACCGCGCGGAAATCGATCCGATCGGCGCATGTCTGGGGCCAAAGTCGAGCCGCATCGCAAATGTGTCGGACGAATTGCGCGGTGAGAAGATCGACGTGATTCGCTGGGAACCCGATCATGTCACGTTCATTATGAACGCCCTCCAGCCCGCCAAAGTCCTCAGTGTAGAACTGTTCGACGACGACGGCGTCGCGCTGGTCATCGTTCCGGACTATCAGCTCTCGCTCGCGATCGGGCGCGAGGGCCAGAACGTTCGCCTTGCCGCGCGTCTGACCGGCTGGCGTTTGGACATTGCCAGCGAGACCGAAGCGGCTGAAGCGCGCGAGCGTTATCTGGCCGAGCGGGCACAGGCGCAAGCCCCCGCGGAGACCGTGCCGGACGTTGAAGCGCAAACCGCGGAAGAGCCGGTCGAGGAAGGTGAAGAGGCGCCGGCGGCCGCCGGCGGTGCCATCGACGAAGAACTCATTCGCAAGCTCGAGGAGTTCAAGCGCGAACGCTTGGGCGGCTAGCGGTGACGCCGATCCGTCAGTGCGCCGGATGCCGCGAGCGCAAAACGCAGCAAGAGATGCAGCGGTTCGTGCGACTGCGCGGCGGCGCCGCGCACGCTTGGGTTGCGGACACTGGGCGCAAACGGCATCCCGGCCGGGGCGTGTACCTGTGCTCGTCGGCGTGCATCGGGCGCGTGGAAAAAAACCGCAAGTATCCGGGGCTTGCATCCTCCGCCGCCGAATATGGGTTTCAAAGAGGTTGACCGTTAAGGGTTTATTTGAAGTGACATGCTAAGCTCTCACCATGCGTAATTGTTTTGGGCGCCTGTTCCCGGGCGCGCGTTGCGCGTTTGGGAAGGGGAGCATGCTATGAGCTGAGTGGATATGCAGGCTCCGAAAGAACGGGCCTGCACTGATGAAAGGCAGATTTTGGCTAACGGAAAAGTTCGGATATTTGAACTTGCGAAAGAAGTAGGGCTGACCTCGAAAGAGCTCGTGACCCTCTTCAACGAGCGGCTCGGCGGCGTCTTCGAAGCGAAGAACCAGCTGAGCGTCGTGCCCGACCACATCGCGGATTTGGTTCGCAGCGTGCTCGCAAAGCCCGCCGCGCCGCCGCAGCAAACAACGGCGACCGCCACGGCCTCGGCACCTGCGAGCCAGGCGAAGGGCGCACCCGCCGCTCCGCGCCGCGCCGCTTCCAACGGCGCCGAACACCGCGTTGCACCCAAAACGGCCGCTCCCGCCGAATCCATTCCGACGCTCAAACCCGTCCCGGCCAGCTCCCGCCGTTCCGCCGCTCCGCCCACTGTTAAGCCGGCCGTCCCGGCTGAGCCGGAAGTCCCCATGGTGCCTCCCCCGCCTGCGGCGGCCAAACCCGTTCCGGTGCCGCCTGCCCCCGCCGCACAACGGCCGGCGCCCGTTCCGCCCGCCCCGCAAACCCCTATTCCTAAGCTGCGCCCGGTCCCTTCCGGCCAGACCTCGATCCTTCCGCGCCGCGCCGCGCCGCCACCCACGACGTCCGCGTCGGCTTCCCCCGGGCCGCAGACCGGTTTGCCCGGGCGCCCCGGCGTGGCTCCACGCCCCGGCCAACCCGGAAACGGCGCGCCGCCGCAGCAGCCCGCGGCTCGTACGCCGCAACCCGGCCGGCTGATTTCGCCCGCGCCGCAGCGCCGGCCACAGGGCAACGGACCGTTCCGCCCGCTCACCGCGCCGGGCGCGCGTCCGTTCACGGCGCGTCCAGGCGTCCCGGCTTCCGCGACCGATGCTCCGGCGCCGAGCTCCGGCGGCCGTCCCGGCGATCGCACCCGTGACCGCGACGACAAAATCAATAAAAAGGATCGCGAGAAAGAGCTGCTGCTCGAAAAGGAGCGCAATCGCAAGAAACGCATCGATGCTGCGCCTGCTCCGGCCGCAAAGCTCGAAACGATCGAAATTCCGGACCTGCTGACGGTGCAGGAGCTCGCGACGTCAATGATCGTTCCCGCTAAGGACATCATCAAAGAACTCATCAAAATGGGCACCATGGCGACGATCAACCAAAACATCTCCAGCGACGTCGCCATTTCGGTTGCCAAGAAGTTCGGCTTTAGCGCCGTCGTCAAAGAAGCGGGCGAAGAAGTCAGGGTCGAACAAGAGGAAGACAAGCCGGAAATGCTTACGCGATCGGCCGCCCGTGGTCACGGTACTGGGGCATGTCGATCACGGCAAGACCTCCCTGCTCGACAAGATTCGCCGCGCGAACGTGGCGGGCGGCGAGGCCGGCGGGATCACGCAGCGCATCGGTGCTTACACCGTCGAACAAAACGATCGGAAGATCACCTTCATCGATACGCCCGGTCATGAAGCGTTTACCGCAATGCGCGCGCGCGGTGCTAAGGTGACCGACGTGGCGATTCTGGTCGTTGCAGCCGACGACGGCGTCATGCCGCAAACCAAAGAAGCGATCGCGCATGTTCGAGCGGCGGGCGTTCCCATCGTCGTTGCCGTGAACAAAATCGACAAGGCCGACGCGCAGCCCGATCGCGTCAAACAGCAGCTCGCCGAAGAAGGGCTGCAGTCCGTCGATTGGGGCGGCAATATCGAAATGGTGCCGGTTTCCGCAAAAACCGGGACGGGAATCGATCAGCTGCTGGAGACCGTGCTGCTGGAAGCCGACATTCGCGATCTCAAAGCCAATAAAAACCGGCGCGCTACGGGCGTCGTGATTGAGTCCGCCCTGGATCGCGGGCGTGGTGCGGTCGCGACCGTACTGGTGCAGAACGGCACGCTACGCGTGGGCGACATCGTCGTGGCCGGCGGCACGTTCGGCAAAGTGCGCGCGCTCGTGGACGATAAAGGCAAACAAGTCAAGAAAGCGGGTCCTTCGATTCCGGTCGAGATCATGGGGCTTGGGGACGTGCCCGCAGCGGGCGACACGCTCATGGTTGTCTCGGACGAACGCGTCGCGCGTGAAACTGCGGACAAGCGCAAGACGCGGCGCCGCGACGTGCGCATCGCTGCAGCGGGCGGCCAGCGGGTTTCGTTGGAAACGTTCATGCAGATGCCGGCGGAAGGCACCAAAACGCTCAACATCATCGTCAAAGCGGACGGCCAGGGTTCCGTCGAGGCGCTGCGCGCGCGCATGGAATCGCTGTCCACCGACGAGGTGGAGATTCGCGTCATTCACGGCGGAGTGGGCGCCATTACGCCCAACGACGTCAATCTTGCCAGCGCGTCCAACGCCGTGCTCATCGGCTTCAACATCCGGCCCGACGAGACGGTCAAGCGGCTCGCGGAAAACGAAGGCGTCGATCTTCGGTTCTATCAGGTCATTTACGATATCGAAGACGATCTGCGCAAGGCGATGCGCGGCATGCTTGCGCCGGTTCAGCGTGAGATTACGCTTGGTCAAGCCGAAGTGCGCGAGGTCTTTAAAGTCAGCAAGGTCGGTTCCATTGCCGGCTGCTACGTGCGCAGCGGCAAGATCTTGCGCAATTCCAAGGTCCGCGTGCTGCGCGATCAGGCCGTCATTTTCGACGGCGAGCTCGAGTCGCTGCGGCGTTTCAAAGACGACGTGCGGGAGGTCGCTGAAGGCTACGAATGCGGCATTCAGGTCGCGCGGTACCAGGATTTGAAACTCGGCGACGTCATCGAAGCGTATGCGATCGAGACGGTCGCCGCGGAGCTCGCGCCTGCATGATGCGCCGGCGGTAAAGAATGAAGCAGCAAAGAATGCAGCGGATCGACAACGAGATTCAGCGGGTGCTCGGCCTGCTCATTTCCCGCGAGCTCACGGATCCGCGCTTGGGCTTCACGACGGTGACGAGAGTCGAGATTACCCAGGATCTGCAGAACGCCAAAGTCTTCGTTTCCATCATCGGCGATCGCCATGTGGCGAAACAAACGATGGACGCGCTCGAACACGCGTCGCGTTTTCTGCGCGGCGAGCTGGGCCGGCAGATAAAACTCCGTCATACGCCGCAGACTGCAGTTCGTGGAAGATCGCTCGACCGAGCGCGCGATCGACCTGAGTAAGACGCTGCGGAAAGCAGCGGCGTTATCAGGGCCGGAGCACGCATGATCCAGGAAGAGCGTACGGTCGCAACCACGCAAGAAGTCGTCGCCGAACTGCTCAGGCGCCCGGCGTTCGTGATGGTGAGCCACGTCAAGCCGGACGGCGACACGCTGGGCGCAGGCCTTGCGCTCGGTCTGGCGCTCAAGAAAATCGGCAAACGCGTGCACTACTTTCAGCAAGATCCGGTGCCGCGCAATCTGCGTTTTTTACCGGATAGCGAGCACGTTTCGCGCGCTATACCGGGCGATCTCCCAGACGACACGCTATGGGTATTCGGCGACATGAGCAGCACCTCGCGCGCCGGCGAATTTCTGCCGAACATCGACCGGGACAACATTCTGGACATCGATCACCATCTGGGCAACGATCATTTCGGGGCGTTGAACTACGTGCTCACGCACGAATGTTCCACCGGCGCCTGCGTCGTGCATCTGCTGCGAGGCTTGGGCGCGGAGATCGACCCCGGCATTGCTACGTGTCTGCTGACCACAATCATGACCGATACGGGCGGCTTCATGCACAGCAACACGACGCCGGACGTGCTGCGCCTTTCGGCCGAGCTGATGGAACGAGGCGCGAACAAAGAACAGATCACCGAAGAAATTTTCGCCAATAAGCGGCTTGCTGCCGTGCTTCTGCTCGGACGCGCGCTCAGCGAAGCGCAAACCGCGCACGGCGGCCGGTACATTTGGTCGTACGTCGACGAGGCGATGCTGGCGCAAACTCGCGCGGACGGCGAAGATACCGAGGAGATCGTCAATCATTTGCGCTCGGTCGAAGGCGTTGAAGCGGCGGCGCTGTTCAAGGCATACGACGGCGACATTCGGGTGAGTTTGCGCAGCAGCGGACGCATCAACGTGCAAGCGGCGGCGGCGCGCCTGGGCGGCGGCGGACATTTCCGCGCATCGGGTCTCACGTTCGTCGGAGCGCTTCCGGACGCCGTCCGTGCCGTCGAGGAAACGCTGATCGCCGAAGGGCTGTAGCATCCTCGGGTTCGTGAACGTCTTTAAGCCGGCGGGGCCGACGTCGGCGAACATGGTTGCGCGATTGCGCCGGCTCTACGGACTGTATGCGCGGGATCGCCACATCGCTGCGGGACATCTTGGCACGCTGGATCCGCAGGCGGCAGGCGTGCTGCCGATAGCGGTCGGCAAGGCGACGCGGCTCATTCCACTGCTGACCGACCAACGAAAAGCGTACGTGTGCACGTTCGTTGCGGGGCGCAGTACGACCAGCGGCGATGCGAGCGGCGAAACGATCGAATGTGTGCGGCCCGACGCGGGCTGGGAACGGCGCCTGCGCGACGCGCTGCCGAATTTCATCGGAAAAATCGAACAGGTTCCGCCGATGCACAGCGCGCTGCACCACGAAGGCAAGCGTCTGTACGAACTTGCGCGCGCCGGGAAACAGGTCGAGCGCCGGCCGCGCACCATCGCCGTTTACGGGTTGATCCTTTTGGGCGTCGACGGCGGCGCAAACGGCGTTCAAACCGCTACCGCGCGCTTGCGCATCGCGTGCAGTGAGGGCACGTATGTCCGCACGCTCGTCGAAGATCTCGGCAAAGCGATCGGCGTGCCCGCGCACATGGGCGCGCTCGTTCGCGAAGGGTCGGGCCCGTTCTTGCTCTACGAAAGCCGCACGCTGGACGATATCGCCGAGCATCCGCGCGAGGCGCTCATTCCGCCCGAGCGAATCATTCCGTTTCCTACCATCGTTTTGGATCTGCGGCATTCTGCGGACTTTCGCTCGGGACGTTCCGTGCCGCTGCCCTTCGGCGCCGCGGGCAAGCACGTGTTCGTGCGCGACGAATCTCGCACGCTCGTCGGCGTGGGTGAAACGCACGGTGCGTTGCTCGCGCCGCGCAAAGTGTTCGTTTGACGCAATGAAGCTGCACTACGAACTCAAGCGCGACTCGGACACGCCGCTGGTCGTGGCGATCGGCTTCTTCGACGGCATGCATCGGGGCCACCGCGAGATCGCGCGTCAAGCGCTGCGCTTGCGAAGACGCGGCTGGCGCGCCGCCGCGCTGACCTTTGCGAATCACCCCTCGACGTTTCTGCGTCCGGGCAAAGAACCGCCGCTCATTTGCACGCCCGAAGAGCGCATCGACTTGCTTGCGCGCGCGGGCTTCGACGAGTGTTTCTTCGTGCGATTCGACAGCCGGATCGCATCGCAAGAGGCGGTGCATTTCGTGCGGGAAACCTTGCTGCATGCATTGGGCGTTCGCGGCGTGGTCGTCGGAAAGAATTTTCGCTTCGGGCACAAGCGCGCCGGCGACACTGCCCTGATGGCCGAGTTGCTGGGCCAGGCGGGCGTGGATTTCGTGCCGGTCGAGAACCAAGTCGATGTAAGCGGCGAACGCATCTCCAGTACGCGCATTCGAGCACAGATCGCGAGCGGCGATCTTCGCAGCGCGGACGAGCTGCTGGGAGGCAGCTACGAGGTGCGGGGGCGCGTGGAACTCGGCGCCGGGCGCGGTCACGATCTCGGGTTTCCGACCGCGAATATTGCGGTGCCCGCAAAACTGTTGCCCAAGGACGGCGTCTATTCGGCCACGGCGCGTTACGATGGGCGCGATTACGCCGCGCTCGTATCGATCGGCACCAATCCGACGTTCGATGGCGCGCGCCGGACCATCGAAGCGTGGATGCGCGATTTCCGAGAAACGATTTATGGCAACGAAGTGGCGCTGCGCGATCTGCGTTTCGTGCGCGAGCAGCGGCGATTCGACTCCGTGGACGAGCTGCTTGCGCGAATGAACGAGGACCTCCATGCGGTGGCGTATCCTTCGTACGGCTAACGCAGCGCGCGCCCTATTAGCCGCGGTCGTTGCCGCAGCGTGCTGCTGCAGCTGTTCTGCGGGCCGAGGAGGACAGCGCGCTTCCGGCATCGCGCACGTGGGACACCTCGCGCCCGACTGGACGCAGCGGAGCACGGACGGTTCCACGCTCTCACCGGCATCGCTGCGCGGTAAAGCGGTGTACTTGAATTTCTTTGCGACGTGGTGTCCGCCGTGCAATCAGGAAGCGCCGGACATCAACGCGTTGCAAAAGCAGTATCGCGCGCGGGGGTTGCAAATCGTGGGCATCGACGAACTGGAGAACGCGGAAAAGGCCCGCGAGTTCACGCGCAAGTACGGCCTGGTGTATCCGACGATCGTCGACGACGGCACGATTGGATCGCAATACGAAGTCAACGGTTTGCCGGTACACGTCTTTATCGATCGGGCAGGCGTCGTGCGGAAGATCGTCGTCGGCGAGATGAGCAAGTCCGATATCGACGGTGCGATTCGTTCCGTCCTATAAAGGCTGAAAGCGCAAAAGTCGAGCCTGCCGGGTAGGTCCTTCGCCTCAATTCATGGCGCTTCCGCGAATTGCTACAGGCGCGACGACTGTACGATCCCGAAAGCGCCACGACAAACTGAATGCTTGTGAGAGGTCCTAACCCATGCAACGCTTCACTTTTTCATTGTTTCTTTGCTTGCTATCCGCCCTAGCGTTCACGTGCGCGGCTCGAGCGCAATCGCAGCCGATGACCGGCATGCACGAACAGCAGACTCGCTACCACGGCGCACCGGACCTGGTCTTGACGGCAACCCTGGTTCAACTCGGAGGCGGCCCGACGAATTTTGATGCGGCGCGTTTGCTGGGCGCCTTGACCGGCAACGCCCGCGACGCCGAGTTACAGAAGCTCACGAACGAGTACGGTAAGACGCGCCTGACGGATTTCGTGCAAACCTTCACGTATGCCATCAAAGACAGTCTGCGAGTCGCGCAGAGCCAAAACGTGACGCTGCCGCAGCCGCCGCAGGCTCTGCTTTCGGATCCGTCCGCGGTTTCGCGCCGGCTGATTGCGGACGGGACGATGCCGTCGGGGCGCTTCGACGTCGGCTACCTGATCGAGCATCTGGTTTCGCGACCGATTCACGTCGCGATCATGAAAGACATGAATGCTGCTCCGCAGATAGGTCCGCAGCGCAACGCGGATTTTCACGGCATTCTGACCGCGGTGGTCGGCGACCTGCGCGGAGAATACGGAGCCTAACGCTTCGGGTTTACTACGCCGCGCGCACGACCAGCGATTCGCCTTCCAACCGAACGTCCGCGGCAGACCCTTTCGCGAGTTCGCCGCGCAGAATCGCCGTCGAGAGCGGCGTGCTGACGTGCCGTGCCACGATACGGTGTACGTAGCGCGCGCCGCTGCCCGCGCTCATCGCCTCGCGCGCCAAAAATGCCCGCGCCGGCTCGTTTAGTTGGAGACGCACTTGGCGCGCTCCTAAGCGCCCAGCCAGCGCCTCCACGTGAATGGCCACGATCTGTTCGATGTCTTCGAATTTTAGGTCGTTGAAATGCACCACGTCGTCGATGCGATTGAGAAACTCCGGCCGAAATGCGTGCGGCAGCTCTTCGTCGCTCAGATTCGTCGTCATGATAATGAGCGCGTGGCGGAAATCGACGGTACGCCCCTTGGCGTCCGTTACGCGGCCATCGTCGAGAATCTGCAGCAGCACGGCCGCAACGTCGGGATGCGCCTTTTCCAGTTCGTCGAAGAGCACGACGCAATACGGACGCCGGCGCACCGGTTCGGTCAATTGTCCCGCTTCTTCGTGACCCTGATATCCCGGGGGCGCGCCGAGCAGCCTCGAAATCGTGTGCGCTTCCGTATATTCCGAAAGATCGATGCGCACGAGTGCTTCTTCGGTGCCGAACAGCGCTTCGGCGAGCGCTTTGGCCAGTTCCGTCTTGCCGACTCCGCTGGAGCCCATGAACAAAAAACTCCCCAGCGGTTTGCGCGGATCGTGTAAGCCTGCGCGTGCGCGGCGAATGGCTTGGGAAACGCCGGCGATCGCCTCGCGCTGCCCAATGACGCGCTGCGAGAGCGTTTGCTCAAGGGAGAGCAGATTGTTCGCCTGCGATTCGGTCAGCGTGGTTTGCGGGATGCCCGTCCATTTCGTGACGACGCTTGCAACGTGCTCTGCCGTGACGGGCGGACCCGTAACGGCGCCTTTGTTGGAAAGGGCCACGGCCGCTGCGGCCTCGTCCATGAGATCGATCGCTTTGTCGGGCAGAAATCGATCGGCGATGTAGCGCGCGGAAAGCGCGGCAGCCGCGCGCACCGCTTCGTCGGTAATCTCGACGTTGTGATGCTCGGCATACCGCTTGCGCAGGCCTTGCAAAATGCGGACGGTTTCCTCGATGGACGGTTCATTCACCATGACGGGTTGAAAGCGCCGCTCGAGTGCGGAATCCGACTCGATGTACTTGCGGTACTCGTCGAACGTCGTCGCGCCGATGCATTGCAGGTCGCCGCGGGCCAATTCCGGCTTGATCATCGAACTCAAGTCCAGCGAACCTTCGGCGGCCCCCGCGCCGACCAGCGTGTGCAATTCGTCGATGAACAGCACGACGTCGCGCGCGGCTTTGCGGACTTCATCCAAGATGCGCTTCACGCGGCCCTCGAATTCACCGCGATACTTCGTTCCGGCAACGAGCGGCCCAAGCGAAAGCGCCAGCACGCGCTTGTTGCGTAAGGCTTGCGGCACTTTGCCGGCGATGATGCGCTGCGCGAGCCCTTCGACGATGGCCGTTTTGCCCACGCCCGGCTCGCCAACTAAGACGGGATTGTTTTTGCTGCGGCGCGCGAGAATTGAAACGACGCGTTCGACCTCATCTTCACGGCCGATGACCGGATCGAGTTTGCCGGTGCGGGCAAGGTCGGTGAGATCGCGCGAGAATGCGGCTAGGGTCGGTGTGGCGCCGCGCAAACCCCGCGTCCAGCTCTCGAACGGATTTGTGCCGGACTGCCCTTGCTGTTCGCCCAGCCGTTCCAGCAAGAACGCGCCGCCCGCCACGAGCGCCGCGGCCGTGAGCGCCGCGCCAACGTACGGCAGCGCCGCCTTGGTCGCTTGGCGCCGCGCCGAGCAAAGATTGCAATAGCGAGGCTCTCCGGTGACGGCATCGTCCACCGTCGCCTCACGCAGGGCGCAGATTTCACAAAGCGTGCTCATGTACGTTCATGCTACCCCGCGCGGGCGGCGCGGTTTCGCTTATTGCGCCTCGTAGGTGAGCGTGACGGTCGCGCTGACCTCCACGTCGCTGGGCTGGATGTTCGTGGGAGCCGGTGCCGGCGCAGGCATTTTTGCTTCCATCATGATGCGCGGACCGGGCGCTTCGGCGTATCCTTGCTGCATGCTTTTTACTCGAACGAGGTGCAAGCCGGCGGCGGAAGCCATAGCTTCTGCTTGGGCCCGCGCATCGCTCACCGCAGCGCGCAAGGCCTGCGCAAACTGCGCGCGATTGTCGGTTACGCCGAATGTTACGCCGCCGATGTCCGTGACGCCGGAGGCGACCGCAGTATCGATTGCTTTGCCGACCGAATCCAATCGGTGCACCGTCACTTGAATGTTGCGATTCACGAAATAGCCATACCGTTCGCGCACCGGCGGAAGCGCGGCGCCGGGCTGCGGCTGCGGCGGCGGAGTGTAGTTCAGATTGTAGAACGTCGTGCGAATGTCGCGCTGCGCGATGCCCAGCGACTGCAGCGCGCTCATCAGGCGATCGTATCGGTTGTTGTTGTCGGATGTCGCGGCGGCAGCGGTGTCGGCGTTCGTAGCAATCGTGAAGTTCTCGGTAGCCATGTCGGGCGCGGCATTCGCGCGCCCCTGAGCGCTGACGGTGATGAGCACCGCGAGCAGAAATACGTGCATGGGGCCTCCTACAGAGTGGCCGACCCGCAAAAGCGGGAAAATACCGCAACATGCTGGTCGAAGTCGTCGTCGGGTTCTGCGTGGGCGTGATTGCCCGTTACATCGTTCCGGACTCTACGGGCATCGGCACCGACACGCTGTTCGGCATCGTTGGCGGCGGCCTCGGTGCCTTCATCTATAAATTGTTCGGGCACAGTCTCCCGTTCGACAAATGGAATGCCTGGAGCATTGCCAGTGCGGCGGTGGGCGCGCTGGTCCTCATTCTGGTAGTCCGGGCGGCGGGGGGCCGGCGCACCATCGCGTAGGGCAGGGCAGGCCTGGAGGCGTCAGGCTGGGTACAAGGCCAGAGCTATGCTATGGGCCATTATCGTTTGGATTATCTTCGGCTTCATCATCGGGCTGATAGCCCGGTGGATCGTGCCGGGGGCCGTTCCCGGCGGCGTTCTCACCGACATCATCGTGGGAATCGTGGGCGCCCTGATCGGAGGCTGGCTCTACCGCGCCTTCGGCCATGGCGGCCTCACGCCGCTTTGGAGTTTTCTCTACGCCTTGATCGGTGCCGTCGTGCTACTCTTGATCGTGCGCGCCTTCACCGGACGCAGATCGGCCGTCTAACGCCGCCGGCACTTACGCCCAACGAAACAAGGATTTGAACGCAGCCTCATGTCGTACGTCATCACCGAACCGTGCATCGGAACCAAGGACAAGTCGTGCGTCGACGTCTGTCCCGTCGACTGCATTCACGGCAAAGAAGAAGACGAGATGCTCTACATTGACCCGGAAGTGTGCATCGACTGCGGTGCGTGCGTGTCGGCTTGTCCGGTCGAAGCGATCTTCGCCGATTCCGACGTACCGGAGAAGTGGCATAATTTCGTCGAGATCAACGCCGACTATTTCAACAAGAGCAACGCGTAGCGCGTGATGCGGGACTTCCCGCAACGGGTTGACGTCGCGGTCGTCGGCGCCGGACCGGCCGGTGCATCGACGGCGCTGCTGCTCGCGCGCAAAGGTTTGCACGTGCTGCTCATCGAGCGTTCGGAGTTTCCGCGTACCAAAGCGTGCGGCGAGTACCTGAGCGCGGGAACGGTGCGGCTGCTCGAACAGCTCGGCGTGGCGCGGAGACCTGCAAACGCAGGCCGCGGTGCTCCGAGGCATTCGATTTTGGGGTAACGGCACGCGAGCGCGGTTGAATTTTCCCGAGCCCGGATGGTCGTTGCCGCGCGCGAGCTTGGACGCCGCGTTGCTCGATGCGGCGGTTGCCGAAGGCGCGAAGAGTTTGCGCGGCAGAGCGGAACGCTTTACGCGTGAGGAATGCGGCGTGCTCGTCGACGTGCGTCTTCCAAGCGGAGAACCGGTGCGCATCCGTGCCGGCGTGCTGGTTGGCGCGGACGGCGCGCAATCGCTCGTCGCACGAGACTTCGGCTTAACCGCCACTATTCCGGGAAGCCGGCGGTTCGCGCTCGGCGGTCATTACGCGCAATTGCGCGATTTGGATCGATACGTCGAAATGTTCGTCGACGGCCGAACGTATTTGGCCGTGAATCCCTTCTCCGATACGCGCGCCAACGTAATGCTGATCGTCGATGAGGCAGACCTGCACCGCCGTAGCGGCGACGTCGGTGCCTTTTTCCTCGAACGCGTCGCAAAGATGTGCGGCACGCGATATAATTTCGCGGGCGCCGTTCTTGAAGGCAAGCGCATCGCGATTGGGCCGCTCGCGCATCGCGCACGCC
The DNA here is from genome assembly GCA_963767635.1 of Vulcanimicrobiota bacterium. Classification (GTDB taxonomy): domain Bacteria; phylum Vulcanimicrobiota; class Vulcanimicrobiia; order Vulcanimicrobiales; family Vulcanimicrobiaceae; genus CAVYEM01. Next base: position 587,604 of record CAVYEM010000001.1, read on the forward strand.
GCTGCACCGCTCGCGACGTTTTGCTTGCAGGCGATGCCGCGCATTTTTTGGACCCGTTCACGGGTCAAGGCGTGTATCTTGCGCTTCGCGCGGGTTTTTTTGCAGCGCTCGCCGTCTCGACCGGCTTGGAGAGCGATGGTGCGCGACGCCGCGCGTGGCGCGAATATGAGCGATCCTTGGCCAACGAGATCGCACATCGCAAACGGCTCTCGTTGCTCGTCTCGCTCATCGTCCGCGCGCCGCACTTGGCCAGGGCGGCGGCCGCATTGATAGAACGGGATTCGCGGGCGTTTCGCCCGCTGCTTGCGGCCGTAACCTCGTGATGCGCGCATGAATATGCGTAATCAGATCGTCGTGAACGCGCCGGTGGAAGAAGTCTATGGGCGCGCGGCTGCAACCGAGCAATGGCCGCAAATCCTGCCGCATTACCGGTTCGTTCGCGTTCTGAGCGGCGACACGCAGCGGCGCAGGGTTGAAATGGCGGCCAAAACCCCTTTGGGCATTCCCGTGCGCTGGCGCGCCGAGCAGATCAACGATGCGCACGTCCCGCAGGTGTATTTTCGACACTTGGGGGGATGGACGAAGGGCATGCACGTGTACTGGCGTTTCGAGCCGCAGGGCACGCAAACGCGCGTGAGCATCGATCACGAGCTGCACTCGCCGCTCGCGGCAATCATCGGGAAGTTTTTCATCGATCCGATCGCGACGCGGACGCTGCGCTGCATGAAGCGCGCCGCCGAAGAATCAGCCTGATGCGCATGAACCGCGTTGCAGTCACCGGCCTTGGGATGATCACGCCGCTCGGAATCGGTGCGGAGGCGATGTGGAAGGGCATTTTGGATGGGCGCGTCGCCGTCGCGCCGCTCACGCGATTCGATGCCGGCGCGTACCCCTCGCAGATTGCGGCACAGGTCAACGACTTCGATCCCACCGCGTTTCTTTCGCGCAGGCGCATTCAATGGACAGACCGTTTCTCGCAGCTGGCCGTTGCGGCGGCACGGCTCGCGATTGAGAATGCGAATCTCAAACCCGAATCGCTCGCGCAAGAAACGGGGATTTTTACGGGCTCTGCGTTAGGCGGCGTGGCGCTGGCGGAAGAGCAGATGGACGTGTTCCATCGGCAGGGACTGCGTTCGGTGCGGCCGCTGCTCACGATCTCGGTATTCGGGGGAGCGTGCGCCAGCAACATCGCCATAGAGTTCGGCATTACCGGACCCGCGGGCGCAAATTCCAACTCGTGCGCAGCGGGTGCGATGGCGATAGGCGATGCCTTTCGCGCGGTGCGCCGGGGCGATGTGCGCGTCGCCATTGCAGGCGGTGCGGAAGCGCCCCTTGCGCCGCTGACTTACGGTGCCTTTACCGTCGCGCGCGCGATGTCGACGCGCAACGCGGATTCGCAGCACGCGAGCCGTCCGTTCGACGTAGATCGCGACGGGTTCGTCATGGCGGAGGGCGCGGGCATGCTGGTGTTGGAGCGATACGAAGACGCGGTTGCGCGCGACGCCTATGTCTACGGCGAGATCGTCGGATACGGCGCGTCCAACGACGCGCACCACATGTCGGCGCCGCTGGAAGACGGGAGGCAGACCGCGACGGCGCTGCGCCGGGCGCTCGAGGACGCATCGCTGAGTGCACAAGAAATCGAGGGCGTGAACGCGCACGGTTCATCGACGCGCCTAGGCGATCGCGCCGAGGCCCGCGCGTACGAAGGCGTGTTTGGGGAGCGGTGCAGCCGCATTCCGGTGAGCGCAACAAAGGGGCAGCACGGGCACGCGCTGGGCGCGACCGGCGCGTGGGAAATCGCGATCGCGCTGCTTGGGATGCGAGACAAAGTGGTTGCGGGTGCGGTGAATTCGCAGCGCTTGGATCCCCAGTGTGCCGTCGACTGCACTTCCGCATCGCGCCGTTGCGATGCGCGCTTGGTGCTCTCCAATTCTTCGGGTTTCGGCGGAATCAACGCGGCGGTGGTTTTGCGAGCGCCCGCGTAAAGGGGCGGGACTTTTTCGGAGGTTCCCTAATCTACGCGCTCATGACGGCACGGGTTATCCAGGAATTTTTCGCGTGGGCGCCGCTCACCGTCTTCATCATCTTGCTGCTCGTACTGTACTTTACGAAGCGCCGGGAACGTCCAGCGGCAATAACGCATGGAAAGACGTATGCGTGCGCTCGGTGCGGCCGGCGCGGCAAGCACGAACACATGGTGCCGGTGACGCACGAAGGCGCGGTGCTCTGGTATTGCACGCGCTGTGGTGCTCGATAAGCCTCTGCGCGCGGCCATTCTGGCGGCCGCCGAGAATGCTTCCGTGCGGCACTTCGTCGGCCGGTACGGCTTCTCGTTGGGCGCACGGCGTTTCGTAGCGGGAGAGACCACCGAAGAATTTTTGAGCGTTGCCCGCGCGCTCAATATGCAAGGCTTCGCGGTAGCGTGCGGGATCTTGGGTGAGGGCGTGCGCAATCCGCGCGAAGCGATCGCTGCCGCGGATACGTATTGCGAACTGTTGCGTACCTTTGCGATGCAAGGCGTGGACGCCAACGTCGCGTTCAAAATAACGCACGTCGGCTTGGACGTGGATCCGCAGCTGGCATTTGAAAATGCGGGCCGGATCGCGCAAACCGCGCAGCAGACCGGCAACACGATGCGCATGGACATGGAGCAGTCGCGCTACGTGGATTCGACCTTGAGCACGTACCGGCGATTGCGCGGGCGATACGACTGCGTGGGATTCGTTCTGCAGTCATACCTGCGGCGCAGCCTGGACGATCTGCGTTCCCTCATGCCGTGCGCGCCGAACGTGCGCATCGTCAAAGGCGCATACCTGGAACCCGCATCCATCGCATTTTCGCGCAAGAGCGACGTAGACGAAAACTATCTTCGGCTGCTGGAAACGGCGCTGGACAACGAAGGCTACACTGCCATTGCCACGCACGACCGGCGAATCATCGACCGTGCAGTCCAGCTGATCGAGCGGCGTAACATTCCCAAAGACGGGCGGGTGGAGTTTCAGATGCTGTACGGTATTTCGACGCCGCTGGCGCACGAGTTGGTGCGGTCGGGCTATCGCGTGCGCCTCGCGGTGCCGTTTGGAGACTACTGGTTTCCATACCTCATGCGGCGCTTGGCGGAGCGGCCCGCCAATGTGGCGTTCTTTCTCAAAGGCGCGTTGGCGCGAAGATGATGGCGCCTGACACGCCCGGGGGCATCATCAGCGCCGTGCTCACGCCGTTCGATGCGCAGTTGCGTCCGGATGCGCGCAAGGCGATTCCTTACTACCGGGGACTGCTCGAACAAGGCTGCGATGCGCTAAATATCCTCGGAACGACGGGTGAAGCGATGTCGCTCGGACTGAGCGAGCGGCTTGCGTTCATGGAGCAGATTGCGCAAGCGCTGCCCCGGGAACGGTTGATGGTTGGTACGGGTGCGTGCGCACTCGCGGATGCGGTCAGGCTCACGCGCGCTGCATTCGAGCTGAACTATGCGTGCGCGCTGCTCATTCCGCCGTTTTACTATCGTGACGTCTCGGACGACGGCATCGTCGCATACTTCGACGCCTTGCTCGAACGCGTTTCGCCGCCTCCGTACGGCATCATGCTCTACAACTTCCCGCAGATGAGCGGCATCACGTTTCATCCCGATTTGGTCGACCGCTTGGTAAAGGAATTTCCCAGCGTCATTCGCGGTCTCAAAGACAGTTCCAATACGCTGAGCTTGGAACGCGACATTCACGCTCGCCATCCCGATCTGCGCATCTTTCCCGGTTCGGAAATATTGCTGCGGCAAGCGCGCGACTTCGGTTTGGCGGGCTGCATATCCGGCAGCGTGTGTTTGTGGCCGCAGGCGGCTGCTCGCGCCTGGCACGAGGGGCAAGCCGCGGACTGCACGCAGGTCGCCGCGTTGCGCCAAACGTTGAACGGCGGTCCCTTCGTGCCGATGGTGCGCGCTCGCGTCGCCCGGCAGAATGGAGACGTTGGATGGCTGCGCAGCCTTCCGCCTGTTGCGGGCGGCGATGCAGTGGAACCGCAGCGGGCGCAAGAAACGTATACTACGTGATGAAGGCGCTCGTTTCGGTGGCCGCGATCGTGGCGGCATTCGCGCTCGGCGGGATGGCCGTTCGCGCGCAAGAAGCTGCTTCCGCCGCTGTAAGCGATGCGTCAGCGGCGTTTGCACAGCTCAGTCCGGATGCGAGCGGAACGGTGATGCAGCAGATTGCGCACGCTCCTGCCGGAGACGTGCTGGCAGTTTACATCGGCCATGCTCCGCGTCAAGTATATGCCAAGCAGGACGAACTCTTTTACGTCATCAGCGGACACGGGACGGCGTCGGTCGGATATCCGTCTTTCGATGTCAAACCGGGCTCGGTTATCTCAGTGCCGCGCAACACGTCGTTCGAAATAACCTCCGACGGGGTCGCGCCCATTAAGGCCATTCTGATCGCCTCGCCAAGTAACGATCCGGCCGGCAAACGCGTGCTTTAGCGGCTTTTCGGGCTATGGTTTGGCGGGTTACCTGCGCATGAACTCGGCGTTCTTATAAAATTGATAGCCCGTGTAGCGACTTCGGCACGCTAGCGTGCAGAAAAGCCCACCGTGCCCGACCGCGTGCGCTCGAATGCTTACGGCACCGTGTACTGACCGATGGTGGTGCAAAACTGCTTAAAGAAAGACATCCTCGAGGAGAAAAGTGATGCGATTGGCGGCTAACCGATGAAACGATCGTATGTCGGCCTTGGTGTCGCGCTTGGCGCGGGCATCGGTTTAGCAATCGGCACGGCGGTCGGCAACCCATCCGCAGGCCTTGCTCTGGGCGCCGGTATCGGGGTCGCAATGGGCGCTGCTCTGAGCCGTCGGAGATGAAGTATCGTCGCCCACCCGAGCTGCAACCGGCGCGGCGGAATTGTCAGGTCGTCCGATCATAACTATCACTCGCTACTGGGCTTTTGCGCTTCAAGGCTGCAGCGCACTAAAAACCGTTCGGCGCCGGCGTAAAGCAGTTTACACCTGGACGACTTCGCGAATTTCCGGTACATCGGCGCACACGACTTGCTCGATCGCGCCTTTGAGCGTCATGTTTGAGGCGGGACATCCGCCGCACGCGCCGAGCATTTGCACGAACGCGGTACTGTTTTCGACTTTTATGAGCCAAACTTCGCCGCCGTCCATTTGAATGCCGGGGCGCACTTTGTCCAGCGCTGCATTGACTCGCTGCTCGATACCCTCGCCCGAAGGCTGATTACTGTCCATAACCCTTCATCAGGTCGTGCATGCGGCCCGCGACCGTAAGCGCGTCGTCCCAGTCGCGCTGCCACATGTTGCGTCCAAATATGAGGCCGACGCAACCCGCCTCCATGGCGATCCGCGCTTTGTGCAGCGTGTCTTCATCGCTGATTTTGCTGCCGCCCGACACGAGCACCAGCGAGCGTCCGGCGGATTTGACGACTTTGCTCAACCCATCCAGCTCCGACAGCTCCAGCGTGTTGTATGGTTTCGGCATCTTGTCCGCCGTGCTCGCGTCCCACTTGGGCACATTCAGCTCTGATGATGTCGGCACCGACCTCGCAGGCCACGCGCGCCGCGTAATCGACGGCGTAGAGTGAATCGATGCCGCCTTTGCCTTTGATCGCTCCTCCGCGCGGATATGCCCAAACGATCAGCGGCATGCCGGACTTCTCGCAATCGCGCCGCACTTCGTTACATTGCGCGATGTCGACGTCTTGCGCCGGGCTTCCGACGTACAACGTATAACCGACCGCGTCCGCGCCCAAACGAACGGCATCCTCGACCGATGAAGTAAGCGAACTAAACGCGTCGTCATCGCTGGGGACGCTGGTCTTGCCGTTCACTTTTAAAATCAACGGCACTTTGCCGGCGTAGTCGCGGTGATATTTTTCAGCCAGCCCGATGTGCAGCGCAATGCCGGAGAAATTGCCCTCGACCGCGAGACGGTAGATCCAGTCGGTGTCGATCGATTCAGGGTTGGCGAAAAAGTCGACCGGCCCGTGCTCGAGCCCTTGATCGATGGGCAGGAACATCAGCGTTCCGTTTGCGGGCCCATGCTCGTACATCATGCGATGCAGCCGCACGCGTTTGCCGGTGGAAAGGTTCATCTGGTCGTACGTGGGACGGCGCACCGCTGTGAGCATGTGGTTGGTTCTCCTCGTTCATTGTTTACAATGACCCTTCGACAGGCTCAGGGTGACAACCCCGAAGCCTGCGCGCAGCCTAGGGTGACAACCCCGAAGCGTGCGCAGGCTGTCGAACCATGGGTGTTGTTACCCTTCGACAGGCTCAGGGTGACAATGCGGCTCAGGGTGACAATGCGGCTCAGGGTGACAATCCCGAAGGGCTCCTGCCTTTACAAAACAGGCTCGTGGCGGCAATTCGCGTAATGCCCGGGCGTGGGCAGCGCGGCCATCGGGTTCATCGGGATTGGTGCCATGGGCGAGCCCATGGCCATGGCGCTCGCGCGGGCCGGCTTTGCGGTAACCGTGTGCGCCCACCGTAATCGCGAGCGGCTCAACCGCGTCATCGGTGCCGGAGTCCGGGAAGCGGCGGATCCGTCGGGCGTGGCGGCTTCCGCTGATTTTCTCATAACGTGCGTTCCCGACGCTCCGCAGGTGGAGGACGCGCTGTTCGGGCCGCGGGGCGCGGCAAACGGTGCTCGGCCGGGAACGACGTTCATCGACATGTCGACCATCTCGCCCATGGCAACGCGCGGGTTCGCGCAGCGGCTGCAGGCGGCCGGCTTGCGTTTCGTCGATGCGCCCGTGAGCGGCGGACCGGCGCGTGCGGCAGCAGGCACCCTGACGATCATGGCCGGCGCGGCGGACGAAGATTTCGCGCGGGTCGAGCCGGTGCTCAGAGCGATGGGAACGCCCTACCATGTCGGCACGGTCGGATTGGGCGAGACGGTGAAGCTGGTCAATCAGCTGATCATTGCCAGCGTGATGATCGCCGACACCGAGGCGCTCACGTTTGCACGCAAGGCCGGAGCCGATCTCGACGCGGTTCGCCGCGTACTCGCAGGCGCGACCGCATCGAACTATTTGCTGGAGCAATGGTTGCCCAAAACGTGGTTTGCAGGTACGTTTGAGGGAGGCTTTGCCTTGGATCTGCTCCGCAAAGACCTTGGAGCAGCCTTGGACGCGGCCCGGGCAATGAAGATGCCTATGCCGGCATCGGCGTTGGCATATCAACTCTATACCTTGAGGTCGGCAGAAGGCGATGGCGGACTGGACTACAGCGCCGTTGCAAAACTTTATGAGCACGTCGCCGGAGATTAGCAAGCGCGGCACGTTCAACAAGCACCCGGACTTCAACAAGAAGATTCTGGTGGTTGACGACGAGGCGGCCATTTTGCAAACGCTGCGCTACAATTTAGAGCGCAGCGGATACGCGGTGGTCACTGCAAGTGATGGGCGCAGTGCCGTAGCGATGGCCGCACACGAGCAACCCGACTTGATCGTCTTGGACATCATGCTGCCCGTGCTCGATGGAATCGAAGCGTGCAAAGAGATTCGCAAGAGCAGTTCCGTGCCCATCATCATGTTGACGGCGAAAGATCAGGAGATCGACAAGGTCCTGGCGCTGGAGCTTGGAGCGGACGATTACGTCACCAAGCCGTTTGCGCTGCACGAATTTTTGGCGCGTGTGAAGGCGCGCTTGCGACGTCCGCTGCCTATTCCATCGCAGGACCACGATAGCGCCATCGCGATCGGTGGAATCGTCCTGGACTCCTCGCGACAGCATTTAACCGTCCGAAGCAAGGACGTTGCGCTTGCGCCGAAAGAATTTGCGTTGCTGCGCGTGCTCATGGAGAACGCGGGCCGCGTCGTCACGCGTCAGACGCTGCTCGACAAAGTGTGGGGATATGATTTCGAAGGCGAGCAGCAAACGGTTAGCGTGCACGTCCGTTGGCTGCGAGAGAAGATCGAAGAGGACTCGCGAAATCCGCGGCACATCATCACCGTGCGCAGCCGCGGATACATGTTCCGAGAGTAGCCTGCCTGGCGTTCTGCGAGCATGACGGGCGGCCTGGAAGTTCTCGCGCTGGCCACATTCGCCGTCGGCCTAGCCGGAGGATTCGCGCTGCGCCGCCACCGCAACGGTTCCACCAGTGCAAGCCAGGAGCACGCGCAGCCGGAAACCGCGCATCCGTCGGACGACCGTTTCGATGCGCTGGTGCGCGCGCTTCCGCTCGGCGTCGTCATGCTCGACCGCAGACTGCGCGTGCGTTTTGCCAACAGAGCAGCCGCAGCGATCTTCGGCTTCGAACGCTCGCGCGTGCGTGGATCGCATCTCATCGCCGCCATTCCTTCGATCGAGCTGGAACGGCGCGCGCAAGGTGTGCTCGCCGGCGAGCGCACTGCGGCGCCGCTGATCGTCAGCGGAAAAAGCGTCAATCGCTCCTACTCCGTGTCCGTCTATCCCTTGCCGGCTCAGTCCGACGGCGATGCCGAGGAGCCGCGGCGTGAAACGGACGGCGTGCTGATCATTGCGGAGGACCAAACGGAGCTGCTGACGCTGGAACGCGCGCGTCAGGAGTTTTTGACCAACGTTTCGCACGAACTGCGCACGCCGCTTTCTTCGATTAAACTGATGCTCGAAACCGTTGCAGAAGCGGGCGACGGGGAATCGCTGCGCATGTTCCTGCCGCAGGCGCTGGGTCAAGTCGATCGACTGGCTACGTTGGTGGAACGTCTGCTGGAACAAGCGCGCGCCGAGTCGGGACAAATGGTGCTGCAGATCGCAGAGATCGATCTGCAAGAAGTGGCGCGGCCGATCGTTGCATCGTTTCAGCCGCAGGCGGCTTCGAGCGGCATAAATCTGGAACTGCGCGTGTTGCGGCCGGTAATCATCGAAGCGGATGAACATCGGCTTGCGCAGATTTTCGTGAACTTGATCGACAACGCGCTTCGTTATACGGCCCGGGGCTCCATCACGGTTGCGCTCGACGTCGAGGACGGCTACGCCGCCATTCGAGTAAGCGATACCGGCATCGGCATTCCGTATCGCGACCTGCCGTACGTCTTTGAACGGTTTTACGTGGTCGATCGATCGCGCACGCGCGAATCCCAGCGCGCGGGGGGCGCAGGCTTGGGACTCTCGATCGTCAAGCAAATCGCTCAGGCTCACGGCGGATCCGTCGACGTGCAATCCGCCTTAGGTTCCGGCACGACGATCTCCGTACGCATCCCGGTTGTGGCGGTTCCTTAATCTGCCTTAATATCGACTTAAGGAAGGCTTAGGTCGAGACTGCGTACGATGATGACGCCTTGATCGCCACGCGCCGTCCAACGCTAGCGCGCACGCAAGAACGTGTTGCTGCGGGCGTATTTTTCTCGGCGAGCATGTTCGTGATCGTGGCGATGGGCGCGCTCATCGTCTACCTGGCGTACATGGGTTTGAAAACGTTCTTCGTAGATCGCGTCGACCCGCTGCATTTTCTGTTCTCATCCGATTGGACGTCGGACCCGAACCGCCCCGGCGCGCTGGTATTCATCGTCGGGTCGCTCTCCATCACGCTGTTTGCAATCTGCGTGGGCGGCCCGTTCGGTGTGGCCGTTGGCATCTTTCTCTCGCAACTTGCGCCCAAGCGTTTGGCGCTGTTCATGAAGCCCGCAATCGAGATTCTCGTCGGCATCCCGTCGGTCGTGTACGGATGGCTGGGACTCACGTTGCTCGTGCCGCTCATCCGCGAGCATGCCGGCAGCCCGACCGGTTTCGGGTTGCTTACGGCCGGGATCGTGCTAGCGATTATGATTCTACCAACCGTTATCGCGCTGTCCGAGGATGCGTTGCGTGCCGTGCACATGGCGATGAAAGAAGGCTCGATGGCGTTGGGGGCTACGCGCTGGCAAACGATTTGGCATGTGCTCCTCCCGTCGGCGCGCAGCGGCCTCGCGGTCGCGATAATCTTGGGCATCGCCCGCGCCATCGGCGAAGCGCTGGCCGTGCAAATGGTGATCGGCAATAGCGCGGTGCTTCCCAAAGGCATTCTTTCACCGACTGCCGCCCTCACCACGGAAATCGTGACTGACATGGGCAGTGCGCAAGAAGGGACGGTGCTGTATCACGCGCTGTTCTCGCTGGCGTTTTTGCTGCTGCTCATTGCAATGGGACTGATTTTAGCCGTGCGCTTCGCGCTGCGGCAGCGCGTCTGATGGCCGCGATGACGACGGCTACGCAAGAACGCAGGGTGGGTGGGGATACTGCTGCGCAGCGACGCGCAGTCGACGCCTTCATGACCGGTGTCCTATGGGCGGCCGCGCTCTCGATTATCGTGCTGCTCGCTTTTTTTATCGGATACATTACCTATCTGGGCGTGCCCGCGATCTCGTGGCATTTCCTGACTTCGCCGCCAAGCGAAGTCGAGGCGGGCGGCGGCATTGGCCCCGAGATTTTCAATTCCTTTTACATCCTGATTTTGACGCTGATCTTCACTACGCCGATTGCGACCGCAGGCGGCATCTATCTGCAGGAATACGCGCGCCCCGGCTTGTTCACGAGTGCCGTGCAATTTTGCGCCGAATCGCTCTCGACCATTCCGTCGATCGTCATGGGATTGTTCGGACTACTCATCTTCGTGACGTACCTGCATTGGCAGTTCACCGCCATCGGCGGAGCGCTTACCCTCACGCTTTTGAACCTGCCAGCTCTGATGCGTGTAACGCAAGAAGCGCTGCAAAGCGTGCCCGGCGCGTTTCGTGAAGGTTCGATGGCGCTGGGAGCGACGAAGTGGCAGACCATCGGGCGCGTCGTGCTGCCGGCGGCGATAGCGCCCCTTACGACGGGCATCGTGCTCATCGCCGGCCGTATTTTCGGAGAAACGGCTGCGCTGATCTTCACCGCCGGTTTGAGCGTGAGCGCCGGGCGTTCCGCCTATGATTTCGGCTTGTTTCATCAGGCCGAAACGCTATCCGTGCATTTGTGGTACACCCATTCGGAGGGCTTGATTCCCGACGCGGCACGAGTTGGCAACGGCTCGGCGCTGGTGCTGCTGATCATGGTGCTGCTGTTCAACCTGTCTGCGCGGCTGTTCGGGCACGTGCTGAGCACGCGGCTTGCGGGTAAACGATGAACGGCTCGGAAACGAAGTCTACGCGTTGAGGATCTGAGCGTCTGGTACGGCGGCTTTCAGGCAATCAAAAACGCCTCGCTGCGCATACGCGAAAATAGAGTAACGGCGCTGATCGGACCATCAGGCTGCGGCAAATCGACGTTCGTGCGCGCTCTCAACCGCATGCACGATCTTGCTCCGGACGTGCGCGTCGCCGGCAAAGTAACGCTCGACGGCGAAGACATTTACGCCAAAGACGTCGATCCCGTGACGATCCGGCACCGCATCGGCATGGTGTTTCAGCGCGCGAATCCATTTCCCAAGTCCATTTTCGAGAACGTGGTGTACGGCCCGAAGATCCACGGCGTGCGCGGACGTAGACAGCTGGCCGAAATCGCGGAGCGCAGCCTTCGGCGGGCCGCGTTGTGGGATGAAGTCAAAGACCGGCTGGAACGCTCCGCGCTGGATCTTTCCGGGGGACAGCAACAGCGTTTGTGCATCGCGCGCGTGCTCGCCGTGGAGCCTGAAGTGATTTTGATGGATGAGCCCGCGTCGGCTTTGGACCCTATCGCGACCAGCAAGATCGAAGACCTGATCGGCGACCTCAAAAAAGAATTCACCGTCGTCATCGTCACACACTCGATGCAGCAGGCCGCGCGGATCGCCGACTATACGGCCTTCTTCCTCATGGGCGAACTCATCGAAGTCGGAAATACGCGTGACATTTTTTTCAAGCCGCGAGACAAACGGACCGAGGATTACATAACGGGGCGATACGGGTAGGCACCGCGGGCGCTGGAAGGCTTCTTACCGGCTGCTCCGTACAATGCCCCCATGCGAAACCATCTAATCCGCGTAGGCGTTTCGGGCGCCGCCTTCGCGTTATGCGTGGGCGCCAATGCTTCGGCACAAACCAGCGCACAGCCGGTAAGGGTGGCGCAGAGCACTCCGGCGCCCCAGGCGACGCCGACGCCGAACGCGTTTACCTATAGCGGATACGTGCGGTCGTATTATTTTACCCGTCAAAACGCGTCGAGCTTCACTAAAACCAATGCGTCGTTCAATCAGGCATCGCTGAACACGGGCGTGAGCCTGCACGGCGCGTACAACTTTGGCGGCAACTGGAGCGTCGGCGGCTCATACCTGTACGCCGATCCGTTCAACGGCTGCTCGAATCCGGGCGACCATGTCGATGCTTCGAGTCCGTGTTTTCGTTCGCGGAAGTTCACCGGTCCAGCCGGCGGCACGAACCCTGACGATACGCTTCCGGGTTTCCGATTGAGCACGCTGTATGAAGCGTACCTTCAATACAAGGACCCGAAGCTGCTGGTCAAACTGGGCGATCAGGTCATCACCACGCCCTGGGCCAACGCGTCGGATTCGCGCATCAAGCCCGAAGCGTTCCGCGGCGGCGACGCGAGCTATGCGTTCGACCGGGGTTGGACGGCGGAATTGATGTACATGTCGCGCTTCGAAGACCGCGCTTCGTCGAACTTCACCAACACGACGCTTCTGACCGAAACGACGCTGCCTTCCACCAACTACGGCGGCGCCGCGGCCAACATTCTGCCCTCGCCGTTCTCTGCAATCACGACGGGCGGTTTTGGATACGGCAGAATAGGATATGCCGGCGGCCCGATCGCCGCAAATCTGCACTACTACGCCTATCAAGATATCGCCGATGCTCTCTGGATCGATGCAAAGTACAGTTTGAAAGGTCCGATCAAACCGTTCGTCGCGTTTCAAGCCGGAGCGGAGAAAAATGCGGGAAGCGCGGTCATCGGCAAGATCGACAGTCGCGTATTCGGCGTGCAGGGTGGGGTATCGCCCTGGAACAACGTGGATCTCACCGTTTCCTACGATTACATCCCGCAGCGCACCGATACGGTAACGCTGCCCGCCGGTACGGTGTGCGGCACGAACAATCAAATCTCCGGAAGGCTCGCGTACTTTTTGCCTGCGGGCGGGACCACGAACTGCTTCAACAACGCCGACGGCACGACGAACGTCTATTACGGAGGATGGGCTTCGCCGTACACCGATTCGTACGCGACCGATCCGCTCTTCACGACCAGCATCAGCCAGGGCATGGCCGACCGTCGCAGCTCGGGGTCCAGCGTAAGAGTTGCCGGGACGTTCTATATGTTTTCGAAGCGCATTAAAGTCATTGCAGGCCGCGCCTGGTATGCGTACGGCAACGGTACTTCCGGCGTTTCACCGACGCAAGAAACCAACGTCGACGCTACGTACTACTTCAGCAAGCTCGGCAAGGGCGCGTACCACGGTTTCTCGCTGCGCCACCGCTACGCGGAACGCACGCAGGCGTACACGTCCGTGTTCGGCGGCTCGCCGCTCTTCAAATACAATCGCACGCAGCTGGAGTATGACTTCTAACAGCGCGATGCGGGCGCTTCGAAAAACCTCGCCGGAGCCGGGATTTGTTTTGCAAGAGCAGCCCGTTCCGGAAGTGGGGCCGTCCGACGTACTCATTCGCGTCGAGAAGGCCGGCGTGTGCGGCACGGACGCGCACATCTATTTTTGGGATGCCTGGGCAAGAAGCCGCGTGCGGCCGCCGCTGACCGTCGGACATGAATTCATGGGTACCGTCGCCGGGATCGGTTCGGCGGTGCGCATGGTGGCCGTTGGAGATCGCGTTTCAGCGGAGGGACACATTGCGGACGGCACGTGTTTTTTGTGCCGCACGGGCGAAGCGCACATCTGCGAGAAGGTTCAAATCATCGGCGTGGACCGCGATGGGGCGTTTGCGGATTATATCGTCATGCCGGAATCGAACGTGTGGAAGCTGGATCCGTCCATACCGGACGAATTCGCCGCCGTCTTCGATCCGCTTGGAAACGCCGTGCACACTGTGATGGCCGCCGGAGTCAGCGTCAAATCCGTGGTTATCACCGGCGTCGGCTCGATTGGGCTGATGGCGATTCCGGTAGCGCGCGCGGCCGGAGCCTCGGCGGTGTATGCCATCGACGTCAATCCCGCAAAGTTGGACCTGGCCCGGAAATTGGGCGCGGACGAAACGTTTGCCGCAACCGATCCCGGCGTGGTCGATACGATTCTGGAACGTACGGGAGGCGACGGCGTCGACGTGCTGCTCGAGATGTCCGGAAGCGGTCAGGCTATCGATAACGGTCTGCGCATGGTGCGCAACGGCGGTCGCGCTGCGCTGCTGGGTATCCCGAGCGAAGACATCAATATCAATCTTGCGGAGCGGATCATCTTCAAGGGACTCACCGTTCTGGGCATCAACGGCCGCCGAATGTTTGAAACGTGGTATGAAACGCAGGCGCTCGTGCGCAGTGGACGCGTAGACTTGCGTCCCATTATTACGCACGTTCTGCCGTTCCAAGAATTCGATCGCGCCTTCGAACTGATGCATAGCGGCGAGGCGGCAAAAATCGTGTTGGATCTGAAAGGATAGCGAGCATATGAACGCCACGTTCGAGCGCAAACTGCAAGCAGACATCGAAAAACTGAAAGCGGCGGGCACGCACAAGTCGCTGCTGCATCTGACCACGCCCATGGCGCCGGAAGTGCACATGGAAGAAGCCGGCGACGTCATCGTGCTCTCCAGCAACAATTATTTAGGGCTTTCCGACGAACCCGCCGTCGTCCAGGCAGGCGTTGAGGGACTGGAACGATACGGCGCGGGCACCGCTTCCGTGCGGTTCATCTGCGGCACGTTCGACGTGCATCGAACGCTCGAGGAGCGCATCGCGCAGTTTTTGAGCACCCAAGCCTCGCTGACGTATGTTTCATGCTGGAACGCGAACACCGGCCTTTTCCCGACGATATGCGAGGACGGATCGGCGATTCTTTCGGACGAGTTGAATCACGCCTCGATCATCGACGGCTGCCGGCTTGCAAGCAAGTCGCGCCGCGAGCGCTACAAGCATGGGGACATGCGCGACTTGGAAGAAAAGCTCAAAGCGGTGCAGGGCGCTTCGCCGATCTTGATCGTGACGGACGGCGTATTTTCGATGGAGGGCAGCCTTGCCAAACTTGCCGGAGATCGTCGAACTGGCCAAGCGCTACGATGCCGTCACCGTGGTCGATGATTCGCACGGGACGGGCGTCATGGGGAAAACCGGCCGTGGCACGATCGAACACTATGGACTCGAAGGCGAGATCGACATCATTACCGGGACGCTGGGAAAAGCGCTCGGCGGCGCGGCAGGCGGATTCGTCGCCGGGAGCCGCGTCCTCATCGACACGTTGATTCAAAAGTCGCGCCCGCAGCTGTTTTCAAATGCGCTGCCTGCGACGGTAGCGTGCAGCGCGCTTGCGGCGCTGCAATTTCTCGACGAACATCCGGAGCGGGTCGACCAGCTGCGGCGTAATGTCGCATATTTTCGGCAGGAGTTGAAGCGGATCGGCTTCGCGCCGCTCGAAGGCGAGAGCGCGATCGTGCCGATCATCGTCGGCGATACAGCCTTTGCCATTGCGATGAGCGACAAGCTGCTGCGCAAAGGCGTGTTCGTTACCGGATTCGGCTATCCGGTCGTGCCGGAAGGCACGGCGCGAATCCGCGTGCAGATGAGCGCTAAACTCACGCAAGACGAGATGGATCGCGCGCTCAGCGCGTTCGAGTCGGTTGGCAAAGAAGTGGGACTGCTCAAGGATTGAGCGACGAAGTCCTAGCCCGACGCCGTCGCTTTGAACGAGCCGTGCCGCTGCGCGTAAACGTGCGTAAATTCCGCACCGAGCAGCATGATTTGCGCGGAGTAGTTAACCCAGATTAAAAATACGACAAGTGAGCCAAAGGCGCCGTACCCGGAACTGATTCCGGCGCGCCCCAAATACCATCCAAGCAAAAACTGTCCCACCACGAAGAGAAACGAGGTTAGGGCCGCGCCCACCCATACGTCGCGCCACTCGATGTGACAATCGGGTAAAAATTCGAACAGCACCGCGAATCCAAGCCAAATGACCGCAAACGAGATGAAAAAATCGGCGATTTTTATGAGCGTGGGGAAGAAGGGCGCCACGTGCATCAGCCAAGCCGAAGCCACCGTAAGTAATGCGTTTACGCCGATTGAAACCAAGAGCAGCAACGCGATGAGCATGAGTACGCCAAACCCCGTTATGCGCTGCTTGACCGTCTGCCAAATGCCCGTTGCCTTGGGAGTGATATCCCACACCGTATTGAGGGCGAATTGCACGGCGTTGAACAGCCCGACCGCGGCGATGACGAAGACGATCCAGCCGACGATTTCGGCCACGATGCCCCTGCGCGGAGTGTTGAACGTGCTTGCGACGATTTGCTTGATTGCGCCGGCTCCGGCCCCGGCATCTTTTTGAAGATAGCTAAAAATCTCGTTGAGCACTTGCTGGTGATTTTTTACGACCAGGCCGGCGATTTCGACGATGACGATGATGAGCGGTGCGACGGCGAAGGCGGCAAAGTAAGCCAGCGCTGCCGCGAGCCATTGCCCGTGATGCCGTTGGAATTCCTGCCACGTTTGCTTTGCGAGCGGTACGGCATCCTCGCGTAGTTGCGTCCAAGTACTCATCGTCAGAGCAGAATACCCAAGCTAGCGCGAATAAGCGCCAAGGAAGCGGATGGTTTTACACAATAGATTTGGCGCGCGCCTTACGGCTGTTCGAGGTAGAAAGCGATGCCGCGCTGCCGCTGCAGGACCGGCGCTATTTTTAAACTCCGCGAACGATCGGCTCGCCTGCGTCTGACGGGCCGAGATGCTCGGCAAGAAATCGGTGCAAGCGTTCCGTTGCGTCTGCCGCGGCCGCTTCGTTGTAACCGGCGTGAACCGGAGCAATCTTGGCCAGCAGACCCAACACCGGATTAGGCGCTTCGTTCATGAAACCGTGGCCTGCGTCAGGATACACCTTCACGTCGTTTTCCACGCCGAGGCGGTTGAGTTCGTTGCGCAG
Organism: Vulcanimicrobiota bacterium; assembly: GCA_963767635.1. Taxonomy (GTDB): domain Bacteria; phylum Vulcanimicrobiota; class Vulcanimicrobiia; order Vulcanimicrobiales; family Vulcanimicrobiaceae; genus CAVYEM01. The sequence goes on from CAVYEM010000001.1 coordinate 604,564, forward strand.
CTTCGCAGCCGATGGCGCCAGCGCCTTATCGCGTGCGCCGTAGCTGGCCGTCACCGGGCATGCGCCGTCTAAGCTATTCGGCGTTTGTCCGTAGAAGGCCGCGGCGACCCGGAAGAGCTCATTCTTGGCGAGCAGGAGCGCAAATCCGCCTCCTATGCAAAACCCAAGTATGCCGAGAGCGGTGCTGTTGACGAACGGTTGTTCCGCTAAAAAAGCACGAGCTCGGAGCAATGTTTCTGCACTGCCGCCACCGCCGCTGTGCAGATCTTTCATCAACATGCGAAGGCACTTGAACCAGCCATCCGTGAAAAAATCCGGTGCAAGAACCACATAGCCCCAGGACGCGATCATCTTGCCCAAGCGCTCCATCTCCGCAGTCAGACCGAACGCTTCCGTGACGAATACGATACCGGGGAATTTGCCGTCTTTCGTCGGCCTCCATAAACGGCAGGGCACCGTCTTGCCGGCGTAGCCTACGAATTCTACCGTGCTCATGTCCCGGGCCTCGCGCATCTGGATGGATATTCGCTATCGTCGCGGTATGTGCCGCTAATATGCTGCGATAACCGACGCGACACTGAACCCGCGCTTGGATGCGTCGGAATTCGACGAGGCGGCAGGTTCCGTAGGTTCGTACGTGCACGGCACGTCTCCAATCGCAGTCGCGTCCTGTTCTACCAAATAGCGAATCGCTTTACCATGCAGCGTTGCCAGCGCAGCCCTCGTCGCACGATATAGTGCAATGTTGGCGGCGTCCCGGCAATCGTCTCGACTGTAAAGGACGGAAAAGTTCCCCGGCTCCGCGCCCGGAGCCGAAAGCAGTGAAACGTAGTCGTGCACGCCGTGAACCCTCTGCGCCAATTGCGCCACGCTTTGGCCGTGCACCACGATCGCCAACCGCATCGGGGCCGTTCCGAGCCCTACATACGTCAGGTCGTCTGCATACGGCGAACTTCGCACGTTCTCGTACATCGAGTGCGGTATCAGAATGGCCGCGCGGTTCGGTTCCACCGAATTTGGAACGAGAGCATCTGCGGAAGCGCGTACGCCGTCAGCAACGAATGCGGTTCGCCGGTCACCCGTCCACCAACCGCCGCTTGGGTCCTCGGAGTATGGCTTTCCCGGTGGATTCGCAGGGAGCGTAAGCTGCCATGCGGCGCTTATGGAGCGAACGATCGTCGCATATAGGGAAGGGCCTTGCTGTGAATTGACGGCCGTACGGAACGAAGCGATGGCGAGCTGATGCATCGTGGCATTTTTGCCCAAACCACAAATCGCGTTTGTGACGTTTCCGCCGGGATCGACGGCCCCGACAAAGCGGTCCAAACCGGTATGTGCAGCCTGCGCCATTACGCGGGCGCGTTCATGGGCTTGCGCTAGGACCAGTCCGCTCAAGGAAGCAATGGCAGCGTCGCAATCCCAAATGAACGCGGTTCGCGTGTACAACGTCGAATACAAACGCTGGTGTTTTTTAGCGATACGCGTAATCTTCAATATTTGCACGAGCGTAATGGGCTTGACCCGGACAAATAGGGATCCGCTACCCGAATCTTCGCTAATCATGTCGCCGCGAGCGATGCCCGATTCCTCCAGAGCGAAGGCGGTTTCAAGCACGTTGTCAGGGTGAAATTCAAGCAGTAGCGCATCGGGCTTCACGTACGCTACGATGTTACCGCTAGCGGCTGCAAACGGAATAGTGTCCGGGACTTCAAACGTACTACCGATGCGCAGCGGAGCGAACGGCGGATTCTCGGTAACGCTATACGCCACAAGATTGCTTGTGACCGGCATGCGAGCCCGCACGGGCTGCTGAAGCGTTGCAATCATGTGGCCGCCGCACGTGAGAACGGCCTGGGAAAATCCCAGCGTTTCGGCAATGGCGTTCGCATAGCGCCGTGCAGCTGCACAGTCATCGTTTTGAATGAGGACCTGCGGACCACAGGGAGACATGGGGATCGTATATGGCGGCATAAACGCGACGGTGACCGCGGCCAGGACCAAAATGATCCGCATGGCGTTTTAGCGTTCTGCACATCGCCCGCGTGATGCTGCGCTCTAAAGCATCGCGCTCTTCCCGCACCCTTGTGGCCATAGGGGGCGGCAGACGCATCCCGCCCATTTCTCCCTGACGTCCGTTTCCCGATTGGAAGCTGCGTTTTGCCAAGCGCGGCCCCGAGCAGTTGCAAATGCACCTCGAGGACCTTAGATTTCAGCATCCACGAGTTACACCGCCGTCTTTTCATTTCCCGGCGATAGGGATGGCATGTCCGTGCTTCGGGTTTTGAAACCGTTCGGAACGGTATCGGGACACTGCTTAGCCTCCAATCTTGTTCGTGACTGGAAGCAGGGTCTAAAACGAAAAGTCCCCTCGTGAATGACCACGAGGGGACTCTATGGTTGCGGGGGTTCAGGTCGATATATTGCCTTTTGGTCCATTTAATAGCAAGTAGCAAATAACGCCGGTTCAATAATAGCGCCCTTTCCATTGTCCAGTAAAGAGATCGGTGTACGCGGCCGAATTACAGAGCGATTCGAGCTGGCTGTCCTTACCAACAGTTTCGAGAACGGATTTTGAATCGGTTCCCCACAGTCGGATAAATTACGCGCTCAGACCCGATAACGGACCGGCTACCGTTCGCTTGATCGTATAGGCTATCAGCTAAAACATTGGGGCAGCCCTTGCGTCGGCTGCCTTCTATCGCTATGCTGGCCATACGTTTACCGCGCTTTTGGCAATACTCCGTCGGCATCTTATTTCCACCGACCTGAAGCCTACCACGTTAGGATAGTGCATCTCGGCCGGTATCGGCTTATTGCACGACGGGCACTCAGTGATGGTTTTCGCGCCATGCTTCGGACAGCGGGCTCGCGTCAATTCCGGCAAGAACAGCGCTTCATCCGTTATCACGTGACCTTGCAGGCACACTTGCATAGTGTCCCGCCACCGTCCCTCAGATTCTCGGCCATACAAGGCTTCACGGCTCCAATCCACAGCGGGCGTTATCTCCTTGAAACCCCGGGTTAGGCCATCGGTCGATCCACTTGCCGGTATGCCACAGATAAGCCTTCGCGCCGCAGGTGAAGGCGTGCGCGAAGAATGCCGTGAAATTTGCGAATGCGGTTGCGGCTCAGAGTCCCAGGCGGTATGACGAATCCGGCACGTTTTCACTCCTGATCCGGAGGGGCCAAACCGTAGCCCGGCGACGAGCCGCCAAAGACCAGCGCCGCCGCATGCCTTTGATGAGTGTGGTGTTCGCGTAACAAGGAAATGCTGAGACTTGGCAAGTCGTTTTCAGCAAGCCTGGCCCATGTTGTTCCGTCGGTGGCGCCAAAGCCGAAACGCGTGGTGCCCGAGCTGCATCGAGGGTCGTCGGCTCTCTCTTGCGCGTCAGTGGCGAACGCCGCGGTACGTTCAGCAGGGGCCAAGTCAAGGAACACCCGTGCCCATTTTTCAGCAGGCGCGGAATTCCCAACGCAGACTAACCATAATGGGTTCTTCGCGCTGCAGAATGCGGCCCGACCCGCCCAAGTACGGGACATAATTCACGTCCACCCCCTCGAGGAAGTCTTGAAACCCTACCTCAATCCCCCCGCTTGCGCATTCGTAGCGGACGATGCGGCGCAGAAGCCGTGCTGGAGCCGGGGCACTGCCATAGCAAGAGTGACCGTGCGGCGGAATGGCAACCGATAGCGGGACTCGTGAAGAACCTGAAGACCATTGATCAGGCGTGCATATCGTAGCGTTACGCAGTTCTTCATCAAGCGGGTTAACAAGATGTTCTCCGTCAAAGTCTGGACGGATAGCCACAAAGGGTTCATCGACGACAAATCGGTCAAAGGCCGACCCCACGCTACGAACTAACCTCAATCACGGACTAAGCTTCGGCCTTCCGGACCCAGCCGAGGTACGGTGTCGCGAAAAATTCCGCCTAAGCGAGGTACGTTCATTGCTTTGACTGAAGCTTCTTCCATAATGAAGATATGATGTTCTGGTTCTCGACCTCGGGGTCGGCTACCTGAAGAAATTCAATGGCACGAAAATCAGCATCGCCGCGTCTGCGGTTTTGCGGCGGTTCTAGTGCCTCGATGAGTAACGCTTCCATCGTCGCGATAAAGGTATCCAAACGGAAAGCCGACTGTTCCTGGGTTGGTGGACTAAGCTCGCCAGTCTCCGATGTCGCCAATGCCTCGAACCAGGAGAAACGATCCCAACGGCCGCTCAACCGATCTGTAATGTGCTGCCGCAAACGCATGCCCATTGGTTGGTCCGTGGCCCGACCCACATAAACGACTTTCCGACGGTCGTGAAGCAAATACACGCCCTTTTGAGGGCCGAAGTCGACCTTCGTACTCCCCCCTTCGTGACTTCGGTCTTGCTGCCCGAAAAGTCGCGGGCGGGAAGCCGTCCACTGAACGCTATCGCGCGACCAGTACATTCCAAAGGCGTTCACTAAGCCAGTTTCGCGGGGGCCAATAGGCGGGACTGGCCCTGGTGGATGCACTGACGTCTTGAGCCCATAGTATCCATGTCCGTCGCTAATAAACGGCGAATTCGCCTCTTCGCTCTGAATTGATGAGCGGATAGCCCGATTCACGGTCATCGCCGGCGTCGCACCGTATTCAGTTCGCAGCCCGTCATCGATGATCTGCTGCGCAATGTCGGTGTAGTGCATGAACCCGGCGCTCTTTTCCAGGACCATTACTGCGGCTTCACGCCAACCTATGTCCTTCATGCGCCAAAATCCCCCTTCAGCGTTGACGACGATATTGTCGTGGCTGATTAGCGGGGTTCCCTCTACGCTCCTAGCGTGCGACACGCGAGTTACGAGCAAATGTTGCGAATCGTGGCTCGCCGCGTCCGTGCCAGACGGGCTGCTCTGGGGCTGAGCCAGGACGAAGCGGCTTATCGCGCCAGCCTCCCGAGCCGTCAGTGGCAGCGCGTCGAAGCCGCAGCCCATGACGCTGCGAACGATAGTCGCTGTCGCTAACTCGTTAGACCTCGATCTCGTCGACTCTTCGAACGCTAAGTCCCAGTCGTCTATTATTCATTCTACATCATCAAGAACAAGAAGCACGAGGGCGAGATCGAGACGGCGTTGATCAGAATCGCCGGACACCTACTTGAGTTCAACAACAGGAAGAAGCGTGCGAACATCGAGCCGGGCAACGTGAACACTGGGAGCTGGGCACGCGGTATTTTGAATAGCACCGAAAAAAGGGCCGGAAGGCGAAGCCAAAACGCGCCATAGCGGTTGCTGCCACGTCGGACCCCACATAGCGGTATTCTGCGTTTTGGCCGACGCCGGCGATGTCGCGCGTCCAGGCCTGGACGAACAGCGATTTCGCACGGAACGCAAGAGGGATGGCCATCAGGAGCCCGGTGTTTTTCCCTGCTCGTGAAGGACCTTTTGCATTCGCACTGACGAAAGATAAAACGATGCAGGCGACACTCGGCATTGAGCCGCCAGGGAACTTTCCCGATCACGCATTCCGCGAGTTATTCGCGCGAGTTCGGTCCCATTGCGCAGCGCGCAGGCTCACGGCTGACCTTGCCACTTTCACCGAGGCGTGGAACGGAATGGCGTACCGCTATTGCACGACGAACGAGGCGAACCAGGCGTACACGAAGTGTGTGCTTACGTTCGGCACTATGCCGCCACCGCTCCAACGGTATGATCAGGAGCGCCGACTCTTCTCATTCTTCACGTGCGCCCTTTCCGCACTAGAGACGCTCTGCCGCGCGATCGACGTGCTCGGCCGCCTGTCGGGTGCGGCATTCACGAGGCGTTCCCGACCCTACCCCAAAGACGTTGCGCGCGCTTTTCAGATTGCGTACCCCAGCAATACGTTGACGGCTGAATTAGGCGCACTCACGGGAAGTCAGCGATTCTCAGACTTGAGCGACATCCGTAACGCGCTCAGCCATGCCGGCACCCCGCCGCGCCGCGCGTATGCGGGCAGCGTCGACCAAAATCCAGACTGGGGGGCGTTCACTATTGATCGGAACACCACACGTGAGTTCCAGGACTGGATGGACGCCCGGCTCACAGATCTTATGAAGGCAGCCGAAGCGTTCGCGACGTCCTACCTATAGCAGATGTTTAGCAGATGTTCTAAAGCGTTGATAGGCGCTTAGTTCCTGCAGAGTTCGGAATATCTGAAGAAATCACAGAAGGACGACAAATCTGCGTGCGGGTGGTCCAAAAATTCGCCATGAAAAAAAAAACAGGTCCAACAAATTTTGCAATTATTGGACCTGTACAGGTTGCGGGGGCGTGATTTGAACACGCGACCTTCGGGTTATGAGCCCGACGAGCTACCGGACTGCTCCACCCCGCGGCGGTCTACCGGGACTTTTCGCGAACCTCATATACGCGATGACGACCGATGAATTCCTGCGCGACGTTCCGAAATTTCGACTGCACTGCCACTTGGAAGGAACGCTGCGCGCTTCTACGTTCCTCGACCTCGCGCGCCGGCACGGGGTTGCGCTGACCTATAACGCCGACGCCACCGAAGAGCCCGCGCCAGCGTTCGCCGCAGGGACTGAAGTCTCCGATCCCCAGCGCGCCAACCCGGGGAACCTTTACCGCTTCGCCACATTCGCCGAGTTTTTGTTGACTTTTGCCGCCGTAAGCCGCTCGCTTGCCCAGCCGGACGACTACGGACGGCTGGCTGCGGAGTACGTCGAAGATGCGTGCGCGCAGAACGTCGCCTATGCCGAGCTCTTCATCTCGCCCTCGGTGTGGCAGTTTTTTCATCCTGGAATCGATGTCCGTGCCTGCGTGCGAGCCATGCGCGAGGCTTTCGATGCCGCCCGTGACGGCCCAACGGTGTCGCTCATCGTCGATCTGACGCGAAATTTCGGCGCCGATCGCGCATTACGCACCGCCGCGCTCGCTGTCGACTTGCAGGAGCTTGGCGTGATTGGCATCGGCTTGGGCGGAGATGAAGCGCGCTTTCCCGCGGAAATGTTTGAAGAAGCATTCCGCTTCGCGCGTGCGCATGGACTCAGAACCGTTGCGCACGCAGGTGAAGCGGCGGGCGCCCAGAGCGTACGCGCCGCCGTTGAAGTACTTGGCGCAGAACGGATCGGTCACGCCGTGCGCGCCCTCGAAGATGCGTCCGTCGTTGCGCTGCTTGCGCAGCGCGGAACGCCGCTTGAAATTTGCCCGACGTCGAATATGCTGACCGGCATCGCGCCCGCCGATGCGCCGCATCCCTTCGTGCAGTTAGACGCAGCGGGATGCGTCATTACGATCGACGCCGACGATCCGGCGCTTTTTCGAACGAGCATCAGCGATGAATATGCGTACGTCGAGAGATTGTGCGGTCGCCGCACCCTCATGCGCTTTTTGCGCAACGCCATCGATGCGAGTTTCGCGGATCCGGCGTTGAAGGCCGCCATGCATGCACGGCTCGAACCTTACGATGAGCATGTCTGGACATAGCCATTTCGCCGAGTCCACTGAGGAGTACTTAGAGGCGGTCTACCGTTTGGAGCGTGAAGGGCCAGGTGTGAGCACGTCCGGCTTGGCTTCGGAGCTGGGCGTCGCGCCCGCCTCAGTTTCAGGCATGTTGAAAAAACTCGCCGTCGAGGGTTATCTCAAGCACGTTGCGCGCGGGGAAGTCACCCTTACGCGCAAAGGCCTGGAGGTTGCCGTTCGTGTCGTGCGCCGGCATCGTCTGGCTGAACGTCTGCTCACCGACGTGCTCGGGATGCCGTGGGATGAAGTGCAGCAGGAAGCCTGCATGCTCGAACACGCGATCTCGGAAAATGTCGAGCAGCGGCTGATCGCGATTTTGGGCGATCCGCAAGTCTGCCCGCACGGCTTGCCGATTCCGCCGAAAGATTTGAGCGATCCGCAGCGCTGCGGCGTACCTCTGGCCCAAGTCGACATCGGCAGCGATGCCGTGGTTCAGGGCGTCACGCAAGAAGTGCCCGAGATGCTGCGCTATCTGGGCGAAGTGGGCTTGCGGCCCGGCGCAAACGTACGCGTTCACGCTAAAGCACCGCTCGGCGGTCCGATGACCGTTGAAGTGCACGACCGCCGGCATGCCATTTCCCTTGAACTTGCGCGCATGGTATTGGTTACGGCTTGATCACCCGCGCGCTCATTGCGATCAACGTCATCGCATATCTGTGGGAACTTCGCGTCGGCGGCCCCGGCGTTTTCAGCGGCGGCATCCCGGCGGGCACGCCCATTGACGCGGCATTGCTCTCGCCCAACGATGTTCTGGTGCGGCACGAGTACTACCGCATCTTCACGAGTGCCTTTTTGCACGGAAGCATCGCGCACATCGGGCTCAACATGCTCTCGCTGTATTGGCTGGGGCGGTTCATCGAAGTCGTGCTGGGAGCGTGGCGCACGCTGGTCGTCTACATGGTGGCCCTAGTCATCTCCGGCTTGAGCGTCGTATATTTCTCGCCGGCAAACGTTGCGACGCTCGGCGCCAGCGGAGCGATCTTCGGGTTGTTCGGCGCGCTGTTCGCGATCGGCCTGAAGCTCGGCCCTCGCGGCAAGGATCTCGTGCGCGCGAATATCGGCATCTTAGTGCTCAACCTCATCTGGAGCTTCGCCGTGCCGGGAATATCGTGGCAAGCGCACGTCGGGGGACTGTTTGCCGGGTTCGTGCTTACGTTTCTGATTTTTTGGCCGCCGAAACCCGTTATGGCGCGCGTTTACGACACGCAAAGCGGTGCGCAGTACAAATCGCAGTTGGAGATGCCAGACGATGATCGCCATTGAGGACGTGTTCGCGGCCGGCGGTCCGATAGAACGCGCGCTTTCCGGCTTTGAAACGCGCCCGGGACAGCTGCAGATGGCGCGGCTCATCGAGCGCGGATTTCTCGAAGGCATGCACACCATCGTCGAGGCCGGAACGGGCGTGGGCAAGTCGCTCGCCTATCTGGTTCCGGCGTTGCGTAGCGGAAAAAAGATCGTCCTTTCGACGGGAACGATTGCATTGCAGGAACAACTCTTCCACAAGGACATTCCGCTCGTCACGCGTGCACTGAACGCGCGCGCCAAAATTACGCTGCTCAAAGGGCGCAGTCACTATCTGTGCAAGCAAAAATTGGAGCGCATGCGCTCGGAACGCCTGTTGGCCGCATCCCGCACGATGCAGCAACTCTGGGAGTGGGGCGCCCGCACGCAGACGGGCGATCGCGCCGAGTTGCCGTTTGCGCCGCCGGGCGATGAGTGGGAGCAATTGGATGCCGACGCGGACGACTGCGTGGGCGAATTCTGCGAGCACTTCCGCGACTGTCATTTCTTCCGCAAGCGCGACGAAGCCAAATACGCCGACATCGTCGTCGTCAATCACGCGCTGTTTTTTCTGGATCTCGCGATGGGCGGCGGTTTGATACCACCGTACGATTTTGCAATCTTGGACGAAGCGCATCAGTGCGAACGCTGGGCGACCGCCGCGCTGACCGCAACGCTCTCTCGTTCAACCGTTGGCCGGATGCTTCGCAAACTGCACCGTTCTTATACGCTGCCGGGCTATTTCGATGCGGACTTCGAACGCGGCGTGCGTGGGCTGGAATCGGCGCTTGCGAAGATATCGGACGATCGGTACCCGCTGCACGCCAACGAAGACGCGTGGCCGGCCCTGGAATCGCTGCAAGAGACGCTCTACAAGCTCGAAAACTGGCTGTACGGCAATTGGCACGATGCGCTCCGAAAAAGCCCGCAAAACACCGCCGAAGCCGAACGCCGGCGCGATCTTGCGATGCGCGCGATTCTGGCGCACCAAGCGACGATCGAGCGCGCAAAATCTCCGCCGGAAACGGCGATCGCATGGGTGGAGCGCGGCGAAAACGACGCGCGTTATCAGATCAACAGCGCGCCGTTCGACGTGGCGGACTTCTTGCGCGCCGCGCTTTTCGAGCGCACGCCCAGCGTCGTGCTGACCAGTGCCACGATAGCGAATGCGGACGGCGTTGCAAACGGTGCGTTCGATTTCCTCAAGGGGTCGCTAGGGGTGACGGACGCGCAGGAGCTCATCGCCCCCTCGCCGTTCGATTATCCCGCACAAGCGCGCTTGTATGTGGCCGCGTCGTCTCTGAACCCCAAAGCCAAAGACTTTTCACGCCTTGCCGCGCCGCTAGTGGAGGAATGTTTGGACCGCAGCCGCGGCCGCGCGTTCGTGCTGTTTACCTCATACGCGCGACTGCGTGAAGTGTACGCGTTGCTGCGCGAGCGCATCGCGTTCCCGGTGCGCCTGCAAGGCGAACTGCCGCGCTCCCGCATTCTGGAGTGGTTTCGCACCACGCCGAACGCCGTGTTGTTCGCGACGGGGACGTTCTGGGAGGGAATCGACGTAGTGGGCGATCAACTCTCTTGCGTGATCATCGATCGTCTGCCGTTTCCCTCGCCCGCGGATCCGTTGGTCCGCGCACGCGTGCAGTCCCTCGAGGCGCGCGGCCAAAGCGGCTTCGATCGCTACATGATTCCATCCGCGATCGTTCGGCTCAAACAGGGATTTGGGCGGCTCATTCGTAGCAAACACGATCGGGGGTTGGTCGCAATATTAGACGGACGTGCCGCTTCATCGCGGTACGGCGAGATCATTCTACGCGCCCTTCCACCGGCGACGCGTATATCGCACCTGGAAGAGCTGAGCGGGTTCTTCGCACCGTGAAGATGCGTTTCTGTTGCATGCTCGTTTGCGCGATACTCGCATGCACGCTGTCCGCGCCGGCCTGGGGAACCAAAGGCCATGTGCTCATCAATCGCTTGGCCGCAGCCGGCTTTTCGGCCAACATGCCGGCGTTTCTCTCCTCGCGCGCAAGCGTGGACGAAATTGCGTTTCTCGGACCGCAGCTGGACGATTTGAAAGGTTCGGGCAAAGCGTGGGATGCCGACGAAGATCCGGGCCATTACGTCGACGTGCTCGACGACGGCACGATCGCCGGTGCGGTTTCGCTTCGCCGCTTACCTGCAGATCGTGAAGCGTACGACACCGCGCTGCGTAGCGCCGGCACCGATCAGTACAAGCAGGGGTATCTGCCGTACACGATATTGGAAGGCTGGCAACAGGTCCGCGAAGATTTTGCGTATTGGCGCGTGCAGAATTACGCTGCGAGTCATGCGGCGCGCCGGGCCGATCGTCTACGCGCTGTGCGCGACCGCACGTTCGAGGAGAGCCTCATCAAGCGGGATATCGGCATGTGGGGTCACTACGTGGGTGATGCTTCCCAGCCGCTGCACGTGACGGTGCACTTCAATGGTTGGGGACGATACCCGAATCCTCAAGGGTACACACAGGCGCGCACCACGCACGCCGCGTTCGAATCAACGTTCGTCGACGAGCGCGTTACGCAAGCGCAGGTTGCGGCTTTGATGCGCGCGCGATCCGCGTATGCGCCGCCGACCGCGTTAATTTCGCAAACGCAAATGATGGGCGCTATTTCGCAATACTTGGCGCAAACCAACGCAACCGTGCCGCAGTTGTACGCCATCGAAAAATCCGGCGGTTTCGCAAGCGGTTCTCCGCAAGCCGTGCGGTTCGCCGCATCGCGCTTGGCAGCCGGCGCGGCGGAACTGCGCGATCTTTCCGTGCTGGCCTGGCAAGACAGTCTGTTCGCGGGCGTGGGCTATCCGACTGAATCGGTTCGAGACGTTCTCGCGGGAAAGGCACCCTGGCCGAGCAAGCCGTAGCGGCTACTCTTCGCTCGTCACTTCGACCTTGGCGCGCTCCTTCAGTTCTTCGACCACGCTCGAATCCGCAAGCGTCGTCGTGTCGCCGAGTTGTCGACCTTCAGCCACGTCGCGCAGGAGTCGCCGCATGATTTTGCCGCTGCGCGTTTTCGGCAGTTCTTGCGTAAACGTGACGTATTTAGGGCGCGTGAATTTTCCGAGCTTTGCGCCGACGTGATCCCGCAGCTCCTCGCCTAACTGCGTTGAGCCTTTGTCGCCGCCGCGCAGCGACACGAACGCATAGATTGCCTGTCCAGTCATCTCGTCGATTTTGCCGCACACGGCCGCTTCGGCCACTTTGGGATGATCCACGAGCGCGCTTTCCACTTCGGTCGTGGAGATGCGATGGCCGCTCACGTTCATCACGTCATCGATGCGTCCCATGAACCAATAGTTGCCGTCCGAATCGCGCCGGCAGCCGTCCCCAGCCAAATATTTGTGCGCAAATTTGGACCAGTACGTTTGCTTGTAGCGCTCGTCGTCGCCGTAAATGCCGCGCAGCATTCCAGGCCAGGGCCGCGTGAGAACGACGTAGCCGCCGCCGCCGAATGGAACCGATTCACCGCGATCGTTCACGATGTCCGCGGCGATTCCGGGCAACGGATACGTCGCGCTGCCGGGCGGCGTCGATGTAACGCCGGGCAGCGGTGAAATCATGATCCCGCCGGTTTCGGTTTGCCACCACGTATCCACGACCGGACAGTTGTTGCCGCCGATGTGCTCGCGATACCACATCCACGCTTCGGGATTGATCGGTTCACCGACGGAACCCAGCAGACGCAGCGAACGCAAATCGTGCCTGCGCGGATACTCCTCACCCCACTTCATAAACGTGCGAATCGCGGTGGGAGCCGTGTAGAGAATCGTGACCTTGTATCGCTCGACGATATCCCACAAACGGTCCTTGTCGGGGTAATCGGGCGTACCTTCGTAGATCACGCTCGTCGCGCCGTTCGCGAGCGGGCCGTACACAATGTACGAGTGTCCCGTCACCCATCCGATGTCGGCGGCGCACCAGTACACGTCGGCGTCTTCTTTCAAATCGAAGACCAGTTTGTGCGTCATGGTAACGTGCGTGAGATAGCCCGCGGTCGTGTGTTCGATGCCTTTCGGCTTCGCGGTAGTTCCGCTGGTATAGAGCAGATACAGCAGATCTTCCGCATTCATGCGTTCGGGCTCGCACTGCGTCGATCGATTGCGTACGGCCTCGTCCCACCACAGGTCTCGTCGCTCGTGCATGAAGACTGGATCGCCGCCGCGTTTGGCGACGATGCAGTGTTTGATGGACGGCGTCTGCTCCATCGCGATGTCGCAGTTTCGCTTGAGCGCAATCTTCTTTCCGCGCCGCCAGCCTTGATCCGCCGTAATGAGGGCGACGCACTGCGCATCGTTGACGCGATCCACGATCGCGTCCGGCGAGAACCCGCCGAAGATCACCGAATGCGGCGCGCCGATGCGCGCGCACGCGAGCATCGCTACCGGCAGTTCCAGAATCATCGGCATATAGATCGCGACGCGGTCGCCTTTATTGATTCCCAGCGCGCGCAGCCCGTTCGCGAAACGGCAGACGTCGTCCAACAACTGCGCGTAGGTGATCGTCCAGCGATCGCCGGGTTCGCCCTCGTAGTGGTACGCAATCTTCTGCCCGTTGCCCGAACGAACGTGTCTGTCCAAGCAATTCACGCTGACGTTGAGCTCCCCGTCGGCGAACCAGCGCGCGAACGGCTCGTTCCACTCCAGCGTCTGCGTGAAGGGTTTCATCCATTCGAGTTTGCGCGCCCAAGAGGCCCAAAACTCCAGATAATCGCGCTCGGCTTCCGCGTAGATGCCCGCCTGTGCGTTCGCCTGCGCTGCGAATTGCGGCGCGGGTGGAAAACGGCGGCTTTCCTGCGAGAGCGCTTCGATCGATTCGGCGGCGTTCATTCGTGCCGTTTACCGGGAATCGGCGCGCATGCCTGCCGAAAACGTGGACGTGAACGTTCTTGCCGCCGTGCTGGCGACGGCCGTCACCGCCACAGGCCTTGCCTCCGTGCACTACGGCGCGCCACCTCCGGACTTTGCCGTTCCGACGGTGCAAGGCAACCGGCCGCTCTCGCAACTGCGCGGCAAACCCGTCATCATCAATTTTTGGGCGTCATGGTGTCCGCCGTGCACGGTGGAACTTCCGTATTTCGAGCGGCTGAGCCGCGCCTACGGCGACCGGATTCGCGTCATCACGGTCGATTGGAACGAAGATCCTCAAACCGCAAACGCGTACCTGCGCGCGGCGCATCTTTCGCTGCCCGTCATCAGCGATCGGCAAAGCAAGATTTACGCAGCCTACTCGCTCTCCGAGGTGCCGGACACGGTCGTTTTGGATGCCGACGGGAACGTGCGGTACGTTTCGGTCGGTGAACTGTCTTGGCCGGAACTCTCAGAGGCCGTCGATCGCGTCATGCAGTGACCGCGCTCATGGCGGCGCGACCTCGCGGCCTGCAGTGACAGCTCGCCGGCCATCGTGCCTCGCATCTTGTCACGCTGAGCCCGTCGAAGCGGCGCTTTTTGTTATCGCGACCCTCCGACAGCTCAGGACTTCGCTTGTGGAACGACTGCCCTTGGCTTCGCTCAGGACAGGCTTTGCCGAGCGGCGCCGCAATGGTCATCGTTGAGCTCGCGGCTGTCGCGCACGCGATCTCGGGTTGCGTCTCATTTGCGCCAAGGAGCCCGTCGTCGGTAAAACTGCATGCGCCGCATGTACGTCGCGGATCGTTGAGTGGCAGCGCCTGCACGGCTCGAATAAATCGCACAAGAATTAGCTGGGTGGGCGCCTCGCAGCCGCGCACGGTGAACCATGGCGCGCTTGGCTGGAACGCCATGGACTACTCGGAACGGGCCGCCGGCGGTATCTGTATGCTCAACGGTACCCGTTGAGGTATAATGGAAAGAAAGGAGTGTCCTCATGGCGTCGACCACCGCCACGCGAAAATCGAGCGTCAGCCGCCGGAGCCGCCTGGCGCCCTGGGCTCCGGCATTGCGAGCATCCATCATCGTCCGGTCGTCGGCACCGATGGAAATAGCTGTGGATGCCAAACTTCAGCGGGTCGTCAAGGCCGTCGGGCTGGCGGCGGCCGCCGACATGCTCGGGGTTGATAAAGCGCAACTCAGCCGCTGCGCACGCGGCAAGGACCGCATCAGCGGCGAACTGGCGCGACGCATCAGTGATGTTGAATACGTCCTCGAACGGGCGCTGCGCGTTATGCATCCCGACGAAATCGGCCCCTGGCTGACCGCGCCCGAGCCTCTGCTCGGTAATAGTACGCCGCTCAATGCGCTTGCGCTTCAAGGCGCCGCGCGCATTACGCAAGCGCTGGATGCGCTCTACGCCGGGGTTCTGGTTTGAGGCTCTATCGAGTCCTCTATTACAATCAGAGCGCCGCCCCCCATGAGCAGGGCGGCGTTTTCTATATTCCGCCGCAAGGCGCTGGCCGCATCGACAATCCGGCATCCTATGACGTGCTGTATGCGGGCGATACAGCCGAAGGCGTGTGCGCCGAAATCTTCTATCGCGGCAAGTATCGGCAAGAATGGAGCTCCGCAATGCTCCGTCCGCTTCCGAGCGGCGACCGCCGCGTGCTTGCCTGGTATGATATGCCGGACGTTTCTTCGATATGCGATCTTGACGACCCCAACGAAATACAGCGCCGGCGTCTGCGCCCGTCACGGATCATCACGCGCGACTACACGATCACGCAAGCATGGGCGTTGCGAATATACGAGCGGAACGCGTTTGTCGGCATTAAATGGTGGTCGTACTGCGATGGGCGCTGGGGAACGCTAGGCCTGTGGGATCGCACGACCATCACCGTTGGAGATATTGAAGAACTGAGTGTCAGCCACGCCGCAATCGTTGGGGCCGCACGGGCGATGAATGTTCGCATCCGTTGAGCCAAGCGGGACCGGCATGCCCAGCCGCCCCTTGCGGCGTATGCAGTAGTAAAGTCTTGGCACTCTCTTGCCGAGATTGCTAAGATAGGATGATGAATAGCGGCGGACCGGAAGGCAGCGCGCCCTCAGGCGACCTCGACAAACGCAAGGCCTACATCCTGGCCACGGTGGTGTACGAGTATATCGCTACGGCCGAGCCCGTGGCCTCGCAGTCCTTGACGCACAAGTACAATCTGGGCGTGAGTTCTGCCACGGTGCGTAACGAGATGGCGGAGCTGGAAGCGGGCGGCTACTTGGTGCAGCCGCATACCTCCGCAGGCCGCGTGCCTTCAGACGCGGGCTATCGACTGTACGTCGATCAACTCATGCAGCCCGAACGCCTCTCGACGGACGACCGGCAACGCATCCGCGACGAATTGCGCGACGCCAGCCGCGAACTGGACGAGGTCATCGAGGGCACGACGCGATTGCTCGGGCGCCTCTCGAAAAATTTGGCGTTCGTCACCAAACCGGCGCCCGAAACGACGACGTTCCGGCACATTCAATTGATTTGGCTCTCTGCGCGCACCGGCGTCGCGATCGTCGTGACCTCGTTCGGCGTTTCGGCGCAATCGCTCTTCGAACTCGCCGCAGACGTGTCGCCGGACGATCTCACGCATCTTTCCAATGCGCTCAACGCGCGTTTGGGCAATCGCGTCCTGCGGGAAATCGCCGATGCGGACGTCGCAGCAGCGACGAACGCCTTGGGATTGCACGACGATCTCAAGAACGCGGTGCTTTCCGCACTGCGCAGCGTGCGCTCGGGTGAGCAGCAGCCGCTCACGGCGTCGGGAGCGCAGAACCTTTTGGATCAGCCCGAATTTCACGATCTGCGCAAACTTCGCTCGATCTTGCGCATCGTCGAAGAGCAGAAGACGCTCTACGACGTGGTGGCGGATTCGATTAACATTGAATCGCCCGCGGTAAAGATCGGGCACGAGATGGGCGTGGAGGAGATGACGGACTTCAGCATCGTGACGGTGCCGTATCGCTTCGGCGCGCATGCTATCGGCATGCTCTCGATTTTGGGTCCGCGCCGCATGCCGTACGCGCGATTGATGGCGTTGGCTTCGGGCACCGCCGAAACGTTGTCGGAACGGCTCTCCGACGTCGAGATAAAATAACCGCCGCATGCCGACCAAGGATTTTTACGAAGTGCTCGGCGTGAGCCGCGGCGCGAACGCCGAAGATATCAAGCGCGCGTATCGTTCGCTCGCGCGCAAGCATCATCCCGACGTCGCTTCCAACAAAGCCGAAGCCGAGCACCGGTTCAAAGAGATCAACGAAGCGTACGAAGTGCTCTCCGATCCCAACAAGCGCGCACAATACGATCGGTTCGGCACGGTCGGAAACGGCGCACCCGGTTCGGGTGCGGGTTTCGGTGATTTCGGCTTCGGAAACGGCTTCGGCGGTTCGGGCTTCGGCGATATCTTCGATATTTTTTTCGGTGACCGGATGGGCGCCCAGCAAACGCAAACCCGGCGCAGCGGGCCTGCGCGCGGATCGGACCTGCGCTACGATCTCGAAATCACTTTGGAAGAAGCATTCTCGGGCACGTCGCGCGAGATCCACTTCAATCATCTCGCGCAGTGCGAGGAGTGTCACGGTTCAGGCGCGGCGCCCGGCACGCTGGTCGTACCGTGCGATCGCTGCAACGGCAGCGGCGTCATGCGCATGTCGCGCCAAACGCCGCTGGGGCAGTTCGTGACGCAATCGCAGTGCACGCAGTGCGGCGGCGAGGGGCAAGTCATTCGGCAACCGTGCCAGAGTTGCGCGGGTCGCGGACGGCGCGAAGTGGAGCGCAGGCTCACGGTAAAAGTTCCCGCCGGCGTCGACGACGGCAGCCGCATCCGCATCAACGGCAGCGGCGAAGCCGGTATTCGCGGTGGTCCGCCCGGCGATTTGTACGTGTATTTGAGCATTGCGCGGCACCCGCTGTTCAAACGCGACGGACTCGACACGTATGTCGACGTGCCGATCGGCTTTGCGCAAGCGGCGCTCGGCGCGCAGGCGATGGTTCCCTCGCTGGAGGGCGACCTTGCGCTGACGGTGCACGCCGGCACGCAGAGCGGTACGACGTTCCGCATGCGCGGTCACGGAATGCCGGGCGTGCGCGGCAGTCAACGCGGCGATCACATCGTGACCGTTCACGTTGCGGTGCCCACCAAACTCTCCAAGCATCAACGGGAACTTCTCAAGGAGTACGCGCGCGCGGCGCCGCCGCCGGGATCGGATCACGCCGGCGAGGAGCGTTCGTTTTTCGACAAAGTGAAGGACGCGTTCAAGCCTGAATAGGTTTTTTCTCGACGGTCACTTCGAAATTGGCGACATCGTTTCACTCGATGGATCCGATGCACACAAAATCGTCAATGTGCTGCGCATGCGTGAAGGCCAGCGGATCGAGGTAATCGACTCACACGCACGCTGTTTCGAAGCGACTATTCAAACCACGGGATCGCGCGTGCAGGCGACGCTCGATCGAGCCATCGAGCAGACGGTAAGCAGACTTCCGAACATTACCGTGGCGCAAGGCATTCCGAAGGCGAGCAAGATGGATTTTGTCGTCGAGAAACTCACCGAGCTCGGCGCTGCGGCGATCGTACCGCTGCAGTCCGAACGCACGATCCCCTCGCAGGTCAGCGGCGCCAAACTCGAACGCTGGCGTCGGTT
Organism: Vulcanimicrobiota bacterium; assembly: GCA_963767635.1. Lineage (GTDB taxonomy): Bacteria > Vulcanimicrobiota > Vulcanimicrobiia > Vulcanimicrobiales > Vulcanimicrobiaceae > CAVYEM01. The sequence goes on from CAVYEM010000001.1 coordinate 622,902, forward strand.
AGCACGCACAGCCGCGCAGCAGTCCGGCCGCAGCGACATCCCAAACATCGCAGAACCTGCGACGTTCGCATCTCTCATCTCGACGTTCGAGCGGTACGAATGCACGCTGCTGCCATGGGAGTTGGCGGAAACAGAACGAGCGCACGAATCGCTCGCGGAACTAGTTTCGAATGCGCGTCGCATCTTAGTGCTGATCGGCCCGGAAGGCGGCTTTTCCCATGAAGAAGCCGCCCTTGCGCGCGAAGCCGGCGCGCACATCGTTTCCCTGGGTCCGCGCATTCTGCGCACCGAGACCGCGGGGCCGGCACTGCTCGCGGTGTTGAACTACGTGTTCGAGCGCACGCCAAACTAAAAAAACCTTTGTCATGCTCAGCTCGTCGAAGCGCTGAATTTCGCTGGAACGGAGAATTACGACTATCGGCGGTTCGTCACGATAGAACTAACGGCCGTGATAGCCGTGAGGGCCGTGATCGCCGTATTGGAAACATTACCGGTGATGCCGGCTATCGCGAGGCAATGTTGACAGCGGCACGCATGAACCGTTGCCGTGGTTTGAGCAGCGGCCGGGTGCGGCGGTTCCGCGTTAGGCGTAAGTTCGGCTACGCCCGTCGTGCCCGTGCCGCCGGGTACGCCCGTAGCCGTCGTGCCCGTCCCGCCGGCTACGGGCGTCGTGCCCGTCCCGCCGGCTACGGGCGTCGTGCCCGTCCCGCCGGCTACGGGCGTCGTGCCCGTCCCGCCGGCTACGGGCGTCGTGCCCGTCCCGCCGGCTACGGGCGTCGTGCCCGTCCCGCCGGCTACGGCCGTCGTGCCCGTCCCGCCGGCTACGGGCGTCGTGCCCGTCCCGCCGGCTACGGCCGTCGTGCCCGTCCCGCCGCTGATGACGTCGCCGACGTTGCTGATCGAAGCCGCGTGCAAAAACATAAAATCGCGAATCAGTCCGTGAACCTGCTCACCGGTCGAGGGCGGTGCGACGTAGTCGGCCCAACGGGCGAGCGGAACGTGGTAGTTGGCTGCCCCCGACGACGGCTGCTGATCGTACTTGATCGCCTGGTATTGGGCGGTGCTCACCAAGTTCGTTGACAGCTGCGGCAGGCTCGAGAACAGCCCGTCGAGATCCCAAACTTCGGCTAGATACGGACTCAAATTTACGGCAGAATGGCGGAAGTCTGTTCGAATAGACGATGCCGATGCTGAAACTCGAAACGGCAACTTGTGAAAGAGCCAGCGAACTTCCGTCGTCCGCGTCCATCGCCGAGCGCACGGCCGCAAGGATGTCGGTAACGATATCGAGCCAGTTAGCTAAAAAGACTCGGGTGTCCGTTGCCGCGTTCGTAAGGAACGGCATGATGATGATCTGATTGCGCCGTGCTCCATCGAGCTGGTAACCCAATCGCTCCATGTAGTAAAAGAGCTGCGGCCACATGCCGGCCTTTGTTGCGAGGTCGGCGTTTTTGTTGTAGTCGGTGTCCTTGTAACCCGCCTGCGCAGGCATAGGGTGAAAGAAGATGTGCGCCTTGGTGAAGTCCTGGACTCCGTGCGGAACCGCAACGCCGAACCAGTTCGGAACGACCTTGTCGTTAATCAGGAACAGCATCGTCTTGACTTGCACCCAAGCGCCGGTAAACTGCAGGTTCGAACTTCCGGGCACGGAAGCCGGCACGATTAACCAGTTGGAGTTCTGATGTGTTCCCGTTCCCCCGTGGACTCCCGTGATGGCTGCGAGGGGAATTTCGCTGACTGTGTATAGCGACATGAGGTTAAGTGTACTGCGGTCTTGCCGCCGCGGCGTCTTCCAAGTACCGCGTTGTTGGAGTGAACGCTCGAGGGCGGCTCACCACAGCTGTCCCGCGTAGTTGTTGTCGACGTAGTGCAAGAGCAGCGCCGTCGCAGTGCAGCCGTCATGCAACTGCGTGCGATAATGCGGCAGATAACGGCCCCGGTACATTAAACCATCGCCTAGATATTGCCAGATGCCGAGTGCGCCCTCGGGAATGTCTAAGTAGATCGGCCAAGGCGACTGCGCTCGCGGCTCAGGCGTCGCATCGATGCACATCGTAATGCTGTACTCACATTGTTCCCGATCGGTGTGGCGATCCAGCTGCGCTCCGCTCTCGTATGCCGCCAAATACGAGTACGACGGTTTCACCATCGTTCTTGCGATATCGCTGACCGCGGGGACGAGTTGATGCTGAAAAAAGCGGGCGACGCCGTCGTTGTGCGCAACGTGACGGCGCGCGACCTGACCGTCGCCCAGCGTGAACGATCCCAGGCGCGTATGATGCCGGTAGTAGCGCCGCATCGCTCCCAAATGGAACGGCGGGACCAATCCCGGCACGTTCGTGTATCCGCGCTCAAAACTTTTCGCGCCGGTCCAGATTTGCTCCATCCATTCCCTGCGACGCTGCTCGGGGAAATTCGGCTGGACGAGAATCTGCGCTCGCGTAAGCACCCAAACTGCATGAGGCGGAATCGCCCTCTTTACGGGGTATCCCGGTGCAAGCTCCGATAGATACGCCGCGAACTCCGCTTCCAGCCAATAGGGCCAGAGTGCGCGCGTAGCCGCGTCCTCGACCCATACCATCCATTCTCCGGGGTAAAGAAACTCCGCGGACGTTGCGCGCGCGGCTTTGTCGGGCGGAAGCGGGCCGTGCCACGAAAACCAGCACAGCGGATTGACGATCAGCGGTCCGTTCGGATCCTTTCCGTAGAGCCGCGGCGGCACCAGATAGTACGGTTGTTCGTCGAGCAAACAGTGATAGTACTCCGGCGGATATCCGTACGGAGTCATCGGTGAAACCATCCATTTACCGTAAACCGGCTGTCCAAAAAATCGTGCGACCGACACTCCACCTGCAGGATCTCGTGCAAACATCCGCTGGGAAACAGCACGATTTGATTTTGCAACGGATGGACCACCCGGCACGGGCCCGCGGCGACCGGGCTGCCGTTGTTTCGGCTCGTGTCGTAAATCCTTAGTTCGCCGCCGTTGAAGCCGCGCGGTTCGCGATAAAAGAAATAGACGAACGTGATCGTCCGCCCGGCGACCTCGCCGGCGTCGTTGTCGGTGTGCATGCGAAAATACTCGCCGTTGTTGGTTGCAGTGAGCTGAACCTCGGCGCGCGAGGGCGCGAACCACGGGTGTCCCAACCGATAGCACACCTGCGGCAAGAACTGCCGAATCCGTTCGACGAAGAGCGGCTCGAGCCAGTCGACGTCGAACAATACGCGGGAGCGGCGCGAATGATGGTCGAGCCGGTTTTCGCCGCTTTCGTTGATGACTTGCGTGGCGGTGAATTGCGAAAGGCGATCCAACGTGAACTCCAGCAATGCGCGCCACTCCTGTGCGACCAAGAACTCGTCGAAGATCGCCACGGGGGTTTGAGGGAAAAGGCTTTCCATCATGTGCATCTTGCTCCGCCGTCGCTATGACGATGCATAGTCGTATGGTACGATCGCGACGTACACCAAACGCTCACCGGTGGACAGTTTTTCCGGAGGGCCGTCGATCTGGATTCTTTCAAACTCTCGCACGACGATTCGGTACTGTCCGGGTGCCGGCGCCTTGACGAAAACCACGCTGCCCGACCACAGTACGGCGTCGGGTTCCGTCGCGTCCGGCGAGTTCTCAAGCACTTGAACGACGCTCGAAGGCGCCACCTCCCACGCCAGATCGCTCGTGATGTTCGCAAGGCGGCGTTCGATCGTGACCTCAATCGACGATGACAGCGGCGCTTGTGGGGCGATGCCGCCCACGAAGACTTGCGCGCGTCGCGTGTCCGCCGGATCGATGCTGACCACCGCCGAACGATCCGGCGTCAGCTGCGCGTAGTCCGCAAGAACGACGCGTGAGAGCTCTACACCTTGAATCGAATGCGGTTGATAGCGCGCCAGTGCCATGCGAACCAGCGGCATGTACGAGAACGGATTGTAGAACTCGATGTCGCAATACCAAAGATGCCGCTCCAGGTCGAACTCGACGTGATGTCCGGCGACGTCGAACGGCTGTGCCGTCTCTTCCAGCAAGAGCTGCGCTGCACTGGTTGCGGCCCCCGGAAAGTCGCCCGTGCCCGGCACCTCGTTGATCGCTCCGGTGTTCCAGATGGGGTCGTTTCCCCATTGCGTAAACCACGATTTGAACTGCTCGCGCGTGGCGTAGTCCGGCGCCGGCACTGCGCCGTTCCACAACACTACTCCCAGGAGTTCGCCTTCTCCGGATGAGTACCACGGGCGGTTCAAATACACGCGCAATCCGTTGCCGAAGCGCACGCTCGATTTCACGTTGCTGCTTTCCTGTCGCTCCCAGCCGAACGTCGGCACGACGTATGCAATGTCGGGAGCCGTCGGACGCGCTGAAGCCGGAACGTCGACCATGAGCGGCTCACCGGTTCTGGTGAAGTCCAATCCGGGCGGAAAATACTCTTCGAACCGCGTGGTCGCAATTGCGGTATAGCGTACCCAGCGATGCTTGGTGTCGTCGAAGCGATGGAGCGGCGCGGCGACCGCCGGCGGAGTCTCCACGCCCGCGAGTTCGTCGATTGGCGCGCAGAACCATAGCGTGTCGACTGGCGGCACGTAGACGCCGACCATGCGCGTCGCGCTCGCATCGGAGTAAATCGGCCCCGGTGCGACGGTGGCGAGCGGAATGGTTTCGACGGCGTGCGTGTTCCACGTTCGCGTGGGAGCAGGTTGTGATGGGTCGTCGCTGTATTCAAGCCAACGCGCTTCGAGGTCGATCTTCGAGGTGGTTTGACCGTCGATCTTTAGAGCCCCCAGAAGCACGACCGAATGCGATCCGCGAGAGCGCCACGCCGTAATCGGCGTGAATGAATTGCGAAGCGCTGAAGCAAGAATCGGATCGGCGGCTTGGTGAACGACCGGCAGCTGTACGAATTCGGGATGTGCGAGCGGTTGCTGTACGGCATGAACGAGCGTGAGCGTTCGCGCGGGCGTGATCATGTCGTGGCCGCCTTCCAGGATCAAACGGGTCAGAAGCGCGATGACGTCGCTTGTGATCCCCAGCTGGTATGCCGCGCTGCCGCCCTGCATCGCGTTGAGTTCGGCGGCGGCGAAGAGCTCGCGCAACCAACCCCAGACGCCCATCTGCGCCAAGTCCCCCTCGAAGAGGTAGCTGCTCAACTCTACCTCGACCACCGCGCCTTTTTGCATCGAAAGCGTCAGTTCACGGTTGGCGGAGTCCCATTCCGGTGACGCACTTCCTTCGACGAGCGTCAACAAGAACGACGTGCGTTGCGGCCACTGCGTGCCGAAGTCGATGTAGGTAACGGAACCCGCGCGCGCCTGCACGTCCGGAAGCACGGCATACTCGAGCGCATCGTTAACGAGCCGGCCGCCGGTATCGTCGGGCGCATTCGGCAGATTGCGCAATGCCGCACCGCGCGCGAATGGGTCGGGAAAGTACTCGACGGCAAGCGAGGGCGCAGGTTCGATCGGTACGCCGCTTTCCTGCGGTATCTCGTAGGTGTCCCGCGCGACGATCGTATCGTACGTACTCTGGCTGCCGCTGATCGTACCGTGCGCGTCATCGAACATCCCATGCTGCTCTGCCACATGCTCAGAGACTCTAGGAGGCGCTACGTGACGGTGATCCGCGTCCGTCGTCACGATGCGATCGGATGCCTCGCCGGCATTGAACGAGCGAATCACCAGGCGCTCCAGCGTGCCGCCGCCTTGCGTCGGCTCTTGCAGAATCAGCAGCGGCGGCGATATTGGTTCAAAACGCAAATACGGAAGCAGTGCACCGTTTGCAGGCGCCGCAAGCTCCGCCGCAATAGGACTGTTCAGCGGAATGCTGTTGCCGGCCAAGTCGACGGCGCGCGCGCGCAGCCGGTATTTCAAACCGAAACGCAGCTCGGGAAGCGAACGCGCCACGGCCGCGAACGTGGCGACCATCTTGAACGGCGTCATCGGTCGATTCAGCGTCGGATCAGGTGTCGTCGCCATCGCCGGATCGGCGCTCCGGTTGAGGGCCAGCCCGGGACGCTGCGCGCTCAAGCTCCAACCCTCCCAGCGCGCTATGCGCTCGTGGACGTATAGATCCGTCGCGGGCTGTGGAATGCCGGCTGTGGTTGCCGTCGGATCCGGTTTGCGCGTCGGGTCGTCGGCCGGCTGCATGGCGGTGGGTTGCTGAAATCCCTCTTCGTCGTTCAGGTCGACTTCAATGCTCAGGTCCGAACCGAAGCGGTAGTGCGAATTGCGGCGATGGAGTGAGTACCACTGCTGCGTACGCGAGACCCAGACGTCTATGCGAAACCCGCGAAGCACGTCCCGGGCGTTCAGCGGGCGCGGCAGGGGTGCGTTCGCATTCAGCGCTTCATCGAAAGCTTTATTCTCCGCAATGGATTGCAGGAGCTGCATGCCGCGGCCGTTCGCAATCAGCGCGATCCCGGAGGAGCGCAACGCAGGCAGACTGTCTCCGACAACGGATTGATTGCGCGCGTTCTCGGCATTGTCGGCCAGTGCCAGTGCCTTGAGCAGCCCGCCGTCGAGATCGACTTGCAGTAAGTTGAAGCTGTTTGGCGAGAGCGCAAGAAATCCACCGACGACGTCGCCCGGCACGAAAGCGTCTCCGGCAGGCGTTGTGGCGGCGGTGGCCGGAGCGGTCCGGAACGAATTGTTGTCGCGTGCGTACGAGGTTACGGGCAGCGAAAAATGGGGAGTCAGCTTCCACCCGAAACCCGGAATGATCTTCGTCAGCGCAATGGTTTGGTAGGTGCCTCCGGCAGGGGAATTCGCGCAGAAACTGCTTGGCAGCTCGACGTCGAATACCAACCCGAGCGCGCGCATCAGTGCAGGGTACGAATTCAGCGTAGTCAAGGCTCGATGGAAGTCGAGCGTCTTTGCAAAATCCGTTTCGTCCTGCGGCAGCGCCGGGCGATTCGGTGCCGGGGGCATGTGATGAAATAGCGCAAAGCGCGTCGCCACGTCGTGGGCGTTCGACGGTGTATTCAAGACCGTCGGAACGCCGTCTGGCGGGACCGGCGCGTGTAGTTCTGCCACGGTCCCTGCGACGGCGCCGCCGACCGTTTCAGAGCCGGAATGCTGCTCGTTCCACAACGCGACGCGCATCTGCGCGAGCTCGGCATCCAGCGTTGATGCGCTTCCCTTGCGAAAAATCAAGTCACGCAGCAGTGTCCGCAGACCGCCGCGCTGACCCTGCGAAGCAGCGCGTCCGCTCCCGGCAGCCTGATATGCGTATTTGAAATAAGCCATCGCGTCGCGCACGGGATACGAGACGATCACGCGTTTGTCGAAGTCCGGTATCGTATAGCGTTCCACGAACGTTGACGGCGTAAAGATCTCGCTCCAGACGTCCGGGCGCAGCACGGTTCGATCGGCCGGAACGGTGATCTTCTTGCCGGCGCACGCAAACTCGAACTCCAGTCCGCCGGTTTGAATCGACGCAGGCCAGCCCAGAATATCGGGAAATGCGGCGAGCGTCGCGCCCTGAGTGAGCCTTGGGGTCAGGTAAATCGATAGGCGAAGTTCCTTTTCGGTCGTGATCCCGTTCGGAAGAACAACGAAGACATAGGTCTGGCTCGCCATATCGCTAGCTCCGATTCACGCAAAAGCATCCGAATACGCGGACCAATCCGCCGCCGTAAGCACCTCGTGAATGCGCGGATCGCCACCGTCGGCGGCGAAGCTTTTCTCCATCGAAACCTGCACGGAGGCGCTGAAGAACAGCACGTGCACCGCCACCGTGAGCGTCGCACGGCCTTCAACGAGTTTTTTTCCGTCGGAGACTTTGTAGGTCAGCGTCAAATTGAGATCGAGCGATATCGAAATGATGCCGAGAACGGAAACCTCACCGGAAACGTCGACGAACCCGGAGATAACTGTGCTCGTGCCGGTAAGTTGGAAGTAGATGCCCGCCATAATGCGCACGCCGCCGGATGCCACTCCCAGATCCAGCGAAAACTGGCCGCCGAACTCCAACGCGCCCTCCACCATCTGGACTCCGTCGGCGTCGACGACCAAGTGAACGAAACCGCCGCCTCCCAAACATTCTACGGTAATGAGAAACGGCGAACTGCGGCTCGCAAAGGCAAATTCCAGCTCGGGTTTGCCGTCGAGATACGGCAGATCTAATCCCGTCATGATGGACATTCCCTGGATCGCCAGGACGCCGACCGAAACCGAGGGCAACCCCAACGTATACGTAACGCGAATCTTGTCGGGTTTCAGATCTATCGATGGACCTTTTCCGCCGAATATTCCCGGTGGCAAGATATCGGCGAGCTGTTGAATGAAGGCGAGCTCTCCTTCGAACCCGATCGGATGGGTCGAGGGCAGATCGGCCTTCACCATCATCTTCTGACCGTTGTTGGATGTAAACTTGAGGGAATTGAACGTTATTCCCACGACGTCCATGAGCGTTACTGCGAAATTGGTCAGTTCGCCCTTGATGCTCGACTCCGGCGGCGCGCCGTTGAGACTCGTCGTAAACTTCGCGTCGAGCGTCAGCGCGGACTGCTGTCCGTTTTGATCGAAGTCGACGCGAACCGGATCGTTGTGGTACGCGACGAGTTGCGGGCTCCACGCGATCTTGGTGATCAGCGCATCGGGATTTTTGCGGTTGGGACTGAGAACCGAGCGAATTTCGGGCGCGTTCTTGTCGGCGGGCGCCGCGCCGCCGCCATCGACTTTGATGAGCGCCTGCAGCGGAACGGTTCCGAAGAGCTGCGCGCTGAGGTCGCCGAAGAACTCTTTCGGCTTGATGATCCCGTGCGCCGCATCGCCCGGGCTGCCCGCAACGAGTCCCTTTTTTGCCGACAGCGCCGTCAGCGTCAAGTTCGGAGTTGCGAAGCCGCCGGATTTGTCGGCACTGAATTGCAAGCTCGGCTGCGGGTTCGCGATCTGCGCGAAAACCGCCGCATTCGCGTCGAGCCCGGTTGAAAGATATTCGCCGTAGAGTTGAATCGTTACGGGTGTCGCGCTTCCCGTCAGGCGCTCCAGCGCAGGCACGCCCACGCCGGCCTGATCCAGATACGGCACAAACGGTACGGTGGGATACGGCGGCGCGTTCTGCAGCAACTCCGTGTCGAAGAACAGCGCGGTGGTCTTCAGCTCCGTATCGCCCGCTGCCGGATTGGCGTACGCGACTTTCTGCCCGCGCACCGAACACAAGCGTGCGTCTCCCGACGACTTGTACGCGGACTGCACGGCCGACGGATTCGGTTCGCTCTCCGCGACGAAGATCAGTCGCGCAAGAAAATCGATCGTGCGTCCGGCCAGATCTATGCCGCTGACGTGAAAAGGATACCCTGCGTTGCCGACGTCGATCCAGAAAGAGGACGGATCGGCGGAGCCGTCGGGAATGTACGACGGTTTGTCGATGTCCGGCGTGATCAGCGTGTTGATCCGAATGCTACGCTGGAGCGGCATCTCCCGGCCGGCGTACGTGTACGACGCCGGCGTGTAACGTTTCTCGCGTTCCCGCACGACGACGTACATGTGCTGTTTCAAGTATGCCGTCGGGTAATCGACGAGCGCTCCATCCGCGGGCACCACTTTTCGTTCGGTGACCTTGATCAGCGAGGCGCGATGTCCGAACGGATAAAGAAACCCTTCGTACACGACGCGGACGTAGTGATCGCGAGCCTGCGTTGCAAGATGCACCCACTCGCTGATCTCCAGCTGCTGCGTCTCACCGCCGTTCGACGGCGTATACGCCGGCTGCAGAGGCCAGCTTCCGCGCGAACTGAGCCACCCGCCCAATGCGGAGAGAAAGAGACGGCTGGCAAGTATCGGCTGCGGCACCCACGGACTCACATGGCGTTGAAAGTCTTCCACGTAGTAACCGGAAGCCCCGGACGTGAGAATGACGATCTCCGCGCGATCGCGTGGCGACATTGCCATGAGGAACGGCCCGTCGTCGGCCGGGCTCGGCAACAAACCATGATCGGCAAAATCAGGTGACCAAATCGCCCGCAGCGGAACCGTGTCTTTGATGCCGGCCTCGACGACTTCGCTCCGGGAGCCGGTCTTCGTTTGAACGCTGACGACCTTCCCGATGCGGGTGTGCCACAGTTCCGTGCGGCCTGCATGCGTGCTCGGTGCGTGCGCATGCGCCCATCCGACGTCATTGCACGGGGAGAGGAACAGTCGATACGGAATCTCGAGCGCCGTCTCCAGTGCGGAAGGCGCGACGATCGGCGGCGCCTTGGGTTTCCCAAGCGCGGTGTCGGAGAGCACCAGATCGAACGCCGACCAGTCCAACAGCGCGTCCATGCGAAATGCAACGTGCTCGACGCTCTTGGGCAACCGAAACACCAAGCGGCTTGCGCCGCTCATTCGCACGGGGACGCTGCCGGGCGGGTCAAGCGGATCGTCCCCCGACTGCGGCGGCGTCGAACTGTCCGGAACGTTCTTTGCTACTTCAAAGTAGGCTTTTTCTGCGATGGCTTGCGGCGGAAACTGCACGATCAGATACGCCGGATGATTGGGATGCTCTCTGACAAGCACCGGATTTTTCGGATCCGCTGCATCGAGGCGGATGTTCACGGTGTCGATCCGCAAGGCAAGCAGATCCTCCGCGCGCAGGAGTTCGAAGGAAAGTGCCATTACGTCACCTCCTCTGGTTCCGAAGAACGCTGCCGGTGCGTCTCAGAAGATCTCTCCGCCTACGTGGTTTCTAAGGCTGAAATAATCGACGAACCACTGGAACGAACGCCGGCGCTGCGTTTCCAGGAATGCTCTACGCTGCCACACGTCGCTTCGAGCGATCATGCGCAGCGCGCCGGCGCAGAAGGGAGAGGTTCGCGCGAAATATCGCAGCAGCTGCATGCACCCCCGCTCGCTGAGGTAGAGCAAACCGAATCGAATGCAATTATGATGCCAGTATGGCCGCACGCTCGCGAGAAACTTCTCAGAGTCGGCCTTCGTCTTGAACTCGTGCTGCACCTCAATCTCTGGGCACACGACGATCTCGGCGCCGTACAGCCATGCCCGCACGCTGAACTCCGGCTCCCCGGCGCCGTAGAACAACATCCCGGTATCGTATCCTCCCAGGCGGCAGAAAAGATCGCGGTGCACCACGGTCGCCGAACACGCGGCGATGCACACCGGCGTGATGTCTTGCACCGGCTTCCTGTTCCAACGCGTCCCCATGAACGGCACTTGCAGCACGCAGCCGTATCCATGGAAACCGGTCCCGATCTCGGTGGTGGTGCCGGCGATGATTCTGTCCGGATGCATCCGCTCGAGAACGTGCTCGTCCCATCCAGGAGAGAGCTCACATGAGCGTCGGTGATGAATAGAATGTCTGCGCGCGCCAGTGCAGTCTGCTTGGTTTCGCGCCCTGTAGATCCCGGCGTGCTCGTCCAGTCTGCAGACACGGATGTCGATCTTCCGTTCCTGCAGCAAACGCGGAACCTCGGATTGCAGCTTTGCGATACAATCGTCCGTCGACGCGTCGTCGACGATGACGAACTCGACGCGAGCGTCCGTCGTGCGTGCGCGCGCGATCGATTGAATCGTCGGTGCAATCTTCGATTTCTCATTGCGCGCCGGGATGACGACGCTGATGTCCGGTCTCACTCGGCGCTAGGATTTCTTGCAGCAGCAACAGCTCATACCGGCGATGGCAGTGATTGCCGTGATCGCCGTCGTCGCAGTTGCCGCTACGGCCGACACCATGCCGACGACGGAAGAACAGCACGAGCAACCGCACGCGCGAGATGTATCCGCCCCCGGTGTGGGTGGTGGCGTGCCGGGCGTCACGGGCGACGGCGGCCAGTACTGTGGCGGATAGCCCGGCCCTTGCGGCGGAGGAGCGGGCGGTTGGGGAACCTGCGGCCCAACGCCCGGTGGTATTCCGGGCGGCGGCGTGCCCGGAGGTTGCCCTCCGTGCGGTGGAGTTGCGGGAGGCGGCGGCGGAAAACCAGGGGGCGTCGGTGAGCTCGGTGGCGGCGACGGATAAGGCGGCCGGCCGCCCGGACCGGGTGGAGGGGGCGGTTTCGGCCCGGGACCTGGAGGAGAGGGCGGCTTCACAGGTGGCGCCGGTGGAGGCGGCGGTCCGCCCCCGGACGACGGCGGCTTTCCCACGGGGCCTTGGGGCGGAGGCCGGTAACCCGGTCCCGACGCCGTTGTTCCGGTGCCTGTCGTGCCGGTGCCGGCAGTTCCCGTGCCGGTGGCTCCGGTGCCGCTCGTACCCGTGCCGGTGGTTCCGGTGCCGGTCGTACCCGTGCCGGTGGCGCCAGTGCCGGTCGTGCCGCTTCCGGTGTCCGCAAACGTTTCAAAGCCGCGCGTGCTTTTCGGATCTTGGCTGAGAACTCCGAAGGAGCTGCCGGTGCCCGGTCGAGAGACTTGCACGGCCGGCCTTGGTTGCGAACCGCGCGGTGGTCCCAGGTTGGAAACTCCACCGACGGGGCGTATCCTCTTGTCTTTTCCACTGTCGTTAGCCATGGTGTTTGCCTTTCAGTACGGTCTGTTGTCCCGCAAGCGCGGCGATCGACGTAATCGCAGTGGCCGCCGTTGTCGCGACGATCGACGCCAAACCCGCGATCGAAGCGCAGCAGCATGAGCAGCTGCACGAGGCAGGTATCCCGCTAGTGAGGGCCCCCGTAGGCGCGGCGGGCGGCAGCGCGGGTGCCGGCGGCCAGAAGGACGGAGAGTAGCCTGGCGGCGGTTGAGGCGGATACGCCGGCGGCCTCGGAATTGGTGCGTCCGGCGGTGGAGTCGGCACCGCCGGCGAGGGGTGGGCCGGCGGCCGGGGTGCTGGCGGCGGCGGGAGTTGCGGCACCGGCGCAGGCGGACTGCTCGTGCCCGTCGCGCCCGAAAATGCGAACCGGCCGGATCCCTGCGGGGGAAAGAGCGTTGCGCTCAAGGTGCCGACGGCGGTTCCCGAGAGCGTCGTTGCACTGTGGAGCGCGTCGAGGTGCGCCGCCGACAACCCGAGCGCCGAGGGCAGGCGGTTTGGGTCGTGCTGCAGCGCCTTAAATATGCCGCCGTCGCTGGCGGCGCGCTGGACCAATTCGGCAACGCGCTCTAACGACACAAGATACCTTCACTGTCGTGCAGCTCATGTTAGCGCAAGGAATGGCATCGTCAGAGAACCGCGGCGTGAGCGTGCGCCGATGTTTACCGCCGGTTCGTTATTTGATATGTGCTGGGATGTCGGCGATAGTGCCGGTTGAGTGAAAATCCCAATCTCGTGCGATCCAGGGAATCGGGCCCAAAGTATAGCACCGAATCAGCGAGGGGGCTATCCTAACGCATTACGAGCATGCGTCATTCGCCTGATTCGGGCGAGCTCTTCTCGGTTGCTGTCTGAGCGTTTAGACGACGAACGCGACCGACTTCCCCGCCATCACGCGAACGGGCGAGTGAGGTTTCAGCCGCGACAAGCATTCTTCAATGGCCGGACGCCACGCATTGATCGCTTCGGCCGTCCTTGAGCGGCTTATCGCGATGGCGGCGTGATGCGCGCGGTCCCACGAGTTCCCGCCGTCGTACAAGCGAACATAAGTTCCGGGCGGCGTTTCAATCCCAGTCGCGCCCGATCGGATGCAGCTGAGCTGCGAAAACCGAATCCTCGCCTAAGTGCGCGAGATAGCCCTCCTCGGGGTAAAGCGCCGCTCCCCTTCTGCATATCACGGTACCGGGGATGATGCGTTGTAATGCACTCTTTACCGGACGTCCGTTGCAGTACCGCCAGTCCGTCCAGTACAGCTGCTGCGTGTCTGCGAAAAATTGCACTGTTGATACAAGAAGCACGCGTTCAAGCCGGTACGGCGCAGAGCATCGAATTGCAAGGCGAGTCGGTCGCGAGAATACCGGTCGTCGTCGTCCCACTGACAGACGAATTCTCCGGTGGAATGCTCCAGACCGATGTTGCGCAGCACCCCCAACGAATGCGTTCCCGTGACGGCAACGAGGTAAATCGATGCGTCCGTGCTGCGAAGGAGGTCCGTCACTTCCACGGCATAGTCGTCATCATCAACGACGATTACGAGCTCCTTCGTCTCGAAGGTTTGACGGCAGAAATCATCGACGGCCAGCCGCAGGCTGTGCAAGCGCGAGCGACGGCTTACCGTAAGACGAGCTGACTAAGGACACGAATGCGGATACTGTATCATGCTATCAACGGCATAGGTTTGGGTCACCTCATGCGCCTTTCGGCCATCGCGGTCGCCGTCCGGCAGAGCGCGCCGGACGTCCATCAGTTCATCGCCACGAGCGCGAATTATCCGCCGCATTTGAGATCGTTGAACATGCCGGTGATGATCCTGCCCGGCGACGACATGGGCGCCTTCGTCGCTCCCGATCGAAGACGAAGGAGCGTCACGAGCCGGTTTCTGACGCAGCTGCTGAGCCACGTGATGGATGAATACGACCCGCGCGTGGTAGTGTTCGATACGCACGCGCCGCGACGCGTCGTTCAAAAAGCGATCGACGACGGGCGTCAAGCAATTCTCGTCTATCGCCGTTGCCGCGAAGATTTCGTGGTGAAACACCTGCGCGATGCCCTCCCGCACTTTCATCTGATCCTCGTCCCGCACACGCAGGCCGACTATCAGGCCGGCCTCAGCCAAGCGACGTTTATGCGCCTGATGAACTTAGAAACGGTTCGGTTCGTCGGACCTATCGCATACCCGGCTCCGGCAGGAGCAGACCGTGAGATCGTTCGGCGATACGCGCTCTCACCATCCGACGAGGTCGTCGTCGTTACGGAGGGCGCGGGCGGCCTTGCGTTTCTGAACCAAAAACTCTTCAAAACCGCGTGCGCAGCCGCCGTGCGGCTGCGCCGGCACCGTCCGAATCTGAAGATGATCTGCGTCGGCGGCCCGTATGGGCGGCCGTTTGAAGCGCCGAATGGGTGCCTGTATGTCGAGCACGAGCCGTACTTGCAAACGCTCATTGCGCGGGCGGATTTGGTCATTGCGGTGCCCGGTTACAACACCGTTCAAGAGATTCTCCGCAGCGGAACAAGGGCGGTGCTCGTGTCGGTGCCTCGGAAGTCCGATGATGTCGAAGCGCGAATTGGCTCGCTGGAACGGCGGGGGCGTGGGCGATGCCTTGACCTTGACGCCTCGCCGAACGAGTATCTGCGCTGCATCGAAGAAATGTTGGAAAGTCCGCGTCCCGCTGCCGAAACGTGCGCGGGCGCGGATAATGCCGCTAAACACATATTGGCCGCAGCGCACGCGCCGCGCCGATTCTCGTGCAGCGCTACGTCGCGCGCAGATTCATCGGCGGCCGCATTCTCATCGTGCAGCAAGCTGGCTGAGCGATCCAGGCTGAAACCAGCGCAATCGTTCGAATCGACTGGGACCGGGTCCCGAAACTGTTCGCCGCGGCCGGCGCTGCCGGCCAATCGTCTATCGTTGCGCTCGAGGTTGTGGTGGGGCGCTGCGACGTCGAAGAGGGCGGCCGCCGAATTCGCAGCGTCTTTGAGTTTCTCGAGTCGAGAGGCTTTGATACGTCCGAGTTGCTCTTTTGCGTCGACGATCCGTCGGATGGCCGCCTTTTTGCCGCGCTCACTGCCGAAGTACGCGAACTCCGCTTCAAGGCGCTCGTCGCAAGGTTTTCCTCTGCCGCTCTGCGGCACCAGTCGGAGCGCATATTCGAAAACCTCGAATTCTGCCGCGATGTGCTGCCGCGATTCAAGATTGACATCACGGTCATGGAAGACACGTTCGCGTTCGTCGACCAGCCGTAGAAGGACTGATATGCTGCAGATAGCCGTTATTAACGAGTCGACCGCTATTGTGGATGCCGACGTGCAGCGCTATTTGCCCGCAATGACCCAGCAATGGAATAACGATCTCCGGCCAACCTGGCGCGTGGATTCAGCCACGTTCAGCTTTGTGCCGAAGAATACGGCGCCCGCCGCAGGCACATGGTGGGTGGTTTTTTTGGATGACAGTACGCAGGCGAAGGACCGCGCATACCACGACCTCACGAACGAGGGTTTGCCCATCACCAAGGTATTCGTCAAAACGATCCAGGCGGATCGTTCATCGATAAGCGTCGGCGCGACGCACGAGATCTGCGAGATGGCCGTCGATCCCTGGTTGAACGCTGCCTTCCAGGATCCGAGTGGTACGTTTTGGGCGGCCGAAGTCTGCGATCCCGTGGAAAGCGACCGATACGGCTACGAGATCGGTGGAATCCTTGTGACGGATTTCGTCACTCCAACCTGGTTCGGGCATAGATATGCGCTGGGCAACTTCGACCGGCAAGCTCACGCGCAAGCTTCTTTTCAGGTTCTTGCCGGCGGCTATGCACAGAAGTACGATCCGCAGCATGGCTGGCAGCAGGTTACCGGTTCGCAAGCGATGGCGAAAGCCCGCGCCGCTGTTCCACCGCAAGGCTGCCGGCGGGAACGCCGGGCCCGCGGCGAACAGCAGTGGAATCTGAGTCAAGCCACGTTCGTCACGTAACTACCACGCTGAAACACTTTGCAGCGGTGAAAAAACTTTGTCATGTTAAGCCTTTCGAAGCACCGCTGAGCTTGCCGACGCTTTGCAGACACG
Source organism: Vulcanimicrobiota bacterium (assembly GCA_963767635.1). Classification (GTDB taxonomy): domain Bacteria; phylum Vulcanimicrobiota; class Vulcanimicrobiia; order Vulcanimicrobiales; family Vulcanimicrobiaceae; genus CAVYEM01. The sequence continues at coordinate 639,401 of CAVYEM010000001.1, forward strand.
CAGCGCGCAGCGGCGCTTTATTGAGTCGCGCCGTTTTGAACCGAGAGCTCCCAGCGATAGCCGTCCGGATCGTGAAACCACAGGCCCATGTTCGGTGAGCCGGGACCTTCCGGCCCGATCTCGTCGCCCGGATCTTCCAATTCTACGCCGTTGTTTTTCAACGCCATTAGAGCGCGACGCAGATCGGCCATACTCTCCAGATGGAACGACATGTGTTCCATGGTCTCGGGACGCGGGGTTCCCCGAAAGAGAGCGATCGTGATATTGTCGTTGCTCACTGCCGCGCCGTCTTCGAATTCGAAAATCCGTTTTAGGTCGAAGTTGTCCGTCCAGAATTTTTCGCTGCGTGCAACATCGCGTACAGCCAGGCTGAAGTGCCCGACGACGCCGAGTTTGATCCTCATGAGGGCATAGTTACCCCGCCGCGCTACTGCCTGTCATCGTATTCCGAAGCAAGCGAGGCCTGCGCGCATTGCCCCAAAGTCCTAACTGGCGGCAACATCCCAACGGGGGCGACCGGCGTTGGAGCGGTACGATATCATTCCTAACAAAACTTTTACTGTAGGTTTCATGCGAGCGTTACGCTGGCTTTTTGCCGGCATACTGGTGATCTTTTGCTCTGCCCCGGTTGCCGCGCATCCGTTGGGCAATTTCACGATCAACCACCTGGCCAAGATCGGCTCGAACGCGCAAGGCCTGCAGGTGCGCTACATCCTAGATATCGCCGAAATCCCGACCTTCCAGATCGTGCAAAGGCGCGCGAACGGCAACTGGACGCCCCAGACGATGCAAGGCTGGGCCAACGACGAGATTCCGCTCGTGCAATCAAATTTCGCCGTCCTCGTCGACGGACAGCCGGCCTCTTTGGTGCCGGGCGGCGCGCGGGCCAATTTTCGGCCCGGCGCGGGCGGTTTGCCGATACTGCGCTGGGTCGGCGAGTTCAACGTGCCAATCGGCGCGCGCGCATTGCACCATGTGAGCGTTCAGGACAATGTGTATGCCGACCGGCGCATCGGGTGGAAAGACATCATCGCCGGTTCGCAGACCGAACCGACCGACGAGCTGCAGCACTATCCCAGCGCGCTCATCGGCACGCCGCGGCGCATCGGCGCGCTGGCCTTTACCGTCGATCCGGCGGGCGCAATCACAAACGTACGCAGCGTCACCGACACGCAGCCGATGACCGGAACGCTCACCGCCTGGATTTCGCCGGCGGCGCTCTCCGAGATGTTCACGCGCCCCCACCAAACCGTGTGGTTCGTGATCCTCACCATCCTGGCAGCGTTCGGATTGGGTTGCCTGCACGCGGTCGAACCGGGCCACGGCAAGGCGCTGCTGGCGTTCACGCTGGTCGGCGCGCGAGCGACGACGCGGCAAGCATTGATTCTGGCAACGTCGTTGACCGTGGCGCACACGGCAGGCGTGCTGCTGCTCGGCCTCGTGCTCTTTTTTGCCGCCGGCTTCGTGTCGGAATCGATTTATCCGTGGATAACGCTGATCTCGGGCATCGCGATCGCGATCATCGGCGCGCGAACGCTGGCGCGGTACGTGCAAATGCGACGCGGAATGGCCCATCTGCACGAGCATGTGCATGAAGGCGCGCACCCGCATTCGCACGATCACGATCATTCGCGCGAGGACGATCACGCGCACGGTCACGGCCATACGCACGTTATTGCCGGTTCGCAGCCGCTGAACTTCCGCAGCGCCGTACTCGCGGCGATGAGCGGCGGCATTGCGCCATGTCCTGCCGCGATCGTCGTGCTGCTGGCGGCGCTGCGCCTGCACCAACTCGGCTACGGCGTTTTTCTCATCGTTATCTTCAGCATGGGTCTGGCAACGGTGCTCAGCGGTCTGGGGATCGGCGTGGTGCACGGCGCGGCTTGGCTTTCACGGCGTTCGGCATATGCGCGCGTCGTGGCGTACGGGCCGCTCATTACCGCGACGGTGATCTCGATCATCGGCGCGTGACGCTGGCGCAAGGCTTTACGCAAGAAGGTGTAGCGGCTCCCGTTCCGGTCATCGCCGCGATCGCGCTGGCCGCGATCGCCGGCTACGCCTTTTCGGGCCACACTCATACGCACGATCACGCGCGCTCTCAGCCGGAGGTACAAACGACGTGATCTTTACCGGCGCCTTCACCGTTTTCGCGCTGGGATTGCGCCATGGCGCCGATCCCGATCATTTGGCCGCCATCGACAACATGACGCGCAATTCGATCGAGCGCCAACCATTTTTGAGCCGCTTCATCGGCACACTATTCGCCGGCGGCCATACGATCATGGTGCTCGCCATTGCCGCGCTCGTCGGGTATCTGGGCTCCCTCTTTGCCGGACGCTCGCAGGCCATCGAGAATGCCGGCACCCTCATCAGCATCGTCGTGCTGGTCTTCATCGCTTTTTTGAACTTCCGGCAGCTTGCCGCCGGCCAGACCGATCGCGTCGCGGGTGCGAAGACGCGGTTGCTGCCGGCCTTTTTACGCAATGCGACCAGTCCGCTCGTTGCGATACCGGTCGGCTTGCTCTTCGGTTTCGGGTTCGAAACGTCCAGTCAGATCGCCGCCTACGCCGTCGCATTCGGCGCCGACGCAGGCGTCGTGGGGGCTCTGCTGGTCGGTTCGATGTTCTGCGTTGGAATGGTGTGCACCGACACGCTGGACTCGCTGTTCATCCATCGCATCGTCTCCTATAGTGGCGGCCGTCTTCCGCGCGTCATGCGCGTGTGGATTTGGTCCGTCACGCTCTTTGCGCTGGCAGTCGCGGCGTACGAACTCAGTCAACTGCTGGGATGGCGTTCACCTATTTCCGATTTAGCGGTCAGTGGTGTCCTCGTCTCTGTTCTGCTCGCGGTCTTTGTCTGGATATTCCTTTCGACGCGGCAAATGCGCCGCGCCGATCCTCTCTTGGAGCAGCTACCATGAAACTTCGAATTCTGGGTGGCTTGGCGGTGCTGGTTGCTTTCGTGTTCGCGTTCACGTTGTATGTGAACCGGCCCGCGCGAGCTTCGGACCATCAGGACTCCCCCGTTACGATTGGACGCCCCGGCGCGGACATCACCGATCCGTACGCGTTCCCTGCCCCCGACAATCCCAACAACGTGGTGCTCGTGATGGACGTGCATCCGCTCATTCCTCCCGGCCAAGGGCTCTCGACGTATTTCGATCCGGGCGTCGTCTATCAAATGAACTTCGACGGCGTGGACGAGAACCAAATGACGCCGGCCAAAGCAATCGTGCAGTCGTTCATCCTGCAGTTTGTCGCGGGGCAACCCGGGCCGAACCAGCAGATGTTCGTGTACGGCCCCGGCTACCCGGCGATCACCGGTAACCAGACCAAACTCATCGGCCTTTCGGGCCAAGGAACGATCAACGCGCCGTTCACCGTCGGACACATGAAGGTGTTTGCCGGCGCTCGCGAAGAGCCGTTCTTCTTCGATCTCGCGCAGTTTCTGAAAATTCTCCCCGATCGCAACAAGGGAAGCGATGCGCCGACTGTCTGCCCAAACTGGGCAACGACACGTGTCCGCAGGGCTTCAACGATCCGGGCCAGGACTTTTTCAAAGGCTACAACGTGCTCTCACTCGTCGTCGAGATGCCGCGCGCGGACCTTATTGCAGGCTGCGGCGGCAGCAAAATCGCGTATTGGGTTACCACCAATACGTCAGGCGGAAAGTAGGCCGTCATGCGAATCACATCACCCAAACTCTCACTCATCGCACTGTGTGCAACCTTCGCTTTGGCGGCTTGCGGTGGCGGATCCGGTACCTCGAATTTGGCAACCGGTCCGAATACTCCAAACGCGCCTTCCGCGCCCGGCGGAAGCAATTCGTCCAACGGCCCGACGGAAGCGCTCGGAAACGGACCCTTCCAACAGTTGGACCGGCTGAACCGTCCGGCCATAAACGAAGTGTTCGCAACCTTTGCGGAACACCAGCAAAATAACGTGAATACGCCGGATCAAGATCCCGCCGTGCTGGGACCGGAAATCTACAACTTCACGACCACCGTGGGCGGCCGCAGCAGCGCCATCGCAAACGTTTTGCGATCGGTGCTCACTCCGGACGTTCAGATTCTGGACATGAACGGCACCAGCTCGTCGTGCATCGGACAAGCGCCGGGAACGTGCAACAACTACCTAGGCATCGAGACGGGCGGAGTCTTACAGGCGCCCAGTGGTCTCAAGCCTTTTGGTGGCCGCGCGCTCACCGACGACATCGTCACGACGTCGCTCATGACGATATTCGGAAGCGCGATCCCTGCGCTCAAACTCGCGCCCGACGATAACAAAGAATCGGACGGACGTCCGGACTCGACCTATCCCTCGGGACATCGCCCGAATCTGACCACGGACAACGTCACGTGGCAGACCGCACCCAAGCACTTCACGACCACGTTCCCGTATCTGGGCGCGCCGCACTAAGGAGCAGCGATCCTCCGTACGCGAACGTTACTCGTCCTGGCGACGATCGCACTGGCTGCGATCGTCGCTTGGCCATTTTTGAGCGCGGGCCGCGTGAGCGCATCGCGCGTGTACGTCGCGCCGGTGCTGCCGGATTATCGGTATCGCGACGATACCATCGCATTCTACGAGCGCCGCGTCCGCGAATCGCCGCAGGATCAAATCAGTGCGAAACTGCTCGCGGCACAGTACATGCAGCGGTATCGCGAGGCGCAGGACGTCGGCGATATTCTGCGATCTATCGACCAAGGCCGCCGCTCGCTCAAACTGCAGCCGCAAAACAATTCGGGCGCCGATGAAGTGATTGCGTCAGGCTACACCGCGCTGCATTTGTTCCGAACGGCGCTGGCGTATGAAACGGCGGCGCACCGCGATCAGCCGCTCGACTCGAATGCCCCTGCCCAGATGGCCTCGCTGCAGATGGAGCTGGGAAACTATGCCGCCGCGGCGCACGATTTGCGTGCCGCGACCGCCATCAGCAACACGCCGACCGTCATGGCGGTGCAGGCGCGATATGACGAACTCACCGGGCATTTAGCGGCTGCGAGGGCATTGCTCGACAGAGCCGCTGCGCAAACCGACGGCAACGCGGACAACTCCGCGCAAGGCCGCGCGTGGTTCCATTTCCGCGCCGGCGAACTCGCGTTTTCCGACGGTGCGAGCGCGCAAGCCGTGTCGGACGAGCGTCAAGCGATCGCGCAGTTTCCCAACTTCGAGATGGCATACCGCGCGCTCGCGCGTTTTTGCTGGGCCGGCAAGGATTGGAAGTGCGCGCTCGATGCGGCAAGCAAAGGCGCGAACATCATTCCCGAACCGGAAACATTGGGGTATGAGGCCGATGCGCAGCAATTCCTGGGGCAGACGGCCGCGGCGGCGCAAACGCGAGCGCTAGTCTTTGCGGTGGAGCGCATCGGTAATTCGTATCACATCAACGATCGTCTCTTGTCGGTGTACTACGCCGAGCATGGCGTTCGCTTGGACGACGCGCTGCGCATCGCGCAGCGGGAAGTGCGTTCACGTGGAAATGAAATTTACGCGCAAGACACGCTGGCGTGGGCGGCGGCGATGGACGGTAAATGGGCGCTGGCCGACCGCGCGGTCCGCCAATCGACTCGATACGAGACGCAAGACCCGCGCATCCAATTTCACGCGGGCATGATCGCGCTGCATTTTGGGCGGAAGGCGGAAGCGCGCCGGCGCCTCGAGCAGGCGCTGAAGCTGAACCCGCAGTTCGATCCGTTCTACGCCGATCAAGCTCGCTCCACGCTGCACAATTTGTCACGCTGACCCCGTTTTGTCACGCTGACCCCGTTTTGTCACGCTGACCCCATTTTGTCACGCTGAGCCTGTCGAAGCGTCTGTCACGCTGACCCGCCTTGTCACGCTGACCCTTCGACTCGCTACGCTCGCTCAGGACTGCGCTTCGCGCAGGCGCTCTGTCGAAGCGTCGTTTTGTCACCCTGAGCCCGATCCAATATCTTTTCTGGAGAAGGGGTCTGCGAAAACATTGAATGCAAATCGCTTGCCTGCCCATAGGCCGCGCACGCCGGTTTTACTGGGGAAGTTGATAAGTTACATGGCCGGAAACATCGAGAAACTGCAACCGTGCCTGACCGTCAGGGCTAACAAACATCTTTATGCGTGGCTTCGATGACTTATCGGAAAGCACAAGCTGCGCAACGTCATTCGAATCATAGCCAAGATAGAAGCGGGTTGACGCTTTGGGCATTTTTTTAAAACGCTCGGTTATGGCAGCCCGTTCGGGCGTCGGTTTTTGCGTTATCCGCTTCCTGTAGCAGCGGCGCGAGAAGTTCAGCTTCGTTCGCAGCGCGATCCCATCCAACGACGTCCGCGTAGTGATGGCCATTTTCGTCGCCGTCCTCAACGTGTAACAGCTGGTCAGTGTTGGCCGTATCGAAAGAGAGCGTATCCCCAGAGGACTTGCGATCCGAGGATGCGGACCAAATTAGTCCCCCTTGCTCGTCGCCTTTTTGGTTAAAAAAAATTATTCCGTTGTCCGCGTTGTTGCCTTGCGCTCTATGACCAACATAGCCGCGGATAACTGGTGCTGCTTCATCGTCATGGCTCGCAATGACCATTGCCAGCTTTCCCTCCCGATCGATTACATTGATTCGATGCGCAGTTATCGTATCAAATGATAGTTGGCGCATTGCTTGCGATGCACCCAATAATGCTACAGCGGCAATGAGGCAACTGGACAACGTGCTGATACGCATTCCTTTAATTCCGGATTTGAGATATGAACGCCCTGTTCCGATCTAGTACCGGGCGATCCCGCTAGTTTGCCAGGTAGCTCGGTGGGCGTGACGCCGGTTTAGGCATAAGCTCATATGGTTTATGTCCGCGCTGTTCGCTTCACTTCTCGCGTGAAGGCACAGATTCAAAGCGGTACACGAAACAATCGTAGCGAAGGTTGCGCTGTGGCTTCGAGCACGGCGAACGCGTATCGAACGCTCGCGGCGTCGCGCTCGTTGCTTTTTCTCTCGATGGGCCGCGCGCTGCGCAGCTTCAACCAAGCATATCTCGGCGTCATAACGCCGTTATATCTGATCGCACGCGGCGCCGGAACGGCCGAAGTCGGTCTTTTGGTCACCGTGTGGGCCGCCGGCAGTGCGATCCTAGGCTTGGCCGCGGGATTTTTCGGCGATCGCTTCGGCCGAAAAGCGGTCCTTGCCGTTTTCAGTTTGCTCGGCGTGATTGCGGCGTTTGCCTTCTTTCTCGGCATGCCGTTCTGGGTGCTGGGCGTCGCGGGAGCGCTCGGGGGCATCGGACGCGGCGGTGGTCCGGCTTCGGGCGGCGCGTTCGGACCCTTTTATTCTGCCGAACAAGCCCTGGTGGCGGAGCACGTCGAGCAGCATCTTCGAACCCGCATTTTTGCCGCTTTCTCTATGGTCGGCGCGATCGGCGGCGCCTTGGGTTTTCTCTTGACCTTCGTGCGCGATTACCGCATCGATTTTTTGCTCGCAGCGATTATCAGCGCGATCCTGTTGTTTACGATCATACCGATTCGTGAAACGCACGAGCTTGGCGATCGGCCTCTGCGAACCGCGATGCCGCGGCTTTCCAAACAAACGCGCGCGATCGTGCTGCGGTTCGTCATCACGAATGCGACGAACGGTTTAGCGGTGGGATTTCTGGGGCCGATGCTCGTCCTCTGGTTTCACCTTCGGTATCATGCCGGGGCTTCGCAAATCGGCCTCATTTACCTGATTATTGCGACTTCATCGATCGCTTCATACAGGCTTAGTCGGCCGGACGATCGATGCAATCGGCGGCGCGGTGCGCACGGTCGTGAGCTTGCGCATCGTATCCTGCGCGCTTCTGGCCGTGCTTCCGCTCATGCCGACGGTCTGGATTGCCGGCGCAATCTATCTGATTCGCATGCTGGTGAACAGCATGACCGTACCGGTGCGCCAGTCCTACGCGATGGGCATCGTTTCTCCGCAGGAACGCTCACGTGTCGCAAGCATATCGAACGTTCCCTCGCAATTCGCCGCCATGCTGGGCCCCTCGATTGCCGGCATCATGCTGCACTCCATTTGGATCGGAGCTGATGCTGGAGATCGCGGCGACACTGCAGTTGCTCAACGCCGCCTTCTACTGGACGTTCTTCCGAGCGATCAAGCCGCCGGAGGAACGGTGAGGAACGAGCGCGCGTTCAGATAATTGCTCGCCGCCGGGCCGCTTCCTTATGACGGGAAGCGAGTACGTTCGTGGTTTTGCAACGGTGAGGCGGCAGTTGCGGTAGTTCGGCTTCAAGAATAAACCGCCGGTGGCGGAGGGTCTGTCCGAAACATCCGCACTCGGCCGAAGTGAGCGATGGCGTTGCAACGTGGAAGCATTCGTCATCGGCTCCTTTCGCGGTTTCGGAAATGCATAAATGCTGTTCGGCAAATCACTCGCGGGTAAGTCTCCTAGTTTTTCTTGCGCCTTCCAGGTCGTTCGCATGTTGCCGCGGTTCCGCGCAGCGAAGGCGTTCGGTGCTCGTGGCAAGCGTTGCACCACGCTTAGCGCGACGGCGATATACGCTGCATCGTAGCCGGTTGGTGCATGAGGTCGGGCAAGTGGACGTCGTAGCCAAGCCTCGGGATCCCCAGCTCGAGCCCGACGGTATAGTGTAAAGTCTGTCATGCGTAGAAATTTTCGTCTTTCGCGGGGTAACGACGTTTTTCAATACCGGCGATGATTTATCGCACGCAATTCCGGCGCGCAAAACGCGGCCCGCAACGCCCCGTAAAAGGTTCGAGCCGCTGCCAGCGGTATATGGTGCCCGATGTCCAGACTGTTGGAAGACCTTGTGCCCGGCACGCCGGTACGCGACGACTCGGGTGCGCATGTAGGTGAAATTCGTGCGGTGTACGGATCGGGCGCGGGTCGGGGAGCGGAATTCCTGCTCGTGCGTTGGACCGCTCGCGACGAGGATGCGCTCGTGCCTGCCGATGAAGTCTCGCGCATCGACGAGCAAGGCGTCACGCTCGTGAGCAGTGAGGCAACGTACGAACAACTGCCCGCGTTCGACCCGTCGGCCAATCCGATGCTCCGCCGCCTCTAACGCCGGAGCAATCAAAAGACCCCATGCCGCCTGCGTCGTATATCCGGTAATCGGCATGGGCAGTTTGAAGTTTTCGATCGTCATTCCGACATACAACGAGGCCGGCGGCATCGAGCGCCTTCTGCGTTCGCTTGGCGAGGTGTTTGCGAAAAACGGGCTTGACGGTGAAATGGTCGTCGTCGACGATGCCTCTCCGGACGGGACTGGGCAGATCGTCGATCGACTCGCCGGCGAACTTCCCGTGCGCTGTCTGCACCGGCTCGGAAAACTCGGTCTTTCGAGCGGCGTCATCGACGGATGGAAACTCGCGCGTCCCGATTCGATTGCCTTGGGCGCGATGGATGCCGACTTCAGCCACGACGTCGCCATTTTGCCGCGCATGGTTGCGGCGCTCGAGAGTGGGTACGGGCTGGCCGTCGGAAGCCGTTACGTTAAGGGCGGCGGCATTACGAACTGGCCGTGGCGCCGGATCGTCACCTCGAAAGTGGCCTGCATGCTGGCTCAACCCCTCACCCGCATCAAAGACATCACCAGCGGGTATTTTTTAGTGCGGCGCGACGCGTTGGAAGGTGTAAATCTCGATCCGATCGGATTCAAGATCGGCTTGGAAGTCATCGCCAAAGCGCACTACGGCAAAGCCTTGGAAGTTCCGTACGTCTTTACCGACCGCGTCGTCGGGGAATCGAAACTGAACCAAAAAGAAATCTTCAATTACCTCAAGCAGTTGCGCAAGTTGTATTCTGCGCGAATTTTCAGGACGTCGTAATGCCGATGCCGGACTGGCTGCGTCACCGGCGCAGCAAAACGCAGCAAAGCGAAGAGCCGGCGCTTTGGACGAAATGCCCGAGCTGCTCCGAAGTGCTGTACCGCCGAGATCTTGCCGCGAATCTGTGGGTGTGCACGAAATGCAGCCACCATTTTCGCATGACGGCGCACGATCGCATCAGCACGCTCGTCGACGGCGATTTCACCGAAATCGGGAACGAGATTTTGCCGCGCGATCCGCTGCAGTGGGTGGACAAGAAGAGTTACGTTTCCAAACTCGAGGCCGATCGCGAAAAATCGCAACTGAGCGAGGGCGTCGTGTGTGGGTTCGGGGAAATCGGCGGCCACGAGGTGGCGCTGGGCGTCATGGATTTTCACTTTCGCGGCGGAACGATGGGCACGGTCGTCGGCGAACGCATTACGCTGCTGCTCGAAGAAGCGCGGCGGCGGGCGGTGCCGTGCATCCTGTTCACCGCGAGCGGCGGCGCGCGCATGGAAGAAGGCATGCTCGCGCTCATGCAGATGGCAAAGACCACCTCTGCCGTCGCGCGCTTCATGGAGGACGGGAACGTCTTCATCACCGTGCTCACCGACCCAACCACCGGCGGCGTTTCCGCGTCCTTCGCATTTCAGTCTGACGTGATTCTGGCCGAGCCAAAGGCGATGATCGGGTTTGCCGGGCGCCGCGTCATCGAGCAGACGATCCGTCAGAAATTGCCGGATCAATTCCAGACCGCGGAGTTCTTGCTCGAAAACGGCCATATCGACATGGTGGTCGAGCGGCACCTGTTGAAGGCTACGCTCGAGCGGCTCATCCGATACGCCGTTGGAGGGCGCCGGCAAACGCAGGCTTTACGCGCGTGAACCTGATCGTCGAGCGCGAGAAGGGATTGATCGAGCTGGAGCGGCGCATCGAAGAACTGCGCGCCGCCAATGCCCAGCAGCCCGTCGACATGTCCGCGGAAATTCTCGCGCTCGAGAAGAAATACGCGGAAATTCAGCGCGAGGTCTTCGGTGCGATGACGCCGTGGCAGAAAGTGCACATGGCGCGCCATCCGAACCGCCCGACTGCCGCCGACTATTTGGCGCGTTTCAGCGTGTTCGACGAATTGCACGGCGACCGTCATTTAGGCGACGATCAAGCCATCGTGGGCGGTCTTGGAAAACTGGGCGATCGCGCCGTAATGGCAATCGGCGAACAGCGCGGGCGGGATACCAAAGAGAACGTGCGCCGCAATTTCGGGATGCCCTCGCCGGAAGGGTACCGCAAAGTTCAGCGGCTCGCGCACTTGGCGGGGCGCCTGCGCGTACCGATAGTCACGTTCGTCGACACCAAAGGCGCGGATCCGTCCGCTGCATCCGAAGAGCGCGGACAATCCGAAGCGATCGCGGCGTGTCTCTATGAATTCACCATCGCGCCGGTTCCCATCGTTGCATCGGTTATCGGCGAGGGCGGCAGCGGCGGCGCGCTGGCGCTGAGCATCGCGGATCGCATCGTCATGCTGGAACACAGTTATTATTCGGTCGCGAGCCCCGAAGGCTGCGCGGCCATTCTCTGGAGCGATGCGTCCAAAGCCGAGGAAGCCGCGGCGCATCTGAAACTGACGGCGCAGGATCTGCACCACTTCGGCATCGTCGACGAAGTCGTGCCCGAGCCGTTGGGCGGCGCGCACCGCGACGCGGCGGGAACCATCGAACGCGTGCTGAACGCTATTGAATCGGCGCTGGCCCTTCTCTCGGAAGCCGCGCCCGATTCCTTGCGAGAGGCTCGCTATTTGAAGTACCGGCGCATCGGAACAGCCATATCATGAAGCGCGCATCGGGCACGTCGCACATCGTTCGCTTTCTCAGTCGCGTGTTGTTCGCCGTCGTCTGCGTGGTCGTGCTGACTCTGGTGTCGATTCAGTTTGCGCGCATCGTCGGCGAGAACGTCGCCATGGCTCACTCTCTTTCGTCGATCCGGCAAGACGTCAAGGCGCTAAAGGCGCACAAGCGTCAAGACGAGCGCGAAGTGCGCCGGCTGCTCGACCCCAGCGGCGCCATTCCCGACATTCACAGCCGGCTGCATTTGGTCGGCCCCAACGAAGCGATCATCTACGTGAAGCCGGCGCCTACGCTCCACCCGTGACCGGTACGCAGCGCGGAATCGTCATCAACCTGAACGCCTACGGTGCCACGGTGCGTTTGGACGATGGACGGATTGCCAGCGTGCCGCTGGTGGACGTAGAAAAGCATCGCGCCGCGTACGATCGCGCCATTACCGCGCACAAGACGCTGCAGTTCGTCGTTCAGCAAGACAAACGCCGGACGATGGCGCTGCTCGCTCCGCAGCTGCGCGACGACCAGTTCGAAGAGCAGATAGCCAAATATCTGAAAATGACGGAGGAGTGGGAGAAGCCTGATGCTCCACCGGCCCACGAACGCCGCTTTCTCCAGAAGAAAAAGCGCGCGACCCTGTTTCAATCGCGTCACTCAGACGAACGTTGAACCGCGCCGTCATTTCGGTCGGCACGAACTCGACGCGTGCCTTGGTTGCCGCGGTGAACGGCGAACCGAGAATTCTGCTCACGCTCTCGGTGGGAACGCGTATAGGCGAGGGTCTTGCGCAGCGCGGACATCTCGACGAGACGGCGATGCAGCGCACGCTCGAGGCGGTGCGCGAGCACGTTCGCGCCATCAGCGAACTAACCGGCGACGTGCAAGTCATTGCAACCAGTGCGCTTCGACGCGCGGACAATCGTGAAGTTTTCGCGCAAAAGATGCACGAGATCGTCGGCAAGCCGATGCAAATCATCAGCGGCGAGGAAGAAGCGCGCCGGTCGTTCATCGGTGCGGTAAGTTTGATCGGCGCGCCGCCCGAAACGCGGTTCGGCGTGGTCGACGTGGGCGGAGGCAGCACCGAGTACGCGATTGGCACCACTGCTCCGCAGCGCATCGTCTCATGCGAAATCGGCGCAGTGCGCGTGACGGAAGCCGTGCCGCAGCTAGCCGGAACCGGCGGCACGGTGGCACAAGGGGACCTGGAAAGGGCGCGCGCGCTCGTTCGAGAAGCCACGTCCCCGGTTTCCGCCTTTGCGCGCGTCGAACGGTTGGCCTTCGTGGGAGGGACGGCGACGACGGCCGTCTCGTTACGTACCGGGACGCGCGAACGCTTTACGTATCACGAGCTGACGCGAGCAGATCTTCGCGCCCTCACCGGCGAACTTTGCGCCTTGGACGTCGAGGCGCGCAAAGCGCTGCCGGGCATGAATCCGCAACGTGCCGACATTTTGCTAGGCGGCCTGCTGATTTTAAACCAAATGTTTGAATGGACCGGCCATGAGCGGGCGCTTGTTTCCAGGAACGATCTGCTTGTGGGTACATTGCTGGCATGATTGTACGCAGCAACTCATTTCAAGACGGCTCGCTCATCCCTGAAAAGCACGCATTCAAAGGTATGGGCTGCACGGGCGAAAACGTTTCGCCGCATCTCGCGTGGAGCGACGTGCCGGACGGCACCAAAAGTTTTGCGGTGGTCATGCACGATCCCGATGCGCCGACGTCCGGAGGTTTTTATCACTGGGTGATGTTCAACATCCCCGGGGATGCGCGCGATCTGGATGAAGGCGCAGGCGCAGACAAATTGGGCTCGTTTCTCCATCACGTTACGTTTGGGCATACCGATTTTGGCGCGAATGCTTACGGCGGCCCGTGTCCGCCGCCCGGTCCGGCTCACCGCTACGACATCACCGTGTACGCGCTCGATCAGCCGGCCTTGCCGCTGGACAAATCGACGACGGGAGCAAAGTTCGAGTTCATGGCTTCGGAACATACGCTCGCCAAAGCGACGATTAGCGGACGATACGCGCGTAGTTGACGCATGGCGCAAGGGCAAGTGTACCGCGCGGTTTTGGATGCGCGGCGCGCATGGAACGATTACTTGGACGCAAGCGACGAAGACGAAGACGACGCGTATGAAGCATACCTCGAAGCGGCTGCGGCCGCCATTCCATTGGTCGGCGGCCTCATCGAATTATCGGTGGAAGCCAATCTAATCGCGATTTCCGCCCGGGATCGCGAAGAGCGCTACATCGATCTTGCCGCTACCAACGGGCGCGTGCATGCCGACGCGATCATCGAAATCGTGGGCGACATCGTCTTGGGCCATTCCGAGGAGCTGCCGGCGTTCGAGCGTCGAACGGTTCAGCCCGACGATGCCGACACGCGGTTCGATCGAGCGCGCGAGGTGTTCCGCGACATGAACCGGCCCAATGTGAGCCGTGCGGTGGACGAGCTGCGGCAGCTGCGCGACGAGCTGTTGCGCAGCGGTCAGGAGAACCACGCGACGCGCGTCTCGCACGTTTTGGACTTGCTCCAAATTTCTCCGCCGCGATTAAGTGAGTGAGGCTTTGACGCGCTCGTAGGCCGCTCGCGCTTCCAGGCGGCCTCGGAGGCGAACGTCATGTCCGCGCTCGGCCGAATACGTCGTCAGAAAGGTTTCCATCTCGTTCAAGAGCTGCTCGGGTAGGTCGCTCAGCGTCTCGTAGCCGTCCGTGCTGAGCGAGGTTTCCGCGCTGGGAAGCAGCGAGGTGACATAACGATCGTTTTGCGCACCGTCTTTTTCGAGTTCGAACGCGCCCAGCAGCCTCACGGTTAAAATGCACCCTGGAAAGGTCGGCTCATCCATCAGCGCGAGCATGTCCAGCGCATCGCCGTCGCCGCCTTTCGTCCGCGGAATAAATCCGTAATCGTACGGCCACGCGAGTCCGCTCGAAAGCGTCTGACGCAATTCAAACGCGCGCAGTTCTTCATTCCAGGCGTATTTATGGCGGCTTCCGCGCGGCGTTTCCACCACGACGCGCAAGGAGTCCTCGCGCAGCCGCGGATCGATGTCGTGCACGCTACACGCGTGGAATGCCGGATTCGCTGCCCGGAATGGGTTGCTGCTGCGTGACCTCCTCCACGGGTAACCCGGCTGCACGGTACGCTTCGAATCCACCTAACAGAACCGCCGCACGTACGTAACCTTGATCGCGCAAACGGGCCGCGATGTGCGCCGCCGCCGCATCATCGTCTGCATACACGACGATTTCGCCGTCATGAGGAAGCGGCAAGGTTAGGCGGTCCTCTTCGAGCAACGCTTTGGGATCGTATCTCAGCGCGCCGCGGATCTGTTCCTTGCCGGGATGCGTACGCGCGTCGAGCACGGGCGTCGTTGTCGTATCGATTTCGCTTGCAGGTACGCTCGCGATCGCGTCGTCGTTCATGGCCGGTATAACGTACCCGGACGAGTACGCTTCGTCACGCCGCCGCACGGAAGAAGGCGAGCTCACGGTTGCTGAGCGCGCCGGGGAACGCAACGTGGGTATAGCGCAGACGGAGGTACGTGGTTTGTGGATGCCCTCAACTTTTTGAAACATCAACATCGCGAAGTGGAAGCGCTCTTCAAAAAAGCTGCGAGCGCGCGCGATTCGGCCGAACGAAGCGCGTTGTTCAAACAGATCGATCACGATCTGCGCGTTCACTCGGCGATTGAAGAAGAGATTTTTTATCCGGAACTGAGGCGCCGCACGGACAAGAGCGACGAACGTCTAGAGGTAGCGCAAGCGTTTGAAGAACACGGTTTGGTGAAGACGACGATCGAAGGCATTGAAAGCGCCGATCCAGGTCAGGAGCAGTATCACGCCAAACTCAACGTGCTGCAGGAGCTCGTGCAGCATCACGTGGATGAAGAAGAAAGCACGATGTTCAAGATCGCGCACCGGATTTTCGAGAAAGAAGAGCTGGAAGAGCTGGGCAACCGGCTGCAGGAGGCTGCTTCGCAGGCAAGTACGCCGGTTTAAAAAGTGTCTCGTTTTGTCACGCTGACCCCTGTTGTCACCCTGAGTCTGTCGAAGGGTTTGTCACGCTGACCCTTCGACTCGCTACGCTCGCTCAGGACTGCGCTTCGCGCAGGCACTCTGTCGAAACGTCTGTCACCCTGACCCCTTTTGTCACGCTGACCCCTTCTGTCACGCTGAGCCTGTCGAAGCGTCGGTTATCCTTGTCGCGCTGACCCTTCGACTCGCTACGCTCGCTCAGGACTGCGCTTTGCGCAGGCACTCTGTCGAAGCGTTCGTCACGCTGACCCCTTTTGTCACGCTGACCCGTTTCGTCACGCTGACCCGTTTCGTCACGCTGACCAGTTTTGTCACGCTGAGCCTGTCGAAGCGTCGGTTATCCTTGTCACGCAGGCACTCTGTCGAAGGGCTTGTCACGCTCCCCCTTCGACTTCGCTCAGGACTCCGGCATGTCCAACGAGCCGAAACCCGGCGAGGGAACGACCAACGGCCGCGCGATTTGCTTGCGTCGTACGGCAGCAAATTATGCTTATACAGCGCAGTCTATTTGATGTCATCCAAGCAACTGAGCACGCGTTCCGTCAGCAACGCAGCAGCACGTTCGTCGTATGAAGACAAGTCTGTTGTCCGCGAACAGATGCTTGTTGCCGGGATAGAGGAATAGCTGCGCGTTCGGGGTCGATGCCACAAGGGCGCGGGCTGCGTCGAGGTCGCCTTCCTCGACGAAAGACTTGTCGGCATCCATCCCGTGAATCTGCACCGGAACGCCCTGTGGCCATGCACCGCCGAACTCGTAGATCGGAACGCAGGCATCGAACAGCAGGGCGCCCTTTGCGCCCGGTCGCGACTGAGCCAACATCTGCGCCGGCATGACTCCGAGTGAGAACCCGGCGTACACGAGTTCGCAAGGCAGCCGTTCGGCGGCGAGCCGTCCGCGCTCGATGATCGAGCCGAACCCAACTTGCCGGGCATAGGCCACGCCCTCGTCGAGGTTGTCGAAGAGCCGTCCCTCGTACAAGTCCGGGATATGAACGCTGTGGCCGGCCTGTCTAAGCTTTTCGGCGAAGTCCCGGACGCCGGACGTCAGTCCGTGCGCGTGGTGAAACAACAATATCTGAGCCATCTCTCGTCTCTTTTACTGCGTGGAGGAAGGCGCAAATGCGACCCATTCACGGGCGTCGATGTGCTGATACTCACGCCACTGCGCGATCATTCCACTCCGCACGCGGGCAAGAGCGATTCCGTGGTAGCGGTGCGTTCCATCGTAGGTATATTCGGCGGCGCCGCTTTGTTGCTGTTCATCGAAAATGATCGTGTGCCACACCGTCCGCTGTTCATAGCCCTCGTCTGCTTCGAAGAACTCGCGCAACGCCGTTCTCGACGTGAACGAATATCGTAACGGATCGATGTACTGCACGTCTTCGGCAAACATGCTGGCGGCCGCACCGTAGTCGCGGCGCGGCTCTCATGGGCTTCCCGAACGGCGAAGTACTGTACGTCCTCGGCAAACATGTTCGCGACCGTACCGTAGTCGCGACGGTTCCACGCCTTCGCCAGCCGTTCGAGTAACCCGCGAAACTCCGCGGCTTTCATGGATTTGGCTCGCCGGGCTTTTACGTCAACTACGTTTACGCGGCGAACGCTTACGCCGGTTCGGGTTCGGCGGAACTTTTGCGCCGCTGCGTCGCGCTTCCGAAAGCCCGATCGCAATCGCTTGTTTGCGATTCTTCACTTTTTTGCCGCTGCGACCGGATTTGAGTTCGCCGCTTTTCATCTCGCTCATCGCGCGCTCGACCTTGCGGCCCGCCTTGGGACCGTATTTGCGTCCGGAGCTCTTTTTGCGCGCACTGCCGGACTTCTTGCGCCCATCGCCGGACTTCTTGCGGCCATCGCCCGACTTCTTACGGCCGTCGCCCGACTTTTTGCGAGCAGCGGTCGATTTTTTGCGCGAAGTCGTAGATTTCTTGCGCCCGTCCGCGCTCTTGCGTGAAGTGCTCTTCTTACGTGAGGAGCTCTTCTTGCGCGTGGACGACGATGTTTTGCGTTCGCCGTCTGCCTTGCGCGTCGAAGTTTTTTTACGCGAAGATGAAGTTTTCCGGGCACTGGCTCCCGACCCCGCTCGTTGCTTCACAAATTTGACCATGTGGCCGTCCGGATCGTACAAGAATGCGACGTTGCTGCGATCGAAGATCTCGAAAAAGCGCTCCCAATCGACTTGCTCCAACCGTTGATCGGGCTCGCCGAAATCGATGCGCAGCATGCCTCCGGTGCCTTCTACGATGGCGGGACGGCCGTCGTTGCCTTCCACCCACTGCCGAATCTCGTCATGATCGGTGGTCCGCTGTGCTGATGCCACGAAGTACCTCCTCGTTATTCTGGCTCTATTCCCCGCTGCTCGGGGCGCTGTCCGTGTCACCGGACGATTTCGCAACCAGGGCGGTCTTCAACCGCTCGCGCAATTGCGCGAGCGCAGGATCCAGACCGCCTGCTTGATCCAGCCGCTCGAATGCCAGCAACACGCGATTCGCTTGAGGGGCGCTCATGCGCACGGCGATCTGTCCGTGAGCGGTGTCGTAACGCGTAACGCCGTAGGCATTGAGGTCGCCGTTCATAGCCGTTGTTTACCCGGCGCGCGCCATCTGCAACAGCGTCCGCAATTCTGCCAGCACTTCCTCGACGGTGATCGAAGCAAGTCCCGGATCCACGCAAGAAGCGTGCGCATCGCCCAGCGTGCCGCGCCAAATCACGCGATGGTTACGCCGTTTGGCCGGCGGTCCCCAATACTGCGGGCTGGTTGGACCAAACAACACCACCGACGGCGTTCGAAGCGCCGTCGCGACGTGTGCCACGCCGGTGTCGCCGCACACGATTGCGCGCGCCGCAGCAAGGATGCACGCCAGTTCACTCACGTCCGTTTGGCCGGCGACCACGCTTTCCATCGGCAAATGGGCGGCTTTGGCGATGAAGCGGCAGCGCCGAAACTCCGCGCCCGAGCCGGTGAGCAGCACGCGATGCCCTTCGCTGCGCAACCGAACGCACAGCTCGATCCAGCGCTGCGACGGCCACCGGCGCGATTCGCTGGCGGCTCCGGGGTGAACCACGACGGCTCCGCGGGCGCGCGCGTCCCCGTGCGGTGCTGCAATGTCGAGATCATCGGCATCCGCTGGAATTCCGCTCTCACGCAACATGCGGCACCAGCGATCGATTTCGTGCTCGTCCGGACGCCACTCCGGAAAGCCGCACGTTTCCGGTATGGTGGCGTTGGCAAATGCGATGAGCCGCTGCGGCAGCGTGCGCAATAGTATGCGGTGGCTCTGCGGTCCCTTGCCGTGCAGATTGACGGCGATGTCGACGCCGAGCAGGCTTTCATCCAGCGGTTCCAGCGGCGCAGCGTCGATCACTTCGTCTACTCCGCCGAACATTGCAACAAGCGGCGCCAAATAGATCGGGGCGGCCAGCACGCGATAGTGCGTCGGAAACGCGCGCGCGATCGCGCGAATTGCAGGAACGGTGGTGAGCAGATCGCCTAACGCCAGCGCGCGCAAGATCACCAGCGTCGGCCGGGAAGTCACCACCGCATTCGGGAACTTGCGCGAACAACGTTGTCCGCTCACGACGCGCGCTGCGCAAACACGCGTTCGATGATGACGTCGTTGTAGACCGCCAGCGTATCGCATGCGATGCGCGCCCACCCGTAGCGTTTGTTGGCGCGCCGCGTTGCGGCCAGAGCGATCTCGATGCAGCGGCGCTCGTTCTTGAGCAAATCGCCCAGTGCGCTCGCGAGTGCGATCGGCGAACGCGGAGGCACGTGAATCCCGGTAACGCCGTTTACGACGCTGTCGACCAAACCACCGACCTGCGCAACCACGACCGGAACGCCGCACGCCATCGCCTCCAGCGGCACGATCCCGAACGGTTCGTACCACGGATACGACACGACGGCATCGGCCGAGCGCAGCAGCGCGGGAACGTTGCCGCGCTCCACACGGCCGCGAAAGACGACGCGATCCGCAACGCCCAGATCCTGCGCCAACTGCTGCAGACGCCGTGCTTCCGCATCTTCGTGCAAGCGTGAGGCCTCCGGCCCTCCGGCAACGATAAGTTCCACGTCCGGCAGCAGCGCCAACGCGGTGATGACGTCGGCGATGCCTTTGCGTTCCACCAGACGCGAGAGGCACACGATTCTTTTCATACGCCGGTCGCGCCCCTCGCTGGGACCCAGCGGCGCAAAGAGCCGCAGATCGACGCCGCACGGTACGACGGCGATCTTCGCTTTGTCCGCCCCCATGCGCACCAGTTCAAACGCCTCCGCGCTTGCCGTCGCAACGATACGATGCGCGTCGCGCGCGATTCTGGATTCTTCATCCAAGCGCGAGCGCGGGCTGGTATCTTTGGAACCTTGATAGCGTTTCTTTTCGCTTCCCAGCGCGTGGAACGTCTGAACGATCGGGATTCCCAGCGGCAGTCCGGCGTCCAAGCACGCCTTTCCCGACATCCAAAAATGCGCGTGCACCACTTCGGGACGCTCTTCGGTCCAGCGCCGCGAAAGATACTGCGCAAAGCGCGGCATGTGCACGAGCAGTCGATCTTTTTCGATAGCTTTCGCCGGCCCCGCGGGCACGTGTTCCACGATTACGCCCGGCGCATATTCGACGCGATCCGGCAGCGCAGGATCGTCCCGGCGCGTAAAGACCGTCACCTCAGCGCCCTGCTGCGCCATCGCCTGCGCAAGCGCCGCGACGTGAACGTTCTGGCCGCCCGCGTCTACACCGCCAAGCACCGCAAGCGGACTCGCGTGTTCCGAAACCATCGCCACTTTCAACATACGACCTCCTGAAAAAGACGGTCCCAGTCGCTTAGAAAACGCTCCAAGCCGTACCGCGCGCAGGCGTGTGCGCGGCCGTTGCGCCCGAGCTCTTTGCAGCGATCCGGATCGTCGAGCAGCCGTTCGAGCGACTCGACGAGGGTGCGAACGTTGGTGGAAGTAACGCCGGCTTGCGGAGGAACCGCGTCCGGAATCTCCGTGGTCGCAAGGGCCACCACCGGCATTCCCAGGTGCATTGCCTCGATCAAGGAGAGTCCGAGCGAGGTCCACCGTATGGGATGCAAATAGACGCGCCGGCGTGCGATCTCGCCGTGCAGACGATCTTGCGGAAGGTTTTCGAATCCGCCGCGCAGCCCGGCACCCATGCCGAACAATTCAACCGGCACGCGCGATTCGAAACGCTGCAATAAGTCCGTGCCGGTAACGCGTGCGCGGCGATCCGGTTCGTTGATGACGACCGCGCAGGCGGGAAGTTCGCCGGTATACCGGTATCCCGGATCGACGATGCCGTGTTCGATCACTCGCGTCGGCCGCTCGCCGCAATCCCAAAACAGATCGTTGAAGTGCGTAACGTGCACGACGTGCACGCCGGGCCAGTCTGCGGCGGGATGACGCATGGCATTGATCCGTCCCTGAGGTGCGTTATGCTCGACGTAGACTGCGGGCACGTCGACGCCGGGCTGCAATCCGAGCCACAGCTGCGCGAGCTCGTATTCGTGCGGCCGCTGTAGAACGATGACGTCCGGCCGCAGACGCGCCGCTTCCGGTACGCTCACCTCCCGAACGTTCGCAGGCCAATCCCACGTTTGCGCGCGCCCGCGTCCGTCGGCACCGCGATCCGGAAGCACCGGAACGATGTAATCGTGACCTCCCTGCACGAATGCGGTCATCCACGAGCCGTGCACGTGCCAGCCGAAGATGCGCATTCAGGCAACCTCGGCGTTCGCGGATACCAAATCTTGCAGCGCGCGCAGCACGTCGTCGACGTGGACCACGTCCAAACACGGCTGTCCCTCGATGGGACACGTACGCGCGCGGCAGCCCGCGCACGGCGCATGCTGGTCCCCCAAGAGCGCGTGCGGCACCATCCATGGGCGAAACCGCGCGGCCGGAACGGTCGGCGGAAAAATGGACACGACCGGCGTTCCAACGACCGAAGCGACGTGCGCCGCAGCGGTGTTGCCGCACACGATTGCAGACGCATCGCGGACGATCGCGGCAAACTCCAGGAACGTCGTTTTGCCGCCCAAATCGCGCGCGTGCGAACCCGACACGTACGCGGTGAGCGCGGTCTCGCGAGAATCGCCGGTAACGACGACCTCTTCGCCGCGCTTGCAGAGCGCTTCCACCAGCGCGGCATTCCGATCCGCAAACCACGCGCGAGCGGAAACGCTGCAACCGGGATGCACGGCGACATACCGGCGCGGCAGCGAGCCGACAGCATCAACTCGCGCCGGCACGCCGTTCATGTGAAGGCGCGCATCATCGCCGGGCGGCAAGTCGTAGCCCATCGAGCGCGCCAGTGAAAGCGCGCGCTCGACTTCATGCACATCGCCGCCTACGCGGTGGCGCACGTCGAGGAGCGAGCCCGGATAATCGTCGCTGACTGCGCCGATGCGAGGAACTCCCGCCATTCGCAGGAGCAGCGCCAGCGGGAGCGGACTTTGATGAAAGGACGTGAAGACGACGGCTTCATCGAACGCGCGCGCCCGAATCTCCGCAACGAACTCCAGCGTATCCGCCGGCGAAACGGGATGCGGATCGGCGTCGATCCATTCGGCTTCGCGCACGAGCGTTTCACGAACGCCCGGCAGCGCGCGCGCCGCGGCCGCACCGCGCGGCCCGCACAAATACGTGACGTCCGCGTGGGCGGCGATTGCGCGCAGCGCGGGACCCGTGAGCAGCACGTCGCCGTTGTTGTCTTGGCGCGCGACCAGAACGCGTTTCATGCTGCCGGCGATGCGGCCAGAGGAAGAATGTAATCGACGGCGGCGGTGAGATTCTCGCACACGACCGGCGCAGCCGCAATCTCCGCGGCGCGCGTCACCGGCGTTGGAACCAGCACTGCGAGCGCGCCCGCTTGCCGTGCCGCTTCGACGTCGCTGCCGATGTCGCCGACGACCACGCACTCGTGCGGCAACACGTCGAATACGCGGGCGGCGGCATGCACGAGCCCTGGTGCGGGCTTGCGGCACGCGCACGCCGCGTGCGGTTCGTGCGGACAAACGAACCAGCCGTCGATGGCGCCCACGAGACGCTCCACGCACGCGTGCGTTTGCGCCAATTCGTCGGCGGTAATGTCGCCGCGGGATAGGAATGGCTGATTGGTGACCACGCCGATGCGCAAGCCCCGCTCGCGCAAACGCTGCAGCGCCCGTTGCGCGTGCGGCATAGGCACGATGCGGTTGCCAGCATTTCCGCCATCTTGGATGAGCGTGCCGTCGCGATCGAACAAGACTGCGCGAATCATTGAGCGGGCCTGCGCAGAAGGCGCGGGGCGTTGGCCAAACCGCGCAAGCGGTGATAGACCGCCGCAAACGGAATGATTGCGCTCGTACCCGCAATCGTCGCGATCTCTTTAGCCGTTCGCGGTCCCGGCGCGATGCGCCGCCAAGCGAAGTCTGCGGTCAATGCCGCCCACGCCGCAAAGCACAGCACGGTTGCCAGATGATACGGCCAGCGTCCCGGTGGGGCGCTCGCGCGTTCGCGCCAGTCGCGCCCGTGCAGCGCGAACATCAGCACGTCGTCCGCGTTGCCCGCCTGCAGGCGCACGCTGATCCACGGATCGGACGGCCGCACCGGATGTTCGCTTTCCCGGCGCCCGCGTCCGATCGCAAAGCCGGCATCAAACACGCGCAGCGCGAACTCTGCATCTTCGCGATACGCGCGGCGGAAGCGCTCGTCGAACCCGCCGAGGCGTTCCAGAATCGAGCGCGCATAGATCATGTCCGCGGTAATCCATGCCGACGACTGCAAGCCGCGCACGTTACGCTCCCAATCCGTGGGCGCGCGATCCGACGGCAACGGTACGTGAACGCGCCCTTGCGAGCCAACCTCCCCCGGTTCAAGCGCCGCAATGTCGGCCGCGGCTCGTTCAAGCCATCCGCGGCTGCACGCGCACGTCGTCGTCCAGAAACGCGATCCAGGGCGCATCGGATTCGCGCCAGCCCGCGTTGCGCGCGGCGGCCGGACCCATCGCCTTGCCGCGCACCACACGCACTCGCGAACGCAGCGGCTCGGGTACGTCGACGGCGAGCGGCGCTGCGGCATCGCGCCGATCGTCGACCAAAATGATCCGTCCGAAAAATGCGTTTTGTGAATCCGCTAGCGAGTGGAGCAGCTCGCGCAGCGATTCCCGCCCGATGGTCGGGACGACGATGTCAAACTGCAACGCCGACCTCTGATTGCGGAGCGCGCGATTGAAACACGCCGGCACGCCGCAGCAGAAACGGACCGATTGCGAGCGCATCGATCGGCGATGAACCGAAACACTTCGAGCGCGTCGCGCGGATCGTCGACCATCGGCCGGCCCGCGGTGTTGAAGCTCGTGTTGATGACGACCGGCGTGCCAGTCAGGCGATCCACTTCGCGCAGCATGCGCGCAACGAGCGGTTCTTCCTCTGCATCGACGGTCTGCACCCGTGCGGTTCCATCGACGTGCACGGCCGCCGCGACGCGCGTCTCGCCACTGCGGTTTGACGCGATGCGTGAAGAGCATGTACGGACTTGGCAGCGCTCCATCGAAGATTTCCGCCGCGCGTTCTTGCAACACCATCGGCGCGAGAGGCCGAAACTGCTCGCGCCCCTTGATCGAGTTGAGCCGTTCGAGATTGTCGGGATACTTCGGGTTTGCGAGCAAGCTTCGATGGCCCAGCGCGCGCGGGCCAAACTCGCTGCGCCCCTGGAACCAGCCGACGACGCCGTCGTCCGCGAGAATTTGCGCAACGGCGCGCGCGATATCCGCGGGCCGCTCGTATTCGACGTTTGCCGCATCCAGACGATCGCAGAGCTCCGCTTCGTTCCATTCGCGTCCGAGCGCGGCGGTCGTCATGGGTTTGGTTCGATCGCCGTGCTCGCGCGCGGCATACAACGCAGCCCCGAGCGACGTGCCCGCATCGCCCGCCGCGGGTTGAACCCACACGCGTTCGAACGGGCCTTCGCGCGCCAGACGCGCATTGGCCACGCAGTTGAGCGCGACGCCGCCTGCTATAGCGAGATAGCGGTCGCCGGTGCGCGCGTGCAGCCGTCGCGCAAGTTCGAGCAGCACTTCCTCCAAGCGCGTCTGCACGCTGGCGGCCAGGTCGGCGTGCGCGCCGACAAACTCGTCGTCGTCCGTGCGCTTGGGCGCAAAGCGGTTGAAATCGATCGCGTCCGTGTCGAAACCACCGTCATCCCGCACGCGGACCAGCTTGCGAAAGTCTTCCAAGAATGCCGGTTTGCCGTAACCGGCGAGCCCCATGACTTTGTACTCGTCGGAGGAGCGATGGAATCCCAAATGTACGGTCAGTTCTTCATATAATAGGCCGAGCGAGTTTGGCAGCGCCTGCGTGTCCAGCGTTTCCAGGCGCCCATTGCGCACTTTGCCTGCCAAATAGGAAGCGCGCTCGCCGCGCCCGTCCGCAACCAGCACGGCGCAATCACCGAGCGGGCCTGCCAAATACGCTGAAGCCGCGTGCGCGACGTGGTGTGGAACGTACTCGATCCGCGCGCGCTCGATTCCAGGCATGGCGCTCTGCAGAAAGCGCGGCATGCGCTGGGCGTAGAGCGTGCGCAGCGGCTCCCATTCGCTTGCCGTCACGTCGGCGTCGCTCGTCTGCGAGAGGGAGGGATCGTACGAATACGCGACCACGTCGATATCGGCGGCGCGCAGTCCCGCGTGCGCCAAGCACCACTTGGCGCTCAAAACCGGAAGCTCCCACGTGCTGAAGGGCACGCAGTCTTTGCCGTGTTTGCGACGGTTGAAGCGCTCCTCCTCGGCGGCGGCGACGATCGAACCATCGGCAACCAGCGCAGCGGATGAATCATGGAATACGGCGTTAATGCCCAGTACGATCATCGCTTCGTTGCCCCACTGACAACCGTCGTCAAATATTGTATCGGAGAGCTCCCCTCCGATGCTCGGCTATTGTTTCCGAGAAGAGATAACTTAAACGCTCAGGTTAAAAGGGGGCACTTCTTGGTAAAGAGCCCTGCATGCACCGTATCGCGATCTTCGGTTGCGGTTACGTCGGTTTAGTGACCGGTGCGTGCTTTGCGCAGCTCGGACACACCGTGTACTGCTGCGATACCGACCTTACGAAGATTCGATCGCTGCAGCGCGGCAAGGTTCCGTTTTTCGAACCGGGCCTCGATGCATCGATCGCGATGCAGCGATCGGCGGGCCGCTTGCAGTTCACCCAGCGTCCCGACGTAGCGCTGGCAGATGCAAACGTCGCATTCATCGCGGTTGGTACGCCGACCGGCCCGACGGGAGAAGCCGATCTAACGTACGTGCGTCAGGCCGCGCGCGACATCGCCGAGTTCGCCGGCGGCCCCACACTCGTGGTCAACAAATCGACCGTGCCGGTAGAAACGGCGGATTTGGTCGAACGCATCGTGAAGGCGCATGCTAAGCCGCAGTACCGTTTCAGCGTCGCATCCAATCCCGAATTCCTGCGCGAAGGCCGCGCCATCGAAGATTTCATGCATCCGGATCGGATCGTCGTGGGCTCGTCCGACGAGCACGCCATTGCGGTGCTGCGCGAGTTGTATGCGCCGCTCGGCGCACCGGTTCACATTGTCGACGTGCACACGGCCGAGATGATCAAATACGCCGCGAACGCGTTTCTCGCGACCAAGATTTCCTTCATCAACGAAATCGCCAACCTGTGCGCGGCGGTCGACGCAGACGTCGACGGCGTCATTGCCGGCATCGGTGCCGACGTACGCATCGGTCCCGCGTATTTGGAGCCGGGCTTGGGCTTCGGCGGTTCGTGTTTGCCCAAAGACGTTACGGCGCTTGCCAACGTTGCGCGCACCCATGCGATCGAGCCGACGATGTTGGAAGCGACGCTCAGCGTAAATCGGCGCCAAGTGTTTCGCGCAATTCGGATGATCGAAGAGGCGGCCGGCGACGTGCTTGGCGCATCGATCGCCGTTGCGGGCCTGGCTTTCAAGGGCGGTACCGATGATGTGCGGGAGTCGCCGGCGATCGTTTTGGTCGAAGCGCTCATCGCCAAGGGCGCAAACGTTTGCGTGCACGATCCGCTGGCCGAACGCCGCGCGCGCGCAGCGTTGCGCGAGCGCGTTCGGTATGCGTCGACAGTCGAGGAACTGTGCGATGGAGCGCGAGCGCTTGTCATCGCCAACGACGATCCGGCCTACGCGCAGCTCGATTGGGATCGAGTGCGCCGCGCACTTGCCGCGCCCAACGTCGTCGATCTGCGTAATTGCGTGAATCCCGATCGCGTGCGAAGCGCCGGTCTGCGGTACGCGGGTGTCGGACGCGCGCGAGAACGCGTAGCTGCGCCGTGAACGTGGTGATCGCCGGCGTTGCCGGGTTTATCGGCTCACACTTGGCCGATGCGTATCTGCGCGAGGGCGCTTCGGTTGTCGGCATCGACAATCTTTCGACGTCCACGGGGGAGAATATCGCCCATTTGCAGGACGAGCCCCGTTTTCGGTTCCTCCGAGCCGACCTCTGCGAAGGTATTGCGGATATCGGGGCGTCGCCGGATCTCATTCTTCACTTTGCCTCGCCGGCGAGCCCGTTCGACTACGCGCGCGATCCCGTTGCGACGCTGAGCGTGAACGGCCAGGGCACGGAGCACTGCTGTGAGCTCGCGCTTGCGCACGGTGCGCGCTTGGTCTACGCGTCGACTTCGGAGATCTACGGAGATCCGCTGGTGCACCCGCAGCCGGAACGGTACTGGGGCAACGTCAATTCGATCGGCGTGCGTTCGTGTTACGATGAAGGCAAACGCTACGGTGAGGCGATGGTCGCAGCATATCGGCGCATGCACCGAATCGATGCGCGCATCGTGCGGATTTTTAATACGTACGGTCCTCGCATGCGCGGCCACGACGGGCGCGTCGTTCCCACGTTCATCATGCAGGCGCTCGCCGGTGCGCCGCTCACGATCTTTGGCGACGGTATGCAGACGCGGTGCTTGTGCTACGTCGACGACTTAATAGAAGGGGTCGTGCGTTTTGCCGGGTTGCCGCAGGCGGCCGAAGCAGTCGTGAACCTGGGTTCGGAGCACGAGGTTACGGTCAACGACATCGCGCAAACCATCGCGCGCTTGTGCGGCGTTACGCTGAGCACGGAAGATCGGCCGCTTCCGGCCGACGATCCCGCGCGTCGGCGTCCCGATCTTACGCGAGCCCGCGCGATGCTTGAGTGGGAACCGCGCACGTCGCTCGAGAGCGGCATGCAACAAACGATCGCATGGTTTCGCGCGCACACCCCATTGTTCAATAAGGAGTTTGCTGCATCGTGGCAATGACCAGCGCAAAGAACGCAAATGGAACCGCGGCGCGAGCGTTGCACGGCCCGTTCATCATTACAGGAGCCGCTTCAGGGCTTGGTTTGGCGATTGCCAAAGCGATCGCATTTGCCGGCGGAAAGGCCATCGCGTTCGATCTGAACGCGCCGCCGGACGATCTGGAACACGAGATTGTCGACGTTGCCGACGCGTCGGCGATGCAAGCGACCGTCGAAGCCGTCGCACAACGGCACGGCGGCCTGAGCGGCGTCGTCGCCAACGCCGGAATCGACGCGTGCGGGCGTTTCCAAGACGTTTCCGCCCAAGCGTGGGAGCGCGTCATCAACGTGAACTTGATCGGCACGGCCGCGCTCGTGCGCGCCGCGCTGCCCGCGCTGATAGAAAGCCATGGCCGCGTCGTCACGGTCGCATCGACGCTCGGTTTGCGGGCGGTGAGCGATGCCACCGCGTACTGCGCGAGCAAATTCGGCGTAGTAGGTTTCACGCGGGCGCTCGCAACCGAACTGGCGGGTCAAGTCGGCGTGACGCTGTTGATTCCCGGGGGCATGCACACGCATTTCTTCGACGACCGCGACGAAAAATACAAACCCGGCGCCGATGCGCGGCTCAATCAACCGGAAGACGTGGCGCAAGCCGCCGTGTTTGCGCTCTCGCAGCCTGCGGGCTGCGAAGTGCGCGAGCTGCTGATTTGTCCATCGACGGAGACGTCCTGGCCCTAACTGTTTTTGTCGCCTTCTTGTCACGCTGAGCGCCCATTTTGTCATGGTGAGCTTGTCGAACCATGCCAGCCTGTCGAAACACATTATTATCGTCATGCTGCGACAAAATTTGTCATGCCGAGCTCCCGTTTTTGTCATGGTGAGCTTGTCGAACCATGCCAGCCTGTCGAAACACATTATTATCGTCATGCTGACCCAAAATTTTTCATGCTGCGCCAAAATTTGTTATGCCGATCTCCGTTTTTGTCATGGTGAGCTTGTCGAACCATGCCAGCCTGTCGAAACACATTATTATCGTCATGCTGACCCAAGATTTTTCATGCTGCGCCAAAATTTGTCATGCCGAGCTTCCGTTTTTGTCATGGTGAGCTTGTCGAACCATGCCAGCCTGTCGAAACACATTATTATCGTCATGCTGCGCCAAAATTTGTCATGCTGAGCGTGTCGAAGCAAGCCCTGAAGATGGGCGTCGTTGGGAGGTCTACACCGTTCACGAGGACACGGTAGAACGCGATAGCACGAAGAGCACCTGCTGCGCGGCTGAAGGCCAAACCCGCACATGCTGCGTCGCCTAATCGTCGCCTAATGGCGGCCCGATGCGGGTAGACGCTCCCTGTGAACCTTGGAATCGACCTGGACTTCCCGCCGATGGAAGCGCAAACCGCGAAATCGCTGCCCGAGGGATCCGGTTATCAATTCGAGCCCAAATGGGATGGCTTCCGCGCACTGTGTTTCAAAGATGGCGACGAGGTAGCGCTGCAATCAAAGTCGGGCCAATCGCTGGCGCGTTATTTCCCGGAACTCGTTGCGGCCGTACAAGCAATCCGCGCCAAGCGCTTCGTCATCGACGGAGAGATCGTCGTTCCCGTCGACGATCGCTTGGATTTTGATCAGCTGCTGCAGCGCATACACCCCGCAGCGAGCCGGGTAGCGATGTTGGCCGGCAAATACCCCGCGACGTACGTCGTCTTCGACATGCTCGTTGACGAGCAGACAAGGCCGGTATATCAGACGGCATTAAACGAGCGCCGCGCCGCGTTGGACGCCTTCGCGCACAAATACTTAACGAATCAGCCGCGCTTCAAGGTATCGCCTGCGACCACGGACCATCGTGTCGTTGAACGGTGGTACTCGTCCGTAGGCGGCGCATTGGACGGCATCATCGCGAAACGTACGGACGTTCCGTACTCCTCGGGCGACCGTCACGGAATGTTGAAGATCAAGCGGCTCCGAACGGCCGATTGCATCGTGGGCGGATTTCGTCTGGCAAACGATGGCTCTTCGCTTGGCTCGTTGCTGTTGGGCCTTTACGACGACGACGGCGCTCTCGACTATGTTGGTTTCACATCCGGTTTTTCTGCTGCAGAAAAAAAGTCGCTTTTGAAAAAGCTCGACGGTCCTCAAGACCGATGTCTCGTTCACCGCCCGCACGCCCGGCGGTCCGAGCCGGTGGAACCGCGGGAAAGAAACCGCTTGGGTGCCAGTCGAGCCTAGATTGGTGTTAGAAGTCGAGTTCGATCACGTCAGCGGTGGACGCTTTCGCCACGGAACCCGGCCGCTGCGTTTCCGTCCCGATAAATCGCCGAAGCAGTGCACGATGGAACAACTCGATCAGCCGATCGGCACATCGCCGTTTTCGCTCGCCGCGGCCGATTAAGTTCAGACTCGCGATCAAACCTTCACGCTCTGCAAGCGCGAGCGGATATCGTGCGGGCAAATACCGGACCGGACGGCGGGCAAACCGTGGATCACGTGCACATCCACGTGTTTGCGGGCCGTCCGATGCACTGGCCGCCGGGATAGAGTGCGCGTCAGTCGCTGTTGTCCGGTATCTGCACCTTCACGATTTCACCCGACGTATTCGTCGGCTGCCCGAAGCCTTTGTTCGAGATATACAGCGTGTTACGGTCGCCGAAGGTCATCGCGGTCGGAAAACTCAGTCCGCTAACGACCGTGCGCCACGAG
This sequence comes from Vulcanimicrobiota bacterium, assembly GCA_963767635.1. Lineage (GTDB taxonomy): Bacteria > Vulcanimicrobiota > Vulcanimicrobiia > Vulcanimicrobiales > Vulcanimicrobiaceae > CAVYEM01. Next base: position 670,008 of record CAVYEM010000001.1, read on the forward strand.
CCGTCGTGCGCGAGTCGCACGACCGTTCCGGTGTTGGCGACGGATGGCGCGGGGGCGAAGAACCCCGTGAAGCTTTCCAAGGCGTAGATTTCCCCGTTATGCACCGCAACGCCGGTCACTGCGGTAAGCCCCGAAGCGATTTCGGTGAGTTGTCCCCGCATGGTCAAACGAAAGACTTTGGCGTTGCCTTGCGAGCCCGGATCGAAAGTGTTCAGATTGCCGAGAATGAACTGACCATCGTCGTACGTGATCGCCGTCGGAACGATATGTCCTTGCGTGGCGGAAACGTCGACGAGGCGGCTGATGCTTATGCAGCCTTCCGTTGTGACGACGTCCACTTCGCCGTGATTGGGCTCGACCGCATAAAGCGCGTTGCCGACGGCCACCATACTGTACCACGTCCCGTCGGGTTCGAAATCGCCCGGATTCGGATGAGCGACGGGATGAGTCATTACGAATGCGCTCAAATTGACGATCGGTGTGGCGATGCCGCCCGGACTGATAAGATCGATGCTGTTATACGTCCCGGCCAACCCGTGCGAACATCCGGCGCCTGCGATGAGCGCATACAGCGTGCGGTGCAAGAACGCGACGTCCGCGACGCCGCTCACGAAACCGCCGGATGCAGCCGCAGTCTGATTCGAGGGAAGATTGCCGACGATCGTCGTCCGCACGCCCGTCGTTACGTCTACCGCCGAAACGCGCCCCGTGAGTCCGCCATGATACGGTCCAATCGGGGCCGGAACTTGCGGGCATCGGCCCACTGTCGATAGAGAACCGCCCAAACCGCCTTCCGCAACGTAGAGCCGCCGGTCTGGGCCGACCTCGATTCCGCGCGGATTCTCCAGTCCCGTCGCGACGACGGTGGCCGTCAGGGCCGGCGGCGGCACTTGCGCGATCTGACGGTTGTCGAGCGGAATAACGCTTCCGTTGTGTCCGCCGCCGCCGGAGCAGCCGGTAATGCCCGCAATACAAAAAGCGCACACGACCGCCCAAAAGCGGCGTGCGCGCACAGTACGTATCTTCATGAGGATCCCTCCGAAACTCGCATAGATTCGTCTCAGCCTCAAGAGCTGGATCAGAGCTCGTGAAGAGTCTGCACCCGCTGCGCCCTGCTCCGCACAAAGCCGTATTCACACTCGTACGTGCAATACGACCTCCCACCGGGATGCTACCGGAGCGCCGCGAACGTTGACTAGGACCTAAGAAGTCATGCTGCAAGGGGTCCTGCAACGCGGCAAGCGACCGTACGGACGGATGTAAAATGAAACTTCACGGGCGCACTACCCAGCCGGAAGACCTTGACCAATGTCTAACTTCACTGAGAGACCGTTTTCTCTATAGTGAAGACCAGTTAAATCATTTGCGAGCGATGTGGTTCAGTCTGCTCTCGCGTGACGTCGCCCGTTCCGCGGTGGTGTTTGACGAAGCAGAACCTCGGCGCATTCTCGCGTTCGGCATATCTGCGCCGCTCAGGCAAATGCGGTTCGATGAGATTTTACGCGATAAAGCCCCATTCATCGCTAGAACCCTGCTCGACGAATGGCTGTCGGGTCGCAAGCCGTTTCTCGATGAGCGCGAATATGCTTTTGCAAATGCGTCTGATGGTTTAAGCACGTATGTCTTACACAATGGCCTATCAGAGGTCGTGAATACCAGCAATTTGCCGAACGTGCTTTCAAAACTATCCGAGGCGTTCGTGACTCAACACGCCGGGTGTCAGTTAAGAGCGATCGCACATGAATCGTTCGGTGTGCCGCCCGAGTTTGCTATGGACCTTGGTATGCGGGTGATCGAATACGCTTCTCAGCATCAACGCGAACTCAGCGACAGTCCAGTTGATCGAAAGTCCTTCATTATTCTTATGACGCGCGATCACGCTGAACAGCATCCAGGAAATCTAATGCTAAACGCGCTTTTTCTTCGCTTTAATCCTCCGCGGTTTTCCCTGAACTCGATCGAGCGTCGTCTGTTGCGATTTGCCGTCGAGGGTGAGAGCGACGAACGCATCGCCAATCTTTTGGAGATCGCGCCTCGCACTGTGAAGAAGCGTTGGGCGGACATCTACCTGGTGATGGAACCCGCTACGGGGATCCCCAGCGGTGAGTTGCTGGGGCATCGCGGAGCGGAGATTCGTCGGCACGTCTTACGCTACATCAGGCAGCATCCCGAGGAACTGCACGCGTACGCACAAGAGACACCGTCCAATTCTACGCCGATAAGTTTGTCACAATGATCGCCTCCTATGAGGACAAGGGCTCTACCGCTCAACGCGCTTGCGCCGGGCTTTACTCGCTTGGCTCCGCCTCTTTAATTTCGCCTTGGGGACGACTAAAATCTTATGGACGGACGTCTCAAGAGCCCCTGGCCGAAGAGGCGGCGCAGCAGTCGTGCGCAATTGTCTTTCGTACAATCACGTCGCACGCAAAGCCATTCGTGTGGACGAGATCGGGACGGACCATCATGGTCAAGATACGCAAGTGTCATGCCATTTATGGATCACGACACTAGAGCCCCTAGATGAAGGCACAAGCAATAGGCACCGCCGCCCTAGCGCGATACGGCACCGTTCAGCAGTTTTTGCAAGTCGTAGCGTCCCCGCTTTTCGGTCAGCGGTTTCCACAAATCACCCAGCTCGGCGATTCGCTGGGGAACGTTCTTCATCGTAAAATCGTCCGGTTCTATGCCGTCCTCAACTTCCTCCCACGTCACGGGCGTCGAAACGCTAGCGCTGGGCGTGGGCCGCACGGAGTAAATCGAGGCGAGCGTCGCGCCTAGCCGGTTTTGATTGTAATCGATCAGCACGCGATTGCGCGGACGCTTCTCGACCTTGTATTCGGCGGTGAGAATGTCCGCATGCCCTTTAGCCAGTTCGAACGCGACCCGTTTGGCAAACGCCCACACGTCGTGCTGGCGCGGGCCGTGCTGAATCGCGACATATAAATGCATCCCGTGCCCTCCGGACGTTTTCGCGTACGCCTTCATGCCGAGCGCGCGCAACGCATCGTTGACGATGAGCGCTGCTTCCCGCACCGCCGGAAACGGTGCGCCGAACGGATCGAGATCGAAGTGCAGGTACTCGGGACAATCCGACGTGTCGCAACGTCCGTACCAGGGATTCAGATCGATGCACCCCAGATTGATCACCCACAGCAGCGAGGGCAGATCCTGCACCATCGGAAAAGCGATGACGTTTCCGGACCGGTGTTCGATCGAGCACGTTTCGATCCACGTCGGTCGCGAAGCGGGCGCGCGCTTCATGAAAAAGAAGTCGCCCGAGATGCCGTTGGGATAGCGTTTCATCACCATCGCTTTATGGCGCACGTGCGGCAAGAGCACCGCGGCCACGCGGGCATAATACTGCAGCAGGTCGCGCTTGGTCAGGCCGAGCTGCGGCCAAAACTCTTTGTTCAGGTTCGTGAGCGCGAGCCGGCGGCTCTCCACCTCGATCGTCGTGTCGTCAACGTCGGGCGGAATGATCGCGGCTGCGCTCATGCGTTGCCGGCTGTTTTCGGACCGGTGCCGTTCAGATAGCGCAGCAGCCATTCTCGGGCAAGCCGCGCGACTGTTTCGAGCGCCCCGGGTTCCTCGAATAAATGTCCGGCGCCCGGCACGATCGCGATCTCGCACGGCGACTGCATCGCCGAAGCGGCGCGCCGGTTGAGATCGATGACTTTGGGATCGTGCTCGCCGACGATCAGCAGCGTGGGCGCGCGCACTTCGGCGAGCGCTTCGCCAGCCAAGTCGACGCGCCCGCCACGCGACACGATGGCGGAAATATCGGTTCTGGCGGCAGCCGCCAGCAGCGCCGCGCCCGCGCCGGTGCTCGCGCCGAAATACGCCATCGGCAGCGACGCAAGCCGTTCGTCGTTCTTGCACCACGCGCACGCGAGATCGATGCGGCGTGCCAAGAGCGCTATATCGAAGCGAAGCGCTGCGGTACGCGCATCGAGCTCCTCCTCACGCGCGGTGAGCAGGTCCATCAGCAGCGTGGCAAACCCACATTCGTTCAAGACCGATGCGACGAAGCGGTTACGCGGACTATGGCGGCTGCTGCCGCTTCCGTGCGCAAACACGACGATTCCGTGAGCGTGCCGCGGCGAACTAAGCGTTCCCGAAAGCGTGCCGCCGTCAACGTCAAGGACGATGTCATGCATGCAGCAGATCCCGCACCTGCGCATCGGTGGTTTGGGTGAAGTCGGCATACCATGCGCCCACTCCACCGAACGGCCGCGGCGTCGCGATGCAGACCACGTCGTCGGCAGACTTCTGCAATTGCGCGGCGGTGTCGGCGGGCGCTACCGGAACGGCGACGACAATCTTTGCCGGCGATCGCCGGCGCATCGCGAGGATCGCCGCGTACATCGTCGCGCCGGTGGCCAGTCCATCGTCGATCAGCAGCACGGTGCGTCCTCCCACGTCTTGTCCGCGCAGGCCGCCGCGATACGCATGCTCTCGTCGCAGCAGTTCGGCTTCTTCGCGGCGGATGATGTGCGAAATGGTGATCTCGTCGATTCCCAATTCATCGATGGTTTCGCGGTTGAGCACCTTGACGCCGCCCGAGGCGATCGCGCCGATGGCCAATTCCTCCCGCCCCGGAGCGCCGAGTTTGCGTACGACAAATACATCGAGCGGCGCGGTCAAGGCACGCGAAACTTCGTAGGCAACCGGTACGCCGCCGCGTGGAAGCGCCAGCACGCGCGTGTCGGGTCCGCCGTACGCCTGGAGTTTTTCGCCCAGCTGCTTTCCTGCGTCCGAGCGATCGGCAAAGATCACTGTCTGGACCGTTTCTCCAGCGCCGCTCGCGGGGAAACAACCAGCCCATGACCCCCGCAACCAGTCTGAGCGAAGCGCTGCAGGATCACTTCGAGGCCATCGCGGAGCGCGATATCGATCGGTTCAGCGCGACGCTCTCGGCCGACGACTTGCGTCTGGTGGGCGGGGAGGGCCGAATCATCCACGGACGCGACAATGCCGTTGCCGCGCACCGGGACTGGTTCGCGGACGCGCGCTGGACGTTCGAGCCGGAAATTCTGTGGATGCGTGAAGAAGCGACCGCCGGCTGGGTGCTTACGCGCGTGCGCTACACCGACGCTGAGAACGAGCGGCAATTTCTTTTGCTGCTGATCTTTATGAACGAAGACGGCGCTTGGAAGCTCGTGTACGACCAAAATACGCCGATTGCTTGAGGATTCCTCGAGCGCGCTTTTGGGCATACTCTATCGCTTTCAGCGAAAGAGGTTTTTAGAATGAAGGCTGTTGTTTTCCACGGCGCGGGTGATATCCGGATCGACGAAACGGCCGATCCGAAGATTTTGGATAATCGCGATGCCGTTCTGCAACTCACGGCAAGCGCGATTTGCGGCACGGATCTGCATTTCATTCGTGGGTCCATCCCGGGCGTCGAAAAGGGAAAAATCCTGGGCCACGAGGGCGTGGGAGTCATTACGGAAGTCGGTAAAGGCGTGCGCAATCTGCGCCCCGGCGATCGCGTGGTCGTCGGATCGACGATCGCCTGCGGTTACTGCAGCTATTGCCGGAACGCGGATTTTTCGAAATGCGACAACGCAAATCCGAACGGTCCGCAGGCCAGCGCGTTTTACGGCGGTCCAAAACAGAACGGACCCTTCAACGGTCTGCAGGCCGAGTACGCGCGCATTCCGTTTGCCAACGTCAACGCAGTAAAACTTCCCGACGAAGTGAGCGACGACGATGCGATTCTGCTCTCGGACATTCTGCCAACCGCGTACTTCGGCGCCGACATGGCGGACATCAAGCCGGGCCGCACCGTAGCCGTGTTGGGCTGCGGTCCGGTGGGACAGATGGCGATCGCGTGCGCCAAGCTTATGGATGCGGGGCGCATCATCGCCGTCGACGCGGAGCCGGATCGCATGGAGACCGCTCGCGGCCAGGGCGCTGAGGTCATCGATTTTTCGAAAGAAGAGCCGATCGAGGTCGTTAAAGAGCTCACCGGGGGCATCGGCGTGGATCGCGTCATCGACTGCGTCGGAATCGACGCGGACAAGGACCGGCACGGCAGCAAGCAATGGCGCCAGGGAAACGCGCCGCAAATGCCGCTGAGCGGCGCCATCGAGATGGTAGCGAAAGCCGGGACGATTTCGGTCATCGGAGTGTACCCGCCCGGTTTCAAAGAGTTCGATTTCGGCAAGGCCTTCGGCAAGAACCTGACGGTTCGAATGGGCGATTGCCCGCACCGCCGGTATTTGCCGCACCTCATTCGGCTGGTCGCGAGCGGCGTGCTTAAACCCTCGCGAATCCTCACGCAGCGGACCGCCTTTGGTGATGCGATCGCGGCATATGAGGCCTTCGACACGCACGCTCAGGGCTGGCTCAAAGTGGAGTTGCTTCCCGCGGCGAAGCCGGGGCCCGCCGTAGCCAAGGGCGAGGTAGTGACCGCCTGAATTATGCGCGGAACTTCACGCTTGGCTGGGTATGAACTGCTCGAACGAACGTAACGAACGAAGGGATTGATATGGCGGTAAGCTTGGAACAAACGGGCAACAATCTGCTGCAGCGCTCGGGGTCGATGGTCGGTCAGGCCGTTGACCGCGGCACCGGATTGCTGGCAGACCGGGTTGAGCATTACACCAACGTCGCGCGGGAAATCGGCGACATCTTACGCGATCGCGGCGAACCGCAGGCCGCGGACATGGTCCAGACGCTCTCGCAGCGCGGTACACAAGTTGCGCGTTATCTTCGCAACAACGACGGCGGCAAGATGTGGAGCGACGTTCAGGGTTTAGCCCGCGGACGCACGTGGCTGCTGACGGGCGTGGGCCTCATCAGTGGCCTTGCACTCGCACGGGCTATTCGGACCGCTGCAGACGGCGGCGGTGGCGACGACTGGGAAAACGAGCCGGCGTATCGCGACGCATACGCGCAACCCTATGCTCAGGGCGCGCAGCGGTACGGCGAATGAACGACGAGCCGCAATCCATGGCGGATTCGCTTCGGAACCTGGGCAAAGATCTTGCTGATTTGTTCCGTGCGGAACTCACGCTCTTCAAGAAGGAAGCCACGCAGCAGATGCGCGGGCTCGCCATCGCGGGAGTATGGGTCGCGGCCGGTGCGGTGATGGGCCTGGCTTTTCTGGGTGCGTTCACCGCTTTTTTAATTATGGTCATCTCGCTGGTGCTGCAGCCGTGGCTTGCGGCGCTGGTGGTTACGGTGGCCTGGGGGTTCGCTGCGCTCTCACTCATCGCCGCGGCGAAAATACAATTGCAATCGACGCTTCCGCTGGAATTTGATGAAACGACGCGTAGCGTGAAGGAGGACGTAGAATGGATCAAGAGCGGGATCAAAACCGCGAAGTAGCGGACGCGCGCGAGCGCGTCGCTCAAGACGTGCGATCGGTGGCGCAAAACGCCAACGTCGTCGATCGCACCAAAGAGAAAGTGCAGGGTAAAGTCGACGACGCAAAAAGCGCCGTGACCGACAAGGTGCAAGGCGTGCGCGACAAATTGGGCAGCGTTCGCGACAAGCTGGGGAGCGCGCGTGACACCGCCCAAAGCTCCGTGCAAGGCGTAACCAGCAACATGGCGGGCAACATCGGAAACTTGAACCCGATGGAAAATCCGCTCGGGATGCTTCTTGGAGGGTTAGCGGTCGGGTTTCTGATCGGCTTGGCGCTTCCGGTGACGCGCTTTGAATCCGAGCGCATCGGGCCGATCACGGAAGATATGAAAGATCGGGTTCGTCAAGCGGGCAGCGAGGTAGTGCGCCGCGGAGGCGAGGTCATCAAGGACACGATAGAAGCGAGCAAAGAGGCCGCGACGAATTCGCTGCGCGAGCAAGCCAAAGACATGGGAATCGGCGAGGGCGGAACGGGTCAAAGCGGTCAAATGCAGTAGCGTACGCGACGGCGCCTTCCAGGCGCCGTCTTCGTTTTGCGCGAACGGCGCTACGTTCGGGATGATGGTGGAATCGGTAGACACAGCAGACTTTAGAATGGAGCCGCAGAAGCGGAAACGATCTGCGGGATGCGCTCAAATTCGGTGAACGCTCTGCCTATAAGGCGTGCCGACGCCGAGCCAAGCCGCTGCAAGCGGAAGGTGTAGAGACTGGACGGGCGCGGCCTACGTGAAGATTCATATGGCCAAGGCACAGTCCGGACTGCAAACCCCTCGCGGCTCGCCGTCCTGAGCCTTCTCGAAGGGGGCAGCGAAAGCTGTAGCGGTGCGAAAATTTGCTGCCCGAAAGGGCGTCCGGGTTCGAGTCCCGGTCATCCCAAACCCTCGAATTTTTGTCATGGTGACCCTTCGGCAAGCTCAGGACTTCGGCATGTCGAACCATCGTCGAGCCCTGTATTCAATGCTGCTCTCGACCGGTTTGCGCAGTAAAGACGAAATCCACCCGGTATGCCTTTGCCGCAGGCAGCGGCCGCTTTACACCGGCCCGCTGCATCGCTTCATGGACTCTTTGAAACGCTCGCTCTGCGGCCTCCTCGGACTAAAAGCATTCTGCCACGATCAACTTGCCGCGATCGTTTGTCGCAGCGACGTGGAAGATGAGGCCTTCGGAAGGCCCGCGCAGCTCTTCGTTGATCCGGTGATATTCCCAGAGCGTCTGCTCCATTTCACCGAAGATATAGAGGATTGGCATCGCGTTGCTTTCTGTAGTGCTGGTTATGGCATCGCCAATGCGTCAGGGTCAGGCACGCCGTTCGGACAATACTTCATGTGCGTAGCGTGCGACACGTAATATGCGTGGATGTCGTAATGCGGAATGGGCATGCCTTCGTGGCCATGCGGGTGGTACTCGATATCCACATGGTCGACGGTGTGCCCGGGCAGTGCTCTTAGATCGGTGTAGTTAAAGCCGCGATCGAACTGCGCTTTCGGCACCATGATCTCCGAAAAAACGACCTTGCCTCCGTAGCTTCCGTAAATGGGCGCCTGGAGGTTTTTGGGGTTAGCCCAGTGTGCGCCCATCGTGCGGACGCAAGGGCTGACCATGACGTAGCCGGCGGGGATGCCCGCGGGCCGAACGTTGGGCTGCGGCGGGAGCTGCATGTCTGCCGCCGGGGGTGCCGCGATTGCCGTCGACGTCGCCGCGGCCGCGAACGCAAAAACAAAAACGAGGAGGCTTTGAGGCATGGAAACGCGTTCCTTTCACGCTTCGAGAGCGAGCATGGGGTATTTCATGCTTTACTTTAGGCCGCGAGCGTCTAAAATGCGTCTAGCCGGGGCTGTGGCGCTTTTTCCAGGGCTCGGGTATGCGCCGGCAAGCTGCCGGCGGCAACATTAACTTAGTAGTTCAACGGCCGTAAAGTCACTTATGACCACCCAGCGTTGCGCTCCAGAGCCTAAGGACCCTACGAACGCGAGCCGCTTTGTTCTATGATCGGACTGTAAATCGCTCGGAACGGGTGGAAAACATGCAGCAAACTCGCGGCGCCTCCTGTTGGTTTGTAGCTCACCGCGATGTCGGCCGTGCTTGTCTCTTGCGGCGGTGGTGCGAACTCCACGCGGCTCGTTCCCAGCGCTGACATTTCGCAACCCGCGACGCGCGGCGTTGCTCTGAGTCGCGGAAAGTTTACGGAGTACTACCTTCCTCAAGGAAGCAGCGTCTTCGGGCCAAACTTGACGCGCGGCCCCTACGGTACGCTGTGGGCTGCCGACACTGGTTCGCCGTACGTATACCGCTTGGATCCGGCCGCCGGAGAAGTAAAGACGCTGAGCACACCAAGTGAATATCAACCTTGGCCGTACGGCTCCGTGGTGGCAATTTCGCGCGCCGTTTGGTTCCTAACGTACGCGCCCAGCTCACTCATGGGCGAGGATTTTCTTGCGAGCGTTACGCCCGAAGGCCAGTTCCGATTTTCGGATTTGGGATTGAAAAACATCCGAATGCTCGCGGAACTCGCGCTCGGCCCAGCCGGAAGACTTTGGTTTGGTTATCAGACATGTGACCCCGGGTGCGATTACATCGGCAATTACGGCATCGTGACCAGCGTTTCGGCGACCGGAGTACTCGGACCGAAGGTGCGTTTATCCGGATACTTCTTCCCAAGTAGCTTGGTAGAAGGTCCGGACGGCAACATATATGTCACCGCCTATTGGAGCGGATCGGGCTCGCCTCCGCGCTCGAATTCCGCCGTATACGTGATCAGTTCATCAGGCTTAGTTCTTCACAGGTTCACGTTGCCAAACGGCAGCAATCCGATGGGTATCATCACCGGGCCCGATCACAATCTTTGGATCGCGGAAAGCGGCAGCAACAAAATCGCTCGAATCACCACCGCCGGGAAGATTACCGAATTTACGGTGCCGACTGCGCACGCGGACCCCTTTACGATCGTTGCGGGAAATGACGATACGCTCTGGTTCAATGAGATAGGTAACAACGACATCGCGCAGATCACGACGTCGGGCAAGATCACGGAATATCAGGTCCCGAATCCAGGGGCAGTGACGCCGGTTGTAACTGGGTTTGCGCCCTGTACGACGGCTTGCGCACCGAATGGAGGCATATGGTTTCTGGACGAGGCTGACTCCAATCACAATCTGATCGGAAAATTCGTTTTGTAAGAGATGTAATGTTCTGACCTTTGGTGGCCGGCTTCGGATCTCAGCTGGGGCCGCTCAAAGTTTCGGCGACTTCCCGGCTCGTGTTCCGGCAGAGTGAAACCGTGCCGCGACGCAACAGCCAAACGCATTCCCACATAACGAGCTGAGGGCTGCGCAACGCAGTCTTCGGCCTCGCTTTTTGCGCTCGTAAGCCATAGGTCTCTATGCACTCTCAGTGCGGTGGTTCTATACTAACTGCGAGGTGAAGTTCATGGACAAGCAAGCTTATGTCCTTTCGCTTACTGCCTTAATGTCGCTTGCAGGTTGTGCGTCGCACTCGATGCCTGTCCCGAGGCTGGTTGCAGACGCCGGCGCGATAACGCGAACCGCTTCCGGTGTAGTACACGGCAATTTCACGGAATACGCGCTACCGAGCGGAGCAAATCCGGCCGATTTCACGCGCGGTCCTTACAACACATTATGGTTTCATTCGCCTACGAATGTGAACGGCCCGTCGTACTTCTATCGATTTAGTGAGGCCGGCGGCGCAGTCGCCCGGTTTTCGGTTCCTACTAGCTACTTTAATTGGTCGAGCGGTATCACGAGCACCGGAGGCGACATGTTTTACGTCGTAGCGGGCGGCAACGAAGGCGAAAACGACGAGTTTCTTATACGGATTACGCCACAGGGTGCGGCGACGATTATTCCTACGACCAACCTGAGCGATGAACCCCTGGGAAATATCGTATTGGGCTCCGACGGCCTGCTCTGGTTTCCGTTGTGCGTTGAATCATGCGGCAACTCATCCGGCGGCGACTACGTGGCCAGCGTTACCACGGGTGGAACGGTTGGTTATAGCGTTCAGCTTCCTGATTTGACGGCAACCTTTGTGGCGCCGGGCCCGGGAGGGTATATTTATGCGACGGCGTTGTACGAATATGCGCCGCCGCCGCCGTCTCACGACTGCGCGGTTTTCGTCATATCAACGGTAGGCACGATCCTGCACGAATATTTTCTCCCGCACGGAAGTGCGCCGTCGGGCATTGTCACCGGCTCGGATCACAATCTCTGGATCACAGAGACGGGAACCAACAAGATTGCGCGAATGACGGCGGCCGGAAGCATCACCGAGTTCTCAGTGCCAACGGCAAACGCCGGGCTCGATCGGATTACTTATGGGGAAGATTCAGCGCTGTGGTTCACCGAAACCAATGCGAACAAGGTCGGCCGAATAACGACTGCTGGCGCAGTCACCGAGTACGCAATCCCCACCGCGCATTCCGGAGCAACCGCGATCCAGCCGTGCACGACAAACTGTTCCCCGCACGGTGGCGTCTGGTTCGTGGAAACGAACGCCAATAAGATAGGCAAATTCACTTCACCGCTATAAGCTGTATACGGATCGACCTAAGGAACTCGCAAATCTTCTAACGGAGGGACCGACCATGTTGGCGTTCCAGCGATTCCTATGCCTGGGAACCGTTCTAGCATTTATGGCAGGTGGCGTAGCCCGTGCGGCGCAGTCCAGCGCTTCGCAGCCCGCGGTCTTGGCATCGATCGTCGGCACGTGGAACTGCACCTATCACGGTCCGAAGGGTACGATGAAGTCTACGATTGCGTTCACTTGCGTGAACGATCTATGGGATCAGGGGATTTCGAAGGAGCCCGCGTACGCCGGCCGCCCGGCAAACGACGGCATCGTGCTTGTTGGATACGACTCCAAGAAGCACCAATACGTCTCGTTCAGCGGCAAGCTCCATTCCCAACGATTGGGGCATCGGCACGGCTGCCGCCTCACCCGCCGCGATGACGCTCACCTTTCACCGGCGCGTATCCGGCAGACCCCACGCATGACAAGACGATGTATCACTTCAGCGATAGTTCCATGAGCAACACCGAAACGTGGACCGAAAAGGGAAAGCCCATGAGCGGTCGCGGCAGTCGGCACCAAGCAATAGCGGCTCGAAGCCACAAGAGAGCCGCAGCAAAGCGAGCTCGGCTCACCACGCGGCGAACGCACTAGTCTCGCAGAAGCCAAGTTCCGGGTTGCTTCGGTCCCGTTGATTGCGAAGCCGGTAACGGCCCTCAGGTCGGCTTTGCGGCCGTATACCACCGCGTTGTGCGGGCGAAGGCGTGAGTTGTGTGTCGGCATTGCCCGCTGCGGGTAAGTCATTACCAGTGGGGAGAGACCGATGAACGTAAATACTTCAGGCGTAGAAGCGGGTAGCACTTCTGCATTTCGCCAGGACGTGGTCGCGCCGGTAAACCGTACCTCATGGGGCGCGATTTGGGCCGGGTTCTTTGTTGCATTGGCGGTGGAATTCGTATTGACCGTTCTGATGGTCGGCATCTTTGCCAGCTTCGTTCATCCCGGCGGAGGAACGCCGTCCGGCCTGAGCTTCGGCATCGGCATCGCGATTTGGTTTTTCTTGCAAACGCTGGGCGCGTTCTACACGGGCGGTTGGGTCACCGGTAAACTGGCGGGCAAGCCCGACCGATGGTGGAACGCGCTGCACTCCTTTGCCGTGTGGGGGCTCACGACCGCAGTGCTAGTCTATATATTGGTTGCCGCAGCGGGATCGGCCGTAACCGGTACGTTGGATCTGGTTCGAAGCGGTTTGGGGATCGCAACCAGTGCAGCCCAGGCGGCGCCGGCGACGACATCCGGAGCGATCGCGAGAACGCAATCCGTCAACGTCGGGAACGCCACGAAAATCGTCGGCAACGCAGCAAAGAGCGCGGGAGCGGTAGGCGTTGCAATCGCAACGTGGATCCCCATTTTTCTATTCATTACGTTCGGCGTAAGTCTCGCAGCAGCATTGGGCGGGGGTTTATCGAGCACTCCGGACGGCTGGCGAGGTGAACCCTCGCGCGTAACACGAGGCACGGCAAGCTAAACCGAGCATTCTCCCGTTGAGGCGCCGGACCCCACTCCGGCGCCACTGTCGGATACCGGTCTTTTGTACCCTCCCACACGAGGAGCCGGCAGTGTAAAGTAGATCGGTATGAAGATATTTGTGTTTGCACTGCTTTGCGGGGCCATGCTGTGCCCGCTGGTCAGCGGATGCGCCGCATCCAGTTCAACCCAGGCGACCCCCAGCCCAAGCGCCACAAGGCGATCCGCGAAACCGGCCTCCGTTCCCAAGTCGTCTTCCGTGATGACCGTCACGGCGCCGGCGTTGTACACGCACAACAGCTATCGCGGCAAGCCGGACCTGGGATTGGTCGTGGCGCTGGTCGATGCCGGCGGAGGGCCCCACCACTTTGACAGCAAGAAGCTGCTCACGGTGCTGGCCAGCGGGAATCCGAAGCCGGAGACGGCGCGGCTCGAGAAGCAGTATGGCAAAGAGCGCATCGGGTCGTTCATGAACACGTTCACGTTCGCGATGCCCGATCTGCTCAAGCTCTTCAAATACAACCACATCACGCTGCCCTCGCAGCCCAGCGTTTCTCCCAAGGACGGCCGCGCGATGGCGCTGGCGGTGTATCACGACGGCATCATGCCCACCGGGAAATACGACTGCGGCTACATGATGGAACATCTGATGACGCATCCGATTCACGTCGTCCTCATGCACGACATCAACAACGTGCACGGATTCGGGCCCAAGCGCAACGCCGGCTTTCACACGATCCTCACCCGCGTAGTCGTGGACCTAAAGAACCAGTACACTAAAGCGTAGAACGCGTTTTTCATCCACCGCGCAAATGCACAGTTTGTGCTAAGTGGTCCATTTGCATCACAGTAGCCACGCAAAGCCGGTAGTATACTGGAGATTCCCTGGGGGAGGGAATATCGTGCTGATAACCAGGCATGCGTCGAGGCTCATTTTGGGACGGCCTGCGATGCGCTTACAACGCGCTCATTCTTTTGATGCGTACTGGTCTTGCGGCTGCCGCGCGCGGACCATGGAGCCCGAAACCATCGACATCAGCTGGTGCGCGGAACACGCGGAGATCTTCGAAAAGCACGATCTCGAGCTGCAAGCATAGCCGCTGCGCCGCGTTAGTGCGGCGCAGCGATCTTCGCGAGCATATCAGGCCGGCGCGAGATGCGTACGAGGTGCGGATAGCGCGGACCGCCGTGGTAGTTCACTTGGTACGTCGCGTACCATCCGTTCTGCACGGCAAGCAGCGTAATGGCGCCGCGAGCGTTTCGGGCCGCCGTGATCGCATACTTCATCACGTCGGGATCGAACTGCTGTCCGTTCACCGCCGTAATCTTGGCGCCCGGCGAGAGACCCGCAGTCCACGCCGCCGAGCCTTTGCGCACGTCGCGCACTGTGCCCTCATCGGACAGCTGCAAGCCCGAGCGAATACCACAAGTCGATCCGATGATCGAGCATTTCTCCCGCTTCGATGAAGGCGTTGGGCTTGTCGTTGTACGTTAAGCGCCAGCCCGCGCGTTCGATGTCTGCGTATGGAGGGTGCGGCGAGACGTCGTACACGTAACGTTCGAAAAACCCATGCCAGTCGTACGGCACGACCTCGGAGAGCAGGCGTTCAACGTCGGCCCGCGTGTACGTTTTGGTGATTGGCCCCGTGAGTGTCGGCTGCGTGAACAGGTGCTCGAAGTCGTCCAAGGATTTCTTACCGCCGGTCTGCTCGCGTATCGTCACGTCCGCTGCGAGCCAGATCAGGTGCCCTTCCGTATAAAAATCATCGGCGGTGCGCCGCAGCGACGAATACTCGCCGCGCGCCGTGTAGTAGTACGGCGCGCCCGTGGTCGTGTCGATGATGGGCGTGGTTGCTCGTCCTGGTTCCGCGTCCATCGCCGCATAAATGCTCGCGACATACTCCGCATAATCTTTCGGGCTTCGGATTCCCGTGCGGAACGAAATCAGATCGCCCAAGTACTGATTCATCCCCTCGTACACCCAGAGCAGATCGGTTTGCATCGGGATTTGGAAATTGAGCGTCGTGAGATCTTGCGGGCGGCGGTACTTGCCGTTCCACGAATGCGAAAATTCGTGAGTGAGCAGATCGCCGCCCTCGACCTGCTCTTTGGGATTGGTCATGAAATCTTCCGGCGCCCGATTGTCGCTGCTTTGATGATGTTCGATGCCTTGAAAGCCAATCGCGTCGCTCAAAGTGAGAAGCGAATGATAGTCGTACCAGTGACGGGAACCGTAGAGCGCCAGCGCTTGCGGCGTCATGCGCGTATACGCCTGCGTCAGTTTCGCAGGAAAGTCCAAGTCCTGCGGTTTATCGGCGAACGCGTCCAGCCACTGTGCCGCCGTTCCACTGCGCCAGAGCAGCACGTGCTTGAAATACCGGCCCATATCCAACGGCGAATCGACCAGCATGTTGAGCGCAACGGTATCGAAATCGATGCGGCTTCCGCTTTGGCGCGGGCCTGGCAGCGCCGTCCCGTATCCCCAGCCGGCCGGCAGAATAATGCTTGGTTTGACGTAGTAGTCGTGCGAATTGATGTCGTTTTGGTAGAGCAGGTCGCGATTCCAATTGACGATCGCGACGTTACGCGTGGCCATCGTATCGCCCGGCGCATTCAACAGCACGGTGAAATCCACGTCCAAGTACGCTCGCTCCCGGCGGGCACGTCGACGTGAAATGCGTACATATCCAATTTGTCGCGCCGCCACGCGAGTCTGCCGTCCGCCGGCGCTGATGCGCAGCTGCGAGAGATCGTTGAGCGGTCCCGTCGGTCCATGCTCGCCGGGAATCCATTTCGGATAGACGATGGTGAACGGCCCGGGCCGCGCCGGAATCGTCATCGAGGAATGCATCATTCCGCGTCCTGCATCGCGCGCATCGAGCACCAGCGTCATGGGCGTGTTTTGCGTTGCATAGGGAGTGGCGTTTGCGTTCGGCGTTTCCTGTGCCAAACAAGTGCCAGGTTGCAGTAAAAATACAGCGAGCAACGCCGCGGACCACAAGGCGTGTTTCATGGGTCGTCGATTCTGCGCCATGGCGGCCGGATGCTGCCGAACCCGGGTACAACCCGCCCATGGAAGACAAGCGCAAGACCGACGAATTCGGCGAGTTGTACGAGGACACGTTCACGGAGAACGAAAGCACTCCTGACGGTGAAGCTCGGGAGGACGCGCAAGAAAAGGTCCAGTTGGATCCCGACGTCGATTCTCAAGACGACGACGAGGCGATGCGTGAAAACCGCTTCGGCTTGAACGATCCCAAACCGCAACGCTAGCGCGTATCTACAGGTCTACGCAGCGTGGCGGCGTTTTTGCTCGATCTCGACGGAACGCTCGTCGATACGGTATATCAGCACGTTCTGGCGTGGCACACCGCGCTGCGCGCTTGCGGGTACGATCTGCCGATGTGGCGCATCCATCGCAAGATCGGCATGAGCGGCGCGTTGCTGATGCAGGCGCTTTCGCTCGAACTGGGACACAGCGTGGATGAGGCGCTCGCCAAGCGCATGGAGCAGATTCACGGCGAAGAGTTCGCGCGTCTGCGGCCGACGGTTCAGCCGCTGACCGGTGCGCCCGAACTGCTCGATACGTTTCGCCGCAACGACGTGCCGTTCGCGATCGCGACCAGCGGGCACCGAAGCGACGTTGATCCACTCTTGCAGATGCTCGATTTGGACTCCGGCGTTCCGATCGTCACGAAGGAAGACGCAGCGAATCCCAAGCCCGATCCGGAGTTGTTTCTCAAAGCTGCCAAGGCTCTGCGCAGTTCGTCCGAAGAAACGATGGTCGTGGGCGATAGCGTGTGGGACATGCTTGCGGCACGCCGCGCGCATTTCTTGGGAGTCGGGTTGCTGACGGGCGGCTACGCGGAGAGTGAGATGACAGCCGCCGGAGCGTTTCGCGTGTTCGCCGACCCTGAGCAGTTGCGGCATCACCTATACGAAACCGGACTAAATATAAAGGAGAACTGAGTTGGAACGCGAGCGCTACAGCGAAGAAGATGCGGTCGAGCGTGAGATCGCGCAGGAGACGGAGTCACCCGAGCCGGCCGAAGACACTGAAATGGAGCGCCGGTCAGGCCCGGACGTTGCACATGATGTCAAGCCGTATCCGGCGCGCGAGCGCGCCGAGATCGTCTACGGCGACACGGACACGGATCCGCGGCGCAATGACGAGCCTAGCGCTCATCACGCCGAAGAGGATCAACACCTCTAGGGAAGGCCTGATTTAGCGCGCGGATTCACCTTTGTCATGGTGAGCCTGTCGAACCATGGCACGCACAAAAAATCCCGCGGACTCCTTCAGGCCTTCCCTAGCGATCGGGAGCGGTTGCTATGGGGTGGCGATCAACCATTCGTTGCCGAAGCGATCTTCAACGCTTCCGAATCGCCCTCCCCAAAACGCTTCCTCCAAGGGCATCGTAACCTTTCCACCTTGTGCGAGTGCATTGAAAACGCGCTCGCCTTGCGTCTTGTCGGTGATGTTCAGTGAGAGCGAGATGTTGCCGGTGTCCGGATCGATCGCCTTGACGTCGCGTCCGTCGGAGGCCAAGAAGTTCACTCCGGGCGCCTTGAACGATGCATGCATCACGCGCTCCGCCGCATCACTCGGCGACTGATCGCGCATCGGCGAATCTTTGATCCGCATGATTTCATACGTTCCGCCGAAGACGTTCTTGTAAAACTCCAGCGCCTCTTCGCAGCGTCCGTAGAAAAACACGTATGGCTGCAGCTGCACCGCCTGCTGCGTTTCCGATGAGATGGTGCCGGAAGCCGTGGTCGTATTGGTATTCATGATTCTCCTCTAGTGTTATGGAAACGTTATGGAACGAATTTCGCGCGAAAGAACGGCGCGAGGATCGAGCGGTGTTGGCGCGCGAGCACTAGCCACAGCAACGTTGCAAACAGTCCCGGTCCGATGCCGCCCGGCATCATCGTGATGTGAAACGTCAAGATGTTCGGAAGAACGGCCGCCAGCAGCGCCAGCGCAAGCGGCACGAAACGGTTTGCCAACAGCAGCACGCCCGCGATGAGCTCGGCTCCGTCCACCAAATACACCCAACCGGACTGGAAGAAAACGCGCTGGAACTCGCCGGCCAGTCCCGCAGGTACGGGCAGCGGATGACCGATGAGCAGGAACCCGCTCAAGCCGCCCAGCGTAAAGATCAGCCCCAGCACGATGCGCGCCGTTATTAGACCGGCGTTCGCAAGACTCACCGCACGGATTTTATGGGGCATCGTGGCGTGATGGATTTCCATTGCTATTTCCTCTGCTATGCGACGAATCGCCGTGCGCAGTCGTGACTATTCGCCGAGTCTAGCACTTCTAATTTTAAAAACAAGTACGATTTGGAAACCGAATCATGCTATACTAACCGCAATGAGCAAGCGAGTCTACGGACAGTATTGCGGGTTCGCCCGGGCGCTCGAAATGCTGGGCGAGCGGTGGGCTTTGCTGATGATCCGCGACCTGCTCGTGGGCCCGAAGCGCTTCACCGACCTACTGCGGGGCCTGCCCGGCATCCCCACCAACGTCCTGGCCACGCGGCTCAAGGAGGCTCGAAGAGGCGAGCGTAGTGCGGCGGCGGATTCTGCCGCGTCCCGACGGCTCGGTCGTGTACGAGCTGACCGAGTACGGGTCGGAGCTCGAGGACGCGGTCGTGCTCTTGGGTCGCTGGGGCGCCAAATCGGCTGGGCGAGCCGCGGGCGCAGGAAACCGTCACGCCGGACTCACTCGTCATGGCGCTGCGCTCGACCTTCCGGCCGGAAGCAGCAGTAGGCGCGCACGTTGGCTACGAGCTGCGGTTCGGCGAGATCGTGTTGCACGCGCGCATCAACGATGGAAGGCTTGACGTGGCGCGGGGGCCGTTGCCGGACGCCGACCTCGTTATCGAAACGGGACCAGCGCTAAAATCGCTGCTGAACGGCGAGCTTGCGCCCGCGCGAGCCATCGAAAGCGATTGCGTTCGCCTGCACGGAGATCCGGCGCTGCTCGAGCGCTTCGTTCAATATTTTCGAATTGAACCGCTGCCGTCCGAGCGGTCAGCAGCGATGCATTAAAGCCGCACGCCAAAGCCTGCGCCGTAGAAATGATTGCGCGCGCGATCCGTCGTGGTGCGACCAGCTTCGACGTCGATCTCCACGCGCGGTGCGAGCAAATATTGCAGCCCGCCGTCCAGCCCAAAGAGCGCACCGCCCTCCGGACGGGTTTTGCTCTGCGCGAACGCTTCGGCGTACCACTGCGTGCGCGCATTGAATTGATTCGAGAACACGAGCGAGGGCAGTATCACGCCATGCGCGGGCCCTCGCGCGACGCCCAAGGTGGCGGCAAGACCAAAGACCGATGAAATCGACCGCGCGTAATCGAGGTTGACGGTTTGCGTCGACATGCCCGCCGACACGCCGGCGGCGCCCGAAGGCACCGTGTAGAGTAGATCGATGCCCGTCGCTCCGCGCGCGTCGTGTGCCACTTCCCACTTGACGCCGATCCCCGAATCGAGCGAGCCGCCTGGGACGATGCCGGACGAACGCCCGTACTGATACGCCGGGCCGATGAAATCGAGCTCCACACCGGTGCCCACGCCGAACCGCACGAACCCCTGCGGATACGTGACCGTGGGCGCATCCCCGGATTGATTGGCATAGCCCAGTTCAACGAGAACCTCGTGCGCCTTCACCGCGCACGCGCTGTATCCAACCGTGGGGCGATTCAGGACGGCCAATAGCGCGGTATGGCCATCCGCAGTGCAGGCATCCGGCGCCGGTGTGGGAGCCGGACTTGCGCCGGCCGCCGCCAATATGAAGATTATTGCCAAATTCAATACCATCAAATAATCCGTACCTGCAGGGTCGTCCCTGCGCCTGCCGCAATCATGCCGGGTTGTCCGCCCGCCCGAACTAGGGAACCCACTGCTCTGGAGGATGTTCGTCCACGTGAAGATCGTGGTCACTGTCAAGCTCGTTCCGGACACCAATGCCGTTCGGCGCATCGATCCGGCGACGAAGCGGCTCGTGCGAGCCGGCTTGGACACCGTCATGAATCCGTTCGACGAGTACGCGCTCGAAGCGGCGCTACAGCTCAAAGAACGAGCGCCTTCCGATACGACGGTAACGGTTTTTACGATGGCGCCCGAGACCGGCAAAGAAAAAGAAACGATCCGCAAAGCGCTGGCAATGGGTGCGGATGATGCGGTGGTGCTCACGGATGCGGCGCTGGCTGGAAGCGACGTGTGGGGTACCGCGTACGTGATGGCGCAAGCGCTCCGGAAGATCGGCTTCGATCTGATCGTTTGCGGGGGATTAGCCGACGACGGAAACAGCGGCGGAGTGCCGACGGCGCTCGCGGAGTATTTGGGCGTCCCCGGTTTGACCAACGTGCGAAAGATCGAGGACGCTGCGGACGGCAAGATCAAAGCGCAGCGCGAGACCGACAGCGGGTATCAAGTCGTTAGCGCGCCGCTTCCGTCGCTCATCACCGTCACGATGGCCGTCGGCGAACCGCGCTACGCGTCGCTCAAAGGCATTATGGGCGCAAAGAAAAAGACGATTGCCCCACTCGCGCTCGCCGATCTCGCACTGGATGGCTCGATTGGCGCGGAGGGCGCAAAAACCGAAGTGCTGGAGGTTTCCGCGCCCAAGCCCCGCGAGAAAGCGCGTGTGATCGACGCTTCCGATCCGGCCGCCGGGGCGCTCGCGATCTTCGTGTTTCTGCGCGAGAAGAAGTTGGTTTAATGCAGCACGTCATCGTCTACGTCGAGCACAAAGGCGGCCAGACTCGAAAAGTCACGTTCGAACTCGCAACGCAGGCGCGCAAAATCGCCGACGAGCTTGGCGGCCAGGCGCATGCGGTAGTTCTTGGCGCGGGTGCCAATGCGCTTGCCGCGCAGGCTGAAAAATTATCCGCTCGATATGATTCACGTGAACGAAGATCCGGACGTGGACGCGTATTTGCTCGATCCGGTCGTCGACTATCTCCAGGCAGTCGCGCTCGCAACCGGTCCGGCGCTGGTGCTGGTTCCGAACACGATGCAAGGCCGCGACATTGCCGGACGTATGGCCGCACGTTTGAAGGCGGGCCTGAATTCCGACGTGACCGACTTCAAGCTCGAAGGGGGAAAAGCGGTAGCCATTGGGCCGAACTGCAAGGCTCGACCGTTGTGGCGAGCGGGTTCAAAGACTGCGAGTTTGCGGTCGCCACGGTTCGTCCGAACGCCTTTGACGCGCGAGCCGGCGGAGGTTCCGCGCAGGTCGTTCGAGCTCGAAAAGCCCAGCGGCGCCTCTTACGCCATGACCATCGAAGGCGAGGTCGAAGAAGCCTCGGGCGAGATCGGCCTGGAAGAAGCGGCTGTCGTCGTAAGCGGAGGACGCGGTTTGGGCGGTCCCGACCCCTTCACCACGCTGCTCAAACCGCTCGCTGATGCGCTGGGCGGAGCTGTGGGGGCCTCGCGTGCTGCCGCGGACGCCGGCTGGGTACCGTACAGCCTGCAAATCGGCCAAACCGGGAAAGTGGTCAGTCCACCGCTCTATATCGCGGTCGGCATCTCGGGCGCAATCCAACACAAGGTCGGCATGCAATCCGCCGGCACGATCGTCGCCATCAACCGCGATGCAAGCGTGCCAATCGGCGAGTTTGCGGACCTGCTGGTCGTCGGAGACTTATTCCAGATCGTGCCGGCGCTCACCAAGCTGCTCCAAGAGGCGAAGACGCATGCGTGACAATCGAACCGTGCCGCTCGTTCCATATAGGGCCGTCGCCCAAGCGTTTGGAGCGGCAGCAAACCTTCACTAAAGGACAAGTGCTTTTGAAACGTATTCTCCTACCCGCGTTCCTCGCAGCGGCGGTCTGCTGCGCACTGGCGTTTTCGTCGGGTTCCGCGAATGCCGCGAAGCCGACGCCGTCGCCGTCCGCGGCGGCGCCTTTGCCCACCGCGACGCCCGAGCCGCCGAACATCGCCATTCCGCGGCTGGAGCAAAAGCTCAAGGCGAATCCCAACGATCGGGAAGCGATGGCAGACCTGGCGGGACAATTTTTGGGAATCGGCCACCCCGAAGTCTGCCGTTCCCCTTACGCAGCGGCTGCTGCAGCTCGGCACCAAGACCGCGCAAGTGTATTACCTCGATGGTTCGGCGCAGGCGGCGCTGGGCAACTCGAACGCCGCCATCGCTGATCTTGAAAGCGCTTCGAATCTCGAGCCGACGAATCTGGCGGTCTTGTCCACGCTTGCCGATCTCTATGTCAAGGCAGGGCGCATGCAAGACGCCGATCGCGTTGCCAGTCGCGCGGTGACGTTCAATAAGAACGATCCCAAAGCGTATGAAACGCTGGGCGGCGTCTATGGTGCCGAGCAGAAATGGGATCTGGCGCGCGCGCAGTTTGAGAAGGCGTTCTCGCTCAATCCCAAAGACGTCAGCCCGCTGATGCAAGAAGCGCAAACTTGGGTTGCGCAAAACACGATTCCGAATGCGCTCACGGTAATCGATCGCGCGATCGCGGTCGATCCCAAAAACGTTCAGGTGTTGGTGGCACGCGCAGAGCTGTACGCCAAGCAAAACGACGTCCCGCGCGCAGCGTCGGCCTACGACGACGCGGTCGCGGCGGCGACCAGCGACACCGATAAGGCTTCGGTACTCGTGAGAAAAGCGCTGATGTATGCGGCTGCGCATCAGGGACCGCAAGCTCAATCCACCTTCGCTGCCGCCATCAAGCAGTATCCGCTGATCTCCTCCCTGCACACCGCGTACGGCGAGTACTATCTGACCCAGCACGATCAGCGCCGCGCCGAGCAAGAGCTCCTCGCGGCGCTCAAGGGCGATCGCTCCGACGTGAACGCCTTGTACGACATGGCGAACCTCAAGCAATCCCAAGGGCGCACGTCGGACGCCATCTCCTATCTGAAGCAGTGAAGCGCCGTCGCGCCCAGCGCGCAGACGTTCGCACTGCTCGGCCAAGCGTACGTCTCAGTGCACGACTACGCGAAAGCCCGTGAGGCATGCGGCAGATCGTTCGAAATGAGCCACAATCCCGACACGCTGGGATGTGTGGCCGGATCCGACTACAGCTTGAAAAACTACAAGGAAGCGGCGCAGATATTCGATGCGCTCGACAAAAACGTGCGCCCCTTCATGGACCGCAACGCGCAGCTGCTCTACATGATGGCCGATTCGTACGTGCACACCAATCAAAAACCCAAGGCTCTGACGGCCTACAAACGGCTGCTCAAGCTGATGCGGCCCGGCACCAAAACCTACCGGCAGATTCAGGCGCAAATCGCGGATCTCACCTCGCGCTCCGGTTCAAAGAAGACCAAGCACGGCTAACGCGGACCGCGAGTACCAAGGATGATCGTCGTGTACGATCCGGTGTACGGCGATCACCTTCGCGGTATTCCGCATCCCGAATCACCGGACCGCGTCGAAGTCGTTGCTGCGTTGCTGCGCGAGCGTGGTGACCTGCAGGGTGCGCTGCCTGCACGCGATGCCACGCGAGAGGAGATCGAACGCGTCCATGGCGGCTCATACGTCGATCTGGTCGAGCGCGAGATCGACCGGATGCACGGACACGCGGGATATCTCTCCACCGGGGACACGGTCGTCGACGAACACTCCCTGACCGCCGCGCGTCGCGCCGCCGGCGGCGCCATCGTTGCCGCCGAAGCGGCGATGACGCGCAATAGCGGCGTTTTCGCCATCGTGCGTCCGCCCGGCCATCATGCCGAATCCACGCGCGGCATGGGGTTTTGCGTCTTCAACAACGCGGCGATCGCCGCGCGCGCCATGCAGAGCCGAAACGGCGCGCGCGTGCTCATCGTCGACTTTGACTATCATCACGGAAACGGCACGCAGGCCGTGAGCGGGAATGGGCTATCGTACGTCTCCACGCATGCATTTCCGGCGTATCCCGGCACGGGCCGACCTGGCGAAACGTACCTGCTGAGCGAGCGCGATGCGATCGTGAATTTGCCGCTCCCGCCGCATGACTTCGGCACGGAAGCGTTCGTGGCCGCGTGGGAACAATTGTTGCCGCGCGTCGTAGAGCACGTCCGCCCGGCTCTGCTGATCGTCAGCGCAGGTTTCGATTACGCAGCGGGCGATCCGATCGGCGATCTTGGGGTGGACGAGTCGGCTGCAACGCACCTGGCTACGCTCATCAACGCGGTCGCCCAGGCGTATTGCGACGGGCACGTCGCTTACGTGTTGGAAGGCGGCTACGACGCAGGCGTGCTTGCGCATTCCGTCGCGTCGATCATCGACGCACACGAGGCGCAGAACATTCCCGATAGCGGCGCCTCCGACGCTGCGATACCTGTCGTGCAGCAGCGCCTGTTGAGCGGCATCGACGCCGTTATGTCATCGTGACTCTCGTCGAAATTATGTCATCGTGACCCTTCGGCAAGCTCAGGACTTCGGCTGGTCGAACGACCGCGAGCTTAGGCAGCGCAAGCCGCCACTACAAAATCGAAAGCGCTGCTTTTTTGCAATCGAGACATCAAGCGCCGCTAAATAGGTTTGAATAGCGCACTGATCGGGTTCGCTCGCATTGCAACTGCGATGTTCAGGACACTAGTTAGTTGAAGTTCCGGTCGAACGGACGCCGGTTCGAAGGGCACCTCGTTCCCGTTGGCGGCGTTACGAGATTTACGAGGTACGTGCTGGCCGCGCGTTCGACGCAGGCGCTGGGATCGGCATCGCTGGTGTGACCGTAACCGTCGTGAGTCAGCAGAACCGCGTTGCCGAGCCGCGACGCCGCACGGACGGCGTTGGCGAACGGTGTGTTCGGATCAAACCGCGTACCAATAACGAGAATCCGGTTCTTCGTGAACGCATTCCACGGGCCGGTATAGCGGTCGGCGCTGCGCACGAGCCAAGAGGCGCACGGCGCCCAGAGCAGCCAGCCATTCACGGGGCCGCTGATGAAGCTCTATGTCGCTCAGCCGGCCGATGATCTCGGGCCACTCCTGCGGTCCGGTGCGGGGCGGAAAGCGTTTATCCGCGCATTGAAGCCCGACAGACTGAATCGAGCGCGGGCTCTACGAAGGCTTTAACCTCTCGAGCAGTGCTCTCGAGCGCCGACCCGTCACCGCGAGCAGCTTTGTCGAGATCGGCTGCGAGCTCCGGCCACTGCTCGGGCGCGCCGAGCTTCACCCAAAGGACGATCAAGGCGTCGCCGTAGGTCAGCTTGCCAATCGGCGCGCCTCGCAAGCGCGCAAACAGCTGCCGCACGCGCGGTGCAACAGAGCCGTGGCCGGCAAGGTCGCAGCGGGCCGGTCCGGCGCTCTGGCAGAGCAACAGGAATTTGTCGAAGACCGGATTCGCATCGGCGATGCTCATGACAATGCTCTTGGCGGTTCCGTCGGTGAAAGCGATCGGGTCGATCACTCCGTCGAGTACCATCGCGCGGACTCGACGCGGGAACATGTTGGCGTAGGTCTGACCGATGAATGTGCCATACGAGACTCCCCGGTAGTTGAGCTGATGATCGCCGACGAGCTGCCGCAGGTAATCGAGGTCGCGGACCGTGTCGGCCGTTGAAATATGCGCGAGCAGCTCACCGCTGCGCGACGTACACCGCTTTACGAATTCGACGGTCTTGGGCACATACTTCACCGATTCGACCCTCGTGGCCGGGATCGACCAATCGCGCCCCCAGAACTTTCTGCGGCTCCGTTCGTTATCAAAGCAAACGATATGATCGCTCTCGCCGGTACCACGCGGATCCCAGCTGACGACGTCAAAACGGCCTCGTCCCATTGCATCCAACTCTCCCGCCATCTGCCTCACCTTCGGGAGGCCTGCGACACCGGGACCGCCCCAATTGAAGAACAACGAGCCAATCCGTTCGCGGCGGCGGCTCGCGTGGTGGCGGATGATAGCGAGCTCGATTTTGCCACCGTCTGGGCGCTGCCAATCCAACGGTACCGCGACACGCGCGCACTCCAGCTCTTTAGCGGGTTCATAGCAAGAGTTCCAGGCGATGCGTTGACCTGCCCGGACCTCCGAGGCGACCGATGCGGGACTGCAAGCGGTAGGAGCGACGAGCGTACCCATCGCGGTTGCAACGGATAATAGCCGCAGAATGCGCGTTCCGCGATCTTGCATGTTGGCTGTGGACTTTTCCATCGGACTTCCTTCATTACCGAAAATCCGAAATCCGCGCGCGCACGGCGTTGGAGATCAGTTCGCAGCGATCGTGTAACCGAGCAAAATTGGCGGCCTGCTCCCGAAGGGCCATGTGCAACCCCTCAAAATTGCCGGGGGCCGAAGGCCCCCGGCCGATTCGCCATTTTTACCTCAGGGCGCCAAGGATGAAGCGATCCGAACCATCTCGTCGCGCGTCAATTCGCCGACGAGCGAGACGTGGAGATCGCCTTGTGCCCACGCGAGCAGCGTCGTGGGACCGTCGAGCACATACTGAGCGGAGTACGAACGCACCGTGGTTTGGTGCACGGTGTAGCGGGAAAGGTCCACCGCCGCCCCGCGGGCGTTCTCGAAGAGCGACACCGTCCGCAGTCCGTCCGAATACAACAAGTGCAGCGTGCGCACGCCCTTCACGGTGCTGACGTCTCCCGCAATTGGCACGAAACCTTCGGGCAAATATTTCGGCCCCAGAGCTTTGAAGCCGGCAACGCGCACGACGGCCTGCAGATCGTTGGACGGAACGCCGTGGCTCTGGCCGTCGATCCGCGCGTAGCCGGAAGCAGGCACGGTAAATAGTTCGCCCGGAAGCGCACCCGTATAGCGAATGTTTTCAAAACGCATTTGATGCGAAACGGAACCGGTCGGCGAATAGCGTTCTTTCTGCAAGACGAGTTTGGTCTGCGCGTCGACGGTGATGCGCATGACGGTCTCGCCGGTGTACTTGTTGGCGAGCAGCACCGAAAACGCGCGGCGACCGGCGACGTTGTCTTCCGGGCCCAGAACCGGCCGGTAGTTGCGCAGCAGTAAGGTAAAATTATCGTCTTCGGCGACTTGGTCGTCCAGGGCGTCGTCCCGTATGACGACGATCCGGTTGCGATGCGTGTCGACGTCGTAACTGGTGTCGCCTCGGCTGATGATCGAGTCGCCGTAGAGCGCTTCGGGCGCTAAGTACCAGCGGCGCGTTAGATCAGGCGCGCGATGCTCGATGCGAAACAACACGGCGTCGGCGCGGTTCGTACCGAAGTCGACGTTTTGCACCTGGCCGACGTACGAATATTTGGAATACGCGGCAACCGCATCGCGCAGGATCTGTTCGCCGTCCTGCGCGGGCGCGCGCGCCAAACCGAAGGCGCCCGAGATTGCGGCGGTCAGCGCAAGCGCACAGGCGATGCGCGCCCTAGAAAGATTCAGAAACCTAAATGCTCGCATCCGCCGTGTACAAGGCAGCGTTGACATCTACGGCGGTTCGCTGCGTATCCACGCTCGCGGCGTTTTCCAAATCGGCCGGATTGACCGAGCTGTGGTCGCTGAAGGGCATGGTGCCGTCGAGGGCCGCGTGATCCTGCAGATAATACGACGCTTCGATGGTGGGCGCGCCGCCCGGACCCAAATACTGCGTTCCGAAATAGGCCGCAAGTGCGAGCACCACTGCGGCCGGCACGGCAAGCGCAGGGCGGAACAGAGCCGCAAAGCGGCTCATCGCCGAAGGCCGTGCAGCGCGAATGCGGCTCCAAATGGCGGCTTTGACGGTGGGCGGCAGCTCGCGTTCCTCGCGCGCGGCGGTGGAGCGCAGCAATTCGGTCAGCGCTGCTTCAGCCGCAAACTCCCGGCGGCAGGCCTCGCAGGCTTCGATGTGCGCGTACGCCGCGGCATCGTCGGGCGGCGAGAGCGCGCCATGCATGTAGTCGGTCAAAGTGTCGTTGTTGAGATGCTGCATCATGATTGTTGTTGTTGTTTCTGTATTAAACGTCGTAGCAACGCTCGCGCGCGGTGGAGCCGGGAGCGGACGGTTCCGATCGAACAGCCCATAATCTCGGCGATCTCCTGATAACTGTACTCCTCGATGTCTGCCAAGATTACGACTTGGCGTTGTTCTGGTGACAGCTGCTCCAGCGACCGCGCGAGCGGTTCGCTGAGCTGTCCCTCCACATACTCCTCAATGGGGGAGGTCGCCAGCGGTTTCTCGCCGCCGAACTCTTGGGGTGCGTTATCCTCGGGGATCTCTTCCTGATAACGTCCTTTTTTGCGCCGAAGTTCGTCCCGGTACAGATTCGTTACAATCCGATACACCCAGGATAGGAACGAAGTGCCCGGTTGGAAGCTGCGCCAGGCGCGATACACTCGGATGAAGGCCTCTTGCGTGAGATCTCCCGCATCCGCCTCATTATGCGTGAGCCTGAACGCAAAGTTATAGGTTGCCTTGCCGTACTGCCCGATCGCCTGCTCGAGGAAAGCGGCCTGCTCGGGGGTAGGCGGCTCGAGGGGCTTACGCGGCAGTGCCATTAGCAGTCAAGCATTTACCCCTCGCTCTTTGAACGCCCTCGTTTGCAGTTCGGAGCGCGGATGCGCCCGTCAAACGGGACGGATTTCCCGCCCGGCCTTTCCCCGACCGGCCTGCCTGCAGGACTGGTATGCCGTCGCGCGCCCGCCTCCTCGCTTGCTACGATGAACGCACTGCAATAGGGGAGAGTACATGCGAGTGGGAGCCGGAGGACCACCATGGCAGCCATAGCTGCATCGCCGCGGAGTCTCGCGCGCGTGCACTTCGCTTTGGCCTCCCGCAGTCTGGCAGTGGACGTGGACGACGCGTTCGCGGCGCAGATTCTTCTGGCGACGTACGGGAACGCTCGCGCGCATGATTGCAAAACGATTAACCACACCGCGTCCCTGCGGCGGCTGGCCGACGGTAGGCTGCACGTGCGCTTCGACCGGCGTGGGCTGGCGGTTGGTGATGCCGGGCACAGTATTCCGTTGCTGTCCGCCTACTATGCCACCAAAGAGGTATTCGCGCGCTTCGCCGCCGCGCACCCGTGCAGCATCGCGTTCTACGGCGCGCTGGTGGGCATCGGCAATGGGGCGGCCGCGCTGATCCTTGGCCCCACGACCATCGGTAAGACGGTCTTTGCACTGCATCTGGCCGCCCGCGGCGCCACGTTTTTGGGCGACGAGACGGCGGTGCTGGATCTGCGCTCGGGAACCGTGTGTGCGCTCGCGCGTAAACCCGCGTTGCGCGAGACTGCGCTGCCGTACTTGCCTTCCGATGAGATGCGCGCACGCGTAGCAGCCGCCGAACACGTCATTGAAACCGATCGCGGTCACTTTTGGTATGCGCTCGGGCCGGAGGATATCTGCGGGATCGCGCCGTCCGATCGCCCGCATCAACTCCGAGCGGTCTGCATCATTCGGCAGCGAGCCGAATCGTGCGCGATCCGTCGCGTCGATTTTGCGCACGCGCTGCCGGCGCTGATGCAACGGGCCTATGCGCGTCCCTCGCAGACTGACGGATCTGTCGCGCCTGCACCGCGCGATGCGCAGAGTCACGCATTTCGAAATTACGCTGGGAGAGCCGCGCACCTCGGCGCAGGCGTTGTTGCAGGAGCTGCGATCCGCATGCGAGTGATTCGCGCCGAGCAACTGACGCGTTGCGCCGATGGCAACGGGCCGCTGGAACGCCATTGCGTGCACACCGCGGCATGTGAGATCGCCGGCGTGGCGATGGAACTGTGCACGGATATCCCTGAAGTTGCGCGCTTGTTTTCACTGCGTTATGCGGACCACCGCGCGGACCGACCGCCCGACTTCCGATATTATGTCGCGACGGTTCGCGGCGGCTACGCCTTTTGGTGCGCGCACGCAGCCTCGTGGAGATGGTCGCAAGGAGCATTGCCGCCGGACGCTGTGGCGTTTTTAGCGGATGCCGTTGCGCTTTCCGCGCTCGTGCGGTTCGATCGACGCCTCGCGAGCATTCAGGCGGCATGCGTCGAATACGGCGGCGTTGCGGCTGCCATTGCCGGCAAATCGACAACGGGAAAGACCACGACGCTTCTCGCATGCGCGCGGCGCGGTATGCGCGTGTATTCCGACGAACGCACCGTGCTGCGTGAGAACGTCGTGCATCCGTTTCTTCGGCGCTCGTCGATTCGCGCCGCTGGGACGCGCTTGCTGCTTGCGGACAACGATGCCGATAGGCCGCCGGACGCGCTCCGCGCCGCTCCGCAGCTTTCGCTCAAAACATGCTTCGGCAGCGCCGCCATCGCGGCGCCGCGCCGCTTGCGGGCGATGTTCGTCTTGAACGGCGCCGGGCGGTGTGCGGCGCTCGAGGCCATCGAAACCGCCGCGGCGCTTCCGGCTATTTCGCGATCGTTCGAGGCGTGCGGCGACATGGTCGATCGGATCGCGCGCGCCATGGGCACGTTGCAAAACGTGCGATGCTACCGCCTCACGTTGGGAAGTCCGGATGAAAGCGCCGCGGCCATCGCGTACGCGCTCACTCGAATCGCAGCGGCTTCGTGAGGCAGATCCGCGCGCGGTACTTGTGCGCATGCATCGCTCTGACGGACGGAACGATGCTGTTCGGAGGAATACCGCTCCAGCGATACAGTTGGGCGGTCGTTCATCGCCCCTTCGTGCAGACGCACACTGTGTTCATGCTGCTCCTGGCAAACCTTGCGCTGCTGGCGCTGGCGATGTGCGGCTTTGCCGCTGCGGTGCTTCTGGCGCGCCGCGGCTTCCTCATCGCGGTTAGGCGCGTCGCCAGATCTTTCGCGCGACCCAACCGAGCGTAACGAACGAACAGATCGCAATCAGCACGAAGAGTGTCGTCTCGAGCAGAACGACGCCCGCGAACTGGCTTCCTCCGCACAGCGCTACAGCGCCGGCGACCAGTGCGAGCTTCCAGCGTCCCAGTGGGTTGGACGCCATGCCCGCCAAATGCAGCGCCTGCGCGCCCAGCGCGTCGGGTGAGAATCCGACGGTCTGTACGATGTCGGCGATTTTTCCGTCGGGCGTGCTCACGAACACTTTGTCGTTGTGGAGAAAGGCCGCATCGCTCACTCGCAGCGACGATATGCCGAAGCGATCGAGAAGATGTTGGATTTCGTGCTGGCGGCCGGTCAGAATAGACCATGAATCCCTGCGCGCTCCGTACTGTGCGCCGTAACGCTGAATGACCCATGGCGAATCGTACGCCGGATCCAGCGTTATCTCGACGAGATGAAAATGTTTGGAGTCCAACCGGTTCTGCAGAGCGGCGAATTTGGCGCTGAGCGCGGGACATTCGTCTTTGTCGGGGCATCGCGTGAAGATGAAGCTCAGCAGCACCACCTTGCCGCGAAAATCGGTGGCGAGATCCACTATCCGGCCCGTTTGATCCACCAAACGCGTGTGCGGTAAATGAGAGCCATAGTCGATGGGCAGGACCTTACCGGTTTCCGGCAGCCCGGGCACGAAGCGGGCGGCGACCACGGCATCCTCCAAGCCCCAGGGAGTGACGCGATCGTTCAAAAACGCATCGATGCCGGTTCCGGAAGGCAACTGCATTGCCGGCGAAATCGTGAACGCGCGCGTTTGCGCAGGCAGCATTCCCGTTACCGCGTCGAGGCGCACGATCGTCGTCCCGCCCGGTCGCTGGGCGAGCGCCACGCCGTGTACCGGAATAACCGTGGCGAAGGCGGCCGTTGGAAGAACGGTCAGCGCGAGCAGCAAGAGTGCTGCGCCGGTGCGGCCCAAAGCACGCATAATCATGAGGTTACTGCGCCAGAGCTTGCAGATCATTCGAAATCTCTGCGATGCTCGCATGCGAGGAGAGCAGTTCGCGAACGGCGCCGCTTTTGTCCAACACGTAGACGTAGTCGGAGTGCCCGATGTCGCCGCCTTGACGTTGCACCGCGACGCCATAGGCGCGATATACCCGCGCAAGTTCGCGCGGCGTTCCACTCAAGCCGATCGCACGCACGTTGCTTTTGCCGAAAAACGCGCGCATGGCTGCGGGGGTGTCGCGCGAGGGGTCGACCGTTACCATCACGATTTGGAGTTGCTGCGCCGTCAGGCCGGCTCGTTCGCGCGCGGCGCCCACATGCTCGAGCGTTTGCGGGCACACGTCTTTGCAATGCGTGAAGCCGAAGTACAAGGCCGTGATACCGGGCCGCGTACCCGCGAGCAGGAACGGTACGCCGTCCTGATCGCGCAGCGTGAAACGGTGTGCGGGCGCCGGCGGCGTAAGTACCGTTCCGTGAAGCGCGGCGGTCCCGCCGCACGCCGCCGCAGGCAGCAAGCAGAGGAGCAACCAAACCTTCCGAACGTGCACGACTCAACCAGTCTAGGCTCGCACGGTTCCTGCGGCTACTCCGGAAGTCGCGCGCAGGCCGCAATTGCCGTTCTCCGTATTCTTTTGGGAGCGCTGTTCGTTTTTGCCGGCGCGGTAAAAGTGGGCCACTTCGACGATCTGGCGGCCGCAATCGCGGGCTTCCGGCTGTTGCCGCAGGCTGCCGTTGCCGCGCTGGCGCTCGCGCTCCCGTTTTTCGAAATCGCTCTCGGTTTGTATTTGGCCGTCGGATTGTTCGCGCGTACGGCCGCCATCGTAGCGGCCGTCCAACTGACGGTATACGCCGGCGCAATTGCGTCCGCGGTCATTCGGCACATTGCCGCGAACTGCGGATGCTTTGGTCCCCAAGACCGCACGCCGGCCGATTGGCCGCACGTCGCCGTCGATTTGGCGCTGGCGGCGTTGTGCGCGCTGGTTGCATGGCGCGCGCCCGGCTCACTCGCGCTCGATCACCGAATGAGGAACCCATGAGCAACCGCCGCATCCTAATGTGGATTACGCTGATCGTCATCGTCGTCGGCGTCCTTATCGCGATTCGCTTCGCGAATACGGGCGCCGTCAAACGCAGCGCGAGCCAATCGCCCGTGACGGGCACGGCCCAAGTCGGTAAAAAAGCGCCGCAGTTCACGGCCGCAACGAATCAAGGCTATTTCGATTTGTCCAAAGCACGCAAGCCCGTGATGCTGGAAGTGTTTGCAACGTGGTGCCCGCACTGTCAGCGCGAAACGACGATACTCGATCGACTCTATGCCAAGTATAAGGACCGCGTCGATTTTGTCGGCGTTTCCGGCAGCGACACCGGAATGGACGAGCGTTCCCCCGCAAGCGAGCAAGACGTCATGAATTTTGCCTCGATGCTGCATGCGCAATACCCGCTGGCATACGATGGGTCGCTGCAAGTCGCGCACCTGTACTTGCAAGGCGGCTTTCCGACTATCGCGCTGATCGATCGGAACAAAACCGTCACGTATCTCACCAGCGGGGAAACGCCGTATGCGGAGCTCGACGCGGCGATTAAGAAAGTGCTTCGCAGTTAGGGTTAATCGTTTGGCGGCAACTGGTAGTTCCGCGGCGGTACGACGGGGCTGCCCACTTCGAGCGTTATGTTTTGATGCGCGCGCAGCGGAATGGCGGGCAGGGTTCCCGCGTACGGCACGCCGTTGACGAACGCGGTGACCGGACCGGAAAACGGACCGATCTGCTCACGCGTGAGCGGCTGGCCCCAAATGTCGAACAGCATGCCCAACGTGAAGGGCCCTCCGTTCGGCGCGCTGACGTCGCCCGCTTCCACGTGAATGATGCCGCTGGAATCGTGCGTGTGAATCCAGTACAAGCACCCGCCGGTCCCGGTCGGGGACATGCCGATGAACGGCGGTATCTGCACTTGCGTGCCGTTGAGAAACAGTGCGAGGTGGCTGTGAATGTGCAGGGCGACCTGTTCGGTGGTCTCGCATGGAATGCCGTCTACGGGCTGGCCGTGTCCGCCGCTCTTGGTATCGGAGATGATGCCCTTGTTCAAATTGGGGATCGGAAAGCCGATCGGTTTTCCGATGGCTTGCAAGTCGCGAATCGGAATCGGCTTGGACGTGGGCGATGGGCCGGGCGTGGGCGTGCTCATGTCGAACGCCGCGGCTTGCGTGCGCGAGCGGCTCGAGATCCAGTTCGAAATGCCGAATCCGGCCAGTACGAGCACGATAATTGCCGCAAACCCGATGTAAATCGGCAGCATGGGGTCGCGTTTGCGCGGGGGCGGTGCTGCGCCGCCGCGCGAACTTCTGCGCCGCTGCGCACGTGATGGCTGGCTCATTGCGCCGTTAGTTGACTGCTGCGGGCATTCGGGCCTGCGCCGGATCGAGCCTCGCGCCCACGCGCAGATACCCGCGTACGTAATCGTCGACCGCGTCGGCTAGGGGCGTTATTGCGCTCGCGTAACCGCTCGCGCGCAGACGTTGGATTGCCGCGCACGTGTGGTATTGGTATTTGTTCCGCAGCGCGGCCGGCATGTCGACGAATTCGATACGTTCCGGGACCTCCATCGCGCGAAAGATCGGCCGCACGAGTTCCAGCCACGTATGCGCCGTTCCGGAGCCGACGTTGAATATGCCGGTCGAGCCGGCTTCGGCTAGATGCAGCGTCATTTCAACGGCGTCTTTGACGTACAGAAAGTCGCGCTGCTGCTCGCCGTCCCGGTAATCGGCGCGATGGCTCTTGAACAGACGCACGCATCCGCTTTCGCGAATTTGATGAAACGCTTTGTCGACCAAACTGCGCATTTCGCCTTTGTGCTGCTCGTTGGGTCCGAAGATGTTGAAATACTTTAGGCCGGTCATGCGGTCGAGCAAGCCGTGGCGGCGGGCGTAAACGTCGAACCGCTGCTTGGAATACGCGTACATGTTGAGCGCGCGCAGCGTGTCCAGATCGGCATCCTCTCGCAGCTCGTGTTCGAGCGCTCCGTAAGTCGCGGCGGAGGAAGCATAGAGCAAGCGAAGGTCCCGGCTAGCAGCCCAGCGCGCGACGTTTTTGGTGTATTCGTAATTGTTGCGCATGAGATACGCGGCGTCGCTTTCCAACGTCGAAGAGCACGCTCCCAAGTGAAACACCGAGGATACGTCCGCAAAACGATCCGGCGCCTTCGTGACGGACAGTTCGAAGGCGTCGGCCTCCACGTAGTCCCGGTAGCGCAGAGGGACGAGGTTCTTCCACTTTTGCGAAACGTCGAGGCGATCGACGATGATGATATCGTCGATGCCTCGCAGATTGAGCGCCCATACGATTGCGCTCCCGATGAACCCGGCGCCCCCGGTGACGATGATGCGGCCGCGGGAGAGATCGTGCTGCATGGCCCGAGCGCTTCCCGTTTGCCCTTCCGCTGTCCTAGTGTGCGCGATCTTAGGGATCCTGATTTAGCGAGCGGATTCACGTTTGTCATGGTGAGCCTGTCGAACCATGGCCTAGCGCAGTTCTTTATTTGCACCCAAGACGTTGCTGCGCTTGGGAGTGTAGAAATCATGCCGTTGCGGCCTTCCCTAGAACGGTGCGGTGAGCCGCAGCAGGATCGTCCGGCCCGACACGATTTGCGTCGTATTGAAGCCGTTCGCGATCTTGATGACGTATTGATGGTTCAAAATGTTGTCGACGTCGAGATCGAATCCCAGGGAACGATCGCCGTTCGTCCCCGGTTGTTTGCCAAGCGCAAGATCGAACGTGAGATGCGAGGGAAGACGATCGACGCCGCTTTGAAACTCGACCGGGTACCCGGTGCCGTACTCGCCTTGCAGCGTCGAGAACCACGCGTTGCCGCGGCCGAAGCGATGCGTGTACGCGCCGTTGGCTTCCCATCGCTGATCGTGATCTTCGTCCTGCCACGTCAAATTCGAAACGTCTGCGGGCGGGAAGAGAAATGTCGAGCCCGAAACGCCGGCCGCCTCGGCGTGCGAATACGTCCCTGAAAGGAACCAGGAATCCGCCGCCGATGCACGCCCGTCGATGCGCGCTTCAAATCCTTCGTCGCGTCCCACGGCGTTGTTGAATACTGCAAACAGCGGCGTGTTCAGCAACTGCGTCGTGTCGAGCACGTTCACGGCGTTGCGCCGGAAATAGTTCACATACCCTTTGATCGATGGGCTGAACGTGTGCGCCACGCCCATTTCGAAATACGCGTCGCGTTCGGGCTTGAGGTCGTAAACCGGCGTGCCTGCGCAGCCTTGCAGCACCACGCAATCCTGACGGACGTCCTCGAGCGAAGGCGCAGCGTACATGCGTCCGTAGTAAAAATGCACCACGTTTTTCTCATCCGGCGCGATGTTGACGCCGATACGCGGGCTGAGCTGGTCGCCGCTGGTGAATCCGGTGGAGTGATCGTAACGTACGCCGTAGTTCACGCTTAGGACGCGCGACGGAGACCACTTGTCTTGCGCGTACAAGCCGATCTGGCTTCCCGTCTGCGCCACGGAAGTGGCAACCGTCGTATATGGTAAAGCGGGATCGGGCGGCGCTGCGTTCGCGGGTGAGGCGATGAGCTCGTGATCGGTATAGAACTCGCGGCTGAGATCGGCACCGATTTTGAACGCGTGATGCGCGCCGACGCGCAATTGCGAGACACGAACGCCGGCATACGAAGCGCGCTGATCTTGCCGCAACCCCGCCAGGTACTGCCCCAAAAGGGTCGCTTGCACGTCGTTGCCGAGATCGCCGTCATAGGCAACGCGAGCATAGCGAACCCATGGAATGATCTGAAACACGCCGTTGCCGTCCTTCGAGGTTGCGGTGAAGTTCAGGTTTGCGTACCGATCGTACTCGCGCTGAACGTCGTCCGTTCCGGCTACCGCCAGCTGCGGGTCCACCGGATTATCGGCATCGGCGTTAATCGGAATTTGGAACTGCGCGAGTTGATTTGAGAAATCGAACGCCAGCGTTCGTCGAGCGCCCAGCGGCGCGACGTAACGAAGGAATTGATCCGACTGGGACGACCCGTCGTGGACCGGCGCATAGGTGGGCGTGTCCAGGCCGCGGTCCGTGTGCTGAGCGTTTGCGTTGATGAAGAGCTCACCCGTGCCGAGTTTTAGCGCCTGCTCGAAACTCGTAACCGCTTGGCCGTAGTTGCCGCCTCCGACGGTGAATTGTCCCTGCTCGCGCCGCTGCAGATCCGCAAGACGGTTGGTCTGCACGTTGACGACGGCGCCCATGCGATTTCCGCCGTACTCGGCGGGAAACGCGCCCGTGAACACTTCCACCGAGTCGACGTTCTTGGGATCGATAATCTCGGCGAAGTTCGAGGTTGTGCCCTGCGGCATCGGCGCGCCGTCGATCTCGTACGTGACGCCGTGGAAACCGTGCGCGACCGGTTCATTGTACGAGAAGCGCACGATACCGGGTACGGTTTGCACGATGCGGTCGAGGCTCGTATTGCCCGGAAGCGCCGCAAGTTGGCGCCGGCTGAGGACGTTGGAGGAGACGGGCGTTCCGGAGGCACCCGCGCGGCCCGCGACGTTTACGATGCCGATCACTTTGAGCTCGCCTAGCGCGAAGTTGACGGTTAAAATTTGATCGGACGACACGGTGAGCGGCAGTTTCTTTTCTGCAACGCCCGGATACGACGCCGAGAGCGTGTAGTCGCCGAAGGGAACCTGCGAAAAGACGTAGTTGCCCGCAGCATCGGTTGTTGCGGTCAACAGCGATCCTTCGCCGCGAAGGGCGAGCTTGACGCCGGCATGCGGCGCGTTGTTGACCAGGATGTTGCCGCGAACCAGCCCCGTGGTGGCTGCAGCCGAGGGCAGCGCGGTAAAACAGACGAGCGCGGCCAGCGTGGCCGCGATGATTCTGGACATGGGAGCCTTTCCTAAACGAGCGTGTGAAAAACGGTTTAGGAAAGAACCGGAGGCGGCCGCGAAAACAATCGGCGGGTGTGGGCGAGCGAACGAAAAACGCGCGCGGGCCGTTGACGCATGCGCACGTACTCGAATGCGAGCGCGCAACGCCGGCTTGTTACGCGCAGCGCGATGACGACCGCCGAAAGCGAACGCGCGATCAGCGCGAGGGTCAGGCGAACCAGCGCGCATGCCGCCAGCAGCGCCAGCGCGACGGCGAGAATCGGTATCCCGTGGGGCCGTTCGCACGATTCGAGCGCGGCGAACCACGCCGAACCTGCGATAGAGAGCACGCCGAAGTTCGGCGTTTGGCTGCGAAGCCGCGCCGCTAGAATGCTGCCCTGCGTGGCTTGGCGGGAAGCCAGGCCTATGCCGAGCGCCAGCGCGAACGCGCCGGCCGCCAGCGCCGCATAGTGCAGCGTGCCTCCAACGGCGTGCTCCGAACCGAACACGAACGCGTGTGCGATCAGGGCCAGCGGCAAACCCAGCAGCAATGCAGCCGCGAAGCGGCGCGCCTTACACATCACGAGCGGTAGACGACCTCCGTCATCATCCCGTCCATCATATGAATCTCGTTGTGGCAGTGCAACAACCAACGTCCGGGGGGCGCGACCGCTCTGAACCGCCACGTGAGGGTGCCGCCGTACGCGCGAACGAGCGTAGTGTCTTTGGCCAGCGGGCGCGTCAAGCGGGTTGCGTCCACCTCCTGCAGCTGCAGAACGTGGCCGTGCAGGTGCATGGGGTGGTCCATGTCGGTGGTGTTTCGAAAGTGTACCTCGATCACGTCGTTGCGGTGCACGTACAGCTTTGGAACGTTAGGAAACGTCTTGCCGTTGAGCGTCCATTTGTTGCTGCCCCAGTCCCCACCGCCGATCGTAAAATGATACGAGCGCGTGGCGGCTGGCGGCGTAGAGCCGGCGTTCCCACCGGCCTTCTCGTAGGTGAAATACTCCACGCCTTCCAGGCTCTGCGGACTGCTTGCCGGCGCGGCGTTTTCCATTCCGGCGGTGTACACGACTGCGGACTGTTGATAGGCGAGGGGATCGCTCGAGAGCCCTTGCAGTAACCACGCACCCGGCGCCGAGATCGTCGTCCACGCATCGTAGCGTTCGCCCACGCCGACGCGTAGCGCATCCACTTCCAGCGGCCGCGTCAGCGGATTGCCGTCGGAGTGCGTCACCGTCAGCCGGTGGCCGGCTAACCGGACGTAGCGCGTCTGCGACGGGTTTGCATTCAAAACGCGTAGCCGCACGCGATCGCCCACCTTTACGGCCAGCTTCTGCGTTTGCGGATAGGACTGCCCGTTGATGCAATGCGCGGCATACGCGATCTCGTCGCCCATCTTGTCGCCCGGCTTCATCTGCGTCAGTTCCGGGGAGCCGATGGGATCCGTCATCGGCGCCGTGCTGGTTCCCATCATTGCGGACTGAATCGTCGGCAGTTTCGGAACGTCGTGGAAAACCAGCGCGAATTCCCGATCGGCCGGTTCGTCGTGCGGATCTTCCACGATGATCAGGCCGAAGAGCCCGCGCGCGAATCCGTCGCTGACGTGATCGTGGTACCAGCGCGTGCCCGGCGGATCGGGCGAAAATTCGTACAGAAACGATTCGCGATCGGGCACGGCGCTTTGCGTCACGCCTTCCACGCCGTCCATGGCGTTGGGCAGAATCATGCCGTGCCAATGGATCGTGCCGGGTTCGCCACTGTTGTTGACGTATTTTGCGCGCAGCCGCTGACCGTACCGCACGCGCAGCACGGGTCCCGGAATCGTTCCGTTGAACGCGATGCCGGGAAATGCGATGCCCGGCACCGGCGAGAAGCGCAACGGCGCGGACGTGAGCGTATATTCGACCGTATCGTTTGCCAGCGCGCGCTGCGAGAGCGGCGCAATCACGGTGGCGACCATCGCGCCGGAGCTCGCGCGCAGGAACGCTCGGCGTTTGAGGATCATTGTCCGACGTTCAAGGGCACGTCGAGCGACTTGCCGTCGTACTGGACCTTCACGGTCCACGGACCGCCCATCGAAAAGACTACTTTGCCCGTGAAGACGTGCGCGTCGCTCGTGGATTGCGCCAGATGCACGACCCGCGTCTGCATCGTGCTCGTTCCCATCTGCATGATCGGAAGAACGCTCACGTCCTTGGGCGGCGTTCCGGGGAAGCGCACGGAGATCGTTGCTTCATCGGTGGGCGTGGCGGGATCGAACGTCACGACGGGCGTCGCTTCGCCGCTGCCGCCGTCCA
Organism: Vulcanimicrobiota bacterium; assembly: GCA_963767635.1. Lineage (GTDB taxonomy): Bacteria > Vulcanimicrobiota > Vulcanimicrobiia > Vulcanimicrobiales > Vulcanimicrobiaceae > CAVYEM01. The sequence goes on from CAVYEM010000001.1 coordinate 710,276, forward strand.
GACTCGAGAGGTAGGCCACGATGTCGTCGACTTGCTGTGACGTGAAGCCGAAATTCGGCATGGGCGCTCGCGGATGCACGATGAAATCGGCGATCTGCGCGCTCGCGAGCCGGTGCTCGATTCCGTACAGGCTGGGACCGATGGAGCCGCCTTTCAGGCCTGCGCCGTGACAGCCCGCACAGCCGTTGGCCTGCACCAACTTGGCGCCTGCGTTGATATCCCCCGAGGCAGCCGTTGCGGCGGGTTGCGGACTAGGCGGTGAAGTCGCCGCTGCACTCGCCGCGGGACTCAGGCTCGGCGTTTCGCTCACCGGAGCCAGATGGCTGTTCGCCAAATACCGCTTGCCGTATTCGTATGGCCCGGCGTAGGCAAAGCGAAAGGCGACTTGCGGACGCGCGCCGGGATAACCCGCGAACTCACTGATGAGGGCGAGGTTCGGCAGAACGTTATGCGCGAGATCCAACACGACTTGCCGCGAGAGCGTATCGCTTGCCGCAACGTCGTATCGCAGCGCAATGTGATTGCGCCATCCCATGTCGCGCTCTGCTTCGAAGAAAAAACCGTTGAGCGGAACGCCGGACTCGTCCACGTCCGGATTGGAATCCTCTCCGTGGAAGTACATCGTTTGATAGTGCCACGCGTTGGTTTGATAGCCGAAATACAGCCCTTCGCGCGTGAAGGCATTGTCGTCGATGAAGGCACCGCTCGCCGAATCCACGGGCGAACTCCCACGCATCGCAACCGCCCCCACGCTCCACGGCAACTGCATGCCGCCGTACGAAACGTTGAGGTCGAGCGCACGAGGATTGACGGTGGGATTGTAATCGAGCGCATCTCCCGTCGGTCCGCTTCCGGTCAACCACGAAAGGTTGTACATGAACTCGTTCGACATCCCGTTGAAGGCGACGCCCCAGCGGGCGTCGTTGGGATTAAATTCGTTTTGCCCGGTGGTCTGCGCCGCCAGCAAATAGTCGCTGATGGTCCACGCATGCGCCGGCATGAAGGGGAAGGGCGTGTGGAATTTGCCGACCTGAAGCGAGTTCGTGCCGTGCAGCAGACCGTTCCACGAAAGCCAGACTTGCTCGGTTTGGCCGATGACGCCCGAATCGATGACGTGCTGCTCGGCATACCAGGTGAAGTTGCGCCCCAAAAAACCGCCGCCCAGCAGTGAAAGGTCGTCGACCATCGTCGAACCGGGGTGATCTTTATTGGCCAGCAGGGATGTGATGTAGATCCTGGCCGAAATCGGCAGCGCGCCGTCCTGCAAATGCCGGTTGAGGATTTGGAAGTTGGTCATCATGACGGACATGCCGTAGCGCGTCATGCCGGGAAACGTCGTGTGACAAGTTTGACACGAAACGCCTTGCCCGTTGGCAAATACCGGGATCGCCTGCGCTGCGTCGGGACGCATCAAAAGAGCGAGCGCGGCCGCGCATACCACGCGCGCGACCGCACCGATTACGATGGTGTTCCGCGGCCGCGTCACGCCGCTAAACGTTTTACCACGTGTCGAAGAAGTGCACGTTGGGCAGCGAGCTGCCGGTTGGATTACCGGAACCCACCACGACCCAAATAACCTCGTGCGAGTACAGCGGAATCGACGCCGGATCGCCTTGCCACAGCGTATACGTGTTGGATAGTGTCGTGCTCGTCTTGGTGTCGCCGCGCGAGAGCTGCCCGGAAGTGTAGATGCTTACCGGCCCCGTGAGTGGTCCCCACTGCGAAGCGTTGACCTGAATTCCCCAGATGGCAAGGAAATCGCCCAGTGTGTAGAGGGTGCCACGCTGGTCGCCGGAGGGCGCCGTGGCGCTCTCAATATGAATGATGCCGCTTGCGTCGTGCGTGTGCATTTCGTAGTAGCAGCCCGGCTTGCTGTGGTCGCTCGGATTGTAGGCGTACTGCGTCCAGTTCGAGATGCCGTTAAACGTCCCATCGCCCGATGGGTCTGCAAAACCGAGGCCGTCCGGCAGCGCCGCCTCGGTGCCGTTGTAATAGATGCCCACGAACGCGTGCACGTGGTATCCCGGGGGATGCGGGCCGCCGTACATTGCGCTCAAACATGGAACGTTGTCAGGACCGATGCTGGTGTTGACGGGGCCGTGGCCCCCGTTCGGATAGTCGCCGTCGTTCGGCTCTTCACCGACCCCGCCCGGGAACATCGTATCGTCACCGTTGATCTGGCCGTTCCCAGCGCCCCGCGTAATTTTGCTTGGCGTGCTGGAGGGTTTGGGAGTCGGAGTCGGAGTCGGCGTCGGCGTCGGTTTTGGCGTGGGACTCGGCGTCGGCTTTGGCGTGGGCGTAGGCGTGGGTTTGGTGGTCGCCGATGCGGTCGGTGTGGGCGTCGGGGTATGGCCCGGCGTCGCCGAACCGGTCGGACTCGGTTTTGGAGTGGGCGACGGCGTCCCCGTCGCCGGCGGCGGCGCGCCTCCGCCGGGGGAGCTCGGCGCGACGGTTGGCGGATTGCTGCCGCCGCTGCTGCCGCCTCCGCACGCCGCCAGAATTGAAAACGCGAACACGACGGCCATTGCCGGAGTCAGCCGAGCCAAGCGCATAGGGCCCCCAGTAAAGATAAAAATACAAAGCTATAGTATCGTCGCACCGGGCAGCGCAAGAGGTACCAGAGGCCGGGCTCTGCGGGCCGAACAGATGGTCGCTCGCAGGACCTTTGGCCCGACCCACGCGCGAAGCCCGGCAAACCGTGGGAGAGGTTCAAAAACACATAGGGCCAAGGGGGCCTTTGGGACACCCGTCTAATACTCGCGACCCCCACGCCCAGAAGTGATGCTCGGAGAACGCCATGAGTGCCCGTTTACCGGTCGAAAACAGCGATACCGTGAGTCTGGTGTGCGCACTTCTCGTGCGTTATCCGGAAATTGCTTCGATGCGCTGCACGCCGGGTGAAGGCACCGTCCGGTTTTCGTTTGCGGTGAACGCGCGGCTGGACAAAGCGACGCAGCGCGAGGTCATGGACGCCATCGTCGCGCACGTGGAGGGCTTCTTGGCGCTCACCGGTGACGGCGGCGAGGTGCGCGTCGAATGTGAGTCCGATCGCCCCACGAGTTTCGTACACGTCACCCGGGATCTGGAAACATTCTGCAAAGATGAACTCGCCATGCTCACCGGTCTCTTTGCCGAACGCTTCGGGTCTTCGCTGGTGCGAAACCCCGTCCCGGAGGAGCATCCCGACGAAGACCCTGCGCTGCAGGAAGAGCTGGCAGAGTCCGCCATTGAAGCGTTGCGCGATCCGGCTCAGTCCAAGAGTCTGGTGGGCTTCCGTGAGGAGAAGCACGTCTTGGTCTACTTCTTGAAATCGCAAAAGAAAGCCAAGGCGTCGGCGCGCAGATAGCCGGCACGCTAAGGCTGCTGCTCATCGGGGACGTCGTGGGCTCACCCGGCCGCGATGTGCTCAAACGGTGCGTTGGGCTGGCACGCGATCAACACCACGTCGACGTCTGCATTGCAAATGGCGAGAACGCCGCCGGCGGGTTCGGCTTGACGGCGCAGACCGCCGAAGAGATGTTCGGCGGCGGCATCGATTTCATTACCAGCGGCAACCACATCTTCGACAAGCGCGAATTCAAATCGTACTTGGATGGAAGCGACCGTGTTATTCGACCGGTGAACTACCCGCCCGGCGTTGCCGGACGCGGGATGGGATACGTGCGTGCCGGCGGCGCTACTGTGGGCGTGCTCAACGTGATGGGCCGCACGTTCATGCCGCCGGTGGACGATCCGTTTCGTGCGGTCGATGCAGCCGTCGCCGAAATCGGACAACGCACGAAGTTGATCGTGGTCGACGTTCATGCCGAGGCCACGAGTGAGAAGGTTGCGCTGGCGCGATTTCTCGATGGTCGGGTTTCGGCAATCTACGGGACGCACACGCACGTGCAGACGGCAGACGAACACATTTTGCCGGGAGGGACGGCGTATTTGACGGACGTCGGCATGACGGGGCCGACCGAGGGGGTGATTGGGATGGAGGCCGGCCCGGTGCTGGATCGCTTCATCAGCGGTTTTTCCGAGCGTTTTTCCGTGCAGAAGGCCGGTAGCAAACAATTCTGCGCCGCCGTTGTAACACTAGATGTGGAGTCCGGCCGCGCTACGGAAATCAAGCGCATCTTTCAACGAGGCATACCATGATTCAGGATCCGGAAAAACGCGCGACCGCCAGCGTCTTGAAAGTATCCGCGAAGAGCAATCCGAACTCCGTCGCCGGAGCGCTGGCCGCCGTGCTGCGCGAGCGGGAAAGCGCCGAACTGCAAGCCGTCGGAGCCGGCGCAATCAATCAGGCGATCAAGGCCGTTGCAATCGCCAGAAGCTATCTCAAAGCGGCCCAAATCGATTTGCGCTGCGTGCCCTCCTTTATAGATGTGGAGATCAACGGCAACGAGCGTACCGGGATCTCGCTCGCCGTCGAACGCCGCTCGGCTTGATCGTCGACTTCCACTCACACACATACGAAAGCGACGGAACGCTCTCGCCCGCTGCGCTTTGCGATCTGATGCGTGCTCGGGGCGTTCGTGTTTTTTCCATCACCGACCATGACACGCTGCGCGCGTACGGGCAGTTCGATCCGCCTGCGGGGACGCGCGTCGTCACCGGCATCGAGATCAATACGACGTACCACGACGGCGAGGTTCACATTCTCGGGTATCGTCTGCCGATGGAGCCCTCACCGATCACGCAAGTGTTGGAAAACAATCGCCGGGCGCGGCGAACGCGTATTGGGCGCATCGTGCAACAGCTGCGCGACGCCGGCTACAATATCACGCTCGAGCACGTTGCGGCCGAAGCGACGGAGCACGCGTCGCTAGGCCGTCCTCACGTCGGCAAAGCGCTCGTGCGCCTGGGGATCGCATCGGACATCGAGGCCGCATTTCGCGGATTTCTACGGCGTGGCACGCCGGGATACGTTCCATCGACGCACATTACGCCGCATGAAGCCATCGACGTCATCAAAGCTTCTGGCGGCATTCCGGTGCTCGCCCACCCGGGCCGTCTGCGCGATTACGCGGTAATCGACGAACTTGCCGAGCACGGCTTGCAAGGCTTGGAAGTATTTTATCCGACGCATGAGCGCATGCAAGTCCAGTATTTCCGCGACGTCGCAAAACGGTTGGGATTGGTCATGACGGCGGGCTCCGATTTTCACGACATTCGATATCACAAGCGCGGCGTCGGCGCAGAGGTCGAGGAAGACGACATTCGCCCGTTTCTGCTATCCTTGTCACGCTGAGCCTGTCGAAGCGTCGTACTTTGTCACGCTGACCCTTCGACTCGCTACGCTGGCTCAGGACTGCGCTTCGCGCAGGCGCTCTTGTCGAAGCGCCGCACTTTGTCACGCTGACCCTTCGACTCGCTACGCTCGCTCAGGACTGCGCTTCGCGCAGGCGCTCTTGTCGAAGCGCCGCACTTTGTCACGCTGAGCCTGTCGAAGCGTTTGTCACGCTGACCCTTCGACTCGCTACGCTCGCTCAGGACTGCGCTTCGCGCAGGCGCTGCTGTCGAAGCGCCGCACTTTGTCACGCTGAGCCTGTCGAAGCGTCGCTACGCTCGCTCAGGACTGCGCTTCGCGCAGGCGCTCTTGTCGAAGCGTCGCATACGCTCGCTCAGGACTGCGCTTCGCGCAGGCGCTCTTGTCGAAGCGTCGCATACGCTCGCTCAGGACTGCGCTTCGCGCAGGCGCTCTTGTCGAAGCGTCGCATACGCTCGCTCAGGACTGCGCTTCGCGCAGGCGCTGCTGTCGAAACGCTTGTCACGCTGACCCGTTTTGTCACGCTGACCCTTCGACTCGCTGCGCTCGCTCAGGACTGCGCTTCGCGCAGGCGCTGCTGTCGAAGCGCTGCTGCGCGGCCACCCTTACTTCAAATAGCGATCGAGCCAATCCAGCCATAAACGCGTAAGCGTTTCCGTCTGCTGCTCGTTGTCCGGTCCGTGGGTGTTCGCTGGAAATACGACAAAGCGGACCGGCACGTGATGTTCGTGCAGCGCGTGATAAAACTCGTAGGCTTGCGTTACCGGTACGACGGGGTCGCCGTTCGTGCCCCAAATCAGCGTCGGCGTCGTCACCGCGCCCGCAAACGTTATCGGTGAATTGTTCCGGTAGATCCTATCGCCGCCCGGCGCGTAGGGCGAGATGCCTTGATAATAGCGATCTTGAACGTTGGACTCCGAAAAGGCGTACTCTTCGATCTCGTTGTTGACCGCGGCTCCCGAAACCGCGGCGCGCCACATGTGATATTGCGTGATCAGCCAGCTCGTCAGCAAACCGCCGTAGGACCACCCGCAGACGCCGACGCGTTGCGGGTCGGCTTGCGGAAGACGTTCGACCGCGCGAAGCCCGCTCATGATGTCCGCCGCAGGTCCGCGTACCGTATTGCCGATGATGGCGAGCAGGAACGTGTTTCCTGCATCGTCGCTGCCGCGGTAGTTGGGTTCGAACACGATGTAACCGTGCGATGCCATGAGCTGCGCGCGCGGCCATCCCGGCGCAGGTGAAAAATCCGTAATGCTGGCTTGTCCGGGACCGCCGTGGATGTTGACGACGATGGGATACCTGCGGCCTTCAACCATGTGCGGCGGAAACGTCAGCACGCCATAATCCGTAAAGCCGTCCGGGCTGCGCCACGATATCTCCCGCTGCGCGCCGAGCTCCAAGTTTCGTACGAAATCGTTGAAGTGCGTGAGCCGCCGCGGCGCTGAGTCGATTGAAGAAAGGTAGTACAGTTCCTTTGCGCTACGCGTATCGCTCGCGACCAAGGCGATCGCCCCATTGTGCGAAGCACTGGCCGCGATTCCCGCATCGTATTCGCTGTCCTGGTACGAATCGCAAGCGATGTTGAGGCCACTCAGGCGTAACGGGCGGAAATCGCCATGCAGATCGAGGATCCACGATCCCACGTGCGTACGGTCGGAGGCGCACACCAACAGCGCCTTTCCGTCAGGCAGCCATAGCGCGCCGCCTGCATCGAAATCGAAGCCGGCGGTAATGTCCGTGGTTCTGCCGGCATCGACCAGCCGAAACGTGTTTTCCGCCAAGTAGTTGCCGCCGCGGGGATACGAGTACAGCCATTGCGCGCCCGATGGCGAGAATTCAGGGCTGAGTTCAAAGGCATGATGATCGGTAAGCTTGCGAAGATGCGTGCCACGAATGTCGATCTCCCAAAGTGTCGAGTATTCGTTATCCCCGCTGGCAGTATTCGGCAGGCGCGTGAAAATGATCCGGCGGCCGTCCGGCGACCACGCGAATTGCGATGAAAAGATGCCGCCGGAATCGGTTTGGGGTAGCGTCCAGGCTCCCGATGTGAGCCGTTGCGCGTTTCCGTCGTTTGGCGAGACAAGCCATAGATGTTCCGCGGGCGCGTCCGTTCCCAGAGTATAATCGTTGTCGCCGGCCTCCAGAAACGGTCGGGACGACGGAACGTCAGCGACACCGGCGGCAATCTGACGGCCCGAAGGGCTCCACGCGAAATCCACGACTCTCGCAGGGAAATGCGTCAGTTGATGAACGCTCCCCGTTCCGATGCGCTCGAAGATCTGCATCGTTCCGGCGCGATCTTCACGGAGGAACGCCAGACGCGAACCGTCCGCAGACCATCGCGGCACCGATGCGGAACCGCCCGTCGCAAGAGTATGCCGCTCACCGCTTGACGCATCGACGAGTACGATCGCGTTTCGATCGTCCCGTATAATCGTCAACGCGATTTGCCGTCCGTTCGGCGAAATGGCCGGTTCCTCTACGTCCGTAAGGGCACGCATGTCCGAGATCGCGATCGTTCTCGCATTCCCGATTGCGGGAAAGAATGCAGCGAACGCTACGAGCGCGATGACAGCGGGACACCCGCGCGTCACGGCGACAAACCAACCTTTGCGCGCAATGCCGTTGCCAGCGCCGTTCCTTCTCGTTCCACGCCTTCCAGCGTCGCTCGCTGCGTTGAAATCAGCGCGGCGTCTTTCATGAACTTGTGATTGATGCGCACGTTGTAAGCGCACGCGGCCAGTGCCGCGTTGCCGAATTCAACCGCGCAGCCGAGATCGCTCACCAGATTCGCATTGTTCAATTCGAACCCGTCCGCTGTTAGATGAAGCGCTTGTAAAGCCGCATGAGCTCCCTCGAGCGGCGTTTCTGCGGCGGCCGCCAATGCGCTTTGCATGCTCCCTTGCTCGTGGCGAGCTGACGACGACTGCCTGGAACGCCAGCTCGTCGCGCTCGCGCAGTTGCAGCATCTGGGCGCGCAGACCGTCCGCTTGCGTGATGAGCCGGTTCGCCATGGCGTGCACGGTTGCGTACTTCTTTTCGCTCGCACAAATCCGGGCGACCATCGCCACGAGCGCGCACCCGGCCGCGCCCACGATCATGGCCGCGCTGCCTCCCCCCGGCGTCGGGTCGGCGGATGCGAGTTTTGTCAGATACCCTTCGAGCGAACTCACGGGGTGGGTCATTAGGGATACCGGGAAGCAACTCTTGGTCAGCGGGGGGGGCACGCGACATGGCAGAATAGCCGGAAGTTCACATCCTCTGAAAGGACCACCACGTTGCAAGTACTCGAAGAAAACGCGCTGCGCGGCGACGTCAAGGATCGCGCGCTTGCGCCCGCCGGGCGATCCCGCATCGCATGGGCGGCCGCATACATGCCCGTGCTCGCGCAAATTCGGGAGCGCTTTGCCGAGCAGAAGCCGCTGGCGGGCGTGCGGATCGGCGCCTGCCTGCACGTGACGACGGAAACGGCGAATCTCATGCTCGCGCTTCAGGCCGGCGGGGCCGAAATCGCGCTGTGCGCCAGCAACCCGCTCTCCACGCAGGACGACGTCGCCGCTGCGCTGTGCGAATACGGCATTCCAACGTACGCGATCAAAGGCGAAGACCACCAGACGTATTACCGCCACATCGAGTCGGTCATTGAAACCAAGCCGCACATGTCCATGGACGACGGATGCGATTTGGTCAACACGATCTATGCCAAGCACAAAGAGCTGCTCGCGGAAATGATCGGCGGCTGCGAGGAAACCACGACCGGCGTCATTCGTCTCAAGGCGATGCAAAAGGACGGTGTGCTGCCCTACCCCGTCGTCGCGGTGAACAACGCGCTGACCAAGCACATGTTCGACAATCGGTACGGGACGGGTCAGTCGACGCTCGACGGCATCATTCGCGCGACGAACGTCCTTCTCGCCGGCCGCACGGTGGTGGTGGTCGGATACGGCTGGTGCGGCCGCGGCATCGCTTCACGCGCATCGGGAATGGGCGCGCACGTCATCGTCACCGAAGTCGACCCGCGCAAGGCGCTCGAAGCGGTGATGGACGGTTACCGCGTCATGACGATGGACGAGGCGGTGAAACAAGGCGACGTATTCGTGACGGTGACGGGCAATTACCACGTCATCGACGAGCGGCACTTCAAGAACATGAAGGATGGCGCGATCGTGTGCAACTCCGGCCATTTCAACGACGAACTTAATCTCAAGTGTCTGCCGAACATCAGCAAGGGCAAAACGGAGCCGCGCGCGTTCGTCGAGCAGTACGAATTGCACGACGGGCGAAAAGTCTGCATTCTTGCCGACGGCCGGCTCATTAACTTGGCCGCAGCCGAAGGACACCCGGCCGCCGTGATGGACATGTCGTTTGCCAATCAGGCGATGTCGGCAGCGTATCTTGCGCAGAATCACGCCGACCTGGAAAAGAACGTGTACGACGTTCCCGAGCACATCGACGAAGAAGTCGCTAAACTGAAACTGGCGTCCATGAACGTGGATATCGATACGCTCACACCGCAGCAGATCAAGTACATGGCTTCTTGGAGCGAAGGGACGTAGCAATGGCGTATCGTCGATTGTTTACCAGCGAATCGGTGACGGAGGGTCATCCGGACAAAGTCGCCGATCAGATTTCGGACGCAGTGCTGGATGCTATTCTCAAAGACGATCCATACGGCCGCGTTGCGTGCGAAACGTTCGCAATCACGGGGCAGATTCACATCGCCGGCGAGATCACGACCTCCACGTACATCGACATTCCGCGTATCGTGCGCGGCGTGATTGAAGACATCGGCTATACCAAGTCCGCCGTCGGATTCGATGCGGAGACCTGCGGCGTGAGCGTTTCCATCGACGAGCAGTCCGCCGACATCGCGATGGGCGTGAACAAATCGCTCGAGGCCAAGGCCGGCGAGCATCCCGACGACGTGTTCGAACGCATCGGAGCGGGCGATCAAGGCATGATGTTCGGCTATGCGTGTCGCGATACGGAAGAACTGATGCCGCTGCCGATCGTTCTTGCGCACAATCTGACGCGGCATCTAGCCGCCGTGCGCAAGAACGGCGACATTCCGTATCTTACGCCCGGACGGCAAGTCGCAAGTGACCGTCGAGTACGACGGCGACAAACCAATCCGCGTCGAAGCCGTCGTCATTTCGACGCAGCACGATCCCGACATTCCGCTGGAAACGATCCGCTCGGAGATCACGGAGAAGGTGATCAATCACGTCATTCCGGCTTCGTTGCGTGACGCCGATACGCGCGTGTACGTCAATCCGACGGGTCGTTTTGTAATCGGCGGCCCCAAGGGCGATGCAGGTTTGACGGGACGCAAAATCATCGCAGACACGTACGGCGGCATGGCACGCCACGGCGGCGGTGCGTTTTCCGGCAAGGATCCGACGAAGGTCGATCGCTCCGCGGCGTATGCAGCGCGTCACGTGGCCAAAAATGTCGTTGCCGCGGGGCTGGCCGACCGCTGCGAGGTGCAAGTCGCGTACGCCATCGGCGTGGCGCATCCGATGAGCGTGCTCATCGAGACGTTCGGAACCGCGAAGATTCCCGAAGATCAGATCGCAGAACTCGTGAAGAAGACGTTCGATCTGCGGCCCGCCGCCATCATCCACAACCTGGATTTGCGGCGGCCGATTTACCGCCAGACGGCTGCGTACGGACACTTCGGCCGTCCGGATCTCGATTTGCCGTGGGAACGGTTGGACAAAGCCGAGGCGTTGCGCGCCGGGGCAGGTTCCGACGCGCTCAAGGTGCCGAACTTCACTTGAGGCGCGGGCCTATAATTCGGACCGCATGCGAACGCCTGCGGTCCTTTTCACGTTCTATGGTAGAAGCAGTCATGGGTACCATCGCAGGCAGTACCCGGTACAAAGGAGATTACATGAACCTTCGAAGCGGAATCCCGGCGCTGGCCATGCTGTTGGCGTTCGTTCTTCCGGTGGCAGCGCTGGCCCAAACGGTGACGCTCCAGCAAGGCCAAACTCTGAACATTCAAATGCAGGATTCACTGGACTCCGGCACCGCGTACGCGGGTGAGCATTTCACCGCTCGCGCCGTCGCGCCGTATCCCAACGACGATTCCACGTTCGCCAATGCGATCATCAACGGGACGGTCGTAAAGGTGATTCAAGCGGGACAGGGCCGCAATCCGGAACTGCACTTGGCGTGGGATTCGATCACGCTGCAAAACGGGGCAAGCTATCCGATCAATGCCGTCATGACGCAGGGCGCTGCGAAGCAGCAAAACCGTAACGGCGGTCACGTCGCGCTCACGACGATCGGCGGCATGCTGCTGGGCAACGCGATCGGCAAAACGATCTTCCACACCAACGTCGGGGGCCTCGCCGGCGCCGCCGGCGGGTTCTTAGTCGGCTACAACAAAAAATCCAACATCGCGATGAAGCAGGGGACCACGCTGCAGCTCACGCTGACCCGCCCGCTCATGGTTCGCCGTCAGGCGGGGCACCCGTACTAATGTGACGGTTCAGGGTCTGGTACAGCGATGCGGCTCTCTTCATTAGAAGGGGGCCGCACTGCTTTTCAACGCTCCGTCGGCGGTCCCCACAATGGGTAGGGGATGCCGGCGCTGCGATTCGCAGCCAGCGCGATGAGGATTAGCGTTGCAACCGCCAGCATCAGCCAGGCGAAATCTCCGAGGGTCGGCAGCACGCCGAGTGCCACGATGAGCGTCGTCGCGCCGGCCGGTGCGTGCTCGCAGCGTAGGAAGTGCATGAGCAGCGCCGTCAAGGCCAGCGCCATCGCGGCCGCGAGCGTGCGATGGAAGTTCACGTGCGGTGAGAACGGGACGCCCATCTCTCCGGTTGCCCAAAGCGCCAGATAGCCGCAGCCCGCGCCGATGGCATGCCCGAACAAAACATTCCGAGGCGCCGACGTTCGCTCGGCGGGGTAGCCGAAAATGAGGATTGCGGTGGGACCGAGCGAGGGAAAAATGTACGGGCGATTCGTCACGACCGCGATCGCGCCCGTAACCAACATCGCGACGAAACTCCAAACGGCAGGCCGCATCGCTCGCATGTTCGCGGTGCGAAATAACGATACTTTTGCATTTCGGCGCGGCGCCCGGCAAGGAGGCGCTACCGGAACGGCCAATAGCGGCTCGTTCACGCCGTTCCGGATTAGCTCAGTTGGTAGAGCAGCTGACTGTTAATCAGCGGGTCGTTGGTTCGAGTCCAACATCCGGAGCATTGAAAACAAAAGCCGCCCCTAAGGGGTGGCTTTCGTTTTCAACTCTGCGGGGGTGGACGAGAACCGTCATGGTGAGCGAGCGCACGATGTGCGAGTCGAACCACGAGTCCAACATCCGGAGCCAAGTACTAAAAGCCCACCCCACGACGGGGTGGGCTTTTGGTACTTCAACTCGTGATGGTGTGACGAGAACCGTCATGGTGAGCGAGCGCACGATGCGCGAGTCGAACCACGAGTCCAACATCCGGAGCCAACCGAGGCAGTTTCGCCGCTGAAATAGCGGCGCTTGCCGTTAATTTGAACGCGCATTGATACCGGCCGTCAGCACGCCAAATCGGCCGGCTACCCTCGTGATCCGCTATTCGATCTTTCATTTGATTCTCCTTAGTTCGATTCCGATTCATGTTCGAATCTTTCGATTTCAGCGAGAGGCTATCGGATTGTCGGCCTTCCGTCCGTCCGCGACAGATAGCGCATCGGCGGAGTATTCCGGCTTCGGTTCGATCCAACGATCGACCGTGTGCGCGTGAACGTGCAACCGTTGAGCGACTTCGGCTCGTGTAACTTTTGCGCGCAATCCGATGCGGCCACTATGAGCCCTCCTTCGTGACAACACGGAGACCTGCCGCGTCGATCGCTGCGACGACGGCGTTGCCGCGAAGGCCGCGCTCGTTCAGGCTGCGGCGAAGCCGTTCGACGGGCGTTTTCTCCCCAGCTGCGAGAGCCTGTTGTGCAGCCGTTAGCAGCCGAAGGAGCTCAGCATCGGTCGCACGCGGGATCTGTCGGAATTTCAGGATGCCGAGCGATCGGAGGGATCCATCATCGAGCAGGTCGAGCGCAGCCCGGTGATGGTGGTCACCGCGATAACCGCACAAAGCAGCACGTTCACGCGCGAGGACATCGATCAATGGATTTCGGCCCGCATATCTGATCCCGATGAGGTCGAACGTCTAGGAGACCTAATAGTTTGCGGGGACGAGGTGCGCGTGCTGTCCGCCTATCCGGTGCAGGCTCTGATGACGACGACGGAGATTTTTGCGATCGAAGATGCCTTGGATGGTGATGCTCGACGCTTGGCGGCAACTGCCTTGAGTATCACGCAGTCCGAGGTCGATGCTGCGATTCAGTCTTACGAGCAGCAAGAAGCCGTCGCGTCGCGGGCATGTCTTCCGGCTGTCGGATGAGCAGCGTGCGTCGCTGCAGCAACTCTCCCGCGCCTCGCTCGTCGCTATCGAAGGGTTACCGGGTGTCGGCAAGACTACGATTCAGGGCGCGGTGCGCGTGCTTGGTGAGCAGCTCGGCCGTAAGGTCGTAGGACTAACGCTATCTCAGGCGGCCGCGGAGCGTCTCGAAGCCGAGGCCGGCTTTCGGTGCGTCAATACCGCCAGAGCACGGATGCTTGAAGAAGGCAACAATCCAGTAATTCCGCACAACGGCATTGTCGTCGTCGACGAGGCTGCAATGGTGGACTCGCGCGCGAACGGCAAGATTTTGGAACTCGCGCGCGCGCGGAAGTGTTGTGGTGGAGATTGGCGATGTACGCCAATTGCAACCGATCGATTTCGGCGCTTCATTCCGAATCGTCAGAGATGCGGCGCGGGACGTTGGGACGTACTGCGAGCTTCGCGATATCCAGCGGCAGGAGCGCGGATGGCATCGTGAGGCAGTGGTGCAATTAGCCGATGCGATTGCCGAGCGCGATGAGAACGCGCGTCTCGCCAAGGTCGGCGCTGCACTTCGGATCTTAGAAGACAATGGCGCGATCACGTGGACCGACGATCGTGATGCTGCGATCGACGCAGCTATCGGATGCTCTCAGGCGCGCCGGAGTGCCGGCCTAGATACATTGACCCTCGCTTCTGATAAGGACAGCGTTCGCCATCTCTCGGAGGAGGATCGGCGGCGCGACGGACGCGAGGGGCAGGGGCGGCGATATGCGACCGACGGCGGTCTTCGGGAGTTCGCACCTGGCGATCGACTGATGTTCTTGGAGAACAGTCTCGGTCGCAATGGCCTCGGCGTCCGCAACGGAGATCGCGGGACTGTGCTTGAGGCGAAGCCCAATCAGATTACCGTGCATCTCGATGGCAAGGCCGAGCAGATGGTGACATTCTCGCCAAAGGCGTATCGGGCGTTCGATTACGCGAACGCCTGCACCGTTCATAAGTCGCAGGGAGCCAGCGTCGATGCCGCCGTTTCGCTGATCGATCGCAGCGCGTCGGCCGAACTGCTGTTTGTTGCCGCAAGCAGATCGCGGCGAGAGCTCGATATCGTCGTGCCTCGCTCGGCGTTCCGTGACATCAACGAACTGGCAGAGCACGTCGCCGAGCGGATATCGCTGAAGACGACAACGAGAACGTACGACGAACTGCTGGAGCGAACCGGCGGCAAGCAAACGATCCGCGTGCAGAACATCGAAGCGCAACGGGCAGCACTGCCGCTTCGTCGCGTCTATGAGGCGGACGTCGTCGAGCCGCTTCGCGCGCTGCAGTTGGATCGCGTCGACCAGGCTCGCGAAGCCTATCGGGAACGCAAGGGTGAGATCGCGGAGTCGGGGCTCTCGATGGAAGACCGTCTGGAGGCTGGCCGGGACGCGCTGCGCGCAATGCGGACCGCGGTGACTGCCGCCTATCGGGAGCTGCGTCCGCAGCCCTTCGGAGAATGGCTGCACGAGCGAGAGGAACGGCGGGAGCGGGTCCGGCCGTCCGTCGATCGGCGGGAAGAGCAAGAGCAGACGATCCACCGGGAGCGGCGTGAGCGGGCTATGAGCGGCGAGTTCTCGCAGGCGGAGGAGATGTCCGCAAGGCCAGGGTTCGACCGCGAGCGATGACAGTCGCGCTTAAATGTTGCCGGCCGTCTGCCAGAATTTGTGCTTTTGGCATAAATTGTGGCAGGTGCTTGCCAAAATTTCCGGGCTTGTCATGTGGCGTTTTTCTATAGTATAATGCCACAAATGGCGGCTAAAACGGCGGCTGAGGCGGTCCGGCAGTACGTCCAGCGTCTCCAGCCAGGGACGGTCTTCACTCCGGCTGAGCTTGTCCATGAGCGTCTCGGCTCCGATCGGGCTGTCCGCGAGACCCTGCGGCGCATGGTTGCGGACGGCGCGGTTCGGCGTCTGTCGAAGGGGTACTACGACGTCCCCAAGACTAACCCACGGATCGGCGTTCTCAGCCCGACGCCCGAAGCGATCATCGCCGCGCACGCCAGAAAGACTGGCGCGACGATCGAGCGGCCCGAACTCGATGCCGCAAACAGGCTCGGCCTCACGACACAGGTTGTCGCTCGGCCCGTTTATCGTACCAACCTGTTCCCGCGCGAACTCAAGATCGGCGGGCAGACGATTCGGCTTCAAACGGCCGGCCCGCGTTCACTCGCGCGCGATACGAACCCGGCAGAACTCGTCATCGACGCGCTTCAGGCGATCGGCAAAGCCCACGTCACCGAACGTGAAGTCGCGAAGGTGCGCGAGTTCGTGCACGAGCAGGGGCTTGAGAAGAAGCTCCGACAACGGGCGCGTCGCGCTCCGTCTTGGATGCTCCCGATAATTGACGAGATTCTTTCGGAAGATCACGACGCGGATGGATAGATTCGCCCGTTTCTCCGCACAAGAGCGCCGAGAGATTATCCAGGAACGCGCAAGTCAGATGCACGTTGATTTCACGATTGTCGAAAAAGATTTCTGGGTCTGCTGGACGCTTAAGTCACTCTTCGCGCTCCCTTCCGGGAATCCGGCGATGACGTTCAAGGGCGGAACGTCTCTTTCGAAAGCTTATGGATTGATCGATCGGTTTTCGGAAGATATCGACGTTGTTACCGATCTGCATTTCTTCATCGCAAAGGGACTTTCGGATCCAGAAGAGCCGGGCATCAGCAATACGCAGCGCGAGAAGCGCATGGAGCAACTTGATGCAGCCTGCGTCGCCTACATCGGCGAGCAGCTGCTATCGACACTGCGATCCCAGTTTGCAGCGCGACTAGACCTCAGCGAAGAATGGGCGCTAGTTCTCGATCTCGACCGATCCGAATACCTTGCTCTTCCGGTACCCGAAGAGCGATCCAGAGATGACGTACGGTTACCTTCGCGATACCGTGAAAATCGAACTCGGATGGCGTGCAAGAACGGCGCCGTCCGAGTTCAAAATCATTGCGCCGTATCTGGCCGAGATACCGATGCTTCTTGAAGAGCCGCAAATCGTTGGTAATGTTCTGGTTCCAGACCGGACCTTCTGGGAGAAGGTTACCGCTCTACATGCCGAGAGTTTTCGAGCGAAGCCCAAACAATTTTTCTCGCGCCATTACTCGGACGTCGCTGCGATGCTTCGTACGAGGATCGGGCAAGACGCCTCTCGCGACCTGGCGATGCTCGAAGACGTGCGCGTCTTCAAGGATATTTACTATCACGCGGCGTGGGCGCGTTATGACCTTGCAAAGCCAGGAACGCTTGTGGTCGTCCCTGATGAGAATCGACACGTGAGCTCGCAATCGATTATCGGAACATGCGGCAGATGTTCCTGAGCGATCCGCCCTCTTTCGAGCAGGTGCTCGGACAACTCCCAGCTTTTGAGCGTGAGGTGAATAGCGAGAGTGGGTGCAGTGCTACGGTATCCATCGACATGACGACGGGTGCGTTTTCTTGGGCCACGAGCCTGTCCGAGGAGAACCGCCTCTACGTTGTTGACCTGGCTGAGGATATGCTCGGGCAGCTCGAGCTCGGCGTGCGCGAGCCGTCTATCCGGCTCTGGAACCAGGTCATCAAGTACCCACAACTTCATCCCGGCGACGGCATACAAATACGTCAGAACTATATGGAGCATCGCTATCGAACGGCACAGCTTCTGGAGCGACATGGAATCGTCAGCAACGTAGATGTCCCGCGCGGGCAGAGCGGCTATGATGTCGTAATGAATTTTCGTGGCGACGCGGATCATGTGTGCGCGCTCCTAGCCGCGGTCAAGAATTCCTTTCCGCAGCCGAAGGCGTCAACTTCACGACTTCCGCCACCCCATACTGGAAGCGCTTCGCCAGCGAATTCTTTGCCTTCGTCCTCGGCATCGTGTTGGCGCTGGCCGTCGATCGATCATGGCTCTATGTCGCATTGGCTATCTTCCCGCTGATCGGCCTTCTTCGCGCAATGCGCATTATTCCAAGCTGGACTGGTGTGTGGAAAACTGTGGTTGACCTTGCCGTGGTTCTCGGCGCCATCGCGGACTGTCGCGCAATTCTTGCTCGATGCCGCACGCCGAGGTCAGTAGCCGTGGCAGTTCACATTGTCTTAGGCGTCGAGCGGGATGAGTCAAAAGTCCCGGTATCGCAAGCAGCCTGGGTTATGAGGTTGTTTGCTCGGTCGCTGAGAATATTGCCCCACAGGCTCGGCATGCGAAGTACGGCACTCTCCCGAGATGCCCTAAAGCCATGCCTGGCCCGTCGCATGCGGGGCAAGCGTTCGAGTTCGTTCCATTTCATCGTTCACGCGCTTTCCATCACGACAAGGCGACAAAATGACAAGAGGGTGTGCCAAGAATGGATGATCGGTTCTTCTCGGAGCCGATTCTCAACTCGCCGTACGACTATCCGGGTCGGCATTGGGAACTCGACAACGGTCAACCAACGGGCGCGATCGCGGAAGGTCGCCGTACAGCGAGCTTCATTACACCGATCCCCGCAGCAAAGAAGAAGACGAAGGGGCAGGCGGCGCTTCCGCTCGGCGCGGACGACGGCGACGATCAGCAGTATCTCCTCGCCTCGACGATCAACGACATTCGCGCTCGTGTCGACGAGTGGCGATCGCGCCCGAATCCTGCGACGTGGGGTGTGACACCGGAGACGCAGCGTCTTCTCCAGCATTGGCGCTCGTACAACTTCAGCGGTGCGCGCCCGTTCTTCTGTCAGGTTGAAGCTGTCGAGACGGCGATCTGGCTCACGGAGGTCGCGCCGCAAGAAGGCGCTCGCGGGAAGAGCGTTCTTGATGGCCTTGCCAAGACGAACGCCGAGGCGAACCCCGAGCTGATGCGCATGGCGCTAAAACTCGCGACCGGCGCCGGGAAAACGACGGTGATGGCGATGCTCATCACCTGGCAGACGATCAACGCGGTACGTCATCCGCAGAGCAAGCGCTTCACGCGCGGGTTTCTCGTTGTTGCGCCCGGCCTGACGATCAAGGACCGTTTGCGCGTGCTGAAGCCGAACGATCCAGATAGCTATTACAAGACGCGCGAACTCGTGCCGGCGGACCTCTTGGTGGAACTCGGCCAGGCGGAGATCGTCGTTACGAACTACCACGCTTTCAAGTTGCGCGAGCGACTTGAATTATCGAAAGGCGGTCGCGCCTTACTGCAAGGGCGCGGTGAGGCGCTGAATACGCTCGAAACCGAAGGGCAAATGCTTCAACGCGTCATGCCGGAGCTTATGGGTCTGAAGAATATCCTCGTCCTCAACGATGAGGCACATCACTGCTATCGAGAAAAGCCAAACGCTGATCCCGAAGACCTCAAGGGCGAAGAGCTAAAGGAAGCGGAGAAAAACGCGGAGGCTGCGCGCGTCTGGATATCCGGCCTTGAGATCGTGAACCGAAAACTCGGCGTACAGCGCGTCATCGACCTCTCCGCGACGCCGTTCTTCCTGAGCGGCTCCGGTTACCGGGAAGGCACGCTCTTTCCCTGGACGGTGAGTGACTTCTCACTCATGGACGCGATCGAATGCGGGATCGTGAAACTGCCGCGCGTTCCGATCACCGACAATCTGCCGAGTGGTGAGATGCCGATGTTCCGGAACCTTTGGGAACATATCGGAAAGAAACTCCCCAAGAAGAATGTGAAGGCGGCAGGGCAACTCGATCCGCAAAGCCTTCCGCCCCAGCTCGTAACGGCTCTTAGCGCACTCTACGGGCATTATGCGCAGACGTACCAGGCCTGGGCCGATGCCGGCATCCGCTGTGCCCCCGTGCTTCATCATCGTCTGCAATAACACGGCAACGTCAAAGCTGGTGTATGACTTCGTCTCCGGCTACACGCGCGAAACTGCGGACGGCTCCGAAACATTCCATAACGGCCGCTTCGAGCTGTTTCGTAACTACAGCGAACACGGCGAACCGCTTGATCGTCCAAACACGCTGTTGATCGACAGCGAACAGCTTGAATCGGGCGAACTCGATGACAATTTCCGTAAGGCGGCAGCGCCGGAGATCGAACGGTTTCGGCGCGAGATCGTTGAGCGCAGCGGCGATCAGACGAGCCGGTGATAAGACTTGATGACGTAACGCTCCTGCGCGAGGTGATGAACACCGTCGGCAAGGAAGGGCGGCTCGGCGGATCCATTCGCTGCGTCGTTTCCGTGTCGATGCTCACCGAGGGGTGGGACGCGAATACCGTGACACACGTTCTCGGCGTCCGCGCCTTCGGGACGCAATTGCTGTGCGAGCAGGTCATCGGCCGTGCACTCCGCCGGCAATCCTACGACCTGAACGACGATGGGCGTTTCAACGTCGAGTACGCCGACGTGCTCGGCGTGCCGTTCGACTTCACGGCGAAGCCTGTGCCGGCGCCGGTTCAGCGGCCCAAGAAGATCTTCCACGTGCATGCGATTAGTCCCGACCGCGATGCTCTTGCAATCCGGTTCCCGCGCGTCGCGGGCTACCGGATCGAACTTCCTACGGAACGTTTCGACGCGCCAATTTACTTCGGATTCCGTGCTTTCGCTAACGCCAGAACTGATCGGGCCAACGGAGACGCTAAATGCTGGCATCATGGGTGAACAAGCAAGCCTTAATCTCAAATACACGGCCGACGAGCGCCCCTCACAAATCGTCTTCGAGCTGACGAGCTATCTGATGCAAAACAAGTGGGAGCCCGGAAAGGGGCCGCAACTCCATCTGTTCGGTCAGTTCAAGCGGATCGTGCGCCAGTGGCTCGACTCGTGCCTCGAATGCAAGGGCGGTACATTTCCCGCTCAGCTTGGATACGCGACGATCGCGGATATGGCGTGCGATCGAATCATAGCCGCAATCGTTCGCAGCCAAGTTGGCGAGAAGCGACCTAAGGTCGTCCTCGATCCCTACGCGCCAGAGGGCTCGACGGCAACCGTTAATTTTTACACATCTAAAGATTCATACGAGACCGATCCGCGGCGTTCGCATCTCAACTATGCGGTCCTTGACAGTGGGTGGGAAGGCGAATTCTGCCGCGTCGTCGAGGAGCATCCCCTCGTTCGTGCATACGTGAAGAACCAAGGCATGGGATTTGAAGTACCTTATCGCCTCGGTTCAGAGATGAAGCGCTACATCCCGGATTTCATCGTGCGGATTGATGACGGTCATGGCGAAAACGATCTGCTTAATCTCGTTGCCGAGGTCAAAGGCTACCGTCGCGAGGACGCTAAGGAGAAGAAGAGCACGATGGAGACCTACTGGATTCCGGGCGTCAATACACTCGGCACATACGGCCGATGGGCGTTCGCGGAGTTTCGGGAGGTCTTCGAGATACGGACGGAGCTGAGATCGCGTGATCGACACGCTGCGTCATGAATGTTGCGAGTGCGTAGCGACGATGGCGAAGAGAAGCGCAAGCGCTCCCGAAGAACGTCGAAACATTCAAGCATGACGAGGCGACGCGCAAGAATATCCCCACCGCGGAGTACGAAGCGCTCGTGCAGGAGCGCGAGAAAGACTCCGATTCGCGTAGCGTACGAACGCCGCAATCGCGACCTTGACCCGCAGCTGGTATGGCGCGGTAAGGATGTGCAGGACGAATCCGATCTCGTCGTGAGCGCGGCTCCGCTCTACATCCAGGAGAAGGTACATCCGAAGGCACTGATCGACGATCTGCTGCGCGAGACCCGTGAGCGCGAGCACGATGCGGGCCAAATCATGCCGGACCTCTTCTCGGACTTCAACGGGATTCCGAAGGGTGTCGACAAGACCGAGTTCTATCAGCACGATCAAAATTGGTCGAACCGCATGATCCTCGGCGACTCGCTGCAGGTAATGGCGAGTCTCGCTGAGCGCGAAGGGCTCCGCGGGCAAGGTGCAGTGCATCTATCATTGATCCGCCGTATGGCATCAAGTTCAACTAGCAATTTTCAATGGAGCACGACAAGCCGAGATGTCAAGGATGGAAACGCTGCGCATATCACGCGAGAGCCGGAACAGGTAAAAGCGTTCCGTGACACGTGGCGCGACGGAGTCCACTCGTATCTCACGTATCTGCGTGATCGCCTAACCGTGGCGCGGGATCTCCTAGCGGAAACAGGTTCGGTTTTCGTGCAAATCGGCGACGAAAACGTGCATCGTGTGCGAGCGGTGATGGACGAGGTGTTCGGGGAGGACGAATTTCGTAGCGCTAATTCCGTTTAAGAAAACGACCGGAGCCGGAGCCTCTCAGGCGGACAGAAGTTCTGGCGAGCGTCGTTGACTTTATCCTCTGGTATGCGCGAGATGTTCGCAGCATAAAATATCGGCAGTTATATCGAGAAAGGTAGCTCGGAGCGACGAGGGTGGCGGCCAATACACTCAGCATTGAAGAGGCAAACGGTTATCGCCGACGAGTGACTGAGCAAGATCTGACTGACCAGCCACCGACGGGTCGCGCATTTTTCGTGGTGACCAACTGACGCAGTCAAGCGCGCGCGGGCGACATCCAATTTTTTGCTTTCGAGTTCGCCGGAAGGACGTTTTCGCCGAAGAAAAGCGGCATGGAAAACAGATGCGATCGGGATGAACCGTTTGCTTCAGTCGAATCGGCTGTCATCGCGATGGGCAATACGCTATGTTACGTCCGCTATATTAATGACTTTCCAGCCATTCCACTAAACAACATGTGGGACGATACAGTCACATCGGGTTTCGGGACGCCGAAGACTCTATGTCGTTCAAACAAATCCGCGAAGGTAATTGAGCGTTGCGTGCTCATGGCGACCGATCCAGGAGACCTGGTTCTCGATCCGACTTGCGGGTCCGGGACGACCGCATCCGTCGCGGAGCAATGGGGGCGCCGCTGGATAACGATCGATACCTCGCGCGTGGCCTTGCGCTTGCGCGCGCCCGATCATGGGCGCACGATATCCGTTCTATCTCTCGCAGATTCCCGCGAAGGGCAGCTGAAAGAGGCCGAGCTCACGCGCTCGTGCGCCCTCAGTGCGACTCCGCATGGTGATATCCGCACGGCTTCGTCTACGAGCGTGTGCCGCACATCACGCTTGAAGTCCATCGCGAACAACACCGAGATCGACGTCATCTGGGAAAGTGGCAGGCGGTACTGGAGCCGCTGCGCGATCGCTAAATAAGCCGCTGCTCGAGAAGAACTGGGAAGAGTGGGAGATTCCGCGCGATGCCGATCCATCATGGTCTGCAGCTGCGAAAGAGGCTGCACGCCGAGTGGTGGAAGCGCGCATCGAGCGGCAGAAGGAGATCGACGCGTCGATCGCCGCAAAGGCCGAATTCGAATACCTCTACGACAAGCCGTACGAGGACAAGAAGACCGTGCGCGTCGCCGGGCCATTCACTGTCGAGAGCCTGGACCCGCACCGTATTCTTGGCGTTGATGAGAACGACGAGCTGATCGATCCGCTCGACAGGAAGCCGGGGAATCAGGACGCGGATCAGAGCTTCGTTTGCAGATGATCCTGGAGATCCTAAAGATCGCCGGCGTGCAGCAAGCGCACAAAGAAGACAAGATCGCGTTCACCGCCTAACGCCGTGGCAGGGCGATCTCATCTGCGCCGACGGGCGGTACATCGAAGGCGACTGGCAAGGACGAGAAGCAACGGCGCGCCGCGATCTTCATTGGTCCGGAGTTCGGAACGGTCACGCGCGCCCGATCTCGTCGAGGCCGCGCGCGAAGCGGCCGAGAGCGGCTTCGACGTGCTGATCGCCTGCGCGTTCAACTACGAGGCGTACGCGACCGAGTTCAACAGCTCGGTCAGTTTGCGCGTGCTAAAGGCGCGCATGAACGCCGACCTCCACATGGCCGACGACTTGAAGAACACGGGCAAGGGGAATCTGTTCGTCATTTTCGGCGAGCCGGATATCGATGTGCTCGATGCCGAGGACGACAAGTTGCGCGTGAAGATCAACGGCGTCGACGTCTTTCATCCGACCACGGGTGAGGTGCGCAGCGACGGCCCCGAGGGCATCGCCTGCTGGTTCATCGACACGGACTACAACGAAGAGAGCTTCTTCGTCCGGCATGCATACTTTCTTGGGCGCCAACGATCCGTACGGCTCGCTCAAGACGACGCTAAAGGCCGAGATCGATGAGGAGGCCTGGGAGTCGCTGCACAGCGACATCTCGCGCGCCTTCCCGAAGCCGAAGTCCGGCCGAATCGCCGTGAAGGTGATCAATCATCTCGGCGACGAGGTGATGAAAGTCTTCAAGGTTGCCTGCGTGAAGTTCCTCATCGCTGACACCTTCACCGATAGTCTCGCGCGACTAACCGCCGAGGAACAGAAGACCGTCAAGACAACCGCCTTCGACCTGCAGGCCAATCCCGAAGCACCCGAGTCTTCAGTTCCACAAGATCGACCAGGCGAAGGATCCGCGCTTCTGGTCCATGCGCGGGAATCTCGACCTCCGCCTCATCGTTCACAAAGACGGCGATGATCTTCTGGTCTGCTACGTCGACCATCACGACGACGCGTACGAATGGGCCGAGCGGCGGAAGATCGAAGTGCATCCGAAGACCGGTGCTGCCCAGCTCGTCGAGATTCGCGAGAGCGTCGAGAGATCGTCGTCCCGAAGTACGTCGAAGAGGAGCGCCCGCGCCGCACGAAGCCGACGCTCTTCGATCGCTTTCCGGACGATGAGCTGCTCGCGTTCGGCGTGCCGACTGGAGTGGCTTGACGACGTGCGCGATGGCGACCGAAGAGACGATGTTCGAACTCTGCGATCACCTGCCGCGCGAGGCGGCGGAGGCGCTACTGGAGCTCGCGACGGGCGGCAAGCCCGCAGCCGCTGCGCCGGCGCCGGCGACGCCGATCCGTTCGAGCATCCCGATGCGCAGCGGCGTTTCCGCGTGATGAGCAACGTCGAAGAGCTTGAGCGCGCTCTCGACTCGCCATGGGACAAGTGGACGGTCTTCCTTCATCCCGCGCAGCGAGCGCTCGTCGAGCGCAGCTTTGCCGGGCCGGCGCGCGTCTCCGGGTCGGCTGGCACAGGGAAAACGATCGTCGCGCTGCACCGCGCGGTATTTCTCGCTCGACGCGATCCCGGAGACGCGCGTGTTGCTCACGACGTTCTCCGATACACTCGCGAACGCGCTGCGGGTGAAGCTGCGGCGGCTGATCAGCAGCGAGCCGCGACTGGGCGAACGCATCGAGGTACACGCGCATCAACGCAATCGGTCGTCGACTCTACGAGCGCAACATCGGTCCGGTGAAGCTCGCGTCGCGAGATGAAGTTCGCGACGATGCTCCGCGAAGCGCGAAGCGCTGAGGGCGGCATCGCGCTTTTCGCCGCGTTCTTGCTCGCGGAATGGGAGCAGGTCGTCGATGCGTGGCAGCTCGATTCGTGGGAAGCCTATCGCGATGTCGCGCGGCTCGGCCGAAAGACGCGCCTATCCGAAGCGCAGCGCCGATCGCTGTGGGCGATCTTCGAACGTGTGCGCGGCGCGCTCGCGGAGCGCGGGCTGCTGACATGGCCGGCGCTCTTTCAGCGACTAGCGGATCGCTCGCGCGGACTCCGCGCGGCCGCCGTTCGATGCCGTGGTGGTTGACGAGGCGCAGGACGTCAGCATCACGCAGATGCGTTTTCTCGCAGCCATGACGGGAGGGCGCGCAGAACGCGCTTGTTCTTCGCAGGCGATCTCGGACAGCGCATCTTTCAGCAGCCCTTCTCGTGGAAGGCGCTCGGCGTCGACGTGCGCGGGCGCTCTTCACGCTGAAGATCAACTACCGAACGTCGCACCAGATCCGGAGCTCAAGCCGATCGGCTGCTTGGACCCGGAGATCACAGACGTGGACGGCATCACGGAACGCCGCGACGGGACGGTTTCAATGTTCAACGGCCCTCCGCCGGAGATTCGGACGTTCGCGACGGAGGCGACGAGATTGCGCGCGTAAGCGATTGGCTTCGCGCGAGGGTCAGCGAGGGAGCGCGCCGCACGAGATCGCGATCTTCGTGCGATCCGATGCGCAGATTGACCGCGCGCGCGCGGCTGCGGAAGGCGCCGGACTTCCATTCAAGGTCCTCGACGAGTCGGTCGAGACGACGAGCGGCTACGCTTCGATCTGCACGATGCATCTCGCAAAGGGTTGGAGTTTCGCACGGTCGCGGTGATGGCGTGCGACGACGAAGTGATTCCGCTTCAGGAGCGCATCGAGGCCGTCGGCGACGAAGCCGATCTCGAAGAGGTCTACGCCAGCGAGCGGCATCTGCTTTACGTCGCCTGCACGCGAGCTCGGGACCATCTGCTCGTGACGGCGTGGAGCCCGCCTCAGAGTTTCTCGACGACCTGACAGTCTCGCGGCGTTAAAATAAGAGGTCGGACCGAGTTTCGGGTAAATTTGCCAGCGCTGCCTCGTAAGCGGGGCTCGGAAATAGGAGCGGCGTAGTCTCCGGATTGCTAACATCCAAAGGAGACTACGCCGTGAAACAAGTCTACACCAACGTCGTTCCTCTTGCCAATTCCCCCACTGATCGACTTGCCGCACTCGAGGAGCAGTGCCGCACGAAGGTCGCCGAAGTGCTTCAGGCCTACCTGAACGCCGAAGCCGACGAACTCATCCGGCGAGAGCGCTATGAACGCATCGAAAAGGGCGCTCAGGCTCTGTATCGCAATGGCCACGATCCGGAACGGCTGATCACCACGCCCGCCGGCGCGATTCCGATTCGTCGGCCGCGCGTGCGCGGAACGACCTACGAATCGGCCGTCTTGCCAAAGCACGCTCGGCGACTTCCAAGTTTGGACCGCACCTTTCACAAACTCTGGCTGGAAGGGCTCTCGCAGCGCGACTTCGAGCCGGCGTTGCGGGCTTTGCTCGGTGAAGCGGCACCGCTCTCGGCCTCGACGATCACGCGCGTCAACACGCAGTTCCGCGATGAGTTCGACGTATGGAAAACGCGCCGACTCGATCACGAGCACTACGTGTATACCTGGGTGGACGGAGTCCACCTAGGCGCCGGTCCAGCCGACGAACGCCGCGTGATTCTGGTTGTGATGGGTGCGGACGCGCAAGGCGAAAAGCACCTCGTCTCACTGACGAAGCCATGAGCGAAAGCGAGATGAGTTGGCGCGAAATCTTGCACGATCTCAAAGCGCGAGGCCTTCGTTCGCCGCGCTTGGCCGTGGCGGACGGCGCCAACGGATTCTGGGCGGCGCTCTCGGCGGAGTATCCCGAGGCGGCGCAGCAGCGTTGCTGGCTGCATAAAATTCGCAACGTACTCGACAAGGTTCCCGAAAAACTCAAAGGCTGAGACGCACCGAAAACTGCGCGAGATTGCAATTCGACGACCCGTGCTGAGGCGATGAGCAAGATCGACTCGCTCGCTCTTTCATTCTCAAAAGACTACCCGAAGGCGGCGGCTTGCGTTCGCGACGACGTGGACCGTATGCTCGCGTACTTCGCGTTCCCTAAAGCGAGTTGGAAGAGCTTGCGCACAACTAATCCGATCGAGTCGGTATTCTCTAGCGTGCGGATACGCACCAACGTAGCGAAACGATTGCGTAGCGGTGCGTCAGCGCTCTATCTCGTCTTCAAGTTGATCGAACGTTTATCAACGACATGGCGACGTATCGATGGTTATCAAACGATCACACTTGCTCAAGAGAACGCTGCATGAGATAATGCGTATAACGGACTACGCCGCTCTGCGTATTTCCCCGAAAATCGGTGCGACCTCAAAATAAGCCAAGAAAGCCGGTGTGCGGTTTGCCAAAGATAACGCACAGAAACTAAAACGTGATTGTCGGACGCTAAAGGCGAAGGCACTCCCTCGCCCAAGACGGGCCTCGTTGCATTCAACGATCTCGCTGGGGGGCTTTCCGTGACCGACGAACCGGGAAAATTTGATCTGTTTCAAGACTGGTGCGATGAGGACTAGTGCCACGCATAACGGGCACCCGTTTGATGTGCTAACTGAAAAGGCAAGTGCCCGCGAGGAGACCTTGCCGCAACTCGCCTCGGTGATCCACAATCATTATGATGCTCGGGCCAGATTCTTAAGAGCGTGCCGCGCAGGCTAGGTTACGATCGCGCCGTCGATGTTATTCGTCAACGGTTGCCGACGACCGCAATTGCCCGGTCTGGTGACATCGGTGAAATACTGGCAACTGAGTTACGTGAATTCATCCCTTCCGTTTATCGTTCCAATAAACCGACTGCAATGGAAGGACGGTCGAAATATGGCGCTACGGGGTGACGACCTTATCGGATTCCCCGCCTCAAAGCGAGCGGCGGCCTCGAAGCGCTGCTTAAAGGTGAATCTAAGAGTCGGATCGGCTTGTACGACGACGCAATGGCGGAAGCCATTACAAAGCTCTGCGAGTACGACGGCCGACCTTTCACCACACACGCTCCTGTATCTGGTTGACCGGTTGAAAGACATGGGTCAAACACCGACGGCCGAGGTGTTGGAAGACTATGCGCTACTGGGCGGAAAGTTTCCGATTACGCATTTCATATTTACTCTTTCGGGGAATGGACCAGCAAACGGTTGTGCAAACGGCACTTTCCGGCACCTATCTTCCGGGAATTCTGCGTCGGATTGTCGGCCTTGTAATTATCGATCACAAAGACTTTATCGACGCGGTCTTCGAAATAGCAAATGCCTAAGGACGGACTGCTCAGATTGGCGCCTTGTTGTCGCGCGCCAGCGAACCACAGTTTCGCCGCCAACTGCTCACGCGGGGCTTGGCACGTAGTTTGATCTGGCGTGGAGGTACGTTGCCAGAGGGTTCGCCAGCGTTCGACCGCGACCTCAGCGCCGATTTGCTTGCACTTGGCTACGCACTCCTTGAACTTGCATTAACGCTTCCCGCTTCAGGCGAAAACTCGGTCCACGCACTCGCCGGGTTCCGAAGCGCCGGCGAAGCGATCGAGGCCGTAGTTCGAAACGGCGACAACTCATCGCCCGATTTCGGCTTTCACAGTCTCGTCGCTGCGGCGGCTTACCATCTCGGGCACTACTCGGCGCGGGCATATTCTTTGCTGCCGCCCACCACCGATGCTGCGAATCTGTCCCCACCAGAAACGCTGCTCTTTGGCATTATCAAACGCGACCTGTTGCAAGTTCGAAGTACCTGCGTAAATTACCTGAACGATCCCGCCAACGCCGACGAGTCCTTGTCGCAGCGGATCGAGCGCGGTGACGCCTCGATTGAGGACCTGAATTACGTTGTAAATACCACGAACTATTTTCGAGGCGTGGCGAGGTATCTCTATGCCCTGGACACTGGGCGCCAGGATTTGTTCGAAGAGGCTCGCGCCATTCTCCGGGATGGCATCGCACTGTCTGTTGAGAGTGAGCACGTTCCACTTTGGTGGCTCAATCGTCTCACGGAGGTGCTCTTCGCTGACCTTCGGGGACAGAGTCTTCATGAGCAGATACCGTACGTCGTCGCGCAACCGTCGCCAGCAGAGTGGCCGGGATCCGGCAGCAGTATATCGATGAGCTAAACTCGCGTCGTGCGGCCGAAATGCGAGATTTGGCCCTCTCAAATCGAAGCACTGCCCCACGCGCTGGATCCTGCCTCGAACCTCGTACTTGCTTTGCCGACTGGCGCGGGGAAAACGCGTATCGCTGAAATTGCGATACTCCGTACCCTCGCTGACGGCAAACGCGTGGTGTACGTTAGCCCGTTGCGCGCACTGTCGGCCCAGGTCGAGCGGACTCTTGGACGGACGTTGAATCCGCTAGGGAAGAGCGTGACCAGTCTATACGGAGCAATCGGCGCGAGTTATTGGGATAGCACAGACTTTCGTTCGGCGGATATTGTCATCGCCACGGCTGAGAAGCTCGACTTCGCGCTTCGCAACGACCCCGACATACTTGATAATGTGGGGCTGATCGTCCTCGACGAGGGGCACATAATCGGGCTTGGTTCGCGCCGGCTTCGTTATGAAATGCTCGTCCAACGCTTATTACGTCGGCCGGATGCCGATGCTCGCCGCATCGTTTGTCTTAGTGCCATGCTCCCGAGCGGTGAAGACTTAGAAAATTTTGTCGAGTGGCTAAGCTCAGGCCGCAACGGTGTAGCACTCGAATCGATCTGGAGGCCGACGAGGCAACGATTTGGGGCGGTGACGAACTCGGGAACTGGCTATCGGGTGGACATGAGAGTAGACTCGGAGCGGCCCTTCATTCCGCACCTCCTTTCAGTGCAAGCCGCTCGCCGGCCGCGCCGTACACCTTTTCCGAATGACAACGCGGAGCTGACGTTAGCGACGGCTTGGCATTTCGTTGCCGACGGTCAATCCGTGTTGATATATTGTCCACTTCGATCTTCGTCGAGACCCTCGGTAAGTTGGCGCTGGACTAATTAATCAAGGCTACTTGACGCCAGTAACCTGCGCAGGGCCCGAGCTTGAGAACGCCCTCCGCATCGGTTCCGAATGGCTTGGCGATGATCACGTTGTCATGAAATGCCTGAGTAGCGGTATTGCACTCCACCATGCCGGACTATCTCGGCAGCTGGTGGGCGCGGCTGGAGCGACTGATTGGTAGCCGCAAACTCAATCTCATCGTCGCCTGGCCTACTTCGCGCAAGGCGTTAACATTACAGTCGGCACGATCGTGATGCGCTCGATCTTTCGAGGCGGCGAGCGCATTCCACTCGACGAGTTCTTGAATGTAAGTGGCAGGGCCGGCCGCCCATTTGTCGACATCGACGGTCAAATCATCTTTGCTGCACATGGAACTGATCGAGCGTCACATCGGCGGTTGGAGCAATGGCGCGCGATAAGCGAAGAAGTTCTTCATCGTGAGTTAAAGAGCGGTATCGTCGCTCTGGTCGCCGATATAATTGCAAGGTTAGCGACCATCGGAGTTGAGACGCCGACTGCCGTATCTGAGTACGTCCTAGGCATGACGCTCATTAACAGCCAAAACGAGGAGTCCCGAGCGGCTGCAAAGGTCGAGTCGGATTTGCGATGGCTCGACGAGGCAGTTTTGTCCTTGCTGGGACAGGATTCGGACTGTTCCGCCGCCGAGTTTGCGCAAAAGCTCGACGATGTATGCACGGATCGCTGTGGGCCCGCCAGCTCGTGCGGGTCGATGAGAGGCGCCAACAACTCTACCGGTCTATTCTCTATGGGCGCGCTGCTGTCGTATGGCGCGAGACAACTGCCGAGCAGCGACGAGCATACCATCTTGCCGGGTTAGATCTACACGCCGGACTATTCTTGGAGTCCATATTTGACGTTCTATCGCCCATGCTCGTTTCGGCCGAGGAAGCATTGCGGATC
The DNA here is from genome assembly GCA_963767635.1 of Vulcanimicrobiota bacterium. Classification (GTDB taxonomy): domain Bacteria; phylum Vulcanimicrobiota; class Vulcanimicrobiia; order Vulcanimicrobiales; family Vulcanimicrobiaceae; genus CAVYEM01. Next base: position 741,142 of record CAVYEM010000001.1, read on the forward strand.
GGCGATGAGGCAACCGCGATCGCAGCGCTAACGAGTCTTGCAGAACTTGTTGTGCCATCGGAGTACTTTGAAGGAGACGATAAGTCCTTATTTCCGCAGTGGCGCACCGCGATGCAGCAGTGGTTGCAAGGAGTACCGACCGCAAGCATCGTGCGAGTTGTGGTGATAAAGCGATCGACTTTATACAAGATATTCTGGCCTTCCGTCTCGTCTGGGCGATAGAGGCTGTGCGGGCGCGGCTAACTGCGGAGCAACATCTCTTTCACGGCTACTGTGTCGCCGCACTTGAATCAGGTACAGCGAATATCGCCGCTGCACTCTTATTGCGCTCCGGTCTCGGGTCTCGCGTTGCAGCGCAGTCTGTTGCCGAAGTTTTCCAACTGCACTTTAACACGAGAATTGATCTCGAAACGTGGCTGGAAAGCCAGGAGGCGGCGGCTGCGGAAACGCAAGTGAAGTGGCTTACGGATGAAGCGCGGCTCGCGTGGGTAGAATACCATGCGTCGTTTCAGGAACGTCACACTTGGTTTTTCGGGAGCCTTGAAAGCGCGTCGGCAAGCGTCGAATGGTTAGTTTTCCGCCGCTTGCGGCCGGAACCGAAGTTCGGTTGTATGGCCCGCACCCAATAAAATTGACGTTTATTCCGTTGACCTCATCAAGGTCGGTAGGCTTACTGGTGACGTTTCGGTACGGGTCGCCCGAGCATTACGTGCGACGGTTGCAGAAAATCAACACGATGTCACCATATGAATATTTGCGTGAACGTGGCATTCAGAAATCGCAGGCGGAGCCGGAGCAAAAAACCGGGCGATGGGGACGATCTCGTCTAACAATCGTCTAACAGACCGGTCGGAAATGGCCGGAATAGCGCGGGGCTGGACGGCAGTACTTTGCTCCGCGAAGTAGGCTCCACCAGGAGGCCGTTCATGTTCTTGTTTGAGTCTTCGAAGATACGCAAACGCATCAAGGCGATTCTGGCCAGGGGCTCGGGGCGACGGGTGGCGCTCGTTGCGTATGTCGGGCGGGATGCGTTGAAATTTATTCCGGATCCTGAAGGCGTAGAGATTTATTGTTCGGACAATCCGATTGCGACTAACCCGTAGGCTTACTGAAATTGCTCAATGGCCAGAACGGCTCTCGCGGCGCGAGCATTTGGTTGTAGACGCACTTCACATGAAGGTGTTCTGGTCGGAACGAGGGGGGGCGCTCGTGGGATCGCCCAACCTGTCGGAAAATGCGCTGGAGACGGTGGATTAATGGAAGCGGCGTATTTCTGGCAGATTCGAGCGCGATAGATATTGATGCGCTCCTAAAAGACATCCGCTCCCGCGCAGACGCGAGGCATGTCACTGATTCGGCGTTAGCCGATTTTCAACGGCGACATGATCTCGCTTTAGACCTACGGCGCTTCCACGAAAATGATTCATCGGCGGATGTACCTGAACTCCCGAGTTACGCGGCCAACGAGTTTCGTGCACCATTCAAAGTCGCGATATGGAATGCGCGCTCCGAAGGCACCATTCCCCAACGGGCCGTCGCGAAGCACGATGATATATCTGTAGCGGAAGCTGAGAGGATGATTGTTGACAGCATGAGGACCAGGACCGATCTTCAAGCAAGGCGACTGGGTTCTCGCAATTAAGCTGAATGACGCGTACAAGGTCGTTGCTTCATCGTGGTTTTTTGTTGATCGTGCGCTTCCGCAAGGGAAAAAGATCAGGTCATCGTGGAAATGCGTGGTGGTCGGCGAGGTAGCCCGCCTTTCGTTTTCGATCCGATGCTTTTTAGAAGTGCGCTCACCAGGGCCGTGTCGAGACGACCGGAGACCTTCGACCGCTCCTTCAAGCCGTCGGCGGGCTTCATTCGGCGCCTCTCTCAATACTATTTAGAACGGGTGGACGGCTAGTGTCGGCGGGATTCTACCCCATTGGCCGGGCGTTGGTGACGTTCCGGGACGTAACTTCAGTTTTCAGCCAAAGATCGGCTCTTTCAATTCGTTACGGGACTTATGGCATACTCAAAAAGAAGGTCGATTCCCGTTGCCGCGGGGGAACGAGGGGCCTATGGGATTGAGCCATCGCGGCGACGACTTTGCGCACACAGTTCCGCACACAGTTGATGACTGATTCCTGCGAAACGCTGGTACCAGCTGGTGTTTCGGCCAAGGACTCGAAACCCTTGAAAAATAAGGAAAATACGGACGCCCGGTACCCCATGGTGACTCCAGCGAAAATGCCGGAGACTATCTGTTAATCAGCGGGTCGTTGGTTCGAGTCCAACATCAGGAGCCAAGTACCAAAAGCCCACCCCGCGACGGGGTGGGCTTTTGGTACTGCAACTCGTGATGGTGTGACGAGAACCGTCATGGTGAGCGAGCGCACGATGCGCGAGTCGAACCAACGAGTCCAACATCCGGAGCATTTTCAACTTCCCGAGGGTGGACGAGAACCGTCATGGTGAGCGAGCGCACGATGCGCGTGTCGAACCACAAGTCGCAACGTCCGGAACTTCGAGACGCGCCGACGATTCCAGCGGCCCTCCCGATAGCGCGCTCAGGGAGGCGCTCCCCACCCTGCGATGACGAGAACCGTCATGGTGAGCGAGCGCACGATGCGCGAGTCGAACGACGAGTCATGAATAACCGCCACTTACCGGTCGGCTCGCCGCGCTGTGGCTACCGTTTCGCTGAAATGCCGGACGCTGTCTGCGCGCCGGGCGCAATATACGCCTTGAGCTGCGCGCCGAATTCGCCGAAGATCGTGACTTGCGAGAGATCGATGGGTGTGAGCGGCAACTGCAGACGCAGTGCATCGCGGCCGCCCATGGCCCACGGAATGACGGCGCAGAAGAAGAACCCCTGCGCCTCGATTGCATCGCAAACCTGCGGCGTGCCCGGATCTTCGAGCGGCAGATTCACGTAAACCGCTCCGATACGTCCGAGCGTGCGCACGTCCGCGAGCGCTTGCGCTATTCGTTCCATGGTGGTGCCGCCAACTGTAACCACGTCGATAACGGCAAAGCCTTCGCTGCGAGAAACCCCGATGTGCAGATCGCCGGTCTGCGTTACAGCGCAGCCTTCGCGGACATCGCTGGCGAAACCGAGATTACGATAGATCGCATCGATCATTTCGTGGTGGCGCGGCGGCGCATAAATCGTGCGCGATTCGCGAGCCTTTAGTGGTTTGATGTAGATCGTGAAACTTTGCCGCTGACCACCGCCCGTATACTGCATGTGCTTTGGCGTGAAGGCCGCCGGATCGCCGCCGAGGACGATGCCGCAGAGGCTTGCGCCGATTTTCGCGCTGTCTTCTTGCGTGCGCGGATGCGTGGTAACCGGCTCGGTGTAGAACGCGCCGAAACCGAGCCGCACGGCCTCATCTTGGGCAAACTGACGCAAACGCTCGAGCAGGCCGCGTCCGCGATGCGCCGGCGAAACGATTGCGGCGCAGCCGTCGACGAGCGGTGTTCCAGGAATCGGATCGAGCGCAAAGTGACCGACGATTTCGCCGTCTTCGGCTACCGCAACGATCGATATGTAGGCATTTGAATTATTCAGCTCTACGAGCCGCTTGGGGACGTAGACCGCCGGAAAGACATAGTTATAACCCCACGTTCGGTAGAATGCGCGTGCCACGCCGGGAGCGTCTTCGGGTTGAAAGCGCCGTATCGTGTATCGCTGCTGCGGCGCGAGCGGTACGCTGTCTTCGCGTGGCGGCGCCGCGTCCTCGTTTGCAATACCGTGTGGGCGTTGTAGCGTGAGCAGCAGTTCGCTTCCGGCGCGGCCGTGAAGTTTCCACTGCGCGCTATCGACGCGTTCGAGGATGTTCGGCCAACTCGGGTCACGGCGCGCGTTCCCGTCTTCGAGCGGCAAGCCGCGCTCGAGCAGCGAGATATGCAATTCTTCCGGCGTCCAAACCGCGCGCACGCGAATCGGCTCCCGTTCACCCGCCATGGCATCGCGCACGATGAGTTCGAAGCCGAACCTCGCCGCATCCGCGATCTTGGTGCGGTCCGTTTCGTTGAACTCTGCGCGCGCGGCCGCATCGCCGGCAACGTATGCGGCGAGCATGGCATAGCCGGCTTCGGGCGGCAGCCGCAGATCGATAACGCGCTCGGCCATGCGGGAAGGTTCGACCGACGCACACGGAGCTCTTTGAGGTCTCGCGCCGCATGTTCGGTGAGCGTCATTCGCCGCCTCGGTGCGTATTTTAGCGAGACACGCTAAATTCCGTAACGGCCGCCGCTTGACATCGAGAAAACATAACGATATAGTTATATAACTAAGCGGTAAACAAAGGATCTTGTATGAACTCCACCGTCATCCGGGTCAAAGGCATAGACCTCAGCGGCTACATGGTTAAAGACGCGCCCCGCGCCGTCGCGTTCTATCGCGACGTCGTCGGCCTCGAGCCCGCCCGCCTGTACGCCCAAGACCGCGGCGCAGAATACGACCTGCCCGACGGCACCACGTTCGGCCTGTGGGGCGGCGGCGGACCGATTCCGTTTCAGCCCAGCAACGGCGTGCTGTTCGCCGTTGACGATCTCGACGAAACCGCGGCCGTGCTTCAAGCCAAAGGCATCCCGGCCGTCTTCCAAACCGAGACGCCGTTTTGCCGCATGCTCGCCATCCACGATACCGAAGGCAACAGCGTGTTTTTCCATCAGCGGAAATCGTGAGCACGAATCTCGATGCGGTTTTCGGTGCACTCGCCGATCCCACGCGCCGGCGCATCGTCGAACGGCTCGCGCGCCGGCCGCTCACCGTCGGCCAGATTGCGGCGGAGTCTCCGCTCTCTCAGCCGGCAATCTCCAAACATGTCCGCGTTCTCGAAGAATCCGGCTTGCTGCGTCGCAGCATCGAAGGCCGCGTGCATTACTGCAGTCTGGCTCCGCAAACAATGCAGAGCGTAATGAAATGGCTCGAGCGGCAGCGCCGTTACTGGAACACCGCGCTCGATCGGCTCGAGATTATTCTCAAAGAATCAGCCGACGAAAAGAGCAAACCATGACGCAAACCACAGTCCCCGCGCTGGTGATCCGCCGTACCTACGATGCCGCTCCCGAACGCATCTACGCCGCTTGGACCGATCCAGCGATCGCCAAACAATTTCTCGGCCCCGGCGAGGTGTGCGCAGATGAAGTGCAGATGGATGTGCGCACGGGTGGAACGTACCGCATCGCGATGCGGCGCCCGCAAGGCGATGTGTGGACCGTCGCCGGCGAGTACCGCGAAGTGGTCCCCAACCGCCGCTTGAGTATGACGTGGCGCTGGCTGGAAGACGATCCGGCCGACGAGCAAGAAACGCTGCTCACGCTTGAATTCAATCCCGCCGGTGGTGGAACCGAACTCGTTCTCACGCACGACTATTTTGCAACGGAAGAGTCCCGCAACGGACACGGCGACGGCTGGAGCACCACCCTTTCACAGCTTTCAGAACTGATGAGGAACGCATGAACCAGGCAACACTTCCCGCAGTAGTCATTCGCCGCACCTTCGACGCTTCGCCCGACAGCGTATTCGCGGCCTGGACGGGCAAGGAATTCGCCGAAATGATTTGCCCCGAAAACGTTACGCTGCAAGACCTCAAGATGGACGTTCGCCCGGGCGGTTCGTACAAGATCGACCTGCTCATGGCCGACGGGGAGGTTTGGACGCTGCACGGCGATTACCGCGAGGTCGCGCCGCCGCACCGGTTAGTCATGACGTGGAGCTGGATCGAAGACGATCTCAAGGACACGCAAGAAACGCTGCTCACCATCGAGCTCACACCCGAAGGCAGCGGCACCGCGCTCGAACTGCGTCACGAACTGTTCCTGCGCGAAGAATCGCGTGCTTCGCACGAAGAAGGCTGGGCGGAATGCCTTGACAAACTCGCCGCAAAGCTCACCAGCCCATAATCGTATGCGCGCTGGCCGCGCCAGGCCTGAACTGTACGAGCCGCTACGCTCTCAATGGAGCCGCTTGTAGACATATCGCAAAAACTGCGCAGAGAAACAAGACACGCTTGAACGAAATGATTGGTGCAAAAGCGCAGCCCCTAACGCACCGATCGCGGAAAAGCAAGTCGTACTTGCGCGCGCACATTATGTGGGCTATGATTCTCAGACCTAGCACAGTGCTTCCGAAAGGAGTACTCTATGAGAAGGCTCATTTCGTTCGCTATTCCGGTGTTCATCTGCGTGCTGGCGCTTGTAGCATTTTTCACTGGGCGAGTACAAGCCTCAGACCAGTCGCAAATACAATCGTTATACCAGCGTTTTGCAACCGCGTTTCGGAATCGTGATCTCAACGGAATTATGTCCGTGTATATTCACGATAATTCACTTTTTGTCTTCGACGTGACACCACCTCGGCAGCACGTCGGTTGGAATGACTATCGCGACGACTGGCGCGGCACTTTCGCAGCAATGAAACAACCGGTCCGTTTCACAATCCATGATCTGCATGTTATTTCGAGCGGCGACGTTGCGTACTCGCACAGCGCGCAAGAGATCAGCGCGCCATCGGCCAAGTCCGGGACCATGCACTTCATCGTTCGAGTTACTGACGTTCTGCGCCGAATCAACGGCAAGTGGCTAATCGTGCAAGAGCATGTTTCAGTACCCGTCGACATTATGTCCGGCAAGCCTGACATGATGTCCAAGCCCTAACGAACGGCAGCCGAGCAATAGAAAGGGCCCGCGCCTGGCGAGCCCTTCTATTACATCCTTTTTTTGCGCAAACGGTTCAAAATCGTTTTTGGTAGACCAGCGCGGCACGGGCGCATCCCCCGCCGGCCTTCTACCATTCGTCGAAGAACAGCACGTTCGGCAGCGAACTACCGGTCGGATTGCCCGCGCCGACGAGTACCCACACTACCTCGTGCGAGTACAGCGGAATCGTGCTCGGATCTCCGGCGTACATCGTGTAGGTGTTCGACGTGACGTAGCAGTGCGGCGTGCACTGATGACCGCGCGAAAATTGACCCGATGTATAGACCGTAACCGGCCCGTTCAGCGGCCCAAAATTTACCGGGCTGACCGGGATGCCCCAGATTGCCAGAAAATCGCCGAGCGTATATTTCGTACCGTTCTGAAAACCAGTCGGCGGCGTGATGCTTTCCATATGAATGGTGCCGCTCGCGTCATGCGTATGCATCTCGTAATAGCACACGCTCGCGTACTGCGTCCAGTTCGGCGGCGTTCCGGGGAATTGGCCGTCGCCGCTCGGATCGGCAAAACCAAGCCCGTCCGGCAGCGCCGCTTCCGTACCGTTATAGTAAATGCCGAGAAACGCGTGGACGTGATAACCCGTACCTTTGGGCGGGATGCCGTTGGTGTTCATCGAGGCCTTGCAAGGAACGCCGTCGGGCCCTTTGGTATCGCCGACCGGTCCGTGGCCGCCGTTTGAATAGTCGCCGTCGTTCTTATCTTCACCGATTCCGCCCGGAAACATCGTATCGTCGCCGTTGATCTGTCCGTTGCCGGTGCCCTTTGTCAGCCGGCTGTTCGGCGTCGGCGTTGGACTGGGCAGTGCAGTCGCGCCAACCGATAAACGACCGGTGTCCGTGCTGTCGCCCAGGACACCAGGCGTAACGCCCGCGTGATTTCCCGCGCCGCATCCGGCGAGTATCGAAACTGCAAGAACCAACGCAGAACACGAAATAAACCTGGCGGATCGCATAAAGATGCTCCCAAAATCGGACGGATTAGCGCAATCCTACTGGAGACGCACGCACGGGAGAAGTTACTGCGGGCCATGCCGCTGGGGACCAAAGCCCCTGCGTTCGTTACGCCGTTGAACTTTGCGTGGCGGACTGATTTGGTTTGAGGCGAACGCGCCCGAGTGCGAACGCACCCGCGACGGCGAGCGCCGGCAGCACGCCGATGAGCCGTGGTTGTTCTCCCACGATCGCCGTACCGATCGCGGGCGCCAAAATGAGCGCGACGCTGTTGATCGAGTCGCTCAGGCCCATGATCGCCCCGCGCTCTTCTTTGGGAGCGCGCTCTGAGAGCAGCGCCATCAACGTCGGCTCCACCATTGCGGCGCCGGCGGCCCACAAGACGAGAACGGGGAAAAACCACGCCAAACTTTGTACGAAATAGATCAACGCGTACGATGCGAACAGCAGCACGAAACCGACCTGCCCCACGAATCGATCGCCGAAGCGCTTCGTCATCGGGGTTACCACCGCTACGATTGTAATGCCGCCGATGACTCCGGCTCCGGCCAGCAGCCAACTGGCGTGCGAGATGCTTTGGTGCAGCGCGTGATCCAGATACAACGCGAAGTCGGCCAACAAATACACCACCGCGAAAACGAACAAAAATTGCCGTGAGAGGACGAGCCGCACGCCGCGATCCCAGGCGGCTTGGAGCGATTTCTTCATGCTCGTTTCTTCACGCTTTTTGCGCGTACGTGACGGCAGCAGCCACACGGTGAACCCGATGTTGATGACTTCCAAACCCGCCGCGATAAAGAACGGGAACTGCAGCCCGTATCGTGCGAGCCAACCGGCGGCAAGCGGGCCGATGATGAACGCCGAGCCAAAAACGGCGCCGTAGAAGGCGTACGCGCGATCGCGCTGCTTTTCGCTGGTGACGTCCGCGATGTACGAAGACGCGGCGCCCAAACTGCCTGCCCCGATGCCCGATATGACGCGCGAGATGTAGATCCAGAATAGCGAACCCGCGAGCGCCAGAAGCACGTATCCGCACAGGGTGAACGCCTGCGCGATCACGATAATGAACTTTCTACCGGTGCGATCGCTGGCTTTGCCCCAAATCGGCGCGGCAATCGTTGCGCAAAAGGCCGGTATGCTGAGCAGCATGCCCACCATCCAGTCGTGAGCGCCGTACTTGTGCGCAACGGCGGGCAGAAGCGGAATGAGCAGCGTGTAGCCGAGCATGTCGACGAAGGTCGTCAAGTAGATCGGCAGCACATCCCTGGGAAGCTGAAGAATGGCGATCTCCGGCGATTTTGAACCGTCCCGGTCGATTGCGGATGCTGCTCCTGACACGTTGTACGGCATATACCCCGCGTCAATCGTTCGCCCACGACCGCAAGCAAGGTATTTTCGCGTGGCATTTCCGCACAACCGGGAAAAAAGACCGGTATGTGGGATCACGGCGTGCTGCTCGAGTCGGCGCGCATCGACTACGTGCAAGGGATCATCGCCGGACTATGCGGCGGGTTCGCGATGGCCATTGCTATGGCGGCACTGAGCATGGCGGTGGGCCAGGGGCCGTGGCAAATGCCCAAGCGTGTGGCGGGCGTCGTGCTCGGACCGCGCGCAAAAGACGGCGGCGGCGGGGTGATCGCCTTTGGTTTGGCCATCCACCTCGCGCTTTCCGCAGCGTTCGGCGCGCTATTTTCCGTCCTCGTCGATAGACTCACCCACGAATTTTGGATGACCGGCCTGGCCTATGCGCTCACGTTATGGGTGTTCAATTATTGGGGAGCGCAGTTTACGCCGGGCGGCCGCGAGCTGACGGAGCTGAAGACTTCGTGGCTCAGTCCGCTCGCCCATTTGGTGTATGGCGGCGTGATGGCAGGCATCGCGATCGTCTACGCCGCCTCTTCGATGCATTCGGGGTAGAGTCAATGCGGTATGCCAAACACGAATTGATCGAACGCCTGGGCGAGCCCGCTGAAGAAAACGTACGGCCGCATTTGAGCGAGCCGGGCAAACCGATGAACGTGTTGCGCTGGGAATGCGAATGCGGCGCCACCAAACTGCGCGACGATCCGCTGTGGGAATGGGATGCCTGCGAACGGCATAAAGAAGAGCGGCCCGTCCAATGACGAGCCGCTTCTGCTTTTCGCTCTTAGGCTTTCTTTTTACGTCCGCCTTTGCGCCGGCCCGCGGTCTTGCGGCCGCCTTTACGTCCTGCGGCTGCTTTACGCGTGGACTTGCGTCCACTCGTCGACTTCTTACGTCCGCTGGATTTCTTGCGCCCGCCGGTCGATTTCTTGCGCCCGCCGGTCGATTTCTTTCGTCCGGCCGTCGACTTTTTACGTCCGGTCGATTTCTTGCGTCCGCTGGATTTCTTGCGTCCGCCGGTTGATTTCTTACGGCCGCCGGTTGACTTCTTGCGTCCGCCGGTCGATTTACGTCCGCCTTTACGACCCGCCGCTTTACGCGACGACTTCTTGCGACCGTTGGTCGATTTCTTGCGCCCGTTGCTTGATTTGCGGCCGTTAGTCGATTTACGGCCCGCAGTTTTGCGGCGGCCGTTCTTTCGGCGCCCGCCGCGGCGCGAGGAGTTTTCGTCGTCCATCGTACCGCCGTTTTCCATCATGTCGGAATCCATTCATTCCTCCCTTCGTCCCCGGGGACGAACTTGAGATGTTGGACAGCGCAATTTAGCGCTTTGTGCGCATCATAAGGAATTTTTGCAATAATTGCAAATCTCGTCGCATTCGCGCGCGCCGCGGCGCGCCCGCACTGCGGTGCCGCGCCTCATTTATATAGGCGCGATTTGCCGGGGGCTTGACCCCGGCGGTATACTAAGGCCCGTGAAAAAGCCCCTGATCATCGTGGAATCGCCGACCAAGGCACGGACGATCAAGAAGTTCTTGCCGCCGCGATTCGCCGTAAAGGCGTCGGTCGGTCACGTGCGTGATTTGCCGAAGAGCACGCTCGGCGTCGACGTCGACCACGGCTTTGCGCCGAAATATCTGACGATCAAGGGCAAGGGCGACATCATCAAGGAGTCAAGTCCGCCGTCAAAAGCGCCAGCGACGTGTACCTGGCGACCGACCCGGACCGCGAGGGCGAAGCGATCGCGTGGCACTTGGCGCAACTGCTCAAACTCGAAGAACCCAAACGCATCGAACTCCACGAGATCACCAAAGAGGCGGCGCTGGCGGCGATCAAAGATCCGCACCGGATCGACATCGATCGCGTGAATGCTCAACAGGCCCGTCGCATCCTGGATCGTTTGGTGGGCTACAAAATCTCGCCGCTGCTGTGGGCAAAGGTTCGCAGCGGCCTCTCCGCCGGCCGCGTGCAGTCCGTCGCGGTGCGCCTCATCGTCGACCGCGAGCGCGAGATTCAGGCATTCGTCGTGCGCGAATACTGGTCGATCACCGCGCTCCTCTCGTCTTCGGGCGAACCGTCACTGCGCTTCGGCGCGGATTTGGTGCTGCGCGATGGCGAGAAGATCGCCGTGGAAAACGCGCAGCAGGCCGAAAAGATCGTCGGCGAGCTGGGAGGCGCCGCTTATACCGTCGCGTCCGTCAAAGAGCGCGAAGTTCGTCGTCACCCCACCGCTCCGTTTACGACCTCGACGCTCCAGCAGGAGGCCTCCCGCAAGCTGCGCCTTCGCGTCCGCCGCACCATGCAGTCGGCGCAAGCGCTGTACGAAGGCGTCGATTTGGGCGCCGAAGGCACGGTCGGGCTCATCACGTACATGCGCACCGACTCGACGCGAATCTCCGACCAAGCGCGCGAAGCAGCCCGCGACTACATCGTTCACACGTACGGACAGCCGTATCACGGCGGCCGCGCCCACAAAGTTCGCGAGGGAGCACAGGACGCGCACGAAGCCATTCGTCCGACGCTGCTTTCGCGAACCCCGGAAAAATTGGCCGGCATTCTCAAACGCGACGAATTGCGACTCTATACGTTGATCTGGAATCGATTCGTCGCCTCTCAAATGTCGCCGGCCGTATTCGACCAAACGACCGTCGATATTGCAGCCGGCCCGTACACGTTCCGCGCGACGGGCAGCGTGGTCAAATTTCCCGGCTTCACCAAACTCTATGAAGAAGGCCGCGACGATGCCTCGGCTGCAACCGCCGGCGACTCCGGCCTGAGCGCCGCCGCCGTCACCTTGAGCCGCGACCCTGTCACCCTGAGCTTGTCGAAGGGCGAAGACAAAAAACCGCTCCTCCCGAAACTCCGGCAAAACGAACGCCTCGATCTTCACGCTCTCGATCCAAAGCAGCATTTTACGGAACCGCCTCCCCGCTACACCGAGGCCACGCTCGTCAAAGCGCTCGAAGAGAACCGCATCGGGCGTCCATCGACGTACAGCACGATCGTCGAAACGATTCAAGCGCGGGGGTACGTCGTGCAGGTCGAGCGGCGGTTTCAGCCTACGGAGATCGGCGCAGGGGTCAACGATCTGCTGGCCGAGCACTTTCCCGACATCGTGGACCTGAACTTCACCGCGCAGATGGAAGGCGACCTCGACAAAGTTGCGGTGGGCAGCGAGGACTGGGTCAAACTGCTGGATCGCTTTTACGTTCCGTTCGCCGGCGAACTGGAGCAGGCGGAAAAGAAGCTTCCGCGCCTGGAAATCAAGGATGAGCCGACCGACGAAGTGTGTCCCAACTGCGCTCGCCCTATGGTCATCAAAACCGGGCGCTTCGGACGGTTCATGTCGTGCACCGGTTATCCGGAATGTAAAACGACGCGGCCGATCCTCAAAGATACCGGCGCGAAATGTCCCAAGGACGGCGGCATGATCGTGGAGCGGAAATCGAAGAAGGGGCGCACGTTTTACGGCTGCGCCAATTACCCGAAGTGCGATTTCATTTCATGGGATCGCGTCGTGGCGCAGCCGTGTCCGGTATGCGGTTCGCACGTCGTTGCAAAGACGCGCCGCGGCGGCAACACCGTACTGGAATGCAGCACAAACAGGGAGCATGACGTGAGCAGCCTTGCGCCTTCGGGTGCGGAAGAACCGGCAGAAGCTCTGTCATCGTGACCCCAGCGCTAACCGTCATCGGAGGCGGATTGGCGGGATGCGAAGCCGCTTGGCAAGCCGCGCAGCTCGGCGTGAGCGTGCACCTGTACGAAATGCGCCCGGTGCGCAGCGGACCCGCTCACAAAACCGGCCGTCTGGCGGAGCTGGTTTGCAGTAATTCGCTGCGCGGTGCGGCACTCGAAAACGCCGTCGGCCTGCTGAAAGAAGAGCTCGCACTGCTCGATTCGGTGATCGTTGGCGCGGCGCGGAGCAGTGCCGTGCCCGCGGGCGGCGCGCTCGCCGTCGATCGCGATCGCTTTGCGCAAGCAGTCGAGGATCGCATCGCCGGACATCCGCGCATTGCGCTGCGCCGCGAAGAGGTGCGCGATGTTCCAGCCGGCCCACCCGTCATCATCGCGTGCGGTCCGCTGCCTTCCGACGATCTGCTGGCGTCGATCGATCGATTGATCGCGCAACATCATCCGGAGCGGCGCCTGCACTACTACGATGCTGCATCGCCGATCGTCGCGGCGGACTCCATCGACGAGACGCCGATGTACCGCAAATCACGGTACGAAAAAGGCGCCGGCGACGACTACGTCAACATTCCGCTGACCAGAGAACAGTATCTCGGGCTGCTGGCCGATCTGCGCACGCTGCCGCGGCATCAGCCCAAAGAGTTCGAAGACGGTGACCGTGCGCCGTATTTCGAGGGATGCCTTCCAATCGAGGAAATGGCGGATCGCGGCGAAGACGTGCTGCGGTTCGGTCCGCTCAAACCCGTGGGCCTGCGCGATCCGCGCACCGGGAGAACGCCGTATGCAGTCGTCCAACTGCGCAAAGAAAACGTGCACGGCACGGCGTTCAATCTGGTGGGCTTTCAAACCCGTCTCACGTGGCCATCGCAAAAAGAGGCGTTCCGCAAGCTTCCCGGTTTAGCGGGCGCGGAGTGGCTGCGGCTGGGCGTGATGCATCGCAACACGTTTCTGGACTCACCGCGACTGCTCGATTCTCACTTGCGGCTGCGCGGCACAGACAGCGTGTACTTCGCCGGCCAAATCACCGGAGCGGAGGGCTATGTCGAGGCGGCCGCATGCGGCGCAATGACGGGCATTCACGCTGCTCGTCGCATGCTGGGGCTGGCGCCGCTCGATTTCCCTGCTGAATCGGCGTTCGGTGCAGTTGTGGCGCACTTGCAGAACACGCAGACCGCCGACTTTCAACCGGCGAACGTGACGTGGGCGCCGTTTCCACCTTTAGACGTCGCCGTGCGCGACAAAAGGGAGCGTCGCCGTCTGATGGCGGAGCGCGCGCTCGACGCGCTTCGCGGATTCCTTCGCGAGCAGGTGCAGCACCCTGTTGCGGAGGAGCTCGCTCTAGCGCGACACTAAAGTGGAGATGTGAAACAATGCGCGTTGTATTGACGGTCGCGGTTTTTCTATTAGCGGCAGTTCCCTTGTTCGCGGCGGCGGATGATGCGGCGAGCGTGCAGCAAAAACACAAGGCGTTCGCTGGGTGGGATGCGTCCGATCCGCGCATGGCAGCGTGGCACTTAACCGGCTCACGTACGCACGGCGGTGCCACCGACTCGTTTGAAGAATTTCGAAACGGCTTGGCGTTTCGCGACATCATAACGACAAAGCAAGGAATCTTCGACGAAACCGGTTTCACCGGGCGTTACGTCTGGCATTCCGACGCGAACGGTTACTGGAACGTCGTCCTGGGGCGAGAGGCGCAGGCGACACTCGAATGGGATCTCGTGCGTTCGGAAGCGTTGCATGCTTTTCCGGCGCAGGTGACCGGAGAGGCAAATGTCAACGGCACTCGTTGCGAGGTGGTGCGCATTCAGCCCAAGGGCCTGGTGGCGATGGACCTGTACGAGAATCTCCAAACCGGCGCGCTTACGCGTGTCGTCGTAGCGCCGGGCGCCGTGGGCTCGACGACGTTTGACGATATCGCGTACACTCAAACGCCTGGGGGGCAACGCATCATGACGGGTTGGGATGTCGACGGCAGCCGCTATTCGATATCGGCAACGCATTTGCAGGCCGTCGCCGATCGCGATCTGATTGCCCCAGGTCCCTCGGCGACGTGGACCTATAGCGATGCTCCCGTACCGCTGACCCTTGCCGCTTTAACGAACGACGATCGCCTCATTCGCGTAACGGCGTCGGTGAACGGCCTCACCGGTACGTTTTTGCTCGGAACCAACACTCCCTCAATCATGTTATTCGACCCGTACGCCACGCAGGCCGGCACGGAGAATCTCGGGACCAGCGATTTCTCGCCGTACATCGGAAACGCGCAATTCGAAGGGTACGCGCGAGTGCGCGAGCTGAAGATCGGCAGTTCGGTCTTGAGCAACCTCATCGTGCAGAAGATCGACGCGCCCAATAGCAAACTCGCCGGCGTGCTCGGCTATGATTTTTTCGCCGGCGCAGTCGTTACGGTGGATCTCGCCGGTTCTCGCATGCTCATCGAGGATCCGATGAAGGCGAATCTCGCAATCGGTAAATCGGACTATGCATTCCCTGTCGACCTGACCAACCGCGTTCCGCAGATTACGATGCCGCTTCCCTCCGGCGCACTCGCGCGGCCGGTCCTCGACAGCGAGCTCAGTGGCTTTATGGTGCTCTCGCAAGCGTTGTACGACAGCGGGAAAATTGGCGGTCAACCTCTTGGCCACGACTCGTCGGTCATTTTTTCCGGAGTAGGAGCCACTGGCGATCCCATCGCGAGCACTGAGGCGAATTTTCTCTACACCGCTTGGAACGGCGCATCATCGTCGGGCAGATGCATCAGCGCGCAGCAGATTAGCGTGGGTCCCTACCGGTATGAGAACCCGCCTATTTGTATGGGCGGCACCTCCATCTTCGGCGACGACGGCGGATCCGTCGGGCTCGACTTCCTGCGGCATTTCAATTGGGTCGTCGACTACCCCCAGCGGCGCGTTGTTTTAGCTCCCAACGGACAGTAACTCCGCTCAGCGTCTTCCCAGGTATGCGTAACCCCTTGCCGAATCGGTAAGTCTGCGAGCGTGTCGCTTGGAGCATCATGAAGCGCAGCGGTGCGTATCGCAGACTGATTCTGTGGAGGATCAACGTGAGAAACATCCCAGTCCGACGGCTCGTCGTGGCGTTAGCCATAGCGGCCGTCTCTTTTTGTCAGATACCGAATCCGGCATTGGCGAGCACCGTCGGAGTCCTGAGCGGTACGGTGACCGACGCCGCGACGCACCAGCCGATAGCCGACGTGAAAATCACGGCGGCATCACCGTCGGGTTCCTACCGGGGAACGACCGATTCGCACGGCTTTTATTCGCTGACCGGCGTTTACGCCGACACGTACGTCGTGTCTTTTCAACAGTCGGGCTACGAGCCGGTATCGATCTCGGGCGTGACGGTGTTCGCCGATCAGGCCGTGGTATTGAACGAACAGCTCACCAAGTCGCTCAAGACGATCGCCTCCGTGCGCTCGACGGGAGCCGGAAGCGCGTTCCATCCCTCTCAGACCGTCGATACGGTCAGCATCGGATCGCAGCAGATCCAACAGTTCCAGGGTTCCACGTTCAACTTTGATGAGGTCAACCTCATCTCGTCGCTGCCGGGCGCCGAACTGGACTCGTCAGGTTATCCGGTGATTCACGGAGGCCGTGAATACGAGGAGGGCTTCGAGTTCGAAGGCATACCGTACACCGATGCGTACTCGAACCAGTTCACGAACAGTTTGGCGGTCACAACGCAAGGCATAAGTTCGGTGCAGCTCACGCCGGGCGGCGGCGACATTACGCAGTCGTCCGGCGGCTTCGGCGCCCTAAACGTGGTTGCGAAGCGCGGCTCTTATCCCGCATATGCGCAATTCGGTTTATCCGTAGGCGGCCCCGGTTTCGATCACCGCGCAACGATCGATTATAGCTTCGCAACGCCGGATGGCCGCTTTTCGAACTATGCGTCATTCGCCGGCGACAATCGCACCTACAACTACGGCAACAATGGATATCCCTACGCACAAATCAACACTTTTTATAGCAGGCGTATGGACGCGGATCGCGAGTTTCAGGACAACTTCGTCTTTCGCTTCGGCAAAAACAACCACGAGTCGATTCAGGCGTTCACCGACATCGCGATGCACAGCTTCTATGAGGGGGCAGGCGGCATGGCCGGGTTGTGTTATGCCAGCTGCGATTACGCGTACCTGCACACGTGGAACGGTCTGTTGAACCTAATCCCACAGATTACACCAGGGCAGATCGCGGCGATCTCTCAATTGTATCCGGGGCAGAGTTCGACGTACGAGTATCTCTCTTGTCCCGTGCCTTCCGGTTTGCCGCCTCCGGGGATCGCGCCCGGCACCGCATTCACGTGCGATGGCAGCAATCGCGCTCCGTTTACCTACTGGCAGCCGAATCAGGCGTTTAAACTGGAGTACACCAACAATCTCAATGAATCGACGTTCTTGTCCGTCTTGGGATACCGCGTCAACTCGGTTATCACGTTTGATGGTCCGTCTGCCGAAGGCAGCATCAACAACGATATTTACATTGCCTCACAAGGCGGTATGACGAACGGCGTCACGGTTTCCTTGCAGAAGCAGCTCAGCAACAAGAACCTGATGCAGGCCGGATTCGATATCAGCCATCTGCACCCAATTGACGCATATCTGTCCGACTCTTTTTCACTTTATGGGTCGTTGCTTGGCCTTCTGAACGGCTTCACGGAACAGTATTTCTTACCGTCGCAGTTCGTAAACCCGAACGATCCGAACTGCCAAAATCCTTTCTCGGCTCCAAATGGGTTCAATGCGACTGCTAGCGGTTGCGGATGGGCCTACCAAGGACCTTACGCAAATGCAACGCAGCTCAAGTTTCCACAATTCGATCAGGTTTCCACTGTCGACCGACAAGACTACTCTGCATATCTGAGCGACAAGTGGACGCCGAACGATCGCCTCAACGTGCAGGCCGGCCTGCGGGTCGACATGGCGACGTACCGGCTTCCGGCGCCCGCCATCGATCCGTACTACTGCACGAGCACGTACCTGCCGGTAACCTGGGTCGCTCCCACCACGTTCAATGCGGCCGATGGTTGGAAGTGCAACGCGCAGGCCACGTTCTCGTTCGACGATAACGCGGTTAAACCGAAGGTTTTAGAGCCTCAGCTCGGCATCAGCTACCGTCTGGGCGAAAATTCGTCTTTGCGGTTGACGTACCGCAAGTCGGTGCAGTTCGTTCCGATCTCCGACGTTGATTACGGCCAAATCGATGCCGCAGCATATCTCAAACCCTGGGGTATGATTCCGACATACGAACCGTTCGGCGCCGGCACGAGCAGCTGCGGAATACCTGGTACTGCGCAGCAACCCGCTTCGGGTCAAACGTCGCCCGCCAACCTAGCAGTCACATGCCGGAACTTCGGTGAGCAACTCTTCTGGATCAACCAGAACTTTGACGGCATTGCCTACCAGACGGCACGGCCGACGACATCCGACAACTACGAGCTCACGCTCTCGCATCAATTTACCAAGGGCGCACTCAATGGTGTGTCGTTCAGCCTCTCGCCGTGGTATCGTAAGCAGCACGACACGATCGCTTCGGAGGCATCACCGCTCATCGGGTCCAACGGGCAACCGATCGTTGCAAACGGTACGATACTCTTTGGACCTCCGGTCCTGACAAACGAAGGGCGCGAATTCGCAGATGGCATCGACTTCAACCTTACGCGGACGGTTCCATACGGCCTGAGCGCTCAACTCACGGCAACGTACATCAACGAGTTCTCCAGCGTGATACCGCTGAGCAGTTCGGAGGATTTTTATCCGACAATTCAGCCTGCATCGATCGCGCTCGGGAACATCTATCGCGTCGGCTTCCTGTCGCCGTTCCAGAGCACGCTTGCGCTTTCATACCGCACGCACAACGGCTGGAGAATCAACCCGCGGTACACGTACAACATCGGATACCCCATTGGTCAGGGATTGCTCACCGCCGCCTATGTGAACGGCGTTGCTTACAACGTTCCGAACACTAACGCGGTGGCCGGAAGTTCCCCTGCAGGTCCGTCGTGTTACGTGGACCCAATGAATCCGGGCACATTCTTCAATCCGGTGACGGTGGGATGCACCGGCGCGTCCGAAGCATCGTCTCCGGGCGGCAAATTGAGTCCACCGACTTCCAATACGGATGTGACGATCGAGTACAGTCCGCCGTCCTCGAAGCTAACGTTCGGTGTCAACGTCGACAACGTGTTCAACGAAATTTACTACGGCCCGCAGTACAGCAGCCGGTATGAGCCCCTTGCGACGGGCATCGCCGGTCCCCTGACGGGCTACTCGACGAGCAGCATTAATTACGAGCATGGAGGCTACTACACGTATCCGTCGGCGTGGCCGCAGTACGGCTCCTTCATCAAAACGAACGGGACGTTCGTCAACATCCCGCGGAACTTAGGCCGCAGCTTCTACTTCTACATCCAAGCGAGGCTCTAGCGTGAAAAAGGAACCTACTTTCATTTGCAGAGCCTCTACCGTTGCGGTTGCGGCGGCACTGCTTGCAGGTTGCGCCGCTAACGGTGCTTCTCAACTGCCCTCGGTGACGAAGTCGAATCTCAATAGCAATGCGCTTCAGTTCGCCGTTGGAACGGCCAATATCGGGCAAGACGGCGTCGTTGGCCTAAACGTCGTGGCAACGTTGCGTCAGCCCAACGGCGCCTCTGCGGTACTTGCCAATCAACCAACCCTGACGTTTCCGGCCGGCATGCTGGTGCCGGCCGGAACCGCGGGGGCATACGGAGGCGCAAATGTCGACGCCGGCACGAACCACGTCACCGGTTCGCCGCAGGTCCCGCTAAGCAATACCGGATTGGTGGACTCGACGCTCGGAACGTTTACGGGTGTGTTCTCGTACGGGTTCGGGCCGTTCAACTGCGATCAAACGTGTTCGACGACCGGCGGATACTACATCGGCAATCCAAACGGCACGACCGGCAACGGGTTCGATTACTCCATCTATGATGGGTCGTCTCTCGTCGCAGCGCCGACGAAAGGTGCGGTCGGCGATCCGACGCAGCCGTTGCCGTTCTTCTCCGCAGATCCTATGGACTACGTCGTCGGACCGCCGGCGGTGACGAATATCAACAATGGTAAATATCCTACCGGCTTCGCCGGCTTTTCGCCGGGCTTCACGGCGTTCGAAGTGCCGCCGGCGACGGGCTCGTATGGTCTTTCGGTCCTCGTCCCTGCGACGAACGTTTCACCAGTGACATATACCGCCAATGCAACGCTCGGGTCCAAGGCGGCGCTCGGACTGATTTCCGTGACGTTCGTCAGTGACCCCAATCAGGACGGTGGCGGAACGGGCACTGTTACCGTTCCGTCAGGCGTAACGCAGACCGAAGTGTTCATCGTAGATCAGCACACGGACCCGTCATCGGGCGCGGTCAGTGATTATTTCTACACCGTTGGGCCTTTGACCGGAACGGGCCCTGTCGGTTATACGCTTCCCGCGAACGTTGGACCGTGCACCACCAATTGCCCGCAGCCGACGATCATTGCGGCGGGCGATCAGTTGTACGTCGCCGCGGTGGGCTACGACTACCCGGCGTTCCAAGCCGGACCGCCGGGGAATACGTCGCAAAAACCGGCGATCGCCGGCGCCAACAGACAGGCCGACATCACGATGTCGCCGGTAATCACGCCCAAGTACTAACGGCGATACGCGTAAAAAAAGGGAGCGGTGCATACCGCTCCCTTTTTGTTGCTGTCGTTGCTGCTGCTGCTGCTTATGCTATCGATGCGTTGAACTTGTATTGCGCTAGATTGCGCTGATCGAACGCGGTTCCGGCGATCGTGCCCTCGTGCAGCGTGCCGGTCACGTGAAGGCGCCCGCTTTGTCCGATGTCCAGCCAAACGTTCTTCCCGTCGCGTCCCCCCGTCACCGGGATGAAGCTGCCATTGCCGGCCGCGCGGTAGTATCCGTTGATGATTCCGTCGGGATTGATCGTAAGCTGCAGCGTGCCGGTCCAGGGATACCCGAAGCCTGCAATGGGCGCGATGCTGGTATCGTACTTAACGTGTACGGGGTTGGTATCGTAGCCGACGGCCGCCTGGGAAACTGCCGGCATTCCGGCAATCGTCACGATAGTTGCAAGCGCGGCCGCGCGGAAGATATTGGTAATCATAGTCATCACATTTAACGACTGCACGCATCCGAAAGGTTCCGTTAGACCAGGCTGGCGCTCACTTTAATGCGCATGAAAATTGCCATTTTAACCGAGCGCAATCAATTGTGTTCTTGCGCGCGGGCGAGTACGATAATAGCGGGCGGCAGCGACGACATTACCGTTTCCGCTCCAGGTTCGCAAACGTCTCCGTAACAGCGCATCGGCGGAGTATCACGGGCGAGGGCGCTTTTTAAGCGCTCTCGCCGTTTTTTAAACGTCAGCCTCCACGCGCTTTTCTAAACCACTCCCGGAAATCGCGACGGTCGCGCCGCCTCCCGCGCTCGCTCATGTAAGCGTTCAATGACGGCATGAACGTGTTGCATATAAACACTGGGGTCATTGTCGTTATCGTATCGCGAAACGCATGGTGACGCTGGCGTACACCCGCACGCGTAGGTAATCGGCGGGAGAGGTGAACTGCATGTTTTGGTACGGGCCGAGGGAGTAGCCGGACGAACATTGCCCCTCCGGCGTGTACGGTGCATTCTGCGTGTCGACGGCCAGCACGGCGCCGACGTGTTTGCCGATTTGTTGAGCGATGCCTTGGGCGTTCTCGCGCGCCTCACGCAGAGCTGCTGCCTGTGCTTGCCGTATAGCATTCGAGCAATCGTCGGTCGTGAGTCGCACCTGCGCGCTGTTCAGGTACAGATCGGGCGGGAGCGGCGAGGCTGCGGGCAGCGAAGCAATGCCGTTCTGGACCATTGCGACGGTTGGATTATGAATCGTCACGGTGATCGTGGCGTTCGTCGTGTGAGCTCCGGGGCTGAGATACATCGGCAGCGCGATGTCGTTGTGCGGCACGCCGGCCCGAACCAGCGCATCGACGATTGGCGAAAGCGCTGCTGCGGTCACGTTTTGGCCGTTGTTTCGCGTGGTGACGAACAGCATGAGCGTCGCCGTCGTTGCCTGCACGTTGGCCGTGCCGGATCCGCGTACGGTAATGCCGTCGCTGGACTCTGGACCCGTGCGTGACATGTTCATCGGCGTGGCGGGCATGGGAGCCTGCGCGCTTGCAGGCAAATGTGCGGCTGGTAACGCCAAGAGAACCAGCACGATGCTCCACAGGTGATAGATTTTCATCTGAAAAACGGCTCCTGATACGGCGGAACCCTTGCGATGCACGGCGACATTTGTCTGCAACCGCCCGCGGCCCTGCGGGGTACAAGGGAACCGGCATGCGTATCCGCTCTACCACCATACTCGCCGTTCGCCGGGACGGTCAGCTCGCCGTGGCCGGCGACGGTCAGGTCACGTTCGACAAGACGATCATGAAGCACGGCGCGCGGAAAGTCCGGCGCATTGCCGGCGGCAAAGTTCTTGCCGGTTTCGCCGGCTCTGCGGCCGACGGCATCACGCTGCTCGAAAAGTTCGAAGGCAAGTTCAACGAGTACAAAGACATCACGCGCGCGGCGGTCGAGCTGGCCAAGGACTGGCGCCAGGATCGCGCGCTGCGGCGATTGGAAGCGCTGCTCGTGGTCGGCAACAACGACCATCTGCTCGTGCTCAGCGGCAACGGCGACGTCATCGAGCCGGATGAGGGCATCGCGGCGATCGGCAGCGGCGGTCCCTTCGCGCAAGCGGCAGCCGCGGCGCTGCTGCGCAACACCTCGATGAGCGCCGATCAGATCGCACGCAAGGGCTTGGAAATTGCCGCGGAGATTTGCATCTACACGAACGAGAGCGTGGTGGTGGAGTCGTTATGACGGCGGGGCAAATCCGCGGCGACGTGCTGGATCTCACGCCGCGCGCAATTGTGGTCGAGTTGGACAAATACATCGTCGGACAAGCCGACGCGAAGCGCGCCGTCGCAATCGCCATGCGGAACCGGTATCGGCGGGAGCGTGTGAGCGAAGATCTGCGTGAGGAGATCATTCCAAAGAATATTTTGATGATCGGTCCGACGGGCGTGGGCAAGACGGAAATTGCGCGGCGGCTGGCGGCGCTGGCCGGAGCGCCGTTCGTCAAGGTGGAGGCGACGAAATATACCGAGGTGGGCTACGTCGGCCGCGACGTGGAGTCGATGGTTCGCGATTTGGTGGAACACGCCGTGCGCATCGTCACGGATGAGCGGCGTGAGGACGTGAAAGAACCCGCAGCGCGAATGGCGGTGGAACGCGTTATCGATCTGCTCCATCCCGAAACGCGCGCGGCATCCCCGCCGGGCCCCAATAATCCGCTTGCGGCTACGCTCGGCTCGATCTTCGGGGGCAACTTCGGAGCGCAGCAGCAACCGGCACAACCTGCTGCCCCGCCGGCCGCCGGCGCGGATGCGTCACGCGTTCGCGAACAAGCGCGGTCCGACGTCGAGCGTGGGTTTTACGACGTGCGCCTGGTCGAAATCGAGATCGAAGAAGCGCCGAGCATTCCGATCGGCGTGATCGGCGGGGGCTTCGATCAGGGTGGGGGCGGTGGCGATTTGGGGGAAATGCTCGGCGGCATTTTTCCGAAAAAGCGTGTGCGAAAACGCGTGACGGTGCAGGAAGCACGCCGGATATTCGAGCAGGAAGAGGCCGCCAAGCTCATCGACATGGACGCAGTCAAGCGCGAGGCGTTGCGGCGCGCGGGTGAGAACGGCATCATTTTCATCGACGAGATCGACAAAGTCGCGGGGCGCGAAGGGTCGCGCGGTCCCGACGTTTCGCGTGAGGGCGTACAACGCGACATTCTCCCGATCGTCGAAGGCAGCACCGTCAATACCAAACACGGCACGATCCGAACCGATCACATCTTGTTCATCGCCGCCGGCGCTTTCCACATCAGCAAACCGTCCGATCTGATTCCCGAACTGCAGGGCCGTTTTCCCATTCGCGTGGAGCTGAGTTCGCTGACTGCGGACGACTTCAAGACCATTCTGACGCAACCCAAAAACGCGTTGACGGAACAGTACAAAGCGCTGCTCGCGACCGAAGGCGTGACGCTGGAGTTTCTGCCCGAAGGCATCGATCAGTTGGCGCAGTTCGCCATGCAGGTCAACGAACAAAGCGAAAACATCGGCGCGCGAAGGCTGCACACCGTCCTCGAGCGTCTGCTGGACGACGTCAGTTACGGGGCGCCCGAATCGGGCGGGTCTGTCGTCGTGGACGCCGCCTACGTGCGCGAGAAACTGCAGGACGTGGTCGCGAACTCGGATCTGAGCAGCTACATCTTGTAGCCGGCCTCCATGCGCCGATTGCTTCCGCAATCTCAAGGGCGCGCTTCCGCCGCACCTTGTCATCCTCCAGGCTTGTCATCCTCCAGGCTTGTCATCCTCCAGGCTTGTCATCCTCCAGCCTTGTCATCCTCCAGGCCTTGTCATCCTGAGGCTTGTCATCCTGAGCCTGTCGAAGGATGGCTGTGCGAAGTCAAAGCCGATGTTCGTCAGATTACCATAACGGAAATGTAAGGACACCATGATGGATAATGACACCGGAGTTTTTTCGTCCGACAGCCTTCGCGTCCTCATCATCGGCGGAAGCCGGTTCGTCGGACGTCACATCACCGATGCGTGCGTTGCTCGCGGCCATCAGGTGACGCACTTCAATCGCGGCTTAACCAGTCCGGTGCCGCGGTCCGACGTCGAAACGATTCACGGCGATCGATTGCGCGAACTCGACCGGCTGGCAAACCGCAGATTCGATGCCGTCATCGATACGTGCGGCTATACCCCCGACGTCGTGGAGTCTCGGCGCGATACTTGCTGGATCGCGCGTCGCGATACGTGTTTATCTCGACGATCTCGGTGTACGATTTTTCGGTACCGTCGAACGGCGTCGTCGACGAAGACTTCGCGCTCCTGCCGTTTCCGGCCGGCGCGGATCCTACGCGTAAGGTTGACGAGCATTACGGCTCACTGAAGGTCTTGTGTGAGCAAGTGCTGCTTGAGCGGTTCTCAGAATGCGCGACGATCGTTCGTCCCGGGCTGATCTGCGGGCCGTGCGATCCGACGGATCGGTTCACGTATTGGCCGGTGCGCGTCGACGCCGGTGGTACGGTGCTTGCTCCTGACGGCCCCTCGCAGCCGATTCAGTACATCGATGCGCGCGATTTGGCGCAGTTCGTCGTGCACCTCGTCGAGGTAAGAGATGGCGGTGTCTACAACGCGGTAACGGCGCCGGGTTCGCTCACGTTCGGCAATCTGCTCGACGCATGCGTGCGCGCAAGTAACGCGGGTGCGAGCGTGTATTGGGCGACGTCCCGCGTTTTTGAAAGAGCGCGGCGTCGTACCGTGGGGTGACCTGCCGCTGTGGATTCCACGTGACGATCCATTCTTCGCGCTCGCCAATGCATCGAACGCCCGCGCAAGAGCACGCGGGCTCAAAAACCGGCCGATCGCAGACACCGTACGCGACACGCTTGCCTGGGCACGCGCAGCCGGAAAGCGACTCGGGGAACTGCAAGCGGGCCTTGCGCCGGCCCGCGAAGCGGAACTGCTGAGGGAGGCTATTTCAAACGCTTGAGTGTTTCGATATCGATGAGATCTTTCCGGCGCCCGCTGGCGCGTTTGTTGACGATGAGCGTTTCTCGTCCCAGCACGAAGACTGGAATGCCGCCATAAGTCGCAGATATCTTCTGTGGCCAAGCTTCCTCCCACGTAACGCCGCTTATGGAGGTGATGACGTCGATACGTATCGGTGCGACGCCGATTTGGAAAATGAGATCGTCATTCACGAAGTCACTCACCGAAACGCGATCCATCGGAGCGCCGAACCGCGAGAGCGCTTCATAAACCCGGACAGCGTTGTCTTCGGACGGCCGGACCCACACGTCGAAGTCTTCCGAGTATCGAGGATGGCCATGGGCCGCGAGCGCGTGCGCGCCTACAACGAGAAATTCAACCTTTGCCGCGTTGAACGCGGCCAACAGATCTTTGTAGTCGCTGTTTATCGTAATTGACACCGCGCATCTCCCCGTAGCGTAGTACCAGCGCCCATACTCGGGCCATTCGTTCCTCAGGCGTCATCTCGGAGGCGATAAGACGGTCCATCTCGCCGTCGTCCTCGTTCAGGCGAATTTTCCTAACGTGCCATGTGCGGCGGTCGCGCGGCGTATCCACCCCGGAAGTATTCGCCCCACGCCTGCGCGGTCCCCAGGAGCCTCTGGACAGGCTGGGTTAAAATAGTACCGCCATGCCCTATATCCGGACCATCGTTACCGACGGACATCCCACGTTGCGCAAAGTCGCGAAAAAAGTCGATCCAAAAGAGATCGCCGATGCGTTGTTTCAGCAGCTTCTCGACGACATGTTCGAAACGATGTATGCTGCGCCCGGAGTCGGCTTAGCCGCTCCGCAAGTCAACGTGTGCAAACGGTTCTTCGTAATGGACCCCGGCGAAGACGAAGAGCATCCGCAGGGCGGCAAATACGTCGTCATCAATCCCAAGATCGAATTGCAGCAAGAAGAAATCGAAATGACCGAAGGCTGCCTGTCGGTTCCGGGATACGTCGGCGAAATCACTCGCTTTAACCACGTTGCAGTAAGTGGATTGGATCGCGAAGGGCACAAAATTCGCGTGGAGGGCAAAGGCTTGTTCGCGCAGGCGCTCCAGCACGAAATCGATCACTTAAACGGCGTGCTCTACGTCGACAAAGCCAAGAACATCCGCGTGCCGCAGACCAAAGAAGAGGAAGAAGTCGCCGAAGCCGCCGCGGCGCAAGCGCATTAACGCGCTGTTCTTCGGAAGCAGCGCGTTCGCCGTTGCGAGCCTGCGTGCGACTGCCCAGCACACTGAACTGGCTGCGGTCGTGACGCAGCCGGACCGCCCGGGAGGTCGCGGCCACAAGCTGCGCCCCACCCCCGTCAAGCAAGTCGCGCTTGAGCTGGCCATTCCCGTGTACGAACCGCCCTCGCTGCGAGCGTTTGCGGGCGAACTCGCGGCGCACGCGTACGACGTGTTCGTGCTGGCATCGTACGGCAGAATACTCCCGCCCGAGCTGCTCTCCGTGCCGCGGCTCGGCGCGCTCAACGTACACCCGAGTTTGCTGCCCAAGTATCGCGGCGCAACACCGATCCAAACCGCGCTGTTGAACGGAGACGCGGAAACCGGCGTTAGCATCATGCTGATGGACGCGGGCTTGGATACGGGCGATATCGTCTTGCAGAAGCGCACCGCGATCGGTCCGGCCGAGCGCTACGGAGAACTGCACGACCGCCTCGCGGATTTGGGCGCGCAGGCGGTCGCGCACGCGCTCGAAAGTGCGCGCAACGGCGAGCTTCCGCGCGAACCGCAGCGGGGATTGCCCATTGTCACGCGGCCGCTGCGCAAGGACGATCTTGCGATCGACTGGTCCCGGAGCGCCGCGGAGATCGTCAACCGGGTGCGCGCGTACGGACCGGCCCCGGCGGCTCGAGCCACGATCGCCGGCGTGCCGCTCAAGGTGCTTCGCGCCGCCGTAGGCGCGGACGTTTCGAGCGTCGCGGTCCCCGGTGAAATCGCCGGCATCATCGGCGATGCGGTGCGCGTAGGCTGCGGTGACGGCATCGTCGACCTGTTGGAGATCGTCGCGCCCAACCGCGCGCCGCAGACCGGCGCGTCTTTGGCGAAAATGTTAGCGGCAAAGCGGCGATGAGCGCGCGGGAGACGGCGCTGCAAGTCGTTCGCGACGTCTTTCCGCCGCCGGGCGTTCGCGAGCGCGGCGCGCAGGAAGCGCTGGATTACCGCTTGGGAAAATCGGGTCTCGATAAGCGCGATCGCGCGTTTGCAACGCACCTGGCGTTCGGAGCGATCAAGATGCGCCGAACCTTGGACTGGTATTTACAGCCGTACGTCGGCTCGCGCGACCGTGCGTTGCCGCAAGCTATTGCGGAAATCCTCCGCGTGGCAACTTACGAACTGCGGTTTGCATCCGCGCAAGCGCATGCAACGGTGAGCGAATGGGTCGGTCTGGCCAAGCGTTACGGGCATCGCGGAACGGCCGGGCTGGTCAACGCGGTCCTGCGCGGTTTACTGCGCGATGCGCCAGGGGAGCCGCAGCTCTCCCAGTTCGAAAGCGAGGACGAGTACTTTGGCACGGCCTATTCCTATCCGACATGGATTGTACGGCAATGGCGCGAGCGATTCGGACCGTCGCGCCTGCGCGACATGTTGGAAGCGAACAACGCACCGTCCCACACCGGGTTGGTCGTGAACCGAACGCGATCGACGCGAACGCACGCGATCGAGTGGTTCGAGCAGCACGGTTCGACCGCACGGGAATCGGAGCTCGCGGAAGATTGCGTGCTCGTTCCCGATGCAGCGCTCGCACGATGCGCTGAGCGCGAGAGCTCAGGCACATGGTGGGTGCAAAGTGAATCGTCCGCCGCCGTCGTCGACATTCTGAATCCGCAGCCCGGGGAAGCTGTTGCGGACGCGTGCAGCGGGCGCGGGAGCAAGGCGCTGCAAACCGCCGCGCGTTTGGGAAACGAAGGATCGGTCGTGTGCATCGAGCGCGACGCGCGCAAAGTAGCGGCGTTTGAGGATCGCGCGCGCCAAGCGGAACTCTCTCTGGCCACGATTGCGGGTGATGCGACGGCGCCCATTTTGCAGCAGCGGTTCGATCGCATATTGATCGACGCGCCGTGCTCGGGGACCGGCGTGCTGGGCCGGCACCCGGAAGCGCGCTGGCGGAAGCGGCCGGACGACGGCGAACGACTCGCCTTCACGCAGCGCGCGCTGCTCGCCGCGCTCGCGCCGCACGTCTACGAAGGGGGAGCGATCGTGTATGCGGTGTGCTCGACCGATCGGCGAGAAACGACCGACGTGGTCGAGTGGTTCGTCCAGACGCACAATGTCGCGCGCGGGCTCGTGCCGGCGCGTTTTGCGCCGTACGAAACCGATGCCGGGGACGTACTCATACCACCCGGCCTCGACGGCCGCGACGGATTTTTTGTCGCGCGTTTGGAACGCCGGCTGTAACCGCGTACCAACTGTGAGTTGGTTCGAGCGAATCGAAGAAGCCTGCGCCGCGTTTATCGAACGGGCGTTTGCGAACATGTTTCCGAGCGATCTCGAGCCCGCGCAGATCGCGCGAAAACTCGTTGCGACGATGGAAGCGCGCACGCAAAACATCGATAACGTGCTGGTCGCCCCGGACCGCTACGGCGTCTTCGTCAATCCCAGCGATTACGCGCGGCTGGCGCCGCATCGTCCCTATTTAGAGAAGGAGTGGAGCGCGCTGATCGCCGACGTCGCGGCCCGCGTCGGGATCGCGTTCCAGGCCGATGCGCCGCACGTCGCACTGCACGAAGACGATCGCGTCGTCGCCGGCGCGATCGACGTCGACGTCGAATACGACGAAGAACAGCGCCGCCCCAGCAGCACTGTTACGCTGCGAGTGATCGCCGGGCTGCCGGCGGAGCGTGTTTTTCAGGTCAGCGGTGCTCTCCGAGTGGGACGGCACCCGCAATGTGACATCGTTCTGCCGGATCCGAGCGTGTCGCGCAATCATGCGCTGCTTGACGTGCACCGAGGCGATCTCATCGTGCACGATGCCGGTTCGACGAACGGTACCTACGTCAACGGGGAGCGCGTCGAAACACGCGCGCTTCGCAGAGGCGATGTCGTCGCGTTCGGCAAAACGCAGCTGCGCGTGGAAGACGCCGGCGCATGAGCGCGGAAGCACAGCTGCGTATCGGCTCGCTGGAAATTCTGGCGGCACTCGTCATTTTTGGTGCCGTCGCGAGCAGAATGCGACCATATTCCGGCGTCTTGGCCGGCCGCGCGCGCCGCCTGCATGCGCGTGCAGTTGAATATATCGGAGCCTCCCGCGTCCAGCGGCACCACGCGCCGGCTCACGCTTGCTTTGGGCGACGGCTGTCCGACTGGGAGCTTGGGCCGCTCCAGCACCGCAGCGGTAGCTTGCGCGATCCTGAGGTGAGCCGCCGGCATGCGGAGTTCGACGTGGAACGCGGCGTACTGTATTTGACCGACCTGCACAGCAGCAACGGCACGTTTCTGAACGGCAAACGGTTGGGCGATGAAGGCATTGAGGTCAGACCTGGGGATGATATCGATGTGGGAAACACGCGCATTACGGTGGTCGACGCGGTGCAGCAGACGTGGACGTAGCAATCCGCGGCGACCCGAGTTCGTGCCTGATGCAGCAGCTTGCCGCCGATACGTATCTGTTCGCCGTTGCCAAGGGCTTCGGCACCGTAGACGGCGAGCCGGCGGCCGGCGCTGTGCTCAAGCGGCTGCGAGCGGAAATCGAACGGCGATGCCGCGGAGATCGGCTGCGCAGATGCGAGCGCAGCTCGCGAGGAATTGCATCCAGTCTGCTCGGCGCTTTTTCACGCGTGAACGAAGAACTGCACTGCCGCACGGCCTCACACGAGGATTATGTGACGGCTGCATGTTCGGTCACGAGCGTCCTGCTCTTGCGCGATCGCGTCTATCTTGCGCATGTGGGTTCTACCGCGGCATACTTGTCGCGCAGCGGTTCGCTCGTTTCGCTCACCAAAACGGATGCGTTTGAAGCGGGAGATGCGTCGATTCTCACGCGCGCGCTGCTCTCTGCGTCCAGCGTCGAAGTTTCCGCGTCCTCTTTCACGCTGAGCGACGGCGACGAACTGCGTTTGCTTTGCGCTTCACGGGGCACCGACACCGATCACATGCTGATCGTGCGCTATGCGGCCGCCGCGCCCGAAATGTGCAGCGGGGCCTCACCGTTGCGCTCGCACGCCATCCGCAAAGTCGTTTCGGGGGTGCTTGCCACGATCGTATTCTCCGCGCTGCTTTGCATCAGATAACGGCGGCTTGCCGGCGAATTGTTCCTACTGCGATGGCGTTGGCGCTTGCAGCGTTTGCGCTTTCCTTCGCACCACCGAAAACCATGGGACCGCCATGGCTGCTCGCCGTTCTTGCGGCACTGAGCGTTGCATGGGTGCTGCTGCAGCCTTCGGGGGCACAACGCGACGACGTGCTGCCCGCCATCGCCATCGTGCTGTCCTCGGTCGGACTATTGCTGGTCGCGCGCATTTCGCCGCAACTCGCGCACAAGCAACAATACTGGCTGCTCATATCGCTCGGGCTCTCGCTTGCGCTCAGTCCAGCCTTCACGTTATTCCGGCGCATGGCATCGTTCAAATACGTTTGGGTGCTGCTCTGCTTGGTGCTCTTCGGCATGCTCATTGCCTTCGGTCAAGAAGTAAACGGCGCAAAGTTGTGGATTCGCCTGGGTCCCATACAGTACGAACCGATCGAGCTGATCAAACTCTTCATCGTTTTTTTCTTGGCCGCGTACCTGGCTGAAACGGCCGACGTCATCGCGCGCGCTCGTCCATGGTCGGTTCGCGCGAACTTGAAATACCTGGGTCCTTTAGTGCTGGGCTGGGGTCTTTCGATGGCGATTTTGGTTCTGCAGCGCGACATCGGCATGGCGGCATTGCTGCTGGCAACGTTCTGCGTGCTGCTTTTCGCGGCAACGCACCGATGGGATCTGCTCCTGGGAAGCTTGGCGGTGTTCGCCGGCGTCGCGGTCTGGGCCGTTCATCACTACAACTACGTAGGCACCCGCATCGCGGTGTGGCGCGACCCGTTCGCGGACCCGTTCGGGTCGGGTTATCAAGCCGCGCAAGGATACTACTCTCTCGCGGCGGGCGGCGTTTTCGGCACCGGTTATCGTTTGGGGCATCCCGGCTACATCCCCGATGCAGGCACGGACTACATTTACGCGGCGCTCAGCGAAGAGTTCGGACTCATTGGCGCGCTCATCGTGCTTGCGCTGTTTTTGCTGCTCGTGCGTCGCATTTTGAGCGTGGCGCGTACGCAGCCGGATCTTTATGCGCGCTTGCTCGCGATTGGTTTGAGCGCTACATTGGGTTTCCAAGTCTTTATCATCGTCGGCGGCGTTATCGGACTGTTTCCGCTGACCGGCATTACGCTGCCGTTCATTTCATACGGGGGCAGTTCGTTGGTCGCGAATTTCTTGCTCGTTGCGCTGGTATGGGCCATGAGCGCGCGTCCCGTAGCGCTGCACGAGAAAAAGGCCCTGCTCACTTGAAGGAGTACTACTCGTCTATCGCCGGCTTTTGTGAAAGGATCGCGGCATGCAAAGAACCGTTCCCGTCCTGTTTACCGCTGGGGTGATGGCGCTGCTTGCGGCGGCGTGCTCAGGCGGAAAGAGCAACTCGTCAACGACGACTACCACGACCACGACGACCTCTTCGCCCGCGGGATCTCCGGCGCCCAGCGCAGCGGCGACGAGCGCAATGACGACGACGACGACAACGACGTCGGGCAGCATGAAGAGCGCCGGCAGCGCCGGCGTCGGTAATGGAAAAACCGTGTATACGACGAATTGCTCGAGCCTGCCACCAAGCGAGTGGAAAAGGGCAAGCCGGCGTGTTCCCGCCGCTCGCGGGCAACAACGTCGTTACTGGGCCTGCCGACAAAGTCATCCACATCGTCAAGTACGGGCTGAGCGGTAAGATCACGGCTCACGGAGCGACGTACAACGGCCAGATGCCGGCATGGAAGGGCACGCTGAGCGACGCGGATGTCGCGCACGTCATCACGTACATTCGCTCGTCTTGGGGCAACAGCGCCTCGGGCGTGACGGCTAGTCAGGTAACGGCAACCAAACAGTAGACCATGCCCGAAAGCGATCGCGCCGTTCGGGAACCTGCGGAATACGAGCAGGAACTCGCGCGCATCGGCGCGATCGGCGACGCCGTTTCGGCTCACAATGAGCTCGTGGATTTGCTGCAGTTTGCGCGCCGCGATCGGCAGCTGACGGATTTGCCGGATTACGATCCGCTGATTAAGAAGATCGAACGGGAGGAACGCGATTACGGCGACCGGATCGTTCGCTAGGAATGGCCTGATCTAGATGGAGGATTCGCACTGTGTCATCCTTCGACAGGCTCAGGATGACTGACATACGACAGGCTCGGGATGACATACGACAGGCTCAGGATGACATACGACAGGCTCAGGATGACATACGACAGGCTCAGGATGACATACGACAGGCTCAGGATGACATACGACAGGCTCAGGATGACATACGACAGGCTCTGGATGACATACGACAGGCTCAGGATGACATACGACAGGCTCAGGATGACATAGAGCGGTGCGCCGGCTAAATCAGGGGTATCCCTAGCCGTACCTTTGAAGCTATCTTGATCCTCACGGCGAAACGCGCGCGTAGTCGATATTGACGTACGCATGCGTGTGTTCCGTCCGCGATCCCGCAACGAGTAATGCCAACGCATGAGATCCGGGAGCGAGCGCCGGGCTTGAAAAGACTTGCGTTACCTGCTTGTGGCCCGCGTGGAAATCGATCGTTCCGAGATATTGTCCATCGATTGCGACGGTCGCCAGGCCTCCGTTGGGGCCGCGCACGCCGTAGAGACGTACGGCCGATCCCGAAAAGATGAGTACGCTGCTGTCGCCGATTGCGACGCTGCGCGAGCTGGTGCCGTCAAGTCGCCCATCGTAATGCCGGCGTACGTGCTCCCATTTGCCGGAATACTCGAAATGGTTTTGTCCAACGCCTACGACGGCGTCATCAACGACCAAGCCTTGCCGGTGTACCGGAGCGGCAGCTTCCGACGGGGCGGCGCACGCCTGCAAGGCGCCGGCCGCGATCGCAGCGCTCGCGCCTAATGCCAAACGTGCAGCAGTGTGTAACGAGCAAACGCGCTTGGTCGATAAACAAGCGATCGTTTGCGTCAAGAAACGGATCATGACGTAGTGCCACGATACCGCGAATCGACGAGATATGCTACTAGCATTCCAGGTGAATTTGGCCTCGGAATGCAGCGAGCGCACAATACCTTACCTGTTTAGCAGCATTGTGAGCGCCGGCCCGAATGCATGCGCACGATCCGAGGCACGGCGTACTAAAGACAGAATAACGATGCAACGTGTTCGAGGATTTTCACCCCCTGCTTGCGCGCTGGTTCCGGCAACGTGGCTGGACGCCGACGCAGCCGCAGATCGAAGGTTGGCCGCTTATACGAGCAGGCGGCAACGTGCTTGTCAGTGCCCCTACCGGTTCGGGCAAAACGCTGGCTGCTTTTTCGATCGCGCTCGATAGACTGGTGCGCGTAGCGGCCGCCGGTGAACTTCCCGACCGGACGCTCATCGTATATGTTTCGCCTCTCAAAGCGCTGACGAACGACGTCGGCAAAAATTTGGAAGCGCCGCTGAACGAACTGCTCGCGCTTGCAGCGGAGGACGGCGTCGCGCTTTCTCCGATTCGCACGGCGGTGCGAACCGGCGACACAAGCGCCGCGGAACGCGCGCGCATGCTGCGCAAACCGCCGCACGTGCTGGTTACCACGCCGGAATCGCTCTTCATTTTGCTGACGGCCGAGCGCTCGCGCGCGCTCTTTACCGGCGTGGAAACCGTGATCGTCGACGAGATTCACGCGATGGCTGCGGATAAGCGCGGTTCGCACCTTGCGCTCTCGCTCGCGCGATTGGAACATTTGATCGAGCAGAGCGGCCGCCGTCCCCCGCAACGTATCGGCCTTTCGGCCACGGTGCACCCGCTGCAAGACGTGGCGACGTTTCTCAGTCCCAGTGCTGCGATCGTCCACGTCGGCGCACGGCGCGCGATGGATCTGTGCGTAGAAGTTCCCCGGGACGAACTGGGGCCCGTCGCCAGCAACGAGATGTGGGCGGAGATCTACGATCGCGTGGCGGAACACATTCGTGCGCACCGCACGACGCTCGTGTTCGTGGGGACGCGCCGCATGAGCGAACGTGCCACGTTTGCGCTGGCGGAGCGGCTCGGGGAAGGCGTCGTGATGCCGCATCACGGCAGCCTATCCAAAGAAGCGCGCTTTAGCGCCGAGAACCGTTTGAAAAACGGCGAACTGCGCGCGGTCGTCGCGACCGCTTCGCTGGAATTGGGCATCGATATCGGAACGATCGATCTGGTGATCCAACTCGGCACGCCACGCTCGATTGCGGTCGCGCTGCAGCGGATTGGACGTTCCGGGCACTGGATTGGCGCAAAACCGGAAGGCCGCATTTTTGCCCTTACGCGCGACGAATTGATCGAATGTGCGGCGATCGTGCAAGCGATTCGCGCGGGCGTCTTGGACGCGATTACGATCCCGCAGGCGCCGCTCGATATCCTCGCGCAGCAGCTGGTTGCCGCGAGCGCGGCACAAGAGTGGGGCGTCGACGAGCTGTACGACTTGGCGCGACGCGCTTCTCCTTACCGCGATCTTTCTCGCGAGGATTTCGATGACGTTCTGTCGCTTTTGAGCGACGGCGTAGCAGGTTCGCGCGGCCGCAGCGGGACGTTTCTGCATTACGATCGCATCAATGGGCGCATTCGCCCGCGGCGCGGCGCACGCATCGCAGCGATCACGTGCGGCGGCGCCATTCCGGACACGGCCAACTACAACGTCGTAGCGGAGCCGGAAGGCCAGGTCATCGGTACGCTGGACGAAGATTTTGCCATCGAAAGTTTGGCCGGAGACGTTTTTCTGCTGGGCACCAACTCTTGGCGTATACGGCGCATCGAACCGGGCGTCGTGCGCGTGGAAGACGCGCACGGAGCGGCTCCGACGGTGCCGTTCTGGAACGGCGAGGGCTACGGACGAACGATTGAACTGTCGCGAGAGGTGGCAGCGGTGCGCACCGCGATCGAGCAGCACGACGATCGCGCAGCCGCCGAGTATTTGATGCGCGAGTGCGGCCTGGACGATGGCGGCGCACAGCAGGCGGTCGCCTACGTGCGCGCCGGAAAGAACGCGTTGGGAGCCGTTCCGACGCAGCGCACCGTCGTTGCCGAGCGCTTTTTCGATGAGGGCGGCGGAATGCAGCTGATTCTGCACACCCCCTTCGGCGCGCGCATCAATCGCGCATGGGGACTTGCGCTGCGCAAACGCTTTTGCCGGTCGTTCAACGTGGAGCTGCAGGCTGCCGCTACCGATAACGGCATCGTTCTTTCGCTCACGGACCAGCACGCGTTTCCGCTGGAGATCGTTTTCGAATACGTTCGCGCGGCAAGCGCGGAATATGTGCTCACGCAAGCGCTGGTCCCTGCGCCGATGTTCGCTGCGCGCTGGCGGTGGAACGCCACGCGGGCGCTCGCGATCCTGCGAATGCGCAACGGCCGCAAAGTACCTCCGCAGATCATGCGCATGCGCGCCGACGACTTGCTGGCTGCGGTGTTTCCGGATCAAGCCGCCTGCGCCGAGAATCTCAACGGACCGATTCGCATTCCCGATCACGTCCTCGTGCGCGAAACGATCGGCAATTGTTTGCGCGAAGCCATGGACGTGGACGGATTGATGGGCATCCTGCGCTCCATCGAAAGCGGCGATATTCGCACGGTGGCGATCGACACGCCGGAACCCTCGCCCTTTAGCCATGAAATTCTCAACGCGAACCCGTACGCGTATTTGGACGATGCTCCGCTGGAGGAGCGGCGGGCGCGGGCCGTGCAGATGCGCCGGACGGTTCCGGACGATTCCGATGGCGCGGGTATTCTGGATGCAGCGGCGATTGCAGCGGTTGCGCAGGAATCTTGGCCCGTCGTGCGCGATGCGGACGAGCTGCACGATGCGCTGCTCACGCTCGTCGTCTTGCCGCCGGTGCCCGAATGGAGCGCGTGGTTCGATGTGCTCGTCGAGCAGAATCGCGTAACGGTCCTGTGCGAGGGCGGCACGCGATTTTGGGTCAGCGCCGAACGTCTGCAGCTGGCGCGGCTCGCGTATCCGCAGGGGCAGTGCGAGACGGCGGTACCCGACATCGCGCCCGCGAGTTTGCCCGAGGAGCCGGAGGCGGCCGTCGCGGAAATTTTGCGCGGCTGGCTCGAATCGAGCGGTCCGATGACTATTGCGCAGCTCGCGCAGCGGTTTGCGTACGACGGCGCGACGATCGAACGCGCGCTGATTCGTTTGGAAACGCAAGGTCAGGTGCTGCGCGGACGCTTCCAAACGCGGGACGAGGAAGAGTGGTGCAACCGGCGCGTGCTGGCGCGCATTCACCGCCGCACGATCGGACGGCTGCGCCGCGAGATCGAACCCGTTACGTCTGCGCAATACGTGCGCTTTCTGCATCGCTGGCAGCATGCGGCGCCTACGGCGCGGCTGCACGGCGTCGATGGAACGCTGCAAGTGGTTCGGCAGCTGCAAGGGTACGAGATTCCGGCGGCCGCGTGGGAAACGCACGTTCTTCCCGCGCGCGTCGCCGGCTATCGCGCCGAGTATCTCGACAAGCTGTGTTATTCCGGCGAGATCATGTGGGGACGGCTGTGCCCGCATCCCGCTCTTGCAGCCGGCGATACGCAAACGGCTCGCCGGATTCGACCCACCAAACTCGCGCCCGTCTCGCTGTTCACGCGCGAGGATGCGGACGGCCTCATCGTTCGTGATGCGACCGGCAGTGCCGGCCTCTCGCATGTCGCGCGCGAGGTGCTGGCAGAGATCGAACGTAGGGGTGCGCCATTCTTTACCGAGATCGTGCGCGCGACGCGACGGCTGCCGAGCGAAATCGAAGAAGCGCTGTGGCAGCTCGTTGCCGCGGGCCTCGTGACCGCCGACGGCTTCGATGCATTGCGTTCGCTGATCGATGCGAAACGACGGCTCGGTGAGAAAGGGCTGCGTGCGCGGCCGCGTTCGTCGAGCGGGCGATGGACGGCCCTGGCATCCAGGGCGGAACGTATCGACCCGGAGATGTTCGCGCGTCTGCTGCTTGGGCGCTGGGGCGTCGTGTTTCGCGACGTGATCGCGCGGGAGAGTTTGGCGCCGCCGTGGCGGGAGCTGCTGCTTGCGCTGCGGCGCATGGAAGCACGCGGGGAAATTCGCGGCGGCCGCTTCGTTTCGGGGTTCGTGGGCGAACAGTTCGCGCTGCCTGAAGCGATCGAAGCGCTGCGCGCCTCGCGACGCAGCGGCGAAGAAGAAGAGCTGGCGCACGTGAGCGCCTACGATCCGCTGCAACTGACCGGGATCGTGCTGCCGGGCTCCAAGCCCGAGCCGCTCGCGCTCTCGTCGTAGATGCTTCGTCCTTAATTTAGGCTAGGAGCGGTCGCAAATTCATTCGCAAATAAGCGTTGCACATACGCGTACATCGCATCGTCGATACGGCGCAGTCTCGCACGCGTGGCCCTAGGCCAAAACGAATTTGCATCGTTAATCTCGACGTACGCGCGCAGACTCTCGGCGAAATACTCGTCCGCGCCCGTGGCCGCGTACGGTGTGACATACCCACGCGCCCGCGCGAACAGATGCGCGCAGCACGGGATCGGTGCTGGAACGATACACGCCCTCGCCGAGCGCGCAGTCGAGCGCGTGACCGAACTCGTGCGCGACCGTCATGGGACTGCGCGAACGCAGGTACACGGTGCGCTCTTCCACGACGAAGAGCCCGGCAGGCGGTGCGGGCCATGCATCCACGTTGACGCTCAGGCGCCGCAGCGCCGCGGAACGATCGTCGTATCGCTCCGAACGGTGCAGCGGAACGATTCGGATGCCGCACCGGTGCGCGAAGTCGACCGCGCCGCCGCCGAAGCGATTCAGCGTGTGCACGATCGCGGAACAGTCTTGACGGCAGGCAGCATCGAGCAATAGCGCGGCATCGGCACTCATTCGGCGTACTATCACGCGGGCGATCCGGCATCGCAAGGCTCTCGCGCCGCGCCGTCGTACGCGTATGCGAATGGACATTCACGGCAGCCGCTTGTATTGCACGGACGCCGTCGCCGGCGCCGCCGAGCACCTGGCGGACGATTCCGTCGATCTGATCGTGACGGATCCGCCGTACGGCATCGAAGGGGATCGGCTTCACCGGCATTACAACCGGAACGAGGATTGCGTCATCGACGGCTACATCGAGGTGCCGGCGTGTCGATACGGTGATTTTACGCGCGCGTGGATTTCGCAAGCGGAGCGCGTGCTGCGTCCCGGCGGCAGCATCTACGTCCTATCCGGCTACACGAATTTGTACGACGTGCTGAGCGCGCTGCGCGCAACGGGGCTGCGCGAAGTGAACCACCTGATTTGGAAATACAATTTTGGCGTGTTCACGCGCCGCAAGTACGTGTCATCGCACTATCATATTCTCTATTATTACAAACCCGGTGGACTGCGGACGTTCAATATGCAGTCCCGATATGCTACAAACGAGCTCGCGGCGGCCGGCGGCAGCGCGAACTACCAAGACCGCGAGGATGTGTTCGTCATCAATCGCGAGTACAAGCCCGGCCGCGAAAAAAACAAGAACGAGTTGCCCACGGAATTGCTCGTGAAACTGCTTCAATACTCCAGCAACGATGGCGACCTCGTCTGCGATTTCTTTATGGGCGGCTGCTCGACGGCTCGGGTAGCGATAGGCATGAATCGCCGTTTCGTCGGCTTCGAGCTCTCGCCGCCGATCTTCAACAGCCGCGTCCCGCAACTGCGCGATGTCGTGCCGGGGGAGCTGCGTCGCCAAACTGCGCACGGCGCCGTCTGCGCATCGCATCGAAAACGCCGGCAAGCCGTGGAGTGCGGCAGACGTCGACGCGTTGATGCGGCGGTATCGCGATCTCGCGCGGCAGGGCGTGACGAAACGCGAAATCGTGCAAACGTTGTGCGCGGATTTCAAGCGAGGATCGTGGGCGATCGTAAAGCGGCTGAACAGCGTGAACGGCGGCCATCGTCGATAGCCGCCGTTCACTGGGATCCTGTCGGAGCGGGTCTCTAGGAGCAGCCGCCTCCGCCGGGGAGCATCAGCATGTACGCGTCGGTGCCGCCCACGCTCAGCGGGTTCGAAATGGGCCGGCCTTCGATGTCGGTGTACGCGTGATTCGGCAGCGTTATCTTTTGCGAGCCCGCACCGGCATTGACCACGGCGAAGCCGCCGGCAAACCGCCGCGAGTACAGGTTTCCACTTTGCGTGAAACCACCGCACGGCGCACCGTACGTGCGGGAGTACTCAGAACGGTACGTATAGATCGCGCCTCCGGCCGGCGAGATGTAGACGTTCGCGCCGCCGTTGTTGCCGATGGCATAGGATGCCAGCGCCCAGTCCACTTGCGATGGAGTCAGCGAAGCCGGGTCGTGCGAGCACCCAGACCCGGTGCAGAAATAGTCCGTGATGAAGATCGCATAGTGATGGCTCTGCGCGTACTCCATCCAACTCATCGTATTGCTGAATGATGCTCCCGTAAGGAGCTGGCCATAGTGCGTAAACCCGTTTTCGTCCAAAACGCCGTCCACGGACTGGAGCATCTGCAGCTCATTCGAGTTGGGCGAGGCGTCCTGCAGCGGATGGTTGACGATGATCTTGAAGTGGTGCGGCGCAAAAGTCGGATCGCTGTTGAACGTTTGCCGCGCCGTCGCGAGCCAATTGAGCAGGTCGCCGATGAAGGCTGGATCCGCCACGTCGTGGTCGCTGCTGCCTTGCGAGCCGTAACGGCGCACGAACGTGCTGCCTTGGTAAATTCCGCACGCATAGTAATTTGAGCTCGCAGGCTTGGTCGAATCCACGAGGTAGTTGGCGAACGTGATATTGTCGGCCGCCATCGTGTTGTAACCTTCGCTGATCATGTCGTTGCCGATCAGTGGAGCTGGTACTGGACGACGGCGGGATTGTGGATGTCCAACGGAACGTCGCCGAATCCGGTTCCGCTCGCCGCGGGATCGTGCGTCGGATTACCGTTGTTGTCGCACGCGTACAGGATCCAGTCGGGATGATTTTGCTGGAACCACGTCAGATCGTGTCCGGAGATCAATCTCACGTCTTCGTTCGGAAGGACGTAACGTGAAACGATCATGCCCGGATGGTTTTGATTCCAGACCGAGGGTTGGAAGGAACCCCAGACGCTGTCGTAATGGGGCGCTTCGGCGGCGACCTGGCCGGCCGACATGCCGGTGCCCGCGCGGCCGTACGCGTCGTTGATCTGAATCAGGCCGAACCGGCCGTTCGTATTGGGCAGCATGGAGATACCGGGGCCGCCTGTCGGCGCGGTCGTGGGCGTTATCGTAGGAACCGGCGTTGGAGTGAGTGTCGGCTTCGGCGTGGGAGATTTCGTACGAGTCGGCGTCGGCGTGGGCGAGGTTGGCGAGCTGGGTCCGCCGCTGGGCGAGGTCGAGGGTTTTGGTGAAGAACTCGCGGGCGGCGATCCGCCTCCGCCCGGAGGTCCGGGCGGATTGACCGACGGCGTGCCGCCGCCTCCGCCTCCGCCGCATGCGCTCGCCGCCAAGGCAAGTACGATCGTAGCGAGTCCAAGAACGCGTGATGAAATTGCAGGCCGCACAATAACCCTCTCTCTGTGCGGGCGAGTATAGCGCCCTACAGGGTCCAAGCAGAACGGACGTTGGACCGGGCGGCCAAGGCCTTTAGTCACTCCCGAGCGGGTATAATCGCGACAGGAGGGCTTCCATCATCGAGAACGTCGAGCGTTTTGCTTCGAACGATCCTTTTGCGCGCATAGCGGCCGCGGTGCTTCGCCGCATTTTCGGCGAGCGGTACGCGCAACGCTTCGGCATACGTCTATGGGACGGCACGGAGATACCGGCATCGCGCGAGCCGTTGTTTACGCTGCACGTCAATCATCCGGGCGCGCTGCGCACCGCCTTCAGGCCCCCCGTGGACTTGAACGCCGGGCGCGCCTTTGCGGCCGGACTGCTGGACGTCGCGGGTGATGCGGAAGCGGCCTTTGACGAACTGATGCGCACGCTGCAGCGGCCTGCCGGCTCGGCGCTGGTGCAGCTCTCGCTGCTGCTGCGGCGCTTGCCCGCGGCGCCGCTGCCGAAGCTGCGCGAAGCGCATCTGTCGGGAAAGCGGCATTCGCAAGCGCGCGATCGCGCGGCCATCGGCTTTCACTACGATCAGCCGGTCGCGTTCTATCGCACGTTTCTGGATCCGGCGCTGGTGTACTCGTGCGCGTATTTCGAACGCGAATCGACGACGCTGGCGCAGGCGCAGATCGCCAAGATCGATTATTCGCTGCGCAAGCTGCGCGTGAAGCCCGGGGAGCGGCTGCTGGACATCGGCTGCGGTTGGGGCGCGTTAGTGGTGCGAGCCGCGCAGCAGTTCGGTGCGTACGTGCTGGGCGTCACGCTGAGCGAACGTCAGGTGGAAGAAGCGCGCCGCCGAATCCGGGAGAACGGACTGGAAGAACGCGCGAGCGTCGAGCGGTGGGATTACCGCGAGCTGCCGGCGACGACGTTCG
Organism: Vulcanimicrobiota bacterium; assembly: GCA_963767635.1. GTDB lineage: Bacteria > Vulcanimicrobiota > Vulcanimicrobiia > Vulcanimicrobiales > Vulcanimicrobiaceae > CAVYEM01. Next base: position 783,114 of record CAVYEM010000001.1, read on the forward strand.
ACAAAATCGTGAGCATCGGCATGTTCGAGCACGTCGGCCGCGAGAAGCTGCCGGAATATTTTCAGTCGGCGTTTCGTCTGCTCAAAAACGGAGGACTCTTTCTGAATCACGGCATCGCGAACGAGCGGCGCAACGGCCCGGGCAAAACGTCCGGCTTCATGGAGCGCTTCATTTTCCCGGATGGTGAGCTGGTGAGCGTTTCGGATGCGCTGCAGATTGCAGAGGACGCCGGGTTCGAAGTGCGCGACGTCGAGAACTTGCGGGAGCATTACACGCGCACGTTGCGAGCATGGGTCTCGAATCTGGAAGAAAATCGGCAGGCCGCGATTGAGGCCGCAGGCGATCAGTCCTATCGCGCTTGGCGCTTGTACATGGCGGGCAGCGCGCAGGGATTCCGCGTGGGACGCATGGGCCTTTTTCAGTCGCTTTTGGGCAAACCCGAATCAAACGGCGGCGTGGATATTCCGCCGACGCGCTCGGATCTCTACGTCTAACGAAGCATCAGGTCATGGGCGGCGGAACGGCGTGGCCTTCGCGCTCGGTGTTCGTGCGTTCGGCTCCGCTCCACGTTTCGTTTTCCGGCGGGAGCAGCGGCTGCGGCCGTTGCGTGCGTGTGACGAACAGGAACGCCGCCACTACCGCTAAGCCCAGGGCCGCGGGCAACGCGAACCACAGCCAGGCCGGAGCCCGCGATTGGCCCTCTAAATACAGCCGCTCGCACGCGCAGTCCGCATGCTCGGGATCGTCTTGGAGGAAGACGTTGCGGTGCTTGGGGCATTTGTTGTTTAGGCAGGTATAGTAAACCGCTTCCATTCCCGCGCTATACCCTTCAAAGCGAGGGCAGGATGCGGGCCCTGTGATGTATTAAAATTATCAGTCCCCCTCCGGTCTCTACAAGAACGAAAGCGTTGAGGCGATGAGCAGCTATCAAGCACCCTTGCGCGACATGGACTTCGTCCTGCGCGAACTTGCCGGACTCGAGCGGGTGGCCGCACTTCCCGGTTGCGGCGACGTACTCGACGTTGCCGAGCCGATTCTGCAAGAGGCCGCGACCTTTGCAGGCGAGGTGCTGGACCCCATCAATCGCGTCGGCGACACAGAGGGGTGCATCTGGGCTGCGGGCGAGGTGCGCACGCCGGCAGGTTTTAAGGAGGCGTACGCGCGATTCGCGGCGGCCGGCTGGATCGGGCTGCCGGTTCCGGAGGAGTACGGCGGCCAAGGTCTGCCCTCGCTGATGCTCGGCCCCACGCTGGAAATGTGGAACGCCGCGAACATCGGCTTTGCGAACGGTCCGCTGCTCAATCAGGGCGCGATCGAGGCCATCGAGCTGGTCGGGTCCGAGGAGCAGAAGAAGCTCTACATTCCGCGCCTTGTCGATGGAACGTGGACCGGCACGATGTGCTTGACTGAACCGCAAGCCGGTTCGGATCTGGCGCAAGTCCGAACGAAGGCCGTTGCAGACGGCGACCACTATCGCATCACGGGCCAGAAAATATTCATCACGTTCGGCGAACACGACATGGCCGAAAACATCGTCCATCTCGTCCTCGCACGTTTGCCGGATGCGCCGGCGGGCACCAAAGGGATCTCGCTCTTCATCGTGCCGAAATTTTTGGTCAACGCAGATGGATCGTTGGGTGAGCGCAACGACGTAGAGTGCGCCGGCATCGAGCATAAGCTTGGCATCAACGGCAATCCGACGTGCACCATGAACTACGGCGAGAAGAAAGGCGCCGTCGGCTATTTGGTCGGTGCGCCCAACGAAGGTCTCAAGTACATGTTCATCATGATGAACGCGGCGCGCTTCAGCGTGGGCGTGCAGGGACTGGCACTGGCGGATCGCGCCTACCAAAGCGCGCTCGCGTACGCCAAGGAGCGCGTGCAATTTCGCGACGTGGCCTCGCGTTCGCCCGAGCCCAAACGCATCATCGAACACCCCGACGTGCGCCGTATGCTGATGACGATGAAGTCGCAAATCGAAGCGATGCGCGCGCTCTCGTACGTGACGGCGGCATCGCTCGATTTCGCGCAAAAGCATCCCGACGAGAAGGTGCGCAAAGAGCACAAGGCCTTCGTCGATTTGATGATTCCCGTCGTGAAGGGCTGGTGCACCGAAACCGCAGTGGAGATTTGCTCGACGGCGCTGCAGGTGTTCGGCGGCATCGGCTACGTCGAGGAAACCGGTATTGCGCAGCAATACCGCGACGTGCGCATCACGACGATTTACGAAGGCACCACGGGAATCCAGGCCCTCGACTTGGTCGGTCGCAAGCTCGCGCAAGACATGGGTGCCACCGCGACACGCGTCATCAAACAGATGCAGCAGGACGCGCAGTCATTGGGTGAAGGCGAGGAGCTCGCGTATATCGCGGGCGCGCTGACCAAAGCCATCGCCGCGCTCTCGGAAACCTCGCAGTTTATCGGCATGAGCGCCATGGGCGATCTGCACAAAGCGGTGGCCTGCAGCGTTCCGTACCTCAAGCTCTGGGGCATCGTCGCAGGCGGCTGGCAGATGGCGCGCGCGGCGCGCGTGGCCGCAGAGAAAATCTCGTCCGGGCAGAGCGACGACTTTTACCGGGCCAAGATTGCAACCGCGAAGTTCTACGCCTCGCACATTTTGAGCCAAAGCGCATCGCTGCAGCTTCAGATCGTGCAAGGTTCCGGCGACGTGATGGCGCTGCCCGAAGAACTCTACGATCTGGATCGCAAATCTGCGGTTGTGGCATGAAGCAACGCGTCATCACCATCGATAATCCGCCGGTCAACGCGCTCTCGTTCGCGTATTGCGCAACGCTGCTGAAGCAGGTAGAGGCCGCCGAAGCGGATCCCGAAACCGAATCGGTCGTCTTTACGGGCGCGAACGGCATCTTCAGTGCCGGCGCCGACATTAACGACTTTCTGGCCGAACCAGCCCCCGGTACGACGACGATCCGGGACGTCATCGACGCAGTCGAGCGCGGCAGCAAGACGTACGTGGCGGCGATCGACGGTAATGCGATGGGAGGCGCCACTGAACTTGCGCTCGCGTGCGACTATCGCGTTGCGACGCACGGGGCCAAGCTGGGCTTGCCCGAGATCAAGCTGGGGTTGCTGCCCGGCGCAGGCGGGACGCAGCGGCTGCCGCGCCTGATCGGTGCGCAAGACGCGCTGCAGATGATGCTCAAGGGCAACATGCTCCCGGCGAGCGAGGCGAAGAAGAATGGGCTGATCGATGCGCTTGCCGCGAGCGCAGACGATCTGCTGGAAACTGCCGGGCAGTTTGCCTCGAACGGCAAGCGCCGCATCTCCCACATGCGCGTCACTCTCGCAGGCTTGCCCGCGAACGCGGTGCCGTTCGTCATCGCGCAGGCGCACAAAATGTGTCCGCCGGAAGAAAGCGGGGGTTTTGCCGCGCACAAACTCGTCGATGCGGTACAGGCGGCCTTTGAATTGCCGTTCGAACGCGGCATCGCGCGCGAGCGGCGGCTCTTTGAAGAGCTGGTGCGGTCGGCGCCCTCGCTCGCGCTGCGGCACGTGTTTTTTGCCGAACGCGAGCTGTCCAAGATTCCATCCTTCGACAAGCTCAGGATGACAGACGTGGAACCGGCGCAGATTCAGAGTGCCGGAATCGTCGGGGGCGGCACGATGGGAACCGGCATCGCGATCGCGTTTGCAAACGCCGGCATTCCCGTAACGGTCGTCGAACCGAGCGCCGAGCAGGTGGAACGCGCGCGTCAAATGGTCTTCGGAATGTTCATGCATCAAGTGCAGCGCGGGCGGCTCTCACAGGAAGACGCGTGGAAGCGCGGTCAGTCGATCGTATTTACCGACGATTACGCCGAGATCGCGGACGTGGATCTGGCGATCGAAGCGGTGTTCGAAGACATGAACGTCAAAAAAGAAGTCTTTGCCAAACTGGACGGCATCGTCAAGCCTGCGTCGATCTTGGCCTCCAATACCTCGACGTTGGACATCGACGAAATGGCTGCGGTTACCGGCCGGCCGGACAAATTCGTGGGACTGCATTTTTTTGCACCCGCGAACATCATGAAGCTGCTCGAGATCGTGCGCGGTGCGCAAACGTCGCCGCAAACGGTGGCGGCGGCATTTGCGCTGGCGAAGAAGCTGCGTAAAGTCGGCGTGCTCTCCGCCAACGCCTTCGGTTTCATCGGCAACCGGATGCTCTTCGACTACGCGCGCGAGGCAGTCGGTTTGGCCGAAGAAGGCGTGCCGCCGCACCGCATCGACGCCGCGATGCGCGCGTTCGGCTTTGCCATGGGACCCTTCGCCATGTTCGATCTGTCGGGCATCGACGTATTTTGGCACATCCAGCGAGCGCGTCCCGACATGGCTGCGGCGCGCACGGCGATTGTAGACCGGTTATACGAGATGGGCCGCTTGGGGCAAAAAACCGGCAAGGGCTTCTATCGATACGATCCCACGGTGGGCAACGGCCGCGAACCAATCCGCGACGAAGCGGTTGAAACGCTCTTCGCGCAAGTTGCCGCCCAGGCCGGTATCGCGCCGCATCCGGAGGTTACCGATGGGGAAATCGTGACGCGTCTGACGCGCGCACTGATCGATGCAGGAGCGCAGTTGCTGCGCGACGGCGTCGCGCTGCGTCCTGGCGATATCGACATCGTGTACATCTACGGTTACGGGTTCCCGCCGCACCACGGCGGCCCGATGTGGTACGGTCATGAGATCGGTTACAACGACGTGTACGTCGCCCAAAAGCAGACTCGCGTATGCGTGAAGCCGCGATCGTATCCGCGGCGCGCACGCCGATCGGCAAAGCGTTTCGCGGCGCGTTCAATCAAACGCACGGGGCGACGCTCGCAGGCCACGTCGTCCGGCACGCGGTGCAGCGCGCTGCGTTGGATCCGGCGGAGGTCGACGACGTCATTCTGGGCGTCGGCCTTCCGGAAGGCGCCACGGGAAACAATTTGGGCCGCGTGGCGGCACTGCGAGCGGGGTTGCCCGAGAGCGTGCCGGGAACGACGATCAATCGCTACTGCGCGTCGGGACTGCAGGCGATCTCGCTCGCCGCAGGCCGCATCGTGCTCGATGGCGCTTCGGCGATCGTGGCGGGGGGCGCGGAGTCCATCAGCATGGTCCAAAACACGATGAACGTCCAGTTTTTCACGGAGGATTGGATCCTTCGGCACGAGCCCGATCTCTATATGCCGATGCTGCAAACTGCGGACTTTGTGGCCAAAAAATACAGCGTGTCCCGCGAACGGCAGGATGAATACGCGCTGCAGAGCCAGCAGCGCACCGCGCAGGCACAAGCGCGCGGCGCATTCGACGAAGAAATCGTTCCGCTGCAGACGTGGAAGTACGTCGAAGAAAAAGGCGGCGGTGCGGTTCGCGAAGAGCAGGTGACGCTGAGCAAAGACGAAGGCAATCGGCCGGACACTACGCTCGAAGGTCTGCTCGAACTCAAGGGCGTGCTCGATCCCCAATCCACGATCACCGCCGGCAACGCTTCCCAGCTCTCGGACGGTGCGGGCGCGGTCGTGGTGATGGAGTCCGCATTTGCGCAGCAGCGCGGAATGCGTCCGCTGGGATTTTATCGCGGAATGGTAGTGGTGGGAAACGCTCCGGGTGAGATGGGAATCGCGCCGGTTTATGCGATTCCGAAGCTGCTCGAACAGCACGGGCTGCGCGTGGACGACGTCGGCTTATGGGAACTCAACGAAGCGTTCGCGGTGCAAACGGTGTACGTTCGCGACACGTTGCGCATTCCCAACGATCGCTTCAACGTCGACGGCGGCGCGATTTCGATCGGGCATCCCTATGGACTTTCGGGTGCGCGCATGGTGATGCACGCGCTGATCGAAGGCCGCAAACGCGGCGTGAGGCACGTCGTCGTAACGATGTGCGTCGGCGGCGGGATGGGCGCCGCTGCCTTGTTTGAAATCGCTTAAGCAAGCAGTATCCCCGTTGCTCTTGGTCCGTGGAGCGGGTAAGAAGCGGTAAGTCAGGCACTGCTTTGGAGGGAGAACTATCGCAATGAACATTGCCTTCGGCAAAGGCGCGGCGGGCTTCGCGTTCGCCGCCGCACTTGCCGTAATGCCGGCGTTTGCGCTCGGTCAGACGACCGCGGCGAGCCCGGCAGCGAGCCCCATGGCGACGACCGGGAGCTCGACCACCACTACTACGAACGCATCCCCCGTCGCCTCGCCGATGTCCGGCTCGACCACGACGACGAACGGCACGACGACCACCGGTACCACGACCGGCGGCGGTGGCGGCTCCTCGGGATGGTGGGGCCTCATCGGGCTGGTCGGTCTGCTCGGTTTGTTCGGCATGGGCGGCCGGCGGAGCACCGTCGTAGACACGTACGATACCACCACCACGCGGCGCCCGTAGAAGCTAGCGGCATCTCGCAACGGAGATGGGGCCGAAAGTCCCAGCTCCGCCATGCTTTAGCCTGCCGAATCGCGGGCGCTATCTGGAGATAGTCTAGGGCGGTATGCTGGATCCCGGAGCGTTTTCGCAATCCTTGGATTCGTATCTCGATTCGCTGTCCGAAGATGACCTGCGAGCGGTGGTTTTGCGCAGCATCAAGCGATTGGACGGCGCGCATCGAACGCAACTCGCTTTGTTCTTGGGTCGTGACGTGTGCGTTGATCCCATCGACGAAGTGGGCGGCTCTTCACTGAACGATCGTGCGTTGCGCGGCTCCATCGAATCGTGCGGCTTGCTGCGCCAGCGCTTCGGCGCATTTTTGCACGATAATCCGCGTGCGATTCAGGCGCTTGGAAGCAGCACGGCGCAGCGCATTCTCCCCGGGGAGCAGCGCTCCGGATCGTCGTTGCTTGCGGCGCTCATGCGCCTGCCGCCCAAGACCGCCGTGCTGGTCGGATTAGTTCTCATCGTCGCCTTCGTTCCGCTCGTTGCGCAGTATGCGCAGCAGCGAGGTCTCATCGCCGAGCTTTCCACCATCCCGGTCGTCCCGCCAATCGCGAAATTTGCGTCCGTCGCCGTCGCGCGAGTGCATCGACTGATGCCGCGCACGCGGTCGCACGCCCTGGCACGCAACGGTCGCGTTCAGCATTCGGTGAGCCGGAGTCCCGAGCGCCCCAGGACTCTCATCGCCGCGTACCCCATTCGCGCACGTCATGTGCGCGCTCGCGAAGTCGCTTTCCATCGGCCGCCGCGGCGCGCCCATCGCGTGCGCATTGTGAGGGCATGGAAATTCGATCCCAAATACAATCCGTACTTCAATCGCAGCCGGTGGCGTAGCGCGCGGGCCTTGGCGGCGGTGCAGCGCGCTCGTGATGCGCAGCGCGCCCGCAGGCTCGCCACAGGCCGCGCTCGCATAGCGGGGCAACGCATTGCCGCACTTCCCCGGGGCTTCGCCGGCCGAGCCCGGTTGATGGTGAAGTCGTATATCGCCGCCGTCATCGCCGGCGACACCCGCGCGGCGCTGCAGCATCTGGGTTTGCCGCCGGGCGCAAACGCCGAGAACTTGAGCGAGTTGCCGATTGTGTCCCGCGGCGCGCATGCGCATGTGACCGGTCAGAGCCTGCAGCCGGATGGAACTCAACGGGTCGAAGTAAAGATCCGGGGCCGAGGCGGCGACTATTTCGAGGTCTTTACCGTCGCGCACGATGGACCGGCTGTGCGCATCATGAACCGCTACTACGTTCCGGTGAACCGAACAGCCGAGGAGCGCACGGCTCGACTTCTGGCAAAGAACGAGCATTAGCCGGCAGGTCGAATCGCGCGCTCCCGGTCGCGTGAACCTGATCGGCGAACATACGGATTACAACGGCGGCTACGTGATGCCGTGCGCGATTTCGAGCGGCACGCGCGTCGTCGCGCGCGAACGCAGCGATCGGATCGTTTTCGCGCGATCCGGCTTTGCGGATAACGCGGAGTTCGATCTGGATCGTTTGCCCGCACGGCGCAGCGGCACGTGGACGGACTATCTGCGCGGACTCCTTATCGAACTTGTGGGCGCCGGAGTGGCGCTTCGCGGCGCGGATGTGGACATCACCGCAGACGTGCCGATCGGCGCGGGTTTGAGTTCGTCGGCCTCGCTCGAAATCTCGCTCGCGCGCGCATTGCTCGCCGTCGCGCAGGCCGGCATCGATCTGCGCGATCTCGCGCGGCTGGCCCAAAGAGCGGAAGCGCGTCATGTGGGCACGCGCTGCGGCATCATGGATCAGTATGCGGTGCTGTTCGGCCGCAAAGGCAAAGCGCTGTTTCTTGACGCCTGCAGTTTGCAATTCGAATTGCTGGACGTGCCGGATTCCATCGCGCTCGTCATCTGCAACACGATGGCTGCGCATCGTCTTTCCGAGGGCGCCTATAACGAGCGGCGCCTCCAATGCGAGCAAAGCGTTGCGGCGCTGCAAGCGCGGTTTCCACAGCTCTCACATCTGCGCGACGTGTCGCCCGAGCGGCTAGAGGATGCGCGAACGCTGCTTTCTCCGCTGCTCTACCGGCGCGCATTGCATGTCGTTTCCGAAAATGCGCGCGTCTTGGAAGCCCGAGCGGCGCTCGTGCAACGGGACGTGCGGCGGTTCGGCGAACTGATGAACGCATCGCACCGCAGCCTGCGCGATGATTTTGAGGTGAGTTGTCCGGAACTAGATACGATGGTGTCGCTTGCGCAGAGCATGCCGGGCGTTTATGGTGCGCGCATGACGGGCGGTGGATTCGGTGGCTGCACGGTCAACATGGTCGATGCCGCGGTCGCGGCGGATTTTCGCCGAGACATTGCGCGGGCATATTGGCAGCACACCGGCGTGCAGGCGGAGATTTACGACGGAACGCCAAGCGACGGAGCCGACGTGGCGCGTGACTAACTGGCGCGCACATTCGCATCGCCGCTATAACCCGCTGACGGCGGAATGGGTCCTCGTATGCCCGCAACGGCTGGCGCGGCCGTGGCAGGGTGAAACGACGTCGCCGGCAAGTCAGCCCCGACCGGCATACGATCCGGCCTGTTATCTCTGTCCGGGAAACACGCGCGCCGGCGGCGAGCGCAATCCGCAGTACACCGGAACTTTCGCGTTCGACAACGATTACGCGGCGCTCACGATGGACGTCCCGCCGCTCCAAAGAGAACGGGATGAACTGCTTTGCGCGCGGCCGGAAATTGGACGCTGCCGCGTGCTCTGCTTTTCTCCGCGTCACGATCTGGACATCGCGCGCTTGGATACGCGCAGCCTTCGCGGCATCGTCGATGCATGGACGCGCGAATACGTCGACTTAGGCGGGCTGCCGGACATACGGGCGGTCACGATATTCGAAAACCGCGGCGCAATGATGGGCGCGAGCAACCCGCATCCGCACGGTCAAATTTGGGCGAACGCTTCCATCCCGAACGAGCTTCGCAAAGAGTCTGAGAATCTCGCGCGTTACCGGCACGAGCACGGACGATGCCTGCTGTGCGCGTACGTCGAACTGGAGCTCGCCGAGCAGGAACGCATCGTTCATGCCGACGAGCACGTCTGCGTCCTGGTTCCATTTTGGGCGGTGTGGCCGTTTGAAGTGCTGGTGGTCAGCAGAACGCATGCGGGCGCCATCGACGTTCTTGGCGGCGAAGAGCGCGACGCGCTGGGGCGCGCGTTGCATCGGCTCACGAGCGCCTACGACCGGCTGTTCGCGGCGCCGTTCCCGTACTCGATGGGGCTGCATCAACAACCTACCGACGGTCGTACGCACGACGAATGGCACCTGCACGCGCATTACTATCCGCCGCTGCTGCGATCGGCGAACGTTCGCAAGTATTACGTCGGCTATGAAATGCTGGCGCAGCCGCAGCGGGATCTGACTCCCGAAGAGGCGGCGCGGCGACTGCGCGAGGCATGACTTGCGCGCGCCCGCTGATCTGCGGCGAACTGCACTATCCGCGCATCCCGCACGAGTATTGGCGCGCGCGGCTCAAGATGGCGCGCGCGATGGGCCTGCAAGCGATTTCCACGTACGTCTTCTGGAACCGGCACGAGCCGCGCGAGGGGTGTTTCGATTTTGCTCAAGACAACGACGTGCGAGCATTCGTATTGTTGGCGCGCGACGAAGGATTGGACGTCATCTTGCGACCTGGGCCCTACGTGTGCGCGGAATGGGATCTCGGCGGTTTGCCCGCGTGGCTGCTGCAGGATAGCACTCCTCTGCGAAGCGCAGACGATCGATTTATGGAGCCGGTTCGGCGGTGGCTGTGCTGCTTAGGTGAACAATTGGCTCCGCTGCAGCACGCATACGGCGGCCCGATCGTTGCGGTGCCAGCTCGAGAACGAATACGGCGCATTCGGATCGGACGACGCGTACTTGCGGGCACTGCGCGAGGCGCTGCAGGACGCAGGCTTCGACGCATCGCCGTATTACACGATCGACCAGCCCGGCGATCTCGTGCGCGGCTCGCTCCCCGACGTGCCGATTGCGGTGACGTTCGCGCCGGGCGACCCCGGAGTGCAGTTTGCGCAAGTTCGTTCGATGCGTCCCAGTGCACCGTTGCTTTGCGGCGAATACTGGGCCGGCTGGTTCGATCACTGGGGCGAGCCGCACGCGACGTCCGATGACGATCAGCAGGTCAACGATTTGGAATGGATGCTCTCACGCGGCGTGTCGGTGAACGTGTACATGTTTCACGGTGGAACGAACTTCGGTTTTTGGAACGGCGCCAATGCGTTCGACCCTCATCCCTATCAGCCGACCACGACGAGCTACGATTATCGCGCTGCGCTCGACGAAGCAGGACGCCCGACCGAAAAATTTTTCCGTTTTCGTGAAGCGATCGCTCGGCATGCCGCTGCGCCGCTCGTCGAAGTACCCGCTTCGCCGCGCGTTGGGGCGCTCAGGCGCGTGCAATTCGAGCGATGTCTGCCGCTGGACGCATGCCGTATGCCGTGCATAGAGAGCGATCGCCCCCAGCCGATGGAAAACTTCGGGCAGTATTTCGGCTATGTACTCTATCGCACGACGCTGCCGGGCCCGGGCAGCGGCATTCTGGAGATCGATGAACTGCGCGACTACGGCGTCGTCGCGCTTGACGGTGCCGTGATCGCGCATTTGGATCGCCGCTTGGGAGAATCGCGCATCGACCTGCGCTGCGAAGGCGAACGGGCGACGCTGGATATCCTGGTCGAGAACTGCGGGCGAATCAATTACGGTCCCGCTCTGTCATCGGAACAAAAGGGCATCACGCGCGACGTGCGCTGGCGCGGAGATTCGCTGCGCGGGTGGCGCATGTATCCGCTCTCGCTCGAGGTACTCGACGGCGCGCGCTGGTTGGATCGCCCGTGCGACAAACCGGCCTTCTATTGCGTGCGTTTCGATTTGGAAGAACCGTCGGATACGTTCTTAGACGTGCGGCAATTGCGCAAGGGCGCGCTGTGGGTAAACGGGCGCAATGCCGGCCGTTTTTGGCACATCGGCCCGCAGTGCTCGTTATACGTGCCGGCAGTGTGGCTGCACCCGGGGCTCAACGAACTCATGGTATTCGATGTTTTCGGCCATCGGGCGTTTCCGTCCGTTTGCGGCAGCGAGCGTCCGATCGTGCTTGCTTCGGAAACTTCAGAAATTATTTAAAGATTGGTCGATCGCTCCGATGGGAACGAATACCGCATCACTGCGCAGCAAGAACTAAAAAGGATGGTCCGTTTATGGAAGGCGATTTTCGCGCGATCGAGCAGCACTTGGAGACGATCGCCAACGAATTGCGGTTGATTCGGGAAGCGCTCGAAGCGCAGAGCGAATACGACGAGCGTGAGGACGAGGACGAAGAGGAAGACGACGAGTATGACGGCGAGGAAAACGGCGAGGAGGAATGAGCGCTATCCTTCGAGCGCGCGTTCTATCGTACTCCAGATCATCGCGCGCGGGATGAACATCGGCACTTCTTCCAAGGTCAAGGTCAGCGTGCGCGCTTGCGGATCGTACGCATAGCGCCCTTTCATTCCTTGGCTCTCTATCGTTCCCGCGTCGCCTTCGGGGAGATTTACGTACGCTCCGATTGTGCTTTTCAGTCGATCGGCTTTGGCGCGATCCACGTCGCGATACACTTTTGTTTCATCGGGCATGGCAGCGTATTACGGCCACAGCATGGCGGCTCCTCGTACGCCGCTGGAGTCGCCGTAACGTGCGCGCACGATTCTCGTACACACGCTATCCGAAAAGACGTACCGTTCGAGCAGCGACGGCAGCGATGCATACAAACGTTCGACGTTTGAGACGCCGCCGCCAAGAACGATTGCGTCCGGATCGAGCACGTTTACGACGATGGCGAGCGAACGCGCCAGCCTATCCTCGTAGCCGGACATAGCGCGTTGGGCAAGAGCGTCACCGGAACCCGCGAGGGAAGCGATCTCCGCAGGCGTCAAAGACTTCGCCGCCGGCTTCAACGTACTGCCGCGCGAGCGCAGGACCCGATAAAAAGGTTTCGATGCAGCCGCGCTTCCCGCAGTAACATCGTGGCCCGGGCAGTTCTTGCGGCGCGGGCCACGGCAGCGGGTTGTGGCCCCACTCTCCGGCGATGGCGTTGGGGCCTTGCACGATGCATTTGTCGAGGGCAATGCCGCCGCCGACGCCCGTGCCGAGGATCACGCCGAAGACCACGCTCGCATCGCAACCCGCGCCGTCCACCGCTTCGGACAGCGCGAAGCAGTCGGCATCGTTCGCCATGCGGATCTCCCGCTGCAGCGCGCGTTCCAGATCGAGTTTGAGCGGCTTGCCGATGAGCACGGTGCTGTTGGCGTTTTTGATCAGGCCGCTTGCCGGCGCGATCGCACCCGGCGTGCCGATGCCGAGCGTCCCCGCAGCGTTCAGGGCACGTTCCGTTTCGCGCACCAGATTCGCGATCGCGTCGAGCGTGGCATCGTAATCGCCGGCGGGCGTCGGGATGCGCCGCCGCATCAACGCTTTGCTTGCGTCGAGCGCGACGATCTCGATTTTCGAGCCGCCCAGATCGACACCGATTCGAACGGACATTCGCAGAGTGTGCGTGGCGGCGGAAGAGCGTTCCTTTGCATGGAATACGCAATGCGTGCGCATCGTCGAGATTCGCGAGCGTCCTGTGCGCATTTCGCGCTTCAAGGATCCGCTGCTGCCGTCGGGCGGACTAACGACAAGCATCGTGGCGATCACGACGGACGTAACCCTGCACGGCCAAGCCGTAATCGGCTACGGGTTTTCATCGATCGGCCGATTCGCGCAGAGCGGTCTGATTCGCGAGCGGTTCGCGCCGCGATTGCTGGCGGCAAAAGAAGAGCTCGATCCGCTGCGTGCCTGGCAGATCATGATGCAGGGCGAGAAGGCGGGAGGCCACGGCGAACGCTGCGTCGCCGTGGGAACGCTCGACATGGCGCTTTGGGATGCGGCCTCAAAAATTGCCGGCGAGCCCCTGCATCGCTATCTGGCCGCTTCTGTCCCGCGACTCGCGCGTCCCACGGAACGGATCGCCGTGTACGCCGGCGGCGGCTATCCGTATCCCGGCGACGATGCGGCGCAGCTCGGTGACGAGGTTCGCGCGTTTTTGAATGCGGGCTATACGCGCGTCAAAATCAAGATCGGCTCCGCGCCGCTCGATGCGGATCTGCGCAGAATCGAAGCGGTGCTCGCGGTAATCGGCAGGCCGGAGTGTCTGGCCGTAGATGCAATGAACGCCTACGATGCGAAGCACGCATTAGCGGCTGCACGTGCGCTGGAGCCGTACGGATTATGGTGGTTCGAGGATGTCTGCGATCCACTCGATTTCGAAACGCAAGCTCGCATCGCGTCGGTGTATCCCGGTACGATCGCGTCGGGCGAAGCGTTGTTCTCCTCGGCCGAAGCGAAGCTGCTGCTGCGCTACGGCGGATTGCGAAGCGACCGCGACATTCTGCTCTTCGATCCGGTGCATTGCTATGGTCTGGGAGGCTTCGTGCAAATCCTGGAGACGTTTGACGCGCAGGGCTGGCCGCGCTCGGCGTTTTGGCCGCACGGCGGCCATCTGTTCTCGCAGCACGTCGTCGCCGCGTTCGGCTTAGGCGGCGCTGAAGTAAACCCCAGCAGTTTCGTTCCGTTCGGCGGCTTGGCGGATGCAACCGCGGTTCACGAAGGCACCGTTGCGCCGCCCGGCGCGCCGGGAATCGGCTTTGAGCAGAAGCGCGACTTGTTCGAGCTGTTTTCCGATTTGGGAGAGCGGGATCGGGTTACAGCCTCCTGAGCACTTCGTCGCCGAATTGCCGCGTGGTGACGGCCCTTTCGTTCACGCGCGCCAAATGGGCCGTTCGCACGCCGGCGGCAAACGTACGCGATATCCGGCCCAGTACCGCCAATAGGTTCATACGTCCAGAACGCTCAGTCGGAATTGCTCGCGCAAGGTTGGCACTGGGCAAATTACCGATGGAACCGGTAAGAATAGCGAGCCAAAGAGGTGAAGTTGCCAAGATGTCATGCTAGCCCCTTCACGTTTTCGCTCACGCAGAGGAGCTAACAGCCTGTGAAAAACGCTCCATGGCCGCTCGGCATAGTGCTGGCGGCAGCATGTCTGCTCCTGACGGCAACGACGTCGGGCGGGACGCACGAGGACGTGTCGCTGCGTCTTTTACGTTCGCACATCAAGCACGTATTCATCATCTATCAGGAAAACGAATCCTTCGATCACTACTTCGGAACGTATCCGGGCGCCGACAACCTCAACACCATTTCGGCCGTACTACACGGCTTTCGTCAGTACGATCCGATTGCGAAGCAGTGGATGACGCCGTTTCGGATTGCCGATCCCGACGTGGAAAGTCCCGACCATTCCAGAGCCGCGTTGCTGCAGAAGATCAACGGCGGCCGCATGAATGAATTCGTTTCGGTGCAGGAGCGCTCGTCGGCGAAGGACGGCTACGGCACGGATGACCAACGTCGCCTTGGGCAGTTGACGATGGCGTACTACGACTGCGATACGCTGCCTTTCCTATGGAAGTATGCGAAAACGTTCGCGCTTTTCGACCATTTCTTTCAAGCAATGACGGGGCCGTCAACGCCGGGAAACATCGAAGTCATTGCCGGCCAGACCGGACAGACGCAGGCCGCGCGCAATCCGTCGGAAATCGTCAACCAGGCCGGCTCAGGCCCCGGCGTTCCCGTCGAAAACAGCATCGATCCGCCGTTTGGACCGTATCCCGGCAAGCCCAGAGAAAAGTTGCAAATTCCACAGCGCTATGCGACCGTGATGCTTACGCTGAACGGGCGCAGCGACGCCGAGGCGACCAACGACCTCGACGGCGTCCGCGAAGACCTGCGTCAGGTGGCGCGCAGCGGCCGAATTGCGGTTCCTTGGGGCTGGTATCAAGAAGGCTACAACGGCCCGACGCGAGCCGCCCTAGCCGGCTATTCGGCGCATCACAACGCGCCGCAGTATTTTGCATTCATGCGCCACAACGATGTGTTTTGGACGCACGTCCATCCTTTGAGCGTGCTGCTTCCTGCGATACGGTCCGGCGCGCTGCCCGATCGCGGCGTCTATTACATAAAGGGCAGCAACTACAACCGGTTCGGTTGGAAGCCTGCAAACGAAGCGGCCTTTATTCAGAAATATTTCTTGGGCGACGACGATCATCCGGGCACCGGTGATTCCGATCGCCAGGTGGCTGAGTCGTTCGTCGCGACGTACGTCAATGCGATCGCCCGAAGCCGGTACTGGAAGGACTCGGCCGTGATCGTCACCTGGGACGATGACGGAGGCTTTTACGATCATGTGCCTCCGCCGAGTTTCGAGCGATGCTGGGACGGACACGCGTGCGGGGACGGTCCCAGGGTGCCGTTCATCGTGATTTCACCGTATGCGAAATCAGGCGTCGTGGTTCACGATCTCGGCGACACGACGTCTGTCGTGCAGTTTATCGACAGCGTCTTCGATTTGCCGCCGCTCGCTACGCTTCCCGACGAAAAGCCGTACATGCCTGAAGGGCCGCGTGATGCCAACCCTCGGCTCACAAACTTAGCGGGAGCGTTCGACCCGCAGCGCCTGGGCGGCAAGCGCGCACCGATTGCACCTTCGCAGGCGATTATTCCCAAGCGCATCGTGAACACGTTTCCCGCTCAGATGAGTTGCGCAAGCCTGGGCATTCGTCCAATGCACGTTCCGGGCACGCAAGCGGCGCCTGCGGGGTTCCAAGCGCTCCCCAAGCAGTTCATTCCGTAGCAAAGGCAATGAAATGATTCTCGTTCCCGCATCGCCGCCTCGCGCGAACCGTATCCGAAGTTGATCCGGTCAGCCGGAGCGTACTGCGTTTCTACAGGTCGCCATGAAGCAGATCGCCGTCATCAAGTTACCCGGACACAAGGCGGAGTATCTGATATCGGCCCGCGGACCCATGTGTATCAAAACATCGCCGCCTTGAATGAAATTGCCGTCATCGATCCACCCAAGTTGCGGGTCGTGGGCATTGTGGCCGACGTAAGCCCGGACATGCCTATGTTTACTGAAGAAACGTTTGGCCCTGCGGCGGCGGTCATCACCGCTGCAAACGGCGGTGAAGCTGTGTTGCTGGCAAACGCCTCACGGTACGGGCTAGGCAACGGGCGCGAACTATCGCACTTCGGCATTCGGGAGTTCGTAAACCCGCAAACGGTGTGGATGGGGCCGCCGGCGAGGGTGTAAAAACCCACCGGAATAAAGATAGAAGCGGTATGGAAGGGTTTCGCGACGGAAAACTCATGCGGATCTTCGTGGACGAGAAGGACCGCCGCGGTCTGCAGCCGCTCTATACTGCGATAGTGGAACTGCTGCGTCGCGAGCATATTTCCGGAGCCACCGTATTCCGTGGAATCGAAGGCTACGGTTCGCACGACCAGCTGCACGTCGCAAAGCCGCTTTCGTGGTTCCCGAACCTTCCCATCCTGATTGAAGTAGTTGAAGAAGAGGACCGGCTTCTGACGATTTTACCGCGTCTCAAAGCGATGATCGGGGAAGGAATGATCACGCTGGAAGCAGCCAGCTATTTGCGCTTGGGGAAACCGTAACGATATCGCAAAGGTGCAGGAGGCGCCGCCCGGCACGGGAAATGAAGCGGCAACGGCGGAGGAGTTCGCCGGCGAAGAAGCTTCGCGAACCGCTCGCACGCCAATGACTCCTGACAACGCGCTCGACGCGAATTGTCCGGAGTTTTTTTATGAATATCGAAACGCGAACGCTGCTGCGGATCTTTCTTAGCGAAAGCGCGCGGCTCCAAAATCAGCCTCTCTACGCCGTACTCGTAGAAGAGTTGCGGCGGCAAGGTATTCCCGGCGCCACGGTGCTCAAAGGCATCGAAGGTTTTGGCATGCACGGCCGCGTTCGCACGGCGCGCGCGATCGATTTTGCCGGCGATCTCCCGGTGGTCATCGAGGTGATCGATACCCGCGAAAAGATCGAGGCAATCGTGCCCTGGCTCAAACAAAACATTGCGCGCGGACTGCTGACGCTTGAAACGGTGCAGGCTCGTTCCCATCGATCGCGCGACGCCGTGATCGATTGGCGCACGGTAATTGCCGTGTTTGCGGGCGGCGGAATAGGGTCCGCATGCCGTTACCTGTTGGGCGTCGTTTTTCTGCAGCGATTCGGCCCGGGCTTCCCTTACGGCACCATGACGATCAATTTGTTGGGTTGCCTGCTCATCGGCATCGTTTCCGAGTTCGCCCTGACGCGATCGATCTGGATAACGCCCCTAACGCGCGCCTTTCTCGTTGCCGGCGTGCTGGGCGGCTTCACGACCTTTTCGAGCTTTGCATACGAGTCCGTGACGATGGCCGACGGGGCTGCTGCCGTGCCTGCTATAACTTATGTCGCCATCAGCGTCGGCGGTGGGTTTCTGGCTGCGTTTGCGGGGATGGCGCTCGTGAGAAGTTTCGTCTAACGCCGGCGGGAAAAGATCTCCGCGATACGCGAAAATATGCTCGCACGCGAGCCTTGCGGCTCGAGCTTACGGTCCTGTGCTGCTGCGGCGGCCGTAGTGGCGGCCATCGTCCCGGCGATCGCCGCACCGCATGCGGCGCAGCTAGCCGCGCTCGCTGCGCAGATGGCTCCGCAACTGGAACACGCGCACGATGCCATATCACCCTCCGTTCAACTCACTCCGGTACGAGCGTATCGCCCGTGCCGCGCTATGTGCCAGGACTTCCGGCCGTATCGTTTGCCGCCGGGTTGTCGCATTGCACTAGCGGTTCTGCGCTGCATTGGGGCGCATGCGGGCTTGACGTCGACTTTGTGCGATTCGCTCGGCCATGTTGCATTCACATGACGGCTGTATACCCGGTTTGCACGGCAGCCGACATATTCATGACGGGGCGAAGCAGAGCCAAACGAAGACTGAGTGTCTATGAAGGGGACCCAGCCTCCCCGGGCTGTTCCGCGCAGCGTCCGAGCCCGGTAGCGCTGGGTACGGGGCGCTGATCACGTGATGGAAAACTCAAAATAGCGATTCCCGTCACGATTGAACGAGGGACTGAAATGGGCAGACACATCACTATCGTAGTCTATGTGGTGGCGATGGTAGCCGTCATAGCCGGTGTAGATTTCGCGTTCTTCAGAAACCGATTCTGGGAACGGCTAATCGTGAATATTGGAATCGTCTTGATCTTCGCAGCGTTCTACTGGAGATTCCTGAGGCTTCCATGAACAAGGGGCGACAGCGTCTTAAGCTTCGGTGCATCCTGTATCGGGCTTTGTGACTCGGAATTGCCGGTTCAGCACGTTCTCCGCGGTGGAATAGTTGTGCGAAGACGGAGTGGTGATGCGAAAATGCCGGCGCTTCTTGCCTTTGAGGGTGCTCGCCGGGTTTTGCGCTTTCGCTTCGTTCACGCGCCCGCCACGCGTAGTATCCGGCTGCGGTTTCGCACGCCGTACGTTTCGGTGAGGCTGTGGCAGTTGGGGCACAGCATGCGCAGATTCTCGAGGCGGTAGTCGTCGTTTATGCCGTTAATGTGGTCGAGTTGGATCGAGAGCGGTTTTCCTCGCCATTCGAAAATGCCGCATCTGCGTAAGCGTGCGTGCAAAACGCCGTCTGGCAACAGACGGCGCGTTTAATAGCGAGTCCGGCTGCTTGGAGCGCTGCAGCAGCAGGCGCAACTCCAGGCGTGGATGGCCGCGTACGCATGTCGCCTCGCTTTAGCGCCTTGTGCCAGGAGCAGCTGACAAATCCGAACAGCTCTCGGCAGTGCAAAGAACTGTGGCCATCATCGTAATATCGCTGAACCGCTGCCCAATCGTACTTTACTTCGTTTATCTTGCACGAGACGTCGGCGCTTGGTATTGCGTCCGCTAAATGTATGCGGTTTGACTATGGCAGTTTGGGCACAGCAATGCGCAAGTTTTCGAGCCGATGATCGTCGCATACGCCGTTGATGTGGTCGAGATGCAAGCGACAGATTTCCCCAACCCAGTGGGTTAGTCCGCATTCAGCGCAATGCGGCTGAAGAATGCCCGTGCTGCGATGCAGCCTTAGCTTCATGGCCATAACGTGAGTTCCTTTCGCTGAGATAAAGCAAAGCTGGAGTTGTGCGCGCACGTCGCGGGGCAATTAGGACCTCGACGAATTGCATCGGCTCCACGCCCAAGGGGAAAATCCAAATGTTCGCGGCATTCTTTAAGGCTATGGCCTGAATTGTAATACGCTTGCACCTGGCTCCAGTCGTATCTTGGCATGAAACCGATCGTCGCATGATGGTGTGCCAACCCTATAGCACAGTACAGGCGATGATTTGCTACAGTTTGTATAAAAGCGCCGTTACGCGGATTGCGGAGCCTTTCGTTTGCTCACCGTGATGGTCGAGATTGAAGAATTCTCCGCAGCAGCCGCGTAAAATAGGCCCGTTCGGTGTTGGATCGCCCGGAGGAGCATACAGCTGCGTCGACGGCTTGTTTGCCGTGATCCGTCCGGGCAATTGTCGTCGGGAGCAGCATTTGCGCAGGCGTCCCGCTGCAAGCGGCTAAGCTTGCTCTGCGAAGCCGACGCTGACCAAGTTGCGCTTGCTATTCCGCATTCATTGAAAGCCTCGGCTCGGCGGA
The DNA here is from genome assembly GCA_963767635.1 of Vulcanimicrobiota bacterium. GTDB lineage: Bacteria > Vulcanimicrobiota > Vulcanimicrobiia > Vulcanimicrobiales > Vulcanimicrobiaceae > CAVYEM01. The sequence goes on from CAVYEM010000001.1 coordinate 803,071, forward strand.
GTCCCGTGACTACCTGCGACTACGACAGCAAAAAACGCTCACGGAAATCAGGCATTTGAATTTCGTAGCCCCAACGGGATTCGAACCCGTGTTACCGCCGTGAGAGGGCGGCGTCCTAGGCCTCTAGACGATAGGGCCGCGCTGGCTCCGGGTCATGGATTCGAACCACCGTGACGAAGTTCAGAGCCACGAATCTACCATAGATGAACCCGGAATGGTACAGTAGCGCTCGCCAGCGCAGCCTATACTACATAACCTCGCGCGCATCATGCAAGCGGCGTTTCATAGCCGCGCGCCGCAGGGAATACCCCGTACAGAGGCGCAACTCGGTGCCTCCTTGCTTTTGCGGAGGACGTCGTGCAGGCAATCGTGTTGGTCGGCGGCGAGGGGACGCGTCTGCGCCCCTTGACGTTCGGGACGCCTAAACCTATGGTGCCGATCATGAACGTGCCGTTCCTGGCTCGCACGCTCGAACGGCTCTACAACGTCGGCATTCGCGACGTGATTTTGCCCGCCGGCTACATGCCGCAAGCGATCACGGAATACTTCGGCGACGGCGCGCGCCTGGGCATGCGCATCACGTACGTCATCGAAGACGAACCGCTCGGGACCGCCGGCGCAATCAAAAACGTCGAACAGCACATCAACGGCCCGTTCTTCGTGCTTAACGGCGACGTGCTCACCAGCCTCAACCTTGCGGACATGATCGACTATCACAAAGAAAAGCGCGGCATGGGCGTGCTGCACCTCATCAAAGTAGAAGACCCGTCCGCGTTCGGATGCGTGGTGCACGATCAAACCGGCCGCATTGCGCAGTTCGTCGAAAAGCCCGCCAAAGGCACCGAACCGACGGATGAAATCAACGCAGGCACGTATTTACTGGAACCCGCCGTACTGGCGATGATTCCGCCGGGCCGCAACGTTTCGATCGAGCGGGAAACGTTTCCGAAGCTCTTGGCGGAAGGAGGGGCGCTGTACGCCTATACGACCTCCGATTACTGGATCGATCTCGGACGACCCGAGCATTATCTGAGCGCGCATCGCGACATTCTCTCGGGCGCAATGCCGCTCGAACTTGCGCCCGGCATCAGCGGCCCTGGGTCCGGCACGTTGCGCGAACGATCCTCAAGCACGCCCAACATTATTCCGCCCGTGCATATCGAAGAAGGCGTGCAGATAGATTCCGCTGCCAAAGTGGGACCGAACGTCGTTTTGGGAGCCGGGTGTCGCATCGCAGCGAACGCGGTCGTGCGCGAGAGCGTGCTGTGGGACGGCGTGCTCGTCGAAGAAGGCGCGACCGTCGAGGAAACGATTATTGCCGGCGGGTCACGCGTCGGCGCGCGCGCGCGCATCGGTGCGGGCAGCGTCATCGGGCACGACGTTGTCATCGAAGCTGGGACTGTCGCGCCGCCTGGTTCGCGCATTGGCCCGGCTGCGCCGATCGGCAGCACATAAACCGGCCGCTCGCTTTCGGCAAGAGTAAGCTAGCGCAACCCAAACTAGTCCTAAAGGTTTACCCTTTATGCGACAAAGGGTATAAATCGCTCGTCGTTACAGGAGGCACGCCCGCCGGCCTTGTCACCTGTTCCAGCACGGTATTCCCCAGCCGGCGTATGGAGATCGTTCGTGATAGGCAGACCCCAAGACGCGCTCGCCGTGGCTTCTGTTCCGCGCACGATGTTCATGGGTTCGTTCCCCCCGCGCGAGTGCGGCATTGCGACGTTCACGAAGGACGTCGTCGACTCGTTCGATCGCGCGTTCCACACCAGCAGCGAGATCATTGCGATCGACGAACCAGGCGGCGAAGTGCGCCAATACGGTCCTGAAGTCGTTGCGCGTCTGCAAGAGAATCGGCGTGAATCCTATAGCGACGTCGCGGCGATCGTCAACGCGCACCCCGCCGGCGTACTCAACATTCAACACGAGTACGGACTATTCGGCGGCGAACGCGGGGAGTGGCTGGTCGATCTGATGGCCGGCGTCGAGAAGCCGGTCGTCCTGACGATGCACACCGTGCTGCCGGAGCCCGACGAAACGATGCTGCGCGTCACGCGCGAACTGTGCCGCTATGCGAGCGTCGCGGTCGTCCTCTCGGAAACCGGACGCGACTTGCTCGATCGCGTGTACCGCGTCGATCCGTCGCGCGTGCAAGTGATCCATCACGGCGTGCCGGACGTCGAGTTTCGCGACACGGCGCCCTTTAAGGCCTCGTTCGGCATCGGCGAACGCATGATGATCTCCACGTTCGGGCTGATCAATCGCGGAAAAGGCTTGGAGTACGCGATCGAAGCGATGCGCGCGGTGGTCAAACGCCACCCCGAAACGCTGTATTTGATTTTAGGTGAAACGCATCCCGTCGTGCGCCGCCACGAAGGGGAATCGTATCGGCAATCCCTGCAGCAGTTAGTGCGCGACTACGGCCTGCAGAACAACGTGCACCTCATCGACAAGTATTTGGACTTCGACGAGCTCGTCAGCTATCTGGAAGCCACGGACATTTATTTGACGCCGTATCTGAATCCCACGCAAATCGTCAGCGGTACGCTGGCGTACGCGGTCGGCTGCGGCAAGGCCATCGTCTCCACTCCGTACCTCTACGCGCAGGAAGTGCTGGCGAATCATCGCGGATTTTTGTGCGACTTCCGCGACGCAACGTCCATCGCGCGCATCGTGACGGCGCTGCTCGACGATGCGGCGCTGCGGCGTGCGACGGAGCGGCGCGCCTATCGTTTCGGACGTCAAATGACGTGGCCGCACGTCGCCGCGGAATACGGCAAGCTCTTTAGCGAGCTTGCTCCTCAGGAAATGGAGCTGGTGCATTCTGCCTAGAATAAATTCGGACGCCGCGACGGAGAAGCGCGCCCTGCCTACGCTCGATCACTTGCTCGCACTTAGCGACGACGTGGGCGTTATTCAGCATGCTATCGAGGACGTCCCGAACCGTTCGACCGGATACTGCACCGACGACGTTTCACGCGCGTACATGGTCGTGCTGGCCAAGCTGGAAATAGATCGCGGCGATGCCGTCGCGGAACGCCTGGCTTCGACATACCTTTCGTTTCTGCACGATGCGCAAATCGACGATGGTCGATTCCACAACTTCATGGGTTACGACCGTCAGTGGCTGGACAGCGTCGGCACGCATGATTCGGTCGGCCGGGCGCTCTGGTCGCTGGGTTACGGCATGCGCTATGCGCCGCGCGATTCGTGGCGCCACGTTTCCCGCAAGCTCTTCGGCAAAGCGCTGCGCTCGCTCGACTGGCTTTCGTACCCGCGCTCACAGGCATACGCCGCAATCGGGCTCGCGCACGCTTGCGAATCCAGCATTGCAGGCCGCGACGTGCCGTATTACCAGCGGCATCTTCGTGCTCTCGCCCAAAGCCTGCGCCAGGAGTATTTGAACGTTCGCGATGCCGATTGGCAGTGGTATGAGAACGCGCTGACGTACGACAACGCCCGCTTGCCCGAAGCGATGCTGCGAGCCGGCCTCACGCTTCGAGACGACGAGCTCGTTGCTACCGGACTGCGCACCTTCGACTTTTATCAGCGCGCCACCATCGAGGACGGCGTCTACGTCCCCGTCGGGAACGAGGGCTGGTACCACCGCGGCGGCGTGAAGGCCAAGTACTCCCAGCAGCCCCTGGAGGGCGTTTCGCTCATCGATGCGGCGCTGGTCGCTTACGATGCCACGGGCGATCCGGCGTATCGCAGCACGGCGCATCTGGGCTTGGAATGGTATTACGGCCGAAATTCGCGCGGCATCGTCATGGCTCGCAACGGCGGCTGCCTCGACGGATTAAACGAAACTTCCGTCAATATGAACATGGGCTCGGAGTCGACGTTGGCATACCTGGCAGCCGCATATGCGCTCGCGGCTCGACCGGCAGCGGCACTTTCCGTAGCGCGCTAGATTCTGGTTTTTGCGGGGAAAAGCGGCCACCGAGGCCGTTTTTCATCGTGTGTCGAAGAGATACTCGATGATCTTGCAGACCGAAGCCCTCAACGACGTACAATCCGCCGCCGTTCGCCATGCGAACGGGCCCTGTTTGATATTCGCCGGCGCCGGCAGCGGAAAAACCCGCGTGCTCACGCACCGGATTGCATATTTGCTCAACGAACTCGACGTCGCACCCGATCGCATTTTAGCCGTGACGTTCACCAACAAAGCCGCCGGTGAAATGAAAGCTCGCCTCGAACGCATGGTCGGAAGCGCGGCCCGAGACTTGTGGGTCGGCACGTTTCATTCGATGTGCGTGCGGATGCTGCGCCGTGACGGCGGCCGCGCGGGCATTTCGTCGAACTTCGCCATTATCGACGATGCGGATCAGCGTTCCCTAGTCAAAGACATTTTGGCGGATCTCGATTACGACGAGCGGCAGCTCACGCCCGGCGCGTGCTTGTCGGAGATTAGCAAAGCGAAGAACGCACTGATCTGGCCCGAGCAGTATCACCAGCGCAACACGTCTTTTCTGGGCGAACGCTACGGAAACGTCTACGCCGAGTATCAGCGCCGCCTCTCGGAGTCGAACAGTTTGGACTTCGACGATCTGATCGTTCGCACAATCGATTTGTTCGAAAAGGACGAGCCCACCAGAACGAAGTGGCAAAAGCGGTTTCAATACATCCTGGTCGATGAGTATCAGGACGTCAACTTCGCGCAATACCGCCTCATCGCGATTCTGGGCGACAAGCACAAGAACGTCACGGTCGTCGGCGACGACGATCAGTCGATCTACTCATGGCGCGGCAGCGACTATCGCATGATCCTGCGCTTCGAGCAGGACTTTCCGGGCGCCAAAGTCTTTACGCTCGAAGAGAACTATCGCAGCACGCAAACCATTCTCGACGCTGCCAACGCGCTGGTCGGCAACAACAAGACGAGGCAGGCCAAGAATCTGTTCACGAACCGCTCCGAAGGCGAGAAGATCACCGCATTTGGTGCCGATACGGAACGCTCCGAAGCCCGCTACGTCATCGAAAAAGTTAAAGAACTCGTTCGCGAAGGCTCGGCATACCGGGATTTTCTGGTGCTCTACCGCACCAACGCGCAGTCGCGCGTCTTCGAAGAAGCGCTGATTGCCGAGGGCATTCCGTATCGCGTCGTCGGCGGCGTCGGCTTCTACGCTCGCGCCGAGATCAAAGACATCGTGGCCTACCTTCGCTATATCGAGAACCCAGCGGACGCGCTGGCGTTCAAGCGCATCGTCAACGTTCCGCGCCGCAGTATCGGGCAACAGACCCTTGCAAGTTTGGTCGCCGCGGCCAATCAAGCCGGAATGTCCGTCGGACAAGCCGTGTTCGACAAGGAACTGCTCAAGAAGGCCGTTCCCAAAAAGACCAAGGAACTGGAGCGCTTTGCCGAACTGATCGAAACGCTTCGCGACCGCGCCAAGGATTATTCGATCGCCGATTTGCTCGTGGCCGTCATGGAAGAGTCCGGATACGTGCGCGAGCTGCGGAACGAAGACACCGTGGACTCCCGGACGCGTTTGGAAAACCTGCAAGAGCTCGTCGGCGTCGCGCGCGAGTACGAAGCCGCCGAATCGGACGCCACGCTCGCGGGCTTTTTGGCGAATATCGCGCTCATCAGCGACCTGGACGCGCTGGACGCCGAATCGTCGTACGTGACGCTGATGACGCTGCACGGCGCCAAAGGTTTGGAGTTTCAGAACGTTTTTCTCACCGGCTTGGAAGAAGGTGTCTTCCCGCATTCCCGCGCGCTCGTCGACATGACCGAATTGGAAGAGGAGCGCCGGCTGGCGTACGTCGGCGTGACGCGCGCCATGGACCGATTGTTCTTCTCGTATGCCGAGCGGCGCACGTTGTTCGGCAATACGTTCGCGCACCCGAAATCGCGTTTCTTGGAAGAGATGCCGGACATCGAGATGCTCGGCGGCGTGGTGCTGCCGCGTCCGGCCGGCGGCCGGTGGCGTGAAGTGTCGATCCACGAGACCGCAGGCGCGGGCATGAGCATGAACCTGCACAAGGGCGATCGCGTGCGGCATCCCAAGTGGGGCGAGGGCACGATCGGCGACGTCGTTGGCGCGGGCGGCGATGGGTTGGTGACCATCGATTTTCCCAACGTCGGGCAGAAGATGGTCATGCTCAAGTATGCGCCGCTCGAAAAAGTGTAACGTCCTGCCCGCGGCTTGATACGCGTAGCCGTCGCCGGAGCGCTGGGACGCATGGGGCGCCTGGCCTGCGAGACGATACGGCATGCGCCGGATCTTCAGTACGCCGGGGGTTTCGCGCGCGTGCGCGACGCCGGCGAAGAGATTGACGACGATCTCGAGCGGTTGATCGCGCAGAAGCGGCCCGATGTTTTGGTGGATTTCACGACTCGACCGGCGACGCAGCGCGCAGCGCGCCTCGCCGTTGAATCGAGCGTGTCGCCGGTCATCGGTTCGAGCGAGTGGAACGATGCGGAACGCGAAGGGCTTGCGGCGCTGTGCCGGCAACGCGGCGTCGGCGCGCTGCTCGTGCCGAACTTCGCGATCGGCGCGGTACTGATGACGCGGTTTGCGCAACAGGCTGCCGAATTTTTTCCTACCGTCGAGATCGTCGAGATGCATAGAGAAGACAAGCGTGATAAACCCAGCGGAACGGCCGCTGCAACTGCCGGCGCCATCAAGGCGGGCGGTGGACCCGCGCAGATACCGATTCACAGCGTGCGATTGCGCGGGCTCCTCGCGCATCAAGAAGTGCTGTTCGGGAATACGGGTGAATTGCTGACCTTTCGTCACGACGCGTTCTCGCGCGAGTGCTTTGCCGCGGGGATCGCGATGGCCGTTCGGAACGTGCATGCTCTGCAGGGGCTGCATGTAGGACTGGACGCCGTACTGGATCCGAAGAGCCGCACATGAACGTTGCGGTAGTCGGGGCAACAGGAGTCGTCGGCGAGACGATCGTACGAGTGCTCCAGGAGCGCAGCGTTCCGGTTGTGCGCGTGGGGCTGTTCGCATCGCGTGCGCGCGCTGCGGTGCAGCCGGTTACCGATGAGGCGCTGCGCGAGTACCACGCAGTGTTTTTCGCTACCTCCGAGGACGCCAGCGCGCGGTTTGCGCCTGCAGTGCTGGAGCGAGGCGCTGTGGTGATCGACAACAGCGCGACGTTCCGGCTGCGCGCGGACGTGCCGCTCGTCGTGCCCGAGATCAACGCGCACGTGGTGCAACCCCAGGACCGGCTGTTTCCCATCGGCAACTGCACCGCCATCATCTTGTGCTTGGCGCTCGCACCTGTGCGCGATTGCGCCGGGCTCCGGCGCGTGCGCGTGGCGACGTATCAAGCGATCAGCGGGGCGGGGCGCGCCGCGCTCGACGAGTTCGATCGAGGCGAGGGCCCCGCAATCGGCAACGTCGTGCCGCAGATCGGCGCGTTCGAACAAGACGGGTCCACCGCGGAAGAAGGCAAAATTCGCGACGAAACACGCAAGATTCTCGAACTGCCCAGGTTGCAGATCGCCGCAACGGCCGTGCGCGTTCCCGTCCGCACGGCTCATTCGGAAGCGGTGTTCTTTGAAACGGAGAGTCCGGCGTCGGCGGACGATCTTGCGGCGCAGTTCGAAGCAGCGCCGGGCGTGGTATTCCATCGCGATGATATCGTCACTCCGCGCGAGGTCGAGGGCACGGATTACATTCACGTCGCACGCCTGCGGCCGTGCGAGGGCGACGGGTGCTCGTTCCAAATGTGGGTCGTCGGCGACCAGTTACGCAAGGGCGCGGCCACGAACGGCGTGCAGATACTCGAACTGCTGATGCAGCGCGGGACGTTCTTGCCGTAGCCCGTGCGCCAAAGCAGCATCGTCGTCCTCAAATTCGGCGGCACCTCGCTCGCGACGCGGCAGCTGCGCGCATCGGCCGCTGCACGTTTGCGCGAGGAACGCCGGCGCGGACATCTGCCGGTCGCCGTCGTTTCCGCGATGGGCCGAACGCCGGAGCCCTACGCTACGGATGCGCTGCTTGCGCTGATGAACGGGCGAGGCAACATGCGTACGGCCGACATGCTCGTTTCATGCGGTGAAACGATTTCCGCCGCGGTGTTCGCCGCCGCCGTCGAAGAGGCGGGTCTTAAAGCGCTGGCGCTCACGGGCGCGCAAGCCGGCATCATCACCGACAAACGGCACGGCGACGCGCGCGTCGTGCGCGTGAATCCCGCGCGCGTGCTGGAAGCGCTGGCCGACGACGCTATTCCGATCGTCGCGGGCTTTCAAGGCATCAGCGAAGACGGCGAAATTACCACGCTCGGACGCGGCGGAACGGATTTAACGGCTATCGCCATCGGCCACGCGCTCGGCGCGGAACGCGTGGACATTTATACCGACGTCGCGGGGGCAATGACCGGCGATCCGCGCCGCATCTCCGGCGCGCATACGATCGATCGGGCGAGTTTGGAAGAAATGACCGAGCTCGCTCAGCACGGCGCAAAAGTGATGTACCACAAAGCCGCGGACTTCGCGCAGCGCACCGGCACGACGTATGCGATCAAGAGCTTGCGTACCGGCACGGGTACGATCGTCGACGAGAACGTCGAACATGAGGCACCGGTTACCGGCGTGACGGCGTCCGGTCGCGTCACGTGGATTCGCGTGATTCGCGGGGACATCGAGGACCGCAAACGTCGCATGGAAGTCGAACTGCAGATGTTCGAACGCATTGCACGGGCCGGCATCTCGATCGACCAAGTGACGATCAATCAGGCCGGCGTCATGTTCGTGGTCGAAGGCGATCGCGGAACGGAGATTCGTCAGCTGCTCGGCGATCTGAATCTGGCCGTCCGCGTGCGCGAGGGCTGCTCCAAGATTTCCGTCGTCGGAGCCGGCATGCGGGACGCGCCGGGAGTGGTGGCGCAGATCGTGGATGCGCTCTCGCAAGCGGACGTCGAAGTTATCCATTGCACGGACAGCAGCATCACGGTTTCGATCCTGGTTTCGTGCGCCGCCGCGGCTCGCGCGGAACAAGCCGTGCACGACCGCTTTCATTTGGAACGTCCGGAGGACACATGACGCAGTTGGGAACTATCGTGACGGCGATGATCACCCCGTTCGACGATCGCGGCAACGTCGATCTGCGCGAGGCGGCTCGGCTGGCATCGTGGCTGGTCGATCGCGGCAATGACGGGCTCGTCGTTGCCGGTTCCACCGGCGAGGGACAAACGCTCCGGCGTGAGGAGCGGTCGGCGCTGTTTGCCGCGGTCAAAGCTGCGGTCGGCGCGCGCGCCAGCGTCATCGCCAACGCCGGCACAAACGATACGCGGGATTCGGCTGAAAACGCCGTCGAAGCGCAGGATTCGGGCGCCGATGCGATTCTCGCCGTCGTTCCGTATTACAACAAGCCCACCCAAAGCGGCATGCTCGCCCACTTCGGCGAGATCGCGCGCGCCACGCGGCTGCCCGTGATCGTGTACAACATTCCGGGACGCACGGCGGCTAACATGCGGGCCGAAACATTACTCGAACTTGCGCGAGCGCACGAGAACATCGCCGGCGTCAAAGAGTCCAGCGGCGACTTACTGCAAATCGCGTCGATCCTGGCGGCGCGCAGCTCGGGATTCCTCGTGTACGCCGGCGACGATCATCTCTTCTTACCGTGCCTAGCGATGGGGGCCGACGGGGTGGTCGGCGTTGCCTCGCATCTGTGTTCCCGCCGATATGCCGCCATGCTGCAGTCGTTTCGCGCGGGCAATACTGCGGAAGCGGCACGGATCAATTTGGAGCTGTTGCCGCTCATACGGGCGCTATTTGCAACCACGAATCCCATCGCGATCAAGTGGGCGATGCGCAAGCTCTGGTTTCAACGTCGGAGAATGTCGTCTTCCGCTCGACGCAATGCCCGAGACATTGGCGCAAGAGCTGCTCCCGCTGCTCGCGCGTTACCGCGAACCGGCGCTCTCGCATTGAGCGCAGATGCTTCCCTCGACATCCTGGGATGCCGGCTCGACGTCATGGACGCAGCTGCGGCCACCGACGCAATTCTCCGGTTTGCGCGCGAAGGCGCGAGCGCGCAAGTCGTCACTTTGGGAACCGAGATGGTGGTCCATGCGCAGGGCGATGCTCGATATCGCAGCGTCGTAAACGGTTGCGCGCTCTCGCTCTGCGATACGGTTGGACTCCTGGCGGTCGCGCGCTCCCGCGGAGCAGCTCTGCGCGAACGCGTTACCGGCGTAGAGCTCATCGAGCACGTGTGCGCGCGCGCGGCTCACGAAAACGTCAGCGTCTTTTTGTTCGGCGGCGCTCCGGGCATCGCGCAGGATGCGGCTCGCTCGTTGAAGGCGCGCTATCCGGGTTTGCGCGTCGCCGGCACACGGAACGGATATTTCAAAGCAGAGGATTCAATCGCGATTGCCGGCCAGATTCGCGCTTCCGGCGCGCACGTGCTCTTCGCCGGCATCGGGTTTCCCCGACAAGAGTTTTGGCTGGCTGAGCATTTGCGCGAAACGCGCTGCGGCGTCGGTGTCGGCGTCGGTGGATCGCTCGATGTCATCGGCGGAAAGGTCGAGCGCGCTCCTGCTGCGTGGCGGCGGTTCGGGATGGAATGGCTTTACCGGCTGCTCAGGGAGCCGCATCGCTGGCGACGTCAGCTCGCGCTTCCGCGTTTCGTGTTGTTGATTGCAATCCAGAACGTGCGTTCGTGGCTTTCCAAGGGAAAGAGGTTTCCGAACGCATGAAAGCCATGATTCTGGCCGGCGGATTGAGCACGAGGCTCTACCCGCTGACAAGAGCAGTGCCCAAACCGCTGGTGCCCGTCATTGGCGAACCCAACGCCGTGCATCTCATTCGATATCTCAAGTCGTACGGATTCGACGAAATCGCCATCAACGTCCACTATCTCCCCGAATTGATTCTTGCGGCGCTCGGCGACGGATCGAAATTCGGCGTGCGCCTGGAATATTTGCATGAGTCCGTGCTGCTCGGCAGCGCGGGCGCCGTCGAGCAGATGAAGCACTTTCTACAAGGCGCGCCGTTCGTGGTCGTCGGGTGCGACGATCTGACGGATCTGCCGCTCGACGAACTCCTGGAGTTTCACGCGCGCACGCGTGCGATCGCGACGATTGGGTTGGTGGAGCGGGATCGTGTCGATCAATACGGCGTCGTCGTGACCGATTCCGCCGGCAAGATTACCGGCTTTCAAGAGAAACCGGCTGCGGGCACTGAACGCAGCAAACGCGTGAACACCGGCATCTACGCGTTCACACCCGAAATTTTTCAGCATATTCCGCAGGGCGTCTTTTACGACTTCGGCAAAGACGTGTTTCCTTCGCTGCAGCAAGCGGGTGAAGCGTTCTACGGCTTCGACGCACGCGGCGCGTACTGGTGCGATATCGGCACGCCGGCCGAGTATCGACGTGCGACGAACGACGTGCTCGGCGGCGTGTTCCGAATCCCCGGCGAGGCGCCCGTGACAAGCAACGTGTGGATTTCTCCCGGCGCGAACGTTGCCGCCGGCGCGCAAATCGTCGGCCCATCGGTGATCGGCGAGGGCGTGCGCGTTGAAAGCGCGGCTCGCATAGAACGCTCCATCGTATGGCAAGGCTCCCGCATCGGCGCCGGCGCCGTGCTCGTCGATGCCATCGTGGGCATGAATTACGACGTGCCTTCCGGTGCAGTGCTCGACGGCGTCATCGCTGCGAACGAGCCCGACCACTCACGCGTCTAGTCGCAGAAGCTTGTGTAACTGCTCCTGCAGAAAAGCCGCTTCGGAAGCATTGCTGCATAGGGCAAGGGCGCGGCGATACGCTTGTGCCGCTTCATCGCACCGGCCTTGCTTTTCCAGTGCCCAGGCGTGCGCAGCGTGGACGTAGTGATACCGCGACGCTTCCGGCGCCCTCGCTAAAGAATCCAGTCGAAGAAGCGCCGCCTGCGCGCCAAAGGCAAAGCCGTGCGCGACTGCGGCGTTGACGTCGACCGCAAAGCTCGGGGAAACGCTGCGCAAACGATCGTACGATCTCGCAACGGCCTTCCAGTCGATCTCCTCGACGCTGCCGGCACGCACGTGCTCGGCGGCAATGGATGCCTCCAGCACGAACTGGCCTTCCGTGCGGTGGCGCAAAGCAAGGTCGTAAAATTCGAATCCGCTCGCAATTTCGTCGTACTTCCAGCGACTGCGATCTTGCCGTTCCAGCGGTACGAGCTCGCCTTTGTCGGAAACGCGGGCGGCGCGCCGCGCGTGCATGAAAAGCAGCAAAGCATAGAGTGCTAGCGCTTCAGGTTCATCGGGCATGAGCGTGCTCAGCGTACGAGCCAGATAGAGGGCTTCATCGCAAAGATCGATGCGCACCAATTCCGTACCGCTGGCGGCGGCGTAGCCCGCGTTGAAAATCGCATAAATGACCGAGAGGACGACGCTGAGACGCAACGGCAACTGAGCCGCGCTTGGCATCGCGAACGGAATGCGTGCTTGTGCAATTTTGCGTTTGGCACGAACCAGGCGCTGCGCGACGGTCGCCTCCGGTTCGATGAGCGATGCGGCCATGTCGCCCGTCGAAATACCGCACACCGCCCTCAAAATAAGCGCGATCTGGGCTTGCGGTTGTAAGCGCCGGATGGCAACACGTGAACATCAGACTGAGGCGATCGTCTGCAATCACGGTTTCGTCCGGCTCTTGCGATGATGCGATTTCGTTCTTCGCCAGCTCCGCGAGTTTTGCGCGGCCGCTCTGCTCGCGCCGGAGGCGGTCGATAAGCGCGTGTTTTGCCGTCGTAAAAATCCAAGCAGAGAGGTTTGACGGCAGCGCGTTTTGTTCGAAATGGGCAATCGCCAAGACGTATGCGTCCTGAACGGCATCTTCGGCGATCTGCAGATCGCCGAAGATGCGTGCCAGCGTGGCAACCGCGCGCGCCGCCTCATGTCCGAAGACGCGCGCGAGCGCCTCATGTTTCGACGACCGGCCGGATTTCAATCGATCCATCTCGCGCGCCCGGTATTTGCGCGGCCCAATCTAGAGCCTCGTCCAAATTGCTGCATTGCAATTCGAAGAAGCCGCCCAAGATCTCTTTGGTTTCGGCAAACGGACCGTCCGCGACCAGGCGTTTTCCGCCTTGCACGCGCACCGTGGTTGCGGAGCCGGCCGGAGCCAGACGCGCTCCACCGGTGACCACGCCCGCTGCCCGCGCCCGCTCGTTGAAGGCGTAGTATTCATCAAACATTCGGTCCGCATCGGGCTGCGGCATATTTTCGAAAAGACCCGGCGGATTGTAAATCAGGGCAAGGTATTTCATCAAATCTCCTCTCGTCCAGTTGGCTGTGTCTCATAGACGAATGGGCTGCCGAAAGATCGACATGCCGGGCAAACGTTGCCTCTCGTTTTTTTGCTCGGCGGTCGTGAAGGCGTTATGTGTTTGCGCCGCTGCTCGATTTCATCTTTCCGCCGCAGTGCGGCGGCTGCGGCGAGCTGGGCATCGGCGCATGCGAGCGGTGCGTGCCCAGAGGTGCGCTCACACGAGGCCGCTTGGAAACGCTGGAAGTCGGCGCTCTGGGGCGGTACGAAGGCGGCCTGCGGCGCGCGGTGCTGGCGTTAAAGTCCGGGCGCCGCGACGTCGCCCGCGCAATGGCGCAGCGCTTGGCGGAGATTGCACCACCCCGCGGCACGCTCGTGCCCGTTCCCACGACCCCCGCAAGGAGGCGGGAGCGCGGATTCGACGGGTGCGAGCTCATGGCGCAAATCGTGGCGGAAGCGGGCGTTGTGCCGCATCGGGTGGGGCTCGTGCAGATCCGCGGCGATCGCCAGCGCGGACGGGATCGCGCGACACGTTTGGCCGCCGCAGGCCGCTTCGCGTGGCGCGGAGGTGACGTGCAGGGACTCGATGTCGTGCTGTTGGACGACGTTGTCACCACTGGGGCGACCCTCGAGGACTGCGCCAAAACGTTGCGCGCCGTCGGGGCGCGAGTCGAACAGGCAATCGTGATCGCAAAAGCTTAATACGAACGCCGTGGATCCCCCGGACCGCGTCTATCTGGAACGTGCCTGCGAACTCGCGCGCCGTGCAGCGGGAAGCACCGCGCCTAATCCGGCCGTCGGAGCGCTCGTCGTGCGCGACGGCAACATCGTTTCCGAAGGTTATCACCACCGCGCAGGCGAGGCGCACGCCGAAGTCAATGCGCTGCGCGCCGCCGGAGAACGCGCGCGTGGGGCAACGCTGTATGTCACCTTGGAGCCTTGTAGCCACCACGGCCGCACGCCGCCATGCTCGCACGCGGTCGCAGCCGCCGGCATCGTTCGCGTCGTCGCCGGTACGCGCGACCCGAATCCCGCGACGGACGGTGCCGGCATTCGCTATTTGCGCGATCGCGGCATCGTTGTCGAAGTAGCCGAAGATCCCGATGCCGTGAGGATCGTCGAACCGTTCGCGCGCGCCGTTCGGGCGCAGCGCCCGTACCTCGCGCTCAAAATGGCGATGTCGCTGGACGGCTATGTCGCATCGAAGCCGGGAACGCAAGAATGGCTGACGGGCGCGCAGGCGCGCGAGCTGGCTCGCGAGCTGCGCATCGCGCACGACGCCGTCGTCGTGGGGGCCGGAACGGTGCGCGTGGATGATCCGCGGCTTACGGTGCGCCCGCCGCATCGTCGCGCACGCGAGTACGTTCGCATCGTGGCGTGCGAAACCGATGCGGTCAATCCCGAAAGTGCTGTATTTGCTTCGGAAGACGGCTATGCGAAAACGATCGTGCTCGCGCCGGCCGGTGCTCGGACGCGCTTTTCGCCGCTGCATACGGTAGCCGACGTCGTGTTCGTGGGCGCCGACGATGAAACGCAGCTGGACTTACCTGCTGCGCTGCGCGCCGTGCGCGAACGCGGCATCACCAGCGTCGTCTGTGAAGGCGGCCCCACGATGGCTGCAAATCTGCTCGCGGCCGATCTCGTCGATCGCTTTTACTGGCTGATCGCACCCCGGCTGCTCCATGCGCCCGGCGCCGTGCCGGTTCTTGGCGCAGGACCCATGCGCCGTATGCCGGACTTCGCTTCGATCGGATCGAGACGCTGGGCTCGGATGCGCTCCTGTCGGGAACGATCGAACGCGATGTTTAGCGGACTCATCGCGTATCGCGGCCACGTGCAGCGGCTCGTGCCGCTTCCGGGCGGCGGCGCGCGACTGCGCGTGCGCTGCGAGGGCGCTTCGGACGAAGACGTCGAGGCGAAGGATTCGATTGCCATCAACGGCGTCTGCCTCACCGCCGCGGCGGTCGACCACAACGAGATCGAATTCGACGTGGTGCCCGAAACGCTGAGTCGATCGAATCTGGGGACACTGCACGAAGGCGATATCGTCAACGTCGAGTATTCGCTGCGAATGGGGGATCGGTTGGGCGGCCATTTCGTGTACGGTCACGTCGACGCAGCAGCGCAGGTGCTCGCGCGCGCTGCGGAAGGGCAGGGCGAGCGCATGCGCATCGCGCTCGCGCCCGAGCTGGCGCGATATGTCTGCGAAAAAGCGTTCGTCAGCATCGACGGCGTGAGCGTAACGGTCGCTTCGACCGGACCGGGCTGGTTCGAGCTCGCGCTCATTCCGGAAACGCTTGCACGGACGACGCTCGGCGCGCGCAATCGCGGCGACTACGTCAACATAGAGATCGACCCGCTCGCGCGCTACGCGGTTCATGCCGCAGTTTAAGGACACCACGCCGCCGGGCGCGCGCATCTTCCAGACGCGGATCATGGTGCAGTGGGCCGACGTCGACATCGCCGGAATCATGTACTTTGCCGCGTATCAGCGCGCAGTCGAACGCGCCGAAATGGATTTTTTCGCAGAGTTAGGATTTCCGTATCATACGGTCTTCGATACGTACGACATCTGGCTGCCGCGCGTGCACGTCGAAGCCGATTATCACAAACCGGCGCACATGGGCGACTTTCTCACCTTGCGCACGCACATTCGGCACGTCGGAGGGTCGTCGATCGTATGGCAAACGATCGTCATCAACGATCGAACGGAGCAACCCGGCGCCGCGTTCACGCTCGTGGTGGCGTGCATGGACCGCCGCACCCACAAAAGCCGGGCGTTGCCCGAGCAGATGCGAACTGCGTTCGTGACGTGCCTGCCGTGATGCAGTGCGCCGTGCTGGTCGAGCCGAAGCGCGTTGAAGTGCGCGAGGTCGCCATCCCTGATGCGCCGCCCGGCGGGGTCGTTGTACGCGTGCGCGCAGCGCTGACCGACGGCACGGATCTGAAAGCGTACCGCCGCGGACATCCAAAAATGCCGATGCCTACGCGGTTTGGACACGAGTTTTCCGGAGACGTTGCGGCTGTGGGGGCCGGCGTAACCGTGTTTGTGCCCGGATCGCCGATCATGTGCGTGCATTCGGCGCCGTGCGGATCGTGTTTTTGGTGCGCGCGCGCAGAAGAGGAACTGTGCGAGTCGGTGATGACGACGATGATCCTTGGTGCCTATGCGCAGTACATCGAAGTGCCCGCGCGCATCGTCGAGCGCAACGCCTTTCCCAAACCGGCGGATCTCTCGTATGTCGCGGCGGCGTTTCTAGAACCGCTCTCGTGCGTCGTCCATTCGCTCGACGTATTGAAGCCGGCCGACGATGCAACGGTCCTAGTGATTGGGGACGGGGGATTCGGCCTGTTGCACGGGATGCTGCTGGCGCGGCGGGGCGTACGCATCGCCATTGCGGGGCGCCGGCGCGAACGGCTTGCGCTTGCGCGCGATTTCGGCATAGAACACACCATTGACATGCGGGAAAGAAACCTCAGCGAGTCCGTAGCAGCCCTTACGCAGGGCCGCGGCGCCGATGCCGTGGTCGAATGTACCGGCGTGCAGGAGGTTTGGGAAGCCGCGCCCGCGTTCGTCCGGCGCGGCGGTACGGTCTCGCTGTTTGGCGGTCTGCCGCCCGACGCGCGCGTGTCGTTTGAAGCCGCAAGATTACACTACGATGAAGTGCGCGTGGTTAGCCCGTTTCATTTTCGTCCCGCTTCGGTGCGCCGTGCGTACGATTTGCTTACGCGCGGAGGCGTCGATCCCACGCCACTCGTCACGGAACGCTTGCCGCTCTCGCACGTCGGGGAAGTGTTCGCGCGGCTCGATGCGGGCGACGGCCTCAAGTTCGCCATCGAACCATGATTCCGCGCAAGATGCAGGCCGCGGTGCTGTACGACGTCGACGACATTCGCATCGAGGAACGCGACGTTCCGCAGATCGGCGCGGGAGAATTGCTCGTGCAGACGCGCGCGAGCGGCATCTGCACCGGCGACGTCATGGGCTGGTATATCCGCCGCAAAGCGCCGCTCGTCCTCGGACACGAGCCGGCGGGCGTGGTTGCGCAGGTCGGCGAGAGCCCGCACCACGACTTTACCGTAGGCGATCGCGTCTTCGTGCACCATCACGCGCCGTGCCTGCAGTGCCGCGCATGTACGCGCGGTGATTACGTGCAGTGCGCGACGTGGCGCAAGACTGCGATCGTACCGGGCGGCCTCGCCGAGTATTTTCGAGTTCCGGCCCAAAATGTCGTCGACACGCTGCGGCTGCCGCAAAGCGTGCCGTTCACTGACGGCGCACTGCTGGAGCCGCTCGCTTGCGTGATAAAGTCGATTCGGCGCAGCGGATTGCGTCGGGGTGACGTGCTCTACGTCATCGGCTTAGGCGTGATGGGGCTCATGCACGCGCTCGTGGGTGAAGACGCCGGCGCAAACGTTGCGGGATGCGATTTTATCGAGGCTCGCCGCGCATTCGCACAAAGTTTGGGCGTGCGCGCGGTTACGCCGGAAGACAATTTCGCCGGCGCCGACGTCGTCATCTGCGGACCGGGTTCCGCGCATGCGCTGCGGGACGCATTCGCGGCCGTGGCGCCCGGCGGAACGGTCGTGATGTTCACCCCGCTCGAGCCCGGAATCCCGCTCACCATCGATCCCAACGACCTGTATTTTCGCGACGTGAAGCTGGTGACAAGTTATTCCTGTGGGCCGAACGATACAGCCGAGGCGCTGGAATTGCTTCGCAGGCGCGTCGTTACGGCGGAGCGTCTAGGCGCAGTTCTCTATCCGCTCAGCGAAACCGCGCAGGCCTATACGGCGCTGCGCGGCTGCGAAATCACCAAACCGATCGTCACATTTGCCCCTTCGCTATTCGATTGATCCTATGCGGTCGGATACGGGTTGGAAGCGCCGCGATTCAGAGCCGCTTCGGTTCCCGCTGCGCTGGCTCGCCAGACCGATTCGATCTGCGCACGACTCCCAGCCACGTCGGTAGATGCGATTGGGAGTCCCGTTTCCTGCAGATCGTGGACGACGACGTCCGGCATGGCTTGTCCGATTTCCATGATCACTTCAGCGTAATCGCGCATGTGGCGCTCGGCAAGCTGCGCGACTTGCGGCACGCCATACGCGTTAGCTGTTGCAAGCAGCATGCTGTATGAAACGGTGCATAATGAAAGCGCGGTGTAATCGTCGCGCAGCGCCTTAGCAATCTTCGTTTTGCGCATCTTGTCGATCGCGCCGGCAAACCAGCCTTCAATGCTAGAAACGGTGCTCTTGGTTCCGTGCGCTTCGTGGCCGCCCGCCGCTTCCAGTGCCGACCTCAAGGATTGAATGTGCGCGTTCGAAAGATCGCTCAAACGGCGCACGACAGCGGCAGCGGCGGGATACTTTGGCAGATCCGCATCGTTCAGCTGCGTTTCGAAGGGAATGCGCACGTGGTCTTCCAGCGCAAGCATGTCGCTGATGTACGTTTGTAAACTGTGTTCGATATCACTCATAGCCGGGCTATTACCCGGCTTCGACCAAAACGCTTCACCGCGCCGGATCAGTTTTGCAGTTTTGCAGGCTGACGTGACGAGGTCAACAAATGTGAAGCCCGCTCGGAACGGTTAGACGATCAACCGGACACGACCAAGAAGCACCATCGTCATGCGACACGTAAAGCCGCCCCGATCGGTCGATTACGGCGGCCATTGAATTTCGGGTCGCAATGCAGTTGGTGTCGGCGATGCCGTCGATCCACTTCGGCATGCCTTCGCCCAAAGGCTGTAGCGAACCGTTGCCGTCGATCGGGCGTCGATATACCGCGCCTTGCGTCGCAAAATGGCCGGTGGACGCTGCCACGAAAATGACGTCTCTCCCAAAAGCAACGGCAGAGCAATAATGGGCGTGAAGCCCTTGCCGTTCGATGGTCCATGTCGTTCCAGCATCGCGACTAATGCAAAGACCCGCCGCCGCCGCCGCGATCACGACGTCAGGCCGATCTGGATGTGCACAGACCTGATGAACATCGCTATCGATATCGATAGTGGGCCGCCAGGTTAGGCCGGAATCGGTCGATCGCGGAACTCCGCCAACATGGACGTTTGCCAGAAGCACGGTACCATCGCATGTCGCCGCCATTGAACGAATTCCAAGCGGCGGCCCCATTAGCTTGCCGTCAACGACCGCCGCTCCTGCGTACCACTTCTCGCGACCCGCTACGGTATCGAAACCCGTCAGGATTTGTTGCGCACCGTCAGGATCGACGCGTAAGATACGTGCGTCGTCGGTTCCAACAAAGATGACGTCCCCAATTGGTGCGCAGCACGAAAGCTCGAATTCACTCTTTGCTATTTCAGTCCAGTCGCCATCAGAGGATCGTCGACGCAGCGAATGTCCGCCGACGATTGCGAGCACTCTTCCACGTCCATCGGCTACCAGACTGCAAACCGATTGATCGGCGAGTTCTTGATGGACCTTTTTCCCAGTGACGCTGAATAGCCCGTTGTCCCACGTTGCTACCAGAATTGAGGGCGGTGGCATCAAAGCGGATCCTATTAGCGTAAAACTCCGTGAACTGTTTGAAGTGGGTTGTGCGGCAATCGATCCGTTGATTCAATGGGCGCGACGAGGGGCTGCCATGAGTGACGTGATCGGGTTGCGCCGCGTTTATACCCTCTCGCCGAGTGCCTTATCAAGGTCCACACTTTGGCGCTTTTTCAATAGCATGTCCGTGCCTTGCATATTCAAGGGCGGATGATTGCTCGGAAGCTCGCATCATGTTGCCGGCATAGCATTTTTGGGGAGGGATGATTTCATGCGAAAGCGCTTATCCGGGAAAGGTCCAAAAGTCCAAAGGTCGCCAAAGGTCCAAAGGTCCATATCATCTTGACAGTTGTTAAGTTGCAAAGGTACGCTCTTCGCGTGCCCCCATTTGCCGAAGAGCTGAACGTGGCGATGAACGCGGCCGGATTGAACGCCGCCGAATTGGCGGAGCGCAGCGGCTTGACCGAAGCCGCCATTTCGTACTTACGGTCCGGCCAGCGGGAGCCTTCATACCGCTCGCTTGCGCGCCTGACCCAAGTCTTGCCCGACCTCACTGCGACGCTTGAGCGCTCTTCGCCCTTCGACACCATCGAAGAGGCCGTCAACGATATTCGAGCCGGCAAGATGGCGATCGTGCTGGACGACGAGGATCGCGAAAACGAGGGCGATCTGGTGATGGGCGCGCAGATGGTCACCCCCGACGCGATCAATTTCATGCGCAAGTTTGCCGGCGGACTCATTTGCGTGCCGTTGATCGGAAAGCGTTTGGACGAGCTACACTTGCCGCAGATGGTTTCCGAGAACAGCGCCGTGCATGAGACCGCCTTCACGGTGTCCGTAGAAGCGCGCGGGCGCACGACCACCGGCATTTCGGCGCAAGATCGTGCGGCAACGATTCAAGCGCTGCTCGATCCGGCGACCAAACCATCCGACCTGCTGCGGCCCGGCCATACGTTTCCGTTGCGGGCGCGTGAGGGTGGAGTGCTGGTGCGCGCGGGACAAACCGAAGCGTCCGTCGATCTCGCGCGGCTCGCGGGCTTGTATCCGGCAGGCGTGATCTGCGAGATCATGGCCGAGGACGGAACGATGGAGCGGCTCGATGGTTTGATTGCGTTCGCGAAACGCCATCAAGCTGAAGCTGGTTACGGTCAAGGATTTGATCGCATATCGCTGGCGCACCGAGAAGCTGCTCAAACGCATCGCCGAGTTTAAGCTGCCGACCCAAGCCGGCACATGGACCGGTTACGCGTTCGAGAACACGATCGACGGCAACGCGCACGTTGCCTTGGTGATGGGCGAGATCGGCGACGGCAAAAATTTGCTCGTGCGCGTGCATTCGGAATGTTTGACGGGGGACGCGCTGCACTCGCTTCGCTGCGACTGCGCGGCCCAGCGCGACGGTGCGATGAGCATCATCGCCAAAGAAGGCCGAGGCGTATTTTTGTATCTGCGTCAAGAAGGGCGCGGCATCGGCCTTGCAAACAAACTGCGTGCCTATCAACTGCAAGATCAAGGCGCAGACACCGTCGAGGCTAATATCGCGCTGGGGCTGCCGGTGGACAAGCGCGATTACGGCATCGGATCCCAAATCTTGGCGGACTTGGGCGTGAAAGACATGCGGATTATCACGAATAATCCGCGAAAAATCTTCGGCCTGGAAGGATACGGCCTGAAGATCGTCGGCCGCGTTCCCATGCACACCGAACCGACTCAATACAACAAACGTTACATGGCCACCAAACGCAGCAAACTGGGCCACATGTTCGAGGAACCGAAGGTCGGACCACTCGCGCACGGCGATCACCCTTGACGAAAACGGTTCTCGCGGCAAACCCGTCGACTGCGCGGGAAAGCGCTTCGCGGTAATAACCGCGCAGTTCTACGAAGAGCCGGCGCAGTGGCTGCTGGATGGGGCGCGCCGCGCGCTGGCGGCGTGCAACGTGCGCGATGAAGATATTTCGACGTACGCGGTTCCGGGGTGCTTCGAATTGCCGCTTGGGGCCAAACGGCTGATCGCGGCCGACGCTAAGCTCGACGCGCTGGTAGCGCTTGGCGTAATCGTGCGTGGCGAAACGCCGCACTTCGAGTACGTGGCCGGCGAATGTGCGCGCGGGATTATGACCGTGCAGATCGCGACCGGCGTTCCAATCGGCTTCGGCGTGCTCACCACCGAAACGCTGGAACAGGCTCGCGAGCGCGCGGATCCGTCGCGCGGTGACAAGGGCTATCAGGCCGCCATGGCGGCAGCCGCGATGCTGCACATTCCGGAAGAGACGCCGCCGCAGGCGCTGGGCTTTCGCCGGTGAGCGTTGAGGCGGTTTGCTGGACCGGCGAAACGATCGAATACATCGATCAGCGGCTGCTTCCCCGCGAGACGATCGTTCGACGTGCCTCCACGGTGGAAGAAATCGAGAGCGCGATCAAAACGCTCGCGGTGCGCGGCGCTCCGTGCATCGGCGTTTTCGCCGCATATGGCGTGGCAATCTTGCGGCGCACGATGAGCGACGATGACGCGTTCCGCGCTGCGGCGCAGCGGGTTCGAGATGCACGGCCGACCGCGGTAAATCTGGCCTGGGCCGTAGACCGAGTGCTGGCTGCGGAAGACATGGTTGCGGAAGCGCAAGCCATTCATGCCGAGCAGCGCGCGATCGACGCGCGTATCGGCAGCGCCGGAGCCGATCTCCTTCCGGACCGCGGACGCATTCTCACGCACTGCAACACCGGCCCACTCGCAACGGGCGCCGGTGGCACGGCGCTGGGAATCATCATCTCCGCGGCGCGCGCCGGTAAGCGGCCGGAGGTGTTCGTGGGCGAAACGCGGCCTTTGCTGCAGGGATCGCGTTTGTCGTATTACGAGCTCGAGCAGCGCGGGATCGACGCGACGCTCATTGTCGATGCGGCGGCGGCTATCACCATGCAGCGCAAGAAGATCGACGTGGTGATCGTGGGCGCGGATCGTATCGCGTGCAACGGAGATACCGCCAACAAAGTCGGAACGTACGCGCTGGCCATTGCGGCGGCTCACCACAATATTCCGTTCTACGTTGCCGCACCGCGTTCGACGTTCGACTTTACGCTGCCAAGCGGATCCGACATTCCGATCGAAGAGCGGCCGCAGGAAGAAGTGACGGCATATGCGGGAACGGCCGTCGCCCCGCCCGGCGCACACGCATACAATCCCGCCTTCGACGTCACGCCCGCTCGTCTAATTACCGCCTTTATCACCGAATACGGCATCGTTCGGCCGCCCTACGTCGAATCGGTGCCCGATTTACGGATGCGCCCGAACATTGGCGCATTTGCATGAAATTCCGGTACGGCGAGATGACGTGGCCGGAAATCAAAGAGGCAGCGGCGGCGGATCGCGTTGCCGTCGTACCAATCGCCACGATCGAAGATCACGGGCCGCATCTGCCGGTGGACACGGACTTGCGGTTGTGCGCCGCAGTGTGCGAGGCGGCCGCCGAACGTGCACCGGACCGCGTGCTTCTCGTTCCGCCGATCAATCACGGATACAGTCCGCACCACATGGATTTTCCCGGCCCCATTACCATCGGCGCCGAAACGCTGATTCGCTACGGCGTCGACGTCTGCAAGAGTTTGGCGCACCACGGGTTGAAACGCATGCTCATCGTGAACGGCCATGGGAGCAACACACCGTTCGCCGACATCATCGCTCGCTTGACCGTCGTAGAAAGCGGCGCTCTGGCGGCAGCCGTGAACTACTGGGCCGCTCCGGGCGTCCGCGAAGTGGCTGAATCGCTGCGCGAATCGGAAAAGATCGGCGGCATGAATCATGCGTGCGAATTTGAAACGTCGTTGTATCTGGCGCTGCGGCCGGATTTGGTCGACATGGCGAAGGCGGTGCACGAGCTCTCGCATCGTCCCAGCAAAAATTACTGGACGGATCTGATCGGCGGCGATGGGCCCCTTGCAATGATGGAGCCGTGGAGCGCGCTCAGCCGCAGCGGCGTCATGGGGGATCCTACCAAAGCGACGGCGGAAAAAGGGCGCGCATTGCTCGATGCGGCAGCCGGCGGTATCGTCGAGCTCGTCGACGAACTGCGGCGGCGGCCTATCGCGGTCCGCGAAGACCGACACTAATTGATTTTCTTGCGCGCGGCAACATTCATTTCGGTGCTGCTGTGCGCGCTTTGCGCCTGCACGCGCGCCGGGGACGAGCGCAGGACGAGTACTGGAAATGCGTGGACGATTCCGGGCGTGCTGCGCATGGCGGGACGCCAGCAGCCCGACAATCTGAACCCGCTTCTGGGCACGCAGACGATCGTCACGGATCTTTCGATGTTTTGGGGCGGGTATCTGTTCAACTGGAACGATCGCGATGAAATGGTTCCGGAGCTCGCCGTGCGCGTGCCGACGCTGCAGAACGGCGATATCTCGAGCGACGGCTTGCGCATCACGTACCGTCTGCGCCGCGGCGTGAAATGGCAGGACGGCGCGCCGTTCGACGCCGGCGACGTCATCTTCACGTGGAACGCGATGATGAACCCGCGCAACCTGGTCGTCAGCCGCTTCGGATACGACCTGGTGACGAAGATCGACAAGCGCGACGCTTACACGATCGACGTGCATTTGAAGCGGCGCTTCGCGCCGTTCATCGCGACGTTCTTCACGATGGCCAACCATTCGGACTGCATTTTGCCGCGCCATCTACTGGAGCGGTACCCCGACATCAATCGGGTTGCGTACAATTCGATGCCGGTGGGCACCGGGCCGTTTAAAATCAGCAAGGTGGAGAAGGGAACGTCGATTACGTTCGTTGCGAACCCGGCGTATTGGCGCGGTTCGCCGCAGCTTCGCCGGATCGTATACCGCATCATCGAGAACGACAACACGATGCTCACGCTGCTGCAAACGCACGAGTTGGATTTCTACTACCGCGCTTCCGAGAGTCAACTACCCAGCTTGCAAAACATCCCCGGCACGCGCGTGGTGATTTCGCCGTTTACCCGTTTTGCCGACTTGGGGCTCAACGCCGCCAATCCGGCGCTGGCGGACGTACACGTGCGCCGCGCGCTGGCGTACGCGTTGGATCGCCGCGCCTTGGTGCAAAAGGTCACGCACGGCGTGGCGTTGCCGGGCGACAGCGACCAGCCGCCGTCATTCTGGGCGTACGACCCGAACATCGCACGCTATCCCTACGATCCAAAACGGGCGCAAGCATTGCTCGACGACGCCGGCTGGCGCGCAGCGCCGGGCCAGGTGCGGAGCAAGGCCGGCGTGCCGCTTCGACTGGAGCTCGTCAGTTTTACGGGCTCGGACACCGCCAACGCGACGGAAGTGTTCGTTCAGGAAGCCTGGCGAAGCGTGGGTGTAGACGTAACGATCAAAAACTTCTCTTCTTCGCAACTGTACGCGACGCTGGGTTCGGGCGGCATCGAACAGTCCGGAAAGTTCGACGTCGCGTTCGAAAACTGGGCGAACGGCATCGATCCGGATGATTCGATTCTGTTTCGCTGCGACATGGCCCCGCCGGCCGGCTGGAACATCTACCATTTTTGCGACTCCGCGCTCGATCGCGCGGAAAGCCGTGCGCTCTCCACGTACGATCGCGCGCAGCGCAAGCAAATGTACGCGCGCGTACAGAGGATTCTGGCGGATCGATTGCCGATCATCATTCTGTGGTATCAGCGCGAGCTCGACGTGATCAACACCGATTTTCACGAGTACAAACCTGCGCACGCCGTCACGCCATTTTGGAACAGCTGGGAGTGGTCGACGTAAGCCCGTGAAGTATTACGATTTCGTCGACAAGCAGCCGCCCATCGGCAAATTGGTCATCGTGGAGGGCACCGAGCGCGTGTTGGCGGAGTGTGCCGTCGAAACGATTGTGGAGCGCGTGCTGCCGCCCGACATGCGTCAGATGAATGTGGACCGCTTTGCGGCGGCAGAGTTCGACGGTGCCGAGCGTTTGCGCGAAGCGGTTGCGGCGATGCCGTTTTTGGCCGCCTCGCGCGTCGTCGTCCTGACGGACGCGCAAGCGCTCAAGGCGGCCTTGCGGCGGGAGTTGTGGGACGCCGCGCAGAGCGTCCCCGAGGGCAACACGCTTGTGATCTGCGATCTGCTCTCGCCGCGTTCCAAGCGGCCGGAGCCGTTCGGCCCGAGTGCAGGGCGTGCTGCGCTACGCATCGATACCATGGCAAACGATGAAGTGCGCACGCGATTCGTTCGGGAAACGCTCGTACGGCTGAACGCGCGCGCCGAACCGCGCGTCGTGGAAGCGCTTGCGCGCAGCCAAGCGGACCTTGCATCCATCCGCAACGACTTGGAAAAGCTCGCGTTGAGCGGAAAAACGATCGTCTATAAAGACTTCGTGCAGGAGAGCTTGACCGTCGAAGACCCGAAGGCATACCGGTACGCCGGCGCGCTCGTCGAGGGTCGCGCCGCGGACGCGCTGGAGATCGCTCGAGAAATGCTCGCGAACGATCGTGGCGCCGCGGTTCCGCTGGTCGCCGCGCTTGCCGCCGAATGTGGAATGCTGTGGGAACTGGCGCGCAAGGGCGGCGAGCTTCCCGAACGCCTGCGGTGGCGCGGCTCCGCATTGCGCCCGATTGCCGTGCGGATTGGCGAGCAGCGCGCGCGCCGCGCGTTCGAACGTACCGTCGCCGCATTCGAGTCGATCGTCACCGGCAAAGTGGACGATCCCGAACTGGTTGTCGATATGCTGACCGCGGAATTGTCGAGTTTGGGGTCGCGCCGATAAGGCGGATTGGAGCAGGCGGCGGACACCGTGGTACGCGAAAGACCCCGTACCCCATGAAATACGACACCTACGCTTCTCCGTTCTCGTGGAGATACGGTCGAGCCGGCCTGCGCGCACTCTTTTCCGAAGAGCAGCGACGCAAGCTATGGAGACAAGTGTGGGTAGCGCTCGCGCGCGAGCAAAGCCGGCACGGCTTGCTTTCAGCAGCGGAACTCGCGGACATCGAGTCGCACGCGGCGGACGTCGACATCGACGCGGCGCTTGCCATCGAACGCGACATTCATCACGATCTGATGGCGGAGATTCGCGTATTCGCATCCCAGGCGAAAGTCGGCGGCGGCAAACTGCATTTGGGTTCGACGTCGATGGACATCGAGGACACGGTGGAAACGTATCGCCTGCGCCGTGGGCTCTCCGCAATCGGTTCTGCGCTCGTCGATCTGTTGCGAGCCTTTGCGCAACGAGTTCGCGAATACGCCGAAGTCGTTTGCATGGCGTTCACGCACTTGCAGCCCGCCGAACCGACCACGCTGGGGTACCGTTTTGCGGTGTACGCTCAAGATCTGGTCATCGACCAAGAAAATCTGCGCTTCGTTTTCGAGAATCTCACGGCGAAGGGACTGCGCGGCGCGGTAGGGACCTCGGCATCATACGAGCAGCTGCTGAATGACGGCGGCTCTTCCGCCGGCATGGAGCGCGCGGTGCTCGATCGCTTCGGTCTGGACGCGCGCGAGATCAGCACGCAAACGTACCCGCGCAAACTGGACTATTTACTCCTCACCGCTCTTGCGGGCGTGGGAGCGTCGCTTTCAAAGTTTGCGGCAGACATCCGCATCTTGAGCTCGCCCGAATTCGGTGAAGTGTTCGAACCGTTCGAGCCGGCACAGGTCGGCAGTTCGGCGATGCCGTTCAAGCGCAATCCGATTTTGTGCGAACGCATCGGTTCACTCGCTCGTCTGTTGCCGGCGTATGCCGATGTCGCTTGGCAGAACGCCGCGACCAATTATCTGGAACGCACGCTGGACGATAGCGCCAACCGGCGCACGATTCTGCCGGAGGCGCTGCTCTGCGTCGATGAAATCGTCACCCTTGCGGCCCGCGTCGTGGGCGGCATGCGCGTTAACGTTCAGCGCATCGCGGCGAACCTGCGCACGTACGGTCCGTTTGCCGGTACGGAATCCGTGCTGATGGAAGGCGTGCGTGCGGGCGGTAACCGCCAGGACTTGCACGAGGTGCTGCGCTCGGCCGCAATGGAATCCTGGAGCGCGATCGCGCAAGGCAAAGACAATCCTCTCGGGCGTCTGCTCACGGAGGAGCAGGAGCTGACCAGCCGGGTGGATCCGGCCGAAATCCGCCGGATGCTCGATCCCAGCAAGCACGTTGGAACGGCCGCCGAGCGCGCTCGTAAATTGGCCGATCGCATCGATGCGCTGCCATCATTTCCGCAGCAAAAGGAAGTGCGCACGTGAATAAAGGCATCGAAATCGCCCGCGGCAAGACCAAAGTATTGTACGAAGCCGCCGGGCAGCCGGACATGCTCGTCGTCAAGCAGACCGATTCGATCTCTGCGGGAGACGGCGCTCGGCGCAACGAGATTTCCGGCAAAGGGCGATTGGCCGCGCAAACGACCGCACGGGTATTTCGGCTGCTCAATTTGTGCGGGTTGCCCACGCACTACTTGAACGGCGGCGAGGACGACGACGACAACGAAATGCTCGTGCGCCGCTGCAACATGATTCCGCTGGAAGTGGTGGTTCGCGGCGTCGCCGCCGGATCGCTCGTGCGGCGCAACCCCGGCCTGCAGGCGGGCTCGCTGCTCGTCCCGCGCATGGTCGAGTTCTTTTTGAAGGACGACGCGCAGCACGATCCGCTCATCGCGCCGGATGCCGTGGTTGCGCAGGGCATCGCCAATCCGGCGGAGATTTCCGCGATGACGGAAATCTCTCGACTGGCGTTCGAAGTGCTGGCGCACGCCTGGCGCAAGCGCGATGTGCTCTTGGTGGATCTGAAGATCGAGTTCGGGCGCTTGGGCAGCGGAGAGAACAAAGGTCAGCTCGTCATTGCCGACGTGGTGGACAACGACTCTTGGCGCATCTGGCCGCAGGGGCGTGAAGAGCGCATGCTGGACAAACAGCTGTACCGCAATCTGGAAGCGGTCGACGACGCAGCGCTCGCGCGCGTCAAAGACGCGTACGAGCAGGTCGCCGACATGGTCGGCGCGTTTCCGGTCATGCGCCCCGGAATGATCGCGTTGATGGCCGAGTCGTCCGAATCGACCGGACAGCTCACCGCCGTCGCGCAGGCCCTGGGACAGCTGGGTTTGCCGGTGATCCGGCACGTCGCCAGCGCCGCGCGCACGCCCGGCTACGTTTTGCAGTTGCTGCAGCAGCACGATGCGACGTTCGCGCGCCTGCTCTACATCACGTTCGATGGCGCCGCCGGCGGGTTGCATGCCATGGTGCAGCACGGTACGAGTAATCCAGTCATCGACGGGGGCGGCGATCCTGGAATCATCGCCCTGCAGTGTGCGAAAATCTTGGCGCTCGAAGACACGGTGCTGTTCGGGCGCACGTTGCTCGTGCAAACCAATGCGCGCTCGGCGGTGCTTGCTGCGGACGCGCAGCTCAACGCGGGCCAGCAGCCGCCGCAACAACCGAGCCTTGCCTGAGTTTCGCATCAGCGGGTGCACCGACGAGCAGTTGCGCGAACGAGCGCAGCGATCCGGAATAGGGCTGCGCGTCGAGGAACTCCGCAGTATCGTGCAACGGCTGGGGCGCGATCCGACGATCGTGGAAGTGCACGCTTTTGACGCGCAGTGGAGCGAGCACTGTTCGTACAAAAGCAGCCGGCATCATCTGCGCAAGTTGCCCACGCAAGGGCCGACCGTCATGCAAGGGCCTGCAGAAGACGCGGGCATCGTGCATTTGGGTGAATGGAACGGCGAGAAGTGGGGCGTGGCGATCGCGCATGAATCGCACAATCATCCCTCCCAAGTCGTGCCCTTCGAAGGCGCGGCCACCGGCATTGGGGGTATCGTGCGCGACGTGCTCTGCATGGGCGCGGAAGTAATCGCGCTTGCGGACCCGCTGCGTTTCGGCCGCGTCGAAGATGCGCAGTCGCATCAGCGTTACGTCGCGCAGGGCGTCGTCGAGGGCATCGCGGCATACGGCAATGCCATCGGCGTACCGAACATTGCCGGTGACGTGTACTTCGATGAAGGCTTCGAAGAGAATTGTTTGGTGAACGTCGTTGCATTGGGCTTGGTCAAGCAGAGCGGCGTCATCCACTCCGCCGCGCCGCCCAATTCTGCCGGCTGGGACATCGTGCTCGTGGGAAAGGCCACGGATTCCAGCGGATTCGGCGGGGCGGCGTTTTCGTCGGTAACGCTCGATGCGCAAAGTGAAGAAGCGAACAAGAGCGCCGTCCAAGTGCCGGATCCGTTCCTCAAAAACGTCATCATGCGCGCGACCTATGCCGTTTTTGCGCACCTGCGCGAGCGTGGAATCGTCGCCGGATTCAAGGACCTGGGTGCCGGCGGAATCATGGGCTGCACCGCGGAGCTCTGTGCCGCGGGCGGGTTCGGCGCGATCGTCGATCTCGACGACGTCAACACTGCGCTGGACGCTATCCCCCCCCAGATCGTCGCAGTGGGCGAAACGCAGGAGCGCCTATGTTGGATTCTTCCCGGCGAGGTGACGGCGGACGTCCTGCGCATCTACAACGACGAATACTCGCTGCCGCAAGTCGCGCGCAGTGCTTGCGCCACGGTGATCGGCGTCGTGCAATCGCAGCCGCAGTACGTTCTTCGGCATGGCGAAAATATCGTCATGGACGTTCCCATCGACGTTCTTACGGGCTCCGTGCGTGACGAATTGCCGGTTCGCCCCATGAGCGAACGCAAAGCCGGCACGCGCGAGCGGCGGTACCTCGCGAGCAACGGATCCGTGCGCGATCTGCTGCCGGCCGTGCTGGCGCATCGCGACGTGTGCTCCCGCGAGCCGCTGTTCGTGCGATATGACGGCGTCGTGCGCGGAACGACGGTCATTCCCCGCGGGCGTGCGTGTGCCGGTGTGATCGCTCCCTTGCCTGGCGCGCCGTTCGGAGTGGCTTTAAGCGTTGCCGGCAACCCGCGGTATGGACGGCTCGATCCGAACTTGGCGGCGCAGCATGCAGCGCTCCAGTCCGTTCGTAACGTCGTTTCAGTCGGAGCGCGCGCGCTGGCTCTAACGGACTGCTTGAATTTCGGCAATCCGCGCAACGTCGAGCACTACTCTGAATTCGTCCATGCGATCGACGGGCTGGCGCTTGCGGCGCGCCGTTTAGGTACGCCGTACGTTTCCGGAAACGTCAGCCTGTACAACGAGTCGAGCACCGGCAGCGCGATTCCGGCCTCTCCGATCGTCGCCTGCATCGGCGGGCTCGACGACGTCGGCCGCGTAGTCACCGCCGGATTCAAACGTGCCGGCAATTCGCTATTTCTCCTGGGCTTGCCGCAGAACGCGGCCGGCGGCTCCGTGCTGGCCGAGTTGACCAACCAGATTGGCGGCCCGCTCCCGTCGATCGACTACGATTGCGCAACGGCTGAGATTGCGTTGTTTCATGCCGCCGCCGATGCCGGGTTCATCCTCTGTGCGCGCAGCGTCGGCACGGGCGGCGTGCTCGCGAGCATTTGCGAGATGGCATTTGCGACCTTGGAAGGCGTACCGGTCGGCGCCGAGCTCATGCCGGCCGCAACATGGACGGACGGCATCGTCGGCGAACTCGAAGCGTATTTCGGCGAATGTTGCGGGTTCATCGTGGAGACATGCGAACCGCAGGCGCTCAAAGCGATCGCCTCTGATGCAGTGCATCTTATCCCGATCGGCCGCACGCACGATGCAGCCGAGTTGCGGCTGAATGAAACGAGTTTCGATCTGCGCGACCTGCATGGGCTCTGGAGTGCGCCGCTCTCGCAGGTCTACCCGTGATGGCCGCCCGCGTCGCCGTCGTGGTATTTCCCGGAACGAACAGCGAGACGGAGACATGGCGCATTTGCCGGGACGTGGGCTTGGATGCGCACGTCGTGCACTGGCGTGAATCGCGCTCGTTGCCCCAATTCGACGCCTACGTTCTGCCCGGCGGTTTTGCGTACGAAGATCGCATCCGCGCGGGCGCCATTCCCGCGCACGAGCCCCTGATGGACTACGTCATCGAGGCGGCACAGCGGGGCAAACCGGTCCTGGGCATTTGCAACGGTGCGCAGATTCTGCTCGAGGCCGGGCTCGTCCCCGGAACCGCCGGCATACGAAAGCCTACTGCAGCATTTACGCACAACGGACCGGCCGCGCACTTCGTGTGCAAGCACGTGTACCTCAAACTCGCAATCGAACCGTCCCGTTGCGCGATCACGGCCGGGCTTGCAAGCGATGCGCTCATTCCTGCATGGGCCGCCCATGGCCAAGGGCGGCTTGCCGCGACGCCCGAGCATCTGCGCGAGATCGCCGCGGGCGGACACGTCGCGTTCGTGTACGCGCATCCGGATGGCCGCGTGGACGACGCCGCCGTTCCAAACGCGTCGGCGCTGCGTTGCGCCGGCTTGGTCAATCGCGAAGGGAACGTGCTGGCAATCATGCCGCATCCGGAACGCGACGCGTGGAACTATAATCATCCCGATCGCCGGGAGGGCGACGACATGCTTGCGCCTTCCGGCGGGGCCCGGCTATTTCGCGCGCTGGCGCAGGCGCTCAAGTGACGCGCGCGATTGCCATCGGGCTGAAGATTCCCGATAACGAAGCACATACTGCGCTGACGGCGCTGCAGCGGCTGGGCGTGAACGTCGCGCGGCTGGAACGCGCGCACATCTGGATGCTGGAAGACCGGGGCGACGCGCAGGATTTCGTCGCGCGCGTCGAGCGCAACGAAGCGCTGTACAATCCGAACAAGCACGACATGCGCGTGTTGGAAGCAGCAGCGCCCCGTGCGGGCGAACTGTGGATTGAAGAGCTGCGCAGTGCCGGAGCGGAGATCGACGATCTCGCGATCGCCGGCGGAAAGGGCATCGCGCAGGTTGCCGGCGGGCGTCGATACGTGGGCTGGCGATTGTTCGACGCGGAAGGCACGCCTGCGGCCGTGCAGACGGTGCGTGCCGCCGCCGAAACGTTGCTGTGCAACCCGGCAATCGAAAAGGCTATATTCGGAAATGATGGTTCACAGGGGCACCTGGAATGAATAAACCGTACACGATTGCGACGCTGGGCTCCCATTCGGCGCTGCAAATCCTCAAAGGCGCGCACGACGAGGGGTTTCGCACGCTCGCCATCGCGAATCGCGATACGGAGCGCCTCTACCGTTCGTTCCAGTTCGTCGACGAAGTGATCGGCATCGATCGCTATCAGGATTTTCCGAATTTGATCGACGAGCTGCAAACGCGAAAGATGATCATCGTGCCGCACGGTTCGTTCGTTGCATATCTTTCGCTCGAAGAGCACAAGCGCATGACGATTCCATATTTTGGAAATAAAGCGGTGCTCGATTGGGAGGCCAGCCGCGAATTGCAGCGTCAGTGGCTCGCGCGCGCCGGCCTCACTCTGCCGCGCCAGTTCAAAAACGGCAGCGAAATCGATCGCCCCGTGATCGTGAAGTTGTACGGCGCAGCGGGCGGCAAAGGGTACATGTTCATCCGGGACGCGGGCGACTTCGAAGAGCGCGTGCGCGATCTCAAAGAGGCTTACGTCATCCAAGAGTACGTCATCGGCGTTCCGCTCTACATCCACTATTTCTATTCGCCTCTGGAGAGCAAGCTCGAAATCATGAGCATGGATCGCCGCTACGAAACGAACGTGGACTCGCTTGGACGAATCCCCGCAGCGGCACAGGAAGGGATGGACGTGAGCCCCAGCTACGTGGTCGTGGGCAATTCGCCGGTCTCGCTGCGCGAGTCCATGCTCGCGCAAGCGTACCGCATGGGGGAAGAAGTCGTCCGCGTCAGCAAAGAGATTTGTGGCCCGAAGGGTCTATTCGGCGCCTTTTGCATCGAAACGATCATCACGCCGGACATGCAATTTTACATCATGGAGATTTCAGCGCGCATCGTGGCGGGTACCAATTTGTTCATCGACGGCTCGGCGTACTCGTACCTAAACTATGCCGAACCGATGTCGACGGGGCGGCGCATCGCCCGCGAAATCAAGAATGCACTTTTGACGAACAATCTGCGTTTTGTATTGGATGACACGAGCATACTTTAGACTGGCGGTTTTCGTTCTAGCCGCTGCCGCGCTGGCGCTGCCGGCGCGCTCGCAGGCGGCCTTCATGGCGGATCCGGACAAGTTGTACAGCGACATGAAGGCGGCCTACGAAAAAGGGAACGCCCAAGGATGGACGTTCTACAACCAGCAGTATTATCTCTCGACGATCTTCAACGCCGGCCGCGCCTACTCGCTGCAACGTCCCGACGATGCGGCCTATCCGCAGATCGAGCAGGCAACGGTCGATGTCGCAGCCGGCGTGCACTACGATCCGCTCGTCAACCATGAGGCCGTGCCTTGGTACGTGCGGGAGGCAGCGGCCTACGTTCGGCGCACCAACAGCGATCCGGCCGAGGTCGCGAAGGCCGGCGCGCTGCTGGCGCGCGTGGACGCGCTCGAGGACGCTGCCGCGCTCGCGCGCTACGCCGACGAAGACGCCGCCGCAAATGCCGTGCAGTATCCGCACGACTTCAATGCGGCACTTCAGCGCGTAGAAGCAAACTGGCGAGGTTGGCTCATCACGCACGACACGTCGTGGCGCAGCTTGGCGTTCGAGCGCGCGGCCGCGCCCGAGTTTCCGATCGCAAATCTCCCGACGGCGTGGGGGCCGGCGTTCCTGAACGCGGTGAAAAGCGCGGCGGACGGCGCCGACGGTTATACGACGGGGGACGAAACCAACGCCAAAGCGATCGTCGCGCGAATCGAGAAAATCACGCCGCTCAAAACGATCGAGAGCGTGATCGCCACGCCGTCGCACGAGCGGCAGATGACTACCTTGGCGCCCGCGGACGAGTACTTCGGTCCGATGGGGATGTCGATTCTGGGAATTCGCAACGAACTCAATCACGTGAACTTCATGATCGGGTACGGCTATGCGCACCAGGAGAGCGGAACTGCGGTACAAATCGCGGTTTCCATCGATGATTTGCACAAAGTGTATCCGCGCGATCGCGATCTCCCCAAACTGTTGTCCGACGTCTACGAAACGCTCACCAAAATAGATACGTCGGATGCGCAGGCTGCGCGCGCGCACGTTCGAGCGATACTGACCGTGGAATATCAGGACAGCAAACAGGCACAGGACCTGCTGCGGTCCTCGGGATCAGGGTGACAACGCGGCCAGGGAGCCCTCGAACGCCGTGACGAACTCGCGCGAATCTTCATCGCTGAAGACGAGCGGCGGTTGGATGCGGATCACGTTGCCGAAACGGCCGCCTTTGCCGACGAGCACGCCGCGTGCGCGCATCTCTTCCAAAATGCGCGTCGCTTCGGCGGGAGCATAGGCTTTGGTGGTACGATCCTTGACCAGCTCCACGCCGATCATCAGCCCGTGACCGCGTACCTCTCCGACGATGGGATAGCGCGATTGCAATTCCCGCAGGGAACCGAGAAGTATTTCGCCTTGGTGCTTTGCGTTTGCGATCAGCCGGTGTTTTTCGATGACCTCGATCGTCACGCGCGCCGCGCGGCTGGAGAGCGGATTTCCGCCGAACGTGTTGATGTGCGGCCCTTTGAACACGTCGGCAAGTTCGGGACGGGTAATCGTCACGCCGATCGGCACGCCGGAGCCTAAGCCCTTAGCGGACGTGATGATGTCCGGCACCACACCGTAGGTCGCCGGCATGCCGAACATGCCGTCGCCCAAGCGCCCCCATCCGGCCTGCACTTCGTCGGCGATCAGCAGCGTCCCGAACGGTTCGAGCGTCTCGCGCAGCACCTTGAAATACTCGGGAGGCGGCGTGATGATGCCGCCGACGCCGGCAACCGTCTCGGCAATCATTGCGGCGGGTTTGCCGTCGGTCTGCGTTTCGATAATGCGCTTCGCCGATTTGGCGCACGCGATTTCGCAAGACGGATACGTCAGGCCCAGCGGACAGCGATAGCAGTACGCATTTGGCACAAAGGCGACGTGCGGGTACTGCGCGGCAAAGTTGCGCCAATTGCTTTGTCCGGCCATCGCGACGGTGTACAGCGTACGCCCGTGATATGCGTGCTCCAACGCGAGAAAATCCTCCGACTCCCGAGCGGTGCGCGCCACCAGAGCGGCCATCTCGTTCGCTTCGGATCCGGAATTGGTAAAGAACGTCTTGGTCATCCCCGGCGGTGAAACGTCGGACACCTTTTCCGCCAAGTCCAGCATTTCGTCCGTGAGATACAGCGTGGAGACGTGCATCGAGCTTCGCGGCCTGCGCGGCGACGGCTTGCGCGACCTCGGTATCTCCGTAGCCAACGGTATTCGTGGCGATTCCGGCAAACGCGTCCAAGTATTCGTTTCCCGCATCGTCGCGCACGCGCGCGCCTTCGCCGTCCACCAACGTGATCGGCTGTTCGTAATACGTATTTTGCGCAGCGAAAAGATGATCGTTCGCGCGCTTGGCGTTGCTCTTGAGAAGTCGCATGGCTTTAGGCCTCCGAGGAGTCGTGAGTGGGAAAGCCGAGGTTGACGCCGGCGCTCGCATCGTGCCAGCGGCTGGTTACGACTTTTCCACGCGTGTAAAAGTGAAAGCCGTCTTCGCCATAGACGTGCAGATCGCCGAAAAGCGACGCTTTCCATCCGCCGAAACTGTAGTAACCCACCGGAACCGGTATGGGGACGTTGACGCCGATCATGCCTGCATCGGCATCCTCCTGAAAGCGTCGCGCGGCCGCTCCGCTGCGGGTGAAGATCGCCGCACCGTTTCCGTACGGATTGGCGCGCAGGAGCGCGAGCGCTTCGTCGAGCGTGTTCACCCGCACGTTCACCAGCACCGGGCCGAAAATTTCTTCGCGGTAGATCGACATGTCGGCGCTCACGCGATCGAACAGCGTCGGGCCGACGAAGAAACCGCTTTCGTGCCCCGGTACGCGCGCTGAGCGGCCATCTACGGCGAGCGATGCACCGCTGCGCTCCCCTTGCGCGATGTACTCGTTCACGCGTTCGAGGGCAGCGGCGCTGACCAGCGGACCCATGTCGTTGCGGCGATCGCTTCCTGGCCCCATCTTTAGCGAAGCGATACGTTCCACGAGCAACGGGACGATCGCGTCCGCAGCGCTTCCCACGCAGATCGACGCCGAAATCGCCATGCAGCGCTGGCCTGCCGATCCGTACGCGGCCGACACCAGCGCGTCCGCCGCGGCTTCCATGTCGGCATCGGGCATGATCACCATGTGATTTTTAGCGCCGCCCAAGGCCTGGACGCGTTTGCCCTGTGCCGCCGCGGTGCGGTAGACGTACTGCGCAATCGGCGTCGAGCCGACGAAGCTGACGGCGTCGACTCCCGGATGGTGCAGCAGCGCGTCGACTGTGCTTTTGTCGCCGTGAACCACGTTGAAGACGCCCGGCGGCAAGCCCGCCTGCTCGAGCAGCTGCGCGATGCGAACGGACGCGGACGGATCGCGTTCGGAGGGTTTGAGGACGAACGCATTGCCGCACGCCAGCGCGATTGCGAACATCCACGCCGGTACCATGACGGGAAAGTTGAACGGCGTGATGCCTGCGCACACGCCGACCGGCCGGCGCAGCGAATACGTATCGACGGCGGAAGAAACATTTGCGCTGAACTGACCTTTGAGCTGGTGCGGCAAGGAGCACGCAAAATCGGCGACTTCCAACGCGCGCGCGATCTCGCCCTCCGCGTCGTCGACGATCTTCCCGTGTTCGGCCGATATCAGTTGCGCCAGCTCCGAGGCGTGCTCTTTGAGCAGCGCACGGAACGTAAAGAGGATCTCGGCGCGCTTGCCCAGCGGCACGCGGCTCCAAGACGCAAATGCCTGCCGCGCCGCGCGAACGGCGGAATCTACGGTCGCGGCATCCGCGAAGGGCACGCTGGACTGCACCGTTCCCACAGCGGGATCAAACACGTCGCCGAAGCGGCCCGTGTCCGGCGCGAACAATCGCCCATCGACGTAGTGCGAGATCGTCCGCGTTTTTGCCGGAGCTTCCATCTTGCACGCTTCTCGCGCGAGGCGGGTCCCTCCCGCGAGCGCGTCTAAACTCGCGCATGGTGAACGGCGCCTTATTCGCGGGGTACGATCGCCGCAACCTGACACTGTGCTCGGCCGGCAGTCATTCTGCGCTCGACGTGGCGTACGGCGCTCGTGCGCAGGGCTTGCGCAATCTCATCGTCACCGCCAGAGGTCGCGAACAGACGTATGCGCGGTACTACGCGTCGGCGGAGCACCCGCGGCGCGGATGCGTCGACGAAACGCTGCAGCTCGCGGCCTTTACGGATTTGCTCGGCGCTGGGGCGCAGGCGCAGCTGCGCGAACGCAGCGTTATTTTCGTGGCGAATCGCTCGTTCGAAGTTTATCTTCGTGAGCAATTTACGTACGACGAGATCGAGCGCGGCATGTGCGTTCCGATGTTCGGCAACCGGCGGCTGCTGCGAGCGGAGGAACGAGATGAGGCAAACAACCAGTATGCGCTCCTCCAACGCGCCGGAATTCGTCACCCGCAGCAATTCGGTTCGCCGGAGGAGATCGATCGTCTGGTCATGGTCAAAGCACCGCACGCCAAGGTTTTTTTCGAACGCGCGTTTTTCTTATGCTCCACTCCTGCAGAGTACCGCGAACAATCAGCGCGTCTGCGCAATGAGGGCATGATCGACCAAGCCGGTCTGGCGAGCGCCGTCATTGAGGAGTACGCGCTCGGGCCATCGGTGAATTTAAACTTCTTTTATTCGCCCATTTTGAACGAGCTGGAACTGTGCGGCACCGATACGCGGCGCCAAACGAATCTGGAAGGGCTGCGCAACGTGCCGCCGGCTGCGCTCGACGCCGTGCGCAACGTGCCGATGCGGCTCGAGGAGGCCGGGCACATTGCAGCGACGCTCACCGAATCGATGCTCGAGCGGGCCTTCGAAATGGGCGAACGTTTCGTTCGCGCGGCGCGAGAAACGAATCCGCCCGGCATCATCGGCCCATTTGCACTGCAGTGCATCATCGTGGCCGGCCCTCCCAAGCAGTTCGTGTGCTACGACGTGTCGTTGCGCATACCAGGCTCTCCCGGGACGCGATACACGCCGTACTCTGCGTACCGCTGGGGACGCGACGTTTCGGTAGGTGAACGCATCGCCATGGAGATCGTCTTCGCGCGCGATGCGGATCGCTTGGACGAGATCGTCACGTAGCAAAAAAAGAGCGCCCGCCCGGAGGGCCGAACCGAGGTCTCTCATGTCCTCCGACACGCTGCATGAGAGCGAGCAAGCAGCCGCGATTACACCAGCGACCGTTTTTATTCTGGACTTCGGCGCGCAGTACAGTCAACTGATCGCAAGGCGCACGCGCGAGGCGAACGTCTACTGCGAAATCGTGCCGTACGATACTCCCTGGAAGGTGCTCGAGCCGCGAAAACCCGCGGCGTTGATTCTGAGCGGCGGCCCGGAGAGCACGCTGGTTCCGGGAGCCCCGCAAATGGACCCGGCCATCATCCGCAGCGGGATACCGATTTTAGGCATTTGCTACGGCATGCAGTTGCTCGCGCTCGAATGTGGCGCGCAGCTGGTCAAGCTCGATCATGCCGAATACGGGCCCGCGAGGTTGCGCGTAGGTGAAGGACGCACGCCGCTGTTGGCTGGTTTTGCAAACGAGTCGCGCGTGTGGATGTCGCACGGCGACTCCGTGGTGCGGCTGCCTCAGGGATTCCTCGCGGCTGCTTCCACCGAGCGCTGTAACGTGGCGGCAATCGCTGACGATGCGCGCAAAATCTACGGCGTACAATTTCACCCCGAGGTCGTGCAAACTGAGTACGGCAAAGGTTTGCTGAACAACTTTCTGCACGAGATCGCCGCAATATCTTCCGACTGGAGGATGGAGAGCTTCGTCGATCGGGCGATCTCGCAGATTCGCCAAAACGTCGGCGGCGGCAACGTCATCTGCGCCCTTTCGGGCGGCGTCGATTCGGCCGTTGCCGCCACGCTGGTTTCGCGGGCCATCGGCGAACAGCTCACCTGCATCTTCGTCGATCACGGGTTGCTCCGCAAGCACGAGGCGCAGCGCGTCATGGAAGCATTTCGAGACGTCTTGCACCTGAACGTCGTCGCAGTCGATGCACGCGAACGATTTTTGCACGCGCTTTCGGGCGTGAGCGATCCGGAGCGAAAGCGAATCGTCATCGGGCACGAGTTCATCCGCGTCTTCGAACGAGAAGCGGCCAAGATCCCCGGCGTGCGCTACTTGGTGCAGGGCACGCTGTACCCGGACGTCATTGAGTCGAAAACGCCCGGCAGCAAAGCGGCGCACAAAATCAAGTCGCACCACAACGTCGGCGGCTTGCCCGAAACGATGGGTTTGAAATTAATCGAACCGCTGCGCTCCCTCTTTAAAGATGAAGTACGCGCCCTCGGACGGGTTTTGGGATTACCCGAGCACATCGTCGAACGGCAACCGTTTCCCGGTCCGGGGCTGGCCGTGCGCGTGATCGATGCGGTCACGGAAGAACGGCTGGCGCTCGTGCGCGAGGCCGACGCGGTCGTGTGCGAAGAGATCGAGCACGCTGCGCTGGATCCGCGGCCGTGGCAGTATTTTGCGGTACTTACGCCGGTCAAGAGCGTGGGCGTCATGGGCGATGGACGCACGTACTCCAATTTGGTGGCGGTGCGTGCAATTACCAGTGAAGACGGCATGACCGCCGACTGGGCTCGGCTTCCATACGACCTGCTCGAGCGCATCAGCACGCGGATCGTCAACGAAGTCCCCGGCGTGAACCGTATCGCCTACGATATCACGTCCAAGCCGCCTTCAACCGTGGAGTGGGAATAAGTCGCATTGCGGATTTTGATCGTCGGAACCGGAGCGCGCGAAGATGCGCTCTCGTGGCGTCTGAACGCTTCGCCGTCGTGCGAGG
Source organism: Vulcanimicrobiota bacterium (assembly GCA_963767635.1). Taxonomy (GTDB): domain Bacteria; phylum Vulcanimicrobiota; class Vulcanimicrobiia; order Vulcanimicrobiales; family Vulcanimicrobiaceae; genus CAVYEM01. Next base: position 843,563 of record CAVYEM010000001.1, read on the forward strand.
CGGTGTTCGCGGCACCGGGAAACGCCGGCACCGCATCGCGCGGTGAAAACTGGAACATTGCGCCGACCGATGGAAAAGCGATCGTCGAACGGTGCGTACGAGAAAACATCGATCTGGTCGTGTTGGGCCCCGAACATTCCATCGCAGCGGGCGTGGGCGATCGGCTGCGGGAAGCGCGGATTCCGACCTTCGGCCCCAACCGTTCGGGCGGCCGGCTCGAATCCAGCAAAGTATTTTCAAAGCGGTTCATGGAGCGCCACGGCGTGCCGACGGCGCACGCGGCGATCGTCCATTCGCTCGACGGTGCGCTCAAAGCGCTGGATGACTGGCGCGGAGAGTGCGTCGTGAAAGCCGACGGCTTGGCTGCGGGAAAGGGCGTCGTCGTCGCACCCGACGCCAATGCCGCGCGAGAAATCGTGCAGGATTGGTACGCGCACAATCACATACCGGGCGGCGGTACCGACGTGCTGCTGGAAGAAAAGCTGGAAGGGCGCGAAGTGAGCGTCTTTGCAGTGTGTGACGGGCGCGCCATGTATCCGATCGCGGCGGCATGCGATTATAAACGCGCCGGCGACAACGATACAGGCCCCAACACCGGTGGCATGGGTGCCTATTCTCCACCTGCGGGATTCCCTGAAGATCTCGAGGATCGCGTGCGCGAACGCATCGTGGCTCCCGTTCTGCGCGGGCTGCTTGCCGAGGGCGAACAGTACATCGGCATGTTGTACTGTGGCCTGATGCTGACGGCGCTTGGACCGTACGTGATCGAATTCAACGCGCGTTTCGGCGATCCGGAAACGCAAGCGCTCATGCCACGCGTCAGCGGTGATTTTGCCGCACTGCTCAAATCCGCTGCGGACGGCGCGGTCGATTTGAGCGCGGCGTCGTTTTCCTCACGCGCTTGCGTGAGCGTCGTGCTTGCAACGGAAGACTATCCTCGCGCCAGTTCGCGCGTGGCTGGGCTCCCCGCAGTGCTAAATGCCGGAGCCGATGCTCACGTGTTTTGGGGAGGTTCAACGCTCGACGCCGACGGCAGCGTGTCTTCCGGCGGCGGTCGCGTGCTGACGGTCAGCGCTGTAGGTGAAAATTTGCAGAGCGCGCGTGAGGGCGCGTACGAAGCGGTAGGCCGGCTGGCCGCGCAAATCGACGCGGGCAACCGGCTGACGTACCGCACGGATATTGCCAGGCTGCATGCCTGAACGGAATTTAGCGCTCCCGCACCATTCTGACGTATTCGTCCGCGTAGAATTGCAGCGCGCGCTCCGGAAGAGCGCCCACGCCCTCGGTCGATGCGATTTTGCGAACACGGCGCATGGCTTGGTCGTACGTCACGGTGCCGTGTTCGCTCGCTGCCGTTCGTTTGAGGGCCATCCAGATGCGTTCTGCAGGTTGGTCGCCGATCATTAGGCATTGAGCATAGCCCTGGTGCCGGACCGGCCATATACCGAAAACAGAGTACGGAACGGACCGCCTGCCGGTTTGGCGAAACTTCCGTGCCGCAAGGCGGTTATGAGAGGGCAAGATGGCAATGCGTTTTCAAAGCCCGGCCGGATCTGTGGGGTACGCGCCGGCAATCCCGGTTCAATCGCTGCTCGGCCAGGTGCTGGGCATCACGGCGCTTGGTCTGCTGATTACCGCGGGGGCTGCTTACCTATTTCAAGGAGTCAGCTACGGTGCGGGCCTGATTGCGATGATCGTCGGCTTCCTCGTGTTGATAGCGATCAACGCGACCAGAGCGAACGAAGCGCTTTCCCTTTCGTTGTTCTATGCGTTTGCCGCGCTCGAAGGCATCGGCATCGCTCCGACGATTCATGCCTACGTCGCCAACGTCGGTAGCGGCGTGGTCGTCGACGCGGCTGCGACGACGGGTCTGGGGATGCTGGCGCTGGCGTGCATCGTCTATGCGACCGGCTTGGACCTGCGACGTTTTCAGGGATATTTTTTCCTCGCACTGATTGGCCTGGTCGTCGTCGGAATCATCTCCGCATTTACTCATTGGGTGCATCCCACGGTGTACTCCTGGCTGACGCTGTTGATCTTCACGGGGCTCGTGCTCGTAGATTTCGCGCGCATTCGCGCCGGGGGAGCCGGATTCACGCCCGTGCAACTCGCGGTCCAAATATACTTGGACGCGATCAACATCTTCTTGGCGTTGCTGCAGCTCTTCGGCGCTCGGCGCAGCGAGGATTAATCGCACGCTGCCGGAACGCCGACGGCAGACTTAGAATACGGATTTTATGTGCGGCATAACCGGCGTTTACGCACCAGGCCACGATGCCGCTCGACTGGCGTTCTTTGCGCTGTACGCCTTGCAACACCGAGGCCAAGAGTCCGCCGGCATCGCGGCGGCCGACGGGGGCACGATCCGCTCGCACAAAGAGATGGGGCTGATCGGGGCGATCTTCGACGAGGACATCTTGAGCCGTCTTGGCGGCCACATCGCCGTCGGCCACACGCGGTACTCCACGACCGGATCGTCGATCGTGGTGAACGCGCAGCCGTTGCTCGAACGCACGGAACTAGGCGACTTCGCGTTTGCGCACAACGGCAACATCACGAACACCGATGAACTGCGCGAGACGCTATCGCCGACGGTAACGCTGCAGGCGACGTCCGATTCCGAAGTGATGGCCAAGCTGCTGGTCGAGTCCGAGGGCTCGATGCTCGAGCGCATCGCCTCGGTTCTGCAGCGCGCGCGTGGCGCGTATTCCGTCGTCCTGTGCACGCACGATCAGCTCTACGCGTTTCGCGATCCCTGGGGCGTTCGGCCGCTGTGCTTGGGCAAATACGGCGCAGGCTGGGTCGTGGCATCCGAATCGTGCGCGCTCTCGACGATCGGCGCGACGTACGAACGCGAACTCGAACCAGGCGAAATCCTGCGCATCGACGCGAGCGGGATCGAATCGGTCACCGTGCGAGTGGACGAGACACCCGCGCTATGCATGTTCGAATACATCTATTTCGCGCGTCCTGATTCCAAACTCGCCGGCCGATCGATCTACATGGCGCGCCATCGCATGGGCGAGCGCCTGGCGGAAGAGTACCCGGTGGAGGCGGACGTCGTGATGGCGGTCCCGGATTCCGCGGTTCCGGGCGGTATCGGCTACGCCGCGAAAAGCGGTCTGCCGTACGTTGAGGGCCTTATCAAAAATCGGTATATTGGACGCACCTTCATTAGCCCGGATCAGCGCCTGCGCAGCCGCGGCGTGCATTTAAAGTTCAATCCCGTCACGGAAAACTTGCAGGGCCAGCGTGTCGTGGTCGTCGATGATTCAATCGTGCGCGGCACGACGACGCCACGCATCGTCCAATTGTTGCGCGAGGCCGGCGCCACGGAAGTGCACGTGCGAGTGACGTCGCCGCCGATCAGACACCCCTGTTATCTGGGCGTCGATATGGCGACCTATGATGAATTAATTGCCGCCAACTACACCGTCGAAGAAATCTGCCACAAGATCGGTGCAGATTCGCTGGGATATCTGAGCCTAGAAGGGCTGATTGCCGCAACCGGACGGGATGCAAACGAGATGTGCCTGGGCTGCCTTACCGGCGTGTATCCGAACGTTCCGGCCGCACACAAACCGCGCGTGCTCGTTTAGCGTCTGCAGGCAGCGGCAATATCTTTGCCGTGCTCGAGCGACTAAAGACCATCATCGGCGCCACCGGAGAGCGCCGGCGGTGGTACGCCCTGGCAAACGCGTGCATTTCGGTGCTGATGGCGCTGCTCGACGTCACGATCGTCAACGTCGCGCTTCCAACGCTCCAGCGAGACCTGCACGCACAGTTTGCCGAGCTGCAGTGGATCGTCAACGCTTACGCTCTGGCGCTTGCGGTCGTGCTCGTAACCGGCGGCCGCTTGAGCGACATTTTCGGGCGGCGGCGATTCTTGATCGTCGGCCTTTCCATTTTCACGTTCGGCTCGCTGCTGGCGGGGCTTTCCGGCGTGTTTACGTTCGGCGATCTGCCGAAGATCGATGCGCTCCTGGGAGCGCGCGTGATCCAAGGCGCCGGCTCGGCAATCATGCTGCCGGTGTCCTTGGCCATCGTTTCGCAGGCGTTCGCAGATCGGCAAAAGGGTGTTGCAATCGGCTACTGGGGCGCAATGAGCGGCGTTGGTCTGGCCGCCGGCCCGCTCGTCGGCGGCTTGCTGATCGCACATTTCGGATGGCCGTCGATATTTTTTCTGAACCTGCCCATCGGCGTCATCTCGATTCTCCTCAGCTTTTTGACGATCGATGAAAGCCGCGACGAGTCGGCCGCAGGCGGCATAGATTGGTACGGCACTGCCGCCCTTTCGGTCGCGGTGTTCATGCTCGTGTGGGGCCTCATTCGCCTTGACGCGATGTCCGGCCGCCCTCTGCTCGTAATGGCTTGGCCCTTCGCCATCGCGCTGGGTGCTTTTGCGGCGCTGGTATGGATCGAATCACGCACCAAGCAGCCGATGATCGATTTCGGTCTTTTTCGCAATCGCAGCTTTACGGGAGATGCGCTTGCCGTGTTCGCGCTCTCGTCCGCGCTGGTGGGGTTCATTTTCTTCCTGACGCTGTATTTGCAAAATGCGTTGGGCTTCGATCCGCTCCAGACGGGAATCCGGCTGCTGCCGATGACCGTACTGGTCGGAATTTGCGCGCCCATTGCCGGACGATATACCGACAAGGTGGGGCCGCGCTGGATTATCGCATGCGGACTTTTCCTCGGAGCAATCGGCGCCTATTTGGCCACGCGAATTACGCCAGCCGACACGCAGGCGCAGTGGACCGTGCTCGTCCCCACGTTCGTGCTGATCGGCATCGGTTTGGGTGCGGCGGGCGCGCCGATTAATACGGTCGCCGTCGGAACAGTCGAAGAAGGCAAAGCGGGCGTCGCGTCGGGGATCATCAACGTATGCCGGCAAATCGGTACGGCGTTCGGGATCGCGTTTCTGGGAGTAGTTTTAACCAGCCATTACAACGCGCAAGTGCAGCGCGGGATCATGCACGTGCATGCCGCGCAGATCGGTCAGGCGGCGAAACGCCGCATCGCCTCGGCCGTCGAAAAGGCCGGTCCTCAAGCCGGAAGCGCAGGGCTGGCGCAAGCGCCCGAACCGATCAAGAACTTTCCGCTTTTCACCCAAATTTCGAAAGAAACGCGCGCGGCCTGGATTCGCAGCTTCGCGCTGACGATGAGGGTTTCGGCGGGTCTCGTGCTGGCCGGTGCGTTGGCTGCTCGTGCTCCTGATTCGCCGGGAAGATCTACGCTCCGATTCGCCGCCCGTTCAAGGCTCGGGAAAGCGGCGCTCGCGCACGTCGTCGGCGTAAGCGCGCAACGCTCCGGTCGCTGCCGTGCCGAGATCCGCGTACCGCTTGACGAAGCTCGGCGCGCTCGAATACATCCCCAGCAAATCGTGAAGCACGAGCACTTGCGCGTCGCAGTCCGGGCCGGCGCCGATCCCAATGGTGGGAATGTCCAGCGCGTTTGAGATTTCACGCGCGATGTCGTGGTCGATCACTTCGAGCACGATCGCAAATGCGCCGGCGGCCTGCACCGCCTGCGCATCGGCCATCAACCGTTCGCGGTTCTTGCGCACCTTATAGCCCGGGCCTAGGCCGGCGGTTTGCGGCGTGACGCCGATGTGCCCCACGACCGGTATTCCGGCAGCCACGATGGCGCGAATGCGGTTTGCCATGTGTTCGCCGCCTTCGATTTTCACCGAACACGCGCCGCCTTTTTTGACCAGCCGAATCGCGCTGCGAACGGCCTGCTCGTCACCGACCTGATACGAACCGAACGGCAAGTCGACGATGATATGCGCGTGCTGCGTGCTGCGGCAAACGGCCTGCGCATGATGCACCATGTCGCCCAGGGTGACGGGCGTCGTTCCATCGTAGCCCAGCACGTTGTTTCCTACGCTGTCGCCGACGAGGATGACGTCGATGCCGGCTTGTTCCGCAAACGCGGCAAAAGGTGCATCGTAGGCGGTGATCACCGGAAAGATGGCGCGACCTTTTCTTTTGCGGATGCTCGCGGCCGTAAGCCGCCGAACGGAACCAGCCGATCTGCCGTTTTCGGGAATATTGGTCACGGTGCTCAAGATTCTTCGCCTGTTCTTAGCCGTACCGTTGTTGGCGGAGGCATTCTGCGCGGCGTCGCCTGTGCCCCGCACCGCCGCCGTGCGAGCGCCGTTCATTGATGCCGGCAACCCGCCGCGCCGGCCGCTGTCGGTCGATGGCGTCGTGCTCGTATTTCACCCAAACGGCAATACGTATGGAACGAATCCCGGGCGACTCGGATATGATGCGCTCGAACACTTGAGCGCGCCGCTACCGTACACGCTCGGTGCAGTCGCGCGATAGGCGTTATTCCTTACGCCTGCGTCGGGGGAATGGAGCGTAGGCCCACGAACGCACCCTATGTCGGTCCCAGCATGCGGCATCGCCATATGCATCCGGGCTTTTTCTCGTTATAGAAAGGCCGCGTTCGATGAAACAACGGTTTGCGCTTGCGCTGTTTGCGCTCAGTTTAGCGGCGTGCGGAGGCGGAGGCGGCGGCAGCCCGACGGTGACTCCGACACAGGCACCCGCACAAGCGCCAACACAAGCACCTTCGGTTTCCGGCGACATGCTGGCCGTGAGCCAAAACAAAGGCTGGAACTATCACGGGACGCTTCAAGGGACCGCCGTGACGATAACGCTGTATGCGGATCCCATTTCAAACGGCGTGACGCCGATCGTCGCGCTCGCAGCGGTAGGAACGCTGTCCGATGCGACAGCGGGCCAGAAGATCGCCGCGGCAACGGTATCGTCATCAACTACCGGATATGACGTTACCGGCTACACGTTATATAATACGGACGGTTCTGTCTATTCCAGCGGTGCGCTGCCCAGCGGTTCGGAGTTGGTGCCCGCGACCTTAACGCTCGGCCAAACCTTTACCCCGTACGCGGGCATGACGGCCACGGTCACAACCGTCGGCAGCGTTCCGGGCGTGAGCGGCTGCCCGGTTGCGGCGAGCGGTGCTACCGTCACCTATGCGTTCCAGGGTCAGTCGTATCAGGTGTCCTATGTACCCGGGTGTGGTTTGACGCAGTTCGTCGGCAATCACGGCGAAACGTTCACGCTCTCTTCCGTGGGAACGTATCAACTCGGCACGCTCGGCGACGTGCGGCGCATGACGTCGCTGACGCTTTTCGACACGGTGAAATCCGTGTTTCACGTCGTTGCTTTGGGGCAGCGTTGGCACAGCGCTTTGGCGGGTATGCTGCCGGCGCACTAACCACAAAGCGCCGCGCATGTTTGGTTACGACGAAAGCGCGGCGGCTTTTCGGGAAGCGCCGTTGTTGTGCACGACTGGCGTTCCAGCCAGTTGTTCGACCAGCGAAATAAACGCTCGCACAGGCGTGCCCGTAGGACCTTTGGCTTGCCAAGCGGACTCTCCGTCGAGATACGCAGTGCCGGCGATATCGAGGTGAATCCACGGCGTCTGGTCGACGAACGCTTTCAGAAACGCCGCCGCCGTCAGCGTGCCTGCCGGACGGCCGCCGGTGTTCTTGAGATCGGCGATGTCGCTTTTCATCGCCGTGCTGTAGTCTTCATACAACGGCATGTGCCAGTAGCGCTCGCCGGTCGCTTCCGCACAGGACAAAAACTCATCGACGAACTCGTCGTTGTTGCTCACGACAGCGCTTGCCGCGTGGCCCAAGGCGATAACGCATGCGCCCGTCAGGGTCGCGCAGTCGACGATCTTATTCGCTCCCAATTTGTTGGCATAGCAAAGCGCATCGGCCAAAATTAGACGGCCTTCCGCATCCGTGTTGATTACTTCGATCGTTTTGCCGTTCATAGCGGTAAAGATGTCGCCGGGTTTGGTCGCACGCCCGCCGGGCATGTTCTCGGTAGCGGGGACCAGGCCGACCACGTTGACGTTGGGCCGCAGTTTCCCGAGCGCGCACATGGTCGCGATCACGCCGGCGCCGCCCGACATGTCGTACTTCATTTCTTCCATGCGTTCGGCCGGCTTGATCGAAATGCCGCCGCTGTCGAACGTGATCCCCTTGCCGACGAGCGCCAGCAGATCGTTGCTCTCAGGGCGCCCTTTGTACGTCATGACGATGAATTTTGCAGGTTGCGCGCTGCCTTGCGCAACGGAAAGAAAAGAGCCCATTCCGAGCTCGCGACATCTGGCGTCGTCAAAAATTTCAACGTCGAGGCCGGCTTCTCGCCCCTCGTTCGAGGCCTCCTTCGCGAGCCTGCGTGGGCGTCATGTCGCTTGCGGGCGTGATCGCCAGGCGACGCGCGAAATTGACCGCCTCACCCAAGATTTGTCCGCGCTCTACGCCCTTTTGCAATGCTTCGCGGTCTAGGCCGCCGGCAAGTATCGTGACGGTTTCTGCACCGCTGCGTTTGTCGGGATCCTTTTGATACATCGTGGTATCGAACGAACCCGCCAGGGAACCTTCGATCAGGAACGATGCTGCCGCAGGCTTCGTCCCCTTGCGCTTGCGCAGGAAGCGCGAACGCAATCTCGCGCACGTTGCGGCGACCGAGGTAGCGCACCGCGGCACCGGCATAGCGAGCGAGCATCCACGATTCGAACTTCTCGGCGTCACCTAAGCCAACGAGCAGCACACGTTTGTACGGCTTATCATGCGCGTGCAGCAAGCTCATTTCGCAAAGCTTCCCCCTGATTTCCCCGGATGAAAGAACTTCATCGAGAGCGCCGCCGAGCTCGCCGTTGATTGTTTTGGCGAATCCATCGAGCGGTGCGCCCGAAAACGCCGGGAGTACGAGCGCCCCAATGCTGCCCGAGCCGGGCGCATCGGCAACGATACGAACTTGCATGGTCGACCTTTCCAAGGGAGAAACAGTAGGGCCGCAATGGCGACTGAATTGGTTTCTTCCCTATGACCTGCAACCCTGGTCGAGATGCGTATGCCCGGGCCGGCGTCGACATTGCGGCCGGCAACGAGGCCGTCTCGCGTTATAAGGAAGTCATGCAGGGCTGGCGGCATCCCGGCCAGCTCGAGGCAATCGGCGGCTTCGGCGGCCTTTTCCGCATACCGCAGGACCCCGGCCGCGCGCTCGTCGCATCGACCGACGGCGTCGGCACGAAAATTCTGATTGCCGCCGAACTGCAGCGCTACGATACCGTGGGCGCCGATCTCGTCAACCATTGTGTAAACGACATCCTGGTTGCCGGCGCAACGCCGCTGTTTTTCCTCGACTACTATGCCGTAGGTAAATTGGATCCGGAGCTGGCGGCGCAGGTCGTGCGCGGATGCTTTGAGGCCTGCCGCCAGAACGATTGCGCGCTCCTGGGCGGCGAAACTGCAGAAATGCCCGGATTATATGCGCCGGGACATTTTGACTTGGCCGGAACGATCGTCGGCATCGTCGATACGGCAAACATCCCCAATGCCGAAGAAGTACAACCCGGCGATGCGATCGTCGGCCTGCCCGCGCGCGGCCTGCACACGAACGGTTACACGCTGGCGCGCACGCTGATCGCGCGCAGCGAATACGGCGCTGCCTTCGAAGACGCAACTTTTGGCGATGCGCTGCTCGCGCCGCATCCTTCGTATTATCAGGACGTGCGCGCAATCCAACGGGTCGCGGCCGTGAAGGCCATGGCGCACATCACCGGCGGCGGTTTGCTCGAAAACGTTTCACGCACGCTGCCGGCGAACGTCAAAGCGATCTTCGAAGAATCGCGCTGGCAAATCCCCGCATTGTTAGACGAACTGTGCAAACGAGGCGGCCTTGGACATCAAGAACGTTACCGGACGTTCAATATGGGCATCGGCTACACGCTGATCGTGCCGTTCATGGAAGCATCGAAGGCAATCGGCGCGGTTGCCGGCGCGAAAGTCGTCGGGTGGATCGAATCGCGGGTAGACGAGGAGCCGCAAGTGGTCGTGCATCCGGCTCGACAGCGCGGCGGGTGACGCATCGCATGATGAATCTTCTGGTCGATCTGCGAAGCGGGCGGTTCGACCGGAATGCGCATGCGTCGGCGCTGCGCAGCATCGAAGCTGCCGGTTTTTCAACTGAAACGGTGAGCCCTGGAAGCGCCCGTTTTGCGGCCTGGATCGACGAGCAGTTCGGCGGAACCTGGAGTCCTGAGGCATTTGTTGCAAGCAGCGTGGTGGCCGCGCGCAGCGGCAGCTTCGCCGGGTTTGCCGCGTACGATCCGCAAGGGCTGAAGTTTTCGTGGCTGCGCGGTTTGGGCACCGCGCCGGACGTTGGTATTTTTGGGCCGTTCGGCGTCGCATCCGAATACCGAGGTTCCCCGGTGGGTCCGCACTTGTTGGCTGCCGCGCTGGCATCACTTGCGAGCGCCGGCTACGCCCGTGCGCTAATTCCGGCGGTCGCACATGAAAAGCTCGTGGCTTATTACGAGCGACACGCCGGCGCCCGCGTCGCCGAAGTTTTCGACGTGGAGTCTTGGCGGAGCCGGTCGTACCGCGCCGTGGTGCTCGCGTCCGGATACGGCACGAACTTTCAATCGGTTATCGATGCGGTAAACACCGGCTCCCTTCCACTGCACCTGCGCCTGCTGGTGAGCAACGACTCCAATGCTTACGCGCTGGAGCGGGCAGGTCGAGCGAACATTCGCGCAATCGCGCTGCCCTGGGATCGGGAGGGGCAGACGCGGCGCGAATATGACGCGGCGCTGCTCGAGACCGTGCGGCGGGAAGAACCGGATCTCGTGTTGCTGCTGGGATGGATGCACCTGCTTGAAGATCGATTCGTTGCATCATTTCCGCAGACCATCAACATCCATCCGGCGTTCCTTCCGCTCGATCAGCGGCGAGATGACGTGGTATTTCCGGACGGCTCGACGACGCCGGCCTTTCGCGGGCCGCGCGCGGTTGCGGACGCGCTGTCATGGGGAAGCCGGTGGGTCGGCGCCTCGTCGCATCGCGTGACGCCGCAGACCGATCGCGGGCCCGTGTTGGTGCGTAGGCCCATGCCGATTACGCCGGGCGAAACGCAAAAAGAGATTTTGGAACGGCTGCATCCCTTGGAGCACCGCGTGCTCGCCGGCGGCATCATGCGCTGGGTGTACGAGCGCTAGGCACGTTTGCCGTTCGCCGCGATGGGAAATTTTTAAGCATGAAACGCTTTCTTCCCGCATTCGCTTTAGCGGTGTTGCTGCCGCTCGCCGCATTGGCCGGCAACGGCAGCGTCCCGACCGGATCGCACAACGGGAACTTCTTGACCCGCCACGGCACCACGTACAGCCCGCCGCAGTCGACCGCCGGCAAAACGATGACATGGCGAGCCGGCGGACACGGCGCGCAGTACGGATGGTTTGGATTGTTTGGTGTCTTTGGTTTAGTGGGTCTGTGGCGCTCGTATCGTCCGGTCAGACGCTCTTAGCCTAGAGCGCCTCACGTGTGGGCGCTTCCGTCGTGTCATTCTAAAGCCTGTCGCTTCCACTTCGCTCAGCGCCAGCCTCGGGCTTGTCACCCTCCAGCTTATCGAAGGCTCTTGTCGCTACAATGGAGAGTAACTGCGCGATTATCAGACGCAAAGGATACGTAGGTTACTGCAACCACGACGCGAGTAGCGCTGGTGAACGCAGATAGCCCTTCGACAAGCTCAGGGTGACAAGGCAGCTCAGGGTGACAAGGCAGCTGAGGGTGACAAGGCAGTCAGGGTGACAAGGCGGCTCAGGCGGGCAAAATCTCCTCAAGCAAATGCGGCTCGGCCAAAAATGCGTCGTGCCCGTGATTCGATTGAATCTCTCGATATGTCGCATTATATCCCGCCGACGCAAAGCGCTCTGCGGCCGCGCGAACGTCTTGCGGTAAGAAGAGCCAATCGGAACTGATGCCTACGAAGATCAGTTCCGGTGACGTGTCGGCCGGATGGAAGCCGCGCACGTCGAACGAGTCCATCGCCTGCGTGAGCGCAACGTACTGCGCGGCTCCATGCGCGATTCGAAGAGATCGGCTTGGTGCTCCAAGTAGCCTTCCACGTCGAAGCGAAATCGTCCGTTCCGATCCGGTCGTCGATCGTGGCGATGCTTGAAGAGCGCGTCGCTCTTGTAGGAAAGCATCGCAATTTTACGCGCAAGCCGCAAGCCGTTGACCGGATCGATCGCGATGGCGTCGCGCTGCACGCTGTTCAGCGCAATGCCCATGGCCGACTGATGATCGTGCGAACCGATCATCACTGCGCGCGCCGTACGTTGCGGGTAATCCAACGCCCACTGCAGCGCCTGCATCCCGCCCAGCGAGGCGCCAATGACCAATGTCAGCCGGTCGATGCCCAAGCGGTCGAGTGCGCGCGCTTGCGCCGCAACGATATCGCGAACCGTAACCTGCGGGAAGTTTGCTGCGCTCGAAGGCCCGCTCGAACCGTAGCAGCTTCCCAACGCGTTGATTCCGACGATCTGCAGCCTGCGCGGATCCAATAGCTTCCCCTCGCCGACGAGCCGTCCCCACCACTCAGCGACACGGCTGTTTCCCGTCAGCGCATGCGGAACCAGGGCGGCCGGCGCGCGGCGGTCTCCATAGATCGTCACGCGCTGTCGAATGCCTTCCAATAGGCGGCCATTTGTGAGCAGAAGCGGGCCGATGTCGAGCGTCGTTTCTTGCATGGTTCCCACCGCAGGCGCAACCTTTGTTGCTTTCAAAGCGTTGCCAGCGCTTGCTCCACGTCGCCCAGGATGTCCGCCCGATCTTCGATTCCCACCGAAAGCCGCACCGTCGACGCGCTCACGCCGTTGGCGCGCTGCTGGTCGGGCGTCAGCTGCTGATGCGTCGTAGTCGCCGGATGAATGACGAGCGATTTTGCATCGCCGACGTTTGCCAGCAGTGAAAACAGCTGCAGCGCATCGATGAAGCGCTTTGCCGCACCTTCGCCATCCGCAATTTCAAATGTTAGGATGGCGCCGCCTCGTCCGCGCAGATACTGCTGCGCCCGAGAAAACGAAGGATGCGCGGATAGACCTGGATACGCTACCGATTGAACGCGGGGATGCGCCGCCAAATATTCAGCGACCGCTTGCGCGTTCTGCGAGTGGCGCTCCACGCGCAGGCCGAGCGTTTCCAAACCTTGCAGCAGCAGCCATGCATTGAAGGGAGAGAGCGCCGCGCCTACGTCGCGCAGCAACTGCACGCGCGCCTTGATTGCGTATGCCGCCGGTCCGAACGCGGCTGTATATTGGATCCCATGATACGAGGGATCGGGGCGCGTGAAATCCGGGAAATTGCCGGACCGGGCCCAGTCGAACGTTCCGCCGTCGATCAGGACTCCGCCGATGGCCGTTCCGTGGCCGCCGATGAATTTCGTTGCAGAATGGACGACGACGTCCGCGCCGTGTTCAATAGGGCGGACCAGATATGGGGTCGCGAGCGTATTGTCGACGATCAGTGGTAAGCCGCGATCGTGCGCGAGCTGCGCAACGGATGCGATGTCGAGCACGTCGATCTTGGGGTTGCCGATCGTTTCGGCAAAGACCGCCTTGGTGTTGGGCTGGATCGCGTTGCGAACTGCATCGCGATTGCCGGCATCGACGAACGACACTTCGATTCCGAACCGTGGCAGCGTGCGGGCGAACGCATTGTACGTTCCGCCGTAAAGGGAGGCCGAAGAAACGATGTGATCGCCGGCTCGAGCCAAGTTCAGCAGCGAGTAAACCGTCGCAGCCTGGCCGCTGGCGACCGCCAGAGCGGCCACCCCGCCTTCGAGCTGTGCGACGCGCTGCTCAAAAACGTCGGTCGTCGGATTGTTGATGCGAGTGTAGATGTAGCCGAACTCTTCGAGCGCGAATAAGCGAGCCGCGTGGTCTGCGTTGTCGAACTTGTAGGAGGTCGTTTGATAAATCGGAACGGCGCGCGATTTGGTCGCCGGATCGCCGGCGTGTCCGCCATGGACGGCGATCGTGTCAAACCGCGCAGAGCGATCGGGAACTGTAACCGGCATGACTGTCTCCTTTGGGAGTGAGTGGGAAGACGGGATATCCGGCAAACACCGGAAAGTGCCGGAACGCAGGCAGAACGGGACGATCGTCCGCTGCGACCGCGCTTTCCACGCGTCGCGCAGCCTGCCGTTCCGAGATGGCGCGCAGACACGCCACGAGATCGCCCAGGATGGAGGCGCTTGCAGCCCAGCGTCCCGCGCCTGCGCCGCTGAAAAACAGCGGCCCGGAAAATGCACCGGCAACGCGCACGACGTTGTCCGCGCCGGTAATTTTCGCAAAAGCGTGGCCGAACGGCACGAGAACGGGGCCCACCTGCGCCGCGATGGACGAACCGTTTTTGACCGCGTGGGCAACGAGCTTCAATTCGTAGCCATGCTGGCGCGCCCGTCGCACGTGCACGCTCGTGACCGGCGTTATTCCCGAATGCGGGATCCGCGGCGTGATGACCGGCTCTCCGAAGGCATGTTGCACGAGAATTGCCAGCTTGTGCGCGGAGTCGACACCTTCGAGATCGCTGCGCGGATCCGCTTCGGCGTAACCGGCGCTTTGCGCACGCCGCAGCGAGGCTTCAAAGGAATGACCCTGGCCCATGAGCCCCAAGATGACGTTGCACGTTCCGTTCAAGATGCCGCCGATTTCTATGACGTCGTCACCGGCCAGCGGGCCGTCGAGCGTGGCGACGATGGGTACCGCGCTTGCCACGGCTGCTTCGTATCGCAAGGTTACGCCCTTTGCATGAGCGAGCGCGCGAAGGCGTGGACCTTGCAGACCGATGGCATCTTTGTTCGCAGTGACGACGTGTTTGCGCGCTTCCAGCGCGCGTTCGATACATTCGAGCGCGATGCCCGTACCGCCGAGCGTTTCGATGACGACGTCGACGCCGGGATCGTCGATGACCGCGAGCAGATCGCGCGAACGATTTCCGATTCCGACGAGTTTGTACGCTGTACCCGCGCGGCGTTCCAGTATGGAGCGGCGTTGCTCGAGTAGTTCGGCGACGCCGCCGCCGACCGTTCCGCAGCCCAAAAGCGCGATTCCTATAGTAGATTCCATCCTGCGGCCTCCTGTTGAGATGGGAAAGCGAGGACAAGTAAAAAACCCCTCGCGGTGCGCGAGGGGCTTTGCATGCTCGGGGTGCCGGGCCGAGTTCAGGTACGCAAAAGCCGTCCGCGCCGCTTATCGATGCTGCAGCACATACAGAACATTCGCGTGATCCGAATCGACATTTCGGCCACGATAGCACGCGCAGGCGCCAACGTCAAGGGCAACGGCGCTACGCGATGAACCACCGGACATGCACGACGTGGAAACCGCCAATTGTCCGGGCTGCGGACATCCGATGGAAGCGCACCAGGGACGTCACTGCCGCATCTGCGGAGAGTCAGGCACGCAGTGTCCCGCACTGGAACCCGGCGTAGAGAGTCCCGGAGGTTCAGCTGCCGGCAAGGCTCCACGCGTCCACGTTCCAAAAAACGCTGTCCGTCGAGCCGGTCACTCCGTGCAACTGCGTGGTGAAGGCGTCGATCTCGCGCCGCTGATCGGTCAGCACGATGGGCAGCTCTTCGTACAGCAGCCGTTGGAGCCGCTTGTAGATCGCGATGCGCCGTTGCATGTCGAAGGTGGAACGGCCCGCGAGCAGCAGCGCGTCGATTTTCGGATCGCAGATGCGCGACTTGTTGTATCCGTGCGGCGGAACGTTCGCGCACGCGAACTGGTCGGTCGTATCCGGATCGTCGCCGTTGACGAAGTCGTACAAAGCCATGTCGAACTTTCCCCCGTACACCGGCCCGCCTTCACTCGCGGGCGCGACGAACTGCGTGATGTTGAACTGTTTGAGGGAAACGTGCGCGCCCGCGTCGCGTTCGTACTGCACGATGCTGTTTGCCAGAATCTCCTCTCCGGGTGTGGCGGCCTGAACGATCAGCTGTAAGTCGAGATTGCGCCCCATCAGGACGCGGCGCGCGGCCGCCGGCCGGTACGGAACGTCCGGATATGCGCTCGGATCGTACGCCCAGAAGAAGAGGCCTCCGCCCGGATGGCGGCTCACCACGGCGCCGCGATAGGCCTTTCTAATGAGGCTCGGAATGTCGATCGCTTCGGCCAGCGCATGCCGCACGCGGGGGTCCGCAATGGCGGCGTTCTGCGTGTTGAAGATGATCGCGCCCACGCCGGAAACCGGTATCTCGTAAATCCGATAGCCCGCGATGCGTTTGAGCAGCGGATACTGCGAGTAGTCCTGCTCGTTGAAATAGCCCTGTACCTCGTGCGTTTGCAGCAGATTCGTGGCCGTTTGCGCGTCGGGAACGAAGCGGATCGTCAAGCGCTCGATGTGCGGCTCACCCTTAAAATAATACGGGTTGGCGTGCATGATCACGCGGTCGCCGCGCACCCAGCGTTCGACGACGTAGGGGCCCGAACCGATGGGCTGGCCGTCGAACGGAATGTGATTGAAATCGTGATACTTGGCCAGCAAGTGCTCGGGCAGAATCGGAAACCCTTGCGGCGCGAGCACGAGCGTGAGCAGCGGGGCAAACGGCTCTTTGAGATGCAGCACCAACGTCGTATCGTTCGGAGCCTGCGCTGATGCAATGCGATCGTACCCGTATCGCGATTGGACGTTGTTCGCCGGATCGTTGATCGCGTCGATCGACCAGACGCAGTCGCGTGCCGTGAGCGGCGAGCCGTCGGCGAAGCGCACGCCGCGGCGCAGGTGATACGTGACGGTGCGTCCGTCCTTGCTGATGCCGCCGTTCTGCAAGGTCGGCGCTTGCAGCGCGACGTCGCCGACAAGGCGCCCGCGATCGTCGTACTTCACCAAGTATGAGAACAGCAAAAATCCCCATTCGGTCGACGATTGTCCATTTTCGAGCGCAGGATTGAGCGACATCGGCTCGCGCTGCTGCGCGATGGAGAGCGTGCCCGGGGCATTGTTCGCAGCGTGCTGCGTGCAGGCACCCAACAGAAGCAGCGTTGCCAGAAAGCCGGCCACGCGCGCGCGCATCATACCGCGAGCTCGAACGGAAGGTTTGGGTCGGCGGTGAGCGTTTGAGGATCCGCGCGCACCGCTGCAGATTGGTGAAACGCCGCCGCTGCAATCATCGCCGCATTGTCCGTGCAATACTTGGGCGCCGGAATGAAGGCCGGCACGCCGTTGGAATCGCTCCACGCGCGCAACGCCGCCTGCAGCGCCGAGTTGGCCGCTACGCCGCCCGAAAGCACCACGCCGGTGTACCTCCCGCGTTCGAATGCCGTCTGCAATCGGTTCAGCAGCACGTCGACGACCGCCGCTTGAAACGACGCCGCTACATCCGCACGGGCGACCGCGCTGCCTTGGGGAGATTCGACGAAATAGCGCACGGCCGTCTTCAAGCCGGAGAACGACATGTCCAACGATCCGCGATCGGCTCTGTGCCGCGGAAACGCGATCGCGGTGGCGTTGCCTTCCCGCGCAAGTCGATCGAGCGCAGGTCCGCCGGGAAAGCCCAGTCCGAGCATTCGCGCAGTTTTGTCGTACGCTTCGCCTGCGGCATCGTCCTTGGTTCGCCCCACGACGCACATTCGCGTAGCAGCCTGCACGTCGACGAGCTGGGAATGTCCGCCCGAAACCAGCAAAGCCAGAAAGGGATAAGCCGGAACGTCGTCGCGATCCAAGAACGCGGCGAAGATATGCCCGTGCAGATGATTGATGCCGTACAACGGCTTGGCGAGCGCATACGCCAGCCCTTTGGCCGCCGCGACGCCGACGACCAGACTTCCGATCAGTCCCGGTCCCCGCGTAACGGCAATTGCGTCGATATCCGCAAGCGTAGTCCCGGCGCGCTCGACGGCATCTTCGACGGCGGCGGAAAGCAAGGCGACGTGCTGCCGGCCCGCAATTTCGGGCACGATGCCGCCATATTTTGCGTGAAACGCGTCTTGGTTGGTGGAAACGCTCGCGGCAACGCGCCGTCCGTCTTGCACGACGGCGGCGGCGGTGTCATCGCATGAGGTTTCGATACCAAGGAGCAGCATTGCGGCGGTGTACTGCCGCTACTCGACCTTATTGGGGCCTTCCTCCGTCATCACGCGTTCGTGTCCGACGCGCGCGCTTTCCGCGCCAAGCCGCCACAAACACAAAAGCATAGCCGCAATACCGGTAAAGAGCATGAAATCGGACCAAATCAAGCCGACCAAAAACCACAAAATGCTGAAGGCGAGCGCCGCGGGCCACGCGCTTTCTTTAGTGAAGACGCCGACGTCTTCGCCGGCGGCTTGCTTGTGCTGCAGCATCCCATCGTCACCTTCCAAATTGGATCTGCGCGCGGTAAACAGCGCGTACCCGCCCGCGAAGCCCAGCCCGCAAAACATGAATCCCAGCATGAGCGTTCCGGCGTAATCGCGGGACGCAAACCAATAAACGATCGACGCCGTTGCTCCAAAAGCGGCCGAACTCAGGAAGAGCCCGACGAACGTCTTCATGCTTTTTGCTGCGCGTACTCGGGATGGTGCATATCCCAGACCGGACGTTCGGAACGGATGGGCGGGAGCGCGTGAAAGTTGAACTCGGGCGGCGGCGACGAGGTCGCCCACTCCAGCGTAAAGGCACCCTCCCAGGGGTCGTCGGCAACGCGTTCGTGCGCCAGCTTCGACACGATGACGTTCAGCACGAACACGATGACCGAAATCGTCATAACGCCCGCGCCGAGGGATGCGACGGCATTGAGCCACGGCAGATCGCCCGTCGCCGCATACGTAAACACGCGCCGCGGCATGCCTTCGATGCCCATGAAATACATCGGAAGAAACGTGGCATTGAACCCGATGAACATCGTCCAAAAGGCGATTTTGCCCATCGTCTCGTTCAGCTTGAAGCCGAATATTTTGGGACACCAAAAGTATATTGCGGCAAAGACGGCAAACAGCGAGCCGCCGCCGATGGTGTAATGGAAATGCGAAACGATGAAGTAGTCTGTCCTCCGCGTGATAGTCGATCGGCGGCGAGGCAATCATGACGCCCGTGACGCCGCCCACCAAAAAATTCAAAAGAAAGCCGATCGTAAAAAGCATCGGCGTGGTCAGACGGATCTTCCCGCGCCACATCGTGCCGATCCAGTTCCAAAATTTGACGCCGGTCGGCACGGCGATCAGAAACGACATGCCCGAAAAGAAGCCGTTCGCCACCGCGCCTGTCGCGAACATGTGATGCGCCCAGACGCCCATGGATAGCCCCGCTATCGCAAATGCCGAAAGCACCAGGCCCACGTAGCCGAACGCAGGTTTGCCGGAAAACACCGCGATGACTTCGGTGACTACCCCGAAGTACGGCAAAATCAGCACGTACACTTCCGGATGTCCGAAGAACCAAAACAAGTGTTGGTAGAGGATGGCGTTGCCGCCGTATTGGGGATCGAAGAAGTGAGCGCCGTAATGGCGTGCCAGCAGCAGTTCGCTCAGAACGGCCGCCAGCGGCGGAAACGCCATAAGAATCAGCAGCGAAGTGGCCAGGATTTCCCACGTGAAGATCGGCATGCGCCACATCGTCATACCGGGCGCGCGGTAGAGCAGAATCGTCGCGACGAAGTTGATGGCCACCATGATCGTCGCAGCGCTGTTCATCAGCAGCCCGATCAACCAGAGGTCTTGTCCCGCACCGGTTCCGATCTGTATTTCGGAAAGCGGCGCGTACGCCGTCCATCCCGACGCGGCGGCGCCGCCCTGCGCGAAGACCCCGGCGAACACGGTGAACCCACTGATGATGAAGAGCATGACGCCCAAGCAGATTCAAGCGCGGGAACGCCATGTCGGGCGCGCCGATCTGCAGCGGCACCAGATAGTTGGCCAGGCCGAACGCGAACGGCGCGATCACGAGGAAAATCATCGCGGTGCCGTGGAGGGTGAAGATCTCGTTGTAGGCGTGGGGCGTGAGAACCGTATTGTCCGGTTTGGCAAAGCTGCAGCCGGATCAACAGCGACAATATGCCGGCGACCACGAAGAAAAAGAACGTCGTGGTCATGTAGAGGATGCCGATCGACTTGTGATTCGTCGAGGTGAGGCGGTGAATCATAGAGTTGCCGTGCCTCCCCCGGCAAGCCACCGATCGTAGTCCGCAGCCGGGACGACTTTCACGGTGAAGGTCATGAGCGCGTGGTCAAGGCCGCAGTATTCCGCACACAACCCGTGAAACATGCCGATCTGAGTGGGCGTGACGTCAAAGTGCTGAGTGTATCCGGGCGTGGCATCGCGCTTGAAAAGGAACGAGGGAACCCAAAACGAGTGAACGACGTCCGAGGAGTACAGATTGAACTGCGTCATCTTGCCCACCGGCATGATCACGACGGGCGGATTGTGCGAGGTTCCGTTGATGGTGATGTTGTGTCCGGGATAGCGGAATTGCCAGGCCCAGCGGTAGCCGGTCACGTCGATGACGGCGTACGGATTGGGGTGCAAGAAATCCACGACGCCCTCGCGGATGTAGGTGATGTAGAATAAGCCGATCACCATGATGAGCGGAATGACGACGCCGGTAATCTCTAAACCGGGATTGCTGTGGAACTGCGGGGGAAGCCCGCCGTCGTCGTCGCGCCGTTTGCGCCAGGCGAGCAAAACGAAAAAGATTAGACCGTAAACGATGACGGCTATAAAAAGGCCGGCACCGAAGAAAATGTACCAAACGCCGCGAAGGTCCGCTGCCTGAACCGACGCCGGATTCAGAATCGGCATTCTCTGCGCTACTTACCCAGGCGGCGTCCGGTAGAAAACTATCGGCTCGGGTACAAAATTTACGATTCGGTTTACGCGAAAGGACTGCACGCATTGGCGCGTCACGATCTGCCGCTCTCGTACCGAGCCCATCCCGTAGTGCTGGGCACGGTCATTTTCATCGCATCGGAGACGATGTTTTTCTCGGCGCTGTTCGCGACGTATTACAATTTGAAAGCTACGAGCGCGGTCTGGCCGCCGCCGTACGTGCATTTGGACGAACTGGGCCCCGCGTTCGGTACGGCGTTTCTGGTTTCCAGCAGTTTGATGATGTTTCCGATGCTCCGCGCGCTGCGCGCGCGCAATTTCAAGGCGGCTTACGGTTGGTTGTACGGCGCAATAGTCGGCGGTCTGGGCTACATCGGCGTCGCGATGCACGGCTACTCCGCGCAAGAATTCAACTTCCATACCGGTGCATACGCCGCAACGTATCTCACGATCACCGGCTTTCACCTGCTGCACGTCGTTGTCGGCGTGATCATGCTGCTAGGCCTCTATCTAGGCTTGCGTTCTCCGGCGTTCCGCGCGGATCAGCACGGCGGGGCGGAAGCGGTGAGTTATTACTGGCACTTCGTGACGGTGATGTGGTTCGGCATTTACTCGACGGTGTACTGGATCCGATGAAGGCTGAACTCCAATCTTCGGCGGCGCCCTCGGGGAGACGTCGTGGAAGCAGACGCTTTAGGCGCCATGAGGAAAGGGGGCCCCACGAAGTGGGGGGCGCGCAGGCTAGGCCGGAGCGCCTTTTAAACGCTTGATCAGCTCGCGAGAACGCTCCGTTGCCGCCGGCCTTATTCTCTCGATGCTTGGCAGCATCGTCTTTATGATCGCCTACGGCAAGCAAATGGGCGTTCAACCGCAAGGCTTCGGCCTCGCCGCGATCTTTACGGGATTCATGATCGCGGCGCTGGGATGGTCGCGCTGGATACTCAAACACGAGCAAGTGGTGGATCTGCGCGACACCTATCCGCAGCCCGTCGAGGAGCGCGCGCAGATGGTCGAAGCGTACGAGCACGGCATCGCGCAGCTCACGCGCCGCCGCTGGCTCACGCGGATGCTGTACGCCGCGGTCGGCTTGTTTGGGCTTGCGGCGCTCTTCCCGCTTGGCTCGCTGGGCCCCGAGCCCGACGACGCGCTCTTCCACACGCGCTGGAAGCGCGGCGTGCGGCTGCAGCGCGCCGACGGTTCGTTGGTTCGCGTCGACGACGTCAACGTCAACGGCATCGTGACGGTATTTCCTGAGGGCAGCATCGGAGATTCTCAATCGATGACGGTGCTCATCCGTTTGCCCGACGGTGTGGGCGAGAACACGCTGCAAGGCTTGATCGCGTACTCGAAAATGTGCACGCACGCCGGCTGTCCCGTTGCGCTGTACCGTTCGGCCGATCATCGCCTGATTTGTCCGTGCCATCAATCGGTCTTCGACGTCGCCGACAACGCCAGCGTGGTGACCGGACCGGCCGACCACGCCTTGCCGCGCTTGCCGCTCGAACTCGCTTCCGACGGTTACGTGCGCGCCGCCGGCGATTTTCCCGATCCCGTCGGTCCGGGATTTTGGGAGCATTCGTGATACAGCGGCTTTTGTTGTCGGCGGACGACCGGTTCGGCACCGGCACCTTCATGCACCATGCGCTCAAGAAGGCGTTTCCCGATCATTGGTCCTTCATGCTGGGCGAAATCAACCTGTACGCCTTCATCGTGCTGCTGGCGACGGGCACGTTTTTGGCGATGTGGTTCGTGCCCGGCCACGCCAACGTCGTCTATCATGGGCCGTACACCTTTCTACGGGGCGCCCGTATGAGCGAGGCGTACGATTCCGTTCTGCACATCGTCTTTGCGGTCAACGCCGGGCTGCTCATTCGCCAGATCCATCATTGGGCAGCGAACATCTTCGTCGCCGGCATCGTGCTCCACATGGGGCGTATCTTTTTTACCGGCGCGTTCCGCAATCCGCGGGAGCTGAACTGGATCGTCGGCGTGCTGCTGCTCTTCGCCGCGATGTTCGAAGGGTTCACGGGATATTCGCTTCCCGACGATCTCCTCAGCGGAATAGGACTGCGCATCGCCGTTTCGATTCTGCAATCCATTCCGTTCATCGGCACGTGGGCGACGTTTTTCTTGACCGGCGGCGTGTGGCCGACGGAAATTTTGCTTCAGCGGCTGTTCGTCATGCACGTGTTTCTCGTGCCTGGTTTGCTTGCGCTCGGCATCACCGTGCATTTGATGATTCTGTGGCGTCAGAAGCACGCGCAATTTCCCGGGCCGCGGCGCACCGAAGAGAACGTCGTCGGCTCGCCGCTGTTCCCTCACTATACGGCCAAATCGATCGCGCTGCAGATGGGCGTCATCGCCGTATGCTGCGCGCTCGGAGCGTTCGTGCAGATCAATCCGGTGTGGTTGTGGGGCCCGTATCAAACGTGGAAGGCCATCTCTCCCGCGCAGCCCGACTGGTACATCGGCTGGTTGGAGGGCGCGCTGCGCATCGGCCCGCGGTGGGCGATTCACTTTCCCGGGCATATGATTCCCTCGCCGTTTTGGCCCGGCATCGTGCTGCCGTTCGCCATCATGATCGTGTTGTTCGCGTATCCCTTCGCCGAGGCGTTGCTGCGCAAAGATCGCAAGCAGCACCATCTGTTGGACCGGCCGCGCGACGTCCCGGTTCGCACGGGCTTCGGCGTGGCGTTTTTTCTCTTCATGCTCGGGCTGTTTCTGGCCGGAAGCGACGACGTGCAGGCGCGATACCTGCACCTGCCCGTCAACGACATGGTCTGGGGCTACCGGTTTTTCTGCGTCGTCGGCCCGGTCATAGGATTTTGGATTGCGTACAGCATCGCCGCCGAACTGAAGAGCCGCGGCGGCACGCACCACGCCGAACGCGTTCGTCTCCGGCGCACGCCCGAAGGCGGCTACGAAGAGGAACCGGTGTCGTGATCGCCGTCGCGCTCGGCATCGTCGCGGTGTGGGCCTATCTGCGTGCCGTCTCCTCGTACAACCGGCGCTTTCCGGAACGCGCGTATCCGTTCGCGCGCATCGCGGCATATGTTGCCGGAGTTTCGCTCGTTACGGTTGCCCTGCTGCCGCCGGTCGACGCGCTGGCCGATCGGTCGTTTGCCGCGCATATGGTTCAGCACGTCACGTTGATGCTCATCGCGCCGCCGCTCGTGCTGCTCGGTGCACCGCTGCTGCTCTTGGTGGCCGTACCACCTGCGCACGTCGCGCGGCACATTACCGGTTTCGCGCACAGCCGTGCCGGTCAAGCGCTGTTCGCTCCGATTACCGGGTGGCTGGGATTCGTTGCGGTGCTGTGGGGATCGCATTTCTCGCCGCTGTACGAGGCCGCGCTCGAGTATCCCGGGGTACACATGCTCGAACACGCGCTCTTTTTGACTGCAGCATTTCTGTTTTGGGGTGTCGTGGTCCAAACCGGATATGCGCCGCGTCCGGTGCCGTTTGCGGCCCGTATGCTCTACGTCTTTTTGGCGATCCCGCAAGGCGCGTTCTTGGGCTTGGCGATCTATGCGGCGCGCGGGGTGCTGTATCCGCACTATCTGCGCATGGGTTCCTCGAGCTGGGCGCTTGCGGACCAGCAAAACGGCGGCGCCGTCATGTGGATTTTGGGCGGTTTTTTGATGTTTGCCGCGTTCATGCTCACCGCTGGAGCATGGGCCGCCTCCGAGCGCAGAGCTCCGGTAGGATCGTGATCGCGCCGCTCGCCCTCGTACTGCTCATGCAAAGTCAATCCGTGCCCTCGTCGGGGAACGTTCTGGCGACGCCGACGCCCGCGACCTCGCCCGGCCGTGCATTTGCGCAGCATCCCTCGCAAGCGGATCTCAAAGAAGGCGAGCAGCTCTTCAACGTTCATTGCGCGTCGTGCCACGGGCTGAGTCTGCAAGGCACCGCGCAAGCGCCGCCACTCATCAACGTCGACGCCGCCGACGTCGATTTCCAATTGCGCACCGGACGCATGCCGGCGATGGTTCCGTTCGAACAGGAATACGATAAACCGCCTTTTTTCACGCCGCCGCAAAATCGCGCCATCGTTTCCTACGTGATGTCGAAGTCCACCGGTGAAAAGCTGCTTCCGGCGGTGCAGGTGCCGCCGCTCTCCCAAGCTTCGGACGAAACGCTGCGCAAAGGGCGGCAAGTCTATGAAGAAAATTGCCAGCAGTGTCACGCGGCAACCGGACGCGGCGATTCGGTCGGATACCAAGACGTTGCTCCCGATCTGATGGATGCCGGCCCCATGCAAATAGCCGAGGCAGTACGCACCGGACCTGACGTCATGCCGAAATTCGGCCCCAAAATCATCGATGACGGCAACCTGAACGATTTGGTTTCGTACATCCAATATCTGCAGCGTGCGAAATACAATCCCGGCGGTATGCAACTGGCGAATTGGGGCCCCGTTTCCGAAGGCTTCATGGCGTGGGTGTTTGGTCTGGGCCTGTTGGTGCTGCTGATACGCCGCATCGGCTCGACGGAGTAACCGGCTGCGCCTCTTTTCCTCGCTCGTTTGCGCGCACGATGCGTGCGGGTAAGACTTACGCATCTCAATCCAAGAAAGCGAACAAACGACTGTGAAAGCAAGCAATTTCTTGCTGCAACGAATGGTAGAGTGGGGCGTCAAGCGCATCTACGGATATCCCGGCGACGGAATCAACGGTTTGCTGGGAGCGCTCGAGGACTTCAGCGAGAAGCTGGAATTCATTCAAGTCCGGCACGAGGAGATGGCCGCCTTCATGGCCTGCGCTCACGCGAAGTTTACCGGCGAAGTGGGCGTCTGCATGGCTACGTCCGGTCCGGGCGCCATCCATTTGCTCAACGGCTTGTACGATGCGAAGATGGATCACACTCCGGTCGTGGCAATCGTTGGGCAAGCGGCCACAACGGCGATGGGTGGATCGTATCAACAGGAAGTCGACCTGCAGACCCTCTTCAAAGACGTCAGCGAGTACAATGCCACGATCATGAACACGACATCCACGCGGCACATCGTGGACCGCGCGTTTCGCGCGGCGATCGGCATGCGCGGCGTGGGGACGATCATCTTCCCGAAAGACCTCCAAGAGGAAGACTATTCCGAACCGCCGCGCAAGCACAACACCATTCACAGCGGGGTTGGCTACACGCAGCCCATGATCGTTCCGCGTCTGCACGACCTGCAGCGCGCAGCCGACGTGCTCAACGGCGCGACGAAGGTGGCCATGCTGGTGGGCGCGGGCGCAAAGAACGCTCGCGACGAGATCGTCGCCGTCGCCGACAAGCTGCAGGCGTGCAGCGCGAAGGCGCTTCTCGGCAAGGACGTGCTCCCCGACGATTTGCCGTGGGTAACCGGCACGATTGGGCTGCTCGGCACGCGTGCGAGTTCGGACATCATGAATCAGTGTGACGCGCTGCTCATGGTCGGCACAAGTTTTCCGTATGCGGAATTTCTTCCCAAAGACGGGTCCGTGCCTGCGGTTCAGATCGACATCGATCCGCGGTACATCGGGATACGCTATCCCACGAGCGTCAATTTGATCGGCGATGCGGCCGACACGCTTCAGGCGCTGGTGCCGTTTTTGAATCAGAAAGACGATGCATCTTGGCGCGAGAGCATCCGCAAGAACAAAGACGAGTGGTATGAGATCGAACAGGACCGCGCGCACCAGAGCGCCGATCCGCTCAACCCGCAGCTGCTCTTTACCGAACTCAACGATCAAATTCCATCGAACGCGATCCTCACGGGCGATGCCGGCACGCCGACGAACTGGATGGCGCGCCACATCATGGTGCGCTCAGGCATGAAGATTTCGCTCTCGGGCAGCCTGGCAACGATGGGATCCGCCGTCCCGTACGCGATCGGTGCCAAGTTCGCGTTCCCCGATCGGCTCGTTATCGCGTTGCCCGGCGACGGCGCGTTTCAGATGAACGGCATGAACGAGATGATCACGGTGAAAAAATATTGGAAACGGTGGAGCGATCCGCGCATTATCTTCTTCGTGCTCAACAATCAAGACCTCAATCAGGTCACGTGGGAAATGCGCATTCTTTCCGGCAATCCGGAAAACGTCAGCACTCAGGAGCTTCCGGATTTTCCGTACGCCGCGTTCGGCGAGTCGTTGGGCTTCAAAGGCGTTCGCGTCAAATCGCCCGATCAGGTGCAAGGCGCTTGGCGTGAGGCGCTCGCGTCCGATCGTCCCGTGGTGTTCGAAGCCGTTACGTCGGGAAACGTCGCGACGCTGCCGCCCCATATCTCGATGCAGCAGGCCGAGCATTTCCTCAATGCGGCTCGGCAAGGCGACCCCGAAGAAGGCGGTATTTTGAAAGAATCCATCAAGCAGGTATTCGCCGGCATCCTCCCTCACAAGAGCGCAGAGCACGCAAAGAAGGGCGAATAACGTGCCGGCCGCAGGCGCCGTTCGCGTCGAATGTCCGATCGAAGCAGTCGACGTGCAGGTGTATACCGTGCCGACGCAAGATGCGGAGGAATCGGACGGAACGCTGAAGTGGAGCTCTACGACGATGGTGTTCGTCGAGGTTCGCGCCGCCGACTGCACCGGGATCGGCTACACGTACGCGGACGGCGGCGCAGCCGCCGTCATAAATGACATGCTTTCAGACGTGCTGCTCAAGCAGGACGCGATGCAAACCGCGGCCCGGTATGCCGACATGTTCGCGAAGATTCGCAACAACGGCCGCGAAGGCTTGACGTCGATGGCGATTTCGGCGCTCGACATTGCCTTGTGGGATCTCAAAGGCAAGATTCTGAACGCGCCCGTCAGCGTGCTCTTGGGCGCCGCGCGGGCGCAGACGCCGGTGTACGGAAGCGGCGGATTCACCTCGTATAGCATCGAGGAACTCACCGAACAGCTGAGCGGCTGGGTTCATCAGATGAAGATTCCGCGGGTCAAGATGAAAATCGGACGCGATCCGGAGCGCGACCCCCAGCGCGTCGCATCGGCGCGCAAAGCGATCGGGCCCGACGCGCAGCTGTTCGTGGATGCGAACGGTGCATACGCGCGCAAGCAGGCCTTGGAAATGGCGCGGCATTTCGCCGAGCAAAACGTGTGCTGGTACGAGGAGCCGGTGTACCACAACGATCTTGAAGGAAACCGAATCGTGCGCGAGCACGCGCCGCCGGTCATGGAGATCAGCAACGGCGAGTACGGTTTCGCGCCCTATAACTTTGCGCAGATCCTCCAAGCAAAGGCCGCCGACGTTCTGCAGGCAGACGTCACGCGGTGCGGCGGCTACAGCGGGTTCATCGCGGTAGACGGCTTGTGCGAGGCCTACATGGTTCCGCTGTCCAGTCACTGCGCGCCGTACGTCACGCTGCCGGCCGCGTGCGCCGCCAAGATGCTTCGGCACATCGAGTATTTTTACGATCACGTCCGCATCGAACGCATGTTTTTCGAGGGGACGTCCGATCCGGAAAACGGCTGCATGGCCGTCGATGCGAATCGCCCCGGCATCGGACTGGAATTCAAGCGCCAAGACGCGCAGAGGTACGCGGTTTGATCAAGATCATTGAAACGTCCCTCAAAAACGTCCCCGGACCGCAAGGGGACCGGCCCGTTCCCACGGATCGGCCGGACGCGGTAAACGCTCAGGATGTACACATCGACGTGCGGTCGCTGGAAAAGGAGCTGCGAGCATCCGTGCGCGGCGACGTATTCTTCGACGACGCGTACCGCGCCATGTACTCCACGGACGCGGCCAACTACAGGCAGGTTCCCATCTGCGTGGTGCTTCCCAGGGATGCCGGCGACGCCCAACAGGCGATGAGCATTGCGCATCGGTACGGGGCTCCCGTGACACCGCGCGGCGGTGGGACGAGCCTCACGGGCGCGAGCTGCAACGCCGCGGTGATCTTCGACTACAGCAAGTACATGAACCGCATCCTGGAGATCGACTTCGAAAAGCATCGCGCGCGCGTCGAGCCGGGTGTGGTCCTGGACGATTTGCGGGACGCCGCGGAAAAAGGCGGCCTGACGTTTGGACCGGCGCCGTCGACGCACAACCGCTGCAACATCGGCGGAATGTTCGGCAACAACGCGTGCGGTATCCCGGCGCAGTTTGCCGGGCGCATGGAAGAAAACGTCGAAGACGTGGAGGTGCTGCTGCACGACGGCACGCGGATGCGCGTCGGGTCGACGTCGGCGCAAGAGTACGAGACCATCGCGCGGGGGGGCGGCCGCAAGAGCGAGATCTACGCCAGACTCCGTGACATTCACGAGAAGTATCACGATCTCGTCGCGCAAAAATTTCCCGATATTCCGCGGCGCGTTTCGGGCTACAATTTGGAACAGCTCTCACCCCGAAGCGGCTTCAACGTCGCGCGGGCGCTCGTCGGAACGGAAGGCACGTGCGTGCACGTGCTGGAGCTGACGCTGATGCTGGTGCCAAATCCCAAAACGACCGCCCTCGCGCTCATCGGTTTCGAAGACATCGCGACGGCGGGCGATCACGTCGCGTTCTGCAATCAATACATGCCGCACGCGATGGAGGGCATGGATGAAACGCTCTTTCAACACATGCACGAAAAGGGCAAGAATCCCCATCAAAAGGAGGAGCTGTTTCCGGACGGCCGCGCGTGGCTCGTCATTCAATTCGGCGGAGACTCCGACGAAGAGGTGTGCCGAAAAGCGCAAACGCTGATCGACGACATCAAGAAACACAGCGGCAAGGTGCGGGGCACGCGCACGACGAGCGAACCGCACACCATGCACGAGATCTTTCAGACGCGCGAAGCGGGTCTGGGGGTCAATGCCAAGCTCCCCAATCAAGCCTGATTTTTATCCGGGGTGGGAAGATGCCGCCGTGGCGCCGGAGCATCTGGGCGACTATTTGCGTGAATTTCAACAGAAAATGCAGGAGTACGGGTACTCCGCTTCGGTGTACGGGCATTTCGGACAAGGCTGCATCCATTGCCGCATCAACTTCGACCTGTTCACCAAAGACGGAATCGCGCAATACCGCAAGTTCGTCCACGAGATGGCGCATATCGTCGTCAAGTACAAAGGTTCCATCTCGGGCGAGCACGGTGACGGGCAAATTCGCGGCGAGCTGCTGCCGATTATGTTCGGGGACGAACTCGTACAGGCGTTCTGGCAGTTCAAGACGGCGTTCGATCCGGACAACAAGATGAACCCGGGTAAAGTCGTACGCCCGTACCCCATCGACGAAAACCTGCGCTGGGGGGTGAACTACCAGCCGTGGGATCCGCCGACGAAATTCGCGTTCCAGGAAGACCACCACAGCTTCGCCTACGCCGCAAACCGGTGCGTCGGCGCGGGCGTGTGCCGCAAGCACGACAAAGGGACGATGTGCCCGAGCTACATGGTGTCCAAAGAGGAAAAGTATTCCACGCGCGGCCGGGCGCGGCTTCTCTTCGAGATGCTGCAAGGCAACCCGATGAAGCACGGCTGGAAAGACGAAACGGTCAAGGAGTCGTTGGAATACTGCCTGGCGTGCAAAGGATGCAAGCACGAGTGCCCCGTCAACGTCGACATGGCCACGTACAAGGCCGAGTTCTTGTTCCACTACTTCAAGGGGAAAGTGCGGCCGCTGCACATGTGGTTGTTCGGCTACATGTTCTGGTGGGCGAAGATCGCCGCACTCATGCCGAACGTTGCCAATTTTTTCACGCAAGCGCCTCCGTTCAGCACCGTCATGAAGAAACTCGGCTCCATCGCGCCCGAACGCGAAATTCCGATGTTCGCCGATTACACGTTTCGGCAGTGGTACGCCAAGCGTCCACGCCGCGGTGGCAACGGCTCCGCAAAGACCGGCGTCGACAACCGCGTGATCCTTTGGACTGACACTTGGAACGAACACTTTCATCCCCAGACGGCGCGGGCGGCGGTCGAGGTGCTGGAAGACGCGGGATACGAGGTTTTGATTCCGCCGAACCAAATCTGCTGCGGGCGGCCGCTGTACGACTACGGGCTGCTCGATCAGGCCAAACGCCAACTCAAAGCGATTTTAGACGATCTGCGCCCGCTCGTGCGAGAAGGCGTACCGGTTGTGGGGCTCGAGCCGAGTTGCCTTTCCGTCTTCAAGGACGAAATGCAGAACATGCTCGGCAACGATATGGACGCCCAGCGCTTGGCCAAGCAGTCGTTCATGTTCGAAACGTTTCTGAACAAGAAAGCCGAAGAAGAAGAACACTATAAGCCTCCCAAACTGCACCGCCACGCGGTCGTTCACGAACACTGTCATAAAAAATCGCTCCTGGATCCCACTGCCGAAACTCACGTGTTCGAGCAGATGGAGCTGGACTACGAGAAGCTCAATAGCGGCTGTTGCGGCATGGCAGGCGCATTCGGGTTCGAAGAAAGCCACTACGACATGTCGGTAAAATGCGGCGAGCGCGTCCTTTTGCCGAAAGTGCGCGAGGCCAAACCCCAAACGATCGTCGTAGCGGACGGGTTCAGCTGCCGCGAGCAGATCATGCAAACGACGCAGCGCCAAGCGCTGCACCCGGCCGAAGTCATGAAAATGGCCATGGACGACCGCGGCTTCGAGCGAGACGATGCGTATCCGGAGCTTCGCTTCATGCCGGATCACCGCAAAAAGCGCGATAGAATCGTGGCGCGAGGCTACGCGCGTTTTGGGAACGCTGACTGCAGCGGCCGTCCTTGCCGCAGCGTTCATCGCGCTCCGGCGAGGAGAACGATGAAGAACTTGCTGGCGGCACTCGGCGTGCGCGTGGATAGGGCGCAGGCCCGGCAAGAGACGGGATTGCGGCTCAAAGACAAAGTCGCAATCGTCACCGGCGGCGACACCGGCATCGGTAAAGCGATATGCATCGCAATGGCGCGGGAAGGGGCCGGCGTCGTCATCGACTATCACGGCGACGAGCAGCCTGCGACGGCGCTGGTGCGCGAAATCGAAGGATTTGGCGCAAACGCATGCGCCGTGGGCGCGGATGTGAGCCAAGCGCAAGACGTGCAGACACTCGTCGACGCGGCGGTGACGCGCTTCGGTAAGTTGGACATCATGGTCAACAACGCCGGAATGGAGCAAAAGTTCGCATTTTTGGAGATGCCGCTCGAGGTCTATTCCAAAATCATTTCCGTGAATCTTACCGGCGCCTGGCTCGGATCGCAGATCGCCGGACGGCGGATGGCGCAGCAAAAACATGGCGGCCGGATTATCAATATCTCCTCCATTCATGAAGACGTCGCCATGCCGACCAATGCGGCGTATTGCGTTTCAAAGGGCGGGATGCGCATGCTCACGCGCACGATCGCGGTCGAGCTGGCGCAACACGGAATTACCGTCAACAACGTCTGCCCGGGAGCGATCGATACGCCGATGGACGCCAACTTGAAGAAAGCGCAGGAGAAATACGACGAATTGCTCAGCGAGATTCCGATGCGCCGCATGGGCAAACCGGAAGAGATCGCTGCGATGTGCGTGTATCTGGCTTCGGACGATGCGGCGTATGTTACGGGAGCGTCTCTAGTCGTTGATGGAGGCATGAGCAAACAGTCGGGCAGCTTGTGACCGCGCACATTTCCGGTCCCGGTCATGCGCTCTCGCGATACGAAATTTCCGATCGCGAAATGGCGGTGGGCAGCACGCTGGGCGCTCCCAAAGCCACGCTGCTGATCAAAGCCACGGGGGCACTCGAAAAAGTCTATTCGTGCGAAGCCGGGATGGACGTGTTCGGAACGCTCGTGCTGCACCATTGGGACGCGCGCAGCGGGATACCGTTGCTTCCGGGGCCGGGAACCTTCGTCATTCATCCCGATCATCAAGAACATTTCTTTGCGCTGGTCAACCGGGTAGCGGTGCGCGAGAACATTTTTATGCTCAGCGGCGCGCCGCAAGGACCGGATCGGCGTATCGTAGATCCACCGGCCGCCTACTACACGGTCGAGCTGTGCAACGAGGGAGAGGAGCCTGCCGCGATTGCCACCTACGCCTCCGTACGCTTGCGCGGCGGGTTCGGTGCAGGCACGGCGACGTCATATGATTCGCAGGCGCACGCGTTCATCGTTCACAACCAAAAGTTGCCCAACCTCGTGCGCATGGCTGCATGCTCGGTTCGTCCGGCGAGCTACGAGGCCACGCTGGACAGCGCCAAGGCCAGCGCCGCGCAGTTCCCGGGGCGCCTCTCGAACACGACGATCGATTCCTCGGACGATCCCGTCGGCATTTTCCATTTGGAGCATCAGCTGCAGCCCGGCAAGAGCGTCCGCTTTTATATCGTGCTGACGTTTTCAATGGACGGCGAAGCCGGCGCTCGGGAGGCGTTCCTCAGTTTGCCCGCGGCCGACGAAGCGCTCGCGAGGACGAATGCATACTACGACGACGTGCTGCAGCGCGCGGTCGTTATGACGCCGGACCCGCAAGTGAATCGCGGCGTTCTGTGGGCCAAGGCCAACATGCTGCGCACGCAGTCGCTCACCTCGCAGGGATGGTGCTTCGTCAACGATCCGACGCGCTCGAACAACAGCGTGTCGCGGGATACGGCATGGTACGCGTTCGGCGCCGACTACATCACGCCGCACTTCGTGCGCGAATCACTGCTCTGGTATGCGGACCATTTGGAAGCGGACGGGATGGTCGTGGAGTACTTCGATATCCGCGACGGAAAAACCGCAGACTACAACCTGAACATCAACGACGATACGCCGCTGCTCATCCTGGCGCTGTGGCACCATTACGGCATCAGCGGCGACCGCGAATTCCTCCAGTATGCGTATCCAAAAGCGGAACGCGCCGCCCGCTACATTCTTTCGCAGCGCAACGATCGGGGTCTGGTTTGGTGCACTGCAGACGGAACCGCAGACTGGGGCATCGTCGGCTGGCGCAACGTCATCGAAGGCTATCGTTTGTCCGGCGCAACCACGGAAGTGAACTCGGAATGCTATGCGGCGCTGCGAACGATGGCTTTGATGGCCCGCGAACTCGACGATAGGGACCAAGCGCGGTATTTCGACGATCAGGCCGACGAGCTGCGCACGGCCGTGAACGAGCATCTGCTCGACAAAAGGCGCGGCCTGTATTACCTGAACATCGATTTGGACGGCACGCCGCGTACGGACGTGACGTGCGATCAAGTGTTTCCGGTGATGTTCGGCGTGGCCGAGCATAACGTGGCAGCGAATATTATCGCGCGGCTGAGCACGCCGGAGTTCTGGAGCGAGGCCGGCCTGCACACCGTTCCGCGCAACGACATCAACTACGGACCGACGCACGGGTACGGCCTGCTCGGCGGCGTGTGGGCCGGCCCGACGTTTTGGTTCGCGTTCGCGGCGGCCGCGTTCAACGCGGAGTCGATGGCGTATGCCCTGTCGGTGAGCTTTCAGCACTACTCGCAGGATCCGCGCCGAAACAACACCGTGCCCGGACAGTTTTCCGAATGGCTGCACGGCGAAACGCTGACGAATCAAGGCATGATGCTCTCGCCGTGGTTTGCGCCGAAATACGTGTGGGCCGGTATCGAAGGTGCGGCCGGTTTGGACATCCGCGCCAATCCGCCGACGTTGAATCCTCGCCCCGCGAGCGACTGGAGTTGGATGGGTGTGCGCAATCTGCGCCTGCGCGGCCAGGAGATTTCCTGGTTCGTCGCGCGAATCGACGGACTGCGCATTTATGCCAATCATCCCTTTCCATCCGTGGACGCGGAGCGCTGCTTCGAACTGGATGTCACTGAGCAAGTGCGCGTGAGCGGAGATAGCGCGGTTCGCGTGGCGCTGCAGCGGCCCGATCGCACCGTGATATGCGTGGGCAATACGCGCGACCGCACGATTACGACGTCGCTGAGTTTGAGACGGCGAGCAAGTTCGGGATCGCTATTTGCTGCGAGCCTACAATACGCTGCGCGGCGAGTGGACCGAACAGCCGGACTTTGAAGGGCAGCGGCTGCGCGACGGCATGCCGGTTCAAGTGAACGGACATGGATTCTGCATTTTAGAACTACATACGGAGGCATGATGGCAAAGCCATACACATTTGGTTTCAGCGAATTTACGACGTGGCCGTGGTCCTACGCGACTGACTTGCAAAAATATCGCCAGCATGGCGCGGACGTCATCGAAATCTGCGAGTTCAAGCTCGCGCACAACGACTACGGCGACGAGTTGGAGCTGCTCAAGAAAAACGAACTAACGCCATCGTCGATCCAAATGCAGGTACATTCCGTTTTCGTCGATTCGATGGCGAAAACGCCGGAGGACCCGGCGGATCGCGTTGCGGCCATGAAAGATGCCATCGCGATGAGCGCGCCGCACCTGCCTGCGGGCACTCCCTTCATCGTGATCACCGGGATACCGCCTGACGGGCAACGTTCGCAAGGCGGTGGACCGAACCGTCGATGCGCTCAGAGAACTCGGCGACTTCGTCGCGCAGCACGATCTGAAAATCGCGTTCGAGCCGCTCAATCCCGTCAACATTCACACGGACACGGCGGTGTGGTATCTCGATCAGGGACTGGAGCTCGTCGAAAGAGTCAACCACCCAAACGTCGGCATTTGCGTCGACAGTTGGAATGTTTGGCAGACGCCGAATCTAGATGAGGTCATCAGCCAATGCGGCAAGCGCATCCTGGTGGCGCAATTGAGCGATTGGAAAACGCCGCGTTCACCGGCGGACCGGTACAGTTTGGGCGATGGAGAGATTCCGCTGGCCAAGATGATCCGGGCAATCCGCGCTACGGGCTACCAAGGACCGTGGGTCGTCGAGATTCTCTCCTCTCTGCACTTGGAAGGTTCGCTCTGGAAATCGGACATGGACCAAGTGCTGCGCAAGAACCACGAGGCGTTCGATCGGCTCTGGCAGCAGAGCGAACCGGATGGAGGCCGGTAAATCGCAGGGCCAAGCGATTCGGGCTTATTGCAGTTCGTCGCTCCACGGAAAGGCGTTGTCCTCGCGTAGTGCTTGTGCCGCCGACCGGAAGGCGGCCATTGCCAACCGGAACGGTCCCACGCCGAAGCTGATCCGCTTCACGCCTTCTGACGCGAGCGCCGGAACCGGCGGCACTCCGGGCCGCGCGAGAATGTTCACGGGCGCCTGAACTGCCTGCACGAACCGCGCTATTGCGCTCTCGTCGGCCAGCATAATCGGATAGACGCAATCCGCGCCGGCGTCCAGATACGCCTTCGCGCGAACGATCGCGTCGCGTTCTCGCGACCGATCGACATGCTGCGACTCGAGATACGTATCGACGCGCGCATTGATGAAGAGCTCCACTCCTCGTTTGGCGCACGCCTGCCGAATCGTTTGAATGCGCGCGCACTGCTCGTCCACAGGGCGTTGCCCCGTTGCATCGTGCGTGCCGTCCTCGAAGTTGATTCCGGCCGCGCCGGCATCGATCGCCAGCGCTGTCGTGCGCGCGAGCTCTTCCAGCGTGGCGGCGTAGCCTGCTTCCAGATCGGCGCTGACCGGCAGCTCGATCGCGCTCGCTATTCGACGCACTGCCTGCAGCATCGTGTCACGCTCGATGCGCTCGCCGTCGGCATACCCCAGCGACTGCGCGACACCGCCGCTGCTCGTTGCTACGGCGCTGAATCCAAGCGATTCGATGATGCGCGCGCTCTCGACGTCCCAAGCGTTGAAGAGCACCAGCGGCTCTGCCCGCGCGTGAAGATCACGCAAGAGCGCGGCCTTCTCAGCTTGCACGGTCGTGCGTTTCTCCGCTCCCGGTAGAATAAACTGCATGCTGCCATCCTTTAGGAACAGGAGCAGGAAATCGGTGCAATCGACCGGCACACGCGGTGCGATGAACCCGCCGCCGCGCGAATTTGCCGCGTATTTTATCGCGCGCCAAAGTACGGTGCTCGCGTTTACGATTGAAGACGTCGCGGTCAGCTGGCAAGTGTTTGCTCTGCGCCACAATCCCTTGGACCTGGGCTTGGTGGGACTGGTGTTGTTTTTGCCGCAGACTGCTTCTCGCGCTGCCCGCGGGCGTGCTGGCCGACCGGATCGACCGGCGAGGCATCTGCGTCGTCACGTCGCTTGCGCAAGGATTAGGCGTGGCCGGGTTCGTTGCGCTCGTTGCGCTTCACGTGCACTCCGTGCTCGTGTACCTGGGCGCGGTGGCCTTCATCGGCATCGCGCAGTCGATCGGCGTGCCCGCGCAGCGCTCCTTGCTTGCGAACATCGTTCCGCGTGAGCGCTACGTGCGTGCGCAGGCGCTGACCTCCTCGGCAACGCAGCTCATCACGATTGCCGGGCCCGCTGTAGGCGGCGCGCTCATTGCCGCAGGCACGTCCGTCGCGTTCATTGCGGCGGCTGCGGCGTATGGTTTTGCGACGATCGCGTTTACCGCACTGAGCCGCCATGACGTCGATTTCGAGGACGAACCCGTCATGCGCGCAGCGATGCAGGGGCTGCGATTCATCTTTGCGCAGCGGTTGATCTTGGCGGCGATATCGCTGGATCTCTTCGCCGTGCTCTTCGGCGGCGCAACCGCCCTGCTGCCGGTCTTTGCAACGACGATTCTCCACGTCGGACCATCCGGCTTTGGAGTCATGCGTGCGGCCCCCGCAGTCGGCGCGGCGCTCGTCGCCGGCTATGTCGCGCGACGTTCCATTTCGCGCGGCGCGGGGCCGCTGCTGCTGGTGTGCGTGGCCGGTTTCGGGCTGGCAACTATCGCTTTCGGGCTATCGCGCAGCTTCGCGCTCTCGCTGGTTGCGCTCGTGCTTACCGGCGCCTTCGACATGGTGAGCGTGGTCATTAGAAGCGCGCTCGTACAGTTGCGCACGCCGGATGCGATGCGCGGCCGCGTCGGCGCGGTCGAAAACGTGTTCATCGGCGCTTCCAACGAATTGGGCGCGTTCGAGTCGGGCGGCGTGGCGGCGCTCATCGGCGCGCAAGCCTCGGTTGTGCTCGGCGGCGTCGCGACGCTTGCGGTGATCGCGCTCTGGCCGGTGCTGTTTCCGCAATTGCGGCGGCTGGATGCGCTGGCCGCTGATGCGCGCCCTTAGGGTAGCGAAACCGCGGACGGGTGCGACCGTGTTGAAGGGAAGATGAAGATCGTTTCGGCCGCGCTCGTTTGCATGCTCTCGGTCCTACCTCTTGCCGCGCACGCGGACACGAGCACGCTCGTCAACCGCGTCATCGTGCAGCAGGCGCTACAGCAGCAGATGCAGCACCAGCTGGACGCGCAATCCGTGCAGTTGCGAACCCAGCAAGATGCCATGCGCTCGACGCTTCAGTCGCAGATGCAGCAGCAGCTCCTGCAGCTGCAATACCTGCAGATGCAGCAGCAGTTGGAACTCATCAAGCTGCAGGTCCGCGCCGCCGACCAGCAGCGCCATCATCCGAAACCGGCAGCTACGCCTCAACCGTAAAGGCGACGATTTCTTGCGCGGCGCGGTGATTGCTCCAAAACCGCTTCCCGTCGAAGGCTAGGCCACGGCCTTGGAAATCGACGTGCGCGATATCGTCGGATTTCGGGCTGCCGTCCCGTGCATCGATCCGCGTCAGGAAATACTCGCGACTCTCTTCGTCGTCCGTGCAGAGCACATAGAAGAACCCCCCTGAGATCACTTGCCCGCAGATCCCGTGCGGCGCCTCAATGATGCTTCCGGTGCGCCCTTCGGCGTCGAGTGAAATGATGCGCTTGTTGTACCACTGGCTCACGTACAGGCGATCGCCGTCATACCCGAGTTGCGAGCCCGTGTCGTCGGGACATTCAATGACGCCGTCCTTTTTGAATCCGTGCCCGGGAACGTAGCGGCGGATGATCCGGCGATCGTCCTGCCCTTCAGAAAGCAGCACGCGCAGCTCGTCGCCCATCACCGTCATGCCGTATGGCTTCCCCGGCGCTTCATGTTCTTCGCGAACCGTCCAGTGCAGCGGATCGATGCCGTACACCCGGCACGTTTCCAGCGATCCCATCCACAGCGTCTCACCGTCGAAGGCTAGCGCCTGGGGCAGAGGGGCCGGCGAGGGCATGCGGCGGACTTCCGCAATGGTCTTGAGCGTCTCCATGCCGGGCATTTTGGTGGGAAGCGCAGGCGTTCCCGCCACTCATCGCAGGGAAGGCAATGTATGCGCAGCTTGGGTTTAGGGAACTTCTACAGAGAACGGCAATGACTGCGAGGTGCTCGTGAGCGTCAAAGTGTACGGCATAGGCCATATCGCCATCGAGGTCGACGATGTGCAGAAGGCTGTGGCTTTTTATCAGGATGTTTTCAACCTGCAGCAGCTCAGCGAGGGCGAGGGCGATGCGTTTTTCAAGATCGGCGAACACCAATTTCTAGCGATGTTTGAAGCCGGCAAAGTCTCGCCGGATCGAAGCAGGCATTTTTGCCTGCTCGTACGCGATGCCGCACAGCTTGCCGAAGTGCGCGAAAAAGTCACGCGGAAATACGGGCTCGAACTGGAGTCCGCATTTACGTGCGATTTCCGCGATCCGTTCGGCAACCGCGTGCAGGTGGTGGATCTGCACGATGAATCCCTCGTATGGCTATTGCCCTACCAGGAAGTGCAGAAGACCGGCTTGGCATTTACCGGCTAGCACGAATGCCATGCGGTCAGGCATCGCGAGCGCGAAACTTCCTGCAGGGCCGCAGGTACCACCCGACATGGCTCTTCCACGGCTGGTGTTCCTGGCGGCGCGCAACTTCAAGCGCGTCTTGCCGCTCATGCGCGACGCGCGCATTCCCGCGTATTTGAAGATCTCGACCGTCGTGCTCGGCCTGCTCATCATCTCGCCGCTAGACGTCTTCGGAGACATTCCGATCCTGGGCTTGTTCGACGATGCCGCGTTGCTCGCGCTGCTCTGCGCCGTATTCGTGTGGCTGGGCACGCGCGCCATCCAGAAGAACGTGACGCCGCTCGCAACAGTGCTGGCTCGACGCTAGCCGTTCCGCGCCGCGCATGAAAGCGGCGCCTTTGCATCCAACCGTGCAGGATGCTGCACTCCGAGGCCGCCGTTTCTGCGCCGGCTGCCGACGCTGCCCACGCGCGTCTTGAACTGACCGTTCGCAGCCTCGTGCTGGGAGCGGCAATCACGCTCGTATTTACGGCTGCGAACGTCTATTTGGGTCTCAAAGTCGGCCTGACGTTTGCCTCGTCCATTCCCGCCGCGGTCATTTCCATGGCGGTGCTGCGCGCGTTCAAGACCGGAACGATTTACGAAAACAATATCGTGCAGACCGTCGCCTCGGCCGCCGGAACCATCTCGTCGATCATTTTCGTGCTGCCGGGACTCGTCATGGTGGGCTGGTGGAGCGGCTTTCCGTTTTGGCCGGCGTTCGGCGTCTGCGTCGTGGGCGGAGTACTGGGCGTGATGTTTACCATCCCGCTGCGCCGGGCACTCGTGACGACGTCGGATTTGCCGTATCCCGAAGGCGTGGCGGCGGCCGAAGTGCTGCGCGTCGGAACCGGCACCCGCGAGGGGGCTCAGGAAGGTAAGGTGGGCCTGCTTGCGGTGATTGCGGGCGCGCTGGGGTCGGCACTGTTCGCTGCGGTCACCGCCACACGCGTGTTCGCGGGCGAAATCGACTATTATTTTCGCGCCGGCGCTTCGGCCAGCGGAATCGGCTTCTCGCTTTCGCTCGCGCTCTTGGGCGCGGGCCATCTCATCGGTCTAGCGGTTGGCCTAGCGATTCTGGCCGGCTTCGTCATCGCGTGGGGCGTCGCGGTGCCGGTGCTCACTGCGCTCCATCCGGCGGCCGGCCCGGCGGCAGCGGTCGCCACGGCCGTCTGGGCGCACGAAGTACGCTTCATCGGCGCGGGTGCCATCGGCATCTCGGCGATCTGGACGCTGGCACGTCTGGCGATTCCGGTGTGGACGGGTTTGCTTTCGGCGATGGAGGCTTCACGCCGCAGGTCTGCAGGCGAAGGCCATCTGCTTGCCCGCACCGAGCAGGACATGCCCATCGGGCTGGTCGCGGTCATTAGTGCGGCGTGCCTCGTGCCCATGGCCTTTCTGCTTTTCGCGTTTCTGCGCGGCGGCGCGCTGGGAGCGTACATCGTTCCGCTCACCGTTGCCGCGGTGGTCTACGTCGTGGTGATCGGCTTTATTGTAGCGGCCGTCGCGGGTTATATGGCGGGACTCATCGGCTCCTCGAACAGTCCCGTTTCCGGCCTGGCGATTCTGGCCATCATCGGCATCTCGCTGATCGTTTTGGCCGTCGCGCATGGAGCCTCGGGCGCCGGAAAAGACGCGCTCGTGGCGTTCGCGCTATTCGTGACCGCGATCGTTTTGGCGGCGGCAACGATCGCGAACGACAATCTGCAAGATCTCAAAACGGGTCAGTTGGTGGACGCAACGCCTTGGCGGCAGCAGGTCGCGCTCGTCGTCGGCGTAGTGTTCGGCTCGCTCGTCATTCCGCCGATTTTAGATCTGCTCAATGCCGCGTACGGTTTTGCGGGCGCGCAGCACACTCACGGTGCCGCCGTCGCGCAGCCGCTGCCCGCACCGCAAGCGACGCTGATTTCCGCGCTGGCCAAAGGCGTAATCGGCGGACAGATCGATTGGGGACTGATCGGCATCGGCGTGCTCGTCGGCGTTGCGGTGATCGCGGTCGACGAATTGCTGCGTGCGCGCACCAACCAACGCGCGAAACTTCCGCCTTTGGCGGTTGGATTGGGCATCTATCTGCCGATGTCGACAACGGCGGCGGCGGTGCTTGGCGCGATCTTCGGCTGGGCGTACAATCGCAGCGTTTCTCGCGGACCGTATGCGGAAATCGCCAAACGGCTGGGCGTTTTACTGGCCTCCGGACTGATCGTGGGCGAGAGCTTGTTCGGCGTGCTGCTTTCGGGAATTATCGTATTCAGCGGAAAAGGTGCGCCGCTTGCGCTGGTCGGCGATTCCTTCCTGCTTGCGTCCGAAATCATCGGCGGAATCGCGTTTATTGCGCTCGCACTGGGGCTATACCGCTGGGTAGGCACGAGACGGATCCTCGCGTGAAACGGAAAACGCGTTCGGACCCAGAAGGGCCGCGCATGCGTACTGGCCGGAGCCAAGCATGCCCGTACTAGCGCGGCTGGGATTGTTCGCGCTGTGCACGCTGCTCGTATTGTTCGGCTTTTTGTACGCCGTTACCAATTTCGGCGCGTCGCACGGCGCATATCGTATCGGCGTGCATCTTGCCAACGCGTCCGGAGTGCCGCCCGGCTCGCAGGTTTTTTTCAGCGGGGTGGATGTCGGCAGCGTGCGGAAGGTTCGAATTCTTGCCGACAACACGGTCGAACTGATCCTTGCCATCCAGCGCAACATCGATATTCCGAAAAGCTCTAAATTTTCCGTGCGGCCGTCGTTGACGGGCTCTCCCAGCATCGTCATTACGCCGCCGCTGCCGGCGCTCTTTCCAGGGTCTTCGCCCACGCCGTTGCCGCGGGGCGATGCCATGGAAAAACGCGTTCTGCCCGTATCGCGACAGGCCGTAGCCGTCCCTCCACTCAGCATTGAAGAGTTGATGCAGCAAGGAGTCGGCGTTGGAAACCGTGCGCTCGGGATGCTCCGCGCGCTACAGCTAGCCAAGCCGCAAATGATGCAGAGGATGCGACACGCGCAGGGGACGAAGGCCGCGCTGCAAGGCAGCCTTGTCAATCTCACGCAATCGCTGAACGCGCGCCGCAACGAGGTGTCCGATAGGCTCAGCCGCCTCAAACGAGATTTCAATCCGGGGAATCAGGCGCGGCTCGCGACGCTCTCCGCGTCTGCGCAGCAGACGCGCGCGAAACTACGGCACACTGCGTCTTCGGCCCGCGGCGTCATCGCCAATCCCGCGTTGCGTGATAACCTGCGCCAAACCGGCCAGAACGTTCAAACGGCGCGCGAGCAGGCCGCGGGACTGCAAGGCGACGTGCACAACATCACGGGAAGTCCGCAGACGCGCGCGCAGCTGCGGGATGCGGCCGCTCGCGTGCGCGCCGTCATGCAAGAGCTGGGCTCGTTGCTGAAGCGCCGGGCGCCGGCGCCCTCGCCCGGCGCAACGCACAACCCGAACCACCGATGAACCCGATCGGTCGTTCTTCCGAACGCCTGACGCGCGCATTTCTGGAAGCGCGAACCGGACGCATGGAGCAGATCGCCGGCATTACGCCCGTCGTGTATGACGACGGGCGGGCGCGCGGGTCGCGCGCGCTGTTCGTGCGCAGCGGCGCTGGATTGGAGCTGGAGATCGTCGTCGATCGCGCGCTCGACATTGCCTCGGCTTCGTATCGGGGAGTACCGCTGGCATGGCACTCGCCGGCCGGCATCGCGCATCCCGCTTATTACGCGCCGACGGGCAAAGAATTCGAACGCAATTTTTTCGGCGGCTTGCTGACGACGTGCGGACTGAACGCCTTCGGGCCGCCCGGAGACGACGAATGGGGAACGTGGGGGCAACACGGGCGCATCGATCATTTGC
This sequence comes from Vulcanimicrobiota bacterium, assembly GCA_963767635.1. Lineage (GTDB taxonomy): Bacteria > Vulcanimicrobiota > Vulcanimicrobiia > Vulcanimicrobiales > Vulcanimicrobiaceae > CAVYEM01. Next base: position 886,520 of record CAVYEM010000001.1, read on the forward strand.
CTGCGCAAGACGTCGTGCACCGCACGCAGTGGGACGGCGATCGGTGCACGTTCGAGATCGCCGGCAGCATGTACGAATACGAAATGTTCGGCGAAGCGCTGCGATTGGAGCGCCGCTGGCGTATCGAACTCGGCACGAACCGCCTGCTGCTGCGGGATCGCGTGACGAACGACGGAGGCCGGCGCGCGCCGCACATGCTGCTCTATCATTGCAACGCGGGGTATCCGCTGCTGGATGAGCGCAGCGAACTGCGCGTGTCCGCGAGCGCGGTCACGCCGCGCGACGACGAAGCGCGGCGCGGTCTGCACGAGTGGGGTAAAGGCGGGCCGCCCGATCCGCATTTCAAAGAGCAGGTCTTTATTCACCAGCCCTACGCCGTCGAGGACGGTTGCGCGGTGGCGACGTTTACAAATTCGCACGCGTTCGATGGTGCGCCGCTCGCGCTGATCGTGCGCTTTCGCGTCGACACGCTGCCGGCGTTCTTCAACTGGCGCATGCTGGGACACAAGACCTACGTCATGGGCATCGAGCCGGCAAACTGCCCGACCGTTCAAGGCCGCTTACAGGCGGCGGCGGACGGTACGCTGCCGTTCTTGGAAGCGCGCGAAACGCGCGAATACGAGCTCTCGTTCGAAGTTGTCGCAGGCGATGCCGCCGCTAGTCCGACGTCTTACTAGTATCCTCGTGGTGCCCGTGGTGAAGATGTGCGTGTTCCGGATCGTTCGGATCGTGGCGATGCTCGTGTTCATGCTCCGTGCCGTCGTCGTGCCTGTGGGCATGCGAGTGCGGCTCATCGTGCCGTTGAACTGCGTTCGGATGGGCGTGAACCGTTCCGTCCGGATGCCGGTGTTGCGTCGCCTCAGATTCGTGTTCCATCGTGCCCTGCCGTTTCTGCGTCTAAAAACGGTCCTCTTGCATTTTTGGCGGTTCGATTAGGAAGCCGCGTCCGAAACCGTAAAAGGCCGTTCGCGCCGTTCGGGCACGACGAGGCGGCCGATCGCGGTCAGCACGATAACTAAGACAAAGACCGCGCCGGTAAACACCGCCATTGCGGTGGCGTAGTCCGGGCGGCCGTTCGGCATCGCAAACGTTTTCGTGGCGAGCAGCGCTTCGATCGTCAGCGTCGCCGACGCGATGAGGTTGCCGAATTGGTACGTGAAGCCCGGGAATGTGCCGCGAATTTCCGAGGGGGAGATTTCGTTGAGGTGCGCGGGGATGATGCCCCAGGCGCCCTGCACCATGACCTGCATGAGGAAGCCGCCCAATCCTAGGAGCGCCGCGGTCGCGCTGAACGCCCACAACGGAATGAGCGCGCCTCCCAAGACCGCGCAGAGCAGGATCGTCCAGCGGCGTCCCCAGCGTTGTGAGAGGGCGCCGAAAAGGACGCCGCCGACGATTGCGCCGACTGAAGCAATCGAGTTGAGCGCGCCGGACAAGCCTGGGCTAAAGCGATGTTGGCCGTTGAGGAATGCGCTCACGTAGGCATCCTGCGTACCGTGCGACATGAAATTGAACGCGGCCATGAAGCCGATCGCATAAATAAAGATCGGCCATTTGGAGCGCAGCGCGACGAGCAGGGGATGCGGCGCGGCGGCGATTCGTTTTGCGCGCTGCGCCAGCCACACCGGCGATTCGGGGACCTTCGAACGGATGTAGAAGATGAGCAACGCCGGCAGCGTGCCGACGACGAACATCCATCGCCAGCCGATGTGCGTGAACAGTACTCCAAAGACGACGCCCGCAAGCAAGTTTCCGACGGCGTATCCCTCTTGCAGGATGCCTGAAAACATCCCGCGCTTCGGCGCGGGCAACACTTCCATTGCCAGGGCTGCGCCGATGCCCCATTCGCCGCCCATCGCAATGCCATACAACGCTCGCAGGACGATGAACACCGTCAGGTTGGGCGAGAATGCCGTTGCGAGCTCCAGAACGGAGTATGCCGCAACGTCGATCATGAGCGGCGTGCGGCGCCCGTACCGATCCGCGAACCATCCAAACAGCAGCGCGCCGACGGGGCGCAGCGCGAGCGTAAGCGTTACGGCAATCGACGCGGCAATGAAGCTGGAGTGCAGATCCACCGCAACGTGACGAAGAACGACGACGACGAGAAAAAAATCGAACGCATCGAGCGTCCACCCCAAGAAGCTCGCGATGAACGTGTTGCGTTGCTCGCGCGTGAGCTCGCGCAAGCGTTATTGGCCCGTGGGGCTTTCGCTGGCCGCTGGTGAGGCGATGGGCGTGGCTGAAGGGCCTGCGCTTTCGGATGCGCTTGCGCTCGGCGTGGGCGATACTTTGGATTTGTCGTCGCCGTACAATACGAGCGCGTACGTGCTGCCTTTGGGAATCGTCATTTTGGGAGGCGCAAAGCTGAACGTGAGCGTACCGTCTTTGAGCGTGGATTTATCGAAAGTCCAAAGCGGATGATAATCGGTATGCTTCTTGTGCGTGGTGATCTGGAAAGCTGCAGCGCAAAGCCGCGCTCGGCGGTTTGCTCTTTCGGTAGGGTGAATTGCGCGACGGCCAACCCCTCGAGCGCGAAATCGGCCGAGGGTGAAAGGCGCACCACCATCATCGGCACGACGTCCAGCGTATTTGCGGGCGTGTGATACATGGCCGGCGCATCCTTGGGCAAGGCTTGCGCTTTGAGCGCCATGGTCGGCCCTGCCGGCGTCGGCGAGCTGGACGGGGACGGCGAACCACTCGGAAGCGCGCCGTCGTTGCCGCCGTCCGCTCCGGGCGGTACGCCGGACGAATCCGTCGGCATCGGTGTGGGTGTCGGTGTCGGACTCGGCGTCGGTGAGGGCGACGGGACTCGCCATTGCCGTCTTTTTGCCCTTGGTTTGCGTAGCCGGCGTGGGCGTGGGCGCAGGGACGTTGAAGCGCAGTAGACACGCGTAACCGTCGGATGTCGACGGGCATGCGAAACCGGCCTGCGCCTCGCTTATCGCGTACACGCCATCCGTAGCGGCCGAGGGCGAGCCGGAAGTTTGGGGAAGCGGCGAGCTGCTCGCGTTATCGGGGATGCCGTTTTGCCCGTACGGCGGCGCAGACGATCCACCCATGGGCGGAATACTGTTCGGCATGCCGGTTCCCGTGGCAAAATTTCCCGAGCAAGCGCCCAGCACGATCGCTGCGGTAGCCAAAGCGCCCTTGAGCACGTTCATCGTCGTTCGGTACGTGAGAATAGCGCGTGGTGTCATGATTTAGCATCGACCTTTGAATGGAGTTCGGCAGCAAACGCATCGATTGCGACGGTGCGTTTTTCCGCGCCGTTCACTGAAGACGCGCGCTCGTTCACATTGACGGTGCCGTCGGCCGCCTCTTGTTTGCCGACGACCAAAATGTACGGAACCTTTTGCGTTTTCCAGTGCCGGATTTTGTATCCCAGCTTCTCGTTGGATTCGTCCACTTCCACTCGAAACCCGCGTTCTCGCAGCCTGCTTTGCACCGACGTTGCGTAGGCGATCTGATGCTCGGAAATCGGCGTGATGACCGCCTGCACCGGCGCCAGCCACGCCGGAAAATTGCCGCCGTAGTGCTCGATGAGAATGCCGAAGAAGCGCTCCATCGATCCTGCAAGAGCGCGATGGATCATCACCGGCGTGCGGTCTTGCCCGTCGCTCGCTCGGTACTTCAAATCGAACCGTTTGGGCAGGACGAAATCCACTTGAACGGTTCCGAGCTGCCATTTGCGGCCGATCGCATCGCGCAGGTTGATGTCGAGCTTCGGGCCATAAAATGCGCCGCCCCCCTCATCGATGCTGTACGGCAGCCGCCGGCTTTCCAATGCGTTTCGGATCGCTTCCTCACCGACGGCGTCGGTTTCGCCGCGCGAATCCGGCTCGCGAGTCGACAAAAAATATTCGAACTCGCTAAAACCGAACGCGTTCATCAAACGCAGCGCTTCGTCGAGCGTTTGCTCGAATTCGCCCTGCAGCTGTTCGGGCTCGCAAAAGAGATGCGCATCGTCCTGCGTGAAACCGCGGACGCGCGTGAGACCGTGCAGTACGCCGCTGCGTTCGAAACGGTACACGGTTCCGAACTCGGAGAAGCGCAGCGGCAAATCACGGTAGACTGCGCAGGTGGCTCTTATAGATGAGAATGTGCCCCGGGCAATTCATCGGCTTGAGCCGAAAGCGCTGTTCCTCTACCTCCAGCGCACCGAACATGTTCTCGGCGTAATTTTCCAGGTGTCCGGAAATTTCGTACAGCTTTTCGTGAACGATGTGCGGCGTCACGACTGGGAGATATCCCCGTTGGCGCAGTCCTTCACGTATGAAATTTTCGATGATCCCGCGCATCAGCGCCCCCTTGGGGTGCCAAAAAATGAGGCCGCCGCCGGCGTCTTCCTGCACCGAGAACAGGTCCAGCTCTTGCCCGAGTTTGCGGTGGTCGCGCTTTTGCGCTTCTTCCACTTGGTGCAGGTAGGCGTCGAGCTCGTCTTGCGTGTGCCAGGCGGTGCCGTAGATGCGCTGCAGCATGGGATTGCGCTCGTCGCCGCGCCAATACGCGCCGGCAACGTTCGTGAGTTTGACCGCGCCGATCTCACCGGTGGACGCGGCATGCCCGCCGCGGCACAAGTCCGTGAACTGCCCGATCGTGTATAGCGTGATCGGCTCGCCGGGCGGGATGTCGCGCGCGATCTCGACTTTATACGGATTGCCGGAAAAGCGTTCGATGGCTTGCTCGCGGGTCACTTGGCGACTCGTCATTGGATGGTTCGCATTCACGATTGCGCGCATGCGATCTTCAATGCGCTCCAGATCGTCCGGCGTGAACGGTACTTCCCGCTCGAAGTCGTAGTAGAAGCCATTTTCTATCGACGGACCAATCGTCGGCTTGGCTTCGGGGAACAGATCCTGAACGGCGTAGGCCAGCACGTGCGCGGCGGTATGGCGCAACTCCGGCAGCGACATGCGGCGTTCTTCGACGGTGGAGCTCACGGTGCTGTTTTTGGCCGGTAGCAAGCGTGGGGCCTGGCAAAACGCCGAAGTCCCGCGCGCGGAGAATGATTAAATTTTGGTCATACGGGTAGGCTTCCAGACGCTGCAGCGGCGGGCGTGGGTGCCACGCGGCGTGATTTTTCCAATGTTAAGAACCTTACGCGCATGTCGCATCGTTATTGAGGTCAAACAAACAGCTGCGAGGGATTCGTGAATCCATTCAGACTGGAAAATCTCAATCCGAAAGACGTTGTATTACTCGCCACTCGGATCGTCAACGATAACGTCGAAAGACAAGAAGCCGCGCGCATCGAGAATGCGCTACTCACCCTGCGCCAGGCCGATACCGGCGCGCCGCTGAGCCACGACGCCAGAGAAGCGCTGCGCACATTGGCGGAAAGCCGCCCAGCGTCTTGGCTCGAATTCGCAGTGAAGCTGCGGCTCGCGGAAGAAGGCCTGTAGCTCCTCCGCGAGCAGCATGCCGTTCGTTCCAAGACTGTTCGTAAAAACCGGAATCGTTTATCTCGCCCTGACGTTTTTGCTAGGCGCGGTGTTGCTCTCGCTTGAGGCAGTGGGACGTTCTGCGCCGTTCGTCATCGGCATCGAACACGGACACATGGGCTTCGTCGGCTGGCTGGTCAACACGGTCATCGGCGTTGCGCTATGGCTGCTGCCGCTCAACCGCAAGGCATTTCCCCAGACGCAAGGCCGCTACCCTGAAGCAGCGGCACGCGCAGCGTTCGTGCTGTTGAACGCCGGATTGGTTTTACGCTTAATCGTGGAGCCGATATTCACCGCGCACGCCACGGCGCTTGCATCGGCAGCGCTGATCGCGGCAGCCGTCTTGCAGTTCAGCGGCATCGCGATCGTCGCATGGATTGCTTGGCGCCGGGTGTTTGCACCGCCGCTGCGTCCGGCAGTTTGAACTGCGGTTTGGGTTCCAACTCAGTCCGATGGTCCCAAGGGGCACGCAACCAATCAAACTTCTCGGGGGCCGAAGGCCGGGGCCCCGGCGGCTTTGCCGACGGGGGGCGAGGAGCGCGAAGCGCGGATTCGCCTTTTTGACGTTTTAGTGCACGAGCGATGCCACCAGCAGCAGCGCGACGATGTTGAGCACTTTGATCATCGGATTGATGGCGGGGCCTGCCGTATCCTTGTACGGATCGCCGACGGTATCGCCGGTCACCGCAGCCTTGTGGGCATCCGAACCTTTGCCGCCGTTGTGGCCGTCCTCGATGTATTTTTTTGCGTTGTCCCACGCGCCGCCGCCGCTGGTCATGGCGATTGCCAAGAACAGTCCTGTGACGATCGCGCCCACTAATATGCCGCCCATGACCTGCGCGCTCGATATGCCCGGAAGGACGTGAATCGCGCCCAGGATCACGATCAGCACCGGAACCCCGACGGGGATGAGCGCGGGCACGATCATTTCTTTGAGGGCTGCGCGCGTAACGATGTCCACGGTCGAAGCGTAGTCGGGGCGAGAGGTGCCGGCCATGATGCCGGGATTATTTTTGAACTGCATGCGCACGTTTTCGACGACCATGCCGCCCGCGCGTCCGACCGCTTCCATCGAAAGCGAAGAAAAGAAGAACGGCAGCAACCCGCCGATCAATAATCCGGCCAGCACGTACGGACTCTCGATGCTGAACAAACCGCTGGTAACGATGCAGCCCGCCACGACCGCGCAGCGGTTGGTGAGCTCCTGTGAAAACGATGCAAACAACACGATCGCCGCGAGTCCTGCCGAACCGATGGCGTAGCCTTTCGTCACCGCTTTGGTCGTGTTGCCGACGGCGTCGAGCGGATCCGTTACGCCGCGCACGTCATCGGGCAGCTCCGCCATCTCGGCAATGCCGCCGGCATTGTCCGTGATCGGTCCGAAGGAATCGATAGCGACGACGATGCCGGCCATCGAGAGCATCGCCATGACGGCGATGCCGACGCCGTACAAGCCGACCAGCGCGTACGATGCCAGAATGCCGAAGACAATTACCAATCCGGGCAACGCAGTCGCCTGCATCGAGACGGCCAGACCGCTGATGATGTTGGTCGCATGCCCGGTGATGGACGAATCGGCGATGCGCCTTACCGGAGAGTATTGCGTGCCGGTATAGTACTCGGTGATCCACGTGATGAGCCCCGTGACCGCAAGTCCGATGATCGCGCACGCCCAAATGTGCAGCGGCGAAACGGTATGGGTTGCGGTGCCGACGCCGACGCTGATGCCGCCGGCCCCGAATTCCGCGACGGTGGCCCAATAGAAGACTCCGGCCGATATGATTCCCGCAACTCCAAGGCCGACGTACAGCGAACCCATGATCTTGCGGCGGTCCACTTTTCCGATGCCGACGAACAGCGTGCCGATGATCGAGGCAATGATCGAGATGGCGCCCAGAACGATTGGGAACGTCGTCGAACCGGCGACTTTGCCGAGCAGCAAATTGCCCAGCAGCATCGCGGCGACGGTCGTGACTACGTACGTTTCGAATAAGTCCGCCGCCATGCCGGCGCAGTCGCCGACGTTGTCGCCGACGTTGTCGGCAATCACTGCAGGATTGCGCGGATCGTCCTCGGGAATGCCGGCTTCGACTTTGCCGACCAAATCAGCGCCGACGTCCGCCGCTTTGGTGTAAATGCCGCCGCCCAAACGTGCGAACACCGAAATGAGCGAACATCCAAAGGCCAGGCCGACCATCGCGCTCAGCGATTTGGCGGCATCGCCGTTGTTTACGGCCAGCAAAATCCAGTAGTAACCCGCCACCGCGATGATGCCCAAGCCGACGACGAGCAGCCCCGTGATGGCGCCCCCGCGAAACGCGGTGTGCAGCGCGGGACTTAGGCCGCGCCGCGCCGCCTCGGCCGTGCGCACGTTGGCGCGCACCGAGATCATCATGCCGATGAAGCCCGCACTTCCCGAAAGCACTGCCCCGATCAGAAAGCCGACGCCCGGTTCCCAGCCCAGGCCGATCGCGATGACGATGAAGAGCGCGACGGCGACCAGTCCAATCGTGGTGTACTGGCGCCGCAAAAAGGCCATCGCGCCTTCTTGGATGGCTCCGGCGATCTCTTGCATGCGCGCGTTGCCGGGCGAGAGGCGCATGATCCAACTTATGAGGTACAGACCGTACAGAATGGCGACGACGCCCGCCCCCACGCCCAAATAGATCGCGACGTAGGTGCCAATCCCACTCACAGAGCTCATTCAATTCCTTACGGGTAGGTGTAGTAAATAGGCTCGCCCTGTAAAGGCACATAGCGAGCGCGATGGTCGCTCGGATTGCCCCAGAGTGAGCCGGCTTCCTGCAGCGCCTCGCACGGCGGCGGCGTTGTCATGGAAACGTGCCTACTTGGTGGTGAACGCGCCCACTTGCTGGCTGAACTGCGAGGTGCATGCCGGCGGATCGTTCGGGTCGTAGCCTGTTGCGGTGTACCCGAACTCGTACGTAGTGGCAGGCGAGAGAATCGGAATCGGCACGGCCTCGTACGGCCAATTTGGGCTGTAGTCGGGCGGAAGCGTGGCGGCGGGCGAGGGCAATGGTGTCGGAGCGCTCGTCACTGCGCCGATGGGGATCCGCGTGCCGCCGCTGGTCGCGAGGGTGTAATAGCCGGGCCCATACGATGCATCGAACGTGCCGGCGAAAACGATCTCGGCGGCGTTGGCCGGGACCCCGGTGGCTCCAGGCATCGGAAAGATCAGGACTGGAGGGAAAGGCGTCGGACCGGGGGAGGGTGGCGGGCACGTTGGTCCGCTTGTGACGCCGATGATGCTCGTCGGAGGCGGCGTGGGCTGCGTGGGCTGGGTTGGCGTTGCTCCGCCGCACGCCACGGCACCGAGCATGACCGCGAAAAGTGCAAACAAGATCGGCTTCATGCGTCTTTCTTCCTTGCGCGCTCCGCGCGATGCCTTCACACGGGCTATCGAACGGCGCCCGAAGCGCAGGGGTTTGACACATCGCCGGACGTACAGGCGCATGATGGATACGCAAGACTTCAAGATCACGGGCATCGACCTAAGCGGATATATGGTCAAAGACGGCGCTCGCGCGATCGCCTTCTATCGCGACGTATTGGGTCTCCAGCCCACGACCGTCTATCCGGAGAACATGGGGGCGGAATTCGAGTTTCCCGACGGGACGACGTTCGGACTGTGGAACGGTGGAGATCAAATGCCGTGGCAGCGTGGAACGGGCGTGCTGTTCGCCGTCGACGATCTGGATGCGGCCGTGGCCGCCGTCAAACGGCACGGAACACGCATCGAAATGGAGCACGAATCGCCCGTATGTTTCATGGCAATGATCGAGGACACGGAAGGTAATCAAGTCGTCCTCCACAAGCGCAAACCCGGCGCGCGTTGACTCTTGACGCGCAGCGGGGTTTTATCGCTTGACGATAATACCTAATATGGGCTTTCGCCGGACGAATGCGGCTTCGCCGAACACATCGGCGTGACTGCGCGCTGATAAAACGGATGCAGCACCGGACCCAATAAAAAAGCGCCGCTGGTGCGCGACGCTTTTCATCGATGAAGGTACTTGCGCTACTCGCCGACGCCGAGCTGCGACCGCGTCTGCTGTGCGCCGACTTCACCTGTTTCGGTTCGCGAGCGACCCGCACCGGGATTGAATCGGAGCGCGCTCCGGAATTCCCGTACCGAGTTCGTCAACATTTGCGCTTGCTGCGGCTGCGCGTGCTTCTGCAAATCCGCAAAGGCGGAGCCCTCTTCGTCTTCGATGTGCTCCAGGATTGCTTCGCGCAGTTTGCCTGCCTTAGCACTAAAGTTTGAGTCGTTCCCCTCTTTGAGCATAACGTCCAACTCGAACACCAGCACGTCCGCCGCTGCAGTCTCATGGTAGAGATGTTGCGATTCCGACTTTTTTCCGGCGACTTTCTCCAGCGCGGGATACACCAAGTTCTCCTCGGTGGCGTTGTGAATCGTGAGCGCCGCCTTGAGCTGTTCGAGCGCATCTTTGCGCTGCGCGGTTTGCGTGGCCTGCGTCAAACCGGTGAGCAGGCTCTTGATGATCTCGTGATCGTTCGTCAAAATCTCGATCGCGTCGTTTCCTCGAACCGGAAGTGGGCTCACGTCGCTTTGCATTTTAAAAACCTCGCGTGTTCGGAACTGTGGTAGCGTCCGATACCCATTCGGAAGATGCGTAAAACTGCGGGCATGGTTGCATAGGCAATAGGCCGCCGTGCGAGGGTTGACTTGGAATCTTTCGGGCACGAGGGCGGCACGGTCCCGCCGCCCGGCATGTCGAACGAATGACAAATGATCGAAGAAGTCGAGTTCCTCGTCGTCGGCTGCGGTCCGGCAGGAGGCACCGCGGCCCGCGAGGCGGCGCGGGCCGGCGTGGAAACGCTCGTTCTGGATAAAGACAGCGTGGTAGGAGCAAAACGCGTGTGCGCGGCGGGCTTGCGTCCCGGTTTTTGCAGCACCTTTAATTTACCGCGCTCGATCGTTCATTGCGACACCCCGCGTTTGGCACTCTTTGATGCGAGCATGCGCGAGTACGAGCTGTTTTTCGGGCCGGGGCACACGACCACGCGCGAAGAGCTCGATGGTACGATCGGCCGCCTCGCAGCTCGCGAGGGGGCTACGGTACGAACCTCGTCACTCTTTCGCAGCATTCGCCGTGAATCGGATCGCATGGTGGTGGAATACGCCGACTTGCGCACGGGCGGCCGGGCGCAGATCGCCGCCCGCAACGTGTTTCTCGCGCAAGGGTCGACGGCGAAGCTCGAGGATACCGAGTTCAAATACGAGCGCTGGAGCAGCGGCCTTGTTACGACGCTGCAGTATCGCGTCTACTTGGAACGGCCGGCGGCGGCGATCGCATATCAAACGTTGGAAATGCATTACTTTCCCACGCAGGACGGGCGCATGAGCGTTGCCTGGATGTTCCCGAAACGCGACCATCTCGCAATCGGTCTGGGCGTCATGGGGAAGATGCCCGGCGTGCAGCTGCGGGAAGAACTGGATCGCTTCACTGCGCGCGTCGCCGCGCGCTTGTATCCCGGCATTCCGCACACGACAAAAACGGAAGGGCATCTGCTCTACGGGAGCGATCCGCGCCCCGACGTCGCGGCGCCCGGCGCAATGGTCGGAGGCACTGCCGCCGGCTTGGTGGATGCGACAAATGGGGAGGGCATTTACGAAGCCGCGATGAGCGGACGCTTTGCCGCCCAAGCCGTGGCCGAATCGCGCGGCGCGCCCGCAGCCGCGCACCGGCGCTTCGATGCGACGTTGAAGCGGCGGTTTTACCGGCGACTGCGCCATCGCGCCCAGCTCATGCGCTATCTGGAACGCCGGCCGGCGCGGTACACCGTGCTGTTCGAGCAGCTGGCCGGGTCCGCGAGATTTGCCGATATTCTCCAGCGGGAAGATCACGAACGTTCGATGCTGGACAATGTATACTTGTACGCGCAAGCGTTGCGCTTTGCCGCGCACGCGGCTCGCGTCTAAAAAGATCGCTGCTTGGTAGTCGCAATCTCCGATGCGGAATTTGCGAATATTCGCGACGCCATTCGCGAGCGGTTCGGCATTTTCTACGACGACACGAAACGCTTTCTGCTGCAAAGCCGGCTTCAGACGCGCCTGGTCAAGCGCAGCCTGCCCGACTTCAATCATTACTACCGTTTTCTGATGTCGCATCCGGATCGCCAGAACGAATGGGACGAACTCGCTTCGGTCCTTTCCAACAACGAAACGTATTTTTTTCGCGAACGCTCCCAGCTCGATGTTCTGGCAACGCACGTGCTGGACGATTGGCAACGGCGCGGCGGCGGCAGAGCTGCGCGTATGGTCGGCGGCCTGCTCCACCGGCGAAGAGCCGTTTTCGCTCGCAATCACCCTGCTCGAAACCCGCCGTCTGGCACCCGCGCAGATCGAGATCAAGGCGGGCGACATTTCGCCGCGCGCGCTGGAGAAGTGCGCGGAGGCTCTATACCGCGAACTCAGTTTCCGCGCCACCCCGCCCGAGATCATCCAGCGGTACTTTCGCCCGTTTTCAGGCGCGTTCGCGATGTCCGACGAAATCAAACGGATGGTGCGATTCTTCCGAATCAATTTGCTCGACGAGGGAGCCGTCGCGCAAGTCGGTCCGCTGGATGCGATATTCTGTCGCAACGTGCTGATCTATTTCGACAAACCTACGCAAAAGCGCGTGGTGGAGGCGTTCGCGCGGGCGCTGCGTCCGGGCGGTTACTTATTTTTGGGGCACGCCGAGTCGATCATCCGGCTGACGGGCCTCTACGAACCGATCGTCACTGCCAAAGCCATCTACTACAGGCTCAAGAGCAATGGCGATTAGCGTCCTGGTCGTCGACGATTCGGCGTTCATGCGGCGCGCCATCTCTAAAATGCTGGAAAGCGAGCCGGACATCGCCGTGTGCGCGACGGCGCGAAACGGTGAAGAAGCGATCCTCAAAGCGGCTCGCCTGCATCCGGACGTCGTCACGATGGACGTCGAGATGCCCGGCATGGGCGGACTCGAGGCCGTGCGCGCGCTCGCGTCTGCTTCCGACATTCCGATCATCATGATCAGCGCGCTGACGCAAGAAGGCGCCGACATCACGTTTCGCGCCTTGGAGGCCGGCGCCGTAGATTTTATCGCCAAACCCGACGTCGCGTACGTGAACATCCAAGACGTCGCGCGCGATCTGATCGCTAAAGTGCGCGCTTTTGCGCGCCCCGGTGCAACGCCGCGAACGGCCGCACCTGCCAAAGAACAGCACTCGCCGGCGGAGTCCGACGCACCGCTCGTTCGCGCGGCTTTCGAATGCGCGGCGATCGGGACGTCCACGGGCGGTCCGGTGGCCCTCTCGAAGATCGTTCCGGCGCTGCCCGGCGATTTTCCAATTCCCATTGTGATCGTGCAGCACATGCCTGCGGGCTTTACGCGTCCGCTAGCGGACCGGCTCAATGCCGCGGGTGAACTGAGCGTCGTCGAAGCGCAGGACGGAATGATCCTGCGCGGCGGGCACGCCTTTGTTGCACCCGCCGGGAAACAGCTGCGCTTGCACCGCGCCTACGGTGGAGGCGACGTCGAAATCTCTCTCGCCGGGGACGACGGAAGTTCGCTGCACGTTCCCAGCGTCGACATAATGGTCGGTTCGCTGGCCGAGGTGTACGGTGCGGCCGCGCTCGCCGTCATTCTCACCGGCATGGGCCAGGACGGCGTTCTCGGCTTACGCAAGCTCAAAGAACGCGGCGGGTTCGTGCTCGGCCAAGATGCCGCCACATCGGTAGTGTACGGCATGCCTCGGGCGGCCGCGCAAGCCGGTCTGGTGGACCGCCAGCTTTCGCTGGACCATATCGCCGCCGCGCTCTGTCAGCTTAACGAACACTTCCTTCGCACGGTCTTAACGCAATCTATGTTGTTTTAGTAGGAGCGACTCGTTCCGCGGGCAATAAGTGCCGTACAAAACGGTTGCACCGTTATTCGGAGCGTGAATGAGGCTAGACCGCAGTTCGCACCGCTACGTTATCGGCGGCGTCGAACTTACGCGAGACGAGATCGTGCACAAGTACTTACACTTAGTGAAGTACGTGGCCGGCCGCATTTCCGTGAATCTGCCGCCTAACGTCGAGCTGAACGATCTGATCAACGATGGTATTCTGGGACTCATCGACGCCACGGAGAAATACGACGATGCGCGCGGCGTAAAGTTCGAGACGTACGCCATCACGCGAATCAACGGCGCCATTCTCGACGCGCTGCGTTCGTTGGATTGGGTTCCGCGCGCGGTTCGCCAGCGCGCTCGCGAGTTGGAACGCGCTCATCAAGAGCTGGAAGCCCAGTTCGGCCGCATGCCCACCGAAGAAGAAGTCGCCGATAAAATGGGCGTCACGCGCAAGGAACTCGACACGCTTACGCAGCGCGTACGCGGTACGGCGATGCTGTCGCTCGAAGAGTATCTTCCGAGCGACAAGGGCTACGACATTCCGCTCGTCGATACGCTCAAGGACGCCGACAGCGACGTCACCAGCGCGGTGGAAGGCCGCGAGGTGCGCGCGGCGCTCGTCAAAGCGGTCGAAGAATTGCCCCAGCAAGAGCGCACCGTCATCTCTCTCTACTATTTCGACGGGCTCACGCTCAAAGAGATCAAAAGCGCGCTCAACGTTTCCGAGTCGCGGGTCTCGCAGATTCACGCCCAAGCCGTCATCCATCTGCGGCAGAAGCTGCGCGAGCTCCGCTCGGACCTGGGGTACCGTGAGGGCGACCCCAACGTCAAGCAAAAATACCTGCGGAAAACTCCGCCGGCTGCCGATACCGTTATTAAAACCGGCTAGTGCGGCCGTGGGGCCGCCAATTCGGTGCGGGAAAGCTCTCTATGGCCATTCGACCGGTCGACCTTCGACTCGCGTATATGGCCGCGCCACAGAACGCGGCCATATTGAATAGCGCCCAGGAGGCGCCGCAAGCCGCTGAGCAGGCGGCTTTTGCCGCTTTCGCGGCAGAGGCGACGCGTCGTGAAGAGCACATCGATCAGCCCGAGAAGGTGCACGGCGCCAAAGTGCGCGCGCGCGAAGAGCGTCAGCATTCGGGCGATCGCGGACGCCAGCACCAACGCGGAGACGCTCGCGAAGATGAGGCATTGGTCGCCGGCGAGCACATTATCGACGTAACGGCGTAGGCTGCTTGGAGATGGCATTCAAGACGATCGCCGGCATGGTCGACGCCACGCTGATGGACGCGAAGCTCGAACTCGGCATTCCGACCGACGTACTTCCGGGTCGCATCCAGGTCGGCGAGGTATTCACCGCGACGGTTCTGGCGCCGCAGGACGGGCGGGACCGCATCCAGATTCTCGGCCGTGCGATCCTTGCAGAGCTTCCAGCGGATCTGCATCCGGGGGAAACCATCGCGCTGCAGGTCAAAGCCATCGCCGGCCATGTGGTCACGCTGAGCCGCACCATCGTACCTTCATCCGCTCGACGCCCCTTGCCGGCGGCCGGCACGCTCTCCGCCGGTATTCGCACGCAGGTGCAGCAGGCCGTTCGCCAGATGGCGGCCCAAGTCGCGCGCACGACCGCCGATGTGCTGGTTGCGCTGCGTGTGCCGCAAACGCCGCTCACGCGCGCGGCAGCTGCGCTCGGACCGCAAGGTGCCTGCCGACTGGCCTTGGCGCTCCGGCGGCTGGACGCCGCGTTGCCCGCGAATTCGGGCGATCCACGGATCGCAACGCTGAAAACGTTAGCGGCATTCTCCTCGCCTCTGGACGTGAGCAACGAAGAGACGCTGCCGGCGCAAATCTCGTCCTTTGTTTCCAACGTAGTGCAAGGCGCAGAACCAAAAGTGTACCGGCTGCTGCAGGCGCTGCAGCAGGCTAGCACGGCGCCGCAGGAGCGGTTCGCACAAACGCGCGCGCTGGAGCGTGCTGCCGCGATCGATCACGATCTAAAATCGCTCGTACTCGCGCTGCTGCGTGCTCCGGAGCAAGCACGTACGCCGGCGCTGACTCAGGCGTTGAACGAAACGCTGCTGGCGCTCACCGGCGTGCAGCTCGACGCGCTTTCCGCCGGCGCGCAGACGCCGGGTGCGGTTGCGTTCTCCCTGCCGGTCTTTTTTCACGAAGGCGCAAAGCCGGCGCGCATTCGAATTACACGTGAGACCTCACCCCGGGCACACGACTCGATGCCGACAATTTCCGGCTGGGCTTCGTGCTCGATACGGCAAATCTGGGAACCGTCGCAGTCGAACTGCAAGCGGTAGGACGGGCGATCGCGATCGACGTAAAAACGGAAACGCAAAGCAATGCCGCAAGTTTCGAGCGCACGCTGGATCGTCTGCGCGCGCGTTTGGATCGCCTGCGATACCGGGTGACGACCGCGAGAGCTGCAGCCGTAAGCGGCCGGAGTAGCGCAGCGAATCAAATTTCGGCCGTGTGCGAGGTCCGCGGAGTGGATCTGCACGCGTGAGCCGGCCGTTCTACGATTTTCGAAAGAAGATTGCGCCCCGCCCCGCGGCGGCCGCGCTCAAGTACGATCCGGTGGGTCCCGACGCGCCGCAAGTCGTCGCGTGCGGACGCGGCCTGATGGCAGAGGAGATCGTTCGCCTCGCCAAGGAGCACGACGTTCCGCTTCACGAGGACGCCGAGTTGGTACAAGCGCTCTCGCGTTTGGAACTGACCGAATCGATTCCGCACGAGCTCTACGCGGTCGTGGCGGAAGTGCTTGCGTACGTCTTTCGCGTCGATGTTCAACTGCAAAGCGCAGCCACACGAGGTAGGACGGCCTAGACGGTCTTGCTACGCCATTTCCCCGCCGCGCAGCCGGCGGCGGTAGCCGGTATAGAACGAGTCGCCGCTCACGCAGTCAAAGCTGCGTTCGTCGTCTTCAGCGATCTGCGAGAGCAGCGGCGAGTGAAAAGTACACGGTTGCAGCAAAACTTTCTTGGCGGCGCATTCGCTGGCGGAGCAGCCGCACTCCCAATGCATACGCACCGTACCGGCGCGCAGCTCTCGCACGGATGGGGAACACAGCAGCAGGCGTATTTGATATTGGGCGAATCGTAACATTGCTCTCCTCGCCCTAACGATGCCACCGCGACGCCGAGCAAGCGGTACGATAGCGTACAGACTTCGCGGTTGAGCGTGCAGCATAATGACCAAGGTCATGGAACACAGCAGCGCTATGCCCCAAAACATCTTGCTCGCTTCCTTGCCACCCGAGGAATGGACGCAGTGGAAGCCGCGGTTCGAATACGTGACACTAAAGTACCGCGCGGAGTCTGCTACAACCGGGCGATCGGCTGGAATACTTGTGGTTCCTTGAAGGCGGCATCGCATCCCAAGTCATCGAGACCCTCGACGGCGGCAGCGTTGAAGTCGCGGTCATCGGCGTGGAAGGGCTGATCGGACTGCCCGCGGTGTTCGGCGTAAACTGCACCGCCGAGCGGACCATCATGCAGATGGAAACGACGGCATGGCGGATCGAGGCGGACAGCTTTCATCGCAATCTGCATCGCAAACATCCGCTGCTGCGGCGCATCGAGCGGTACGCGGTAGCAGTGATGGGCAGCCTCGCGCAAGTTGCAGCCTGCAACCGGCTGCACCGCGTCGAGCAGCGCCTGTGTCGCTGGCTGCTTGCCGTGCACGATCGCGTGCAGTGCGACCGCATACCGATGACGCACGAATTTCTCTCGTTCATGTTGGGAACGCGGCGGGCATCGGTTTCGGACGCTGCGCAGGCGCTTGCCGAGCGCAATCTCATACGCTACGAGCCCGGATCGATCGAATATGTCGATGTCGAAGGCCTGGAGGAGTTTGCCTGCGAGTGCTACGGCATCATCCGTAAGCTGTATCGCGAAGCGTTGCCGCGCAGCGCCCGCTAAGGACGGTATGCGTCTGTTTGTTCGGCATGGGGGCGAAGCCGGGGGGCCGCGCCCTTCGCCACCGCTCAGGACAGGCTTAGCCGGGATGCGCCTTTTAGACCGAACAGGAGTTCGATTCTAAAGCCGGAAGAATCCATACCCGTGAGGCAACCGCCGCGGTGAGCTGGCTTTCCAAAATACGCGCTTCGTTCGGCAAAGCGCGCGATACGCTCGCTGGGGTGCAGGCCCTGGGGCGCGCCCGTAAGCCCATCACGCCGGAGCTCTGGGAAGAGTTTGAGGAGCTGCTGCTGCTGGCGGACTTCGGCGTGCCCACCACCGAGAAGATCGTCGACGGCCTAAAAACCGTCGGGAAACAAGAGCTCTGGCGCACCAGCGATCAGATCGTCGATCGTTTTCAAAAGGACGTGCAGCGCTTTCTCACGTTGCCGAATCCCGAACTCGATCTGCGCGCGAAGCCCGCGGTCGTGCTCGTCGTCGGCGTCAACGGCAGCGGCAAGACCACCAGCATCGGCAAGCTCGCAACGCGGCTGCGAAACGAACGCAAGCGTGTCTTGCTGGTAGCGGCCGACACGTTTCGCGCTGCTGCAGCCGAACAGCTGGCCATTTGGGCCGAACGCAGCGGCGCCGATTTCATTCGCGGAAAAGAGGGTGCCGATCCGGCAGCGGTCGTCTTCGACGGTTTGCAAGCCGGGAAAGCGCGCGGCGCGGACGTGATCGTGATCGATACCGCCGGCCGTCTGCAGACAAAAACGAACTTAATGGAAGAGTCAAGAAAATGCGGCGCATCATCGAACGGGAAACGGGCGCCGCTCCCGGTGAAACGCTTTTGGTGCTCGACGGCACGACCGGCCAAAACGCGATCTCACAGGCGCGGCTGTTCAACGAAACGACGGCACTCACCGGGGTAGTCGTCACCAAGCTCGACTCGACCGCGAAAGGCGGCGTGCTGGTCGCCATCGTCGACGCGCTCGAGATCCCAATCAAATTCGTCGGACTAGGCGAATCCGCGGATGCGCTGCGGCCTTTCGTTCCGGCCGAGTTCGTGGAAGCGCTTTTCGAACACTCTGAATCTTTTTGAATGCCATACCCTTGGCATGGCCACCCGGTAGCGTGACATACACAACGTACGCGAGATTTTAGGAGAAAAGCATGGCATCGCAAGACGAACGACAGATAGCTCTCACGAACGCGCTCGCGCAGATCGAGCGGCAATTCGGCAAAGGTTCGATCATGCGGATGGGTGAGATTCAAGAACGCATGTCGTTCGAGGTGATCCCGTCGGGATCCGTGGCATTGGACTTAGCCTTGGGAATCGGCGGCTTCCCGCGCGGGCGCATCGTCGAAATCTACGGCCCGGAGTCGAGCGGTAAGACGACGCTGGCATTGCACGCGATTGCCGAAGCGCAGAAACCCGGCGGAACCGCGGCGTTCATCGACGTCGAACACGCGCTCGATCCGAATTACGCCGCCGCGCTCGGCGTGGACCTCGACAATTTGCTCGTGTCTCAGCCCGACACCGGGGAACAAGCGCTGGACATCGCCGAGATGCTGGTGCGCAGCAATGCGGTCGACGTGATCGTGGTCGACTCCGTCGCCGCGCTCGTCACAAAAGCCGAACTCGAAGGCGACATGGGCGACACCCACGTCGGCCTGCAAGCGCGGCTGATGTCGCAAGCGCTGCGCAAACTCACCGCCGCCATCTCGCGCAGCAAATCGGTCATGGTTTTCATCAACCAGCTGCGCGAAAAAGTCGGCGTCATGTTCGGGAGCCCCGAAACCACCTCCGGCGGGCGCGCGCTCAAGTTCTACGCCTCAATCCGTCTCGACGTTCGCAAGCTCGAGCAGATCAAGGTGGGGCAAGACGTAGTGGGTTCCCGTACGCGCGTCAAAGTAGTGAAAAACAAAGTCGCGCCCCCGTTCCGGCAGGCCGAATTCGACATCACTTACGGGCACGGCATCAGCAAGATGGGCTCGATCCTGGACGTCGCTCTAGACCGCAACATCGTGGGCAAGAGCGGATCCTGGTACACGTACGGCGAGACGCGCATCGGTCAAGGGCGCGAGAACGCGAAGGCGTATCTGGAAGAACACGCCGATCTGGCGGACGAAATTTCCACGAAGATCCGGGAAGAGATTGCCGGTCAGGTTTCGCGCAACGGCTCATCGCCCTCGCCGCTGCCCTCGTAGTTCCAGACGAAAATGGCGTACCTCAGCGCGCTGCGAATGCTCGCGGCGCGCCGCCTCACCGAAGCGCAGCTGTGGCAAAAACTCGAGCGCAAAGGGTTCCCTCACGATGACGTGCGCGAAGCCGTGGAGCGCTGCAGAGTGGAGCGGTTTGTGGACGATCGCCTTTTCGCGCAGCTGTACGTCACGCAAAAACGCAAGGCCATCGGCAACTCGCGCTTGGTCGGAGAGCTCGTCCGCAAAGGCATCGATCGCGAGGCCGCGCACGCCGCCGTGCAACACGCGGACTCCACGAAGAAGAACGCCTCGATGCGGCTTTCGCAAAACTCCTTCGCGGCAAACCGGAAGCCAATTATCCCTCGGCGGCACGTGCGTTGGAACGGTTAGGCTTCCCCGCCTCGCTGATCTATCGCAAACTGCGCGAACATGCGGCTCAGTTTGGTCCGTTCGCCGATCTATCGCAGATTGCCGACGGCTAAAAGATCGGCGATGCGTTCACGCCGGATTATTATCCGATTCCGGGACGACTTGGCCGTAGTTTAATATCGCGACCAATAACACGCCGCCGACGCAATTGCCCAAGAACACGGGCACGAGGAAATTGATCACGTATTGCGTCCACGGCCAGGCGCCGGCGGATACCGCGTAGAGCGCTTCCACGGAACCGGCGATGATGTGGCTGAGTCCCGCCGCACCGACGAGCCACGTGATGATGATGACGATCCACGCGCGCTGCGCATTGGCTGCCGGCAACAACCATACCATGAGCGCAATGAGCCAGCCCGCGAGTATGCCGCGCCCGAAAATCTCGCCAAAGGTCGGATGGAGCGCCTGAAGGCCGATTTGCAAAAACGCGGCTTTCACGTGTTCGGGGAAGATGGACGAATGTGCGCAGACCTGCGCAAACGCCGCCGCACCGATGAGGTTGGTGACGAGCACGATTCCCCACAAGCGAGCCATCTGCACGAGCTTCTTGGATTTGTCGGGATCGTCCAGCACGGGAAGAATCGCGGTAAGCGTATTTTCGGTGAACAGTTGCTGCCGTCCCAAAACCACGATGAGAAAACCGAGCGTGTATCCGAAGTTCTCGACCAGCGTTCGCCACGGCGCATCCGGCATATACGTGCGCAAAATGCCGGTGCCTACTAGGGAGAATCCCATCGACAGGCCGGCGGCTAGACCGGAGAACGCGAGCGCGAGCGCGGGCCGCCCGATTTCGGCTTCGCCTTCGCGGCGCACCGTTTCAAACACGACCGCAGCGCGCAGCGAAGTACGCTTGCGAACTTCGTGCTCTTCATCCTTGGTCAGCTGAACGAGATTACCCGGCGTTTCTTGAGGGGCCTCGTTCTGCTCCTCAGAGGGGCTTTCGTCCTCTGCCACGGCGGGGACTTTACCCCGTGTCCGCGCTCGGTTAACGCCGGGCACTACTCGTGGCATGCCGGCTTTGAAGGTGCTTTTGGCTGAAGACGATCCGTCGATTCGCGAGCTGCTCCACCATCATTTGCAGCGCGAGGGATTCGAGGTCGTCGCGGTGAGCGACGGCAATGCCGCGCTGCGCGGGGCGCGCGTTTTCGCCGATGTGATGATTTTGGATATCGGCTTGCCGGCCATAGACGGCTTTGAAGTCGCGCGCATGCTCCGGCGGGAAAAGCGCGACATACCGATCGTGATGCTCACCGCACGCACGGAAGAAATCGATCGCATCGTGGGCATCGAACTGGGCGCGGACGATTACATTTGCAAGCCGTTTTCGCCGCGTGAGGTCGTAGCGCGCGTGAAGGCCGTGATGCGGCGGACCGGGCACACGTACGACGAGCGGCCCGCGCTGCTGCGCTTTGGCCGCTTAGAGATCGACGAGGCGGCGCGCGAAGTGCGCGTGGACGGCTGCGAGGTCAAACTCAAACCGCGTGAGTTTTCGCTCTTGCTGGTCCTTGCGAGCAATCCGGGTGTGGCGCTTTCGCGGCGAACGCTGCTCGAAGAAGGTATGGGGCTTCGATTTCGACGGCGACGAACGCACCGTCGACGTGCACGTTCGCCGGGTGCGCTGCCGCATCGAAGAGGAGCGCCAACTGCCGCCGATGGTGCAGACGGTGCATGGCTTCGGATACAAGTTCGCGCCCGCGTAAGCGTCCGCCGCGCCTCCAATCGCTGCTGCACCCGTTGGCGCAGGCAGTCTCACACGTTCCGATCCCACTGCTGGTGCTTCGTCTGCCGCAGTTCGAACGCATCGCGTGGCGCGAGGGCAAACGCGCCGCGCAGCGGTTGGAGCGCGCGACTACGGCCGCCTTTCTGGAAGCGTCGGGTTGCGCTCTACGCATCGGCGATCTCGTGGGACACGATGCCGGAAGCGACGTGTTTGTCATCGTCATG
Organism: Vulcanimicrobiota bacterium; assembly: GCA_963767635.1. Classification (GTDB taxonomy): domain Bacteria; phylum Vulcanimicrobiota; class Vulcanimicrobiia; order Vulcanimicrobiales; family Vulcanimicrobiaceae; genus CAVYEM01. The sequence goes on from CAVYEM010000001.1 coordinate 908,355, forward strand.
GCGGCGCGGTCGCCCGAATCGCGGATTCCTTTGCCGATCGATTGCGCGGCCGTTCTTGAGCGCGTAGCCGCCGCGATGTCGTCGTGCGCCGACATGCGCATTGAAACCGGTTGGACGCTGCTGCGCCGTTTCGAGCCTGCGGACGGGCTCGCTCCTGAAATAGAGGCGGCCCTCGAGCGCGGCGCGCGCGAACGTGAACGCACGGAGTTTTTTGCGGCCGTCGCTCACGAACTTCGTACTCCGCTCACGTCGATTCGCGGGTATCTGGAAACCCTGCTGGAAGAACCGGCGGACACCGTAACTTCGCGCCGGTTTCTCGAAACGGCGCGGCGTGAAGCGCTGAGAATGGGCCGGTTGCTGGACGGCATGTTCGAATTCTCGCTGCTGGACCTTTCGGCGGAAGCGCTGCTGGGTCACGCTTGCGAGATGTCGCGGCAGATTGGTTTGGCATGCGAGGTGGTCCGACCGCTCGCGATCGGACGGCGCATTGGAATGCGTGAGGCCGAAGGGCGCGACGTCTGGGCGTGCATCGAGCCGGACGCGTGTTTGCAGATGCTCGTGAATCTGCTCGACAACGCGATCAAATACGGACGGGAAGGCGGCTGCGTGTCCGTCGCCGCGCAGATCCGCGGCGACGACGCCGTCATTGCGATTGACGACGACGGGCCCGGCATCGCGCCGGGCGAACGTGAGTCGATTTTCGGGCTGCGCGTTCGCGGTGCGCAGTCAGTCAGCCGTCCGGGCACCGGCATTGGCCTGGCGATCGTGAAAATGATCGTGGAACGCGCCGGCGGAACGATTTCGGTAACTGAGTCGTCGCTGGGCGGAGCGCGTTTCGAAGTCACGCTGCCGGCACGCGCGGCGGTCAGGGCGGAGTCGACCGCGGCGGCGTCGTAGATGTCTGCCCGTGGCAATTCAGCGGCCGCGGTTCGCCCATCGCAGCGAAGATGAATTCGCTCGGCTCCTGGACTTCTATCGTATCGCGTGGTTGTACGAACCGTGCAGCTTTCCCATCGTGCGCGACGCCCACGACAATGTTTTGGAATGGTTCACGCCGGATTTTTACTTGCCGCAATACGATCTGTTCTTGGAGATCACGGTCCAGAATGCACGCCTGCAGTCGCGTAAGAACCGGAAGGTCCGCCTTCTGCGCAGCGCCTATCCCGACGTAGCGATCAAACTCTTTACACGCCGCGACGTCGAACGCGTGTTTTCGAACAGACTGCAGCGCGCCTCGTGAGCGCGCCCGTGAACGCGCGGTGATTGCCGAGCGTCTGTTCGATCGCGCGGCCATAGCCGGGAGGGTCGAAGCGCTGGGCGCTGCCATCGCTGCAGATTATGCCGATAAAAATCCGATGATCGTTGGAGTGCTGACCAGCTCCGCAATTTTCCTTGCCGACCTCACGCGCGCCATCGATATTCCGTGCGAGTTCGATTTTATCGCTCTGAGCCGGTATGCCGGTAGCAAAGAAGCGCACGCGGAGCCGGAAGGCATTCGGTTTGTCAAAGACACCTCGGCCTCGGTCGAGGGCCGGCACGTCGTGCTCGTGGAGGACACCATCGATACGGGACTTACGCTGCAATACGTCACCACTACGCTGCGTGCGCGCGCGCCGGCATCACTGGAAGTGTGCACCTTGCTGGATCGGCCGCATCGCCGCATAGCGGGCGTGCCGGTCAAATATCGCGGGTTCGAGATTCCGGACGTGTTCGTGGTGGGATACGGGCTAGACTACAAAGGCCGGTACCGGGAATTGCCGGAGCTCTACGCGCACGGCAGTTGGCCTTAGACGATCGATGAAACGCATACTTTTTATCTTGTTATCGCTGATGCTGGGGATGTCTGCCGCAACGTCCGCCCTCGAGTTGCAGTCCATCGAACGAGCTGCCGACGGATATCAAAACTCCAACGCCAGACTGCAAGAGATGTTCCGCACGGCGTTGCTCGACACGACCAAGCTGGCTCAAGTCGCACCAGATGGCACGGCATACGTGAAGACGGGCGACATTCCCGCGGAATGGCTGCGCGATTCCAGCGCTCAAGTCCGGCCGTACCTCTACTATGCCAAGCGCGATGCGAATATACGATTGCTATTGCGCGGCATCATCGCGCGCCAAGCTCGGTACGTCGCAATCGACCCGTATGCGAATGCCTTTACGCTCGACTATCGCGTTTGGGAAGAAAAGTTCGAGCTCTGATTCGCTGGCATATCCCCTCACGCTGGCGTGGAGTGATTGGCACGTGACCGGCGATGCGTCCGTATTCGACGGGAACGAGTCCAAGGCGTTCGATGCCATTCTGGCGACCATGCAGCGCGAACAGGATCATCCGCGCGACTCGCGCTACACGCACAACGAGCTGCTGGACGGCCGCGGCAGGCCTACCGGCTATACGGGCATGATCTGGACGGGCTTCCGTCCCTCGGACGACGCCTGTTACTACAATTTCCTCATTCCGTCCGAGATGTTCGCCGTGGTGGCGCTCGGCGACATGGCGGAGATCGAGCGCGAGGTCTATCACAACCTCATCAAGGCCCACGAAGCCCAGTCGCTGCGCGACGAAGTCCAGCGCGGCATCCAGCGCTACGGCATCGTGCCGGTTTCCAAATACGGCTACATCTACGCGTACGAAGTCGACGGCCTGGGTCACGCCATTCTTACGGACGACGCCAACGTTCCCAGTTTGCTTTCGGCGCCGTACATCGGCTATACGTATCCGACCGATCGCTACTATCTCAACACGCGCGCGTTTTTGCTCTCGCAGGACAATCCGTCGTACTACACGGGCAACGTGGCCAGAGGAATCGGTAGCTACCACACGCCGGATCATTGGGTATGGCCGCTTGCGATGGTGATGGAAGGGCTTACCGCCGCTTCGCGAACGGAAAAGCAGGACGTGCTCAACCAGCTGCTTGCGATCGATCCCGGCGATCATCTGCTGCACGAATCGTTCGATCCCAACGATCCCAAGCGCTTCACGCGCACGGATTTCGGTTGGCCCAACGCACTTTTCAGCGAATTCGTGTTGACCTCGTTTCAAGGCGTCAGTCAAATACCGATGGGGGACGCGTCGGATCTCGAATTCATGAACGAGTGACCCGAAGCTTGTCCTTCGAAGTCGAAGCTTGTCATGCTGAGCTTGTCGAAGCATCGCGGAACAACGACCCTTCGACAGGCTCAGGGTGACAAACCCGAAGCTTGTGCTTCGAAGTCGAAACTTGTCATGCTGAGCTTGTCGAAGCATCGCTGAACCACGACCCGAACCTTGTGCTTCGAAGTCGAAGCTTGTCATGCTGAGCTTGTCGAAGCATCGCGGAACCACGACCCTTCGACAGGCTCAGGGTGACAAGCCCGAAGCTTGTGCTTCCAAGTCGAAGCTTGTCATGCTGAGCTTGTTTATTGGAGACCCCTCCCTTGGGGATGTCGAAGACGTTTCCCAATGAGGGCTCCCTGGGCGGCCACGCTGCACTGAGTTTAATGGCCTTGACCACGATCGACAGGTTGGCGGGCCGCCCATGAGATCGACAACGACCGGACAGTATCGTAGGCCGCAGCGCCTGGAAGCACAAGGCAGGTCTGAGCGATCCGGAGATCCTCGCGCCAACGACGTGAGGTGAGGATGAGTTGCATTCTGGGTCTGGATATCTCAAAAGAAACCATCGATGGGTTTTTGCTGAGCGAGCGCGGCGAGGCTTGGAAACAAATTGCCAACAACAGCAAGGGCATTGAGCAGCTCAAGCGTTGGCTGGTGAATCGTCACGTAAGGGAGTTGCATGTGTGCATGGAAGCATACCCGGAACCTATTACGAGAACGTCGCTGAAGCGCTGGCAGATGCTGGTTAGTCGTGAGTGTTGTCAATCCATTGCAGGTGAAAGCATTCTCGCAGAGCATGTTTCGCGGAAAACCACGACCCGAAGCTTGTGCTGAGCCGGTCGCATCGACAGGCTCAGGATGACAAACCCGAGCTTGTGTTGAGCTTGTCGAAGCGACAAGCCAGGGTGACAAGCCCGAGCTTGTCCTTCGAAGTCGAAACTTGTCATGCTGAGCTTGTCGAAGCATCGCGGAACCACGACTTGAAGCTGCGCCGAGCGCGTCGAAACGACAGGATCAGGGTGAACAAGCCCGAAGCTTGTCCTTCGAAGTCGAAGCTTGCCATGCTGAGCTTGTCGAAGCATCGCGGAACCACGACCCGAAGCTTGTGCTGAGCCGGTCGAAGCGACAGGCTCAGGGTGACAAGCCCGAAGCTTGTGCTGAGCCGGTCGAAGCGACAGGCTCAGGGTGACAAGCCCGAAGCTGTGTTGAGCTTGTCGAAGCGACAGGCTCAGGGTGACAAGCCCGAAGCTTGTGCTGAGCTTGTCGAAGCGACAGGCTCAGGGTGACAAGCCCGAAGCTTGTGCTGACCTTGCCGACGCGACGGGTTGGAGGCTGACGAAACGGGAGAGGGTGACAAGGCCGCCCGGCCCTTCAACAGTCTAGTAACCAATGGCCCGAAGGGCCATACCCAACAGATCAGAATTCTCGGGGCCGAAGGCCGGGGGGCCGCGGCGGCTCTGCCGACGGGGGCGAGGAGCGCCCTTCGCAATTTCTCAGGACAGGCTACGCTTGGATTCGCCACTTTCACTTCAGGGTGACAAAACGACGCTGACGGAGACGTAGTGCGACCCGCAGACATCATCGTAGGCATTCAATGGGGCGACGAGGGCAAGGGCCGGATCGTCGACTATTATGCGGGCGACTACGACGTCGTGGCGCGTTTTGGCGGTGGAGACAATGCCGGACATTCCATTCGCGTGGGCGATCGTAAACTCGCGCTGCGCATCGTGCCGTCGGGCGTACTGCAGGCACGCTGCGAATTGTTCATCGGCGGTGGAACCGTCGTCAGGCTTTCGGGCTTGATCGCGGAACTGGACTCCTTGCGCGACGTGGGCGTGAACACTGCGCGCGTGCGCATCTCCGACCGTGCTCACGTCGTGTTTCCCTATCACGCCGCAGCCGACAAAGCGAGCGAAGAAGCACGCGGCGCGCAGCCCATCGGAACGACGGGGCGCGGTATCGGTCCCGCGTACGTCGACAAAGTTGCACGCTCCGGAATTACGTTCGGCGATCTGCTCGACGAAGTGCGCCTAGCGGATAAACTGCGCTTCAAAGGCGCGCAAGAACTGGTGCCGCAGACTCTTCAGGAGCTCGATCGGGTTCGACCCCTCATCGTGGACGGCGTCGAGTATCTGCACGGCGCGCTTGCAAACGATCGCCGCATTCTCATCGAAGGCGCGCAGGGATCGCTGCTGGATGTTGGATACGGCACGTATCCCTACGTGACGACTCCCACACCATTGCCGGTGGCGCGTGTACCGGGCTGGGCATCGGTCCGACGGCCGTCGGGCAGGTTGTCGGAGTGCTCAAAGCCTACTGCACGCGCGTCGGCGGCGGGCCGTTCCCCTCGGAGCTGAGCGACGAAGACGGCGAACGCCTACGCGCGAACGGGGCGGAATTCGGGGTCGTAACGGGCCGTCCGCGGCGCTGCGGGTGGTTGGATGTCCCGGCCGCGCACTACGCAGCGCGCATTAACGGGCTGACCGGCATCGTGCTCACCAAACTCGACGTTTTGACGGGATTCAAGCGCGTAGGCATGGTCGTGGGATACCGCCTCGGCGGCAAGCCGGTCGCCTTCGGCGCGGTGGGCACGCCGGGTCTGGAGCCGCAGCTCGAGTATCTGGAGGGTTGGAGCGAAGATCTGCGCGGCGTTCGCCGCATCGAAGATCTCCCGCCCGCGGCGCTCGCGTACGTCCGGCGCATCGAATCCATGCTAGGGGTCCCGATCCAATGCGTCTCCGTCGGGCCCGAGCGAAGCGAATTGGCGATGTAGAGGCGTACCGGCCCTAAATCCCCCCGGCTCTGCGGGCAAGATTACTGCTTTGCACACCTGTTAAGATTTCTGTGGGCTTGAAATCGTATCGTAAAGCGCCGTAGATAACGTCCGATACAGTGGTTAAATGATCGCCGAGCAGGGACGCGCGGCGAGCAGGCCATGGTCGGCCGCCTTTGTAGATCAGGTGACGTTTTTGGATCGCATCGCGGTGATGTGGAACGATATCGCCGGCCGCCTTCGAGCATTGTGGGAAGGTCCCAACAGAGTGCTCTTGGCCGGCGTTGGCGGCGTTTTCGTGCTCGCGCTCCTGGGACTCGGCATCCTGTATGCCGCGCACCGGCCCGGATACGAAGTGCTGTTTTCCAATCTGTCCGCGACGGACGCGGCCTCCGTCACGCAACATCTCAAGGACGACAAAGTCTCGTACCGCCTTTCTTCCGACGGTAAGACCATCTACGTTCCCAGTCAGAATATTTCGGACGAACGCGTGGCGATCGCCGGGTCGAACGTCATCAAAGGCGGATCGACCGGATACGAATTATTCGATCGCACGAACTTCGGAATGACCGAATTCGAAGAGAAAGTCGACAAGACGCGCGCCGTCGAAGGCGAGCTGGAACGCACGATCGAGGGCCTGAGATCCGGTGGCCGCCGCGCGCGTGCACGTCGCCCAGCCGGATCAATCGCTTTACAGCAGCACGGCGAGTGATGCCACGGCCTCCGTAGCGATCACCTCCAAGCCGGGCATGCAGCTCTCGCCGCAGCAGGTGCAAGGCATTACGATGCTCGTCGCTCGCGCGGTTGACGGACTCAAACCGCAAGACGTCACAATCGTCAACCAAGACGGGCAGGTGCTCTTGCCGCCGGCGGGCGCGAACGCCGACCAGCCGGATCCGCTGAATCTCACGCAAGAGCAACTCGCCGCCAAGCAACGCTACGAGGCTGCGGTCCAGACAAGCATTCAGACGATGCTCGATCAGACGCTCGGCCCCCGCCACGCGGTTGCGCGCGTTTCGACGCGAATGGATTTTGATGCGAATACGAGCGAGACCAAGACATACGCGCCGGCCGGCACGATCTTGTCTTCGCAATCAAAGCGCGAATCGTACGCGGGTACGCAGCCGCGCGCGGTTGGTGGAATCCCCGGCACGACGAGCAACATTCCGACGTATCAAGGGCAGCAGCAAGGTCCGGGCGGACGCTACAACAAGTCGGAAATGACGACGAACTACGACGTCTCGGAAACCAACGCCAAGCACATCGATGCGCCGGGCAAGGTCATCTCTACGAGCGTTGCCGTCGTTTTAAACACGGCGAGCGCTTCGTATCAGATCACGCCCGCGATGCGTCAGCAGATTCAGAACTTGGTCGTGGCGGCCGCCGGACTCAACGTTTCGGCCGGCGATCAGGTATCGGTGGAGAGCATTCCGTTTAATCCGACCGTCACCGCGCCGGATGCGCTGAATGCGCGTCAGACGCCGGGTCCGATGCTCGGCGTTCCGATGTGGGCAGCTGCACTCGTACTGGGCGCGTGCGCGCTCATCGCGCTGGGCGTGCTGGGCCGCCGGCGCGGTCTGCAGCGAAAGTCGAGCATGGAGCTGCCCTCGTTCGATTCGACGCTGGGCGAAGAGCTGCCGCCGTTCGAGGAGCCGGCGATGCTCGAGGGCAGTTCGATCAACGGCGCTCACTCTCGCTCCTCGGCGGACTTGACGCGCGAGCAAATGGTCGAGTACGTGACCACCGTGGCTCAAGAAAATCCGGACAGCATCGCCAAACTCGTGAAGCTATGGCTCGCGGAATGATGCGGCAGTATGCACCACGCCTAGGGCGGAGCGCCTTATAAAATGATGGAGTCTCCTATCGTCAACCTCAGCGACGTTCCCACCGACCTCGCGCAAGGCGTATTTTCCACCGGCGACGCCATCTCGACGGTCGAGGTTTCGGGTCCGGAGAAAGCCGCGATCCTCGTCATCACGCTTGGCCTGGAGCTCTCCGCGTCGATCTTCAAATTCTTACGGCAGGACGAAGTCGAGCGCATCGTACTCGAGATAGCAAAGATTTCGACGGTACCGCTGGCCAAGCGCGACGCGGTAATCGCCGAAGCGTATCAGCGCGCCATTGCGCTCAAGTATATCAATGAGGGCGGCATTGAATACGCTAAGGAAATCTTGGAGCGCTCGTTCGGAGCAGGGCAAGCCGACGACATGACCAACCGGCTGTTCGCCGCGCTCAAACACGGCAATCCGCTTGAACTCATCAAGAAAACCGAGCCGGCGCAGCTGCTGCAGTTCATCCAGGACGAGCATCCGCAAACGATCGCGCTCATCCTCGTCTACATGGCGGCGGACCAGGCCGGTGCGGTGCTTTCCGCGTTGCCTCCGGATCTGCAAGCCGAAGTGGCGATGCGCATTGCCATTTTGCAAAAGACCGCACCCGAAGTGCTGGAGCAGCTGGACGAATTGCTTGGACGACGCTTACTGGTAACCGGTGCCGATTTCGCCAAAGCCGGAGGCGTTCAGTCTTTGGCCAACGTCATGGGATTCGTCGACCGCGAAACCGAGAAAAACATTCTCGAAGGGTTGTCGAAACGCGATCCCGAGCTCGCGACCGAAGTCAAGAATCTGCTCTTCGTCTTCGAGGACATCGTCAATCTGGACGACCGTTCGATTCAGCGCATCCTCAAAGAAGTCGACGGAAAAGATCTTGCGCTCGCGCTCAAAACCGCGAACGAAGATCTGCTGGGCCGCATCTACAAGAACATGTCCTCGCGCGCCGGTCAAACACTGCGCGAAGAGATCGAGTTGCTTGGGCCCGTGCGCATGCGGGAAGTGGGCAAGGCGCAGCAGGCCATCGTCGACGTGATCCGGACGCTGGAGGAGAACGGGCAGATCGTAATCGCGCGCGGCGCCAAGGACGAGCGCTTGGTATGAGCCCAGCGCGCGTCGAAACAGGCTCCGTCGAGGGGCCATGGGTCGAGTAGTAAAAGGCGCTCGCGTCGCTGCGCAGACGTATCAGGTACGACTGCCGGTGTCCGAACCGCGCGCCGTGAGCTGCATCACTCCTCAGGATGCGGTAGTTGCGGAGCCCGACGTCGATTTGGATGAAGTGCGCGCGCAAGCCGCGCGCTTGATCGACGACGCGTCCCTGGCGGCGCAGCAGCAGCTCGACGACGCGCGCGCCAGATCGCAACAGCTGATCGACGACGCACAGCGGCGTGTTGTCGACATCGAAGCAAAGGCACGGCAGTCGGGTTTCGATCGCGGCGTGGGCGAGGGGCGTGCCGCCGTTCAAGCCGAGATGGACGATATGCTTGCGACGATGCGTGGGCTCATCGAAATGGCTCGCATCGAACGGCACAAGATCGTTCAGAGCGCCGAGCCGGAGATCGTGCGTTTGTGCGTGGCGATCGCGGAGCGAATTTTGAACGCGCATCTCGCGATGACGCCCTCGGCCGTTCTGGACATGGTGCGTTCGGCTATTACGCGCCTGGTGAACCGTGAAACGGTGACGGTACGCGTAAACCCGTCGGACATCGAAACGATGCGCGAGCACCGCGAACAACTGATGTCGATGAACGACATCGACAACCTGCGCGTCATCGAGGATCAGCGCGTGGATCGCGGCGGCGTGCTGATCGAGACGGACGCCGGGACGATCGATGCAAAGATTTCGACGCAACTGCGCGAGGTTCGCCGTCTGCTCGCGGTGGAGGAGCCGATCTCGGTAAGCCCGTCGCTAGACCACGCGTTCATCCACGCTCCCGCGCAAGCCAGTTGACCGTGGCGATCGATCTTCCGGTATTTTCCGCCGGCAAGTACATCGGGGCGATCGAATCCGTCGATTTGGTCCGCCAAAACGGCAAAGTTCGTCAAGTCATCGGCGTGGTGATCGAAAGCGTCGGCCCCAACATGGCAATCGGCGAAACGTGCCATATTCAATACAAGCGCACGGCCGAGCCCGTTCTGGCCGAAGTCGTCGGTTTCCGCGACAACAAAGTGCTCATCATGCCGCTGGGAGATTTGCTGGGCATCGGCGCCGGCAGCGACGTGGTGAGTTTGGGCAAGCCGCTCGAAATCGGCGTCACGGACGTGCTGCTTGGGCGCGTGCTGGACGGTTTGGGTCATCCAATCGACGGTAAAGGGCGCATCTTCGCCGAGCGTCGCGCCAGGATCGTCGCCTCGCCGCCTCCGGCGCTCTCGCGCAAGCGCATCGCGCATCCGCTCGCGCTGGGCATCCGGGCAATCGACGGCGTCCTGACGTGCGGCAAGGGGCAGCGCGTGGGCATTTTTGCGGGCAGCGGCGTCGGCAAATCGACGATTTTGGGCATGATCGCGCGCAATACTGCGGCCGACGTCAACGTGATCGCGCTCATTGGGGAGCGCGGCAAAGAGGTGCGTGACTTCATCGAACGCGATCTCGGCGAGGAGGGATTGCGCCGCAGCGTGGTCATCGTGTCAACGAGCGACCAGCCCGCGCTCGTGCGTATCAAGGCGGCCTTCGTGGCGACGACCATTGCCGAGCACTTTCGGGATCAGGGCCTGGACGTGATGCTGATGATGGACAGCGTGACGCGTTTTGCCATGGCACAGCGGGAAATCGGGTTGGCGATCGGAGAGCCCACGACGACACGAGGTTACACTCCATCGGTGTTCGCGCTGATGCCGAAGCTGCTCGAGCGCGCGGGGACTTCGCAAACGGGAACCATTACGGGCCTATATTCGGTGCTTGTCGACGGCGACGACATGAACGAGCCGGTGGCCGACGCGGTGCGTTCGATTCTGGATGGGCACATCGTGCTTTCGCGCAGGCTGGCCGCAGCGAACCACTATCCCGCGATCGACGTGCTCGCGAGCGTGAGCCGCGTCATGCCGGACGTCGTCGACAAAAATCATTATTCTGCGGCTTCCGGACTCCGCGACGTTCTGGCGACGTATCGCGACGCCGAAGATCTCATCAACATCGGCGCGTACGTCGCCGGCAGCAATCCGCGCGTGGATCTGGCGCTCTCGAAAATCGAGGCGATTCGGCACTTCTTACGTCAAGACGTGTATGAAACGGCCGGCTATGCGGACACGGTCAACCGGCTGCTCAGCGTGGCGTGATGAAGAAGTTCAAATTTTCGCTTCAGCCGTTGCTCTCTCACCGAGAACGCTTGGAAGACGATCGTCATCAGGCGTTCGGGGCACGCCGCCGGGAGCTCCAGGCATCCCAAGAAGAGCTGGCGCGGCTGCACGCGCAGTTTCAGGAACATACCGGCACGCTGCGCGACGCTCACGCGGGCTTCACCAGCGAACAGCTGCGTTGGCACTACGCACACCTGGAGTACTTGGATCGCCGCATCACGATGCAGCATGCCGATCTTTCAGCGCGCCGCATGGCCGCCGAACGCGCTCGTACGGCATTGGTCCATGCCAGTCGAGATCGCCAAGTGATCGAGCGGCTCAAGGGCAAGCGGCTCGAGGAGCATCGTTTGCTGGAAGCAGCGTTCGAGCAGAAGGAGTTCGATGATGCCAACAACCGCCGTCACCGCTTCTCGTAACCGCGAGGCATTCGCATGATCGTTACTCGACAACGCAAAAAGCCGTTCCCGTGGAAACGCGTGCTGGCACCGCTGCTGCTTCTTGCTGCCTTGGTCGCGGCACTCTGCTTTGCGCCATCCCGCCGGCTGATCGCGACCGCTCCGGTGGTGGCGCCGCTCGCACAACCGTTCGATGCGATCGCACAGCAACGGAGAATCAAGGGCCAAGGCCTGCAGATCGCCGCTCTGGAGCACGAGCTCGCCGATGCCCGATTGCAGCTCGACGATCGCAACAAGCGCATCTCGCAGCTGCATAGGCAACTGAACGACGCTGCTGGGCGACCCGCGGCAATGAGCGGTGAAATGAAACCCGCGATGCGTGCGACCTTGGCGCCCGCGCCCGATCTCTCTGCTCAAGGCACGCCCGACATGCGCCGGACCGCGCAGGTTTGGGGTGCTATGGATCCCGAGCCCGCATCGAAAGTGGTGGAGCGGCTGCCGCTGGAGTACGTGGCACGCATTTTTGCGCTGATGCCGCCGGACGCCGTCGGTGCGATTCTTGAGAATTTGCCGGCTTCGTACGCAGCTCGTCTGACGCAGGAGCATCCCGAACTGGGCCGATAAAGACGCACGGTGAACGCTGAGGCGGTAACCGCGTGGGCTGCGGTCGGTACGCTGGTCGTCATCGGCGCCAGCGCTGTCGCGGCGCTCATTCAGCTGCAGCATATGCGCGCCGGCAACCAACTGGAGGCGCTGCTTTCTCTCGAACGCGATTTTCGCGCTCCGGAAATGCAGGCCGCTCTGCGTTTTCTTCAGGAGCATCTGTGCGAGCGAATGGAAGATCCGCGGTATCGCGCCGAACTGGCGACGATCGGCTTCATCGACTCGACACAGCACCCCGAGCTCATCGTCTGCAACTGGTTCAACGAGATCGGCGTGCTGCTCAAACACCGGCTCGTCACGGAAGACACGTTCATGGATCTTTTTGCGCGGCTCATCGTGTTTTGCTGGAGGAATGCGGCGCCCGCAATTGCCGTGATGCGGCGCACGCGAGGCGACTTCCAATATCACGATTTCGAATATCTCTCCACGCGAGCGCAGGAATGGCTGAGCCGAAATCCGCACGGTACGTTTCCCGGCCGCATGGTGCGGGTGGCCCTGGAAGACAAATGGTCCGAAGCCGACCGCGGCCTTGCCGCTACGAGGTGATCCATGAAGACGATCCGCGTACAGTCAGGCGCCGCTGCCTTGGCCGCGCTGCTGATCTTGGGCGCCTGCAGCCACAATAACGGCGGGACCACGCCTTCGACGCTTTCCAACATCTCGGGCGACTACACCGGCAGCGTTCAAGACAGCGTAACGGGAACTGCGAACGCGACGGCTACGCTGGCGCAGCACGGAGGATCGGCAGGCGGAACGCTTTCGCTGACCTCGGGCAGCACGACGTTGAACGCCGCGCTTTCGCTCGCGATCACCTCGTCGAATGCGCTGAGCGGAACGATCGTCGAGGACTTGCCGGACGGCACGACCTGTACGTTCGGGACGACGGGCACGTACGACACGACGAACTCGCGAATCGCCGGTTCGTATTCCGCCGTGACGGGATGCGCGAGTGAGACGGGGACGTACACGCTGGATCAGCAGTGCACCGATACGGTGACGAGCACGGTGGGTCGCCGGCGCTTGGGCGTTCCAAAATGCTAGACGCGGCGTGATTCAGAGGTTCTTCAGACGGAGGCTCCGCTCTGCGTCATCCTTCGACAGGCTGGAGGATGACAAACCTCGGTCATCCTTCGACAGGCTGGAGGATGACAAACCTCGGTCATCCTTCGACAGGCTGGAGTATGACAAAGTAGGTCAGCCGCCCTTCGACAGGCTCAGGATGACAAAGTAGGTCAGCCGCCCTTCGACAGGCTCAGGATGACACAGAGCAGTTGGCTCAGGAAAGCGCCTGCGCGTGCGCGAGCGCCTGCGCGTGCGCGAGCGCGTCGGCTTCGCCCCAGGCGGCGCCGCGCGCAAACAACTCGGCAAGCCTCTGTGCCGGGACGCGATCGCTCAATGCGCGCATGATGTTTTCGCGCGCGAGCTGGTCCGAACGTATCCCCTCCCAATGCAAAGCCGACATCCGGGCGCGCGCATATCCGAAAAGGCGCGCCGCTTCGTTTGCGTCCTCGCTGAACCGAATTGCAGCGCAGTACGCGATGGCGATCGCCGTAAGCAGCGGATGACGAGCGTCGACGGCAAGCGTGAATGCTTCGCGAATATATGGTTCGGCCCGTTCAAAATCTCCCAAAGCGAGCGTATATCCGGCGATGTTGCTGGTCAGATACATTCGGGAATCCCGATCGGCGCATTCGAGCGCCTCTGTGGCTAAGGCAATGGCTCGGTCGAAACACTCAGCGGCGGCTTCCGCTTCTGCCCACCACTGCAGCACCAGACAGGCCTGGTCGTGATCCTGCAGCGAGCGAAGTATTGCGACGGCGTCGCCGAACTGGGAGCGAGCCAGATCGATCTCCTCGGGCGCAAGCGCAAATGCGCAGCGCCGCAATACGCTCGCAAGCAGTCCGGGATCGCCCGCTGCTCGCGCCCGCTCGATCGCCTGCGCGTTGAAGGGCTTGGCTTCATCGAAGCTCCCGGCGCGTGCGTACTGCTGCGCGAGCTGCGAAAGGGCTCGGATGGCGCCTCGCTCGTCCGTGGTCCCGTCATAGAGATCGTGTGCGCGTTGCGCTGCGGCGAACGCGTCGGCGTACGCGGCTTGGTTGTTGTAGAGCATTGAAAGCACGTATTCCAGACGTGCGCGCACCTGCGGCTGCAGTTCACCGTCATCTTGCACGGCTCGCCTGCACCACGCTACTCCTTCGCTCAGCAGCGACAAACGCATAAACATCGGTCCGATGTCGCCGGCGAGCCGCGCGCCCAGTTCGAGGTCTCGCCCGTCCTCGAGCGACCAGTGCAATGCGGCCCGATAATTGTCCAGATCAGGCAGCAGCCGCATCAGCCAATCTTGCGGCGGGTGCGCATCGAACTCCGAGTACGCCGCGGCGGCGCGCTCGGCAAAGAACAAGGCGTGACGCTCTCGCAGCCACAGCGTCTCCCCGGCTTCATGGAGCCGGTTCTGCGCATATTCGCGAATTGCGCCGAGGATCGTGAACCGCTCCGCTTGCGCAGCGGAATGCGCATCCGTTTCCTGAAGTTTTTGGCGGGCGTACTCCTGAATAGTTTCCAGCAAATGAAAGCGCTGCTGCGTTTCCTGCACGTTCGCCACTACGAGCGATTTGTCGACCAGCGATGAGAGCAAGTCGATGATCGTCCATTCGTCCACGGCCTCGTCGCTGCATACGACGCTCGCCGCTTCCAGCGTGAAGGTACCGCTGAAAACCGAGACGCGCCGAAAGAGCATCTTCTCCTCATCCGTGAGAAGTTCGAAGCTCCAATCGATGAGCGCGCGAAGCGTTTGCTGTCGTGGCAGCGCGCTGCGATTCCCTCCCGTCAGAATGCGGAAGCGCTCGCTCAGACGCCGTGATATCTCGTCGGGCGAAAGAACGCGCACGCGCGCGGCAGCGAGTTCCAATGCCAGCGGAATGCCGTCCAAGTGGCGGCAGATCTCTTCGATGCTGGCTAGATGCGCGTCAGTGAGCGCAAACGCCGGCGCTGCGGCGGCAGCGCGCTGCACGAATAACTGCACGGAATCTGCCAGCTCGAGCGGCGGCAGCCGATAAATGCGCTCGCCGTCCAAGTGCAGCACTTCACGGCTGGTGGCCAATACGGTGACGTGTGGGCAGCGTCCCCGAATGGCGCCGGTCACGCGCGCAACTTCTTCGACGACGTGCTCGCAGTTGTCCAAGAGCAGCAGCAACTCGCGCCCCTGGAGGTATCCGACCAGGGATTGCAATTCGTCGCGCTCGCCGGTGGCGCTCGCCCCCACCGCCGTCATGATGGTGGCCGTTACCAGGCCGGCGTCGGTCAGCGGGGCCAAATTGATAAACCACAAACCATCGCGCGGCTGATCCAGCGCATCGACGGCGCTCTGCAGTGCGACGCGCGTCTTCCCGACGCCGCCCGGGCCGGTAATTGTTACCAGCGTGGACCCGTGCATTAGCGAGCGAATATTCGCGATATCGCTCTCGCGGCCGATGAAGCCCGTGCTCTGCAGCGGCAGGTTGTTCGGCAGTGCTTCCAGCGTACGCAGCGGTTTGAAATTCGCCGGAAGCCCATCCGCCACGAGTTGATAAACGCGTTCCGGCTGCTGCAAATCTTTGAGGCGAAAGGTCCCCAAGGAGCGAACCGACGTTCCGCCGGGAAGATCGCCGCCCAGAAGTTCGACCGCGGCGCCGGATAGTATGACTTGACCGCCCTGCGCGCTCGAAAGCAGCCGCGCTACGCGATTGAGCGCCGGACCAAAGTAATCGTCGCTGCGCTCGTCGGCCTCGCCCACATGGATGGCCATGCGGACGCGCAACCCGCTTACGGCGCTCCAATCTTGCGCGAACAAGGCGCGCTGTGCATCCAGCGCCGCGTCCAGCGCGTCGCGGGCAGTGTGAAAGGACACGCAAAACGCATCGCCCAGCGTCTTGAACACGTGGCCGGCGTGCGATTCCATCGCCAAGCGCACGATATCGTCGTGCCGGCGCAGCGCGCTCTGCATGGCCTGCGGTTGGGCATCCCAACGCGCCGTGCTGCCCTCGATGTCGGAGAACAGAAAAACGATCGTTCCGGTCGGTCTAGACATAGGCGTGCCGCGCGAGTTTTTCGTGCCCGGGGGCGGCGCCGCCCGCTTGTCGCGAAGGCAAGAGCGACGCTGCTAGCGCCGAACCGTACAACATGAAATCGCTTGCGCCGGCTGCGGTGTTGCGCACGCGCACCATTTCGGCCGACACGCTCACGCCTATCTCGGCGTATGCATCGCTTGCTACGGCGCGCGCATCGTGCTTGCTTGAAAGCGTCGAGAGCGGAGGTCGCATTTCACGCTTTTCGTTCGTAGGCTTTGACTATCTGGACGCACAGTCATTCGAAGCGGACGGCGATCTCATGACGCAAATTCGCACATTCGTCAACCGTCACGGCGTAGATGCGCTCGTCGCTTTCGCCTACGATGCTGCTCGGCCGATGGCGCGGCTGCGGCCTGGAACGAGAATCGCAGCCTCCGATGCCCGCTGCGTACGTCGCCATTCCGCGCTCGTGGCTGACCTTCGATCATTTTTCGGACGAGCTTACCGTGAGCACTTGGGGCGCAAGCGCGGCAGACGCCGATAACGCGATCGACGCCTATATCGCGCGATTGCTGGCGGAGCGTCCGTCCCTACCGCACCCCGTGCGGGCGTGCGGCGCAACGGAGGCCTCGTTGACGCGCGCTGAATTTCTCGACCGGGTCGGAAAAATACAACGATACATTTTGGACGGCGAAGTGTATCAACTCCAACTCGCGATCCGCTTTCGAGCACCGTTCGAAGGAACAGCCTTCGACCTGTATCGCGCAATTCGATCCATCAATCCATCGCCCTACATGTTTTATGTCGATGCGCCGTTTGGTCAGCTGCTGGGCGCTTCCCCCGAATTCCTGGTGCGCCTGGAAGGGCAGCGCGCGCGCATTCGGCCGCTGGCGGGAACCAGGCCTCGCGGCAAAGAGGAAGCGCAGGATGCGGCAATCGCGGAAGAATTGCTGACGAACGAAAAAGAACGAGCCGAGCACGTGATGCTCGTCGATCTGGGACGCAACGATTTGGGTTCCGTCTGCAGCTATGGCACGGTGCGGGTGACCGAACTCATGCAGATCGAGCGCTACAGTCACGTCATGCATATCGTCTCGGATTTGATCGGCGATTTGCGCCCGGATCGCGACGCCTTCGATCTCTTCGCGGCCGGCTTTCCGGCGGGCACGGTGACCGGAACGCCAAAAATCCGCGCCATGCAGCTCATCGACGAGCTGGAACCGGAAGCACGCGGCTTTTACGCCGGGAGCGTGGGGCGCTGGGCCCGGAACGGCGATTTCGACTCTTGCATTACGCTGCGCAGCGTGCACGTGAAAGACGGCGTTGCATACTGGCAAGCCGCCGCAGGCATCGTCGCGGATAGCGATCCCGCCGCCGAATACGACGAGGTGCTGCACAAAACGCGCGTCGTCCGCGAAGTGTTGGGATGATGAGGGCGCTGTTCATCGATCACTACGACTCGTTCACGTACAACCTGGTGCATCTGCTTTGGGCCCAGGACGTACGGAGTGACGTCGTACGCAGCGACGACGAACGATTACCCGGGGCCGTGATGGACGCGTATGACGCGCTGATCGTTGGGCCGGGACCGGGTCACCCCGCGCAAGCGCGAGCGGTTTTGGATGCGATTCGCATGGCGGCCTCGCGACGAATTGCGGTTTTTGGCGTATGCTTCGGCTTACAGGCAATCGGTGAAGCGTTCGGCGCCTCCGTCGTTCGCGCGCCCTCGCCGGCGCATGGAAAGACGTCTGCCATATCCCACAACGGCGATGCGCTCTTTGCGTCGGTTCCGTCTTCATTCATCGCTACGCGCTATCACTCGCTATGTCTGGATGCGCGCACCCTGCCGAATCGAGCTCGTTGCATGCGCACACAGCGAGGACGGCGCGGTTCAGGCCGTTACGCATCGGAGCCTGCCCGTGAGCGGCGTGCAGTTCCACCCCGAGTCGGTTCTGAGCAGCCACGGCGAGCGCATCGTGCGCAACGCGCTCCGCATTGACAGCGGCTGCAGCGCATGATAGAGTCCGAACAATGAAACTCTCGGCGGCGCGTGGTTTTTGGTGGTGGCTTGCCGCACGTGTATTGCCGGTGAGTTGAGCGCGCTGTAACCGAAATATCGGTTCACTTTCGAGGCCGCCCTTACCGGGGCGGTTTTTTTGTTGATTTTTGAAGGATGTCGCACGATGTACAAGCTCGCACGCAAGGAACGAGGAAGCTGTTCGGTGATTCGGGTGGGCGCCGCCGTATTCGGCGACGGATTCACGATGATCGCCGGCCCGTGCGCGGTGGAAAGCGCGGCGCAGGTGGAGAGCGTCGCGCGCTTCGTCGCCTCTCGAGGCGCCAAAATGCTCCGCGGCGGCGCGTATAAGCCGCGCACGTCGCCGTACGCGTTCCAGGGTTTGGGCGATCGCGGCGTGCAGCTCATTGCTGCAGCTGCGCGCAGCGCGCACGTTCCGGCGGTCGTAGAAGCGCTGTGCGAAGAGAATCTGCGCACGCTGGGCGACGCCGTTGCCATGCTCCAGATTGGCGCGCGGAACATGCAAAACTTCGCGCTCTTGCGCGCTGCGGCGAGAACGGGCAAGCCGATCTTGCTCAAGCGCGCCAACTCCGCGACGCTGGACGAATTGCTCTATGCGGCAGAATATATTTTGCTCGAAGGCAATGCAAATGTGGTGCTCTGCGAGCGCGGCATTCGTGGATTCGATTCCCACACCAGAAACGTGTTCGATCTCGCGGGCGCGCTGCGGTTGAAGGAACTCACGCATCTGCCGGTCATTGCGGACCCGAGCCACGCCACAGGCCGCGCGACGCTCATCGAGCCGCTCGTGCTGGCTGCCGCCGCGGCGGGATTGGACGGTGCAATTGTGGAGGTGCACCCCGATCCCGCCGCCGCGCTTTCGGACGGGCAGCAGACGTTGGATTTTCCGGCGTTCGAGCACCTCATGCATTCCCTGGAATGCTTGCTCAGCGTCCGCCAGCCTAACATTCCGCTCGCAGCCTGCCGATGAAGAGTGATAGCAGGGCCTGCGCGGTTCGTCCCTCCAGGGCGTGAAGGCCCGGCCGGAACGCCTTAAGTAAGAGAAAGCAAACAACTCGACATGCCGTTTCTCCCGTCATCGATCGGCGCCGCCAAAGCGATTGGGAAGGTTACGCTTCCCCTTGCGTTGCGCGGGGCGCGCGGCGTGACGAAGGGTTCGAAGTTCGCGGCGAAGCTCGAGCGCAAACTCTCGGATGCAAGCGGCAAGGGCGACCTCATCGCGCAGGTTGCCGGCGCGCTGCAAAGCGGCACGCCCATACGGATGGTCGCGGAGCAGGTCTCCAAACACTTGAGCGATGCGCTCGCTCGCGCCGCCGGGAACGCGGGCGATGTGAGGGCGCGAAGTACGCTGCAGCGTGCGCTGACCTCGGCGCTCGCGCCGCCCGGAACGAGCCCTCCTCACGTACGCCTCGAGCCGGAACAAGCGCGAAGTATCGCAAAAAACCTCGAGCAACGACTGGAAAACCTCCTGACGACGTTGACGAGCCGGCCGAACGATATGGGGCAGCAGAGCGAATTCTCGGGAACCATCTTGGACGCCAAATCGGCGAAAGACATCCCGGCCCAGCAGAAAAACACCACGCGCACCGATTCTTCGGCGGCCGAGATCGTTGCGTATGCCAAGACGCTCCTGCGAGAAGCGGTAGCCGCACCGCCCGTGCCGGCTGCTCATGCCGACTCGCCGACGGCTGCTCACAGCCAGTCCGCGACGGCTGCTGCAACCGCGACGGCTGCCCCGCCGGCGACGCGCGCATTGCCCGACATTCTCACGCGCATGCTTGCGCGCGCGGCGACGGCGGACGGCGGCCGCACCGCGCAAAGCGGACGCACGATGCAGAGCGGTCATCCGGTCGCGCCGGCGTCCACGCCTTCCCAGTTGTTCGAGCGCTTAATCGCGATTGTCGCCGAACACGGCGGGACGCAGACGGGAACGGAGTCCGGCGAAGACGGCAGCAAGCACGCCGCACAGGATGGGGGCGTGAACCAACCGTTTCCGGCGTTGGGCCCGCATCAAACGGTATCGAATGTTCCGGCAACACCGGCGTTCTCGACGCAGATTGTTCAGGCGGCTGCGCAAAACGCTCCCGTCGCGCCTGCCGCGGCGGCTCATGCCGTTGTAGACCCGCAAGCGCTCATCGACCAACTCGTTAAGGGCATCTCCATGCGGAGCTCCGGCTCCACGTCGGAGCTGCGCATGCGCTTGCAGCCGGAACACTTGGGCGACGTCGCGCTCAAATTGACCGTCACGGGAAATACGATCAGTGCAAATCTTGTTGCGCAAAATGCGAACGTTCGCGACGTGCTGCTGGCAAATCAGCAGCAGCTCGCGCGTACGCTGGCGCAGGCCGGACTTTCGCTGGGCAGTTTTTCCGTGGACGTATCCGGCAGCAATGCCGGCTTTACTCGCCATCAGGCACAGCACCAACACGCGCCGGTCAGAGCCGGCGGGCTTGGCCTTGCGCTCAATGGTGAGGACCAATCAGGGGACGATTCGCGTTTCGGACCGGCACTTTTGCCGGCCGGTCATGCGCTCGTGCTCAACTACTTCGCATAGGAGACACTATGGCAACACCCAACGCACTAACCGGACTGGTGCAGCGAGACGCGGTCACCGCAAACAGCGCTGCAAACGGCAGCGCCGGTTCGGCGTCCAACAGCTCGGATCAGCTCGGTGCCAATCAGTTCTTGCAATTACTCACGACCGAACTGACCAACCAAGATCCTTTGAACCCAGTCGACGACACGCAGTCCGTCGCGCAACTCGCGCAATTTTCGGCGCTGCAGGCCACGCAAGAGCTCAACACGTCCTTCCAAAACTTTCAGTCGAACTTCGGGGTTATGCAAGCGTCCTCGCTGATCGGCAAGAACGTCACAGTGGTAACGCCGGACGCTTCCGGCAACTCCTCGAATGTTAGCGGAACCGTCAGTTCCATCGCCGTCCAAAACGGACAGCCGTACTTCACGATGACGGGTACAGACGGCAAACCGCTGAGCGACTCCAACGGCCAGCCGCTGCTCTTCGGGACCAGTGAAATCGTGGGCATCGGAGGCTGACGTGGATCCGAAAGATCTGCAGCGCATCGGTTCACCCGGAATCATTCCGGGCCCCACGCCGCGTCCGGCCGGTAAGCCGGTACAAATTCCTCCCGCGTCGGCTCCGAGCTTTCGCGCGGTTCTCGAACAACAGCGTACCACCACCACGCAGCCGCTCAAGTTTTCGGCGCATGCGATGCAGCGATTGCATTCCCGGAACATTGAGCTCAGCAGCGAGGATCTCAACCGCATGAACGCCATGGCGGACAAAGCCGCGGAAAAGGGCGCCAAGCAATCCCTTTTCATGCTGCGCGACGTCGCCATGGTCGTCAGCATCAAAAACCGCACGGTCATTACGGCCGTCGATCAAGACTCGATGAAAGAGAACGTCTTTACCAACATCGATAGCGCAGCCGTCATCTCTTCATAACTCTACGGACCCGGACGAGATCTTCTCGAGGGGCCGGCTGCGGCGTCGATCGACAGACGCGCCGCGACAACATAGAAAGGCATAATACGAATGGCATTCGATTCGCTGTTCACGGGGATCTCCGGCCTGAATGCATATCAGAGCCAGATCGACATGATCTCCAACGACATTGCGAACGTCGATACGACCGGCTTCAAGGGCCAGCGCATGACGTTCGCCGATCTTTATTATCAGAGCCAAGGCTTCGCCAGCGCGCCGACGCAGACGAGCGGCGGCGTGAATCCGCAGGAAGTCGGCCTGGGCGTCCGGGTCAACTCGATCGACACCAATTTTTCGCAGGGCGGCCTAGAGACCACCGGCATCAACACCGACTTAGCCATCAACGGCGACGGCTTTTTCGTGTTGAACAACGTCAATGGAACCGGTCAACCGATTTACACGCGCGACGGCGCGTTCTCGCTCAACTCGAACGGCGTGTTGTACGATCCTTCAAGCGGTCTTGCGGTGCAAGGCTTCATGGCCAACGCGAACGGTCAAATTCAGGGTGGAACGCCCGGAACGATCACCGTTCCTATTGGCCTGGCAATGCAAGCCACTGCAACCGGTGCCGCCAATGCGACAAAGTATGGGCCCGCCAACAACACAAACTTCGACGTGAGCTTCGGGGGATCGCTAAACCAAACTCAGTACGCGGCTGAAGCGGCAACGGCCGGAAGCGGTGCGCCGCAAACGGTTTCTACAACCATCTATGACTCGCTCGGCAACGCTCACGAAGCCACCATCACGTTCTCGCCGGTCGGCCCCAACACGCCGGTCGGCGGACCGCCGCCGGCTCCTGCGGGTGCGCTTCCCAGCGTTCCACCGATGGCGGGCGGCGCGCCCGTGCAAGCGGCCTCGCGCTGGTCGTACAAAATTACCTTCGCCGATGGTACGGCGCCGGCGACGAACAGCGGGTATGCGTTCTTCGATCAGAACGGTCAATTCTTGAATACGTCTTCAACGGCGAATGCGGCGGCAGGTACCTTTGGAACGGTCGGCGTGCCGACGGCTGCGCAGGGAGACGTGCTCAGCATTGCCGCCGGCGGTTGGCCCGCGGGCGACAATTCCGCAGCCGCACCGACTATCGGTTTGGATTTTTCCAACATGTCTTCGCTCGCGGCGGGTTCGGGCTCATCCTCGAGTGCAACGGTGCTCAACCAGAACGGCTTCGCCGCGGGAACGCTCTCCAATATCACGATCGGACAAGATGGAACGATCACGGGTGCGTTCACGAACGGTCAGCAGAAGACTGTCGGGCAAGTGGCTCTCGCCACCTTCCAAAACGAAGACGGATTGCATCGCTTAGGTGGAAACGGATTCCAGCAGACTGCGAATTCCGGCCTCGCGCAAGTAGGCTTCGCCTCATCCGGCCGTTACGGCGCGATCGTTTCGGGATCGCTCGAGCAGTCGAACGTTTCTCTCGCCGACGAATTCACGAAGATGATTACCGCGCAGCGGGCATTCGAGGCAAACACGCGCGGCATTTCGACAGCCGATCAAAACATGCAAACCGTGATCAACATCCGAGCCAGCGAGAACTAATCGTGCTGCGCCCCCCAACGGCTTTGTCGTTGGTGGGCGCGCAGCCACGGGGGACCCCGACGGCTTTGCCGTTGGGGGGCGCGCAGCCACGGGGGACGCGACGGCTTTGCCGTTGGGGGGCGCGCAGCCACGGGGGACCCCGACGGCTTTGCCGTTGGGGGGCGCGCAGCCACGGATGGCGTAGCGCCTGTTAAACCAAGGGCGTAGCGCCTGTTAAACCAAGGCGTAGCGCCTGTTAAACCCAAGGCGTAGCGCCTGTTAAACCAAGCGCCTGTTAAACCAAAGGTACGTACAACGCCGAGCCCAAAAAGCTCGGCGTTGTGATTGCACTGCAACGCCTCAACGGCCAGCCGATCATGGTCAACGCAGACTTGATTGAATCGATCGAAACCACGCCCGACACGGTCATCACCTTGGTGAGTGGAAACAAACTGATCGTGCGCGATTCCATGGAAACGATTCAGCGGCGCATCGTCGAGTTCAAACGAAAGATTTACGGACCGCCGGAACCGGCCGGCTCCTAACGTTCACCCGCTCGTCACCAAGCTGGTTCGCCGTTATGGCTCAGGATGAAGCCGGAGCAGCCGATACTGGATTAGAATGGACTTCGCCACGCTGCTCGGCCTGTTGCTGGCCTTTGGGGCTATTGTTCTCGCCGGTTGGGTAGGCGGGACGGACCCGCACATCATTTTCGGGCGCTGGGAAGCGCTGGTGTTGATCCTAGGCGGAACCGTCGGCGCCACGATGACCTCGTTTCCGCTGCGCACGTTTACGAAAGGCTTTTTCGGCGGATTCGCCACGGCGTTCACCGAGCCTGTGTATCATGAGCGCGACATTATTGCAACGCTCGTTTCATTCGCCGAGAAAGCGCGGCGTGAGGGTCTGCTCGCGCTCGAAAATGAAGCGGCCGCCCTGGAAGACGAGTTCATGCGCCGGGGCATTCAGCTCGTCATCGACGGCCGCGATACCGACGTCATTCGCAAGGTCTTGGAAACCGAAGTCAGCCACGTCCAAGAGAACGGCACGAAGGCCGAAGCGGTGTTTACGAACCTGGGCGGATATTCGCCCACGCTGGGCATCATCGGCACCGTGCTCGGGCTCATCGGCATGCTGCGTAGTTTGGTTGGCATGGGCGCGGGCGGGAACATCGCCGGAAATATCGGCATTGCGACGGCGCAGGCCTTTGTCGCAACGTTCTTCGGCATCATGTTCGCCAACCTCGTATGGCTGCCCATTGCAACGAAGATCAAAGAACGCTACGGGCAGCTGCTGCTGCTGCGCGAGATCATGATCGAGGGCATTCTGTCCATTCAAGCGGGCGACAATCCGCGGCTGCTGGAGGAGCGGCTGCACGCGTTCCTCGATCCGCAAGAGCGCGAAACCGAGATCGAGGAAGGCGGCGCCTTCGCCGAGCAGCCCAGTTATTCCGTGGGCTGATGGGGCAGCCCATTAAGACGGCCGCGCGCGCCGCCGAGAGTAAGTTCCGCAAGAGAGCGCAGGAATCCAAAGTAGAGACGGCCGGCATGATGCGCTGGCTGCTCACTTACGCCGACATGATCACGCTCATGCTGGCGCTCTTCATCATTCTCTTCGCCATGTCGACCATCAGCCGGGTGAAGTTTCAGCAGTTCGCCAAAGACGTTTCCGGCGGCTTCGACAACCAGTGGTCGGCAAATCAGCCGCCGCAGGGCGGCCTGGACGCTCACCGGCCCTTTGATTCGACGTCCAAAATCCCGGCGATAGAAAAGCAGCTGCAGCAGTACGTCGAGCGCGATCGCCTCCAAAGCCAAGTCCAGATACGGATGGACCACCGCGGCTTGGTCATAACTTTACTTTCGGATAGGTCCTATTACGACTCGGGAAGCGCCGATCTGCGGCCCGGCACTAAGATAATTCTCGATAATGTCGATGTGTTCTTAAGAAAGAACGACAACCTCATACGCGTTGAGGGCAACACGGACGACGTTCCGATTGCAACGGAGCGATATCCGACGAACTGGGAGCTCTCTACCGCGCGTGCCGTGAACGTCGTACGGTATCTGGTCGAACACGACCGCCTGGATCCGTTGCGAATTTCGGCGGCAGGATATGGACAATATCATCCACGGACGGATAACAGCACGCCGCAGACCCGGCAGGAAAATCGCCGCGTCGACATCGTGCTGCTCAATGCCAATCTCTCTCGCGCCGAAAAGGGGCAGTAGTCCGTCCTATGTCCAGTCTGTCTCAAGAGGAAATCGACGCCCTTATCAATCAGCTTGCGGCCGAGCCTGCAGTCAAAGAAGCTGCGCCCGAAGACAAGAAGATCAAGCCATTCGATTTTCGCTTCAACAAACGGCTCGATAAATTCTCGAACAATCAGCTGCAGACTCTTCGGACGCTGCACGAGAATTTCACGCGTTTACTGAACAATTCGCTTTCGGTATATTTGCGCACGCGCGTGGAAGCGACGATCGTGTCGATCGAACAAATCAGCTACGGCGACTTCGTCGCAAGCATCGGCATCCCGTCGATCCTTTCGATCTTTTCGATGGAACCGCTGCCCGGCAGCGGTATCGTGCAGGTCGATTTGAACCTCGTGTTTTCCATCATCGATCGGTTGCTGGGCGGCCCCGGATGGTTTGCGCAGAAGCTGAGGGATTTAACCGACATCGAGCGTACGCTCATGCAGCGCTTCATGGCGCGCATGCTGAACAGCTACCGGGAGTCGTGGAACTACCTGCTCACGCTCTCGCTCAAGATCGAAGCCCTCGATTCGAATCCGCAGTTCATCCCACGAATCATTCCGCTCGAGCAGATCGTCGCGTACATCTCGATGGAACTCAAAGTCGGCGATATGGCCGGGGTGATGAATTTTTGCCTGCCCTACCCGGTCTTGCAATCGATCGGTACGCAGCTCAATGACTTTCAGTGGTCGCCCAGCGTCGCTTCGTCGAGAAACATGACGCAGCAAGACGTGGCGCAGCTGGCTCGCAATGTCGAGCGGGCGGCAGTCGACCTTCAGGTGGAGTTGGGCAAGACGACCGTTTCCCTCCGCGATCTCGTCGCGCTGCAGCCTGGTGACGTCGTGTTGTTCGAGAAGTGCACCGATGCGCCGCTCGTGGCGCGCATCAACGAGCGCGAAAAATTTCGAGTGTATCCCGGAGTGTACAAGGATCGCCTTGCGGTGCAGGTAGCCGACGTCATCAGAAATGAGGATCAGTAAAATCGATATGGCCGATATGCAACAAGTTAGCGATGCGATGGTTCAGGCCGCGGGCTCGGTGTTGGGCCGGCTGGTCGAAATGCCTGTCACCGCATCCGCTGCTCGCCGTCGCGACCATGTCGGATCGATCAGAGGCGACGCGGATACACTGGTCGCGCTTGCCCGCGTTCCCGGCGCGGGTTTGAAGTTCGCCGTACGTTTTTCGAGCGGCGATATCGCGACGGTCGTCAACGTGATGCTCGGCAGCCCGGACGACGGCGCCGAAATGGGAGCGATGCAGTTTTCCATCGTTTCGGAAACGGTTTCCCAGATCGCGGGAGCGATGGCTGAAGCGCTGGCGCAACGTCTGAAGGTCACCACCGCCGATGCAGCAGCCGAACTGTGCACCGATGCGACCAACCTGCCTGCCCCACCCTTTGCCTCGTACGAGGCAACGGTGCAGGCGGGCAGCGCGATCGCTGCGCACATCGCATTCGATTTCGACGGCATCGCGCAATCCAAAATTGCCGGGCCGCCTGAGGTCTCCACGCCGCCGCCTGCTGCAAGCGCCGCATCCAAACTGCCGGAACGCCCGTCGCCGGCCGCGCAGCCCGTTGCCTTCGGTACGATGATCCCCACGCCGTCGCGCGCATTGCAGAACGGCAGCAGCTGGAACTGGTGCACGACGTGCCGCTGCAGATCAGCGCCGTGCTCGGCAAGACCGGAAAGACGCTGCGCGACGTGGTGGCGCTGCAGTCAGGAAGCGTTTTCGAACTGGACAAGCTGTCGTCGGATCCGATCGATCTGTACGTCAACAACATTTTGATCGCTCGCGGTGAAGTCGTCGTGGTCGACGACAAATTTGCCGTGAAGATCAGCGAACTCAACCCCTCCGCATAATAAGGCAACACCATGCCATTCGTAGGCCAGTACATACTGGCGCTGCTTGTCGTAGCGCTCATGCTCTTCGGACTTTACACGGTCGTGCGCGCGCTGGGCCGCGGGCGCCTAGTTACGTCGACGGATAAACGCCTGGTCACCGTGGTTGAGTCCACCTTTTTAGCGCAAAACACGACCCTGCACGTCGTCAAGGTCGGCGAACGATTTTATCTGCTGGGCGGCGGAAGCGGGCACGTAGCCTCGCTGGCCGAGGTGCCGGCGGAACAAGTGGAACCGTGGATCGGTCAGCAGCGGCAGCTGTTCGCGACGCAAACGCAGTCTTTGACCGGCTTGCTCAAACAGCTGCGGAAGCCGCAGGGATGATGCGTTCGTTTTTCACGCGGCTGTGGTCGCGGCACCGCACGTTTCTGATCTTCAGCGGCGTGGGGATCTGCTGGTTGTGGGTCGTTCCCGCGATTGCATCGGCTGCAACGGCGCCGTCGGGTCCCACCGTTCCGATTCCCCAAGTCAGCATCGGCGTCGGTCAATCGCGCAATCCGCACGACGTCGCCAATTCGCTGCAGATTCTGCTGCTGCTCACCGTGCTGGCGCTTGCGCCGACGCTGCTGGTGCTCGTCACCTCGTTCACGCGCGTGATCGTCGTGCTTTCGTTCGTTAGGACGGCGCTGGGAACGCAGCAGGTGCCGCCCAATCAGGTTCTCGTGGGACTGGCGCTGTTTCTGACGTTCTTCATCATGGCGCCGGTCGTCAAGGACGTGAATCACAACGCCCTGCAGCCGTATCTGAAGAACCAAATCACCCAATCCGTTGCGCTCGACCGGGCCGTTGGTCCGCTGCGCAAATTCATGTTCAAGCAAACGCGCGAGAAGGATCTGCCGACTGTTCTACTCGCTTTCGGATGCGCCGCGGCCTGCCACGCAGAACGACGTTCCGACGTACATCCTGATACCGGCGTTCGTGATCTCGGAGTTGAAGACGGCCTTCGAAATCGGCTTTGCGATCTATGTGCCGTTCATCGTCATCGATATGGTGGTCGCAAGCATCTTGCTATCGATGGGCATGATGATGATCCCGCCCGTCATCATTTCGCTGCCGTTCAAAATCTTGATATTCCTGCTGGTGGACGGTTGGAACCTGACGGTGAACGCCATTTTCCAGAGTTACAAATAGATGGGATTCGGCGATGCGATCTCGCTCGGCCGCGACGCCATCTTCGTCTGTTTCATGGTCGCCGCCCCGGTGCTGCTCGTCTCGATGGTCGTCGGCTTGGTGATTTCGGTAATTCAGGCCGTTACGCAAATCCAAGAACCAACGCTCACGTTCATCCCGAAAATCGTGGCTTCGGCGCTTGCGCTGCTGTTTTTCGGGCCGTTCATGCTCGCGCTGCTGACCGATTTCACCGCGCGCGTGTTCACGCACGTCAAAGACTTTATCCGGTGACGTGCTAGACCTTTTCAACATCACGCAGGGTCAGTTGGAAACGTTCCTGCTGATCGTCGTCCGCGTCTCCACGATGCTGTTCGTTTTCCCCGTCTTTTCTGCGCGGCAAATTCCGGTACTCGTGCGGATCGGGCTGGCATTTCTGATTTCTTTCGTCCTGTTCCACGCCGTGCCGGTAATCGCGCCGCTTTCCGATCTCGGAGCCTTGCTTGCCGCCGTCGTCAGTCAAGTGGTGCTGGGCCTCATCGTCGGCTTCGTCGCCTACCTCGTGTTCATGGGGATTCAGTTCGCCGGTGAAATCGTCGACATCCAGATCGGGTTCGCGGTCGCCAACGTCATCAGCCCGCAAACCCAGCAGCAAGTGACGGTGATCGGTGAATTGGAGACTCACGCTTGCGACGCTGATCTTTCTGATGAGCGACGCGCATTTAATCATGCTCCAAGGCATCGGCGGCTCGCTGCATTTAGTCCCGCTGCCCTATATCAATCTGGATCCCAGCGTCGCCGCCAACGTGGTCACGTTCCTCGAACAGGCGTTTCTTATCGTATTGAAAATCGCTGCGCCGCCCGCCGTCGCGCTGTTCCTGGTCAACCTGGCGCTGGGCCTGATGGCGCGCGTCGCTCCGCAGATGAACGTGTTCGTCGTGGGCTTTCCATTGCAGATCGGCGTGGGTCTGCTGATGATGGCGGTCAGCGTGCCGCTCTTAGGCTATGTCGCGCCGCAGCTGTTCACGGATTCGGCGCACCATATGGATGCCGTTATGCGCGGCATGGCCGTGCACTAAAAGTACGTGAACTGCCCGATCTGATTGGCGGTCTGTTCCGTAAAGTACATCTTACTGTCCGGTCCCAGCGTGATCCAGGCCGGATTCGCGTTTGCAGTCTTGATGCCGTATTCGGTGTAGGTCAAGGAGTTGACGTTGAATTGTCCGATCGAGTTCTTGGCCGCATCCACCACGTCGATGTTGCCGAACGCGTCCAGCGCCATGCCCGTGGCGCTCTTTGCGCCGGTCAAGGGATATTCGTTCAGCACGCCGCTGGTCGTGAGCCGGCCCAGCTTGGGCGCCGCCGCGTTGTTTTCCGTAAACCACAGCGCGCCGTCGGGTCCGATGACGATCGCCGTAGGGTTTGCGCCCGGCGCTAAGGCGTATTCTCGATCGACCACGTTCGTCGTCGCGTTCAGATGACCGATTTTCGCGGCGGCGTACTCGCAAAACCACATATTGTTGTCGGGGCCTTCCACGATGTCCGCGGGATCGGCGCTTGCCGTAGGAATGGCAAAGGGTCCGCTCACCGCGCCCGTCGTCGTGATCCGGCCGATGGCGTTTGCGCCAGGGTCCGTGAAGTACATCGTATTTTGCGCGGGTCCGTTGGCGATGAACTTCGGCGTGGCGTTCGCCCACGCAACCCGGTATTCGATCACAGCCGTACTGGAAAACGTCGGGATCGTCGCAATATTGTGAGCGGGCGGCTCCGTGAACCACATTACGCCGTTAGCGCCCGCGATGATGTCCGCAGGGGCGGCCGCTGCCGTTTTTGTTTTGATTTCGACGATGGCCCCGCCGGTGGAGAGCTGCCCGATTTGGCTGGCTGCGGCCTCGGTAAAGTAGATGAATCCGTCGTGTCCGGCCGCGATGATCGAGGGGGAAGAGCCGGCTGTCGGCACTTTGAACTCGGCGCTATTGCTCGGCGTCACGGGCGAGGCGGTCGGCACAGGACCGCTCCCGATGACGGTGCCGTTTCCGCAAGCGGCCAGCGCCACGGCGCAAAAAATACCGACGGCCCCCAGGCCCACACTACCGCGCAAACTCGTCTCCTTTTGAAAAGGCACCCCGCTCGTGGGGAGCGCCAAACCTCCCGCCTATTCGGCGCCCCACAAGCGCCTCCCGCCCACGTTAAAAGTCCACGGCCCGGCTGTTGTCCGCAGGCAGCACGGCCGATGATAGGTCTAGACGCTCGTACGAGCGTGGCATATGGCTAGACCAGAGCAAACAGAAAAGGCGACACCTAAACGCCGCGAAGAGGCGCGCAGGCGTGGCCAAGTTGCCAAGAGTCCCGACCTTGCCGGCGCCGCAGTGTTTCTGGCCGGCGTTTTTGTGCTGCACGCGCTGGCGGGGCCGGCGCTGGCTTCAATCGGCGGCGAAATGCAAGCCATTCTCTCGCGCACGCAAGAACACCAAGATTTCACCTTCGGCTCGGTGTGGATGCTTTACGCACGGGCGTTTGCTTCGGCCGGATTGCTGCTGGGCACGTTGTTCGGCGTTGCGCTCGTCGCCGGCGTCGGCGTCAATCTGCTGCAGACGGGCGGCGTGTTCTCGCTGGTGCCGCTTACGCCCAGTTTCAACAAAATCAACCCGCTCACCGGCGCGCAGCGTTTGCTTTCAAAGCAAGTGCTGGTGAATTTGGGCAAGCAACTGCTCAAACTCGGGGCGGTCCTCGTCATCGTCTACACCACGATCGCCGGCAGCCTGGACTCTCTGGCTGCACTTGGCGAGATGCCGGCGCAGCAGCTGATCGGATTCATCGGTGAGCTCGTGTTCGCGATCGGCTGGAAGTTCGGATTCGTGCTGGTCATCGTCGCGCTGGTGGATTTGGCATACGAGCGCTGGCAGTACGAAGAGAGCCTCAAGATGAGCAAGCAGGAAGTGAAGGACGAATACCGCCGATCCGAAGGCAACCCGGAGATCAAAGGCGCGCTCAAGCGCCGCCAGCGCGAATTCGCGCGCCGTCGCATGATGGCCGCCATCCCTAAAGCGACCGTCGTCGTGACCAACCCGACGCATTTTGCCGTCGCGCTGCAGTGGGACGAGAAGAAGATGGACGCGCCCGTCGTTACGGCCAAGGGCGCAGACTTGATCGCTAAGCGCATCCGCGAGCTCGCGACCGAACATGGCATTCCCATCATGGAGAACCCGCCCCTCGCGCGCACGCTGTACGCCAAGGTCGAACTCGATGCGGCGATTCCGCCCAACATGTACGCCGCGGTAGCGCAAGTGATCGCGTTCGTGTACAAGCTCAAACGAAGGACGATTGCCTGATGGCTTCTGCACACGTGGGATCGAAAGGCGGCCTGCTGGCGCGCATCGGCGCAACGGCGCCGATCTGGGTCGCCGGCGCTTCCGTTATGCTGGTCATGCTGATGATCGTGCCGATCCCGGCGGTGCTGCTCGATTTACTGTTGACGCTGAATATTTCCGTCGCGCTGCTGATCATCGGCGTTTCGCTCTATGCGGAAAATGCGCTCGCCTTCAGCGTTTTTCCAACGCTACTGCTGATCATTACGCTCTTCCGTCTATCGTTGAACATCACGGCGACGCGTCAGATCCTGCTGCACGGCTACGCCGGCGAGGTCATAAATTTCTTCGGGCAGATCGTGATCGGCGGCAACTACGCCGTCGGCTTCGTGATCTTCTTGATCCTCATCGTGATCCAATTCGTCGTCATCACCAACGGCGCAGGACGCGTCGCTGAAGTGGCTGCGCGCTTCACGCTGGACGCGATGCCCGGTAAACAGCTCGCCATTGACGCGGATTTGAATGCCGGCCTTATCACCGAGGCCGAGGCGCGCCAGCGCCGCAAGGACATTCAGCGCGCCGCGGACTTTTACGGCGCAATGGACGGCGCAAGCAAGTTCGTGAGAGGTGATGCTATCGCAGCGCTCGTGATCGTCGCCATCAATACCGTTGGGGGTTTTATCGTCGGAGTCGCGCAAGAGCACATCGAGCTTGCTGCAATCGCTGGAGCACTTCACGCTGCTCACGGTGGGAGAAGGCATCGTCACGCAAGTTCCGGCGCTGCTGATTTCTACGGCCACCGGCATCGTCGTGACGCGCGCCGCCAGCGAAGGCGATTTCGGGCGCGATCTCACCAAACAGCTCAGCGGTCAACCCACCGCGATTCTGATCGCCGCCATCATGACGGCCGTGTTCGGCATGGCTGGTTTGGTTCGCTGGTTCATGCTGCCGATATCGGCGCTGCTCTTCATCTATTACTTCCGCAATCGACACAGAACCCCCGAGGGCGCGCGTCAACTCCCGGGCGGCGTCCAAGCCGCGGCGATTGCAGGCGCCACGGGGACGCAGACTGCCATAAAACCTGCCGAGTCAGTCGTCCCGCTGCTCTCGTACGACCCGATGGAGCTGGAGATTGGCTTTGGTCTGATTCCGTTGGTGGATACCACGCAAGGAGGCGACCTGCTGGAGCGGATCACGCTGATCCGCCGCCACGCAGCCCGCGATCTCGGTATTGTCGTGCCGCCGATTCGCGTTCGCGACAACTTGCAGCTCAAACCCAATACCTACGTCGTGAAGATCTATGGCTTGGAAGTGGCATCTGCTGAAGTCATGGTGAGCCGCCTGCTCGCAATGAATCCGGGGACGGCGATGCAGCCCATCGACGGCATCGCCACCACCGAGCCGGCGTTCAATCTGCCGGCGCTGTGGATTCCTGAGTCGGGCAAGGCCGAAGCCGAGATGAGCGGATACACCGTGATCGATCCGACCAGCGTCATTGCGACGCATCTGACCGAGATCATCAAGGCGCACGCTCCGGACTTGCTGGGACGTCAGGAAACCTCCGCCCTGCTCGACAACGTCAAGACGCACTACCCGGTGGTCGTCGAGGAACTCGTTCCCAACCTGCTCACGGTGGGAGAAGTGCAGCGCGTGCTGCAGAACCTGCTGCGCGAGCGTATTCCGGTTCGCAACCTTCTGCTGATTTTGGAGAACCTCGCCGACGCCGCGCGCGTCAGCAAAGATCAAGATTTTCTCACCGAGCGCGTACGCTCGGCACTCGCACGACACATCTGCGCAGAGTACGCCGAAGGCGGATTGCTTTCCGTGGTCACGGTAGATCCGCGGCTGGAGTCGCTTCTCGGCGAGGCCGTGCGGCGCGGCGAGGACGCCTACGCGCTGCTCGATCCCAACACCGTTGCAAAGATTTACACTTCGCTGACCAAACAGATGCAGGCTGCGCAGTCTGCAGGCCTTCACCCGATTGTCTTGTGCTCGCCGTCGGTGCGTTTGGCGCTCAAGCGCTTGACGGAACGCGCGGCGCCGCAGCTGGTCGTGCTCTCGTACTCGGAGATCGCTCCGGGCCTGCGCGTCGAATCGATCGGACAAGTCTCCACTACGGATGAAGCAGCCGAACCGATGGAGGCCATAACGTGATGTTCAAATCGCTGTTCGGCAGCGCCCGTAAAGGCGCACCCGAAGAAAGCTTCCGCCGCTGCACTCGTTCGTCGACGTCGCGGTTGCGCTGCGGCCCATGCGCTGCGTGTCGGTGGAAGAATTAGGGCGCAAGTATATCGCCGTCGGGGAGGTCGTCGGGCGAGTGGGTGAACGCGCCTCGTTCGTCTATCAAAATCCGATGGGAAGATTCCGCTTCGGCGCGACGATCGCCGAAGTCAGAGACGGCATGACCTATTTCGAACGGCCCGGCAAGGTCGAATCATTGGGGGCCGCAGGCGATCAGAAGCGCTCGACCGTGCGTTTAGACACGCTCGTCGCCGGTATGTGGCGCATGGCGCCGGGCGGCAAAGGCGTGGGAGAATTCATGAAAGGCAGCATCCGCGACATCAGCCGCGGCGGCTGCGCCATCATCGTGGAACGCCAATGCCGCGTGGGACAGTGGCTGGAGATCAAAATGGCGCTCAAGAACGACGCGCCCGCACTGACGTTGGTGGGCGAGATCGTGCGCTGCGAACAGGTTCCGGCCTCTGGAAAGTTTTCGCACGGCCTGCGTTTCCACGGCCTGTCCCCCGACGAGGATCACGCAATTCTTGAGTTCATCAACCGCAAACAAACGCAACTGCGCAACCGCGGCCTGGCGTGAGACCGCGGAAACTACTTGGAAAACCTTGGGGCCGGAGGCCGGGGACGAGGAGCGCCCGTCGGTATCTCTGTAGGAGAAGACTACGCGCGGATTGGCCGCTCCTAAGAAAACCAACGGTTCCAGCCGATTCCAGGATTAGGAACAATATCAGCCTGTCATTTGGGAGCTCCTCATGAGTAAGCGGGTCCTCATCGTAGACGACGCTGTCGTCATGCGTATGATGATAAAAGGGATTTTGAGCAAGAACGGATTCGACGTCGTGGGAGAAGCCCAAAACGGCGCGGAGGCGGTCGACAAGTACAAGTCTTTGAATCCGGATTTGGTCACTATGGACATGGTCATGCCCGAAATGGACGGCATAACCGCAGTGCGCCAAATCATGGGACACGATCCCGGCGCGAAGATCATC
The DNA here is from genome assembly GCA_963767635.1 of Vulcanimicrobiota bacterium. Lineage (GTDB taxonomy): Bacteria > Vulcanimicrobiota > Vulcanimicrobiia > Vulcanimicrobiales > Vulcanimicrobiaceae > CAVYEM01. The sequence goes on from CAVYEM010000001.1 coordinate 943,299, forward strand.
ATGTGCACGTCGATGGGGCAGCAAGCCCTCGTCGTCGAAGCCATTCAAGCCGGCGCAAAATCGTTCATCACCAAGCCGTTTCAGCCGCCGAAAATTCTGGAAACCATTCATAAGGTGCTCTCTTGACTACGCAAACGCTCAAGCTCAACGAGCTCCAAAAGGACGCGCTCAAAGAAGTCGGCAACATCGGTGCCGGACACGCGGCCACGGCGCTCTCGCAGCTGCTCAACGCGAAAATCAATCTGAGCGAGCCGCGGATCGACGTCATCAAATTTCGCGATCTCGCCTCACGGGTGGGTCACGAGAACCGGATGGTCGCGGCCCTGCACATGTACATTCGCGGTGAGGCGCCCGGTCAGATGGTCGTACTGTTCGATCGCGATCAGGCCATGGATTTCGTTTCGGCGTTCCTCAAACGCGTCATCGGCGACATTCAAGTATTCGATTCGATCTCGGACTCCACGCTCAAAGAGATCGGCAACATCATCGCGGGCGCCTATCTTTCGGCAATCAACAATCTCACCGGACAGAACGTGCTCCCTTCGGTGCCGACGCTCTCGTACGGGACGATTCAGGCGGCGTTTCGCACGCTGATGTCCATTCTGCCGGATCAGGACGTCTTTTTGATCGAAAGCAGACTTCCTGGACAAAGAAAAAGAAGTTGCCGGACAGTTCATTTTGATCCCGGAAACCGGTTCGCTCGGCCCGCTTCTGAGCGTATTTGGAGTCGAGTAGCGACGTGTCGCCCTTGCGCGCTCGTGGGTGACATAACTCCAAAACATGAACGAAGAGTTCTTCGATAAATCGGAGTTCGTCGCGTACTTCCGCGACGAAGCCGAACAACTACTGCAGCAGATCGATGCCGATTTGCTGCAGCTCGAGAACCACGTCGCCTCGGGGCATCCGGACAACGAACTGATCAACTCGCTGTTTCGCGCGCTGCACACGATCAAGGGCAGCGCGGGCATGCTGCAGTTCACCGACGTTCAAAGCGTGGCGCACAAGTTGGAAAACCTCTGCGACCTGCTGCGCAAGGACCGCATGCCGCTTTCGGAAGGCTGCGTCGACGTGCTGTTCGCGGGCCGCGATTTCCTTACCGATCTCGTGCATGCCGCCATCGAAGGGACGCAGCCGCCTGCCGGTTTGATCGATTACGGCGCGCGATTGGATTCGTTCGTGGCGGTCTACGAAGAAACGTCGAACGTCATTGAGAACGCCCCCGCCGAGCTTGCTGCGCCGGCGCCCTCAGCAGCGCCCACCAAAACGATTACGCGGGCGGCGATGCACCAAACGATTCGCGTGGATATCGAGCGGCTGGATTTGCTGCTGAACCTTGTGGGCGAACTGGTCATCAACCGCACGCGCATCTCGGACATCGCGGGCACGCTCGACCGCGCGCTGGGCGGCAAACACGCCGCAGCCAACGGGATGGCGAAAGAACTGACGGCGCTCGCGAAGGAACTCGCCGACAGTTCCGGGCTGCTCGCGCGCACGACCAACGAAATTCAAGAGTCGATCATGAAGGTGCGCATGGTGCCGATCGGACAGGTGTTCGATCGCTTTCCGCGCCTGGTACGTGACGTGGCGAAATCGCGCGGCAAGGAAGTGCAGCTCCAAGTATCCGGGGCCGAAACGGACTTGGACAAAACGATCGTCGACGAAGTGGGCGAGCCGCTCATGCATCTGCTCCGCAACTGCGTGGATCACGGCATTGAAGCGCCGGACGAGCGCGCGCGGCGCGGGAAGCGTCGGCACGGCACGATCTCGCTCAATGCCTACCATGAAGGCAACCAAGTCATCATCGAAGTGAGCGACGACGGGAACGGCATCGATTTGGAACGGGTTCGCGCGCGGGGTGTCAAGCAAGGACTGATCTCGGCCGACGACAAGCTGAGCGATCGAGAAATCATCGAGCTGATTTTCACTCCCGGCTTTTCGACGGCCGACGTGATCAGCGACGTGAGCGGCCGCGGCGTAGGCATGGACGTCGTCAAGAAAAACATCACGCGGCTCAAGGGCGTCTTCGACGTTAACACCGTGGCGGGCGGCGGGACGACCTTTACCATCAGAGCTTCCGCTCACGTTGGCGATCATTCAAGCGCTGCTCGTGCGCGTTTCCGAAGAATTGTACGCCATTCCGCTCGACTCGGTGATTGAATCGCAGCGCATCGAAATGTATGACGTTCGCACGGTGCACGGCAACGAAGTCATCACTTTGCGGGGGCAAGTCGTCCCGCTGGTTCGCGTGGCGGACTTTTTTGAACTGGGCGGCGAGCGCGATCCCGAAAAAGTCATGATCGTTATCGTCGGACTGCAAGGACGCCAGGTAGGCTTGGTCGTCGACTCGTTCCAGGGCGAGCAGGAGATCGTCATCAAGCCGCTCTCGGACGTCGTAGGCCGCATCGCCGGCATTTCGGGCGCGACGATTCTGGGTAACGGTTCCATCTCGCTCATCATCGACGTGCATTCGCTGGTTTCGGAAGCTTATTCCGGAACGCGCGCAGCGCGCGCGGAATTCTCGGGGGTCTAACATGACGGAAACATTGGAAAAGCAACAGTTCTCCGGCGAACTGGTTCAAGTCGTCTCGTTCCGTTTGAGCAACGAAGAATACGGCGTGGACATCGCGCAAGTCCAGGAGATCATCCGAACGGTTGAGATTACGCACGTCCCGCGAGCGCCGCATTTCATGGAAGGCGTCATCAATTTGCGCGGGCAGCTGATTCCGATCATCGATCTGCGCACGCGCTTTGCCATGGCGCGCCAAGAGCATACGAAAAGCACGCGCATCGTCGTTACCGAGATCGGCAACAAGCGTGTGGGCATCGTCGTCGACAGCGTTTCCGAGGTCCTCAACATCCCGATCGAGCATGTCGAGAACGCGCCCGATATGATCGCGGGGGTCGGAACGGACTACATCCAGGGCGTGGGCAAAGTGAACGGCCGGCTCATCATTCTGCTCGATCTGACCATGGTTATCACCGGCGAGGAGAAGGCCGCGCTGGTCGGCGTCGAGCCGGGCTCTTAATTTTCCCGGGGGCTCCATTCGAAAAGCCGGCGCAGGGCGCCCGGCCGCTTATGCTGCGCGTGGAAAAGTAGCGCCGGTCAAGCCAAGCCCATGCTCATTGGCGTAATGAGTCGCGATGGCGACCGTTTCGTCATTCACCGAAATGAGCTCGATGCCGACGGTCTCGCCGTTAGCATCGAAATCGACACCAACCGAACCTTCTGCGCCATCGAGCATCTCCGAACGCGCAACCTGCGCGTTGGAGTAGCGAAGATACATCGCCTCGGCAACCGCGTCGTACTTTGAATGGAGCAATGGTTTCATGCGGGATTCCTCCAGACGGAGATCACGTACACGACATCGACCTTAGCGTATTCCACAGTTACGCGAATCGCGCGGGGACCACGGCCCTTCCAAAGGTTTACTCGACCGCTATGGCCGCAGACCTTTCGGTCGTAGCTTCCCCCGAACGACATCCTCAATTTCCTCCCGGGAGCAATCCCGGCTCCGTTGAGCCATTCGCTCGAGCGCGTGCGGGGTGAAAACAATCTGCACGCATGGTTTTCACTCCGTCCGGTTGACACTGCAATGGAAGTAAGGGAGCGCGGCGCGAAATTGGTCGGCATCTTAATTTATTAGTTGACAGACGGGCCGCCAAGCCGTATAGTCTACTAATAAATTAGTAGACAGCGTGGAGGTGCCCGTGGCCCGAAAGAAGTCGGCGATCCTGACCGAGGCGGAACTGCGTCTCATGGAGGTGCTCTGGCAGCAGGGGCGCGCCACCGTCGCAAGCGTCACGGAGGCGCTCCCGCCCCCGCCGCTGGCCTACAATACGGTGCTCACGACTATGCGCATTCTGGAACAGAAGGGTTACGTGAAGCACGAGGAAGAGGGTCGCGCGTACGTCTACCAGCCACTGATCGAACGCGAGGAGGCGGCCAAATCGGCGGTCGGGCAGCTCGTTTCGCGCTTCTTCGGAAACAAATCGACCGCTTTGGCGCTACGTCTAGTCGAAGAACAGCGTCCCAGCGATGAAGAGCTGCGGCGCCTGAAAAGCTCATCGAACAGTACGAGGATCACGGCTGATGCAGGCTCTGCTTTCTGCGCTCGAGCCCGCGGCGCGCGTCGCGGTTGCCACGTTATTCAACAGCCTCTGGGAAGCGGCGCTGCTCGCACTCGCAGTTTGGGCGATCTTGCGCGTATTTCCGAATTTGAACGCCACCACGCGCTACGCGGCGTGGTGCGTCGCTCTGGCCGGATCGTTGCTGCTTCCGATTTTTACGGCGATTCCGCAGATCAGCGTGCAACATCAGTCGTCAGTCGTGTTCGCACGCACGGCTGCGCGCATGCCGGCGTCCACCGCTGCCAAGCATCCGCCCTCCACCGCGATCGCGAAGGCTGCGGGGGCGCCGGCACCTAACGCTGCGCCATCGCACGCTCCAGCGTTCAAACTCCCCGAGCGACTGCGCTTTTCCGTGCCCAATGACATCGCGCTGATTCTCTTTGCCGCTTGGATAGCCGCAACGCTGCTGCTGCTTGTGCGGCTAGCGGTGAATCTGGGGCGTTTGGAGCATCTCAAACGCGACGCGCTTCCGTTGCCCGTCGACTACCGGGAACGTCTCTCGCAATGGGCGATCGCCGAAAAAGGGCAACGCGACGTTCGGCTATGCGTTTGCGATCGGATCGAAGTTCCGGTGGCGGTCGGTTTGTTCGATTCGATGATCCTCATACCGCAGCATCTGCTCGACACGCTCTCTCCCGGTGAAATCGATCAGATCATGCTGCACGAGCTGGGACATCTGCGCCGCGCGGACGACTGGACGAACGGCGTGCAGCGGCTCATTCAAGCGCTGTTTTTCTTCAGCCCGGCGGTCCTGTATATCGCGCAGCAGCTCGATCTGGAACGTGAAGTTGCTTGCGACGACTGGGTCGTGCATCAAACCAAGAGCGTGCGCCCCTACGCCAGTTGTTTAACGAAGATGGCCGAGGTTACCACATGGCCGCATCGTCCGCTGGCGGCGCCCGGCGTATTCGTGAGCCGGCGTGGTCTCTCGGTTCGGGTGGAACGCTTGCTGCGTGTGGGCCGCAACGTGCGCACGAGTCTTTCCATCGGTCCCGCCGGAGCGGTCGTTGCGGCCCTCGTCGTTCTGTTCTTCGTGCTGCAGAGCGTGGCGCCGTCGTTTGCCTTCACGCAAACTTCGGGTTCGGCTTTGCCGGCCGCCGTGCCGGCTGCTCACAGCGTTGCGCGTTCAGCCTCAACGGTCGCGCGATCCTCCGCACTGCCGCAGCGCGCCAAGATCGTTACGGTGAAAGAAGTCATGCGCGTTGCGGCCGTGGCTTCGCCGTCGCCGCGTCCCGCACCGACGGACCTCATCATTCCCGCCAAACACGTGCACATTCCGGCGCGCACGATCCGGATCCCCGCAGTTAACCTCGACGTTCCGGAGCGGCACATCCACATGCCGGCGCTGCCCGCCGTTCCGGCGTTACCGGCGAGTGCAGTGATGCCCAAGGATTTCGGTTCGCAGATCGATCGCCAAGTCGATTCAGCGATGCACGCCGCGTTGGCGGCAAATCCACGCGGCGGATTCAATTGCGTGGGCTGCGACTACACTGGCCAAAATCTGACCGGACGGAGACTTCCATGCGCAACGCTTGAACGGAGCGGACTTTAGCCGCGCCAATCTGCAGAATGCCGATTTCTCCAACGCCGTGCTGGTGGGCGTGGACTTTTCGAGGGCCGATCTGCGAGGAGCTTCCTTCGCTCACGCCGTGCTTACCGGATGCGAGCTTTCGCATGCGGCGCTTGCGGGAGCGAATTTTGAGGGCGTGCAGATGAACGGCTGCGACGTGAATGCGTCCTCGCTTTCGCCATCGCAAGCGCGCGCAGTGCTGCTGGGATGCCGCATGGGCTGCGACTTGGGGCGCGCGAACTTGAGCGGTCAGGATCTGCGCGGCGTCTCCCTGGTCGGCGTTGACTTGAGCCACGCAGATTTACGGGGAGCCGATCTCTCGGGCAGCCGTTTGAGCGGCGTAGATTTGAGCGGCGCCCAGATGGACGGCGTGCGACTGAACGGATCGACCTTGACCGGGTGCGATCTATCGGGAGTCGATTTGAGCAAAGTGGATCTTTCTAACACCACCATGACCGGCGACAAACTCTCCCGCAACCCCATGCGATAATCCGCGACGACCGTTTTGGCAACGGCCCGCGCCCGGGCTTGGTTTCATGCACCCTTTTTTAACCGGCGCTCCGCCCTTCCGGGCTGCGCGCCCCCCGCACGCAAAAGCGCGCGGGGTCCCCCCAACCGGCGCTCCGCCCTTCCGGGCTGCGCGCCCCCCGCACGCAAAAGCGCGCGGGGTCCCCCCAACCGGCGCTCCGCCCTTCCGGGCTGCGCGCCCCCCGCACGCAAAAGCGCGCGGGGTCCCCCAGGAGGCAACGATGGTAGCCATGCTCGTCTTTATGGTAGCGCCCGTAATGCTTGCGCTGGCAAGCGCGATGATGCTGACGGTTCCGACCGTCTCGAATGCGCCTGCAATCGATGGTTCGCTGCAGCACGAGCAGTGGAAGAGCGCGAGAAGCGTGACGCTGGACTGGAACCTGCAAGGCCATAAAGCCGCACCCGATTCCACCGCGGCCTACATCGAAAGCGACGGCAAATTTCTCTACGTTGCATTTGCCGCAAAGCAGCGCGCTGCAATCGTCGCAACGCAGCACACCAACGACGCGGGCGAGGGGTCCGACGACGAGGTAAGCGTGTACCTGTGGCCCGGCGGCGCGAACGGATTCTTATACCAGTTCAGCGCCAATCCCATCGGCACGCATTACCAGTCGTCCTCGGAAAATTCGGGATACCGCCCGACGTGGTGGTCCGCGGGTACGATCAGCAGCGGCGAGTACGTCGTAACCATGAAAATTCCGCTTGTGGCGCTTCATGGAACCAACGCCCAAAACTGGCTCGTGCAATTCTCGCGCCGGGTGGAAGCGACGGGTGACGTGGACGTGTGGTCCTACGATCCCAACGAAACCGATCCGACCAGTTCGGTCTACGCGGGAACGATGACCGGCATTCGTGCCGTCGCGGTGCGCCCTAAGCCTCGCGTCGAACTGTACAATCTGGGCAGCATCGCGGGGGTTTCGGCGGGCGGCTCGACATCGCGCACCGGTTTGGATTTCTCCGTTCCATACACGGCCACGTCGTCGTTCTATGGAACGATCCATCCCGACTATTCCGACGTCGAGTTGGACCAGCAGTCGATCTCCCCGACGGCCTTCCGCCGCTACTACCAGGAAGTGCGCCCGTTCTTTACGCAAGGCCAAGCCGCGTACAACAATTTCGATTGCGATCTGTGCAACGGAATCGAGACCTTGTACACGCCGGCGATCCCCACGCCGCGCGACGGATATGCCGTCGAAGGCAAGCAAGGCGCGCTCACGTACGGCGCGTTCGATGCGGTTGGAAAGCTGCGAGATGATGCAGCGCAATCCCTTACTTGGCACAACGGCAATAAGACCCTAATCGCTTCGGTGCAGCGAGTTTCTGTAAATGAGCCGGGGTTCGGCGACGATGCGACCGAGTTGGGCGCCTCGTATGCCGATCACAAGCACCTATTCGCCTACTTCAACTACGGGCAAGACAAAGGCACCAACGTTCTCGACGGTTCGCGCGCTCAGCTCTACGATTTTGGATCGGGATGGTCCAGCCCGACGACGACGTTCGCGATGACCTACCGCCGCATCGGTCAGTATTTCGATCCAGCGGACGGTTTCGTTTGGCATCCCGACATCGCCGGCTGGGGCGCCTACTTTGCGCATGCGCTGTTGTTCAAAGATGGATCGCCGCTGCGCAGCGTCACCTTTACGAGCGTTCTCGACCGCTACCACAACCATCTAGGTGCGCTCAACCAAACCGATCAATCCGCCGGCGTCGACGTGCTCACGCGTGGTTTGATCGACCTCAGCCTGCAACTCGGTTCCAGCTACTTGCGTTTGAGCGACGGCACGTTTACCCCCGTCACGCAAAATCAGTACGCCGTCACGTTCGGAAGCGGCGCACAGAATTCCAGCGTGAACAACGGCGCGCAGCACGGTCAGAGCGCGACGCCGACGACGCTGTCGTACGCGACCGGGCGTTTCGGAGCGGGCCGTCTAAACTCGTATTCCGTTACGTCAACGCTGCGCGCTTCGCGACGCGGGCTCGTCTCGCTCGAACTGGACGAGAACAATCAGATGCTGGATCGAGGGCCCGTGTATCGGCAGTGGTTCGAGCGCGTCGCGTACACCTATCAAGCAGGCCGGGATTCTTCTTTCGCGCTGGGCGTGCGGCGCATTATGGGCATCGCTCCCGTGCTCGATTCGGCGCCCACGTTGCAAGAGGGCTGGAACTTGTCGGCCGCATACCATCGCACGTTCAATGGTACGAACGAGCTGTACGCGGTGTACGGCGACGCGAGCGCGTTTTCGACGGTGCCCGCATTTATCGTGAAGTGGATTCACTATTTCGGCAGCGCAAAAGGCACATAGCGAAGGGCACGTTTGCGCCCCTCGGCAAAGGTAGCAGGCACAAATGGGCCGCTCAAACGTATAATACGTATGATGCTTTCTCGCTCGATGGCGGCCGCCGCGCTCGGAGCGCTTTGCGCGCTTGCCGTTGGACCCGCCCCGGCCGCCACGCTGCCGCTGCCACTGCCCTCCGCCACGCCGCTAAAGACGATCAAACACGTGTACTCCACGCGGCTGTGCACGGCATTGCGCCGTTCGATTGCGCCGGCGGTCGGACGCGTGTTGCAAAACGATCGTTCGATTGCGACGAGCCGGCCGCTCTTTCAGGATTACGTGAAGAGCTCTTCCACCGGAAGTCAGTCGGCAATCGACATGGATGTGATGCGCATGGAGCAGCTCATCGATCCACTCGTGAAGAACACGCAGGCCATTGAAGATTTCCTCAGCGATCCGGTCTATCCCCGGCACGCGCAGAGCCAAAGCGACAAGCAGCTGCTGCAAGTGCGCGCGCATCTCGCGCAAGTGCTTGAGCGGCAAAAACAAGCGCTGGATTTAGTGAGCGGCTTCGTCGACACCCAGCAGCTCGGCGAGTTGCAAGCCGCAGGCCACGAGTACGACAAGGTCATCAACAACACCGGCACGGCAAAGGACGCAACGAACACGAAGCCCAACGTGAGCCCCACCGCGCCGCCCGCCGACATTTTGAACGCCGGCGTGAGCACCGCCAACGATCCGAGCCGCAAATACGATCCGCGCTACACGAACACGGGCTCGCAGGTGGGCTACAATCCGCTCAACATCTTCGATCAGCAGATGGAGCAGTATCAGATTCAAATCGCGCGCAGCGAGGATTTGGCCTCGCAAGGCATTCTAAAAGCCGTGCCGATGTGCGGTGGTCACGTGCCTGCTTCACCTGCTGCGCCCACCGCGGCATCGCCCGCTCCGGCCGCGCCGCTGCCCGCGCCTTCACCCTCCGGCAGACCGTAACCGCCCCCTCCGGGCGTCTGCACGACGATCGTGTCCCCGGCGTTCAGTGCGAGCGTCGTTTTGGCGGGAACGGGCGACTGCGTGCCGGCGGATCGTTGCAGGACGTGGCTGCCCGTACGACCGTCCCCACCGCCCGCCGCGCCTTGCGGTGATTTCACGTGGCGTTCGGCCAGCAGGGAAAGATCGGCGCGGCCTTGCGTGAGCTGCAGCGCGCGAATCAATCCGTCGCCGCCGCGATACCGTCCGGATCCGCCCGTGCCCTGCGCGATCTCGTAGCGCACGACCCGCAGCGGGTATTCGCGTTCGATCGCTTCAATCGGCGTATTAAGCGTGTTGGTCATATGGCATTGGATCGCGTCGATGCCGTCAGCGCCGGGCCGTGCACCCATACCGCAGCCGTTCGTTTCATAAAACGCCCATGCCGACCCGTCCGCGCGCACACCGCCGATCATCACGTTGCTCATCGTGCCTCCGCTTTGCGCCGGCACGCGCCCTGGTGCCGCCTGCGCCAGCGCTCCGAGCACGACGTCGGCATTGCGCGTGCTCGTTTCAACGTTTCCGCCTGACACGGGCGCCGGACGGGTCGGATTCAACAGCGTACCTTCCGGCACGTCGACGCTTACCGGCCGAAAGCAGCCCTCGTTCATCGGAATCGCAGGATCCGTCACGGCACGCAGCGCGTAGTGCACCCCGGAAAGCGTCACGCCGTAGACGGCGTTCATCGGGAAAGGGAGCTGCGCCGCGGTACCGCCGTAGTCGAAATGTGCGCTGCCCTCGCGTAACGTCAGGCGCAGCGCGATGCGGATCGACGCTATGCCGTCACGATCTTCCAGCACGTCGGCGAAGCAGAACACGCCCTCGGTGAGCGATCGCAACGCCGCGCGCATGCGGCGCTCGCTTTCGTCCAACAGTCGATCGACGGCGCGTTCCAGCGTCTGGAAACCGTACCGTTCGAACAGCTCGACCAGGCGGCGTTCGCCGGTGTAATTGCCGGCAATCTGCGCGCGCAGATCGCCGCTGCGCGCATCGGGCGTCCGGGAATTGGCGCGAAACAGTGCGATCGCGGCATCGACGGCGCGCTCCCCCTCGACGAGCAGCATCGGCGGAACTACCACGCCTTCTGCGAACAGATCGCGGGCATCCGGCGGCATCGATCCAGGAGTCATCCCCCCGACGTCGGTGTGATGCGCCTTGTTCGCCGCGTATCCAATGAGATCGCCTTGCCGGAAAATCGGGCGGATCACCGTGACGTCGTTTAAATGCGTGCCGGAAACGTACGGATCGTTGACGACCCACATCTGGCCCTGCGCCACGCCGCCGCAGCGCCGCTGAATGACGTCCAGCGTGTGGCGTAAGCCCCACGGCAGCGATCCCAAATGCACGGGGATATGCTCGGCCTGCGCGATCATGCGTGCTCGGCGATCGAAAAGCGCGCACGAGTGATCGAGCCGCTCTTTGATGTTCGGCGAATAGGCGCTGTTGCGCACCGCAATGCCCATTTCTTCCGCCGCGTAGATCAGCGAGCTCTTGATGATTTCGACCGTAGCGGGATCGTGCTTCATACCACGCTCGAACGCTGCAGCATCATCGTGGCTGCGCCTATGTTCGCAACCCACTGTGGTGCGACGTAGGTGCAGGCATCGTAATGCTCGATAAGCGCCGGCCCGGATATCGCCATGCCGTGCGGTAAGCCCTCGTGCCGATATACCGGTGCGCGAACGATCTCGCCGTGCAGCCACACCTCGCGCGTTTGGGCCTCAACTCCGCCGGCTTGCGCATCGCCGATTACGGGACTTTCCCCCAGCGGATCGAGGCTGGCAACGGCAGTGAGGCGGGCGTTCACGATTTCGACGGGTTCACCAGGTACGGCGTATCCATACCGGCGCTCGTGACCCGCGTGAAAGTATTGCGCTACCTGCTCGATGGCAGGCGCGTAGGATACGGGAAGTTCGAAACTTTGACCTCGATAGCGCGCGTCGTACTCGCGTAAGAATCGGATGCGATTTTTTGGGGCGCCCTGCGCCGAGAGCGCATCCAACCCTTGCATTTCCAGCGGCTCGAACAGCGCCTCCATCTCGGTGTCTGCAATTACGCTGGTTTGCCGCAAAATGGGACGCACGAAGCTCGCGCGCAAGTCCGCAACCAGCAGGCCGTACGCGGAAAACACCCCGGGATCGTGCGGAACGATCACGCGCCGGACGCCCAGCTCTTGCGCGAGCGCACATGCATGCAGCGGTCCGTTGCCGCCGAACGCGACCATGGAAAACTCTCGCGGATCCAAGCCCCGTTCAATCGTCACGATGCGCAGCACTTTGGCCATTTGCGCATCGACGATGCGCACGATCGCATCGGCGGTTGCTTCAACGCAAAGGCCTAACGGGCCGGCCAAGGCTGCGAGTGCCGCACGCGAGCGCTGCGCGTCGATCGGAAACGTTCCGCCGGCGAGCGCGCGCGGATTGAGCCGCCCCAGTACGACGTTTGCGTCGGTAACAGTGGCGAGATCGCCGCGTCCGTAGCAGGCCGGTCCCGGATCCGCGCCCGCAGAGATCGGCCCCACGCGCAACGACGCGTCGCCTGCGGAGCCGGCCGCAGCATCAATCCATGCGATCGTTCCGCCGCCCGCGCTGATCTCCGCCATGTCGACGAACGGAAAGCGCACCGGATAACCGCTGCCCTTGATCGCTCGTCCGCTGTGCGTTGCTCCCGCCGCTTCAAATTCCGTCGCTACCTGCACTTGGCCGCCGGCGATCGTTCCGGCTTTTGCGGTCGTCCCGCCCATGTCGAACGAGAGCACGCGAGGCTCGTCGATCGCGCGCGCGAGATGCGCCGCGCCAATCACTCCGCCGGCGGGCCCGCTTTCCAGCATCGCGGCCGGACGCAGACCGGCGCTGTACGCGTCGATCATGCCGCCGTTGCTCTGCATCACGTATAGCGGTGCGTCGATGCCGCGTTCGCGTAGTCCGGCGCCCAGGCGCTCGATATAGCCGCGCACGATGGGCAGCAAGGCCGCGTTGACGAGCGCCGTCGAAAACCGCTCGTATTCGCGATATTCGGGATTTACGTGCGCCGAGCACGTGACCGGCAGGTCCGGCAACGCCGCCGCGAACGCGCGCTCCAAAAGGCGCTCGTGAGCGTCGTTGGCGTACGAGTGCAGCAGTCCGATCGCTACGGCATCCGGCCCTCGCGCGCGCACTTCTTCGACGACCCGATTTGCCTCGTGCGCATCGAGCGCAACTAAAATGTTGCCTTGATAATCGATGCGCTCGCGAACGCCGACGCGATCGTTCCGCGCTGCCAGCGGCTTGGATCGCGTCACGAAGAGATTGTAGACCTCGCTGCGGTTCTGACGCCCGATTTCGATGACGTCACGAAAACCTTGCGTCGTAACCAGCACCACGCGCGGCAATTCCAAGTGCATTTGCCCCAGCAGCGCATTCGTCGCAATCGTCGTGGAATGCGCGAGGTGCACGATGCGCGGGCGCAGCGTAAAGCGCTCGAACAGCTCTTTCAGCGCGGCAAAAACGCCCTCTTCGGGCGCTCGCGGCGTGGACGGCGTTTTGACGATGGTGCGTTCGCCGGTTTGCCTGTCGACGGCCACCAGGTCCGTGAACGTGCCGCCCACGTCGATCGCGACGCGCAGCGTTGAAGCGGACCGCACGGGCGCCGTCACCGCAAACGGGAACCGCTTGCGATGAGCCGCTGGGCGTTGACGGCCTGAACCAAGACGGTGAAAATGGATGCGTAGACGATGATTTTTTGCGCCGTTGCCTGGATCGCTGCGCCTTGCGGCGTTGCAGCCGACGGTCCGGCGGTGAGCAGCGCGACGTACGCGGCCAGCAGAATCGCAAAGGCGCTAAACACGTACAGAAACCGGCGCGGGAATCCCGGCGCCATCGCGGAGGCTATGCCGCACAGGATCACCGCGAGCAGAAACGAGCGGAATGCCCATTGCACGAAATCGTTGTGTGCGGCCAGATACAGATCCCACGGCGTGGCGGCAACGCCTGCAAAACAAATGCCGGCAACGACCCCGCAGAACGCGCCCGCCGTGCTGATCCGGCGAGAGTTCGTCGAAGGCGCAAACAGCGCGCAAAACGCAACGAAGAACAGCGACACGGCAATTGCCGTCGCGACCAGGGCGATGCAAAACAACACCAGGGAAGGCACGTTGGCATGACCTCCGTACGTCCTCGTCTGACCCAAATCGCTGAAAAAGTTCGAGAAGAAGGCGTAACCGCGGCTCTGGGGATCACCGACGCGGCCGCCGGGATACAGCAGCATTGCGGCCACCGTCAGCACGAAAAACACCACGCTGGCCGCGATGACGAGCTGAAACGGGCCGACGACCCGTCGCCACTGCGCTTCAAGGGCCATGCCGGCGGATTCTCCTCGAGGGAGGCTGCTCATCCTCCCGCTCGTTCACCTACTTGTCCAACCGCTCGTGTCGTAGTGCGCGTTGACATCATGATGCCTGCCTATTACCATCATGATGTGCGCACGACCCTTACGCTAGACGATGACGTTGCCGCAAAACTCGCGCAGGAAGTCCGGCGCAGTGGACGGCCCTTCCGCAGCGTCGTCAACGAAACGTTGCGGCTTGGGCTCCTGCGCCGGTCGCCGGAAGCAGCGCGAACGCCGTTTCGGGTCCGCACTCACGATCTGGGCATGCGAGCCGGCATTGACGTGACCAACGTCGAGGAGCTTTTCGACCGGCTCGACGGTCCTGGGCGGCAGTGAAGCTCGTCGACGTCAATCTGTTGCTCTATGCCCATGACCGTCGTTCGCCGCTGCACGTGCGGGCGCGTGAATGGTTCGAGCAATGCATGGCGCAGCCCGAACCGGTGGCGTTTGCTCCGGCCACCATCGTGGCGTTTCTGCGCCTCGTGACCGATTCGCGCGTTTTCGCGAGGCCGCTGCACATCGCTGCGGCAGTCGAAATCGTCAACGATTGGCTGACTGCGGAACGTGCCGTATTCGCCGTGCCGACGGAGCGGCATTGGGATATCCTGCGCGCGTTGGCTGTCGCATCACAGGCTACGGCAGCATTGCTGCCCGACGCGCATTTGGCCGCCTGCGCTATTGAGCACGGCGCCACGCTCTGTACGCACGATCGCGACTTCTCGCGCTTTCCCGGGCTGCGCGTCGAATTTCCGCTCGCGTCCTGAGCAGCGAACTTTAGCCTTTCGGCGAATGCCGGAGCCGGCATTGACATCGAACGTATGTTCGATTAGGATCGTGCTCCCATGGACCCGCACATCGACCGCTCCGCCACCTTCGCCGCGCTCAAATCCGGCTTGGATGCGCGAGCAGCCGGCCGCATCGTTGCCCTCGCGCAGGACGCTTTTTCCACGGGGTTTTCGCCGCTAGACCGCATCTTAGGCGGGGGATTTCCGCGCGGCCTACTGGGGACGCTCGAAGGGCAGGCAAGCTCCGGTCGTACGGCCATTTTGGCCGGAATGCTGGCCGGCGCGACCCGGAACGGTCTGGCCGCGATCGTCGACGACGGAACGCTGTATCCGCCGGATTTGGAACGCGCAGGCGTGTGCCTGGCGCGCATGCTGGTAGTCGGAGCCCGAACTCCGGTTGAAGTCGCGCGCTGCGCGGATATTGTGCTGCGCTCACGCGCCTTTGCCGTCGTCGCGATGCCCGCCGCGCCGCTGCGCGCCTCGGTGTGGTCGCGCTTGTGCGGGCTTGCGCAAAAGGCCGGAGCGGTGCTGCTCGCGCTCGGCTCGCACGCCGGGACGGAGCTGGCCTATTTCGCTTCGACCCGCGTGCGCTGCGCGATCGATCGCGTGGTGTGGTCGGGGCAAAGCGGCGTGCTGTGCGAACTCGCCGGGTACGAGCTCTGCGCGCACGTGCTCAAACATCGGCGCGCGGCGCCGGGCGCGACGACCCGCTTGCGCATTGGAAACGCGCGCGGCGCGCTCACGCGCGAATGTGCCGTTTCATCGCAACGGCACGAGCGTACGGTATGCTTGGCGCGATAGCTGCGCCAAAAACGCAACTGCTCTGCGTTCACGTTGCGGCCTTTGAGCTCGCAATAGCGCGGCGCGAGCATCCTGGTGTTCCGCCGGACGAACCGGCAGTGCTCGCGGACAAGTCCGATCGCGGACGGATCGTCGAACTCGATCCTGCCGCCCACGCATTAGGTGCGCGCATCGGCCAGACGGTGCTCCAAGCGCGTGCCGCAGCCGGCGGCGTACACGTGCTCGTGCGCGATGTGCGCCAATCGCGCTTGGTATGGAACGACATGCTCGATGCGCTGGATGCCGTCTCGCCGCTGGTGGACGATAGCGGCGAAGGCACGGCGTACTTGGACATGCGCGGCATCGACGGCGATGCGCCGCAGTGGATCGCACGCGCACTGCACGCGCTGCGCCGTTTCGATTTGCCGGTGTGCGCCGCTGTGGGCGAAAACAAATTTCTGGCGCGCGCGCGCACGTACGCACCGGACGGCCGGATCGACGACCTTGCGATCGACGTGCTGCAACTCGAACCGCGCGTCGTCGAGCGTCTCCATCTGCTCGGCGTGCGTACGCTGGGCGAACTCGCGGCGCTGCCGCATGGGCCGTTCGTGCGGCGTTTCGGCAAAGCGTCGGCGGCGTGGCACGATCGGGCGCGCGGCATCGATTCAACGCCGTTTCAACCGCGCGCGCACGAACTGCAGATCGACGCTGCTGCATACGGCGAGGGAAACGTGGAAGCCGAAGAGCAAGTCCTCTTCGCGCTGCGCGTTCTGGCGGATCGGGTGTGTAACGATTTAGAACGAGCCGGCAAAGCGGCCGGCGCGGTGCAAGTGCATTTCGAATGTGAGTCGGGAGACGACTACGATGTAGATGCCGGATTCGCGCAGGCGACGAGCGACGCGCGCACGATGCTCGACGTCGTGCGCGCGAAACTGGAAGGCATCACGTTCATCTCGCCGATCAACGGGCTGCGCATGCAGGTCCGTGGACTCGAAGAGTGCGGTGCCGTTGCCACGCTGTTCGGACAGCATCAGCCAAACGCCGGCGCGCTTGCCGTAGCGCTCGCGCGGTTGCAGGCCGTTACGCATCACGCGCCCCAGTGCGCGCGCACGCGTGCGGCGTCCCGGTTGGAAGACCGCTTTGCGTACGATCCGTTCTCGTGCCGGACGAACTTTAGTGCTTGTCACCCTGAGCCTGCTTGTCACCCTGAGCCTGCTTGTCACCCTGAGCCTGCTTGTCACCCTGAGCCTGTCGAAGGGTTTGGCGCACCCCAACTGCGCCTCGGCGACGTACAAGAAATCGACGTGGCGATTTGCGGAAATGCGCCGGTGCGCGTGCACGGCAAACGCGTTCTGGATTGTGCGGGCCCATGGCGCGTGGACGACGCCTGGTTCGATGCACCGACCGTGCGCGACGAATACGACGTGCTGCTCGAAGACGGAATGCTCTGTCGCATCTACCGCCAAGGCCGGCAATGGTATTTGCGAGGCACCTATGATTGACGATGCGCGGCTACGCAGAACTCCATTGCCACTCAAACTTCACTTTTTTGGAAGGCGGTTCGCATCCCGAAGAGCTGATCGAATCTGGCCGGGAACTCGGGATTCATGCCCTGGCAATCACCGACCGCGACGGACTCTACGGCGCCGTGCGCTTTGCGCACGCAGCTGCCGAAAATGCGCTTCCCGGCATCATCGGCAGCGAATTGACGTGCGCCGGCGGCGACCCCTTCGTCGTGCTCGTGCAGAACGAGCGCGGCTATGCGAATCTGTGCGACCTCATCTCTCTCGGGCAACTGCGCGGCAGCAAAGGCGCCCCCAAACTGCGCGAAGATGATCTCGACGAGCGCACCGAGGGACTGATCGCATTGTGCAGCGAGCCGGATGCTCGGCGCATTCGCGCGTTATGCGGACGCTTCGAACACCGGCTCTACCTCGAATTGCAGCACCACCTGTACGCCCAGGATGCGCGCACGTGCCGGCAGCTCATCGAACTCGCGCGGGATCTGCAACTGCCGTATGTCGCGACCAACGGCGTGATGTACGCGCGAAAAGAGCACGCGCGCTTGGCCGACGTGCTCCGTTGCGTCAAAAACAACACGACTTTGGCACAGGCGCGAGCGGACGCGCTGCTCCGGCCCAACGCGGAATATCATCTCAAAACGCCGCGCATGATGGCCCAGATTTTTTCCGGCTATCCCCAAGCCATAGAGAATACGCTGGCAATTGCCGAGCGGTGCGAATTTCGACTGAGCCGCCTCAGCGGCCAGTTCCCGGTTTTTGAGGTGCCCGATGGATTCACGCGGCAAAGCTACTTGCGCGATTTGGTCTATCGCGGCGCTGCCGCACGCTACGGCGTTCCGCTCGCTTCCAACGTGGAGCGCCAGTTGGAATACGAGCTCGGAATGATCGCCAAGATGGACTTGGCCGGATATTTTTTGATCGTTTGGGACATCGTGCGCGCCGCCGGGGAACTGGGCGTGCTCTGCCAGGGCCGCGGCTCCGCCGCGAACAGCGCGGTGTGCTACGCGCTGGGCATCACGGCGGTCGATCCCATCGGCATGGATCTGCTGTTCGAACGGTTCATGTCCGAAGGCCGGCAAGAGATTCCCGACATCGACGTCGACTTCGCGCACCAAGACCGCGAGAAAGTCATTCAGTACGTGTACGGCCGGTACGGGCGCACGCACGCCGCGATGGCCGCAGAAGTCGTTACATACCATACGCGTTCGGCGATTCGCGACATCGGCAAAGCCATCGGCCTCACTCCGGCGCAAGTCGATGCGGTCGCAAACGATTACGACGCACGCGAATCGCTCGCCGGCACGACCGGCATGGCCCGCCGCCAAGGGGCCGAACAGGCTGCTCATTCCGAGCCCCCACCCCGCGGCGTACCGCGCAAAGCGCCGTTAGGGCATGCGCACGACTATCACGGCTTTCACGGTCGCGATTACGGCGACGATCCCGATCCGCACGTGAAAGCTCCGATCGGCGGCGAGTTGGGTGAGCGGCTGTTTTCGTTGTGCCGCCGCATCGAGGGCTTTCCGCGCCATATGGGGATTCATTCGGGCGGTATGGTGATCACGCGCGATCCGCTCGTACGCGTGGCTCCGGTGGAATGGGCAACGATGCGCGACCGCACGATCGTTCAATGGGACAAAGACGATCTGCAGGATCTGGGCCTCATCAAGATCGACTTGCTGGGCCTCGGAATGCTCTCGCTATTGCGCGAAGCATTCGCGCTGCACGAGCGCGTGCATCCCGGCGAGCCGCGTCTGGCGCTGCATACGATACCGCACGACGATCCGGCGACATACCGCATGATGCAGAAAGCCGATACCATCGGCGTGTTCCAAATCGAATCTCGCGCACAGCAATCGATGCTGCCGCGCATGAAGCCCACATGCTTTTACGACATCGTCATGCAAGTCGCAATCATTCGTCCGGGCCCCATCCAAGGCCAGATGATCCATCCATTTTTGCGCCGGCGCAGCGGCATGGAGCCGGTAACGTATCCTCATCCAAAACTCAAGCCCGTGCTCGAACGCACCATGGGCGTGCCGCTCTTTCAAGAACAGGGCATGCGCATGGCCATTGAGGCGGCCGGGTTCTCTCCCGCGCAGGCCGACAAGCTGCGCCGCGCGATGGGACACAAACGCTCGCACGAGCGCATGCGCGAAATCTATCCCAAACTCGTGGAGGGGATGGTGGAGAACGGGATCGACCGCGCCGCAGCCGAGCAGCTCTTTCATATGCTCGAAGGTTTTGCCGATTACGGGTTCCCCGAATCACATGCGGCGAGTTTTGCGCTGCTCGCCTACGAGTCGGCGTATATGAAATGCCGGCATCCCGCAATCTTTGCCGCCGCAATTCTGAACGTGCAGCCGATGGGCTTTTATTCGACCGAAGTGCTCGTCAACGATGCGCGCCGCCACAACGTCGAAATCAAGCCCATCACCGTGAACGCGAGCGAGTATTGGAGTTTTGCCGAGCGCTCGAGCGGACAAGGCGCGCTGCGCTTGGGATTTCACCTCGTTCGCGGTTTGGGCGAAGCGCAGCGAGCATGCCTGCAGGCGGCGATCGCGCAGGGTCCATTCGCGAACTTGCTCGATTTTGCGCACCGGACCCAACTCGAGAAGGAAGCTATAGAAAATCTGGCGATTGCCGGGGCATTTGCGCCGTGGTTTCGTTCTCGCCGTGAAGCGATGTGGGCGCTGCGCGGATTGGACGAGCGCGAAACGCGCGGCGAACTGGGACGCATGATGGACGTCGAAGAACCGGCGGCGCGCTTGGAGGCGATTTCGCCGCGCCAGGAAACCGCGTTCGATCTGTGGTCGACGGGCGTTTCCCCCGCGCGTCAAGCCATCGCGCACATGCGTCCATTTCTCGAGCGCGAAGGCGTCATTGCGGCGGCACGGCTTGCGAATATTCCCAACAAAAGCCTTTGCCGCGTGGGAGGACTGGTCATCACACGGCAGCGTCCCGGCACGGCCAAAGGTTTTGTGTTTCTCACGCTGGAGGACGAGACCGGGCTGGTCAACGTCATCGTGCGTCCGGACGTGTACGAACGCTATCGCCGGACGATCCGGCGATCGATGACGGTCATCGTCGAAGGTGAGCTGCAAAAGGAAAGCGGCTGCGTAGATGTGCTTGCCCGCGCGGTGCGCTCGTTCGAGGCGTCCGATCTTTCGCGCGGCGTGCGCTCGAAAAATTTCAGCTGACGTGCGGCGGCGTCCGGAATTCGGTGAATATCTTGGGTAAACCTGTCGGTTCAAAAAGGACCGCCTTGGAAATCCTACTCAGGCTTTAGCCTTGTGATTTCCGCGATCGTTGCCGATCGCCGCTTCGCAAAGAAACCGCGTGCTGCTTCATCGAAGCTATTTTACGCGGGCGAACGGCCTGGTTTATTTCCTTGCCGCTCCTGTTGCGTGCGACTTCGAGATCGTAGCGCGTCTGCAAATTCATCCAAAACTGGCCTGAGGTATTGAAGTAGCGTCCAAGGCGCAGCGCCGTGTCGGCCGTAATGGCGCGCCTGCCGTTGATTATCTCAAGCACCCGTGAGGTCGGAATCTGAAGTTCGCGCGCAAGGCGATTGGCTGAGAGCGACTCCGGTTTCATGCAATCTTCGAGCAGCGTCTCTCCAGGGTGAATCGGGGACAGTATCGGCATGCTGATATCCTTCAGTAGGCGATGGCCCGAAGGCCACATGGAATATATGAAAATGCATGGCCCTTCGACACCGCTGGAGGACGACGCGGGACAGGAGCGCCCTTCGCGATTTGTCAGGACCGGCTACGCGCGGATTCGTCATTTTGGAGGTCAGTGATAGTCGACGATTTCGACCCGGTCGGCCCCGGTATCGTCCCAAACGAAGCAGATGCGCCACGTGTCGTTAATGCGGATCGAATGTTGTCCCTTACGGTCACCCTTGAGCGCTTCAAGACTCAAACCTATACCTCGAAGGTCGTGCAATGACGTGGCCGCATCGAGTTGCAGCAAACGGCGGTGCGCAACGCGGGCGAACGGCAGAAAGCGCAGCACGCGCATGCCTCGTGCGAACCTCTCGCTGTCGTTGTCATAGAACGAGCGGATCACGGGTAGTGAGTTTAGCACGCGCGGCGTATATACGTCAAGCAGTTAGGAGCGCACAACCTGCTATGGGGCGGTATCCCGCACGAGAACTTCGTTCCAAAAGGGAAGCCTTTGAATACTCGTTGCAATACCGGTCTTTCATAGTGCACGAGCCGATAAGGCTGAGCTGCGGCTGAAGGCAAAATAGTCGTTGAGAGCGCCGTCTTCGCGTGATTCAAATGCGGCTGGGTTTCCCACTGTGCGCTAGCCATGGTAGATCGGGCACGAAGCCAATTCGTCGCGGTGCCCATAACAGTACGCGACAAGCGGATGCAGCGGCGTGCCGGGCGGCAATGTGTAATCCGGAAGCGGAATGGGCAGCGGAAAATGTTCCAGGCCCAGCCGGAACGGGTCCGCTGCGGGCATGTAGCGCAGCGGCCACGGCACGATTCCGGTTTCGGTGGTGCCGTCGGGATACTGCACCCAGTATCGCACGTAGTAATAATCGTACCCCTGGCTGTGCCAGGATCGCAGCGGCGAGAGAATTCCCTCGCCGCGCGGCGAGGTGCCGGTGCTGCCGGAAAAATCGAATGCATAGCGTTTGATCGCTCCCGGCGTTTGCACGGGACGCGCGGCGCCGATAATCGGATCGTTCGCTTCACGTAAACGCGCGATCGTTTTCTCGAACAGTTCCTGCTGTTGCGCAGAATCCACGTTGGTGCGCTGATTCGTCGTCTTAGGGCGTTCAACGGTGCGGGCTCGCCGGTCGATTCGCGCGATCTCGCGCGGCGCAGGGGCGGAACGCGTTTGCTGCGCTCGCGCGGCGTGCTGCCGCGGTGCCGGGAGGACGCGCGTGACGAGTCGAGGCTTCCGCGGGTGCGTGCGATGCGAAATACGCACTGCGCTCGACGTGCTGACGTAGATGATCTCCGTGGATACCGGCTTGGGCGGCGCGGTGCGCGTGAGCCAAACCACCAGCGGACCGATCGTGAAATGCAGCACGACCGAGAGCGCCAGACACCACAAGAGCGCGCGGGAAACACGCTGGCGCAATCTTCGGATCGGCCCCCTATGGTGCGCCCACTACGCGGGCTCGCGCAAAGTATCTCACGCCGGCTCGCTCGAGCACACGCTTTCCGCCGTCCCCAACGATGAAGTCGCGAAAGATCCGCGCCGCGCGCGGATGCGGCGCTTGCCGCAGCGTTGCGATGGAGTATGTGATCTCTTGCGAGAGGTTGGCGCCCGCCGGCAGCTGCACCACCCGCAGGCCGCGCCCGGCGATTTCCGTCGAATAGAAAAATCCGGCATCCAACTCGCCGCTCTCCACGCGCACGGCCAGATCTTCCTCGGGAAACGTCGGCGACCGCTGCAAAATGCTCGCGGCTTGCGCCGGCCTGTGGAACAGCGTTCCCAGCAATTGCACGGCGCGCACGGTGCGAGCACCTTTCGGGTCGAGCTGCGGATCGGTGCGGCCAAGCCGTACCGCAGGATTGGCCAGCACGTCCAAAAGGGATCGCTTTCCCCGCGCTGCTTGTTCGAACAGCACGCGATGCGGCGATTTGTTCGAATAGGCCAGCACCATGCGGGCAGACCCAAAAACCGTGTAACCGGAAATCATCGAACCATGCGCGCTTCCCATCAAATCGCGCAGCAGCTGCGGATCCGCGCTGATGAACGCATCCGGCGTGCGCAGGCCGGCGGCGATCAGATGCGCGAGCGCGCTGCTGCCTTTGGCTTCCCCTTCAAAACGCAAGCCGGTCTGCCGAGCCAGCGAGACAGCGAGGGAACCTTCCATGACGCGCACCAGGCTGGCGGCATAGACCACCGAAACGCTGCCGCCGGCAGCGTGCGCCAGGAACAGCATCGCAGCCAAGCCGATGCACAGCAGCTTCATACGCGCAGCTTACGCGACCTGTAGGGGCGGGTCCCCCGAACGCGGTAGCGAATACCGCTTCCCGTCGCAAGGAGCAGAAGAAGGTTGACGCAAGCGCAGCAAGAGCATATCGGAGATGTACGTGCGGACGGACAGACCGCCGCGGACGGCAACGCCACGCTGGTGCGCACGTTGATATGGGTCGGCGTGGCGGGGCTTTCAACCGCAATTGCCGTCGCCGCAGTGCGCGTGCTGCTTGCCCGAGAGCCGGTTGACCCGACCAGCCGGCGCATTCAGCAGCTCATCGACGAGGCCAACCAGCTTCTCAAAACGCTTGACGACCAAAGACATACGGGCTGATTCCGGCGCGCTCAGCGCGGGCGCCGAAGTCGACGTCGATTTCACCGATCTTCTCGCAAATGGCCAGGCCGTCGGACGCATCGAGGGCATGGTGGTGTTTTGCTTTGAGCCCTTGCCGGGGGAACGCGCGCGGGTGCGCATCGCCGGCGTCAAACCCAAGTACGCCGTGGCGAACCTCGTCCGCCTCATCGTTCGTTCACCGCAGCGAGCCAAGCCGTTTTGCCCGGTATTCGGTACGTGCGGCGGCTGTCAAGTGCAGCATCTCGGGTATCCCGCGCACTCGCCTGGAAGCGCGGCATCGTGCAGAACGCGCTGCAGCGCATCGGCGGATTTTCGGACGCGACCGTACGCCCGGCCATCGGCACGATCAATCCGCGCGCATACCGCAACAAGATGTCCTTGGTCGTCGACGGCGGTGGACGCGCGCCTCGCTTGGGCTTTTACCGTCAACGCTCGCACGACGTGGTTCCGATCGACGCATGCCCGATCGTGATGCCGCACTCAATGCGCATATCGGTGCCCTCAACGCGTTGCGCGCGCGCCCTGTGAACGCAGGCATATTTGCGCAGACCCGACACATCGTTGCCCGTGCGGCGCGCGCTACGGGCCAAAGCGTCGTCACCTTTACGAGCTCGGATCCCATGCCGGCGCTCCAAGCCCAGGCATCGTCGATCATGCGCAATCTGCCCGGCGCGGTCGGCATTACCAACTCGTTCGATCTTTCGAGCCAAAACGCCATCATCGGGCGCAAGCAAAACGTGCCGGCGGGAAGACCACAGATCGAAGAGGTGATCGGGGAAGTGCGCTATCGCGTTTCGGCGGGGTCGTTCTTTCAGATCAACGTCGAGATCGTGACGCGCATCTTCGACTTCATGCGTCCCGGGCTGACCGTGCCTCGGAACATCGTCGACCTGTACTGCGGCGCTGGAACGTTCTCGCTCTTTTTTGCGGCGCTCGGAAGCGCGGTCCTGGGCGTGGAGGAGAGCGCCGCCGCAATAGCCGAGGCGCGCGATAATTTAGCGATCAACGACGTGCGCGGGTCCGCGCGTTTCGTTCGCGCGCGCGTGGAGGATGCCGCGCGCAGCCCGGAAGTTCGCGACCGGCTGCGGGATGCGCAGATCGCCTTCTTGGACCCGCCCCGCAAAGGCAGCGATGAAACCACGCTCTGCGCCCTGGCGGAGTCGGGCGTTCCCAACGTTTGGTATCTCTCGTGCGATCCGGCCACGCTCTCCAGGGATTTGAAGTTTCTCGCGGCCAAAGGGTACGCGCTGGGCACCGTTCAGCCGTTCGACATGTTCCCGCAAACAGGCCACGTCGAGACGCTCGCAACGATGTACCGCAAGGCCGCCGCGCACCAGCACATCATCGCCGAAGCATTTAGGGACGCGCCCGTCCCGGAATGGCCCAAGGACGACGGCATCTCGTCGAACGCGACGCAGGAGTATCCCGACTTTGTCATACGATAATATCGATGTTCGCTATGTCGCCAAACTCGCGCGCATTGCAGTAAGCGACGAGGAGGTCGAGCGTTTCGGGGCCCAGCTGCGCGATTTGCTGGCACACGTCAACGTGCTCGCCGAATTGGACACGGCCTCAGTGCCGGCAACTGCACAGGTGGTCGAATCGCGCAACGTGCTGCGCGAGGATACCGTTGGTCCATGTCTGGATCGCGACACCGTGCTCGTGATGGCGCCGCAGCGGGCGGGCGAGTATTTTCGCGTTCCTAGAATCATCGCAGAAGAGGGTTAGCGATGGACGCAAGCAGCGAGGTCCTTCGCTTGAACGCCGCGCAGACGGCGCGCGCGGTGAATCAGGGACGCATCAGCGCGGCGGAGGTCGCCGAAACGGTGCTCGCGCACGTCGATGCAACCGACGATCGTGTAGGAGCGTATTTGACGCGATTGCACGCGCTTGCCCGCGAACACGCGCGGCGCGTCGACGCCCGCGTGGCTGCGGGTGAACGCCTGCCGCTGGCCGGCGTTCCGATTGCCGTCAAAGACAACATGTGCTTGACCGGTACGCGCACGACGTGCGGGTCGAGGATTTTGGAAAACTGGATCGCGCCCTACACGTGCACGGCCGTAGCGCGCGTGCTGGCCGCCGGCGGCATCCCAATCGGCAAAGCGAACATGGACGAGTTCGCGATGGGCAGCTCGTGCGAGAACAGCGCGCTGGGCGCCACGCGCAACCCGTACGATCTCGCTCGCGTTCCGGGCGGAAGTTCGGGCGGGTCGGCGGCGGCGGTGGCTGCGCACGAAGCGGCGGTCGGCATGGGCAGCGATACGGGCGGATCCATTCGAGAGCCGGGCGCCTTCTGCAATTTGGTCGGCTTCAAGCCGACGTACGGCCGAGTCTCGCGGTACGGGCTCATTGCATTCGCTTCCAGCCTGGATCAAATCGGGCCGCTGACGCGTACGGTGGAGGACGCCGCGATCGCGTATGAAGCGATGGCCGGCCACGATCCGATGGATTCCACCAGCATCGATCGCCCCGTCGAGCCCGTCGCGGGCGCATTACGTGGCGATTTGAAAGGGCTGCGCATCGGCATCGTCAAGGAGTTCGTCACCGAGAAGCTCGGCGCGTCGATCCACGCACTGTACGAACGCGCTTACGGTGAACTGCGCGAACTCGGAGCCGAGCTCGTCGAGATTTCCCTTCCCACTGCAGACTACGGCCTGGCGACGTATTACCTCATCGCGCCGGCGGAGTGCAGCAGCAATCTTGCGCGGTTCGACGGCGTGCGGTATGGATTGCGAGTCGACGGCGCCGACGTCGGTCAGATGTACGAAAACACGCGCGCCGCCGGATTCGGCGCCGAAGTCAAGCGACGGATCCTGATCGGCACGTACGCGCTCTCCAGCGGCTATTACGACGCGTATTACGTCCGAGCGCAAAAGGCGCGCACCATGTTCGCAAGCGACTTCAAGCGCGCGTTCCAATCGTGCGATTTGATCGCCTCGCCGGCGGCTAGTTCGGCGGCGTTCGAATTCAACGCCAAGAGCGATCCCTACAGCATGTACATGATGGACTATTACACGATCCCGATGTCGCTTGCCGGTCTGCCGGCGCTTTCCGTGCCGTGCGGCTGGATCGCCTCGGAAAGCGGCGCGGGAACACGCTTGCCCATGGGGCTCCAGCTTGCCGCGCCGTTGTTCGATGAAGCCAAACTGCTCGGCGCGGCGTACGCATACGAGCAAGGCACCCGGCACGCGAGCGAAGTGGACGTGCTGGCCGCTCTGCACGCGGACCGGGGCGAGCGGGTGGCCGGGCCGCGATGAATTACGAAGCGGTGATCGGCATCGAATGCCACGTCGAGCTCAAAACCAAGACGAAGATGTTTTGCGCGTGCCCCAACGAGTTCGGCGGGGAGCCGAACACAAAAGTGTGCCCCGTGTGTTTAGCGCTTCCCGGCGCGCTGCCCGTCGCGAATAAAGACGCCATCGCGCACATGATTGCCGCCGGCCTAGCGTTCGACGCCACGATACCGGCGTTCTCGAAGTTCGACCGCAAGAATTATTTTTATCCCGACATGCCCAAAAACTATCAAATTTCGCAGTACGACATGCCGCTCACCCAGGGCGGCGTCGTCAGATACTGGCTAGAAGACGGCACGATGAAACAATGCCGGCTCACGCGCATCCATCTGGAAGAGGACACCGGCAAGTCCACGCATGCCGGAAGCGGCGACGGCCGCATCGCGGGCAGCAGCTATTCGCTCATTGACTACAACCGTGCCGGCGTTCCGTTGATGGAGTGCGTATCGGAACCGGACATTCGCAGCGCGGATGAGGCTGTCGCGTATCTGGAGTCGCTCAAGCGCACGTTCGTGCAACTCGGCGTGAGCGACGTGAAGATGGAGGAAGGCTCGCTGCGGTGCGATGCCAATGTTTCGATCCGTCCCGTCGGTTCCACGGAATTGGGCACGAAAACCGAAATCAAAAACATGAACTCGTTTCGATCGGTGCATCGCGCCATCCGCAGCGAGATCGATCGGCAGATCGCGCTCGTCGAGTCGGGAGGACGCGTCGTGCAGGAAACGCGCGGGTGGGACGAATCCGCCGGCACGACGCACAGCATGCGCAGTAAGGAGCTCGCTCACGACTACCGGTATTTTCCCGATCCGGATCTTGTACCGATGGAGATCGGCGGTGCCGGCATCGTGCATGCCAATGGATTTGCGCGGCTGCTGCCCTGGCAGCGTTTCGAGCGATATCATCGCGAGTACGGCTTGGACGTCAAACCCGCAACGCAGCTGATCGACAATCTTGCGCTGGCGGAATACTTCGACCGCTGCGTCGACGCAAGCGATCATCCGCAGCAAAGCCTAAACTTCGTGCTTGGAGACTTGTCGCGCTTGGCCAACGAGAGCGGAACGGCCGTCTACGATTCTCCGGTGACGCCCGAGCATGTTGCGGAGCTCATCGCGCTCGTGCAGGCCAAAACGATCAATTCGAAGATTGCCAAAGAGCTGCTGGAGCGCATGTGGAGCGGCGAAGGATCGCCCGGCGCCATCGTGGAGCGCGAAGGCCTGGCGCAGACCAGCGATGCCGGCGAGCTGGAGGCGTTGGTCGGCCAAGTGCTCGCGAGCAACGAAAAGGCCGCGGCCGACTATCGCGCCGGCAAAACCAACATCATGGGGTTTCTCATCGGCCAAGTGATGAAAGCTTCCCGCGGCAAAGCCAATCCGGCGCTCGCCCAAGAGACGCTCGAACGCAAACTGCGGTAATTCCGGCGGACGCGCGCACGCTCGACACGCTCGATTTCGAGAGTGTGCGCGCTCGCGTGCTGGCGGCGGCGCAAACGCAGCGCGGGCGGCAGTACGCCGCGCAGATCGCGCCGCTCTCCGACTTCGATGCCGTCAGGCGCGAGCAAGCCGCAACCGGGCACGTCCGCGACCTGCTCGTAAGCGCCGACATGCACGTCGCGCCGGCGGTCGATACGCAGGAACTCACGCAGCGCGCGAGCATCGGAACCACGCTGGCAGCGGTGGAACTGCGCGACGTCGGTGAAGCTATTGCCGCGGCAGCGGGCGCGTATGCAAAGACGCGTGAGGATCACGCCGGCGCGCTTGCGGCAATCACCGCGCCGTACCGTCCGCTCAAAGACGTGCAGCGGGAGCTGTTTGAGGCGATCGACGAACGGGGCATCGTACAGGAGCGCGCTTCGCACGCTCTGGGGCGCATTCGCAAGAGCCTTGCGCACGCTCAGAGCGATGCGCGCGACCGCGTGAGCGCGCTGCTGCGCTCTTCCAAGCATGCCAAAGCGATACAGGACGCCGTCGTGACGATCCGCGAAGGCCGATTCGTCATTCCCATCAAGGCGGAGTTCGGCGGCATGGTTCCGGGCATCGTGCACGACACCAGCTCCAGCGGGCAAACCTTGTTCGTCGAGCCGCTGGCGGCGCTTGAAGCGAACAACCGCGTACGCACGCTGCGCCTGGAAGAAGAGCGCGAGATCAACCGTATCTTGGCAGCGCTTTCACGCCTGGTCGGTTCGAATGCGGTTCAAATCGAGGCCAACGTCGAAATGCTCGCGGTGCTTGACGTGCTCGTGGCAAAAGCGCGCGTAGCGCAAGCGATGGATGCGCGCGCGCCTGAACTGCTCGAAGCACCCATACTCTGTATTTCGAACGGCCGTCATCCTTTGCTCGCCGAGCGTGCCGTTCCACAGTCGCTGGAAATCGACGACGACGCGCGCTTGATCGTCATCAGCGGGCCGAACATGGGAGGCAAGACCGTTGCGCTGAAAATGGTGGGGCTGTTCGTGTGCATGGCGTACGCCGGCCTGCAGCTGCCCGCAGCGCAGGGAACGCGGATCGGACGCTTTACCCGCATCTTTACCGACATCGGGGACGAACAGTCGATCGTCGAAAACGCCTCGACGTTTTCGGCTCACATTTCGCGCATGCGAGACATCCTGGCTGCTGCGGATGAACGCTCGCTGGTGCTCGTGGACGAAATCGGCGGCGGGACGGAGCCCGCGAGCGGCGCGGTGCTGGCGATTGCAATGCTGGAGCGTCTGCTGCGCGCGCATGCCTGCGGCATCGTCACGACGCACTCGACGGAACTCAAACTTTTTGCGCATCAAACGCACGGCGTGGTGAACGCGAGCGTGCGGTTCGATCCGAACACCTTCGCTCCGACATATCACTTGGACGTGGGAACGCCCGGGCAGTCGCTAGCGTTTCCGCTAGCGCGATCCCTCGGCGTTCCCGCGGACGTCATTCAACGCGCCGACGCACTGCTCGGAACGCGCGAGCGCGATTACGAAACGGCGCTGGCCGAACTCTCCCAGGTTACGGCGCGCCTCCAGGAGGAGCGCGAGTCCGTCGCGGGCGATCGCGCGCACGTCGAGCGCCTTTCCGACAATCTTCGATCGCGTGCCGAAGCGCTGGAACGCGAACGCCGCAAATTCGCAGCCGCCGCGGAAGAGCGCATGCAGTCCGCGTTGCGCGACTTTAGCGCCGAGCTCGCGCGGCGCGCCGAAAGCAAGACTCCGAAGGTGACGGCATCGCAAGGCGCGCTGCTCGCGCGCACGATCGACCAGATGCGGCGCGACATGGGCGTCAAACCGGAAGTCGCACCACCCGTTCAGGAAGGCGTCTTCGAACCCGGCGATTTGGTTCGCGTGCTTTCATTCGGTCAGGATGCAACGGTGATCGCGGACAACGGAGACACCGTTTTGGTCAGCATCGGACCGATGAAAACGGTGGCGCAAAGGCACGACGTTGCACGGCGCGGCGGCAAGCCGGCGGAAAAGATTCGCGCAGCAGCGGGAATGGCATCTGCTGCGCGGATGGAAGCGGCAACGCGAACCATGGCGGAGCTGGACGTGCGCGGAAAACGCTTCGTCGAAGCGGAGCCGCTGGTGGAGCAATGGATCGACGAGGCGATACTGGGCGGCAACGCGTCGCTGCGGTTGATTCACGGCAAAGGTACGGGCATGCTTGGACGCGGCCTGCAAGAACTTCTGCGCGCGCACCCGCACGTTGCGAACGTGCGCTACGGCGACGAGAACGAGGGCGGCGGCGGCGTGACGATATTCGACGTGCGATGATGCCTAATGTTGCGGCCGCCGGCGAGCCAGCGGATCGCGCCGTCGTTACCGTGTTAGATGTACGGCAAGAGATCGAAGTACTCATCGTCTTCATTTTTCCCACCATAGCCTTTTCCAACGGCAACCGCTGTTTCGATAAAACGGATTTCACGAATCCATTTGACCATCTTGAACCCGAGCTGGTTTTCAACGCGGAGGCGTAGCGGCGCGCCATGGATTTGCGGCAGCGCCGCATCATTCATCTCATAAGCGAGCAGACACTCAGGCTTGATTACGTCTTCGAGGCGTTGCGTATCGTAATAGACGCCGCCGAAAATGCCCTCGCCGAACGAGATGAACTCTACGGCACGCGCGGTCCCAAGCGGCTTCACGAGATCGATCAGCCGCATCAGCGAGATGCCGCCCCACTGAGCGATGCCGCTCCAGCCTTGAATGCAATGGTGCAGAGCTGACGTGCCCGTCATGCCCGAGCGCCCGCAGGTCGTCCAGGGATAAGGCTACGGGGTTCTCGACGCAGCCGCCCACGCGCAGGCGGAACTCGCGGAAGTTGCCGGCCGCAAGGCGCTTCCATTCATCGGAGTCCGGCATTTTGCCGTTCGGCCAGAAGTACGGCGAGACGTCCTTGCGCGTATAGCGTTCCGCCGGATTAAAGCGCTTGGAGGCGCTCACGCGCAATTCCAGCGGCAAGATCAGCACCTTGTGAAGCCGTTGGATTGCGCGTGGATAGCGCCAGGCAATGATGTACGCGCCGATCCAGGATCCGGCGACGGCGGCAAGACCGACGCAACCGAGAATCAGCCCGAGGGGCCGCGTGTTGTCCGTGCCGAGGACGATGTGGTTGAAATTTCGTTGTGCGCCGGTGGCGAACACCAGGCTGACGTGGACAATCGTGAACGCGATATATCCACACAATAGCAAAAAGTGGATCGAGCGGGCGCCTTGACGGCCGCCAAAGATGCGCGGATACCATGGAAAGGCGCTGTCCAGTGCCGGCGACATGGCAATCCCGCTCAAGATCGACAGCGGCGCCATGATGAAGACGACGGCGAAGTACGAAAATTGCTGCAGCGCATTATACGCGTAGAAACCATCCGGCTCGATCGGGAAGTGAAAGGTTGCGTAATGCACGAAGGTTTGCCACGCGTACGGAAAGATCGCCCAGGACGTGGGAATCAGGCGCGGCCACTGCCCGCTCAGGAGCAGCATGATGATGTAGACTACGCCGGTAATAATGAAGCCGTAGTCGGTGATGAAATGCCAAGACCGCGCCATTCCAATCGTGTGCCGATATCCGGGCAGCGCGATGAGCGGCGAAATGTAGCGCGCGTCCTCTTTCGCGGTCCAAACGCGATCGTCGGGAACGGTCAGCGGCGTGAGACGCAGCCACTCCGACCCGGGCGTACAGTCGTTGTTCCAATACAGCCGCGGATGATCCATCAGGATCGAGAGGCCGCTGCGCATCAGCAGAAACAGGAAGAGCAAGTTCGCAAAATGGGTCCAGCGAATCCATACGGGAAATCCGCGCGGCGCACCGTTGGGGCCATTGCCCGTGATTCCGGCCACCGGCGAGGACGCTGAGTGAATGCCGAACGCGAGCACTTGCATCCAGGCCAGTGCGATGGGAATGACGATGAGCACGATGAGCCAGATGACGTACCGGCGCCGTAAGATGATTACGATACGCCGATCGTCCGGCAGATGAACCCGTTTGTGCGCCTCGTCGAAATGGATCATGTCGCCTTTTAGTCCGCGAACTCCCACAGCGCTGCCCGGGTCCAGGCACCACCGCACCCGCGCAGTTTGATCGGCGCAGCGCAGAACAGACGTTTCCGGCCGTCCATCACCTCGTCAGGAAAATACAGCTCCTCGACTATGAATTTACCGTTCCCGAGCAGCGTTCTGTGCGGCGGTGCGGCTTTCTCGGGGTCATTGTAACCGCCGAGGCTCACCGCATCGATGCCAACGCCTTTGACGCCGCACTCGACTAACAGCTGCGCTGCCTGCCCGTCCAAATAGACATACTGCGTCAAAAACTCCATGCTATTCGCGCGCCTGTGGCCGCCGCCCGTGTTGAGCAACACGATGTCGCCGGTCTCGATGCGATCCGCAAATCGCGCGATGTCGGCGCGCCGGATCGAAGAACCAGGCCGCTTATCCCGAAGATCGAGAATCGTCGCGGGGCCGACGTACGTCTCGAGCGGGATCTCATCTATGGTCTTACCCTCGTCAAAGAAATGAAACGGCGCATCGCAGTGCGTTCCGGTGTGCGTGCTAAGCTCGACGATCTCTTTGTTCACGCCCTGCACCGCGAGCATGTAGAAAAGACGCACTTGTACGGGGCGCGGGTTCGTATCCGGGTATTGCGGACAGTTCGTAAAAACCGGCTGACTGAGGTCGTAGATTTTAGCGGGTAACACGGATCTCCGTTTCGCTTTCTTGCCAGATGCCGGCAAATGCATCGGCGTTTTCCTGAAGTATCGCGTCGAGATCGGCGCGCCAGATCGATCCCGGCAGCGACTCGCCCGAGAAAATTTCGAGCACGTATGGGCCGTCATAGCCGGTCTGGCGAATAGTGCGCACGATTCCGGCGTTGTCAATTTCGCCCTGTCCGAGGTTGATGCGATCGGCGCCCGATCGCGGCCGGTGCCAGTCGCTCACCTGAACCACGAAAATGCGGTCTTTGCAGCGCGCAATAACTTCGTGGAGGTTCGGCGTCTGAAAGACGTTCCAGGTATCCAGACAGATGCCCAGAGCGGAATGGTCGATGCGCTGGATTAGTTCAAGCGCCTGGTCCAAGCCCCACAACGCCGTATCCGTGTTGAATAAGACCGGGTTTAGCGGCTCGTAAGCCAGACGCATGCGGTGCCGCGCGGCAAAGTTTGCAAGGTCCGGAAAGTATCGCAGGCACCCTTCATACACCTTTTGCGTATTTCCGCCGGGCGCGGCTCCGGTGATGATGACGAAAGGCGTCTGCTCCGGGACATGCGGTGAAACGCGGGCAATAGCGTCTTTGATATGGCGGACGCGGTCTTTGGGCGCGGTGGG
Organism: Vulcanimicrobiota bacterium; assembly: GCA_963767635.1. Taxonomy (GTDB): domain Bacteria; phylum Vulcanimicrobiota; class Vulcanimicrobiia; order Vulcanimicrobiales; family Vulcanimicrobiaceae; genus CAVYEM01. The sequence continues at coordinate 976,664 of CAVYEM010000001.1, forward strand.
CTGCGGCGCCAAACTGTCCGGAAAGAGCGAATGCACGGTCGACTGCACCGAGCTTACCTGCATCGCGTTGTCCTGTATGAGGCGCAACTGCGCCGAATAGCCATTCAGGTTCAATTTGAACTGGCAGATTTCGATGACCGCGATCCCGTGCGCTGAATAACGTTCGACGTCTCGCTCGAAGGACCACGGCCACGTTGTGAATTCGCTCACGCCGAAGCGGTGAGAATTCCGCATTTATATCTCCTCTCGACAAAGACGAAGTCGCATACAGCATCGTACCGTCCCGGCTGTTTCTGCACCTGCGGATCGCTACGCGCTTCGTGCCCCCGCCCGGCGGGCGTTGAATCTGCGCTGCCTGCATCATGGTGCAGCCACGAAATTGCAGTCCGATGAGGCCGAAGGGCGCGCCGGTAGTGTGACGAATGCCGCTCGCTCTATGCCGGTGACCGCGGAAGAGCTGCTGGACGGCTTCGATCACGTCGAAACGCGAAGCGAACTGGAAGCGCGCTTGTGCGAGGGCGCGCCGCTGACCGTCAAGCTGGGGTTGGATCCGACTAGCGCCGACTTGCACATCGGCCACGCCGTCGTGCTGCACAAGCTGCAGCAATTCGTGCAGGCCGGGCATCGCGTCGTGCTGCTGATCGGCGACTTTACCGCGCGCATCGGCGATCCGACCGGACGCAACGAACTGCGTCCGCCGCTTTCGACCGAAGAAATCGAAGCAAACATGCAAACCTATGCCGAGCAGGCAGCCAAAGTGCTCGACATGGATCGCATCGTGCTGGAGTACAATTCCAATTGGCTGGAGCCCCTGCGAATGGCGGATCTTCTGCGCCTGCTCTCGCGCGTTACGGTCGCGCAAATGCTCGAACGGGAAGATTTTCGCGCCCGATACGCAGGCCGCACGCCGATATCGTTGCACGAGTTCTTATATCCGGTTGCGCAGGCGTACGACAGCGTCGCGTTGCATGCCGACGTCGAACTCGGCGGCAACGATCAACTCTTCAACCTGCTGATGGGGCGACATTTTCAACGGGAGCTGGGCCAGCAGGAACAGGTCTGCATGACGCTCCCCCTGCTTGAAGGCTTGGACGGGGTGGAAAAAATGTCCAAATCGAAGGGCAACTACGTCGGCTTGACGGAGCCGCCGGAGCAGCAGTTCGGCAAGCTGATGCGTATCTCGGACGACATGATTCCACGATACGCGCGTCTGGCGGCGTTTCGCTCCGCCGTGCAGGTTCGCGAGTTGGCCGCGGGTTTAAACGCCGGGCGTTTACACCCAATGACGGAGAAGAAGCAGTTGGCGCGTGACGTGGTTGCGCGCTATCACGGCGGCGAGGCTGCAGCCGCGGCGCTGCAGTATTTCGAGCGAACCGTTCAGCGAAAGGAGTTGCCGACGGAGAACCTGCCGCAACTCTCGCTGGGCGATGCGCGCCGAGTCTCGGACGTCATGGTCGCGGCCGGCTTTGCGGAGAGCAAGCGCGCCGCGGAGCGACTAATCTGCGGGAACGGCGTGAAGGTCGATGGTATACTCGTCAGCGACCCGAAAGCGAGCTGGACGGCGCGGGAGCCGGCCGTGCTTTCCGTGGGATCGCGCAAGTTCATCCGGATCGTGCCGTGAAAGAGAAGGCCGCCACGCGTAACCAAGCCATTACGTACACCTCGTCCCTCAAACCGCCCGCAGACCGGAAGTTCGTGTGCAAACGGTGCACGCGCGAATACAATTACCCCGCGCCCGGCGATCCGCCGATTCGCTGCGAATGCGGGTGGTGGTACCAAAACGATCGCGGCCGCATCAAAGAAGCGTTTTGGGATCGCATCGAGCCCTATCGGGAGCCGCCGGCTAAGCTCTTTTGAGCCGGTCGGCCAACACTTCGACTTCCGCGGACGTAAAGACGTAGAGCTTCTTGCAGAACTCGCAAGTCAGCTTCGGTTTCGGGCCGCTCACGCGCCATCTTTCGAAGCTCGTCCGCGCCCAGCCCCAGCAGCGCCGTTTCCACTTTTTCGCGCGAGCACCGGCACCCGAAGAGCACGTCGACCGTTCGGTGCGATCGTAGTCCGGCATCGCCGGCCAGCGCGTGCAGCAGTTGGTGCGCATCCATGCCGTCCGCGATCAGGCTGGTGACCGCCGGCATCGCGAGTGCGCGCTCTTCCAGGGCCGCAACCGCGCGTTCATCGGCACCCGGCAGTACTTGCGCGATCATGCCGCCCGCAGCACTAACGCCGTTCGGATTCGCGAGTACGCCCAGAGCGACGACGCTGGGAATTTGTTCGGAATTGACCAGATACGCCGCGATGTCTTCGGCGATCTCTCCACTGTAGAGTGGAACCACGCCGACATACGGCTGGCCGAGTTCGAACGACTTGGTCACTTGCATCGAACCAGATCCAACCGCGCCCGCAACGTCGAATTTTCCACGGTCGTTGAGCGGCAGATCCGCCGTGGGTTCTTTCGCGTAGCCGCGCGCCGCAATGCGCTCCCGGTCGAGCAGCCATGCATCGGAGACGAGGCTGCGCAGCGGTCCATCGCCCGATATCTGCAGTGAAATGCGCTCTTTGTCTTTTAAACTGCTGGCAAGCAATGCGGCGCCCGTCGTGAGGCGCCCCACCGCGGCCGTTGCGGTGGGACTGAGCCCATGCCGCTGCTGGGTTTCGCGCACCAGTTCGGTGGTGATTCCTGCGACGACGGCAAAGCCGGCATCCGGCGCGGATGCGCTGACGATCAGATCGGGCATAGTGCGGCGTGTTATCCAGGGCGCGCGCAATCCCCCTGCGAAGCGCAGGGCATGCGCGTGCTGGTCATCCACGGACCCAATTTGAATCTGCTGGGCGAACGGGACCCGGAAATTTACGGCAAAGAAAAGCTCGAGGACGTCGACTCGGCGATCGTCGCGCTGGCGCGCGAACTCGCCGTCGACGTACGCACCGTTCAGCACAGCAGCGAAGGCGCAATCATCGACGAACTGCACGCTGCACGCAAAGAGTGCGATGCGGTACTGATCAATCCGGGCGCGTACGCGCACTACTCCTATGCAATTGCGGACGCGATTGCGGCAATCGCAATTCCGGTGATCGAAGTCCATCTCTCGAACGTGCACGCGCGCGAGGAGTTCAGGCGCACGAGCGTCATCGCACCGGTGTGCGTAGGCAGCGTGGGTGGTTTTGGAATGCGTTCGTATTTGCTCGCGCTGCGCGCCGTTGCTCAGGCTTAACATTAAGCGAACGGCAGGAGGCCCATGCGCGCCTGCGTATATCCGCTTCCCAGGCGGCTTGTCCATCGGGTCTGGCTTCACGTGCCGCGGAAAGGGATTTTCCTTTGACGAAAGCCGATATCATCGATTCAGTCGCAGCCGAAGCGGAATTATCCAAGCGCAAAGCCGGCGAGATCGTGGAACTGCTGCTCGCCGAAATCAAAACTGCCCTGCAAAAAGGTGAGCGCGTCGCGCTCACGCCGTTCGGAAGTTTCGTCGTTCGCCGGCGCAGGGCGCGCGAGGGTCGCAATCCCAAAACGGGGGCGATCATCAACATACCGGAACGAAACGTTCCCGCGTTCGTCGCGGGCCGAGGATTGAAAGAAGCCGTAACGGGACGTCGCAACGGCGTACGCAAAGCGGGCAAGGGAGGCGCGCGCACGCGCTGACCGTCGGTCCGCTGGAACGCGGCGAAGTTGCGAGCGCCGCCGACATCTTCTATCGGGCATTTGCAGACGAGCATTCCTCGCACTACCGGCGGGATGCTCGTCCGCGTTCTTTCGTGCACGTGTGGTCGTTCATTCGGGATGTCGAGCCGCGCGCGTTTCTGGCTGCGCGCGAAGACGGGCAGGCTGGTGGGATATGCGATCTTCGTCCCGAGCCTCAAACGCGTGCAGCGCGAAGCGATCCGTCGCGGCGCCGTCATACGATGGGCACTCATGGCGTTGCGAGGCGGCTTCGGTTTGCGCGTTTCGGCCATTCCGCGCTTGCTGCTCAACAAAGTGTCGTTCATTCGAAATGGTGGCCGGTTCCGCAGCCGAGGCGATGCGCAGTTGCTCAACATTGCGGTCGACCCGCACGCACAAGGACGTGGCATCGCGACCGCGCTGATGCGCGCAGGCATGCGCGCCATGCGTGAGTTCGGCGTACCGGAGGTGCGGCTGGAAGTGCGGCCCTGGAACCGCGGCGCGCTCGCGCTGTACGAGAAGACCGGGTGGCGCGAAGCCGGCCGGACGCGCGATCTGGAAGGGGAATGGATCGTGATGACGGCCAATCCCACAGGCGCCTTGCCAGCGTCGTCATCATGACGCATCGGGCTGTGGCGCAGTTTGGTTAGCGCGCTTGACTGGGGGTCAAGAGGTCGCTGGTTCGAATCCAGTCAGCCCGACCACTACAGAGAAATCCCGACGCTTTCACGCCGGGATTCTTTATCTTGCATCGCGCCGCGCAGTTAGCGCACTGCGTGAATTGCGCTGCCCGGACGCCACACTTCGTAGTGCTCCTCCTCCGCGGCATTCGTATCTTGATGGTGCTGCGTCAGCGAGACGATGTGGCTGACGATAAGCGTGAGCTGTAGCGGCGGCGCGGAACCGCGGGACGCCGTCACGATGGTAACGTCCTTGGCGTTGCTGCGAACGGCTTTTAAGACGCGCCCGGCAACCTCATGGGAAACCACGTAAGAGCCCGTGGTCATAACGATCGTATAATTTGGTCCGCTGTGCGTCACGCGAGAGTAGTACGAGAGGCGTCTTGCGGGTTTCTTGTGGAGAGGGTGTGGATGGAAAAAAAACCTGTGGAGGATTTGGTGCAGCGTATGCGACTGCGCGTGGAAAACCGGCGCGGGCAGGAGCCAAGGACGGCACGATTGGAATGCAAGCGGGCGTTGAACGACCCTGATGAACCCAGTGCGACGCTCTTCGCGGACGGCGGATCCCGCGGCAATCCCGGGCCTGCGGCTTCGGGCGCGGTATTGGTTTCCCCGCAAGGCGCGATCCTGCAGGAAGTGGGACAATTTTTGGGCACTGCGACCAACAACGTCGCCGAATGGACCGCGTTGCAATTAGGTCTTGAGGCCGCGCTCGCATACGGCGTGCGCCGGTTGGCGGTGCGCATGGACAGCGAGTTGGTCGTCAAGCAGCTCTCCGGCGAATATCGGGTAAAGCATCCGGATCTGCAGCCGCTGCACCGGCGCGTGAGCGCGCTGCTGCGCAAGTTCGAGCACGTCGACGTGCGTCACGTGCGCCGCAAAGAGAATGCCCTCGCGGATGCAGTGGTGAATCGAGTGCTGGATGCGCCGCGATAACTGGTTCGGGACCGCCGTGTTCGTCTTTGCGGTCATCTTTATCGTGTGCGGGCTGCTGTTCATCAAATGGCCCGACTTCCAGCATAAGCAGGAAGTCGCCAACGTGCTGCACGCGCGCAGCGTGCTCGACGTGTCGCTGAACATCAAATACGACAAGCCCCCTGTATTCCTCGAACAATATGTAATGCACAACCAAAACGGCATATCGAGCGCACAGTACAAGATCCAAGGGTACTCGGGCAAAGTCGTGACGATCGTGCTGCCGCCGGACAAGACGTACGCGGTGACGTTCTTCTTCGAAGAGATCGTGCAAGACGGCATCTGGCAATTGATGAACAAGCCGCCCGCGGGAAATACGGACGTTGATTACACGCTGCACATTCACCAAGTCGCGGAGAACAAGCAAGGCTCCCGCACGGTTACCTTTACGGATCCGCACTACTGGGCGGTCACTGCCGGCCGGCAGTTTCAGATTCAGCTGAGTCCGAACAGCCCAACGCCGGATCTAACCAAACTGAAGAGCACTTCGCTGGCCGATCCGCGCTACGAGAAGATCGTGCGCGCCTTCCGCAATTTCGGCTCCCCCTCGTTCCGCGCCGGGGTTGCGCGCGCGCAAGCGCTCGTGCGCAACTCGCACTAGCGCGATCGTGCCGCGTTTCGTCTTGCCGATCTTCGCGGGACTGTGCGCGCTGGCGCTGATCGCATTCGTCGGCTACGAACTTTTCGAACAGCCCACGAACCAGATCTTCGGACGGACCCTCACACACGGGCCGACCAACGAGCGCGTCGTGGCCCTCACGTACGACGACGGCCCCAATCCCCCGTACACGAATCGCATTCTGCAGGTGCTCGAACGCGAGCGCGTGCACGCGACGTTTTTCTTGGTCGGGCGCGCGGCGCAGGCATATCCGCGCGTGGTCGAACGCGAAGTCCGCGATGGGGACGCGATCGGCAACCATACCTGGGATCATCCGCACCTCATCGTGATGCGGCGGACAGACGTGCGAGCTTCGTTGCAGCGCACCGACGCGGCGATTTACCGCGCGGCTCACGTGCACACGCGGCTGATGCGCCCGCCGTTCGGCGCGCGCGATTGGATCGTGATGCAGGTTGCCAAGAGACTCGGCTACACCGTGGTGATGTGGTCCGTGCCGCTCGCACGCGATTGGGATTATCCGCCCCCGCACGTGATCGCGCAGCGTATCCTGCCGCGCGTCAGCGACGGTTCCATCATCGTCCTGCACGACGGCAACCGCGGACAGCTCTGCGCGAGCAAGCATCTGAACCCGCACGTGTGCGATCGCAGCCAAGACATCGAAGCCACGCGCATCATCATCGACGCACTCAAACGCGACGGTTACCGCTTCGTGACGATTCCGCAGTTGATCGCGCTAGGCAAGAATGCTACGCATACACCCGCCCCCGGAGCTGAATGAAGCCGTCCGCATGCCGTCCGGCGGGATCGTGATGCGTCCAATGCACGACGGGCAGACGGCCCGGATCGTGCACCATCTCGCCGCGCACTGCTATGGTGTCTCCGGGCTGAACCGGGACCCGGGGAGCGATTCCCACGTTGTCGACGATCTCCACCGATCCGGCCGCCGTTCGCGCGTCGAACGCTTCGTGCACGCAGTGCGTGCGGCTGCCCAAGAAGAACCGCGGGCTCGAGGTAACGCGCGCATCGAAGGTCACTTCGGCGCTGCGCGTGCCGTTGTAGGCGCTTTGCAAATCCATGCGTATCGTTCACGACGCTGCGTGGTACCATAAAGCCGGAGATGCGAACGATTCGAACGCCCCGGCTGCGCCTGGTGCCGGTGACCGTCGGCAACGCCGCGGCACTGTGGACGCTGCTGCAGCAACCGGACTTGCGCACGTACCAGGACCTGCCCAGCGTTTCCGCGTCCGCCTTCTCGGACATGGTGGCCAAGCGCCCCAAGGAGCTGCATTCAGGGGCGGCCGGCCGGTTCGAATGGCTTCTGCACGTGACGAATGGCCGCAAGCCAATCGGATGGGTGTCCCTTCGCATCGCCGAGCGCGAGCGCGCAATCGGCGAGATCGGATACAGCATCGTACGCGACCATCGCGGCCGCGGCATGGCCAGCGAAGCGGTGCGCGCGTTGGTGCAGGAGGCGTTCGAACGCGCAAATCTGGATCGCGTAAACGCGTTTTGCGTCCCGGAGAATGCGGCATCGCGTCGCGTGCTCGCGCACGTCGGCTTCACGTTCGAAACAACGCTGCCGCGCGGTGCCACCGTAAGCGGACATCCGGTGGACGTACTCATGCACCGGCTCGATCGCGCGGAGTGGCGTCAGTCGGGAAACTCGATCGTGATGCCGGCTTCGGCGTACCCGGCGTAACGCGGAAGGGTACCCCGCAAAAACGCGAGCAGCGGCTCGCGCACGACTGCAACCGCGATGCGACGGGGCACTTCATCGATCGTCACCCACGCTGCTTCCTCAACGTGGTCGCCCGGCACGCGCGGTACGTTGGGCTCCCCGGCTGCATCGACTGAAAACGTAAAATTCGTGAAGTGCATCGCGCCGTCGTACGATTCGCTCACGTAGCACAGCTCGCGCACGGTGCCCCTCATTCCGGTTTCTTCGCGCAGCTCGCGCACGACCGTTTGAGCCAGCAACTCGCCCGCCTGTTGGCGGCCTCCCGGCATGTTCCACAACGTCTGCGCGTGATTGGGATATCGGGAGGCCACGAGCAGCATCGCGTTGCCGCGCCGCACGAGCGCCGTGGCCAAATGAATGTCGCTCATGCCGAAAAGAAGACCTCCGCATGGCGGCGCGCGCTTTCCTCCCACGTAAAATGCATCGCGCGCTGCAAGCCCGCAACGCGCAGCCGCTGCCGCAGCGCGTCGTCTTCAACGATCTCGCGCAACGCCTCTCTCCAGGCTGCCGCATCATCGGGCGGCGCATAGCGTGCCGCATCACCGCCGATTTCCGGTAAGCAGCTCGCGCGGGCTGCAATCGTGGGTGTGCCGCACGCCATCGCTTCGATCAGCGGCATGCCGAACGTTTCGTAGTACGAGGGAACGCATAGCGCCAGCGCGCCGCGGTAGAGCGCGAGCAGGCGCGCATCACCCGCGCCGGCGGCATCGCCGGCAGCCGCACCCGCGTAGCGGACGCCCGCGCGCCGCGGATCGCTTGGGCCGACGACCACGAGCGCCGGAGCATCGATCGATGGGAAGGCGCTTCGATATGCCTGGTGCAGCAGTTCGAAATTCTTGCGTGGTTCAGCGGCCGGATCGCCGACGAAGAGCAGATACGGCCTGCGCAAATCGCGCGGAAGCTCCTCGCCTGGTTCACCCGGAGAGAACTCCGGATCGACGCCGTGATAAATGACCTCGATGCGTTCACAGGTGATGCCGAACACGTCGGCAAGCTCTTCGCGATCGAACTGAGAGACCGCGATAATGCGCTTCGCCTCGCGGACCGAACGCCAAAATGGTCCCTGCTGATGTGCCCGTCGCGCCGGATCCGGGTGCGGAAAGCGAAACGGCACCACGTCGTGAATCGTCGCAACGCTGGGGCGGCCGCGAAAGAACGTGCCGTTGGCGGGATGCCATACTACGTCGGTGCCGGGCGCGCGTGATGCGACCCCAAAGCGATCGCTCCCCAGGGTGACGCGCAGCTGCGCGCGATGCCGCGCCGCAAACGGCCCGCGCACGAGCAGCGTGAGATCCAAATCCTCCCGCTTCACCAGGCGGCGAAGGATTGCGCGCGTGTAGCGGCCGATACCGCGCGTATCCGATGCTGCGTCGCGAGCGTCCACCGCGAGACGTAGCGCACGTTTCACCAGGAGCGAGGTTGGCGCAGAACAACGCGGAGTCCCCCGGATCGCGCATGCGCGTGGCAGCGCACTTGCTGCTGGGAGCATGCGAAGAACCGTTTTTGGGCGCGCTGTGCGAATCGCTGCACGGCGCGTGCGAAACGCTCATCGTCAACGACAACGCACCCGATCCGTCACCGCACGCGGACGCGCTGCAGCGCAGCGCGTTTGGCCGATCGGGACGTCTGATTCTGGACCGCACGCCGTTCGTCGATTTTTCTACCGCGCGCAACGTCTGCTTGCGATTGCACCGCGAACACGATGCCGGGCAGTGGGCGGCATTCGTGGATGCCGACGAAGTGCACGCGCCGGCCTTTGCTCGCATCGCAGGCAACCTAAGTCTCGTTCCTCCCGGCGTCGACTTCATCGACGGCTACACGTGGCACTTTTTTGCCTCGTTCGCCTGGTACATGTCGATCGAACGGCGGATGTCGTTCTTCCGGTTTTCTCCGCAACTGCGCTGGGAAGGCCGCGTGCACGAACGGCTGCACGGTGCGAGCGGCGCGCGTCTGGCCCTGCCGTACGTCTACGCGCACTACGGATGGGTCATGCCCCCTCGGCGCCTTGCGGAAAAGGGCCGCCACTATTCGAGCCTTGGCGCACCGGGCCGCATCGTGGACGAACCCCAGCTCGACGAAGTGCGTGCCGAAACGTATTTCGAATTCGAACACCGCTGGGGGCGCGCCCTGCGCTTTTCGGGCCGGCACCCATCCGCAGCCCGTTCGACGATCGCCCGCCTTTCGCAAGAACGCGCAGCGGAGTTTGCCGTTGTCGACGACGCTGATTTGCGAACGTCAGTCGCCGGCACGGCGGGCGCAAAATGCGCTTGCGCGGCTCAATTACGAAATGCGGTGGCGCGCTCGCGCGCTCAACCCGCAGGCGCGGAAGTTGCTCGCATGATCGTTTGCGCAAACGCGTCGACGTCGTCCGCTCGCGTCGCATGGTGCGTCATCCAACGTACTTCCGGCAGTGCGTCGTCGAACACGTAGAAGAACCACTCGCGCTGCAGCTGCGGGATGAGCGCCCGATCGAGCGTCGCAAAAATGGCGTTGCACTGAACGGGGCGGGTGATGCGCACGCCCTGGACCTCGCGAACGCGCTCCTCTAAGCGCCGCGCCATCTCGTTGGCGTGCGCCGCGTAGCGTTGCCAGCGTTCCTCCTCGAGCAGCGCGAGAAATTGAGCGGCAACGAAGCGCATCTTCGAAGCCGAGCTGCATAGCTTGCTTGCGCACGAAGCGCGCGGCGCCCGCGTGCAGCGCGGCGTCGAAAAACACGATCGCCTCGCCGAAGAGCAGCCCGTTTTTCGTGCCGCCGAAGGAAAGCACGTCGACGCCTTGATCGCGCGTGCATTCGCGCAGCTGCGCTCCCAACGCGACCGCGGCATTGGCTATGCGCGCGCCGTCCATGTGCACGTACCAGCCTTGCCCATGGGCGAATTCGCACAGCGCGCGGATCTCCGGCAGCGTGTACAGCGTGCCGTATTCGGTGGACTGAGAGATCGAGATCGCGCGCGGAGTGGAGTGATGCTCGTCGGGAAGTTTTCCGGCATAGGGCTGCAGGTCCGCGATGCGCAGTTTACCGTCGGGCGTGTTCACGGGCAAGACTTTGGAGCCGGCGAACCGCTCGAACGCTCCACATTCGTCGGTTTGCAGATGCGCCGAGGCGGGCGTTATGACCGCTTCGTAGGGCTTGAGCAGAGAGCTGAGCGCCACGACGTTGGCGCCGGTGCCGTTGAAGACGAAATATGGGTCTACGTCGGCGCCGAAGATCTGCCGCAAGCGCTCGGTCGCGCGTTCGGTGTACGGGTCGTCGCCGTAAGACACGGCATCGCCTTCGTTCGCACGCGCAATCGCTTCCAAAATCTCCGGCGCGACCGGTGCAGTGTTGTCGCTGGCGAACGTGCGCATGCGCTAGTCTACAGCCGCCATCGCGGGGGCATTGCCGCCGCGGCGCGAGGGCCGCATGAAAATTACCAGCGGCGTGCACACGACGAACACGATCGCGCAAAGGCGGAACAGGTAGTCGTAGCTGATGACCTGCGAGGCCACGCCGACGATTTGGTTCAGCGTGGAGAGCGGATAGCCGTGTGTCGAGGTTACACCCGAGGCCAGCTCGCTCTGCGCGATGGCCGCCTCGCGCGCCAGCAGCGTGGTCAATACCGCGATTCCGAAGCTGCCCCCCAGCTGGCGCAGCAGCGTGGAGACGCCGGTCGCGCCCGCGAGTTCGTTTTTCGGGACCGCACCGAGCGTGACGGTAGAGAGCGGAACGAACAAAAAGCCCAGACCGAAACCTTGCGCCAGCCGCGGCCAAAACACGTCCCAGTACCCGGCGTTTTGATTGAGATATCCCATCATCCACGTCGAGACGCCGAACACGATCATGCCGAAGCCGACGAGCCATCGGGAGTCGAGCCGTCCGACCAGCCGGCCGACGACGAGCATGCTTACCGCGGTGGCCAACGCGCCGGGCAAGAGCGCAAGTCCCGTGTCGAACGCAGTGAATCCGAGAACGAGCTGAAAGAACAGCGGCAAGATTAGACTCGTGCCGAACAATCCAAAACCGGTGATGATGCCGATGATATTGCCGATCGTGAACGTGCGGTATCGGAACACCCCCAAGTTCACTAAGGGATGCCGGTCGCGCAGCGTTTTGACGATGAACCACGTTAGCGCGGCAACCGCCAGGATCGAGAGCGTCCAGATGGTGTCGGACTGGTACCAGTCGTCGTGCTGGCCGCGTTCCAGCACGTATTGCAGCGAGGCCAAGCCCGCGGACATGAGGCCCAATGCCAGCCAGTCGATGCCGCCTTTGGGCTTTTCCAAAAAGTGCGGATTCGGAATGAACATCAACGTCATCAGGAACGCGATGATACCGATCGGCAAGTTGATGTAGAAGATCAGCGGCCAAGAATAGTTGTCGACGATGTAGCCGCCCAGCGTTGGACCGACTGCCGGCCCGACCATCGCCCCCAAACCGAAGATCGCCATTGCGGCGCCGCGCTTTGCAGGCGGGTACGTTTCGAAGAGAATGGCCTGTGCCGTCGGCTGCAGCGCGCCGCCGCCGAAGCCTTGCAGCACGCGATAAAATACCAATTGCCAAATGCTGTGGGCCGTGCCGCACATGAAGGATGCGATCGTGAAAATGGCCAGACTGCCGGCATAAAAATTCTTGCGTCCCAGGTACGCCGTGAGCCATCCGTTGAGCGGCATCGTAATGACGCTGGCCAAGATGTAGCCGGTCGCGACCCAGGAAACTTCGTCGATCGATGCGCCCAGATTGCCCGCGATGTCGCTGAGTGCCACGTTGACGATCGTCGCATCGATGATCGCCATGATCAGGCCGAGCATCACGGTAATCGTGATGATTGCCACGGGGGCATTGTGCCGAGCGCGAAACGGGTTGCGGCTCTTGGCGACGGCGGTCTTGGACGGGTACAACGAGGCCATGAAACTCCTACTGGAAATAGTCGTTGCGCTGATCCTTCATCCGATCGCGTTTATTCTCGTCCTGTTGAACCTCTCCGGACGAAACGACCTGGCCCCGGCGCAGAAGCTCATCTGGGGCGTGGTCAGCATCGTGTGGGGCATCGGCCCGATCCTCTACGTCCTGGTCGGCGGCGGCACGCTCTGGTAGCGCCTTGTCACCCTGAGCTTGTCGCTTCGGCAGGCTCAGAGCGCAAGCTTCGGGCTTGTGACGTTGTCACCCTGAGCCTGTCGAAGGGTCGGCGATGCTTCGACAAGCTCAGCATGACAAGTTTCGGATTCGCTCAGCACAAGCTTCGGGCTTGTGACGTTGTCACCCTGAGCCTGTCGAAGGGTCGGCGATGCTTCGACAAGCTCAGCATGACAAGTTTCGGATTCGCTCAGCACTTAGGCTTGTCACCCTGAGCTTGTCGAAGGGTGCCGTAGCACCACTGCAAGACGTCGAATGGATTCCACTCCTTATTGCGACGTCGTTCGGCTTCCGCGGTTCCTGATCGAGATCCAACAAACGACAATCAAGCATATCTGTGAGGCGATTGACGTCGCGAGTGCTAGTGGATCGCGCGATTGGTAAGCGTCAAACGGGACATATAAGAGCCCCGAAATGCCGAAGCCGATTCCCGCACCGCTTAAAATATCATCCGTCCGCGGCGTCGTTGGAAACTTCATCCACAAGAATATAATGAGCGCAATAGCGATAAACGTGATGGCGACTAAGACGAACAATGCCATGAATCGTCCCTCCGTCGCCATTTCTACGCTGGACGCGTGGCGCGTCCCCTGCGTTAAGCACTAACCCGCGACGTGCTGACCCAACGCCTCAATCGCCGTCCCTTGCGGAGCGCAGCAGCATCGCCCCTGCAGCCGCGCCGGCCAGCGCTAAGCCGCCGATCACCCACTGGCGGTTCATGATGAGCTCCGTTTCCCACTGCGTGGTTTGGACTGCGCGTCGAACTCGCCGTGCGCGCCGAAATCCTTGCTCCGATCCGCCGGTTCGAACAAATTGTCGGGGCGATTCGGTTTGGTGGGCTCCTGCGTTTGCTGCGATGCGTATCCGGTGCGGCCCAAGTACACGTCGGCGACGCGCGACGCGATCTTTTGCGCCACGATAGCCATGACGGTCGAGAAGCCGACCCACATTTCGCGCGGCGTCTTGTTCGCGGCCCAGTAAATCGCTCTGCCGGCCACTTCCGGCTGAAAAATCGGCGGCACCGGCTGCGGGTGGTTCAGCCCGCTCTTCACGCGATTCCACGTAAACTGCGGCGTATTGACCGCCGGCATCTGCACCATGGTGATTCTGATGTTGCTCTTGTTGTGAATTAGTTCGCAGCGGATGGAATCGGTGAATCCGCGGATTGCGCTCTTAGCGCCGCAATAGGCCGACTGCAGCGGAATGCTCCGATAACAGAGCGCCGATCCCACTTGCACGATCGTGCCGCGATCGCGGGAACGCATGCGTCTGATCGCAGCCATGGTACCCCAGACGTAACCCAAATAGGTTACGTCGGTGACCCGCCGCCATTCTTCGGGCGTGACGTCCCAAAATTCGGAGAAGACGTTAGTGAACGCGACGTTCACCCATATATCGATCGGCCCGAGCTCCTCCTCGGCGCGTTGCGCTGCCTGTTCGACCTCGTTCGGATCGGATACGTCAGCGGGGATGGCGATCGCGCGCGACCCCAGCTGTTCGGCGTCTCGCCGCGCGGCTTCTAACCCTTCCTCACCGCGCGCCACGAGCGCGAGAGTGGTGCCGTGCTTGGCGAATTCGCGCACGGCTGCACGCCCGATCCCGCCCGAAGCGCCTGTGATAACGACGACTTTCTGCTTGTTTTTGGTATTTGCCATATCTGTAGTGATACCCGAGCCGGCGAAAGGGCAGCAGCCGAGCAGGGCGGGAACGGGGCGATGCTCCCCTAAGTATTAGGCGTGCCGAATAAAGTTCTTCGCCTCGCCTATGTCGCGGCTCTTGTGGCGCTTTTGGTGACCGCTTGCTCTCTTTTTGCGCGGGCGGACAACGACGAAACGACGGCCGGCGTGAATCCCGCGACGGTCGGACTTCAGCCGCTGCGCGGGACGATTCCCGCCGCGACGCCCGCTCCAGGCGAGTCGCGGCTCAACCGCCGCAGCGACGGCACGTTCGCTGCCGTGGCACAAACCCAAGGGCGAACGCGGACCTTTCACTTGGTGGAACGGGACGCGCCCTGGTCGCTGCAGCCGGGGCTTACGGTAATGGCTAAGACGTACAACGGCGTGGTTCCCGGGCCAACGCTCGTGGTTCATCAAGGCGATCGCGTCGTCATCGACTACCATAACGCGCAACGCGTTCCGGACACACTGCACCTGCACGGCATTCACGGCATTCCGATCGGCATGGACGGCGTTGCCGGCATTTCGCAGCCGATGGTGATGAACGGCGGAAGTTTTCGCTACGTCTTTACCGCCAATCAACCAGGGACGTTCATTTACCACTCGCATGACAACGAAGAAATGGTCAACAGCGGTCTGTACGGCGCGCTCATCGTGCTGCCCGCGCATCCGAGCGCGTCGGAACGTGCGGATCGCGACGACGTCGAGCTGATTTCGTCGTGGACGATTCAAAGTTTGAGCGAGAATCATTTCACGCTCAACGGCAAAGAGTATCCCGCGACTGCGCCCATCGACGTGCGTAAAGGACAGCGCGTGCGCATCCGCTGGATCAACATGTCCGGCGAGAACTTTCACACGATGCACACGCACGGCCACTATCAGCGCATCATCGCGCGTGACGCCCAGCCCGTTGCCGCTCCGGACGTTCAAGATACGGTCATGCTGGGTCCGGGACAGCGAGTCGACGTCATCATCGTTGCGGATCAATCGCCGGGAAATTGGCTCGTGCACTGCCATGTTCTCGATCACGTTGAGGACAGTCAAGGCTTCCCGGACGGTTTGATCACGGTGCTGCACTATGAGGGTACGCCGAATAACGCTGCGGCGATGAATCGCGCGATGCGCCACATGCTTCCCAGTTTCGGCGGCGGAGGCCCTGCGGCGCTGTCCTTCGGATGGACCGTCATTCTGGGCGCGATTGCAGGGCTGACGATCTTCTTGGGCTTGCCGATAGCACGGATGCGCAATATCTCGCCGCACGCCATCGGAGCGCTCAACGCCATCGCGATCGGCATTCTTGTGTACTTGGTCGTGGAGATCGCCGGCAATGCCACCTCGCCGCTCGTGCGCGCCGCGCAGAGATGGCACGCAACGGGGGGGTCGAGCGCCGACGTCGTGTGGCTGGCCGTCGCATACATCGGTGGATTATTTGCAGGGCTTGTCGGCTTGGGTGCGCTGGCCGCGCGGCTGTCGCGCCGAGCCGCCGCTGAAGTGCATGATCCGATGTTGCTCGCCTCGATCATCGCGATCGGCATCGGCGCCCACAACTTCGCCGAAGGGCTCGCCATCGGCGCGTCGGCGGCCTCGGGTGCCACCGCGATCGCGGTGGGGCTCATCGTGGGTTTCGCGCTGCACAACGCGACCGAAGGTTTCGGCATTGCCGCTCCCCTCTCAGGGCGGTCGATTCGGCCCTCGCGGCGGCTGCTGCTGCTCGCGGGATTGGTGGCCGGAGGACCGACGTTTTTGGGCACGGTCGTCGGGTACGCGTTTCATTCGCCCATTCTCTCCGTGCTGTTTTTGGCAACGGCGATCGGCGCGCTGGTCTACGTCATCGGTGAATTGTGGAGCGTGCTGCGCCGCACGCCCGGCATTACGGCGTTGATGACCTCGATGCTGGCGTGCGGGTTTTTTATCGCGCTCGCGACCGAAGTGGTGCTCGATCTGAACGGCGGTTGAACCTTTCGGCTGCGTGACAAGAACCCGGTCGGCGGGAACAATGCGGCCATGAATATTGGAATAGTCGGCTCCGGAGACATCGGCCAAACGCTCGGCCGTTTATGGGCGAAGGCCGGTCACCGAATTCTGTTTAGTTTCTCACACGATGAGCGCAAGCTGGAGCAACTCGCTTCGGAGTGCGGTAACGGTTCAAAGGCAACGACGCCGTATGAAGCCGTCAGTCACGCTGAAGTCGTGTTGTTTTCGGTGCCGTGGAACAGCATCGACGAAGCGCTCAAACAAATCGGGCGCTTTGAAGGGCAAACCGTCATCGACACGACGAACCCGTACATCGACGAACAGATGCACGTGCAAGAGTTCGAGGACAATTTCTCGTCCAGCGAATGCGTTGCCAAAAAGGCCGAGAACGCCAGAGTCATCAAAGCGTTCAACACGCTCAAGGACGAGACGCTGTGGAATAAGAGCGGTCAAGGTTTGGTCATCTTCATGGCCGGCGACTATCCGCTGATGAAGAAGAAGGTCGCCAAACTCATCGAGGACGCGGGGTTTGTGCCGTTTGACGTCGGTCCGCTGGTCGAGGGCAAGAAGCAAGAGCCCGGGACGGACCGTTACTTAAAAGAGCTGACGCGCGATCAAGCGCATCGGTTAGTCGGCGAAGCGGGCGAGGATTCCGCCGGCTCGGAAGGCTCGCAAGTTACCAAAGGGAGCATTCACGGCGAGATCGATCTCGATCAGCCGGTTCGCCGATATTGAAGGCGCAATTTCCGGCCGAACAGTCGCAGCGCGGTCAGTTCGTCCGGCAGCGCGATGCGTTTGAGCGGTGGGTTCGCGCGGACGGCAGTACCGAATTCCCCGTGCAAGCAGGGCGGTACCATCTCTATGTTTCGCTGGCTTGTCCGTGGGCCCACCGCACGATCATCGTGCGCCGGATCAAACGCCTAGAAGGCGCGATCGGCATGACCGTCGTCGATCCGGTTCGCGACGAGCGCGGCTGGGCCTTCGCCGACGGGCCCGGTTACTCACGCGATCCGGTCAACGACTTTCACTATCTGCGTGAAGCGTACACTGCGACGGATCCGGCGTACCGTGGCCGCGTCACCGTGCCGGTGCTCTGGGATACGCAGACTCGGCAGATCGTCAGCAACAACGACGACGACATCATGCGCATGTTCGAAACGCAGTTCGACGCCGTCGGCGATCGCGGCGCACTGGACCTCTATCCGCCCGAACACCGCACCGAAATAGACGCCCTCAACGAGTGGATCTACGAAACGCTGAACAACGGGGTCTATAAAGCCGGTTTTGCGACCGATCAGCGAGTCTACGAAGAGGCGGCGTACGGAGTGTTCGAAACGCTCGATGCGCTGGAAGATCGCTTGCGTTCGCGTCGCTATCTGTTCGGTGAACGGCCGCTCGAAACGGATTGGCGCGCGTTCGTGACGCTCATTCGCTTTGATGCGGTGTACTATGGGCATTTCAAGTGCAACGTGCGCCGTATCGTCGATTATCCGAACCTGTGGGGTTATCTGCGCGATCTCTATCAGTACGACGGCGTGGCAGACACGGTGAATTTCGATCACATCAAACGCCACTACTACTGCACGCACGGCGACATCAATCCGACGCGCATTGTTCCGATCGGTCCGGAGTTGGACTTGATGGCGCCGCACCACCGCGACGCGCTCTCGTCGTCATCGTGAGCTGATTTTTTGTCACCCTGAACTGATTTTTTGTCACCCTGAGCTGATTTTTGTCACCCTGAGCTGATTTTTGTCACCCTGAGCTGATTTTTTGTCACTCTCGAGCTGATTTTTGTCACCCTGAGCTGATTTTTGTCACCCTGAGCTTGTCGAAGGGTCGGTCGGCGATGCTTCGACAGATACTGTATCTAGCACGGTTTGGCAAGTACTCCTCGGTAGGGTTCTCCGCTCTTGAGCACGCCATAGATCACAACCAAGAGTTTGCGCATGGCGGCAACGATGACTTTTTTCTTGGGTTTGCCGGCGGCTAGCAATCGAGCAGCGAAGGCCTTCATGACGGGATCGTTCGTCATCGCGACGATGGCGGGCCACCACAACCCTTTGCGCAGCCGCGGATTGCCGATCTTACTGATGCCCGCACGGCCTTTTACCGACGTCCCAGAGAGCCTGGTTTTCGAAGATAGCCCGGCAAAGGCTGCAATCGCTTTGGAGTCTGCGAAGTCCTCGATATGCGGCACCTCTGAAAGGATCAAGGCGGCTGTTGTATCAGAAGCGCCTTTGATGCTGACGATCAAATCGCGCCGGCGCCGCAAGTCGGGATCATCGTCGATCAGCTTCGAGAGTTGCTCTTCGAGTTGCTTGATTTGTGTATCCAAGCTGGCGATCAGCTCTTCAATCGTCCGTTTGGCCGTTGGAATCAGATTCGGAGTTTGAATCTGCACACGATAGGCAGCCCGCGTTTGCTTCATGCTCATACAGAGGCGGAAAAGACCGCGTAATTCACGTTGTTTTGGGGTCGGAGGCGTCCAGGCCGCCGGGCGATGCGCCACGCAGAATTGAGCGATGATCCGGGCGTCGATCTTATCGGTTTTCGCGCGCGAAAGCATGCTCTGCGAGAATGCTTTCACCTGCAATGGATTGACAACACTCACGACGTAACCAGCATCTGCCAGCGCTTCAGCGACGTTCTCGTAATAGGTTCCGGTAGCTTCCATGCACACATGCAACTCCCTTACGTGACGATTCACCAGCCAACGCTTGAGCTGCTCAATGCCCTTGCTGTTGTTGGCAATTTGTTTCCAAGCCTCGCCGCGCTCGCTCAGCAAAAACCCATCGATGGTTTCTTTTGAGATATCCAGACCCAGAATGCAACTCATCCTCACCTCACGTCGTTGGCGCGAGGATCTCCCGGATCGCTCAGACCTGCCTTGTGCTTCCAGGCGCTGCGGCCTACGATACTGTCCGGTCGTTGTCGATCTCATGGGCGGCCCGCCAACCTGTCGATCGTGGTCAAGGCCATTAAGTCAGTGCAGCGTGGCCGCCCAGGGAGCCCTCATTGGGAAACGTCTTCGACATCCCCAAGGGAGGGGTCTCCAATAAACAAAGCTCAGCATGACAATCTTCGGGCTATGTCACCCTGAGCTTATTTTTTGTCACTCTGAGTGATTTTTTGTCACCCTGAGCTTGTCGAAGGGTCGCTCGGCGATGCTTCGACAAGCTGAGCATGACAAGCTTCGGGCTATGTCAGCATGACAATCTTCGGGCTATGTCACTCTGAGCTGATTTTTTGTCACCCCGAGCTTGTCGAAGGGCCGTGGTTCGGCGATGCTTCGACAAGCTCAGCATGACAATCTTCGCGCTATGTCAGCATGACAAGCTTCGGGCTTTGTCACCCTGAGCTGATTTTTTGTCACCGTGAGCTGATTTTTTGTCACCCTGAGCTTGTCGAAGGGGGCCGTGGTTCGGCGATGCTTCGACAAGCTCAGCATGACAATCTTCGCGCTATGTCAGCATGACAATCTTCGGGCTATGTCAGCATGACAATCTTCGCGCTATGTCAGCATGACAATCTTTGGGCTATGTCACTCTGAGCTGATTTTTTGTCACTCTGAGCTGATTTTTTGTCACCCTGAGCTTGTCGAAGGGCCGGGGTTCGGCGATGCTTCGGCAAACTCAGCATGACAAGCTTCGGCTTCGCTCAGCACAGGTTTGAAGCCGCAAACTCAGGTGCGATGAAAAACCAGTGCGCCGTCGAAGGACGGCGTGGTGGACTGGAAGTTCGCGCTCACGGCGTTTGCTACGGCGTTTACGATCATCGATCCCATCGGCATGATCCCGCTCACGCTCGCGGCCACGGTGTCGCTGCCCGCAGAACGTCGCCCGAAGGTCGTCGATCAGGCCGTTATCGTCGCAGCCGCCGTGATGCTGGTCATGGGCGCGATCGGTCGTCCGTTGCTGAACTACCTCGGCATTACGCTGGCCGCATTTCTGATTGCGGGCGGAATTTTATTGTTCCTGATCGCGATCGACATGCTCTTTGCACGACCGACGGGCGCCAAACGTACCGAAGAGGAAGAACGGCGCGCCGCGCTGGCTGAGAATCCGGCGGTCTTTCCGCTGGCCATTCCGATGATCGCGGGTCCCGGTACGCTCGCCACGGTGATGCTGCTGATCAACCTGGCGCGCAATGACCCGGGCCGAATCGCGACGGTGGTAGTCGCGTGCGCTGCGGCGTTGCTCATCACGTGGTTGTTCATGCGCGGCGCCACGAAGTTTCAGCATCTGATCGGGACGACCGGCATTCACGTCGTCACACGGGTACTGGGTATCATCCTGGCGGCTTTGGCCGTGCAGTTCGTGCTCAACGGTTTGGGCGAATCCCAAATTTTGCATCGCCCGTAGCCAACAATTATGCGCGCCTCGACGGGCTCGGCGCTGGTTCGACATGCTCACCATGACAGTGTGCGATGCATGATATGGCCGAAACTCATTGTCACCCAGAAACGGATCAGAAAAGTTGTGCCTTTGCTTTGCCGCTCCTCCCGCTTGCCTGCCAAGGGGCGCCTGCGTGCCGGCGCCAACTACGGTGCGTGACCGAAAGCGCTCCCGCCATGGAAAGCCGGCTGCTCCCGTCCGGTACGGTCAGCTTCCTATTCTCCGATATTGAGGGCAGCACGCAGCGCTGGGAGTCGCATCGCGCCCCCATGCAGGAAGCGGTTCGCAAACACGACGCGATCGTGCGCCGCAGCATCGAGCATGAAAGCGGCCATGTCTTCAAGACGGTCGGCGATGCGTTCTACGGAGTTTTCGCCACGGCCGCGCCGGCGATCGCAGCCGCCATCGACGCGCAGCGGGCTATTGAAGCGGAAGATTGGAGCGCCGTGGGCGGATTGCACGTCCGTATGGCAATTCACACCGGTAATGCCGACGAACGGGAAGGCGACTATTTCGGATCGACGGTAAACCGTGTTGCTCGATTGCTCGGCATCGGCCATGGCCGTCAGATCCTCGTCTCGGGCGTGACGGCCGATCTCGTGCAGGGTCAGATGCCGCTGCAAGCGACGCTGCACGATCTGGGCGCGCATCGTTTGAAAGACTTGGCCTATCCCGAGCAAGTGTACCAAGTGCTTGCGCCGGATCTTCCGCGCGATTTTCCGCCGCTGCGCTCACTTGCCGCGCTTCCCAATAATTTGCCGCTTCAGCTCACCTCCTTTGTGGGACGCGACGAAGAAGTAGCAGAAATTCAAACACTCTTGGTCAAGTCGCGTTTGGTTACGCTGGTCGGCTCAGGCGGCGTGGGCAAGACTCGAACTTCCCTGCAGGTGGCTGCAGATCGCCTGGACGCATATCCGGACGGCGCGTGGGTCGTCGAACTTGCTCCGCTTACGGATCCGGAGCTCATCGCGACGACCATCGCAGGCGTACTGGGCCTGTCGGTCGCTCCGGCGCAGCGGCCAATCGATGCGATCGTTGCTGAATTGCGTGAACGGACGACGCTGCTTATATTCGATAACTGCGAACATGTGGTCGCTCAGGCGGCCGCGGTGGTCGATGAGATTCTACACCATTGTCCCCGCGTCACAGTCCTTGCCAGCAGCCGCGAAGGGTTGGGAATTGCGGGCGAATCGGTTTACCGCATGCCGTCGCTTCGGGTTCCACCTGCAAACTCGCCGCTCACCGCCGCGACGGCAATGCAGTATGGCGCCGTGGCGCTGTTCGCCGAGCGTGGTGCGGCCGTTTCCAACTTTGCGCTCACCGATGCGAATGCCGGAATCGTTGCCGGCGTCTGCCGCCGGCTGGATGGAATCGCTTTAGCGATCGAGCTCGCAGCGCCGCGCCTAAAAGTCTTGAGCGTCGACGAGCTGGATAAGCGCCTGAGCGATCGATTCCGCATTCTCACCGGCGGCAGCCGAAACGCTTTGCCGCGCCAGCAGACTTTGCGCGCGCTTATCGATTGGAGTTACGATCTCCTCACCGAAAGCGAAAAGATGCTTTTTCGCCGGCTCGGGATCTTCGTGGGAGGGTTTACGCTCGAAGCGATGGCCGCCGTCTGCGCCGACGAGCGCATCCAGGAATGGGAAGCGGTCGATTTGCTGCAGTCCCTGGTCGAGAAGTCGCTCGTGGTTGCGGAAATCAGCGACGCCGAACAACGCTACCGAATGATGGAGTCGACGCGGCAATATGCGTTGGAGCGGCTGGCGCGCAGCGGAGAACGTGATCTCTTTGCGCGCAGCCACGCGATGTATTTCTTGGGCCTTGCGGAGCGCTGCGAGAGAGATTATGACGCGGTAGCGTACGACAGTTGGGTCGCTGCGTATACACCCGAACTGGACAACTTTCGCGGCGCACTGGACTGGTCGCTAGGCGAGCGCGGCGAGATTGAGATCGCGGTGGGGTTAACGGGATCGCTTGCAAGGCTTTGGAGAGAGCTCTCCCTGGAAGGTGAGGGGCTGCGCGCCGGCGACGCGGTGATCGCACTACTCGGCGAGCGCGCCGAAACCCCGCTGGCGGCACCCCTGTGGCTCGCGATCGCGGGCTTGACGGCAAATCTGTACCTCAAAGGCTCGACGGCTCGATGCGTCGGAGCGGGCGTTGCGCCTCTATGAATCTTTGGGCGACGAGCCCAGAATTTTCGATTCTTTGGTCGCGTTCGGCGATACGTTGCGTCAACTGGATAAAGCGCAGGAGGCGCTGGAGCCGCTCAGCCGGGCGCTGGAGATCGCTCGCAGGCGCGGCGATCGCCATCGGGTTGCAGTTGCGCTCAGCCGGCTTTCGCTGGCACAATTTTACTTGGGCCAAACCGACGAAGCGCGCACGCTCACGCAAGAAGCCCGCGCGATTTGCCGCAACCTCGGGCGCCACAATCAGCTCCTCATATTGACGTTGAATTTGGCGGAACTTGAAGCCAAAAACGGCAACATCGAGCGGGCTATCGAGTTGGTTAAGGAGATCCTGCCTCAGACCAGTGCGACCCGTTTTGCCGCATCGCGATCGGCTCTGCTTGCGAACTTGTCGGGGTACTTGGTTCAGGCCGGAAAGCTCGATGAGGCAATAGCGGTGATCCGCGAAACGATTGCCGTCACCAAGGAGCGTCAGGAGTCCGTTTTGCTGACCGTATCGTTGCAGCACGCGGCAATGATCAGTGTGGAGCGCGGCCGCGCAGCGGATGCCGCCGCCCGGCTGCAGGGCTACGTCGATGTCACGTTTGAATCGTTGGGTTCCTTGATGGAACCGGTCGAGATGCAGGAGCGAGCACGGCTTGCGGCGCTGCTCCAAGAACAGCTCAGCGGGGAGGACCTGTCCGCACTGGTTGCCGAGGGGCGTGCGCTGAACCAATCCGACGCCATCGCCATCGCGATGTCCCTTCTCTAACGCAGCTCCTGCAGCAGCGTGCGCACCGCAGCCTCCAGTTGCGGATCGGTACGCGAGCCTACGGGACGAGTGACGTACACGTCGACCGGACGCGGATGCAGTTCCATATTCTGGCCCTGAAGCGTCGTGACGCGTTCGAACGGCAAACGAAACGTCGTTCCGTCTACCAGCGTAATCGCGGACGTGTAAATGATCCAGCCGGCGGTCGGGACGCCGACGACCTTGCCCAAGTGCAATTGCCGGTAGCCTTGCGTGAAGTCCTCACCGTCGGAAAGCGTCTCTTCGTTCACCATCAGCACCGTCGGCTTCTCGAGCGCGCGCTGCCCCAGCTCCACGCGCGCAGAGACCGGCGGCATGTTGCGCGGATACATGCGCAGATACGGCTTTCGCGCGAAGACGTCGAGCGCGTACGCGTTGACGAACCCGCCTTCGTTCGATCGAATGTCGATCACGACGCCGGCTTTGTCGAAGTCCGTGACGTCGAGATCCTTGTAGAGATTCGCCAGCGATTCGGCCGACATGTCGGGAATGTGCACGTATCCCAGACGCCCACCGCTGGCGCGCAGCACGTACGCGCGATTGTCGTCCACCCATTCGCGGTAGCGCAACGTCATCGACGTCGCATAATTAACGGGCTGCACCGCGACCTGGCGGTACGGCGGCCCCAGCGTCAACACCACGCGCTTGCCGATCGTGTTATCCAGCAGCGCATCCAGGTTCGTGCCGGCGCCCACGCGTACGCCGTTGACCGCGACGAGGTCGTCGCCCGCATGAACGCGCCCGGAAACGTCAGCCGGCGATTGCGGCACGACACCGGTGATGCGCAGTATGCCGCTGCGTTCGTAGGCGAGGCGGTCAAAATTCAAGCCCAGCCGCCCAGTGGTGCGTTTCGGCGGCCGCGGAGGATACACGCCGCTGTGCGAACTGTTGAGTTCGCCGATCATTAGGGAGAGCAAGCGCCGGAACTCGTCGGGCGTCTGCGCGCTTTGGATCCGCGGCGCATATTTGCGCCGGACGGCATCCCAATCCACGCCGTTCGTGTGCGGGTCGGCGTAAAAGTCCGCAATCGCGCTCCAGGCTTGCGTAAACGCTTCGACCTTGTCGCGGTTCCAGTCATCATCGAACTCCGCCGAAATGCGCAGCGGCTGATCTTTGGCGTTCTCACCGGTGACGACGTGCACGACGCCGTTTCCATCCAGATAATAAATGCGTTTTCCGTCGGGCGCCCAGGCCGCAAAGTTTTTGTCTCCTGCAGAATACGTGAGCTGATGCGCGACGCTCTGGTCCGAAGCGCTCTCGCCCAGGGGGAACAGGTACAGATTCGTCTGCCCGGCCACGCTTGCAGTAATCAGCAGGAGCCGTCCGTCGGGACTGATGCTTTGCGACTGCACGTCCAGGCCGACGGGCAGCAGTTGCAAACGCTCGCGAATGCCGGGGAACTGAATTGCAATGCGCGGATGCTGCTCGGGTTTGCTGCGCTGCGCGGCATTGGTTTGATGGACCGCCGCCGGCGTTGTCGGCACCTCGGTGCGCTGTTGTCCGCTCGGGGTAAAGAGCTGTTTGAATTTCGATTCTTCGAACGTCGGCGTGCGTGGTACTAAATCCACGCGCGCAACTTGCGCGGGTTCGGTGCGCTGCGTCGTATCGAACAGCAGGAATTTCCCGTGCGGGTCCCAGGCGATCGTGTTGGTGAAGGCATTGGCCAAAAACGAAACTGGCCGCTCTGACGGCCGGTCCACGTCGACCACGTGCACGTTGCTGAAACCGTGCGGTTCGGCCACGAAAAATGCGAGCCATTTCCCGTCAGGCGACCACTGTAGCGGGCGATCCGGATCGTACGGCGTCCACGGAAGGACGGCGCTTGCAATCGTGCGCTCGTGCGTCCCGTCGGCATCGATGGTTCGCACGGCGCGCCCCGACTGCTCGAATGCGATCTCGTCGGGGCGTCCGGCTTCGTGCGGCCGGTACTGCAGATACCGGATGTCCGTCGCGTTCGCGGTGATCTGTCGCCGGCGGTCGTTCAGGAAATCGTACGTCTCGATGACGCCCTCATATCCGTGTCCGGCGATGTATGCAACGCTGTTGCTGTCCGGCGACCACGCGAGCGCGCCAAGTGCATAGCGTCCGTTCAGCGGAACGTTGAACGCCGTTCCGCCGTCTTGTGCGCCGGCCGCAAAAACGTGCCCGTGCGCCAAAAACACGATCTTTTTGCCGTCGGGCGAGATCGCGTACGTGGTGAAGTGATCGGTAAGCGTAACATGCGCGATCTGCGGCGCGGACAATGCGCCCTGCAGCGTAATTGGAACGCGCAACGTGCGTCCGCTCTGCGGTTCGTATCGCCAGATGCCGAAGCCACGCTCGAAAACGATCGAAGATCCGTTGCGGGCGATGCTGGGCCACACGACTCGGCCGTCGCTGAAATGCGTCAGGCGCCGCGCCTGGGCGCCGGGGCGCTGCTCCCATAGATTCTGCGCTCCGCTCCGATCCGACATAAAATAGAGCGTCGTCGCGTCGGCGGACCACATCGGCCACTGATCTTTGGCCTCGCCCGCCGTAACGCGCTCGAACGTCGCGCTGTCCTCGCCGCGGCGTATCCAAATCTCACATTC
Organism: Vulcanimicrobiota bacterium; assembly: GCA_963767635.1. Taxonomy (GTDB): domain Bacteria; phylum Vulcanimicrobiota; class Vulcanimicrobiia; order Vulcanimicrobiales; family Vulcanimicrobiaceae; genus CAVYEM01. The sequence goes on from CAVYEM010000001.1 coordinate 1,003,040, forward strand.
GTCCAAGTGGCTGTGCCCTTTTCGCCACCACTGCGAACCGGCAAAGCCGCGTGCATCGAACGCGAGCGCGTCGCCGCGCGGCGCGGGCGCGGCTAGAAACGCGTTTATGTACGGTTGAGTAAAGACGCGCATCGGCGTTCCACCGGTGCTGCGAACGCGATAGATGTCATGCGCGCCGTAAATGTTGCGGCTGGAGTTTGCAAAATAGAGCCACGTGCCGTGGGGCGACCAGCCGTCGAGTTCGTCGTAGCCGTCGTCGTACGTCATGCGCGCGACCACGCCGGTTGCCAGCGTGAGCACGTAGATATCGCCGTTGCCGGTTTTAGATGAAATGTACGCGAGTTTTCGTCCGTCCGGCGAGAACATCGGGCGCTCGTCGGTCGCGCCGTCGTCGACCAAGAGACGCGCCGTGCCGCCGCTCGATGCGACAGTCCACACGCTTCCACCGGAAACGAACGCGATTTCACGCCCGTCCGGTGAAAGCGAAGGCTGCGCCAGCGACGGAACCGCGATTGCGGGCGCTCTTACGGCAGCCAAAGACAACATCAAGACGAAAACGCAATACAACGCCCGCATAGATCGCGATACTTTGCCGCATCCGCGACGGCTGGCCTGCCTGCGGACGATTGCAGATAGCCGCTATTTCAAGGTCGTACCGGAGGCCCGCCGTTCGAAGTGCCGCCGGCAAGGTGCTCGAAGATCGCGCGAAACGCGAGCATCGCGCCGCGCAGCTCATCCGTCGTCGCTTCTCCGTTGCGAGCTTTGTCCGAGACCGCGTGCGCGGTCCGATAGTCATTTGCCAATGTCGGATCGTTGTTGCCTCTGAGCATGTTGCTCACGATGGCGTCGGCCTCCTGAACTGCGGCGGCCGGCGAATCGATGAAGCGCGCCTCAACGGCTTGCCACTGTTCGACGTATGCAAACGCCGCGGGGCTGCCGTACCGCGTGCGATATACGCCATACCAGCGGCGACCGTAACCGAACGGCGGCAACAGCAGCAGCCACAGAAACAGGATGATAATCCACCACCACCACCACCACAAGCCCCAGTAGACGTACGCTGGGAAGACGCGCGGAGTGAAGGTAGCCAAGAGATATGCGGGCATAGTGAACCTATTCCCACTAGAGCGAGCAATGCAAGAAAAGCCGGGCGCCCCTAACGGCCCGAGCGGGTGCCCTCCCGGACGTCGCCGTCGCCGTCTTGTTCCTGTGCGACGGGAAGGCGGAGGCAATAGTGCGTGCCCTGCGGGCTCACTTCGATCGACATCGGCAATCGGGTGCCTTGCAGAATCGCCTGCCGCAGTTCGCCGCGCGTCGAACCCACGGCGGAACGTCCCTGCGTGTAGACGTGGACCATCGGACCGCCGTAACCATGCTCGATAATGATCGCCAGCGCAATGTGTCCGCGTTCCATTTCGGCGCCGAGCAATTCGCCCAATACCGCTTCAAGAGGATAGAGGTCGGGCTCGTCGCCTGTTATTACTTGTAGTTGCTCGATGACCGCGTGCCGCACGCTTGCGACGGAGTACGCATCACCGGCATCGATCGACCATCGCACTGCTGGGGATTAGCCTCCAATTCCACTTTAGGCTGTTCCCCAAAGCGGTCTACATAAAGCTCCGGTATATCAAAAATTAACGAAAGCTTTCGATTTGCTCCGGCGCGCCGTCGGTGCGGAAGCCCGTTTGTTTTTGATGGTTTTCGTCCGCGACGCGGACGCCGTAATGATACGTGAGCGATCCGCCCAGCCAACCGGAAACCAGCAGCGACATTGCCGTCGTCAGCGACAGACCGCGCTGCCACCAGGTGACGGCCGGACCGGGCTCCCGGCCGCGCAGCCGCTGTCCGCGCGTGGCGCTGTTGACTGCAAACAAACTTAGCGCCGCGACATTCATGCCCATGTGCGTCAGGCCCGTGTACCATGCTCGCGTGCGCGGCGGGATTTTCAAAAAATCCATGAGTCCGAACATCGCGGCTCCCGTCGCGCTCACAACGCCGATATCGATGAGGCGTTTGGCACCGATGGCGTACGCGAACTCGTCCTCGCTCGTGGGGCCGATCAGATCGAACGCGACGCTCGACATCCACGCTCCGATGGGAATGGTGACCAGCAACGGATGAATCGGATGCCCGTAGGGTCCGGCGAGTGGGTTGATCGGCTCTTTCGCCTTTTTGTAGTCCTGCGGTTCGCGTGTCTTATCCATAGTTGCAGTATCGTTTCCGTTTATGGCAGCGACAAACGCGGCCGTCCCTGGGACGTGCGGGCGAGCCCTTCGCAAAAGCGGTAGACATTCCCACGCTCGCTGTGGTAAAGTGCCACGATATGTCGGGCACTAGCGCACATCCGTATGCCGTTCAAGATGTCGCATTTTTTTGCGCGCTCATTCCGGTTGCGCTGTTGTTTCTAGCGATGATCGGTGCGCGGTTTTTCGACGGCGTTCGCCGGGCGCGCAAGCCCGCGCCGGTGCGTCCGCCGGCGATCGTCGCGCTGGCGGCCGCGCGTCGTTTGGTGGCCTCACCGCAAGCTCGTTGCGCCAACTCCTCGGCATAACGATCCCCATCGTCAACGCTCCGATGACGCCGCAAGCCGGTGGCGCGCTCGCGCGCGCCGTCAGTGAAGCCGGCGGTCTGGGCATGCTGGGCTTCGATGAAGACGAAAGCGAGGCGTCCATCGCCGAACAGCTCGCCATTCTGCAGCGCGAACCTCGCGTACCCTTCGGTATCGGCCTTGTCGCATGGGTGTTGGAACGGCGGCCGAACCTGCTGGATCTCGCCGTCGCCGCCAAACCCAACCTGGTGAGCATTTCCTTCGGCGATCCCGCTCCGTATGCGCAGCGCGTGCACGAGGCGGGCGCACTCCTGGCTTCACAAATTCAAACCCGTGCGTCCGCGCAGATTGCGCTTGCCGCCGGAGTGGACATGCTGATCGCGCAAGGCACCGAAGCGGGCGGCCACACCGGCTCGGCGGTCGGAACGCTGCCGCTGCTGCAACTCGTGCTCGACATGACGGAGAAACCGGTGCTCGCCGCTGGCGGAATTGCGACCGGACGGGGATTGGCTGCAGTTTTAGCCGCCGGTGCAGCGGGGGCGTGGATCGGAACGCCGTTCCTGCTGGCCGGCGAAGCGCGCAACACTGCGGCAGCACGCGAACGCCTGGCAACCAGCGACGAAACGCAAACGATCTACACGCGCGTGTACGATCGCGTGGCGCACAAAGGCTGGCCGCAGCAGTTCGGCGGCCGCGCGCTGCGCACCGAATTCTTGGAGCGCTGGACCGGCCGGGAAGACGACTTGATGCGCGACGCGCAGGCGCTCGCGCAGTTCAAGCCGGAAGAAAAAATTTACGCGGGACAGTCGGTTGGTTTGCTGAACCAAGTGCGGCCGGCGCGTGAAATAGTGCACAGCATCGCGGGCGACGCGCAGCGATTGCTGGCCAAATTGCCGGGAATTTTTTCCGACTTTCCCTGAATAACACCGCATGCCCATGTTCTTCTCTCGCGCTCTGCGTCTGGCGGGGCTTTTCGCCGTGCTCGCCATGCTCTTTACGAGCGTTCACGCCCACGCTGCGTCCGGCCCGTCCAGCGGCATCGAACTGAGCAATCTCGACCGCACGTGCAAGCCTTGCACGGATTTTTACCAGTTCGCCGTCGGCGGCTGGATCAAGCACAATCCCATTCCGGCCTCGTATCCCGTTTACGGCAACTTTCAAAAGCTGTACGAACGCAATCAAGCTGTATTGCATTCGATTTTGAATCAGGCGGCGAACGCGCATGCGGCACCCGGCAGCAACGAGCAGAAGATCGGCGATTTCTACGCGAGTCTGCATGGACACGGCGGCGATCGACGCGGCCGGCGCCAAGCCGATCGCACCGCTGCTCGAACTGGCCTCGACCGCGGAGCTGCAAAATCTCGGCACGGTCGTCGCGCAGTTGCAAAATCAAGGCGTGCATCCATTTTTCGACTTTGGACCCACGCCTGATTTCAAGAACAGCACGCAGAACATTGCGGATTTGAGTCAAGGCGGGCTGGGATTGCCGGACCGGGATTACTATCTGCGCACGGATCCCAAGAGCAAGGCATTGCTAGCGGCGTATGAAGCGCACGTGGCCACGATGTTCCAACTGCTGGGCGATGCGCCGGCCACCGCCGCCGCTGAAGCCGCTTCTGTGGTCAGCTTCGAGACGGCGCTGGCCAAGAACCAGCTCTCCATCGTCGCGCAGCGCGACCCTGCGAACGTGTATCACAAGATGCCGATAGCCGCGGTCGAAACCGATGCGCCCGCGCTGCGATTTGGCGAGTATTTGAGCCGCACCGACGTGGCGAGCGGCGTGCCGGTGAACTTGGAAGAGCCGGCCTACTTCAAAGCGCTCTCCGGATTGATCGGATCCATGCCGGCCTCGCAGACTGCACGCGTACTTGCGCTGGCACGTCGTGCATGCGTATGCGGCCGCGCTTTCCAAACCGTTTGAAACGGCAAACTTCAATTTTTACAGCAAAATGCTGGAAGGCTCAAAGGAGCAGCAGCCCCGCTGGAAGCGCTGCGTCAATGCGACGGATCGGAATTTAGGCGAAGCGCTCGGACAGACTGTACGTCGAGAAAACGTTCCCGTCTGCGGCAAAAGCGCAGGCGCTGGCAATGGTGCGCAACATCAAAGCGGAACTGCGCGACGACCTGAGCACGCTCACCTGGATGTCGCCTGCGACCCGCGCGCGTGCCGTCGCCAAACTCGACGCGTTTCTGCTGAAGATCGGCTACCCCGACAAATGGCGCAGCTACGCCGGCGTGCCGATAGCGCGCGACTCGTATGTCGCCAACCTCATCGCGTCCGCCAAATTCTATAAGCAGTTCGAAGATGCGAAGATCGGGCATCCCGTCAACCGGCAAGAATGGGAAATGACGCCGCCCACCGTCAACGCGTACTACGATCCGTCGATCAACGAAATCGTCTTTCCCGCCGGCATTCTGCAGCCGCCCTTCTTCAACAAAGACGCCGACATGGCCGTCAACTACGGCGGCATCGGCGCCGTGATCGGGCACGAGTCCACGCACGGTTTCGACGATCAGGGACGCAAGTTCGACTCGCAAGGCAACCTGAGCAATTGGTGGACCGCGCAAGATGCGGCGCGGTTCAACGCGCGCGCGAAGTGCGTGGTGACGCAGTGGAACGCGCTCTCGCCGTTGCCCGGCGTGCATGAAATCGGCGCGCAGGTCGAAGGCGAGGAAATTGCGGATCTCGGCGGTTTGACGATTGCGTACAAGGCGTTCGAGAAATGGCAGGCGCATCATCCGCGCCGCGTCATCGACGGGTTTACCCTGGAGCAACGCTTCTTCTTGGGATGGGCGCAGGTCTGGGCGAGCGCGGAGCGCCCGCAGTACATCCGTCTGCTTGCGCAAACCGACGTGCACGGCTACGACAAATTCCGCGTGAACCAGACGCTGAGCGACATGCCGCAGTTTGCCGCCGCGTTCTTTTGCAAGGTGAAGGACCCCATGGTTCGCCCGGTATCGCAGCAGTGCAAAATTTGGTAGCCGCGGCATCGCCGGGATGCATCCTTTTGCCCGAGCCATGCGTTATAAAGAGCGCATGATCACATCGACGTTTGCACACCCTTATACGACGCAGGTCGTTTCGCTTTGGCTCTCGTTTTTGCCGGTGCTGGGCATCGGAGGCCTGATGATCGGCGCTCTGGTGCGCGGCGACCGCGGACGCGTGCGTCTGCAGCATATTCGCGTGCCAGCCCGGTAGGCGCTTGCCCGCTAAATCGGCGGCGCACCCTTACCATTGCACGCGCTAGGGGCGGGTGCTATACTAGTCGTCTATGCCCCGCGCCTTCTAAGGCACATATAGAAGAAGGACGAGCCCCTTTGCCTAGCAGAGGCCCTCTCGTTCTTTTTTGCGTGCCCGCGCGCGCCCACCGCACTCCACCTTGTTCACGCTGAGAGAGAAAAAGAAATAATGGCGAAAACGACGGCTCCCAAATCGGCTGCTAAGTCGCGTCGCAGCCGAAGCCCCGAGCTAGTCGACGGCAAATCCGCGTCCCGATCCCGCGCCGGCCAGGGGGGTAACGGCGCCGGCAGTACCGTCCTGCCCAGCAATTTTCCGATGCCCACGGGCGCGTTCACCGTCGAGCAGCCGCCCGATCCCGGCCCCAAGCGCGAGCGTTTCACGTTCGCGAAGATTCCGCACGTCTTGGAAGTCCCCAACCTCATCGAGCTGCAGAAAGCCGAGCTTCGAGTGGTTTAAAACGGAAGGACTGGCCGAGGCGTTCGCCTCGATTTCGCCCATCAAAGATTTCACCGGCAACCTGGTCCTCGAGTTCGGCGACCACAGTTTGGGCGAGCCCAAGTACTCGGTCGAGGAGTGCCGCGAGCGCGACATGACCTACAGCGCGCCGCTGCGCGTGCGCGTGCGTCTCATCACCGCCGAGTCCGGCGAAATCAAAGGCATCCCCGACCAGGAAATTTTCATGGGCGATTTTCCGCTCATGACGGACAAGGGCACGTTCATGGTCAACGGCGCCGAGCGCGTTATCGTCAGCCAGCTCGTGCGCTCGCCCGGCGTGTACTACAATCAGGACGTCGATACGAACAACCGTCCGGTGTACAACGCGACGATCATTCCGAACCGCGGCGCCTGGATCGAGTTCGAAACCGACAACGGCACCAAGAACGACGAAACCGAAGGCACGATCGGCGTGCGGATCGACAAGAACCGCAAGATCTACGTCTCGACGTTCATTCGTGCGCTCTCGCGTCCCGACATGGGGTACGATTGGGAGAGCGACGAGGCCATCGTGCGGCTGTTCGACGATTCGCCGCTGGTGCGCAATTCGATCGATAAAGACAAAGACATCAAGACGCGCGAAGACGCGCTCAAGGAAATCTACAAGAAGCTGCGCCCCGGCGAGCCCGAAAACGCGGAGAACGCCGAGAAGCTGCTGGAGTCGCTGTTCTTCGACGACAAGCGCTACGATTTGGCGGGCGTGGGACGCTACAAGCTCAACGGCAAATTCCGCTATTCGATCGAAAACCCCAATGCCGAGGAGCGCGTCACCCGCGAGCGCGTGCCGGTGGACGAGTACGCCGACGCCGGTCTGGAGATGCCGCCGATCGAAAAGCGGTGCCTCACGCGCGAGGACATGATCGCGGTGATCCGGCGCCTCATCAAAGTCGCCACCCGCGTCATCGACAAAGACGACATCGATCATTTGGGCAATCGCCGCATCCGTTCGGTCGGCGAACTGCTGCAGAACCAGTTCCGCGTCGGGCTGCTTCGCCTGGAGCGCGTGGTGCGCGAGCGCATGACCGTGCAAGACATCGAAACGGTCACGCCGCAGGCGCTCATCAACATTCGTCCGGTCGTCGCAGCCATCAAAGAGTTCTTCGGTTCATCGCAGCTCTCGCAGTTCATGGACCAGACCAACTCGCTGGCCGAGCTCACGCACAAGCGGCGGCTCTCGGCGCTTGGCCCGGGCGGCCTCTCGCGCGAGCGCGCCGGCTTTGAAGTGCGCGACGTTCACCACTCGCACTACGGGCGTATCTGCCCCATCGAAACGCCGGAAGGTCCGAACATCGGTCTTATCGGTTCGCTGGCCACGTACGCGCGCGTCAACAAGTTCGGCTTCATCGAGACCCCGTATCGCGTCGTGCGCGACGGCAACGTCACCGACGAGATCGTGTACCTGACGGCGGACAAGGAAGACCAGTTCATCGTCGCTCAAGCGAACACGCCGGTCGACAAGAACGGCAAAATCATGTCGGACTCGGTCGTGTGCCGGTATGTGGAAGAGTACATCGAAGAGCCCGCGGTTCGCGTGCAGCTGATGGACGTCTCGCCCAAACAGATCGTCTCCGTTGCGACCGCGCTGATTCCGTTCCTGGAGCACGACGACGCCAACCGCGCGCTCATGGGCGCGAACATGCAGCGTCAAGCCGTGCCGCTGCTGCGTCCGCAGGCGCCGATCGTCGGCACCGGCATGGAGTATCGCGCCGCCAAGGATTCGGGCAGTTTGGTCGTTTCCGATTTGGGCGGTGAAGTGGTCGGCGTTGATTCCAAGTCGATCACGTTGCGCTTGGAAGACGGCTCGGAAAAAACCGCGGATCTGCTCAAGTTCACGCGCAGCAACGCGGGAACGTGCATCAATCAGCGTCCCATCGTCGATTTGGGCGAGCGCGTCGAGGCCGGACAAATTCTGGCGGACGGACCTTCGTCCGACGAAGGCGAGCTCGCGCTCGGGCAAAACGTGCTGGTCGCGTTCATGCCGTGGGAAGGCTACAACTACGAAGACGCGATTCTGATCAGCGAGCGGATGGTCAAGGACGATCGCTTCACCTCCATTCACATCGAAGAATACGAGTGCGAAGCGCGCGACACGAAGCTGGGTCCGGAAGAAATCACGCGCGACATTCCCAACGTGGGCGAGGATTCACTCAAGGATCTCGACGAGCGCGGCATCATCCGCATCGGCGCGGAAGTGCGGCCCGAGGACATTTTGGTCGGCAAAGTCACGCCCAAGGGCGAGACCGAGCTGACGGCCGAAGAGCGGCTGCTGCGCGCAATTTTCGGCGAGAAATCGCGCGAAGTGCGCGACACCTCGCTCAAAGTCCCGCACGGCGAGAAGGGCAAGATCATCGACGTCAAGGTGTTCTCGCGCGAAAACGGCGACGAGCTCTCACCGGGCGTCAACCACTTGGTGCGCGTGTACGTCGCGCAGAAGCGCAAGATTCTGCAGGGCGACAAGATGGCCGGACGCCACGGCAACAAAGGCGTCATCGCCAAAGTGCTGCCCGAAGAAGACATGCCGTACCTGGAAGACGGCGCGCCCGTCGATATCGTGCTCAACCCGCTGGGCGTGCCCTCGCGCATGAACCTCGGGCAGATCATGGAGACGCATTTGGGCTGGGCGGCGCGCATGCTGGGCATGAGCGTTGCCACGCCGGTCTTTGACGGCGCGCACGCCGAGGACATCACCGAGTGGCTGCAAGACGCCGGCCTGCCGCCCGACGGCAAGACGTGGCTGCGCGACGGTCGCACGGGCGAGCGTTTCTCGCGTCCGATTACCGTCGGGCTCATCTACATGCTCAAGCTCGCGCATTTGGTCGACGACAAGATCCACGCGCGTTCGACAGGCCCGTACTCGATGATCACGCAGCAGCCGCTGGGCGGCAAAGCGCAGTTCGGCGGCCAACGCTTCGGCGAAATGGAAGTGTGGGCGCTGGAAGCGTACGGCGCGGCCTACACGCTGCAAGAGCTGCTCACCGTCAAGTCCGACGACGTCGTTGGTCGCGTGAAAACGTACGAAGCGATCGTCAAGGGCGAGAACGTCATGGAGCCGGGCGTGCCGGAATCGTTCAAGGTCTTGATCAAGGAACTGCAGTCGCTCGCACTCGACGTCAAAGTGCTGACCGAGAATCGCGAGGAAGTCGAGATCCGGATTCAAGACGACGACATGGGCGAACGCGCGCAAGAGATCGGTTTGCTGATGGGCGATGACGATCCGCGCTTGACGCAAACCGTGGCGGTGCAGCGCGAGGTTGAAGCGCAGCGCGCAACGGGTGCGGTCGAGGGCGAAGTGGCCGAGATCGAAGCGCCCGAAGAGGAAGAAGAGGAAGAGGAAATCGACGATTCCAAGCCGATCGTCACGGGTCCCGTTGGTGGAACCATGGCGACGGCGGAAGCGGACATGCAAGTCCCGGGAGCCGGCATTCGCAATCCGCTGGAGATCGACGAGATCGAAGTCGAAGAGGAAGAACCGGCCGAAGAGGAAGAGGAAGAAGAACAGGGCTACGTGCTCGAGGAAGAAGACGACGACGCTTCCGAGGAAGCATCGCCGTACGGCGAGGACGAGGAAGAAGCCGAACCATTCCGCGAGACGGAGGAGGAGAGCTTCTAACTCATTGTCACGCCATCTGTCACCCTGAGCCTGTCGAAGGGTCACCCTGTCACCCTGAGCCTGTCGAAGGGTATGTAGGGCGGCGCAAAAAGCGCAGCCCTTTAAATTGTCACGCTGAGCCCCGTCGAAGCGCGGCTGAACTTGTCGAAGCACACAAAAAGGTAGGGCGGCGCAAAAAGCGCCGCCCTTTTTCACATTTGTAAACCCCGAGTGCAATTTGTCACCTTGTCACCCTGAGCTTGTCGAGGTATGTAGGGCGGCGCAAAAAGCGTCGCCCTTTTTCACATCTGTAACCCTGGAGCAATTTGTCACCCTGAGCCTGTCGAAGGGTTGTCGAAGGGTCGGAGATGCTTCGACAAGCTCAGCATGACAAGTTTCCGTTTCGCTCAGCGCAAGACTTCGTGCTTGTTTCCTTGTCACCCTGAGCTTGTCGAAGGGCTGTCGAAGGGTCGGAGATGCTTCGACAGGCTCAGCATGACAAGAAGCTCAGCATGACAAGTTTGCGTTTCGCCTCAGCGCAAGCTTCGGGCTTGTGACGTTGTCACCCTGAGCCTGTCGAAGGGCTGTTCGAAGGGGCGGAGATGCTTCGACAAGCTCAGCATGACAAACGCGGCGATGCTTCGACAAGCTCAGCATGACAAGTTTCCCTTTCGCCTCAGCGCAAGCTTCGGGCTTGTCGAAGAGTCGAACGCTACATCACGAACACGAAATAGCCGGCCCACTCAAGTTCCCCGTGAGATCGTACTGGCCGTTGATGCCGATCGACGGTACGTCGCGGCTGAACCACGAGTAGAACACCTCGTCCTGCATCGAATATCCGTTGACGGTCAGAGAATAATTCGTAACCGGATCGCCGACCTCGAGCAGCGTGCCGTTGCACGCCTTGGATATGGGATTGATCCAGCTTGGAACGTGATTGGTGTAGAACGGGTCGTTCAGCCATTCCGCGACTTCGTGCGACATGGTTTCCACCGAAGTCGTCGTGACGGACGCCCACGCGGTGGTTGCGATAGAGGCCCCGAAGATCGTCGACATTTGGAGCGCGTAATGATATCCCGCATAGCAGCAATGCCCGCTCTGTTCTAAGACCTTCGTGCTGTTCGTCGCAAACAGCGTCAGGGAATTCGGGTTAATCGCGAGCTGTTGAATAATCTGTGGTTCGATCGTTTGCATGAACCAGGCAAACGTGACGTAGCCGGTCTTCTGTCCATTCGCACCTGTGGTGGTGTATCCGTCGGCAGCAGGTACGGTCACCTGGACCGTCGGCTCCACGACCGGCGGAGCCAAAAGCACGTGGTAGTTTTCGTTCGCCGCATATTTCCAGAACTCGGACCGCATGAGCGCGTCGCCGTACTGCGTAACGCCCGCAGCATATGACCCGTTCGCGAACAGCGGTGATGCCGGCATGCCGGCTGCGGCGGTAGTCGGATCGAGCGTAGTGCCGTCACTGAACACCAACTCAACCGGGACGATTTGATCCGACACGATGGTTGAAGCGGGCGACGTCATCGGATTGGACCCGACCATCTTGTACGAATACGTCTTGCCTGCGTACGTGAACGACGATTGCCAAAACGGGATCGTAACGGTAGTGCCCGGTGGCGCCGGCGTTGGCGATGCGCTTTGCGTGGGCACAGGCGTTGGTGTTAGCGTTGGCGCCGGCGTTGGCGATGCGCTTTGCGTGGGCGCCGGCGTTGGTGTTAGCGTGGGCACCGGCGTTGGTGAGGTTAGCGTGGGCACCGGCGTTGGTGATGAGCTCTGCGAAGGCGCGGCATAACCTGCCGCCGAGTGAAGCTGCGCGATCTGTGATGCGCTGAGTGCCGTGGCATAGAACGCGTGCTGCGCCATGCTTCCGTGCCACTTGTAGTTCACGCTCGTATCGTATTGGCCCAAATAGTAGGTGGATGCGAACGCAGCGTAGCTGTTTGAAAGCGGCGCGCTGCTGTCGAACTGACCGTCGATATAGTAACTCGCCGTTGCGGCGACCGCATCGTAGACGAAGACTACGTCGTGCCATTGATTTCGCGACAGCGCCGTTTTCGAGAAAAAATTGCCGTTGAATTGCGAGAGCAACAAGCCGGCGGCGCTTACAAGCAACCGGTGTCGCCCGCCGGCCCCCCAAATAGTCATGTAGTTGGAACTCGGCATCGCATCCACCCAGGTCTGAATCGAGTACGACTTACCGGTGGAAGCGTTGGGATTAGGCAGGCTCACGCCCACGCTTGCAGAGCCGCCGGGAACTGAAATTGCCGTTGAATTCTCATCGAGCAACGGCCCTGACGCGCCAAACGTAACGGCGCCGACATACGTGCCATTGGTCGCAGTGTTCGAGCTGTCGTAGGCCGTTGGTCCCGTCGAATCGTTCAGTTCAAAATACTGCGTTGGACTGTCGGCGAGAACGGCGGCAGCATATGCCGAAGACGCCACAGGTGTAGCGCTCGCGCATGGTGTCGGTGCGGGCGTTGGGCTTCCCGTGGGTGTCGGCGACGGGCTTGGCAACGACGTCGGCGAAGGCGACGGGCACGGCACGGAATCGAATGGCGTGCGGGCGCGTGAACGAACGTCGCGGTTCTGTGACGGAGCCGCGGTACCGGGGAGCGATGAACCGCCGCCGCAACCACTTAGCATTGCAGCGGCTGCGGCAACGATGAATGCGTTGTTACGACAAAGCGCAATAGTCGACGGCATCTTTATGTCCCGGCGTAGATTATAGGTTGGCGGCGACTGTTCGCATAACAGACGTTCTGCTCATCGGTTAGGGCTAGAGTCCTAAAGCGCGCCGCAGCGTTCGTTCCGCGTTTTTACGAGCGCTTGCTCGTTGCGTGGCGTTGTACTCGTGCGCGAATCTTTAGGCCCAGCGCGAAAAGCGCAGCACCAATTCCGCCTCCGACAGCGCCGCACGCCGTATCGATCAGATTCCAGCGAAGGCCTTCATCCGAACCCCCGAGATATTGCGCGACTTCTATGCATGCGCTGAGCGCCGCAATCAATATCGCCGCGTTGAGAATGCGAAAGCGCCCTATGGGCAGGGGTGCAATCACAAAACCGGCTATAGCGAACGCCACAATGCTGTAGAGTTTGCGGATGATCACGTAGTGCGGCAAAGTTCGCGGGGTCGTAATGCCATGTACGTCCGACCTCAACGCGACGACGAACACGGCCGCCAGAACTATGACTGCCGTCACTAATTCGCGGCGATAACGGTATGGTTTCAAGCGCTATGGATTAACGCGATGCGGTGGACGGATCGGTTTTACGAACGCGCACCTCTTCGAAGGTGAGCAGCCGTATGCGACCAACAGGACCGGACATAGGCTGTACATGGAGTGAAAGGCGCTTCGAAATTATGGCACTGCCTCCCTCCGGCGGTATTGCTCTTACAACCGTTTCGATGTGCGGAGCGAGGCGCGAACCTTCCATCACGCCCGCGAAAATCAAATCTCGCGTCACCACACTTCCCACTACTTCATAATGCTCGTCAATCATGACGAGAAAACGCCGCGTCATACGGCGTCCGCTTTTTTCCATTTTTCACATCCCGCTCTCACGGTAATGGGTCCAAGCGTGTTTGGCAATATGGTGGAACCGGCTCGCTCCGGGGATTGTCTCGTCGAGCAATCGTCTGCCGCACCCCTCCCATAAAGGCTAGGTGAAGCTTCGAGCACTAGCGTCAGTCGGCTGCGTCGCTAGGCACAAATGCCCTGCCCTACGCGCGCACGCGCCCGGTATTTCCGTGAGTCTCTGTGGAAAGCAGAAGAGAACGTAGAACGAAGTGGAGTTTTTGAACGATAGAACCACGCCGCATCCGTAACACAGGCAGCGTCTGTCCGCTTTGGGCAGTTACGGCCTTTTCGTAGTCCATCATGTCGTCTTCGAAAGCTTCAGTCGGAGCAACGGAGCGAGGCGAAGCTGAATTCAGTGTCGTTCGCCGCCGGGCATCGCCGCGAATCGTCCTTCTGGATGAATCTTTTGCAATCGCGTTCGCCGAATGGGATGCCGTCGCAGACCTTGTCGGCATACCTAGTGACGAGCTCGAACGCCACAAACGACTGCCTGAAAGCATAGAACGTGCCGTTAGTGCCCTGACGGCAACCTGGCCTTCTTCTGGAGAGGTGCCTGAACTCGTTGCGCTGATAAGCGATAAAACGGCGCTGCGAATCAGCCGGCTTTCCGGGTCTCAAGGACGTTTTATTGCACTGCAGCTTGAGGAGGCATATCGCCATGAGGATTTCTCGCGCTCGATCGAGCGATATCGGCTCACGCGACGAGAGCTGGACGTCATAACCCTCTTGCTGCAAGGCCTCGGTGCCGACGAGATCGCGCAAAAGCTCTGCATTTCCGGCACGACAGTAACCGACTACGTGAAGAAGCTGCTCAGGAAAACGCGTGCGAAGAATCGTGCCGATATGCTAGCCAAACTATTGGGCTGGACGACTTCGAAAACCGACGCCACACAGTCGTAGGCCTAAAGAACTACTGCAGGCGCCGAGTCCAAGAACTAATGCGCGCCCATTCCAATAGCGCTATGGCGCTGCGGTAACTGCCGCGTCGTAAGTGTTTCGGACGACGGGGCATTGCAAACGTCATTTACCCCCTAAACACGGTAGAGCGCTCTCCAAGCCTTCATGCTATGTTAGCAGCGTGCATCGGTAGATACCATCCTTGCACCTATTCAGGACGCACTACAGTAAGGATCAGTATATGCTCTGCTCATTGCCACGCTCCGCTTCCCAGCCGGATCAAGCTTTTACGAGCCTGCTAAATCAGCGTTCTCGGCCTCACGTGCTAGTTTTTGACGAAGATGCAAATATCGCATTTGCCGACGCTGATGCTTTAGCGCTCTTTCAAGAACATTTCTGCTCCGTGGAGCACGAGGTGGTCGAAATGATTCGCAGCCGCGCGCGGAGCGACGCGGCCTCGGAGCAATTCTTCGGTCCCATCGCGGGGCGCATTCTGCGGATCGTGCCGCTCAAAGGGCCGCAGGCCACGCGTTTCTACGCGGCCTTTTTGGAGAACGAGGCACGCCGTGAAGACCTGAGGGATGCAGTGGCGCGGTTTTCCTTTACGCCGCGCGAAGTAGAGGTGTTGAACTGCATACTGAACGGCATGAGCGCCGCCGAAATCGCTGAAGATCTGTGCATCGCACAAGTGACCGTTTTCGATCATTTCAAGCACATCAGCCATAAGACGAAGGCACGCAACCGTGCCGACATGCTTGCAAAGATTTTTAATTGGCAGCCCAGCATCAAGAGCAAGGCTTTCGATGAATATGGCCTTGAGCGCAGGCCCGTATGAGAGTCGCGTTCATCAATCACCACGGAGCGGTACCGGGTGGCTCGGAGCGAAGCCTCGAGGTCTACCTGCGTCGCGTACCCCCGGGCATTGAGCCCTTTGTCGTGTTGTTTGAGGACGGGGTGTATGCCGATCAGTTGCGGGCTTTGAATATCCCGGTGCACGTCGTTCCGGCATCGCGGCGGCTGATGTCTGCAACGCGCGCAGAGTTGCACATCGGCGACGCCTTCGACGGAACGCGGCAGGTGCTTCTCGTGCGCAAATTGTTGAAGTCGCTCCATATCGACGTCGCGGTAACCAACAGCATGAAAGCGCACGTCATTGGCGCCCTGGCTGCTTGGTCGTGCAACATCCGCGTCGTCTCTTGGTGGCACGATCTCCCGGAAGGACTATCACTGTCGCTGCTTCGAGGCATTAGCCGGTTATGCTCGGCGGAGCGGGTCGGCTGCTCGAGAGCAGTCGTACGATGCTTCGCTCTGCCGCGCACGACGACGCTCGTCCCGGCGCTCGATCTTCGACGCTTTGCACAAGCTCCGAGCCGGGAGCACGCTAGAGCGTTGCTCGGCCTTCCGCAAGACAAGCTGATTTTCTCGATTGTGGGCCGCATAGCCAGATGGAAAGGCCAAGACCGGTTTTTGCGCGCCGCGGCCCGCGTGTGCGCCGGCACGTCGAACGTGCATTTTGCAATCGTCGGTTCTGCGACATTTTCGCAAGATGGCGAGTTTACACCGGAACTGGTAGAACTAGCCGGTAAGCTCGGCATTACGAATCGCGTTTCGTTCATACCGTGGCTTGACGATCCCAGGATTGCCTATGCTGCCAGCGATCTGATTTGCAACGCGTCCTCCGCCGAACCATTTGGACGCACCTCCGCAGAAGCGGCCGCATGCGGCGTTCCGGCATTATGCTTCGACGATGGCGGCGCAAGTGAAGCAGTCTTATCGCAGGTGACAGGGACGGTCGTCCCCGCCGGCAACATAGAAGCGTTTGCAGCGGCGATGATAGCTTACGCGAGCGATGCCGCCGCGTTGCGGCGCGCCGGCGCTGCAGCGCGCGTCTACGTCGAGCGGCACGATGCCGATCGCTTGGCAACGACATTTTTTGAAGTCGTTCGGCGTGCGAGCCGCATGCCTCATGCAGCACCGCCGCTAACCGCTCCCCCCGCTGCGCGAGTGGCGGAGGCATCTACAACCGTATCGGTAAAGGCGTAGAGGCCCTCCCCCAGTTTGCCCTTAGTGAATGACCAAGGCATTCCACGCGGGCACCCTCGTTCAATGTTTACGCCGCGCTGAACCTCTTCAGCGGTTTAAGCTTCGCTATGGCTTTAGCGTTAGGGCTGTTAACGGCATCCCATAGTTCGAGTTGACTCTGCAAGCGAAGCCATAACTCCGCGCTCGTGCTGAGCACTCGGCCGAGGCGCAGGGCCGTGTCCGGCGTGATGCCGCGCCGACCGTTGAGGATTTCATTAAGGCGGCGACGTGTGACGCCAAGGGCATCGGCAAACTGCTGCTGCGTGAAAGAGTTTTCGTCTATGATATCTCGCAGGTGCTCGCCAGGCGTTAGTGGGCGACGGTGCGGAAGTTCGTCAAACGTCATTGCTATTCGTCCTCGTCGTGAAATTCGCCGCAACGAATCCGCATCGCGCGTCCCCGTTCCCACTCAAATCGAACTCGATAACCACCCTCGATCCGAAATTGGTAAACGCCCCGCAAATTCCCATGCAGCATCTTAAAGCCACCTTTGTGAGCGAGATCACCAGGCAGAACAGCCAACACAACTCGCTCTAAGGCCATTCGAGCTTTTCTGTGTAGGTTCTGTGGGAGCATTCGGCGCGTGGCCTTCGTCGTTTCACCGTTCCATATCAACCAGGCTTCCTCGTGTGCAAACCGCTCCCTCACATCCATTTATACCATGTAACGGTACTAGTTACAACACCGACCTGCAAGTTATGCATGCAAGCATTTGCCTATTAGTAACCGATGGCGCGAAGGGCCACATGCAACGCATGAAAATTATAGGGGCGGAGGCCGGGGGCCCGGCGGGTTTGCCGTGAACCGGGGAGGCAAAGCAGCCGTGCGTTAGCGCTGATGTCGCGTGCGCGATCCGGCCGTGGTTTGCGGGGCGGTTACGCGGGCGAGCCGGCGTAACCCGACAGCTTTGTCTTGACGGAGTCTGCCGCAACCGCCACACTTCGGCGGGACAGCCCGATGCCGACCGCTATCCAGAACAACGCTCCCTGCAGATTACCGTGGGAGTCTAACGAAAAGTCAAGCACGATCAGCATTGCCTGAAGCGCGAGAACGGCGGCCATGACGTCGCGCTCGGCGTGATCGCCGGATTGTTTGGCTCTCCACCACATCCCAAGGACGAAGACAAACGCCAACAGCAGCGTAGCGACATATCCGATGAAACCGGCGAATCCCATTTCAGCGAAACGCGCCTGGAAACCCCCGTCGATGGAATAGACCTTCTCCGTGAAGCTCGTCAGCTGCGACGCGCTTCCCGCTATGCCCAGGCCCTCGCCCGTTGGGTTGGCCACAGATTCCGCCAACAACTCCGCCGTCGTTTCCTTACGCGCGTTTACCGACGTATCGGTGCCCAAATGTGAAAACGTTTGGAAGCGCAGCGCGATGCTGTTTGTACCGGCCTGCGTGGTCAGCCAAGGAGATATGCATACGAAGAACGTCGTTACGATAAGGCCGAAAAAAACCAATCGTGATGCCGTACGCCACGGCTTCCAGCTAAAGAGCAAATACACGACGATCGCAATGACGAGCGCGATCCACGCGGAGCGCACGAGCGTTAAAGAAAGGGCAATAACGCACACGAAAATGCCAATGAGCGGCCAGATGCGCCGGTCTTTCAACCGATATAGGTTGACCGCTATCGCGGCTGCCAGGAAGGTTGCGCATGGTGTCGGTGAATTGAGGACGCTAAAGACGTGTATTTCGAAGGGGCGAGCCAAACCGTTCGTGATCATGCCACTGTCTCGAGCAACGTGCTGCAACCAATAGACGTCCCATGGCGGCGGTGCCAGGAATTGATATATGCCGTAGATACCGACTGCAGCGCCGATGACTAGCATGACCGAAGCAAATCGATCGAACACGCTGACCGATGATTCGTCCCGGACGGAAAGCCAAAGAGTCAGAAATACAGGCGCGACGAACTGGAGAAAGTCGTAAAATGCGGGCTGTGCATTCCCTAAAAGCCATGCAACCGTGCCTGCATATACGAAGCTGCCAATCCAGGTCCAGGCTAGGAACTGCATCCGGCGCGGCACCACCCCGTACCCCCGAAACGTGACCGCGACGGCAAGGAAAAGAGCACCCGCGAGCGGCACGAGGACCAGCAATTGAGATGCATGGTAGGCGCTGTGCCAATCGACGAGCCGCCGGATTCCTGAATCAAAGACCCAAAAGAATAGTACGCCGACGCAATACCACCATACGATACGGCTCACCGTACTGCGCTCACCGAGCGCGGCTGCAGCCTGCATTGGCTTGGCGACGCTTACCGCGGCAAATGGCCTGTTGCCGGCGCGGAAGACTGCGGCGAGGAACGCTTGAGCGTTGGAGGAACGATGCTTCGCGCCACGGTTTGTGCGATACCCGGAACTCCCTCATTGTGCGGGCCGCGGTATGTCGCATTAGCGTGGCCGGCGTAGCTCGCTGCGGATATGACTGCCGCGACGATGACGCTGGAGACGCGTAAAATTGCGGCACCTTCCATCTTCTGCGGCTTGGCGAGACCGCCGTCCGCCACTTGCACGCCTGCGGAGGCGGCCGGCGGACGCATCGCGATAATTCCCAGGATCGTTGCCGACACACGCTGCAGCTGCGTTACCGTGTCTTCGTCTTGCGGCGTAGCTTTCCGGCCCAACCGCACCGCGAGCAGCACACCGCTGGCAAGGCGGCATAATTCCAATGTAGTGCTATCCGTTGGTACCGCAGGGCAAGCTACAATGAAGATCTCGTGCTCTGCCCGCACGTTTGCAACGAGCGAATTCAACTCACGCGTCGTGCCCGGCGCTTTAACGAACGTTCCCCCAAAGGAGCGCAGTTCCACGTCGTCGGACGCATCGCCCGGCTCACTGCCATAGGCATCCTCACACAAGTTAAGGGCAGCGGTCCGGCGGCCGGCGGCGGTAAACGCGCGCGCAAGGCCATATGCTAATTCGACCTGCCGATCGCCGGCACACGCGGATGACACAACGATCATTGCCGAATTCGGTAAGCGCGCATCCAGCACCACCCGAAGCGATTGCAAGGAAGAGTCGTTATTATTAAGCACGATAGTGTCTCCTCATCCAATGACTCCCAGCACCGGAGAGCCATAAGCCTTTTCGATAGCCGCCGGCGTACGGAATCGATGATCGAGTCCTTCGAGCACAAAGGCGAGCGTTATTGCCACCCAAAGCGCAACGACCATAATCGCGGCCATGATCAGCGCGGGCATGCTATATGGAGAACGCCCCGCATACGATGCGCGATCGAAGACCATCAAAGAGCCTGTTGACGCAGCGGCCGCCCGATCCGCCAGCGTCGTTATGAGCCGAGTCGAAAGCAATTGATAGGCGTTTTCTGCCGACGTCCGCTCGCGCCGTAAGGCCGCTACGGTTGTGCCGGTCACTGTCGAGCCCGTAAGCTGATTCTGCAGCTCCGTTATCGTGTTGTTGATCTGCGCAAGCTTGGCGCGGTCGCTCGCTACTGCGGCGTGGGCACGGCTTTGCTCTTCCAGGGCCGCGGCATACGACTGCGTCGCAGAGAGCGGCTCTGCCGCGATTCTTTTCTGGTCGTCGGATAGTCCCGACTGCTCGTGGCCGATGATGCCTTGCAGTTGCGCGCGTCCGGGATAGTTAGCCGTATATTGCGCCTGCTGGCGGCGAAGCTGCGCCACGTCGCGCCCGTACTGTTGCCGCGTGCTGCTATAGACCGGGTCGTCGCTGAGAAGCTGTTGGCGAGCCAGCGGAGCCGTCTGGCTCGAACGCAGATCCGTAACGCTCGTTTGCGAGATCTCGCCGGATAACGTCGCCAGCAGCTCGTCCCGTTCGCTCTGCAAACGAACGAGCCGCGCGTTTATCGATGTGTCGTCGCTCGCTCCGGACCCGTCTTCGATATACGGGTATGCGGCGGTTAACGTTTGGAGCTGCGTGTCGATGCGTCTTAAGTCCCGCTGCCTATTCGCCAATTGCCGCTTCATGTCGGCGCTCAGTGAATCAAAGCGGCTCGTGGCTATCTCGCGATAAGACTGCACAACCTCTTGCGCAACTGCGTTCGCTCCTTGTACCGCCTGTTGCGGGGTTCGGCTGTCAAAGGCAATCGTCATGACGTTTGAGTTTTGAAACACATCGACATGAATACGTCCCAGTAGCGCTTCCGAGGGAATCGAGTGGCCCATGTCACTTGAAACGCGATCCAGCACCGTGCTCGTTTTTACGAGCAACGGTAAGTCGTCCGACAACAACGGTTTGGCCATCGTGGTAGGGACGCCGGCCCCATCATCGTTCGCACCCGGCACCATCAGCACGGAGGCGTTGGCGGTATAGGTCGCATGCCGCCGCAAGCCGCTGCCGAGCGCCAGCAAAAGGCCTACGGCAAGAACGATTGCAACGATCAAGCGCTGGTTCCAAAGAGTCTCGAAGACCGACCTGATATCCATAGAAAATCGCTCCACGGTGGTTACACGCCCATTTCAACGGCAAGCGGAGAATTCTGAACGTAGCCGGGGAGCTCTAAGTGCTCCTCGGAACGCCCGTAGGCTGCATAGACGAGATTTTCGAATGCTTGCATAAAGCGCGCCTTGCTAAAGCGCTCCGCGTGACGCCGGATAACGTGCGGGGCGAAGCTCGTGCGTTCAAAACGCTCGATGGCATCGGCAAACGCATCGACCGTCTGCTCCGCCACCAAAATTCCGGTCGTCCGATCGATGACGGTCTCCAGTGCGCCGCCTCGAGCCAGCGCAATGACGGGCCGCCCGCAAGCATTGGCTTCAAGAATAGCCATGCCGAAATCCTCATGCTGAGGCGCGATCATCGCACGCGCGCCGCGCACGAGCTCTACCAGCCGCTGGTCGGAAACGTGCCCCAGAAACTGCACGCACCCGCTGTCCGCCGAACGATCCCTTTTTTGACCGCCGACGACGATTAGCCGGCGCCCGAGTTTCCTGGCGGCTGCAACGGCAATATCGATGCGCTTGTAGGGAACGGGTCGCGATGCGACCAGATAGTAGTCGCCCGGGAGGCCTTCAGGTTTGAATTTCTCCGTATCGATCGGCGGATTGATGACCGTGCTCTCACGACCGTAGTGCTTGGCAATACGGTTGCGAGTCTCGAAGCTGTTGGCAACGAACGAGTCGACGCGCGAAGCGGTGATGTAATCCCATTGGCGCATGCGCGAGAGCAGCATGTCGGCCCCAAACCGCATCGGCGCGGGCAACGCCCGGACATCGTCGTGCGTGCGCTCCCACAATGCGCGCATGGGCGTATGACAATAACAAATATGCGTCTGCCAGCCGCTGCGCAGCACCCCTTTGGCAACGCAATGGTGAGATGAGATGATGATGTCGTATGCGCCTACGTCGAAACTTTCGACGGCGGCGGGAAACAACGGGAAGTACCATTTGTGATGCCGTTGCGCGCCGGGAAACGCGTTCAGAAACGACGGGCTTACCCGGGACTGCAGCGACCGTGGCCCGGACTGCGCAGAATAGAGCACCGAAAAGATCGGTGCGTCGGGAAACAGCTCCGCAAGAGCCTCAACAACCCTCTCGGCGCCGCCCCGCTGCGTCATTGCGTCGGTAACTATAGCGATCCGCGGTCTGCTATTTTTCATCAGTAAGCACCCCTGCCATGAAGAACCACCGGCACGGTTTGCGCGATGATACGTAAATCGAGACCGGGGGACCAACTATCGATGTAGCGATTGTCCAGTCTGATCCATTCGTCAAACGACACGTCCGAGCGTCCGGATATCTGCCAAAGACACGTAACGCCGGGTTTGACCGTTAACCGGCGAAACGCGGGCATATCGTAGTTGGCTACTTCGCTCGGCAAAGGCGGGCGCGGCCCGACCAGCGACATGTCTCCAATCAAGACGTTCCATAGGTTCGGGATCTCGTCGATACTAAACCGGCGCAGAAAAGGGCCGATCGAAATCAGCCGTGGATCGCACTTTATCTTCAGAACCGGTCCGCTGACCTCGTTCAAACTGCGCATTTTTTCATGGAGTAAGTGCGCACCGCGAACCATCGTTCGCAACTTGTACATTCTAAAGATGCGTCCGTCCTTACCGACACGCGGCTGTGAAAATATCGGCGATCCTTTGGATACCAGCACGATTGCAATGCCCGCGACGACGACCAGGGGCATGGTCACGACGATCAGCGCGAGGGCGAAAGCGACGTCCATGACGCGTTTGTAAACGTGCCACATCGCGGGAACCACCGGCACCGCAACCCGCGAGGGCAACAAACCATAGATCAGGTGGTCCTGACCGGCGTCCACCATGGGTACGATTGGAGGCTCGTTTGTAATGAGCATTGCGCTACCGGAGATGCATCATCGCGCCAAGTCCTTGCTTCCGGCGCAGTAGCGGGGTGGGAACGCATCGGGATTTTGCAAGAAGACTCATTTCAAAAACCGTCGCTGAGTGCACTCGTGCGTACATCGTAGCATCGGCTTTCGTTGAGAATCATCCCTAGCAGGCGGGATTTATCCGCCTTGGTTTCGCAGCGCTCTTTCTACTGCACGATGCCGACCCCTAACGTTAGGGATGGGATGCCGCCGTTACGACGGTAGAATAGAAAGCGCATGGACCGCAAATGCCAGTAGTATTGCCGACGACTGCACTGTATGCGCCGCCGGCTGACGAAGCCACGCTTCTTTCGACGCTGCAAATTGGGCTCGTATGGTTTCCCGACGGCATCGGAGGCGGCTCCAGCCGCTTTTTTTCAGAGATCACCGATCACTTGGCGGCCCACAACGTCACGGTGCACGGCATCGTGGCCGGCAGAAACTCCATAACGACGCCAAGGCGCGATGGTATGCGCGTCTTTTCCGCCTACGATGCGCCGCTCGTGCGGCGCCTGCGCGCGGCGCGCGCGGCCGTGCGAGAAACTCTTGCCGATCACCGTGTAGACGTCGTGGCGTCGCACTTTGCGCTCTTCACCGCCCCATGTTTGGACCTTATCAACGATCGCCCCATGGTGCTGCATTTTCATGGGCCGTGGGCGGCAGAGTCGCGCATGGAAGGCGCATCGCGATTCGCGACGTCGAGTCAGTTCGTCATTGAAAAACTCGTCTATTCTCGCGCGCGCAGAGCAATCGTGCTCTCAGCCGCCTTTCGAGACGTGCTGCATCGCAGCTGACGGCGTCCCGCTGGAAAACATCCGTGTAATTCCCGGTGGAGTCGACGTCGAGCGGTTCGATTTGTCGTACTCGCGGGAAGATGCCCGACTGCGCCTGGGTCTGCCCTTGCATCGTCCCCTCGTGGTGGTCGTCAGGCGCCTTGCCGAACGCATGGGCTTGGAAAACCTCATCGCCGCTTTTGCTGGAGTGAGAACGGAACATCGAGACGCCGTCTTGGTGATCGTCGGCGGCGGTCACCTCGCCGATATGCTCAAGCGTCAAGCGCGCGAGAGCGGTCTGGCCGATCGCATTGTGTTCGCCGGCAGAGTACCGGAAGAAGATCTGCCGCTGTACTACCGTGCTGCCGATGTTTCCGTTGTGCCGAGCATAGCGCTCGAGGGCTTCGGCTTAGTGGTGGCTGAATCGCTGGCATGCGGTACGCCGGCGATCGTCACGCCGGTCGGCGGACTGCCTGAAGCCGTTTCCGGACTGTCGGAGGGCCTCATTCTCGAAAGCAGCGAGCGCGCGGCGCTTACCAGCGGACTTCGCGCAGCGCTGGCGGGACGGCTGCAACTTCCTTCATCGGCGGCGTGCGCGTCGTATGCGAGAGAGCGTTTCAGTTGGCCGATTATTGCCGAACAGGTAAAGCGCGTTTACAGTGAGGTCGCGTGAATCTCACGGCGATGGTACCGACCTATCGGCGTGCCGACTACCTGCTGCGATGTCTTCGCGCATTGGAGCGGCAGACGCGTCCGGCCGACCAAGTTCTGGTCGTGCGCCGCGATTCCGACCTGGAAACGCAGGAGCTGTTCGAGCACTCGTCCTTTCAGTCTGCCTATACAAATCGTTACCGTCAACGTGCCGGGCCAGGTCGCCGCACTGAACGCGGGACTGGCCAGGGTAGAGGGGGAGGTCGTCGCTATAACGGACGACGATGCCGCACCGCACCCGAATTGGCTGGAGCGGATCGAGCAACACTTCGAAGCCAATCCTAACGTCGGCGGCGTCGGAGGGCGCGATTACATTCGCAATGGGCAGGTTTACGGCGAAAGCGCTATCGTCGGAAAAGTACAGTGGTTCGGCCGCGAGATCGGCAATCATCATCGAGGCGTCGGACCGGCGCGCTACGTCGATGTGCTGAAAGGTGCAAACATGAGCTATCGCATGAGCGCCGTCCGATCTTTTGAGTTCGATACGCGGCTGCTC
The DNA here is from genome assembly GCA_963767635.1 of Vulcanimicrobiota bacterium. GTDB lineage: Bacteria > Vulcanimicrobiota > Vulcanimicrobiia > Vulcanimicrobiales > Vulcanimicrobiaceae > CAVYEM01. The sequence goes on from CAVYEM010000001.1 coordinate 1,027,779, forward strand.
GGTGCCGGCGCCCAAATTTGTAACGACATGTCTTTTTCTCTTCGGCTGCGGCGGCGCGGCTGGCGGCTGTTGTACGATCCCGCCGTTGCGGTCGATCACTTTTGCGCGGAACGCCTGGAGGACGACAAACGCTTTTCCCGATCGCCGGCGGCGGTGCGGAATGAAGCGCACAATGAAACCGTAGCCATCTTGGAATATCTGCCGTCACCGCGATGGGCGGTGTTCTTAGCGTGGTCGGTCCTGGTCGGACACAGGAGTCTTCCGGGCGTGGTTCAGTGTTTGAGGTTTGCGGCCAAGGATCGGTCGGTATGGAGCGCATTCAAGCCGGTCGTCCGCGGCCGGCTCTTGGGAGTCGGAACGCTGCTGCAAAGCCGCGCGTCAAAACCCTAGTACGCCGGGATTGCGTTTCGTTCTTCCCGAGCGCACGATGCTCGCATGACGTATGGGTCATCTGGGGCGGCTCTGGCTTCCTTGCGCGCCGGCGGTAGTCTATTTTTGCTCGACAGGAACGGCCGCGTTTTTGCCTGCCAAGAAGACGCCGGATCTGAAGAGTACCCCACGTTGCCCTTCGGCCTGCAAAGTCTAGTGGATCGCATCATCGCGCAGTCGCGCGACATCTTTGCAGCCGGTGAAGCGGACTTCACCATCGATTTTCCGCTCGCAGTTCGAATTTTTTCACTGGAACACAAGTCCAGCCCCACTATTGCCCTGTATGTTCAGAGCGCGCGCCGCCGTTCCGACCATCCGTGAATCGCGGCGCATATAAAATAAGGTGTTACGAGCGTTACCGGCGATGCTGACGCGGATCCGCGCTCGCCTGGCGCACATCATGCCGATCGGCCGTAGCGGCGTGAATGTCGCGCAGGTCGCGATGCTGCGGTCGGTGACGCAGGGCGTGAACCTGTGCACCGGACTCATTACGGCGGCGATGCTGGGGCCGGCGGGCCGCGGGGAACAGGCAGCGCTCATCCTTGCTCCGGCGGTGCTCGCGGGGCTTGCAACCCTAGGACTGCATGCGTCGCTGATCTACAACATCAAAGCCGATCCGGAGCACGAGCGGGAATACGTCGCCATCAATTTCGTGCTCACCTTCTGCGCCGGCGTGGTAGCAATGGTGATCGGGTGGTTCCTCGAGCCGATGTGGCTCTCGAAATACAGCGCCGGCATCATAGACCTTGCGCGCGTCTTTTTGCTGCTGACGCCGCTCATGAGCGCATCCTTCACGTTTATCGCGGCGCTCGAGGCGCGCGCGCAGTTCGTTTTGGCAAACCAGTATACGTATCTTCAGGGACTTTGCACGCTGGCCATTCTTGGCGTGTTGGCTCTGACCAAACACTTGACCCCGGCGACGGCCGCCGCCGCGTATGCCGTTCCGTACGCGTTGAGCTTCCTGTATTTGGGTGCGGTGGTCGCGTATCAAACGCATCCGCGCTTTACGCTTCGATTGAATCTGTTTGTCCGGCTGATGCACTACGGCTTGCGGTTTTACGGCGTGGACGTCCTGGGCGTGACGTCGGGCTATCTCGATCAAGTCATCATTGCGGCCATTCTCCCTCCTTCGGCGCTCGGTATTTATGTGGTCGCACTAAGTCTGTCGCGTGTGCTGACCGTCTTGCCTGCCGCAGCAGAATCCGTACTGTTTCCGAAGCTTGCTGCACGCTCGATGCGAACGATCACCGAAGCAGTCGGTGTTACGGTGAGGGTGCTGAGCGCGATAAATGCGGCTGCGGCCATTTGCCTGGGTTTGATTGGTCCGCACCTGCTGACGCTCTTGTACGGCGCGAAGTTTGCCGCTGCGAGTGGTCCGCTTTTCATCCTGCTTATCGCGACCGTTCCGGCGAACGCCGTCGGGCTCTTGTATCAATCGTATTCGGGAAGCGGGCGACCCGGCATGGTGACGATTATCCACGGCATCGGGTTGGCATTCTCGTTCGGCTCGATGCTGCTGCTCGTGCCCGTGTACGGCACGGTCGGAGCGGCACTCGCACTGCTGATTGCGGCGCTCGTGCGTCTAGGGTTCGTGCTGCTGGGGATGCCGCTGATTCTGCGAGTGCGCGTGCCCCGGCTTATCGTCTCCCGTTCCGATTTCGCTTGGATGAGAGGCCGCTAAATCATGGGCATCTGCATTCCGCCGACCTTACGCGCAAGCAACAGCGAGACCACGGACCGCTACGGTTCGGGCGCGTTTCCTTGGGCGGAAGTCGATCTGGAGAATCCCGTCGTTCGAGAACGCTGGATCGCGCAGGCACTATCCCTTTGGCAAGCTTAGCGGCGATCGCTACCTGGACCAGCACGTGGAGTGGATGCGATTTCTCGACCGGGAAGGCGAATCCAAGAGGCTTTTTTCGAGCTGCGGAACGAGAGGGGACTGTGCGCGTATGCAGTCGTTCAGAGATGCTTGATGACCCAGATTTGGGAGGTCAGAGGGGTCACGCTTTGCAAGCGATCCGTCAAACGGCTGAGGATCGTCCGCGGCATCGTTGCCGATAGCGAATTCGGAAGCGAAAATGCGGCTCGCGCACTGGCCGACCTGATCGTGCTTTTGCACGCGGCATTCCGCCCTTTGCCGATATCTCTCGAAGGTCTTCGGCCCGAACCGGATCATCGGATTGCGTGCAGTGACGAACGCGTGCTCTCTCTTTTCCTCCCGTTGAAACGGCGCCCGGACCAATTGCATCATGCCCTCGACCTGCCGAAACCTCCCCGTGGGTACTTAGACCAGTTGAGTTCCAAAGACCGGCAAAACATCAGGCGGCATGAGCGCAGGCTCCAAGAGCATTGTGACGGTGACGTTCGACTGGCGACCTACGAGGATGAAGCTGACGTTCAGACGTTTCTGGACGTCGCGCTTCCCATTGCAAGAATGTCGTATCAATATCGCGCCTACAGCGCCGGTCTAGCCGCGCAGGCCGGCGTGCTCGAAAAGTATCGGGGCATGGCACGAAGGGGCTGGTGGCGAGGCAACGTGCTTTACTGTAAAGGCGAGCCCGTAGTATTTCTTTCAGCGTGCGAGATTGACGGGACATGTTTCGGAGACGAAATCGCATACAATCCCGCTTGGGCGGTATGGGGCGTAGGAATACATGCAATGGTTAGCCGCATAGAGTCACTGGTTAACCGGCCAGGTCCGCCTGACCGTTTCGACTTTGGGCCCGGCGATTACGAGTACAAAAGACGATTGGTAAATTGCAGCTGGACGGAATGCTGCTACGATCTCATTCCTAAAAACGTGCGGACGATGGTGCCGTTCGTTGCCGTTCATGCCGCTAGTCGCGGGACGGACGCGGTCCGTGCCGCCGTCAGAAAGTTGGGCCTCGTCTCGCGGAAGGAGTCTGTTCGTCGCAACGGCCAATCGGCCAGTCCGAGCAAGCCGGATTCGTCCGCGGATCCGGGTTCTGGACAGTAAGTCGTGGCCGGAATACGCGTGCATCAAAATGTTCCGGCCGCTGCGGTGGATACTGCGGTAAGCACCACACGGTCGCGCATCTGTTTTCGTGGCGTGGAGCCGGCATCGCCCTTTGGTGAGCTGCTCGCCGAAGCGGTTTCTGTGCCGGCCACGATTGTCGCTGACGGCGGCGTAAGTGCTGCGAGCGGCAAATGGCGTGGGACCGTATTGGGAACCGCGCTGCAGTGGTGGACGGGCGATGTTGCCGCATCGGCTGCAACGCCAAATGAGGGCGCTGCAGAGGTCCTCATCGACTTCTTCGGCGGGGAACCGGCGGGCATACCTCCACAGCGTCTGTGGCGTCTCGTGGACGGCACCGGCGAGCCGATACTGAACCCGTTTTGCTTGCTGGAGGCGTGCTGCCGCGCTCCCTTCGTCGCGTCTATTTTTCTGATTGAACGGGCGGCGGGCGATTCCGGTTGGACCGTGCTGGCGGAAGCGCATATCGGAAATTGCTGCCGGTATAGCGCGCTGCTCGACCGAGCGGCCCACATCGCAGCTCATCTGGTTGCCGCAGCCCTGAGCAAGACCCCGTCTGCGGGCGAGAAGGCCTTTCACGCAACACTGAATGTTCGCCGGCGTTCAAAGGCGAGAGTCGCGGCGCAACAGACTGAGAGCCGTCCTTGCAAGAACGGCGATCGTATTGCGGGAAACGGCATTGAACGAGTATTGGGCCATCGGCGTTCTCAATGCGCCCGTAGAATCGTTGCTCCATTCACAAGCATTGCATGCCGATCGCTGGATCGAGTCGCCATCCCGCCGAACCTACTTTGCCGATCCGTTTCCGTGCCCGGGACGATCGAACGCCATTCTTTGCGAGAGATATGACTACCGCACCGCCCGCGGAGCGCTGCGCAGGCTGACCGTTGACGATGAAACCTTAATCAGCGAGGAGCCGCTGGATCTGCGTATCGGCGATGGCCATTTGTCATACCCGTTCGCGTTCGAAGAGCAGGGGCGGATATTTTTGCTTCCGGAAATGGGCGAGTTTCGTCGGCTAGTCCTCTTTGAACTGGTTGCGCAGGCTGAACTGCGCGTTGTGTGTACCGTAGAGCAGGGCGCGCGTATCGCCGATGCGACCCTCTTTGCGCATGGCGAATTCTATTGGATCGCTTACTGCGATCAGGATTTCGGCACGCACGACAATCTGTGTCTGCTGTATTCCCGGCAGCTCGAAGGCCCGTGGATCCCTCACCCGCGCAATCCGGTCAAGGTCGACGTCCGCTCTTCGCGGCCTGGGGGCACGCCGTTTTGGCTGAATGGAAAACTTCTTAGGCCCGCACAGGATTGCTCCAGCACGTACGGCGGCGCTTTGGTCCTGAATCACGTGCGCGTGTGCAATCCCACTTCTTACGAAGAGGAGCCTATCGCCGTCCTGCGCCCCGATTCACGCGGCCGCTTCCCGCATGGCTTGCACACGTTCTCGACCGACGGAAATCGCGTCGTATTCGACGGGAAGAGGCTCTTCCTCGATCCCGGCCGGTTTTGGAAGCGCGTACAGGCGCGCATCGCGCGCCATCAGCTAAAGATTAGTCGACACCATGCGCATCTTGATGTCCATTCACCACCGGCTGGATCCCGATTCCGGGGCCCCCGGTGTTACCTGGCACCTGGGTAACGCCCTTCGTAACCGCGGCCACGCTGTCGACGTTCTGTCCTTTGAGCGTGTGCCGGGCCCGGAGCAGCTGAAGGGGTACATCTATCCATGGTTCGTCGCATGGTTCATCGCAAAACATCCCCATTACGATGTTCTGGACCTGTCTTCGGGAGACGGTTGGGTTTTTAGCGTCCTCGCAAAGGCATGGCCGCGCAAGGCATCCCCGGCCATTGTTGCCCGCAGCCACGGTCTCGAGCACGTCGCTCACGAAGTTCGCCTCAAGGCCAACAGGGCAGGCGCGTATAGATTATCGTGGAGGTATCGATTCTACCACGGCGGGTTTCGATTATGGGAATGCGGCATGTCGTTTTCTCGCGCGCGCGCGGCGCTGTTTCTGAACGACGTGGATCTGCGATATGCCGTCGATCACCTTGCCGTCGATGCAAACCGGGCGGTCCGCGTGAGAAACGGGATCGCACAGCACTTTATCGAGAACGCAAAGTCGCTGCTGAGTGACGACCGGCCCATTGAGGGGCCGAGAAACATCGCCTTCATCGGGCGCTACACGAACATGAAGGGCAGCCGCTATCTGCGCCGGGCGATGCAATCGATCTTGCGCAAGCATAAAAATGCCACGTTCGGATTGTTTGGGACGATGGCGAGCGCGGACGAGGTGCTCGCCGACTATCCGAGCGAACTGCGCGAACGCATCTTCGTCGCGCCGGCCTATAAGAACGAAGAGCTTCCGCGTCTACTCGCGGCATACCACATCTTGGCGTTTCCTTCGCTCTCTGAAGGCTTTGGGGATGCGCCGCTGGAGGCGATGGCGTGCGGCATCGTGCCCGTCGTGGCCGCTTCACCGGGCCCCATGTCCTATATCGAAAACGGCCATAACGGCATCGTCGTGCCGGTCGGCGACGCCAACGCGTTGGAAGAAGAGATCCAAAATTTGTTGGAGGATGTTTCGCGCTGGAGCGACTTGCGCCAGGCCGGTTTGGCGACGGCGGCACAGTATTCGTGGGATAATGTGGCTTGCGACATGGAAAAAATATACGAGGGCGCGGCCATGTAGTTATGCACGGCCGTTCTCTATCGATTACGCGGGAACGTGTTCCACTTCTATCGTCGTCGCTTCCGCGGTGCCCGCGCCGGCCCGGCCGACGCCGCAATAGAGCAGCCCCGCGCGCACGACATCTGCCGGTTCGAAGATGTTCGCCCCATCGAAGAGCACGTCGCCTCGCATCGCTGCGCGGACAACTGTTAGCGAGAGGTCCTTGTACTGCGGCCATGCCGTCATAACGGCCACGGCATCGGTACCGCGAACAGCTTCCTCGGCGTGCGCCTTACAGCTGACGTGCGTTGAAAGGGCCGAACGGCGGAAGTTGTCCGAAGCCATCGGATCGTGCGCACGTATCGTGGCACCTTCGCGCAGAAGCGCCTCGATGAAACGCAACGACGGCGCACCCCGAAGGTCGTCCGTACCGGCCTTAAAACTCAGGCCCAGCACGCCGACGCAGCGTCCCTGCAGCCCGTCCAGCGCGTGGGAAAGCGCCGCGACGGCTTTCTCTATTCGACGGTCGTTTATGCGCAACGTCGCGGCCATCATCGGTGCGTCGACTCCCGCGCGTACCGCGCTGTCGGCGAGCCCGCGCAGATCTTTGGGAAGGCAAGGGCCGCCAAAGCCCAAACCCGGCTGCAGATATCCGCGGCCGATTCTGGCGTCCATGCCGACGGCATCAAGCACGTTGAGTACGTCGACCTGCAGCGCATCGCACAGATCGGCGACTTCGTTCGCAAATGAGACGCGCAGCGCAAGGTAAAAGTTGGAAATCGACTTGATCAGCTCCGCCGCCTGAATGTCCGTCACGATGACCGGAGCGTCTAGTGGGGCATACACGTCCTTCAGGATTGCCGCGTCTTGCGCGCACCGTGCGCCGATGACGATGCGATCGGGCTGCAAAAAGTCCGCGACGGCGGATCCTTCGCGCAAAAACTCGGGGTTCGATACCATCGTAACTCGGACGTCGACGCGCGCAGCCGATTGAACGATGGAAAGCAATCGATCGTTCGTGCCGGGAGGTACGGTCGACTTGCTCACGATGCAGACGTCCGACGTTAGCGTACGGCCGATTTCCTCCGCCGCGTGAAGCGCGTCCGTCAAATCCACTGCACCGTCGGATTTTTGCGGCGTGCCGACGCAAAGAAAGATTACGCCGGCGTCCGCGAGTCCGTCTTCGATGGAACTCGAGAAGGTAAGCGCTCGAGAATTAACGGCCTCGGCCACCAATTCGGCCAATCCCGGCTCAAAAAACGGGAGCCGGCCGGCGTGCAGCGTCTGCAAGTAGAACGGGCTTCGTTCGATGCACCTCACTTGATTACCGAGATGCGCCAAACAGGCTGCCGTAACCAGCCCGACGCGCCCTGCGCCTATGACAGCGATTTTCTTCAACGTCGTCCTCACAGCAGCCGGAATGAGCCTGGGTACCCTGGCAACCTCGATTGTAGGCTCCTGGACGATGCGGCTAAATCCCTGATTTCAGGGATTTCGCCTCATTCCGGATATTGGTACGAACCTATATATGGCCATGATCGCGTACGGTAGTGAGCTTGCGGAGCGCTTTTCCAATCCGGTAATGCGGGCCGGAGTGCGCATGCTGGGGAGTTACGATCTTGGTGCACGCGTTCGCTTTGCCGCGGTGAACGATGCACTGCGAGCATTACCGGCTCCTATCGTATACTCGACGTCGGATCCGGGCCTCGGACTGCTCAGTTTCGCGATGCACCGCGTTTGGCCGAGCGCGACGATCGTGGGCACCGACATCGATCCTGCTCGCTTACAATCGGCGCGGGAAACGGCGAGGCGGCAAAAAGTCGACGATCGTGTTACCTTCGCGCATGTCGACGAGCACCACGCAGTCTCCGAATACGACGTCGTAACTTGCGTCGACGTGCTCGAGCACGTGGAAGACGACGAAGCATTCGTCGCGGCCCTGTTCGCCGCTACCCGCCCCGGTGGGCGGCTCGTACTGCACGTGCCGGCGGCTGTGAAAAAGCGGTATCTGTCGCAGTTCCCGGAGCAGGCCGACCACGTTCGTCCGGGATATAGCGCGGACGCACTCGTTGCGTTGTTGCGCCGGGTAGGCTTCACGGAAACGCGTGTCCGATATACGTTCGGGCCGCTGGGAGCGCTCGGGTGGGAAGGGTGCGAACTCGCGCGCCAGGGCCGACTCACCGCACGCCTGATGTTGCCGTTCTGGTATGCCTGCGCGATAGCGGATTCACTGCACGCACCTATGCAGGGAAACGGGGTACTTGCGGTTGCCCGCAAGCCCGCATGAAACGCGAAAGCTCACCGCTTCGATCAGACTACTGACCCGTAACGGAAACCTTCCATGGTCAGCCCGGAGCGTTGTGGCGGCCATCGAACCCTTGTCGCCAAACTTCGTCACTATTATCGAACGCACCGAGGGCGGCAACGTCAGAATCAGCGTCTTGGTGACCGGCGGATAATCCGTATGGGTGGTCTGGTTCCAGAGCTGCGTTCCGAGCCATGGGACCAGGATGTAGGTTCCATCGGATTTTTGAAAGAGCACTTGATGCATGGCGCCCGTTGAATCGCCGATCAATGAGTAGGACAGCGCGGTTCGCGGGGAGGCTCCGCTGTCCGCGAAGTAACCCATCAATTGTCCAATCCGCCGCCAGACGAGCTTCGGTTTGAAGTGCAGATCGATCAGGCCGTACTGAGAGCAACGTCCGCGCGGGAATTCATCGAGGAGTCGTACGAATACACGCGCACGCCCTTCTCGATGTGCAGCAAAAGGTCTCGGGGAAAGTAACGTTCTTGCGTAAGCTGGTTCACCGAACCGTTCTTGCATTCAGTCGCGGTATCGGTATTCCAGCCGCCCGATTCCGTCCCGACGATAGGCTCGCTGCCTACGAAAGCTTTGCAGCCCGCCTGAAAGTTGGGATAATAGTTCGCCATGCTGAGTTCGGGCGTTTGCGCGCCGTTGACTTCGTCGTGAACGGCACAATACTGCGTGTAGTTGCCGATATATGGATAGCGCTCGTAGGATTCCGAACTCGCCATAGCGGGACTGAAAATCGACACCGATTGCGAACGCAGATTCCAAATGAGGGGAACCCATTTCGCGACCACATAGCGCGGGCTCAACCCCGGCGTCGTTCCCAACCACGTGCAGTTTGCCGGCTTATCGTCGCACTCGTTCGGGCCCTCGTAGGCCTCAACCGCCGTAGATACCAGGCCCAACGCGCCGGAATAACCATCTAGGCACGTGCCGTGACATCCCGTTGTGTCTTTCGTCCAGCCCATCCATGGGTCCGTGATGACGTCGAACCTAATCCCTGCCCAGGCAAATTGATTGAAGCGTGTCTTCCAATTGCCGCGCAGAAAGTGCTCGCCGTTCCCCAATTACAGAAACCATCGCGGACGTGCTTGATCCGCGACTTGAGCAGGAGCGGCGCCCAAGCATGGTAGTCGACGTCATAACGCGAGCCGGCAAAGTTGAGGTGGGTGTTTACGCCGATGGAGTCGTTGAACGCTGCAGCGGCCACCGGCTTGACCAGCAGAGACATGCATGCTATCACCGACGTGCGCGATACACGTCGTTGCAGTTAGAGCGACGCACCCAATGGCGATGGCTACGATTCTCTTCACTTGGGTCTCGCTACAGCAAAAAATAGCCGCCGCAACGGGCGACGAGACCATTGTATGCTCCGCGGGGACTTCGCAGAATCCCTGAGCGTTGGGATTCCCGGAGTGCCTGCGATGGCATCGAACCAATCGCGCGAAACCGCGTCCGTTCCAGATTGTGGAACGGAAGCTCGTTTGGTGCTTTATTCGAAGCGCTGCTGAAGCAGTAACAACGCCGTTGCTCGACCGCGCTCGCGCGATTCGTCGATACCTCACGATGCCAAAAAAAGAGGGGCCGCTGTGGGCCCCTCCTCGTTACACGAAGTTGTTCTCGTTTAGGTGTGGAAGGCGATCGCTTCCACCAGGCTGCTGACCTGCAGCGAGACCTTCCCATTGCTTACGGAGTGCGTAGTTGTATTCTCGGCTCCGCGATCTCCAAACGTCGTCACGGCGACCGACGTTACGGTGGAGGGTACGCTCAGCGTCAGCGTTTCCGTCGTTGGTGAGTAGTCCGTGAGCGTGGAGTAGTTCCATATCTGCGTTCCGAGCCAAGGCACCAGGACGTACGTCCCGTCAGACTTTTGGAAGAGTACTTGATAGAGTAACTTGGTCGTATCGCCGGTCAGCGTGTACGCGACGGGTTTACGCGGCGAGGTCCCGCTGTCCGTGAAATAGGTCATCAACTGCCCGATGCGCGTCCAGACCAATTTCGGTTTGAAGTTGAGATCCAGCAAGCCGTACTGGTAGCATTGTCCGTTCGTGCCTTCATCGATCGAGCTCGAACGGATACACCCGCACGCCCTTCTGGATGTGCAGCAGCAGGTCGCGGGGGAAATAGCGCTCCTGCGCCAGCTGATCTGTAGAGCCATTGGTACATTTCCCGCCGCCGGCCGAGATATCGGTGTTCCAGCCGTCCGATTCGGTGCCGACGAACGGTTCGTTGCCGACGAAGTTTTGGCATCCCTTTGCAAAATTCGGCCAGTATTGCAGCATCGAGAACTCCGGCGTCTGGTAGGGGTTCACTTCATCATGAATTGAGCACGCATTCGTGTAGTTGCCGATATACGCGTACTTCAAATAAGAATACGAAGCTGCCATGCCGGGTGAATAGATTTTCACGCTCGAGGAACGCAAATTCCAGATCAGCGGACTCCACGTTGCCACCACGTACGCCGTTGTGAGGCCCGACCTAGTCCCGATTCGAGTGCAGTCTATCGGGGTGTCATCGCACTCGTTCGGTCCCTCGTAGGACTCGACGAGATTGCTTGGAAGGCCCATTGCCGCGAGATAGCCGTCCAGGCAGGTACCGTTGCAACCGGTCGTACTGGTGGTCCAGCCCATCCACGGATCGGTGATGGCGTCCAACCGGATCCCGGCGTTGTAAAACGCGAGAATGCGGCTCTTCCAAGTTCCCGTGCAGTACGTGCTCTTTACTCCCCAATTGCAGAGGAGGTCGCGCACATGCTTGATGTGCGAGCCGAGCAGAAGCGGCGCCCAACTGTTGTAGTTTTGATCGTATTTTGGAAACTGCATGTGCGTGTTGACGCCGATTGAGTCGTTGAAGGTGGATGCCGCCAAGGGCGTGATGCAGCCGCTCGCGCAGGGCGTTGCGGTCGCCGCGGCCCGCACCGTTAGCGCGGAACTTTCCGTCGTGGTAGTGCCGGCAGCAGCAGGCTGCCCGCTGCTGTCCGCAACGCTCGCTTGATCGGGCAGCGGGCCGGGGTTGCCGGAGCCGCCGCACGCCGATAGTGCAAGCGCCGCCCCCAAAATAAGCGGCAGGAGGGCAATAGAAAAGACACGTTTATTGTCGCGCAATTTTTGAACCTCTCATGAATGACGACTCGGACGAGCACCACTAATTGCGCGGTGTCGGATCGAGCTCTACGGGCTTCCGTGCTGCCCTGCGACTGCAGACCGTAAATTGCGCTATTATTCAATAGCGCATGCAGGCTCCGCGTCTGGGCTTTTTCGCTAAGGGTACTAAGTCCTATTGGCTCTGCTCGAAGTTAAGATGATCCTTTCGTCGTTCGGCCTTCTTGTTAAGAATTCGGTTGGGAGCCCAAGCCGACTTTAGTCGGCCGCTCGCTTCTTTACAAAGCCTATAGGATGGATCTGGCCGCCGTGATGCTAGACCCGGAATGCAACCGCTTCCACCAAACTGCTCACCGGCAGTGCAAATGCGCCGTTGTGGCCGGACACGGAGATGACGGTCTGCGAGCCGCTGTCGCCAAACATCGTGACGGTTATGGAAGACACGCTTGCAGGCAACGTCAACGTCAGCGTTTCGGTTGCCGGCGCATAATCCGTAAGCGTTGCATAATTCCAAAGCTGCGTTCCGAGCCAGGGAACCAGGACGTACGTCCCGTCCGACTTTTGGAAGAGCACTTGATACAGGCTTTTCGAAGTGTCGCCGGTCAACGCGTATGCGAGCGGCGTACGGGGCGAGACTCCGCCGTCCGCGAAATAGTTCATTAACTGGCCGATCCGCGTCCAGACGAGTTTGGGCTGATAATTCAAATCGATCAGGCCGTACTGATGGCAGTTTCCGTTCGGAGAATCGTCCAGCAGCTCGTACGGATAGACGCGCACGCCCTGCTGAATGTGCAGCAGCAGATCGCGCGGGAAATAGCGTTCTTGCGTGAGCTGATCCACCGCGCCGTTGCCGCATTTGCCGCCCCCGGCGGAAATGTCGGTGTTCCAGCCGTCCGACTCCGTGCCGGCGAGGGCTTCGTTGCCGACCAGATGCGCGCAGCCCGCCACGTACGCCGGATAATACTGCGTCATGGTGTACTCGGGCGTCTGGAAGCCGTTCACTTCGTCGTGAACCGCGCACGCATCGGTATCGTTACCGATGTAGGTGTAATTATTGTACGAGGCCGATCCGGCCATGGCGGGGCTGTACACGCGAACCGACGACGAGCGCAGCGTCGCGACGTACGGCATCCACGCCTGAAAGACGCTATCGACGCCGGCTGTCGTCGAGGGGTAGACAGTGTTGCCGACGGTGTTGCAGGTGTTATTCGCATACTCGTCGTCGCACTCGTTCGGGCCTTCGTACGCTTCCACTGAATCGCTCGGCAGACCGAGCGCCGGGAGATAGCCGCCGGTGCAGGTGCCGTGGCAGCCGGTGCTCGTTGCCGTCCAGCCCATCCACGGATTCGTGATGAGATCGAAGCGAATCCCGGCGTTGTAGAAGGCTTCGTAGCGTTGCGCAAACGCGCCGGTGCAAAACGTGCTCTGCGTTCCCCACGGACAGAACGTGTCACGCACATGTTTGATCCGTGAATTGAGCAGCAACGGCGCCCAGTTCGCGTAGTTCACATCGTAGCGCGAGCCTTGGAATGCCAGGTGCGTGTTCACGCCGATGGAGTCGTTGAAGACGCTCGCCGCAAAGGGCGTCACGCAGCCGCTTACGCAAGGCGGATCGGTCGGCGTCGCAGTTGGCGTTGCGGTGGGCGTTGCGGTGGGCGTTGCCGTGGGCGTTGCGGTGGGCGTTGCGGTGGGCCTAACAGTGGGCGTCGCAGTCGGCGTTGCCGTGGGCGTTGCGGTGGGCGTCGCGGTCGGCGTTGCGGTGGGCCTAACAGTGGGCGTCGCGGTCGGCGTTGCGCGTGGGCGTTGCAGTGGGCGTAACCGTTGGCGTTACGGTGGGCGTTGCGGTGGGCGTTGCGGTGGGCGTAACCGATGGTGCAACGCTCGGTCCGGGTGAGGGAGTCGTCGTCGTTACCGGCGACGGTCCCGGAGTTGGCGTGGTAGTTGCTGCGGGGGCCGAACTTGGATCGATCGTCGGTGCGGGTGCAGAGCTTGCCGTGGTCGTCGGCTTTGGGCTCGGTGTCGCCTGCGGCTGCTGTTTGCCGTTCGTATTCGCCGGGATCAGCTGCGTACCGGTGCCTGCTCCTCCGCACGCCGACAGGACAATGACCGCGACAAGCATGGCTACGGTGGATTTTATGGTACATTTCATTACGGAGCAAAGCCTTGTCCACAGGCGTAGCCGCCGCATTATCGGCGCACAGGTATATTCGGCAAACGCGCACAGGAATTAAGCGGCGCTCCGCGCCGGCAATATAGATTCGTCAGTAAGGAAATCGTCTATGGCATCGATTGTCGACAACTTTTTCTTGCGACCGCAAGCAGTTGCAAGTCAAGCCCATGAGGGCTTTAGGTATCTCTTCCCGCCCGAGAAAACGATCCTCGACGAGCTGGTCGGTAATGGGCTGGGCAAAATGTCGATGCTCGACCTGGGCGTGGGTGCCGGAAGAACCACCGCCCATTTTCAGCCCTTCGTCCGCCGTTACGTTGGTTTGGATTACTCACCGCCGATGCTCGAAGCGTGTGCCCGGAGATTCCCGGACGGGATTCCGAATGGACGCTTCGTCTTGGGCGATGCGCGCGATCTGCAAGTATTTCCGTCCGGTTCTTTTGATTTCGTCCTGTTCAGCTACAACGGGCTGGATTCTGTTGACGCAGCTGACCGCGAAGCCGCCCTGCGCGAGATCCGCAGAGTCCTAAAAGATGACGGATGGTTTTGCTTTTCGACTCACAACATTGACTGGCGCGGCCTGATGTCGTGGTCCGGCGTTCGTAATATTGCGGCGCAAATACGAAGGCCGAAGGCGCTCATCCCCGCTTGCATCACGCAATATACCATGCGGCGGGTGAATGGGACGTGGAGCTTAAAGCGCCGAATCAATGAGATTAGGAGCCGCGGATCGGGAATTTTTTTTGAAGGCGCGGTGCACCAGCACTACACGACCCACGAGCACCAGATTGCTCAGCTAGGCGTTGCGGCTTCGAACGGATCCGGGCGTTTTCCGGAAACGGCATAGAGACGAACGCCCCGGCCGAACTGAACACCGGATTTCAGATCTATTATTTGGCGCGCACAGCCGCGGGCTGACGCCGCAATTGCCTGCTCGCTGTATCCCTACCTCTTGGGATGGACCGCCGGGTGCAGGCTCGGTAAGCTGAAGCCGTACGGACGTTCGAGCGTAACATGCGCATTAGGTCGATAGCACGTGTGCTTCTACCGGCTGCCGCTTGCTACGAACGACTTCTCGTATTGCTGCCGTCGTCGTTTACGGCAGCCGGCTGAAGTAAGGGCGGAATGTGGGCACGTTTGTTTTGCAAGGCGAACCATTGCCGGAGCAAAATAGCTTCAAAATCGAAAATCGCTCGAATACGGTTTTGCGTCGAGTTTCGCAGTGCGCTGCTGCGGCGCCCGAACGTATCGCAGTCGGCGATGGAACGGCGCAGCTCACGTATCGCGAGCTCGAGCGCCGCTCCGATCAGTTGGCCGCACGCCTTCAAGAAGCCGGAGCGGCGCCGAATCGCTGCGCCGGAGTGTATGTAGAACGCTCGGCGGATTTTATCGTCGCCGCATTGGGCGTGCTAAAAAGCGGCGCTGCCTATGTACCGCTGGACCGTTCGACGCCGGTGGAGCGAGCGGCATGCATTTTGGAGGACGCCGGCGCTTTCGCGCTTGTCACGCAGCCGGGGGCGCCAAGTTTGCCTTCAGGCCAACGGCACGTGATAGAGATGGGCGATTGGGACGCGATACCTCGCAGCGTCTTTGCGAAAGTTGAGCCTGATCCCGGAAACTTGGCGTACATTATCTACACATCGGGTTCGACGGGAAAGCCCAAAGGCGTGGAGATAACCCATGCCAACCTGTCCAATCTGGTGAATTGGCATCAGTCCGAATTCCGGATCACGGCGGCGGATCGCGCCAGCCAGGTCGCGGGCCTTGGGTTCGATGCGTCCGTTTGGGAGATCTGGCCGTACCTGACGGCCGGCGCGAGCGTGTGCATCGCGGACGAATTGACCCGCCGCTCGCCCCAGGCACTTCGCGACTGGATCGTCGCGGAGAAGATCACGATCGGTTTCGTGCCCACGATTCTCGCCGAGCAACTCATTCGCATTGAGTGGCCCGCCGGGACGAGCCTGAGCATTCTGCTCACCGGGGGCGATACGTTGCACGCTCGCCCCGCACGGAAGTTGCCGTTCCTCGTGGTAAACAACTATGGCCCAACGGAATGCACGGTGGTAGCAACGTCAGGCGCCGTGTCCCCGCAAGGCGATGATGGCGTACCGCCGTCCATCGGCCGCCCCATTGCAAATGCGACGGCGCTGATCCTTGACGAGGCATTGCGTCCAGTCGCGGCAGGCGAAGTTGGAGAGCTTTGCATCGGCGGCGCGCTCGTTGCCCGGGGATATCGTAATCTACCCGAACTGACGGCAAGCCGATTTGTCGACTATCTATCTGCGTCCGCGGATCCGCTGCGCATCTATCGGACCGGCGACCGCGCGCGGTTGCTGCAAAACGGAGAAATCCAATTCCTTGGCCGCGTCGACGATCAGGTGAAGATTCGCGGGCACCGCATCGAGTTAGGCGAGATTGCCGCGCACCTGGATCGCTGCCCCGGAATCGAATGCAGCGCCGTCACGGTGAAGGATCTCGGCGATCGAGGGCTTTCGCTCGTCGCTTACATCGTTGTGGTTGAGAAGGCGACCCTTGCGGCCGCCGGCGTGCGTGACTTTCTTGCAACCTATCTCCCCGATTACATGATCCCTGAGTTTTTCGTGGTAATGTCCGCCCTGCCGGTGACGCCGAGCGGAAAGCTGGATAGATCCGCTCTTCCGGATCCCAGCGTGGACAATCTGTTGCCGTATCACTTCACGCCCGACCATGCGGCTAATCCGGGCAACAGCGAGCTGCAACGGCAGGTTGCGGAATTGGTCGCATCGCTGTTGCGCCGGCCGGCGATCGACGTCGACGAAAATTTCTTCATGGCTGGCGGCCATTCGATGCTTGGCGTGCAGCTGATTGCGCAAATTCGTGATAAGTTCGGCGTCAAAGTCACGCTGCGACAACTGTTCACCGCACCGACGATCGCCGCTTTGTCACACGAAGTTGCAACGCTGATACATTCGGCGTAATGCAACGCACCGATGATCGATAGCGCGCCTGAGGTCCCTTTAAGTCTCTACCACCTGCTCGATCCCGAGGTGCTGGCGGATCCGTATCCGCTCTACCGCCGCCTTCGTACCGAGGATCCCGTACATTGGGATCCTTACCTGCATGCCTGGATCGTCACCCGCTATCAGGACGTGATTACGGTCCTGACCCGGTTTTCGGCCGATCGGACGCCTTCGCCCGAGTATTTCGAGCGGCTCGGCGCTCCGGAAGTGAGTCCCATCGCGACGGTGATGGTCAAGCAGATGCTTTTTATGGATGCGCCCGCGCACACGCGTTTGCGCACGCTTGCCGCGCCGGCGTTCATGCCGGCGCGCGTGCGCGTCCTGCGCGATCACGTTGCGCAAATCGCGACCAAACTGATCGACGGCATTGTGGCGCGCGGCTCCGGCGAGATGGACCTTTTAGCCGACTTCGCCGAGCCGTTTCCGGCCATCGTGACGGCCGAGTTGCTGGGCGTACCTGTGGAAGATCACATCCGGCTAAAAGACTGGTCGGGCACCTTCGCCGGGATGCTCGGAAACTTCCAACACAATCCCGAACGGCTTGGGGACGTGCTGCAAGCCGCCCAAAACTTGACCGCATACTTCCAAAACGCGATCCTCGAACAACGAAAAAACCCCAGGCCGGGATTGGTCCACTCGCTGATGACCAGTGAAGTCGACGGCGATCGCCTGAGCGACGAAGAGGTCGTTGCAAACTGCATCGTCACGATGGTCGGCGGCCAGGAAACGACGACGAATCTTATCGGCAACGGCATGCTGACGCTCTTGCGCAATCCGGATCACATGGCACGCCTGCGCAGCGAGAACGTGATCATGCCCGCCGCAGTCGAGGAACTGCTGCGCTATGAAAGTCCGAGCCAGCATACCGCGCGCCTGGCGCCGCGCGATGTAGTGCTCGGTGGAAAGCAGATTCGCAAAAGGGACGCGGTGATTGCGGTGATGGCTGCCGGCAACCGCGACCCGGAGCGATTCCCGCAACCCGACCGCCTCGATTTCGATCGCTCGGACAATCGACACCTGGCGTTCGGATGGGCGGCACATTTCTGTTTCGGCGCGCCGCTCGCTCGCCTTGAGGGACATATTGCGTTTGAAACGCTCTTGCAGCGATTTCCGGTGCTTGCGCTCACAAATGAGAAGCTTGCGTGGCGTGAAAACCTCGGACTGCGCGGCCTGAGGTCCCTTCCGCTTTCATACGAAGCCAAGCCGTGAGGACGCAGGTCAAAAACGTGCCGCCGGCCGGGGCAGCGGCTCTTGCGCCGCCGAAGCTTCGCCCGGCCCGTTTCGACGATTACGAAGATATCCGCCGGTTGGTTTTGGATCACTCTTCCGAATTTGCGGCCGCGCAAGACTGGCGTCATTACTGGGCCGACAACCCCGTCTGGCAACGCCTCGGCAGCGGGACGCCCATCGGCTGGGTGCTGCAGACGCAAGCCGGCGACATCGTCGGCACGCTCGGCAGCATTCCGTCACTCTACACGTTCCGCGGTCAGGACCTGATCGCGGCAACCGGGCAGTCGTGGTACGTCGCGGCTCCGTTCCGCGGGCTGGCGCTCGAGCTGATGGCCGAATATTTCGATCAGCCCGTCGATTTGTTCATCGGTTCCACGGCCGGTTCCATGGCGAGTGCGACGTGCAGCGAGTCTATACTCGGATCCCACTCGGTCAGTGGGATGCGAAGTCATATTGCGTAACGAGATATCGCTCGTTTGCGGCGCGCGCGCTGGACAAGCTCCATGTGCCGCTCGCGGGTTTACTCTCGCTTCCTGCCGGCGCGGGACTTTGGTTGAAGGATGCTGTCCGCAAGAAGCCGCACTGTGCCGTCCCGCGTTCCTTCGCCGTCGAAGCCTGCGGAGCAGTTCGACGTGCGTTTCGATGTTTTTTGGCACGAACTCGTCCGGCAAAATCCCGAAAAATTGCTTGCGGATCGATCTCTTGCGGCGCTTGCGTGGCATTTTGGCCCGGCCATGCGCAGCGGCCTGTTATGGATTTTTACCGCGTCGAAAAATAAACAGGTGCGCGGTTACTGCATTGTGCGGCGAGAATATTCGACGCCCGGGGTTCGGCGCATGCGCCTCGTTGATTACCAAAGCATCGAGCCGGAAGTCGACCTTTTACCGTGCCTGCTTGGTGCGGCGGTGCGGCGCTGCTCTGCAGAAGATTTTTATGTCTTAGAAAATATCGGCGTGGGCGTACCCAAGATGCGTGCTTTTGAGGACTACGCTCCGTACCGCCTACGATCGGATAGTTGGCCCTTCTTTTACCGCGCGGCCGATCCGGCGCTCCACGCAGAGTTGCTTCAGCCTGGTTTTTGGGATCCGTCGTCCTTCGATGGTGATTCGAGTTTGTGAACACCGAAATAACGTTGGCCCAGCCGCACGCGCACGGCGTTGCGAAACTACGTCCGGCAACCTTGGATGATTATGAAAACATTCGACAGCTGGGCCTAACCTATTCTTTGGATATTCCCGTGGAGGAAGACTGGCGGAGCCTTTGGCGCGACAATCCGCTACGGAGCCGTTCCGGCAACGATTTTCCGATCGGCTGGGTGCTTGAGACACAAAGCGGTGAGATGGTCGGTACGATGGGGACCGTTCGATCGCTGTACAAATTTCGCGGTAATGACCTCATATCGGCGACTTCACGAGCGTGGTTCGTAAAAGCTCCGTACCGAGGGTTTGCTCTGCGGCTGATGGACGAGTATTTAAATCAGCCCGGCGTCGATCTATTCATCAATAACGCCGTCAGCGTTCCGGCGCTTGAATCGTTCAGCCAATTCTGCGACCGGATACCGCTGGGTGAATGGGACAGCATGTCTTATTGGGTGACGGCCCACCGCCGATTTGCGCAAAGAGCTTTGGAAAAGTCACGCGGCCGCACGTTCACCATCGAAGCCACGGATCGTTTCGATTCCCGGTTTGATGCATTTTGGAATGAATTGCTCCGGCAAAATCCGGAAAAACTGTTGGCCGAAAGAAGCAGCCGCGCGCTTTTGTGGCATTTCGGCGCGCCGATGCGCAAAGGGAGGTTGTGGATTCTTACGGCGTCCAAAAACGGCCGCCTATCCGCGTATTGCACGCTGACGCGGCAAGATCATGCGTTCAGGCTGCCTGCGCTGCCGCATGGTGATACGCAGCGCATCGAGGCTATGCGATTGGTCGACTATCAAAGCATCGAACCGGAAACAGATGCGCTGCCGGCGCTGCTTGCGGCGGCGATTGCGCGCTGTGCCAAGGAAGGCGTTTGTATCCTCGAAAATCTCGGGCGTGGCGTACCCAAGATGCGCGCGCTTGACGATTGCGTCCCGCACCGCAAGACGCTCTCGAATTGGAAATTTTTTTACCGGGCGGCCGATGCAGGACTCGACGCGGAACTACGTGAGCCCAGGTTTTGGGACCCCTCCGCGTATGACGGCGATGCAAGTTTCGAATAAGGCGTCGGCGCTAAACCAACGAACGGACAGTGAACCGGGGTCGCGTTGGGAGCAGATAGCAGTCGCGGCGATATGATCTTTTGAAGGATGATGGAACGCAAAATGCCACCCGTCGATGGCCTCAGGTTCACCATTTTCGTCAAGCGCAATGGTGAATCGCTCGTCCCCGCTGCCAAGTCCCCGGCCCATGGCTTTGAGACACGCTTCCTTCAACACCCACAGTTTAAAAAACCGCGCATTGCGCTCTCGTTCAGGTAAAGCAGTCAGAGACGCGGCTTCCCGCCCGGAAAAAAAGTTGCCGGCGATGAGCTCGACATCCGGCGTGCACGAGATATTCTCCGCATCCACCCCAACCTCGCCGGCGCGGCTCAGTAGGCAAACCACCAAGCCTTCAGCATGCGATATATTGAACTGCAGCGACTTAAAAGCTTGCGGTGCGGCAATCTGCGGCTTGCCGAACTCGTTTTGCGTGAAACGCCATTCGGCCGGATCGACCGCAGCGTACTCAGAGAGACACAATCGGCATAACGCCCGGCCTGTGAGATAGGTATGCCGCAGCTGCGGGTCACGTAAGGCTGCGTAATGGGATTGCTCTATTTTTGAAAGCCAGGGCAAGCAGTGACTTTGCAGCGCCGGCGGGGATAGTCGGGCGGGGCCAATGTGCCAAGCATGCGCGGCCAGCAGTAACTCCTCCCTGTCCCCGCTCCTAGCCCGCATACGGCTACGTTCGCCGCCGCGGAAAATGCGTCCTTAGCAGGCAGAATGTGGGTTTTGTAACGAGCATGTAACGCAGACTACGCTAGCCTGGCGGAAACGATGGTTGGTGTATCCACGCCGGAACAAGCCAAGAATTCGGCCGAGCACCACGCTGCGGTCTTGCGCAAGCGGGGCGCGCCGTGCTTGGTCGTGCTCGATATCGACTACCGAATTATCAACGCCGAACCGCGCCTCGACGTCGTCCTGCGCGAGGCCGGACTGCCCGAGCGGCCCTTGGACCGGCTTCCGCCGGCGATCGAATCTGTGGTGCGAACCTTGACCGCGTCCGCTTTTAATGGCGGCGAGCCGGCCGGCGACGCAGCGGTGCCGGTACCCGGTATAATGGTGCGCACCAGCGTTCTTACCGGACCCACCGGCCTCTGCATTGCCGCATCGCTCAGAGCGTCTTCGGGAACGTGATCCTTTAAACGGAGCGACCGCGCGCTTCCGCTTGAGCCCGCGGGAAGTCGAAGTGCTCGAGCTGATTTTGCATGGTCTCGAGGCCCGCGAAATTGCCGCGCGCTTGAACATCGCCGAATCGACGGTCGGCGAGTATTACAAGCATCTCTATTTAAAAACAGGCGTGCGCAGCCGTGCAGCGCTCGTGGCGCGCATTTTCGATTACCCGGAAAATACATCCCGAACGTAAGGTATAGGCGACTTACGTTATTCGCGGTAGCGTAGCGGCAAATGGGCAGCTCCGTAGCCGGCGCTCGACGCGAACCGCCGCTTCACCGATTGGTCATCTTGGATGCCGATTATCGCATCCAGTATATGAACGATTTTCCGCTGCACATGCCCAGGAGCGTTTGCGAATTGGCGGATCGATTGCCGCACGCTTTGGAGTGCACGGTACGCCTCTTGACCGAGTCGTGGGGCAAACATCACGTGTTGTGCCCGGAACGCCGCTGCATCGTGGCCTGTGGTCTTGCCATGCGTGTGTTCGTGCTCGCGGGCGCGCAAGCGCGGCGGATCGGCGTCGCGTTCGAGCCGTATCGCGAACGCCTGGAGGATCGCGCGGATCCGGTGGGTGCCTTTACGTATTGAGTGCGCCGATCAACGCTTGCAGTGCAGGTGAGGGCGGTACGCCGAGTTCATAATCCAACGCGTTGCGGTAGGTGCGAAATGCGCGCATTGCACCGGCGTAGTCGCCTTCGGCCACATGGGCGCGGATCAGCAGTTCGCGCGCGGGCTCGTCGCAGCAGTCGCGCTCGATGATCCCGGCGGCCAGATTCTTCGTTTCGGCGATGGAGCCGCACGCCAGCGCCTGCTCTGCAAGCAGCAGCGCGATTTCGCGCGCCAGTTCCAACGCACGCGCTTCCATGGCGCAAAACCACTCCCACCGCGCCGCCAGGGCACAGGGCCGTTGCAGCGACCGAATGCGAAACGCGAGCTGTTCGCGATCGTGCCGGCTGAGCGCAGCGCGGGCCCTGAGCAGCCGCAGTTCCTGTTCCAGCTCATCCAGATCGGTTGTCACGTGCGGAGCCAGCGCGTAGCCGCCCTCGGTACGCAGGAGCAGTGTCTCGTCTCCGAGCCGCCGGCGCAGCCGGTTGACGTTCACGCGCACGACGGTGTCTCCGCCGTCGCGGCGGTCGGGCCAGATGGCCTCCGCGATCTCCTCACCCCGGCATACGCGCCGATTGGCGGCCAGATACATCAGCAGTTCGCGCTCGCGTTTCGCCAAACGCACGGGACGGCCATCGAGCGTCACGGACGCCGACGCGATACAAATCTCCATACTACAATCTCTACGAACCTGCCGAAAAATTGGCGTAAAAACCGAACAACGAGCGCGGGGGCTTAACGGATTGGCGATGCGCGAACAGGAAAGCCGGTATGGCGGCGCGGGCGAATCGGGGTACACGCGGATGATGCGCTGATCGGAGCCATCCACCGCGTGCGCATCGTATCCGATCATGGCGCGGCGATACGGGTTCGCGGCTGCAGGGGACCGGGCCCTATGAACAAATAGTCCACAGCCAATGCGTAGGCTATAGGTCCTACGTGGATGAGTGGAGAGAATCGGCGATGATGTGGGCGTTTCAAGCCGACGATGCTCGGCTTGCCGACGGCGTTCGAGCGGCGTTCGCGACGTATCTGCGCGCTCGTGCGGGGGACGTGCCTGAGCTGCTCAATGCCGAGATCGCGTTTGGCGAACTGGTGGCCAACGTCGTGCAGCACGCGCACGGGCCGATCGCCGTGCGGGTCGACTGGTCCGGCACCAATCCGGTGTTGCACATCTTCGACCGTGGTCCGGGTTTTCACGAGACCCCACACCTGCCGACCGATGCGCTCAGCGAGCACGGCCGCGGCCTGTTTCTGGTCCAGACCCTTACGGAAGGGCTGACGGTTCGCCGGCGCGCCCGCGGCGGGAGCCACGTGTCGGTGGTGCTGCCTCTCAAGCGCCCCAGTGACGCGCATGCCGGCGTGCAGTTCGCCGGGCTGGCCGGATAGAACGTTCCAGCCTAACCTCATGATTCGCGCATGGCTGCTCGGAATCGCGGCCTTCGTTGTTTTTGCGATTTCCATGATTTGGCTGGGCCAAGAAGTGCAGTCCACGCTGAGTTTTCAGCGCGCGCTGCGGACGGCCGAATCCGCCAGGGTATCGGTGCTCACGCTCCAGCTTGACGAAGAAACCGGCATTCGCGGCTATGCATCGACGCGTTCCGTGCCGTTTTTGGAACCATACGTGAACGGACGCGCGCAGTTCCCGATTGCGATGCGCACCTTGCTGGCCGACCTCTCGCGCGTTGCCGGCCGGGACGCCGGACTTGCCGATGCGATGCGGAACGCGCGCAGCTTCCAGGCGCTGCACGACCGCTGGCAGCGCGAAGTCGCAATGCCGTTGCTTGCAGGCAATGCGAACGGCCTCGCGTTGCAAATGCGAGGTAAAGAATTGGTCGATCGGATGCGCACGCACGATGCCGTCGTTCATCGCGAGTTGCAGCGCGCTTCCGACACGGCGGACGACCATCTGCGACGTGACCTTTTGCGATTGATCGTCCCGAGCGCCGTTGCGGAAGCGGCGATTTTGGCACTCACGCTGCTCTCGGGCATGTCCGAACAGCGCGCCCTTCGGATTCGGTCGGCGGCGCTTTCGGCGCAGGCGCTATACGAGGGAGAGAAGCGCCTCTCCGAAACACTGCAGCGCGCGCTGCTGCAGCACGCTCTGCCGTCGGTTCCAAATATCGGATTCGAGGCCAGCTATTCTCCGGCGGAGCCGCAGTCCAAAGTCGGCGGCGACTGGTACGATGCGCTGATGGTCGATCCGGATCACGTGTTCTTCAGCATCGGGGACGTAACGGGGCACGGGGCGGCGGCCGCCGTGACCATGAGCCGCGTGCGCCAAGCGCTGATCGCCGGAGCGGTTCGAGACCAAGATCCGAGTTTGGTGCTCGACTGGGCAAATCGCACGATGCTGCTGCAGCGTGAGCCCATCGTGACGGCGATCTGCGGGTTCGTCAACGTTCGCACGAACGAAATCTGCTACGCAACCGCGGGCCATCCTCCGCCGGTTCTTGCTCGCCCCGGGACTGCAGCGAGGTTTTTGCCGTACGAAGGGCTGCCGCTGGGCGTCCAGGACGGCGCGCATTATCGCACGCTGGAGGCGTCAGGTTCGCCGGGTGCGCTGTTTGTGCTCTACACCGACGGACTGACCGAATATAAGCGCGACATCGCCCAAGGCGAACGGCGGCTGTTGCGTGCGGTGGAGCAAGCGGTTACGGCAAAGACGAACGATCGCGCGCTCATGATCCGCAAGACCGTATTCGGTCACGACACTCCGGTCGACGACGTGGCCATTTTAGTCGTGCGCTTTGCGTCACCCGAACCCCTCAAAACGCGCCGTTCCAGCGTCGACGACCGGCTAATGGAGGGCTCGGCGCGTGAATCGAGGCGGGGAATGCGGTAAGGCTTCGTGCGAATGCGAAGGGAGAACTACACAATGGCCAACCGTGCCTCGGACATCATGACCAAAGACGTGACCGTCATTCGAGAAGAAGAAACCGTCCGGGAAGCCGCGCAGCGCCTGGCGAACGACGACATCGGCGTCCTGCCGATCTGCGATGAGAACCGGCAAATCAAAGGCGTGCTGACGGATCGCGACATCGTCGTGCACGTGATTGCCAAGGGAAAGGACGTCAACAACACGCGCGCGCGTGAATTAGAGCAGGGCGAAATCGTAACGCTGCGGCCCGACGATTCTATCGAGCATGCGTGCGATTTGATGGCGCAGCACCGCGTGCGACGGCTGCCGGTCGTCGAAGGGGGAAAGATTCTGGGCATGGTCAGTCAAGCCGACGTTGCCAAGAGCGTGTCGCCCGAGCAAGCCGGCCGAATGCTCACCACGATTTCGAAAGGCTAAGACTGGCGGTTTGATTCGTAGGCGCCGCCGAAGAAGAAGAGCGACATGATGAGCATGAAGCCGATGCAGACGGCAAAAACGAGCGGTAGAGTCATTTCAACGCTCTGAATACGCAGCCTCAGGCGGCGGACCCTTGCGCCGCCTCACCCACCGGGTCCTGCGTGAGTGGATCGAGCGTGTCGTAGCCGATGAGCGCGAGCAACACGCCGATCGGGAGCAGCATGCAGACCGGTCCGCGATGCAGCTCCCAGGAGCACGCCCGCGATGCCGCCCACCGCGAACGCCAGCCAGATGCCGCCGTAAAAGAGGAAGTCGGAAAAGTTCGCCGCCGCTTTGCCGTCGCGCGTGAGCAGCGATCGAATAGCGTCGATCGCGCCTTGCGCGGTGTTCGTGAGCATGCCGGTAACGAACGTGGTGCGCACGCGGTGCTTTCCGACTCGGCGCAGCATCGCATTTTGAATGCCCATGGCGCCCGCCGGAAATAGAACCATCCATTGGTGTGCGGGCCGAGCGAGGAAAAAGAACGCGAGCAACAGCGCCGCCTCACATCCTGCGACGATCGAAAACATGCGCGTGGTCTTGAGGTGCACCATGATGTCGGTCAGCGTAAAACCGATCGCTATGCCGCCGAAGAACACGACGATCGGTTCGAAGTGGCGCCACCATTCACGCCAGCGGCCGGACGCTACGTAGATCGTCATCGCGACGGTATTGCCGCTCATGTGCGAAGTGAACACATGATTGAGCACCAGATATCCGATGCCGTCGACGGCTCCCGCAACAAACGCGAGCGCCAGCGCGATCCAGGCATAGTGTCGAGAGAGCTGCCGTTCGCTATGCTGCGGTGATTGTTGCGGCACGCGGTTATGGTACCCGCGCGCCGGGAACGAATCTCTTATGCGAACACTTCGCTTGCCCAGCGACGTCGAGCGTATCGAAGCAGAACTGCGCGAAGCCACGTCCGGAGAGGTGCGATTCACCGACGGCGACCGCGCAATGTACGCGTTCGATGCGTCGGTCTACCGCCAAGTTCCCATCGGCGTGGTCATCCCTCGCAATGCCGACGACGTCGAGCGAGCGGTCGAAGTCTGCCGCACCCACAACGTCCCCGTGCTCGGGCGGGGCTGCGGCACGTCGCTGGCCGGACAGTGCTGCAACGCCGCGGTCGTGATCGACATGTCCAAGTACATGCACAACATATTGGAAGTCGATCCGGACGGCATGGCCGCCCGCGTGCAGCCGGGCGTCATCTGCGATTCACTGCGCAGCGCGACCTTGCCGCACGGCATCGTGTTCGCGCCCGATCCGGCCACGCACGATCACTGCACGATCGGCGGCATGATCGGCAACAATTCGTGCGGCACGCATGCGCTGCAAGGCGGCCGCACGGCCGACAACGTGTTCGAGCTGGATATTCTCACGTACGACGGGCTGCGCATGACCGTGGGCGCCACGCCGCCCGCACAGCTCGAGCACATTATCGCGGGCGGAGGGCGGCGCGCAGAGATCTACGCGCAGCTCAAAGCGTTCGCGGACAAATACGCGCCGCTCATCCGCAAGCGCTTCCCCGACATTCCGCGCTTGGTTTCGGGCTACAGCGTCGACATGCTGCTGCCGGAGAACGGCTTCAACGTCGCGCGTTGTCTGGTCGGCAGCGAAGGTACGTGCGCGCTCACGCTGGCGGCGAAGCTGCGGTTGGTTCCGCAGCCGTCCAAAAAAGCGCTGATCGTTTTGGGCTTCGCGGACTTGGGGAGCTGGGCGACATCGTGCCGCTGCTGCTCGAACACTATCCGATTGCGATCGAGTTTTTTTCCAGCCACGTCATCGCCAATCTGGATCGTAAGCATCTGAACTTCGGCGGACGGTACATGCTGCCGGAAGGCAAAGAGTTCGTCGTCGTACAGTTCGGCGCAGGGAGCAAGGATGAAGCCGACGCGATGGCCGAGCGCTTGCGCTCGCGCCTTGCGTCGATGCCGGGCGGCCCGAAATTCAAATTGATCGAAGATCCCGGCGAAGCGGAGGCGGTGTGGGAGATTCGCCGTCACAGCGCGAGCACGGCGCGCATGCCGATCGGCATGGGCGGCGAAGGCGGCTGGCCCAACTGGGAAGACGCGGCGCTCGCGCCGGAAAAACTCGGCGACTATCTGCGCGATTTCGAGCAGCTGCTCAAAAAATTCGAGTTCGACGGCACGTTCTACGGCCACTGGGGCCAGGCGTGCATTCATTGCCGCATCGATTTCAAACTCCGGACGGCCGACAACATCAAGAAGTTCCGCGCATTCATGGAGGAGGCGGCGGATCTGGTTGTTTCGTACGGCGGCATCCCCTCGGGTGAACACGGCGACGGTCAGGGGCGCGCGGAATTGCTGCCCAAAGCGTACGGCGAAGAGATGATCACGGCGTTCCGCGAGTTCAAAGCGATCTGGGATCCGCGCAACAAGATGAATCCCGGGAAACTCGTGGACCCGTATCCGCTGGACAGCAATCTGCGCGAAGGCACGGATTACACGCCGCTCAATTTCGAGTCGCACTTTCAGTTTCCCGAAGACAACTTCAGCTTCATGGAAGCATCGAACCGGTGCTTCGGGATCGGCAAGTGCCGGCATCTGGAAGGCGGGACGATGTGTCCCAGCTTCATGGTAACGCGCGAGGAAAAAAACTCCACGCGCGGACGCGCGCGGCTGCTGCAGGAGATGATGGACAAAGGCGGCCCGACGAAAAACAGCTGGAAGAACGAGGCGGTCAAGGACGCACTGGACTTGTGCCTGGCGTGCAAAGGCTGCAAGGGCGATTGTCCCGTGCAGGTCGACATGGCCACGTACAAAGCCGAGTTTCTCTCGCACTATTACGAAGGTAGAGTGCGGCCGCCGGCCGCGTACGCGATGGGGCTCATCCCCGTGTGGGCACCGATGGCCGCGCAAGTGCCGGACGTCGTCAATGCGCTGCTTTCAACGCCACTGCTCTCCGATATGCTCAAAGCGTTCGGCGGGATTGCGCCCGAGCGCGAACTCCCGCGTTTTGCGAACGTACCGTTCGATCGCTGGTGGAGTAAGGCCGAGCACGGTAAAGCGAAGCAACGGCAGCCGCAGCGGGCGCGTCGTGCTGTGGGCGGACACGTTCAACACGTATTTCACGCCGGAGGTCGCAATTGCGGCAACGCAATTTTTGGAAGATCTCGGGTACGAAGTCATGGTGCCGTCATCGCGCGTGTGCTGCGGGACGGCCGTTCTTCGATTACGGTTTTCTGGCGCTCGCGAAAGCGTACTTCAAAGACGCGATCGCGACGATGGAGCCGTTCCTGCGCGACGGCACGCCGATCGTCGGCCTAGAGCCGAGTTGCATCGCCGCATTTCGCGACGAGCTCGTCAACCTGTTCCCGAACGATCTCGACGCTCAGCGCCTTTCGCAGCAAACGTACACGCTCGCGGAGTTTTTGGAGAACAAAGCCAGCGACTGGCACTGGAAGATTCCCAAGTTGCACAAACACGCGCTCGTGCAAGTGCACTGCCACCAAGGCGCGGTGATGAAGTTCAAATCCGATCATGCGGTGATGGAGAAGATCGGTTTGGACGTTGAGGTGCCGGACTCAGGTTGCTGCGGCATGGCGGGCAGTTTCGGATACGAGGCCGGCGAGCGGTATCGCGTCTCGGCGGCGTGCGGCGAGCGCGCGATTCTTCCCGAAAGTGCGCGAGGCGTCGCAATCGACGCTGATCGTTGCGGACGGTTTCAGCTGCCGGCATCAAATCGAACAGGGTGCGGATCGCAAGCCGCTGCACTTGGCGCAAGTGCTGCGCATGGCGCAGCGCCGTCAAGACGGCAACGGCGCGGTAAGCGTCAACGGGCTTGCGCGCGGAACGCGGCTGCGCGAGGTGGCGATCGGTGCGGGTGCGGCAACGCTGGTCGCGGGCTCGCTGGTGATGTTGAACCGGAGGACACGATGAGTACAGGCAGAGTGGGCGCGGACGTGATGGTGGAGCGCCTTATACAGTGGGGCGTGGACACGATTTTCGGTCTGCCCGGCGACGGCATCAACGGCTTCATGGAAGCGCTGCGCAAACACAAAGACGAGATCCGGTACATTCACGTGCGCCACGAAGAAGTCGCGGGAATGGCAGCCGTCGGCTACGCAAAGTTCACGGGAAGACTTGGCGTGTGCTTCTCCACCGCCGGGCCGGGAGTCATTCACATGATGAACGGCATCTTGGATGCGAAATCCGAACAAGCGCCGATTTTGGTGATCGGCGGCATGGCGTATCACGATTTGCAGGGCACGGATTATCTGCAGGACGTTCCCAGCGATCGCATTGTGGCGCCGCTGTGCGTGTACAGCGAGCGTATCATGGGGCCGCAGCACATCGAAAACGTGCTCGATTTTGCGATTCGCAGCGCGCTCGGCCAGCGCGGCGCCGCTTACGTTGGGTTCCCCATCGACTATCAGTCTGCGGATGCAGAGGGCGGCAGCCGCTCTCATCGCAACATCAAAGGGCACACGTCGACCAACTGGCATCCCTATAAGCGCATTCCACAACGCACCGAGGTGGAGGCGGCGGCAAAATACTTCGAGGAGAAGAAGAAAATCTGCATTCTTGCCGGTGCGGGCGCACGCGGATGCCGCAAGGAGTTGGAACAGCTCGCGGAGCGTTTGGGCGCGCCGATCGTCAAGGCGATGCTCGGCAAGGACTGCGTGCCGGACGACAGCCCATACACGACGGGACCGATCGCGCTCGTCGGGACTAAACCGTCGGAAGAAGCGATGAAAGGCTGTGAACTGCTGCTGATCGTCGGCAGCACGTTGCCGTACTTGGAGTTTTATCCCAAGCCCGGCGAGGCGACCATCGTGCAGATCGACGACAAGCCCGAACGCATCGGGCTGCGCGCTCCGGTTTCGTACGGTTTGTGCGGCGATGCGAAACTGACCCTGCAGATGCTGCTCAATCATGTTCCGCGCAACGACGACCGCGAGTTTCTCAAACAAGCGCAGGCCGGAATGAAAGAGTGGTGGGCGCTGATGGAGGAGCGCGGCACGCGAGAGGACGTGCCGATGCGTCCGCAAGTGCCGGCGTGGAATTTGTGGCCGCATTTGGACGACGACGCGATTATCTGCGGCGATTCCGGTACCGTCACGACGTGGGCCGCCCGCCAAATCAAGATTCGGGAGAACCAGCTGTTTTCGTTTTCAGGAACGAACTGTTCGATGGCGGCCGGTTTGCCGTATGCCATCGGCGCGCAAGCGGCGTATCCGGGACGGCAGGTCGTCGTCTTTACCGGCGACGGATCGCTCACGATGCAGCTCGGAGACTTTCTTACGTGCGTGCAGCACGATCTGCCCGTGAAGATATTCGTTCTGCGCAACGACACGCTGGGACTCATCAAATGGGAGCAGATGGTGTTTCTGGGCAATCCGGAGTACGGCGTGAAGTTTGCGCCGATGGACTTCGTCAAATTCGCCGAGGCGTGCGGCGCCAAAGGTTTCCGCATGGCCGATCCCAAGAGCGCCGGCGAAGTTGCCAAAGAGGCGCTCAAACATCACGGTCCGGCCATCGTCGAGTGCGTCGTCGATCAGCACGAACCGCCGATGCCCGCGAAGATCAAGAAAGACCAGGCGATTCACATGTATCAGGCGCTGGCCGAAGGGTCCCCGAACCGTAAGCAGATCGCGCTCACGATCGTGGGCGACGTGCTTGAGGAGAGCGGCTACGAGGCCAGTCCGGCGCACGTCATTCCGACTCCGATCGGAAACGCGGCAAAGAAAGTGCTCGACATGCTGGGCGCATCGAAAGAGTAATCTGTCACCCTGGGCCTATTTGTCACCCTGAGCCTGTCGAAGGGTGTCACCCTGATCCAAATTTGTCACCCTGAGCCTGTCGAAGGGTGTCACCCGACTTGTCATCCAAATTTGTCACCCTGAGCCTGTCGCTTCGACTTCGCTCAGCGCAAGCTTCGGGTTTGTCACCCTGATCCACATTTTGTCACCCTGAGCCTGTCGAAGGGTGCTCTTGCTAAGACACCCGCTTGCAGCGATAACAGTATGTGAAGCAATATTGGGTGTACATGCTACGCTGCTCAGACGGAACGTATTATGTCGGCATTACAGGGAATATCGATGCACGCGTTTATCAACATCAAAGCGGATTCGACCCGAAATGTTATACGTTTTGGCGCAGACCGCTCGTACTGGCCCATGCGTCGCTTTTCTTCCAAGTGGATGATGCAATCCGATGGGAGAAGCAGTTAAAAGGCTGGTCTCGCGCAAAAAAGGAGGCGTTCCTTGAGGGCGATTGGGATGAAGTGCGCCGGTTGAGTCGATCGAAACGCCCGAAGCCTTCCCCTTCGACAGGCTCAGGGTGACAAATAGGCTCAGGGTGACAAGCCCGAAGCTTGCGCTGAGTGAAGTCGAAGCTTGTCATGCTGAGCTTGTCGAAGCATCGCGAAAACCACGACGCGAAGCTTGCACTGAGCGAAGTCAAGCTTGTCATGCTGAGCTTGTCGAAGCATCGCGGAAAACCACGACCCGACGCTTGTCATGCTGAGCTTGTCGAAGCATCGCGGAAAACCACGACCCAGAAGCTTGCGCTGAGCGAAGTCGAAGCATGTCATGCTGAGCTTGTCGAAGCATCGCCGAAAACCACGAGCCCGAAGCTTGCGCTGAGCGAAGTCAAAGCTTGTCATGCTGAGCTTGTCGAAGCATCGCGAAAATGACGACCCGAAGCTTGTCATGCTGAGCTTGTCGAAGCATCGCGGAAAACCACGACCCGGAGCTTGCGCTGAGCGAAGTCGAAGCATGTCATGCTGAGCTTGTCGAAGCATCGCGAAAACCACAAGCCCGAAGCTTGCGCTGAAGTCAAGTCAAAGCTTGTCATGCTGAGCTTGTCGAAGCATCGCCGAAAACCACGACCCGAAGCTTGCGCTGAGCGAAGTCGAAGCTTGTCATGCTGAGCTTGTCGAAGCATCGCGGAAACGACGACCCTTCGACAGGCTCAGGGTGACAGCGCATAACCACCCTTCGACAGGCTCAGGGTGACAAATGCGTCAAGGTGACAAGCCCGAAGCTTGCGCTGAGCGAAGTCGAAGCTTATCATGCTGAGCTTGTCGAAGCATCGCGGAAAACGACGACCCTTCGACAGGCTCAGGGTGACAAATTTGGCTGAAGGTGACAAATTGGCTCAGGGTGACAGCGCATAACCACCCTTCGACAGGCTCAGGGTGACAAATTTGGCTGAAGGTGACAAATTGGCTCAGGGTGACAGCGCATGCACACCCTTCGACAGGCTCAGGGTGACAAATTGGCTCAGGGTGACAGCGCATAGCACACCCTTCGACAGGCTCAGGGTGACAAATTGGCTGAGGGTGACAAATTGGCTCAGGGTGACAGCGCATGCACACCCTTCGACAGGCTCAGGGTGACAAATTTGGCTCAGGGTGACAAACCCGAGCTTGCGCTGCAGCGAAGCTCAAGCGACAGGCTCAGGGTGACAAATTGGCTCAGGGTGACAGCGCATGCACACCCTTCGACAGGCTCAGGGTGACAAATTGGCTCAGGGTGACAAATGAGCTCAGGGTGACAAAAACAGCGGCGTTATAGCGAGTGGTCGATCTGGATGTGAAGCGTCGTCGGGCCATACGGAACGGCGTTGCGCAGTCCGGTCATTCCGTTCACGAGCGGTGCGCCGATGCCGGCGGCCGTGCCGATGTACGAATCGCCGTACGTGCCCAGCAGATTGTCCGCGGATATCTGCAGCGCCAGATTCGGCGCTACGTTGAAACGGTAACGGCCGCTAAGTATAAAGAATGCCGGTACGTTGTACGTGTTGTTCGGTCCATAGTACGTGTCGGCCAGCGCGAAATACTGTCCGGCGGATCCTCGCACGTGCACTTGCGCATACCCCTGCGCGTACGCCTCCGATTTGTTCGAGATGCCGTTGAAGAACGGCGGATTGAAACCGACGTAGTTCAGACCCGCTACTACACCCAAATTCGTAGTGTACGGACCGGCGGCGGTCGCATAGAATGACGGATCGATGCCGTACGCATACGCGCGCTGCAATGCTGCGGAAAATTGGTATCCCAGACCTACGGGTGGATCCTTGCTCAGCGTCGCACCCACGCCTTCGAAGCGCGCCTTTCCGAGGTTCGCATTCGTGCTGACATATACTGGAATGCCCGTGCCGGAGCCGGGCGGCGTAAACGTCCCATCCGGTGTAAACGTCGTCACGAATTGATTGCGTAGATTCGTGAGGTACGCATCGCCGGAAACTATCGCGCCGTTCCGCAGCCGCCAGTCGGCGCCGAGATCGTAGCCAAATGAGGTTTCAGGCAAAAGTCCGCCCGCGTTCCGTGCCACGGTTACGAATGTTGCTCCGGGCGTGTAGACTTGCGATGGTGACTGATTGACGACGTCGAGCAGCGCCGAGTACGGGGGCGCGACGGCGGAGCCGGTTTCGAAGCGCACCGACACGTCCGGGGAAGGATGAAACGCAATGCCGAGACGGGGGTCGTCGTGGGTGCGGGTCGCGGTTTTAAATATGTACGAGCCGTCGGCATTCTTTGCAGGCGTGAACGTACTTTTGTAGACGTTGAAATAGTTGGAAAGCGTAAATTCCGTACGAGGCCCAATCTGCCAAATACCCCGCAGCAAGTACGTGGAGAAGTCTTGCCGCGATCCCGCCGGAGCCAGCACGCTTAGATTGCCCGAGGGATTCTTACTGCTTCCGGTGGTCGTATAGGCGTTCGTCAAGTACGTCGTGCGGTCGAAGGAAAACGACAGGACGTTGGCCGCAATGGGATGATCGTATTCGAACGATTCACCGCGCAGTTGGTCGAGCTCGCTCGAATTGTAGTATGCGCCCGGAATGGTCACGGCCGCGGTTTGGCCGGTAAAGATCGTTTGATTTCCACCTACGGCGGCGGTGCCGTATAACGCGAGCGGAGCGGTGGTGTACGAAGCATTCGCCGCGGCGAGCGGGTTGACCGTAAAGCGGTCGAGCGCCGCGCCGTAGAAACGCGCCAGCACGTTGTCGTTGTGGTACGCGGTACGCAGCTCCGCTTCGAGCATCGGCTCGTTGTCCAGCAGCGTTCGCGACGGAACTTGTGTCGAGGAGTTCAGCAGCAACGGCAATCCGGATGCCGGTGCACCGGAGGTCGGGGCGTATCCCGTACCCGGCGCAAACGTCGAGAACAGCTGGGAAAAGCTCGACGCGGTATTGTCGTATTGCGCCTGCAATCCGTAGTAGCTGACCATGGCCGACGTGGTGCCGGAAAAGGCATATCGAATTTTGGCCAGCTCGCCGCGTTCGAGAAAATTCGACGTCACGTGCTGACAGCAGGCCACGAGGGTCACGTAGGCATTGCTGGGATTTCCGAGCGCGCCGCGGATGGGATAAGTTCCGGTTGCGCCGTTGAGCGGGGTGGACGAGGTCGTCGCGCCGAGCACGCCGTACCCCGCGATGCTCGAACCGGGCGGAAGCGCAATTTGCGCGGCGTAATTATTGAGCGCGCCGGGCGTTCCGTAGGTGGTGTAGTCAAAGACGTATCCGAGTTTGCCGTTCGGCGTGGTGCCCGAATATCTGAAATTCGAATACGTCCCGCCCCAACCGTCTAAGCCTGCCAGAACGTCTGCGTACGGCTTTCGCGTCGGTTCGGCCGTGCGGAAGTTCAGCGTCCCGCCAATCGCATAATTAATCTGCGGCGAATTGGCGCTGGGACCTTGCTGCACTTCGATTCCGTCGAGCAGAAAGCCGTTGACGAACATGATCGGATAATCACCACGCGTTCCGTTGATCATCGAGTGTCCGTCGACCAGCGTCGCTTTCTCGTAATCGAGCGCTCCGCGCATGTTCGGTGACGTCAATGCGCCGGGAACTGCCGCGTTCATCGAACCGCTGCGCGCTGACACCACGCCGGGAATCTGATCGAGCACATGGTTGACTTGACTAGGGCCCGCCGCTTGAAGCGTGCTGCTGTTTACGAAGGTTTGTGCAGCTTCGCTGCTGTTGAAAGCGCCGCGCGCGCTCGAAACGACGTGCGCAATTTGCCGGATGCTCGAAAGCGTTGCGGGCACAAGCGAGATAATGATTCCGACCGTACCGGATCGCACGCCGTCCATCCCTGCCGGCTCGAAACCGCCCCTGCTGACCGCAATCGCATATGCGCCGGTCGGGAGATTCTCGAATGAAAACGACCCGTGCGAATCCGTCACCACCTTGCCGGTTCGCGGTCCGCTCAGAACGACGTTCGCTTGGGCAACCGCGGCACCGTTCTGATCCCGAACGGAACCTGCAATGACCGCGTCGGGCGTCTGAGCGTACGCGCGCGCGCACAGCAAAAGCGCAAAGAGAAGCGCAGCGCAAAGGCGTATTGTGCTCTGCATGGTTCCTCGGCGTTCTCTTTCGAAGCAGGCGGCTCTCATCATTCGTCTCGCGAGCGTTATCACCGTTTCCTTAACGGCTGCTGTGCAGGCTGCAATCTTTTCGGTGGCGGGGTCCGTGCACGATCAAAGCGGTAAGCCCCTCGCCGGCGTTCTCGTGCGGCTCGAGAGCAATCTACCGCGGTCCGCCGTTTCAAATTCGAACGGCAGGTTCGCATTTGTGAATGTTACGCCGGGATCGTACACGCTGACGTACACCAAATCAGGATATCGAACAGTCGTTTTGCATCGCGTTCATATCGGTCCAAACTCGCTGCTTCTGGCGACTGTGACGCTTTCCCCGTCCACGACGACGCTCAAAATTATCGGATCCGTCGTCTCACGCGAGAGGCTGCCTTTTAATTCTACTCCTGCCGCGCTCAAAGTATTTCCGCGCGAAGCCTATCGAGACCAAGGCCAAGCAGCGCTGGCAACCGTTCTGAATCAGACGCCGGGCGCAATAGCGGGACTGCCCTCGCAGCAAAACTTCGCGCAGCCGGATGGACCGTACTTCGGCACGATACGCGGTGGACTGCCGTGGGAGACCGCGATCCTGATCGACGGCAACGAGGTAGCGTTGCCCAGCAGCGGAACGTTCAATCTTGCGTATATTCCGTCGTTCTTACTGCAAGACGTGGAAGTTGCCAAGGGATACGGCAGCGTCGAAACGACGATGGGCGGCGCGATCGACGGCGCGTTGAATTTGCGTACTGCCGATCCAGGGGTCGCTCGGAAAGGTATGCTCGAAGTAGAAGCCGATTCGCGCGGCGGGCAGTTCAGTGATTTCGCATACGGCGGCACGGCGCCCAATGGACGTCTCTCGTACGCGACGATGCTCGCAGTCGACGGTAACCCCGGACCTGCATCGGGAACCGGCGCCGCCGGTGAGGCACTCCAGCGCGCGGAGCTCTTCAAAGCGCACTACGCGTTCTCGGATGCGGTCGACGGCACGTTTTCCTTCGTCGGTTCGCAGGGAACGCTCGGCGACGCGGTTACTCGGGGGTTCGCGCTACCCTCCGGTTTCGGATCGTTCGCCAACTCGATCGATGCGCGCGAGTCGCACCGGTTGGGGATCTATGCCGTCGAGCTCCATGCGCACGCGGCGGGCAACGATATCAGCGCCAAAGCCTACGACATGCGGCTGCAGCGCACCAACGGCTATGATGCGTTCGCGTTTCCGGCAATAGGAAGCGGTCTCGACTCGGTCGATGACGTGCTGGGATTCTCACTTCAAGACGATCGCAGCATCGGCGGAAATCCCTATCAGCTGCAGGTCTCGCATCGATCGGGACAAGCGCAAGCGTCGATTTGCCCGCTCTCGCAAGCCTGTGCGATCTTGATCCCGAGCGGAGCTCGCAGCGACGAAACGATGTTCCGCGCCGCCGCACTGCTCCATGCCGGAAAGGCTACGGATCTGCAGATTTCCGGCGCCGCGTTGTGGTTGCGCGAACGCTATAGCAATGACGGGGGCGCGCGCTATACCGATCACACGGCGTTCAGTCCGGTCGTTCATGCCGGCGCAGCATTCCACGTTCGTCCTACGGTAACCGTTCGAGTCTCGGCTGGTACCGGGGTCGTCGCTCCGCCGGCGTCGGTCCTGAACAGTGATCCCGCGCCCGCGATTCTGCAGACTCCCATCGGGCTGCCGGCGCGTGAGGTTTCGCAAACGACGACGTCCGTTTTCGGCACCGAAAGCTCTTTCGGGTATGACGCCGGCGCCGAGTACCGTTTGCACGGGGACACCACGACTCTTTCGGCCGACGCCTACCGCACGATCACGCACGATGCATACATGGACGCGAATTCGCTGATACCGGCCTGGCGATACACCTGGATGAATGCGCCGTCAATGACGCACCAGGGCCTGGAACTCTCGCTCCAGCAATTCAAACGCGTCGGCCTCGGCTTTATCGCACAGCTGGCGCTGATGCGCGATTACGCGAACCTTGCGCCGCCGTACTTCTTCGGTACAAGCAACCTCGCCGTCGTGCCGGGCGCGAATTTGAGCGGCGGCTCGCCGTTTCTTGCCGGAGCAAACGACGTGGCGGCGCTCCGAATTCCGTATGCGCAAGGCTATAGCGAGCTCGAGCTACAAATGGCCGCGCGGTTCGCGCGCATCAATCGGCGCCCTCTACGTAGGATCGAACAATCCGTATGCACGCCCGGCGTTCGCGCAATTCAACGCGAACCTCGAACTCTCGCTGGGGTTCTATTCCAGCTGCAGATCTCGGTGCAAAACCTGACCAACATCTACGGCGACGCGCTTCCAACAGCGTTTGCGGGTGTGCCGGTTGCACTGGCCCCAGGCGGTTTTGCTCTGGTCAACGCCGGGGTCGTCGGGCCGCGGACGATCCGTTTCATGTTCCGTCAGTCGATCGGTGGTTCCATTTTCGAGCGGTGAGCGAGATCGCTTTAGCGTGCGGGCGGAGCGAAGACGCGATATGCTGCCAGCTTCCCGTCCGGATCCAAACGCACCACGACGTTCATCGAACCGTTGGTGAACGCCGCGCGATACGTGTACTCGTTCTTCTTGGGATCGCTGCTTACGTAGCTGAGGCCGCGATAATCGCCCAGTTTGTGCATCTGGTCGGAAAGTTTGCCGACGGTCGCCCGCGTAACCTGCGCCTTTAACGCATCGTCGAAATGCTGCGTAAGGGCGTTCACGTCGTCGTTGTACACCGCTTTGGTGGCGCTGTCCGCAAAGCCTTGACTTCCGCCGCTCGGATCTCCGCCACCGCACGCCGCCAGCGCGAGGATCAAACCCACGCCGGCTAACGAGCCCAACCGTATTATAGGGAGCCCCAGCCGTAGGAAATCATCGCGACGTCCGTCGCGCGCGGCCGTGCCGGCGCCGCGCGGTGCCGGCGAGCGGAGGCACTGGAGTGGTGCGCGGGTACATACGCGACTTGGCGCGGCGCTGCAGTAGCCGGAGCTGCAGGTGCCATGGAAAGCTGCCGGCGCTGTTGCGCGATGACGCCGTGCTGATATTGCACTTCACGTTTGAGATCGACGATCTCGGCCATGGAGTTGTCGTATGCGCGCTTCTCGCTGCTGTACGCGGCCCACGCGTCGTTGTTTTCGGACTGGAGTTCCGCTTGCCGGCGCGCGTCTTCCGCATAGCGCTCGTGCACCTTGCGATTGTGCTGAATGACCATGTACGTCGCGGCGCCGACGCCGAGCAGGATGTTGCGCGTGCTGGCTGCTCCGTTGGCCAGCGCCGGTGCGGCGGGAACGATGAGTGCGAGCAGAGTGGCGAGTGCGGTTCCGGCGAGCGCGCGTTTGAACGTCATCGGTTGAAAGAGCTCCCTTCTTACGTACAACGAGCGGTACGGCCGCCATTGTTCCCGCTCCCCACCGGTACCGTGAGAGCGAGCGAGACAATCGTGGGCAGACCGAAACGATCGATGCTGGAAAGATAGCGAGCCCCGGCTAGATTTTCGCCGGAAAGGTCGAGCGTGACGCCTTGCGCGAGCGGAACGCCTATGCGCGTGCCGACGAGCATCGAAACGCCCAGGGGTTGCGTGTTGAGGTCGTCCGCGTAGGTTTGTCCGAGGTACGTAAGCGACGCGCCCAGCGAAACGGCGCCGATTTGACCGGTGTAGTCTATCGATGCGGACTGCTGGGGAACGTACTGCAAGCGTTTTGAAACGATAGCTTCCGGGCCGGCGGTGACGCGCGCGTATTGATCGGTAAACGAGCCGGAAACGCGCGCGCATGTGCCGATGGCGCGCGTGTAACTGGCCGTATAGCCGTCCGTGCGCGTTCGCGCGACGTTGCTGCGCAGTTGATGCGTCGCGTCGATCGTGCGAAACATGATCGCATCGCTGACCGTGGTGTCGAACGCATCGACCGAGAATCGTTGAGTCACGTTCGCTACATCGATGCCGGCTGAGCGCGTTGCGCTGCGTTCGGGCACGAGCTGCGGGTTTGGCTCATACGCCACATTGCCGATGAAGTATCCCCGTACCAATTCGTTCAAAAACGGCGGGCGAAATCCGGCGCCCGCGGAGGCTCGCAGCGCCAGCGCCGGCGACGCATCGTAGCGCACTGCGATGCGCGGCGATAGGCTCGCGTCGCTTCGATCGGAGCGGCGAAGTGGCCGACGCTGCGCCGTTAACCGCCGTCACCAGTTGTTCGCCGTAGGAGCGCACGCTGTCCGCACGCAATCCGGCGATTGCCTCGAACCGGTTCTTGCGCCAGGTCTCTTGCGCTGCAGCGCCCTGCAGGTTTTGCGAGCCGCTGCCTGCATTCTGCAGCGTCCCCAGGCCGCCGTACTGCGCAACGTCGCCGCGCACGTGCTTGGCATCCGCCCGCAGGCTGGAACGTCGATGAACCAGCCGATACCGTCCACGACGCGCCAAAGCCGTCTTCGTTCGTCGGAACGTCTTGAATGTACCGAAGCACGCCGGGCTGCGCCGGAAACTGATCGGCAACGTTCACGATGTATGCGGCTCTGGTGAACGCCGTGGCTTGTACTGCGCCGTGCGCAGACGAATGCGTGTATCGCACGTCGTTCTGCGCGAGCCGGCGGGAAAACGTATAGTTGCGCCGGCCCTCGAATTGATCGTCCCAAGCGCCGCGCGTGCCCAGTTCGATCGCGTCGCGCTCTCCTGCGCGATACCGTAACCGTACGGACGCGACGCTCGCATTGGACTGGGATTCTCGATCGATCGAGCTTTGATAGCCGGGTGGGAGATCGGCGTACTGCAGCCGTTGCTGTTGCAGCACAACGGCAGCGCTCAGATGCGGCGTTACCGATCCGCGAAGATCGGCGGTTTGCCGGGTGTATTCGTGCGTGCCGGCCAAAAATTCGATATCACCAAACGGCAAAACATTGGGTGTCGCGGGCGGAGCGAACGT
Organism: Vulcanimicrobiota bacterium; assembly: GCA_963767635.1. Lineage (GTDB taxonomy): Bacteria > Vulcanimicrobiota > Vulcanimicrobiia > Vulcanimicrobiales > Vulcanimicrobiaceae > CAVYEM01. The sequence continues at coordinate 1,068,261 of CAVYEM010000001.1, forward strand.
TTCCAAATCCAGAACGCCGCCGACCGCGCCGGCGCCATAAAGCGCCGAGCCTGCGCCGAGCAGCAATTCGGCGCGTTCGAGCGTCTCAGGCGGATACGCCGCCCAATCGATTTGGCCGCCGAAGCCGTCTTGCGCGGGAATGCCGTCCGCCAGGACAAGTCCGCGATCCGTACCTGCGCCCGCAAACGATACGCGCAGCAGTCCGTAATTCGAGAACATGCTGTTGCTGCGCGTGCGATCGAAACCGGGCAGCCGCCGCAGCAGCGAATCACTCGTGATCGCTGCCGTGCTTTGGATCGCGGGGCGATCGAGCACGGCAGCAGCAACCGGCAATGCGTGCAAGGTTTGCGTCGAACCGGTCGCGACGCGCACGGACGCGATGACGGGCACGATCCGCCGCAGCACGATCCGGCGCGTTTGCGGCCCGACGGCGAGTGTGCGCGTCTGAAACCCCGGCGCGCTCACGCGAATCTGTCGCGACGAAACGGTGACGACAGCGCGTTCGGAATGAGGTTGCCATTTTCGTCAACTACGGTAAACGTGCCCACGGAAGCGGCTAGCAATGCGAACGCCAACAGCAGGCAAGCGGGACGGCGCCATTGCGCAGATAAGTTCACGGTACATCCTGTGTTTCGCCGGAGGTACGTTATGACCCACGAACGCATCGGCATCGTCGGTACGGGTCGAATGGGCGCGAACATTGCGCGCCGTCTCAAAGACGTCGGTTATCCGATCGCCGCGCTGAACGACGTGCGGCCCGAAAGCGCCCGCGCGGTTTCCCGCGAGACCGGCGGCGAGGTGTGCGAGAGTTTGGCGAGGGTAACGGAGCTGAGCGATATCGTCATCACGGTCGTGAGCGACGATGCGGCGATGTACCGGATCTTCGCGACGACCGGCGACTCGCTGCTTCAAGGCGCGCAGGGCAAGTATTTCATCAATTGCGCTACGGTGACGCCGGCGGTCCACGTGGAAGTGCAGCGATTGTGCGAAGAACAGCAAGCGCATTCCATTGAGGCGTGTATGGCCAGTTCCATTCCGCAAGCGCGCCAAGGCACGCTGTATCTCATGTGCGCGGGACGCAAGGCAGACTTCGAGCACGTCCGGCCGCTATTGGAACGGATGAGCGCGTCGCTGCGCTACATCGGAGAGGCCGGAACGGCGGCGCAAGTCAAGGCGCTGGTAAACATGGTCATGAACGTCAATACCGCGGGACTCGCTGAAGGGCTTGGTCTGGGGGATGCGCTCGGACTCGATTTGACGATGCTGCGTGAAGTGTTCGCACAGACGGGCGCAGCCTCGCGCGTGCTGGAAACCGACGGCGCCGACATGCAGAATCGCGATCACGACTGCTATTTTTCGGCGGCGCACGCAGCCAAGGATTCAGGCATCGCGGTTGCGCTCGCAAAAGCCCACGGTCTGGACCTGCCGCTGGCGCGGTCCACGCAAGATCAGTACGAGCGCATGAAAAGCGCCGGCCTGGGAGAAATGGACAAATCCGGCGTTTCGGAGTTGACGTTCAAGCAGCGACGCCCGCTTTCATCGCTCGCGTAAGAAAGGACACTACTATGGCGACATCCGCTCCTGAAAAAGTCGTTCCCATCATCAGTTCTCTCACCTCGGGGCCGCTCGGCGTGCCGCATCTGCCACGGCTGTGGGCCAAACTCACACTCGCAGGCGCCGGCCGCCTTCCGGAGGGACATTCCGAATGCGGATCGGGTTTCGATCAAGTCGTACTCACCAATCTGCATTTGGAACGCGAGGCGACGATGCAGTTCGTGCGCGATCGCAAGCCCACGTATATCCAATTCGAAGAGTGGGTTCTGCAGCAAAACAACGGGCGCATCGATCCGCAGGACATCGCCAAAATCGAACAGACGATCCGCGGATACCAGCATAACGACAACATGCAGCAATCGATCCGCGGCGCGTGCGGCATCACCGACACCAACATCAAGGATGCGGCGACGCTGAATCTGATGGAAGATCTCAACGACCTTCATGCGCAATCCTCCGGAAAGCAGGCGGCCGCACAATAAGCGCGTATAGGCTGCGCGTGACCCATACCGAAGAACGCATCAAGCTCGACGACGGCGCCGAAACGATCCTGGAGCGTTGGGGCTGCGCCGGGCCTGTGTTTCTGTGCGTGCACGGCATGACGAGCTCGCGCAAATCATGGGAACGCTTCGCGCTGCAGTACGCCGAACGCGCGCGCATTTATGCGTACGATCAGCGCGGGCATGGCGATTCGGCCGGCGTGCCCGGCCCGATGACGCTGCATCGGGCCTTGCTCGATCTGTACAACGTCATGGATGCGGTCCCCGAACCGGTGCAGACGCTCGCGGGACATTCGTGGGGCGGCGCGGTCGCGATTTTGGGCGGTCGCCGCTTCGACGTGCGCGACGTGGTTGCGGTCGATCCGATGATTCGCCAAGCCGACACGCCGTGGTACGACGACTTTCTCGCCGAACTCAAAGCGCTTTTTGCATACAAGGGCGCGGCACGCGATGCAAAGGTCGCCCAAGACTACGCCGGCTCCGGATGGGGCGATCTCGACATAGAACGCAAAAAACACGCCGTCCACAACATGACGGTGCAGTCCATCGAGCGGCTGCGCGACGAGAATCCGCCCGAAACGTGGGATCTGCGGCGCGATTTGGAGGACTATCCAAAGCCGCTGCTGATTGCGGTGGCGGACGGATCCGAAAGCATCGTTACGCTTGAAGATCTGAAGTTCGTGCGCGAGCGTGGCGGCCCGAACGTCGCCATTCGCGTGTTCGAGCATCAGGGCCACAATTTGCATCGCACGGCATTCGATCGGTTCGTGCGCGAACTCGACGTGTTTTTGGACCGCAACGGCGTGGAAGCTTCGAACAACGCGGGCGCCGTGGACGGACGGGTAGTGGGGGCTTCCACTGCGCTCAGCCGTTCTTCGGCAATACAAGCGGAGACATAAAGTTCAAAGCAGCCGCTTTACTGATTGCGGCGCTGGCGATGCTGACGCCGGCCGGACGTTCACCAGGCGGGCAAAAGTGCAGGCGCTCGCTCGCATAGCATGCACGCGCATCATCACCGTTCCGAAGGTCTAGCAACTCCGTCACCCTCACCGTCATCCTAAACTTGCCAGAGTGGGGCGCAAGATGTAAAATACTCTCCTGTGCCCCGCACCCTTTAGATGAACGCCGCACACCGCCGGCCACGCGCCGCGGTGTTTTAGCGTTCGGGCGCCGGCCAGCGGCAACGGTGGGACCCCTTACGTGACCACGTGAGATGAGGCGCCCTGCGTCAGCTGCGGACGGCGGTGGGCGGCCTTCAGGATGACAATTTGAACCTTATCGACGTCAACAATTTCGATGCGATGCGCATCGGCTTGGCCTCGCCCGAACAAATTCGTGCTTGGTCGTTCGGTGAAGTCCGCAAACCTGAAACGATAAACTACCGCACCCTCAAGCCCGAACGCGACGGCTTGTTCTGCGAGAAAATTTTCGGTCCCACCAAAGATTGGGAATGCCACTGCGGCAAGTACAAGCGGATCCGCTTCAAAGGCATGATCTGCGATCGCTGCGGCGTGGAGATCACTCGCGCCAAAGTGCGGCGCGAGCGCATGGGACATATCGAACTTGCGACGCCCGTCAGCCACATTTGGTACTTCAAGGGCGTGCCCAGCCGCATCGGTATTCTGCTCGACATGTCGCCGCGCCAACTCGAGAAGGTTATTTATTTCGCGGCGTACGTCGTCATCGATCCCGGCAGCACGCCGCTGCAAAAGCGTGAAGTGCTGACCGAGCAAAAATACCGCGAGCACCGCGAGAAGTTCGGCACGGCGTTCAAAGCCGGCATGGGCGCGGAAGCGATTCGCGAGCTGTTGCGCGATCTGAACCTGCGCAGGCTTCAGGAAGAGCTGCGTAAGGAGTTCAAAGAAACCAGCGGGCAAAAGCGGCTCAAGGCGATCAAGCGCCTAGAGGTCGTGGAAGCGTTCCTCAACTCCGGCAACAAGCCCGAATGGATGATCCTTTCGGCGGTCCCCGTGATCGCGCCGGAACTGCGCCCCATGGTGCAGCTGGACGGCGGACGCTTCGCGACCTCGGACTTGAACGATCTGTATCGCCGCGTCATCAATCGCAATAACCGGCTCAAACGGCTGCTCGAACTGAGCGCGCCGGAGATCATCATCAAGAACGAAAAACGCATGCTGCAGGAAGCGGTGGATGCGCTGATCGACAACGGGCGGCGCGGCCGTCCCGTCACGGGACCCAACAATCGCCCGCTCAAGTCGCTCAGCGATATTCTCAAGGGCAAGCAAGGACGGTTCCGCCAGAATCTGCTCGGCAAACGCGTCGACTATTCCGGCCGCTCCGTCATCGTCGTCGGTCCTACGCTCAAGCTGCACCAGTGCGGTTTGCCCAAAGAGATGGCGCTCGAGCTCTTCAAGCCGTTCGTGATGAAGAAGCTGGTCGATCGCGGCCAAGCGCACAACATCAAGAGCGCGAAACGCATGGTCGAGCGGGTTCGTCCGGAAGTTTGGGACGTGCTCGACGAAGTGATTCGCGAGCATCCGGTGCTGCTCAACCGCGCGCCGACGCTGCATCGCTTAGGCATTCAGGCGTTCGAACCGGTGCTGGTGGAAGGCAAAGCCATCCATTTGCATCCGCTGGTCTGCACGCCGTACAACGCCGACTTCGACGGCGACCAGATGGCCGTGCATCTTCCGCTATCTGCGGGAGCGCAGGCCGAAGCGCGCATCCTGATGCTCAGTTCGAACAACATCTTGTTGCCTGCGTACGGTAATCCCGTATCGATTCCCACGCAAGACATGGTGCTCGGGTTGTACTACCTCACGTTTCAGCGCGAGGAGTACAAAGGCCCGGCAAAAGCCGCCGTCAGCGAAGACTACGACGATCGCGTCTATCCCAAAGCTGCGACGAACGGAAAGAAGACCGCGCGCGCGACGCAAGCCGGGGCGCCGGCCGTGCGGCTCACGTTCAAGGACGCGAGCGAGGCGATCATGGCGCACGAAACGGGAAACGTGTCGCTGCACGAGTGGGTCAACGTTCGCTGGAAGGGCGAAATCATTCACACCACGGTGGGCCGCGTCATCTTCAATAACGCGATTCCGCAAAACTGGAATCACGAGTTCGTCAACTACATTTTGGACAAGGGCGCGCTCAAGCGGTTGATCACCTCGTGTTACCGCAGCTACGGCAATGCGGAAACGGCCAAGTTCCTGGACGCGATCAAAGACCTGGGCTTTCACTACGCCACGCAATCCGGCACGACGGTGTCGATTAACGACATCATCGTTCCCGGCGCCAAGTACGATATTCTTGAAAAGGCGCAGAAGGAAGTCGACGATCTCCATCGCCTGTACGAGCAAGGCTTCATTTCGCAGGACGAGCAGTACAACAAGACCATCGACATCTGGTCCAAGGCCAGCGACGAAGTCACGGTCGCAATGCAGGCCGCGCAAAGCCCGCTCAACCCGGTGTTCATGATGGCCACTTCGGGTGCGCGCGGTTCTATCGCGCAGGTCAAACAGCTGGGCGGCATGCGCGGACTGATGTCGGATCCCTCTGGCCGCATTCTGGAGATTCCGGTCAAGGCTTCGCTCAAAGAAGGCTTGACGGTGTTGGAATACTTCATCTCGACGCACGGCGCGCGCAAGGGTCTCGCGGACACGGCGCTGCGCACGGCTGACTCCGGCTACCTCACGCGGCGTTTGGTGGACGTTGCGCAAGACGTCATCATCCGCGAGGAAGATTGCGGAACCGCGAACGGGATCACGGTCGGTGATATTGCGGTGGGTAAGGAAATCATCGAACCGTTGGGCGATCGCATTATCGGACGGCGCGCTGCGGAAGACGTCAAGGACGGTAAAACGGCCATCGTCAAACGCGACGCCGAGATCGACGAAGAGAAGGTCAAAGCCATTGCGGATGCGGGAATAAAAACCGTCAAAATCCGCTCGGTGCTGACGTGTCAAGCGCGCTACGGCGTGTGCTCGATGTGCTACGGACGTAACCTGGCCACCGGCAACAAAGTGGACATCGGCGAAGCCGTCGGCATCATCGCCGCGCAGTCTATCGGCGAGCCGGGCACGCAGCTCACGCTTCGCACGTTCCACACCGGCGGCGTCGCGACCGAAGACATCATCACCGGTCTGCCGCGCGTCGAGGAAATTTTCGAAGCGCGCAAGCCGAAAGGCCAGGCGACGATCTCCGAGGCGGCCGGCGAAGTACGTTTCGGCGAAGAGAAGAACCGGCGCATCGTGGTGGTCGTCGACGAAGCCGGCGAAGAGCACGAGTACGACATCCCCCACGGCACGCATCTGGCCGTCCACGAGGGCGACAAGGTGCAGCCCGGCGATCAACTCAACGAAGGCTCGCTCAATCCTCACGACATTCTTCGCATCAAAGGCGAAACGGCGTTGCAGAACTATCTCGTGCAGGAGGTGCAGAAGGTCTACCGTTCGCAAGGCGTCGACATCAACGACAAGCACATCGAGGTTATCGTGCGTTCGATGCTGCGCAAAGTGAAGATCCGCGACGGCGGGGATACGAATCTTCTGCCTGGCCAGCTCGTGGAAGCGTCGTTTTTCAACGAGAGCAACGAAAAGGTGGCGGCCGAACAGCAGCGCGCACAAGCGGAACCGGTCCTGCTCGGCGTAACTAAGGCGTCACTTGCGACGGAATCGTTCCTTTCCGCTGCGTCCTTTCAAGAGACGACGCGCGTGCTCACCGATGCGGCGATCAAAGGGAAGCACGATCCGCTGCTCGGCCTAAAGGAGAATGTCATTATCGGCAAACTCATTCCGGCCGGCACAGGCATGTCGCGCTACCGCAATCTGCAGATCGAGCCGGAAGGCCAGGATCTGGACGCTGAAGGCCACCCACGCAACGCGTTTGAGGCATCATTGTACGAAGGCATGTCGGCCGACGACGCCGCGCTTGCCGAAGTCATGGGCGGTGGCGGAGACGGCATGCAAAAACTCGTGAGTGCGTACGATCGCACGCGCGAACCTGCAACCGTGCAGTACGAAGGGGAATACGAAGACCATCTCAACGTGCATGCGCCGCCGAAGAAAACGCAGTACGACCGCGTCGGCCCGAAAGGAATCAACCCGGACGATCTGCAGCTTGTCATGCTGAGCTTGTCGAAGCATCGCCGCGTTTGTCATGCCGACCGCCATTTGTCATGCTGAGCCTGTCGAAGCATCGTCACCTTGTCATGCCGACCCCCATTTGTCATGCTGAGCCCGTCGAAGCATCGTCACCTTGTCATGCCGATCCCCATTTGTCATGCTGAGCTTGTCGAAGCATCGCCGCCTTTGTCATGCCGACTCCCATTTGTCATGCTGAGCTTGTCGAAGCATCGTCACCTTGTGATGCTGACTCCCATTTGTCATGCTGAGCTTGTCGAAGCATCGCCGCGTTTGTCATGCTGACCCCCATTTGTCATGCTGAGCCCGTCGAAGCATCGTCACCTTGTCATGCTGACTCCCATTTGTCATGCTGAGCTTGTCGAAGCATCGCCGCGCTTGTCATGCTGAGCTTGTCGAAGCATCGCCGCGCTTGTCATGCTGAGCCCGTCGAAGCATCGCCGCGTTTGCCATGCTGAGCCCGTCGAAGCATCGTCACCTTGCCATGCTGAGCTTGTCGAAGCATCGTCAGGCTGACAATGTCCGCCGTACCATGTGAAATGGCAAACATGAGGAGGTATTGGTAGTGCAAGCTCTTGCAGCATTGCTGGGCGTATCGGTTTCGTTACTTTCGCCGGCGCTTTCGCCCGCGCCGTCGCCGTCTGCATCGCCGCAGCCGTGTTATCGGGATGCGGTTGCCAGGCATGTCGCTGCGCCGATCTACCCTCGGGGGTATTATCAACACGGGTCCGCGATCGTGGACGTTTTGCTGATCATAGGTGCCGACGGCAATATCACGGGAGGCAAAATCGAGCAGTCCAGCGGCGTCGCGGCGTTTGACGCGGCCGCGCTTCAACTGCAGAGCAGTCAAACTTTGATCCGAAGATCGTCGATTGCAAACCCGTAGCAGCAAAGTACTTGTTTCGGGTGACGTTCAACTCACATCTTTGATCGATTGACCGAACCGCTGAACGAGCGTTTCGCAATGCCCGGCGGCCCTCCGGCGACCGGTCCAGGGTCAGCGAGTTGAAGCCTGTGCTGAGGTAAGTCGAACAGCGTTGGTCATGCTGAGCGTGTCGAAGCATCGCCGCCTTTATATTAAGGCTATCGAAGCATCGTCACCCTTCGACAGGCTCAGGGTGACAATAATTGTGATGCCGATCCCTGTTTGTCATGCTGATCCGCGTTTGTCATGCTAAGCCTGTCGAAGCATCGTCACCCTTCGACAGGCTCAGGGTGACAATAATTCTTCATGCTGAAGGATCGTCACCCTTCGACCCGCCGAAGGCCTGAGCTTTGTCGAAGGGTCAGGGTGACAATAATTGTGATGCCGATCCGTGTTTGTCATGCTGACCCACGTTTGTCATGCTGAGCCTGTCGAAGCATCGTCACCCTTCGACCCGCCGAAGCCCTGAGCTTTGTCGAAGGGTCAGGGTGACAATAATTCTTCATGCTGAAGGATCGTCACCCTTCGACCCGCCGAAGGCCTGAGCTTTGTCGAAGGGTCAGGGTGACAATAATTGTGATGCCGATCCGTGTTTGTCATGCTGACCGCCATTTGTCATGCTGAGCCAGTCGAAGCGACGGGCTCAGGTAACAAAACGGAAGCTAAGATGCGAGCGCGATGCGAATCGCACGCCCCAGCCACACGGCGCTGATCGCGCCCGCAATCAGCAGCAGGATCGTGAACAACACCGGTGAGGCGCCTAGGACGAACACGATGTTCATAGTAAACGCCATAAATACGCGTAATCCGAACTCCGCGAGCAGGAGCGCGCCCCAGGAGAGCGTCAGCGTGCGAATGCCGCGCCGAAAATATGACGAGCGCCACAATACTTCAAAACGGCCTGCGGGCAGCGCTTCATTGGCCGTGAGAAACTCGCGCACGATGTAATATCCGAGCGGTTTTTTGAACACCGGTGAAACGAGCAGCACGATGCCCACGATCCCGGTCACGAACGATTCGCGCACCAGCAGCCAGCGCTGTCCTCCGCCGAACAACGCGGTGACCACTCCAGCGATCAAACCGATCAGCACGATGAGGCCCACGATGTCGAAACTGCGCCTGCGCATGAAGTTCATCACGTTGGAGATCACCGGCACCAGAGATGCGCCGAGCAACGGCAAAACGCTCGTGCTCGCAAAGTGTGGCAGCAGCAGGTAGTACACGAGCATCGTTCCGCCGACGTCCAAAATCAGCGTTGGAATCAGTGCGCGGAAGCTCGAAAGCAAAAACCGGCGCGGCGCCATCGCCGCTTCGTGCAGATCTTCAACCGGCGGTTCGAGCCGCTCAGGTGGGGGAGACGTCGTGCCCATGACAATCGCTACGGCGGAATGAAAAACAGCCCGACGAGGCCGATGCCGTAAAGTATGAGCACGAGGATCGAATCCAAACCGGCACCCAGCACCATTTTCGTCGATCGCAGGATTACCCCCACGCAATACACGGCGGTCAGCAGCCCGCCCAGCGCCGTAAGGTATAAGTCAGGGCCCTTCGCATCGGGAAGCAGCGCCTGTCCGCTCAGCAGCGTTCCGAACAAAAACAGCACCGGCAAGAACGCGTTCCCGCCCACGATGTCGCTCATGGCGAGTTCGTAGCGCCCGGCACGCACGGCGTACAGTCCGGTCGTTACTTCCGGCAACGCCGTCACCGCGGAGAGCACCGTCGCGCCGAACAAGATGCCTTGGAAGTGCATGCGGTCCGCAATCACTGCGCTGCTCAGCTCCAGGCCCGCGCCTGCAGCCAGCGTTGCCAGCGCCGCCAGTCCGAAAAACGCGAACACCACTCCGATGGACCGCCGTTCCGGATGCACGGCAGGCGCCGCCTCCGCAATCTCCTCGCGCGCAACGCGCCAAGCTTTGCGCTCTTCGTTGTGGCTGATAATCCACAGCCCCGCGATCCAGGTCAGCAGGATCGCGATTTCCGCCGGCGTCGTGCGTGCGAAGATCAGCGATCGCGGCGAGAGCGCGCCCAGAATGCAGAACATGAGGATCGCGACGAGCACCAGACCTTCCAGCACGATCGTCAGCGAGGAAACCGTTGCCGTGAGCGGGCGCTTACCGCGCAGCCCCGGGCCGTCCAAAAGCACGAGCACGACGGTTTGGATCGCTATCCCGCCCAAGATGTTGCCCACCGCGAGGGAGAGGCTGTTGCTGAGCGCGCCACCCGCCACGATTGCGACCTCCGGCAGATTTGTGGCGATGGCCAGCAGCAGCGCCCCGCCCATGCCCTCGCCCCAACCGAAATGCGCGTCGATCGCATCGGTGGTCGATGAGAGAATGCTTCCCGCCCACCACACCAAGCCGCCCGCGCACGCGAAGATCGCCAGGATGACCGGCGTGGAAAGGGCTGACAACGCTTACACGAGCACGCGTTTTTGCGCTATCTGCCGCTCCAAGAAATCGATCCAGCCCTCGACGCCCTCGCCCGTTCGAGTTGAAAGTTCCAGAACCGGCAGCGTGGGATTCACACGGGCGATATTCGCCAATGCGGCGCCGCGGTCGAACGCTGTGGCGGCCGCCAGGTCGATCTTCGAAACGATTGCCACGTTCGCGGTCGTGAAGGCGAGCGGATACTTCAGCGGCTTGTCTTCGCCTTCAGTCACGGAAAAGAGTACCACGCGCAAATCTTCGCCCAAATCGTATTCCGCGGGGCAAATCAAATTGCCGACGTTTTCGATCGCCAGCAGCTCGACGTCGTCGCCGGCAAAGTCCTCGAGCGCCGCCGTGATCATTTGCGCGTCCAGACGGCATTCCGCGCCGGTCGAGATCTGCTTTACCGGCGCACCGCTGCGCGCTAGCCGCAGCGCGTCGTTTTCGGTTGCTTGATCGCCAACGAGGGCGGCCACGCGGTACCGGGCGCCGGCTCGGCGCAGCGTTTCCTCTATGAGTGCGGTCTTGCCGGAACCCGGGCTGGAAAGCGCATTGAGCACGAATGTCCCCTGCTCGGCAAAACGCTTGCGTAGATCATGTGCCAGCGTGCTGTTCTTGCGCAGAATGCTCTGCTGCACTTCCAACAGGCGCAGCGTCATAGATCACCTCCATTGCGGTAATGCGCAGTTCACGGCCGCGCGTGATGGCGGTAGACGACGTCCCGCATACCGGGCAGACGGGCAACGTGCCGCTTTCTATCGTACGTTCTCGCCCGCACGGCGCACAAGATATCGCCAAGGGCACGTGCTCGATACGCAACTGCGCGCCTTCAGCGGGCGTGCCGTCTATTGCTAAGTCCCAAGCAAAAGCGAGTGCCTCGGGAACGACGCTCGTGAGCGCGCCGACCTGCACGCGTACTTCGCAGACGCGTTGAATGTTGGCGTTCGCTGCTTGCTCGCAAATCTCTTCGGCAATTGCCAGCGCAATCGAGGCCTCATGCACGCTGCACTATTCCCAAATAAATATGCGGTCCATCCGCGATTTTTCAGGCACCGGGAACGGTTGAAAAAATTGGGTACGGACTAACGAAGGGATACGGGCAACGAAGGGGTACGGACAACCGGAGGAGGTGCCGATTATGGGAGACGCCGTCAGTCTTTTGAAAGAGCAGCACGTCGAAGTTACGGGGCTGATGATGAAGATCGAACGCGTGCAAGACCCGACGTTGCGGGCGCAAGTTTTTCGCACGATCGACACCAACCTTCGCAATCACGCGCACATCGAAGAGACGATTTTTTACCCCGAGTTCAAGAAGCGCGCCCGTACTCCGGCGCAGACCGAAGAAGTGGACGAAAGCTTGGAGGAGCACGCTGCGGTGAAGAGCGCCCTCGAAGCGCTCGAACGCACGGACCCGAGGGACCAAGCATTTTTAGCAGGTCTGCAAAAGCTGAAACAGACTCGTGAAGCATCACGTCGATGAAGAAGAACATGGAATGCTGCGTCAAGCGCCAAAGCTCTTCACGACACGCGAGCTGGACGACTTCGGCTTTTTAATGGAGGAAGCGCTCCAGCAAACGTCGCCCATATACGAAATGGGCTCATCGCGGTAATATAAAAAGACAGCGTAGTTTTCGTTTTGTAACTCTCACGGAGGCCGCCATGCCGAAGACCCTTCCGCCCGTGCCTGAAATCAATTTGCTGTGGATCAACGCCGGCCTCAGCTGCGACGGCGATTCGGTGTCGCTCACCAACGCCACGCTGCCGAGCGTGGAAGACATGGTCATGGGCGCCATACCGGGATTGCCCAAACTCAACGTGTACTGGCCCATCGTCGCCTACGAAGTCGGCAGCGAATTCATGCAGGCGTTCTTCAAAGCAGAGCGCGGCGAGATGGATCCGTTCGTGTTGGTCGTCGAAGGCTCGATCCCCAACGAGAAAATCAAGAGCGAAGGCTACTGGTCCGGATTCGGCAACGATCCCGCGACCGGGCAACCGATTACCGTTTCCGAATGGCTCGATCGCCTTGCGCCCAAGGCGCTCGCCGTTCTGGCTGCGGGAACGTGCGCGACCTACGGCGGCATTCACGCGATGTACGGAAATCCGACCGGTGCGATGGGCGTGCCCGACTATTTGGGCTGGGATTGGAAATCGATTGCGGGCGTGCCTGTGATCTGCGTTCCCGGCTGCCCGGTGCAGCCCGACAATTTGGCGGAAACGCTGCTGCACGTGCTGCGCATGGCCGGCGGCAAGGCGCCGCTTATTCCGCTCGATGAAATGCTGCGTCCCAAGTGGCTCTTCGATCGCACGGTTCACGAGGGCTGCGACCGCGCCGGCTATTACGAGGAAGGCAACTTTGCCAGCGAATACGGATCGCCGAAATGTCTTGTGAAGATCGGTTGTTGGGGCCCGGTCGTGAAATGCAACGTGCCCAAGCGCGGATGGATGGACGGCGTGGGCGGATGTCCGAACGTCGGCGGCATCTGCATGGCGTGCACGATGCCCGGTTTTCCGGACAAATACATGCCGTTCATGGACGAGCCGCCCGGCGCAACGCTCTCCACGACGCTGGTCACAGGTTACGGGCGCTTCATTCGCACGATGCGAAGCTCCACGATCCATACGGGCGATAAGGAGCCCAAGTGGCGCCATAAGGGCGACGTCCTCACCACGGGATACCAGCCGCAAGCGTATTAATTTACTCGCTGACGTAATAATAAACGAGGAGCCGCCATGGCGATCAAAGATTTTCCAGCAGCCACGCAGGACACCGGCGGCAAACAGCTCGTCGAGATGGCGTGGGACCCAATCACGCGCATCGTTGGAAATCTCGGCATTTACACGAAGATCGACTTCAAACAAAAGGAGGTGGCGGAGTGCTACAGCACCTCGTCCATCTTCCGGGGCTACAGCGTGTTCATGCGCGGCAAGGACCCGCGCGACGCGCACTTCATCACCAGCCGCATCTGCGGCATCTGCGGTGACAACCACGCATCCTGTTCGGTGTACTGCCAAAACATGGCGTACGGCGTCGAAACCCCGCCAATGGGCGAGGTGATCATGAACTTGGGCGAGTCCGCCGAGTACATGTTCGATCACAACATCTATCAAGAAAATCTGGTCGGCGTGGATTTTTGCGAGAAGATGGTGCGCGAAACCAATCCCGGCGTGTGGGAGAAAGCCAAGACGACCGAAGCACCTCATGCTTCCGAACACGGATATCGCACGATCGCGGACATTATGACGGCGCTGAACCCCTTCGAAGGCGAGATTTACCGTTTAGGCTTGGTGAACAGCCGGCTCACGCGTGAGATGTTCTGCCTAATGGAAGGGCGTCACGTGCATCCCTCGACGCTCTATCCGGGCGGCGTCGGCACGATGGCGGTTCAGCAGACGTTTACCGATTATCTGGTGCGGCTGATGCGCTACATCGAATGGATGAAGGTCTGCGTCCCCTTGCACGACGATCTGTTCGATTTCTTTTACGAAGCGTTGCCGGGATACGAGCACGTGGGCGAACGCCGCGTGCTGTTGGGATGCTGGGGTGCACTCAATCACGAAGGCGAGTGCGACTTCCAGTATCGCCACATGACCAAGTGGGGGCGTCAGATGTGGGTCACGCCCGGTGTCGTCGTCGACGGCAAGCTGGTGACCAACGACTTGGTCGACATCAATTTGAATCTGCGTATCTTGCTGGGCCACTCGTATTATCAGGATTGGGAAGGGCAAGAGAAGCTGGTCGACCGGGATCCGCTCGGCAATCCCGTCGATGCGCGTCACCCATGGAACGCGCGGCAAATCCCGGCTCCCAAAAAACGCGACTTCGGCGGACAGTACAGTTGGGTGATGTCGCCGCGCTGGTTCCACGACAACCAATATTTGGCGCTTGATACCGGCGGTGGCCCGCTCGCGCGCCTATGGTCCACGTCGCTGTCGGGTCTGGTGGACAACGGTTACGTGAAGGCAACGGGCAACAGCGTCGTGATCACGCTTCCCAAGACGGCACTCAAACCCGAGATGCGGCTCGAATGGAAGATTCCGAAATGGAGCAACGCAATCGAACGCGATCGCGCGCGCACCTATTTCCAAGCCTATGCGGCGGCATCCGCCATGTACTTCACGGAAACTGCGCTTGACCTATTGGCCAAGGGCGAAACCAAGACGTGGAGCGCATTTAAAGTGCCCAAAGAAGCGATTAGCGTCGGCTTCACGGAAGCGGTCCGCGGCGTGCTTTCGCACCACATGGTGATAAAGGACGGCAAGATCGAAAATTATCAGCCGTGGCCACCGACGCCCTGGAACGCCAGCCCGCGCGACAGCTACGGCACGCCGGGACCGTACGAAGACGCCGTGCAGAACACGCCGATCTTTGAGGAAAATGGCCCCGACAACTTCAAAGGCATCGACATCATGCGCGCAGTGCGCAGCTTCGACCCCTGCTTGCCGTGCGGCGTGCACATGTACCTTGGCGGCGGCAAAACGATCGAACGGATCCATACGCCCTTCGCTGCCCCCGAAGGCTAGCGCGGTGGCCGCAGATTTGCTGCGCGAATCCAGCGAACGCGTCGAAACGCTCCTGCAGCGGTTCGACGCGTTTCCGCCTGCAACGGGGGCGCGTACCGACGCCGACGAGCTCGTGCGCGTTATTTCCGCCCTCTACGGTCAGGCGCTGATGCGGATAGCGCAGACGCTGCACGACGAACTGGGCGATCGAGCGCAAGATGTGCTGGAGCATTGCTGCAGCGACACGCTGGTTGCCAGTCTGATGATCGCGCACAACCTGCATCCGATTCCGCTCGAGGACCGCGTGCGACGCGCGATCGAGTCGGTCCGCCCGTATATGCAGTCGCATAAAGGCGACGTGGAGATTCTATCCATCGACGAAGATGTGGTGGAACTGCGTCTGCACGGAACTTGCGATGGCTGCGCCTCCTCTCAAGCGACGCTCAAACTCAACGTCGAGCGCGCGATTTTTGCAGCAGCGCCCGAAATTCTGGAAGTGCGCGCCGCCGGAGCGGCGCCTTCCATGCCGGAGGCGCTGCCCACGGTAAGCCGCTGGAGCGAACTCGGCGCTCCCAGCGACTTGCAGGCAAATGAGGTCCGCGCGACGCGCATCGAAGATGTCGAAGTGTTGCTGATGCGCGACGCCGGAACGTGGTACGCGTACCGGGATCGCTGCCCCGGCTGTTTGGGTGTGCTGCGTTCGCCGCAACTGGCGTGGCCGCTGTTGACCTGCGGCGCGTGCGGAACGAGTTTCGACGTGCTGCACGCAGGTCGATCGCTGCAGGGCGATCGCGTGCTCGAGCCGCTGCCGCTGAACGACGACGGCGAGCGGTTACGCATCGCCGTGCCGGTCGTAGCGTAGGCGCGATGAGCTCTCGCTGACCAAGCTCCTGGGCGAACCGCGAAAAGCAGGCGGGCCGTCATGCGAGATTTGCGCGTCGCCCCTGGAAGAGCCGCATGGACATGCCGTCGATACGGCCGACCGCCGATTGCTGTGCACGTGCTATCCGTGTACGCTGCTCTTCGCCGCTCCCGGCGCCGCGCGCGGACGGTTCAAAATCGTGCCTAAGCGTTACGTCCCGATTCCCTCGCCGCTTTTCAGCGACGCGCAGTGGGAAGCGTTGGGCATTCCGATCGGCCTGGCGTTCTTTTTCGAGAACAGCGCGACGCAGCGCGTCATTGCGTTTTATCCCGGTCCCGCGGGCGCGACGGAATCGCAGCTGCCGCTGGAACCGTGGGAAGCGCTGCGTTCACGCGAACCGCTGATTGCCTCGATGCAACCCGACGTCGAAGCGGCGCTGGTGTACCGGCCCAGAGAGGGTGCCTCGCAATCGTACGTCGTCCCCATCGACGCGTGTTACGAATTAGTGGGCTTGATCCGTTCGACGTGGAAGGGACTGGACGGCGGAGAGGCCGTGC
Source organism: Vulcanimicrobiota bacterium (assembly GCA_963767635.1). Lineage (GTDB taxonomy): Bacteria > Vulcanimicrobiota > Vulcanimicrobiia > Vulcanimicrobiales > Vulcanimicrobiaceae > CAVYEM01. Next base: position 1,084,684 of record CAVYEM010000001.1, read on the forward strand.
AAAGCGCCGTCGATTCGTTTTTCGCGCGGCTCGCGTCGCGTGCGGACGGCGTGATCGAAGGTGGCGTGTGAGCGGGCTGCGATTCACCGTAACGCAAGCGCAGGCACAGCAGCGGGCGGCATTGCCGACTATCGTGTTCCGTCTGCGCATTGAGTGCGACGGTGAGCCGATCGAAGCGATGGTGCTGCGCGCGCAGCTGCGCATCGAACCGCAATGGCGCGCGTACGACGCGCAGCAGCAGGCGCTGCTCAACGATATGTTCGGAACGCCCGAGCGATGGGATAAAACGCTGCACACGCTCTCGTGGGCGGACGTTCCCGTTGTGGTTCCGGCGTTTACGCGCCACACTGAGGTGAACGTTCCTGTCGCGTGCACGTACGACTTCGACGTGACGGCGACACGGTATTTGAGCGCGTTGCCGGAGGGCGACATCCCGCTGCGGTTTTTGTTCAGCGGCTCGGTGTTTCGCCGCGCGCAGGAAGGATTTTCCGCCGAGCAAGTTCCATGGGAATGCGAATGCGGCTATCGCATGCAGGCCGGCACCTGGCAGGATGCGATGAAAGCGTGCTACGGTGATGCCGCGCTGCTGCGCGTGGATCGCGAAACGTTCGATGCGCTGCACGCGTTTCGGGCGCGCAGCGGACTAACGAGTTGGGAGCATACGTTCACTCGTCTGCTGAATGCGCCATGACGCAAACCGACCCGGTCCGCGCCATTGCGGACGCCGTACTGTACGAGGGCTTTTTGCTCTATCCGTACACCGGAAGCGCGCTGAAAAACCAGTTGCCGTGGCAGTTCGGCGTGCTGATGCCGAAAGGATATTCCGATGCCAGCGAGCCGACGTCCATGCAGACGCAAATGGTCGCTTTTGCGCACGGTGATGCGCCGCGCGTGCAGGTGACGGCGCGTTTTTTGCAAGTCGGCGATAAGCCCATCGAACGCGAGGTTTCGCTGGCCGCGGATCTGGCGGCAGGCAGCAGCGACTTGCCGTTTCAGATCGATGCGCTGCGCGGCAGACTTTCACTCGAGATCGTGCGCGATGGCGAGTATTTTCGCTTGACCCTTGGACTAGAGAACCACAGCACGACGCCGGCGGAGGCGAACCGCAACGAAGCGCTGCGCACCGCTTTGGTGAGCGCGCACGCCTTACTGACTGCCGACGGTGGCGGATTCGTCTCGATGCTCGACCCGCCCGATGCCGCTAAAGGCGCCGTATCGCGCTGTGAGAACCGGCGCGTGTTTCCGGTGCTCGTCGGCGAACCCGGGGAGAGCGCGCAAACGGCGGCGACGATCTTCGCCTCTCCGATCATCCTGTACGATTTTCCGGCGATCTCTGCCGCGAGCCGCGGCCAAACGTTCGACGCGACGGAAATCGACGAACTGCTGCTGCTCAGCGTTGCATCGCTGACGGACCGCGAAAAGGAAGAGGCGCGCGCGACGCATGGATTTGCGCGCGATCTGGTTGAGCGCGCGGATGCGCTCGATGCGCATACCCTTGGAACGCTGCATGGACAAGTTTCCGTCGAACGAGAGCCGGGCGACGAGAGCGTGCTTATCGGCGGAGCGACGGTACGCCGGGGTTCGCGCGTGCGCGTGCATCCGAAGGGACGCACCGACATTTGGGATGATTTCGTTGCCGGGCGGACGGCGAGCGTGTGCGCCGTGCATACCGATTTCGAGGGGCAGCGATACGTCGGAGTCGTGTTCGACGACGACCCGGCAAGTGAACTGCACGAATGGTACGGGCGATCGTTCATGTACGGCGCGCACGAGATCGAACCGCTGGAGGCGGCGCCGTGAACGCGCTGGTCGCGGGCTTCGGCAACGTGTTTTTCAGCGACGACGGCTTCGGTCCGCGTGCGGTGGCCTTATATGCCGCGCAACCGCCGGAACCCGGCATACGCGCGCGCGACTTCGGCATCAGCGGCATGCATTTGGCGCTGGAAATGCTTGAGCCGTACGATGCGATCGTGCTCGTGGATGCCATCGCGCGCGAAGATGCGCCCGGAACGCTGTTCGCGATCGAGCCGGAACCATACGATTCTCCGGTGGCACCGGACGCGCACGCGATGGACGTTCGCAGCGTGCTTTCACTCTACGAACGGCTCAAACGCGATTTGGAGCCATCGCGGAACCCCAAGATCGTGCTGGTCGGATGCGTTCCGGAAAACACCGGCGAAGGCATGACACTCAGTGCAGCAGTCGAGGCCGCGTTGCCCGCGTCCATGGAACTGATACGCGAGATACTGACACGCTACGGCAATCCGTCCGGAGAAACCATTTCCAGTGGAGCAAAGACATGAAGAAGAGAACGGTGTTAGGGGCGCTCGCAGGCGCGGCGACGGCCATGATGTTTGCCCGCATGAGCATGAAGATGACGCGCGATTTACGTCGATACGATCATCTGCGCTCGCTCTCGAACGAGGGCCCGGTCATGCAAGAAACGCCGGAGATGATGATGCAGGTGTTGACGTACGAACGGCATTTCCTCAAGAACTTGAAGTCGTTCTTCCAAGCGCTACCTAAAGACATCGCGCGGTACATGAAGATCGAGTCGATGTAATGTGCTTGGCCATTCCCGGACGGATCGCTGAATTCTCCACCGAGCAGCCGATGCTGGCGAAAGTCGACGTCGTAGGCGTCAAGCGCAATATCAATATCGGGCTGCTTGCCGACGAACCGCTGGACGTGGGCGATTGGGTGCTCATTCACGTGGGTTTCGCCATGAGCAAAATCGGCGAGGAACAGGCGCGCGATCAGCTGCAGATGATCGCTGCGCTGGGCGAAGATCTTCAGGCTATGGAAGAAGTGCGGGGCTATTCGTTCGCGGAGGCGTCGTCATCGGCGGAAAACTTGTCATGCTGAGCTGAAATTTGTCATGCTGAGCTGTCGAAGCATCGCGTGACCACGACCGAAACTTGTCATGCTGAGCTTGTCGAAGCATCGCCGAGTCCGACCGAAACTTGTCATGCTGAGCTTGTCGAAGCATCGCAGACCCACGACCGAAACTTGTCATGCTGAGCTTGAAATTTGTCATGCTGACTTGTCGAAGCATCTTGTCATGCTGAGCTTGTCGAAGCATCGCGCGACCCACGACCGAAAACTTGTCATGCTGAGCTTGTCGAAGCATCGCCGAGTCCGACCGAAACTTTGTCATGCTGAGCTTGTCGAAGCATCGCCGAGTCCGACCGAAACTTGTCATGCTGAGCTTGCCGAAGCATCGCTGAGCCGACCGAAATTTGTCATGCTGAGCTTGTCGAAGCATCGCGTGACCCTTCGACAGGCTCAGGGTGACAAGCCCGATTCGACAGGCTGAGGGTGACAAGCTCCGAGCCTGCGCTGAGGGACAACTTGACAGGCTGAGGGTGACAAGCCCGAAGACAGGCTCAGGGTGACAAGCCCGAAGCCTGCGCTGAGGCGAAGCGGAAAATTTGTCATGCTGAGCTTGTCGAAGCATGCAGCGTGCGACCCTTCGACAGGCTCAGGGTGACAAGCCCGACGACAGGCTCAGGGTGACAAGCCCGAAGCCTGCGCTGAGGCGAAACGGAAAATTTGTCATGCTGAGCTTGTCGAAGCATCGCCGACCCTTCGACAGGCTCAGGGTGACAAGCCCGAAGCCTGCGCTGAGTCAGCAAGTCGACAGTCGGGGGACTGAGGGTGAAAAATAAAGGTGACCAGCACAAATGAAATACGTAGACGAGTTTCGCGACCCCACACTCATCACCAACGTCGCGCGTGAAATAGCTCGCATCGTCGATCCCGAGCGTCACTACCGGATTATGGAGGTGTGCGGCGGACACACGCATTCCATCTACCGCCATGGCCTGCGCGACGTGCTGCCCAAGAACATTCAGCTCGTGCATGGACCGGGGTGCCCCGTTTGCGTACTTCCGATGGGGCGCATCGATGATGGACTCTCCGTAGCCGACCGGCCGAACACAATATTGACGGCGTTCGGCGATATGATGCGCGTACCGGGAACCAAAGGCACGCCGCTGGAGTATAAGGCGCGCGGCGCCGACATTCGAATGGTGTACTCGCCGCTCGATGCGCTTCGCATCGCGCAAAACGAACCCGATAAGCACGTATGTTTTTTTGCGATCGGCTTCGAGACCACTGCGCCGTCGACGGCGCTGACGATCTTGCGCGCCAAGGCGCTGGGCATCGAAAACTTTAGCGCATTTTGCAATCACGTCACTATCCTGCCCGCCATTCGCGCGATTTTAGACTCGCCGGACATGCGTTTGGACGGCTTCATCGGACCTGGGCACGTCTCGACGATTACCGGGTGCCGCCCGTACGAATTCATCGCCCGCCATTACGGGAAGCCGGTCGTCATCAGCGGGTTCGAGCCGCTCGATTTGCTGGAAGGCATTTTGATGGTGCTGCGGCAGTTGCGTGCAGGCGAAACCAAAGTCGAGAATCAGTACCGGCGGATCGTCCCGTGGGACGGCAACAGCGCAGCGCTGCGCGCGATGTCCGACGTGTTCGAATTGCGCCCGTTTTTTGAATGGCGCGGTCTAGGCTTCATCTCGCAGTCCGCGCTGAAAATCAAGAGTTCGTACGCTACTTGGGATAGCGAGGCGCGTTTCGAGTTGCCCGGTGTACGCGTGACCGATCCGAAAGCGGCGCAGTGCGGCGAGATCCTCAAAGGGGTGCTGTCTCCGCCGCAATGCAAACTCTTTGGAAACGCCTGCACGCCCGAGCATCCCATCGGCGCATTGATGGTCTCGAGCGAAGGCGCGTGCGCGGCATATTACAAATACGTCGCTCGCGCCGACGAGGTGCCGGCCTGAAAACGCAGATCGCGCAAATCGAAATGGCGCACGGCGCGGGCGGCAAGGCCACGCGCCGTTTGATCGAAGGGCTTATCGTGCCGGCGCTTGCGAATCCGGCGCTGGAAGCGCTTTCCGACGCCGCGTTGTTGACGATCGAAGGCAAGCGGCTCGCCGCGACGGCCGACGGATTCGTCGTCAAGCCGTTGCGTTTCCCCGGCGGTTCGATCGGATCGCTTGCGGTGCACGGGACGATCAACGATCTTGCCGTTTCAGGAGCGCGTCCGCTGGCACTCATGGCCACGCTGATTTTAGAGGCTGGCCTAGTGGGCGAGGTGTTGGAGCAAGAAATCGATGCGATGGCGCAGGCGTGCCGCAATGCCGGCGTGCACATCGTGGGCGGCGACACGAAAGTCGTCGAGCACGGGATGGCCGACGGCATGTACATTTCGACCTTCGGCATCGGCCTGGTGGACGAACGGCTGACACTGAGCGCGCAGAACGTGCGCGCGGGCGATCGGGTGCTGCTTTCGGGCAATATCGGCGATCACGGCATCACCATTTTGCTGGCGCGCGGAGAACTGGACCTTGAAGCGGACCTGGCATCGGACTCCCGGCCGCTCACGCCGTTCGTTGATGCGTTGTGCGCGTGCGCTGCCCCGGGTTTGCGATGGATGCGCGATCCTACGCGCGGCGGCGTTGCTACGGCGCTGAGTGAACTCGCGCGTGAAACACGCCTGGGCATCGTTTTGGAAGAAGAAGCCATCCCCGTGCGCGATGAGGTGCGCGGCGCGTGCGAACTGCTCGGTCTGGACCCGCTGCACATCGCCAACGAAGGCCAATTCATTGCGATCGTTTCGCCGCAGTACGCGGACGCCGCGCTCGACGCGCTTCGTCGCGTGCCGGGAGGAGAGCGCGCAACGGTAATCGGCCGCGTCGAGCCGGCGCCTGCATCTACCGTGCTCACGCGCACGCAATACGGCGGCACGCGCGTGGTCGATATGCTCGTCGGCGATCCGTTGCCCCGCATATGCTGACGTCGGGACAGCGCGACAAGGCGGTCCTTCGACACGCCGAAGCCCTGAGCTCGTCGAAGGGTCAGGGTAACAGCGCGCTCGAAGCCTTCATACAAAAACGCATCCTTGAACGCAATGCACCTTGCGCGCAGTTCTTTGCGCGTGAAGCCCTGCCTTTGGCGCGGGCGTGCCGCGAGATGGCAACGCGCTTTCTGGACGGCGGCCGGCTGTTGGCGTTTGGGCGCGGTCCTTACGCGACCGATGCGATGCACGTATCCGTGGAATTCATTCATCCCGTCATCGTCGGGAAACGCGCGTTGCCCGCGCTCGACGTGAGCATGGCGTACGAGCCGTGGATTCAAAGCATCTGCACGGCAAACGATATGGCGATTGCGTTCGGTCCACCGGAGGGTGACGCGGCGTTGTCCTCGACGCTGCTCGGCGCAAAAGCGCGCGGTGCGATGACGATCGCGTTTCCTGGAAACGACGCCGACTATGCCGTTGCCGCACCAAGCGACGACGTGCACGTGCACCAGGAACTGTTCGAACTGCTCGGTCATTCGATGTACGAATCGGTGCACGTATTTTTAGAGCACCAGAGCCAAGACGCGACGTCGGATCACAGTCAGGGGCAGGCGTCATTTCTCTATCCCTTTTTATCCGCACAGGAGCAGGCGCCGGAAACGATCGTCGAGGACGTGGCCGCGTCCATTCGCGCGAAAGCCGACGATGCAACGGCGCTGCGCGAGCAAGTCGCGGCGCAAGAAGCGGATACAATCGCGGCCGCCGCAATAGCGATTCGCACGCGTCTCGACGCCGGCGGCCGCATTTTGACCTTCGGCAACGGCGGGTCGGCAACCGATGCGACGGATTTCGCGCTGGACTGCATTTTGCCGGAAAACGGGTGGGCGCCCATTCCGGCCGTGTCGCTGGCGCTCGAACCCGCCGTCATTACGGCAACGGCGAACGACGTGGGCACCGAACTCATCTTCCTGCGCCAGCTGATCGCGCAGTCAACTCACAAAGACGTCGCACTTGCGTTTTCAACAAGCGGTGGGTCGCGAAACGTCGTCGCGGCGCTCGAAGAAGGACGTAAACGGGGATTGCTGACGGTCGCGCTGCTCGGCTACGACGGGGGCGAAATCGTACGTCGCGGTCTCGCCGACATCGCCATCGTCGTGCGCAGCGACTACATTCCGCGCATTCAGGAAGCGCAGGGCACGATCTACCACGTGCTGCGCGAATCGCTGAACGAACCCTCGCCCTCGTAACGTGCTCGAACTTTTCGGCACCGCGTCCTGTCCGTACACCGCACAACTGCGCGACGATCTGCAGTGGCGCAACGAAACGTTCGTCGAATACGACGTCGAGCAAGACGCCGGCGCCCTTGCGCGTATGCTGGAGATCGGCCAAGGAAACCGCACCGTTCCAATGCTCGTGCGCGACGGAGACGTCGTGCAAGTTGGGTACGAGGGGCGCGGATGTTACGCAGGAGGCGCCGATTAGAGAGGCGCGCCGTTTTCACGTAAGCGGGATCGTACAGGGAGTTGGTTTCCGTCCATTCGTATACCGTTTGGCGCACGAATACGGAGTGGCCGGATGGGTGCTCAACGGCGAGAGCGGCGTTGAAATTCACGCCGAAGCCGAAGCGGAAACGCTCGATCGTTTTGCGCGAGCGATCGTCAACCGGCCGCCACCAGCCGCGCGCGTCGCCGCATTCGACGCCGAGGCCGTGCAGCGGCACGATTTCGAGGGGTTTGAAATACGCCGGAGCGAACGGCGCGATGCGCCGACGGTTCGCGTATCGCCGGATCTGCCGGTGTGCGATGCGTGTCTGCGCGAGCTATTCGATCCGGCGGATCGGCGTTACCGCTATCCATACATCAATTGCACGAATTGCGGGCCCCGGTACTCGATCGTGCGCGGCTTGCCGTACGATCGTCCGCAAACGACGATGCGCGATTGGCCGATGTGCCGCCAGTGCGCCCAGGAATACGACGATCCCGCGGACCGGCGCTTTCACGCACAGCCGGTGGCGTGCCCGCAGTGCGGGCCGCATTACGTGCTCGAATTCGAGGGTGGCGAGATGCGTGAGGAGCCCGCAATCGCGCGAGCTGCGCAGATGCTGCGCGACGGATGCATTGTCGCCGTAAAAGGGATCGGCGGGTATCATTTGGCGTGCGACGCCCGCAACGCGAACGCGGTGGAAGCGCTGCGTGCACGCAAATACCGCAAAGAGCGGCCGTTCGCGGTGATGGTCGCTTCCGTGGACGCGGCTCGCGCGCTGGCGGAGCTCGATTCGGAGACGGAACAGATGCTCTGCTCGCAGGCGCGACCCATCGTTCTTGCTGCGAGCAGAACGCAGCTGCACGGCGTCGCGCCCGATAATGACGATCTCGGCATCATGCTTGCGTACACGCCGCTGCACCATTTGCTGTTTGCGGCGGACTGCCCGGACGCGTTGATCATGACGAGCGCAAATCGGTCGAGCGAACCCATCGCGTATCGCGATGACGAGGCGCGACGTTCCCTTGCCGGTATCGCGGACGCGCTGCTGGTCGGCGAACGAGAAATTGCGCGCCGCATCGACGACTCGGTAGCGCGCTGCGATGCGTTCGGACCGGCGGTTCTGCGCCACGCGCGCGGATATGCGCCGCAAGCGGTAGCCGCGCTCCCCTGTCTGCGGCCGATCCTGGCGGTCGGCGCGGATTTAAAGAATGCCGTCGCACTCGTAGTGCGCGGGCAGGCGTTCGTCAGTCAGCACATCGGCGACCTGGAGCACTTCGAAGCGTTTGAATCGTTTAAGCAAACCATTGCGGACCTGAGCGCGCTGTACGAGATGCCCAAAGAGGAAGTCGCCGTCGTGCACGACGCGCATCCGCAGTACGCCTCGTCGCAGTATGCCGCGCAGCTGCCCGGCACCAAACTTGCCGTTCAGCATCATCGTGCGCATATCGCCAGCGTCCTGGCCGAGCATGGAGCGTTTGAAACTCGTGTGCTCGGCTTTGCTTTCGACGGCACTGGGTACGGCGAGGACGGCGCAATCTGGGGCGGCGAAGTTTTCTGCGGCGATGCGGCGCATTTAGAGCGGGTGGCGCACCTGCGCACGGCCAGGCTACCCGGGGGCGATGCTGCAGCGCGTTTTCCCGTACAAGCCGCCGCCGGATTCCTCGACGGGATGCGCGTTCCGGATCTGACCGCGCCGCCGTTCAATTTTCCGGCGCGCTACGATGCTGCGCGCGAGTTGCTGCGTACCGGCGTGCGCGTCTTTGCGACCTCGTCCATGGGCCGGTTGTTTGATACGGTGGCGGCACTGCTGGGTTTTACGCGCGAGATTACGTTTGAAGCGCAGGCGGCGATGTGGCTGGAACATCTCGCCCGGTCCAGCGCGCCGGTGACCGCGTATCCGTTTCCCGTAGAGAACGGCGAACTGGATTTTCAGCCGCTGCTTGCGCGGGTCATCGACGAGCGGCGCGGCGGACGCGATGTTCGCGAGATCGCGCGCGCATTTCACGAGGCGGTAGCAAGCGGCGTACTTGCGGCGTGTGCGGCGTTCGAAGAAGAGCGGATCGTCGTATCCGGCGGCGTGTTCCAAAATGCCGTATTGATGCAGCGTTTATCGGAAACGCTCGGCGAACGCGTGTGGACCAATCGCGTCGTACCGGCGAATGACGGGGGAATTTCCCTAGGCCAAGCGGCGATCGCATCCACGATTCTCTAGTCCGGGGCGCGGTTCCCGATGCAAGCGACCTATGGGCCCTACTTAATAGTCCGCGGTTCACTGTGCGCTTCTGTGTGTCCAGAGGTTCAATGGGCGGGTGCGACAGTACAACTTGCTGGCCGCATGCGCAATTGTTTTGGCACTTGCCGCGTGTGGAGGCGGCGGCGATCTCCATTCCGGATTCGGGCATAGCGCCCGGCTCGGGCAATCCGCATGCTCCCGCTCCCCCTACGTCGACGTCCGCGCCTTCCGCATCTCCCAACCCCACGACGAGCGCTTCACCCGAACCTGGCGGCGCAACAGCACCCCCGCCCACGCAACACGTTGTAGCGGGCATTCCGAGCACCACCGGGCGGATCGGTTTGCTGCAGGTGTTCGACTATCACGGCGGACGCATTCCCGCCTCGCAGATCGACAAGCTGGGAAGGCGCTACGATGCAGTGTGGGGTTCCGTCGAGGCAACGGCTTGGGCGCACGCGCATCCCGGAATGATCGTCTCGAACTATTTCATCATGGGAATGGACCAGTATTCCGTGACGCACCATACGCTCGCGTGGTGGGAAGCCAATCATCCCAGCTGGATTTTGTATGCCTGCAGCGCCGGCGGCGGCGCAACGCGCAACATCGCGTACATGCCGGGCATCAGCGTTCCCGACGTGCCGCTGGATATTCACAACCCGCAAGTCGTCACGTATCAAATCGATACGATGGCCGCGGCAGCCAGAGCGGCGGGATACAACGCGCTCGCAATCGATCAATTCGTGTTTTGGAACACGTACGGCGGCGGAAACACGGCGCTCGGAGAGCATCGCAGTTCGGGCGAATACGGGTGCGGAGTTTGGAACGGCGGCACGTTCGTGCGGCGGTACGCAGCCCAGAGCGATCCGCAGTGGACGACGGACGTTATCGGCTATGCGCGCATCGCGCGCAGTATCTTGCATGCCCGCGGCATGTCACTGATCATCAACCACCCGGGTGGCAGCGTCAAAAATCCCGCGGAGCAGCAGCTGCTGCAAAACACCGACGAGGTGATGGACGAAACCGGATTCAGCGACTACGGAAAATACCAGCAGAACGACGGAAATCTGTTCATCGGGACGCTGGCGTACATGCGCTACGCGCAGCAGCACGGCGTGGGTGTGTTGATGGTGAACAAGTTCATCAACCTCACCGACGTGACCGGCGTCCCGTTAGAGTACTCGATCGCAACGTACTTACTGGGCAATCAGGGCGCGGCGCTGCTCTTCGCGGGCGGAGCGCACTACGGGACGCTGCAGTATCATCCCGAATACGATGCGCCCGTCGGCAAGCCGTGCAGCGACGTCTCCGGCGGACCGGCGGTGTTCACCCGGCGCTTCACGGGCGGCATGGCCGTCGTCAACGCCGGCCTTGCAGCGAATCGCCTCGCGTTGCCTGCAGGCAAAAGCTACCGCGACATCGAGGGTCGGCCGGTAAGCAATCCGCTGATGCTCGAACCGAACGACGGACGCGTATTGCTGACGTCATCCGGCGGCTGCTGAAGAACCGCCGGATCGATTTTGCAAAATGAGGTCAGCTGCCGGAATACTCGCGCGCAAGCCGCAGATGCGTTTCGAGTACCGGCAGCGTTTGCTGTGCGAAGTTGCGCAGCTGCGGGTTGCTTCCATCCCGAATTTCTTTTCGAAAGAGTGCGATCGTCTTCACGTGATCCGGCACTTCTTTCGCTAGGTAGGCACTGCCGGAAAGATGCTCCGGTGTTTTGGCCATGGATATTCCGTCCTGCACTTGTGAAGTGAGGTCCAGCTGCTGCGCGACGTCTTTGAGCTGCTCGTTGGCCTTGCCGTGATCGCGAATCATGCGCATGGCGAACGAACGTGCATGAGCGTTCGAACTCGTGCGCTCCACTTGGCCTTCGCGCACTTCCTCGGTTCCGCCCTTCGCGGCTTGCATGGCGAAGGTGCGATCCATGGAATTCACGTGTGCGGAGCTCATGCTTTGCGCGGACGCTAAACCGCCCGCAATCAAGGCCAAGGAGGCTGCGGCCAGGGCCGCTCTTGTTAAGAAGTATTGCATGGTAACACCTTGCCCAGCCTCAATACTTTGCACACACGGCGGCGGCTTGCTGCCGCTAGCAAGCTACTTCTTGGTATAAGCCACACACCAGCCGTTCGGGCTTATTGCACCGTCGACGATTTGGCATTTACCCATCGCGGTCGACGTCTTTCCCGGTATAAAAAACTTGCAACCAGCGCATTTTTGATTGCCTTTCGGCTTGTTCTGATACTTGACTTGCGCTTTGCCCGACTTCGCTTGCGCGATGCTCGTCGTTACGCCGACTGCCGCTGCCAGCACTGGAAGGACGATTGCTTTGATCGCGTCTTGCCTGGTTAGTTTACGCATTCTACAGCCTCCATAGATCGATTCCGAACCCACGATGCAATGGTAGCATCGCGGGCCGGAATCTTCCACAGGGAGGTCAGGTCTTGCTGCAGACGCCTTTGCGTGTCATCGTCTTCCCTTTTTCGGTCCAGATCGTCGTCCAGGTTAAGTCTGTTGGCGCTGACGCGATACGTCGACTTTTCATGCGTCGGATCCGGCGGATACGCGCCGTCGAAAGTAAACGTGCTCGCGCTCGGCGATGCTTTGGCGACGCCGACGCCCCAGTCACCCGCAGTCGAACTGCCGCCCATTGAAACGTATTCTTGGTTCTTTGAATCGTAGCCAAGAAGCGATGCGCTCGTGCCTGCGGGCATGTTGCCGACGGCGCTGTGCTTGCCGACGCCCTGGAACCAGCCGTCGGCCAAGCGAGTCCAGGTCGTTGTCGACGTTCTCGTGCCTTTAGGTCCATGCGCGGTGCACGACCACGTGCCCGCGATGTTTGCAAACAACACCGGGGACGACGCGCTTCCTGCTGCCGCGTGAGCCGCGCCATAACCGGCGCAGGAAATGATCAACAAAGTTAAACCCGTAATGCCAAACAAGTAGCGCATGTAAGCTCCTTTGCGGTAAGTGCCATAGCTTTAAGGTAGGTCGGCCTTTATGGCCAATCCTTGAGCACTCCGGTTTAATTTGAAAGTAGCGTATTTGAGCCGGCATCAGGGCGAGTGAACGGGGGCCCTCTTTCTCGCTTCTCGTCAGGACTATAGGTGAGCGGTAGTCAAAACGGCACTTGCAATTATTGTGCGCGCGCGCATAATATCGCCACCGAATCGAACTCCGATTCAAAGGAGGACATCCATGACTATCCGGTGGTTTCGAATAGGTGCAGTTTTTTGTTTTCTTACGGCTTGCAGCGGCTACGGCGCACACGACGCGCTGACTCCCGCCGGCCCGACGAAGTCGTCGAACGTATTGCGGCCGCAAGCTGCATCCGCCGGCACGCACATCGATTATTACAACCTTGGCTCCAATCCCAATACGGATTTGTACGGCTACCGAATCGTTCAAGGCCCTGATGCGGCGATGTACTACAGCACGCTGGGCCCTGTAACTTGCGTGAACAGCTTCTGCTCTTCCAGAGTAGGAAGTGTCGGCCGGCTGAATCCATCGTCCGGCGGCTTTCAAGAGATTACCCTAAGCGCATCGGCATACGATCTGCGCTTCACGAGGGACTATGCTTTATGGGCAGCGGAATTCCCAATCGGAAAACTGGCGCGTATAACGCTTCCGTTGAGCTCGAGCAACGTCACCGAAATCTCTGTGCCACCGCCCGGCACGGGAGCGACGCCCGAGCCGCATTCGCTTGCAAATGGACCGGACGGCAACCTCTGGTTCGCCGATTATGGGACGGCCCGCATCGGTAAGATCAATCCGCTTGGACCGTTGACTCCCGGGGCCATGACGATGTACCAGGTGCCGAGCGGCGCTCCCGGGACGTTTCAAGCCTCGGCGCGCCCCTATGATATTACCGCCGGACCCGACGGTAATCTGTGGTTCACCGATCGAATCAACGGACAGATCGACAAATCGACGACGAACGGCGCGATCACGACCTACGTCACGCCGGAACAGCTCGCGCTGAGCTCGTCGAACAGTTCGTTTCCGGCGTTTATTACGTCGGCGTCGGGGCAGACTGTACTTTACGCAATCAAATGACGCAACTACACCTTTGGACAGCGTCACGGCCGCCGGCCGATTCTCGCACGTCTCCCTCCCAAGCGGAGCCGCACCATATTTTATCACATCGAGCGCAAACTCGGTCGCCTTCTCCGACCTTCAAAACAGCGCTATCGGCACGTACCGTACCGACACGCACCAAGTACGCGAGTTACCACTCAACCAGCTCAGTTCACCGGGCGTAGGCGGCCTTAACGGAGTCACCTTCGCAGGCGACGGCTCCGTGTGGTTCATGTGCTACAATCCGCTGGTCCCGGGCGGACCGATCTGCGCCGGTCATCTGGTGCTGACATCGACATGGTCGATCTTTCCGGGAACCGCGATCACGTTGATTCGCTCTGCCGGCAACACGACGCATCAGCTCGTCGGCATCGGCGAGAGCGGAGACAGCGGGCCGTTTACTTTCGTTTCTTCCAATCCCAACGTCGTCCAAGTCCGCCGCATACCCGGACGTGACCACGACTTCTACTTGGATCCGGTCGGCTATTTCCGAGCGTATGTTACCGTCACGGACTCCCACGGCGTCTCGCAACGGATCACCGTGGCCGTCAATCGCAGTTAAGCGGCAGGTCCAGGGTTTTGAGCGCCGCTTTCTCGCTTTTGAAAGGAGCGGCGCTCGCAACTGTGTAGAAGATAAGGGTGCGCGCAGCGGCATTCATTCGCTACCATAGCGGCGACGGATTCGGACACGTCGGCTGGGCGTTTGACGTTCAGGAGCAAGCGTGCGTGAACGCCGGCTCCGTCGAAAACCACAGCGGCCACATATTCTCCCCCGCAGCCGACATGGGATTTTGGACCGCATTTTCCGCGGATCCGACGCCGGAAATGCGTAAGCGCGCGTACGATGACGTGAAGTACATCGAGGTTCCGAATGCCGATCCGATATTAGCGTATCGCACGGTGCTGTGGATTCAGCACAACGGCTATCGCGCGTTTCTGCGTAACTGTGAGGACGACGTGTACGACGTGCTGCGCGCGTACGGCGTTTCCAATCTCACGCCACCCTCGTTAGTATGGTTCCCGAAATCGTGGTTTCGCCGCTTTCGCGGCAGCTTGGTGCACGTATCGGATTTTGCGTGGGACGGCCATGGCGCAAGTGAGCCGCCGGCGCCTGCAGCGCTGGACGGCTTGCAGCCCTGGCACCCGACTTGGCGGCGCGCCTGGCATTTCGACTTTCACTTGTTCGGTTGGAAGCGCTTGTTGGGCCGCGCGTAGTCGACTAGAACTTCGGCTCGACGCGGCCATGCGAGCGTAAAAGCATCGCTGGGAATCCCGTTTCATTCAACCGCTGGAGAATGACTGCGAGATCGTCGTGGTCGCGCAACTCCAGCGTAAAGTCCAGGTCGGCGCTTTTAGAAGAGAGATCGGTGAACAATCGGCGGTGGGCGAGATCCATCACGTTTGCGCCGAGCTGGGCGATCAGCGCGGATATTTCGGCGAGCGCGCCGGGCTTGTCGGCAATCTCCACGCGAATGCGGGCCACCAGTCCATCGCGCAGCTGAGTCCGCATGATCACGTTGGCCAGCAACGCCGGATCGATGTTTCCTCCGGTAAGAACGATCCCGACGGTTTTACCGGCAAATCGATCGGCATGCACGTACAACGCCGCGGCGGCCGCCGCGCCTGCCCCTTCCACGACCAGCTTCTCTTGCTCCAGCAGCGCGGAGATTGCGGACTCAATCGCTTCTTCCGAGAGCAAGACGATGTCGCTGACCAGACGCCGCACGGCGTCGAGAGCGCGCGACGACTGTGTTTCCACGGCGATCCCGTCGGCGATCGTGGAGGTCCCCGCCACAGGCTCGAGCCCCTGCAGCGCGCGGTGCATGTGCGGATGTCTGGCGGCTTGCACACCTATCACGCGAATGCGTGGTGAAATCGCGGCGGCTGCAATGGCGATTCCAGCGATCAAACCGCCCCCGCCGATCGGAACGATCAACGTGTCGAGCGCAGGCTGCGCATGCAGCATCTCGAGTGCGAGTGTCCCATTTGCGGCCACGATTGCATCGTCATCGTACGGATGAACCAGCGTAAGGCATTCGTTCTCTGCAAGACCGCGAGCGGTTTGCTCGCCTTCGGCAAGATTCGACCCGGCGAGCAGCACGCGCGCGCCAAATGCTCGCGTTCGTCGAACTTTTGTAAACGGCGTTCCCATCGGCATCACGATCGTCGCCGGAATGCCCAGGCGCTGCGCGTGATATGCGACGGCTTGCGCGTGGTTGCCGGCAGACATGGCAACGACGCCGCGCCGCGCCGCGCGCTCGTCCAAACTGCGCAATTTGACGAGCGCACCGCGTTCCTTGAAGGAGCCGGTGAACTGGCGGTTCTCCAGTTTCATCCAGACGTCCGCGCCTGTGGCCTTCGAGAGATGCGGCGACGGTAGGCATGGCGTTTTCGGTAACTCGACGGCGATCTGCGATGCGGCCGCTTCCACCGCGGCCAGCTTCATGGAAGCAGGTCGAGCATGGGATCCGCCTTGGCCGCATTCGCGAGCGGAGGCAATCCCCAAGCATCCTCCAACGTTCGCAGCAACGAGTAATGGTTGTACGGCTTACTCGAAACGCGGTGCCCGCCGTTGCGGTCAATAACGATCGTCACGATGTGTCCGCCGCCCGGTACTACTCCGCAGCAACCCAAATCGGAATCGCCTTCGTCCCAGGTCAAAAAAATCGCCGAGCTGTCGGTGAAGGCCGGCGTCTTCAGAATCGCCGTTACCAAATCGCGCACGTAGCGGTCGCCTTCGCGAATGAGCGCCGTGCCAAGCGGGCATCGCCGAGCGCTATGCATATCATGGCACAGATCCGGCGCGATATAGATGAACCGCGGCGCCGTGGCCGCGCTTCGGAGCGTGGTCGCAAGTTCGTCGATCGAATGCAAGGGGCGAACGTGCGAGCGACGTTGCGGATTTGTCGCGACAGCGCGAAAATACAGGAAGGGATTGTGCTTCTGCGCGTACGTTCCTTGGCTGCCGGCATACTGCGAACCAAGATATCCGGCCGATGGCATGGATTGCAAAAAGGCCACCCATGGAATATGCTTTTGCTCCAAGCCGTCCACGAGGGTTGGCGCATCGAAGCCGTGGCAATGGCTTGAACGCGAAGCAGAAAAACAGCTCGGCGCATCGTCGCGCACGCCAAACGTGCTTCCCGCAATAAGCGCCAAATAATTCGGCAGACTCGGATGCGCAACGGCATAATACGAAGCCGCCAGTCCGTAGTGCGCAGCGAGCGAGGCGATAAAAGGCGCCGCCGGTGGATGTGCCGCGCGGCGGCTCAATAGCGAGGCGAACTCCTCGTTCTCCATGACGATGACGATTGCTCGATCGAGCCGCACTCGCACGTTCGTCGACCTCTTTGCTCGCGAAGGAGTCTGCAGCGGCGAGGTATGGCGGCGGCGCGGATGAAACCAGCATGGCGGGCGAACCTCCAAACTCACCTTAGAGCCGATACTGAACCGTGAGCATCATTTGCCGGGCCGGCAGCCCGTATAGTTCCGTGCCCTGGGTAAGTGAACTCGTGTCCGTACCGAACTGATTTTCCGGCTGAAACATGCCCAAGCCGATGAGCCCGTACGGGCTTTCCGCATTGCTGTTGAAAAGATTGTTGATTCCGAACGTTACAGTCACCGGGCCGCTCGTGTTGGATAGAGAAGCGTTCGCCCACCAAAATCCCGGAGTGTTGAACTGATTGTTGTCCGCGAGATAGTTTTCATCGAACCGCACGTCGACGCCGTGGCCGCTCTGATATTCCAGCCCGATCTCCGCCTTGTGCAAGGGGATGCCCTGGATCTGCGCGCCATTGATGACGGTGACGTTCTGCTGCAATATCGAGTCGGGCACGCCCAGATAGAACGCCGACTGCGTATCGTAGTAGAAGTCCGTGAGCAGCGTAGGCAAAATATGGACTCTTCCGGACAGCTCGATGCCGCGATAACGGGCCTGCGACGCGTTATAGGTCGTGTTTACGTTTAAATTCGCGACGGTAGGGTTCGGAATGTTGGGACATAAGCTGGCGATTTTGTCCAAATAGAGCTGGATGGTGGCCTGCGGGATGGTGGTGCCTACCGCCGAAAACGGCAGCGTTCCATCGAACAATGTGCCTTGCTCGTTCGCTTCGTACAGATTGAGCTGAATCGAGTTGTCGCGTCCGAACCGGCGGCCGTAGGCAAACTCGTAGTCGGTGGCTTTTTCAGGGCCGAGGTTGCGGTCGGAAACGTCGCCAATGGTCGACTGGAGATTTCCGGCGCAGTTCGGAAAGAAACTGCCGACGTTGCCGTTTACGGCCGGCTCGGCAAATACGAGATTCGGCTGAGGAATGCTCGCAGAGTGTCCGACGGTAAGCCGGAGAACGTCTGAGTTCGACGGGCGGTACATGACCGAAAAGCGCGGGTCGAACGACGTTATGGGCGTGACGTTTGCCCGCTTCACCCAGAGATTTGCAAAAAGCGATAACCGGCTGTTCGGAAAATATTGATCGTTGAGGAAAAAGCCGGACACATTGACGTCGAAGGGCTGCTTATAGGCAATCCGCTGAAACGTTTGGTTTGGTACGGTAAAGTTGTCTGGAAACTGGCTATTGGTGATCAGCTGATGCGCCGTCGAATACCCGAACCCGAAATCGTTCTTCGAACCGGAGATATCGTCGGTGATCAGCAGCCCGTGCGTGAAGAAAAAATGCGATCGGAAGAAATCGGAGGCAACGGCGCGATTGAAGTCCGTCGCATAGTAATCCGCGTATCCGTCGATCGTGAGCGTGTTGCTGCGCGAGAGCGTTTTCGTGAAGCGCGCGTCGTAGTCGTGATTGCGTATGCCCTGCCATGGCCCGGGGCCGCCGCCCGCTGGGCCGGACGTCAGTTGGGCGTATCGCGACGGCGGCAAGCATTGGTATTTCGGCGCCGCGTCCACGAGCACCGCGATCGAGCCCGTGCAGGTTGCGGTTTGGCCGTTCGGCAGCGTAACGTTGGTCGTGTTATTATTCTGCACGAGCGCCTGCTGCGCGTTATACAGTTGGAACGGATACGGGAGAAAGTCTTGGTCGCCGTTGCCGGTTTTATCTTCCCAAGCATTTCCGGCATAGGTCGTGAGCGTCAGCCTGGTGCCGGGATCAAATGCATAAGAAAACTTGACCAGATCGTTGCGCAAAATGTAATCCGCGCTCACCGCATACGTGTTCGCGGCGACGTTCGCTGCCGTCAAGTTGTTTCCCAGCAGTCCGGTTTGCATGACCTGCTGCGGGATGAACTGGCCATACGTACCCTCCACGGCATGCGCGATCGCATAACCGAACTTGCCGATGGTGCCCGTGGCTTGAATGGCAGTGAGCGACTTACCATTGTTGCCGACGCCCTGTTCAAAGAGCGCACTCGGCTTTCGCGTCGGATCCAGGGTTTGGTAGTCGACGGTTCCCGCAATGGTATCGACGCCGTACAGGCCCGTCAGCTCCCGATCCGTACGTGACCTGAATATTTTGGAAGCCGAAAAAGGGCGAAACTTGCGAATCGTAAGTATTAAACGCATTCACTGCCGAGCCCAGCGGCCCGATCTGATGACCGTCTAAGAGCGTTGCCGTTTCGCTCGGGTTGAAACCTCGAATGCTCAGGAAGATGTCGTCGCCGATCGCGTTGCTCGTCGTCGACGTAATGCCGGGCAACGTGGCCACGACGTCGGCCGCCCGCATGGAGTTTTCGCTTTGAATGATTTGCGGGGAAACGCTCTGGTTGATCGTTGCGCTGGTCTGCAGTGCCCCAGGGCCGCCTACGACGACCGCCGCGATCTCGCGCAGGCCGCCGGCGCTTCGCGCTATTGCCGTCCGAACGTCAGCCGTTTGATTCAGGCTCACCACGACGTTTGGAATGCGCGTTCGTTGATAGCCTCGCGCGTCCACGACGATCGAATACGCGCCGGTGGGTTCGTTTGAAAAGCGGAACGAGCCGTCGGCGGCGGTTGTCGTTTGCGCCACCTTGTGCTCGTTGAGATCAAGCTCGATGCCGGCGTTGGCAATGGGTAATCCCCCGTTTGAATCAACGACGTGGCCGCTAATTGCGCCGACGGCGGCGCCCGGCTGTGCTGCGGCGGCGGACGGCACGGCCGGAATTACGGCACTGAGCGCAAGAGCTGAGCCGAGCAGCGTTCCAATTGCGCGGCGTACGGTCCGTATTTTAAAAACTCGCATATTGCAGCCAGTATAACGACGCGGCCATCGCTCGGCATGGGCTGTCTCCCCATGTGGGCGCTCGTTCTTCCCCATACTGAAGGCCTGGAGTGTTCGCGGATGCTACGGCGAAGCAGCGGCCATGATCCATGGTTTCGGTTCTCGCGCCCTCATAGGCAGAGGCGCGGAGCTGGACGTTTTGCTGGAACGGTTTGCGGTCGCCGAAGCGGGAGACGGCTGCGGCGTTATTGTGACCGGCGATGCCGGCATGGGGAAGAGCCGGCTGCTTCTTCAGCTGCAAAAACGCATGGATGGCGGCGCGGCGTGGTGGTCCGTCGGCCAGTGCCTGGAGTACATTCAGGCGCCCTACCATGTGTTTTCAGAGATCGTTCGTAACCTTTTCGGCACGCACGCGGGCGAAAATGTCCCGCTGGAAACGCCCTTCGCATGGCTCGTATCCGGTGGATCCTCCGGTGAGCCGGCTGCAGGTGAGACGCACCAGCGCAAGCTGCTCGGATTCGAAGGGGTTGTTCGCGAACTGCGAGCGCTTTCGCGCGTGCGCCCGCTCGTTATTGCGGTAGAAGACGTGCACTGGGCCGACGTCGGCTCCAGCGAGCTCCTCCAGTTCTTAGCGTCGCGTTTGGCCGGCACGCGAATGTTTCTCATCGTCACGTGCCGCTTCGGCGATATTTCGGGGCTGAGCAGTTCGTCGGCGTATCTGGAAACGCTGGAGCGTTTGGGATTGGCGCGGCTGCACCTGAACGCGCTCTCGCGCGACGAGGTGCGAGCGCTGGTGCGCAGGCTGCTGCACGGCGACGAATCGCTGCCTGCCGAAGCGATTGCGCAGATCGAGCAATTGGCCGACGGAAATCCGCTGTACGCCGAGGAGCTGTTGCGCAGCACGATGATGCGGCGCGCTTCGACGTCGAATGCGCCGCCGCACATTCCGGCGTCGCTGGCTTCGACGGTGGCGGAGCGGCTCAATCGGCTCGAGCCGGAGATGCGCAACGTGATCGTTCAGGCTGCGGTGATCGGCAGAAGTTTCAACTCCAACCTGTTGGCCAGCATCGTGCGGCGCCCACAGGCGCTCGTGCTCGAAGCACTACGCCAAGCGCGCGACCTGCAGTTAATCGTTGAGGATGAATCCCGCACGATCACGTATTCTTTCACCCATCAACTGGTTCGCGAAGCCATTTACCGGCAGTTGCTGGCTCAGGAAACGCTTCCGTTGCACGAACGGATCGCGCAGCATCTGGAGAGCGCCGCCGAGGATCACAATCGTATCGCGGAACTCGCTTACCATTGGGGTGCTGCCGGTAACGCCGCGAAAGCCATGCAGTACAATACGGCCGCCGGAGATATGGCGATAAGCGTTCACGCTCACGGCGACGTCGCCAAATTCTATAGAAGAGCGCTCCACTTTGCGGACGACGGAACCGTGCAGCGCGCCGAGTTGTGTGGAAAACTCGCAGCCGTGCTCTACATGGACGGCTTCACATCCGAGGCCAAACACTGGTTTGAGGAAGGCGTCAAAGAATTCGGACACCTCGGCGACGAACAGCGCGTCGCGCGAATACTGCTTCGCTTTGCGAAACTGGAGTTCTTCGAGGCCAACGTCGCCGTCAGCGTCACGCTAGCGGAGCGCGCACTGGGTAGTTTACGATCGCAGAACCCGGAGAATCGTCTGGTGCTGATTGAAGCATTCTGTGAAGTAGCGCGCTACTTGGCGATCCTGGGCAGAAGCAGCGAGGGCCTGAAGTATTTGGAGCGGGCACGTGAAGCGGCCGCTGCGCACGCAGTGCAGCTCCCGGCTTTTTTTTACGATGTGCGCGCAATGGCGCGCGCGAACACTGGAAACAAAAACGACGCGCTCGCCGATTTCAAACGATCCACCGAATTAGCGGATCGATCGGGCGATGTAGAAACGGGATTGCGAATTTGGAATAACTACGGCTGCTACGCCTCCTGGCTCGGCCTTGGAGACGTTTCCGTTGAGGCGTACGAACGGACGCTGGCGCTGTGCGAAGCGCGCGGCTTTTTGGTGCGAACGGCATTTTCAGCCTTAGGCCTAGCATGCACGATGTTTCGCTTGGGGCGCTTGTTTGACGCTCGCAAATTCGTTCAGCTCGCGCTAGAACGAGGCGTCACAACGCCGTTGAACCGGTTGGTTTTGGCCGAGATAGGCATTCCGCTGGCAATCATGCTGCGCGATGAGGGGTTGCTCGCCGAAAGCGTCGATCATGCCCTGCTGGAAAGAGTGTTGAATGCTCCGTCCGAATCGACCGGTCCGGTCGCAAACGCGTTCGCCGAGCTAGCGATGCATAGGGGCGAGGTGGTTAAGGCACAAGGAATTTTGCACGGCGCGCTGGACGTGCTGCCCGCGGCCGAACGTGCATGGGAGATGCTCGTGCAGATCGCGCGTCACGGATATGCATCCGATCTTCCGCGTGCGCGTGCAATATTGGGTGCGGCCACGACGACGCGCACGACCACGGCGGGCGCCGCTTACATGAAACTGTTCGCCGCGCATGCCGCCGCCAGGACGGGGCAGCGCGACGCCTGTAAGGCAGATGCGAAGGCTTCGGCCGATCTATTCGGCCGTTTGGGATGGAGAGTTCCGCGCGCCCGCGCGCTGGAGCTTTCCGGGGGTGTTTCGCAGGCGGCAGCTTTGTACCGCGAAATCGGGAGCACCGCCGATTTACAGCGCGTCTCGCGAACGTTGGAGCGCCGGAGTCGTGGTCGATCCGGCTCGAAATTGACCTCGCGCGAGCGAGAAATTGCGGCGCTCGTGGCGGAAGGCCGCTCGAACAGAGCGATCGCGCAGGAACTCGGCATCAGCGATCACACCGTGGGACACCATCTCGAATCGATCTTCAATCGCTTAGACATCGGCTCTCGCTCGCAATTAGCCTCGTACGTGAGAGAAACGCAGCCGGCATAGGCGCTCGTCGCACGCCGTGCTAGAGCAACTCAGCCGCGAGGCGTCCGCTGGAGAGCCGAAGCTGCGAGTCCCCGGCGCGCAGGCCGGCGGGTTGCGGTGGGCGGCGGCCCGTCCTCATGTTCGGCCGATTCGTGGATCAACTTCTCGGGTAATCTTTTCTTCAAGCTTGTCGCGCATCAATTCGACGTCGTAGCGTTGCTGCAAATTGAGCCAGAAACCTGGCGTTACGCCGAAATAACGGCCAAGGCGGAAGGCGGTTTCAACGGTAACTCCACGGCGCCCGTTCACGATTTCGCCGATGCGTGTGTTCGGGATGCGTAACGCCGTGGCAAGTTTGTTTTGCGTTAGATCCAATGGTTCCATAAACTGGTGCAAGAGGATTTGACCCGGGTGTACCGGCAACCGTCGTCTGCTCATAATATCGGAATGCTGCCCCACACGTTAATGAATGTCTTTAATTTCCACATCATATGCATCGTTGCCCGACCAATTGAACAGCAGCCTAAATTGCTTGTTGATACGGATGCTGTACTTCCCATGAAACTGAACCAGCTTCTCAAGGCGGTTACCCGGTATAACGTGCAGTTCGTTCAGTGACGTTGCCGCGTTTAGTATGGCTAGTTTTTCGTCAGCTGCTTGCGCTATCGAGGCAAACTTACGTACAGGCTTGCGTTCGAAAAATTGCCGCGTGTCCTTGCCGGCGAATGTCTTGATCAATTCCTAAGTATACATCGCGTCGCATTCAACGTCAAGCGTTGGATGACGTGCATTTTTCAATAAGGCCATGGGTGCGCCGTTGTTTTGGCGCCGAGCGGGATGAGCGCCGCAGGCTGGAGACCCAGCGGAGCCGGCGTGGCGGGAAGTGACGGCGTAGGAGCACAACAGAGCGGGAGCACTTCCCGGGAGGCCCGTTGACCCAGTTTTTTTTACGCCGGCCAATTTTCGCGGCCGTTTGCTCGCTCGTCGTACTGCTGGCGGGACTCATCGTCATACCGACCCTGCCGATCGCGCAGTACCCCCAGATCGCTCCGCCGGTCGTTACGGTCAACGCGGTCTACACCGGGGCCAATGCGCAAGCCGTAGAGTCCGCCGTTACGACGCCGTTGGAACAGGCGGTCAATGGCGTAGAAGGGCTGCGCTACATCAGCTCGACCAGCGCGAACAACGGCACGAGCACGGTCGTCTGCACGTTTGCGCTCGGAACGAACCTGGACATTGCCGCGACGGACGTGCAAAACGCGGTGCAGTCCGCGATGGGCCAGCTGCCCAACGAGGTCAAGCAAACCGGCGTCACGGTAACCAAAAATTCCGGGTCGTTCGTGATGGCGGCGGCATTGCGATCGACCAACGCGCAATACGGCCAGCTCTTTCTGAGCAATTACGCCGAACTCAACGTCGTCAATTCGCTCAAGCGGGTTCCGGGCGTGAGCAACGTGCTCATCTTCGGACAGCGCCGGTATGCCATGCGAGTGTGGGTGGATCCGCACAAGCTGCAAGCCCGCGGCTTGGCGATCACCGACGTCCTGAGCGCCCTGCAGGAACAGAACGTCGAGGTCGCCGCCGGCAGCATCGGAAGCGCTCCCGAACCGAAGAACCAACCCTTCACGATCAACGTGCGCGCCGAAGGGCGTCTGAGCACGCCGGACCAGTTCCGCAACGTGATCGTGCGCGCCGATCCCGGCGGCGGTTATACGCGCTTGGGCGACGTCGCGCGCGTGGATCTGGGTGCCGAAGATTACTCCAGCTCGATCACGTTCGACGGTAACACCAACGTCGTCGGCTTAGGCATTCAACAGTTGCCCACGGCCAACGCGCTGCAGGTCGCCGACGGCGTGCGCAAGGAGCTCACGCTGCTCTCTCGCACGTTTCCCGCCGGCGTGAGCTACGACATCGCCTTCGATACCACGCAGTTCGTCCAGGAATCGATTCGCGAAGTCGTTTTGACGCTGATCCTGTCGATCGTGCTGGTCGTTCTGGTGATTTTCCTATTCCTGCAGAATCCGCGCTCGACGCTCATCCCGGCGGTGACGCTGCCGATTTCGCTGATCGGCACCTTTGCGGTGATGAAGGTCTTCGGGTTTACGATCAACACGATCACGCTCTTCGGCTTAACGCTTGCGACGGGGCTCGTGGTGGACGATGCCATCGTGGTCATCGAGAACATCGCGCGTTTCATTCAGGAGAAGGGCATGGGCGGGGTCGAGGGAGCCGCCGCGGCGATGCGTGAAATTCAAAGCGCCGTCGTCGCGTCCTCACTCGTGTTGCTCGCGGTATTTGTGCCGGTCGCGTTTTTTCCGGGGACGAGCGGACAACTCTACAAACAGTTTGCGCTGACGATCGCCGCGTCGATCGCGATCTCGCTGTTCGCCTCGCTCACGCTCACGCCCGTGATGTCGGCGCTGATGATCCGCGGCGAGACCGAATCGAAGTTTCGATTTTTCGTCTGGTTCAACCGTGGCCTCGCGGCGTTTCGCGCCTGGTATCGCGCCCTGCTGCCAAAACTGTTTCGCGCGCGCTGGATCGTCGCCGGTTTGTTCGTGCTCGCCCTCGCCGGCACGGTGGTGCTCTTCCGAACTACTCCAACGGGATTCATTCCGGACGAAGATCAAGGCTTTTTCATCGTCCTCATCCAGGCGCCCGAAGGTACCTCGCTCTCACACGAACAGGACGTGGGCAGGCGAGTCGAAGCGATTCTCTCGCAGCAGCCTGAGATTCAGCATATCTTCGACGTCTCGGGATTCAGTTTTTCGGGAAGCGGACCGAATCGCGGCATGGCGTTCATCAACCTCAAGCCGTGGTCGCAGCGCAAAGGTGCGGCCCATTCGCTCAAAGCCATTTTGGGACGCGTGCAGCAGCGCTTCATGGGCATACCCGACGCGCAGGTGTTCGCCTTCAACCCGCCCGCGATTCAAGGCGTCGGCAGTTTCGGCGGATTCCAATTCGAGCTGGAGGACCGGGGGAACGTCGGACTCCCAACCCTGATGAAAACGGCGTACGGTTACATGGGATTAGGCAACCAGAATCCCAATCTTCAACAAGTCTTCACGACATTTCGCATCGATGCACCGCTCTTTCAAGTGCACATCGATCGCGCCAAAGCCAAAAGCATCGGCATCTCGCTCAGCGACGTGTTCAGCACGATGCAGACGGATTTGGGATCGTACTACGTCAACGATTTCGACTATTTGAACCGCTCCTATCGGGTCTACGTGGAGGCGGAGGATCCATACCGCTCGACGCTGGGTGCGCTGCAGTATTTGTACGTGCGCTCGCAGGGCGGCGGCATGGTGCCGCTCAGCGGTTTGGGAACCACCCAGCTGACCAAATCGGCGCCAATCATCACGCACTACAATCTCTTCCGCTCGATCGAAATCAACGGCAACGCGGCTCCTGGTAAAGGATCCGGACAAGCGATTGCGGCGATGGAGAAGATCGGCCGGCAGATCGATCCTCCCGGAGTCGGATACGAATGGTCGGGCCTCTCGCTCGAGGAGATTGAGGGCGGAAGCCTCGCCGTAATTATCTTTTTCATCGGCATCGTTTTCGTGTTTTTGGTGCTGGCGGCGCAGTACGAGAGCTTTGTCGATCCGCTCATCGTGCTGCTGGCCGTGCCGGTTGCCATTTTAGGGGCACTGGCATTCTTGAACGTGCGCAGCATTGCCAGCGATGCGTACGCGCAGGTCGGCTTCGTCATGCTGATCGGCCTCGCGAGCAAGAGCGCGATTTTGATCGTGGAGTTCGCCAATCAACAGATGCGGCAAGGCGCAGACATCGTCACGGCGGCGGCGCGCGCCGCTCAAACGCGGCTGCGGCCCATTCTCATGACGTCGATCGCCTTCATCGCGGCCGTTACGCCGCTCGTGTTTGCGAGCGGTGCGGGAAGCGCGGCGCGTCACTCGCTGGGGACGGTGGTGTTCGGCGGGATGGTCGTCTCGACGGTGCTGAACCTGGCTATCACGCCGGTGCTCTACGTCATCATTAAATCGTTTTCGTTGCGCCGGCGTCGCCGTGCTGCCGGAGCCGGCGCATTGCCGCAGCTCGATCTGCCGGCGCCCGAACCGCCGGTGACGGCCTCATAAGCGCTGCCGGCTTAAACGGTGCGCGCCGCCTCGGCGAAGCTGCACAACAGATTTACTAGCGCCATCTGTTCGGGCGTTCGGCAATGGGCATCGAGCAAATGGGGACTGCACACCAAAACGCTCATACACTGGCCGCGCGAAATGGCGACGTTGAAGCGATTGCGATCGAACAAGAACTCCATGCCGCGCGGAACGTCGTCGGCCGTCGATGCCGCCATGGAGTAGAGGACGACCGGCGCTTCTTTGCCCTGAAACTTGTCGACGGTGCCGACTTCCACGCTTGCGTATCCGGATTGCTCGAGCAGTTGCTTGATCCGGACGCGCTGCACGTTGTACGGCGCCACGATCAATATGCCGTCTTGCGTCAATGGACGTACGGGGTTGCGGCGAATTGCAACCGTTCCTCGCAGCAGCAGGCCAACTTCGGCGACGATGCGCTGCGCTTCCTCATCCGAGCCGTTACGGTTGCCCTCGTGCGCAACGGGCAGGTACACAAGGCCTTGCCCGGAGAGGCCCGGCGAATCGACGCGATTATTTTCCGTCTCGTCGAACGGATGCAGTCGGCCGTCGTAGACGGCGCGGGAAATAAACTCGCAAATCCGATGCTCCATCCGGTACGAGTGTTCTAGGAAGATGCCGTAGTCTGGCGGGACGGTCGCGGCATCGCCGCGCAAGTGATCGAGCACCGAGAGCGACGTTCCAACGGGATGCGATCCTTTGGATACGTGCGGCAGCTGCATCGGATCTCCGAGCAACACCACGTTTTTTGCCGCGCGTGCGACAACGAGCGCGTCCGCGAGACTGACCTGGCCCGCTTCGTCGATGAAGAGATAGTCAAACCCGTCGCCGGCCATGGCTTCGTCGGCCCAAGCGAATGTCGTTCCCGCTACCAGCCGGCAGTCGCTCGAGAGGAGCGCTGCGAGATCGTCGGCGCTGTTGATCATCGGCCACGGCTCGTACGGTGTGTAGGCGGACCCTTCCGTTCTGCTACTTTCCTTGTGGCAGCCGCGAAAGGCATACTTGCGTTCGTGCGCCGTTTCCTCGATCTTGCGCAGCAGATTGTGCACGGCTTTGTGGCTATGCGCGGCAATTCCAACGCGCTTGCCGGCTTGCAGCAAATCGACGATCGTCCATGCGCCGGTGGTGGTCTTGCCCGAACCCGGCGGCCCTTGCACAAATACCGTGCTGTCGTCGAGGCGTTGAACGATCGTGGAAACGCTTTCCTTGGTGACGTTGGGCGGCTGGATATATGCAGTGACGGGGTCGTGTAGCCGCGGTCTGCGTGCGAGCAAAATGTCGATCAGCGCTGGATGACGTGCATGCAAATCGCCGGACAAATAAAGCTCCCCGATCGTTTGCAGTGCCGCGCGTTTCTTCGCATCGGATAGCGGTGTGCCGGGAATCAACGCACGCAGTTTATCGGGCTGCAGCTTGGAATTGAGCTTGAGCCGCAACAGGTGGCGCGTGCCCTGGATCTCGATCAGCTTGCCGGCCTTCTTGCGCGTGTCGGGACAGATGGGATCGCCGCGCAAGTAATGTTCCTGTGGGGGAAACTCGAACGTGTACACCGGCGTACGCTCTCCGGGGGCTTTCGCCGCGGGAATGTCCGCGCGCAGGTGCAGCCCTCCAATCGCCTCGTTGTCGAATTCCTCGAGGTCGTCGACGTTGTCGATGCGCTCGAAGTATTTCCACCAATCGGGCCGCTGCTCGCGGCGGTGATACCGCTGCAGATTCCCGAGCAGCCAGCGCGCTCGCATATCGGGCGCCCAGGAGCGCAGCTCTTCCGAGGACTCGGGCTCCGGCAGATCCCGCAACAAGGCACGTTCGGTCGACGTGATCTCGTCGTCATCGCCCTTTTCGGACTCCTCGGCGACCGAGGCCCACGGGATGGGTGCGCCGGTGTTCATGCTCAGCGACTGCCGCAACGCCAGAAGCCACTGGCGCAGCCGGTGCGTGGACCGGCAATCCTCGTCGTTATAGTGGCGAATATCGTCCAGAATGCCGTCATCGCGCGTGGACAGCCACGATTCGAACATGAGAATGGAATCGTCGCCGCGTTTTGTTTTCGCGGTACGCTCAAAACCGTAAAACGCTTCGACCTGCTTGATGGAGTACGACGGTGCAGAAATCCACAGTCCCTGGCGCACGACGTTGTACAGATCGCAAAAGACCTTGCGGCTCAGGAGATGGTTCACTTCGTTCTCGCGCGTCCCATACTCGCCCATCAGGCGACGCAGACGCGCGGGTTCGTAGGAACCGTAGTGGTAGACGTGCAGATCCGGATGCTCTTGCAAACGTGCCCTCAGCATGTCGACGAACGCTTCGAACGCGCGGCGTTCCGCTGAAAGCTCTGTGGCCCAAATGGCGTGATAGGCGTCTTCCAGCGGTAAGTAGTAGCCCCACAGATACTCCAGCCCGCGGTCGGCCCGGTACAACGGATCCCCTTCGATGTCGAAAAAGACGTCCGCGGCGTTTGGCTGCGGCATGCGGGCGAACCCGCATTGCGGATCGAACGGACGGAAGTCGAAAAAGTGCTGCGGCTGCCGGCCGCTGCGAACGGCTTCGCGCTGCAAATGCTGTTGCCGGGCCTGCGCTCGCAGATAGTCGAACGTCTTCTCCGCCATCTTGTACGGGGCCTCAGTTGCCGCCGCAAGCTGCGCGACCGTCGCGATGCCGGCACCCTCGAACTTTTTGATTTGGTCCTGCCGCATGAAGGCCACTAAACTCAAATGATCGTCGGCGTCGCGCTGATCGGCGCACGCCGCGTCCCATTTGCACGTCTCGCAATGCGCGCATTCAACGGGATACGGCAACTCCGCGCCGGAGTGCGTCAAGTCGACGTGGACGTACTGCAAAAACGAGCGCTTGAGATGCCGGTAATAGGCGGAATAGTCCTCGAGCCGGTACCCGCGCTCCTTGCCGCTCCCCAGCACGATGTACCCGTGCTGCGGCATAACGCCCTGAATGCGATGCACGTGTTCGCTGTAATTGCAGAGCTGAATCAAAAAATAGGCCTTCGTCGCCAGCGCGAGTTTGGTATCGATGACCTCGTCACTCCACGCTCCAAGGTTGCTCGGTACGGCCACCCGCCGTAAGAAGTCCGCCCGGCCCAAGAACGTGCCGTCAAAGAACGTGGGCTGGTAAATCAGGTGCGCCCCCTTACGCATCGCCTCAATCGTTTGCGCTTCGGCGTTTTGCCAGTCCGCGATCGTGCTTTGCACCGCATCATCGAAGGCGACCAAATGATCGCCGTACTTGTCGCGCTGAGCTGAGAGATAGCGGCGTTCGTGCTCCAGGCCCTTCTCGGCGATCAGCGCCCGCGTCGCCCCGTTTTCGGACGGTTGCGCGCGATGATGCATGGCGACCTCACGGCTCAGCCCCGTAAGGCGTCGGCACTCCAAGTACTCGTTCAAGTCGGACGCTGAATAGACGAAGCGGCCGTCGACGCGCTGCATGTCGTTCCTTACTTTAGCCTACGCAGGCCGTGCTGCCTTTGGGTTTGGTGCGAGCGAATCATTTCACCACGCTGAGCAGAATGGCGACGCACAACGCCGCAATCACCATGGCAAGCACGGCGCAGCCGCAGCCGCGCGCAGCATCGTCCGGTCGAATCGCTTCGGGCTCATCCTCGTCGCCGGCAACGAACGTGAGAAAGAATGCGACGTTGAGCGGGTTTCTGGGATCGAACGGGTTGTGGTGCCGGTGCGGCATACCGCCATCGTACGTGCCGCTCGTGCCAGACGGCTGGCGCGTGACCGGCCGATGCGCTCTACAGTAAGCGCCTTAACTCCTCCGCAGTCATATCTATGGTGCGCAGGATGGCTGCGAGGGTGCCCCTTTGAGATTGTCCGGTGATCCGGCACGGCAACTTACGAATGCGCTCGAATCCGGCGCGCTTCAGCGCACGCACTCGCTCTTCCCCGCTCCAAAGTTACGCAGCAGGTGGAGCATCGGACGGCGGAATGTCGCGTCCGTTTGCGCGAAAATGTTGGAGCATTAACTCGATCACCTCTCGCGCGTTAACGACAGACTTCTTCGCGCGTGGCTGCGCACGTGTGAGCGTTAGGAAAGGCAGGAACGACGACGTTGTAGCCGCCTGCTCCTCGGGCTGGGAGAATTACGCGATACCGTAGTATGGATTCTGCCATGCATTCCGTTTCGGAATTGTTGCCCTTTCATCCGCCGTGTTCAGCCTGCTGTGGTGCTTCGTCACTGCGCGCGAGTGCGCGCGCCGCCTCAAGCGCCTGGGAAACGGCCTCGGGCGGTGCCGTCACGCGGGCTTCGGTCCCAAACCCCAGCGCCCATCGAATGACCTCGCCCGCATCGCTCACGGTGAACCTCATCGTTGCCGAGCCGTCCGGGTGCAGCTCGATGTCCTGCTCGTGCTGCCATACGCGCGAGGTGGCAGATGCGGCGATGGCCCGCGACATCCACACCGATATGCGCTGCTGCGCGCCGCTGCGGAAGAATCCCAGTACGTCGTCGCTCGCATATTCGGCCGGAATGGGCTGCGCGGAAAAGGATCCCGCGCGCTTTATCGGTGGTTCGATGTTGTCGAGCGCGTAATATTTCCACGTGCGCGCCGTCGGATCGCGGCCGAGCAAGTAGTAGCGTCCCGACCGGACGAAAATGCATGCGGGCTCGAGCCTACGCTCCTTGCCGGAATGGCGGAACGTGACGCGCGCACTGTCGGCCCATGCGGCTTCGAGCTGTTTGAACGTATCGGCGACGCGGCTCCCCTCGCGCAAGGTCGGCGTTAAAAACCGCAGAAAGCGCCGTTCCTGAGGATGCGCGTCTTCCTCGAGTGATGCGAGCTGCGCCTCGACGGGCGTACCCAGCGCATGTGCCGCCGCTTGAATGAGCGACCGCAGCGCGCGGCCGCTCTTGTCGATGGCGGTCGGCCTGGCATCGAACGAAACGAGCCTTACCAGATCGTTTTCGCTTTTCTCGCTCAACCGAAAGCCGGCGCGCTGTCCTATCTTTCGAAGTTCCTGCAAGTCGCGAAGCAAACTGCGTTCCGAGGTGCCGTAGTCGTCGCACAGGCGACTCAGCCGGATGAACTTGTTGCGAACGAGTTCGAGGAGAATGCGGATTTTGCGTTCGGTCGCACCGCTCGGTTCGCCCGCAGGCCGTGGTTTGCCGAATCGTTTGCCGGCCATCGTAACCTCTTTTCGTATCGCTCGATGCAGCGCATGAGGATGCCCGCCGTAACCAGCGCATCGGCGAGGGCGCGATGGGCAGGTAACCCTTCGATAAACTCAGGGTGACACCCGATGGATTCAGGGTGACACCCGATGAACTCAGGATGCCAGCCGAAGAAGTTCCTCAAATCGTGATCGATACCCAGGAATCGCCGCAGCGTTTGGTTTTTGTGGTTCGGCGCCTCGGGATAGCAGTGGCGTGCGAGTCGCAGCGTGCACAACGACGGGAGCGGCCGGAGCAAAGGCAAAAAACTCAAATCGAAGCCGGCATTGTGCGCGACGACCGTCGCGCCCGTGCAATGCCGACGCAGCCGTCGCTGGGCGATACGGAACGGCGGCGCGCCCGCGACATCGTCGTCCGTTATTCCGTGCACACGCGTTGCGTAGTGGGGAATGGGGCGCCGCGGGTCTACGAGCGTCGACCACGTTTTGACGATGGTGCGGCCGCTCAGAACCACGCACGCCATTTCGACGACGCGGTCCCGCATTGGATCGAATCCCGTCGTTTCGACGTCAACCACTGCATATCGCATGCTCGCAGTATGCTGCGAGCGCGTGCCATGGCTATGGCATGCCCGGTCGGACCGTCACGACCTCAAAATTGGTTCCCGGACCGATTGTGACGTTGCGGCCGGGATTCACGGCGCCGACGATGAGAACGTCCCCTGGAACCGGCACCGGAAACGGAAAGACATGGCGCCGGGCGGCATCAGCTGGTCGATCCGTCGACCTTGGCGCTGCCGGAAGAAACGGTGGAAACCATCGTAGCGGGGATGCGCACTCAGAATCTGCGCCGGCATATTCCATCCAGCCATGTGGTACCATCAAAATCCACTCTCCGCGAAGGAGGATGCCGTGCGCATTCGCTGCTTCGTTCTAGTGTATTTACTGGCGCTTGGAATCGCGGGATGCAGCGCTTCGGGCGGCGGAGGAACGGGCACAGCTTCCGTCGCCGGTTTGCCGGCGTTGCCGCCGCAAGCGATTTCGCAACACCCGACAAGTGTGACGTTTGTTCCGTACGTCTATCCGCCGGGCCACCTCGTCGCACTTGCGGTTGGATACAACGGCATTCCGTACGCTGCTGATTCCCAAGCCGATCTCGTACTGCTGACGAGCTGCGCGTTTCAAACGGAAAGTTATGCGCTTCCCAACGGCAGCGACCCCGCCGGAAGTTACCCGACCATTGCGACCGAGCCCAACGGCACGGCGTACACTTCGACCGGTCTTTTTTTAGATTTTCAGGTCGGACACTGGTCGCCGTTTGCCGTTAAATATGCGCCGGCATCGTCGTCGGGTAATCTCGTCGATCTGCAAGGCTTTAATTCGTTCAGTGTTTATCTAACGGCAACTCCAAACAACGTGTTGTACGCGTCGCTTCCCGACACGACTTCAATCACCGCCGTTACGAACGTCGGCGCGGTCACGTCCGTTAATCTAAGCGAGGATGCGATTCCGGGCCCGATCGTTTCGGACACCGCGGGAAACGCGTGGGCCACCGCTTCGCTGACAACCTCCTCCGAAGTGCTCGTGTACTCACAAGCGCTCAAATTGATCAAGACCATTCCGCTACCGCCCATTCATCCATCGGCGGCAACGTGGGGTGCCGACGGCGCGCTGTGGTACGTAGATTCACAAGCGAATACGGTGGGACGCATCTCGCCTTCCGGCGCGCTCTCGCGATTCATCATTCCAACGCCGGGCAGCGGCGCGTCGAGCATAACATCGGGACCGGACGGCGCAGTATGGATCAGCGAATCCAATGCTGCGAAAATTGCGCGCGTAACCAAAGCCGGATCGTTCACCGAATTTGCAACGCCCGGTCTCCAGCCCGGCCCCATCGCCGGCGCACCGGTCGGCGTAAGCGTCTCGGTGCAAAATCAGACTCTGGTTCATCACGAGCAGCGGCAGCGAGCTGGTGCAGGTGAAGACCTAACACCCTTCGACGGGCTCAGGGTGACAAGAATGGAAGTCAGGGTGACAGGAATGGGTGAAGGTAATTCACCCTTCGACAGGCTCAGGGTGACAAGAATGGAGAGTGACAAGCCGAAGCTTGCGCTGAGCGTAATTGAGGCAACAACCTCAGAGTGGCGGGAATGGGTGAAGCAATTCACCCTTCGACAGGCTCAGGGTGACAAGAATGGAGGCTCAGGGTGACAAGCCGAAGCTTGCGCTGAGCGTAATTGAGGCAACAACCTCAGAGTGGCGGGAATGGGTGAAGAGCTAATTCACCCTTCGACAGGCTCAGGGTGACAAGAATGGAGGCTCAGGGTGACAAGAATGGAGGCTCAGGGTGACAAGAATGGAGGCTCAGGGTGACAACCCTTCGACAAGCTCAGGGTGACAAGAATGGAGCTAGGGTGACAAGAATGGAAGTCAGGGTGACAAGAATGGAGCTCAGGGTGACAAGAATGGAGACGTCACTTCGTGGGGCAAGTCGCTCCCGACACGCTAATCTTGGAGAACTGCGGCTGGTCGCTCGTCGGGAACGGCGTCTTGCCGCCGTTGCTGGGCGAGATGCAATCGTACTTGAGCAAAAACGCCATAATCGACGCGTATTGCTGCGGCTTGAGGGAACCTGGCGCGCTCAGCGGCATCTGCTGCGTAACGATCGTGCGCAGTTGCGAAACGTTCAGATTTGCGTGACCGAAGCTCGCGCCGGTCAGCGCCGGCGCTGAAATGCCTTGCAAGTTCGCGCCGTGACACGACGAGCATTGCTGCATGAACAACGTGCGGCCGGCGGAGGCTTGCGTCTGCGTGTACGGAGCGGACGCGGCCGTGCCCGCGGTCTGTCCGCTTTCCGTGCGTGCGGAGGGCATCGGTGCGGGCGAGGGCTGCGACGACGCGGTGTTCACGATGGTATTTGAAACGTTGAACGCGTACGCCACGATGCGGCTGCCTTGCGTAGGCGGCAGATTCGGCGTGTGCTGGTTTCCGCCTTCGCCGGCGATCGTGACGACGTAAGGCCGGCCGTTCACGCGGTAGAGTGAAATGGAATCGACGATCGACGAGCCGGTGTCGTCGTGCCAAAGTTCGCGCCCGGAACGCGGATCGAGTGCGTAGATCCGTCCGCGCGCATCGCTGGTGAAGGCAACGCCGCTCGACGTAATCGTCACGCCGCCTTGTGCGGGATACGGAAACGCATCTCGCCAGGCCACTTTTCCGGTGCCGACGTCGATGGCGGTAACCACGCCCGTCGCATTGTGGCGCTTCGGCAACGGCCCCGCGCTAAAGGGTTGGCCGGGCACGTAGGCGACCGGACCCGTCGTCGTCACTTTCCACAGCGCGCATTCCTGCGTGCTCGGAATAATGAAATAGTTGGTACGCGGATCGTACGAGCCGCCGTTCCATTCAACGCCTCCGCCGTGATTGGGACATGCGTACGTGCCATGCGTGCTCGGCAGCGAGAGGATACCGCGCTGATCGCTTACCGCCGTGCGATACACCACGCGACCGTTCCCGCGATCGAGGATGACGAAGTTGCCGTCTTTGTCCGCCACGGCGAGCAACGCGCGACGAGCTCCGCGCGCAGTTCCATCGAAGAGTACGGGCGGCATCGCCGGATCCGCATCGTGCGTGTCGTTTTGCAGCAGCTGATAATACCATTTCAGTTTTGGACGCGCGCCCGAGATGTCCAGCGCCACCACCGAATCCGAATACAAATCCGCGCCTTTTCTTCCGGCCAGGGTGAGATTCGGTCCGGCGTTGCCAGGCGCGACGAACAGCGTTTTGCTTGCCGGATCGATGGCAAGACCGGCCCATACGGCTGCGCCTCCGTGTTGCCACGAAGAGCCGGGCCACGATCCGAAATTCGGCTCACCGGGCAGCGGAACGGTATTCCAATCCCACAGCCGTTTGCCGGTATTTTGGTCGAACGCGCTGACGATGCCGATGTCGCCGAAATCGCCGCCCGCCGTGCCCAAGTAGACTGCGCCGTCGTACGGATACGCGGCCATGGAATACCAGCTGTTTTGCGTGGACGACGGGCCGCTGGATCCGTGGCAGCCGAGCACATTCCAGAGCTGCTTTCCGGTTGCAGCATCAAGTGCAATCACGCGGCAATCCTGCGTGCCCAAAAACACTTTACCGTTCGCCAGTCCCACGCCGCGATTAACGGCGTACGCCAAGACGTACTGCGGGGTGTACGCGTACGCCCAGCGAACTGCGCCGGTACGCGCGTCCAACGCGAGCACGTTGTCGTGAGGCGTCGCGACGTAGAGCATGCCGTGCAAGACGATGGGCGAGGATTCTTGTTCGCCGTCGTCCGCCAGCGGCGTAATCCATGCTTTGTGCAGGGAGGCGACGTTCTGGGGTGTGATGTCCGGAAATTGCACGTAGCGATTGAACGCGTAGTTCGCTCCGGGCAGCGTCCAATCGTCCGAATTGCGGGACGCGGACGTTTGGCCGCCGTTTCCTCCGCCGCACGAGCACAGGCACACAGCCAACAACGCGAAAACAGCGACAGCACGCACGGATCGCACCTCCACGCCCGCGTTATACCCGCTACGGGCGGCAGCAATGGCAAAGGGCGGCGGAGAAAAAGGGGCGGCGTGCGAGCCTATCGTGGTCTGCTTTTGTCGTGCGTCGCGGCGCTGCTGCTCGCCGGATGCGCCAAGAGCGGCGCGCCGTCCGGGCGAAGTGACGACGTGCTGCGCGTTGCCGTTCCGCAAGACCCCAAAACGCTCAATCCGCTGCTGACCTCCAGCACGGTGGATACGTTCGTGCAGCGCCTGATGTTCGAGCCGCTGCTCTCGGCCAATCCGCGCGGCCGGCCGGTTCCGATTCTTGCCGTGCAAGTACCGTCGCTGGGAAACGGCGGAGTGAGCCGCGACGGCTTGACGATCACGTACCGGCTGCGGAGCAATGCGCGCTGGTCGGACGGCGTGCCGGTCACGAGCAAAGACGTCGCATGGACGTGGTCGGCGCTCATGAATCCGGACAACAATGTGGTCTCCCGTCACGGCTACGACGACATCGCGCGCATCGATACACCCGACGCGCGCACGGCGATCGTGCATCTGCGCAGGCCCTTGGCATCCTTCGTGAACACGTTTTTCGCCGAAAGCGATCAGCCCTACGAGATCGTTCCCGCGCACGTGCTCTCACGCTATCGCAGCGTGAACGAGATCGCGTTCAACGACCATCCCGACGTGACCGACGGCCCGTTCAGCCTGGTGCGCTGGACGCACGGCGATCGCGTCGTGCTCACGGCCAACGAGCGGTTCTTTCTCGGAAAGCCGAAGCTGCGCGGCATCGAAGTGCAGACGGTCGCCAACGAAAACACGTCGGTGAACCTTTTGCGCACCGGTGCAGTCGATTACATGTATCAGGCCTCGATCACGAACTATCCCGAACTGCGCGGCATCCCACAGGTTCGCCTGGTGTGGCTGAACATGAACGGCTACGAGGGCATGGTGTTCAACACACGCCGCGCGCCGATGAACGATCAGCGCTTTCGAGAAGCGTTCGCTTACGCCATCGATAAAGCGCAGCTGGTCCGCACGCTCACGTACGGACAGGAAAAAACCGCGACCGAAGATCTTCCCGATTGGATTTGGGCGTACAACCCGCACGTGAAAACGTACGCACACGATCCGGCCAGAGCCAAAGCGTTGTTGCGGCAGGCCGGTGTGAGAACACCGCTCTCGCTGGAGCTTGCGACGGATACGGCCAATGTGACGCATAAGCGCGAAGCGGTCATGCTGCAGGCTCGAGCTGCACCAGTTCGGCATCAACGTCGAGGTCAAAACGTATCCGGGCGATCTGCTGTACGCTCCCGCGGGGATGGGCGGCATTCTGAACGGCGGAAAATTCGACATCGCGCTCTGGCCGTGGTATGCCGGCCTGGACCCGGACAATTCCTCGCAGTTCACGTGCGCCAACGTTCCACCGGGCGGCTACAACGAATCCGGGTACTGCAATCGAGCAAATGGAGGCGCTGCAAAGCCGCGCATTGAGCAACTACGAAGAGCCGGCGCGCAAGCCTTCGTACGCCGGGATCGAAGACTTGCTCGCGCGCGACAACCCGGTTCTGGTCTTTTGGTGGCAGCGCCAACAGGAAGCGCTGCGCACGAACGTGCACGGATTCGCCCCGAACCCGGTAATGGAATCGTGGAATGCTTGGGAGTGGAGTAAATCATGACGGCGACGTCCCGCGTGCGAATCGCCAACTTCGGCATGTATTTGGCCGGGTTCATGGCGGTGCTCAATATCAGCATCATTTATCTCGCGCTTCCGTTCATCGAGCGCACGCTGCACGCCGGCATCGCCGACCAGGAATGGATTCTGAGCGTCTATCCGCTCATGGAAGGCGGCTTCACGCTGGCTGCCGGAACGCTGGGCGATCTGTACGGCCGCAAGCGCATCCTGACGATCACGACGTGGCTGTTCGTGATCGCAACGCTTGGGTGTGGCTTATCGACGAGCGCGCCAATTCTGATCGTGCTGCGCGGACTGCAAGGCCTGGGCGGCGCGGCGCTGCTTTCGCTTCCGGTAGCCATTCTCGTGCAGATGCTTCCCGAAGGAACCGACAACGAGAATACGATTAAAATGTTCTCGACGGTTGCCGGATCGGGCGCGGTGGCCGGACCCGTCATCGGCGGCGCGCTCGTGCACTGGTTCGGCTGGCCGTCCGTTTTTTATCTTTCCGTGGCGATGGGACTGGTCGTGCTGGCGACGTTCCCGTACGTCAAAGAGAGCGAACGCGATCCGTCGATGCGCTTGGACGGCCTGGGACAATTCTCGAGCATCGTTTCGTTCATCGCGATCAGTTTCGCGCTGATCGAGGGCAATGCCAACGGCTGGGTCTCTCCGGTCATTCTGGCGGCATTCGCGGTGTTTGCAACCGGCATCGCGCTGTTCGTTGCGGTCGAGCGGCGCGCGGCAAAGCCGATGGTTCATCTGCGGTATTTCGGCTCGCGACCCTTCGTGGCGGCGCTGCTGATCATCGGCATCATCAACTTCGGTTGGTACGGGATCATGCTGCTATGCACGGATTTTCTGCAGAACGTGCAGAGGCAGTCCGCAATCGCGGCCGGTTTTTATCTGATGCCGAGCAATCTCGCATTCTTCACGATCAATCAGTACAGCTCGCAAGTCGAAAAGGCGCTCGGGCAGCGGCTCTTGCTGGTCGTCAGTTGGGCGATCACCCTGGCGGGCATCCTTTGGCTCGCGACGCTGCATGCTTCCGGGGCGTCGTGGCAAGTTTCGGCGGGACTGTTCGTAGCGGGCATCGGCTGGGGACTGCTGTTTACGCCGGCGGCGTCGATGGGAATGTCCGCGGTTGCATCGGTCGACGAAGGCTTCGCTTCCGGAGCCGTCGCGCTCAGCCGTTCGCTTTTCGGAGTATTCGGCATTGCAATTCTCGGAACGCTGCTGGCCGGCGGCATGGCGCACGGCATCGCCGGCGCGCTCTCGCAGATGCGCGTTGCCCCCGGTTCGAGCGCGCAAATCATCGGCGCCGTGCACCACGGCGGAGCATTCGTCATCGCGCAGCATCCGCCGGCCGGCGTGAGCGCCGCTGCGCTGCTCGCGATCGTGGAGCGATCGTTCGTGCACGGCTGGCACGTGGCGCTGAGCGTGTGCGCCGCAATCACGGTCGTCTTCGGCTTGCTGATCTACGCGTTGCTGCCGGCTCGTAAGCGGGCCGCGAAAGCTGCAGAAGCTTAGAATTTAGCGTTCCAGCGACGCGCGATCCCAGTGACCCAAATTTGCGGCCGCGTCGTACGTGCTTTGAAAAAATGCCAGCAGCGCGGCGTCGCGATCGCTCGAGCGGCGCACCGCATCGTACGGCAGAACGAACTCTTTGAGCTGATCGCTGTATGCCGCGGCGGACGGCTCCACGCGCGCCTGGGCGAAACCGTTCGGTTCGGGATAAGCATAAGAATAGAACGACGCCTCCATGCCGCTGCCGCCCGGCCAGAAGCCCGCGCTGCTTTCTT
The DNA here is from genome assembly GCA_963767635.1 of Vulcanimicrobiota bacterium. Classification (GTDB taxonomy): domain Bacteria; phylum Vulcanimicrobiota; class Vulcanimicrobiia; order Vulcanimicrobiales; family Vulcanimicrobiaceae; genus CAVYEM01. The sequence continues at coordinate 1,124,595 of CAVYEM010000001.1, forward strand.
CGCGTGAATAGGCTTCGCGAGTGACCGCATCGGAAACGTTCGGTATGCCGCCGGGATGCGGCGGCGCGGGGCGGCCGGAGAATCGCGTCACCGCAAGGTCGAAGCTGCCCCAAAAGAAGTGCACCGGACTGGCCTTGCCCGTGAATCCCGCGCGAAAGCGTTTGCAGAGGCGGTCCGCCTGCACGAGCACGCGCCAGAAACGGTGTGCCGCGCCGGGATCGTACGATGCATGCGTAACATCGCGCTCAAATGGGATTGCGTCCGCAACCTCGCACGGCATGGTGTTGATCGAAACGTCGATGCGTAGCGAATGCAGCGCGTCCATCACCGCGCGATAGAAAGCGGCGACCGGCATGGCCGCGAGCGGAAACTCCTGCTCTTCGCCGTCGCAAGTGTGCACGCGCAGCGCGTGATCGACGAAGTCGAAATCGATTGCAAAGGTGCGCGAATCGGCCAGGGGCATGGGCGAGGTCGTCAAGCCCCGCGTGCTCACGTAGAGCGGGACCTGCCACCAGTGATTCATCATGGGAGCAAGCGCGAGACGGATTTTGCCGGCGACCTGCGTCCACATGTGCAGCGTATGGAGCGTGTCTTTCCACTCCTCGTAGACCAGGGGCGGCCAGGCTTCGGTCGGGCTGTCGGATGTTATCATGCATGGTTCTTTACAAACGGCGCGTCGCGGATGTCCTCCACGCTGCTGCATGTGGGCACTGCCCTCAAGGAGGAGGGTTTCGTGCAGCGGATTTTCTGTGGTGCGCTCGTATTGGCCGTAGCGTGTTCTTTGGCGGCGTGTGGCGGTGCCGGCGGCGGGGGCGTTGCACCGAGTCCTGTGCCGTCCGCGACCAGCATTCCAGGCAGCGCCGAAGCGGTCGGGACGCTCGCGGACGATCCGTCGGGCTTGCCGCTTTCGGGCGTACCCGTTCGACTCGATCCGTGGGTAGCGTACGCTACGCCTGGGCCGACGCCCACGCCGCTGCTGGTCACCAGCACGGATGCGAGCGGCCATTTCACGATCGCGGCGCCGAGCGGACATTATCTGCTGGTTATCGGGTCGGACGATCCCGCCGATACGAACCGGCCGACGATCCACGACAACCTCGAACTGAGCGGTCAGCGGGTGCTCGTCGCGCCGACGATGCCGCCGATCCCGGGCATCACGCCGGCGCCCGTCGAGCTGAACGGCGATTACCGCTTGGCAACGATCGATCGGGCGCACGAACTGCCATGCATCACCGACTATGATGCGCAGCGCGTGCAACTGGGACTAGCAAAGCCCGTTATCGATGAATGGCTGACTGAAAATGTGCGCGGCCGCAGTCAACCAGTCGGTAACGCCATACAATGGCCAAGCTGGATGCATCACAATTTATTCGGTTTTTTGAGCACGGGAAATAGCACCCAAACAGGCGGTACTGATTGCTCTACCATGGCAGCGTACGCATTTACTCGCAACTCACTACCATACGCCACAGCCTCTCAATGGTTTGCTGGCTCATATTTGCCGTATCAGTCCGGATCAACGGTACGGCCAGCATACGGTGCGAGCGAATTTCCGATCGATCCACGGCTTTTTACGGATCCAAATGTTCCGAATTGGCCGTAAACATTTCGGCATTACACCTCATCGCGATGGTGCGTTTATCGGACGCTTCGATAAGTTCAGCCCTTCGACAGGCTCAGGGTGACATTGACTTTCATGTGAACCATAGCGGCAATCGTGGCACTGCTAGTCGTTGAATATCACCGTCTCGGTAAACGTCGTATGATAGTACTGCGGCTTCAAACCGGGAACGCACCATTTATGCGTGCCGGGAACCGAGACACTGATCGTGCCGGCCCCCGTTCGCGATGCAGTCACGGTGCCGTCGACGCCGACGTTGGCCGCGCCGGGACCGGAAATCGTCGGCGATCCGAACGTGTACATATCGCCGCCACTGCCACCGGGAGTGCAGTCCATTCCCGTGCTTTCGTAGCCGCCGCCGCCCGAGCACATTTCGCCGATGCCTACGAGCGTATATGTGGTTCCGCCGACGAGCTGGCAGCCGGATATTTCGAACGCCACAGTGGTCGTGCTCGGCGTCTTTTGATGATCTGCCAAGTCGCGATACAAGCTATGACGCGACTTGCGTGCCGCCCTGGTCTTTCAAACCTACGTTCGGCCCCGGTTCGCTAGGCTGGGTTTTCGCTAACGACCCTTACTGCAAACCCGCAGTTTCCGACCGTTCTGCACGAGTGCCGTCATATTGCCCGGTTCGTACAGCTCGACGTTGCTGCCGATCTTGTCGTTGATGGTTACGCAGCCGCCCGCGTCCGTCGAGCCGCTTACGCCCACGGGCAGCGCGCCGAGCGGCGGTGTTGCGCTCACGAGCGGAGTTTTGAACATGGCGTCGGTGAACGCGCGCGCTTGGTTCGTCGCGCACGGAGAGAGTGCCGCGTTCGCGACCGCGCCGCCCAAGATGCGGTTGAGATAATACGCTGCGTCATGCGGCGCCGGAACCCATGCCGTCTGCAGCGACTGACCTTGCATCGGCAGCTCGACATACTGCGGCCACGCCTGCAGCGTCACGGCCGGGGTCGCGGACGGCTTCGGAGTGTAATTGAGCACGATCGTGAAGCCGGTCGGCGCGGTGCTCGTCGAGAGTTGCAGCTCTCGAACGCGCGTGGCGCTCTGCACGCGGACGTACGTGATCTGGTTTCCGCCGGCGATGAGGGGATTAGCCGCACCATAAAACCGCACCGCGCCAGGCTGTAAGGCGGCGCCGTTGTATGCGGGCGAGTAGATCTTGGCGGCGGGATCCTGCAGCGCCGTTACCGGATACGTGTGCGCATAAAAGCCGGTGATGCCATCGTACGTTTTGTCCGCCTGCGGCGCCGAACCGGGAGCCGCATACAAATATCGCGTGAGTGTCTTGTCCGCCGCATCATAATCGTAGGCCCAGAAATACGACTCGAATTTGGCGTCGCGATTGAAAAAATCCACCTCGTGCCCGTCGCTGTTCGAGGCGCCGTTCACATCGCTCGCCGGCGTGAAGATGGCCCAAGCGGAATCTTCCTCCGCATGCCAGCGGTCGACCAGTTCTCCGATCGCCGCCTCCTCGACGTTGCGCTGCGCCTGCGTCGAGCTCCAATGCAAAACCAGGGCGGCCATCTGAACCAACAGCAGTGTAAGCACCGCGGCAATGCCCAGCGAGACGGTCAGTTCGAGAAGCGTAAATCCACGCGAGCCGCGATGAGCCACGCGGCGGTAAGTGCCCGCACTTCGCCCGTGTGGGCCTTAAGGATTCAGTGCGCGCAAATCCGCAGCGACCGCCGCCGTGATGTCGGCGCTGCCCGCCGGCGCCTGCCGGCTCGCGTACACCTGGGAATAGCCGTCTTTTTGCGCCTCGCGCTGCGCCTGCGTCATGATTTGCGCGATCATCTTTTTGCGAGCCGCTTCGCGATCGTGCCGCAGGGAGGCGATTTGCGATCGGACGCTCTGCGTATCGCTCGCGTCGCTTTGCGCGAGCGCGCGGAAGCGTTGACTCAAGTCGCGGCTCGCGCTCGCGAATCCGGCCGCGCTTGGAAGCGGGGCCTTGACGAGCGCATCGTACTGCGCCTGCACGTCTCCGGGTGAACCGGACTGCGCCGGTGCTGACGGCAAGTGCAGGGCGCTCGGCGCGGAGGACTGCGCGGCTAAAACACGCCCGCGGGCAGCCAGGTTCGCATCGGTGCGCCGCTGGAGCTGCGCCGACATTGCCGCAACGTCGCTGCGGCCGCGATCGCGCAGCTGCTTCCCGTACGCATCGAGCGTACCCGCATCAACGCGGCGCATCGAAGCGACGGCGGCATCTTCGCGCGCTTGTATGGCCCGCATCTGCGCCTGCAGACGCGCCCGCGCAGCGCCGCTGAGCGCGAGCGTTTCCAGCTTCGCGTGCAGTAATAGACGCTCCGGCGCGTCGCGCCTCGCCAACTCCAGCAGCAGCGCCGATTCTTTTTCGCGCAGTTCCTGCGCGCGGGCACCGGTACGCCCGCTGCGTGCGGTCGTTCACGGATCGAACGAACGCCTCGTAGGCGTTCTGCTGCTGCGCCAGCAGCGTGGACCGATAGCGGTCCATGTCGCCTTGCGCGACGCTCTGCAGTTCGGCGTGCTGGCGATCGTAGTTCTGCAGGATGCCGGCTTCGACGGCGCCGGCTTGCGGGGCTTGAACGTTGCTTGCGCCGCTCGGCACGTTTGGCGCGGTGCGATTCCTCGCCAAGATATTACGATCGGCCACCGTAACGTGCGCCGCGTTGCTCAGATCACGGCGGATCGCCGCGCCGGCGTGCTCGATCTGGGTCCCGCTATCGGAAAATTGCGTGTGCAAGGTCGATTCCAGCACCGCGATTTGACGATCGTATTGGCCGAGCGTTCCGTAGAGCGGGTGCACGCGCAAGAGGGCGTCGACGTTGATCGACGCGCTGCGCGTCTGCGCTCCGGCAGCGCATCCGGCCAGAAAGAGGATCCCAAGTACGAACAAACGCTTCATCAAAACTTGTGCTCGTAGCGAACCGTAAAACCGCTATCTCCGAGCAACGGCGTGAGTGCCGAGGAATTGGCCACATCGTTGAAGTTGAGCAGGTTCGTCGACGGCGAATACGCCAGCAGTGAAGGAGAGTCGACGCTGTAGAACATCAAGCTGAAGGCCGTGGAATTGCCGTGGTGCGCCTCGATGCTGATGCTTCGCCGTTTCGGCTCGCCCAAACTTTCCGCAAACACGGCCGTAATGTGCTTACCGAACGCTTTGGCGGCGCTGAACCCAAAGCCGCTGGTGAAATCCTCGGAGAGCTGAAGATTCTGCAAGCCCAGCGCGTTGCCGAGCGATGCTGAAAGCGGTTCGAGCAATTGCTGCGTAAAGTACGAGTTGAGCTGTCCCATCGCCAGATTGGAGATCGTGTTCGTCGCGCTGACGGAGCCGAGGCCACCGCCCGTGCCGTTGAGGTTCGAAACGCCGGTCAGCAGCGCCAAGATTTGCTCCCGGCTGTACTGCGGATCGGAATCGAACGCAATCTGCATGTTGTTCGGCGCAAGACCGGTCACGTGCAGCGCAATGTAGGTGGGAGGGCTTGAGACTTGCGTGGTCGCCACCGCATCGACGTACGGCATGATGCCGTTGCTCGGATCGAACCTGACGCGTGCGGTTTGGATCGTGAAGCGGCGCAGAAAGCTGATCGTGCCGCCGGTAGAGGTAAAGGCGCCGGAAAGCGTCGGTTCTGCAAGCGTTCCGGCGACGGTTACCGCGCCTTGCGCGCCCACGTCGACGCCGGTGCTCTGCACGCGCACGTCGTTGCCCACGGTAGCCTTCAAATCGAACGCCAGCGGCAAGGGCGCTTTGGCCGGCGTCTTGGGCGCGTGCGGATTCCAAAATGCCGTCAGGGGAATGCGGGCGCTGGGAACGTTCACCGTACCCGAGACGGTCGGGATGCCGCCCACCGCTCGTGATGCAACGACGTTGGCGTCGATCTTGCCGCGGAAATACTTCGGACTGTTGAACTGTGCGCCTTTGGCCACGATGGTGGATGTGAATGTTGCTGCCTTGGGATCGCGGAAGTTCGGCACGATCGCGTTCGCGCTCATGTCCAGCGTTCCGCCGCCGACGTCTGCATGCAGCGCGCGGATTGCTACGGTGTTTCCTGCGAATGCGAGCGTGCCGTCGATCTTCTGAATCGGATTCTGATCGATCGGTCCGACGAAATACCCGTTGTGCAGCGCGATCGCGCCGCCCAGTTGCGGCGAATCTACGGTTCCGCGCACCGACATCGTGCCCCCCATCGTTCCGGCGAGCCGGTAGCCTTGCGGCAGAGCGCTGGTGAAATCGCTGAAGTCGACGTTGTCGATGTTTAAATCGAACGCTACGGGCGCATTTGCGTTCATGCGCAAGGGCGCGGTACCTGAAGCCAGGATGCGGCCGCGCTGCAAGTCTGCCTCGCCGTGCTGGAGCGTGACCGTTCGCAGATTGCCGGCGAACGTGCCCCACACTTTGGGAACGACGAACTTCGCATAGCGCACCGATGCGAGCGTGAAATCGTCGCGAAGTTGCGGCTGCGCCCGGGTTCCGCTGACGTGCAGCGTCGTATCGAGCGTGCCGTTTGCGTCGTACGTCTTTCCGGAAACCGTCGTCATCAGTTTGGCGACGTCGGGACTGGTCGCCCGCAGCGAGAGCTGCAGCGGATCGTCGTTGTGCAAGCCGAACGTGCCGGAACCTTGCGCGGTAAGGTACGGAATGCGCACGAGGGCCTGCTGAATGCGTCCACGCCCGTGCAGCGCCGAGAGTCTGAATTTGCGCTTGTTGGATCGGTACGCGGCCGACCACGCCGTCAAGCACATTTGCGCGCGCATCGATCGAGACGTCGGGATACCGCCCGCGCGCCGAAGCGTCGGCGTCGATGTGTCCCGCGACGGGCGCAGTGTACCCCAATAGCGGCAGCCACGTTCCAAGGTCGATGTCACGCACGCTGGCCGCGAGATTTACGTCGGCATCGCCGGCAAGCTGCGCAACGGAGTGAAACGGCGGAACCGCGACGGTACCGGCAACGTGCGCGCGCCCGGACTCCCCGCCCACATCCGCAAGCAGCGTGATGGTTCGCCCGGAGGTGTGCCAATTCGCCGTCGCATTGCCGAGATCGAAGCGCCGGTAGCGAACTCCGCCGAGATCGACGCTGCCGCTGGTCAAGAACGACTGCGCCGACGTGTTGACGTTCAGGGCCAACCGGCCGCTGCCGGCCAGCGTATCGCCCGCATCGAAATAGTCGTTGAAGTCGGCCAAGTTCGCATCTGGAGCCGCGATGCCCGCGCGGATGGAACCGGCTCCGATGGCCGCGTTAAACGCCAGCGTCGTCGTTCCGACCGTTACATGTCCGCCGTTGACGTCGAAATGCTGCGTGATGCCGCCCACGCGGCCGCGCAGATCGCGAAACGCCAGTCCGTGCACCGAGCCTTCGGGCACGTCGAACGATCCGGACACGTCCGGCGCGCGTCCGGCACCGCCCACGTGCACGTTCGCATCGATGCTCCCTTCAATGTATTGACGCGCCAACTTCGGCTGCGCAAGCGCGATGAGTGCATGCGCGTCCGCAGCGCGCAGGACGGCGTTCAGATCGTATCGCGGCTGCAGCGGCGCTCCCAAGCGAATACCGGCAATGCTTCCGTCCACCGCGACCAACGCCGGCCCGAGCCCAATGGCGGCGTCCTCGATCGCCAGCGTATCGCCTGCATAGGCAAACGCCGCATCGCCGCCGACGGGATAACGATCATACGTTGCATCGTCGATCACGAGCGCGCCGTTGACGTTCGGCGCATCAAGCGATCCATTCGCGATTGCGCCCACGTCGACGTATCCAGACTGCAGCGGCACTCCGGCACCGCGCAGCGCGGCCAGGTTCAAATGCGCGACGGACAGCGCAAGTTCGCCCGCCCCCGCACGCATGTTTCCGGTCGCAACGGCACTGGCGGTGTGCGCGATCGTCGCGCGCGCCGCATAGATCCGTATGTCTTTGCCTTGCGTGCCGATTGTCGCGCTCAGGCCGTCTACCGGTACGCCGCGCACGCTCGCGCCAGAAAACCGGGCGCCACGCACCTGCGCGATGCTTCTGCCCGCATCGTATACCAGCGCAATAGGCGCATCGATCGTCCCGCTCGCCGGCAGATGCCCGGCGATCGATCCGAGATCCGCAAGCGATCCGCGCAGATGCCCGACGAGCGCGATGTGATTCGTGCCCGAGATCGTCCCGGCGGCATCGAGATTCCCGAACGAGCCGCTCGCGGTGAGCGATGAAACGGCGATGTTCCCCGGCGCACCGGCAAAACGCGCGCGCGCCTTCGCGATGGAGATGTTGCCGTAGGCCGCATCGCGTACGTCGACGCTGCCGCGCAGCGCAAGCGCATTCTTGCGCTGCGTGGCGAAAACATCGCCGCTGATATTTGCGCGCACCGGCGGCGGCGCTTTGAAATTCAGCCCGGGCAATGCGGCCACTTGTGCCGGGTGAATGGCGAGATCGTCGGCGTGCACCAGGGCCGCGATCGTGCCGTGCGGACGATCGAGCGCGATGCGCGCGTTCAAACCCGGCGAGAGTTGGATGGCAACGCGGCCCACGCCGTTGCTGCTGACGTTGAAAATGCCGGCAAGTTGCTTGCCATCGCCGCTGCCTTGCAGGGCGCCCTGGGCGTCGATGCGCCGCAGATCGTTGCCCGTGGCAAGCAGCGTGCCGTGCAACGGCATGTCCGGCACGAGCGATGCCGCGTACGGCAGATCGCTGCTCGTGCCGTTCACGGTGGCGACCGCCTCTACGGCGTTCGGTTCCTTCTGCAGCGCCACGTGTCCCCGCGCGGACAGATCGAAGCCGTCGTAGGCGAGCGTAAAGCGCAGAACGTTCGCCGCTTTGCCGTCGAACGCAATCGTGCCGCTGGGATCGCGCAACGGCATGCCGCGATAATCGATTTCCGGCGAACTGAGCGAGATCAACGCCAGCGGCGTGCGCACCGCGCCCTCGACCAGCATTGCAAGATCGACGGTTCCATGCATCGGAAGTTTTGCGGCTGCAGCCGTCAGCTGTTTTGAGCTTCGCAACGTCGCTGTGCGCGCGCACGGTCAAACGAAACTTGGGCGCCTTGAGATCGTAGATGCCGCCCGTCACATACACCGGAGCACCGGCAACATCGGCGGTAAGTTGCGGCGTCGTCAAGCCGGCGCTCGTGACGTCGAGCGGGCCATGGACGTTTCGAATGGGCGCATTTACGCCCTGCATCGCGATCTGCGCGCCGCGCATGTACCCGCTCGCGGAGATGCTGCCGTAGTAGCGCGCATCAAGGTGATCCAAATATCCCGCCTGCATGCGAATGTTGGCGTTGTTGAGCGCGTAGTTGACCAGCTGCGGCAGCGGAACGTGCGCCGCGGTCCAATGATGAAGCGTAAAGCCCGCGGCCGAATCGATCGCTCCGGTGCCGCGGATCGGATAGGAAGCGCCGCCCTCCACGTAGGCCATGGAGGCGGTATAGGTCGTGCGCGCATCGGTATGCACGTCCGCGGAGACGTTGACGTTGCCGACGTACAGCCGCCGCGCGGACGGATCGACGCGCGTGCGATCCAGGACGGTAATCGAACCGTCGAGAACGCGAATCTTCGCATTGAGCGGCGCACCTTTTCCGTTCGATGGACCGGCCTTGGGCAAGCGCGGCAGATTGTAGGTGCCGTCCGGGTTGTGCACCACGGTAATCTGCGGGCGGTAGACGACGACCGAACGCAATCCAAACCGGTGTTTGCTGCCCGGCAGCAGATCGTGCAGATTGTACTGCACTTCCACCCTTGGAATGTACGCCAGTTTCGCGCCGCCGTGACCGACCAGGTGCACGTCTTGGATCGTGGCCTTACCGCCGTGCAAGGCGATGCTGCCGAACGACACGCTCGTGCCGGTCGCGCCGCCCAAAATCTTGGCCGCGCCGAACCGCAGGATGGATTCACGGAAGATGAAGATTCCGGCGATCACTACCACGATCGCCACCCCCAGGGCGAGCAGCCGTCTGCTGAGCGGCCTCTTCATACGGGGGTTATGCCCAGCTTGCTAGCGGACGTAGCTGCCGCCGTTGACGTCAATGGTCGCTCCGTTGGCGTAATCGCCGTTCCCGCCGGCAAAAAACGCAATAATGGAGGCGACGTCCCGCGGCGTCCCGATCCGGCCCAGCGGGATCTCGGCTTCGATTTCGCTCCGCCGGCGCAGCAGCTCGTCCGCGGCCATCTCCGTCTCGATGAAGCCCGGCGCGATGGCGAGCGCGACGATGCCCTGCGGCGCGCACGAGCGCGCCAGCGACTTCGTGAAATTCGTCAACGCCGCTTTGCTCGCGCCGTAGTCGGCAAAACTCAATTCGCCGCGGTGAGCGGCGCGTGAGACGACGTTGATGATGCGGCCGCCGCCGCGTTCCCGCATGCGCTGCAAAACCACGTACGTCAAGTGCACCGTTCCAAAGACGTTGACCGCGAACGTGCGCTCCCAGCCTTCTCGCCACGCATCGAACGAGTTGCCGAAAAATGGATTCTCTTCGAAAGCGGCCGCATTGTTGATCAACGTATCGATCGGGCCCAGGCGTTCCTCGCACTTCTCGATCAGCAAGGGAAGCGCGTCGTGGTCCGCAAGGTCACACTGCAGCGGTGCGGCGCGATCGCCGAGTTCGGCGGCGAGTTCGGCCGCCGCGGCGGCACTGCGATTATACGTGAAGCCGATGCGATGACCGGCGGCGTGCAGCGCGCGCAAGGTGGCCGCGCCGATTCCACGCGACCCGCCGGTCAGCAAAATCGTCAGAGCGACTGATGCGCCGTCGTTTGCGACCTGATGCGCAGACGTTCCCGCAGCGCTTGATTCGGCACGCGAACCTTGTCTGCAAGCCGCATGAGCCAGAGCAGACGAATCGTCCACCACGTGATGTCGATTTCATACCAGGCCATGCCATGGCGCGCCGAATACGGAAACGCGTGGTGGTTGTTGTGCCAGCCTTCACCGAACGAGAGCAGCGCCACCCACCACGAATTCGTCGAGCGATCCGTCGTCCGGTAGGTGCGATAGCCGAACATGTGCGTTGCGCTGTTCACGAGCCACGTCGAATGATAGGCGAAGATCAGCCGGCCGAAGATGCCCCAAATCACGAACGGCCAGCCGCCGAGTGCGAACAGAAATCCCGCGAACGCGAGTTGCATCGGCACGTGGATGCGGTGCAGCACCCGATAGAACGGTTCGTTCCACAGATCCGGACAATACTTTTCGAACTGCGCGGGTGTGGTCGGAACGTTCGGATTGGGCTTGAACAGCCAGAGCACGTGCGCCCACGTGAATCCCTTGCGCGTGCTGTGGGGATCGCCTTGCTTGTCGGCGTTTGCATGATGCACGCGGTGCGTTGCAACCCAGGAAATGGGATCGCCTTGGAATGCCAACGTCCCAAGAATCGCGGTGAAGTACTCAACGGGTTTGCGCAATCGAACGCTGCGGTGCGTGAGCGTGCGGTGAAAACACAGCGTGACGCCCCATGCTCCCGTCGCGTAGGCGATCATGGCGGCCACCGCAACGGCCCACCACGAAAAGAACATCGGAACAAAAACCGCCAGGGCAATCAGGTGAATCAGCAAGAGCCCGATTCCGTTCGGCCAGTTCGGTTGTGTGTCGCGCATGGATCGGATTTCCCCCATAATACCTGCGGCGTACCGCGGTTGCTTAACTTCCCACTTTCCGGCCGGCCAGTGCCCTGCGGGCAGCCAATCGCAGCTCCATCCCGTCCATCACGATATCGGCAAGCCGCTGCAGCACTCCGGCCTGTTTGGGCGAGAACATGCGCGGCTCGCGATCGATGATGCAGAGCGTTCCCAAGCGATAGCCGTCGCTTGTGCGCAGCGGTGCGGCCGCATAGAATTGCAATCCGAACTGGCCTGCAACCAGCGGGTTGGCCAGCGCGCGCGGGTCCTTGCGCGCCTCCTCGATGACGTACGGAGCATCTTGCAAGATGGCCGAGGCGCACAGGCCGGGATCGCACGGAATCTCCTGCACTTCCTCCAGACCGCGGCGCGATTTGAACCAAATGCGGTCTTCGTCCACGATAGTCACGAGCGCGATTGGAACGTCGAATATCTCGGCCGCTAGCTCGGTGATGTGATCGAACGATCCGTCCGGTGGCGTATCCAGAATGTCGTACCGGCGAACCGCTTTGAGGCGATCCGCGTCGTTGTGCGCGAGCGTGGTGCTCATGTTTGCATTGGGCTCCTTTTGCGATCCATGAGAACGACGCGAGCGTGGCTTCCTCCGCCCGGCCGCCGCTGCACGTTGAACTCGGTCGCAAGCTGCGAGATGAGAAACAGCCCGCGGCCCCGTTCGCTAAACAGATCGTGCGGCAGATGGGGCGTGAACTGAAAGCCCGCGCCTTTGTCGGTGAGGTGAAGAATGAACGCGTCCGGGCGCGTTTCTAAGAACGCTTCCGCAGTTCCCGGCGCGTAGCGCACCAAGTTGGCCATCAGCTCGGCAAAAATTACCTCGAAATTGAAAAGCCGCTGGGGATCGAAGCCGTTCACCGCGAGCCTCGTCGGAAATTTCCAAGCGCACGCGTGTCGTGACGTCCTGCCATCTCGGGTCGAAGCGCCACCGCCGGACGGGACCCGCGGCGCCGATGTGGACCGCCAAGATGGCGACGTCGTCGCGCGCGGGGCCCGAGAGAACCTCGTCGTGAATGCGCCGCGCGACGTCGGTTGCGGCAGGGTCCAATATCTCGAGCGCTTTGCGCAGCCGCAGTTCACCTTCGACCACGTCACGGGATGCTTCCGTCAGCCCGTCGGTATACAGCACGAGCAGCGAGTCCGGCTCTAGATGCGCGTAGTACACTTCCACGTGCGCGCCCATGTCCGACATGCCCAGCGGCGTGCCATGCCCATGCAGCTGCTGGACGTAGCCGTCTGTTCCGCGCACGAACGGCGCGGGGTGTGCCGCGTTGGCATAGGCGCAGTTCTGGGTGACCGGATCGATGACCGCGACGAACGTGGTGACGTACCGTTCGGGATATTGGTCGCGCAGCGTTTGATCCGCCGCCTGCAGCATCAGCGCCGGATCGGCATGAACCAGCGCCACGCCGCGCATCGTTTGGCGCACGTTGACCATCGCGACGGCCGCTTTCAGTCCGGAGCCCATGACGTCGCCAATCGACACGACGAACCGCCCGTCGGCCAGGCGAAACGCATCGTACCAATCGCCGCCGACCAGCGCTTCGGCACGTCCCGCCTCGTACATCGCGTCGAAGCGATAACCGGGGACGTCGGGCAACTGCACCCCCAGTGCAGCATTTTGAAACGTGAGAGAAACGCGCTGCTCGCGTTCGTACAACCCGGCGTTGCGTAACGCTTGCGCGCTGCGCAAGGCGGCCGCATGCAAGAATTCGCCGGTTGCAAACGGCTCGCCGTCACGAAGGCGCAGGTGCAGGGCCCCAATCGTTTCGTCGGAGGCACGCAGCGGCAGAGTAAGCGTTTCGCCGCCGCCCTCGCTCGCGGCCGGGCGCGGCTCCAAGCGCGCCGCCACCCGCTGTTCGCCTTGCTCGTCCGGCACGGTGATGAACGCCCACGCGGCGACGCGGGGCACGAAGAATTGCAGCACCACGTCGAGGCGGTGATGTACTTCCAAGGAGTCAAAAAGCGCAGACGACAGCTGATCAAGCAAATAAAGACTGAAAAGCGTCCAGCCGGTCTACGCCCTGGGCCGGAGCGTGCACGTTACGGCATTATGCCCGCAGTGCGGGCTGTTAAAAAGCGCCGAGCGGGGATGGATTGGTACTTTTTACACCAATCCTGCCCGGATGGCATAGACGGCGACTTGCGTGCGCGCCGTCAGGCCCATTTTGGCCAGAATGTGGGAGATGTGATTCTTCACCGTCTTGTCGCTGAGGGAAAGGCGGCCGCTGATTTCCTTATTGGAAAGACCTTCCGCGACCAAACGCACGACTTCCAGCTCGCGCTCCGAGAGCGTCGCCAGGGCATTGCGCTCGGCGGCTGCGGCGACGACTTGCAAATGACGCGGCCGGGAGTCGGCCGTCGAGCCTGGAGCGACGTCTTTAATGGTGGCAAGCAGGTCGCCGACGGTCATGCCGCGCAGCGCCTCCAGCACGAACAGCCGCGTTGCAGGCGTCACGCGCTCCAAATACTCGGCGGCGGCAACTTGCGCCAGAGCGCGCGCTTCGTCCAGGATGAGGATGTCCGGACGGATTTGAGCCAGGCCGGCGCTTTCGACGGAATGGGCGCGGTGCGCGACGCTGAGACCGCCGTCCAGCTCGAGCAAGTTGGTCAGCGTCTTGGTCACGCGCGGATCTTTTCCGACGACCATGACGCGCGGACCGGAGGCGACTTGCGGTGAAATGGCCATCCTTTAAGTACTCCCTAGTGCTGAAAACGGCTACGTCGCCCCCTGAAACGGCCCGGCAGTGCCGTAGCCGCCCCCAGGGGCGCCCAACCAGACTACACTGCCGAATTTTCGTGGGCCTTACGACCCATCAACCCGGACTTACAATCTTCTTACAGCGTTCGGCCCTGCGAGAGAAGTCGCCGGCCGCAGCGGTGTCGTAGTAACCTGGTCGTGGCAACTTTGTCCGGCGCAATGGTAGAGATCCGGCGCGATGCGTTATTGGATCGCGTCCAGCGCGTCCGCCCCAAAATCACCGCGCTCATCGCGCCGGCGGGTTTCGGAAAATCAACGCTGGCGCGGCAGATGATCGCAGAGCGTGCGGCGGCGGTCTGCGATGCGTCCGGCATTTCAGACGATTTGGATTTGGCGCGCCGTCTCTTGCCTGCCTTAGCGATGGAATCTCCAAGCCGTACCCACACGCTCACGCAGCGCGAGTTGATGCTCGGCGACGGCGGCACGAGCGTAGCCGAGCGCGTGAATCTTGCGCTCGAAGCGTGGAAAGACGACACGGACCAAACGATGTTCGTGTTCGAGAACGCCGAGCATATCGGCCGCAACCCGGCCGCGCGCGAATTTTTTGCGCGGCTGCTCACGCAGCGAGGCCAGGGCCGCACGATCGTGATCTGCTCGCGCGAAAACCTGCGCATGCATTTGACCAGATTCGCATCACCGCACGAGATTTTGACGCTGCGTGCGGACCATCTGGCATTCGAACGATCGGAGCTGACGAAATTGTTCGAACCCTACGAGGGTTCGCCCGAATTTCTCGCGCGCATCATGCGCCTGTCCCAAGGCTGGCCCATCGCAGTGTTCCTGCTCAAGCGGTTCGCCGACGAAGGGCGCATCGAAGACCTGCTCGAGAGCCTGGACGACGTCGCCTTCGAAGAGTTGCACGATTACCTGGCGGACCAGGTGCTGGCGTCGCTGGATCCGGCACTGGTCGACGCGCTGTTCGCCTGCGCCTGCATCCCGCACGCGACGCTGGAGGATCTGCACGCAGCCTTTCCGAGCGAACCCGCGGTGCGCGAACTGGCGACATTCGCGCGCGAGTCGCCGTTTATTACGCGCACGGCGAAAGGCGAATTCGTTTTGCATCCGCTCCTTGCCTCACTACTGGCGGAATACCGGCAGGACCAGTGCAACGATGTGCTGCTGCGTACGGCGGGCGCGCACGAAAGAGCCCAGCGTTACCAGCGCGCCGCGGAATTGCATTTAGTGCGCGGCGACAGCGCCGCTGCGGCACACGCGCTCGGGCAGCACGAGGTCATCCGCGATCCTGCTCCCTCGATGGAATACGCGCGCGTGCTCTCGACCCTGGATCGCTCGCTGGTGCAACGCTATCCGCGTTTATGGGCCGTTACCGCGCTGCTGCGCGTCTTCTGCGTGGACACGGAAGAACTGCTCGACGAGGCCGAGTCGCTCTGGCGCACGCTCTCGCCCGACGCCTCGCCGACCGAACGCTACTACATCTTAGTATTTCGCGTGCTGTTCATGAGCTATATCGGACTGCTCGAAGAGGCCGTGGCAGTGCTGGAACGGTTCGCAGCGCAGCACGGCGTCGGAGAACGGCCCAAAGACTATTTCGAAGGATATCTGTTCTATTTGCTGGGTCTCATGCGAGCCCGCCTCGGTCTCATCTCGCAGGCCGAACGCGATCTCACGATGGCGCTGCCGCTCGTGGGCGGAATGGACGTCATGGCTTCCGGAACGCTGCTGGCGCTGGGCGCCGACATCGCGCGGGCCAGGGGCGAGTATGCGGTTGCGCGGCAGTTCGTCGAACGGGCACTTGCAGACTGCGCGCCGCTCCGGGCTCTTCAATTTCGTGGCGCAGGATTTGGCTGAGGCCGCCTTCGGTGCATGGCTATCCGGCGACGATGCTGCGCTATCGCGTTACTCGGCCGAGCTCGACGAGATCGTGCATCGCAATGGCGTTCGGGGATTTGCGTTTTATTCGGCAATTCTGCGCGGCCGCGCCGAGAAGCCGGCGGATGCCGATATGCTCAAGTGGGTCGCGTGCGGGCGCATCATCGAAGCGGCAAACGCCGGCGATTCGACGCGCGCAATAGGGTACGCGCAAGCGGCGATCGCCGCAGGACAGCAGCACGGCGCGCCGTTCATCGAGTGCCTGTGCGTAATCACGCTAGCCTTTTTCGACGATCTCCGCTTTGACGATCACATGCGCAGAGCGATCAATTTAGCGGAGCGGTGCGATTCACCGCAGCTCGTCGCCGCCGTATATGCCATTGCGGATCGCCGCGCCGAGCAAGGGATGCTCTCGGCGTTCATCGAGCGGCTCGAGCGCGAGCGCATCGAGCGCGTCCCGATGCTGGAAGTCGAACTGGCGTCCGGACACGTGCGCAGCGCGGGCCGCGAGGTTGCGCTCTCCGATCGAGAGCTCGCGCTGCTCGTCGCGCTTTCGATTCGGCGGGAAACGGTGCCGCGGGCGCGGTTGGCGGATTTGCTGTGGCCGGAGCTGGACGAATACGCGGCGCGAAATGCGCTCAGCGTGTGTCTGCACCGGCTGCGCCATCATTTGAGCAGCGACCACGCGATCGTGCGCACGAAAGACGGATATAGCTTGCACGACGAGGTTCGCGTCGATCTTTGGGACATCGATCGCGCCGTCGCCGCGCTGCGTTCGCGGCCGGCCCTCTCCGATGCGGAACGTCGCGTGCTGATCGGCATGTACGAAAAATTGCGCTCCCGCCGCCCGGAGCGCATGCGCGCGTGGGAGTGGTTCGAGGGCACGGATCGGCATATCAGCGAGCTGCGCTTGGAAGTCGCGGGGCGACTTGCAAAGGATGCGCTGAGTCATGGAGATCCGCACCGCGCGCTGGAGTTGGCGCACGAAATGATCGGCTACGATGCTTGCGACGAGTCGGCGCGCCAAATCGCGATTACGGCGCATTTGGCGATCGGCGATCGCGGCGCCGCGCTGCGCCAGTACCGGCAATACCGCGATATTCTGGCTTCTGAACTGCAGGTCGAGCCTTCGATGGAGATCAAGCACCTGGTCGGCTTGCCGTGATCCATCTAGCGCTGGCCGCGCTGCTGCAGTACGACGTGCTGATCTCCGCCGGGCATGAGGGACGCCCGCAGAGCTGCGCCCATTTTCCCAAGCATCACTGCAATTTAGGCACGCCGGGCGAACGCGCGTGGACACCGATCGTGGCGGACGCCGCGACGAGCGTGCTCCGCGGCCGAGGCTACACCGTCGCTCGCGAACCCGCGGATTTTGCGGGCAGGTACGCCGTGCGAGCGGCGATATTCATTCACTTCGACGGATCCGATGAACCGTGCAGCAGCGGCGCCTCGATCGGCTACCACACCGACGCCTCGAAGGCCGCCGCACGTTTGTGGCGCAGCGAATACGGCGCGGTGTTTCCCTTTCAATTTCGACCCGACGACTTCACCGACAACCTGCGAGACTACTATGGGTTTCGCCAAGTACACGCGCGCGACGGCGCGCTGGTGCTGGAGCTGGGCGAACTGACATGCCCCGCGCAAGAGCGATGGCTGGCATCACGGCTGCAATGGGAAGGCGAGTTCATCGCCGATTTCGTCACGACGCTGCTGCGCGGCTAGACGGGTGGGAGTTTTTCAAAACCTGCTGTAAAAGGCGCACATGCGCAGATTGACGTTGCTTTGCATCATCGCATTGGCTTTGTGCGGTGCGGCGCCGCCCGATCCGCTCGCGCATCTCCACGTTCGCAACGTTGGCCCGCAGGTTTCCGGTGGACGCCTTGGCGCCGTGGCCGGAACGGATGCCGATCCGTCGCTCTATTACGCGGGCGCAGCGGGGGGCGGCGTGTGGAGAACCACCAATGCGGGGCAGAGCTGGACGCCGGTGTTCGACAAGCAGGACGTGCAGTCGATCGGATCGGTCGCCATCGATCCGGTGAACCGCAACGTCGTGTGGGTCGGAACGGGAGAAGGCGCGCCGCGTAACGACGTCATTGCGGGCGACGGCGTGTACCGCAGCAGCGATGCAGGGAAAACATGGCAGCACGTGCTGCCGCTGCGCAGCGCGCTGGTCGCGCGCATTTTGATCGATCCTCGCGATCCGGGCACGGTGCTGGTCGGCGTACTGGGCGATCCGTTCGCCGACTCGGCCGACCGAGGCATGTATCTGACGCGCGACGGCGGCAAGACATGGAAGAAGACCCTGTTTCTGACCTCGCACACGGGTGTATCCGACATGGACGCGACTGCGGGCGCACCCGGCGTCGTGTACGCCGGCATGTGGGATTACCGCCGCACCGGTTGGAGTACGGACAGCGGCGGAGAGAACGGCGGATTGTATAAGTCAATCGATTTTGGTCAGACCTGGCGGCGTTTGAACGGCGCAGGTTTGCCGGGCGGCCCGACCGGCCGCATCGGCGTGGCGATTGCACCCTCGAATGCGCAGCGCGTGTATGCGCTCATCGAATCCAAGCAAGGCCTGCTGTGGCGCAGCGACGACGGCGGCTTGAGCTGGCAGATGGTTTCGAGCAACACGCTGATCGACGAGCGTCCATTTTACTACACCCACGTTTTCGTCGATCCTACGGATCAAAATCATCTGTGGGCGCTTTCGGTGGAGATCGGCGTCAGCAGCGACGGCGGAAAAACGTGGCGCGTCGGAGCGCACGGCGTGCACGGCGACAATCACGGCATGTGGATCTCACGCGATGCCAAGCGCATCATCGAGGCCAACGACGGCGGACCCTCGTTCTCGTTCGACGACGGCGCATCGTGGGCGATGCCGCACAATTTGCCGATCGCGCAGCTCTATCACGTCGGCTTCGATCGTGAGCGCCCGTATCACGTTTGCGCGCCGCTGCAGGACAACGGCGTGTGGTGCGGCCAGAGCGACGGACGCAGCGGTGGCGGAATCAGCGCCTCGCAGTGGCTGAGCATGGGCGGCGGCGACGGTACCTGGGCGATGCCGGATCCCGCCGATGCGAAGATCGTCTGGTACAGCAGCGGCGGCGGCAACGCGCAAGGGGAGCTGGCATATATCGATCTGCGCTCCGGACGCGTGGCGTACGTGCAGCCGTATCTGCGCGATCAAAATGTGGTCGACCCCAAGGATCTGCGCTACCGTTTCAATTGGGAAGCGCCGTTTGCGTTCGATCCTTTCGACCCGCATCATCTGTGGACGGCCGGCAACGTCGTTTTTTCCACCACCGACCGGGGCGCGCATTGGCACGTCGTCAGCGGCGATCTGACGCGCAACGACAAAGCCCATCAGGTCGTCACGGGCGGCATCACGCTCGACGGCACCGGCGCAGAAACGTCCGATACGATTTTGTCCATCGAACCATCCTCGGTCCGTCGCGGAGAGGTTTGGGTCGGCACCGATGACGGACTGGTGCAGCTCACGCTCGACGGCGGCCGGCATTGGCGCAACGTAACGCCGGCCGTTGCAACGCAGTGGGGACGCTTTGCCGGCCTTTCCGCATCCAATCGCGATGCAGGCACGCTCTACGCCGTCTATGATGCACACATGGTCGGCGACCGCGCGCCGCACGTGTACGCGACGCACGACTACGGCCTGCATTGGAGCGACGTTTCCCGCGGTCTTCCGGCCGAGATGGAAGCGCGGACGGTGCTAATCGATCCACGTAGCCCTCGGCTCCTTTACGTCGGTTTGGACAATGGTTTGTGGGCGTCGTTTGACGGCGGCGCCCACTGGCGCGCGCTCACGGTGGGATTGCCGGCGGTGGCGGTTCGAGACATTCGCGTGCATCCGGATACGGACGACTTGCTTTTGGCCACACACGGCCGCGCCGTCTATATTTTGGACGATCTCACGCCGCTGCAGCAGTACGGCACGCTGCTGCGCTCGCCGCCGGCGCGGCGCGACCGCATTTTTTCGATCCGGCCCGCTTACCAGTGGAACCTTCACTCATACTACGGTACCAACGTCGACGGCCGGGATCCGCCCTATGGGGCGATTATTACGTTCTATTTGGATCGCGCCCAGCATCGCATCGATGCGCAGATCGTCGATGCGCATGGACGTGCAGTGCGGCACTTGAGCACCAGCGATTTGACGGGGCAAGCCGGGTTCAACCGAGTGAGCTGGGATACCACGGAAGATAAGCCCGTCGATTGGAAATTTACCTCGAAGTGGAATCAAGGCGTGAGTGCCGGAGCGCCGGTGGTTCCGGGCCGCTATACGTTCGTGCTGCATGCGGGATCGGAAACATTTCGCTCCCCCGTAACCGTCGTGCAAGATCCGCGCACGCACTTTACTGCAGCGCAACTGCGCAGCGGATACGAGTCGGTGCATCGGCTCGTTTCCGATTTCGGACAAGTCAACGCCGCGCTCAACATGCTCTCGACGGTGCTGAACGAAGCGCCGCTGCGTGCTTCGGAGCTGCGCGCGCGCGGCCAAAGCGCGCAGGCGCTGAACATTGCGGACGTTGCCGCGCAGGCAAAGGCGCTGCTGCTGACCATCACGCAGAACCCGGTCAACGATCAAGACGACGATTTTCTCACCGACGTCCTGCGCGAGCGCCTGCAAGCGGAACTCGGTTACGTCAGCAGCAGCTTCGGACCGCTTCCGCAGGGGGCGCATTCGCAACTCGTGCAACTGCACGCGTTGACCGGCGATCGCATGCGCGCCGTAGCGGCATTCCGCAGCAACGCGCTGCGGATTGCCGACGAGACACTGCGCGCGCTGCGGCTACCGCCGCTTACGACGCTTACCAAGGCGCCCGTCATCTACGATCCGGATCGCTCGCCGGGCGATTAACGGGTCCTGTTAAGCTGCGAGCACGCCCAAGCGCTCCAATCGCACGCGAATGCCCTTGGGCGTGCGCCCGAAGAGCAGCGCCAAGTCTTCGAAGGCGTTTCCTGCGGCGAAAAGCCGGCGCAGCTCCTCGTCGTCGGCGCTGTTCCACGGTTTGCCGGAGTTGGGATAGGTCTCGCGCAGTTTTGCGTACGGATTGGGGCGCTTTTCCGCTACTCGCCCAAGTTCGGACAGCAGATTTTCGAGCCGGCTGCACAAACCGTCGATCTTCACGATAGCGTCGTCGATGTTCACTTTTCACACCCTTTCTGTCGACAAGCGACGTGCGACGATGGTGCGCTTGCGATGTGCCAACTGTGTGGCTCTGTGGGGCCACGCGCCGTGCGGCCGATTCGGGATGCTATTCGCGGCTACTGCGAACCGCAGGAGAACCTGCGTCGCCTTTGGGGTGAATCTCCTTTTGCGCCACGAGGTGCTGCGGGATATGAACGAACGTTTGGAAGCTTCTACCGATCGAGGTCGTCGCCGACTGCAATTCCGATTACTTTAAAGCAAAAAGCGAATCTTGCGCTGGCGAAGTTGCAGCCAAAGCGCTTCGGCGGCCCTTCGACAAGCTCAGGGTGACAAAAATCCAATCAGGGTGACAAAAATCGAATCAGGGTGACAAAAAGCGAATCTTTGCGCTGGCGAAGTTGCAGCAAAAGCGCTTCGGCGGCCCTTCGACAAGCTCAGGGTGACAAAAAATCGGGGCAGGGCGACAAAAATCGGGGCAGGGTGACAAAAATCCAATCAGGGTGACAAAATTGAATCAGGGTGACAAAATCGGATCAGGGTGACAAAATCGGGTCAGGGTGACAAAAAATCGGGGCAGGGCGACAAAATCGACCCCGGATGACAAAATCGGGTCAGGTCACGGAAGGACCGGCGAACAGTGACTTAACATAGCGGGCCGGCGCCCTCGGCAGGACCGTCCTGCGAGTAAGCCTAAAGACCCACCACCATGATCCGGCCCGTCGCCGCAAATGGGCGAATCGAGAGCGGCGGTGCGTTTACGCCCGTCGTACGCTCGCGCGTCGTCGAACGCATTTCTGCGGCTGCTGCGCAGCGGATCGTTTTGATCGTTGCTCCGGCGGGATACGGCAAGTCGGTCGCGCTGCGCCAATATCTGGCGGCTATACAGGATACGGTCGTGCGGTACGACGTGCGCGCGGAACACGCGAGCCTGCTGGGATTCGTACGCGGTTTGGCGGACGCTTTGCTCGAAACGGCACCCGACGCGCGCAAAACGGTTTCGGGCGCGTACGAGAAAAGCCGTTCTTCCAAAACGCCGGGCGTCGATTTAGCGATGTGGATGCACGCGCACATCAAAACCTTCACGGGCCTGCTCGCCATAGACGATCTGCACGTCGCCGAAAACGATCCCGAAATATCGAAGTTTCTCGTTTCGCTCATCGAACGAACGAAAGGGCGCGCGCGCTGGATCATTGCCACGCGTTCTTCGCTGGATCTTCCCGTCGGTTCGTGGCTGGCCTACGGCGACATGGATCTGAACATCGACGAGCACGACTTACGGTTTACGATAGAAGAAGCGCGCCAAACCGCCAAGGCTTCGCGCGTCGGCGTACGCGACGAGGAGCTCGCCGAAATCCTGTCGATGACCGAAGGCTGGCCGACCGCGCTCAGCTTCGCGCTGCGAACCTCGACGCGATCCGTAGATCTGCGCAACATCGCCGCGAGCACGCGCGAGATGGTGTATCGGTACCTCGCCGAGCAGGTGTACCGCTTGCTCGACGACGACGAGCGCGAGCTGCTGCACTTCATCGGCTATTTGCCCGAAATCGATCTGGAAGTGCTGCGGTGCGCAGGCTACCAGAAGGCGCGCTCGACCATCGAAGAGCTGCGCGATCGAGTCGCATTCATCTATCCGGATCGACCCGACGTCTACCGCTGCCACGACTTGTTTCGCGATTTTTTGCAGCACCAGGTGGAGCTCCAAGGCGATGAGGCGGCCAAAGAGACGCAGTGCCGCGTAGCGCGCGCGCTCGAATCGACGGGGCGCCTTCCCGCGGCGCTCTCCGCATACACGCTGGCGCGCGCGACCGACGAAGTCGTGCGGCTCTTGGAGTTGTGCGGCTTCGATCTGATGGAGTACGCGCACGGCGACATCGTGCAGGCTGCGATCGAGGCGCTCCCGCAGGACATACGTGCCGTACATCCCATTCTGCTGGCGCTCCGCGCCATGTCCGCGGTCAATGTGGGCCGCTTGGATCGCGCGGAATCGCTCTTCGAGCGCGCAATCCAACGCTGTTCTCGCCCAACGCTGAAAGCGGAGATCGCGGTGCGGCTCGCCTTGCTGCAAGTCAATCAGGGACGCGACATCATTCCGCTGCTCGACACGATCCAACGCAGGGGACTGCCGTGCGACTTGAACGGCGAGATCGTGAGTTTAATCGCGGCGGGCCACGCGTATGCCGGACGTTTCGAAGCCGCCGTGGTGGCGATGCACGAAGCGGAAGAATGCATTCCTGCGGTTGAAGCGGACGAGGTCCGAACCAAGATTCTACAGCGTATCGGCGCGACCGCGCTGCATCTCGAGATGCCGTTCGAACGCGTTTCCAATTTACTGACCCGAGCAGCTTCGTTAGCGTCGGATCGCGCGATGTATAGCTTAGCCAGTAAGGCCTTGAATTTCTTGGCCAACACGTGCGAACTATACGAAGACGACATGGCGAGGTCCGTATGGTATGCGCAGCAATGCGTTTCTGCAGCGCTGAAAGCGGGCGATCGAATGATCTTGCAGAGTGCGTCTGTTGCAGCTGATCCATATCGAAACCCGGCGCGGGAACCCGGAGCGGCTAGCAGCCTTGGAGGCGCAATACATCGCAACGTCCACCACCGATGCGGAACGTGCCGGCTATATCATGCCGGCCAAAGCCGCCATGGCCGCGTGGCAGGGACGCTTCGAGGACGCCCGGCGGACCATGTCGACAGTAGCGGTGAGCAGCCACTACGACTTCGATCGCGCCTTCGACAACGCGATTCACGCGTTGTACTGTATCGGCGCCGGTCAGCGCCAGCGCGGGTTGGACCTTTGCGCAACGGCCTTGAATGAGGTCGAGGGTGCGTCGTTCCGGTATGTTCACGGCAAGCGCATGGGCGAGGTCGCGCGCCTTTTGTGCGCCATTGTAGAGTCGCTGGCAGGACGCACCACGCATTCAATGCGCATTTTGCAGCGACGCGCGGAGCACACGGCACCGTTCGTGGAAGCGCTCCGCGAGGTGGCGCTCGCGATCCAACGTGCGGCCAAGACGCCGATTTTGCGGGACGAAGTGAAGGACGCTCTCGGGCAGCTCGCCGCCGTGGGCTACGGCGGTGTGGCGCAGATATTGGAACAGGCCTTGGCCCGCTGCTGGGACGCCCGATCGTCCGACAGAGAGATTACCCTGACGAAGGCGGAGCTCGACGTGCTCCAGGCCCTGGCGCAGGGCCGCAGCCCGAAGGACATCGCGCTGGAAAGTGGCCGCAGCGTGAACACGGTGCAGGTGCACGTCCAGAACGTCATCCGCAAACTCGGCTGCAGCGGCCGCAACGAAGCGCTGCAGATTGCTAGGAAGCAGGGCCTCCTGCAGTAGTACATCGGCAGACGAGCCTTGAACGCCCTAATGACTTTTGATTAGTTACCGAAGGCCTTCAGGGCGGTATGCTATTGGCAAACGCCACTTCTCACGCTAGAAGGAGCCGCTCTCTCACATGATCACCGCATTTCTTCTTGCCGCGCTCGCGGCCGTCATCGTCTACTCGGGCACATCTCCCGGCGTTCTGGGCTAGTCCGCTACACTTCGGGAAACGGCGAACATGGAAGTATCTACTTTGCCGGCGGCCGCATCGGCTCTTTCGAGCGACCTCCGCCGGCTGACCAAACTGGTCGTTGAACAGCTTCACGACCCCGTGCTCTTCGGCGATCCGGCGCTGGAATCGTCGATCGAACTGATTCTCGATCGGTTCTGCTTGTCGGTCCAGGCTGGCCAAACCGGTGGGCTTGGCAACGTGGGCCGTTCGTGAGAGCCGCCGATTGGGCGCTACGCGCACCGTCGAGCTGGCCGATGCGGCCGCCCACGTGGTCGCCAGCGAAGCGGGCCGCTTTCACATCGACCACGGCCGCCTGCTCGCGCTGCTGGAAATCCTCAAGAGCGAAATCCGTTCGGCGACAGCCTCCTTGGACGAGGAGCACGCCGAAGCGAAGACCGCGTATTCGGAAACCGCATCGGCGCTGCTGGCGCTGCTGGGCGAACGCGATTCGCAAACCTGCTGTCATTCCAAGGCCACCGGCGAATGGGCGCGCCGGCTCTGTGCGGCGATGGGCCTACCCAAAGATCAGACCGATTTCATCGAACTGTGCGCGATTTTGCACGACATCGGCAAAATCTCCACGCCGGACGAGATTTTGTTCAAGCCGGCTTCCCTGAGCGAGCCGGAGTGGCAGATCATGCGCGAGCATTCCGCCGCCGGCCAGCGCATTTTGGACCAGATCCCTTCGCTCGCCCGTTGCGCCTGCATCGTGCGCGCGCATCACGAACGCTGGGACGGCCTAGGCTATCCCGACGCACTGAGCGCGGAAAACATTCCGTTCGAAGCGCGCGTCGTCGCCGTGGCCGACGCGTTTCATGCCATGATCAGCGACCGCCCCTACCGCAAAGCCATCGCGCCCAGACGTGCCCTGGAAATCTTGGAATCGGGACGCGGCACGCAGTGGGATCCGCTCATCGTCGACGCAATGCTCGGCCTTTTCAGCCGTACCCGCAAACAGGCTCCGCACGTTCGAGCCTCGACCGCTTAAAGCGCCTCCATATCGGGTCCGTGGGCAGAAAGCGCGCCTATCCTCCTCGGGGCGCGCTTTCTCGTTTTGTGCGCCACCCGTATGGCACGCAGATGCTGCATGCTGCGGACATGGACTACATCATCGGCGCGGGCGCGATTCTGGAGAGCGGGGAGAATGGCAGCATCACGCCCGCGAATCTCCATGCTCAGGTCGACTCAATGCTTTCCCGGCGCGTCCGCGTCGCGGCCGTCGACTTCGAAGGCTCCGGCCCGGCGTCCCTCACCCGCCTGCTGCTCGTGGCTCAAGGCTGGAACGCCGCCGCGTTTCGCGCCTGCGTCAGCGATCGGCTGCGCGAGCAGCGCGTCTGCAGCCTCGCCGACGTGCTGCGCACGCTGGCTCGAGCGGCGAACGTGGCCGAGGTGCATCTCTTCTCGCACTGGCTGCCGGACGAGGCGACGTGCGCTGGAGCTGGGCGAGGACGGCATCGAGATCGTCGCACATCCACTGGAGAGCATCCAGGCGGCGTCGGTCGTTGCGGGGCAACGGCGGCGCCGCTGGCAAGCCGCCTAAAGGCGAACACAGCCGGGCCACAGGGTTTGCAGCCACGATCCACCGTAGATGTTGGACGTGCAACCCGCCCGTGTCGCGGTCGTCGACGACGACCGCTTCGTCCGTGAAATGCTCGAATTGGGGCTCAGCCGCGAAGGCTATCTGGTGCGTACTGCGCCCGATGGTCTGGCAGCGCTCGACCTCGTGCGCGCCTGGGATCCGGAAGTCATCGTCCTCGATATCATGATGCCGAAGATTGACGGCGTGACGCTCTTGCCGCGCCTGCGAGAAATTACGCAGGCGCCGATTTTGATGCTGACCGCCAAGGGTGAAACGGCCGACAAAGTGACCAGCTTGGGCGCCGGCGCCGACGATTATCTCGTCAAACCATTCGTGTTCGAAGAACTGATCGCGCGGCTGCAGGCCAAGCTGCGCCGCCCGCAGCTCATCGAAGATCAGGTTCTGCGCTGGCACGAAGTTTCGATTAACCCCACGACGCGTGAAGCATGGCGCGCGCACGACCGCTTGGATCTAACGCAGCGCGAGTTCGATCTGCTCGAAGTCTTCATGCGGGAGCCGCGACGCGTGTTCAGCAAAGATCATTTGCTCGAGCTGGTGTGGGGGCACGATTTCGAGGGCGGTCCGAACATCGTCGAAACGTACATCTCGTATTTGCGCGCAAAGATCGACCGCGCCGAGCAGCCCGGATCCTTCATTCGCACGGTTCGCGGCGTGGGCTACGGCCTCTCGCAGTGAGCGCATAATGCGCCGATCGCTCTCCTCGCGTTTAGCGTCGCTGTATGCTCTGCTCTTGGGCGTGACGGTTTTGCTGGTGATTGCCGCTTCGTCGATCGCGCTCGTTTACGAACTCTCGCGCTTCAGCAACGACATCATCATTGCCAAGCACGAAGAAGCGCGGTTCCTTTCCGCGCGCTACGAGGGCGACGGCATGACCTTGCAGCAAGCCGCGCCCCGCATCGTGCGCGCGCTCAGCGGAATCGGGCTGCACGTCGCGGTGTACGATTTGCACGGCCGATTTTTGGGCGGCGATCGTTCTGTTCGCCCGGAGATCCTTGGCCGCGTGCTGCGCGGGCGCGTGCATTTGGCCGTACCGCCTTCTCGGGTCGGCGACGCGCTGGAACCCGTGCCGCGGCGTGTCGCGCCGCCTCCGCCGCCGCCGCACGACTGGTGGCGCATCGCGGCGGTTACGGGCGGGTACGTCACCTTTGACGCCTCCGACTGGATCATCTTCGCCAATTTGATTCCATACTGGTGGATCATCATCGGCATTGCCGTAGCGGCCATCGTCGCGTCGTGGTTCATCGGCCGCATCTTTTCGCGTCAAGCGCTCGCGCCCGTAACGGAAGTGACGTCATCGCTGCAGGCCCTGGCAACGGGCGACTACACCCAGCGCCGCTTCATTACCGCTGCCGGCGATGAAATCGCCACGCTGACGCTGGCCTACAACGAGGCTGCGGCCAGCGTCGCGGCGGCGATGGAAGAACGCCGCAGCACCGAAGCGCGCATGCGGCAATTCGTCGCCGACGCGGGGCACGAACTGCGCACGCCGCTCACCGTCATTGCGGGCTACATCGACGTGCTGCGCCGCGGCGCCATCGAAGAACCGAACGTCGCCCGGCATATCCTGGCAACCATGGCTATCGAGAAAGAGCACATGCGCGGGCTCATCGATCGGCTCATGCGGCTCGCGCGCATGGATTCGGAAACACCGCCGGAACCTGCGCCCATCGACGTTGCCGCACTCCTGCGCGATCAGTGCGATTCCGCGCGCCGCCTAGACGAAGCTCGTCCGGTCGACTACAGCGTCGACGGCGTGCGCGAAGTGATCGCGGACCGCGCCGAACTGGGCGATGCGCTCTGGAACATCGTGGAAAACGCGCTCAAATATGCCCCCGGGGCACCCATTCACCTCAACGCGTATCGGCTGAACGGCTCGACGGTTCTGAGCGTGCGCGACGAAGGCCCCGGAATGAACGAATCGGAGCGTTTGCACGCGTTCGAACGATTCTATCGCGGCGATGCGCGCGGCGAGATTCCCGGAACGGGGCTGGGTTTGGCAATCGCAAAGCGCGCGGTCGATCGCGCGGGCGGCACCATTGCCATCGACAGCGCGCCGGGAAAAGGGACGACCGTCCTCATCAAACTTTAGCAATAGTTTCGAATGCTCTCAGCACTTTCCAAAGCTGAACGTGGTACAACCATGGCGATGATGCGCCGCACTCTCGCAGTTCTGGTCGCGCTGGCATTGCTGGCCGGCGCGGCGCCCGCTTTGGCGCAGTCCGACACGGGCGAGATCAACATCGTCGTCCAGGACGCCGCCAGCAAGGCTCCGGTCGTGCTCGCGCGCGTGCTGCTGGACGGGCCCGTCATCGTGAGCGAGTTTACCGGAGACAACGGCCGGGTTCGGTTCACGGAAGTGCCGGACGGAATTTATCGGGCGCGCGTGTTCGCGCGCGGCTTTCAAGCGGTGACCTCGGCGAACTTCGAGGTCACGAACGGCCGGGATGTGACGGTGACCGTCGCGCTCGCGCAATCGACGGGCGTGCTCAAAACGATTGCGTCCGTCGTTGCAAAATCGACGGCAAGCGTTTCGACCACCACGATCGATCAGAACAGTACGCAGCGCCGCCTCTCGGACACGCTTGCGGACGCACTCGGGAAACTTTCGGGCGTGAACGTCTCGACGTCGAGCAACGACAGCGATGCCACCCAAACCGTTTCACTCGAAGGCCAAGACGCGAGCCAAACGGCGCTCACGCTCGACGGCATTCCGCTCAATGCGCCCGGTTCGGCGGGCGATCTGCGAGCCATCGGCACGGATCTCTTTACGCGATCGAGCGTCTCTTTCGGTCCGCAGGTCGGCGGCCTCGCCGGCGGCGTGAACTTTTCCACGCTGCAGCCCACGCTTTCGTGGAACAGCGAGTTTTCGCTTTCAGTCGGAAGCAACGGCAAAAACAACTACTCGTATGGCGAGAGCGGAACGCTGGGCAAAGTCGGGCTTGCCGTCATGCGCACGTATCGGATGACGCCCAGCCTGCTGGACGGCATGAGCTTCTTGGACACGAGCGGTCTGGATTACGTGCACGACGGCGATAGCCAGTCCATCGGCACGATGCTCAAACTGCGTTACCAGCCCAGCGCGTCGCAAACCATGACGGGCACGTTCATGAAGACGACCAACGGCTCTGAGCTCGTGTGCGCGCAAATCACCGGCCCGCTGCCCTGCGGGTACGGCCCGAACAACAGCTACGACTCGAATTTCAAACTGTTCTCGCTCAGCGACGATGCGCTCATCGGAAATACGCAGGTGCAAGCTTCCGCATACGGCCTGCGAATGGGATCGACGCGCGACGAACTCGACCGGTACGTGAACGGCGTTGCCGAACCTACCGGCACATCGCAAACGATGAGCACGAATGGTCTGACCTTTAGCGCCATCCTGCCCTCGCGCGACCGGCACACGATCTCGATAAACGGCTACGAGACGAACAGCGATAGCTCGTTCACGCCTTTGGTTTCGGAAGCCGCGCCCTATGTCGTGCCGGGGCAGCACGTTTCGTACGCAGCGGTGACCGTCAACGACAGCATTCGCTCCAACACCAAACTGCGCTTCAACGACTCGATCGGCGTGAGCCGCGCGAGCAACGCGCCCGCCTCGCTGCTGGTGGGGCTGTCAACGCAGTGGAATCCCACTACGGACGATGGTTTTGCGTTCAGCTACAATATCGGCGGCACCGCAGCGCACGCCGGCCGCTTCGGAGTTCTGAGCGATCCGGCCCAGCTGCGCATCGATTGCAACGGCGACATTGCCTACGGCAACGCCCCGGGCGATCAGCCCGGCGCGAGTTCCTCGACCTCTGCGCGCCTGAGCTACACGCACAAGACGCGCGCCGGTCTGGTCAGCACGCAGTTCTATCGTCAGGTGCAGCGCGACGTCGTGCTGCCGACGCAAGTCAACGGCAGCGTCCTCTCCACGATGGGCGTTTTTCCGCCCGACTATTTCGGCCAAGTTCAGCAGACTTTTCAAAATGCGTGCGGGACCGCCGCACCGTTTGGACCGGTCAACACGTATTTCGACACACCGATCGGCAACGTACAGAGAGTGTATGAAGGCGCGCAGATCTCAGCGTTCTACACGCTGGGGGACGTCGTCGTCGAACCGTACTACGACGTGCAAGTCGCAAAAGCACTCAGCGGCGACGTTCGGCTGAACAATCCGTACTCGATCACCATTCCGGCATCGCAGTTGCCCAACGTGCCTCTGCACCGGGCCGGCATCACGGTGGACTACAAGGCGCCGGGTTCGGCGTTCGAGTGGCTGGCCGACGCGAACTACATGGGCGCAAACAATTCGCAGAATCTTCCGGCGTACACGACCGTCGACGCGGGCATCGATGCGCATTTACGCCGCGGCGATCTCGTGTTTGCGGCCAGCAACGTCTTCAACACGTACGGCGGCGTCTTCTCGGGTGCGCAGTGGGCTGTCCCCTACACGACACTCGACGGTCAGCAAGTCGCCACCATTGCGCGTCCCAATACACCGCGGCAATACTCGATGACGTACACGGTGCGCTTCGGGCAAGGCGCTCCGCAAAGTAACGGGCGTTCGCCCCTGCTCGCGCAACAAGGCCCTGGAGGTCCGGGAGGCGGCCGCGGGCGCGGTGGCTTCCGTCAATTCGGCGCGCCGCTGCCGGCGACGCCGCCGGCCGATCCCTTTGCGCTCAACGCGACGCCAATCTGCACGGCAGACGCGCAAAAAGCGGCGCAGCCGATTCTGACCGGATTGAAAGCCTACGTGGCGCAAATCGACGCGCTCAAGAGTTCCGGGAACTATCCCGCGTCCGTTCCGCCGGCGAACATTCCCGGTTTGAACGTGCAATACCACGCGCTGGGAACGACGTACGCGCTGACCATTGCGCTCACGCAAACCGCGCAGCTGCGTTCGCTGTTCGGTTGTACGACGTTCCACGTTGCGGACCAGCAAACCGCGCAACAGCGCAACTTGTACGTTGCCCCGAGCGCAAGCGGCGGCATGTTCTTCCGGCCCGTCGTTGCGTTCATGCCTGCGGTGGGACTGTATTTCGTGCGGCGTCCGCCGCAGCCGGGCGCGCAGAGTTTCCGCCTGTACAAGTTGCCGTCGACCGCACCAAAGACGCCGTTCCAACTGCACGCTGTTTCCGCGACGTGTACGAGCGATCTGCACGCTGCGGCGCAAACCGCGCTCTCGCAACTGCAGGCGCATTTTGGGAACAACGCGCCTGCGGCGGCGTGGACGATAACGCCGCACGCCGCCACGGCAGGAACGTGGTTCTCACTTGAACCGGTCGATATCGGCACGGTGCCTGCGCTGCTGAATTGCGGCCACGTCGCAGCCGCTGCCAAAGCGGATCTGGCTGCCTTAGGGTGGGACGGCGCCGCGCCGCCGAGCTGAGCTATACGCCCAAGCTCGGCTTGTATTTCGTCATGCCGGAACGCCGTCCGCGGCCCGGCACGCAAAGCAACCCTAACGGACGACCGTAACGGTGCTAACCATGCCTTCGCCGGCGTGGAAGATGCAGTAATAGCGGTATACGCCCGCTTTGGTAAACGTCAGCGAGAAGCGCTGGCTTGGGAAGAACGGACCGGAGTTGACCAAGTGTGAGCCGTCGTACGTCGAGCCGCCGGAGGGCGGCGAGAACGGGTTCATCGGCGGCAGCGGTTGTCCGGCAGGCGGAAGCGTGACCGTGTGTGGAGAGTTATTGGCAAGATTCACCCACGTGAGGGTGGTGCCGACGTGAATGGTCACGTCACCCGAATGCCGCAGGTCGTTATGATCCTTGACGTCGAGAAAGCGCATGACGGTTGAGTCCGCAGGCGGCCCGCTCGTCAGGCCAGGCGCGATTCCGGCAGCCAAGGTCGTGCCGTGCACGGGGTAGGGAAACAAGGCGATAGATCGTTGACCGGCCCCCAAGTCGAGCCACTCGTCCTCGGCGCCGACGTGCAGGTAATACCCTTGCGTGTGCGGATACGGCGTGCCGGCCTTCTGGACGACGACCGTTCCAGTCATTTCCGGTTGGTGCAGCAGGCAGTAGTACACGTACGTTCCCGGCTTGAGGAACTTCAGCGTGTACATATGGCCGCCGAACATCAGCCCGGAGTTGGTGAACGTCTTACCGTCGTAGTACGTGCTTCCCGACGGGCTTTGCGCTTGGGGGCTGTTGGGCGGCGGCGGCGATTGCCCCGGCGCAAGAAACGTGACGGTGTGCGGTTCCGCCGAAGCAGTGCGCCAGCGAACGTTGTCGCCGGCATCGATCGTAATGCGGTTCGCGTAAAAGTCGAGATCCTGCACCGCATAATCCACGGTTGACGCGCCCGATTGAACGGTCCAGGTGGTCGAGGTGCCCGTGGAACTCATGGCCACGCTTTGCGGCATATCCGCGGAATCCGACGTGCTTGGAACGCTGCCGGCCGTGCCCGCCCCGGCACACGCAGCCAACGCCAATACGCCCACTAAACATAAGATTCTGCGCACTTGCATCCTCCTTCAGGAAAGTTAGCTCACTAAAACACGCCCTTGCAACCGAAGAAAGATGCAAAAGAACTATTACCTTGTTTATCGAGAATGCGAGCACGTGGTTGCTTGATGCGGCATTACGGACGCAACTGCTGCAGCAAAAACGCCGACGTGCGCGAGTCTGCGTCATCCCATGCGTGCCAGCGTAAGAAGCCGTGAATTTCGTTGGGAATCACGTACTCCTGATACGGCACGTGCGCCAAGCGCAGCCGCGCGACCAAATCGACCATTTGATGAAAGCGCACGTTGCGATCGTCGTCGCCTTGAATGAGCAGCACGGGCGACTTCCAGCTCGACACGTAGGCGTCGGGCGATGAACGCCACGCCGTCTTCAAGAATTTCGCGCGATCGATCTGCTGATAACGCTGCTCTCCGGCCTGGCCGAACCATTCCGGAAACATCGTCCAGTCATGCACGCCGTGCCAGTCGACGCCGGCTTTGAAGATGTTCGAATTCTTTGCCAGCGCCATTGCGGTGAGAAAGCCGCCGTACGAACCTCCCCAGATGCCGATGTGGCGAGCGTCGACGTTTGGATCGGTTTGCAGATACCGCGCTCCCGCCAAAACGTCTTGATATTCCGATGCGCCGGCTGGTCCGGCGTGCGCGGGATGATGAAAGTCGTGACCGTAGCCGATGCCAAGGCGATAGTTTACAGAGAGCACGATGATGCCGCGGCTGGCCAGATACTGATTCTCCCCGTACGCATAGGTGTAGTAATCCATGTAGTGCCAGGTCGTGAGCATCTGCCGGGGCGGTCCGCCGTGAACGAAGATTACGCCAGGCTTTTTCCTGGGCGACGAGCCGGAGTCGAAAATTTGGCCATGCACCAAAGTCCCGTCTTGGGCGCGAAACGATACTTCTTTGGGGACCACCAAACCGTTCGTGGGAAAATCGCTCGGAATGCGATCCGCGTCGAGCGTGCGTCCGTTGAACGCGATGGTCGTGGGCGCTTTGGATCCTGCCTGCACGTATGCGACGCCGTCCTGCGTTGCGGCGGGCCACCACTCGCTGTTCGTGCCGCGCGTTACTTCCGAGGGCGTGCCGCCTTCTGCGGATATGCGAAAAACGTGCCGGCGATCGTCGTCGCCTGCGGTCGTACCGGTGTTCGCGGTGTAGTACAGCGTGCGCAGATCGGGCGATACTGCGGTGTCTTCAACCATGAAGTTTCCCGGCGTGAGCAGACGCGGCGCGCCGCCCAGCGCGGACACTTCGTATAGATGCGGCCAGTTGCTTTGTTCGGAAATAAACGCGAGCTGCTCGCCGGCCACCCACGTGAGCTGCGGGCCTTTGATCTCAGGCAGTGAATCGCGCAGTCCGACCCCGCTATGCCACACCTCACGTCCGCTCGCACCCGACGCATCGGCGACCCAAATGGCCCACGGCTGCGGATGATTCGCAAGCGGGTCCTGGGGCGGTCCTCCGCTGCCCGGAATGCGCACGTACGCGATGCGCGAGCCGTCCGGCGACCATTGCGGTGAAAAATCGCGCGAGGTCGAGGGCTCCAAATACTGTATTGCCGCAGCGCCCTTGCGGTAGACGCCGATGAAGCTGTGGTCGCCGCGATCCGAGGTGAACGCGAGGGCGTCGCCACGAGGTGACCACGCGAGGTCGCCGTCTTGTCCGCGATCGAAAAACATGCGCGTCGCGGCAGTGCTGCCGTCGATCGGCGCGGACCATACCGACGAATCGGGATCGTGCACGAATGCCACCGTCGTGCCGTCGGGTGAGATGACCGGATTGTCGCCGTTGCCTAGCGCTTTGGGCGTTCCGCCCGTAGTCGCCGCCGAAAACACCTGCATCTGAGGTTCGACCGGACTGTCGTCCGGATCCGGCCACGGACGCTCCGTCCAATTTGCGTCGTGGTCGCCTCCGCGCGCATAGACGACATACCTGCCGTCTTTTGAAACACTCAGTCCGGTAATCTCTTGTCCGTCGTCGCTTCCCGAGCTCCAGAGCATGTGCGGTGCGTACCGCGGACCTTGCGCGATCCAAACGCTGCGCACGCCGCGCTCGTCCAGCACGTACGCGATCGTGTGGCCGCCGGGGCCGGACACGAGCGTTGCCGGAAACGGCAGACTCAGCACTTGGCTCACGGAAAACAACGCAGCGAGAAGAAGATGCACGGTCAATACTCCGTCGAGAGGCCTTTGCGGCGAGCTTTTTCGACCATCTCCTGCATTCGCGGGTGTTCCCCCGGGATCGTCCGGACCCAGCGCTCGAACACCGGCACGGGTTCTCCGACCAGAAACAGCAGATACCAGACGTTCATTTCACCCATGAACTTGAAGTTCTTGCGAATGTCCTTGCTCAGCGAGGGATAATCGGAAAACGATCGCAGATGCGCTTGGAATCCCCCGCGCGAGCGATCGATCTCCAGCAACGTGCGCGCGTTGTCGATTGTCGCGTGAATCTTACGCGAGCTGTGCAGAATCCCTTCGATTTGCATGAGCCGCTCGACGTCCGCTTCTCCGTAAAGCGCAACGCGTTGCACGTCGAAGTCTTCAAAGGCACGCAGATATGCGGGCCAATGCCTGGCGATGCCCGCCCAGCTCAAGCCCGCTTGAAACACCGCGCGCGTCATCACTTCCAGATAGTCGCGCAGCGCAGGCTGCGCGATGCGCTCGGGGATCGCGTCTTCGGGCGCCACGTCTTTAAGGGGCGTTGGCAGGTGCGTCGAAGGCGAGGCTCGCCATCATGGCAACGCCCGTAGGCAGCGCTGCTTCGTCGATATCGAACGTGCTCGAGTGGTGAGGGCTTGCCGTACGGGGTTCCTTCGCGGCGCCGACCGTGTAGAAACACGACGGCACTTGCTGCGCGAAGAATGAAAAATCTTCGGCGCCCGTGAGTTTCTCGCGCCGTGACGACGCGCTGCGAACCGAAGGTGCGTTCGGCGAGCGCGCGCACGTAGCGTGCCTGCTCCGGATCGTTCGACGTGACCGGATATCGCCGCAGGTAAGTGAAATCATAGGCCGCACCCATCGCATCGCAGCACGATTTGAGCACGCGCTCGATTCGCTCGGGCATCGCGTCGCGTACGTCGTCCGAAAACGCGCGAACCGTTCCCAGCATGCGCACCGTACGCGGAATGACGTTGTGTATCGTGCCGCCATGGATGGATCCGACCGTCACGACGGCCGGCTCGAGCGGATCGACGTGGCGCGCGACGACTTGCTGCACCGACGTGATAAAATTCGCGGCGGTGTAGATCGGATCGATCGCATCGTGCGGCGCCGACCCGTGACCGCCTTTGCCCAGCACGTCTATTTCGATCGAATCGCTGGAAGCGTAAAAGGGGCCTTCGCGCACGCCGATCAGGCCGGTCTCATACTTGGTGCTCAAGTGCAGACCGTACGCCCGTTCGATTCCGAAGCGATCGATCACGCCTTCCTCCACCATGAGCCGCGCGCCGCCTTCGCCTTCTTCGGCAGGCTGGAACAACAAGCAAACCGTGCCGGTCAGACGGTCGCGACCGAGCGCGATCAGCTCGGCGGCGCCCAGCAGCATGGCGACGTGCCCATCGTGTCCGCAAGCGTGCATTTTGCCGTCGGAACGCGAGCGATACTCGCAGGCATTTTCTTCAAGGACGGGCAGCGCGTCCATGTCGGCGCGCAGCATGACCGTGCGGCCGCCCGGCGTTCCGCGCATCACGCCGACGACACCCGTTTTGGCGATGCCGGCGTGAACCTCGAATCCCAGCCGCTGCAAACGCTCGGCAACGACCTCGGCCGTGCGGCGTTCCTGGAAGCCCAGTTCGGGGTGCATGTGGAAGTCGCGCCGCAGCGCGACGACCTGGGAGCGCAACTGCTCGGAAATTTCGACGGCCGGCATCATGGCAGGGACTTTTGTCGGAAATGAAGCATACCCTCGCACACGCTGAAGGCCATGCAGTAAATGACCAAGGACGATCTGTACGGGCAATATGCCGGATATCACATAGATGTCCGGAATAGGCGCGCGCACGCGATCGGGATTCCGCTCATCGTGTTGGGACTTCTCGGGCTGCTCTCGTTGGTACGGTTCGGTCCGGTCGATTCGGCGGTCGTGGCCGCCGTCGGGGTCCTACTCTATTATGCTGCGATCGACGCACGCGGCGCTTTGGTGTCGGCTGTTGCGTTCGCCATTCTGTACGGGATTGCGATCCATCTGCCGTGGCAAGGTTTAGTTGGGGCCTTCATCCTCGGATGGGGCTTCCAATTCGTCGGTCATCGTCTGGAAGGCAACAAGCCCAAGTTTCTGGAGAACGCGGTGTACCTGTTCATCGGTCCACTCTATTTCTTTCACGAAATTTTCGTTTCGTTAACCTCTTCCAGACGCACAACTTGATTGCATCGATCAAAACCGCGTGGTAGGATTGCCGGGTAAATCTGGTTTCGAAGTCCGCAAGTTCCGTTTCTTTTAGGCGCTAGGCGAGTCGAATCAGGCCCAACAACCACGTCATAAGGAGTCTCGTTTAGTGTACGTTGATGAAATGTTGAATTGCGTTGACTGCGGACATCAGTTCGCGTTTACCGCCGGTGAACAGCAATTCTACGCCAGCAAAGGCTTTCAAAACAAACCCAATCGGTGTCCCGATTGCCGTCAGGCCCGCAAGCAAATGCGGTCCAGCTCCGGTGGCGCGGGCGGCGGCATGGGTGGCGGCGGCGGTCAGCGCCGTGAAATGTATCAAGCCACGTGCAGCCAGTGCGGCGGCGTAGCAGAAGTTCCGTTCCAGCCGCGCGGCGACAAACCGGTGTATTGCCGCGATTGCTTCCAATCACGGCCCAGCTACCGCTAAACCAACTAGGTTCAAATCGACGAGGGTTCGCCGTACGAACGGCGGACCTTCATCATTTTCTCCCTCGGAAATACGAGCGCTATGACGGCGCACACGGCGACGTTGGCGAGCAGCGCGAGGAAGCCCGGGTTGATGCCCCACGGCCCGCTGCTCAAATGCAGCGAATACGCCGCCACGATTTCGCCCGTGACGATTCCGGCGCCGGCCGCCCACGCGCTCACGCGCTTCCAGATCAAGGCGAAGATGACCGCAGGCATAAACTGCGTGATGCCGTTGTAGTAGAAAAGCAGCAGATCCACGAGCGAGGTCTTCGCGAAAATCCACAGCACGAGCGCAAGCACCGCGACGACCAAAACAAGTGCGCGGGTCCAGAACAAGCGCGATCGATCCGTTGTCGCGACGCCGAACGCGTCGGTCAAAACGTTCTTCGAAAAAATACTTGCCGCGCCCAGCAGCAGCACCGACGCGGGAAGCAGTGCTGCAAGACAACCCGTCCCGGCAACCAGCCCGAGCACCCATGGCGGATAATAGCGCTGCAACAGCAGCATGAACGACTGATCGGCCGCCGGCCCCTTCAATCCCGGAACGATCGCCAGCGCTGTAAATCCGGCAAAGAGCACGAGAATGAGGATGAGCTGATAGAGGGGCATGAGCATCATGTTGCGCCGCACCGTCTGCTCCGAATGCGCCGAGTAAACGGACTGCGCGCTAGCGGGTCCCATGAAAAACCCGATGCCGGTGAGCAGCACCGTAGAAACGTACCAAACGGTGCCGTAACTGCCGGTTCCGGGCTTCAAGATGGTCCACCCCGGGTGCAGTTGCATCACTCGGTCCATCATCGCGGCCGGGGAGCCGAAGAAGTGGATTGGCAGAACGATTCCCGCAAAGACCACCGCGGCGAGCACGAGAGCATCTTTGACGACGCTTGCCCATGCCGCGCCGCGCAGTCCCGCCGTGAAGACAAACAGGGCGATCAAGACGAACGCCGCACTTACGGCAACGACCGCATCGTATTTCCCATAGCCCGCAATCGTCAGCAAAATCTGTAAGCCCGTAAGCTGCAGCGTGACGTAGGGAACCGTAAGAAAAAACTGCAGCACGCCGACGCCGATGCCCAGTGCGCGGCTCTCGTAGCGATCGTTGAGGAAATCTCCCCACGTGAGTAACCCGCGCTCTTTGCCGACTCGCCACACCGAGGGCAAATAGAAGTACCCGATCAGGTATGCGATGCTGCCGTACGCTAAAATATAGAAGGCGGGGGCCCCTTTTCCGTACGCCCATCCCGCCGCACCCAAAAACGTGAAGCTCGTGTAGATTTCACCAGCCAGCAGAATCCACAGCAGCAACGCGCCGAACGAGCGGCCGCCGACGATATACTCCTGAGGGTCCATCTTGCGCCGGCTTACGCTCAGTGCGAATCCAATGGTGGCGAAGACGATGACGGCGATGATGCCGAGCGCGGCAATCTCCGGTTTCATGCCTGCCTGCGCAGCCGCTCGATGACGAGCAGAAAGAGCGGTGTCACCGCCACCCACACCACGAGCCAGACCAGAAGAAACGGCAGACCGAAAATCCGCGGTTCAACGCGGTTCACGAGCGGAACGGCCAGCGTCAGCATAACGACGGGAATGGCCGCCAATAGAACGCGCAGCACAAACGCTACAATAGCACGCCGGCCATGCGCACCCCTACGCGAACCGGCGTGTTATCCCGACCCAGGTGATGGTTCGACAGGCTCACCATGACAATGTTTGGATGGCTGAGCTCGATTTGTCACCCTGAGCCTCTCGCTTCGACGGCGCTCAGCACAGGCTTCGGGTCACCATGACAATGCTGCAGGTGATGGTTCGACAGGCTCACCATGACAATGTTTGGATGGCTCGACTCGATTTGTCACCATGACAATGCTGCAGGTGATGGTTCGACAGGCTCACCATGACAATGTTTGGATGGCTGCGATTTGTCACCCTGAGCCTGTCGCTTCGACGGCGCTCAGCACAGGCTTCGGGTCATCATGACAATGTTTGGGTGGCTGAGCTCGATTTGTCACCCTGAGCTTGTCGCTTCGACGGCGCTCAGCACAGGCTTCGGGTCACCATGACAATGCTGCACGTGATGGTTCGACAGGCTCACAATGATACAGCGCCGACGATTGGCGCTCGTCACAGTTTGACCTTCAAACTAAAGTACACCGAAAACGGGTTGAGCATGGAGTCGTGAGATCGTTGTACGTCCCGAAATTGGGCTGGTAGGGATAACGCAGGATCGTCTGCACGTTGTCGCCGGGATTGTAAACGTTCCCGACCGGCGAGATAACGCCGCCCGCAACGGAACTATACGAGCAGACGTTGCGGCTCCAGTAGTACGTGAACGCGGTCTGCTGGCCGCCGAAGCATGAGCTGATGAGGTTGGCGAACGTCAGCACGCCGGTGACTTTGGGCGTGAAATCGTACGAGACGCGCAGGTGCATCAGGAACTGCGCCGGTTCGCGGAACTCGCCCAGATTATCGAAGTGACCGGTGTACGAGTCGGGAATCGCGCTCAAGGTTCCCCCGCACGACGCGGCATCGTATGGCGCGCCGCCCGGGGCGCCGTACGGATAGCGCGGATCCCCCGTGACGCTGCCGGAACCCGCCGTGCACCCGAGCGCCGGATCGATGCCCGGCATCGTTTCGGGCGCACCATAGCGATTGCCGGCGACATACTGGAACGATGGCGTGACGGCGATTTTCTTGTGCTTGTACTGCAGAATGAGCGATGCCACGTAGGGATACGTGTACGCGTTCACGCCCGTGCCGATGCCGCCCGGAATCGTCGAATACGGCAAATAGCTTCCGTTGGGATCGAACAGTCCCTGAACCGGCGCGTTCCAGTATGGATTGGCGATCGGTGCGATTCCCGCTACTGAGGCGCACGTTGTATTTGGAGAACCGTCGGCGTTGTAGCACGGCGCTGCCGGCGCGCCCGTCGTCGTCGCGCCGCAACGCGGGTCGCCGGAATGCGAGACGCAAAAAGACGTGTAGGCGTTGTACGTTTGAATGTCGGCATTGATCGGGCTCAAAACCGTCGTGCCGTTGGGCAGTCCGCTGAATTTCAAATACGCGTAGGTGTACGCGAAGCCCAGTTGCGCGGCAAAACCGTCGCGGTTGAAATCGCCCTTGGTAAAGGCAAACTCGACGCCCTTCGAGGTTTGGTTGCCGGCGTTCAAGCCCGAGATGAATCCCTGCTTGATGTTGAGATAGAAATTTTCGATCTGATCGTGCGTCTGCCGCAGGAACGGCGTGATCTTGACCGACATGTCGGTTCCCTTGAACTCGTGCTCGTACGAAAAGTCGTAGTTGTACGAAATCGCCGGCCGGACTTCATGCCCCGGCGTATTAAAGCCCAGCGAATAGAACGGCACGAGTGAATCGGGAAGATTCTGCTGCAGCGTATCGTACTGCGCGTATGCGCCGGACGGCTGTTCGGTGTATTTGCCGAAGCTCGCGCGCAGCACCGTTTGCGGGCTCAGCGTCCACGTTGCGCCGATCCGGGGCTGCAAGATGTCGTAAGTGAAGGTCTGGTTAGGCGCGTTGATCAGTTTTGCGGGCGCGTATTGCGAACCGGCGGCCGAGCACGGCGACGTAACGGGAATCGAGGACCCGTCCGCAAGGGAAGTCTTGTCGTACAGGGTGAGATTCTGCGTGTCGTAACACGTGTCGTTGTTGAAGGCATCGAACCAAAAGGCGCGAGCGGGAGTCCCGGTAGTGTTGTCGCCGACGTATTGGTATTGGTCCATACGCACGCCCAGGTTGAAGAGCAGGCGCGAATTCGGTCGCCACTCGTCCGTTATGGAATAGCCGATGAAGTTCGGCTTGACGGTGTTGAACGTGCCGTATGCGCCGTTTTCGACGGCGTAGAGCGCGCACGGTCCGCCGCCGCACGTCGAGCCGGAAAGCACGGAGGAGCCTACGGGGTTACCGTTCGTGTCGGTCAGATATCCGTTGGCATTCGTTCCCGCCAGCGAAGCGAACGTCGCGGGCGTCCCCACGGTAATGACGTTGCCGCTGCCGCAGCTCGTCGCCGCAGCGGCACCGCCGCCGGCAGGAAGCGCATAGCACACGCCGTGCGTGAGGTCGTTCGGATTGACGACCACGGCAAAGGCATCTGCGGAGTCGTACATTTGCGCGCTGTTCATACGCGTCGAGGTCGCGGTAGTGTAGGATGCTTCGGCTTGCAGCAGATGCTTGGAACTGAGTCTGCTTTGCGAACGTGGCGCTGACGCCGCGCGTGTGCGAGTTGAGTTCGTAGTCTCCGGAATCAAAGCCGGTGTACGGCTGCCACGAAGAAACGGGCCCCGTGCCGACGTAATCGGAGTAGTACGTGTAGCCGTAGAGACGCAAAAACGCGTCGGCGGAAAAATTCTTCTGATACTGAAGCTTGACGATGTCTTGGTTGTTGTACTGCTGATCGCGCGTTGTGAGAGGCAGCGGCGCATAGAGCGCCCGGTTCGTGGGCGAGGACGGGAAGAGATAAGGGACGACCTGCGCTGCGGACGCGTCGTTCAAGAGTTGTCCCGGCGTTCCGGTAAATTGATAGCTGTCCAAGTAATACGGCAGCGTCGCTCCGCTCGGGAGCGGAACGAGCAGATTTCCGTCCGAGTCGTTGTTGTACGCCGTGCCTTGAAAGTTCAGCAGCCCCTCGTCGAGCGGCGACACGTACAGCGGCGTCGTGATGGAGTCGACGTCGTAGAGCAGTTGTACGTCGTCGCGCAGCCCGTCGTGCTTGTGCGGGATGCCGAAGTGCAGATTCAGCACCGTCGTGCGTCCCATTACGCCGGCGGCCTGATTGCCCCAGGGCAGGGGTCCAAGGATGTATCCCGGCGCGCCTGCTGCGCTTACGTTGGGGGCGCCGTTCGTGAAGCACGACGGCGGAGGCTCAGGCCCCAGGTTTGCCGGGCTTTGACATTGGTCGACGATCGGTCCGAATTCGTTCGATAACGCGGCGCCATCGAACTGATCGACGTAGCGGTGATCCTGGTTGTATCCCCCGATGCCGGCGTAATAGCTGAACATGCGGTCGGGTGAAGAGCCGCCCGCCTCAACGCTGAGTTCGTGATAAAACGTCGGTGAACCGATGCTCAAACTCGCGTTTCCGTATCCGGGATACGTCCCAGTCTTGATCACCTGATTGACGAATCCGGCCAGGCCTTGCGCCTCGGCGTTCGCGGGCGTCGCGCCCGTGTACACCTGCAGTTCGAGCTGTCCCAGCGACGAGGCGCCACCGCCCGGATAGTTGTCGAAACCGCGATTAACCGGAATGCCGTCGAATTCGTAGCCGACTTCGCTGGAGTCACCGCCGCGAACGTGCACGGCCTGATTGTAGCCGTTTTGATTGCTGGGAACGTAGGCGCCCGGAACCGCGGCAATCGCCGAATACGCGCTCGTCAAATTTCCTCCGCCGCCCAAAACGTTGGTGCGCGCCTGCTGCGCCGCGTTGACTGAATACACGTCGGCAGTCGTGCCCGGGCGCACCAAACTCGCGGCGCTGCGCGAGGTGACGCTGGCAATCGTTTTGAGCGCGCGGCGAAGCGAGATGGGAACGATCTGCGTCGCATCGGCGAACACCACTACACCGGAAAGTGAAATGGTATCGTATCCCGCTTGCTCTGCGGAGACGGTGTACTCATCGGGCGTCAGCGAAACGAACGCGTAGTGGCCGCCCGCGTCGGTGGTTGTGGTGGCGCTCTGCGAGGGACTGGAAGCGGTGATTTTGGCGCCTGCGATGGGCGCATGCGTTGCGGCATCGACCGCGGTGCCGTTGATGCCGCCGGTCGTACCCGCAAGCGCGCCGGACTGCGCCGCTACGATCAGGCCGAGCGTTGCTGCGAACGCGGTAATCTTTGAAGTCAGGGAACGGAATGTCATCACTGCTTTGTCCTCGCTGAAAAAGCTTTCAGGAACGTGGCATAGGCTGCCATGGCGCTTTGATACTCTGCGCGAATGGCCGCGGCTTCACGCAAGTGCGGCGGCAGCGGCGGCCCTTGCGAGAGCGCCACGTCGCCTTGTAAGATCGTCAGCCGCTCGCGCAGCCGGTCCGGCATCCACTGATCGTCTTCGGAATTGACCACACCCGACGTCAGGCCCGCATAGACGCCATCGATTTGGCGGCGCAATCGTGACCCCGCATGCGCGCGCAGCAAATCCAGGTGATTGAGGGTCGCGTCGATTGCCGACAATTCGTCATTCAACTCCGTCAGAAACGCATGTCGCGCAGCGTAGTCGACGGCGGTCCAGTGCGCCCGCGGATCCGGCAGTACCTGCAGCGAATTGGATTGAACGCTCGGCCCGGCTCGCAAGCGGATCGTGTAGGTTCCGGGAACGACCGTTGGACCGGAGGAAGGGCCGCGGTTCCATTCCCGCGCGCGTTTCCACGGTACCGGCGGTTCGCCGCCCAAATCCCATGTGACGCGATTGGTTCCGGCAAATCCCGTCCCTGCAAGGCGGCGCACCATGTTGCCGCGCTCGTCGAGAATCTCCAAAGAAACGGACGCACCGCTGCGTGCAGGCAGATAATACGACATGATAGCGCCATACTCCGGATTCGTGCCGGCGATCGCACCGGCCGGTACGCAACATTCATCGTCATGTGTGCCGTATCCGTTCGTCCACCACAAATAATATGTGTGCGCGGGGCGCGGTGCGAACAGCACCGGCGTGGATCCGCGTGCTGCTGCGGCGAGCTTTTCGATCGGCGTGAGATCGTCCAGAATCCACAGCCCGCGGCCGTGCGTGCCCGCAATCAAATCGCGCTCGCGCGGATGGATGCGCAAATCGTGCACCGCAACGGGCGGCATATTCAAACGCAGACTTTGCCAGTGCGCTCCGCGATCCAGGCTGATCCACACGCCTTGCTCCAGCCCGGCATACAGGACGTTCGCATCGACGGGATCCTCGCGAACGACGTGCGCATATTGCTCGCGCGGCAGCCCGGCGTCGATGCGGCGCCAGCTCTTCCCGGCGTCGTCCGTCGTCAAGACGTACGGCGTGCGATCGCCCTGCGCATGCCGGTCGACGGTCGCGTACGCGCGCGCGGGAAAGACGCTCGAAGGCTGCACGCATTCGACGCGGCCCCATGGCGCAATGCGCGGCGAAACGTCGGCCCAGTGCGCCCCGCCGTCCGCGGTGCGCTGCACCCGGCCGTCATCCGTGCCGACCCAAATGACGTTCGGATCGATCGTCGAGGGTGCAATGTCCAGCAGCGTGTCGTAGAACTCCGCGCCGGAGATGTCCGTGTTGATGGGGCCGCCCGCGAGCTGCTGCTTGGACGGATCGTTGCGCGTCAGATCGGG
The DNA here is from genome assembly GCA_963767635.1 of Vulcanimicrobiota bacterium. Lineage (GTDB taxonomy): Bacteria > Vulcanimicrobiota > Vulcanimicrobiia > Vulcanimicrobiales > Vulcanimicrobiaceae > CAVYEM01. Next base: position 1,169,309 of record CAVYEM010000001.1, read on the forward strand.
ACTGATCGCGCTCCAGGTTCGGCCGCGATCGCGCGTTTCGAATAGCACGTTTGCGCCGAAATACGCGATGCCGTCCGAAAAAGGTGAAAACGCCAGCGGCGCTTCCCAGTTGAAACGATACGGAATTCCCGCGAGCGCTCGGCCGTTGGTGTCGGTTACGCTCGGCGTAATATCGTAGTTTTGGCGAGAGCGGAGATCGAAGATTCCGAGTTGACCGTTGAGCTCGTTGATACCGACGTTCCAGACCGAGTTCGGATCGCCGGGCTGCGGCCATACCCACACGCCGTCGGCGTCGTTCGCCACGTCGCGCCAGTCGCTTTGCGTGATTCCGAGCGGGCTGAGCGAATTGGAGGGACCGCAGAACGAATCGTTGTCCTGAAACGCTCCGCAGACGTCGTACGGCGTGCGGCTATCGTATCCGATATGATACGTCTGCGCGAGTACGACGTTGAAACGCCAGTCCCACGTGGTGCCGCCGTCCGTCGAGATCGGCGCGCCGCCGTCGTCGGCTTCGATCACGCGCCGGCCGTCGCCGGACATCCAGAAGTCGTGATGATCTTGGTGCACGGCCTGGTGAATGTCGCGAAAGGTTCTTCCGCCGTCGCGCGTTTCGATGAGGTTCTCGGATGCGAAGAGCACGCGGTCGGGATTGCGCGGATCGACGACGAGCCGGCTCATGTAAAAAGGCCGCTGGTCGATGAGGGTATCGCGCGAGAGCAGCCGCCAATGCGCGCCCGCATCATCGGATCGCCACAGCAATCCCGCGCGGCTTTGAATCAACGCATACACGCGCTGCGGACGGCTGGGCGCGAGTGCAACGCCGATTCTTCCCAGCGGACCCGGTGGCAGTCCGTTGCCCCGCAGCTGCTGCCACGTGCGTCCGCCGTCACGCGAGCGGTACAACCCGTCCTGCATGCCGCCGCTCGTGAATGTCCACGGCCGTCGCCGGAATTGCCACACGCCCGCGTACACCGTGCGGCCATCGCGGGGATCTTGCGTCATGTCGGAGATTCCGCTCTGCGGGCCGGCGTAGAGCGTGTGCTGCCACGTGCGTCCGCCGTCGACCGTCCGATACACCCCACGTTCCGCGCTGTCCAGAAACGGATCGCCCAGCACGCCGACCAGCGCGACGTTTGCATCGTGCGGATCGATCAAGATCCGGGAGATGGCGTAGGAGTGGGTCAGTCCGAGCCTAGTCCAGTGCGCGCCCGCGTCGGTGGTGCGCCAAACGCCGTCCCCGTACGATGCATCGTTGCGCGGTGCCGATTCGCCCGTTCCAACCCAAACGACGTTACTATCGCTGGGCGCGACGGCCACGGCCCCGATTGCGCCGACCGAGGACTGCGGCCAAACATCTCGCCAGCTCAGCCCCGCATTCGTCGTTTTGAATACGCCGCCGCCGGCAGCGCCGAAGTAATACAGCATCGGATTACGATCGCTGCCGGCCACCGCGGCGACGCGGCCACCGGCGATCGCGGGCCCGATTTGCCGCCAAGCCAGCGCGGGACCGAGTGCTGCCGCCAGGCCGAGCACGTGCAGCACGAACGCTCTACCCTGCTAGCTCATCAAGTTCAGATAGTGCGAATCGAACGCCGCCAGCAGGCCTTCCGCGTTGGAGTACGGTCCGGGCACGTATGCCCGGGATTTTAGGCCGAGTTGGGTGAGCTCGTTGACGCGCCAGTCTTGGCGATTCGTGAGATCCCAAAACTCGACGGCGTCGTTCGGATCGAAGCCGGGCGCATCGATCGACTGCGGTTCGAACAGCCACTCGCAAACGATCTCCGTGCGATCCGGCGAGAGCGGGCGCACGTAGTGCACCATGACGTAATCGGGATGCAAACTCAGCAGCATCGACGGAAAGATCGTGTAGTAATAGACTCGATTCAGATTAGCGCCGCTCACGCGCCCGACCGGTTTGCGCGCGGTGTGTCCCGTCGTCGTCAGACTGCCCCCTTGATCGCGCAGTTCCGAGTAGCCGCCCAGGAACGGACCCTCCGAGAGATCGTTGCGGCCGCTCTCGGACGGCGAGAGTTTGTCCAGTTGCGGATGCACGAGCGGACAGTGGTAGCATTCGGAGTAATTCAAAAACGCGAGCTTCCAGTTGCACGCGAGATCGTACGTAATACTGCGCGCGGTGCGCAAAGCCGAAATGTTCCAGTCCGCGAACCGGCCGAGCAGCGGCGCGAAGTCCGATTCAAAATCCAGCGGTTCGGAGGCCAGGTTGACGAAGACGAATCCTTCGAAGGTCGCCGCCTGCACCGGATGGAGCGGAAAGCGCGACCGATCGAAACCAGCAACGCGATCCATGTTGCGCGCGGCCATCAGCGCGCCGTCCAACCCGTATGTCCATGCGTGGTAGGGACATTGGATCGAGCCCGTAAAGTGTCCGGAGCCCTGCGTGCAGATGCGCGTGCCGCGATGGCGGCAGACGTTGTAAAATGCCTGCAGCGCGCCGGTCTTGTCCGTGGTTACGATGATGCTCTCGTCTGCGACGCGGGCTAAAAAATAATCTCCGGGACGAGCCAGTTGCTCCAGGCGTCCGACACAGATCCACTGCGAGGCGAAAATCCGCTCGGACTCCAGCGAGAAAACCTGCGGAGAAACGAACCAGCGCGCGTCCAGCGTAAGGCTGTTCTCCCGCACGCGCGGCTCGACGAATGTGTTCATGCGTATTCACCTGCGGAATCTACTTTTGTCGCAATATTGCGAGGATTCGCGCAGACGCCACGCGAACCTTCAGCGCTACCCTCAATTTATTCGGATGATTGCCGCATAGAAAAGCAATTCATCCGTCTGCTTCGGCGTTTCACCGAACAATATGGCGCTTCAAGCGAGGAAGCGAGATTCCGATGACCGTACGTGCGCCCTTCGTCGAGCTGGAACGCTCGCTGCCCAAAGATGCCTATCTTGCGCCGGAGTTTTACGCTCGGGAGCAGGCCGCCATTTTTTGGGATCAGTGGATGTACGTTGGACGCGCAGAGGCCTGGAGCGCGCCAGGCGCATATCGCGCCTCGGACGTGGCCGGCGAAAGCATCATCGTGTTGCGCGGACCGGATGGCGCGCTGCACGCGCACGTGAACCTCTGCCGGCACCGCGGCAGCCGGTTACTTTGCGGCGAAGGCACGCTGCGCGGCGCGATTCGCTGTCCGTATCATGGTTGGACCTACGCCGCCGACGGCGAGCTCATCGCCGCACCGTTCGTACCGTTCGACGCGATTCCACCGCAAGCCAGACGTCTGCATCGCGTTGCCGTGTCCGAGTGGGGTGGTTTCGTGTTCGTCCACTTGGATCCCAAGCACGCCGGTGCGCACGGAGCAACGCTGCGCGACCAGCTCGGTCCCGTGCCGGAGCGTTTGACTCGCTATCCGCTCGCCGATTTGCGCATCGCCAAAACCATGACGTACGACGTGCGGGCGAATTGGAAGGTGCTGCTGGAAAACTACAACGAGTGCTATCACTGCGCGGGCGTTCACCCGGAGCTCTGCCGGATCGTGCCGGAATTTAAGCGGCGCGGCGGTTCGGAGTTGGACTGGGATCGCGGCATCCCGCACCGCGAGGGCGCATTCACGTTTACGTTTTCCGGCACCACCACGCGGCAGCCGTTCGCGGGTCTAAACGACGATGAACGCGTGCGCCACAACGGCGAACTCGTGTATCCGAATATGCTGCTCAGCTTGAGCGCGGAGCACGTTGCGGCGTTCCGGCTGCTGCCGGACGGACCGCACCGCACCGCCGTGATCTGCGATCTGCTTTTTCATCCCGACGAGATGCGCAAAGCGCAGTTCGACCCCTCGGATGCCGTCGATTTTTGGGATCTGATCAACCGGCAGGACTGGAGCGTCTGCGAGAGCGTGCAGAGCGGCATGAACAGCCGCTCCTTCGAGTACGGCTATTACGCGCCGATGGAGAACGCCAGCTTGGACATCCGGCGCTACATCGCCGCGCGGTTTGACAGGACGTGAGCCGGCCCTATGATGCCGTCGTTCTGGGTCTGGGCGGCATCGGCAGTGGAGCGGCGTATTGGCTGGCGCGGCGCGGAGCGCGCGTTCTGGGGTTGGAGCAATTCGATCTGGGCCATGCTCGCGGAGAATCGCACGATCACTCACGCGTCATTCGGCTCTCGTATCATCTGCCGCACTACGTGCGCTTGGCACAAGAAGCCTACGGCGCGTGGGCCGCAGTGGAAGAGCATGGCCGCACCCAGCTCGTCTTTAAAACGGGCGGGTTGGATCTGGGGCCGCGCGGGGGCGCCATTCCGTTGGAAGGCTATGCAAACGCCATGCGAACCTGCGGCGTTGCATACGAAACGCTCGACGCGGGCGAGATCCGGCGCCGGTTTCCCGCATTTATCATCGACCAGAGCGTCCACGGGTTATTTCAAAGCGAAGGCGGAGTGCTCGCCGCCGAACGCGCAACGCACGTGCACCAGCGCCTCGCGCGCGAACTTGGCGCGACGCTGCAGGCAAACGAGCCCGTACTTTTCATGCGCAGCACCGGCGGCGAAGTCGAGATTCGCACGACGAAGGGATGCTATACCGCCAAGGATGTGATCGTCGCGGCGGGTCCGTGGACGAACCGGGCGCTGCGGCAATTCGATGCCTTTCTGCCGCTCGAGGTTACCAAGGAGCAGGCGATGTACTTTGCGCCACCCGATTTACACCCGTTCGCGCGCGAACGCTTTCCAGTGTGGATTTGGATGGACGATCCGTCGTTTTACGGATTTCCCGTCTTCGGGGAACCGGCGGTCAAAGTGACGCAGGACGCGGGCGGAAAGCCGGTCGATCCGGATGAGCGCGGCTTCGATCCGGATCCCGACATTACAGCCTGCGTGCGCGGCTTCTTGCAGGCGCATCTACCGTCCGCGCTCGGCGCGGAACACTTGATCAAAACGTGCCTGTATACGCTCACACCCGATCGCGACTTCGTCATCGATACGCTGCCCGGCCATCCAAACGTGCACGTTGCGGTAGGAGCGGGGCACGCGTTCAAGTTCGCCTCCGTCATCGGGCGCATCCTGAGCGATCTCGCTCTCGACGGCAACACGCGCATCGACATTGCGCCCTTCGCGATCGATCGAACGATCTTGCGCATGCAATCGCCGCCAAAAACGTACATGGTATAGAGACCGTGCAGCTTCGGCGAAGCCTCGGCCTGCCGGACGTGGCGCTGTTCTTTCTCATTGCCTGCACGAATCTTCAATGGGTCGCAACTGCGGCCGCAGCAGGCCCGACATCCGTGCCGGTGTGGCTCATCGGGTGCGCGGCAATGTTCGTGCCCATCTCCGTCGTCGTAATGGCGCTTTCCGCGCGCTATCCCGACGAGGGGGGCCTCTACGTTTGGAGCAAACGTGCCTTCGGCCCGTTCGGCGGATTCATCACGGGATGGACCTACTGGTGCAGCAATTTGCCGTATTTTCCCGCACTGCTGTATTTTACCGCCGGAAACGCGCTGTTCATTATCGGCGGCCATTCGGCGCGGCTCGCGAACTCGCCGGCATATTTCATCGCCGTGTCGCTGATCGGCTTTGCGCTCGCGACGATCGTGAACGTGCTGGGGCTCGACGTCGGAAAATGGCTCAACAACGTCGGGGCGGCGAGCCGTTTTGCCGCAACGCTGATCCTGATCGGGCTGGGCGCGTTCGCGTGGTGGAAGTTCGGCTCTGCCACGCCGATCACCGGCGCAACTATGCGTCCGAGCTTGCAGCTCAAGGATTTGATCTTTTGGTCGGTCATCGCGTTCGCGTGGACGGGTCCGGAAGCGGTGCCGTTCATGGCCGGCGAGATCAGAGATGCGCGTAAAAACATTCCGCGGGGGCTCGCGCTCGCGGCGCCCGGCATCGCGATGATCTACATCGTTGGAACGCTCGCAATTCTGGCGGCCTTAGCGCCCTCGCGGGTGAGCGGGCTGTACGGCGTAATGCAGGCCATCCAGCACGTGGCGACGCGTTCCGGCTGGCTGATCTTGACGCCGATTGCCGCGGTTCTGGTGACGGTGAGCTGCCTTGGAAGCGTGGGCGCGTGGCTGGGCGCAGTGGCGCGCATTCCGTTCGTCGCGGGCATCGACCGCTATTTGCCGCCGGCGTTCGGGCGCGTTCACCCGCGCTGGGGTTCGCCGATCGTGGCGCTGCTCACGCAAGCCGGCATTTCTGCCGTATTCATCGTCGCCGGTCAAGGCGGCACGAGCGTCAAGGGTGCGTACGACGTGTTGGTCAGCGCTACGGTGCTCATCACGATGATTCCGTTTGTGTTTTTGTTCGCATCGGCAATCAAATTGCGCCGGACCGCAGGCGTGGTCGGTGCGGCGGCGATCGGCTTGCTCACCACGCTGGGGGCGATCGTACTGGCGGCCGTCCCGGCGCAGGACGAACCGAACAAAACGCTGGCTGTCGTGAAGGTTTTGGGTTTGACTGCCGCAATGGTCGGCAGCGGAGTTATTGTTTATCTTTTCGGAAGCCGTAAACGGGAGAACCATGCAATCAACGTATGACGCCATTATCGTCGGCGGCGGCCACAACGGACTGGTCGCCGCGTGCTATCTGGCGCGCGCAAAGTGGAAGGTGCTCGTGCTCGAACGCCGGTACGTCCTGGGCGGCGCTTGCGTCACTGAAGAACGCACGTTCCCCGGTTTCAAAGTCTCTACGGCCGCCTACGTCAACAGTCTGTTTCGACCCGAAATCGTGCGCGACCTGCGGTTGAAAGCGTACGGTTTCGAGCTCCTCGAACGCAATCCGGCCTCGTTCTCGCCGTTTTTGGACGGCCGCTATCTGATGCTCGGCGCATCGCCGGATGAAGACGTGCTCGAGATCTCTAAGTTCAGCCGCCGCGATGCGGCAAGCTATCCCAAGTACGAGGATATGCTGCTGCGCGTCGCTTCGGTGATCGAGCCGACGCTCACGAAGCGGCCGCCGAATTTGCTCAATCCGTCGCTGACGGACGTGCTGCAAATGGGCATGCTCGGTCTGGACATGAAAAAGCTCGGTCCGGGGATGAGCGAGGCGGTCGAAGTGCTCACCGGTGCGGCGCGCCCGATTTTGGATCGCTGGTTCGAATCGGAGCAGCTCAAAGCGACCCTCGCGACCGATGCGATCATTGGCGCGTTCGCATCGCCCTCGATGCCGGGAACGGCCTACGTGCTCTTTCATCATGTCATGGGAGAGACCAACGGCAAGCGCGGCGTGTGGGCCTACGTGAAAGGCGGCATGGGCGGCCTGACGCAAGCGCTCGCGCGCGCGGCGACGGATCTCGGCGTGGAGATTCGGACGGAGGCGGAAGTCGCCCGAATTCTCACGCGAGATGGAGCGGTCACCGGCGTCGAACTCGTTGACGGCGAGCGTTTTTCCGCCGGCGTGGTCGCCAGCAATGCGGACTGCAACGTCACGTTCAACAAATTGCTCGACGGGGAACGCGCCGATCTGCCGCCCGGATTCATGGACGCCATCGACCGGATCAGCTATCAGAGTGCGTCGGCGAAGATCAACGTCGCGCTGGAACGCTTGCCGAGCTTTACGGCGTTCCCCGGCCACGAGTCCGGACCGCAGCATCGCGGCACGGTGCACCTCTGCCCGGATCAAGACTACATCGAGCGCGGCTACGACGATGCGAAATACGGACGGCCTTCACGCGATCCGATCGTCGAATGTACGATGCCCTCCTCGCTCGACGCAAGCGTTGCGCCGCCGGGCAAGCATTTGATGTCGATGTTCGTGCAATACGCGCCATACGATCTCAAGGGCGGTCGATGGGACGACGCGACGAAGAATGCGTTTGCGGATCGCTGCTTTGAGATCGTCGAGCAGTACGCACCCGGCTTCACGGGCTCGGTCATCGACCGGCAAATCCTCACGCCGCAGGACTTGGAAGCCACGTTTGGTTTAACCGGCGGCAACATCTTTCAGGGCGCGATGAACCTGGACAAGCTCTTCATGTTTCGGCCGGCGCCAGGCTATGCCGGCTATGCGATGCCGCTCCGAGGGCTGTATTTGTGCGGGTCCGCGGCGCATCCGGGAGGCGGCGTCATGGGCGCACCCGGCTGGAACGCCGCGCGCGAGATCATCAAGGCGGAGCCAGCATGAGCACCCGATCGTTTTTCCTGCCGGAGGACGTTGCGCAGTACATCCTCGCGACGACGCTGCGCGATGCTCCGGTACTTTCGGAACTGCGCGCTGAAACCGTCAAGCTTCCCGCCGCCGGTATGCAAACCGGTGCGGACCAAGTGCAGTTTTTGCAATTGCTGGTGCGGCTCATCGGCGCGCAGCGGTGCATCGAAGTCGGCGTCTTTACGGGATACAGCGCGCTGGGTGTTGCGCTCGCGCTGCCGCCCGATGGCACACTGATCGCGTGCGACGTCAGTGAAGATTACACGTCGGTGGCCCGCCGGTATTGGCAGCGAGCGGGCGTCGCGCAAAAGATCGACCTGCGATTGGCGCCGGGAGCCGAAACGCTGGACGATCTCATCGCGCACGGCGAAAGGGGGCGTTTCGATTTTGCATACATCGACGCCGACAAAAGCGCCTACGATGCCTACTACGAGCGTTGCTTGGAACTGATTCGCGCCAACGGCCTTATCGCTATCGACAACGTGTTGTGGGGCGGCGATGTCGCAAAGACCGGATCGACGGATGAGGAAACCGTCGCGCTGCAAAGACTCAACGCGAAGATCGGCCGGGACGAACGCGTGGACGCGACGCTACTGCCCATCGGCGACGGACTGATGATCGTGCGCAAACGTTAAGCACCCTGCACCACGTTGTCATGCTGAGCCTGTCGAAGCACCGCCTTGTCATGCTGAACCATATTGTCATGCTGCGCCATATTGTCATGCTGAGCTTGTCGAAGCACTACCTTGTCATGCTGCGCCATATTGTCATGCTGAGCCTGTCGAAGCACTACCTTGTCATGCTGAGCCCGTCGAAGCACTACACGTGAAAATCATTACCCTCAACTGCAACGGCATCCGATCCGCGGCGCGCAAAGGTTTCTACGCCTGGATGCAGGCGCAAGACGCCGACTTCGTCTGCCTGCAGGAAACGAAGGCGCAGGAACACCAGCTGCCGTTCGAAGCGGCGGCCGTCGCAAACTACACCGGCGTATTTTTCGACGCGGAAAAGAAAGGCTACAGCGGCGTCGCGATTTACGCGAAAAACGCGCCGGATCGCATCGTCCGGGGCTGGGGCTGGCCGGAGTACGATCGCGAAGCGCGCTGGCTGCAGTTCGATTACGGCAACAAGTGCATCGTTTCACTCTACGTTCCCTCCGGCGCCATGGGGCCGCCCCGCCAAATCGTCAAAGAGGCCTTTCTGGACCGGTTCATCGACTATTTGGCGCAGCTGCGGCAAGATGGGCGTTCCTACGTCATCGCGGGAGACTTCAACATTGCCCACGAGGACGTCGACGTGTACAATCCCGTGCGCTGCTCGCGGATTTCCGGCTTCTTTCCGCACGAGCGCGCTTGGATGGAGCGCGTGCTCTCCCAATTGGGTTGGGTCGACGCGTTCCGCGTCGTCAATCAAGAGCCTAAACAGTTCAGCTGGTGGTCTAACTTTCAAAATGCGTTCGAACGCAACAACGGATGGCGCATCGACTACAATCTGATCACTCCGGACTTGCGCGCCGCAGTTCGCCGCGCGTCGATTTACCGCGAGCAGCGGTTTTCGGACCACGCGCCCGTCGTCGTTGAGTACGCGCTAACTACAAGCTTCTCGCCCGAGTAAAAGGACTCATCGGCCAACTGCAAAACCGCGCCGGAGTGGATATCGCGTGCATCGGCGGCGGGCCAGCCGGACTGTATTTCGCGCTGCTGATGAAGAAAGCGGACCGGCACCACCGAATTCGCGTCATCGAGCGGAATCGCCCGTTTGATACGTTCGGGTGGGGCGTCGTATTCTCGGATGCGACGTTGGAGCGGCTGCGAGCGGCCGACGCAGATACGCACGATCGCATCGTGGCGAGCTTCGTACACTGGGACGACATCGAGATCCATTTCAAAGGCCACGTCATGCGTTCGGGGGGACACGGCTTTAGCGGGATTGCGCGCAAACGGCTGCTCACTATTTTGCAGGAGCGCGCGCAAGAACTTGGCGTGGAGCTGGTGTTCGAACACGAGGCCACGGATATCGAACCGTATCGCGACGCGGATCTGATCGTCGCGGCCGACGGCATCAACAGCCGAATCCGCAGCGAGTTCTCGGGGCATTTCCAACCGGATCTCGACACGCGTAAGTGCCGTTTCGTGTGGCTCGGCACCACGTTACTGTTGGACGCGTTCACGTTCATCTTCGAGCGGACGGAGCACGGCTGGTTCACGGTGCACGCGTATCGCTTTGAGCCGCAGACCAGTACCTGGATCGTCGAATGTCGTGAGGAAACGTGGCTGGCGCACGGACTCGACCAGGCCGACACGAGCGCGACGCTCGCATTTTGCGAAGCGCTCTTCAAGCCGTATCTGCGCGGGCACCGTCTTCAGGCAAACACCGCCCACTTGCGCGGCCGCGACTGGATCAACTTCACGCGGGTGAGCAATGCCAATTGGACGTACGGGAACGTCGTGCTGCTGGGGGACGCGGCCCACTCCGCACACTTTTCCGTGGGTTCGGGAACCAAGCTGGCGATGGAAGATGCCGTCGCGCTATCCGATGCGCTACGCGTGGAGAGCACGCGCGCCGGTGCGTTCGCACGGTACGAGCGCGAGCGTCGCTTGGAAGTGCTTCGGCTGCAGAACGCCGCTCGGAACAGCACGGAGTGGTTCGAGCACGTGGCACGCTATGCGCGCCTTCCGCCCGAGCAGTTTGCCTATAGCTTGCTCACGCGAAGCCAACGCATCAGTCACGAGAACTTGCGGCTGCGCGATAGGACGTATGTCGAGCGAATCGAGCGTTGGCTCGCGCGGGGGTCTGAACCAGTCCCGCCGATGTTCACGCCGTTTCGTTTGCGCAGCCTCGAATTGCGCAACCGCGTTGTCGTCTCGCCCATGGACATGTACAGCGCGGTCGACGGTATGCCCAACGAATTCCATCTCGTGCATTTGGGAAGCCGCGCCCTGGGAGGCGCCGGCCTCGTCTACACCGAGATGGCTTGCGTGAGCCTCGCAGGGACGCATTACGCCCGGCTGCACCGGAATGTATACGGAGGAACATGCCGCCGGATGGAAGCGCATCGTGGACTTCGTACACGAGTGGACGCAAGCCAAAATATGCCTGCAACTCGGCCACAGCGGCCCTAAGGGTTCCACCAAGCTCATGTGGGAAGGCATGGACGAACCGCTGCCGGAGGGCAACTGGCCGGTGATCGGGCCGTCGCCCCTTGCGTACGGTCCGGAAAATCAGCAGCCGGCCCAGATGACGCACGCCGATATGGAGCGCGTGAAAGCAGAATTCGTGCGGGCGACCCAGGGGGGTCTTTCGGCGGGCTTCGACATGCTGGAACTGCATTGCGCGCACGGATACCTGCTGTCCAGTTTCATCACACCGCTGCAGAATCAGCGCGTGGACGAGTACGGCGGATCGCTCGAGAACCGGCTGCGGTATCCGCTGGAGATTTTTCGCGCGATGCGCGCGCAGTGGCCGCCGGAGCGCCCGATGTCCGTTCGCATTTCGGCGACGGACTGGGTTCCGGGCGGAATCACCGCGGAAGACGCCGTTGAGATCGCCCGTGCGTTCAACGAGGCCGGCGTCGATCTCATCGACGTTTCGAGCGGCCAAACCTCGCGCGAAGCCAAGCCCGTGTACGGCCGGATGTACCAAACGCCGTACGCCGATCGCATTCGTAACGAAATCGGGATCGCTACGATGGCGGTGGGCAACATCTACGAACCCGATCACGTCAACAGCATCATCGCCGCGGGCCGCGCCGATCTCTGCGCGCTCGCCCGTCCCCATCTTTCCGACCCGCAGTGGACGCTGCACGCGGCAGCGCAGCTGGGTTATGCAGAGATGAAGTGGCCGGTGCAGTACTTGTCCGGAAAATCGCAGCTCGAGCGCAACTTAGCGCGCGCAGCCGAGCAAAGCGCGCAGATATGATCGACGGCAGACACGCCGTGGTGACGGGCGGGGGCCGCGGCATCGGTCTGGAGGTCGCGCGAACGCTGAGTGCTGCCGGTGCTCGCGTGAGCATCGTGAGCCGCCGCGCGGCCGATACCGGCGACGGATTTGTCAACGCGCAGGCCGACGTTGCAGACGAAAGCGAAATCGCGCGCGCGTTCGATACGTGCCGCCGGGCTAACGGGCCGGTTTCAATTCTCGTGAACAACGCCGGAATCGCGGAGTCGGCACCGTTCAAACGAACCGATACAGCGATGTGGAATCGCATTATCGCCACGAACTTGTCGGGCACGTTTCTGTGCACGCGGCTAGTGATCGACGAAATGGTTGACGCGAAATGGGGCCGGATCGTCAACATCGCGAGCATCGCCGGTTTGGCCGGTGCACCGTACATCAGCGCCTATGCCGCGGCCAAGCACGGCGTCATGGGGCTGACCCGCTGTTTAGCGGCGGAGCTGCGTGAGACCGGCGTGACGGTCAATGCGGTCTGCCCGGGCTACACGCAAAGCGACATGCTGCAGCAGGCGCAGGCGAATATCGTCAAGCGCACCGGCATGTCCGAAAGCGAAGCATTAGCTCAGCTTGCAAACAACAATCCCGGCGGCCGGATCGTTACGCCGCAAGAAGTCGCGGACGCCGTCGTGCAGTTGTGCGAGGGCTCGCAGAACGGCGCCGAAATCGTGCTCCCGGAACACGGCCGCAGTGGTGCTGCGAATCTGCTGCATTAACTGACTGGGATTTCGTCCGATACGGTTTAGGCGGCCCCGGTATTTTTCTGGCGCCTGAGCATCATATGGCTACTCCTGTTGGTTGTTGCTTCGTCAGGAGCAGCCGCAGTGGGGCCACGCACCGTAGCGTGCGCCCATCCACGGTCGTACAAGGCATCGACGTGCGAAGCCGGCAGCAAGCCAACGTCGAGGTAGCCCAACTGCATGCGCAAAAAGGCGACGGCCTATTTGTAAGGGAGGCGCTCTCCCAACTGACTAATCGCCCGGGGCTTATTCTATATACGATTTTCCGTCGTGCTCGATTTTGGGCGCACCCTTGACCCTCGCCTTTACCCTTGTGCCACTCAAATGACATACGCGCTGGTACACTGGTCACGCGAGCTTGTCCACCGCGCGACGCTTGGCCTCCCAGCGCTTGCTGACTGCCCGTCGGGTCACAAGCCTCGCGCGCGACTAACGAGCCTGTATAGGCCGGGAGAACGGTTTTCCTCCGGAGGAAGAAACAAAGCGCTACGGCTTCTCACGGTTATGCTCGTGATTTTCGGCGTTTCGATTTGGATTCCGATGTTGATCGCACAGCCGGGCCAAGCGGGGAACTGGAGCGAGGCCTGCAGACTTTCGCGATTGCCGGATCCGCATGGATCGTGGCGGAGTTTCTATCCGATGAGTCGCGTGCATTAGACGCGACGTCCGGCAAGAGATCGGTTGCTCGGTAGCAAGCTTACTTCTGGATGACGTAATGCTCAGGGGGACGCGGCGGCACCTGTCGTAGATACAAGCGTGCACGCACGGCGGCGCGGCAGCACCGCGGTACGAATTGCTGTCGTGCTTTTCCTGGGCTTATTCGCGCTCGCCAACGCGGGCGCCGAATTCTTACGTCTTGCCGGACATCCAATCGGTAATTTCGGCTTTGCGACTGATGGCTCCGCGGTAACGACAGTAGCGCGCGATTCGCCGGCAGCACAGGCAGGGCTGCGCGCGGGCGACGCGATCAGCCTGCAGCACAATAGCGACGCGACCCGTAACTACGCTCTGCGAGGCGTGGCACGCGAGCCCGGTGACGTTTTGAAAGTCTCGGTGGTTGCGCTCCGGCCGCGAGATCTCCGGCTAGTTGCAGTTGCAGAGTCGCAGGCGCATCTGCCGTACCTGGCCGCGCGGCAAACGCTATACATTCTTTGCTTGCTGTTCGCCGCGGCGCTCCTCTTGTTTCGCCCTTCGCCTCCGACATGGGGCTTGTTCTTGTATTCGCTATCCGCGATAGCGCCGGCGGAAACGGTGCTATCCGGAGCGCTTCGTGGCCTGCAGCTGTACGTGCCGTGGGCAATTCTCTCCTCGGTATTGGTGATCGCGTCAACATTCGGCTTGACGTTGTTCGTTATAGCTTCGGCGCACCGCTCGCTGCAACGGACGGATAAGGCGTTCATTGCGGCGGCTGCGGCACTCGGGATTGCCGATGGCATAGTAAGCTTCGGCAAGCCGCAAGAGCTCGGATTTTGGACGTTTGCCCAAACTGACGCCATCGATTCCTCACTAACGCTTGGAGGTTACCTCCTAGCCGCGCTTGCAATCGTTGCAACGTATCGGTCGTCGCGAATACGATCGCGCGCGCGCTTAGACTGGATCGCAGTTGGCGTCGTTACTTCGGGACTGGCGGTCGCGACGAAAGATCTGCTTGCGACCACCTACCTGACGTATGCCCAACAGTCTATTCTCAACATCGTGCCGGTAACGCTGTTTGCAACAGCGGCGTATGCTCTGCTTCGCGAACGGATCGTCGACGTGAGCTTTGTGGTGAGCCGTGCGCTCGTCTACGCAATGCTGACGTCCATTATCGTAGGCGCTCTCGCACTGATCGACTGGTTCGTCTCCAAACGCTTAGAGCAGGTGCAACTGGGATTCATTCTAGAGGTTTGCACCGCACTGACGCTGGGCTTCGCGTTTCAGCGCATCCACAACTGGAGCGACATGATGGTCGATCGATACGTGTTCCGCTCCGCACACGAGGCCGAAACAAACCTGAGACGCCTCGGCAGTGCTCTGGCGCATGCACCGTCGTGGGATGTTATCGATCGCGTCGTTTCCAAAGATGCAGCGCAGGTGATGTCGCTTGCATCTGCGGCGGTGTTCCGCGCGGAGGGCGAGCACGGCTTCACGCGCACAGCGGCTTGCGGATGGCCGGAGGGCTGTTTGCAATACCTCGAGCGCGGCCATCGATTAGCGCTTTATCTGAGCACGGAAGAGCGCCCGATTGTGCCGCAGGGCGCATTCGATGAAGATGACCGCCTTCCCCATTCGATTGCATCGCCTGCAATAGCCATTCCGTGCACCGTACGCCACCGCTTAATCGGTTTCGTGTTGTACGGGTCTCACATCAGCGGGGCGCATCCTGATAAGAAGGACGTCGAACTGCTCCGGGAACTGGTTGAGCGAGCAACAGCGGCGTACGATCACGTTGCGGTCGTGGAACGCACGAACGAGAACCGCGAATTGCGCGCGGAGGTGGAATTGTTACGAACACTGCTCGCCGGTGAAAATGTCCGATCGACACTTCGTATTGAAGATTAACGGGCGAACTCGCAGCCTCGATGTCGATCCGGCGACGCCGCTGCTTTATGTTCTGCGCGACGAACTCGGGTTAGGCGGTCCGCACTTGGGATGCGGACTCGGGCAGTACGGGCCGTGCACGGTACATCTGGGCGGCGTAGCAAAGCGCTCGTGCATTTTGCCCATTGCGGCGGTCGGGACCAAGAGCTGACGACCATCGAAGGCTTTGCGGTCGACGGCAAGATGAGCGCACTCATTTATCTGATCGCGTTGTTCAGTGTCAGCATATAGCATACGGTATAGTGGCAAATCTTGACCGTCATGATACCTTAACCCGCGCAAACGCTCGGTATTGAAACCGACCGCAAAACCCAAGCCGTCGTCGCATATGATCTCCACTGACTCAGAATATCGGGGTCCTCGGAGAAACACGCAACATATGTCTCCATGCCTATTGCATTGGAACTATATCTGCGCCAACGATGCGCGTAAGGTCCGCCATGTTAATGATGGCGTTCATCGCTGGTTCATACGGTAGGTCGTGTTCAAGCCTGTCGTTTAAGTAACGCGTTCCAGTCGCCCATAATGACTTCGTTTGAAAGATGCCGAGTAACGCCGTGGCGTCCCAATAGTGGTAAATTAAGCCGCTTGGACGCCGTGGAGCAACAATACCGGCAAGCCAATCAGTAACGTATCGCCCTATCTCTTTAATCAGCTCGTCTGGTATAGGGTCCAAAGGGACCTCCTTCGCGACTATGTGGAAGCGTCGCGATCAAATTGGCCCCTTTTCTTGGTCCCAAATCAAATATACAAGACCGAAGTTCCAGCTCGAGTGGCTGCAATGTCACAGGCTGAAATGCTTCCAGTCGCCTAGAGCACATATCGGCTTGGTCAAAAGGCTTACCCGCCAGATGACCCTTCCACAGTCGCTGATGTGTTGAGAAAGGCGGCTCGGCCGGATTTTTTGGCCCTTGTTTTGACCCTTGTCGGCCCGGCATTTCGGTGCATTTTCGCTCACTGAAGTGCACTCACGGGCGCGGAAATGCACCGATTTCACGAGGAAACGGTGCGATCTGGAAGCGGCCAACATCGCGACGGCCTCCTTGTAAGGGAGGCGCTCCGACCGGCGCAGCCCTGGGCCCGCGTCCCCTAGAGGCCGGCTCCGGTGACTACACTTTTACGAGGTACGGCTGCGCACAGGGTTTTTCGCTTCCGGAAAGCGTTTTCGATTTCTCGATCGCAATGGTGCGAGGTATTCACGCTCAAATTCGCGCCCGACGACGCGCATGATCTGCATTTGTTCGGAGAAACGCAGTTCCATCATCGAGGGCCCGCACGCTGTGGTGTTGCAGTCGCTAACGTAGACGCGCCCGTCCGAAGCGTCCCGAAGAACGTCTAGTACGCCGAACTCCAGGTGCATCCGTTGGCAGAACGCTCGTATTCGTTCGCGCTCGTCGCGTGAAAACGCATTTTCGATAGACATCGCCGCGCAGCTGTCGCTCTTCGCGGCGAAGCGCTTCCCATCCGAACGATAGCTTACCGAGGTCATCACCGGTGCGCTGCCGACGATGTAGACGCGCCATTCTGCAAAGCCCAGCGGCGTCGGATACGAAACGAAACGCTGATAAACGTACCCGGGCTCGTCTTGCAAGAGCGGGCCCTGCAGCACACAGCCGTCGTGCGCGCCGTTTACCTCGGACTTGCGGACAATCGGACCTGCGTATCTCGTCGGATCGATGGCCAGTGAGTATCCGAACGCGGATTCCCCAGCCGCGTCGACCGTGGATTTTCGGATATCGGTACACCGGGCGTTGATTACGTGCATCGAGGACTCTAAGCGCTGCAGCTTCTCCTCGTCCGGCTCGTACATCGTGGTTGGATTCCACGCGATGGCGAGATCCGCACGCTCCGGATGCTCCGTGGTCATCGCGACGTTACAGAACCAAAAGACCTTCCATGTTACGTAGACCTCTGCAAGTAAATAGTGGCCCATCGGCAGCGGAAAGACGTAGACGCGCGGCGGGCGCGCACCCACCATGCGCCGGAGCAATGCCGGGATCACGTAAACGCTGCGAAAATACAGCACCTTGCGTAAATATAGGAGCAGTGAAGTCCAAAAGGCGCGATCCGCGTATTTTTTGGGGTTACGCAGCACGCGACGCAGAATCGAAAGCACATAGCCTCCTGCCGACGGCATGCTTACGATGGCACAAGCCCGCGGCGGTGGGCCAGTGGCGCCGGTCCACAGCGCACATCCCGAATGGCCCACTGCATCTCTGGCAAGCGGCCCACGCTGCACGCCTGACGCCAGAGCGTCGATGTCGCTCCATGCCAAGCGTTGCACCAATCCGAACCGCGTCAGCAGCCGCTTGCGAATTTACTTTCCTACTCTGCCTTTCGTAATCGCCTTGATGATGAGACCGAGAAGCAGATAGTTGGTATCTGATGGTACCGCACACTGCGTGCCGTGCTTTGGGGAACGCCCACTAAAGCAACGCTCGCAGATCATCGAACGCGTACACGAGGTCGTCGAAGCCTCCAGCCTCGATAGAACAACCCTCTGGGACCAGACGCGCGCCCAACCGTTCGTAAAAAACGCGCGCAGGAGCATTGTTTCGCAGGACGCGCAGCGCCATGTTCGCTGCCGCGGCCCGAATAAGGTGTTGGGCCAGCGCTCTGAGGAGTGCGCGCCCACCACCGCGGCCTTTCGCGGCGGTGGTGAAATACAACGCCTGAAGATATGCATCGAAGCCGTCGCGAGCCGGAGCCAACCGCAGCGCGCTCGCGAAACCGACGATTGTTTCATGTTCATCACATGCTACGAGCACGATGCGCTGCGGTTCTGCCAGGGCCGCGTGCCACGTCGCCGTGCGGCTTGCCAGCGTGTGGCGCTCGATGCGCGCGTCCTCTAGGATTCCGCGGTAGTTTTCGCGCCAGCCGGCGAGGTGCACGCGAGCGATGTCCGCGCTATCATCGAGCCGCGCAGCGCGCACGTGCAAGGTCACGCTCCGTACCAGCGCAGGCGGGGCCACAACACGGGCAACGGCGCTATCGGCTGTGAGCACAAATAGATCGGCGTAGGTCCTTCGACGATCCACGTTCGTGGATCACTCGAAGTCGCGACCAGCCGCACGTTGCGGTAGAGCGTTCGAACGAGATCGATTTGCGTGGCGCCTACTGCTATGAGCGTCGATCCGTCGTATCCGCGCGTGCCCCACAAATAGTAGGTGTTTTGCGCGCTGATAGCGGGCGGCAGGCCGTAGCGCGGGCCGAAAAAGTCCAGCGCGCCCGCATCCGCGTACGTATCCGCGAATACCGCCGTGCGAATTCGCTCGCGCGCCGGCAGCCGTTGGTACACGGCGGCCACGTTCCGCGCTAGTTCGTTCCACCCGAATTCTTCGGCGTACACCGGTTGGATCACGTGCGCCGGCGAGCCGTTCTGCCCGGTCAGTCGTAAGAGCCCGGAATATGCAACGAACGAGTCGATCGGCAGCACCGGCAGCGAGAGCGGCACGAACGGCAGCGTAACAACGAGAAATACCGAGACCGCCGCGGTTCGCGCACGACTCGTACGCAGCATGCGTTCCCATACAACGCAGCCCGCCGCAAGCAGCGGTGCGTAAATGCCGATGATGTAGTAGCCTTTGCCCTGCAGCAGGATGGCGAGCACCAGCAGGACGGCGTACGAAATCGCGATATAGCGAAAACATCGGTAGGCCGCGGCAAAGCCGAGTGCGGCCAAACCGGCAAGCCAAATCGGCACCGAGATCGGGTTGGCGTACAGCAGCTGTTCGGCAACGAACGCAGCCGCGTTTTGCGCGACGCCTTTGTACTCGAGCGCAAGCCCGTTCGCGAACGCGTGACGATGGGCGAAATCGCCGCGCACGACTTGCACGAACGGCCAGCCGTGATGAGCCTGCCACGCGATATTCGGCGCAAGCGCGATTGCCGCGAGCGCAAGACCAGCAAGAAACCACCACGTGCGCATCACCTTACGCTGCGGCGTGAGCAGCAGTCCAATCAGGAGCGCCGCCGCGAGCAGCAGCATCGAATATTTTCCGTACATCCCGAATACGAACGCTGCGCCCGCGCCAATCCAATAGCGGGGATCGGCCGTACGCACGAGTCGAATCGTGCAGTATACGACCAGCGTCCACGAAAGCGGTTCGAACGAGGTGGTGGTGAGCGTGTTGCCGAGCAGCAGATACGCCGGCACGAGCAGCGTCACGAGTGCCGCGCAGCTTTGCGCAAACGCGCCCCCGCCGAGTTCGCGCGCGATGCGGGCAGTCAACCATACCGTAAGCGCGGCCGCAATTGCGGGCAGAAGGCGCAGCACCGAAAGATCGTAGTTCAGCGGTGCGGACGAGAGCGCGGCAAAGGCGACGAGCGGCGGCTGATCGACGTAGCCCCAGGCCAAATGCTTGGCGCATGCAATGAAGTAGAGTTCGTCGCGAAAGTACCCGTAGCGATGAGCCGTAGCGGCATGCGCGATCAGCGCTGCGGCCGCGAGCGCGATAGGCGCTACGCGCGCTGCGGTTGCGCGATGCAAAGCAAAGTCAGGGCGAACCCGATAGCGCCGGCCCAAATGACGGCGCCCAGCAGCACGTTCCAGTCCCACCACAGGCGCTGCGCAATTGCCGTGGCAATGAAGTAGGTGGCGAAATATGAAACCGGAATGCAGGTGCCGAGCAAGCGATATGTCAGAACGCGATTCGGCCAAGACTTCGCCGCGGCAACGATCGAATCACCCGTGACTCCGGCGACCAAACTCATCGCGATCGTTGTCGCAAGCAGCGGCCCATCGTTGGTAAAGGCGGCCGCGGCGGCGAAGTTACCGAGCAGATACATCAGGGTAAGCGCTCCGGGCCGAAGCGAGAAGCGCGTGGCGGCGAACAAACCGAATCCGGCCATCAGCGCGCTCTGAAAAATAACGACCAGTACTCCGGTTCCAAGTTTGTAATATCCCAAAGTGAGCGCCGTGAAGTAATCCGCCGGGAACGCCGTTGGGGAAGGCGGAGCGTTGATTCGGCCTGCCGCCGGATCGAAGGCATAGGCCGTGCCGAAGTGCACCAGTTCGATCCACGTCGCGAGCGCAAAGACGAGCGGCAGTTGGTCGGCCAAGCGCACGAGGCTCTCCCGCCGCCGCAGTGACGATAACAACGGCGCGGCGGCAACGAAAAATACCCCTAAACCCAATGCTTGATGCGTCGGACTGAGCAGCGCGTCGATGCCTTCCTCAACACCCAGCAGCTGGTGCCAGATCATGTCCCCGATGCCGGCGGCGATGAAAATTGCGATTCCGGCCGCGGCCGCGCGATAGCTGCGCGGAAGTCCGCCGTGCCGCAGCAGAAATACGACGAGCACGATGATGAGCGCCAGCATGCCGGCATAAAACACTGCGTGATACGGCGTGAAAAAACTTTCCACGGGCACGTGCCCGTGTGCCCACGCGTCGACGAAGAAGCCGCAGGAGATCCAAAGCGTACAGATGCCGACCCAAAGATCGAGCATTTTGCTGCGAACCGCCGCACCACGCATAACTCTGAGCGATACGAGTTTGGCTTCGCGCCGGCCTTTCGCGAGCAGGAAAAGCGCCGTGCTTCGCCCAGATAGCTGGCAATGTTCGCGCGAGCGATTGCGATCCTGTGTGCGGCGGCGATTGCCGGCTGCGGCGCGCATCGGGCAGCCCTTCCGGCGAACATGTCGCTTGGGACCGCCAAAACGCTGCCGGCTCCGATCGTTGCGGCCAACGCCGCACCGGCGCGCATCGTCGCCATGCATTTTTCGAGCAACGACGTGCGGCGCGGGCAAACATGGTCGGGAACGATCGTCACGACGACCAACGTCGCCAGCGTGGAGGTTCGCACCAACTTGTTTTCGATAAACGCGCCCCGGCGTAATTACGGCCGCTTCGCCTTTTACGTGCACGTCTTCGACGTCCCGCCGATTTTCGTCCGGCGGTATACGGTGCGCGTCATCGCGCGCAACACGGCCGGAGCGGCGGCCGAAGAAGACTTTCCGTTGCGGATACGATAGGAGGGACGCCCATGCCGTACGTTCGGTATCGCACCGCCGGCAAAGTCGTGACCGTTACGCTGGACCGGCCGGAACGAAAAAATCCGCTCACCTTTGAATCTTACGCGGAGTTGCGCGACTTTTTTCGCGCGCTCAAAAGCGACGCGGCGACGAAGGCAGTCGTCGTCACCGGCGAAGGCGGTAATTTTTGCTCTGGCGGCGACGTGCGGGAGATCATCGGCCCGCTCACGCAAAGCGAGCCCGCAGAGTCCTGGAAGTTTACGCAGATGACCGGCGATCTGGTCAAAGCGATGCGCGAGTGTCCGCAGCCGATCCTCGCGGCCATCGATGGCGTGTGCGCGGGCGCGGGCGCCATTCTGGCAATGGCTTCGGACTTGCGGTACGGCACGGCGCGCAGCAAAGTGGCGTTCTTGTTCGTGCGCGTCGGATTGGCAGGATGCGACATGGGCGCATGCGCGATGCTGCCGCGCATCATCGGGTATGGCCGTGCCGCCGATTTACTGTTCACCGGGCGCGCCATCGGCGGTGAGGACGCGCTAGCGTGGGGCTTTTACAACGCGCTGCGCGAACCGGAGCACCTGCTGGAATCGGCTTCGGAAGCGGCTCGCGCACTGGCTGCAGGCCCCACCTTCGCGCATGCCATGACCAAACGCATGCTGCGCGAAGAGTGGGAGATGCCGCTCGCGCAGGCCATCGATGCAGAAGCGCGCGCGCAAGCGGAGTGCATGGCGACGCAGGACTTTCGACGCGCATACGCAGCGTTCGTCGGCGGCAATTCCCCGATCTTTGCGGGCGATTGAGGTGCGCGATCGATCGCATTTGGAGTGGCCGTTCTTTGATGCGTCGCACCGCGCTTTTGGCGAGCGGCTGAGCGCGTGGATCGATGCGCATGCAGCGCCCGGCTCGAGCGAGGGGGAAAGCCGCTGCAAGGCTTGGGTCGCCGCCTTGGCTGCAGACGGCTGGCTCCAACCTTGCCTGCAACTCGAGGCGCGTACGCTCTGCATCGCGCGCGAAATGCTGGCCTATCACGACGCGCTTGCAGATTTCGCGTTTGCCATGCAAGGATTGGGAAGCGCCCCCATCAGTTTGTTCGGTTCGCCCGAGCAGCAACGGGAATTCTTGCCTGCGGTGGCATCGGGGCGCGCGATCATGGCCTTTGCATTGTCCGAGCGAGAGGCCGGCTCCGACGTGGCCGCGGCCGCCGCAAGCGCACGGCGTGACGGCGACGCGTACGTGTTGGACGGTGAAAAAACGTGGATCAGCAATGCCGGCATCGCGCACGTGTACGTCGTATTTGCGCGCACGGGCGAGCTCGGTTCGCGCGGATTGAGCGCGTTTGTCGTGCCGGCCGATTCACCGGGATTACGGGTGAGCGAGCGGATCGCGACGATGTCGCCGCACCCGCTGGGGACGGTGCAGCTGCACGACTGCCGGGTTCCCGCGCAGCATCGCGTCGGCGCCGAGGGAGAAGGCTTTAAAATCGCGATGGCCACGCTCGACGTGTTTCGCTCGACGGTGGGCGCCGCTGCCGTTGGGCTGGCGCGGCGGGCGTTCGATGAAACGATCGCCCACGTGCGCGAACGGCGCATTTTCGGCAAGACGCTGGCAGCATTGCAGCTCACGCAAGCGAAGATTGCCGACATGGCTACGCGAATCGACGCCGCCGCGTTGCTCGTGTATCGCGCAGCGCACGCCAAGGACACCACCGCTGGGCGGGTGACGCGGGAAGCCGCGATGGCGAAATGGTACGCGACGGAGAGCAGCGGCCGGGTCGCGGACGAGGCCGTACAATTGTTCGGCGGCCGCGGCGTGACGCAAGGCGAGATTGTGGAACGGATTTATCGCGACGTGCGCGCGCTGCGCATCTACGAGGGCGCGAGCGAAATACAGCAGGTGATCATCGCACGATCCCTGTTGGAGACATCGTGACGCCGAAGAGCGGCCACGTCGATACGTTCGTCCTCGATCATCTGCCTGCGCGCGAGCGCCGCCCCGATTTCATTTTCACGCTTCCCGAATTGCAGTATCCGCCGCGCATGAATTGCGCCGAACGCTTGTTGGACCGGCACGTGCTATCTGGATACGGCAAGCGCCGCTGTCTCGTGGCACCTGCTGCGGGCGATTCACGAGGCGCAGTCACCTGGTCGTACGACGATCTGTTCCGGCGCGCAAATAGGATTGCGCGCGTGCTCGTGGACGACATGGGCGTGGTTCCGGGCAATCGCGTGTTGCTTCGCGGCGCGAATTCGCCGATGCTCGCCGCGTGCTGGCTGGCAGTGATGAAAGCCGGCGGCGTTGCGGTTACGACTATGCCTCTGTACCGCTCGGGCGAACTGACCGCCATCGTCGAGAAGGCTCAGGTGAGTCACGCGTTGTGCGATGTGCGGCTTGCGGACGACCTGCGAATCGCCGCGCGTGATCGCCCGGGCTTTGCGCTGATGTGTTTCGGTAAGGACGAGTTGGAAGACCGGATGAGCGGCAAAGCGCAGACGTTTCGCAACGTGGACACGGCGGCGGAAGACCCCGCCATTATCGGCTTCACCTCGGGAACCACCGGCAAGCCAAAAGCGGCGGTGCACGTTCATCGGGATATTCTGGCAACCTGCGATACCTACGGCGCGCACGTCCTGCGCGCTCGGCAAGACGATCTGTTTACGGGCAGTCCGCCGCTGGGGTTTACGTTCGGGCTCGGCGGGATCTTGCTCTTTCCGCTGCACGCCGGCGCTGCGACGCTGTTATTGGAAAAGGCGCCGGCGGAACCACTAATGCAAGCGATTCAAGAATATCGCGTCAACGTCGTGTTTACCGCACCGATCGCTTACCGGGCCATGTCGGAGTTGTGCGGAAAATACGACATCTCGTCGCTGCGCGCGTGCGTTTCCGCGGGCGAGACGCTGCCGCAGCCGGTTTGGGAGCGATGGTACGATCGCACCGGATTAAAGATTTTGGACGGGATCGGCAGCACCGAGATGCTGCACATCTTCATCGGCTCACCCGAACATGAAACGGTGGCAGGTTCCACCGGAAGAGTCGTGCCGGGGTACGTTGCGGAGATTCACGACGAGCAAGGGCAACCGGTGCCTGCGAACACCATCGGGCGGCTCGCGGTGAAGGGACCCACGGGATGCCGGTATCTGGACGACGAGCGGCAGGCAACGTACGTCCAAAACGGGTGGAATTATCCCGGCGATGCGTACCGGATGGACGAAAACGGATACTTTTGGTATGTGGCGCGCACGGACGACATGATCGTCTCGGCCGGCTACAACATCTCGGGGCCGGAAGTAGAGCAGGCGCTGCTCGCGCACGCCGACGTCCGGGAATGTGCCGTCGTAGCAAAACCCGATCCTGCGCACCACACCAACATCGTCAAAGCGTATGTCGTCCTCGCCGGCGGTGCTTCAAGCGATCCGCGCAAAGCCGCGGAGTTGCAGGAGTTCGTGCGCGAACGCATCGCCGCGTTCAAGATGCCGCGCGAAATCGAATTCGTCCCCGAATTACCGCGGACGGAAACCGGCAAGGTGCAGCGGTTCCGGCTGCGCGAACGCGCCGCCGGCTAAATCGGCCGTACGGCCGTCGCTTCGATCTCTACTTTCGCTGCGTCTTCGAGCAGCGCAGCCACCTGCACCAGCGTCATCGCGGGATAGTGCGTGCCGATGATTTCGCGATAGAAGCGTCCGATTCGCTCGCTCGCCGCCGCGTATTCGCGCTTGTCGGTGACGTACCACGTCATGCGAACCAGGTGTTCCGGCCCCGCGCCTGCAGCAGCCAGCACCGCGATCACGTTGCGAAGTGCCTGCGCGGCTTGCTCGGCGAAATCGTGCGATACGATGCCGCCCTGCTCGTTCCACCCGATTTGCCCCGCAACGGCGATCGTTTCGCCCTGCGCCGCCACGCCGTTGCTGTAGCCCCGCGGACTCTTCCAGCCGTCCGGCTGCACGATCCGGTGCGTAGGCTTCATGCGTAATCCGCGGCGGTCGTGAAGTCCGTGCCGGCATCCGTTTTCATCGCGTACAGGATGCCGGTAAGAATGAGACTCACGATCACGTTCACGATCAGCGAGTAAAAAACGATGGCGCCGGTCAGCGCCCAGGCACCGGCGTGCAGCGAGAAGAGCGAAGAAAAGCTCGTTGCGACCACCATCCAAGTGGCTGCGGCCATTCCTGCGGCCCATCCGACGAGCAGTGCCGTAGGGTGAAGGCGAGCGTACAAGCCGAGAATCACGGCCGGGAAGATCTGCAGGATCCAGGCGCCGCCCAACAGTTGAAAATCGATGGCAAATGCCGGTTTAATGAAGATCGCAATGCAAAAGGCGCCGGCAAGAACGCCGAGCGCCACGAAGCGGGCCGTGTTGAACTCCGAAGACGGCCGCGCGGCGCGCGCTTGGAACGATTGCAGGATGTTGCTTGCAAAGAGGTTCGCCGCGCCGATGGACATGATGGCCGCGGGGACGAGGGCGCCGATCACGATTGCCGCAAAAGCGACGCCGCTGAACCAGTTGGGAAAAAATCGAAAGAACAACTCCGGAATCGCAAGGTTGGCGTTTTTTACCGATATGCCGGCCGCCAGCGCGCAGTATCCCAGCAGTGCGATGAAGGTGAGCAGAATGCTGTAGAGCGGCAGCAGCGCGCAGTTGCGGCGTATGACGCCGGCACTCTTCGCGCTCAGCACGCTCGTTACCGAATGCGGATAGATGAACAGCGCAAGCGCGGAGCCCAACGCCAAACTGGCATAGGAAAAATATGCGGAGGGCTGCAGAATGATGGATGACGGCTTCGGCTTTGCCGCCAGCGCGGTCTGCGCGGCATCGAAGACGTGCGCCCAGCCGCCAAGCCGCGCCGGCACGATCGCCAGCGCGACGATCACCGTCAGATAGATCAGCGCGTCTTTCACGAAAGCGATCATTGCCGGCGCCCGCAGCCCGCTGGTAAACGTGTACGCGGCGAGCAGAACGAAAGCAACGATCAAAAAAAGCAGCGCCGATCCATGGCTCGAGGCGATGCCGGTGCGCTCGAGAACGGCTTGCATGCCGATGAGCTGCAGCGCGATGTACGGCATAGTGGCTAGCACGCCGGTGATCGCCACTGCCGTTTCGAGCGGACGGCTTCCGAAGCGATCGTGAACGAAGTCGGCTGTCGTGACGTAGCCGCGCCGCTTGGCTACGGTCCAAAATCTCGCCATGATCAGGAACACGAGCGGATACGCGATGGTGGTGTAGGGAACCGCGAAGAACGCCAGCGCTCCGGCTCCATACGCCAGCGCCGGCACGGCAATGAACGTGTACGCCGTGTAGAGATCGCCGCCCAGCAGAAACCAGGAGACGATCGTTCCAAAACGGCGGCCTCCAAGTGCCCATTCCTCCAAAGAATCGACCCGGACCGTTCTCCAGCGCGCGGCCAAAAATCCCATCACCGTGACCGCCAAGACCAGTGCGATGAAGATCGCGCTGCCGCTAGTCACGTTCGCGCTCGCGCGTCATCACGTAGACGAACCAGACAATCAGCGCGGAAAGCACGATCCACAGCAGCTGGTACCAATAAAAAAACGGAAAG
The DNA here is from genome assembly GCA_963767635.1 of Vulcanimicrobiota bacterium. Classification (GTDB taxonomy): domain Bacteria; phylum Vulcanimicrobiota; class Vulcanimicrobiia; order Vulcanimicrobiales; family Vulcanimicrobiaceae; genus CAVYEM01. The sequence continues at coordinate 1,196,203 of CAVYEM010000001.1, forward strand.
CCGAAGAGTTCGGGGCCGCGGCGCGCGTAAAACGGCGGCACCAGGGTCGCGACAAACGGGACGATCAGCAGGCCGTAGTACGGACGCTTGCGCACGCACCGCACGTTCGAGAACTATCGTTCCACGCCTTGCGTGCGCTGCGCCCACAGCGCGAACAGCGACTGTTTGCCGATTGCCTGCGCGAGCGCCATCCCGGCGATGCACACCGCCGCGCCGACGATTTGATGCGGCTCGATGCGCACGCGCAGCAGCACGACGCTGAGCAGGCCGGCGAGAACGGGAGAACCGAATTGAAACAGCGACGTACGAGCGGCGCCAAGCCGCGATATGCCCAAGCTCCAGACGGGATAGGTGAGCAAGATCGGAAAGAGCACCGCGTATCCGTAGATCGCCCAATATACCGGCGCAATATGCGTAAAACGCTGGTGCAGCAGCGCCGGAGCAGCTCCCGGAAGGATCATCGCCGTTCCAATGGCCATGGTAATGGCCACGAACGCCATCGGCGTGTATCGATCGAGCACGCGCGCGCTCACGACGTTGAAGATCGCAAAAAGCGCCGTGGAGAGCAGCGTCAGCGCATCGCCGATGCGAAACGTGGCGTGTCCCGCGAACGCCCCTTCAAAAACCGCCACGCCGATCAACGCGACGACCGCTCCGGCCCAGCGCCCGCTTCGCACGCGTTCCTGGCCCGACGCCGCCACAATTGCGAGCGTCATCACCGGAGCCATGCTGCCGAGCAGCGCTGAGGCAAACGGCGTCGTATGCGCCAGGCCGATCACCCACAAATATTGATAGACGCCATACCCGCACGCGCCGCACACGAGCAGCAGCGGCAGATCCCGGCGGTGCAGGCGCACGCGTTCGCCGCGCACCCGCGCAAGAACGAACGCAAGCGGCGTCATCGCAATGAATCGCATGGCGGTCAGCGCCAGCGGATCGAACGCCCGGAACGCGTACTTCAAAATGACGGTGTTGAGCGCCCAGCAAAAGACGACGTACACAAGTCCTAAATAGACTACTCGCTGGTTCGATGCCACACGCGGCGTCATACCGAGCGCGCCGGAAAGCTCCTTGCAAGTGCGCGCGATCGCCGCGATGCGCTACGGCGACCAGCCCGCCGGCGCACTTTGGCTGGAGTCGTACGATGACGTGCGCCACGAGCTGCCGTTGCTGCAGGCGCCCGTGCTCGTGTTGCGATACGCCACGCGCACTTGCGTATCGTCGGACGTGCCCGGTACGGGCGTTGCGCACGGATCCGCCGGTGTCGAGGCGAGGCTGCCGCCGTCATCACCTGCGGCGTGCGCGCCCGCGATGTCGCCGAAGGATCCGTCACGCGTTCCGGCCAGCACGACGAACGGCGGCGTGCGCATGGTGCGGAAGATTGCGTCGTCCGTCCTGACGGCGAGTGCAGATCCGTCCGCGCTCGTAACCGTGACTGAAATGCGCGCGGTAATGCGGCCTTCATCGACGTACGCGTTCGCTTGTTCGCCGACGGCACAATTCGTTCGCGCGTCACACGTGGCGACCGGTGCCGGCGTAGAGAGCTGTGTGAACGCGATCGTCTCACTCGTTTCATATCGGCACGGGTGGCTGGAATCGACGCACGCTGCAGGAATCGGCGCGATCGTGGGCAGCGGGCTGGAAAGAGGACCGTTTTGCAGATCGGTCGCGAGCGTTTGCTGGACCGACCACATGGCGCGCTGATACCCGGCCGTGAGGTAATTTTCTGCCTGCCGATGGATCGTCACGCGCGTCATCGCAAGGCCGGCGGAAAGGAACGTGGCGCACGCAACGGCCAGCAGCGCAACGTACAGTAACGCGTTGCCGAACATCACGGCGCTCCGCTCGGCTGCGGGATTGGCGAGGGATCGGACATCGCCGTTCCCGGCAGCGGCGCGCTCACACGTGCTTGTCCGGTCAAAGAAACGGTTCCGGTATCGCCGGCATGCCCGGGATCGGGCGTGTACCGGACGCTTACCGATATTTGCGCCCCTTGCGCGGTGACGTTCGCGACCGACGTCGTAACCATGACCGGGACGCTCGTCGGCGTCGCGCCCGGTGCGGCCAGAGGAACGGTCGTGGGCCACGATCCCGACGGTGCCATGCCGGGTGGACCGTATTTCCAGGCGTCTTGCGCGGTGCGCAGCGTTTGCTCGGCCAGCAACAAAGCGGCGGCGTGGACCGGCCCTGCCTGATGCGTCGAAAAGCGTCCGAACGCGCCGATCGCACCGACGAATGCGCCAGATCGCGATCGTGAGAATCGCGACCGCTGCCAGTGTTTCGAGCAGCGTGAATGCCGCTTGCGAAGATCCGCGCACGCCGGGCAAAGTGCCCCAGTTTGCTGCTGTTGCGCCATCCGTTCAGGCAAGCGCCTTATCGCAAAAGCAGCACATTCGTGCGTTTGACGGTGCCCGAAGTCCTTGCTATACTCCCAAGGTTCGGTCCCACCAGCCGGTGTGGCCGACTTTGTGTGTCCTGGTCCCCATAGGTTTTCTTCCTAGGAGCGTGACGTTTGCCCACCATTAGCCAGCTCGTTCGTAAGGGCCGCGAAAAAGCGGAACAGAAGGTCAAGACGCCCGCCTTCCGGGTGATCCAGACCGGGCCCAAGCCGGGGCATCCGGATTTGCCCTTGCGCACGTTCGAAGTGGCCGGCAATCCGCAACGCCGCGGCGTGTGTACGCAAGTCAAGACCGTCACGCCGAAGAAGCCCAACTCCGCTTTGCGCAAAGTCGCTCGCGTACGTTTGACCAACGGCGAAGAAGTAACCGCATACATTCCGGGCATCGGCCATAATCTGCAGGAGCACTCCGTAGTGCTCGTGCGCGGCGGCCGCGTCAAGGATCTTCCGGGCGTGCGCTATCACATCATTCGGGGCACGCTCGATACCTCAGGCACGGCAAACCGCAAGCAAGGCCGCTCGAAATACGGCGCCAAGCGCGCGACGAAAAAGTAGTTCCTAACACCGCATCTTCACCTGAAACGAAAGTTCAAAAAAGACATTGCCACGTAAAGGTCCCGCTCCCAAGCGGCAAATTTTGCCCGACCCCCGCTTCAACTCCAAAGTTCTGGCGCGCTTCATCAATAAGGTGATGCTCCGAGGCAAGAAGTCTCTTGCCGAGCAGATCACGTATCATGCGCTGGACATCGTTTCGGAGAAGTCGGGCCGCGACGCCATGGACGTCTTTTCGCAGGCGCTGAGCAATGCGATGCCGCTGGTCGAAGTGCGCCCCCGTCGTGTCGGCGGTGCAACCTACCAGGTTCCGATGGAGGTTCGACCGGATCGGCGCCAGGCCATGGCGATGCGCTGGCTGATCGGTTTTGCGCGTGCTCGCGCCGGGCGTTCGATGCAAGAGAAACTCGCCGCCGAGCTCATGGATGCCTCGAACAATCAGGGCGCTTCGATCAAGAAGCGCGAGGACACCCATAAAATGGCCGAGGCGAACAAAGCCTTCGCACACTACCGCTGGTAAGCGCTTTTTTGTAGCAATCGATTCCCACTTGTACTATGGCTGCTAGAGAATTTCCACTCGAACGAACCCGCAACATCGGCATTGCCGCGCACATCGACGCGGGCAAGACGACCTGCACCGAACGCATCTTGTTCTATACCGGACGCACCCATAAAATCGGGGAAGTGCACGACGGCGCCGCAACGATGGACTGGATGGTTCAGGAACAGGAGCGGGGCATTACCATCACGTCCGCCGCCACGGCGTGCACGTGGCGCGACACGCGTATCAACATCATTGATACGCCTGGCCACGTGGACTTCACCGTGGAGGTGGAGCGTTCGTTGCGCGTGCTGGACGGACTCGTCGCGTTGTTCGACTCGGTTGCCGCGGTGCAGCCGCAGTCGGAGACGGTTTGGCGCCAGGCCAACAAGTATCGCGTGCCGCGCATCATCTTCGTGAACAAGATGGACCGCATGGGCGCGGATTTCTTCAACGCCGTCGCCAAGATCAAAGAACGCTTGGGAGCGAACGCGACGCCGATTCAAGTGCCGATTGGCGCCGAGGACCAGTTCAAGGGCGTCGTCGATCTTTTCACGATGCGCAAGATCATCTACACGGACGATCTCGGATCGACGACTTCTCAAGATCCCGTCACGGACGCCGACGGCGAGTTGAAGACGCTCTCCGAACAGTGGCGGCAAAATTTGATCGAGAACATCGCCGAGCAGGACGAGGAGCTGCTCAAGATGTTTTTCGATGGTCAAAGAGCTGCCCGTCGACCGCATGAAAGAGGCGTTGCGCAAGGCGACCATCACAGGCGCCGTGCTGCCGATGCTCTGCGGCTCCGCGTTCAAAAACAAGGGCGTGCAGCCGCTGCTGGACGCCATCGTAGAGTACTTGCCCTCACCGCTGGACGCCAAGCTGATTGCCGGCATCGATCCAAAAACGGAACGGGAGATCGAACGCAAGCCCGACGACAAGGAACCGTTCGCTGCACTTGCATTTAAGATTGCCACGGATCCGTACGGCAATTTGACGTATTTCCGCGTCTACTCCGGAACGCTGGACAAAGGCTCGTACGTCTACAATTCCCGCTCCGGCAAGAAGGAACGCATCGGACGCATCCTGCGCATGCACGCAAATCACCGGGAAGACATCGATTCAATCGGAGCGGGCGACATCGCGGCGGCCGTGGGCATGACGGATACGCGTACCGGCGACACGCTGTGCGATGAAAAGCATCCCATCATGCTCGAGTCGATCACGTTTCCCGAGCCGGTCATCTATCAGGCGATCGAACCCAAAACCAAGGGCGATCAAGATCAACTCGGCAAAGGCCTGCAGCGTCTGGCGCAAGAGGATCCCACGTTCCGCATGCGCACGGACGAAGAAACGCAGCAAACGATCATCGCGGGCATGGGCGAATTGCACTTGGAAATCATTTTGGACCGGCTGCGCCGCGAGTTCAAAGTCGAAGCCAACGTCGGCAAGCCGCAGGTGGCCTACAAAGAAGCGATCACCAAGACCGTCGAAAAGCAGGGCAAGTTCGTGCGGCAATCCGGCGGCAAGGGACAGTACGGCGATATCTGGCTGCGCGTCGCGCCGCTGGAGCCGGGTGCCGGTTTCACCTTCGACTGGAAGATCGTGGGCGGTAAAGTGCCCAAAGAATACGCGAAAGCGGTTCAAGAGGGAGTACGGGAAGCCTCACATAGCGGGGTGCTTGCCGGATACCCGGTGTTGGATTTCAAAGTCGAGGCCTTTGAGGGCTCGTATCACGACGTAGACTCCTCCGAAATGGCATTCAAAATCGCCGCGTCGATGGGGTTCAAGGAAGCCAACCGCGCCGCCGGACCGATTCTGCTCGAACCGATCATGAAGGTCGAAGTGACCACGCCCAAAGATTACATGGGCGCCATCACGGGAGATCTCAACCGGCGCCGCGGGATGATTCAAGCCACCGAAGAAGCTCCGGGCGGCGCGCAGGTCATTACCGCGAACGTCCCTCTCTCGGAGATGTTCGGGTACGCTACCGATATGCGCTCGGCTACGCAAGGCCGCGCAACGTACACCATGGAGTTTTCTCACTACGAGAAGGCGCCCAAATCCGTTGAAGAGGAGATCGTGGCGAAAGCCGCGGGCAAGAAAAGCTCCGCCGCCTAAGCCACCTAAGAACCTCAAAGATATCAGGGACCGAAAAGATCCGAAGGACCGCAGATATGCGCAGGACCGTAAGAACCCGGAAGACCCTGAAGACCCTATAAACAAACGCTAAGCAAAGAAAAGGATACACACAGCGAATCATGGCGAAGGCGAAATTCGAACGTAGCAAACCCCACGTAAACATCGGAACGACGGGGCACGTCGACCACGGTAAGACGACGCTTACCGCGGCAATCATCAACTGCCTCGCCACGGAAAACGCGAACATTCAAAAGCGCAACGTCGACGACATCGACAACGCGCCCGAAGAAAAAGAGCGCGGCATTACCATTGCGATTTCGCACCAAGAGTACGAGACGAAGAAGCGCCATTACGCGCACGTCGACTGCCCCGGCCATGCTGACTACATCAAGAACATGATCACCGGCGCGGCGCAGATGGACGGCGCGATCTTGGTGGTATCGGCGACCGACGGGCCGATGCCGCAGACGCGGGAGCACATTCTGCTGATGAAGCAGGTCGGAGTTCCCTATATCGTCGTGTTCCTCAACAAGTGCGACATGGTGGACGACGAGGAACTGCTCGAGCTCGTCGAGATGGAAGTGCGCGATCTGCTCAATCAATACGAGTTCCCCGGCGACACGACGCCGATTATTCGGGGCTCCGCGCTCAAGGCGCTGAACAGCTCCGGCAAGCGCGGCGACGCCGAAGCCGATCCGATCTTCAAACTCATGGACACCGTCGACGAGTACATTCCGGATCCCGTCCGCGAAACCGACAAGCCGTTCCTCATGCCGGTGGAAGACGTGTTCACTATTACGGGCCGCGGCACGGTCGGAACCGGACGCGTGGAGCGCGGTCAAGTAAAGGTCGGCGAGGAGATCGAGATCGTCGGGCTGACCGAACAGACGCGCAAGTCGGTCGTGACCGGCATCGAGATGTTTCGCAAGTTGCTCGACATCGGCATTGCGGGGGACAACATCGGCGTGCTGCTGCGCGGCGTGGACCGCAACGACATCGAGCGCGGACAAGTTCTAGCCAAACCGGGCTCCATCAAGCCGCACAAGAAATTCAAAGCCGAAGTCTACGTCCTTTCGAAAGAAGAAGGCGGCCGCCATACGCCGTTCTTCGCCAACTATCGGCCGCAGTTTTATTTTCGCACGACGGACGTGACGGGGACGATAAAACTCCCCGAAGGCGTCGAGATGGTAATGCCGGGCGACAACGTCGCCATGGACGTGGAACTGATTATGCCGGTTGCGTGCGAAGAGGGGCTGCGTTTCGCGATTCGCGAGGGTGGAAGAACAGTCGGCGCCGGCGTCGTCACCGGCGTAAGCGAGTAATGGCTAAGCAAAAGATCCGCATCCGCCTGAAGGCGTACGATCACAAAGTGCTCGATCAGTCGGCCGAGCGTATTGTCGACACGGCAAAGCGGACCGGCGCCTTCGTCAGCGGCCCCGTTCCGCTGCCCACGGAGATCAACCGTTTTTGCGTGAACCGCTCGCCGCACGTGGACAAGAAATCCCGCGAACACTTCGAGATGCGCACGCACAAGCGGCTCATCGACATCCTGCAGGCATCTCCCAAGACGATGGACGCGCTCATGCATCTGGATCTGCCCGCGGGCGTGGACATCGAACTAAAGGCATAGGCCGCATCGGCGCAGTACAACGGGCGCAACCTTGTGTTGCGCCCTTTTTCTAGGGGCGCTTAGGAGGGCCTCATGGAAGTCAAGCCGAGTTATCTTGGGACGATGATTGCGCTGGCCACGGCTGCATTCGGCCTGATCGCTGCGCTGGCATGGAACAAGTTCATTACCGATCTTATTGCGTTGTTCCTCAAGCCGGGATCCGGAATTTGGGCAGAGCTCGGATACGCAGTCATTATTACAATCATTGCCGCATTCGTGGTTCAAACGCTGGGAAAGCTTGCCGAACGGGATATCGGACCGCACACCGGCGCCTAAAGCGGAAGACTCCTCTTAGATCCTCAGTGCCGCAGTGACGTGGTTGCCGTAGCCGGGGATCCGCTCTATGCGAAGGTTTTGCGTCAGCTGCGAGATGATGTACACGCCGCGGCCTGACTCGCTGAGCGGATCGGCCGGCAGCCCGGGATCGCGCACGAAGCCTTTGCCCCGGTCGGTGACGTGAAGAATCGGACGACCGGCGCTCCACTCGAGTTGAACGTCGATGGGTCCGGGCGCGTGGCGCACGACGTTGCCGATCAGTTCGCCAAAAACAACTTCCGCCGCGGCAAAATCAAATCCGGCCGGTACGCGTGCCCGCAGCGCCGACACGAATTGCGTGCGCGCGTCCTGTGCGGCTCGCGCATTCTCCGCGTCGAACGACCAGTTCGTGCGTTCGCCGAAGAGAATGGCCAGTACCGCCGTGTCGTCCTGCGCCGCAAGCGGAATGCAGGCATCGCACAAGAGGCGAGCGGGATTGCGGACGTTCAGAATCGCCTGGGAAAGTGCAACTTCTTGCAGACGCCGCTCGCCAAACGCCAGATCGCGCGTGCCTTCCACGAGACCGTCCGTGTAGAGCGCCAAAAGATTCGCATCCTTGAGTGAAACGCTGCGAGATTGCTCGGGCTCAGCGCGATCCCGCAGACCGAGCGGCAATCCGCCGGGGGGCAGCTCGATGAGCGCTTCGCCGCGACGGAGCAGCGGCGCCGGATGACCGGCGTTGGCGTATCGCATAACCTCGTGCTGCGGATCGATGAATCCAACGAACGCGGTAACCATCGCCGGAGACCTTCGCGAGCGCAGCTGGAAATCGACGCTGTCCAGCACGCGCGCCGGATCGCGCTCGTACATGCACGCCATGTTGACGGCTTGCCGCATTTTGCCCATGACGCCTGCGGCCTCCAATCCGCGCCCGGTCACATCCCCGACGCTGACCATGATGCTGCCGTCGGGAAGCGTTACCGCGTCGTACCAATCGCCGCCCACGTCGGCTTCCAGCGAATTCGGACGATATTCGGCGCTGAACGCCAGGTCCGGATGTTTGGGCAGCAGTTCGGGCGAGGGCAGCAGCGCTTGCTGCAGCGCTTCGGCGATGCGGCGCTCGCGCTCGAGCGCGCGCACGTGCTCTATCGCGATCGAAAGCCGATGACCCAGGTCGCTGAAGAGCTGCGCGTCCGCGTCACCGTACGAAAGCGGTGTATCACACCAATATGCCACGAGCGCGCCAAACGTTTCGCCGCGTGAATGCAGCGGCACCGTGATAGCGGAATGGACGTTTAGAGCACGCACGTCGACGGCAAGATATTCCCAAACGTTCGCGAGCATGTCTTCGGTCGTGATAGTCGAATGAACGGCGGTTTGATGCCGCGAAAGCATGCCAATCGCGCGTTCCTCGGCTTCCGGGCGCAGAGTGCGCTGTCCGCGCAAACGCGCTGCGATATCCGCTTTGGCGGAGTCTCGATGCGCGCTGGAAATGGTACGCAGGGTGGAATTGCTTTCGATCTGCATCACATAGGCAAGGTCCGCCGCTTCGGAGACGATGAATTGCGTTAGCGCATCGAATGTGCCCTGCATGTCGAAAGACTCGAAGATCGAGCTCTCCGGCGCGCGCCAAGAATTGCGCGCGCTGCGAGCTGCGCCGCTCATCTTCGAACGCCTTGGCGGTGTGAATGGAGATGCCGGCTCGCCGCGCGATCATGTGCAGCACCTCGAGATCTTCCTGCGTGAACGTGCGGCCCGAGTCGGAAGATGCGAGCGACACCGCGCCGTAGACCAGGCCCGCGTCGTCGGCAAGCGGAACGATCATAACCGATTGCATGCGCAGCAGCTCGAGAACGCGGTGGTGCTCCTCATCCTGCGCCGCTGAGGCAAGTTGCTCAGAGGAAACGTGGGGGACCAGCAGCGGCGCGTTGGCCCGCACGACGCGATCCAGTTCGCTTCCGCTGCGAACGGGATACCGGTCCCGAAACTGCTCGACGTAGCGCAGCAGGGAAGGCTCACGATGCGCGATCGCCGCAGTCGTATAGTTGCCCGCTTCATCTACCAGTGATATAAAGCACCAGTCCGCTACGCGGTGAACCGCTAAGTCGGCGAGATTTTGGCAGATCGTTTGTACGTCATGAGATGCGGAAAGCTGCGCCGAGGCCTCGACGACGAACTTTAGATTGGCGTTCGCGGACTTCTGCGCGTCGATGTCCGTCGCCGTGCCGATCCATCGGTATATCCGCCCGTCGGCCGCGGCAATAGGTACGGCGCGCGCCACGAACCATCGATATGTCCCGTCGCGCTTGCGGCGAAGGCGATACTCGACCTCGTACGGCGCGCAGTTTTGTAGCGCAGTATTCCAGCGATCCAAGGTGAATTCGCGCTCATCCGGATGAACCACGCCTTTGACGCCGCTTTTCCGCATGTCCTCGACCGTTAGGCCGGTGTATTCGAGCCAAGGCTCGTTGAAATACTCGATGCTTCCATCCGAAGCGGCGATCCATGCGAGCTGCGGCATCGCCTCCGCCATCGCCTGAAATTGTCCGGCGGTTTCCTCCAGCCGTCGAGCGTGTTCGACGAACTCCGTGATGTTGGTGAGCGCGCCTGCGAATCCGATCGCCGATCCTTGCGAATCGGCCAGCGGAGCAATCAGCAAGCGCGCGTGAACTGCGCTGCCTGCGCGCGCGAACCGCACGTCGACTCCGCTGGAACGGCTGCGGCGATTGCAGCGTTCCACCGGCGTTCCAATGCGTCCCGGTCCCGCGGATTCGTCGCTTCCAGCCAGCCGCGCCCGAGCGCTTCACTCTGTGCGATCCCCGCCAGTTCGCAAAAGCGCGGCGTTGCCCATGTGAGGTTGCCGGCTGCGTCCGCGTGGAAAAATCCGACCGGTACGGCATAAACGACATCGCGAAGGCGCTCGATTCCAAGCGCCATCGGAGAATCAGCAGACTCCCCAACGGTCATAAATGTCGGTCTACCCATTTTGCTGCATGGATACGCCTGGTCGCCCGGCGAACGATGGGTTCCATGCCGATACCATTGCACGAACGGCGCCAACGAACTTTTTCCGGGACGCGCCGGCGCATCTTTCAGTTGTTGGTGGACATGGGAACTTCGAACGACATCGTATGGCCATTCGCCGCGCAGCCGTTCATGCGTTCGCCTGGACCGCTGCTGCCGGGAAAAACCGAAGAATGGCACAACGGCTTTCACGCGATTCTGGACGAAGTCGCGCCGGAAGAGCGGATCGTGTGGCGCATTCAAAACGACGGCTTTGATGGTACGCATGGATTTTACTTGAGCGGCGACGGCAAAAAAACCACGGTAGAGCATCGCATCGACGCCTCGTTGAACGATACGGAAGGCCGGCTGCTCTGGCGCCGTCTGGAAGATGCCAACGAGCGTTCGATGGAAGCGCTCTTCGACAAAATCGCTCGCATTCTGAAACGGTAGCGCATGAGCACGACGCATCAGCGAGCTGCAGCGGCGGACCCAATGGACTTTTTAAACGTCGACGCGCTTTTGAGCGAAGAAGAACGAATGGTTCGCGATGTGGTTCGGGCGTTCGTGCGCGATCGCATCGCTCCGAATATCGCAGCATGGTTCGAGGAGGGAACGCTGCCGACCGAACTGGGCAGGCAGCTGGGTGAGCTGGGGTTACTCGGAATGCACTTGCACGGCTATGGGTGTCCGGGTGCCGGCGCCGTCGCGTACGGCATTGCGTGCATGGAGCTTGAGGCCGGCGATTCGGGCATCCGCAGCTTCGCCTCGGTGCAAGGATCGCTGGCGATGTTCGCGATTCATCGCTGGGGCAGCGAAGATCAAAAGCAGCTCTGGTTGCCGCGGATGGCCAAGGGCGACGCGTTAGGGTGCTTCGGTTTGAGCGAACCGGATTTCGGCAGCAATCCGGCCGGGATGCGCACGCACGCGCGCCGGCAGGGCGGCGATTGGATCATCAACGGCACGAAAATGTGGATTACGAACGGCAACGTGGCGGACGTCGCGATTGTCTGGGCGCAGACGGACGAGGGTATTCGCGGGTTCGCCGTTCCCACGGGCGTCAAAGGTTTTTCGGCAAATCCGATCGAGCGTAAACTCTCGCTGCGCGCTTCCATAACGTCGGAGCTTATATTGGATAACTGCCGCGTTCCCGGCGAAGCGGCGTTTCCCGGCGTGCGTGGTCTTCGCGGGCCGCTCGCATGTTTGAACGAAGCGCGGTACGGCATCGTTTGGGGCGCGATGGGCGCGGCGCGCGCGTGCTATGAGACGGCGCTGCAGTATGCGAAAAGCCGCGTGCAATTCGACCGTCCCATTGCGGCGTTTCAGCTCACCCAGGAAAAGCTGGTCAACATGCTGCTCGAGCTCAACAAAGGGACGCTGTTGGCGTTGCATATCGGACGCATGAAGGACGCGGGTCGAGCGAGCGCAGCGCACGTGAGTTTCGGAAAACTCAATAACGTGAGAGAAGCGCTGCGCATCGCGCGCGAGGCTCGCACGATTTTAGGAGCCAACGGGGTCACGCTCGAGTACCCCGTCATTCGCCATATGAATAACTTGGAGTCGGTGCTCACGTACGAGGGCACCAGCGAGATTCACACGCTCATTTTGGGCGAGGCCATAACGGGGGAGAGCGCCTTCACCTGAACGGCCATCGCCCGTTTGCGAACCGCGCCGGGTGCCGGCAGTCGTTCATCGCCCGCTATGCCGGGCACGCGCCGCAGCAGGTTCAAGGACCGGTCGCTGCAAAGACGGGAACCATGCGCAACGCTCGATGCGTTTTGCTGATCTGTGCCGCCCTGTTGAGTTCCACGGGCGCAGTGTTTGCCGCACAGATCCCGTGCCCGCCGCTGGTATCCGGCGGCGCAGCACGTCCGCTGGTCGTATCAGTGCCATGCACCGCGCAGGGGCTCGTGCCGCCCGGCTCCTCATGGTGCGCTGTTTGCGAGCGCCTAAACAGCGTGCTCGCCGCCGCTGCTCCACATGCGGCGCCTTGCATGCAACGTTTCCTCGAGGGACAAGACTCCGCCGGTACCATCGTACCGCGGCACTTAGTGAACGGGCGCTGCATCCCGCTTGCGCTGGACCGCGGTAGAACTTCGGCGCTGCCGCCCGCTCGTCTCCAAGCGGCACCCATTCGTCCACCACGCGCGGAACCGCCGCTCATGGCTCCACCGCGCGCGGAACCGCCCCGCGTTGCGCCTGAGCCGCCTCACTTCTCGGCGGTCCGCATGCAGGCGCCGGCGGCTACGGCGGGCTCCCCGGCGCATTCGAGCGGACGGCCTATCCACCCCAGCTAGCGCGTCCTGCATCGCCGCGCGGGTTGTCTTCTCGTCCGCTTGACGCGGCCCGGGCGTTCCTGATACCATGCCCCAGTTGTGGTCCACGCCGGCCGCGGTATTTTTTCGCGCGCCGGTAGAATCAGCCTAAGTACGCGAGGGCCCGTGTACTACAAAACGTTCCAGGACGAGGATAAGAATGAAAAACATCCTTGGCCGCAAGGTTGGGATGACGAGCGTGTTTACCGACGACGGGCGCCATGTTCCCGTCACGGTAATCCAAGCCGGTCCCTGCACCGTGGTCGAGCGCAGAACGGTGGACAAGCACGGCTATGAAGCCGTGGCCTTGGCTTTCGGCGACGTCAAAAAGTCGCGCCTCACGCGTGCCCTTGCCGGACATTATAAGAAGAACGACGCGCAGCCCAGACGATGGATTCGCGAATTTCGCGATGACATCGATGGCGTGGAAGCCGGGCAGACGGTAACGGTGGCCGGCTTTGCGCCCGGCGATCGCGTCGACGTCGTTGGGACGTCGAAAGGCCATGGCTTCTCGGGTGGCATTAAACGCCACAATTTTAGCGGCGGTGGTGCCAGTCACGGCTCGATGATCCATCGCCAGCCCGCGTCCAACGGTGATACCAACGCGGGACGAACCGTCAGAGGCAGCCGCCGGCCGGGACACTTCGGCGTCGACCGGACGACTCATCAGAATTTGGAAGTGATTCGCGCGGATACCGAACGCAATCTCTTGCTCGTGCGCGGACCGGTTCCTGGACCAAAGAATGCGCTCATCGTCGTTCGGAAATCGGTGAAGCAGCATGGCTAATGTTATCGACGCAAGCGGGAAGGTCGTTCGCGAAGAACAAACGCCCGAAGTTTTCACTCGCGAGCACACCGATAAGTCGCACGCCATCTATCGCGCCGTGCATCGCGAGTTCGCCAATCCGCGCGCCGGGACCGCATCGACGAAAAAGCGGGACGAAGTCAGCGGCGGCGGTCGCAAACCGTGGCGTCAAAAAGGTACCGGACGCGCGCGTCAAGGCTCCATCCGGTCGCCGCAGTGGACGCACGGCGGCGTCGTCTTTGGCCCGCAGCCGCGTACATACGTGAGCGATCTCAATAAAAAAGAGCGGCGCGCTGCGTTCTTAGCGGCGCTGTCCGATCGGTTCCGCAATGATGCGGTGACCGTGCTGGAAACCGACGGCTTTAATCTGACGAAGACTGCCGATTTGGCGGCGCTGCTCTTCGGCGGCGGCAAAGAAGCGAAAAACGGCCCCAGCACGCTGATCGTCGTCGGGCGCGATGAGGAGGCCGGGGTTACCCTGCAGCGCATCGCGCGCAACTTGCGCAAAGTCGGCGTAACCAATGCCGGCGCACTCGACGTGAAAGACGTGCTGCGCTACAGCCGCCTGGTGTTCACGGTAAGCGCTTATGCTGCGCTTATGGCGTCCGTTCGCCCGAGTTCGGGACCGGCCGAAGCTCGAACGGAGCGCCTCTTATAATGGACGCACGCGACGTCATCGTCTCACCGCGCATCACCGAAAAAGCCATGGCAAACGCGCTTGGCCAGCAGTATAGTTTCGTGGTTCATCCGGAGGCGACAAAAACGCAGATCCGCCACGCCATCGAAGAGATATTCAAGGTGAACGTGCTCAAGGTCAACACCGTCAACGTCGGCGGAAAGACCAAAACGTTCGCGCGCCGCGGTGCGCGTACTCAAGGCCGGACCAAGGATTACAAGAAGGCCGTCGTCACACTCAAGCCGGGCCAGAAGATCGAGCTGGGCGGCGTCAACTATTTCGAGCAATAACATGCCGGTAAAAAAGTACAAGCCTACCAGCGCCGGAAAGCGCTTCATGACGACGATGGACTTCTCGGAACTGAGCAAAGTCGAGCCCGAAAAGTCGCTCATCGAGGTGCGCAAAAAGCACTCGGGTCGAAACTTCAACGGCCACATCACCGTGCGCCACAAAGGCGGCGGCACGCGCAAGCAGTACCGGCTCATCGACTTCAAACGTAGTAAGGACGCGATTCCCGCCAAGGTCGCCACGCTGGAATACGATCCGAACCGCTCCGCCCGCATCGCGCTGCTGCATTATCGCGACGGCGAAAAGCGCTACATCTTGGCGCCATCAGGGTTAAAGGTCGGCGATCGCGTCGAGTCGGGGCCCGGCGCCGACATCAAGACCGGCAATTGCCTGCCGATCAAAAACATTCCGGTCGGCACGGTCATTCACAACGTCGAACTGCGCCCCGGCCAAGGCGCCAAACTGGTGCGCAGCGCGGGTGGCGCGGCTCAGCTCATGGCTAAAGAAGGCGAATACGCGCAAGTGCGCATGCCTTCGGGGGAAGTGCGCAAGATTCTGGTGGTGTGCCGCGCGACGATCGGCCAGCTGGGCAATGTCGAGCACGAAAACGAAATTATCGGCAAAGCCGGGCGCCAGCGTCATCGCGGCAAACGCCCGAGCGTGCGCGGCATCGCGATGAATCCGGTGGATCATCCGCACGGCGGCGGAGAAGCGCGCTCCACCTCCGGGCGACCGCCGACCACGCCATGGGGCCAAATGACCATGGGCAAAAAAACGCGCCGCAACAAGCGCACGCAAACGATGATCGTTCGCAAGCGCGGTAGCAAATAACATGCACATTCATTCTCGCCCTAACGCAGCGGAGGCGACGTAGTGGGACGCAGTCTAAAGAAGGGCCCGTTCGTGGCGGAGCATCTGATCCGGAAGATCGACTCGCTCAACGACCGGCGCGAGAAGCGCGTCGTCAAAACGTGGAGCCGGGCCTCGGTCATCGTTCCGGCGATGGTGGGCCATACGATTGGCGTGCACAACGGTAAAGCGCACGTTCCGGTGTTCGTTACCGAGAACATGGTCGGGCACAAGCTCGGCGAATTCGCGCCGAGCCGAACGTTCCGCGGCCACGGCGGCGACAAAGCGGCCGTGAAATCATGAGCGCGGCTGCCAACGCCGAACTGCAGTTCAAAGAAGCCGTCGCGCACTTGAAATTTGCGCGCGTCGGCCCTCGCAGACTGCGGCGCGTCGCCGATGCCATTCGCGGCAAGAGCGTGAGGGAAGCGCTCGTGCTGCTGCAATTTGCAGGGGTATTTGCCGCCGAGCCGATGGAGAAGCTCGTACGCAGCGCCGTCGCGAATGCCGGCAACAACCACGACATGAACACCGACGACCTGTACGTGACGCGCGTGACGGTCGACGGCGGCCCCGGGGGCCGCTTCACCAAGCGGCTCGACCCGCGCGCGCAGGGCCGTGCCAATTTCAAGCGCAAGCGCATGTCGCACGTGACGGTAGCCGTGGGCGAAAAGCCGCCGGTGAAGAAGCGCAAACTGCGCGGCGGCGCATCCATCGGCATCAAGCGCGCAGCGGTTCGGAAAGGCCCTCGTGCCGGGGAGTCTGCAAAGAAATCGAAGCCTCGCAAAGCTTCAAAGGCATCTTCACGCCGCAGCAACGCGGAGGCGTTTTAGTGGGACAAAAAATACATCCGGTCGGCCTTCGGCTCGGCATTACGCGCACGTGGGACAGCCGGTGGTTCGAGAAAAAGCACTACAAAGACTGGCTTCACGAAGATGTGAAAATCCGCAAGTACTTCACGCGCTGGATGCGGCCTGCGGCGATATCGCGGATTGAAATCGAGCGACGAGCCAATCAAGCGCGCGTGATCGTCAACACGGGCAAACCCGGCATCATCATCGGCAAGCGCGGCGTTGGGATCGAAGAGATTCGCAAAAACATCGAACAGCTGACCGGCAAGAGCGTGCAGGTCAACGTCATGGAAATTAAGCACCCCGAGCTGGATGCCCGGCTCGTCGCGCAGAACATCGTCGATCAGCTGGAGAAGCGCATTGCCTTTCGCCGAGCGATGAAGCAGTCGATCATGCGCACGATGAAGGCCGGCGCGCGCGGCATCAAAGTACAGGTCTCCGGACGGTTGGGAGGCGCCGAAATCGCGCGGACCGAGCGCAACGCGGACGGTAAGGTGCCGCTGCACACGCTTCGCGCGGACATCGACTACGCGCAGGTCGAAGCGTTCACGACATTCGGGCGCATCGGGGTCAAAGTGTGGATTTATCGCGGCGAAGTGCTGCCGGATCAAACGCGCGGACCGGAGCGCGACGGCCGCGGCGATCGTCCGCAGTTTCGCGATCGCCGCGAACGGGGCGCACGCGGCCGGGGTCGAACCTCCCCCCGCTCACCGCAATCCGCCGAAAGCGGCGCTGCCGAACCGATCGCCGAGACGATCGAGGCTACGCCGGACGTTGCCGAAGCGCAGCAATTCGTTCCGCCCGCTGCCGTGCCCGAACCCGTCTCGGCGCCCGATACCATCCCCGAGGAGTCGACCGATGCTAACGCCTAAACGCGTCAAATGGCGTAAAGTGCACCGCGGCCGCATGCGTGGAAAAGCGGTGCGCGGCAGTTCGCTCACTTTCGGCGAGTACGGTCTGCAGGCGCTGGAGCCGTGCTGGATGACGAACCGCCAAATAGAGGCGGCGCGTATTGCGATGACGCGTCACATCAAGCGCGGCGGCAAAGTATGGATCAAAGTGTTCCCCGACAAGTCGGTCAGCAAGAAGCCCGCGGAAGTGCGCATGGGGGCCGGCAAAGGCAACCCCGAGTTCTGGGTCGCCGTCGTGCGCCCGGGCCGCGTGTTGTTTGAACTTTCCGGGGTCGCCCCGGACGTGGCCAAGCGCGCGTTGCTGCTTGCGGCATCAAAGCTGCCCATCGGAACGAAGATCGTTTCACGCGAGGAGGCAGCGCCAGCATGAAGACCGGTGAATTCAAAGAGTTGCGCAACCTGACGATGGCCGAACTGCGGCAGAAGGCGCGTGAAACCAAGGAGGAGCTGTTTAACCTGCGCTTTGCGTTGCGCACGGGCCACTTGTCCGATTTTTCGAAAGTTCGCGCGATGCGCCGGGCTTACGCGCAAATTCAAACCGTCATCTCCGAGAAGCGACTCGCCGAGGCTAAGAATGGAGCAGCGTAACAACGGGCAGCGGCACAAGCGCCGCACCAAGCAAGGCCGCGTCGTTTCCGACAAGATGGACAAGACGATCGTCGTGCTTTCCGAAACGCGCGTTCCGCATGGAGTGTACGGCAAGATCGTTCGCAAATCGGTCAAGTTCAAAGCGCACGACGAAGAGAACCAAGCCAAAACCGGCGACTCCGTGCGCATCATGGAATGCCGCCCGCTATCAAAAGATAAACGCTGGCGCCTGCTCGAAATTCTGGAGCGCGCCAAGTGAGCGTAGCAACGTCTAGCTGGTGGGGGGCCCCATCGAAGATGGGGAGAGCGGAGCGCCATTCAAAATGATTCAGCAAGAAACGCGCCTGAAGGTAGCCGATAACTCGGGAGCCCGAGAGCTGCTTTGCATTCACGTGAGTGGAGGCAGCCGTCATCCATACGCGCACGTGGGCGACATCATCGTCGGCACGGTGAAGAGCGCCATTCCAGGCGCCGCGGTGAAGAAGGGTCAGGTCGTCAAGGCCGTGATCGTGCGCACATCCGCACCGATTCGCCGTGCGGACGGATCCGTGGTAAAGTGCGACGATAACGCGTGCGTGATCATTAAAGGCGACAAGGACAACTTGGATCCGCGCGGCACGCGCGTTTTCGGACCGGTCATGCGAGAATTGCGCGACCGCGGCTTCTTGAAGATCGCCTCGCTCGCTCCGGAGGTTCTGTAGTCGTATGCCGCACATCGTCAAAGGCGACACCGTAGTCATTCGTCGCGGCAAAGAAAAGGGCAAGCGCGGTGTAGTCAAGGCCGTCTTCCCGAAGTCGGCACATGCGACGGTCGAAGGGCTGAACATCGTCAAACGCCACACCAAGCAAGGATCGCAGCAGCAGAATATGGGCGGGTCCGCGCAGACCGGCGGCATCATCGAGAAGGAAGCGCCAATCCCAATGTCAGCGCTGCAGTACATCTGCGAGAAGTGCAAAACGCCGACCCGCGTTCGCCATCACGACACCGCTGAAGGCACCAAGCGCGTATGCAGCAAGTGCGGCGAGCCCGCCCGTCTGCCGGCAAAGGGAGCGTAGGCCGATGGCGGCACGTCTCAAGGAAAAGTACGACAACGAAGTCCGCGGCCGGCTCCAAGAGCGCTTTGGATACCGCAACGTTCACCAAATTCCGAAGTTGGAAAAGGTCGTCATCAATATGAGCGTGGGCGATGCGATCGCCAACTCCAAGGTGCTCGACACTGCCGTTGCGGAGCTGCAGGCAATCAGCGGACAGAAGCCCGTCGTCACCAAGGCGAAAAAGTCGATTGCGGCATTCAAGCTGCGTGAGGGTATGAACATCGGTACGAAAGTCACGCTCCGCGGCGAGCGAATGTACGTATTTCTCGACAAGCTTTTCAACGTGGTCCTTCCCCGCATTCGAGACTTTCGCGGCCTGCCGCGCAAGTCGTTCGACGGGCGCGGCAATTACAACATGGGATTGCGCGAGCAAATCGTTTTTCCGGAAATCAACTTCGACAAGGTGGAGAAGATGCGCGGCATGGACATCGTGATTGTGACGTCTGCAAAAGACGATGAGGAAGTGACGGAGTTTCTCACGGCAATGGGTCTGCCGCTTCAGAAAGCAGGGGCGCGCTGATGGCCAAAACGGCACTCATCGAAAAATCGAAGCGCACGCCGAAGTTCCGGGTGCGCGCGCACAACCGGTGCCAGCTTTGCGGCCGCCCGCGCAGCGTGTACCGCAGGTTCGGCCTGTGCCGCATTTGTTTCCGCGAGAACGCGCATAAGGGCAACGTGCCCGGCGTAACCAAGGCATCCTGGTAGAGTACGATGGCTGTTATCACCGATCCAATCGCCGACATGCTTACGCGCATCCGCAACGCCAACACGGCAAACCACGAAGTGGTGGACGTTCCGGCGTCGCGCATGAAGCGCGCCGTTGCGCAGATTCTCAAGGACGAGGGCTTTATCGTGGACTTCGAGCGCGTAGAGCAAGGACCTCAGGGCACCATTCGCATCAAGCTCAAATACGGACCGGACAAAGAGAAAGTCATTACCGGTCTACGCCGCATTTCGCGTCCGGGTTTGCGCGTGTACACGAACAAAACCGAGATTCCGCGTGTGCTCGGCGGTCTGGGATTGGTAATCATGTCGACGTCCAGAGGAATTATGTCAGGCAAACGCGCGAAGAAGGAAGGCTGCGGAGGCGAGGTTCTCGCCTACGTATGGTAGCCATGATGGAAAGACCGGAGCTTAGAGCGGAGCGCCTTAAAGATAAAGCCTTGTTTAGCGCGCCCTCGGGGAGGTCTCGCATTGCCAGCACGCGTGCGCGCGCTGCGGAAACGGGGGCCCCATCGCGGATGGGGGGCGCGGAGCTTAGAGCGGAGCGCCTTAAAGGTAAAGCCTTGTTTAGCGCGCCCTCGGGGAGGTCTCGCATTGCCAGCACGCGTGCGCGCGCTGCGGAAACGGGGGCCCCATCGCGGATGGGGGGCGCGGAGCTTAGAGCGGAGCGCCTTTTAAAATGAGTAGAATCGGAAAACTGCCCGTCACCGTTCCCAGTGGTGTCAACGTTCAGATCAGCGACGGCGACGTGCACGTCAAAGGCCCCAGGGGCGAGTTGCGACGGCGAATGCTCGCGCACGTAGCCGCGAAGGTCGAAGACGGCAAGGTGATCGTCGAGCGCAACGGCGATGCAAAAGAGCATCGCGCGGCTCACGGTCTAACGCGCACGTTGGTGAGCAACATGATCGAGGGCGTCAGCAACGGCTTCCGCAAGAGTCTGGAAATTCAAGGCGTCGGCTATCGTGCCGCAAAGTCGGGCGATAATTTGAATCTGACGCTGGGTTACTCCCATCCGGTCAGCTACGAGCCGCCCAAGGGCATTACGCTCTCCGTCGAAGGCACCAATAGAATCCACGTCGAGGGCATCGACAAGCAGCAAGTCGGACAAGTGGCAGCGGAGATTCGCAATCTGCGTCCTCCCGAACCGTATAAGGGCAAAGGTGTCCGATACGCCGGCGAAGTCGTTCGCAAAAAGCTCGGCAAAGCAGGGAAGGCGGGCAAGAAGTAGTGGCGCGCGTTTCTAAGGACGAATCCCGCCGCAAGCGCCATTCGCGCTTGCGCCGCAAAGTTGCGGGTTCAGGGGATCGCCCCCGTTTGCTCATCCGCCGCACGTTGCATCACATCTATGCAACCGTCGTCGACGACGCGAAAGGTCATACGCTCGTGGCCGCGTCGACGCGCGAAAAAGAGTTGGCCGGCGAACTGGGGTCGACCGCGAATCTTGCGGCGGC
Organism: Vulcanimicrobiota bacterium; assembly: GCA_963767635.1. Taxonomy (GTDB): domain Bacteria; phylum Vulcanimicrobiota; class Vulcanimicrobiia; order Vulcanimicrobiales; family Vulcanimicrobiaceae; genus CAVYEM01. The sequence goes on from CAVYEM010000001.1 coordinate 1,217,312, forward strand.
CGAAAAAATCGGTGAAGCCATTGCCTCGAAGGCCAAGCAAGCCGGCATTACGCAGGTCGTGTTCGACCGCAGCGGCTTGAAGTACCACGGCAGAGTTAAAGCGCTTGCCGATGCAGCGCGCCAAGCAGGACTGGAGTTTTAATGCAATATCGCAGCGGTGGTCGCGATCGCGACAATTCGGGCTTCGAAGAGACGGTAGTGCGCGTCAATCGCGTCGCCAAAGTCGTCAAGGGCGGTAAGCGCTTTAGCTTCAGTGCGCTCGTCGTCGTCGGCGACCGCAAAGGGAAGGTCGGCTTCGCCATCGGTAAGGCAGGCGAAGTGCCTGAAGCGATTCGCAAGGCCGTCGAACAGGCCAAGAAGAGCCTGGTGAGCGTGCCGATGGTCGAGAAGACGATTCCGCACCAGGCAAACCACAAAATCGGCGCGGCCCACGTGCTGCTCAAACCGGCGGCGCCCGGCACCGGGGTTATCGCGGGCGGCGCCATGCGCGCGGTCTTAGAGCTGGCCGGCATCCACGACATTTTGACAAAATCGCTTGGCACCAACAACCCAATCAACGTCGTGTATGCGACCGTTGAGGCGTTGCGGTCGCTTCGAACGGCCGAACAGGTCGCGGCAATGCGCGGCAAGAGCGTCGGCGACATCTTCGCAGCGTAGCGCGTTACCGGTCAACATCATATAAAGGAGCGAGCGCGTCTCGCGAATCGGAGAAATGGCAGAGAAAAAATCGAAGGCGGCCGGTAGTGCAAAGTCCGGCCCGAAGGCGGCCGCCGCTTCAAAAACATCCGCGAACATCGCATCCGGCAACGGCTCCGCGCTAACGCTCGGTGGAATGAAACCGGCGGCCGGAAGCTGGCCCAAGCGTACGCGCGTAGGCCGCGGACACGGCTCGGGAATGGTGAAAACCGCAGGCGAGGGCGGCAAAGGACAAACGGTTCGTTCGGGTGGCGGCAAAGGCCCCGCGTTCGAAGGCGGTCAAACGCCGTGGGCGCGCAGGTTGCCGCATCGCCGCGGATACTCGCAAAAAGCGCGCGACATCGGTCATTTTCGCGCTCGACCGGCGGTCGTAAATCTTCACGACCTCGCCGACTGGGACGTTTCGGTGGAAGTCACGCCGCAAACCCTCAAGGTAGCCAACAAGATCAACGCTGCCGATGACGGAGTGAAGATCTTGGGCGGCAAGCTCGGCGGCGCCGGCGTCGCAAAAACGATTCCGAGCGGACTGCGCTTGCGCGACGTGCTCCTTTCGAACAGCGCGCGCGAGGCGCTGCAGGCCGCGGGCGCAACGATCGAACCGTGCTGAACAACCTGCGGGCAGCGCTGCTCGTACCAGACATTCGTCAGCGCGTGCTGTTCGTGTTTTCCGCGTTCGCCGTGTTCGTGTTCTTAATCCACGTGCAGCTGCCAAACGTCAACGACAAAGTTTGGCAGCAGCTGCTCTCGCAGGGCGTGTTTTACAACCTGCTCGGGTTCCTCTCAGGCGGCGCGCTGCAAAAGCTCTCCATCATCGCCATGGGCATCACGCCGTACATCAATGCCTCGATTATCATGCAGCTGATGACGGTGGTTATGCCGCAGCTGGAAGAAATGGCGAAAAAGGGCGGCGAGGAAGGGCGCAAAAAAATCGGCCAGTACACCCGCTGGCTCACGATCGTTCTGGCGACGCTGCAAGGGTTCTTTATGGCCAATATGATGCGCTCGGCCGGCGTCTTCTACGACAGCAGCATCTGGTTCGAACTCTTCGCCGTGACGGCAATGGTCGGCGGGACGCTGTTCCTGATGTGGCTGGGCGAGCAGATCACCGACAAGGGCATCGGCAACGGCGTTTCCCTCATCATCTTCATCGGCATCGTGCTGCGCTACCCGCAATACGTCGGGCAAACCTATACGTCGACCACTAAGGGCGGCGAATCCATAGCGAACATCGCCATCTATATTTTGATCGCCATCGCGGTCGTTATTTCGATCGTATTCCTCTACCAGGGACAGCGGCGCGTTCCGGTGCAGCAAGCCCGGCGCGTGGTCGGCCGCAAGATGTTTGCAGGCCGTTCCACGTACATTCCGTTGCGCTTGAACAACGCCGGCGTTATTTCGATCATCTTTGCGATTTCGCTGCTGCTGCTGCCGCAACAGGCGCTCTCCTGGTTCAACCGGGGCAACGTACACGCCGGGATATGGGGCGGAGTCTCAGACTGGGTTAACGTCTATTTTAGCCCCAATTCTTGGCTCTACAACCTGGTGTACTTCGTTTTGGTCGTCGTTTTCACGTTCTTTTACAGCGCGATCGTCATCAACACCAAAGACATCGCCGACAATTTGAAAAAGAGCGGCTCCTTCATTCCTGGAATCCGCCCGGGACAGCCCACCGTGGATTACATCAATCGCATTCTGATGCGCATTACCACCGCCGCGGCCATTTATCTTGGTTTGCTGGCGGTGCTGCCGGGGGCCCTGCAGCGAGGCTTGTCCGTCACGACGTTTTATCTGGGCTCCACCTCGCTGCTGATTGTCGTCGGCGTGGCGCTCGATACGATCACGCAGATTGAGGCCCGGTTGGCGATGCGGGATTACCGCGGGTTTATAAAGCGCTGATGCGAAACATTTTAACCGGCGCTGCGCGCTCCGCCGCCCCCCCGCAGGCAAAGCCCGCCGGGTCCCCCCAAACGCTGATGCGCTGTATATGCGCCTGATTTTTCTGGGGCCGCCGGGCGCCGGCAAGGGCACGCAGGCGCAAATCCTGCAAGAGCGCTTGGGTGCGCGGCAGATCTCTACCGGTGACATCTTGCGAGAGAACCGCAGACTCAAAACCGAGCTCGGCAAAGCGGCCGAGGGTTTCATGCTCAGCGGCGCGCTCGTGCCGGATGAAATCATCATCAAGATGATCGAAGTCGAGCTGCGCGACGCCGGCGGTTTTATCATGGATGGATTTCCTCGCACCGTCGCGCAAGCGCAGGCCTTCGATGCCATGCTGGAGAGCCGGAACTCGGCTATTGACGCCGTCGTGCTGTTTCGGGCGGATCGCCGGACGCTCATGAAGCGGCTCACGGCTCGCTGGACGAATCCCCGCACGGGAAAATCATACAACACGATTACGAGCCCGCCACGCCTTGCGGGAATCGACGACGAGGACGGCGGCCCGCTCGTGCAGCGTGAAGACGATCGCCCCGCCACGGTCGCCAAACGTCTGGACGTCTTCGAGCGCCAAACTGCGCCCCTTATCGAATACTATCGTCACGGAGGCAAGCTCCTGGAAGTCGACGCTTTAGCGCCCGTGCCGGCCGTGACCGAAGAGATCGTGGGCAAACTCGATGCGGAGCCGGCGGCGAAGTGATTTTGATCAAATCGGCTCGTGAGATCGAAACGATGCGCCGAAGCGGCAAGATCACCGCCAAGGTGCTCGGCGATTTGATGCGGTCCGCCAAACCGGGCATGACCACGCGCGAACTCGATCGCATCGCCGAGAGAGGCATTCGGGCGATGGGCGCCGTGCCGACGTTCAAGGGCTATCACGGTTTCCCGTGCTCGATCTGCACTTCTGCGAACGACGAGGTCGTGCACGGCATCCCCGGCGAGTATGTCTTGCGGGACGGCGATTTGCTCTCGATCGACATCGGCGCGACGCTGGACGGCTACGTCAGCGACAGCGCCGTGACGATTCCAATCGGGAACGTGAGCGAAATCGCCGGCCGGCTGATGCGCGTAACGCAAGAGTGCCTTATGATGGGCATCGCGCAAATGTACGGCGGCAAACGCTTGGGCGATATCGGCTATGCCGTTCAGCACCACGCGGAGTCCAACGGCTACGGCGTCGTCCGCGAACTCGTCGGTCACGGCGTGGGCACGAGCATGCACGAAGAGCCGCAGGTGCCCAATTATGGGCGCTCGGGGGCCGGAATCGAACTGCGCGCCGGATTGGTCTTGGCCATCGAACCCATGATCACGGACGGCCATTACGCGGTTGAAACGCTGGAGGACGGCTGGACAGTCGTCACGGCAGATGGTAAACTCGCAGCGCACTTCGAGCACACGATTGCCGTTACGGACGACGGTCCAAAGATCCTGACGCTCCGCGACATCGGAGAGCACCCCGACGTGGCGAGGTACCGTCCGAAAGAAGAAATGGTCGCTTGATGGGCGCGGATTCGCCATTCTACATTACACAAAGGAAGCTCGGAGAAAATGAAAGTCAGACCGTCGGTTAAGCGCATCTGTGAGAAATGTAAGATCATCCGGCGCGAAGGCAAAGTGCGCGTGATCTGCGAGGCCAACCCCAAGCACAAACAAGTGCAGGGCTAGAAGGGAAAGAGCATATATATGGCTCGTATTGCGGGTATCGATCTGCCGCGCGAGAAGCGCATCGAGGTCGCCCTTACGTACATCTTCGGCATTGGGCTGCCGACGGCCCAGAAGCTGCTGGCGCACGCCGGAATCGACTCAAACGTGCGCGTAAAAGAGCTTTCGGAAGATCACGAAAAGAAGCTTCGCGATGCCATCGATCAGGTGGGCATCAAAGTCGAAGGCGATCTTCGTCGCGAGGTCGGCTCGCACATCAAACGGCTGATGGATATCGGGTGTTACCGCGGAGTACGTCACCGTCGTGGCCTGCCGGCGCGCGGTCAGCGCACGAAGACGAACGCCCGCACGCGCAAGGGCCCGAAGAAGACCGTCGGCAACAAGAAGAAGACCGCCGCCAAGAAATAGGGTGTGCCGAATGCCGTGAGGCTCGCAGTCTGCATCTTGCTGATCGCGCTCATGCCCACACCTCTGGCGGCTCAGCAGATCGACGCGAGCGCAAAGCTGAACGGGATACCCGCCGGCATTACCGTGAATGCGCGGGGCAGTGTCCCTGTAACCTCGTGGCTGGAATTCGTGCCGTTCGTTTCGGTGCCGCCCGGGAACCGCGAAACTACTCAAGGCTCCATGCTGGATGCGAAAGCATTCGCGCAGGCGGCGCGCGAGGCCGGCGTAGCTGCGGATCAGCTCACGGTTTCTCCCGGTGCCGAGTCGTCTTTCGCCGAAGGGAACCCGTCGGGTGCAGTAGTGACGGTCACCGCGCAACCCGACGTTTTTGCCAAACTTCGCGCCATCGCCCGCCGGCATGGTTTAGCTGCCAGCGAACAGGCCGCCGAATACGTGCCGGCCGATACGGGAACGTTGTACCGGCGGGCGCTGGAGATCGCTATCGACAACGCGCGGGAGATCGCGCAAGGCATTGCTGCCGCAGATCACCAGCACGTCGGGCGCCTTTTGAACTTCGTTTCAGAACCGTTTGAATCGGCACGGCAGCTCACTCGCGGCGCATCTCCCTCTGAAACGCGGTACGCCGCAGAATCGCAAGAAGGAATGGTCACCGCCTCGGGCATTGCAACGCTCGCATTACGCCCCTAGCGGGATTGCGCGTGGTCTACGTCGGTACGTGCGGCTATTCGTACAAAGATTGGCTGGGCAGCTTTTATCCCGGGACCGTAAAAGCGAGCGAAATGCTGCGCTACTACGCGCGTTGCTTTGGCGCCGTGGAGATCGACACGTCGTATTACGGCATTCCGGTGACCTCGACGATCGAGCGCATGGACGCGAACACGCCGGCGGAGTTCCGATTCTGCTTCAAGGCGCCCCGGACGGTGACCCATCCCGTCGAACCCGCTCAGGCACGGGTGCACGGCGACGCCGCGCTCTTCGTGCGAAGCGTTGCGCCGCTGCTGCAGAGCCGAAAGTTCGGCGCGGCGCTCCTGCAATTTCCAAACTCCTTCAAACCGACCTCGCCGAACATTCGGTATTTCCAGTGCGTCGTCGAGGCCTTGCGGCCGCTGCGGCTCGTTGCTGAGTTTCGCAATCGCGAGTGGCAAGCGGCAAACGTGCACGAGCTGTTGCACGAACTCGACGTGGGCTGGTGCAATGTCGACATGCCCAGCTTTGAATCGCTCATGCGGCCTAGCTCGGACGCAACGTCGCAGGTCGGTTACGTGCGCTTCCACGGCCGAAACGCGCGCCGATGGTGGACCGGCGACAACCGGACGCGGTACGATTACGAATATAAACCGGAAGAGCTCGTGCCGTGGACGGATCGCGTCGCCGATATCGAACAAGAAACCGAGTCGACGTACGCGTTTTTCAACAATCATGCGCGCGGCAATGCGCCGCGCAACGCGGAGCTGTTCGTGAATATGCTGCGCGAGCGCTTCGCCGGCATGGAAGAGCGGCTGCCTGCGGCGCCTCCGCGCCTTCCGGTGCAGCCCTTACTTTTCGAGGAGTAGCCGTTCCCGGGCAGCAAACTTCACCGCTGCATCCGAAAAGGGAAACGGGTGCAATTCGCCGCGCACCCACGAATCCCGCAGATCGTCGTAGTGCGGCGATCCTACTTCACCCGATTCGCCGCTGGGAATACTCAAGCCGCCGCGATCCCACGCACCGACTTCCCAAACGGCGCGCATGCTTTGCGCGAGTCCGGCGGTCTGCACTCGAATGGTGTACTCGTCGCCCGCTCCGGGGAGCGCCCTACCGTCGAGAAACGGAAAGCCGATGGATCCGAAGGGATGCAAAATTTCGAGTGTTCCGGCACTTCTCCACGGGGCCGGTGTATCGTTCATGAGCGGATCGCTTATTGCATCGATGAACTGCTCGGGAGGCCGCTCTCGCAACGCGTCGAGCGCGGCATACGGAGAGGCGGATGCGTCTTCGGCGTCTTCGCGAAGCGCATGTTCCAGCGTTGCGGTCTTTGATGCAGGCGCAAACGTGCCGTTCCAGCCGGCCAAGCGTTGCGCGATCGCGGAGGGCAGCATTCCGGAGTGCGCTTGCGCGTACGCCGCTAACCGGTGCGCAAACTCCGCATCGGCGGGCGAGACCGTATCCAACTGCATCCGCGCGAAATAGTACACGTCATACGAGGTGCGGGCGCGCAGCAGCTCGGCGATCCGGTACGCCCGATACGGCGGGGCGAACATCGGGCTGAGGCGGTATGGATACCCGTCCTCGTACATCTTGTTGTTCGCGCTCACGATCGCCGCGCTGCGTGAAGGGGCGATGGACGGCAGTCGATCGTACGGAACAACGGGAAACTCCTTGCCGAGATCGCGCGCTGCGTGCACGTACCGCCCCCACGCCGGATCGTCGGGAATCGGTCCCGCTACATGGTACGCTACCTGCCCGTGCGGTCCGGCGATTACGAAATTTTGCGGAGGTCCCGCGTATCGGGAGAGGATTTCAAGCGCGCCGCGCACGTCGCTCGCGGTGTCGAGCGCGAGAATCGTGCTGACGGCCGAGCGCGTATCGTAGTACGGCGGCCAGCGCACCAGCGCCATGCCCTGCGCGTTTCCCGCGGGTATGCCGTACTCTCGAGACGTTCGATAATACCGCGCCCGCACGTCAGACTCCGAAGCGCACGTGAAAGGTCTCGGTTTTCCAATCGCGCTTGTTCAACGAACCGGGCGTGAAAACGCCGAGCGTCGCGGCCATGGCGTTCGTCGCGGCCCATGCGATGCGTTCGTTGTGACCGAGCACGATGCCGGGTACGCCTGCAATGGTGACGCCGGCGGCGTGCATGTGCGGCGCGTGCACCTCCAGCGCGTACCAAATTCCCGGAATGCCTGCCGGAAGGTGCGGATCGTTGGCAACCAGCGCGTGTCCGGAGGCGGAATGCGCGGCGCCCGACGCCCATGCGTTGCTCCCGAGCTCGGAGATCGGAATCTCCCCGGTCCCGCTCCATGCAACGTTGCCATGCTGCTGCCCAAGGGCGCGCGGTGCTGTGGCGTCGGCTGAAACGTCGTAGAACGGGTCGGACAAGGGCAGTTCTTCGGCGTATTGATCGCGCGTGAGCGATCGCCAGAAGGCATCTCTACGCAGCACGTTCTCGGCGGTATCCCCAATCAATGCGGAGATCGCCAGTGTTACCGCAAGCGAGTCTTGCGCCTTCCACGGCCGTGGCTGATACAGCAGCAAGCGGAACTCAATCGGAAGCGGCTGCGTGCGCATGGCGGCGTTGACGCCGCTGCTGAAGGCCTGCAGCGCTTTTTTATCGCGGCCGGAAAGCCGGCGCCACTCCCGAGCGACGATGCCGCGCACGTCCAAGGCGCGCATCTGCTCGTCGGAGTTCAGCTCGATCGGACCCAACAGCTGCGAGAGCTCGCCGTAGATGAAGCGGCGGTACAAATCCATTTGAAAAAGGCGATCGGATCCCTGGACGTAACCTTCGGCAAAAAATGCGTCGTGATCGTCCCGTGCCCGAATGTGGGGTATGCCGCGATCGTCGCGATAGACGATTGTCGCCATGTCGACGTTCATGCCGGAAAGTGTGCCGCCGTACGATGCGGTCTGCAGCGCGCCCATCGTGACGTATCCCGCGTAGAGGAGCGCAAGCGCGGCGACGATCGTTGCCCAAGCCGCGGCGTCGCGCAGCAGCCGGCGCGACACGCCGCCGCGAGCGGCGCGAATGGCTCGCTCTTTCTCGACCAAGCCCGTCACATGCGGTATCCTCGGGGCATTTTTCCCGTTCGTTGCGCGGCAGGCCTTGCGGTTGCCCGGTGAAAAAGCCGTGCGGGAGTGGAGTTTGCGGCCGTTATCACCGCCGGAGGCCGAGTCGACGGCGAATTCGCGCGCGTCATCGGGACGGACGTAAAGGCATTGGCGCCGTTTCGTGAATCGACGCTTTTGCAACGCACGATAACGGCGGTGCGTGACGCCGGCATACGGCGCATTGCGGTGGTCGGCGGAACGCAAGTGCGCGCTGCGTGCGGCGGCATGGTGGAATCGATCCTAGACGAAGGCGCCGACGGATCTCAAAACATTTTGCTGGCGCTGCGCGCCTGGAACGATCGCTATCCGCTGCTGTATCTGACCAGCGACATGCCGTATGTTGCGGACGGTCCCTTGCGAGCGTTCGTGGACGCGGTTCCGGAGGACACCCTCGCGTTGCCGCTGAGCGAGTGGAACGATTTTACCCAACGCTTCCCCGATGCTCCGCCGTATGGAGTAACGCTGGCCGGAGAACGCGTGGTCAACGGCGGCGTGTTCGCGGTGCCCGCAGGGGCTGCAGCTCACGTTGAGCGTTTCGCAACCGAGTTTTTCGAAGCGCGCAAGAACGTATGGCGCATGGCGCGGCTGACCGGCCCGATGTTGCTGGTGCAGTTTGCGCTGCACCGGCTCGGCATCGCGCAGCTGGAAGTGCACGCGCACCGGCTGCTCGGCATTCCGGCCAAGGCGATCAGAAATGCGCCGCCGGAATTGGCGTACGACGTTGACGAACTCGAAGAGTACCGCTATGCAGCCCACCACGCCTAAAGCTCCGCTTCTGGGGCTGTTTTGGCTGGGCATTCAAATGGTGTGGGGAGCATTGTTGGGTGTTTCTTTGCAGGTGCGCTCCTCGCAGTTGGCGCCGCACCATTCGCTCGCGGCATACGGAACGCTCGCGGCGGTAGGCGCCGGTATCGCCGCAGTGACGCAAATCTTTATCGGCATCGTTTCGGACCGGCGGCGGGCGCGTGGAAGCTGCCGCGTGGAGTTTTATGCAATCGGGGTGGTGGCTGCGTGCGGTGCGCTGTTCTGGTTCTACGCCGCGCACACGTACGCGCAGCTCCTTGGCTCGGTCGTCCTATTGCAATGCGGGATGAACGTGGCCATAGGTCCGTATCAAGCGGCCATTCCCGACTTTATCGAAGACCAACGCATGGGTACGGCCTCGTCGTGGATGGCCGGCCTGCAGAGCGTCGGCAATGCGGCCGGAGCGGTGGTCGCGGGGCTTGTTGCCGATACGCGCGCCGTGGCGCTATGCATTGCATCCGTTCTGTTCGTTACGTGCGCGCTCAGCGCGCTGCACGTTCGCCGGCTCACGCTGCTGCCGGCATCGCCCGTTCCGCTGCTGATCACGCGATCGTTTGTGGATCTATTCGTTTCGCGCGCGCTGATTTACACCGGCTTCTACACCCTTTTGGGATACCTGTACTTTTACGTGCTGCGAACCATCGTAGGCGATGCAAAGATGACGACCGGAATCGTGCTCCTGGCTTTTACCGCGGCGGGAGCAGCCGGCGCCGCGCTGGTTGCCGCTCCGGCGAACCGCTCGGATCGGCGCGCAGTGGCGACGTTCGGCGGCGGCAAGCTTCATCGTTGGAATTTTGGCGTTTCTGATCGCGCACACCGTTGCGGCGGTAATCGTCAGCGCGTGTTACGCCGGCGCGATGTGGGGAATTTTCTTGACCGCCGACTGGGCATTGGGATGCCGATTTCTGCCGCGGCACGCGCTCGCAACTGCGATGGGCGTCTGGAACCTTGCGCTGCTGATTCCGCAAATCGTCGCGCCGCTGATCGCCACCGCCGCGCTCACGTTGGCGCACGCGCTTGGGAGCGCGAGAGCGCCGGCCATCGCGTTTGTTTTGGCCGCCGTCGAGGTTGCCTTGGGTATTGCGTGGATCTGGCGCTTGCCCGCTTCTGCGTTGTCGGTTGAGACTTCGACGGCTGGGAATACTCCCTAAGGCTCTAGGGCAGGGGGAACCTTGAGTTCGCCCTCCCACGTTAGGGGGAATGGAGACCGAGCCTGCCTTTGTATAGGTATGTAAGCCGAACGGCTGTACTGGTCTCCGCCCAACATTTCAGTTTAGGGAGGCTACATTGAAACGACTGAGCACCGGGGTTCTGACTTCGCTTATTGTGGCAAGTCTAGGACTCACTGCGGTCGCCGCTCCGTCGGGCCAGGCGTCACGGGGAAACATTGGACATAACGTGATCGCACAGGCCACGCCAAGTGCATCGCCTGCGGCGTCGGCAATGCCGGCGGCGTCGGCAACGCCGATGGCGTCACCGAGCGCTACGACTTCGCCCGCTGCAACGCCGATGGCGTCCCCCGGCGCTTCGACATCTCCGGCGGCAACGCCGATGACGTCTCCGGCTCCGGCGGCGCCGACCACGACGACGCCCTCAACGACGACGAACATGCCCCCGATGCAGTTCGGATCACCGCCGTCGGGCGAAATTCCAATTCTTTTCAACGACCATCACGTGTACTCGAAACCCGACGTCCTTAAACATGGACGCGTTCTTGCCGCGCTCGTTCGCGGCGGCACTATTCTCGTTCCGCTGCGTTCGATGTTCGAGCAAATGGGCGCAACGGTTTCGTACAATCCCGGCACCAAGACGGTCGACGTGACCAAGCCGGGGTCCGACGTGCGCGTTACGGTCGGCAAACCGGAAGTGACGATCAACGGAGAGTCACGTCCGCTCGACGTCCCCCCGATGATGTATCAGGGGCAGATCCTCGTTCCCGTCCGCGTTATTTCCGAAGGAATGGGAGCGTACGTGCAATGGGTTCCGGATCGCCGCGTCGTCGTCGTGCGCTACGTGACGGCGACACCGCCGCCACCGAGCACGCCGCCGCCGGCACCCTCGCCGGTTCCAACGACGGCCCCGACCCCCGTACCGGCGGCAGTCCCGTATCAGGATCACTTCATCGCCGGCGACTACATCATCAACCCGAAGGTCTATAACGAGTTCAGTCCCGGCAACTCGGGCAAGAGCGGTTCGTACGCCATCCGCGGCGCGCTCGAATTCAATCTGTTCAGCCTTGCCGTGGATGATCGCAGGCGACTTCCGGCAGTACCAGTACCCGCATGACTGCCCGGATACGTTCCCGGCTCCTGCGGGCTCGGAGTGCAACGTCACAATCATCGGTGGTCTCGGGTCGACCTACGTGCCCGCGTTCACCGCCAAAGACACCGACGTCGACGGCCGCTTGGGCCTGAAGATCGCGGATCCGCGCATCTACATCGGCGTGGGATACATGTATCGCACGACCAATTACGGATATCCGCGACAGAACGGCGTGGGATTCGGGCTGGAAAAATTGCCTGACCTGGATCATACGTTCTCCCTGTACGGAAGCGCGTACTACTATCCCAGCGTGAAGGGTACGTGCGGAACGGACGTGTGCCCGACGGGCCCGTACGATCTGCAGTATCGCATTTTGAAGTACCAGATCGGCGCGGCGATCAACTTCGGGAAACCGGCCGGCGTCTTCTTAGACTTCGGTTATCTCGGAGACCAAGGGCGCAACAAGCAAAACGCTCCGGTCGACTTCAACCACAACGGTCCATACGTCGGCCTGGGAATTCACTTCTAGCCCGAAACAACGGACGGCAATCCGAAAAGGCCCTGCGCGAGCAGGGCCTTTTTCAGACCCCTGGCGATGGTGCGTAGAGCCGATAAGGAGCCCATGAAAGACCTGGAGCCGCTTCGTGAAACGCAAGGCTACCGCGAACAACGGCTGGTACACCGGCTGGAGGCATTTTGCGACATCGTCATCGGTTCAACTTGGCGCAGGTCGGCTTAAATTTGGTGATACCGGCGCGCCCCGATGACATTTTCGTAAACCCCCTCAAACTGTTGACGTTCATCGTTACGTTTGCCGCGATATGCTATGTTTGGTGGATTCATAACCGCCTTTTTGCGGTGTGCTTTGTCGCGACGCCGCTCAGCATCGTCGTGAACTTCGCATTCTTGGCGACCGTCGCCCGGCGCCCTGTAACGCGGCACACGGCAGTACCGGATGAGCGACAATCCTACTTTCCAGGGGTTCCACGGCTGGCGATCTCGTCCGGAAGCAGGCGGTGGCTCGCTCTATAACGAATTGGGGCTCACGCACCGTCGTTCTGCGGAGCTCTTTCATGAAGCAGGTAGTGGGATTTCCAGCCACCGGACTTTTGCTTTTCTTGCTATTGCTATTGCCGCTTCCCGGGAGGGCAGCGGAAGGCGCAGACACACTACAGCTCAGGCACAAGACCTTCGCCGGCTTTACCTATGGCGACGGAACGCTTCCGCCGCTCGAGATTACTCAGGAAGTGCGCGGCCTCAAGGACAATACGCTCCACGCTACATCTCGCACTAAAAGAATCGGCGGCGTCTATCGGACCGACTCGTTCCAGGCAAAATCAGGAACAAGCAGCTCATTCGGTTTCACCGGCAGACTGTTTTGGTATTCCGATGAAAACGGCTTTACCGTTCCCGTCGTCGGAGAGGCCGCGCATTTAGCACTCGACCGCGACCTCGTCATGAGCGATGCCGCCGGAGACCTGCCGTGGACGATTAACGGCACCGCGCACTTTGATGGCAGAGATGAAGTCATCGCGAGGGTTTCGCCGCAAAACGCCTATCCCATCGACTTGTACGTCGACAAAGCCACCGGAGCATACGACCGCGCGGTGATCGCTCCCGGCCGCGACATAGAAGAAACGATTCTCATCCTGAAATATGCTCAGCCGCTGACCGGGAAAAACATCATTTCGCAGTGGCGCTACGCGGATGAGGAGCAGACGCACACTGCCACCGTGATAAAAGCCGATCCTTCGATTCACGACATGGATCTGCACCCGCCGGCGCAAACCGCGAGATGGACCTCGCTCGGGGCGGCGCTGCCCGTGAAAATCACGAAGAACCGCATCGTCGTCAACGCTCGTGTTAACGGCGTAGAAGGGACCTTTCTTCTGGATACCGGCGCCGATGGCATCATGCTCAGCGGGCGTTTCGCGCGCCGTGCCGGCCTTGTAGCGCGCGGACATACGTCAACGTTCAGCTTCTACGGTGAATCGCAAACCGACGTCGGTACCGCAAAAACGATAGAGCTCGGCGGTAACACGTTAAACGATGCGGTCGTGTACTTCGGGCCCGACCAGTTCGGCGATCGTGAGGGACCCGACGGATTGCTCGGATTCGACATCTTCGCCGGTACGTATGTGGCGCTCGATCTCGAACATTCGACGCTGCTCATCGAAGACGCGAACGCCATCGACGAGGGTTCGCAACCGGGAACGCATGTCGTCGCGGATTTGAGCGGCGGCTCTCCCGTACTACCGGTTCGCGTCGCGAATCGTGTGGTCGTGCGCGCGCTCTTCGATACCGGCTCTCCGCAGGACGCCTGGATTTCGGACGCACTTATCCCAACCTTTGGATTGCGCTATTTCGAACTGGACCGAGCCGACGACTGTGGACGCGTCGATTCAATAAGTGTTGGAACTTTCGTCATGAACGACCCGCAGGCGTGCCAATTGTTCGGCCCCCTGCGCGATGCAATCGTTGGGCTGCCGTTCATGAAGAGGTTCGCACGAATTACCTTTGATTATCCGCGTGCCCTCGTGACGTTTGTCCCGATGAGATGATCTGCCGACGCTGCGCGTTTTGCGTCCGCATTGGCCGCGAATCGCCTTAAAGGGAGCCGGCAGCCACCCGCTTGCAGTCGGAGCGGAAGCGAAACTATGGTTGCGACTCGAATGCTTGACCCCGGCGGACCCCTCTAGTAGAATATCCCCTTGGCGCTGGGATCTCTCTCCGGCGTGCTTCGAGGTGCTGTAGCCGCACCGGCGGGGCCCGAATCCGTTCGCCGCGGGTTTGGAAACGCAGATGCAGCGTGCCGACGGCACGTGAAGTCGAGGCGACGACACCGCTCTCGTTGAGCGGCCAGGATAAACCTGCTGTTCCATGGTGAATTCGTTTGGCAGCTGAAAAAACAGGTGAAGTCGCGCAAGAAGCGCGAGTTCAAGAATGTTCAATCCGGCGTGGCGCACGTGCACGCGTCCTTCAACAACACCGTCGTCACGATTTCCGACAACCTTGGAAACGTGATCGCTTGGGCCTCCGCCGGAAATTTGGGCTTCAAGGGCTCCAAAAAGTCGACGCCGTTCGCCGCTCAAATGGCTGCGGAAGCCGTAGCGCGCAAAGCCATGGAGCACGGCATGAAGGCGACCGAGGTGCTCGTGAAAGGCCCGGGCGCGGGCCGCGAGGCCGCCATTCGTTCGCTGCAGGCTACCGGCTTGGAGATCACGCTGATTAAAGACGTCACCCCTATTCCGCACAATGGATGCCGGCCGCCCAAGCGCCGCCGCGTGTGATGAGCAAGAGAGAGAGCTAACCGACAGATGTCACGTTATACCGGCCCCGTGTGCCGCTTATGCCGTCGGGAGACGGCGGCCAGCAAGACCGGCGAGAAGATCAAACTGTTTCTCAAGGGCGACCGCTGTTTGAGCAAAAAGTGCGCCGTAGAGCGGCGCGGGACTGCGCCGGGTCAAAAAACGCAAGGCAAGCAGCGCCAAAAGGTTTCGGAATACGGACGCCAGTCTGCGCGAAAAACAGAAGATGCGCCGCTATTACGGCGTGCACGAAACGCAATTCGAAAATTATTTTCGGGAAGCCGCGCGCGTTCCGGGGCAAACGGGACGCACGTTCCTGCAGCTGCTTGAACGCCGCCTAGACAACGTGGTTTACCGGCTTAATCTGGCCAACAGCCGAGCCCAGGCGCGCCAACTGGTTACGCACCGCCACTTCCGCGTGAACGGCAAACTGGTGAATATTCCGTCTTATATTTTGAAAACGGGCGACGTGATCAGCATCGGAGAGCGCAGTAAGAAGTCGCCGGTCTTCGAAGCGAATTTCGAAGTGGCCAAGAACCGGCGCGCACCGGAGTGGCTCGAGTACAATGATGCCGAGCAGTCGGCACGCATCACGCAGTTGCCCAGCCGCGAGCAGATCGACACTCCCGTAGACGAACAGCTCATCGTCGAATACTATTCTCGCTAGCCGCGTAACGCACGCAGCAAAACATACCCGCCGCTCCTAGGCGTGCGATCGCGGCAACCACGGGGTTGTCGCGGATAACGTAAGGAGCCATAAAGGAACTAAAAAGAACAAACCATGACCGTATTGGATACGCCCCAAGGCGCAGGCATCGAAGTACGCGAGCGTCGCGACAACTACGCCAAATTCGTGATCGAACCGCTCGAGCGGGGTTTCGGCATCACGCTGGGCAACGCGCTTCGTCGCATTCTGCTCAGTTCGATACCGGGAGCCGCCGTCACGTATATGAAGATTGACGGGGTGCTGCACGAATTCTCCACGATACCGGGCATCGTGGAAGACACGATCGCGCTAATGCTCAACCTCAAAGGTCTGCCGGTCAAGCTGAATACCGACGAACCAAAAGTCCTCACCTTGAACGTCACCGGTGAAAAAGAAGTCACTGCGGGCGACATTACGCCGGACGCGGACGTCGAAGTGCTCGAACCGGACTACCACCTGGCGACGCTCTCGTCCAAGAGCGCCAAGCTTTCCATGGAAATCGGCGTCGAGACCGGCCGCGGATACGTTACGGCGGACCGCCAGCGAAACGTCGAGCACATGATCGGGCTCATTCCCTTGGACTCGATATTCTCCCCGATTCGCAAGGTCAATTTCACGGTCGACGATACGCGGGTCGGACAAAACGTCGACTTCGACCGGCTCACGATCGAAATGGAAACCAACGGTTCGGTGACGCCGGACGAGGCGCTTTCGACCGCTGCGCAGATCATGCAAGAGCAGCTCGATCTGTTCGTGAACTTTACGAACGAAGAAAAGCCGTTGCCGCAAGCGCCGACGAGCGAGTGGGACATCCCGGTTGAAACGCTCAATTTGTCGGTGCGTTCGTTCAACTGCCTCAAGCGCGCGGGCATCTCGAAGGTTTCGGAACTGCTCGATATGAGCGAGGACGAAATCATCAAAATGCGTAACTTCGGAAAGAAGTCGCTCGACGAGATCAAGCAAGTTTTGGAAGAGCGCGGCCTTTCGCTTCGGCAATCGTAGGCAATCGTAAAGGTAAGAAAGCGAACACATGCCGCATCAAATCGCGTACAAGCGACTCTCGCGCACCGACGGGCATCGAAAGGCGCTCCTGCGCAATATGGCGACCGCGTTTTTCAAGCACGAGAAGATCGAAACGACCTCGGCCAAGGCCAAAGAGGTCAGCAAAGTGATCGAACGCCTCATCACGACTGCCGGCCGCGGCGACCTGCATTCGCGCCGTCAGGTGGCCGAGTACATTACGGAACCGGCCGTCGTCAAGAAGCTCGTCGAACAAATCGCGCCGGCGCTCAAGGAGCGTAGCGGCGGGTACACGCGCATCACCAAGTCGCGCATTCGATCGGGGGACGCGGCGGAGCTGTCGATACTCGAGCTTGTCCGATAATCGGAAGCCGCAGTAGGGGCGTACTTGGATGGAGTATGCCCGGCTTCTTCGGCGGCTGATCGCGGGGGAAAATCTCACGCAAGGCGATGCGGCGTCCATGATCGGCCAGATCATGGACGGTTCGTTTTCAGCGGTGCAATCGGCAGGCTTGCTTGCGGCACTCGCCGCCAAAGGCGAGGCGACCGACGAAGTTCTTGGAGCCGCTCGCGCCATGCGCGAGCGCAGCCTGCACGTCGAGCACGCGCTGCCGATGGTAGTAGACGTCGTCGGCACGGGAGGCGACGGCGCCGATACGATCAACATTTCGACGATGGCCGCCTTTATCGTCGCGGCCGCCGGCATTCCGGTCGCAAAACATGGAAATCGCGCCGCTTCGAGCGCCTGCGGCAGTGCCGACGTACTGGAATCCCAAGGCATGGCCATCGACGTCGAACCGGAACGCGCGTCGCGCATGCTGCACGAAACGGGTTTCACGTTCATGTTCGCGCCGCGGTATCATCCCGCGATGAAAAGCGTTGCGCCGGTGCGCAGAGAGCTTGGCGTGCGAACTATTTTCAACGTGCTTGGCCCGCTTACGAACCCTGCCCGTGCCACCCATCTGGTCGTGGGCGTGGCACGAGAAGAACATTTGGAGTTAATCGGTGAGGTGCTCGGGGCCCTTGGCGTGCGCAGCGGCGCGGTCGTGCATGCGGCCGGCGGTATGGACGAAGTAGGCGGAGAAGGACCGACGACCGTGTACGCGTTTGACGAGAAGGGCGGCCGACGGTGGACCGTCCGGCCCGAGCAATACGCTATTCAAGCGCCCCTAAACGCGCTCCGAGGAGGGTCGGTGCAGGCGTGCGGTGAGGCGTTCGAACGCATTCTCTCCGGCGAGCGATCGGCCCGGGCCGACGTCGTCGCATTGAACGCCGGCATGGTCTTTTTTGTCTGCGAGCATACGCCTACGCTGGCGGATGGCCTGGAACTCGCGCGCACGTTGCTGCGCGAAGGACGAGCCGCCGAAGTCTTCGATCGGGTCAGGCGTTTCTCGCGTGCCTGATATTTTAGAGCGCATGTACGCCGCCAAATCGGCGATCCGCGCGCAGGACGAGATGCGTGAATCATACGATGCGGTGCGCGAGCGCGCGAGCGCGCACAAATCATCGCGACGGGGCTTCCTGCAGGCGTTGCTGAACGCACGCGGGAGTGCCATCATCGGTGAAATCAAGCGCGCATCACCGTCCGCGGGGCTCATCGCAAGGAACTTCAATCCGGCAGACATCGCGCAAACGTACGGCGCGGCAGGAGTGGACTGCATCAGCGTGCTCACCGAAGCCGATCACTTTTTGGGGGAACTGGACTACCTGGACGTGGTCCGAAACCACAGCGCGATCCCTTTGCTGCGCAAAGATTTTTTGAGCACGCCCTACGAAATCGCGCAATCGGCCGCGCATGGAGCGGATGCCGTTCTTCTGATCGTCGCGGGGCTGCGCGACGATCAGTTGACGGCGTGCATGGCGGAAGCAGGCAAGTACGATCTCGACGTACTCGTCGAGGTGCACGATGCAGTAGAGTTGGATCGCGCGATCGCACTACGCGCGCGTTTGGTCGGCATCAACAACCGCGACTTGCGTACGTTCGAAACGGACCTGAACGTGAGCGAGTATTTGCTGCCCAAGGTTCCTGTGGGAGCGGTGGCGGTGAGCGAGAGCGGAATGCAGGGGGCGCACGACATAGAGCGGCTGCACCGTGCGGGCGCGCGCGGCTTTCTCATCGGTGAAGCGCTGATGCGATCCGGCGATCCGGCGGCGCTGATTCGGACACTCAAATCGGGCGCAACCGTGCAACGGAGCGGCGCCGGCGCGTGAGGACGCGCGTAAAGTTTTGCGGATGCACCGATCTGCAGGACGTGATGCTCGCCGTCACGACCGGCGCAGACGCCGTCGGAATGATTTTCGCGCCCTCACCGCGACGCATTACAGAAAGCTCTGCTCGCTACATCGCCGAACGTCTGCCGCCGTTTATTACGCCCGTCGGCGTGTTCGTGAATCCATCGCCTCGCGAGATCGAGCGGGCGCGCGCGATTTTTCCCGATTTGGTCGTGCAGCTGCACGGCGACGAATCGCCGAGCTTCGTATCGTCGATCGACGGGAAGGTCATCAAGGCGGTCCACGTCGCGGAAGGAGCGCAAGACTCCAGCGCGATCGAACGGGCAGCTAACGCTCATCCGCGTGCAATCTTGCTCTTCGATACGGCGGTGCGCGGGGTGAGCGGCGGAACAGGAGCGGCGTTTCCGTGGCGCCTGGTGGCACCCATCGCTCGGCATCGGCCGATCGTGGTGGGCGGAGGCCTCACGCCGGCGAATGTGTTTGAGTGCATGCGGACGGTGCGGCCGTTCGGCGTGGACGTTCGCAGCGGCATCGAAACGAACAGCCGCAAAGATGCGGGCAAGATGCGCGCGTTCCTGCAGGCGGTGAAAGCGGCTGATGCAGCCTGACGAGCGGGGATATTTCGGGGAGTTCGGCGGCCGATTCGTTCCCGAGGTTTTGGTGGCGGCGCTTGCGGAGCTGGAACGCGAAGTCCATGCAGCCTTTGCGGATCCGGCATTTTGGGCGGAGTATCATGCCATTTTGCGAGATTTCGTGGGACGTCCGTCTTCGCTGTATGCTGCGCAGCGGTATTGCGCGCGTGCCGGCGGACCGCTGCTGGCACTCAAGCGTGAAGATCTCAACCACACCGGCGCGCACAAAATCAATAATACGGTAGGGCAAGTTCTGCTCGCCAACCGCATGAGAAAGCGGCGAATCATCGCAGAGACCGGGGCAGGGCAGCACGGCGTCGCTACCGCAACGGTCGGTGCCAAGTTCGGTATTCCCGTGGAAGTATTTATGGGCGCGGTCGATGTGGAACGGCAAGCGCTCAACGTGTATATCATGAAAGTGCTGGGCGCTACGGTACACACCGTCAGCGGCGGTACGCAAACCCTCAAAGACGCGACGAATGAGGCGTTCCGGCAGTGGGCGGCGTGCGTCGACGACACATTTTACGTCATCGGCAGCGTCGTCGGAGCGCATCCGTATCCTTACATGGTCCGGGAGTTTCAAAAAGTCATTGGCACCGAGGCGCGGCGACAATGCTTGGAACAGTTCGGACGCAAGCCCACCGACGTCGTGGCGTGCGTGGGCGGCGGAAGCAACGCGCTGGGCATATTCACCGCGTTCATCGACGATCCGGACGTGCGCTTGTGGGGCGTAGAGGCCGCCGGCGACGGCGCGAACAGTGCGAGAACCGCCGCCGCGCTTACCGCAGGAAGCGTGGGCGTGCTGCACGGATCGCGTTCGTACTTGCTGCAGACCCAGAACGGGCAGGTGCGTGAAACGCACTCGATCAGCGCGGGATTGGATTATCCCGGCGTGGGCCCGGAACACGCGTATCTAAAGACGAGCGGCCGCGCGACCTACGTTCCGATTTCCGACGACGAAGCGCTCGAGGCGTTCTTCGCGCTCGCGAGTTGCGAAGGCATCATTCCGGCGCTGGAGAGCGCGCACGCCGTGGCGTTTGCGCGCAAGCTCTCGCTGGAGCGCGGTCCGGACGATCTTATTTTAGTGAATCTGAGCGGCCGCGGCGACAAAGATATCGCTCAAGTTCGCAGCGTTCTCGACGCACGGCTAACGTCATGTCGAAGGGCTTGGCGTTGACTTTCCAACCCGGGCCGCTGTGCGATGATCGCCTATCTGATGGCGGGAGACCCCGATCTCGCCACCACGCGTTTGCTGCTTCGCGCGACGATCGATGCCGGCGCGCAGGCGATCGAATTGGGCATTCCCTACGGCGATCCGCTTGCCGACGGCCCCACGATTGCCGCCGCGGCCGCACGAGCGCTGGCGCGCGGAACCGGCATATCCGACGTCCTCGAACTCGTGAGCGATATCTCGGCGTCGGCACCCCCGATCGTGCTGTTCACGTACTACAACTGCGTATATCAGTACGGCGTCGATCGCTTTGCTCGCGATGCGGCGCAAGCCGGCGCGTCGGGCGCGATCGTGCCCGATATCGCGCTGGAGGAAACGCCGGCTGTCCGTGAAGCACTGCGCGCAAACGGTTTAGACATGCCGCTGCTGGTCGCGCCGTCGACGCCGGTGGAGCGCGCCACGCGGATCGCCCAAGCATCCAGCGGTTTTGTGTACGTGGTTTCGCGCCTCGGCGTGACGGGCGCGCGTGAGGCGCCTGACTTTTCTCCACTGCGCGCGCAGATCGCGGCTCTTCGAACCGCCACGACTAAACCGCTCGCGGTCGGGTTCGGCATCAGCACGCCGGATCACGTGCGTGAAGTGCGCGCGGCCGTCGACGGCATCATCGTGGGCAGCGCCCTCATCGACGCCTATGCGGGGACGCGCGCGCAAGAGGCGGCGGATCGGGTATTTCGATTTACGAGCGAGCTGCTGAAGTAACGCCAAGTCCAAAGCGCCGGTCGGCGTCGTCGGCGATATAGGCGCCGATCGCCAGCGACGAGGTAGCCGCCGGAGAGGGAGCATTGCGCACGTGCACGATCCCTTCCGATCCTTCAACCACAAAATCGTCCACCATCGAACCGTCGGCGTTCATCGCCTGTGCGCGCACTCCGGACGGCCCCGGCAGCGTATCGTGCACTTGTAATTCGGGAATGTAGCGCTGCAGTGCTTTCACGTAAGCGGAACGGACCAAGTCGCGATACATCTCGCCCATGCCGATCGACATATATTTGCCGGCGAGTTTGATGAAGCCGGGATACGTGAGGGATTCAAACAGATCGCCCGGGTTGACGGTCGTGAATGTGTAGCCTTCGCGAGCGAAAGCGAGCACGGCGTTGGGTCCAAGCCAGATATCGCCGTTCATGCGCGGAGTAAAGTGGACACCCAAAAACGGGAAAGCCGGATCGGGGACCGGGTAGATGTTGCCCTTGACCAGATAGCGCTTTTCGGGCCGCAGGATCAAGTAGTCGCCTCGGAACGGCACGATCTTCGGATCGCTCCCGCCGCCGGTCATCTTCGCGAGCCGGTCCGATTGCAGACCGCCGCACGTGATGACGTAGCGCGCTTCAACGTCGCCCCCTTCGCTGGAGATTCGCGCGGAGCCGCCGTCGCGCGCAATTCCGGTAACGCGATGTCCGGTAAGAATTTGGCCGTCCATGCTGCGGATGTCGTCGGCATACGAGCACGCCACCTGACCGTAGTCGACGATTCCGGTGACCGGAGAGGATATCGCCCTGATGCCGCGGCAGTGCGGTTCACGCTCGGAGATGCCGCGCTCGTCCAGCATTTCGATGTTT
The DNA here is from genome assembly GCA_963767635.1 of Vulcanimicrobiota bacterium. Lineage (GTDB taxonomy): Bacteria > Vulcanimicrobiota > Vulcanimicrobiia > Vulcanimicrobiales > Vulcanimicrobiaceae > CAVYEM01. The sequence goes on from CAVYEM010000001.1 coordinate 1,239,571, forward strand.
TCAATGCCGTTGGCTTGCCCGCGCTCCCACAACGCTTGCAGCCGTCCCAGTTCCGATTCTTCGGTCGCCACGATCAGCTTGCCGACCGGCTTGTATGCAATGCCCTTGTCGTGGCAGTATTGCCAGAGTGCGCGGCGGCCTTCGACGCACAGCCGAGCTTTGAGCGAACCAGGCGTATAGTAAATGCCGGAGTGAATGACGCCGCTGTTGTGGCCGGTTTGGTGCCGGCTGACCTCCGGTTCTTTTTCCAGGACGGCCAAGCGCGCATGCGGATGCCGCAGCAGCAGCTCTCGCCCGGTAGCAAGGCCGACGATGCCGCCGCCGACAATGGCGATGTCGTAAGTCATACCGCGGCCATTTTCTCATGGCGCAAGCAAGCCTGCTAGGGGGAAGGTCGTAACCCTGGGCCGGGTGCCTCAGGTTAAAATAAGCGCAGCACACCGTCCGAGCGGACGTCCTTTTCTTACAGGAGTCAGATGTTGAGTACCACGCTTGAGCGCATTGCACCATTCGCGAACGAGCCGATAAAGACGTACGCCGATCCGGCGGATGTGGCGGCCATGCAGGCCGCACTGGCATCGGTGCGGTCGAAATTCGGCACGAAGTATCCGCTGGTGATCGACGGTGAGCGCATCCACACCGAGAAAACGATTCCGTCGATCAATCCGGCCAAGCCTGCGGAGATCGTCGGCGAGGTCGGCGCGGCATCGCGGGAACAGGCGAATCGCGCGATCGAAGCGGCGCACGAACGCTTTGCGGCGTGGAAACATGTACCCGCGCACGAGCGCGCCGACTTTCTGTTTAAAGCGGCCGAAAAAGTCCGCGAACGACGTTTTTACTACAACGCGCTGCTGGTGTATGAAGTAGGAAAAAGCTGGATCGAAGCCGATGCGGACACCGCCGAAGCGATCGACTTCATGGAGTTTTACGCGCGGGAAGCGCTGCGGTACGCCGGCAAACAGCCCGTCACGCCGATACCCGGCGAAGAAAACGAGACTCGTGTACGTCCCGCTGGGCGTGGGCGTCGTTATCCCGCCGTGGAACTTCGCGTTTGCGATCATGGCGGGCATGACGTCGGCTGCGCTGGTAACGGGCAACACGGTCGTGCTCAAACCGTCGAGCGATTCAGCCGTCATTGCCGCGTGGTTCGTAGATTTGCTGCACGAAGTGGGCGTGCCCGCAGGCGTGGTGAACTTCGTACCGGGCAACGGCAGCGTCATCGGCGACGCGATCGTGGAACATCCGCTCACGCGCTTCATTTCGTTTACGGGAAGCAAAGAAGTAGGGCTGCGCGTGAACGAGCGCGCGGCCAAAACTGCTCCAGGGCAGAAGTGGATCAAACGTGTCGTGGCCGAGATGGGCGGCAAAGATTCGATCGTCGTGGCGGCCGACGCCGACCTCGACGTGGCCGTCGACGGCGTTGCCGTCTCCGCATTCGGATTTCAAGGACAAAAATGCTCGGCGTGCTCGCGCGCAATCGTCGACGAAAAGATTTACGACGAATTCGTTTCCAAACTCGTCTCCCGCACGGCAAAAATCACCGTCGGCGATCCGGCCGAGCACGGCGTATCCATGGGACCTGTGATCAACGAGCGCGCGATGAAGACCATTCAGCGCTACGTCGAAACCGGCGCGCAAGAAGGCCGCCTCGTATTTGGCGGCAAGCGCGCCGGCGAAGTGGGATACTTCCTGCAGCCCACGGTCATTGCAGACGTTGCTCCCGACGCGGTGATCGCGCAGGAAGAAATCTTCGGCCCGGTATTGGCGGTCATTAAAGCTCGCGACTACGATCATGCGTTGGAGATTGCCAACAACACCGAATTCGGGCTGACCGGTGCAGTCTATACCGCCGACGCGGAAAAATTGGAGCGCGCCAAGCGCGATTTCTTCGTAGGCAACCTCTACCTCAATCGCAAGTGCACGGGCGCGCTCGTAGGCGCAAATCCGTTCGGCGGCTTCAATATGTCGGGGACGGACAGCAAAGCCGGCGGCCACGACTATCTGCTGCTGTTTCTTCAGGCCAAATCGATCTCGCGCAAGGTCAACTAGGAGCCAGGGTGCCGGCGCACATCGGCGCTCGCTTTGAGGTGCAGGGCACGTACGTTTCGTCCGAGCGTTACGACGGCGGCCACATCAACGATACGTATTTTGCGACGTATCGCGACGGCGGCGTGGTTCGGCGCTACGTGCACCAGCGCATCAACACGCAGGTCTTTCCGGACGTGCGCGGTCTCGGGGAGAACATCGCGCGAGTAACGCAGCACATTCGGGAAAAGCTCGAATCGCGCGGCGTTGCCGACGCGCACCGCCGCGTGCTGCAGCTGGTTCGAACGCGGGATGGCGACGATTTGCTAATAACGCCGCAGGGCGAATGCTGGCGCACGTACGTGCACGTCGAACGAACGGTGCCTCGCATGCAAGTGCAGTGCCCGGCGGATGCCTTCGCCGCGGCCAAGGCCTTTGGCGAATTCGCGCACGCGCTTTCCGACTTCTCACCCGGCCTGCTGCATGAAACGATCCCGGCCTTTCACGATACGCCGGCTCGCTTTCGCGCGCTGGTGCGCGCGGTCGAAGCCGATGCTTGCAACCGCGCAGCCTGCGCAAAGAGCACGATCGCGACCGCGCTGCAGTTCGAGCGGCTGGCTTGCGCGCTCTTCGACATTGCGGCGGCGCATCGTCTGCCGCTGCGCGCGACGCACAACGACACGAAGATTACGAACGTACTGTTCGACCAGGACAGCGGTGAGGCCGTCTGCGTCGTCGATCTGGACACCGTCATGCCGGGATTGACGCTTTTCGACGTCGGGGAGCTCGTGCGCACCGCCGCCACGCATGCCGCCGAAGACGAGCCCAATCCCGAACGCGTATCGGTGGACCCGCAGCTGTTTCGCGCAGTTGCGGCAGGTTTTATGCAAGGCGCGACCGATGGACTCTGCCCGGCCGAACGGGAGGCGTTCGTGGTCGCGGGCAAAGTGCTTGCGTATGAGAACGGCATCCGCTTCTTGAGCGATCACCTGAGCGGAGATCGATACTTTCGCGTGCACCGGCGCGACCACAATTTGGATCGCGCACGAGCACAGTTTGCCATCGTTGCCTCGCTCGAGCGGCAAGAAGACGAACTTCGGCGCAGCGTGGACGCCGTTTCGTCCAGCGCCTAGCGAGGCGACATGGCCGCCGACCTGTACTTGCTGCCTCGCGCGGACAGGCGCGTGCGCTTAGGGCACCTCTGGGTGTTCAGCAACGAGGTCGATATCGCGCGGTCGCCCCTGACGCAGTACGCCCCGGGCGACATCGCGACCGTCCGGGATTCCTACGGAAAGCCGGCGGGCACCGCGTACGTCAATCCGGGCGCGCTGATCTGCGCGCGGATGTTGAGCAGTGACGGACGCGCGCGCATCGACGAGGAATGGTGGATTTCGCGCATACGCCGCGCCGTGGAACTTCGCGAGCGCATATATCCCACGCCGCATTATCGCGCCGTGTACGGCGAGTCCGACGGATGCCCCGGTTTGGTGGTCGACAGGTACGGCGACGTTCTGGTCGCGCAAATGAACACGGCGGGAATCGTCAAGATGCGCGACTCGATCGTTGCGGCGCTGCAGACCGTGACGCATGCCCGTGGCATACTACTGCGCAGCGCGGGAAGCGTGCGCCAAATAGAAGGAATCGAGGACTTCGACGAAGCGGTCGGCGACGTTCCGGACAGCGCGCAGATCTCGGAGGACGGCGCCGCATTTTTCGCACCGCTGCGCACGGGCCAAAAGACGGGCTATTTCTTCGATCAACGCGATAACCGGTCGCGTTTGGCGCGCTACGTTCACGGGCGGAGCGTGCTCGACATGTATTCGTACATCGGTTCGTGGGGAATCCGTGCCGCGCTCTTTGGCGCTTCGCAGGTCACGTGCTGCGACAGTTCGCAGCTCGCGCTCGATGTCGCGCTCGAAAATGCGTCGTGCAACGGCGTAGCGATTCAGGTTCAGCAGGGCGATGCGTTGGAAATTTTGACGAAGTACGCGCGCGAAGGGCGCCGCTTCGGGGTCGTGATCGTCGATCCGCCGGCGCTGGTTAAGCGCCGCAAGGACTTGGCGGCGGGACAAGCGCTCTACGAGCGACTGAACCGGCTCGCGCTCAGCGTGCTAGAGCCCGGCGGCGTGCTCGTATCGTGCTCGTGCTCGCATCATTTGGAAACAGGAATGCTCCAGCGCGCCATTTTGAGCGCAGCGAAAGAAGCGGGCCGGCGCGTGCAGATCCTCGAGAAGCACGCGCACGGTCCGGATCATCCGATTCACCCTGCGATGCCGGAAACGGAATACTTGAAGGCGTTTTTCGTTCGCGGCTAGGGCCGAGCCGAGTCCCTGTCCCTATTCCGGCCGGCGGCAGCAGATCTCCAGTTTGTTGCCTTGCGCGTCTTCAAAAAACGCGGCATAGTAGTCCGCGCCATATTCGGTCACCAGGTGCGGCGCCTCGAACGCACGCGCCCCTGCGGAATGCGCGACTTGCGCCAAGCGGTCGACCTCCGAGCGCGCCGGTGCGGCAAACGCGATACGCGTACCCCCGGCCTGGTGCTCGCGTTCCTCGACCAGCCACACGAACGGATCCGTTCCGCCCTCGTCAGGCCGGTGATACCCCACGGAGCCGGCATCATCGTTGATCTTCGTCAAACCCAACGCGGTAAACAAGGCGTCGTACAGCGGGCGCACCAGCGACAAATCCGCGACGCGCATATCGATGTGGTCCACCAACGTTTCCGGCACTTTACAGCACCGGGAAGATCGGGAGCTGGATGCCTGACTCGCGTATCAACAGGTCGTCCGCTTTGCGGGCGGGCATCCGAAGACGCAGTTCGACGTAATCAAAGACCAGGGGAACGCAGCGGCTTGGTTCGTTCATGGGGTCGTGCCTTGTTGGAGATAGTAACCTTCGATAATGGTACGCGAGTGATAGTAACTTGTCAACGTGCGTTGGTGGTGCTACGATCGCAGAGATGGCCTTTAGCAAAGCGCCCGATCGCCTGGAGATCGTGCGGTCGTTCGTTAATACAGTCGAGATTGAGGACGGTACCGACCCGCTCGAGGACAGCGGACGCCTGCGCGAATGGTGCGCTGTTACCGGGCTCTGTGCGGGCGACAATGAGACGCAGCTTGCCCGGTTACGGGGCTTTCGGGAAGCGCTGCGCTCCGTGCTGGCGGCCCATGCCGGCGAGGAGGACAAGGCAAAGGCGTGGAGACGCTTGCAACCTTACGCCGAAGCGGCGTGTTATAGGTTGCGGCTGGACGAGAGCGGCCTGCCGGCTCTGGAACCGCAAGGTTGGGGGGCGGATGCAGCAATCGCCGAGATCTTCGCGATCGCCTACGACGCGATAGGCGCCGGAACGTGGCGCAGGCTCAAAGCGTGCCGCAAACTCTCGTGCCGGTGGGCGTTTTACGATCGCTCGAAAAACGGCTCGGGCGCATGGTGCAGCATGCGGCTCTGCGGCAACCGCGCGAAGGCGCAGCGGCGCAGGGCGAGGCAAAACTCCGAGTAAAAAGCCGTGCCGGCCCCTCTTGCGAACCGTGCTTGACACGGGTACCCCATAGAGGTATGATGCTCGTCGTGACTCCGATGCCCATCGCGAAAAGCGAGGCCGAGAGGTCCCAACTCCAGCGGTTCGGGATCGGCGTTCGTTCCTTGAAAACTGAACAGTGCAGTAGCGCATAAGTCTGTGGGTCTCTAAACTTGTAGACGAGGCGCCGTAAGGCGTTTTTTTGTTTACCGGTTCTTGAGAATTTTTGGTCGCGCCGATGAAGACTCCGTTCCACCGGTTCTTCGTTCGGTTCGGCCCGTACAGGTTATGGCTAGCGCCGTGGTTCGACAGGCTCACCATGAGAGTGGCCGAGCTGTGCCGGAGGCGGTGCGGATAGATTCGCAATCTATCCTTTATATAGTCAGCGAATTTTGAGAGCCATGAAACGGCTCCATAAAGTTTTTTATGGAGAGTTTGATCCTGGCTCAGGACTAACGCTGGCGGCGTGCCTAACACATGCAAGTCGAACGAGAGTAGCAATACTCTAGTGGCAGACGGGTGAGTAACACGTAGTCAACCTTCCCGACAGTGGGGGATAACTAGCCGAAAGGTTAGCTGAATACCGCATACGATCTACGAGCGGCATCGCTTGGAGATGAAAGGAGCAATCCGCTTTCGGACGGGACTGCGTCCCATTAGCTAGATGGTGGGGTAATGGCCTACCATGGCGACGATGGGTAGCTGGTTTGAGAGAGCGACCAGCCACACTGGGACTGAGAAACGGCCCAGACTCCTACGGGAGGCAGCAGTGAGGAATTTTCCGCAATGGGCGCAAGCCTGACGGAGCGACGCCGCGTGTGGGAAGAAGGCCTTCGGGTCGTAAACCACTGTCGAAGGGGAAAATACTGATGGTACCCTTGGAGGAAGCCCCGGCTAACTACGTGCCAGCAGCCGCGGTAAGACGTAGGGGGCAAGCGTTGTTCGGAATTATTGGGCGTAAAGCGCTCGTAGGCGGGACTGGAAGTCCGTGTTGAAAGACCTCGGCTCAACTGAGGGACCGGCTCGGATACTCTAGTTCTTGAGGCAATCAGAGGGTGATGGAATTCCCGGTGTAGCGGTGAAATGCGTAGATATCGGGAGGAACACCAGTGGCGAAGGCGATCACCTGGGGTTGTTCTGACGCTGAGGAGCGAAAGCTAGGGGAGCAAACGGGATTAGATACCCCGGTAGTCCTAGCCGTAAACGATGGATACTAGGTGTATGTGGTATCGACTCCATATGTGCCGTAGTTAACACAATAAGTATCCCGCCTGGGGAGTACGGCCGCAAGGTTAAAACTCAAAGGAATTGACGGGGGCCCGCACAAGCGGTGGAGCATGTGGTTTAATTCGACGCAACGCGAAGAACCTTACCTGGGCTTGACATGCCGCGACATCCCATGAAAGTGGGCTTCCCCGCAAGGGGACGCGGACACAGGTGCTGCATGGCTGTCGTCAGCTCGTGCCGTGAGGTGTTGGGTTAAGTCCCGCAACGAGCGCAACCCTTGTCGTGTGTTGGTCCACAAGATCTCTCACACGAGACCGCCGGTGAGAAGCCGGAGGAAGGTGGGGATGACGTCAAGTCAGCATGGCCCTTACGTCCAGGGCTACACACGTGCTACAATGCGCGCGACAGCGAGCAGCGAACCCGCGAGGGCAAGCCAATCTCTTAAACGCGCGCTCAGTTCGGATTGAAGGCTGCAACTCGCCTTCATGAAGTCGGAATCGCTAGTAAACGCAGATCAGCTACGCTGCGTTGAATACGTTCCCGGGCCTTGTACACACCGCCCGTCACGTCACCTGAGTTTAGTGTACCCGAAGCCGTCCGTGTAACCCGCAAGGGGACAAGACGTCTAAGGTATGCTAGGTAAGGGGGACGAAGTCGTAACAAGGTAGCCGTATCGGAAGGTGCGGCTGGATCACCTCCTTTCTAAGGAGTACATGCTGCCGGTTCACGCCTGGCGTGAGCGCGGCAGCGTACATTCTATGTCGACCACAGACGATGCCGTTGAAAACGTGATTGGGACGTTTGCGTCCAACCAGGCGCAAACGCGAAAATCGCGGACCGGGGGTCTATCGCTCATTTCGAGCGTATGGCTAGAGGTTCGACGGCTCCTCGAAAAAGCGCGAAACGGGCAACCCGTTTTGAGCCAATATCGATGCGAGTGCGCGGCTCCTATATAATAGGGGTTTACTAAGCCCCTTCGCCAAGCTCGGGATGACATAATTGGCATCCCTCTTGCGAAGGCAAGGTACTGCACTGTTCAGCTTTGAGGGAACGACCCTTCGGGCAGGCTCGCGGCGAGGAAACCGTGAGGCTCCGTTCGTCGAGTCCGCTTCCACTCAAAAGCCCTTCTCGTCATCGCTAGCGGCAGATGTTTTTAAGGACATCGCGTCGCGAGCGCTAGGCGGTGAATCGCCGCAGTGTGCTATGGCACATAAGGCGATTCACAACGACGCGATCGGGCGCGAGATCCTTGAAAACTGCATAGAGAAGAACTTTCATGTGTCGAACACATGAAGCGGCCCGCAACGGCTTATTTCCGTAATCGTTGTGGGTGCAATTTTTCGTAAATTGAGAAAATAAGTCAAAAATTAACAAAGAGCACGAGGTGGATACCTTGGCTCCACAGGCGATGAAGGACGTACCAAGCTGCGATAAGCCAGGAGAGCTGCTAAGAAGCCATGATCCCTGGATTTCCGAATGGGGCAACCCCCGAGCCGTCATGGGCTCGGACTCCACGATGAATTCAATAGTCGTGAGAGAGCGCACCCGGTGAACTGAAACATCTAAGTAGCCGGAGGAATAGACATCAACCGAGATTCCCGTAGTAGTGGCGAGCGAACTGGGAACAGCCTAAACCGTGCATGTGTAAGCAATCAGGCGTTGCATGCGCGGGGTTGTACGGCAACCATCTCAGCACTGATCTTGTTGGGCGCAAGTTACAAAATCGATCGATAGCAGAAGCCGGCTGGAAAGCCGCACCACAGAAGGTGATAGTCCTGTAGGCGAAATCAATCGATCTTGCGGAGTTGTTCGTGAGTAAGGCGGGGCACGGGAAACCCTGTCTGAAACCGGGAGGACCATCTTCCAAGGCTAAATATTCTGTGGAGACCGATAGCGCATCAGTACCGTGAGGGAAAGGTGAAAAGAACCCCCAAAGGGGAGTGAAATAGAACATGAAACCGCGTGCTTACAAACCGTGAAAGCACTATTTTTATATGTGTAATCGCGTGCCTATTGAAGAATGAACCTGCGAGTTACTTGGTACGGGCTAGGTTAAGGTGTTGAGCCGGAGCCGTAGCGAAAGCGAGTCTTAATAGGGCGCTTGTCCGTATCAGTAGACCCGAAACCAGGCGATCTATCCATGAGCAGGGTGAAGCATGATTAACCTCATGTGGAGGCCCGAACCTGTTGTTGTTGAAAAAACATTGGATGACTTGTGGATAGGGGTGAAAAGCCAATCGAGCCTGGAGATAGCTGGTTCTCCCCGAAATAGTTTGAGGACTAGCGTTGCGATTTAACCCTTGGGGGTAGAGCACTGACAGGGCTAGGGGGCTTACCGGCTTACCGAACCCCATCAAACTCCGAATACCGAGGCGAACATTGCAGCAGTCAGACAGTGGGGGATAAGCTCCATTGTCAAAAGGGAAACAGCCCAGACCAACAGCTAAGGTCCCTAATATATGCTCAGTGGTAAAGGAAGTCTTGTCGCATAGACAACTAGGAGGTTGGCTTAGAAGCAGCCACCCTTGAAAGAGTGCGTAATAGCTCACTAGTCGAGTGATGGGGCGCCGAAAATGTAACGGGGCTCAAGCATATAACCGAAGCTTTGGGATAAGTCAAACTTGAATTCTTCTGATTTAAGTCAGGACTAGGCGCCAAGGCGAAGTTTACTCTGTAATCAAGCCGTTGACAACAATGTCCTGGCAAAATCAGGAGTCAAGATTAATCGGTAGGGGAGCGTTGTAGCGTAGGCTGAAGGTCGACCGCGAGGACGGCTGGACGAACTACAAGTGCGAATGCAGGTATAAGTAGCGAGAAAAGAGAGTGAGAACCTCTCTCGCCGGAAGTCTAAGGTTTCCTGAGCAACGTCAATCGTCTCAGGGTGAGTCGGGAGCTAAGCCGAGGCTGAGAAGCGTAGGCGATGCACAAGCAGTTCATATTCTGCTACCACCGATGACCGTTTGATCACTTCCGAACAATGTCTAGTCGAGCCACTTCGTTGAGAGACGAAGCGGCTTTTTTTTTCTCGAGCGTTAGGCGCTGTCGAGGGCGCGGTCTAGGGACCGCAACCGAGCGGTAACGACACGCTCGAAGAAAAGCGAAGACGGCTGGCCATCGTTCGTAGGCGATCATGAATCGAAGGGATGACGCAGGAAGATACGCTAGCGCACCGATGGATGTGTGCGTTTAAGCAGGTAGGGGGTCACATAGGCAAATCCGTGTGACAACTCCGAGATGCGATGACGAGGATCTTCGGATCCGAAGTAGCGGACTCTACGCTGCCAAGAAAAGTCTCTAGATAGATCATAGGTGCCCGTACCGTACACCGACACAGGTAGACTGGCAGAGCATGCTAAGGCGACGGGAGAACCCCTGTTAAGGAACTCGGCAAATTGACCCCGTAACTTAGGGAAAAGGGGTGCCTTCTTTGGTCTAGTCTTTACGACGAAAGCCGAGGGAGGTCGCAGAAAATAGGTCCAAGCGACTGTTTAACAAAAACACAGGTCTCTGCGAACGCGAAAGCGGACGTATAGGGGCTGACTCCTGCCCGGTGCTGGAAGGTTAAAGGGAGAGGTTAGCGCAAGCGAAGCTTTGATCTGAAGCCCCAGTAAACGGCGGCGGTAACTATAACCGTCCTAAGGTGACAACTACATCGTTGCCTCATCGCACAGTAACGTGCGAACGAAAACTCCACTGTATGCGGGAACATCCTTAGAGCCCAACCTACTCGCCGTGCGACGGCAGTAACAATGGTTTGGGATTGGACAATCCGCAGGAAACCCTACGGTCGTAGGGGATCCTCAGAGACTACACGCGGATGCTCCGGCTGTCAAAATACTGCAGACGTTTTTACGCTGCGGCTTTTTGGTCAGGGTGCCGGATGAAGATATAGTCCACTCGTTCGTGAAAGCGCGCGAAAAAAAGTGAGCGAAATTCCTTGTCGGGTAAGTTCCGACCTGCACGAATGGAGTAACGACTTGGACACTGTCTCAATGGGGGGCCCGGCGAAATTGCAGTACCAGTGAAGATGCTGGTTACCCGCGGCAGGACGGAAAGACCCCATGAAGCTTTACTGTACCCTGATGTTGGGGTCTGAGATTTTCTGTACAGGATAGGTGGGAGGCGACGATCTGCGGGCGCTAGCTCGCAGGGAGCCAACCTTGGGATACCACCCTGAAAATCTTGGGCTTCTAACTAGCTGCCGTAATCCGGTAGTAGGACAGCGTCAGGCGGGCAGTTTGACTGGGGCGGTCGCCTCCTAAAGAGTAACGGAGGCGCCCAAAGGTTCCCTCAGAACGGTCAGAAACCGTTCGCATAGAGTGCATAGGCAAAAGGGAGTTTGACTGCGAGACGGACAGGTCGAGCAGGTGCGAAAGCAGGGCTAAGTGATCCGGCGGTACCGAATGGAAGGGCCGTCGCTTATCGGATAAAAGCTACTCTGGGGATAACAGGCTTATCTCCCCCAAGAGTCAAGTTGGGCTCTCCGCGCAAGCGATTGCGCGGCAAACTCATTGCTCATATCGGTGAAACCCGCGATCGTCGCGGGCAATACCGAGGGAAGAACAATCGCCGTCGTAATAGACGGGCTAAACCCTAAACGGGCATGCTGCGCGATTGTTCCCTGTAACGACTTCTCGTTTTACCGACGAGGGATGGACGCGCTGCGCATCGCGCAAATCTATCGCGTTCATAATACGCAATGCTCTCGAAAGAGATGAAGGTATAGTCTAGGCTGCAAGCAATTGCAGAACGCCACATCGACGGGGAGGTTTGGCACCTCGATGTCGGATCGTCGCATCCTGGGGCTGTAGTAGGTCCCAAGGGTTGGGCTGTTCGCCCATTAAAGCGGTACGCGATCTGGGTTCAGAACGTCGTGAGACAGTTCGGTCCCTATCCGCCGTGGGCGTTAGAGATTTGAGGAGTGTCGACCCTAGTACGAGAGGACCGGGTTGAACGAACCGCTGGTGAACCGGTTGTCCCGCCAGGGGCATAGCCGGGTAGACTATGTTCGGACCAGATAAACGCTGAAAGCATATAAGCGTGAAACTGACTTCAAGATGAGATCTCGATCACGAAAGTGTGAAGGGTCGTGGTAGACTACCACGTTGATAGGCCGGAGGTGGAAGCACTGCAAGGTGTGGAGCTGACCGGTACTAATCGCCCGGAAATTTTTGACTCGTCTTCCGCTGTTTCGGCACTGAAAGTTCTTCTGTATGCAGCTTCTCATCGTCACCGCCTGGAGCTCCGGCTCGGCGTGACGGTGAGGATCACCTTTCTGGCGCTCATAGCGGCGGGGTCCCACCCGTTCCCATCCCGAACACGGCAGTTAAGCCCGCCAGCGCCGATGATAGTCGGACCGCAGGGTCCCTCGAAAGTAGGTCGGTGCCAGATTAAATAAACGAAGAGCCCGCAGCTCGCAGCTGCGGGCTCTTTGTGTTACAGGCCGTCGGCCATTACGTACGCCCGCTCACAGCATTGATGATCGCGTAAATCGTCGCGAAGAGAATAGTGGTATTTCGGGCCGGACGGGAATTTGATGTCAGGCGGTATCGCGATAAGCGCCAATGCGATCGCGAGCGCCGTTTCATTCGCGCGCTAGCGACGCGCAGCGCCCAATGCCGGCGATTCTATGGCGACCGCGTTTTTGTCCCCGCTTTCCAGCCACTTTTCCAGATCGGGTTGCAGCAACCGCGTCCCGCCGCTCGCGTACACGCCGACCGCAGCCACCGTTGCCGCGACCGCTACGCCGATCGTAATCCACACCGCCATTTTCACGCCGCTTTGGTTGAGCAGCATTCCACCCGAGGCGACGAGCGCGACCTGCACGAGTATGGGAGAGATGATGAAGTCGGCCTCGGAGCGCACGAGCTCGACGAGCGCAAAAGTGCGCCCGACCATGCTCGACGGCAGCGAAAACCCCGCGAGCCAAAGACCGGGCGCCACAGTTGCGCCCGCACCCACGCCCAGCAATCCGGTCACAGTCAGAACGAACGCCGGCGGCGTCATCGTCGAGACGAACAGCTGCATGGCACCCGCCGCGATGATGAGGATCATCCCGGCCAAAGGCAGCAGCGCGAGAAACCTGGACCGGATCAGCGTGCCGAGCAGCACTGCCGCAACGATCGTTCCAAGCACTTCCGGCCAAAAGAGCACCCCTGCCCAAAGCGGCTGGGCGTGCGCGACGTTCAGTTCGAATTGTTCGAGCAATTGCATGAACGTCACCAACGCCGCGCCGCCGAACATCGCGATGATCACGCCCGCTACAGGCACGGCTTTCCACAGCGGCTTGACCGGAGAGAGCGGTTCTTTTTTGTGATATTCGAGCAGCAATAGCGCGACGAAGGCGGCTACTCCGACAGCGGTGGGAACCATAAACAAGAACGAAGAGAAGCCGTGCGCGATGAGCTCGCCGGATGCCCAAAACGGCAGCGTCGTCGCCACGAGCGCGAGGCCCACGGCGGATACGTCGAACGGCAGTCCGGGATTGGGCGGATCGCGATCCGGCAGCGTAAACAGCGAAACGGCAAAAACGATGAAGCCGACGAGCCCCAGCGCCGCATAAAACCAGCGCCAAGTATGGGTGGCGGCGATCGCCCCTCCAATGAGCGGCCCGGCCGTCACGGCGCCAAAGAACCCGATGTTTACGGCGGCGGCCGTTACACTCATTTTGCGCGCGGGAAATCGCTGCACGACCGGAGGGAGCGCGATAACTAGAAGAAGCCCCGTTGCGAATGCGAGCAGCACCTTCCCCGCGCCGAACTGCACGACCGTGCCGGCACTGCCGCCGACGGCGCAGCCCGCGATGAAGAGCCACTCGCAAGCGATAAATAAGGCCCGCTGCGGAAAACGCTGGATGAGATCGCCGCCGAGCAACGCCCCAAAGGCATAGCCCGCAACCGCTAAGCCCGCGAGTATCGAAAGAGCGGTCCGGTTGGTGGCCAGATCGGCCGTGAGCTGCTTTTCGTACATCGTGCCTGAGGTCGTAATAAATACGAACGGAGCGATCGCGAAGATCGCCACAGCCAGGGTTACGCCGTAGTTCCCCTCGAATGGGCGCGGCAGTCGCATCGTGTCTACCTTATCCGCACGCACCGCGTCCGAACCACTGCGCCCGACCCCCATTGCTAGGAGCCGCAAAATCGAAAAAGCTGGGAAAATATATACCGATATGCATCGGGTTTGGGAGGAGCGTTGCCGGCCGGCGCGGCTTTCGGTAGTCGTGCTCGGCGACAGTTTGGCTTCCGGACTAGGCGCAAGCGCCGAGCAGCACGGGCTGGCACATCGTCTCTTTCTCCACCTTCGGGCGGAACGCCCGAACAGCACGCTTGCGAACTTCGCCGTCCCTCATTCCACGATGGGGGACGTTTTGCGTCATCAAGTGCCGCGGCTGCACGGGGCACAGGCCGACGTCGTGCTGCTCATCGCCGGCGCGAACGATTTGCGGTACACGCGCGATCGGATCGTGTTTGCCCGGCGATTTCGCCATCTGCTGCAAGCGGTCCATGACGCGGCGCCGCGAGCGGCCGTGATTGCAGGCGGAATGCCGGACGTCACGCAGACGATCGGGGTTCCGGTGCTGCTCAAACCCGCCGTAGCGAGGCTGTGCGCGCGGCTGAACGAAACGATGCGCAGGATCGTGGAAGAATACGGCGATTGCTTTATCGACATGTTTGCGTACACGAACGCCCCGTTGCGCAACGACGTTGCGTACCTATGCGCGGACGGCTATCATCCCAACGATTTCGGCTACGCCGAAATCAGCGAGCGCGCGTATCCCGCGATCGCGCAGAAGTTGCGGCACTTATGAGCTCTGCTGCGCGGGAAGTTCTTCGGTGGCTTGATACAGCGACCAAGGTTTATCGGGGTGGTGGTTTGACGGGAACGTCGTTCCGGCTTTGAATTGCTCCCGATGCCCGCAGTCCGAACATTCGTAATAGCCGCTTACCTCCACCGTGTCGCCGCCTGCTCCAAATATTTCAGCCATGTTGTCCTCCCTCGTAACCGTTGGACTATACCCTGCTAGGGCCTTATGCGATAAATCGCCCCTGTTTCATCGTCCGCGACGAAGAGATCGCCGTCGGGGCCGATCGCGATGCCGGTAGGGCGGCCGGATCGGCTCGACGTGCCGCCTTCCTGGTATCCTCCGGCGAACTCGCTCCATTGCGCCGATGGATCGCTCCAACGCAAGGGGCGCGCGGGCGAGTCGCCGTGCATCGGCACGAACACCACCCGGGGCGGCATGAATCCCGAAAGCCCTTGGGCGGGTCCGTGCCAAGAACCGTGGAGCGTGACGAAGGCGCCGCCGCGATATTGCGGCGGCAGCGCATAACGGCCGCCTTGGTGCATGGGATAAAATACGGCGCCGACCGGCGTCTCGTAGGGCGGAAAGATGATTCGCGGAGTCGCCGTTTGCGCGCAATCTTGTGACGTCCCGGGCTTGTGCTTTCGATCCTCGTAGCAGTATGGCCAGCCGTAGTCGACGGGCGTACGCTGCGTGGTTACGTCGTCAAAGAACTCATACGGATGCCCGGCAGGCAGACTCGTCTTGTCCCGCATCCGATGCCCAAAGCGCTTGCGAGCGCGGATCTACCGCGAGCGCGATCGCGTTGCGAATGCGTCGCGCCATAACGATGTACCGTCCGCTCGAAATCCGCCCGATCGTTGCTCGGGTAGGATCGGTTTCAACGCAGGCGTTGCACGACGAGCCGACGCTCGCGTAGACATGCGTCCCAAAAACGGCGACGGAGGTCGTGGTATGCACGTCGCCGTCGCTGCCGGCCGGAGGCGATCCCATTCGCACGGAAGCGAGTTTCTGTGCAGCGCCGGATGCGCTTCAGCTGACCGGTGCGATAGGCGATTTTCCAGACGGCGTGCTGTGTGCCCACGTACAGCGCGCCGTTTGCAAACGAAACGCCGGCGTCCGGCGCATCGGCGAGATGAACGAATACTCGCGAACCGCCGGCCGATGATTCCGCGTGAGGAACGACGTAAATGTTCTCGCCGCGCGTCCCCACGAACAAATCACCGTTGGGCGCAAATGCGAGTTCGCGCGCGCCGTCGACAGAACCGATCCGTTCCACGCGCAGGCCATGCGGCACGGTTGGGACCCAATCGGCGCGTACGGGTGACGATGCCAGCGACGCGATACACAGGAGGGCCATGACCAAAATGCGACGCATGCAAACTCCTTATTGGCGCGCGGAAATTTCGTGGGCTGCAGCGAGCGTTGCGTAGACGCTCATGAGCAAACGTCCGATCTGGTCCTCCTTGGCTCTGGGCTGACTGTTCAATCCTATCGCGATAACCGCCTGATCTTTCGGCAACCACGCATACAACATCCGGTAGCCCAGCGTTTCGCCCTCGTAGTACCACACCGTCCCGATACCGGCCATCGTCAGCTGTCCGACGCCTAGTCCGAAGCCGCGCGGGTCCGCAAGCGAAGTAGCACGGATCGGTTTGCCGGTTTTGGTCGAGACGATCGTCGTGAGCTCGGCGCGCTGCTTGGACGGCAGCAACGGTCCCGTGTAGAGCGCGCGGACCCATCGCGTGACCTGGTCGGGGGTAGAAACGATGCCGCCGGCGCCCTGCGTCCACGACAAAGAATAGTCGCGTACGTCTTTGCGCAGGAGCGGTGCGAGCGCCGCATTGTCCGGATCGGCGTTATCGAAGTAGCCGCTGACCAGACGCGCCGCGACGGCGCGCGGATACCGGTTGGGCTGGTAATACGTATCGGTAAGTCCCAACTGCGGCGTTAAAAAACGCTTGCGAATCTCCGAAGCGTAGTCTGCTGCCCGTGACGCGTTCCACGATCATCTGCGCGAGAATGTAATTGGTATTGCTGTACGACCAGCCCGTCGTGCGTTGCGGACGGCCGTTGCCGTACACGGTTGCGACCAGTGCTGTTGCAGTCCAATCGTGATAGGGATGCAGCGCGTAGGCGCGCAGCATGGAGTTCTGGTTATCGTAGCTCGGGATCCCGCTGGTCATGTCGAGTAAGCGGCGAATCGTTACGGCTTTCCATGCGGGGTATTCCGGCAGGAACTTGCCGATGGGGTCGTCGATGCGAAGTTTTCCGGCCGCTTCGAGCTGCAGGATCGCCGCTGCGGTAAAGGCTTTGGTGTTGCTGCCGATTTGGAATAGATTGTCAGGCGTAACGGCGGCGGAATGTTTGTCCAGAGATACTCGACCCGCGCAGACATCGATCGGTTTGCCGGTGCCCTTCAGGCTAACGCTGAGCGATGCGGCGCTAATGCGCTCCGCCGCGCTTCGTCGATCGAGATAGCGCTGCAGGTCGGCATGCAGTCCGGCCACGAGTTTGGTCGGCGTACTTGCCGATGCGGGCGTCCATGCGCAAAGGAGCGCGAATAGGAAAACCGCTATGCCTTTGCGGATGTTGCTCGCGTGGATGAAAAACAACGAGCCTGCTTTCTACGGTCGGATTCGGTAGATGTTCCCGGTTTGATCGTCCGCCACGAATAACCCTCCGGCCGGTCCGACTGCTACCCCCGTCGGCCTTCCGATGCGCGTGCCGCCGGCGCGCTGAAAGCCGGTGATAAAATCGCTCCACTGCGCGGTAGGGTCGTTCCAGTTCACGGGAACGTGCGGCGCATCGCCGGACATCGCAACGAACGCCACGCGTGGAGGCGCAAGCGGAACGCCGGCGCGGTTCGCATGCCACGATCCGTGCATCGCGACAAAGGCGCCGCCGCGATATTGTGCCGGAAATGCGTACTGCGCGCTTATTTTTTGAGGATAAAAGGCTGCCCCGACGATGGTTTGGTACGCCGGAAATTCTACCAGCGGAACCACGACGCCCGAGCAGTTCGCGCCGTGAACGTAAGCGATGCGGTTCTCCTCGCAATTGGGCCATCCATAATCGGCAACGCCCGAATGGAGCGTGACGCCGTCAAAAAATTCATGCGGATGGCCTTGCGGCAGCGAATCTTGACCGGCATCTCCGGCCCACAGCGTGCCGGTTGCCGGATTTACCGCGAGCGCGATCGCATTGCGGATGTGCACCGCCTTCGGCTGCATGCCGCCGCCGTCCAGCGTCATTTGCTGAATCGTTGCGCGCGTGGGATCCGTCTCGGTACAAGCATTGCACGACGAGCCTACCGAAGCGTAGAGCGTACTCCCGGCGACGGCCACGGAAGTCGTGCGATGATCGGAACTGCCGCCCGGCCGGACTGCCGCGATTTTGACCGGCGCAGAGCTCGCCTTTTGATCGCCATACGCGTATGGAATGCGGTACACGCCGAATTGCGATCCGACGTAGACCGAGCAGTTGGAGGTTGAAAAAGCGACGCCCGCGGCCGGAGCATCGCCCACGTCGGCAAAGACGTGCGGGGACGCTGCTTGGCCTGCCGCGTTGGGCAGCAGGTACACGGCTGAACCGTTGGTTCCCACCAGGAGATCGCCGCTCGGCGTAAACGCAAGTTCGCGGGCGCCTGGGACGTTGCCGACGATTTCGATGTGAAAGCCGGCCGGCACGGTCAGCCCCGCAGCGGCGCGAGGCGCTGGCCCCGCCGGCGGCGTCGTCGATGAAGGGGTCGTGTTCGGCGCGCAGGCTGCCGGTCCGGCGGCAACCGGCGTAGCCGGGGCTGCGGGAGGCGCCGGGGCAGTTCTGGCCGGTGCTGCGCCGGGACCGCTTGCGCCGCCGGCTCCCCCGCATGCCGCGAGTGCGAACACCATGGTTGCCGCAAGCAGTTTCATGCCGTTACTCCTCCGTTCGGCACGTTGCCGAAACGCGTTTTGAACTCGTTCGCGCTTAGATCCGTATGCGCGGCCAGCCGCGAGAGATGCGGTTCGTCAAAGTCTTCTCGCTCGAGCCGTGTCATGTAATTCCGAGCAACTCGATACGACTCGGTCGTAATGTCGACCATACGCACGCGCACCCGTTTGGTTCGAGGATCTTGCAGCTCTGCTAGGGTCACCGGAACGACGCGGCCGCCGGAGAGTGCAATGAGCGCGCCGCTGCCGCCCTCGAGCAGGTAGCGCACGGCACCGTATCCCAGCGTTCGCGTATACTCCACGTCGAACGGCACGGGCTTGGCGCACCGCAGTTCGTATCCGATGTCTTTGGTGACGATCGTGGCCTCGACGCCGATTTCGCTCAGACGCCGCCGAACGGCGTCGCGAAGAAGGGAGCCGATCGGAATGTCGGCCAGGCGAACGTGCCCGTATGCATCGCGCGCCGCGTTTTCGAACGACGCCAATTGCGCTTGCGAAAGTCGTTCGGCGATACCCTCGGCTACAATCGCAACGCCGTTGTTGTGATTTTGGGATTTGCGCTTGACGATTGCGCCGGCGATCGTATTGACGACCGCCTCGAGATCGAGTTCCTCACCGGGAAATTCCTCCGGGATGACTGCCAAATCCGCGCCCGCCGCCTTACACATACCCAGGGCCAAAGCGCCCGATTTGCGGCCCATACTCACGACCAAATACCAGCGAGCCGTCGTGCGCGCGTCCTCCAGCAAGCTCTCGATAATGCCTGTTCCGACGGACCGCGCGGTTTCGAAGCCGAACGTCGGCGCGTTGTCCGGAAGAGGAAGATCGTTGTCGATCGTTTTTGGAACACTCGCCACGCCGATGCGTCCCTTCGTCATTTCGGCGATGCGTGTCGCTCCATAGGTCGTGTCGTCGCCGCCGATCGCGACCAAATAGCGGATACCCAATAGCGTGAGGGCCCGCACGCAATCGTGGAGCGTCGCTTCGTCCTTGGCAGGATTGGTGCGCGAGGTGCGCAGGATGGAGCCCCCGGTGGTGTGGATCAGCGAAACTTCGTCGATCCCCAGCTCGCAAACGTGCGACGTGTCGCCCTGCGCAATGTGGAAGTAGCCGTCGTAAATGCCCAGAACGCGCAGTCCGTTGTTGACGGCCTCGATCGTGGCCGAAGCGATGACGCCGTTGATGCCGGGCGCCGGACCGCCGCCCACAAGTATTGCCAGAGCATCGTCATTCATGTACCGGGAATGTACGATGCAGCGCTTCCCGACCTCTTCGGGAAGCGCTGACCGGGAATGGCGCCGGACCGTCTAGGGCTGTGGTGTGGGCGCGGTTTCGGCTCGCCGTTCGCGCATCTGCTGCATTTGCTGCTTGAGCTGCGTTTGCTGCTGCGGCGTGAGCACGTTCATGATTTGCGTGCGAAGTTGCGCGCGGGCTTGAGGATCGGGACGGCTTCCACGGGGGTGCGCCTGCCGATATTGCTGCATGATTTGGCGAATACGCGCGTGCTGTTGATCCGAGAGATTCAGCCCGCGCATCATGCGCATATAGCCGCCATGGCCGCGATGCCCTTGCCATTGTCCCGGCGAGGAGGCCGGGGCCGGTGCGGAGGGCGCTTGCTGGGCAAAGGCGGTCGAGGGGAGGATCAGCGCGGCGGCCGCTGCCGCCGGAATGACCACGTGTCGTAGGATATTCAACGTACCGGAACTCCTTGAAAAGAGGCTTGTGTTACTGTAACGCAGTGGCGGCGCAAATCATCTGAGAGAACGATTAAGGACTGCCGGACGGTGCAAGCGAATCTACGCACGTGGCGCAGGCAACCGTGGCCGAAACCGACGTGCTGATCGTCGGTGCGGGACCCGTGGGCGTATTCCTTGCAAGTGAACTGATCCGCCGAGGTCATTCCTGAGCGCTGCTCGAACGTGCGGCCGGTCCTTCGACGCACTCCAAAGCGCTTGCCCTGATGCCGGCGACGCTCCAGCTGTTCGAGCGCGCCGGCATCGCGCAACCGTTCTTGCAGCACGCGCACCGGTTGCGGGGCGTTCGGTTCGTTACGCCGCACGGCGCCACGTACGTATCGTTCTCCGCGTTGAACACGCCCTACCCGTTCGTTTCGATTCTTCCGCAGTGCCGCACCGAAGCGTTGCTGCGCGAGCGATTGAACCGGGTCGGCGGACGGATCCTCTACGGCTGTTCGCTGGAATCGATTGAGTTGCAATGCGGCGTGCGCGCGCGCGTTCTAACGCCCCGCGGCTACGAAACGATACGCGCCCGGTATGTGGCCGGCTGCGACGGCGTTCGGAGCACCGTGCGCGCGCAGGCGGGCATCGCGTTCCTAGGCCGCTCGTATCGAGAGTCGACGCTGCTGACGGAGGTCGCCGTCGAAACGGCCATTCCGCCGGACGAGGCGCGCATCCACATCGACCGCACCGGCGTGGTGACGCTGTTCCCGATGGGCAACGATCTTCGGCGCATCGCGATCGTCGCTCCGCACGAACCGCTGCCGCCGACGGTATCCCGAGCGTGGCTGCAAGCGCGGATCGAGCGCGCCGGCATGCTCCAGACGCGGGTCGGAGAGCCCGTGTGGAGCAGCGCGTTCAAAGTGCATCGGCGCGTCGCGCACCGCATGCACGCCGGCCCCGCGTTTTTGGTTGGCGACGCTGCGCACGCGCACAGTCCCGTGGGTGGACAAGGACTGCGGGCCGGCTTGTTCGATGCTTGGACGCTGGCGGAAGTGCTCGCGCCGGTGCTCGCGGGTGACGCCCCCGAAAGCGCGCTCGAGGCCTACGAGCGCCGGCGGCTTCCTGCAGCGCGCGCGGTGGTGCGGCGCACTGATTTTCTTACGCAGGCGCTGGCCAATCCGCATCCGGTCATGCGCGTCGGCCGTGAATTGGTCGCACCCTACGTCGTTCGCATTCCCGCACTCCGCAATCGCGTCGTGCGCACGCTGCTTACGGCTTGATTGCCGCCGCGCGAACGCCCGGTGCTGCGTGCGCGGCGAATTTTTCAAAATTTTCCGCGAACAGCGCGGCGAGCTTGCGCGCTTGCGCATCGTACGCGCAAGCGTCACTCCACACGTTGCGCGGATCGAGCACTTCGCCGGGGACGCCGGGAACCTGCAGCGGTATCGACAATCCAAAGAACGGTTCCGTTTTGAACTGCGCGTTCGCCAGCCGGCCCTCGATGGCGGCGTTCACCATCGCGCGCGTGTGCGCGATGGCCATGCGTTTGCCCGTGCCGTACGCGCCGCCGCTCCAGCCCGTGTTGACGAGCCAACATTCCACGTTATGCTGATCGATGCGCTTGCCGAGCAGTTTGGAATAGACGGTGGGGTGATGAACCATGAAGGGCGCGCCGAAGCAGGTCGAAAACGTCGCCTGCGGTTCGGTGACGCCGCGCTCCGTTCCGGCGACTTTGGCGGTGTAGCCCGACAAGAAATGATACATCGCCTGCTCTTTGCTCAGCTTGGCAATCGGCGGGAGCACGCCGAACGCATCGGCGGTCAGCATGACGATCGTTTTGGCATGTCCGCCTTTGCTGCCCGGCACGATGTTCGGAATGAAATCGATGGGATACGCGGCGCGCGTGTTTTCGGTTTTCGCATCGCTTTCCAGGTCGAGCGCTCTGGAATCTGCATCGTACACGACGTTTTCCAGCACGGCGCCGAAACGATGCGAAGCGGACCAGATCTCCGGTTCAGCCTTTTGCGATAGGCGGATCACTTTGGCATAGCAGCCGCCCTCGAAGTTGAAGATGCCGTCGGCGGACCACCCGTGTTCGTCGTCTCCGATGAGCGGACGATTTGCATCGGCCGAGAGCGTCGTTTTGCCCGTGCCCGAAAGACCGAAAAAAATCGCAACGTCGTGGGTGGGCCCCATGTTGGCAGAACAGTGCATGGGCAGCGTATCGCGCAGCGGCAGCAAGTAGTTCATCAGCGTGAATACGGACTTCTTGATCTCGCCCGCGTATCTGGTGCCGCCGATGAGGATCATGCGCCGCTCGAAGTTCACTAAGACGAAGGTTGACGAGTTCGTGCCGTCGCGTTGCGGTTCGGCTTCGAAGAGCGCGGCATCAACGACGGTGAACTCAGGCGTAAAGCCGGTTTGGGCACCGGCAGGCGGAACGATAAACAGATCGCTGGCAAACAAACTGTGCCAGGCAAACTCCGTTACGATGCGCAGCGGCAAACGGTAGCGTTCGTCGGCTCCCACGTAGCAATCGAACGAATAGACGTCGCGTTCGCTCAGATACGCGCTCACCCGCTCCCACAGCGCCTCAAAAACGTTCGCATCGATGGATCGATTGGTCTCGCCCCAATCGATGTGAGACTCGCTGGGAGGTTCCTTGACGAAGAACTTGTCCTTGGGCGAGCGGCCGGTATGCGGGCGGGTGTCGACGATCAGCTGGCCGTCCATGCCGAGCACGCCTTCGCCCCGACGCAGCGCGTGCTCGACGAGCTCTGCGGTCGAGAGGTTTTCATAAAGCCGCGCCGCTTTGATCTTCTCGGGTACGGTAAGGATCGCTGCACTCCCCTTCGAGTAAAATCCCCTTTTTAGGTAAAAGCGGGGCATTGTCATCCTCGGCCGACGAAGGGCTGCCCCGGCGCAGGTCCAATCTGGTGGCCGATGAGACGCGCCGTTCTGGCTTTGTGGTGCACGTTGCTGTTGGCCGCCTGTGCGCGAGGCATGGCCGCGATTCCGTTTCACTTCGGCTTTTTTTCGCCCGGGCCGCTGAACGGAATTACGGACGTGCCCGGCGTTTTAGTGGCGAACCTGACCAAGATCGAAGGCCAATCCATCCGGACCGGCGCCACCGCCATCCTGCCCAACCGCGATCCGTGGGATCGTAAGTCCGCCGCGGCGGCGTTCGCGTTCAACGGCAACGGCGAGATGACCGGCGTGCAGTGGATCAACGAATCGGGCTACTTGGAAGAACCGATCGTGCTCACCGACACGCTCGACGTGGGGCGTGCCGACGACGGCGTGATAAGTTGGCAAATTGCGCATCATCCCGCGATGGGCCGCAGGGACGACGTTCCGCTTCCGGTGGTTGCAGAATGCGACGATCAGCTGCTCAACGACATTCAGGCGCGAGTCGTTTCCGCGAGCGACGTGATGCGACTTCTGGACTCCGCGCGCGCGGGGCAATTCGAGCGCGGCAGCGTTGGCGCGGGCACCGGCATGAAGGCGTTCGGGTTCAAAGCCGGCATCGGCTCCGCGTCGCGAGTGCTGCCTAAAGAGCTCGGCGGGTACACCGTCGGTGTGCTGGTCAACGACAACACCGGATCGACACGCGAACAATTGACGATCGATGGCGTGCCGGTGGGCGAGCGATTGCGCAATCAATACCGCATGCATTTTCCGGCGCGCGTCGCGATCGGTGGGCGCATGGCCTCGGGCAGCATTATCATCGTGGTTGCGACCGATGCGCCGCTCGATTCGCGGCAATTGCGCGCGGTGAGCTTGCGCGCCGCCTTAGGGATGGCGCGAACCGGCCTAACCAGCGACGTCGGCAGCGGCGATCTGTTTCTGGCATTCAGCACGGGCTACGTCTTCGAGCGGACGGGTAATTTTCGCATCCGGCCGCCGCAGAACGCGTTCCTAGAGAGTGACGATACGCTCGATGCGATCTATCGCGCAACGGCCGAAGCGACGCAAGCGGCGATCTACGATGCGCTTTTCAACGCGAAGACGATGACCGGGCAAGGCGGCGTAACGGTGTACGGTCTTCCGGTGCCGCAGGTGCTGCAGATGCTGCACACGTCCGGCATTCGCTGATGGAACTTGAGTATCGCGTCGTCGACGTGTTCACGCAGGTGGCGCTCGAGGGCAACGCCCTGGCAGTTTTCCCCAATGCGCCCGAGGTGGACGATCGCACGATGCAGCGCATCGCGCGCGAACTCAATCTCTCGGAAACGACGTTCGTGTCGCCGGCGCACCGCGAGGACTGCGTTGCGAGCGTTCGCATTTTTACGCCGGCGGCGGAGATGCCCTTTGCGGGGCATCCGACGATCGGTACGGCCTTCGTGCTGCGAGCGTGCGGCATGATCGATCCGCGCCGCGGGACTTTTGCGCTCGAAGAACACGTCGGGCCGGTTCAGGTGCGCGTGGACGAGGGAGACGATCCGATGATTTGGCTGCGAACGCCGGCTATTTCGCGCGACCACACCGTGGAACGCGCTCCGGCCGCGGCAGCGATAAACCTGGACGCATCGGATCTCTTGCCGGACGTCCCATGCGAGATCTGGAGCGCAGGCAATCCGAATTTGTATATTGCCGTGCGCGATAAGGCCGCCGTCGATCGTGCGTGGGTCGATCTTTCCGGACAGCGTGCGTTGCTGGGACGGGAACCTGCTCCTACGTGCCTCTTCATCTTCGCGCCGACCCCGGACGGCGCGTATTCGCGCATGTTCTCGCCCGAGATCGGCGTGACCGAGGATCCCGCGACGGGGAGCGCGACCGGTCCGCTGGCCGCGTTCATGATGGAGCACGGGCTCGCGTCCGCAACGGACGGGACGCGTCTGGTCAGCGAGCAAGGCACGAAGATGGGCAGGCGCAGTCTGCTGCACGTGCTGATACGCGGTGAGAAGGGCAGCGACGGGATTGAGGTCGGCGGTCACGTGCGCCCGCTCGTAAACGCGACGATGCGTTTTTGAACGAGTTTAGCGGGTGAATGCCAGCGATGCGACGCGCAGCGCGCTTAGGGGCGTACGGTCGGCTTCAAAGCCGCACAAAGCGCGCCCGATCCGCGCTTGGCCGGCGTTGGTTACGAACCATGGCGGCTTTGGAAGCAGCGTGAGTTCACCGGCGAACAGGCTGCGCGGGAAGGACGAAAACGGCGCGCGTACGACGCTCTTCTCGGTGCGCTCGAGTAGATAGGCGTTGTGAACGACGCCCTGTCCGCTGCCGATGTCCTCGCGAGTGTGTCCCGGATGCGCGCCCCACGGCGTTTCCGTCAGAAAATATCCGAGCCCCGTCCGGGCGTTCACGCCGATGCAGCCGTAGCGCAGCGCGGCGATGCTGTGGTCGATGAGCTTTCGGCGCAGGCGCAGCGTGCTCGGGTGCACGATGATGTTCGCGCCGAGCGTTCCGTACAGGCAGTCGTTGGCGAACCGCACCGCCGCGCTGACGTATTCCTGCGTGGAACCCGGCACTCCACGCACGCCAGCACTCCGCAAAAGGCCTCCGACGTAAAGGCAGTGGACGTCGGTACATTGGGATCGATGTGCACGAGCGCCGGCGTGGATGAAGACGCAGCGCCCATCAGACTCGCACGGCGATCCGCCGCGCCGGGATAGTATTCGCAGCGGGCGCCCATCGATGCGAACACCGCTGTAACGGCCTCCTGCAGTTCGCGCGAGCGACGCCATTCGCGCGGCAAGATCAGCACCTGCGCCGCAATGCAGTTGAAGCCGGCATTGTGCATTTTTTGCGAAGCGATATGTTCGGCTTGAAACTGCACGTCGCGATCGCTCCAGGGTCCCGGAATGACGATCGTCGGCGTTACGTTGCCCAGTTCGCTCGTGATGGATTTGTTCGCTCCGCAGCCGAACGCAATGGCATCGTGCGTTTGCCGGCTGCCGGTCACGTGGATTTCCTCGACGGCATCCTGGCCGCACAAGTATGCGCCCGCGCCGGCGCCTCCGTACGCGAAACGCAGATAATCCGCATCGACGAAGGGCGCGAAGACCTGCTCGAAGATTGGGCCGAGATAATCGTTGACCGGATTCATTTTCAGCATGCAGACCGCGCCTTCGGCCAGCATTTTGTAAAGCACGTCGAGCGGCGCGATGCTCGAGATATTGCCGGCTCCCAGAACCAGCACGACGCGGCCTTCCGGCGCGCGCTGCCGGTAAAAGCCTGCGGCATCGGCGCGAACCTGCGCGGGCGTCACGCCCGCCTGCATCCACACCCGCGCGCTAATGCCGTTCAAGAGCAGCCTGTCGTAGGCGTCGTGCGGAAAAACGTCCAGTACCGTGCGCCCCGGGAGCGCGCGCGTTCGCGGGAGGCTCGGCGTCCCGCTGATGTAAATCGCGGATAGGGTCCGCCGATACCGTTCGAGGGCATAGAGAACCGCCCACGGCCCCGACATCCATTCCTCGCCGACCAGGGGCGAAGATGCCGCCAAACCCTTTGCGCCGGCGGCGGCCGCTACCCACTGCGAGGCAGCAGCTTGCACGTTCTCCCGCACGCGGACCAGCAGCGCAATTTTGCGATCTGCCGGCAAACGTGCCCAGCGCGTCTTGGACGCCACGAGGGCTTGGAGGCCGGCGGTCAACTGCGTCGCGCTATGCATCGGTTACCGTGCGCGGGTGTAGGCCAATGATGCTGCGGGTATACTCCATTTCTCTATACGGAGGCAAGATATTGAGTCGTTTTACTGCCGAGCTGACCGTCACGCTGGTGGACGGCGGCACCGTCACCGAATGCTTCAATCAGGTGGAAATGGCCCACTTCATGCGCGAGAGCATGATGGAATCGCTCAGGAAGGGCGAATCCCTGATCGTCTTCGACGGTGAGCGCGTCGAGATTCCGGCCCAGCGCGTCGCCTCCGTTCAGGTCTTGGTTCAGAACCCCGTCGCCGTGTAACGCCTAGGCGATGAGATCGCGCTCGACCATGATGCCGCGTGGATCGATGAGATGCTTGTTCAAGCCCAGCTTTTCCGCGGGGACCCCGAGCGCATACGCCACCAGCTGCGGAAGATGAAAGATCGGAAGATCGGTGCGTCCCCAGCGCGAGGCCGCGTCCTGCTGATAGCCGTCCAGCGCCAGGTGGCATAACGGGCAGGGAGTGATGACGGCTTCCGCGCCCTTGTCCTTGGCCATGCGCATGTTCTGTCCGACCATGGAAGCCGCGACGCCGTCCTTTTCGAGCTGGATGTGAAAGCCGCAGCAGCGCGTCTTCCCGGCATAATCGACGGCTTCACCGCCCAAAGCCACGACCAGATCTTCCAGCGAGTGCGGATTGCGCGCCGACTCCCAGCCGTTGACGCTCTCGGGCCGGATGATGTGGCAGCCGTAAAACGGCGCGACGCGCAGTCCGCCCAGCGGACGAACGACCATTTTGCTCAGGTTGTCCAATCCTAGATCGTCGATGAGCATCCAGAGCAGATGCCGCACCATGACGCCGCCGTTGTATTTGGCGCCGAACTTGCCAAGTATCGCATTGGCGTGCGTCATGCGCTCTTCGCTGTCGAGCAGCTCTTTGTTCGCCGCGCGCATGTGGCCGGTGCAGGTGGAGCAAATCGTGATGACGTCGTCCAGGCCGAGCGCCTCCGCTTGCGCGTACGTCCGAGCGTTTAGCACGCGGGCGATGTCGCGATTCGTGTCGTTGACCACCGAGGCGCCGCAGCACGAGGCGGCGGTGAGTTCGATCAGCTCGATGCCGAGTTTGTCGGCCAGCAGCATCGTGGAATTGAACAGCTCCTTGCACGATTCTTTGGCGACGCAGCCGGGAAAGAAGCCGTACCGCTTGGTTTGCGCGCTTCTGGTGCGCTTGTGCGAATCTGATGGTTTCTCTTCGGGAAGCAGTGTGGTGCTCATCAGCTGACTGGAACCTCCAGGGATTCAAAAATCGTGCGGACTTCGTCGACTTTGGGAATCGGTTTGATGAACGGCGGCGGCATCTTACCTTTCGCCGCCATGCGCAAGCCCAGCGGCGCCGTTTTGAGCAGTCCGCGAATGTTGAACCGGCCGATCGTGCCTATAATGAGTTCGGTTTCGGCCAGCATGCCGGTCTGCTTGACCGTTTTGTTGACGGTCAGCGCGTGGCGCGGACCGCGCTCGTTCATCATCACCCGATCCGCAATCGTGGCGCGCTTGACGTCGACGATGCGCCAATGCGGATCGACGTGTTTGGGACAGTACGAGCACGCGTAGCAGTGCGCGCAAAGCCAAAGATAATCTTCGTTGATCTGGGCAAGACGCTCGGGCCGTTTGGAATCGCGCACGTCTTCGATGAAGCGGTACGCGTACGCGATGGCCGCCGGTCCCGCAAATGCCGGATCGACGCTTACCACGGGGCAAAGCGCGTAACACGTCGCGCACATCACGCAGTTGGCGACGTCCACGAGCTTTTTCATGTCCTCAGGACTGACGCGGCGTTCGCGCTCGTGTTCCTCGTCGCGATCGGCAGGCTGAAGGTAAGGCTTGAGGCGCGTGTACTTGTCCCAGAAGGGATCCATGTGCACGACCAGATCCCGCATGGGCTGAAAGTTCGGCATGGGATCGATCGAGATCGCGCCGTCTGCGTTCATGACTGTATTGCACGGCGTCTTGCACGCCAAACCCGTAACGCCGTTGATGTTCATCGAGCAAGACCCGCAGATGGCCGACCGGCACGAGCGGCGAAAACTGATCGACCCGTCGACCTCGGCCTTCGCGGTCTCGAGCGCGTCCAGCACCGTCGTCGTCTCCGGGATGTCCACCGTTACGACGTCGCGGTGCGGCACCGCGTCGACCGCCTCGTCGAAGCGGAAGATGTCGAGCTTAATCTGCGCCATGGCGGCGTCCCATCCTAATACGTCCTCACCTGCGGCTCGCCATTTAGTAATCGTGACCTTGCGCGAGTAGTCGAGCCGTGGGTGCTCGCCCTCGCGCCGCCACGCAAGCGTGTGAACCATCCAGTTTTCGTCGTCTCGCTCCGGGTAGTCGGTGCGAGCTTGCGCTCCTCGGGATTCTTGGCGCGCCAGCGCGCCGTTCGCCACGCACATGGCGGCATCGATGAGGTAGTCGGTCTCCATCGTGCCGACCAAATCGGTGTTGAACGTCTTCGATTTGTCCATGACGTAGACGTCCTCGTCGAACCGTTTGCGGATTTCGAGCAGCCGATCGACCGCGACCCGCAGCTGCTCCTCATTGCGAAAGATAAAGCAGTTTTCGCTCATGACGTTCTGCATTTGCGCGCGCAGCTGCGGCGCGCGCGTGCCGCCCGGTTTTGCCAGCCACTGGTTCAGGCGATCGTTTTCACGCTGCAGCGTGCGCTCCGAGGGGCGAACCGTTCCGACGGAGCCGATATACTCGCATGCGTGCTTGGCTGCGCGCGCTCCGTAGACGATCGTTTCGAGCAGCGAGTTTCCGCCCAGGCGATTTGCTCCGTGCACGCTCGCCGCGGCGACCTCGCCCGCGGCGTAGATGCCCGGAACGCGCGTTGCGCCCCAAATGTCGGTTTCGATACCGCCCATCGTGTAATGCATGCCCGGAAGAATAGGAATCGGTTCTTCGATGGCGTCTTTTCCCGTCGCGTCGAGTGCGAGTTCGCGAATCTGCGGCAGGCGCTCGAGGATCTTTTCGCGGCCTAAATGCCGCAGATCCAGGAACACGCAGCCCTGGGTGCCTCGGCCCTCCAGAATCTCGGTCCATTCCGCGCGCGAAACCACGTCGCGCGAAGCGAGCTCGCCTTTGTTCGGCGCGTACTTAAACATGAAGCGCTCGCCGGCGGCATTGAGCAGATACGCCCCTTCACCGCGCGCGGCTTCGGAGAGCAGCACGCCGTTTTCTTTGAGCGACGTCGGGTGAAACTGCACGAACTCCATGTCCATGATCGGGATGCCCGCGCGAAAGGCGATGCCCAATCCGTCCGCCGTCGACGCATAGCCGTTCGTCGTCTTGGCGTACATGCGGCCCGTGCCGCCCGTGGCGAAGATCGTGGCTTTTGCGTTGATGAGCTCGAGGCTCGCCGTTGCGCATGTTGTACGCGACCACGCCGGTTCCGACTCCGTCCTCGATGCACAACGCCGTGCAAAAATACTCTTCGTACACTTTGACGTTGAAGCGTTCGAGCTGCTCCCACAACGTGTGCAGAATGACGAGACCCGTCACGTCGGCAGAGTAACACGTGCGCGGCGCTCCCGCGCCTCCGAATGGACGCTGCGCGATGCGGCCGTCGGGCAAGCGCGAGAAGATGCATCCGCGATGTTCCAGCCAGATGATCTGGCGCGGCGCGTCCTCGCACATGGCTTCAATGGCGTTTTGATCGCCCAGATAGTCCGATCCCTTGGCCGTATCGAACGCGTGATTCTCCGGCGTGTCCTCTTCGCGATTGCCTAAAGCCGCATTGATGCCGCCTTGCGCGGCGCCCGAATGACTGCGCACGGGATGCATTTTGCTTACGATGGCGACGTCGGCCCCGCGCTCGGCCGCTTCCACGGCGGCGCGCATACCGGCCAAACCTCCACCGATGACGACGACGTCGTGCTGGATCACGCCGACCTTTCCGGAGTTACTCAACGCTTTGCTTCTTTATACTACTCCGGTTTCGGCCCACCCCACGACCTTAGTGGCACGCTTCCCTGGCCGCTTGCAGTGCCCGCGAAGAACGGTTCGCCGTTTACGCCGCACCGCGATCGTAGAAGCGGTAGGCGTTCTTGCCGTTCTGCTTGGCTTGGTAGAGCGCTTGGTCCGCCGCGAAGAACAGCGTCGGCGCATCCGCGCCGTCGCCGGGAAACATCGCCACGCCGATGGAGGACTGCAGGCCGTTGCGGCGCAATGCCGCGGCGATACGCTCCACGCCGCGCAGCGCGGCGCCGCGATCCGTCTTGATCATAACCACGACGAATTCGTCGCCGGCATAGCGCGCGACGATATCGCCTTTGCGCGCCGTTCTTTTGAGCACGTCGGCAAACCGCTTGAGCGCGAGGTCGCCCAGGCCGTGGCCGCCCGAGTCGTTGATCTTCTTGAGATCGTCCAAATCGAAGATCATGAAGGCGAACGGCATGTCGTACCGCTCGCTCGTATGCAGCTCCCGGTCGAGCATTTCGCCCAGTGCGCGCCGGTTAGGGATGCCCGTGAGCGCATCGGTTAGCGCAAGCCGTTGCGTTTCTTCGAGCAGCCGGCGCGTTTCTTCGTATAGACGGGCATTTTCCACGGCGATGGCCGCCTGCGCGGCAAAGTCGAGCAGCACGCGCAGTTGGTTCTCGCTCACGTCTTGCGAAGGCGGCTCGTCCACGTACAACATTCCGCGCACGACGTCGCGAGCGACGAGCGGCGCGATGCAGTACGCGCCTCGCGTGTCGGTCAGCGGTTTGTCTGCGTCGAATTCGTTGCCGAAGGCCACCTGCATCTCACCGTGCGCCACGTCTTGCAGGCAGGTATTCGGCAAATATCCGAACGCATCGACCGCATGCGACACGTTGCCTTCGCCGTTGCCCTCCAACCTGCGAATGATGTTGCCGTGCTCGTCGACGTCGAACAGGATGACGCGCCGGAATTTGAGCGCTTCGCACACCCCGCGAAGGACCATCGAAAGAATGTCGTTGATGTCCAGCGTGGAATTGATAGTAGAGAAGACTTGCTGCAAGACGAAGAGTTCGGCGTTCTGCTGCGCGTAGTCGTCACGCTCGGCTTCGAGCATGGCAATACGGGAACGCAGGCGATCGATCTCGGCAAGGAGTTCGGCCATCTGGGCGTTCGGCAGAAGGGCGGACGGGGCGGCCGCCTTGGACAGGTTCAAGCCCACACTTACTGTAACGTCTTAATCTGCGGTTTTCTTTAGGTCAAGAGCGCGTCGCTCAATAGGAGTTTTGGCAGCCCGTCCGGTGAGTTCGTTCGTACATCTTCACGTTCACAGCGAGTACTCGCTCTTGGACGGCGCCTGCCGGGTCGAGCGGCTTTGCCGACGGACCGCGGACGGCGGCGCGCCTGCAGTAGCGCTCACGGACCACGGCGTCATGTACGGCGCGATGGAATTTTACTATACGGCCCGGGACTACCGGCTTACGCCGATCATCGGCTGCGAGGCGTACATTGCTCCACGGGGACGCTTCGATCGCTCCATCCGCGACGAAGCGCACGTGACGCTGCTCGCCGCCGACGTAATCGGTTACAGAAACTTAACGGCGCTGATCTCCAAGGGGTTCTTGGAAGGCTACTACTACAAGCCGCGCATCGACTTGGATCTGCTGGCCGAACACCACGAAGGTCTGATCGTGCTTTCGGGCTGCATGTCCGGTCTCGTGGCTGCGCCGTTGCTCAAGAACGACTATGAAAAATCCAGAAGCGCCGCCAAAACGTTCGTCGATATTTTCGGTGACCGCTTCTACATCGAAATCATGCGTCACGGAATGCCCGAAGAAGAAGTCGTCAACGCAGGCCTCATACGGGTCGCGCGCGAGCTCAACGTGCCCCTTGTGGCGACGAACGACTCGCATTATCTCGAGCAAAAGGACGCGCCGGCTCACGATGTGCTGCTGTGCATCGGCACCGGTAAAACAGTTTCGGATACCAGCCGAATGAAGTTTTATTCCGACCAGTTCTACGTCAAGAGCGATGCCGAGATGCGTGAATTGTGGTCCGATTTGCCCGAAGCGTGCGATAGCACGGTAGAAATTGCCAAGCGCATCGACATTCGCATTCCGGAGAAGGTCTACCATTTGCCGGCGTTTCCCGTCCCGCAAGATGAAACGAGCGTTGAGAAGAGCGCCGAAGCGTACTTGCGCGAACTATGCGAGCAGGGCTTAATCGATCGCTACGGCGAGGAACGCGTGCGCACGGACGCGGTGCTGCGCGAGCGTTTTGAGTATGAGTTGTCCGTCATCCTCAAAATGGGGTTCGCCTCGTATTTCCTCATCGTCTGGGACTTTATCAAGTACGCAAAGGACCACGACATTCCGGTGGGGCCGGGCCGCGGGTCCGCGGTTGGTTCGGTGGTGGCGTACTGTCTGAAGATCACGGACCTGGAGCCTTTGAAATACGATCTGCTCTTCGAGCGGTTTCTCAATCCCGATCGCATCTCGATGCCGGACATCGACACCGATTTCTGCGTGGAACGGCGGGATGAAGTGATCAAATACGTCACGGAAAAATACGGCGCGGATCGCGTTGCGCAAATCGTCACGTTCGGGACGATGGCGGCGCGTGCGGCCGTACGGGACGCCGGCCGGGCGCTGGCCGTCCCGCTGCCGGACGTGGATCGCCTTGCGAAGATGATCCCTTCCGGGCCGGGCGGCATGTCGATTGCGCAAGCCCTAGAGCAGATCGGCGAACTGCGCAGCTTGTATGCGGGTTCGCCGGAGATCAGGCGGCTGCTGGACACAGCCAAAGCGATCGAAGGTCTGGCGCGCAACGCAGGCACGCACGCGGCAGGCGTCGTGATCTCGCCGGGACCGCTGGTCGAATACGCGCCTCTGGCCAAGAGTGAGAGCGGCGTCAACACCCAGTACGACATGGTGTGGGCTGAGAAGATCGGGCTGCTCAAGATGGATTTCTTGGGGCTGCGTAACCTGACGGTGATGAAAAACGCCGTCGACGAGATTCGGCGCACTACGGATCGGGATTTCGACATCGCGGCCATCCCGGACGACGACCGGCGAACCTTCGAGATGCTCTCGCGCGGTGAAACCGTCGGCGTCTTTCAGTTCGAGTCCGAAGGCTACGTCCGCATCTGCAGCGAGCTGCGGCCATCGAACTTCAACGATATCATCGCCCTTAACGCGCTGTACCGTCCAGGCCCCATGGAGTGGATTCCGCAGTACATCAGCAACAAGCATGGACGTACCACGCCCACGTATCTGCATCCGAAGCTCGAGCCCATACTGCGCGACACCTACGGCATCGCGGCGTATCAGGAACAGGTAATGCGAATGGCGCGCGAGCTCGCAGGGTTCAGCATGGGCCAAGCCGACGAGTTGCGCAAGGTCATGGGCAAAAAACAAAAGGACAAAATTCCGGAGTATCGCGAGAAATTTATCGCAGGGTGCAAAGAGCATTCGCAGATCGACGAGAAACTGGGCGCCCAGCTCTTCGCCTTCATCGAACCCTTCGCCGGATACGGCTTCACGAAGTCGCACGCGACGGCGTACGCGTGGGTGACGTATCAGACGGCGTACTTGAAGGCCAATCACCCGCTGCCGTACTTCTGCGCGTTGATGACGTCGGTGAAAGACCGGACCGACAAATTGGTGGAGTACATCGATGAAGCCAAGAAGCTCGGCATTTCTGTGCTTCCGCCGGACATCAACGCTTCGCTGATCGATTTTGCCGTCGTAGGGGACCGCATCCGCTTCGGTCTTTCCGCCGTGAAAGGCGTGGGCGAGGGAGCGGTGCGTCAGATTTTGGGGTCCCGTGAATCGGGCGGCGCCTTCAAAGACGTGTTCGATCTCACCAGGCGCGCGGACCCCAAACAGTCGAACCGCCGCGTGTTCGAAGCGCTGATCAAGTCCGGCGCGCTGGACTGTTTGGCGGGCAATCGGGCCCAAAAGCTCGCGGTGCTGGATACGGCTCTGGACATCGCGGCGTCCGACTATCGCGATGCGCAGCTCGGCCAAGCCTCGCTCTTCGGTGATGCCGCATCTATGGAACCGCATCTCATTCCGACTCTGCCGGCGCTGGCGCCGCCGACCACCATGCAAACGCTGCAGTGGGAAAAAGAGACGTTGGGAATATTCGTTTCCGGCCATCCGCTGGCGAATGTCGCCGACGCGCTGGCTCGCACCGGAGCGACGCCCATCCGGGATGTGCGTGCACTTCAAGACGATGCGTACGTTGTAGTCGCCGGAATGGTCGGCGCGGTGCGGCGCACGCTCACCAAATCCGGTCAGCAAATTCTGATCGCGCAAATCGAAGACACGACCGCCACATGCGACGTCGTCGTCTTCTCGAAGTTGTATCCGCAGGTGCAGGCGCTGTTCGAACAGGATGCGATCGTCGTCGTCAAAGGGCGGGTGCGGATGCGGGAGCGTCCCGGTTCGACCGGCGAGGAAATCGAGACGTCGGTGAGCGCGAACGAGGTCGCGCCGTTCGTGCGACCGGCGTATGTCTCGGCGCCGGCGGCGTGGCACGTAACCGTCAGCCGGCGCGAGCAAATCGATCGGCTGGCTGCCGTTTTGGACGAATGGCCGGGAACGGTTCCGGTAATGGCGCGCATCGGGAACCGCACGCAGCGGCTAGCGCGGGGTATTGCCGCCGAACATCGGCTCAAAGGCGAACTCGAACGAATCTTCGGACCCGAAAACGTGCAGGAAGGACTGCCCGGATGAGCACGTGGCGGTAAGCGAAAAAGCGACTGCGGCGGACGTGCAGCTCGTTGCGTTCGATCTTGACGGTACGCTGCTCGGCGAAGAATTGCTGCTGCGTCCGCGCGTGCGGGACGCGATACGTCGGATGCAGGCTCGCGACGTGCAGGGATGCATCGTCACGGGCCGCATGTACCGCTCTGCGCTGCCGTTCGTGCGGCAG
Organism: Vulcanimicrobiota bacterium; assembly: GCA_963767635.1. GTDB lineage: Bacteria > Vulcanimicrobiota > Vulcanimicrobiia > Vulcanimicrobiales > Vulcanimicrobiaceae > CAVYEM01. The sequence continues at coordinate 1,275,238 of CAVYEM010000001.1, forward strand.
CTGCGGTTTTCTGCGCCGGTAGTGTGCTATCAAGGCGCTGCAGTGATCGATCCGCAAACGGACGACGTGCTGCTGGACGTTCCGCTAAGCAACGAGTTGGCGCTGCGCGTGGAAGCGTACGCGCGCAGCAACGGGCTGCACGTGCAGCTGTATGCCGACGATCGCTATTACTGCGAACGGCGAGATCGCTATGCCGAAATGTATGCCCATATTTCCGGCGTCGAACCCATTGTGGTTCAATCATTGCCCAGACAATTCGAAACGGGGGATGCGACGAAAGCGTGCATCATTGCCGAACCGGACGTGATTGCGCGGCACGTACCGCGCGTGCGCGCGTTGTGCGGTGCAGGGGCATACGTTACTCGAAGCATCCCTTATTTTCTCGAAGTAATGAACGCCCGGGTGAACAAAGGGCGTGCTCTTGAACTGGTCGCAGAACACCTGCGCATTGGTTGCGAACGGATCATGGCCATCGGCGATTCCTGGAACGACGCGCCGCTGCTGGAGGCAGCCGGCTTTAGCGTGGCGATGGGCTCGGCGCCTGCGGAGATCCTTGCGATCGCAGACGCACGGGTCGCGGACGTCGAGCACGATGGCGTCGCGGAAGCGATCGAACGGTTCGTGCTGGCATGAGCCGGGGACCTCGGCGAAAGCTCGTGCCCGCAGCGTCCCGGCTACGGCCGTTCTGGCTGGCCTTTGTCATCGTGGTTGCAGCGCTCGTTGCGTGCGCGTATTACGGCGCAAGCTGGAGCGGGTTCTTTCCGACGCGCGTCATCGTCTCGGGCAATCATCGCGTGCCGGCTGCGGCAATCGCCGCGCGCGCGCAGATACTGCCCAACGTGAATCTTTGGCTGCAGAATATGCACGCGGCGGCGCGACGCATTCACGCGATTCCGTACGTCAAAGACGTGCGCATCCATCGGTCGTTTCCGGCGGCCGTGCATATCGCAGTGACGGAGCGGACGCCGTATGCGGTCCTGCATTACGGCCGCGGCGCCATGCTGGTCGATCGCGATCTGCGCGTGCTTGCCGGCGGCGGCCAACTCGAGCTTGCCCCAGCTCGTTTTGAGTGCGCGCGCGTTGCCTGCACCGGGCGCGTTTGTTACGGATCCGGCGGCGGTGCGGCTGCGCGACGATTTTGAGGCGCTCGCCCAGGCGCACGTGACGATCGCGTCGCTGCGCTACGATAAGTTCGGCGACCTGGTTGCAGTGATGCGCGGCGGCGCGCAGCTGCTGTTGGGCGATGATGCGAATCTCTCGCGTAAAGCGGCCCTTGTGGGCCCGATCTTATCGCAGGTTGCCACCAACGGAAGGGCGATTGCGGCGGTCGACTTGCGCGCACCCGACACGCCGGTCGTTCGCTATAAACGGTGAACGATATGCGAGACGGCGGGGGCGACGCGGGCGGTTAGTGCGTCACCGCGTAAACCGCGACCATCCCTTTAATCAAGGACATCTTGATCTCGTCGTTGGGATGAACTTTGCTGAAGTCGACGTTCGAGCGGTTCGTCGTAACGGTGGTTTCTACGCCGTTGTCCATTTTTACCGTAATGTGTTTGCCGTCGACGACCTTCTCGACCTTGGCGCTATACGTGCCGTCGGGTATCAGCGAAGCGTCGACGGTATTGGCCGCGAGCGCGGCCGCCGGCGCGGCGAACGCGCCGAGCAGTGCAAGCAAGAAAACAATTTTTCGCACGATGTCTCCGTTTTGCGATCGAGGGTGAGCAGAAGGGTGGCACTCCACTGTGCCATTTTCTAGCCTATGATGATAGCGCAAGCGAGGCGGGGTCTTCCAGAGCTGGGCGGTCCTTTTTTGAGCGGCCGTCCGCAGATTGGGCGTTTCGGCCTACTTCGAATTGGCCCACGAGGCCCTGGAGTCGGACGCCTGACCGAGCACCTGCGCCGCTTGACCGGCCACGTCCGTAACCGCACCCGAGTTGGCACGTCCCAGCTCCGACGTGTGGCTGATCGTTTGGCTCAGGGATTCGATGGAGATCTGCTGCTCCTGGCTGGCCTGAGCGACCTGGCCGGTACGCTGCTCGATCTCCGAAACGCTTTCCAAAATCTGGTTTGAGGTGATCGCCTGTTCTCGCATGGTGGCGGCAGCCTCGTGCGTCATTGCGCCCATCTGTTCGCTGGCTTTGGCGAGTTCTTCCGACGCACGGGCCTGTTCGGTGGTCGCCATGCTGATCTCGCTCACGAGTTGCGCCATGTCCGTGACGCGGTGGCTGATCGTCTCGATCATGTCCGTTACCGATCGCGCCGACGTGGCGTTGTTCTGTACCAGATTGTTCGCGCGCGCAGTACGTTCCAAGACCGCGGTCGTGCGGCGCTGAATGTCCGCAACGAGCTGACCGATCTGTTTGGTGGAGCTCGCGGAATTCTCGGCAAGCTTTCGCACTTCGTCGGCAACGACGGCAAAGCCGCGGCCATGCTCGCCGGCGCGCGCCGCTTCGATCGCAGCGTTGAGCGCGAGCAAATTGGTTTGGTCCGCGATCTCTTCGATCAACCCCAGGATTTCACCGATCTGGCGTGAGGCTAAATCGAGGCTCTGCATCTCGCTGACCACGTCGGCGACCGTGTCGCTGATGCTGGACATGCCTTTGGAAAGCTGCGCGACTTCGTTGCGCCCTTCGCGCACGCGCTGGTCCGTGTTCGTGGATTCTTCGCGCACGCGCGCGGCGTTGCCCGCGACTTGAACGATGGAGGCCGACATCTCCTGCGTGTTCGCTACCGCCTGCTCCACGACTGTTGCCAAGTTCAAAAGATTCTGATCCATCTCTTGAATCGACGCAGTCATCTGCGCGACGGCGCTTGAGATGTCGGTAACCCTACGCGCCACCTGTTCCGCGTTGTCGGCGACGGTGCCCGCGGTCGCCTGCACCGACGTAGAGAAGTTCGACGCGCGCGCGAGCGCGGCAAGTTCTTCCGAAACGCGGCCTTCCACTTGGCGCGCCGTATCGTTGGTGTGAGAACTGGCATTTTGCACGGTCATAACCGCGTGTTGAATGGTGGAAATGATCTGGCCTAAACGCACCCCGAGCTGATCGACGGCTTGCCCTAAACGGCCGAGCAAGTCCTGACCGTCCCATCCGACGCGCGCCGTCAAATCCCCGCGGCCCATCGCTTCGAAGACGTCCAGGCAGCGCTCAAGTCCTGCGCGCATCGCGCGCCTGAACCAGCCCATCGCGATGAACGCGATGATGCTCGCGACCGTGGCGCCGATGACCAGTACCGTAAGGGCGAAATTTCGCGCTTGCATCAGTGCGCCAAAGCGCGTGTCGGAGCTGTTTTTGAGCGAACTCAGCAGCGCTTCACCGTCGGCGCTTTGCGCTTCGTACGCACTGAACGATGCGCCTTGAATTTGCCGCAGCGCCTCACCCTTTTTGCCCTGAGCTAACAGGCCGATCGCCGCAAGCGCCTGAAAATCGTACGCGCTCGCGCTGTCTTTAAATTTAGCCACGAGCGGCGCGACGGCTTTATCTTTGCTGGTCAGATCTTCCATCTTGCGCGCATCGTCGGGAAACGCTTGCAGCATCGTTTTGGCTTGATTGAGCGAGGACGCCGCTTTCGTGCCGTCGGGATTGGTGGCCGCATCGATGGAGACCGCGCGCAACGTGTCGGCGTCCGAGGCGACCTTGACGTACGCAAGTTCGCCGCGAATGATCGTATCGTGCAGAACTTGCGCCTGCGCAGTGATGCCGCCCATCGCCCACATCGCGACCGGAATGATCGCGATGACGACGAGAATTACGAGGGCGAAAGAGGAGGTGAGCCCGCGCTCCAAGCTCGTGCGCTGTGCTTGCATATCACGTGATATGTCGGCCGGTGCGCCGCAAAGGTTGAGGGCTTTTGGCCTACCCGCCCTATCGCGATGCGCTTAGGACGCAGGAACGGCGCTTGTGCACAGGTTGCTCGCAAGGAGACCGGTTTCGCTGCGCTAACCACAGGCACAATCTGCGTTCGATCCGCTACATGTTGTAGGAATCGGGCGAATTAGACCCAATATCTAGGGGCAAGGATGAAGCACGACACCGTTGCGGGGCTGGACATCGGGACGACCAAGACGTGCGCCATCGTCGCCGCGGACGGTCCGGGCGGCTTGGAGATCATCGGCTACGGCGAGGCGCCCTCGCTGGGCATGCGCAAAGGCGTCGTAACGGATCTGGACGAGACGATCAAGGCGATCGAGGCAGCGACGGAGCGGGCCGAACGCATGGCGGGAGTTCACATCGAGGACGTCTTCGTCGCCATCACGGGCGAACATATCCGCAGCACCAACAATCGCGCCGTCGTGGCCGTGCAGAGCGAGGATCGCGAGGTCGGCATGAACGACGTGCGGCGCGTCGTCGATGCGAGCAAGATCATCAACCTGCCGGCGGACCGCCAAATCATTCACGCGCTTCCGCGCTACTTTACGGTCGACGGTCAGGACGGCGTCGAAGATCCCGTGGGGATGGCCGGCGGACGTCTGGAGGTCGACACTCACATCATCACGGGCGCAAGCACGTTCATCACCAACGTGCTCAAGTGCGTGCATCGCGCCGGACTCGAGTCGGCCGGCCTGGTTTTTGAACCGCTCGCCAGCTCGGCCGCAACGCTGCTCGCGGAAGAAAAGCAGGTCGGTGTCGTGCTGCTCGACATCGGCGGCGGAACGACCGATATCGCGGTGTTCAGCTCGGGCGGCGTCATTTACAGTTCCACCATCCCGGTCGGCGGCAACATTCTGACGAACGACATTTCTCTCGGACTCAAAACCACCGGCTCTGAGGCGGAACAGATCAAGCGCGCCTTCGGCGCCGGCACTTCGGACGACGACGCGCGCACGTTCCCCGTCAAAACGTTGGACGGCCGGGGAACCAAAGAAGCCACCACGGCGCACTTGCGCCAAATCGTCGTACCGCGAGTGATGGAAACATTTCGGATGACGCGCAGCAAAATCGTCGAAAACGTTCCACGCGATCTCGTGCTCGCGGAGGTCGTTATCACCGGCGGAGGCGCGCACCTGGCCGGCATCGACGTCCTGGCACAAGAGGTCTTTGGCCTTCCGGTTCGCGTCGGGCTACCGGCCTGCGTCGGCGGACTAACCGACGTGCTCAAGCAGCCTGAATACGCCACTGCCGTCGGTTTGGTCGTGCTCGGTCCGAACGGCGGGCTCGAAAACCATCGCTACACTCGACGCAGCCCTTCAGCCGTTGCGAAATTTCGCTCGTGGCTCGGAGAGTTGTGGAACTAGTTCCCCAACCACAACCCCAACCCTCACTCTTTATGGAGGCGACAAGTCAAATGGCTGAAGCGAAGCGCTACGTTCCCGAACACGCCGCAACGATCAAAGTGATCGGCGTCGGCGGCGGAGGCTGCAACGCAGTAAATCGGATGATCGAGGCCGGCCTTTCCGGCGTCGACTTTTTTGCGGTAAATTCCGACGTGCAGGCGCTGCGCAATTCGCTCACGGAGAATACCGTGCAGATCGGCACGAATCTCACGCGCGGGCTGGGTGCCGGTGCGAATCCGACGCTGGCCCGGGAAGCTGCCGAAGATTCGCGCGAAGATCTGGCTATGGTCATCGATGGAGCGGATCTCGTCTTTATTACGGCGGGCATGGGCGGCGGCACGGGCACCGGCGCCGGCCCCGTCATCGCCGACATCGCGCGGCAAAGCGGCGCTTTGACCATCGCCGTGGTGACAAAGCCGTTTGCCTTCGAGGGCCGCAAACGGATGCAGATTGCGGAAAACGGCATTACGGAACTCGAGCAGAAGGTCGACACGCTCATCACGATTCCCAACGAGCGCATCTTGCAGGTCATCGAAAAGCGAACCCCGCTCAACGAAGCGTTCTCCTATGCGGACGACGTGCTGCGCCAAGGCATTCAAGGCATTTCCGATCTCATCACGCAGCCCGGTCTCATCAACCTGGACTTTGCCGACGTGAAGACGATCATGAGCGACGCGGGCAGTGCGATGATGGGAATCGGCGAAGGATCCGGCGAGCACCGTGCTGCGGACGCGGCGCAAAAGGCCATTGCATCGCCGCTGCTCGAGACGACGATCGACGGGGCGCGCGGCGTCATCTTCAACATCACGGGCGGCCCCGACATGGCGATGTACGAAGTGAACGAGGCGGCCGAGATGATCAGCCGCGCAGTCGACAACGACGCGCAGATCATCTTCGGCGCAAGCATCGATCCAACGATGTCCGGGAAGGTGCGCGTAACGGTGTTGGCGGCCGGGTTCGGATCGTCGCGCGGGCACTCGCGCTCGAGCGGCGCATTCAATTTTGCCGACACGAAGATCGATGCGGTCGCTCCGCTCAACATGGACGACATCGAAGTTCCCGCATTCTTACGGTACCGAGGCTAGGCCGCAGGAACGAAACCGGCAGCTGCGGCGCGCACGACGGAACCAACATTTCGTGGTACGGGAATGGGCAGCGATCGCATGGGACCTGATCAAGCGCACGTTTGCGCAGTGGCGAGATCACCGCTCCGCGGAATTGGCCTCGTCGCTCGCGTTTTACGGCGCGCTCGCGCTGGCCGGGTTGGCCCTCGTGGGCACGTATGCGGCCGCAATGATCGTCGGCGCAGGCGCGGCCCGCGCGCACGTGACCGGCCAAACGCGCCATGTCGCGGGTGCGCACAACGCGCAGGTTGTCGACGTGGTGCTGCGCGAAGCGGCGAGCCGGCACGATGCGTGGATCGCGCTGGCAGTAGGCATCCTCGTTTTCCTGGTTGCCGTGACCGCTACGGCGCTGCAGCTGCAAAATTCACTCGATATCATTTGGGACCGCAAACCCGAGGATCACAAGAAGGAACCGGCGCAGCGAAGCAGCCGGCACGCGCCGCAATTCGCAGGGATGTACTTCCTGACGCTGGTGCTGATCTTTTTGCTCTTCGCGGGTGCGACGCTGCACGCGCTCACGTATCACACGCACCAGCTGCCGGCACTACAAGGCGTCGCCTACCAAGCGTTGGACGTGGGCGCAAGCATCGTGGTTCTCACCGGCGTGTTCTTGTTCATGTTCGCCTATTTGCCGCCGGTCGATGTTCCATGGCGAACGGTGTGGGTCGGCGCGTTTCTGAGCGCCGTGCTCTACGAGCGCGGCCAGTTCGCACTGGCCGTGTATCTGGGCAGCATGGACGCGCGTTCGCCGTACGCGGACGCCGGCGCACTGATCGCCGTTCTGGCGTGGCTGTACTATTCCGCGCAAGTCGTGCTCGTGGGCGCGGACTTCACAAAAGCGCTCAAAGCGCGATCGGAGGAAACGTCGCAGCGGAAAGAGCGTGCGGCATAGCGTACTGCCCTTGTGATGAACGTTCGCAGCAGTTTCGCGATATTGACGATAGTTATGTTCGGTGCGTGCTGGGCGCTTGGCGCGGCGAAGCCGATCAATCTCAAGCAGCGGGCTGAAAGCGAGTATCTCGACAACGTCCGCGCGCACGTCAAGCACGTCGTCGTGATCATTCAAGAAAACCGATCGTTCGATAATTTTTTCAAGGGCTTTCCGGGCGCCGATTCTGCCGACTACGGTTTGACTACACACGGTCGCGTGCCCTTACATCCGGTCGACCTCGATTTGCCGGTAGACGTGGATCACCAGCACAAGGCATTCGTGCTCGAATACAACCACGGCAAGATGAATGGATGGGATCGCGTCGACACGCTGCCCCGTCAGGCGCCTGATTTCCCGTACGCCTACGTGCCGCACGAGCAGATCCAGCCCTACTGGGACATGGCTCAGGAGTACACCCTGGGCGATCGCATGTTTCAGTCGAATACGGGGCCGTCTTTTCCGGCCCATCTGTATTTGATCGCCGGACAGTCGGATTTCACGGCCAACAACCCCAACCACATGGAGACCACGCGCTTCGCGTGGGGTTGTGATTCGCCGCTGAACGCACGCGTGTCGGTAATTGCGCCCGATGGGCAAGAAGTCGGCGGTCCCTATCCCTGTTTGAACTTTCCCACGCTTGCAGATTCCGCGCTGCCGCTGGGTGTAACATGGCGATATTACGCGCCGGGCCTGGAAAATCTCGGCAGCATCTGGTCGGCGTTCGACGCGATTCGGCACATTCGGTACTCGCCCTATTGGGGCAACGTGATTTCTCCGGAGACGCGCGTGCTCGCGGACGCGCGGCGTGGCGACCTGCCGAACATCACGTGGGTCGCGCCTTCCGCGCAGAACTCCGATCACGCCTTTCCAAGTGCGAACACCGGCCGGGATATCTCCGTGCGTGGCGCTTACGGTCCGCAGTGGGTTGCAAGCGTGGTCAATTCCATCGGACGCAGCCCTTTATGGAATTCTACGGTGATTTTCGTGCTGTGGGACGATTGGGGCGGTTGGTACGATCACGTCCCACCACCGCAGCTCGATCGCATGGGGCTGGGGATGCGCGTGCCGTTCATCGTGATTTCCCCGTGGGCCAAGCGTCACTACGTTTCGCACGTTCAGCATGAATTCGGAAGCGTGCTCAAGTTCGCGGAGCTCGCATTCGATCTGCCGTCCATGCACACGACCGACGATCGTTCCGACGCGCTGCGTGATTGCTTCGACTTCGACCGGCATCCCACGCCGTTCCGCGACATTCGCGCCTTGCGCCAAGCCGCGTTCTTCGAATCTAACGTCAGCGACGAAATCCCGGATACGGACTATTGAGGTGCTTCAACGGTCGTGCGCCGACCGAATCGCCTCGAGCGGCACTGCTTCGAGCGTGCCGCCGCGGCTGCCGATGAACAGCGTCTGCCCCGCGACCAGCGGCGAACCGACGTTGAAAGGCGTGCGCATGTTCTTCACACCCACAATTTGGCCGTTTGTCGCGCGCACTGCCCAAAGATAGCCGCTCAGATCTCCGAAATACAAAATGCCCGAGACCTCCGCGATACCGCCCTTGACCGGTCCGCGCGTGCGCAGCCGCCATCTGATTTTTCCGGTCGACGCATCCAGCGCGTGCATCACCGGTGCCATCGAGCTTCCGAGAAAAACTGCCCCGTCGTAGAATAGCGGAATTGCGGCTTCGTTGCGCTTTGGCAAGATGCCGGCCTCGAGCCGTTCATCCCAAAGTTTCTTGCCGGTTCGCGCATCGATGCAGAACGCGCGGAAGTGCGCCTGCCGTTCGGTTTGCACGGGAACGGCAGAACTGGGCGGCATGACGTAGTCGCAATAAATGCGCGCTCCGTCGGTGGCAGCGGGACAATCGCCCAGTCCCGACGCGACGCGAGAGAAGCCTGATCGCCACAGCGTGGAACCGTCGGTCGAATGAAGCGCCCACACGGCGTTGGTGTCTAAACCCGCAGTCGCAAAAACGTCGCCACCGAGCGGCACGGCGGCCGCCATTGACGCGATGGAGTGCAGATTGCGCTCGTACAGCGTTCGTCCCGAAATCGGATCGACGCCGATGATCGAGCCGTAACCGTTGTGATGCACGAGCGTGCCCTTGATGATCGCCGGCGTCGGCATGCCGCTTCCAGGCAGCGCCTTGCGCCATACCAGAGCGCCGGTTCGTGCATCGAGCGCAAACAGCGCATTCGGCGGCGCGCCGACGCGAATAGGATGCGAAGGCGATGCGCCGCCGGGACTGTTTTCGTTGCCTTCACCGAGGATGACGAGATCGCGGTACACCAGCGGCGCCGACATCAGCGGATTCATGACTTTGTACGTCCATTTCACCTTGCCGCTCGCGGGATCGATCGCGAAGAGTTCCCCGGCGTTGTTGCCGGTATACAGCGTGCCGTTGACGAGCGTAGGGCTCGATGAAAAGCCGCCGCGCGTGGCGATGTGCCATGACGCGCGCAGCGTGCCGCCGAGCACCGCGTTGTTGGAGCCGCGCAGGCGAAACTGCGTCCATTCCGCCGGACTTTCCACAAGCGCTCCGGACGCGATGGCGAACGTCGCGAACGCGAACGAAACCGCGAGCGCCACGGCCGAAAAAAGTTCGAATCGGTGCACGTGGGAATCTTACCCGCCGCATCGGGTGAACGCAGGCAGCCGGTGGGTCAGTCACTCATCACTGCGGAGAGCGCCGCGATCATTGCGCATAGCCACGCGCTTCCGAAGAGCATTCCCCCGATCACATCGGTAAAGTAGTGCGCCCCGAGAGCCAAACGCGACCAAAGAATAGCGATTGCCCAAAGTACGAACACCGCTGTAAGTGGATATTTCGCCGGTGGCGGCAAGGCGCTCTGAGCGATCACGATCGCCCATCCGACGAACGACACCACCGCCGTCGCGGCGTGCCCGCTGGGATAGGAATGGCCTGCATCCTGCCCGACCAACCAATAGTCCGGCCGCATGCGCTTGTAGAGCGCTTTGAACGCCTCGACGATCATTTGCGAAATGAATTGCGAGGCCGCCAGCACCGCCGGAATCCACAGCGGCAGTCTTGCGGCGGCAAAGACGATCAGCGCCAGGATGTAGCCGATCGTCAACGCCTTGGAACGTCCGGATTTCGTGAACAACAGCGCCGCACCGGTTGCTTGCGAACGAAAATACACTGCCCGCGCATCCAGCGAACCCAGTGGGCGACGGCAGACGACCAGTCCAAGGATCGCAAAAAGCCCGAACGCGGTGAGCGCCAGCGCGAACACCGCGTCCCTGGCGTGCACGCTCATTCGTCAAAATCCTGCGGGACCAGCACGTGAAGTGCGTTCGGCGATATCTTGAACCTGGCCGTCGTGCTGCCCAACGCGTGGCCGTCGATGTTGAGCGGTTGTTTGGGCTTCGTCTTCACGACCATTTTATGCGCTGAAAAATAGTGCGCGCGCTGCAGATGCGTTTGGTCCCCGCGCAGCAGCGCCGCATTGGTGGCGATCACGTCGGCCGGCGAGCCTCCGGCGGCAGCGAAAAATGCGAGCTTGCCGCTGCGGATGCTGGCCTGCGGCGTGAGCGGCTGCCAGCCGTAATACCGCCCGCACACGACGATGGCTTGGTGCGTCACCATGCGCAGATCGTTACCCGGCCACTTCACGCAAAGTTGGAACGGTTTGCGGCGCAAAATGGGCGCGAGTGCGGCCAGTCCGTACGCAAGAGGGCCGATGATTCTCTTGAGCGGCTTGGCGGTACGATTCGCCGCTTCGGCAATCAAACCGATCGTTGCGAAATTGGCGAAGTACGTGCCGTTCACGCGTCCGACGTCGACGCGAATGCGCTTGCCGTTTGCAATTGTGTCGATCGCTCGCTCGATGTCGGCCGCGATTCCCAAACTCAGCGCAAAGCTGTTGCCCGTTCCTGCCGGAACTACGGCAAGCACGGCGTCCGTATGCGCGAGACTCTGCGACCGCAGCGGTTTGCGTGCCGTCACCACCGACAACGACGATCAGCCTTTTTCCGGACTTAACGGCACCTCGAATGCGTTTCTTTAACTCTTTGCGCCGCCGGACCATGTGCGCTTCCGTGATGGCGATCCCGCGTTTGGGAAGTTCATCCTGCAAGCGCTGGTAATACGCGAGTCCGTGGCGCGATGAAAGGCGGCAAATAACGGTCGCTTCCTGCATGTTTGCTTATGCCCGATCTGCACCGGAATGGGACATTAAGAATCAGTATATTCAAATTGTTTCCGGGCTATTGACACGGTGTGATAAATCTGTACTACGGGCTTAGAACAGCGCCGTCATTGCATTGCCGTCACCGTGGGAGAGCGGGCGTGATCGCCACCGACATTGTGAACGTCGAAAGCCTCGACGTTTCGCGCATCGACTTAGAAGCCGATGCTGTTCGCCGTGTCCCGCGCGCGCTGGCGTTGCGGCACGAAATTCTGCCGCTGCACAGCCGAGACAACGAACTCACCGTTGCGCTTGCGGAACCAGACGACCGCGACGCGATCGATCGGATCCGCTTGGTGACCGGGATGCAGGTTCGGGCGGTGCATGCGACGCGAGAAGTCATTCGCATGCGACTTTTGCAGGCGTATCCCGAACACCCTGCGCATGCAATAGGCGCGGACCTGAACCGCCCCGACGAAGCTCCTGCCATTCGCGCGCTGGACGACATACATGCGCTGGCAGTTCAAAGCGGCGCGTCCGATATTCACGTCGAGCCACTCCATGCCGGCGGACGCGTCCGGCTTCGTGTAGACGGTATTCTGTGGCAGGCGACGGAGCTGCCGTCCCAGTTACACGGGCAGGTAACCTCCCGCATCAAGCTTCTCGCCGGCATGGACATCGCCGATCGGCGCGCCCCTCAAGATGGGCGCTACACCTTCGAGCAGCAAGATCGGTCGATCGACGCTCGGGTCAGCTCGATGCCCACGCTCGTTGGAGAAAAGCTCGCGATCCGGCTGCTCGATCATCGGGCGCGCGTGCCGCGTTTGCAAGACCTGGGCATGCCGGAGCGATCCCTACAGCGCTTCCGCCGGAACGTGCACGCGCCGCACGGGTTCGTCATCGTGAGCGGCCCAACGGGCAGCGGCAAAACGACCACGCTGTACGCAGCCATGTCGGAGCGTAACGTGGATTCGCAAAATTTGTGCAGCGTGGAAGATCCCGTGGAGGTTCGCATTCCGGGCATTTGTCAAGTTCAGACGAACGCGCGGGCGGGCGTGACATTTGCCGTCGCGCTGCGCGCGTTCTTGCGCCAGGATCCCAACGTGATCATGGTCGGGGAGATGCGCGATGAGGAAACCGCGGCCGTCGCCGCGTCGGCGGCTTTGAGCGGCCAACTCGTCGTCACGAGCCTGCACGCAAACGATGCGCCGAGAACCGTCGATAGACTCGTGGAGCTCGGCGTCTCGCGCCATACGATCGCCGCGGGGCTCACGGCGGTGGTCGCGCAGCGCCTTGTACGGCGATTGTGCGTCCGCTGCCGCGTGCCGCTCCCCGTGGGCGGCGAGAAGGCGCGGGAGTTCGGTTTCCGCGAGGGCGCGCAAGTGTACCGCGCGGAGGGATGCACGCATTGCCGCGGCACGGGATACAGCGGCCGCACCGCGATCTTCGAATGTCTATTTCTCGACGATCCGATGCGCGCGCTCATCGCCGAAGGCGCGGCTGGAGCGACGCTGGCCGAACGGGCGGCGTTGCATGGGTACGAGCCGATGCTGGCCGATGCTTTGCGCCGCGCCGCGTTGGGCGAAACCAGCCTTGACGAAATTCGTCGCGTACTGCACGTTGAGCGGGCGGCATGACCGGCACGTTGGCCGCCATACGCCTGGCCGAAGTCCTGCACCAAGCACGCGTCCAGAACGCTTCCGATCTGCACATGCACGCCGGCTTTCCGCCGATCATGCGTGTGGACGGCCGGCTTGAAGCGCAATCGGGACTGGCGCTCAGCGGCGACGAACTTACGTTACTGAGCGCAGCCATACTGCCTGAATCCGGACGCGCGCAACTCGAGGCAACCGGAGACGTGAGCGTGACGCATCGTGACGAGGAGATCGGCTGCGTGCGCGTGCACGCGTATCGGACGTCAAGCGGCATCGCGCTCGCGATGCGGTTGCTCGCGCGCTCCGTCCCATCGCTGGAAGAATTGCACCTTCCCGAAATCGTTTCGCTCTTTGCCGAGCGCCCCACGGGGCTGCTCATCGTTGCGGGCCCGACGGGCAGTGGAAAATCGACCGCCCTCGCCGCTGTCGTGGGTCGCATCAATCGAACTGCAGCCAAACACATCATCACGATAGAAGACCCCATCGAATACGCGCACCGCGCCGATCGTTGTACGATCAGCCAGCGGCAAGTCGGCAGCGACGTACCCACATTCAGCCAAGCCGTTTACGGAGCATTGCGATGCGATCCGGACGTCATTCTGGTGGGAGAGATGCGTGAAGCGGCCACCATGCACGCCGCCTTGACGGCTGCCGAAACCGGACACCTCGTTTTGGCCACGCTGCATACAGGCGATGCGCCGCAAACGGTGGACCGCATCGTGGGTGCGTTTTCCGGAGAAATGCAGGACCAAGTCCGCGTGCAGCTCGCGCAGACGCTGATCGGCGTGGTCTGCATGCGTCTGGTTCCACGCGCCTGCGGGCGAGGCCGCCGCTGCGCCGCTGAGGTGCTCGTTGCAAACGATGCAGTTCGCAATGTCATTCGAGACGGCAAGACGCACCAACTTCGCAACGTCATCGCCACCTCTCGCCAGAGCGGAATGCAAACGCTCGAATCGCATCTGAACGAACTCGTCGGACGCCGCGAAATAACGCTGGAATCGGCCAAAAACCAGACCGATCGCCACAGCGATCTGCACTCGGCCGATCGGAGCAGCGCCTAGATGGCTTCGCTCTACTACTACACCGCCCGTAATAAAGAAGGCGCCTTCGTCCGCGGCTCGCTGGAAGCGCCGAGCGAGGGGGCGGCGCTCTCGAATTTGCGGACCCGTTCGCTCTTCGTCACATCGCTCGTCGATGAATCGACGGCGCCCGGCAGGTTGGCTTCCACGTTTTTCATTGGTAGAGTACCGCAAAAAGCGCTCGTCGCGTTTTTTAGGTCGTTCGCTACGCTGATCCAGGCCGGCGTTTCCATGAAACGATCGCTTCAGGTGGCGATCGACCAGTGCACCGAGGGACGCCTGAGGGAAGCGCTATCGTGGGTGGTCAACGACATCGAGAACGGCTTGTCTTTGAGTCAAGCGATGGCGCGCCGCCCCAAAGAATTTCCCAGACTGATTGTCACGATGATCAAGGCGGGCGAACTCGGAGGAGTCCTTGACGAAGTGCTCGAGCGGCTTGCCGGCGTCCTAGAGCGCGATCGCGCCTTACGCAAGCGCGTTATCTCGTCTCTGACCTATCCTGCTGCCGTAACGTGCGCCGCAATGGGCCTCGTCGTATTCCTTGTCACATCGGTCGTTCCGATGTTCCGCTCGCTGTACGATCAAATGCACGTTCCGGTACCTTGGATCACTTCACTGTTGATCGGAACCGGGATCGCGCTTCGCGCCCCCGCGGTCTGGGGTAGCGCATTGCTTTGCGCCTGCGCGGCATGTTTTGCATCGATCCGCGTGCGCGGCGGCGGACTGGAGGCAATCCTCGAGCGCATTCCCATCGCGGGTGCGATCGCGCGCAAGTCCACGGTCAGCCGCATCGCTCGCATGCTGGGAACCCTCCTGAGGTCCGGCGTGGGTCTGATGACCGCGCTCGACGTTGTCGGCGAGGCCGTTGGAAGCGCGCGTTATCGCCGGAGCTTGGGGTCGCTGCGGCAAGCGCTCTCGGAAGGATCGGGGCTGTGGGAACCTTTGCGCCTCACCGGCCTGTACGAACCGCTGCTTATCCAAATGGTGCGTGTCGGTGAAGAAACCGGCGCGCTGGACGCGATGCTGCTGCGGATCGCCGACTACTACGATCTGGACGTCGAAACCGCGCTGAACGCCTTGGGCGCTTTACTGGAACCTGCAATGATTTTACTGCTCGGGGGAGCGGTCGGTTTCATTGTAGCTGCCGTGTTCATTCCACTCTACACGAAGGTGTATTAGTGGCAACACAGAAAGTAGAGTCAGGTGAAGGAAAAGGCGTGGTCGTTGCTCGTCGTTTCAAGCGAGGCGCAATCGGACACCTTGCCGCATCAGCGCGCATGGGCTGAGCAAACCGCGAAAGAGCGGGGCTGGCGCATCACCCGGGTCTTCGAGGGCGTAGCCTCCGGCAAGGAGGGTCCTCGGCGCATCGTTCGCGACTTGCTTGCCGAATTGCGCGAAATAAAGCCTGAAGGCCGGCCGGCGTGGATATTGATGCTCAGGCTCGACCGGCTGGGCCGCGGCTCCATTATCGAAAGCCAGATCGTCGTGCATGAACTTCGCGATCTCGGCGTGCGCGTATGGACGCGCGATGCCGGCGAGGTGCGATTGGACAGCGCCATGCAGGAGCTCATTGTCGCTGCGCAATCCGCCGTTAGCCGCCAAGAGAACGAAGTTCGCATCGATAAAGCGCTAGCAACGTATCGTCAGAAGCGCGCTGCTGGGGCGGTCATTGGGAATCGGCGCGCATACGGACTGAAGTTGCATGACGGCAAAGACGTTGCTGACGGTAAGCGCGCTGAGGCGGTGCGCGAGGCGTTCAAATTGCGCGCCGGCGGCCTTGGCTATTACGCCATAGCGTTACGCTTATCGGAATTCGCACCGCCATACAGTTTCAAAAAACCGAAGGATGATGGCAACAGGGATCGCCCCGTTCACTGGACGCCGGGACGCGTTCTGAGGCTGCTCCTGAATAAGGCGTACATCGGGCCTGTCATCACCGAAAAGCAATTCCACGAAGCGCAGCGCACCCGCAAAGATTTAGGACAAGCCCATCCGGTTCGTCGCTTCCCGTGGCCGCTTAGTGGCGCCATTAAGTGTTTTTGCGGTCGCGCAATGGCGGGTATGGCGACCGGCGGTGCCAATCGGCGCGTTCGCTACTACACCTGTAAGGCGACGTTCTACCACGATGGCAAAATACGTTGTGTGCGCGCCGACGCGTTGGAAGAACAGTTCGTCGCGATACTTGCGCAGTTACGCGCTACACCGAGCCTTGTTGCGCGCTATCGAAACCGGTCGCAACAAGATTCTTCAGCGGACATAGAGCGAGATCTAAAAAGCATGCGCCGGCAAATCGCCGTGATTGAAAAGCAGCGAGAATCCGCCTGGGGGCTGCATGCGCGCGGCTTAGTCCGTGATGCCGACCTGCAGCCGCGGCTGGATAAATTGAGCGATGACCATGATGCGATGGAAGCGCGGATCGCCTCGTTAGAAGAGCGGCTCTCAGCCGCGAAATCTTTGGCGAAGTCGACGTCGGACGTGAAAGACTTGGTTCGGCGCGCACCCGAACTGTATCGGCGCGCCACGGTTGAACAGCGGCGCACCTTGGCGCGAGCGGTAGCGCTTGGGATTGGTGGATTGTGCGTTGAACCGGACGGCGCGCTCCATGTTCGTCGCGTCGAAGATGCAGCGCGGCAACGAAAACGCAGCGCTCGAGAAATCTAGCCTTTACTTTTCCCGGATAACGTTTTGGCGGCCCGAGCTCTTTTATTATGTTTATCAATCGGGCTCTTTTTTCAAATTCATCGTCATCGGGATCGCCGTCAGACCAAGATGAATCATCGCTCTCCAACTCTTCACCGGTGTTCAGAAAGTGCAAATTCCACTCCCACGCGCGTTCGAGGGAATTCAATTCTTCGGATATTTGATGCAAAACACGCCGAATGCTCCCCTCCCGTAGTTTCGTATGCTGGCGAAGCCTATGCTCGACGGGCTCAATAAAAAAGTGCGCCTGGTTCGGTGGCACGACCATGACCGGTGAGATTTGGAACCCCCGGGATACTTCACGGCTCTCCAGCCGCACAAAGGTCTTCCTAAGTTTATCGATGCGCTGCAAAAGCGCTCGGGGTTGTTTCTTACCTCTGGCAGCGTGAATCCCAATTAACGCATAGTGCGTGACAAGCAGCAGACTCGCGGGCACCCTCAGGGGTTAGGGTCGTGCCGTATAAAAGGTGATCCATCCGGCGGCGACAGTACTATCTTGACTTTCGCCCCTGATTGGTGCGAGTGCCGCCCTTAGGCGGATCAGAGAGTTTTTACTTAGGCCGGCCCTGTCGCACGCTCTTGATACGAGCTTCGCACTTCGTCTGACTTGCCGCCAATATTGGTAATCGCTCTTGCCACCGTAACTACCCCAAATAATTCTGAACATGGGTTACTTGCGCTATGCCAGGCGTGAGTCCTTGCGATATATTAGGAGTATGTCGCAAGACGAAGACCTTATAGACAAGAAACGGGTGCGAATCTGGCTCGGGGGCGTATCCCCTGGGCACATCGATAACCTTGTACGGCGTGGCGTTCTTCCGGCTGTTCATGTCGGCGATCGTGTGCTATTCAACCCTTCAGCGGTTCGCAAATTTATCCATGATCATTCCAGCAATGCGCGTACGGATGGCGACGCGGCGTAGGCTGGAGAACTGTACACGCACCTCGCAACGTCGACTAGACGGCGAAGCGGGGATGGCGGTCGTTAATGCGCTCCTTTTTATCGCGACCGATCTCCAGAAACCGATAGACGTTCATGCGGACGCCGGAGCAAAAGCTTTCATGTACGACCGCCGGCGCAAATCGCGCGATCGCTATCAGACGTCCGAATCGGAACGCCGGGTTGCATGAGCGCACAACGACGAAGGGTCAGCGCAAGGCCCTGGGATCAAACCACGCAGTAGCGCGGAAGCGAAGGTAACGACACAGCTTGAGAATACAAAAAGACCCGGCGCTGCAAACGCCGGGCGGATTTTTACATAACCCTGTCATCTCTCCCTTTGTAGGCAGTCCTGACGATTCCTTTGTCGCCGAGCATCGGCTTGCGAGTGAATGCATACCGCAACCGCCTAAACGTTGGAGCAGCGACCGCATCGCGCTCGCGGAAATTGACGCTGCTACTGCACCTTTGACTGGCGCACCGCAACGCAAGGGGATTGCATGATGCGCGCGGTTTCGATTCTGGCTTCAAAGATACAAGTTGAGCAATCCGGCCAAGATTGCTACGAGTTAGACTTACAGTGCGCTCCACGTAAGCGCGGCCGGCCGCGTAATTTAGATCCACGGATACGGGATAAGATCCCGGCGCATGCAATTTGCTGCACGGCGCGGACGCATAATCGGCATGACGCGGCCTGCCCTGGAAACGCTCGCGATATCGATACACATCAGCAACCGGAATCGAGCGTGTTTGGCGTGCCGTGCGATCGCGAAATCGCAGAATGCCTGCTCGCGCCAATTAAAGCCCGTATTTGGCACTCCGGAAAAATTCCGCCGCAGTTGCACGCTCGGAGATACGGCCGAATTATGGCAGCGACGCTTGATGCAGCGACTGTCGTCGCGTACGACGTGGTCGATATCAGCAGCGTGCCATTCCCCCCGATTTTATGAAGCGGAAGCCCCGCATGGAGGACCATGGACACAACAAGAAAAGGCCCCGTTGCGGCTAAACAACGAGGCTTGCAACATTTACGGGATGACCAAGCCACTTACGACACAGGTAACCAAATTCCTTTTGCCATTGACCAGGTCGAAGAAGTCTCGTGGGGAAAAATAACGCACCGCTTTGCGGTGCGTATTGGCGATGCCCTCACAATCACCAGCGTTCTCTGCACGAATAAGCAAGGTGAGCGGTTCGTCGCGCCGAGGAGCTCGCGAAGTCCCAACGGTTATTACGAAAGCAATACCGAGTTTTCTCCAGCCTTTGCTCGCGAGGTTTTGGCGCAAATCGAGCGGATGGTCACGCCCGCTGAACATGCAGCATGACCGCCCAGGGCGAGGCCGCCCTGGAATATGCGCGTAATGGGCTTTTCGTCTTGCCGGTGTATGAACCGGCGTCCGGGGAATGTTCATGCACACTCAGGGGCAAGTGCGGCCATCCGGCAAAACATCCGCGGACCAAGCACGGCGCAAAAGATTCATCGAACGATGAGTCCACAGTCACAGAATGGTGGCACCGCTGGCCGAGCGCCAATGTTGGCATTGCTACGGGGCCAAGTCGACTAGTCATCGTCGACGTCGACGCTCATCGGGGTGGGTTTGAAACGCTGCATGATCTGGCAATGGACCTTGGAAGCGATATATTCGCGGATACCGCGTCGTGGCTAACCGGACATGGCGGCCAGCACTTTGTTTTCGCTGCACCGCAAAACGAGCGCGTTGCAAGTCTATCCGATGGGCTCGGCGAGGGAATAGACCTTAAGGCGTACGGTGGATATGCGATCGCGCCGCCATCGATCGGAGTCGCCGGTCCGTACGTTCACGATGCTGCCGCGACGTACGGCGTTCATCCCCTTCGACCATGGCCGAAGGCGCTTTCGGCCATACTACGCCTGCGCAATAAGCACCGAGTTTCTGTTCGGACGGACGTCTCGCATAACGTTCGCCATTTGGAGGGAAACCGCAATGCGGCAATGCTGCGCTATGTTTCAGCGTTGCGCAATCTGGGCCATGATGACACGCACGTAACTGCGGCAGCGCACGCGTACAATGCGGCCTATATGCAGCCGCCGATGGCAAGTTCTGAAGTTGAAGCGATTGCGCGCGGAAGCGCCCGCTATTGCGGCACCAATCCGGACGACTGGTTCGAGTATTGGTCGCCGCGATTACGCGGCAAGGAAATCCGACTTGCGAGATTTCTGCACGAGCTCCACCTTCAGGTAGGCGACCGGACCACCGCGGCAGCGAGCGTCCTTCAACGCGGCACTGGCCTTTCGCGTGCGTCGGTATTCGCGGCGCGTACCCGTCTTGCCGTCGTAGGCGCGATCGCGGTCGTAAGCCGTGGACGTTTGGCTGCCGAAATTCATCTCACGCTTCCCCGCTTGGACCATATAGATTCTATATGGGGCGGAAATTTGGACGATATGAACCGGGGGGTTAGTAAAGAGAAGTTATTACCTAATAGAACTGCGCACCGGCACCGCTTACTTGCAGAGTAATGGGGCCGAGCGTTTCGGGCGACTGAAAATAAAAAAAGCGTGTCAGACTTATAATTAAAATCAGGGGGTCGAAGGCGAAATGAATGCACTGCAGATTATTGGTCGGGTTCGGCAGCATGGAGCGCAGTTTCGACTGAACTGCCATACCGGCGGCATCATGATCGTGGGAGCGGTACCACCGGACCTAATGCAGGCGGTGGAAAGTCAAGGCGATGATGTGTTAGCGCTCGTGAATGAGCATACTACACGGACCGTGTGCGCCTCAGATGTCGTGCATTATGCTGAACGGCTAATTAATTAAGTGATCAAACCTCGGCCACGGTCGGATACAGCGGCCTACTAACCCACACAATGCGCGTGACGCGCAAGGAGACCCTACATGGACGCTACACTTCGCCAACGAGCGAAAGCCATAAATGCGGCTCGACTCAACGCCGATGAGTTTTCGGCGCTGGAAAAATTTATCTCTTCCGCCGGCAATGACGCAAACGCGGCCGGAACGGTCGAGAACATTTGCGACCGATTGGCGATCCCGAAGATGGAGCCGGCAGCATGAACTCGCGCGAACAAATCGTCAACGAAATTGGCTTTTTAGCACCGCGCGCACGAGCCGAACGCCTCATCACCCTTGGCGATCCCGAGCGCGCGAATCCGTGGGCCGGCGTGGGCAAAAAACTCGCAGCGGCGCAGCAACGCCTTCGCGATCACGACGAGAGCGAGGCGGCGGAGACTTATGCGCGCTCGCTCCGCGAGTACGAAAATGCAGTCCAAAACGCGTTGGTCGATCGCGCAACGCCTATCCGGGAGCTGGAGCGGGCTGTGCAGCGCATCGATCGGCCGTTAATCAGTCGCTGGGAGCATTTTCATGCGGGCACGGATGTCAGAGGCCACATGGAGCGGCTTCTACGCTTGGCCGAAAATCCGGAGGCGGAGCTAGAGTTCGACGGCGAGATCATTCCATTTAGCGCCGACGACATTCGGAGCGTTGCAGCAGCGCGGAAAGTCGAAGGCGAATTGCGCGCCGCACTACTTGAGGACTCAAGCGCGAAGAGCGTCGTCGGCGCCATACTAGCGGCGCATCCGGAATTCGGCGACCTGAACGTCGAGGCGCAATCTCCAGCCGTCCCAGCCTAAACTGCCCGAGATGCGCGGCAATGTCACGGAGGACCGACACTTCAAAATGGATTTTGACTTAGACGCGGACTTGCTGCCGTCGCAGGCTGCCAGGGCCGCAAAATTGCTTCAGGCAGCCGGCTTTGCGGGCGCAAGTGATGCAGTCTGCCTCAACACCCCGCGCGCCATTGCCTGGTGGCTGGGAAAAGCATCACCGCGTCGACGGCGCACCGTACTCGAACTCGTCGAGTCTTGTGATAGACGAAAGCGATTCGCGCGCAGCGTAACGGACCGTAGACCCTCGCCAATCGATAGGGGTCTTTTTTTATTGCGCTGGATGCGCAGGGAAGAACAAATGCTGAACACCTCAGAGGCGCACGCGAATGCTCCGGCGCCCAACGACGACGTCCGTTCATTGCGCCAGCTCGTCCTGGAGCAGCGAGCACGGGACCAAGTCAACGAACTGCGTAAGACGCTACGAGCGCTCAGCGTCGCGCAGCAACACCGCATCATCGAAGAACTAGCGGAATTGGGCATCTTCGAGCCGGTTGTTCCGGCCGGCTACGAGCGTCCGGAGTCGGAAACGTAAATGCCGCGCAGCTGCTCCGTCTGCGGATCGCCCGACTCAGCCGCAATGACTAAGGCGCTCGCTGCAGGTGAATCGGTACGCCCGCTCGCGCTTCGCTTCAATGTGACGGCCGCTTCGCTGCAACGGCATCGCTCAGGTTGTCTTGCCAAGAGGCCACGCGCTGAAAAACC
The DNA here is from genome assembly GCA_963767635.1 of Vulcanimicrobiota bacterium. Classification (GTDB taxonomy): domain Bacteria; phylum Vulcanimicrobiota; class Vulcanimicrobiia; order Vulcanimicrobiales; family Vulcanimicrobiaceae; genus CAVYEM01. The sequence goes on from CAVYEM010000001.1 coordinate 1,297,456, forward strand.
TGCGAGCAAGCGCGAGGAGGGTAACGACACAACTGCGCCTCGTTTCGAATCGACGCCGGGCGCGATGACACGTGCCGAACGGTTTGCGTATGCGGTGCGCCTGTTGACCGAAGCGCTCGACCTGCTGGAACAGTCAAAGCGTGACGGCGACCGTACAACGGCGCTGAAGGCGCTGAAAGAGGCCAGAGATTCGCTGGCGCTCGTAATGCGGGCCGAAGGCGACCTGCAAGACTCCGGCTCGACGAATATCGATGCGCGCACCATGGTCAACATGTTCCCCAACTGGGAACCAGACGAACTTCGCAGGCTTTTGAAAGCGTTGCCGGCAGAAAATCCGGCGGCCGGAATCACCATCGAACAGCGCTGAAACGTATTCGCGATTTACGTAAGTTATTGGCAAACGCGGTTAGGCTTTCCCATAATGACATACCCAGCGACAATGCGGCACAGCCGCCCGAATCGTCGCAACCATCGGAGGTTCCCAATGCAACGGAATGCAGTGAAGAGTCAGCGCCTATCTCCGCGGGAGAAGGCGCCACGTAGAACGATTGACGACGTGCTGCGCGAAGCCGTACAAGGCGATCCCAAGCCCGGAATGACGGCTTCGCAGCTTCGCATCGCACGGCGCGGCGGCATTGTCTAGCCCCTTGCCCGACGCCGGGGAGATTCAGGCGCTCCTCGGCGATCCCAAAGCGATAGCGCAGATCCGGCGTGCGGCGCAGCAAGAACTTGCACGGGAAAGCCTGTTAGACTTCGCGCAGGCCGTTCTACCGTGGTTTGAAGCCCCGCGGCATATCCAATACCTTGCTGGGCTGCTAGAGCGCGTAGAACGCGGGGAAATACGCCGCTTATGTCTCTCCGCGCCGCCGGGTCACGGGAAAAGCTCGCTGCTGCAGGCATTCGTCGCGTGGTTCCTTGGACGGGAACCGCATCGGCGCATTCTGGCGCTGTCGGCATCAGAAGCGCTGGCGCGGCGCAATTCACGCGCAACGCGGGGTATCGTCCAAAGCGATGCGTGGCCGTGGCCGCAGACGCCACTCGTCGGCGAAGCCCTCGAAGAATGGTACACCTCGGAAGGCGGCGGCGTTCGGGCGATTGGGCAGACCGGCACCGTGACCGGCTTTCGCGCGGAGATGATCTTGTGCGATGACGTGCAGTCCGACGCGGGAAGCGATGTAACGCGAGAAACGCTCGAAGAATGGTTCCGCGGCGTCCTATCGACGCGACTTGAGCCAAGCGGCGTGGTCGTCGTCATCAACACGCGTTGGCACGATGACGACCTCATCGGCCGATTGCAGCAAGGCGAGAGCGCCGACCAATGGATGTTCGTCAACCTTCCGGCACTTGCCGAAGAAGGCGACGTATTACGCCGCGCACCGGGGCAAGCGTTGTGGCCGGAGCGCTGGCCCGTCGACGTGCTGCTGAAGAAGAAAGAAGAAGTTGGAAGCGCGCCGTTCGGAGCTCAGTACCTCGGCGATCCGGCACCGGCCGGCGGTGCGCTCTTTCGCAAAGAATGGCTAGAGCATCGCTATGATGCGCTCCCGAAGTGCAGAATCACGAGCCCGGAGGACGTCTACTTGCAGCGCGAGCGAGAGCTGCACGCCATATTCGGCACTCCGCCTATACCGGATAGACCACCTATCATTCTTCAAGCGTGCGACTCAGCGTGGAAGAGTGGGCTGCACAACGATCGTAGCGTCATTGTCACGCTCATCTCGGACCTTCGCGACATTTACGTCGCTGATTGCTGGTTCGACCGGGTTGAATATCCGGAGTTCGACGGCGCGTCATTGAGCAGTATCAACGCTGGCGGCCGCGCCTCTCGTACGTGGAGGAAGCCGCCTCCGGTTACGCCGTGCTGGCCGACTTGCGCGCATCGACCGGCATACCCATTGTGGGTGTACGCCCGTCGGAGAGTAAGGTCGCGCGCGCCGAAGCGGTGAGTAACTTGTTCGAATCTGGCCGCGTGAAGCTGCCGAAGTCCGCGCCCTGGTTGCCGGAATTACTCAATGAATTCCTACGCTTTCCGGCAGGCCGTCACGATGACATCGTAGACGCGATGGTTTTGGGCGTGCAGCAGATGTGGACCCTGGTTCAGCGCACCCTCGCGAATCAACGGTTCGAAAAACAGATGCGAAAAATGGGCGCCTGGATGGCGCGATAGGGGTTCGCCTTAAAGATTGCCGGCCTTTGCCAGTGATGCCATGTGCGCGGGCGGCATGCGGACTGGCGACTCCGGTCGGTAGTCCTTAAATTTGCACAATTCAGACGTGGAGTAACTTATGAATCAAAGCGATGACCCCCAGCGCCTTGAGGCGATGACTGACGACCTCCTGCGCGCTCGCGGTCTTGCGCGGGCAGCGCCGGCGCACAGCGAACCGTTCAATGTCGATCAAGAGATCGCCAACATTGGGAAGGCTGACCATCAGTGAAGCAATCAACTGAGGCAGAACTAGCCCTCATGCGGCTTCGCGCCGATGCGGAGCGAACGGCACTGGCCGCCGGCATCAAAGATCATCCGTGGACCGGCGCCCAGCAGCGCCTTGAAAAAGCCATCACCGAAAATGCTGCGCATGCAGAACAGCAGGCCGCCAAGGCGTTCGCGGACGCGTTCACAAGATACCGGGATCTGCTTGAGAAAAAGCAGACGCTCGAGGATACGGCGGGCCGCGCCGAAGCGGAGCGCCAGCAATCGTCCGACGGCCAAGCGTACCTTCAGCGATATAACGCCTTTCGCTCAAGCGCACTCGGTAAGGATTGGATGTTCGAGCGGCGCGAGCGTCGGCCCGTCGCGGAACGCTCTGCGCTTGACGAGGGTGACGTTTGCGTGAGTGACTTTCCGCCGGGATTCACGGCCGAGCAGTTCGCGCGCATGGAAACGTTCACACGGGCTGATGCTGCGCTGGCGCAAGCAGCCGTCGACCTTCACGCGGTAACGGTGCAGATGAACGCGATTCTCGAAGCGCATCCCGTGTTCTCGGATCTGCGCGCTACCGAGCGGGAGCCGTCTCATGTGTAAAACGTGCGCGGCATTGCCGCAAGCGCTCTTTCAATACGGCGACATTCAGCCCGCTAGCGGTTGGGACGCATTCAGCGATGGGTGCCCGGATTGCGGGCGGATTCCAAAGTTATACATCGTGACGCAACCGCCGGCCGATACGGCAGGGGAGAACTAATAATGATGACCCGCCCTGAACGCTGCGTAACGACGTGGCATGATTTTGTGATGCGCCTTGCGCTGGCGCACGCGTACTTTGAACGGTTCATCAACGCCGTCACTGTGCCCGGCACATTGAGTGAAGACGAAAGCCGGCGGGCTGCGGTCGCGTTAAAAATGGCTGAGGGGCAGATCAAAGAGGCGCGCGCAAAGGCCGCGGATTTAGCGCTTCCGTTCGACGTGATCATTGCCTCCGATGCGCGCAAGCTCGCTGAACGCTTCGGGCGCTTCATGGGTGCTCTGGTCACGGCCTCCCTTAACACGAACGTCGAGCAACTTCCGCGGTTGCTGGGCGACCAGACAATAACGGAACAGCGCCTGGAGCGTTTGCAGCGGTTCGCCGGCATCCGCTTTGAAAAGGTTGGCGGCGATAAAGCGCTGCTCATCACGCTGGAGCAAGCCAAAGCCAGCGATCTCATGCGTGGCTTCTTGAGGTAGCCTAACAAATGTTCGAAACCTGGAGAGTCGGCGTCGTCATAAATGCGACGTCCAATGTTGCGCGCATTATGGGAGAAGGCGCGCGGGCGACCATGTCGTCGACGGCACGCATCACCGAAAACAGCGCCGCCCTGCGCGTGAACGCTGCCCGGCAGGCCGCCTTACGCGAGCAGATGGCGCAAACCAACCGGTACGCGAGCATTGCGAAGGCCGGTTTTACGGCCCTTGCGGTCGCTGCCGGCGGTGCGATCTATGAAGGCATTAAGGGTGCCGCCGATCTGCAGCAAGCCATGATGAGCGTTGCCGTGGCGACTAACACGGCAACGAATCAGATGGGCGCGTTCTACAAAATGGCGTTCCAAGTTTCGGGCTCGACGGCGCAAAACGCTACCACCATTGCACGCGAAATGGCGATGGCTGCATCATCCGGCTTAGGCAATCCAAAGCAGTTAATGAGCGCCTTCCCACGCATGGCGAGAGCCGCCGACGTGATGTGGCTCTCACCCAAGCAGATCGATCCCGTTGAATCGATCAAGCAAATGTCGACGCTGAGCCATTTGTTCGGCGTCTACTCGGGCAAGTCGTACCAAAACATGCTGGACCGCACTGTGCAAATGATGTTTGCGCAGCCCGAAGGCGTTCAGCAGATCATCAATCAAGGCCGCATGTTCATCGGTGCAGGCTTAGGGCGCGGTGTCACGCAGGATGATCTCTTTAAACAAACGCTGACGTTAGGCCAGACCGGTTTCCTGAAGGGTCGCGGCGGTGCGGGCTTGGCGCGCGTCATCGAATACCTTGCCGGCGCGGAATCCGTCACGGATCACATGAGCAAGGTCCGTAGGGACGCGCTTAGACAGTCGGCGTGTTTAACAACAAGGGCCAACTGAAGTTCCAAGATGAGCGCGGGCACCTGCTCTTAGGGAAAGCCGTCGATTATCTGTACGGCATTCAAAACAACTTCAAGCCGATGGTCTTCGGGACACTGCTGAACAACGCGTTCGGCGCGCAGGGTGCGCGCTATCTCGAAGTTGCGCTGCGGCCGGCAGTCCATGCGCAGGTTTCGAAAAACTGGGCGCTGATGAATGCCATCGGCGGGGTCGATAAACTCTGGACCAAATACACGAAGACCTTTTCGTTTGCCTGGTACGAGTTTGCGACCAATTTCCAAAACGTTTCCAAGGCGATCTTCTCCCATCGCTCGACACGCTTACGAACGTGCTTACGAGCGCGGCAGGAGCACTTGGGCGGGCCGTCGTGTTCCTGAACAATCACCCAGCGATCGCCAAGGGAATCGGCGAAGGGATCTTTGGCGCGTTCGCGTTGGGTATCGCCGGCATCGGCGCAACGTCCGTGGCAGCGGCGCGAAGTATCTTCAGGTTGAACCAACAGCTTACGCTGCTCAGTTTACAGGGCGGCTCCGGTGCCGGCTTCAGGGATGCAGCCGAAGGCGGAATGATCGCGCGCGGCGGCCTCATTGGCAGAGCGGGCGCGGCAATCGCTGCGTTCTTTAGCGGCGGTTGGCTGCGCAGCGTTGCGCTGGCCGGCATCCTGCGCGGTGGCATTATCGGTCGCGTTCTTACGGGGTTTGCTGAAGTCGGGGCCCGTGGCATTCCGATCGTCGGTTGGATCTTGGTGCGGCTACGGCGATTACGGCACTTGCAACAGTCATCAAGAAACTGCCGGATATCGTGACGACGATCCACAACTGGTGGGTCAAGGATCAGTATCAAATCGGTTTCACCATCGGTACGGTGTTCGGAGCGATCGGCAAGATGCTGCAAGCGGCAATTTCGGGCCTTGCATCCATGGCGGGAACTGCACTGCAAACCACGATGAGCAATGCGTGGCTGCTTATGACGCCGGGTGGACACGCGCAGCTCGCGACAATGATTGCCTTAGCCGAACAGGCCGACGCAAAGCATTGGGCTTCAGATCGAAAACACGAAACCTTCTTAGCCGGCCTTGCAGCCGGCGTGCAGCGCGCCTATAGCGGGCCAACCAGCCCAACAATACACCTGCACATCGAAAATGTGAACGTGCAAGGCACAAAACAGGGGGCCATGGAGTTCATCAATCAGGCCGCCAATCACGCGAAGACGGCGCTCGGAACGCTCTCGCTTGGCGCACCGCAGCGGCCGACCGTTTCCGGCCTCGTGTTTGGGAGTCCTTAGGGCCAACGAACAAGCGTTTGGGAAAAGGCCCTAAGCGCGGCCACCCATTCCGGCCTCGATGGCAAGCCGCCTTACAAGTCGCTTGAACCGCGTGAAATCTCACCAAGGCGACGGGACCGCCTTCTCCAGTCGGCGACATATGCCGCACATGCGACCACTGCCGCGCTCCGGCGAGGCATCGCAGCCTTTTGGATAATTGGGCCGTGGCGGTAGCGGCCGAGCCATAGTAGCAGTGATACCGGATGTAGTATTGAATTAAGATACCGCATATGGTATCATGCGTGCATGGGGCTCGTCGAATCCAAGCGCATCCAGCGGCTGTACGAGCAAGTCCTTTGCACGCGTAAGAATTGCGCCTACGAAGACATTGAAAATCTCTTGCTTGCACTCGGATTCACTGAGCGAAAGACGGCAGGTTCGCATATCATCTTTAAACGCGGACGCATCGCTCTTTCAATCTGAAAGCGCAAACCAGTCAAAGAGAACTATGTCGAGCAGGTGATGGCCATCGTTCAAGAGATCGCCGCCGGCGGCGGGTAGCGCTTCATTCCAACTCACGAAGCCCAACGGAACGAGAGGTACCCACAATGACCGCAACAGCGACCAGAATTAAGGAGGAAGTCGAGCGCCACATGGCGCGTCCATACACAAGAGAACTGATAAAAAACGATGATGGCACATGGTTTGCTAGAATCGTTGAATTCACCGGTTGCATGAGCGAGGGTGATAACGCCGACGAAGTGATGAGAAATCTAGACGAAGCGATGGCGGCTTGGATTGAGGTTCACATAGAGGATGAGGATCCCATACCGCCTCCTCTGACGTCCGATTAATACAGCGGAAAGTTCTTAATGCGCGTCCCCCGCACGCTGCATCGAGAACTTGCGCGCCGAGCCGACCTTGAAGGAGTCAGTCTGAATCAATACGCCCTGAGCACGTTGTCTCGCGCCGTCGGCATGAATTGCTGAAAGGGATGAGATTTAATGGCAACAAGTAAAAAGATTGCGAAAAAAGCGTCCAGACAACTTCGTAACGGCAAAACGTTCGCTGAACGTGAAGTCGCGGGGAGCGCTCTTCGCCAAGCGCGCCGCAAGAACTTGCTCGTCGAAGAACGAAGGTTTGTAGGAGAACGACTAGGCGATAAAAAGCGACATTTAGCGCCACGCAAAAAACCTCGTCTTTTCTGGGACCGGGGGAGTTGTGTGGCGCTGCGGATCTTTTGGATTGTTCGTAGGGGTTAGGCGTTAGTCTGGGTGTTTGAATGCTGCAGCATTTTATCGGCGTCAGCGCTACAGCGCTTTCGCTCTGTTTCCTGCCGACTTAAAACTTCGGACACGTCTGGAACCGCCACTTTAACCGAAGGGCGGTTAGGGATCTCCAAACGGGTCGTTTTAATACCGCGTTAGCGTCAACGGGTTCACCGTTGCACTTCAAAGATCTTCTAAGAATTCTTGCAGTTCGCGGCCTGCTGACCGCATCTGATCGAGATGCTGTTCTAAGGCGGTTAAGTGAAGGTCAAGTCGTCGGGCGCGACTCGCCTCCTCTGGAAAAGGAATAACGTTGTTGTGCACCGCTTGTGTGCCCTCTGGCGGTTCCGTCATGTCGTCACGCTTTACTACGGATCGGTTAGATGATCGGATTGCCGCGCTGGAGAGCGTGGCAAAAGCGAACAGTCATTCGATTGACGCCCTGCTCGCAATTCTTCAAGACGCTCAAGCGCTTGGTGGGCCTGCTCTCTCGATGATCGCAGCGCTTCGACGGCAAGGTCTAGCCGCCGCTCGCGAGTTGCTTCCTCTGGAAAACGAATAAGATTGTCACCCATTGGCCGTCCCATTCGAGGTTACTGCTATGGCGCCGATGGTGTCGCTGGCTGACCGAGCCGCTTCACGAATTTCGTTTTCGATTTTGGTGCGGGCAGACGAAATCTCAGCGTCGAGGTTGTCCGCAATCGAAGTGCTGAACGGGTTCGCTACGACAGATAACGCTGATTGAACACCAAGGTCAAACGCTGCGGCAAAAACCGCATAGAAGAGACTACCAGTGAAGTCCTCGTGCGAGAGCACGTCATGGCTCTGGACGCGATCTAGCGCCTCTCTAAAGGCGTCCCCCACGCATATTGCGACATCGACCGCTACGCTTTCGCTATCATTCTCTTCAAGACTCGCCTGACTTTCGTTTGGCGAAGCCAGTAGCCGATTGCGGAATCGACGGCGCCTTTTGAGATAGCCGGCTCGGGCGCTGTCGTGATCTTAGTGGTCATGGTTTCCTCTTTCTTTTCGGTGTAAACGAATCGTTCAGACGACGGAGACTGCGATTTTTCCGGAGCGCCCGGCGATTGATTTTTGGGCGCTCACGGCTTTCTCGCTTCCTTTCCGATTCCAAAACCGGGGCGGTTGCAGACTGCATTGATTTCCGGTCTAAATGCTGTTGGCGTAGACGTTCCGCTTCAGCCAATGCCGCCTCCGCCTCTGCAACGGCGATCTGCAGGCGACGCCGACGCGTGAATTCCTCGGGAAATTGTACGACATTGTTTGCAGGGGCTGCGGCAGTTGAATGGTTGTCTTGAGCGCTTAGACCGCGTCGACGTTCAAGGCGAGAAAGCGCCTCCGAAGCGGAAGCCAGCAGTACTTCGATGCGCGTGAGGGGTTCGAGCGGGAGCGGGTCTTTCATTTCGTGATTCCTTTGCGGAGCGTGGGTTATCGTCGGTTTTACGCGACGATGCTACTGAGCGCGATATCGTCGAACGCTTGAGCGGGTCGAACGTATCCCATGAGCACCGAAAGCGAACGATGCCGCGTGGTGCGGGCGATCGCGTCGAGCGATACCTTTGCTCGCGCAGCGGACGTGACGAATCCGGCGCGCAGCGAATGGCCCGAAAAGTCACCCGCGACTTTTGCCTTGAGCGGCAAGTCGGCGAACAAGGTTCGCGACGTCGCGGCCGTCGATGCCGTGGCCGGTTAGTTCGCGCCGAAACGTTAAGGATTGAAACACCGGCCCGGACGATATGCCGGCGGCCTGGAGATAGCGGCGGAGTGCACGCGCGGCGCAAAGGCTCGTATTTGGAACGAACGGCACGGCGACTTCTTGGCCGGCGCCGGTTTGGTCGGTTTTCGATTGCCGAATGATGATGAGCAGCCCGCGCTTATCGAAGCGCAGATCCTCAACGCGCAAGGCGGCAAGCTCGGCGCGGCGTAGTGCCGCTGCGAATCCCAGCAGAAGAAGCGCGCGATCGCGGAGCGCCGCAATGCCTTCGCCGTCGACGGCGAGCAACATGGCGCGAAGAACATCAAGCGTAACGGCATCCTTGCGATGCGTAGCGGTGCCTTTCGTGCGCGTGATGCCCCGCAGTACCTCACGGACGATCGGATGCGCTGTGGGCGATTCTAGGCCGCTTTTCCGGTGCGCCACGGAGATTGCGGCGAGCCGCTGACGGATCGTCGAGACTTTTGCGCGTTCGGCAAGCGCGGTGATATAGAGTACAACGGTCTGCGGTGAAGCCGGATACGCCGTCAATCGCTGCGCCGAGCAAAACGTCCGAAAATCACGAAGCGCCGACGCATAAGCGATACGCGTATTCGGAGCCTGGGCGTTCTCGGCGTAGGACCGCGCGCGTTCGACCATTTGCGCGGACAGCGCACGGTTATCGGCGCTAGCGACGGGAGCGGGGAGATGCAATACTGGAGGGGGTCATCGGAACGATCCTTTCCGCTGGCACGGCCTCGGCGGCCTAACCCACCGCTGGGGCCTTTGCGTGCATGATACTACTTTATGCTACTGCACCCTTATCGGAAATATCAGATGATCGCATTGGATGCTGCTCTGGAATTTTGGCTGCACGACCGCTCCACGGAAAACCTGGATCGCCTCGTGGCGCAGTATGGATACCTGCGCGTGCGCGCGGCCAAAAAATTCGTGCGTCCCGGAATGGAACGCGCCGATTTGGAACAAATCGCGGCCATCGGCCTCGTCAAAGCCTGCAAACGGTATGATGCGCGGCTGGGTACGCCGTTCGAGGCGTTTGCGTGGCTGTTCATCGTGGGCGAACTCATGCACTACGTGCGCGACCACGAACGCTTAGTGCGGCCGCCGCGCAAGTTGCGAGAGCTCGACCGCCTCGCTCAAGAGACTACGGATGCCTTGATCCTCGAATTGGGACGAGAACCCTCGCGTGATGAAGTCGCGCGCCGCGCGGGAGTCACCGGCGGCGAGCTCGGCGAGGCTCTTCTCTATCGCGAACAAGCGACGCCGCACTCCATCGATGCACTTGCGCCCCATCAGATGCGTCCACACAGCTACACCCTCGACCAACGTGACGATCGAATCGTGATAGAGTCCGCTCTGTCGCACTTAACGCAGACCGAGCGTACGATCATCTTGGGCTTGTACGCTGCGGGCTACAGCCAATGCGAACTCGCGAAACGCATGGGATACTCGCGGCGCCATGTTTCGCGACTGCATCGCACGGCGTTGAACAAAATGAAGGTAAACCTGAGTCCGGGTCAATGCGCGCGCGGGCACTCTAGTCCGTGCCAAGCAATTTTATAGGAGAAGAACATGAAGCATCAGCGCGGATTTACCCTCTTGGAAATGATGGTCGTCGTAGCCATCATTGCGGTTCTCGCCGGCGTGTTGATACCAAACTTCACCAGAGCTCGCGCGCAGGCAGCCACGTCTGCCTGCATGGCAAACGAAAAGGCCATCGCCACAGCCTTGGAATTGTATTTCACGGATCATCAAACGTACCCCGCGAGCGGACCCGTGAATGCCGCATTCATCACGACGATGAGCGGTTACATGAACCAGATTCCAATCGACCCGACGGTCGGATCCGGCAAGTATTACGACTATGCGACTGCGACGACGGGCGGAGTGACCACGTATTCGATTACGTGTCCCGGTTCTCACGATCCGAACACGCTCATGACGATCACGGGCGGCAGCGCTACGACGAATACCAAAGTGCAGTACGATAACCAAAACGGTTTCAGCACGACCCCATAACGCAATGTTCGATCCGATCTCGCAGGGGCTCGCAGCGGCGGGCTCTCAGAACCTTCGTGCCTTTCCCCTCGTATTTGCCGCCGGCGCGCTCACGAGCGTAGGGCCCTGCGTTGCTCCGCGCTTCATCGCGGTGGCCAGTTTGACGGCGAACCGGTCGCATCGAGAAGGAACCTGCGTGCTTGCGTACTTCGTGGTCGGCCTGGTGACGGTGTATGCCGCGTTTGGAGCATCGGTCTCGATGCTGCCGCGCGCCGCAACTTTTTCGACGATCGTGTATGCGGTGGTTGCAGCCTGCCTAGCGTGGGCGGGAGTACGACGGCTTTGGAAATCGTCGCCGGCGTGCATGCATTCCGAGGAATCGCAGCCCGTATGCGGCGCCGGCGCGCCGTTTCTTCTTGGCGCATCGTTCGGGTTGGTGTTGTCCCCCTGCTGCACGCCGGTCGTGGCCGGCATTCTTACGTACTCGGCCGCTGCCGGCACTCCGTTGTACGGCAGCGCACTGCTTGCATGTTTTGCCCTTGGGCATGCTTTGCCGATCTTCGGCGCCGGTGCAGGTTCGCGTGGATTGAGCTCGCTGCTCCTGCGCGATGACGTTCGCCAAGCCGCTTGCGTTATGAGCGCGACGCTGATGTTGTCACTCGCCGCATACTATGCGGTGCTCGTATGAAGAGCGCCTTTTCCCGCTCGCGCCGCTTTGCCATAGCGGCGATTGCTCTATCGGCGGCCACAGTGCTGTTTCGGTCGCAAGTTGCCGCGTCACTTGTGGTGCGTGGAGACGACTTGCTCTATCGGTCGCAAAGGAGCGCGGCCCTCGTGCACTACGCGCGCGCACTCGCGCTGGATCCAAGGTCTGCTATCGCCGTAGATCGCTATGCGTTCGTGTCCATGGAGGGCCACACGCATGCGGCCATGCAGTCGTGCATCCGGGTAACCAGCGCCTATCTCTCGGCGAACTCACCGGACGCAACTATCCTGACGGACCGGGCGATGTGCAATCTCGTGGAGCGGCGCTATGCGCTTGCGAGGCGAGACTTTGTAGCAGCCGCGCGGCAGTCCGGGGATGCGCGCAGTTACGTCTTTGCAGGCTGGTGCGCAAAACGACTGGGAGATGACAACGGCGCACGAAGCTTGTGGCGCCGCGCGTTGTCGGTAGAGCCGCATTACTTGCCGGCGCTGACCGCACTGGGGCAGAAGATCAGATGATCTACGCAGAGCTTTGCGCGGCGTTCGGTTTGTGCGTAAACGCGCTGCTTTTTGCCAGGGCTGTCGCCGTCGCAGAAAAGCACGAACTCAGCCTGCGATGCATGACGCCGTTTGCGCTGTCTGCGCTGTTCGCCGGCACGGTGGCTCAGGGGGTTGCCGGCTCCGAGCATAGCGGTGCCCATGCGGTCGCTACGATCGTGCTGATAGGACTCGTAACGGTGTGCGCCGTCACCGATGCGCAAACGGGATATGTGTTTGATGCCTTGACTCTTCCCTCGATGTTCATACTGCTCGCGCTGGCGTTACCGGATCGCGCGCTGCTTAGCGCTTTGCTGGGAATTGCGGCCGCGGGTGGAGCGCTCGCGGTCCTCTACGTGATGACGCGCGGCCGGGGGTTGGGCCTTGGCGACGTGAAGCTCGCCGCGTGCATTGGCTGCGCGCTGGGCGCAGGCTGGAGGACTGCTGGCGCTGGGAATCGCCTTTGCGGCCGGAGGTGCATATGCGGCGTACCTATTGTTGAGCGGGCGCGGCCGCCGGGGCGACGCGTTGCGTTTCGCGCCGTATCTGGCGTGCGCGACGGTCGCCGCCGTCATGCATGGAGCGATCGCGTGAGCGCCCGCAAACTGCCGTTAGGCGTCGACATCGGTACGACTCGCTTGCGCATCGCGCACGCGATCCTCACGCCCGCGGGGCCGCGGATCGATGCTGTGGCCGTGCGTGATTTTTCCGCGGGCGCGTTTTCTTCGAACGGGACCACGCAAACCGAATACCTTGCGGCCATCATCGAGGATGCGACCGCGGAGCTCAATACGCGTGAACGGTGCTGTGTTGCGGCCCTTGGCGAACCGGATGCCATGCTTCGAACCGTGCGTTTTCCTCGAATGAGCCCGATCGAGCGCGCTCGCTGCGCACGCTTCGAGGCGGCGCGCCATATTGACTTCCCCATTGAAGAGGCCGCGGTGCGGATCCATCCGCTCGACGAATCCAAAGATTTATGGGCGGTCGGCATTGCACGCAATGCCGCTCTCACGAACAGAACGGCTGCCTTGAAGGCTGCGAAGCTGCGGCCGGTCGGCATCGATCACGAAGCCTCCGCCTTTGCCCGCGTGCTTCCGAACTATGAGGCGGTCCTTGACGTCGGCTATCAGCGCGTGAGCCTTCACGTCTTTGGGTCCGGCATGCCGGTCACGATGCAAACCTTCTCGGGCGGAAGCGATATTACACGCGCGATCGAGCGAGATCTGTCGATAGACGAACTCAGCGCGGAAAAACGCAAGCGAATCTTGGGGACAGCCGGTGCCGGCGAGCGTGCGCGCACTGCGTTGTGCGCGGACATCGCGGCGTTGATTCATGCTGCCCGCCAAAGCCGTCCGGTAACTCGAATCGCACTAGTGGGCAATGCGGCGCGCCTGCCGGGCCTTACGGTCGATCTCGAAGCCGCGACCGGCGCGATATGCGAAATGCCCGTTAGCGAAGTGCTTCGGGGCGAGGCGTATCTCGAAGACGTCGTACGCTCCAGCGCGCCCGATTGGACCCTGGCGGCAGCTCTGGCCGTATGGGGACGCGCGTGAGTTCGTTCGATTATCTGCGATCCGCAAGACCGGACTGGTTGCGCCGCATGCTCGCCCTTCGCGTTCCGCAGCGATTGCACGCCGCGACGGCCGCGCTCGGTGCAGCACTTGCCATCCTTGGCGGCGCGTGCGCAATCGAGACTTATCGACTCGCAGACGCCCGGCACGTCGAATCCACGTACCAACACCGGTGCCAACAAAGCGAGCGTGCCCTACAGCGAACCCGCGTATACTACGCGCGCGTACAGGCGCTGGCAGCGCTCGACCGCCGAGTGGAAGAGATCGTCGTTTCGGGCAATGTCGATGCGCGCCTCATCGCGGACATCGCGGATCAACTCCCCACCCATGCCTGGCTCATTTCCATACTGCACGATCAGAGCGGCATAACGATCGAAGGCCGCGCACGCGACCTGAGCGTCGTGGCCGACGTGATCCGGGCACTGATGCGATGCCGGAGCTTACGCGATCCGACGCTGACCGGGGTGCAAGCTTCTTCTGATGCGGCCGCGCAGGACGCTCTCAAGTACGTAATGCACGCGGAGGTTTCAAATCAGTGAAACGGCATTTGCCACTGCGCTCCGGAGACGACGTGCGCGCAATGTGGTTCGCCACCGTCGCGATTGTCGCGATCGGCGGATATCTCGTCGAAGCACGGTACGAACCGGCGATCGCGGCGTCACGCTCGAGCAGCGAAGCGTTCTATCGCAGAATGGTCGCTGCCGATCGCATCGTCGCGCAGGCCGGCGCGCTCCAGCGAGTGCAACGCGTGGTGCTGGAACGGTTGAGCCACGTTTCTAGCGAAACGTCCCTGTCCGCCGGCACGGCCGCGCTGATAACGACGTTAAACCACGACGCCGCGGCCGATCACCTGCGCGTCACGGGGATCGATCCGGCAGCACGTGCACCGGCGAACCGCGCGGACCCGATCGGCGATCGGCGGCTCTTGGCTACGCCCGTCGCAATCCGGATCTCCGGCCGATTTGCGGATCTCTTGCGTTTTACCGAAGGTCTCTCGCACAATCGCACGCTCGTCGGAGTTACGGATGTGCAGTTTGCGCTCGCTCAGGGTGGTGCGCGTACCGGGGAGCCAACGCTCGATGCAACGATTCATGCAACGCTCTATCGATTACACATGCCATTGCTCATCAAGGAGAACCGTAGTGCGCCCAATCCATGACGCGCAGCGCCGGCGGCTGCTGATCCTCTCAGCAACGTTGTGCGCGGTGCCGATCGTTTTATCTCCGCTCGCAGGGCGCTCATCGTTCGAAATTCCCGACGAACGCGTAGCGTTCGATGAGCGCGTGAGCGTACCGAGCGTCGCTCCTGCGCGCTACCCCGGTCCGGTGACGATAACGCGCGATCCGTTCGTTCCAGACGCTCCTCCGGTGCAGACAGCGCCGCTCGCGTTGCTCGTTCCGCCGCCATCCGGCGTCGTCGGCATGCCGGTCGTTCAAGGGCAGCCCATCGGCTTTGCATTGCCGCCGAATCGCGGCGCCGGCGGTTCACCGCTCGAGGACGCCTCCTTCGGCGCTCCGGTGGTGCGGGCGATCGTCCGGGGCGCATCGACGCGCGCGTTGGTGGAAGACGGCACGGGATCGCACGTCGTCGGGATCGGAGACGTGGTTGCCGGATCACCGGTCGTCTGGATCGGCAGCTCCGCAATCCGGCTCAAGAACGGAAGCATACTTTCCCTCACGCAGGTGCGCCCGTGATACGCTTGCTGCTCGTGCTCTTGCTGGCAATGTCCGCATGCCTTCCTGCGTTGGCGCAGGGCCAGCGCATCACTATCGACGTGCACGACGCCCAGCTCAGCGACGTGATAGGGCTGTTGGCATCGGAATCCGGTACGAACATCGTTGCCGATTCCTCGATAAAGCCTGAAAAAGTAACGCTGCACCTGCACGACGTCACGTTCGACGACGCGCTTACCGTCATCGTGCAGTCGCACGATCTGCAAGTACGAAGACACAACGGCGTGCTGATCGTGGGAACGAGCGAATCGATGAACCGCCGCTATGGCAATCCGAACGATCCCCGCAGCGCTGCGACGGCAATCATCACGCTCGCGCACGCGCTTCCCGACGACGTTGCCAAAGAATTGAGCAGTGGACTACCCGAAGGCACCGTCATCGTTCCGGACAAACGCACGCAAAGCGTCATCGTCACCGGGAACACCGACACGATCGCGCGTGCCAGAACCCTGGTGGCAGCGCTGGACGCGCCCGAATATGCGGGCAACGACGGCAATCTGGCGCACGTGTACCCGCTGCGGTACGTCAAGCCCTCGCAAGTCGTCACCGACCTCAAGGGTGTGCTCCCGGACGGCTCGTATCTGGCGGACGACGCGCAGAACGCCATCGTTGTGAGCGGCAATCAGGAAACCCAGCACTTGGCCGATCAGTTCGTACGAAGCATCGACGTGCCAAGCCCGCAAGTGCTCTTTGAAGTTCGCGTTGCCGACATTCAGCCGGAGAATCTCCAAAGCGACGTCGGCATCGAATTCGGGGGTTACGATCTCTCCGGGCAGCCCATCAGCGGCGCCGCGGCGTATGCGTTCACGCGCAATTCGATCGCGATCAACGCGCGCCTGAACGCACTCGTAAGCGACGGACACGCACAGATTCTCGCAACGCCAAAGCTGGTCACGCTCAACAACAAAGAGGCGGATCTGTTGATCGGCCAGACGTACCCGGTGATCTACTACGATGCGCGTTTAGGCGGACAGCAGGTGCAATTCGTCGACGTCGGGGTAAAGCTGCGTTTGACTCCGACCATCGGCGCCGACGGCAGCGTTACCGCCGAGATGCATCCGGAGTATAGCGCGATCCAGACCTTCGTCGGAGGGTATCCCGTGATTGCGAACCGCAAGGTCGACTCAACGCTGCGGGTCAAAGACAATCAGACGATAGTGCTTGGGGGCCTGCTGCGCGATATCGACTCGGAAACGATTACGAAACTCCCGGGGCTTGCAAACATTCCGATCATCGGCAAAGTGTTTCAAAACCGGCAACGCACGCGCGAGCGTGACGAGGTCGTATTCCTCATCACGCCGCACGTGATCTATCCGAAAGGGCCCGTACCGGATCGTTGACTTTTCAGGAGAAGAAAGCTATACCGCGGCTTTTTGCCGCTCGCCGCGCGTACGGGATTCGGCAAACAGGTGCAGCATCGCTTCGTTGAATTTGGGAATGTCGTCCGGTTTACGGCTGGTCGTGATGTTCTGATCGGTGACGCTGACTTCGTCCACCCATTGACCGCCTGCGTTGCGAATGTCGGTCTGCAGCGAGGGCCACGAGGTCACGCGTTTCCCGCGCACCGCATCCACTTCGATGAGCGACCAGGGACCGTGGCAGATCGCCGCGATCGGCTTGCCCGCATCGACGAACGCCTTCACGAACTGCATCGCCTTAGGGTTCATGCGCAGACGGTCGGGATTTGCGACGCCGCCCGGCAGAAGGAGCGCATCGAAGCGATTGGGATCGGCGTTTTCGAGTGTCATGTCTACGTCGAAGCGATCGCCCTTCTCGTCGTGATTGACGCCTTGAATCTGGCCCTGTTGCGGCGAAATCAGTACGGTTCGCGCACCCGCTTGGTCGAGCGCCTTGCGTGGCTCCGTCATTTCGACCTGTTCGAACATCGATTCACAGAGAATTGCGACCTGCATGCCGTCTAAACGATTGGGAGTGTTCATATACGCTGGCGTACCCGGGGGCGCACGCGCTAAACAATGTCGCCTGCGCGGGTGCTCGACGGCGGCTCGGTCGCTGCTCCTTGCGGGATAGCGCGCTCCGCGCGAGCAATCTCCGGGTGGAATGCAGACGGTGATGCCGGCGATGTTCTTCGGACACGGCAATCCGATGAACGCCATCAGCCAAAATCTTTACACCAAGACGTGGAGTGCGATCGGACGCGAATTGCCCAGGCCCAAAGCCGTGCTCGTGATTTCGGCGCATTGGTACGTTGAACACACCGCGGTAACGATCGCATCTCATCCGCGAACGATTCACGACTTCGGCGGGTTTCCTCGCGCATTGTACGAGGTGCAGTATCCGGCGCCCGGCGATCCGCAGCTCGCGCTGCGCGTGCGCGAACTGCTCTCGCCGTACGCCGCCGTTGCGCTGGACGAGCACTGGGGATTGGATCATGGCGCGTGGTCGGTGCTCGCGCACGTGTTCCCGCAGGCCGACGTGCCCGTCGTGCAATTGAGCATCGACGAAACGCAGCCCGCACAGTTTCACTACGATCTCGGGAAGCGTCTGCTGCCGCTGCGTGACGAAGGCGTGCTGATTCTGGGCAGCGGCAACGTGGTGCACAATCTGCACGCGTTTGCGTGGGGAAGCCATCCGGTCGAACCATTCGACTGGGCCGCGCGTTTTGAGACACGCGTGCGGGAACTGCTGCTCGCAGGCGAGGATGCGCCGCTGGTAGACTACGAACGCCTTGGCCGGGACGCGCTGCTTTCGGTGCCTACGCCGGATCACTACCTCCCGTTGCTCTACGTGCTCGGCGCCCGGCGCGAGAGCGATGCCGTCACGTTTCCCGTGCACGGCCTGGACGGCGGTTCCGTCTCGATGCTCGCCGTCGACATGCGTTAAGCGCTTCGCGTCAAGGTTATCCGCCTCCAGGGGCAAAGCTACGCAGCGTGTTTCGATATCTGACCGCCGGTGAATCGCACGGCCCGGCATTGGTCGGCATCTTGGACGGCGTTCCCGCCGGGCTCGAGGTGAACGTCGAACGCATCAACGCGGATCTGCGCGCACGCCAAGGTGGATTCGGTCGCGGAATGCGCATGAAGATCGAACGCGACGAAGTGGAATTTTTGGCAGGCCTGCGCGGCTCGCGGACGCTGGGTTCTCCGATTGCCGTGACGATTCGCAATCGCGACTTCGAAAACGTGCGCGAGCTCATGGATCCGCTCTCGGGCAGCGGCGAGCCGATTAGCAATCCGCGCCCGGGACATGCCGACTACGCGGGCGCGCTCAAATATCGCCACCGCGATCTGCGCAACGTGCTCGAGCGCGCCAGCGCGCGGGAAACCGCGATGCGCGTCTGTTTGGGATCGATCTGCGCGCAGTTTTTGGATGCGCTCGGCATGCACACGCAGTCGTACGTGCACCGCATCGGTGACGTGGAAGCGCGCGAAGTGGACGGCTGTTCCCGCGAAGACGTGGAGGCCAGCGACGTGCGCTGCCCGGACGCGGCAGCGGCGCGCGCCATGATCGCCGCGATCGAGGCCGCCCGCGCGGCCGGCGATACCCTTGGCGGTCAGTACGTCGTTCGCATCGACGGCGTGCCGGCGGGCGTGGGCAGCAACCGACAACCGGACACGCGTCTGGACGGCGTGCTTGCCGGCGCCGTGATGGCCATGCAAACCGTCAAAGCGGTCGAAGTGGGATTGGGCGCCCAGGTTGCGTCCCGCGCAGGATCGAGCGCGCACGATACGTTTGCGATGCGCGAGGGCGACGTCGTGCGCACGAGCAATCGCGCGGGCGGCATCGAAGGCGGCATGAGCAACGGCCAGCCGATCGTTCTACGCGCGAGCGTCAAGCCGATCCCAACACTGATGAAGGCGCTTCCGTCGGTAAATCTGCACGCGCGCACCGAAGCGGCGGCCTCCATCGTGCGCAGCGACGTGTGCGTCGTTCCCGCCGCAGCCGTCGTGGGGGAGGCGATGGTGCGCCTTGCGCTCATGGCGCCGGTTCTGGAAAAATACGGCGGCGACTCGATGGATGAAACGTTGGACAATCTGCGGCGCAGCACCCAAGCGGCGGCCGGGCTGTTCGCGCCGACGTAGTGTCGTCATGAGAAAGCACATCGCGCTTACGGGCTTCATGGCGGCCGGGAAATCGACGATCGGCAAGCGGCTCGCGCGAAAATTAGGCGTGAAGTTCTTCGACGTCGACGACATCGTCGTGGAGTCGCATGGGGCTATCAGCGACATCTTCTACGCGCAAGGCGAGCAGCAGTTCCGCACATACGAATACGCCGCCATCGAACGCATCCTCGACGAAGGTGAAGCCGGCGTCATCGCGCTCGGCGGTGGAGCGGTCACATTCGATCCAACGCTGCGTCTGCTCAAGAAGCGCACGTATCGCGTCTTCATACGAGTCGCTCCGGAACAGGTTCTCGGGCGTCTGAGGCGCAGCAAACGCGTGCGGCCGCTCATCGGTCCCTCGCCCTCGCTTTTGACGATCAAGGAGCTGTACGCAAAACGCATGCCGCGTTACTCCCACGCCGATCTGGTTGTTGAAGCGGAGAACTTCAGCACGGCGCAGATCGTCGATCACGTCGTCGAGTGGCTGCATCGCAAGAACATCGATCTATGATCCGCGTTGAGGGCTCGGTGCGCGAACCGCTTGCTCGATTCGCGCGAGAGCGCGGTATCGATCGGTTCGTGGTGTTGTGCGACCGCAATGTTGCGGGCCATGCGGCACGAGCTACGTCGCGGCTGCGAGGCGGCTTGGGCGTTCTGCCGTTCGAACTGGGGGAGCGCCGCAAGACGCTGTCCACCGTACGCGAGGTAATTGAAGCGCTCGTGCGCGCCGGCACCGATCGCGCGACGACGGTGATTGGGGTCGGCGGCGGCGTCGCGAGCGACCTGTTCGGCTTTACCGCGTCGATTTTCATGCGAGGCGTCCCGTACGTTCACGTGGCGACCACGCTGGTCGCAATGGTCGACGCCGCAATCGGAGGGAAGACCGCGGTAAACGTGCCCGCGGGCAAAAACCTGGCCGGAACGTTTCGCGATCCGCTCGCGACGTTTGCATGGGTCGATGCGCTGCGGGGGTTGCCGTACCGCCATGTGCGTGAAGGCCTCGCGGAAGTGATCAAGCATGCGGTGATCGAGGGAGACGAACTGTTCGACCTGCTGGAGACGCTCGCGGCTCATTCGTTCGCACGTTGGCCGTGGGAAACCGTCGTTTCGGAGGCCGCGCGGGTGAAGATGGCGATCGTCAACGACGATCGTGAAGAGCGCGGAATACGCGAACTGCTCAACCTGGGGCACACGTTCGGGCACGCTCTCGAGCGAGCTTCGAACTACCGGATATCGCACGGAGCCGGTGTTTCCATCGGACTGCGCGCCGCCGGGCTGCTGGCGTTGCGCACCGGTCGCTTTTCGCGAGCGGATCATCTGCGCGTGCTCACGCTGCTGGCACTTCTGCGTCTGCCCGCCGTAACGCGCGAGGCGCCGGATCGCGTGCTGGACGCGATGCAGTCGGACAAGAAGAAGCGCGCGGGCAGAATGCGCTTCGTACTGCCGCGCGCCATCGGCGACGTGGAGTTCGGCGTGCATGCGCGTCCGGGATTCGTGCGAGCGGTGATCGAGAAGCTGTGCATGCCGCCCGGAGCACGGGAATTCCGCTAGTCCGCTCCGTCGACGTTCTTCCCGTAATTCGTTCGACGCGATTCGACGTACCGCTCAGCTACGACGCGGGCGAACTGAATTTGCGCGTGGGCGACGTCGTTCGCGTGCCGATGGGCTCGCGCGAGTACGTCGCGTTCGTCGTTTCGGCGCCTGCGACGATAGATTCAGAGCGCGCACTTCGCCCGGTGCACGGGCAGGCGCAGGCGCCGCGCGCATTCGACGAAACGGGTTTGGAACTCGCGCGCTTCATGTCGAGGTATTATCTTTGCACGCTGGGTGAAGCGCTCGGCGCCGTGGTGCTCGGCGCAGCCGTGCCGCGGACGCAGGACACGTTCGTGCGTGCTGCCGCTCAACAGGACGGTGCGCGGCATCCTTCGGTTCCGCCGCGGTTACTCTCGTTGATTTGGAACGATCTTCGCGACGGCTTTACCCTAGAACAGCTGCTGCGTCATCCGGAAGCGCGGCGTGCCGGGGACCGCTCCGCGCTGCTGCGCCACGTGAACGCGCTGGTGCGCGGCGGCGAACTGCGGCGCGAACGCCGCATGCTCGATCCGCGTATGCACGAATACCGCGTTCGCTCCTTGTTTCCCGCAGACGCGGCGGTTCGCGGCGCGCGCGCCGCAGCGCTCGTGGATTTCGTGCGCGCGCAACCCGGCGTGCCGCGCGCGGACGCGCTCCTGGCGGGTTTTTCGAGCGCGCTCATCGCGCGCGTCGCCAAGGCCGGAGCGGTTCGCGAGGAAGACGTCGTTCCTAAACCCTCGCACGATCTTGGAGCTTTTCGGCGCCAAACGCTGGAGGCAACGCCGGAGCAGCGTCGCGCGATCGCGGCGATCCGTTCGAAGCTGGAAACCAATGTTTTCCAGGAAGCGTTGCTGTACGGCATCACGGGCAGCGGAAAAACTTTCGTGTACATCGAGGCAATCGCCCACGTGTTGCGGCGCGGAGGGCGCGCGATCGTTTTGGTGCCGGAAATTTCGCTCACGCCGCAAACTGCGCGGCGCTTCGAGCACGCGTTCGGACAGCGCGTCTCCGTGCTACATTCGGCACTATCGGAACGCGAGCGCTTCGATGCGTGGCAAGCATGCGCCGCCGGAACCGTCGAGGTGGTCGTCGGTGCGCGCAGCGCAGTCTTTGCCCCACTCCGCGACGTCCGGCTGCTGATCGTGGACGAGGCGCACGAATCAACGTACAAACAGGAGACGACCCCGCGCTACGGAGCGGTGACCGTCGCGCGGGAACGGATGCGGCGCGCGAACGGCGTGCTCGTGCTCGGAAGCGCGACGCCGTCTCTCGAAAGCTACGCGAGCGCGACGGCCGGCCGCATTGCGTTGCTCGAACTGAAGGAGCGACCCACGGGGCAAGCGTTGCCGCGCGTTCGCATCGCCAACATGGCGGACGAGTTCGAAGCGGGCAATCGCCGCATTTTCAGCGCGGCGCTGGCGCAGGCACTGGACGAGCGCCTCGAGCGCTCAGAGAAGACCGTCCTATTCGTCAATCGCCGCGGGAGCGCCGGTTTTTTGCTGTGCCGCGCTTGCGGTCAAGTGCCGGAGTGCGCGCGCTGCAGCGTTTCACTCAGCGTGCACCGCAGTGAAGGTCTGCTGCGGTGCCATTACTGCGATCTGCAGCGGCCGATGCCCAGGTCGTGCGGAAAGTGCGGCGCGCAGGCGCTGCGCGAGTTCGGTATTGGTACGGAGAAAGTGGCCGAAGAGGTGGGGCGTCTGTATCCGCGCGCGCGCGTGGTTCGCATGGACAGCGACACGACGACGCGCATCGGCGATCACGCGCGGCTGCTCGATGAGTTCGGGGAGAAGGGCGACGTGCTCGTCGGCACTCAGATGGTCGCGAAAGGCCTGGATTTCCCGACCGTGACGCTGGTGGGCGTCGTCGCCGCGGATATCGGCCTGCACGCGCCGGATTTTCGCGCCGCCGAACGCAGCTTCGCGCTGATCACGCAAGTGTGCGGGCGCAGCGGACGGTCGCGTCCGGGTGAAGCGATCGTCCAGACGTACTCACCCACGCATCCCGCGATCCTTTTCGCGATCGCGCACGATTACGCGGGTTTTGCTGCAGCGGAACTCGCCGAACGCGCCGCGCTGAAATATCCACCCGCTTGCCGCATGATGTATCTGGGCATCATCGGGCGCGATCGCGCAAAGACGCTTTCAGCGGCGCGCGGCTATGCGCGAACGCTCGAGCAGCTGCGCGTCGCACAGGTGCTCGGTCCCGCGCCGTATCCGATCGCGCGGCTTGGCGGCGAATGGCGGTTTCGCATTGCGTTGAAAGCGGCGAAACTGCGGCCGCTGCGGGAAGCCGTGCAAACGCGCATCTTGCCTTCAGCCCGCAAAGATCGCAGCGCACGCTTGGCCATCGTGGTCGACCCCTAGCCGGTGGGGGTATGAAGCACCGATGGCGATACTCTCTGTGACGAGCGCGGCCGCGCTATTGCCCTTGGCATGGATCTTGGGCGGCATCATCGCCGGCGTGGCGGCGTACGTGCTGATACTGCGACGCCTTTCCGCGGGTTCGGCGGCGATCGCCGGCGTCGTCATTCTTTGGGGCGCTTTGGCAGGACTGTACGTCGGGCTGGATCACATCCCGCTCTCCGGCCGAAACGCCGTGCTGCTGAATCGTTCGATCGGCGCCCTGTTCGTGCTTTCGCTCACGTGGATCGCTGCGCGCTTGGCCGGAGCGTCGATTGCGAGGTTCGGACGACGCACCGAGCACCGCCTGTTCTCCGTTTCGCTGTATTCCACGCTCGTTCAAAGCGCGATTTTCATCATCGGGCTGCTCACCGTGCTCAGCTCGCTCGGAATTGCCATCGCGCCGTTGCTCACGACGCTCGGTCTGGGCGGCCTGGCCGTTGCCCTTGCGCTCAACGACACGCTCACGAATTTGTTCGCCGGCGTGCACATCGTCGCGGCGCGCCAAATCCGCGTCGGCGATTACGTGAGCTTCGACTTCGCGCAGGGCATGGTCACAGACATCAAATGGCACAACACGACGATCCGTGATTTGGACCACAACGTGATCGTCATTCCAAACGCCAAAGTCAATACGTCGGTATTCACCAACTATTCGACGTCCGCAGGTGACATCGTCTCTGCGGTGTCCGCAACCTTGGCGTGGAAGGGCACCTATACCAAACTGGAAACTTTAGCGCGGGAATGCGCGCGCGCGGTAATCGAAGATACCGCAGGCAGCGTGAACGCGCACGCATGCGGCGTCGTGCTCACCGCATTGAACGAAACGAACCTGCAAATTACGGCCTATCTGCCAATCGGCCACATCGAAAACCGCCGTCGCGCAAGCGGCGAATTCTTGCGCCGCCTGCACGATGCTGCGCTGGCGGCCGGGATGGGCGCTAGTTAACGGCTTTTCTTTTTGCCGGCGCCCCTGGCCGGCTTAACTGCCGGCGTGGCCGGCGCAGCGGCGCTTTTCGCCGAGGCCTTCGCAAGCCGAGACTTTTTTCGAGCCGCCTTGTTGGGATGAATGATGCCTTTTTGCGCGGCTTTGTCGAATTGGCTTTCAACCGGCTGCAGCGCCTGCGGGTCGGAGCCCGCAGCGGCTTTCTTGTAGAGCGTCTTGAGGCGCGTCTTGACGTCGAGATTACGCTGGGTTCGCTTGTCGCTTTGCCGCACCCACTTTTCCGCGGCCTTGATATTCGGCAATTCCT
Organism: Vulcanimicrobiota bacterium; assembly: GCA_963767635.1. Lineage (GTDB taxonomy): Bacteria > Vulcanimicrobiota > Vulcanimicrobiia > Vulcanimicrobiales > Vulcanimicrobiaceae > CAVYEM01. Next base: position 1,322,096 of record CAVYEM010000001.1, read on the forward strand.
GGTGCTCCCTGCCCTGGCGAAATGGACGAGGCGCAGTATAGCACACGCGGCGCAGGCTGGTCCAGCGCGGAGCGCGCCGGCAGCGTTCAACATCCCAGGATGCTTCTATAGCTCCCATACCGGGCGGCTGAAATGCGCCCCTCTTCGACCGCTTGCAGTACGGCGCAATCCGGCTCGTGCAGATGGCTGCAGTCGGTGAAACGGCAACAGCGCGATAATTCCGTCATTTCTCGGAATCCCGGCACAAGCTCGCGCGGCTGGATGTCTCCGAGGCCGAACTCCGCTACGCCGGGGCTGTCGATGAGAAAGCCGTCGGGCAAACGGTAGAGACGCGCCGCCCTCGTGGTCGCTTTGCCGTAACCTTTTCGGGAAGTCTCGCCGACCGCCGCTTCGCCGCCGAGTGCGCGGAAGATGGAACTCTTGCCCACTCCCGATATGCCGCACAGCAGTGCGTGGCGGCCGGCCAATGCATTGCGCAGCGCAGCGATGTCGTTTCCAACCTTCGGGTTGACGACCAGCGTCTCGTATCCGAGCGAAACGTACAACCGCGCGAATCGCTGGGACTCCGCTTCCGAAACGAGATCCGGCTTGGTGAAGATCACGATCGCATCGACGTCTTCGAGCTGTGCGAATGCCAGCAGTTGGTCCAGGATGAGTGGCCGCGGCGGCGGATCGTCCAGTGCGGTGACGGTGATCATGGTGTCGACGTTGGCGGCCATGATCTTGGCGCGGCCTTCGCTGGTGCGCCGCTGCAGCATCGAGGCACGCTCGTGCACGCGATCGACGAGCGCGCGGCCGTCCTCGAGCAGTTGCACGTCGACGCGATCGCCCGGCACTACCATGCCGCGCTTCGTGCCGGCGTGAACGCGTTTGAAGTCGGCTACGCGGGGATGCTGCTCGACATCGAGTACGACCCACGCAGCGTTTTTACCGACGGAAACGACGCGCGCCGGGAACGATTGACTCACGCGGCTAACGGTAGTGATATCGTGGAATGGGTTCGAATGATAAGGATCGACGTGCCGCCGAACGACGCGGTGCGCTCCCGTGTGTCCGCCGCATGTGCAGGACACGGCATTCGCGTGCGTTTCGGCACGCATGCCGCCGCCGCGCGAACGTACGCGTTGCTCGAAGCATCCACGGACCTCGACTCCGCCGGTCTCGAGCGCGTGTTACCGGACGCGCGATGGTACGCCGAATCGATCATCGCCCTTGCAATTGAACCTGCGCCGGCTGATGCCTTGCCGCGTCTGCAGGCGGCGCTTGGTGGACCGGGTGCTCCGGTAAACGTGCTCGACTGCGATGCGACGTCTTCGGAACTGCTGGTAGAGATTCGCGCTTCGGTTACGGCTGCGGCGTTGGTTTTGCGCGTGATCGATGTGGAATTGCTGCGCTGGCACGGCCGGCGCCGCACGGCGCTGATGGCTCCGCTCACGCCTGAATTGGCCGCGCTTATCGCGGGCACGGCGATGCAAGCGCCGGAAATCTCGCGCGATCGCATCCTAGAGACGCTCCTGGAAACGCTGCATGTGGAATAGCGTGCTGCAATATCTGGGACCCACCGATCTGGTCGACATCCTGGCCACGAGCATCCTCATCTATTACTTTTTGCTGCTCATTCGCGGCACGCGGGCGGTGCAGATATTGACGGGCGTGGTGGTACTCGTGGCCTTGCTGGGCGTCGCCAATCTCCTGCACTTGCTGCTGCTCGGGACGATCCTGCGACTGATCGTCGTTGGAGCCGCCGTAACGCTCCCGATTGTTTTCCAGCCGGAACTGCGCCGGGCGCTCGAACAGCTGGGCCGTGGCGGGTTCTTTCACTTACAAGACGATCAACGTACCCGCAGGGGCGACGAACGAGTCGCCGCGATGCTGGCCAAGGCGGCGTTTCTGCTGGCGCGCAACAGATGCGGAGCGCTAATCGTAATCGAGCAGCAGACCGGTCTGAAGGAGTTCGCGGAAAGCGGCACGATGCTGCACGCGCGCGTTTCGGCGGAGTTGCTGCTCTCAATCTTCGTTCCGCGTTCGCCGCTGCACGACGGCGCCGCGATCGTGCGACACGATCTCATCGAAGCCGCGGGGTGCGTTCTGCCGCTGGGTGAGCGCTCGCATTCCGAGCGGCGTTTGGGCACTCGTCATCGTGCGGCGCTGGGACTCTCGGAACAGACCGATGCCGTCATCGTCGTAGTCTCCGAGGAGAACGGCGCAGTTTCGGTATCGCGCGAAGGACGGCTTTCTCGTCCAATTGAGGACGAAACGCGACTGTTTCGGCTTTTGCTGGCCTCCACGCGGGCTCGCCGCGATCTATCGGCGAAGCGCAACGATCTGGTGACCCATTTGCGCGCCCGCCTCGGGCGCCCACCCCAACGCGCACGCCGCAAGCAAATCGAGCAACTCTGAGCGTGGTCGCACTGCTTCGGCAAAACGCCGGACTCAAATTGCTCTCCGTGTTTCTGGCGATGCTGGGTTGGGCATACTTCCGATTCGCATCCAATCCGGTCATGGGCGCGCGGCTCGATCAGCAGATCAGCGTTCCTATCGCCACCGCGAACCTTGCTTCCGGATACGTCGCGCGCTTTCCCGACAAGGCGGCACTGATCACCGTCGAGCCCAGAAGCGGCGAACCGCCGATTAAACCCGAGGAGATAAGAGCGGTGCTCGATCTGTCCAATCGCGGCACCGGCGTGTACAACGTGCCCGTCAAGACCGTCGGACCGAATGTGATCGTTCAGTCGCTCAGCCCCGCCTCCGTAACGCTGTCCATTGAAAGAATCGAGCGCAAAACGGTTGCAATCGGCGTGCACTACGCTGCTCCCGGAGCCGCCGTGGTCACGGCGTTGACCATCGCTCCGTCCGCAGTGGTGCTGCGCGGACCGACGAGCACGCTGGCGCAGGTGGTGGCCGTCCGCGTCGACTTGCCGCTCGTGCCTTCGCAAGCGGCGCTGGATGAAATGATCCGGCCCGTTCCGGTGTCGTCCTCCGGTGCCGAAGTCCGCGATCTGCAAGTGCTTCCCAACCTCGTGCGAGTTCAGGCGCGCTTCTCAGCGGCGGTCAAAGGACCGTAGCGTGGGCCGCATTTTTGGAACGGACGGAGTGCGTGGGGTGGCGAACACCGAGCTGCACGCCGCAACTCGCTTTCGCAATCGGACGCGCCGGTGCATACGTGCTGGCGAAGAGCAGCGAGCGTCATCGGCCGATCGTCGTCGGCCGCGACACGCGTTTGTCCGGTACGATGCTGGAAGCCGCGATTGTTTCGGGCATTACGTCCGTCGGTCGCGACGCGATCTCGGTCGGCATCGTTCCCACGCCTGCTATCGCAACGATCGCCGTCCGCAGCGGTGCGGCTGCGGGCGTGATGATCAGCGCGTCGCATAATCCCATTGCGGACAACGGCATCAAGTTTTTCGGGCCGGACGGCTTCAAGCTCTCGGACGCGATCGAAGACGAGATCGAGGCGCTGCTGGAAAGCGACCGATTTCCGCAACCGACCGGCACGGACATCGGCGTCGCCGCCGTTGGATTGAATTTGGGCAGACATTATTACGAGGAACTCTACAGCCGCGCGCGCGACCTGCAGGGCCTGACGGTCGTGGTCGATGCCGCGTTCGGGGCGGCCTACCAGTACGCGCCGTATGCATTGCGCAAACTCGGCGCAACGGTGCACGAGATCAACTGCGAGGCGGACGGCGCACGAATTAACGTTCAGTGCGGTGCGACGGATATGCGGTCGCTGCAAGCCCGCGTGCTGGAACTGATCGACGCCGGCAACGCGCACGTTCTGGGCGTGGCTTTCGACGGCGATGCAGATCGCGCGATGTTCGTCGACGAAACGGGCTCGATCCTGAACGGCGATCACGTCATGCTGGTTTTGGCGCGCGATTTGCAGCGCCGCGGAGAACTCGCGAACGAGACCGTGGTGGCCACGGTCATGAGCAATTTGGGCTTGGAAGAGGCGCTGCGCCGGCACGGCATCGCGCTGCTGCGCGCTCCCGTGGGCGATCGCTACGTACTCGAACGCATGCGAGAAGGCGGCTACGTGCTGGGCGGAGAGCAGTCCGGCCACATTATCAACTTGCGCAACAACACGACCGGCGACGGTCCCATGACAGCCGTCTCGCTTTTTGCAAGCATCATCGAGAGCGGCAAGACGCTGCACGAATCCGCGACCGAGCTCACGATCTATCCGCAGGTGCTCGTCAACGTCCGTACGCCCCACAAGCGGGTCTTAGACGAGCCGGGGGTTCGGGACGCGATCGAGCGGGCGGAGCGAGATTTGGCGGGCAACGGCCGGCTCCTGATACGTCCGTCGGGTACCGAGCCGCTCATTCGTGTTATGGTCGAGGGCGATGACCAGGCGCGGATTGAGGCCCTTGCAGGCGATCTAGCCGAGCGCATCCGGCAAGCGGCTATAGTAACGTAGAGCCACGGCCGATAGATATTTGGCCTGAGCATTGCGGGGAGGGAAATCCCGCCTCGGGCGAAACAACGGCGAGGCGTCGCGGGCTACCCAGCCGGGCGCTTACCAGACCTGCCAAGATCACTGAGTCCGTCCGGGGAGGGACGGAGCGGGGGAGAACCGGTAGGGGCGAATGGGCCGGTCCGGCCCTAGGGCGATCTTTCACGTCCGAGCCCGTCAACTAACCCCGCAAGTGTTTTGAAAGAGGAGCAGTTTTTGCGTTATCTTTTAACCACTGGGGCGTTGGCCTTTTTGCTCGCCGGCTCCGGCGCTTTCGCGCTGGCCGATCCGTCGACTACGACCGCCGCTCCAACGAGCGCCACTACCGTGACGGCACCCGCCGCTCCGCAGGCGGCGCAGGCCCAGTCGGCCGAACCGGGTACACCCGTGGACAGCCCGGACGTCGCGGAGTGGACCTCGCAACTCATTCACGAGCAGCAAGTTGCTTCGGTGCACCACGCCGCCGCCGCCCGCGGGTTGGGCAAGTTCGCCCGACGCATCCTTTCACGGACCACGCGCATCGCGAAAAACCTCACGCGGGATGCCTTGCGCTTTTTAGGAACGCCCTACGTCTTCGGAGGCACGTCGTCTTCAGGCTTCGACTGTTCGGGGTTCGTTCAACACGTTTTTGCCATGCTGGGGATGAGTATTCCGCGCACCGCCGATGCGCAGTACTCCGCCGGCGGCCGCGTGAAGGGCCGCATGAAAGCCGGGGATCTCGTGTTCTTTCAGACATACGAGCCCGGACCCTCACACGTCGGAATCTATATCGGCAACGGGAAGTTCGTTCACGCCAGTTCCAGTCACGGAGTGATGGTCAGCAATTTGTCGGACTCGTATTGGTCCAGCCGTTATCTCGGCGCGAAGCGCCTCATCGCTCGACGTTGAGCAAAAGCGCGGCAGGCGGCTAGCGATTACGCCGCAGGAAGATCGCGCGCATAGCGAGCAGCGCCGCGCCGCCCTTGCGTATCTCGTGTGGCCCGCCGCATTGTACGAGGAACATGCCGAGCGGGGCCCTGCGTCAGCGTGGTACCGGCTGCAGATTCACCAAGCGTCCGCCTTTGGTACCCGCTCGGCAGCGCTTGGGCTCGCAGCGCTGATATGGCCGCTGCTCGTGTCGCTGCTCGCGGGAAATCTCACCCTGACGCTCATCGTCTACGTCGTGGCAATCGTGCTGGATTGCGTGCTCTTTGCAACGTGGCTGCGCCTAGCGCTGGGGTACAGCAAACGCGCCGCACGGGGAGAAACGTTCACGCTGGAGCGCATGCGGGATTCGGTTACGAGGAGAGTCCCCGCAAAACGATAATGCTGTTGCCCCGCTGCAGTCGGTGGGGTGTAGCCAAGCGGTAAGGCAGCGGATCGCGAGCAGGACGCGAAGCATGTCGCCGCAGCAGGATGCGTAAGGCGGCGACCTTTGACTCCGCCCCGGGGAGAAGGCCGCGTTTGCAGTCGGTGGGGTGTAGCCAAGCGGTAAGGCAGCGGATCGCGAGCAGGACGCGAAGCATGTCGCCGCAGCAGGATGCGTAAGGCGGCGACCTTTGACTCCGCCCCGGGGAGAAGGCCGCGTTTGCAGTCGGTGGGGTGTAGCCAAGCGGTAAGGCAGCGGACTTTGACTCCGCCATGCGTTGGTTCGAATCCAGCCACCCCAGGAGATAAAAAATAAGCGCGGCTGAGCCGGGCTTATTTTTTACCGCTGCCTTACCGTAGCGCAGGCGCCCGCGCCGGAGCGGATTTCAAACTTCAGGGCCCCCGAAGCGCGCAGCGCTTTGGGGCAAAGGCAGCGGACTTTGACTCCGCCATGCGTTGGTTCGAATCCAGCCACCCCAGCCACGAACGGGCCCGGCCTTAACGGCCGGGTCTGCGTCTATGCTCCGGACGTGGGCGAACTCTCGCCGCTCAGGTCCATCGCGTACAGGGTGTCGTTGTCCGCGAGAAACATCGTATCGCCGACGATGACGGGAGGACTGGTCGTGAACGGCTTTTTGAACGGGGTCGCTTTGAGCAACCGTCCTGTCTTGGCGTCGATTTCGTACAGCAGCCCCACGGTATCGCCCACGTAGAGCCGTCCAGCCTTGATGACGGGGCTCATCTTGACGGGCCCCGTCGTATGAAATATCCAGCGCGGCTTTCCGGTACCGGCGGCGAAGGCAATCAACTCATCGTTGAGCGGAGCCGGTTGGTAATAAGTGTCCGCGTCGTACATCCCCGCGATTGCCGACTCGTCCGACGCGACGGTGCTCCAGACGCCCGCGTCCGGGGCCCGATACGTCCAAATCGGCTTGCCCGTGCGCGCGTTCAGCGCGGCAACCACCGTTCGCCCGACGTACTTGAGCGTGCCGGGCTCAACGCTAGGAACGAACACTTTACCCTGCGCGTACGTCGGAGCGGCGTCGCAGTGCCCGTACGGGGCCTTCCAGCCCAGATCGCCGCTGCGCGGATCGAGCGCGATCGTGGAACTTCTCCGAATTCCGTCAGCGCACGCGGCGACGATGACGCGGCCTTGCGCGATCGTAGCCGACGCCATGGTGGAAACGCCGTCAGTATCGCGTTTCCAGAGTTCCTCGCCTGTGTCGGCACGCAGCGCGTACGCGTGCCAGTCGCCGTTTGCGAAGATCAGCCGCCCGTCGTCGTATACCGGAGACGGCATGTCCTCGCCGACGGTCCGATACCGCCACCGCGGCGCGCCGTCCTTGAGGCGAATCGCGACCACTTCATCGCCGCCGCGCGTCCCCCACACGCCTTTGCCGGCGTACTGCAGCCGGCTCAGGGGATTGCGGCCGCCGCCGAGCATGTCGTTGCCGCCGCTGCCCACGTACACTAATCCGTTCGCAACGACGGGGGTCGACATCGCGATGTTGCGAAGACCCGCGCGCCAGCGCTCTTTGCCGGTCTGGGCGTCCAGCGCAATGACGTTTTTCCCGAACGTGTCCAGGAGCACCGTATTGCCGACGACGGCCAATCCGCCGTTGATCTTGGCTTTGGCGGCAAATACCCAGGTGCGCCGAAACCCTTCGCGTGGGAAGACGGCGTTATGATCGGGCGCAAACTGATACATCGGCCAGTTCGCCGCGCTCTGCGCAGGGGGCGGCGAGCTCACCTGCGTTGCGGCAGTATTCGCAGCACCGCCGCAAGCCGCCAGGGAGTCCGGCAAGAGGAATAGGGCACCTGTGAACAGCGCGCGCGTCGTCATGTCGGCCTCCAATCGGGAGAATGACTCTCGCCGAAATGATGCTTCAGGGAAGAGGGATCGATGAGCTTGCAGAGTTTGCACGTTACCAACGGCGATTCCGTCTTGTACCTTTGGAAAAAGGCCGGGCTGCTCGGCACGCATGTGGCTTGGCGCGACATTCTGTACGAAGGTCCCGTGCCTTCACACCTCTCGCTCGAAGAGCTCAGTCGCGTACGCGCCCAGTATCTCGCACAGCGCGGCCATGGTAACCCGATCAAGGTTCATCACGATTTCGAGAAGCGCGATGTGATCGTGCGCCGGGCGGATCGATACGACGAAGTGGTGTTGTGGTTTGAACACGACCTGTACGATCAGTTGCACATCCTGCAAATCTTAGCGGTTTTGCGCGAACAGGGCTTAGGCGCCGGCAGCGTGCAGCTCGTGCAAAGCGAGCAATACCTGGGCATGCTCAGCGCCGATGAGCTGCTTGCACTCTATCCAAAACGCCGGTTCGTCGCGAGTCTTACCGATGAACGGGCCGCGCAGGCATGGTCGGCGTTTACCGCGCAAACGCCCGAGCCGCTGATGATTGCAGCCGCGCAAAAATATCCCGGAATGCCCTTCATGCGCGACGCGCTTACGCGCCTGTGCGAAGAATATCCCGCGCACGCGAGCGGTCTTTCGCAGACCCAAAAACACATTCTCGAGGCATGCGCGCAGGGCGCTCGGCGCAAGGACGAACTCTTCCGGCGTTCGCAAGCCCGAGAAGAAGCAGCGTTCTTGGGGGAGTCCTCGTTTTCGATGGAGCTGGACGGGTTGTGCGCGCAGCCCGCGCCGGTGCTCACGTTACTCGAACATGGTTATGAACTTACCGTGCTGGGTCGAAGAGTGCTGGCCGGGGACGCCGATTGGCTCGAGCAGCAGCCGTTGGATCGATGGATCGGCGGCGTGCATCTCACCAGCGAACGCCACTGGCGCTGGGATGATGCGCAGCACGCGTTCGTTAAGCGCGACCTTACCGCACAAGGGTAGCACCGCCGAGCTGGCCAAGGGGAGACGCATGCCGCACGATGCACTTTCCGTTGAGATACGTTCCGAACACGACGGCGATGCCATCGTCTACCGGCTGGCGGGCACGCTCGATCTTTCCACGGCGCCTTCGCTGCGCGCAGCCTTGGTGGAAGCAGCATTCGAGGGCAAGCACGACATCATCGTCGATCTGACCCGCGTGGAGTTTTTGGACTCGACCGGACTGGGTGCGCTGATCGGCGCACACCGCCGGGCGCTCGAGAACGGTGGCCGCATCCGCCTCATCGTGAGCGACGGACCCATTTCGCGGCTGCTCACGATTACGGGACTCATGCGGATCTTCGCAGTCTACAGTTCCGTCGACGCCGCGCTCAACGATCGCGATCGGCTCGCCGCTTCGTTGTAGGTGCCGTATGCCTCGTCCAGCAATTCGATGACATGCTTGACGACGATGGAACTGCCGCGTTCGCGTAGGTAGGCGCGCATTTGCAGCGCGCAGCCCGGATTCGCCGTCGCGACGACCTGCGCTTCGCTCGCCACAACATTCTCAATTTTGCGCCGCCCTAAGCGCTGCGCCATCTCCGGCTGCGTCATGTTGTAGGTGCCGGCGCTTCCGCAGCACACCGAGCTCTCGGCCATTTCGCGCAGCGCGATTCCCGGAATCTGCGCGAGCAGCCGCCGAGGCGCGGCGGTGATGCGTTGCGCGTGCGCAAGGTGGCAGGCATCCTGGTACGCGACCGTTGCGTCGATGCGCCCGAGATCCGGTGCCAAACCGATCTCGTCGAGAAACTCCAAAACGTCGCGCACGCGCGCGCAAAACACGTTGGCACGCTGCGCCCAGAGCGGATCGCCGGCGAGCAGATGCCCGTACTCTTTGAGAGTGGATCCACAGCCCGCCGCGTTGACGACGTAGTACTGCGCTCCCGAACGTTCGAATGCCGCGATGTTGCGCTTGGCAAGCGCGCGGCCGAACGCGGGATCGCCCGCATGCATCGCAATGGCCCCGCAGCAAGCCTGATCGCGCGGGACCAGCACGCGGCAATCGTGACGCAGGAGCACGCGGGCCGTCGCCTCATTCCACTGCGCAAACGCAACCTGCATGATGCAGCCGGCGTGCAGAAAGACGGTTCGCACGGCGGTCTTCGGCTCAAAGACCTGATCGCGCGGAGTGAAAAATCGCGCAGATATTTCCGGCATGAGCGACGCGGCGTTCTCCAATTGCAAGCGCCGCAGCATTCCGGTCCGCAGCGCCAGACGCGGCAGCCCCGCGTTCTGCGCGACACGCAACGCCCGCGCCGCCATTCGCATCAGCGCCAAATTTCCGAAGAGCGTCCGCACGCTCAGTTCGCGCATCAGCCGCGCCAGCGGGCCCCGCTTAGATGCCAGCGCCTGCTCGATGCGCGCGCGCGCACCCTCGACGAGATCGCCGTATTCCACGCCGCTCGGGCATGCCGCCGCACAGGCGCGGCAGTCCAAACACTCGGACATTTGGTGGACGAAACCGGGGGAAAGCAGATCGAGACGTTCTTCGTCCACCGCTTTTATCAGACTAATGCGACCGCGCGGTCCGGAGGTTTCCGTCATAGTCTCCAGATAGGTGGGACACGCCGGCAGGCACAGGCCGCAGCGGACGCATTTATTGTACGTGGAGGCCTCTATCACGCAAACGGTCGTTCGTCTTTGACGGCCGCGAAGCATTTGCCGGCCCGATAAAGAAGAAGAAGGACGTGACAGGGAGTGACGTACGTGGCTGAAGCCGCCACCAGCGAATATTCAATCTCGACGGAAGAACGCCTCAAACGCTTCGTTGCCGCCGTTTTGGAAAAGGTCGACGTGGCAGCGAAGCACGCAAGCGTCGTGGCCGACGTGCTCGTGGCGGCGGATCTGCGCGGCATCGAGTCGCACGGCGTAGCGCGATTGGAGCCGTATTACGTAAACCGGATTCGGACCGGTAAGCTCAAGGCGCGGCCGCAGTATCGCATCGTGCGCGAAACGGCAACCTCGGTGGTGTACGATGCGGACAACGGCCTCGGGCATCCCGCCGGCAAGCTTGCAATGCAGAGCGTGATCGAGAAAGCGCGCGATCACGGCGCGGCATTCGGCGCGGTGTGCAATTCGAATCATTTCGGCATCGCCGGCTACTATGCGATGCTCGCGCTCGAACACGACATGATCGGCATGGCGTCGACCAATTCGGTTCGCTACGGCGCGCCCACGTTCGGCAAAGACGTCATGCTCGGAACCAATCCACTGGCGTATGCCATCCCCGCGGCGAACGAACCGGCGTTTGTTTTAGACTTTGCCACGACCACGGTTCCCAAGGGCAAATTGGAAGTGTATAAGCGCAAGGGTCTGCCGCTCAAAGACGGCTGGGCCATCGACGCCGACGGCCACATGACGAACGATCCCGACGAAGCGCTGCGCGGTGCGCTCCTCCCCCTGGGCGGATTCGGAACCGAGACGGGCGGGCACAAAGGTTACGGCCTCGGGCTGCTTGTCGACATTCTGTGCGGCGTACTGTCCGGCGGAAAATTCGGGACCGATCTACCGTTGGTGTCCGACACGATGGAGGGCGCGATCTCACACTGGTTCGGCGCGTTTCGGATCGACGCGTTTCGCGACGCGCAGGCATTTAGGGCCGACATGGATCGCGAGCTCCGCGCGTTCAAACGCAGCCGCACCGTTCCCGGACAAGATCGCGTGTATGTGGCCGGCGAACCGGAGTACGAAAAGACGCGCTATCATCGCGAGCACGGCGTACCGGTTCATGCGAAAGTATGGGACACGCTGCGCGTGCTCTCCCATGAGCTCGACATTCCATTCGATCTGGCGCGCTGAACGCATGCACTTCATGTCGCACGAGCCGGCCCTTTCCGCCGTCCACGTCAGCGTCGCCTCACCCGCCGGCACGTACACCGTCGGCAACACGTCGTTTTTTAAATACATCGTGCGGCTGGTCGAGGCCGGATTGCCGATGCAAGGCGAGGACCGTGAGGCGCTGGAAATGTTAGCCGCGATTCCTCATGCGTTTTTCGACGACGAAGAGCTGGCGTGGGGCCGCGGTTGGCGCGTCGTTCCCCCCGCTTCGCTGGACGATTGGCCGGTGCTGGAATCCACGCCGCAGCGCGTGCGCGCGGCCTTGGAGACGGCGCGGCGCATACTCTGGGAAAACGCGCTGCCGGTCGGCATCAGCGCCGGCGAAATCGTCGCGATCGAAGACGAGCTCGACGCAGTGTTCTCGGTCTTGGAGCGGGCCGAGAAGGCGGGTTTTGCCGTCATCATCAGTTACGTCAGCTGAAAGGACCGCAGGCACGCTAGCGCAAGCACAACAACGCGAGCGCCATTGAAGGCACGGTTACGAGTACTCCCAACCGGAAGAATTGCCAAGGCCCGACGTGGATGTTCTCGCGACGCAGCATGACCAACCAGAGCAACGTGGCCAGCGATCCCGTCAGCGAAAGGCTGGGACCGAGATCGATTCCGATGAGCGCTGCCCCCGCAATATGAGAATCTAGCGCGTGATTTTGCAGCGCGTACCGAACCAAAACGCCGGCCGGCAAATTGTTGAGCACGTTGTCCGCTATGGCGACGACGAAACCGGTGAGGAGGGAACCGGCGGGATGGGAGAGGGCGTTCGCGTGCCCGAAGAAAGTGCGGGCGTATCGCAGCACGCCGCTGCGATCGAGCGCGCGAACGATCACGAATAGACCCGCGACCAGCGGAACGATCGACCACGTCGTCTGCCGCAGAATCAGGCGCGGCGTTTTGCGATCCACGATTGTCACAATCAGCGTCCCGGCTGCCGCCAATACAATCGCGGCGGGGCCGAGCGGCCACTGCAGCGCGCTCGCGGCCACCAGTGCCAGCGCTGAAATTGAAACGGTCAGCAGAGCGGCGCGACCTGCACGGCTGAGCCGGACCGGTTCGCGAACGTCCTGGACGCGCTCGCGCAGGCTTGCGCGGAGCAGGCCGCGCAGCACGGCGTAGCTGCACGCGACCGCGGCGGCGGATGCGAGCGCGAACGTGGCAAGCCAGGGCACCAGCGCCGGCAGCACGCGAAAAACGACGAGGTTTGCCGGATTGCTGATCGGCAGGATGAAACTGGCGGCGCTCGCGACAAACGGGCAGGCGTAGAGGTACGGCAACGGCGAGAGCGCGGCGCGCCGCGTGAGCGCCAGCACAGCCGGGGTGAGCAGGACGATCGTACCGTCGTTGGAGAGCAGCGCAGTCACGAGAATGCCCGCCACGAACACCCACGCGAAGAGCGCCCCACCGGACTTCGCGCGCGGTGCCACAGCCATCGCGAGCCAGTCGAACACGCCGTGAATGCGTGCAAGTTCCGCCAACGTCAGCATTCCCGCCAAGAAAAGATAGACGTTCACCCCGTCCAGCGCCGCGGCGGCGGCCTGAGCGCCCGGCAGCAAGCCGGCGACTACGAGGACAGCGGCGCCCAGAACGGCCCAGATCCATTCGGCGATGCGCGCGGGACGCAACAAAATCGCCGCGATGGTCGCGGCGCTCAATATCCAAATGGCGACGTCGGGCGTGCTATGCATGTCGAGGCAACTGCTTGATAGCACGCCACGCGCGCAGTTCCTGGAGTGCACGCCGCCATGGATGCGGACGGCGGCGCAATAAACGTAAGCCGTACCTTTCGAAGTTGTCCACGGTATCCACGTTATCCACAAACAGCTACTGCTGCTGCTCGATGAACGAAAACCAATAGAATACTATCTGCGGAGCCGGATCAGATTCACAAGAACCGGTAACGAGCTTTTCGGCCTATGAACGGTGTGGTTCGACGAACGTCAAAGGAAAAAGACGGATCAACGTCGCTAATGATGGGCCGCATGCGAGAAGGCGTTCAATCAGGCCGCGTCACAAAATTAAAGCAGGCGCCAAAGACCCTTAAGTCGCCCACCTACCGATCCTTGATCGCTGCGCGAATGTAATGCGAACTTCTTAAACTGAGCCTGGCAAATAATTCTGACCACGCGATTGCTACGACGCACTTCTCACAATTAGCGCGATCAACCGCGTGTCATACACCACATCGACGACATCTTGCAGTTCACACCGCGCGATTTCCGGATGTACTGGATTGATGAGCACGTTACGCTCGAGGGGATTAACAGCCGACGGCACGTGCAGCAAGAGCGATACGTTGCTGCGCGCCCAATCGGAGCCCAGCTCCGCGCAACCCTTGTCGTCGACGTCGCGCCAACCGTCATGAAGGTTGGACTCAGTTAGTTCCCGGGCCGTTACGTCGTTTGGCACGTAAAGCTTCGTCGCGACGATGCTCGCCGGCAGAGCTGCCGGGTCGACGTGCACCAGCGTTTCAAGGAGCGCCAGCGATGCCGTGGACGACGTATAGACCATTGCGATTCCGATCGCGTTCCATCGTCCGCCGTACTCTTTCGCTCCCCCTCCACTGAACATCGGATCTCTGGACGCGTACTTACGTTTCGCAAGACGCCAGAGAATCACGAATAGATTCCGTGCTCGAGTCTATTAAGCACTTGTTCGACGGCGCGGGCACCGATTTCAGTGTCGAGCAAGTCCACGGGTTTGGATCCGTGGAGCGCGCGATTCGGCTGCTGCAGCCAGTACGCTGCCTTTTCGTCGCTTTCAAGGACGCCGGCGGCGATGGAAAAGACACTAGCGATCCGCACTACACGCTCAGAGGAGGCAGGCTTCAGTTTTTCTTTGGCTGTTCGCTTACGATGGGCCGTCGATCGCGGAATGCCCGCGATCATCTCTACGTCCGCCACTGGTACGCGCAAACGTCTCGCAAGGTGGTCGACCGACTTCATCGGCAGGCCGGAGCGAACCATCTGAATGATCCTCTGTGTAGCGGTTTTACCAGCATGCTTCGAGCGGCGTTCACCAAGGGTGTCGAGAATCGCTTCAGCGTTCACCATTTGAGACAATTATATGACCAAATGGGATTTCCGTCAAAGCGGCGTCCAGCCCCCTCCGGGACGCCCTTTTCGTCGCCCGTCAGGGGAGGGGCCGATGGCTGGGCTGGCCGATTCCCGTCCCATACCATAATACTGGGAATTTGGACGGCGGCACCGAGCATGGAATGGACGCTCGTAACGAGGCGATCGGCGGCTGGCTCGGCCGTACTGACAACGGAAATCCTGACCAACCTGACCAACCGTGGGAGTCCGCGGTTCAAGTTTTCCCACTTGCGCATGCGGCGAGAGCGGGTTCGCGTCGTGCCACGCAGGACAGCGGACGAACGTAACCACGAACTCGGCCCAATACCCGTTCCTCAACGCATACGGGTTACCGCGCTGACCGGCCCGGGGTGTGAGAGGCTCGATCGGGGAGCCTGCCGGAGGACGCCACGCGGCTCCTACGAATATCATGAAACAACTATTCTGTGATGTTGCGCCGCGCTGCGGCGGGAGGCCCTGATGCGCTCCAAAGTCTCCAAGATGCACCCAGTGGACCCGCTGATTCAAGCGCACTGCGCCTACCTGCGGCTGGAACGCGGACGCGGACAGCTCACCGTCGAGGCCTACGCGCACGATTTGGAAATGTTCGGCGCATTTTTAGAGCAGCGCGGCCAGTCCGCTCAATCGCGGCCTGCGCGAAAAGAGTGGCCGCTGCTGCGGGGTGCCACCACCTCCGACATTCGGCAGTTCATTATCGATCTCTCCGGGCGCCGTGGTTACAAGATGGTCGCGGTACGACGCAAAATTTCTTCGCTCAAGTCGTTTTTCAAATTTCTCAAACTCGAAGGCTACCGCGAGGACGATCCTGCCGTGCACGTACCCGCGCCGAAAATCGAGCGCAAATTGCCAGAGGTGCTGGCCGCGCAAGACGTGGCCAAACTGCTCCGAACGCGGCCGCCGGCAGGACGGTCCGAGTTTTTGCGGTTGCGCGACAACGCCATGATGGAGCTGCTGTACGCCAGCGGACTCCGGCGTGCGGAGGTGGCAGGCATTAATCTCAACGATGCCGATTTGCGCCGGCGGGAAATTCGCGTGATGGGAAAGGGCAAAAAGCAGCGCGTCGTGGTCATCAATCGTCCGGCAGCGCTGGCCATCGAAGCCTACCTGCGCGTGCGTCCGCACACCAACGACGAGGCTCTCTTCGTCGGCCGCAGCGGGCGGCGCTTGACGCCGCGTCACGTTTGGCAGATATTCCGCACCGTGTACCAGCTGAGCGGCATTGCGTATCACGCCAGCCCGCACACGCTGCGCCATTCGTTCGCGACGCATCTGCTAGAGAACGGCGTCGATTTGGTTACCATTGCGGAATTGCTCGGGCACGAGAGCGTAGCGACCACGCAAATCTATACGAATCTGTCGATGGAGCACAAGCGGCGCGCGTACGACGAGGCCCATCCGCGCGAACGCATGGACGACGCGCCGTGATGCGTTCGTGCCTTCTGCTCCTCCTAGCGTTGCCCGCGGCGTGTGCGCCCCAAACGCCCTCGCTCATGCGAACCGGCGTGCTTGCGCCAGGCGGCACGATCGCCGTTCGCAACGTGCAAGGGGACATCGACGCCTATGCTCCAGCCCGCGGCACGCCACAAACCGAGTACGTGCTGTGGGCATACGCACCGCCGGATCGACCGAAAACGATCGTAACGATGCGTGCGCTATTGATCAGCGCGCAAGCGCATACAACCGGCGTGCGCTTTTTGGTACGCGCGCCTGCCGGCTGCGCGATGGATCTGTTTACGCATCAAGGGAATATCAACGTTGCCGACTTCGAGGGTGTCGTGAACGCGCGCACCGATCGCGGCGACGTCAGGATGCTGATTCCGCGCTACGGCAACGCCTCCGTCGGCACGGGGAATCTCAGCGTGATCTTCGCGAGCACCGACTGGCCCGGCACGCTGCGCTTCACCGCTGCCACCGGCAACGCCGAGGTCTACGTCAACGAAAAAGCCAAAGCGCGCGTGCACTTACATACCGGCAACGGAACGGTATTCAGCGATTTCAACCTGCGCGGCAGCTCACGCGGAGCCAGTGAAACGATCGACGGGACGCTCAACGGTGGAGGGCCGCGCTCAGTCGACGTCGAGGTCGCGCAAGGATCGATCCGCCTCATGCAGCTCAAGCCGCAGATTTAAACGTTCCAGATACTACTTCCGGGAACCGGCGAGCGCTTGTGCGATAAAAGAGCTACTCCTCGAACGCCCTATAAGTCAACGATGTTACAACCATGACGCACGAATTTCATTTCATATCGCAAGACGAACTAGAGTTTGGCTCTTCGGAGCCCCTGGCTTCAATGTACAAGCTCAGCCCCTGCGTTTGGCGGGAAGGACCTGAGTTCAAACTGCTATTGCGAGTCGTTAACCGTTCAAATACGCCGTCCGAAAAAGTCGCGCGCATTCATTACGGCACGTCGACCAATGGTCTGACCTTCGCCCTCGATGAAGAACCGGTAATCGGACCGGGGCCGGACGTGGCTGATTCCTACGATAGCGGCGGCTGCGAAGATCCTACGATGGCGTACCTAGATGGATGTTATTACGTCTATTACAGCGGCTGGAACGAGCATCTCAAGCGTGGAGAGCTGTTGCTCGCAACGGGGCCGGACGTCCATCATTTGCAAAAGCGCGGCATTGCTCTGGAAGCATCGCCGCACGCGTCCAACGCAAAGGAAGCAACTATCGTGCGCGTCGCCGACGGTAGCTGGCGTCTGTTTTTCGAGTTCGCATCGGACCAGAAGTCGAAGATTGGCCTGGCGCGTTCCGAGAACGTCGGCGGTCCCTGGGAAGTGCTAGACCCGCTTTTCGACGCGCGGCCGGACGCTTGGGATTGCTGGCATTTGAGCACTGGGCCGGTTGTCAGTTCCGACACGCACAATCCGGTGATGTTCTATAACGGTGCACCGCAAAACGCGCATTGGCGCATAGGCTGCGTTACCTTCAGCGCCGACTATACGCGCGTGCTCAGACGAGCCGAGCAGCCGCTCATGTTGCCGCACGCTGCACCGGCCGGCCGCGATACTGACATCGCCTTTGCCGCATCAGTGCTCTTAATCGACGAGGACGTGCACCTGTATTACTCCGTTTCCGATCAATACTGCAAGCGCGCGGTCCTGCGTCGCGACTGAGAATCCCGCGAACAAGGCCCCAACGCTTTATGCGCCCGGGCGACGACGGCGCGAAAGGTCGGATGCGACGTCGCGATACAACGCGCGAGTCGCACCCGCAAGCAGTTCCGCGACGCGAAACAAGCCGTCCCCGGAAATCGTGATTGCTTGCCATTCGACGCTTTTGTGGCGATGCACCAGGGCATACGTATCGTTACCCACATCGTATATTGCAAATTCATTGGATTCAGCGATAAGCCGCTCGGGGAGAAGCAAGCCCCGGTCGATCGCTGCAACGAGCTTCATACTACCTCCCGAGTAAAATCAGCGCGACGAGTGTAAATCTCAAACTCGATTATCGTCGATTTGATATAGAGGCGTTCGATCATTTCTCCCACTCGTGCATCGTACCGCGATTGGCTCCAAGCGTGATGATCGCTCCATTCGGTTAGAATAACAATCGTTGTATTGTCCATACTAACAAGAATCTGTGCTGCCAGAAAGCCTTGCAACTCGCGCGACTCGGCAGCTAGTACTTTGGTTCCTTCGGCTAACAGTTCGCCGACATCCGCCGCATCGATCTTGAGTTTAATAACACCGATGAACGGACGATCGGTTGCCGTTGTATCCAAACCACGTATTACGGACATTGGTGATAGTCTTTCCCGCATATGATCGTCGCCGTCCGCAACGGCGATATAAACAACACCATCGTCGGACTTCACTTCGTAGACCGGCTCCGCCTCTAACGCCGGCAGCGCGGGCGAGGCACCAGCAACGAGATCGAACTTGCTTCCGCGTTTCGCCGGAGGACGCAGCCGTGGGCGCGAAAAGTGGACCCAAAAAACGGGCGGCGAAGAAACAGGATGGAAAACGGGGTGAAATTGTGAGCGAGACGATCACGGCCCAAGTCGGTGCTCGCGGTCTTGGGTCGACCGATCGTCAGGATCGCTGGTGGATCGCGCCCGTGGCCGGCGGACTCGGTCTCGCCATCTTTATCGTCTATTCGACCTGGGCTGCGTTCGCCGGCGTGGATTTTCGATATGGACCGTACCTATCGCCATTTTATTCGCCGTACGTGCGGCCGGCGTGGTTCCCGCTCTCGGGCTCACTGCTCGTCCTATGGGTGCCGCTGGGCTTTCGCCTAAGTTGTTATTACTATCGCAGAGCTGTACTATCGATCATATTTCTTGAGCCCACCGGCCTGCGATGTCAGCGAGCCTTCACGCACATACACCGGCGAAACCGCTTTCCCGCTGAAGTATCTGCCGATCGTGCACCGCTGGTTTCTCTATCTCTCGATCGTTGTGCTCATTTGGCTTTGGATCGACGCATTTCGAGCGTTCGACTTCGGCGGCCGTTTTGGGATCGGGCTCGGAACGCTGATCATGCTGCTCAACATCGTCTTGTTAAGCGGGTTCACCTTCGGATGCCACGCATTGCGCAACGCCGTCGGCGGCAACTTGCGCTGCTTCTCCTGCGCGGCGTGCGGCGGCTTCCGCTATGGCGCCTGGAGAACCGTTACCCGGCTCACGGTGCAGCATCAATTGTGGGCATGGCTGAGTTTGTACGGTGTCGGGCTCACCGACCTCTACATACGGCTGTGCGCGATGGGCATCATCAGCGACCCGCGGGCGATTTTCCGGTGAATGAGAGCGCGCACCCAATCTATCGGGCAGACGTGCTGGTCATCGGGGCGGGCGGCGCGGGACTTCGCGCGGCGATCGAGGCGGCGACCGCGGGCGCGCACGTGGCGATCGTTTGCAAATCGCTTCTGGGGAAGGCGCACACGGTCGTCGCCGAAGGCGGTATCGCCGCCTCCATCGCCAGCGTCGATCCCGACGACACGTGGCAGATCCACTTCCGCGATACGATGGCCGGCGGCAAATACATCAACAATTGGCGGATGGCGGAGCTGCTCGCCCGCGAAGCACCGAGTGAGATTCACAATCTGGAGCGGTGGGGCGCCCTCTTCGATCGCACGCCCGAGGGCGGCATTATGCAGCGACTTTTCGGCGGCCATACATATAGCCGGCTTGCTCAAGTTGCGGATCGGACGGGCATCGAGCTCATTCGGACATTGCAAGATAGAGCCGTAGAACTCAACCTTGACGTGTTCATGGAGTATACGATCACGCGGCTGCTGCTGCATGATGGCCGCATCGCCGGTGCTGCGGGCTACGTCCGGGAAACGGGGCGCTTCGTCGTGTTCCAGGCTCCGGCCGTCATTATGTCGACAGGAGGTTCCGGGCGGCTCTACGCCGTCACGTCGAATTCGTGGGAAGGAACTGGCGATGGCCAGGCGCTCGCGCTTGAAGCCGGCGCCGAGCTCATCGACATGGAGTTCGTTCAGTTTCATCCGACGGGTATGGTCTGGCCTTTAAGTGTGCGCGGCATTCTCGTCACCGAATCCGTGCGCGGCGAAGGCGGAATCCTGACGAACAACGCGGGCGAGCGGTTCATGCAGCGGTACGATTCCAAACGCATGGAGGCTTTCCACACGTGACATCGTTGCGCGAGCGATTCATGCAGAAGTCGCCGCAGGGCGAGGCTCACCGCACGGCGGCGCATACCTGTCCATCGCGCATAAGCCGGCGAAGTTCATCAAACGGAAGCTGCCCTCGATGTACAGTCAGTTCATGGAGTTCGCCCATGTAGACATTACGAAGGAACCGATGGAGGTCTACCCGACCACGCATTACATCATGGGCGGCATTCGCGTCGATCCCGAAACCGCCGCGACGACCGTGTCGGGCTTGTTTGCCGCCGGCGAGTGCGCAGGCGGTCTGCACGGTGCCAATCGGCTGGGGGGCAACTCATTATCCGATCTTCTTGTCTTCGGGCGACGAGCCGGCGCCGCGGCCGCCGCGTACGCCGGCGCTGCGCCGCGCGTTACTCCTGAAGTCGCTCAGATGGAGCGGGCGGAGCGCGAGATGCTCACGCCATTCGAATCCGGCGGTGGCGAGAATCCGTTCGCAGTACAGGAAGACCTGCAGGCCGTTATGATGTCGGACGTCGCCGTATTTCGTTCGGAGGAAGGACTACGCAATGCGCTCGACCGGCTCGAAACGCTTAAAGGACGAGTTTCTCACGTAGGAACTACAGGCTCCCGGCTTTACAATCCCGCGTGGCACACCGCCCTCGACCTCAAGCACATGGTGCGGATCGCCGAAGCGATTGTGCGCAGCGCCCTGCTCCGGGGTGAGAGTCGCGGTGCGCACACGAGAGTCGACTTTCCCGCTCTGAACAGCGCTCTGGAACGGCTCAATACCGTGACGAAGATGGTCGACGGAGTAATGCAGACGGCGTTCATTGAGCGGCCGCAAATGCCGCCAACGCTTGCGCGCATTGTTTTCGAACGGGGCGACTTCTCCGATGGCGCGCTCGACGCGTACGATAAAACGCTGGCGGATTCGTTTCCGGCCAGCGATCCGCCGTCCGGGCCGCTGGCGATTTAGGAGATGGCGCAAATGGTAACGTTGCGAATCAATCGCGGCGCAGCCAACGACGTTGCCGGAACGTGGGTAGACTTTGCGGTCCCGCTCAAGCCCGGCATGGTGGTCCTCGATGCCGTGCTGTACGCTCAGGCACACTTCGCAAACGATCTCGCCGTGCGCTGGAACTGTAAGGCCGCGAAGTGCGGTTCGTGCTCGGCTGAAGTCTCCGGCCGCCCAAAGCTGATGTGCCGAACGCGACTGGAGGAGCTCGATTGCGACAAACCGATCCTGGTTCAGCCTCTGCAGACCTTTCCTCGGATCCGCGATCTGGTCACCGACGTATCGTGGAACTATCGCGTGAACCAGACGATTCCGCCGTTCAAGCCGCGTTTGGACCAGGAATGGCGGTTTTATCAGCGCGACGTGAACCGCGCGCAAGAGATGCGCAAATGCATCGAATGCTTTCTGTGTCAAGATGTCTGCCACGTCCTGCGCTATCAGACCGAAGTGAAACCGCGGTATGCCGGACCGCGCTTCTACGTTCGCATTCTTGGCCTCGACGCGCACCCGATGGATAGTGAAAACCGGCTTGAACTGCTCAAGGGCGATGCCGGCATCGGCCTATGCAATGTCACCAAATGCTGCACTGAAGTCTGCCCTGCATACATCGAGATTACCGATAACGCCATCATCCCGGCGAAAGAGCGAATCGTGGACGCATACCACGACCCACTACGGGCACTGTTCCGAAAGTTCTGGCTCTTCTTGCGGCCTCCATTTGCCTAGCCGTGCTTTGTCTTGGCGCCGCGATGTTCGCTAGGCCCCTTGCGCCAGGGTCGCAACGAGGAACGACGATCCAAGACTCTATGTCCTAAACGCCGGCAACAGCACCGTGAGCGTGTTTGATCTTGCCGCCCTCGCGCCGATGTCGTTGCAATCGGTCTCGTCGTCGGCATGGACTATCCGGACGCGTCGCTCGACGTCCACATGATGCTGCAGCATCTCAAGCTGCACCCGCTGGTGCGCGGCGGGATACGTCGAGGTGGCGTCGCTCAAGGGAATCCACTACGCGATGCAATCGGGGATATTCGTTGCGCGCACGATCTTCGACGCGTTGCAATCGGGGGGCGCAAGCGCCGCAACATGCGTCTTGCTTTCCAAGGCACGAACCTCTATGCCGGCGGCTTCAAGGCGCCCTTGGCTGGACGCCGGGCGAGGGCGCGAGCGGCCCGCGTTATCGGCTAATGAAAACGCGCTTTCCACGCCTATTTGACTGAAAGTACAGCGCTTTCGTTCACGAAGCATAGAGTTGCGCGCGCCTTACAATTCATTGTGCCAAAGCTCGCGCACTTGTCGGTTCCGTGCGTGCCTATACGCGTCGCCTAAGGAAGGAGCCGCATGCTCAGATGGAACGCTGGGCCCCAGAACGCAGCGGAAGCGCGTATCGCTGGGAACCTGACGTCGGCGGCTTTTGCGAGGAACGCTGCGCTATGATGTACTTTTCGAGGCAATCAAAGACTACGGAGTAAATGATCGATATGGCAACACCAGACATCACGGGTGGATCGGATCCGCAAGAATCGAAACAAGCAAGAGCCGTCGCAGAAAGCCTGCAGAAACTCGTGCATAAAGCGTTCGGCAGTGCGGGGCCGGGCGGTCAAAAGTTCAAGAACTTCCTCAACGGAACTTGGCTGGGAGATCCACTGCACGTGGTCCTGACCGACGTTCCGATTGGCGCCTGGACAACGGCCCTTTTTTTCGATGGCTTGCAGTGCGCGGCCGGCCGCGATGATTTTGCGACGGCTGCCGACATTGCCGTGTCGGTCGGAATAGTAGGCGCACTCGGTGCAGCCGTTTCGGGCGTGACCGATTGGCAGGATGCCGATGCCCCCGCTCGCCGGATTGGCATGACGCACGGTATGTTGAACCTGAGCGGAACGGCGTTGTTCGCCGCTTCACTCATTTGGCGCAGCCGCGAGTCGCGGAGCATGACCCGGATACTGCGTGCCATAGCGTATGGCTTGATAAGCACCGCAGCTCATCTGGGAGGCGAGATGATTTACACGCACCGAGTGGGCGTTGATCGTACGGCTGGCCAAGTTTTTCCGGCCGACTTTGTGCCGGTCTTGGCCGAATCGGAACTGGCGGAGTCACAACCCAAGCGCGGGGAGCATGATGGTGTTCCGATCCTGTTGGTCCGGCGTGGAACGAGGATTTTTGCTCTAGCCGAAACTTGCTCGCATTTCAGCGGACCGCTTTCGGAAGGCAAACTTATCGCAGACAGCATTCAGTGCCCCTGGCACCGCTCGCGATTTGCGCTGGAGGACGGCCGTGTGCTCGATGGACCCGCGGTACACCCGCAACCGTGTCTCGAAACGCGCGTTCACGATGGGCAGATTGAAGTGCGAAAATCACCGCTCGGCAAACCTTGAAGTGCGGCATGAGCCTGCGCACGACCATTACGCCCGTTGCGCCGTATCGGCTGGACCTGACCGCCCAGGCGCTCCGCCGAGTCAGCAGCAACATCGTCGACATTCTCACGCCTGATGGAACGTATCTACGGGCACTGCGCAGCGACGATGGGGTCAACATCATCGAAGTGCAGCAAGAGACCGACGGGGTTCTCTCTGTGAGGATTACCGGACGCGGCGCCGCGGCGCGTCTCGAAACCGTGAGAACGCTGTTGGGGACGCGTGTCGATCTGCATCGCTGGTATCGTCGTGTTGCGCGTTTTCCGTGGCTCTCCGCCCTGGCGAAGGAGCTGCGCGGCGTAAAGCCGCCGCGATATCCCCACCTCTGGGAAGCGCTGTGCAACGGGATCGTGTTCCAGCAGTTGAGCATCGCGGCGGCCTCCACGACCATGCGACGGCTCGTGGAGCGCTTCTCGGAGCCTCTAGAATACGGCGGCGTGCCGCTCCGAGTCTTTCCCGCCCCGGATGAGATCATACAGGCCGGCGATCAAGATCTGTTGAGTCTCGGCCTGAGCCATCAAAAAGTAACATACCTGAAACGTGCGGCCGCAGCGGTGAAGTCGAACGCGATTACGTCCGCACGCATTGAGCCGCTGCCGACGAGTGAGGCGCTTTTAGAATTGCAAGCGTTCAGCGGCATCGGCCGTTGGAGCGCGGCGAACATTCTCCTACGCGGCTTCGGACGTCTGGATGTTTTCCCGATGGGGGACTCGGGGGTGGCACAGAACATCAGACTCCTATCCGGCGATCCACACATTAGTCTGGAGGACGTCCTACTTTCGCTGGGCGATATGCGCGGCATGCTGTACTTCCATCTCCTGCTCGGAAAGCTGCGCAGCCGCCCCGCATTTTCGTCTACAAAGGCTTGAATGGAATGACGAAAGGGCAAGACATCCTTCTCGCTTTCGCGATCGCCGCCGCCATCGCCGTTGCATTCATGCTTGCCGTTGCAAGCACGACGTTCGGACTCACGGCCGCGTTATCGGAACGCACGGATGGAGAGCGCGGGCTTCGACGTTGGTGGTTTCTCGGGCTTCTGACCGCAATTGTAGCGTCGTTCATTATCTCGATTCGGTGGTTCCCATACCCAACCGTCGCCGAAAGTACGTCGTTCAAGCATTTTCCCGTGGTCGCGCAGCAATACCACTTTCAAGTCCCCGCCGAGGTCCCCGTGAATGCACATGTCATCTTTGACGTGACCTCCGCCGACGTCAACCACGGAGTCGGCATTTACGATCCGCGGGGTACGCTTCTCGGGCAGGTGCAGGCGATGCCACATTACGTAAACCATCTGCCGTTCTACTTCAGCCGGACAGGACGATACACGATCCGGTGTCTCGAATACTGCGGTATCGGACATCCCGCGATGCTCGCAGTATTCCGGGTGCGATGATGGCGTCTATGATCGCACTCGGTGTAGACAGAGCCCGGCGCATCATGTGGATGTACGTGAACACGGGTCTTGCGATATTTGCCGGCATGGCGATCGTGGGTCTTCTGATGCGGGCGGAACAGGCGCGCTTCATCGTACTCAGTCCTGCGTTGTTTTACGGACTCATGACGCTCCATGGCACATTGATGATTTTGGCGGTCGTGATCGGTTCGATGGGCCTGTTGTGGTATCTGTTGCGAGCCGAAGGTTACATGGACGAACGAGTCGCCTATTGGGCGTACGGCGTTATGACCGTAGGCGTCGGGGCCGTATTCGCGAGCGTGTTCGCGGGCGGCTTCGGCGGCAGCTGGACGTACCTCTACCCGCTGCCGTTCATCAACCCGTCGTGGACGCAGTGGTCGATCGGCGTGTTTCTCATAGGACTCGCGCTCGTCACGCTTGGATGGAGCGTTTGGTGTATCCAAGTGCTCGGTTTCGTTCTTTCGAATTACGGCGGATTTCGTGGGGCGTTTGGGTGGGATGTCGTGTTCCATTCGAAGAGCTTCGCCGCTTCCGGCAAACCATCGCCGTCGCTGCCGGCTCTCGCGGCGTTGGTGGTGTCGCTCTCCGGACTCATCACCGCAGCGGACGGCATGACGATCGGGGTTGCGCTCATTGTGCATTGGATCGATCGCAGCGTCGCGCTGGATCCGCTCTGGGCAAAGAATTTGACGTATCTTTTCGGGCACGAACTGGCGAACCTGGCGATGTACATGGCGGTAGCCGCGGTTATTATTGGTCTGCCGCGTTATACGGGCAGGAACTTCAGGGTGTCACCGATGTGGATAATTGCGTGGTGGGCAACGCTCGTATATGTCTTGCTCGCGACATTCCATCATTTTTACTACGATTTCGTTCAGTTTCGCGCCCTCCAATACATCGGCGAGTTCGCATCATATTCGGAGGCGCTGCCGGTTGCGGCCGTAACGATTTTCAGCGGCTTGATGCTCGTGTACCGATCGGCAATGCGCTGGACCATGGGTTCTCTCTTCATCTACGCCGGATTGGTTGGTTGGGTTGTCGGCGGCATTGGAGCGCTCATTGACGCTACGATCCCGTTCAACATGGTGCTGCACAACACGCTGTGGGTTCCCGCGCACTTTCATAGTTATTTGCTCGAAGGTGTGCTGTTGTTCATCATCGGTTGGGTCTTTGTGATGCTCGAAGAACGCAGCGGCAAGGTGACGTCACTGCTGATGCGCTGGATAATAGGCGTCGGAATTTTTGGCGGCGGTGCGCTGTTCTTAGCGGGTTTCTACGTAGCCGGCGCATATGGTGTGCCGCGCCGTGAAGCGGAGCAACCCGGTCCGGGACCGCACATTGCCGTCTGGGCAACGCTCGGCGCGCTGGTGTTGCTCCTTGGTTTAATCGTGACGCTTATCGAGGCGATCCGACTGAGAGCAGGACCGTTCCCTCGTAAACCTGCCGGTGAGAGCGGGAATCCAACATGAAGAATCCGATGTGGCGCATCGCTTTGTGGACGGTGGGCGCTGTGAGCGTCGCCGTTGCCGTTACGCCTGCGGTGATGGCGCCGGTAACGGTGACCGTATCCTTGCACCACGGCTGGCATGCCGCTGTGATCGCTCTGGGCGTGGCCACCGGCCTGGTCGCCACTGCGGGTTTGAAACCGAGCGCTGAACGCTCCAAGGCAATCTGGATCGCCCCTGTCGTTACGGCGCCGATGGCGGCGATGTATCTCATGTGGCCCGCTACCTTCGGATATCTCGATGCGCACCCGGCACTGCATGCTTTTGATCATCTCGCTTTTTTGGGGCTCGGATTCATCACGGCCTACGCCGGGGAACGGTACGTTCGCGGGGTGGGGTGGACTACGGGGATTTTGTTCGAGTGCATGGCTCTGGCCGCTGTTGGTTTCTTTGGTGTGCCGTAGCGTTCCGTACAGCTTTATTGGCGAGGATTCAAAAATGAATTGATGACGTTGCCCAAGTTGTTCGTTCCGCCGGTTTGCGCTGCGCCTTCGGACTGCGGTGCGTGGTACGTCATCGATTGAATCCCGATGCGTCCGGGACCGTAAAAGCGATTGAGCGAGAGCGCCGCTCCGCCGACGAATGCGCCAATCGCGCCCATCAGGCCGCCTCCGCCGCCGGACTGCAGCACGGAGACGGTGTCCATGCGCACGTTGGCATCCTTCCATAGCCAGCCTCCCGGCTCCACGTCGATCGTTTCCCCTGCGCCGAGCGTCTTTTCGAACACGTTGCCGTATCCGTGCAGCAGCACCAAGCCTTCGCTGCGGCCCGCCGTAAAGCGATCGATGAACAAGCCGGTTCGCGAAAACAGCACGTTCGCCAATCCTTGCTGCCAGTAGAAGTTGTAGTCGACGCTCCCGGTTGCGAGTAGGAACTGATGTTCCCGCACGTCGACGGATTGGCCGGGCTGCAGCCGCAGTGCCACGATTTGTCCCGGCGCTTCGCGGGAAAACGACACGTTTCCGGGACCGCTCGCGGTCGAAATAAAGATTTGCAGTCCCGCAAAAAATCGCTTCGCGGCATTTTGCACGCCCATGAAGCCCAGCGTCACCTGCGGCTGCTTCCAAAGCACGGTGTGATGTTCGAAGTACACCGTTTCCGCGCGACCGAGTTCGACGTCGACGACTGGGACCAGCTCGCCCTCGATGCGGATCGTCAGGTCGCCAAGGGTTATCGGCGTTTTGGGATTGTCGAGTTCCGGCTGCGGTTCGTTGTACGATCCCACGGTCGTCTGCGCCGCCACGGGCGCGCCGCAATTCGGGCAAAAGCGCGCTTGTTCGGGGACGCCGGCTTGGCACGATGGACAATTCACGAGCATAACCCTCCGCTCTTCACTGCACTCGTAGCGAACGTTTAGACGAGCAGGCTGCGCTGCTGCGCACCCATCGTTTCTTTGGCTTTGACCAGGCGCACCATGGCGTCGCTGTACGGCGTGGGAACCCCCGTACGCCTGCCGGCAGCGGCGACGGCGCCGTTGATGTGATCGATCTCGCTGGGATGTCCGGACTCCAGATCGAACGCCATGGAACTTTTGCTGTCCGCACCGACGGCGATGACTTCGGTGACGTACTGCCAGGGATTGGCGAACGGCAGATTGATCTTCAGTGCGGCGGCGACGGCGGCTGCTTCTTCCGCCAGCGCTTCGGCCAGGCGCGCCGCATTCGGATCTTTCAAAATTGCGCCGGCCTCGCAGTCCAGTACGGCGCTGACCGCATTGATGGCGGCATTGGCGACCAGTTTGCCCCAAAGGTGCGGGCGAATGTCGTACACGACGCTGGCGCGCATGTCGCTCTGCGTGAGCAATTCCGCCACGCTGCGCGAGGTCGTCGGCGAAGCGCCTCCGGAACCAATGATGGTGTTGCCCTCTTCCGAACTGCGAACGCGTCCCGGCGCGATCGTCAGCGATGATTCGGTCGTGATCCCCAGCACGACAGGCACCGCGCCGCCCAGCGCGGTTTTGATCGCGTCTTCGTTCCCGACGCCGTTCTGCAACGAGACGATCGGCGTCGAGGGACTCAGTTCGCCGGCGAACGGCCGGAGCGCCCGCAGCGTGTCGACGGCTTTGACGAACAGGAAGACCATGTTCGAACCGAAGAGGTCCCGCGCGCTTCTGCCCATGCGAACGGCGCGTGCAGGCGCATCGTTCACCGAGACGCCCCCGTACTGCTCTATCGCTGCGAGCACTGCCGGATTTCTATCGAGCATCGTCACGGTGCATCGCGACGCGAGATGAAAGCCGAACAGCGTGCCCATGGCCCCGGAGCCGATGATCCCCACTCGCGGTCTGCTTTGATCCATAACGCCCTAGAACTGCAGCTGCAGACCGAACACCGTGCGGCGATCCGAACGCGTGAGATCCCGCTGTCCTAAGAAAATCTTGCCCCACTTGACGACGTTGAAGTTGCCGTAGATGTCCAACGTCGGACGGCGCAGGTCGTAGATCCGCGTTTCCGCGCCGAATCTGCCGGCGTCGTATGAACCCAGCGCGCCGATTTGCGAATAGAGGATGCCGCCGCCGTATTGCAACGCGCCGGCATGCTTGATGCCCACTGCGTTTACGGTGGTCTTCCCGCCGATGTCGTTCACTCCCAGCATCCCGCCGATGTTTCCGCGGGGCAAAAATACTGCATTGATATCCGCCTGCGGTCCGCGATCCGCCGTGAGCAACGGACTCGGGCCGTTCACGCTTTGCGCATTCAGGAAGTTGAGCCGCATTTGCACCTGCACCAAGCTGCGAAGAATGCCGTTCAAGCCTTGCCCGAGGGGCGCAGCAGTCGGCGCCGGCGCCGGGATCTGCGCTGTGGATCGCGGCGTTCCGTTCGGACCTGCTGCGATGGGGTATGGCGTCGCGCCTGCGTCCACGCCGTACACATGGCTGCGTCCGCCCAGCGTGCCCAGCAGCGAATCGGCCTTTTGCGTCGCCGCATCCAAATTCGCGACCGTCTCGCGCAACTGCGCCTGCGTTTGCGGACCCGTCACGGCGCGCAAGTCACCGGTCAGTCCCGCAATGTTTCCGCTGAGTTCGCGGATATTGGCCGTCGTCGTAAGGAGATTGCTTTTCAAGCGCGGATCGGTCGCCAGCCCTTGCAGCGAGTCCATGGACTTATTGAGCGCAAGCGCCGTGTTGTCGAGCGAGGTCAGCATGCTGTCGATTTTATATTGGTTGCGCGAGAGGGTCGAATCCAGCGTGGCGGTCATGCCGACGATGTGCGTGCTGGCCTGCTGCATGGTGCTGTCGAGCGTGCCCGACAGATCGGCGACGGTACCTCTGAGTTCGGTGGTCATTTCATCCACGTTGGCCAGCGCCGTCTGCAGCGTATTGAGCAGCTTCGGTTCGCGATCTTCCAGCGTGGCGAGCATGGAATCCAAGCGACGCACCTCGCCTTGTCCCTGCTGCAGCAAATCCGAAATGGTCGGACTGGCGATGCCGATCGGCTGCTCATCGATCGGCAGCACGCGTTTGGGCAGCACCGCCACGTTCGGCAGCGGCGTTGCACTGTAACCGGCGGGCAGCGGACGGGGGACCGGCGGCGCAATGATGAGATTAGGCGTCCCGGTGAGCGGCGCTTGAATGAGAAACTTGGAGTCTTTGGGGATGTTGATGTTGTTCTGAATGGCGAGAATGACGTCGACGCTGTTGTCGGCCAACAGCTGCACTTGGTCCACCGTTCCGACCGTCACGCCGCTAAAGAAGACTTGCGCCCCGGTCGGCAACCCGGCAGCCGAAGCAAAGCGCACGCCGATCCGGTAGCCGCTATGCCGCGTGCCGAAATCCGTGATCACGTAGAAGATTCCAAACAGCAAGAGCAGCGCGACCACCGCGAACAGCCCCAGTTGTGCTTGTCTTGACATCCGCTCCCCTATTCCCGCAGCCCGGGCTCCGGCCTGCGCACCGCTATGTTTAGAGCGGTATCGGTCCCACTTCGGAACCCAAAAGAAATTGCTGCACGATGGGGTTCATCGATTTGCGAACCTCCTCTACCGTTCCGTACTCGATGATCGCGCCCTCGAAGAGCATCGCGACGTAGTCTGCCATCATGTAGATCGACTGCAAATCGTGCGAGATGACGACCGCGGTGGCGTTGAGCTGCTGGCGCAGGCGCTTGATGGTGTCCGTGAGCAAATGCGTCACGATGGGATCCAGACCCGTCGTCGGTTCGTCGTACAGCACGAGATCCGGATTCGTGACGACGGCGCGCGCGAAGCCCGCGCGTTTGAGCATGCCGCCCGAGAGCTCGGCCGGCATATTCCGGTACGTGTGCGCGAGGCCAACGCTGTCGAGCGTGTTGATCACGACTTCGTGAATCTCTTTCTCGGTGAGCGAGGTATGCTCGCGCAGCGGCAGTGCGATGTTGTCGCCCACCGTCATGCTGTCGAAGAGCGCGGCAAACTGAAATGCAAAGCCGATCTTGGTGCGCATCTCGATGAGGTCGCTCTCGCGCATGTGGCAGATGTCGCGCCCACGCACGTACACATGCCCAACGTCGGGCTTGCGCAACCCGTCCAGCAGGCGCAGGATCGTCGATTTGCCCGCACCGGAGAGGCCGATGATGCACGTGATCGCGCCTTCTACGACGTCGAGCGTGCAGTTGCGCAGCACGATCCGGTCGCCGTAACTCATGGAAACGTCGTCGAGTTTCCCGATGAGCTCGGGCATCAGCCGCCTCCATACAGGAAGAACGACATGATGAAGTTGACGATGAAAATCAAAATGATGCAGATGACGACCGCGCTCGTCGTCGACTTGCCCACGCCTGCGGCGCCGCCCGTCGTCGTGAGGCCTTGGTACGAACCTACCAGTGCGATGATGATCCCGAAGATAACGGACTTGAACAGCCCTTTGACCACGTCTTCAAAGCCGATCGTCTGACGCGCCGACGACATGAAGTCGTCGTAGCTGATGTGCGCCTGGGCGTGCGCGATCCACTGGCCGCCCATCACGCCCACGACGTCGGCGAAAACGGTCAGCAGCGGCAGCATGATCATCAGCGAGAGGAGGCGCGGCACGACTAGGAACCGCACGGGCGCCAGACCCAGCGACTGCAGCGCTTCAACCTGCTCGGTCACGACCATCGAACCGATCTCTGCAGCGATGGCCGCGCAGACCCGGCCGGCGACCACGACCGCAGTGAGCATCGGTCCCAGTTCACGCACGTTGGTATACGAAACGATGCCGCCGACGAAGCTGCCGAAGCCGTACTGCACTGCCTGCACTGCTGATTCAAGCGAGAACACCATTCCGGTGAACAGCGAGGTCAGCAGCACGATGATCAATGACTGATAACCGAGCAAAAAGCATTGGTTCACGGTTTCGGCAAAGCGGATCCGCAGCTTTACGATCGTCCCGGCGGCCTCGCCGCCCAACGCCGCCAGACCGCCGATGTACTCGAAGAGGGAATTGACCTTCCGCCCGACGCCTTCCAGCGCGCCGACGCTTACGCGCTCGACCGCTTCGGCGCGGTTGGAGGCGTCAGACTCGTTCAGCGCTCGCGACACGTTCGACGTCCTGCAGGACCGCCTGTGTGGCTTCGATGCGCCGCACCGCGACGCCGCGCTCGGCGGTCAGATTGAAATGCACTTGGTTGACTTGTTCCAAACGTTTATCGACGTCGCGCAGATGCACGCGCGCCTCACGCTCGAATCCGCCGAAGTACCGGCGAACCGCAGCCACATACTGCTCGCGCGCCGGCGCATCTGCCGTGCCGCTCGCGAGCGCGGTCTCGATCGTTCGCTGCGCGGTCTTCATCGCTTTATCGGTGATGTAGAATTCGGCCACGCGGGCGACCAAAGCGTGAAAGGCGTCCTCCGTCAAACCGGCGCCGTCCCGGCGCTTGCGCGCGCCTCGGCGCCGGGATAGCCGAATGTCTGCACGATCGCGCACTGCTCCGCGAGCAGCGTTCGTATTCCGTTCTGCGCCAGATCCAGCAGCGTGTCGAGCCTCCGAACGGCTGAACGGCTTAGCTTCGGCCGTGCCTTGGACTTCCGTGATTGTTCCGGAGTCGGTCATAAACACGTTCATGTCGACTTCCGCGCGGCTGTCTTCATCGTACGCCAGATCGAGCAGCGGATAACCCGCGACGAACCCAACGCTCGTCGCGGCGATCTGCCCCGCCAGCGGCCATTTTCGCGGGTCTTTCGGATCGAAGGCGCGCAGCAGCGCGAGCGTGAGCGCCACCCACGCGCCGGTCACGGCCGCCGTACGAGTGCCGCCGTCTGCCTGCAGCACGTCGCAGTCGAGCCACACCGTGCGTTCTCCGAGCTTCGCCATGTCGGTCACTGCTCGCAGCGCGCGGCCGATGATGCGCTGAATTTCATGCGTGCGTCCGCCCACCCGCCCCCTGGAAGCCTCGCGCTGCGTGCGCTCCTGCGTTGCCCGCGGCAGCATGGCGTACTCGGCCGTGACCCACCCAGTGCCGCGGCCTTTCATCCATTGCGGCACGCGCTCTTCGATGCTCGCGGCGCACAGGACACGAGTATGGCCCACGGCGATCAGGCAACTGCCTTCCGCATATTTCAAAAAATCCGGTTCGATGCTGACCGGCCGCAGCTGGTCCGCTCGTCGTCCATCGCTTCGAATCATCCTGCCCGGAGTTAGCCGGGTAACACGAAGCGCCCTGTGCCTGCG
Organism: Vulcanimicrobiota bacterium; assembly: GCA_963767635.1. GTDB lineage: Bacteria > Vulcanimicrobiota > Vulcanimicrobiia > Vulcanimicrobiales > Vulcanimicrobiaceae > CAVYEM01. The sequence continues at coordinate 1,355,265 of CAVYEM010000001.1, forward strand.
ATGCCCGGCGATGGTATGCTGTGCACCATGCAAAATCGACGCCTCGCCGCACTGCGTTTTCAAGCCGGCTACTATGTCGCCACCGGAGTGTGGCCGCTGGTAAGCCGCCGCACCTTCGAAGCCGTCACGGGGCGCAAGCAGGATTGGTGGCTCGTGCAAATGGTCGGCGCGCTGGCGCTGGTCAACGGAATCGCCATCGCAATCGGCACGCGCGAGGGCCGCAGCTCGCGCGAAACGCAAACCCTTTCCATTCTGACGGCGCTCGCGTTTGCGACGATCGATACGGTGTACGCGCTCAAACGCCGGATTCGGCCGATCTATCTGGGCGATGCGGTGGCAGAAGCGGTGTTGATCTGGGCGATAGCCGTTACTCCACCGTAACGGTCTTGGCAAGGTTGCGCGGCTGATCGACGTCTTTGCCTTCGATGTCGGCGATGTGGTAGGCGAGCAGCTGCAGCGGGATGACGTTGACGATGGGCGAGAGCAGTTCGTCGACCTTCGGCACCCAAAACACGTGATCCGCAATCGCTTTGGCGTCTTCGTCGCCGTGATTGGCGACCACGATGACCGGCGCTTCACGCGCTTTCGATTCGGCCAGATTGGAAAGAATTTTCTCGCGGATGCGGCCGTCCGTCATGACGCCGACAACCGGAACGTTCGAATCGAGCAGCGCGATCGGTCCGTGCTTCATTTCACCGGCAGCGTACCCCTCGGCGTGAATATACGAGATTTCTTTGAGTTTGAGCGCTCCTTCCAGAGCGGTCGGAAAGTTCACGTACCGTCCCAAGAACAACACGGATCGCGATTTGCGGATCTTCCTCGCGACCGTGCGGATGTCGTCGGACGTATTGAGCACTACGTCGACGGCTGCGGGGAGGAGCTTGGTATTGTCTGCGATTTCGCGCAACCGTTCGAGCGGAGCGCTTGCGCGCAGGCGCGCTAAGTACAGCGCGAACAGCGTCATCGCAGTCACTTGCGACACGTACGTTTTGGTCGCCGCTACGCCGATTTCGGGGCCGCCGCGCGTGAAGAGCGTGCCGTCGGCGACGCGCGTGAGATGAGAGCCGAGCACGTTGCAGATGCCCATGACGGTGGAGCCGGCTTGTTTGGCGATGCGCACCGCCTCGATCGTGTCCGCGGTTTCACCCGACTGCGACATGGCAATCGTGAGCGAGGTCGGATCGATGACCGGATCGCCGTACCGAAACTCGCTGGCCAGCTCCATTTCCACCGGAACGTGGACGAGCGAGCGCAGCAGATACATGCCGACCATTCCGGCGTGATATGCGGTGCCGCAGCCGGTGATCGCAATCTTCGAAAGGCCGCGCAACTGCTCTTCCGCGATGCCGATTTCCGCGCCCAAGTGCACGTCGTTGCACTCGTCCACGCGTCCCGCGAGCGTCTCTTTGATGACGTTGGGCTGTTCGTAGATCTCCTTGAGCATGAAATGCTTGAAGCCGCTCTTCTCCGCCGAACCGGCGTCCCAGGTCACTTGCATGACCTCGCGCTCCAGCGCGCTGCCCTCGTAATCCGTCAGCTTCCACCCATCGCGGCCGACGACCACCATCTCGCCTTCCTGCAAAATGATCTCTTTGCGCGTGTATTGCAAGATGGCGGGCGTGTCGGACGCGACGAACATCTCGCCCTCGCCGATGCCGATCACCAGCGGACTGGCGCCGTTGCGCGCGAAGATCAGATGGTCGGGGTGATCGGAACTGATGATGCCCAGCGCATAGGCGCCCGTCACCTCACGTAACGTGCGACGCACCGCCTCTTCCAGGTTGCCGGCGGCCGGGCCGCGCAAATAGTGGGCCTCGATCAAGTGCGCGAGCACTTCAGTGTCCGTTTCGCTTTTGAACGCGTGTCCGGCTTGCATCAACTTCGCGCGCAACGGTGCATAGTTTTCGATGATGCCGTTGTGCACGACGGCGATTCTGCCGGCGCAGTCCATGTGGGGATGCGCGTTGGCGTCGGAAGGACGCCCATGCGTGGCCCAGCGCGTGTGCCCGATGCCCACGCAGCCGGCGATACGTCCGCCGTTCCGCAGACGCTCGGCCAGCCGTTGGAGCTTGCCTTCGGCTTTGGAGCCGGTCAGCGACCCTGCCGAGTCGATGACGGCAATGCCGGCGCTGTCATACCCGCGGTATTCCAGCCGCGCGAGCGAGTCCAAAATGATCGGTACGCTGTCGCGCTGCCCGATGTACCCCACAATGCCGCACATGCAGATGCCCCCCCAAATGGCAGGCGAACGCCTGCTACTTTATTCCTTCCCTGGTCCGGTGATATTGAATCTTGCCGGCGGCCACTTCGTTGAAGGCCGTCGAGACGGGCTTGTTGGGGTTCACCCGTTCCGTCAGGGCCGGGGCCCCGTTGTTCAACTGTTTGGCGCGTTTGGTCACGACGTTGACCAGGCTGAACTTCGAATCGACGTGGTCGAGCAGCCTGTCCAGATCTCCAAAAACCGAATCGCTCATTTATGAATCTTCCAATTCCCTTATCGAGTCGTCGCTGAACCGGTGAATCCGGAAGCGCTCTGCTTGCAAAATGGCCCGAAGGTCCCGCACCGCTGCGTCCGAGCGTGACTCTTCGTTGATGACGATGTAGTCGAAGCTGCGCACGTGCCGAAACTCCTGATGCGCGATCTCGAGCCGGCGCGCGATCTCTTCGTTCGTTTCGGTGCGCCGCGCGAGCAGCCGCGGACGCAGGTGTGAAAATTTGTCGGGCGCCAGAAAAATCAGCACGGCATCCGAAAAAGCCCGTTTGATCGCAAGCGCCCCGTGCACTTCGGGCTTCATGATCAAATCATAGCCGGCCCGAAGCGTGCGCTCCACGTAATCGCGGGGCGTGCCGTAAAAATTTTCGTTGTATTCGCGCCATTCCAGAAAGCCGTCGCGAGCGCGGCGCCGCTCGAATTCTTCCTGCGTCAGAAAGAAATAGTGCTCTCCTTCGCGTTCCCCCGCCCTGGGCGACCGAGTCGTTGCGGACACCGAGTAGCGTAATCGTGGCAGCCGCGCACGCAACGCATCCACCAGCGTGTCTTTTCCGGCACCCGACGGCCCTGACACGACGAAAAGTAGACCCGGGCCCAGCATCCTCCCCACTCGTAACGCATGGGGGACCACTTACGGTCCCCCACGTCAACCCTTTGGGCAAACCCGTACCATTCAGAGCGAGGGGCCCCCGCACCTTTTCAGCTCCCAGCAGCAAGGCACCTCACCGCAGGGATGGACATTCGAGCAAGGCCACGCCGCTTTTGCAGGGTCGTAGGAACCTTGTAGCTCCCTACGGCGCTCTGATATAGTAGCAGATGCCTCAGAAAACGACGCGGCAAACGACCTGGCGCCCATTCTGAATCGGCGGCTCGGACCCCGGAAGATTCACTCGATCTCGCCTTCGTGCGGCGTGCCTTCGGAATCTCCGACGAGGATCTCGCCGATCTCTTTGGGATTCGCCGCCCCTCGCTCGTCGGCTGGCGCCAGCACGGCATTCCATTGAACCGCCGCGCAAGCGTCGAGCGCCTCGTGGATCTCGCGCGCGTGCTGGTACGGGACGTGCGCGAAGAACGGCTGCCGGAGATCGTGCGTACCCCGGACGAATGGTTGGGCGGTAAAACGATTTTGCAGACGATCGCGCAGGCCGGTGTTGAACCCGTGTTCTCGTATCTGCATCGTCTTTTTTCCTACCCGTGATTCTCACGCGCCGCGGCGGCGCATATTACCGCATCGCGAATCCCGCCTGGGTTGATCCGCTTTCGACGGAGTATGCCAAGCGCTACGGCGGTCGATGGAACCCATCCGGCATGTTCGGCGCGCTCTATCTCAATGCGACGATCGAAGTTGCCGCTGCAAACGCGCGCTGGCAGCACCGCGACCGCGCCATCAGGTTGTTTGACCTTAAGCCGTCGGCGCGGCCCGTGCTTGTTACGCTGAACATCGATGAATTGGAAGCGCTCGATGTTGTCAGCGAGGGCGGCGTTACCGGAAATGGGTTCGCGCCCACCTATCCGGAGGGAAGCTCGCGCGCGCAGTGTCAGCGCGTTGCCCAAGGCGCCTTTAACAATGGCATACTGGGCGTAGCATCTCGCTCCACAGCAGAATCAAACGCTGGGCACTGGCTGGGCGAAGAACTCGCATTATTTGATACCGCCCCGGCGCCGGCGGAAAGCGCTCCGCGGCGCGTATTTACCGATTGGTACCCCGACAGCATACCCTAGCGCGCACCGACGTGGCCGTCAGCGGTGCCCGCCGTCTAAGGTGTCGGCGTAGGTGGCCGGCCCATGAAAATCGTGGCGCCTTTTGCGCGCGGAACCACGGTGCTGCGCGGCTGCGGTCGGGCCGTCGGTGCCGCGGGGAATTTTTGTGTCCCAAGAACAGCCGTGCAGACCGTGCGTGTCATCGCGTGCAGCGCGTCGGTGTTTTCGGGACTTGAAATGGGGCGCTGATACGAAGCTGTCAGCGCGGCGCCGTTCCACTGCGTGAACGCCACGCGCAGGACGTCCTCGCCCTTGGTCCCCGGGATTCTAAACGTTTGGATGCCGGCCTCGCCCGGGCACGCCGGGAACGGATCGGAGCGCACGAATTTCGCGCCTTTGTGCGAAAGCAGCGTGTTCGTGGTGATTGCGGAGGCCAAATTTTGCAGCGTCCCGCTAAAATGCGGGTTCGACGCGGTGGAATACTGCTCTCGCGGCGCCTTCGGGTTGAACCAGACGGGGTTCCCCTTGCCGTGGCTTTGCTGGGTCCATCCGTCAGGATGCGCTTGAACGTGGGGTCCGGGCTGACCGCCGCAAGCGGCCACTAGCGCGACACCGAGCAGCGCCGCGATCTTCAAAAGCAATCCTCGCATGGTCGAGTCGTACCCTGACGCGAAGAAGCTCTACGTGTATACCGACTGGCTGCTCGTTCGACGGCTCGCATGGGAACTGGAGCGGGGATGGGGGGGCGCGCGCGTCCGCGACGCCGGACAGCTCGACGACGGTCGTTTCGCGCTAGCCTTGTGGTCGCGTGGGGCCACGAGCCTGCTCTGCGTCGACGTCTTCGCACCTACGCCCGTTATCACGATTGAAGACGGCGATCTGCCCGTCAAGGCGGAGCCCGGTTTCGTGCGCGCTGCCGGCGCCGCGCTGCGGGGCACCACACTGCTCGCGGTGCGCTCGCGCGCGGGCGATCGGCTCGTGCGGGTGGATTTCGGATCGCGGTCGCGTTTCGGCGTCGAAGACCGGTATTCGCTCATCTGCGAACTCGTGCCGCGATTCGGCAACATCGTGCTGGTAAAGGATCTTGCGAGCGCGCAAGAGCCTACCATCGTCGCGGCCGCCAAAGAGTTCGAGGGCGGCGGCAATGCGCGCCGCTCGATTCGCGCAGGATATCCGTACGAACCGCCTCCGCTGCGTCCCGGAAAGGCAAGTCCGCTCCTTGCCGACGAGATCGCGGCGAACATCGCGCAGAATTTTCCCACGGACGATCTGCACGTGTACCGCCGCAGCGGTGAGCTCGTGCAGGCGCATCTGGTGGAGCTGCCCAGTACGCGCAGACTCGAACATGCGCGCTCGGACTCGCTGCTGGATTTGCTCGCCGAGGCGCGCCGCACGCACGCGCATGCCGCGCAAAGCGATCGCATCGCCGCGCGCCGCCGCGCGCTCGAACGAGCGTTAGGCGAGCGCGAACGAAAAGCGCGCGCGGAAGTCGCGGCAGTCGATGCGCGCTTGCAAACCGTTCAAAACCGCGATGCGCTGCGGGCCGAGGGAGAATCGATCTACGCACGGCTGCACGAACTCGACGGGCGTACGCGCGACGACGCTAAAGAGCGGGCGGCACAGCTCTTCACGTCGTACAAAAAGGCCGCTCATGCCGGCGCGCATCTGGAACGGCGGCGCCGGGAGGTCGCGCAAACGCTGGAGGGTCTAGCGGAACTGCGTTGGGAGCTCGAACGCGCCGCCGACGCGGATCTCGACGACGTCGCGCAAGCCGTTAACGCGCACGTGCCGCAGCGCGGAACGAGCGCGACGAGCCGGACCCGCAAACGCAAGCCTCTGCAGTATCGTACGCTCGCGGGGTCGCGCATCTACGTGGGACGCACGCCGGTCGAAAACGCCGATCTGACGTTTCGGCTCGCGCGCCCGGACGATCTCTGGTTTCACGTGCAGAAGCAACCCGGCGCCCACGTCATTCTGCAGCGCGACGACAAGGCGCCGGCGCCGCAGAGCGACGTGCTCGCCGCAGCGGGACTTGCGGCGCTGCATTCCAAAGGCAAAAACAGTCCGAAAGTCACCGTGGACTACACGCATCGCAAGTTCGTGCGCAAACAGCCGTCTGCTGCGCCAGGCCTCGTGTTTTACACGCACCCGACGTCCGTGCACGTCGAACCCCGCGTGGCTGCGGATCTGAGTGTAAGTTGAGCGCTGGCCCTCAGCGCTACTTCAAACGCGATTCGCACGCCCGCCAATCGAGATTGGCGTAGAAGGCTTCGATGTATTTTCCGCGCTCCGAAGGTTTGTAGTCCTTGATGAACGCGTGTTCCCAGCAGTCCATTACGACGATCGGAAGAAAGCCGGCCAAGTTTCCGTTTTGATGCTGCTCGACCCAGTGATTGCTGATCTGCTGCGCGGCCGGATCGTAGAAGGCGATCGCCCAACCGACTCCGCGCATCCCGCCGACGGCGAAGAAATCTTTCTTCCAGGCTTCGAAATCGCCGTAACCGGCACCGAGCATATCGTACAACCGCCCCGAAGTGAGCTCGTTCGGGTTCTTCGTCAAGTTATCGAAGTAGTATTCGTGCAGCCGCATGCCGTTGAATTCCCAGCCCATGCGGCGCACCAACTCGGCAAACTTCGGATTTGCGCCGGCAGCTTCGCCTTTTTGGCGCGCTTCGGCCGTCAATTCGATGAGCGTGTTCGTATTCTTGACGTAGCCTTCGTACAGGCCGAAATGCATCTCGAGCGTCGCGTCGGAGATGCCGTGCAAACCCGAGAGATCCCACTTTTTGGGCGTATAGGTCTTCATTGAGCGTTCGATACCTCGCTGGCGGAAATGGACATCCCTCGGCCCTGCGCCCGAAGGCGTTGCCCGCAGATTCGTGCGCGCGTTCGGCGGTTCCCTTTCACACCGTCAGGACGATTTTGCCGATGTGCAGTGATGAATCCAGCCTCCGATGCGCAGCCGGCGCATCTTCCAGCGGGAAGGTCGAATCGACGATGGGGCGGATCGGGTCGCGCGCCGGCAGACGCGGCCACACGTGCTCGCGCAGCGCTTGCGCGATAGCGCCTTTTTGTTCGTTGGTGCGCGCGCGCAGCGAGGAGCCACCGATCGTGGCTCGACGCTGCATCAGCGCGCGAAGATTGACTTCGATCGCCTCGCCGCGCGGCGCGGCAATGCAGGCAATGCGTCCGTCGTATGCCAGCGCTTCGAGGTCGCGGCCGATGTAATCGCCGCCCACCATATCCAAAACTACGTCGACGCCTCGCCCGCGCGTTGCACCACGGACCTGCGAGACAAAATCGGCACGTAAATAGTGAATCGCCACATTTGCGCCGAGCCGAAGGCAGGCATCGCATTTTTCTTGAGAACCGGCAGTTGCGGCAACAAAGCGCGCGCCGAACGCGCGCGCCAGCATGATCGCCATCGTGCCGATGCCGCTGCTTCCGCCGTGGATCAGAATGCTCTCGCCTTCTGCAAAGCGTGCACGCGCGATCACGTTGTCGTACACGGTGAACACGTTTTCCGGCAGCGTCGCGGCTTCCACGAAATCCCAATTCTCCGGAATCGGCAGCGCGAGTTCGCGTGCAACGGCAACGTAATCGGCGTACCCGCCTCCGGAGACGAGGGCGCAAACGCGCTCGCCGGTCTGCTCCACGATGCCCGCTACTTCCAATCCCGGAATATCGCTCGCACCGGGCGGCGGCGGATACTTTCCCTGGCGCTGCATCGAATCCGCGCGTGATACGCCGGCCGCCTTTACGGCGACGATCACCTCGCCCGAAGCGGGCGCCGGCTTTGGCCGTTCGACCACCCGCAAGACGTCGGGACCTCCCGGAGCCGATATTTCAACGGCGCGCATTTAGGGCTTTGCCCCGCCCGGCTCGATGTACATGGCGTCGCCGAACGAAAAAAAACGATAGCGCAACGCGATCGCGCAATCGTACGCGCGCAAGATGGTCTCCCTTCCGGCAAACGCGCTCACCAGCACCAGCAACGTGGAACACGGCAGGTGAAAGTTCGTGATCAGCGCGTCGACGACTCCAAACGCGAACCCCGGTTTGATGAACAGCTGCGTTTCGTCCTGGGCGGCGCACACTGTGCCGTGTTTTTCGGCGCACCCCTCCAGCGCGCGCACTACGGTCGTACCGGCTGCGATGATACGCCGTCCCTGCGCCTTCGCGCGCACGATCGCCCGCGCAGTTTCGGGCGGAATGCAGTAGGATTCGCCGTGCATCGCGTGCTCGTCGATGCGCGCGCCTTGCATTGGCCGGAACGTGCCCAGTCCCACGTCCAACACGAGGCTGACGATCTCGACGCCGCGCGCGCGGATTCGCTGCAACACCTCCTGCGTAAAATGTAGCGAGGCAGTCGGCGCCGCGACGCTGCCCGGCACGCGCGCGAAGATCGTCTGATAGCGCTGTTGCGCCTGCATCGAATCGTTGTGGATGTACGGCGGAAGCGGCAATCTGCCGGCACGCTCCAAAAACCGCTCGAACGGCAGCGCGAGCGAAAAGTCCAGCTGCCGCATGCCGCGCTCTTTGATTCCCGTCACGGTGGCGTACCCAAGTGCATCGTGCGGCGAATATTCGCCGGCAAATGCGATGCGCGTTCCTTCGCGAAGGCGCCGCGCGGGTTTGGCGAGCGCCCACCAACGCGTGGCGCGCGCATCGTAGCGCGCTTGCAGCGCGGGGCGCAGCAGCAGCAGCTCGACGCGTCCGCCTGCTTCTTCTGCATGCTCACCGGGGGCGCGCATTCGGCGTCCGAAGATACGCGCGGCAATGACGCGCGTTTCGTTGAGCACCAGCACGTCGCCAGCGCGCAAATATTCGGGCAGATCGGCAAACGTCCGGTGTTCGGCTTTTCCATGCCGCAGCACGAACAGCCGCGCGGCATCGCGAGGCGTGACGGGCTCCTGCGCGATCAGCTGCTCGGGCAGATCGAAACGGTATGCCCGCGTCGATCCCGCATCGCAAGACATCGCGGGCAGCGGTTCAGTCAGTTCCAATGGCGGTGCCCGGAAAATAGAAGTCCAGAATTTGCGAGGCGTCCGCGCCCGTGATGGCCAGGCCACGCGCGCCCCACTGACAGAGCCCAACGCCGTGCCCGAGTCCGGCGCCCTCTACGACGAGCGCAGGCTGCGCGGGCACGTTGGTAAGCTGCATGCGATGAACGAGTAGACTCGGAAGCGCGCGCGTGCCCAGCGCGCGCCGCACGTCGGCCGCCTTGATTCGCTGCGTTCCGCTCGACCCTTGAAACTCCCAGAAGCGCGCGCGCCCGCTGGCGTCCAGAGCAGCGAGTGAAACGCTGCGCAGGTCGCGCAGCCCGGCGAGTTGCTGCCCGAGTGCGTCCTGCAGCTTGCTCAGCGCGATGCTTTGCGTCCATGTAAACCACGGCGAGCTCGCACAATAACCGCATGCAACGCCGCTCAAATACTGCACCGGCGGCCCGTCCCATGCCAGCGATGAGGCTTCGGTGTGCCCGCCGCAGCACGACGAGTATACCACCTGCGCGAATCCGCGGCCGAAGCGCAGCACGCGGCCCGAAGTTGCATCGACTGCGGCATTAGTTTGCGGATGCTCGGCATCTACGCCGGTATAGACTTGGTCGGCTTGCGAGGGTACGAGATCGTAATCGCGCAGCGGCGTACTGCGCTTCAACACGTACGTCCGCGCCACGATCGCTTGCGCCTGCAACGCCGCAGCGGGCCATGCGCGGGGCATTTCGCGAGAGATTACGCTGTACAAATACTGCTCCAGCGGCACGGTGCTCACCACTTGGCCGAAGTCCGTGTAGCTGAAACTGCCGCGATACCGGCGACCGCCGAACATGAACGAGTGCGCGTCGATCTCCGCAGCGGTTCCCGTGCCCAGCAGCACCCGCAGCGCCGGCGCACCGGAAGCGTTCGCCGGGTCGGAAACGTCGTCGGAAGACGCCGCAAATGCGCGCGACGGCGCAAAAGCGCAGGGTGCGCCCAGCGCCAGCAGCGACAACAGGCGCCGGCGGTTCACAGCAGCCGCTCCTGCGCGGGCTGCGCGCCGGATGCGCGCATGTGCGCGTATGCCTGCGGGGTCGCTTTGCGTCCGCTGGCCGTGCGCACCACGAAGCCACGCTTGAGCAGATACGGTTCGACGACGTCCTCCAGCGTTTCGGCGTCCTCCGTCAGCGTCGCGGCAATCGCGGCGATGCCGGCCGGGCCGCCCTTGTACTGCTCGATGATCGTTCGCAGAAACGCGCGATCGAGCCGATCCAAGCCGAGTTCGTCAACGCCTTCACGCTGCAGCGCGCGGTTCGCGACGTCTTGCGTGATACGTCCGTCCGCGCGCACCTGTGCGTAATCGCGAACGCGGCGCAGCAGGCGGTTCGCGATGCGCGGCGTGCCGCGGCTGCGCGCGGCGATCGTGCGCGCGCCGTCTTCGTCGATCGGTACTGCCAGCACGTCCGAGGAACGCAGCACGATGCGCCGGAGTTCTTCCACGTCGTAGTAGTCCAAGTGATGCATGATGCCGAAACGCTCGCGCAGCGGCCCGGACAGCATGCCCGCGCGCGTCGTCGCCCCGATGAGCGTAAAGCGCTTGAGCGGCAGTTTGATGGTCTTGGCGTACGCACCGCGATCGACGATGAAATCGATCTGAAAATCCTCCATCGCCGGATACAAGAATTCTTCCACGACCCGTCCCAGCCGGTGAATCTCATCGATGAAAAGTATGTCGCCTTCTTCCAGTGAAGTCAGCACGCCCACGAGATCCTTGGCTTTTTCCAACGTCGGACCACTGGTCGGGCGCAGCGAGCGCCCCAGATCTTTGGCGATGAGCGCGGCCAGCGTCGTCTTTCCCAGGCCCGGCGGCCCGTAGAACAGGACGTGTTCGAGCACGTCGTCGCGGCTTTTCGCCGCGTCGATCGCGATCTTCAGATTTTCGACGACGTTCGTTTGTCCGACGTACTCGTCGAACGAGCGCGGGCGCAGGCTCGCGCCGTACACTTCATCTTCGAGCAGGTCTTGCGGCGAGAGGAGCCGGCTCTCCGGTTCGGCGACGTCTTGCGGGCCGTACAGCGCTCGGCGCGCGTCCTCACTCACCGCGCTGCTCCCTGCGTTTGCGCCGCCTTGCGGCGGTAGATCTGCGCGAGCAGCGCTTCCGCATCGGCAATAGCGGGCTCGGCTGCGAGCGTCGAGCGAATCATTTCTTCGGCCTCGCCGCGTCTGTACTCCAGCTGCAGCAACACCGCGAGTGCTTCGCCGGCGAAGTCTGGAATGGCGGCCGGCGCGGCTGGGGGCGCATCTTGGATCAGAAGAAATTTGCTCACTTTACCCTGGAGCTTCGCGACGATGTCGCGCGCCTTCTGCTGGCCGATGCCCGGCAGCGTCTTCAGAAACGCGTGGTCGCCGCGATCTATTGCGCCGGCAATGCGGGACATCGGGTGCGAGAACGCGCGCGCCGCCGAGCGTGGACCGATGCTCGCAACGCTGATGAGCGCCTGGAAAAACTCGCGTTCGATCGCATTGCTGAACCCGTAGAACGAATAGTGGCCGGTGTTGCCGTCCAGATTGAGAACGGAATGCACCTCGAGCGCAATCTCTTCTCCATCACGAGCCGTGATTTTTTCGTCCACGCACGGCGGCAAGAGCACCTCGTAGGCGAGCCCCTGCACGTCGAGGACGACGCCGCTTGAGGTGCGCTCCAGCAGCGTGCCGCGAATGCGAGAGAACATACCGCTTCAGCGCTCCATTCTATTCGAGAACGCGAGCGCCAGAGCCAGCGCGTCGGAAACGTCGCACGGCTGCGGCTGCGTTCGCAGCGCAAGCAGCTGCGCGACCATTTTGCCCACCTGATCTTTGCGCGCCGCACCCGATCCGATCAGCGCGCGCTTCACGAGCGAATGCGCCAGCGTATGCACGGGTACACCGTGCTGAGCGCCTGCCAAACACAGTACGCCGCGAGCGTGGCCCATCATGATCGCGGTGAGCGGATTTTTGTACGTCGAGTAGAGCTCTTCAATCACGATGACGCTGGGATGCGTCGATGCGACCACCGCACAAACCCCTTCGTGGAGCTCGCGCAGGCGCTGCTCGAGCGCCGCACTCGTTTTGGGAGAGACGACGCCCGCTTCAATCAAGCGCGCGCGCCCGCGGTCAACGTCGATGACGCCGTAGCCCGTCGTGCGCAGGCCCGGATCGATGCCCAGAATGCGCGCGATCACGGCTCCTGCGGCGGCGGGCTCACGCTGTTGATGTAAATGTTGACCGGCGTTCCGGGATTCGCTTTCATGCCCGCCTCAGGCTCCGTGCGCACGACTTTTCCATCAGCGCCTTCAGTGGTCGGCGTGACGTTGCCGAGTTGATATCCGTAGTTGAGCAGCGTCTTCTTCGCATCGTCGAGCGCCATGCCGCCGGTGTCCGGAACGTAGCCCGTAATCGAAACCGAAAGTTCGATCTGCGAACCTTTTTCCGCCGTCGTTCCGCCTTGCGGTTGTTCGTCCAGAACCGTGCCGTTGTCCGGTCCGGGCGAGCCGACGGCATACGTGCTCGCGACTTGAAAGCCCGCGCTTTGCAGCGCTTGGCGCGCGGTCATGAAGTCTTGCCCCCGCACGTCGGGAACTTGTCCCAGACCGCCGCCTTTGCTCACCGCCACATAAACGGTCGCGTCGGCATCGACCATTTTTCCGGGCGGCGTGTCCTGCCAAGCGATGACGTTGGGAGCGACGTTCGAAATCGGCGCCTGTTCGCTCACGCTCACGGTGAAATGCAGTTTGCCGGCGATCGCGCGCGCTTGATCGAGCGTCTTTCCGACCAGATTGGGAATTTTGACCGGCGCCGGACCGTCGGAGACGAGCAGCGTTACGGCTGAACCAATCGGCACTTTGCCGCCGGGTTTGGGTTGCTCGTCCAGCACCAGCCCTTTGTCGGACGGATCGTATTTGCGATTTACTTTGACTGCAAGCCGATCGGAGCCGAGTACTTTCTGCGCGTCCGGAAGCATGAAACCGGTGACGTCGCGCAGCGCGATCGTCGGCTTCCCGCTGCTGACCACCAATTGCACGATCGCGCCTTTGTCGACCGGCGTGTTGGGAGCGGGATTCTGACTCACCACACGGTTTGCTGCAACCGTTTCGCTCGCGGTCCGCGTAATTTTTGGGCTCAGCCCAGCATTGACGATCGCTTGCTGCGCCTGCGCATCCGTCATGCGCGCGTAGTCGGCGACTTTGATTTGCGGTGCCGGGCTGAGCGGGCGCGTCGCTAAGTAGCCCGCAATCGCGGCAATGACCAGCGCGGCGATCAGCAGGATCGCGAACGGCGCGAAGGAGCGGTGCGCGCGCTGCTCTTCGCCGCCAACGGCGGCGGGGCGCCGGTCCGGCAAACGCGAGGGTCTGGGAGGCGGCTGCGGCACGGCGGCGATCGTCTGCGTTGCAGAATCGTCGTATGAGGAATACGCCGCCACGCTGGGGCGCTCGCGCGCTTCGCGCAACGCTGAGGCAACTTCGCTGGCCGACCCGAATCGGTTCGCCGGCTGCTTTTGCAGCAGCTTGCCGACGATCGCGGCCAGCGCAGGGCTCACGCCGGCGTCCGCACCGATGACGGGTACGGGTTCCGAAACGTGTTTGAGCGCAACGGCCACAGGCGATTCACCGGTGTACGGGAGCTTGCCGGTGAGCATCTGATACAGCACGACGCCGACGCTATACAAGTCCGACGTTTCGTGCAGTTCCAGTCCCTGCGCTTGTTCGGGCGAGAGATAGTACACGCTCCCCATAACTAGGCCCGGGCGCGTCATGGCCATGGTTTGCTGCGACATGGCGCGCGCGATGCCGAAGTCGGAGAGCTTGACGACGTCGTCCTTGGTGATGAGGATATTGGCCGGCTTGATGTCGCGGTGCAGCAAACCTTGCCGGTGGGCGTATGCCAAACCGTTGCAGATCTGCGCCGCATAATCGATCGCGACCGGCTCGGGCAGCCTTCCGTCCGCGGCGATGATTTCCGCCAGCGACGGACCGTCGACGAGCTCCATGACGATGTAATAGGTTTCGCCTTCGTGCCCCACGTCGTACGTATTGACGATGTTTGGATGCGAAAGGCGCGCGGCGGATTCCGCTTCTTGGTAAAACCGCCGCACGAACTCTTCGTCGGACGCATATTGCGCGCGAAGCACTTTGATCGCGACGCGCCGGCGCAGCAGCGTGTCGGTGCCGCAGTACACCGTCGCCATTCCGCCCTCGCCCATCTTATTGTCCAAGCGATAGCGGTTGTTGAAAACGTGCTGCTCCTCGATCACAACGGCGCTCCGCCGTTATTCAGCGCGACGCGCAGCACGTGTCGAGCGATCGGCGCCGCGACGGCAGCACCGTATCCCGCATTTTCCACGATGACGGCGACGGCGATTCGAGGATTTTCCGCCGGCGCGAAACACACGAACCACGAATGAGGAGCTCCGGAAGCATTGGTTGCCGTACCGGTCTTGCCGGCGACGCTCACGCCGGCCAGTTGTGCCGAGGTCCCGGTACCGCGCTGCACGACCGCGATCATCATGTTCTTCACATTCGCTGCCGTTTCCGCCGAGATAGGCGTGCCCAGATCGCCCGCACCGTACACGCTGGGCGCGCCCCCTGGCGCTGCCACTTCGCGAACCAGATACGGACGCGGCTCGGTCCCGCCGTTTGCAATGGTCGAGGCGAGCAGCGCCATTTGCAGCGGGGTCATCAGCAGCGCGCCCTGTCCGAATCCCATCTGCGCGAGTTCCCCCGGCACGATGACGGACTGCGGCGGAACGCGGTCGCGCGAGGCCGGCAACTGGAAGTCCGGTGATTGGCCGATTCCCCATCGATCGATGTACCGATAAAACGTGGGAACGCCCATCTTTAACGCGATCTGTCCGAAGTCGACGTTGCTCGAGAGGGCAAACGCACCCGTAAGATCCTGCGTCCCGGTTGCTTCGGCTTCGTCGTCGTGCAGCGTAAAATCGCCGATGGTAAAGTAGCCGGGATCGTAGAACGTCGACTGCATCGTCACCGCGCCGCTGTCGAGCGCTGCCGCAGCGGTGAAAATCTTGAACGTCGAACCCGGCGGATACAAGCCGTTAATGCTGCGGTCCAGCAGAGGGCTCGCAGTGTCGCGAACGAGCGATGGGAATTCGGCGGTCAGATCGTTGGGATCGAAACTCGGGACGCTCGCAAGCGCCAAAACTGCGCCGGTGCGCGGATCCAAGACCACGCCGGCGCCGCGCGCGTATCGCGCCAGGCTGCGGTACAGTTCGTGCTGCACCGCGGGAACGATCGTCGTGATGATGTCGGCGCCGCGCGAGATCTGCTCTTGTCCGCGCACCGCCTGCACGATTTCACCGAGCTGCGCGGCAACGTCGCCGGTGCTTTCGGGCGGAGTGAGCGCGCGGTCGTACGCATCTTCCAATCCACTGGTTCCATATCGCGCCGACACATAACCGACGGCGTGCGCCAACGATGCCCCGCGCGGATATTGCCGCTCGCGGCCCACGGTATCTGCAAGGACGCTTCCGTCGCTTGCCAAAATGCGCCCGCGATGGGCGACCAGCAAAGCGTGGCGCGGATTGTACGGATTCGACGCGATAGATGCGCCGGCGATCACCTGCACGTAGGCTTGGCGGATCGCGAGCACCGCAAACAAGATTGCGAACAGAGTGCCCAGGCGCGCGAGCGTTCTATCCGTCATGCGCTGCAGCCGGCGCGCTGCGTTCGCGCACCAGCGAATATCCGTCCAGCGTGCGCACCGCCATGTGCGCGCGAGCCGGCTGGGCGCGCAGCACCAGGTTGATCGCCTCCTGCGCTACCGTCTCTTCGATGCCGGCAATGTCCAGCACGATTTCTGCCCCCGCCTCTTCGAGCAGCGGGGGTGCCACGTACGCAGCAGAGGGCACCGTTTCAAAATGGCGCGGTTCGTACGGACCGGTATGCCAGGGCCCTCTTCGTCCGAAAACGCCACGATGGTAGTCCCAGGCACAGAGCCGGCGCTCTTTCCAGATGAAATGCTCGCGCACGCACAGACGCCGGCACGCCGCGCACTGCACGAGCTGCTGCGGCGGCATTGCGAGCGCCTGCGCGATTTCTTCGGGGACGTCGTCGATGTTCAGAACGTCGTCCTCCGTCAATTGCGCCGGCGGATCGGCTTGCCAATTGATGCGTGCCAGCAGCTCGATGTCGCGCACCGGCGCAATAAACGCGTGCTCGTCATCGGCCGGAAACGTCGCGTCGATCCAGTCCAGCAGACCTTCCAGCGGAACCTGCACGCTCTGCCACGCTTCGCCCAATACCGCGCCCAGCGGCGTGTGCGCGACCGGAACTAGATGCGCGGTGATCGACGCACTTTCGGTGGCCAAACCCGTGATGAATGCGATCGTGCTGAGGTTGCCGCCCAGAATGAAGGCGCGCGCAGACCCTATGTCTCGGTGGGGACGCACCGGTACTCTTGGAGCGTCCTGGGGGGGCCGGCCGTAACCGCGAGCGCTTCCGCCAGCGCGCCCGCGGTGTCCAGACTGGTCAAACACGCGATATTCGCTTCGACCGCGGCCCGCCGAATCTTGTAGTTGTCCGAGATCTCACGCGGTCCCCGCGCGTCGTTGACGACCAAATCCACGCCCCGCGCTTGAATCAGGTCCAGGACGTGCGGCGAACCGTCGGAAATTTTGTTCACCTGCTCGCAGGCGATACCGGCCGACTCCAAATACTCGCGCGTGCCGGGCGTGGCGATCAGCCGGTGCCCGAGCTGCGCATAGCGTCGCAGAATCGCGATCGAGGCGTGCTTTTCCTCGTCGGCGATCGACACGAGGATCTTGCCGCCCCCGGTGGGCAGACGCACGCCCGCTGCGACGAACCCTTTGCGCAACGCTCCCGCGAACGTCTCATCGATGCCCAAGACTTCCCCGGTCGATTTCATCTCCGGTCCAAGGATTGTCTCGACGCCGCGCATTTTGGCGAACGAAAATACCGGAATCTTCACGACCACGAACGGCGCTCGCGGCGCCAAGCCGGTTCCGTATTCCATGCGGGAAAGCCGCTGCCCGAGCGCGATCCGCGTGGCCGCACCCACCAAATTGATCCCGGTCGCTTTCTGAATGATCGGCACCGTGCGGCTGGCGCGCGGATTGGCTTCGATGATGTACAATGCGTTGCGGTGAATGACGAACTGAATGTTGATGAGGCCACGAATACTTCAGCTCCCTCGCGATCGCCGTCGTGACCTCAACGATTCGGCGTTCCATTTGTTCCGAAACGGTTTGCGTGGGATACACGCTGATGGAGTCGCCGGAATGAATGCCGGCGCGCTCGATGTGTTCGAAAATTCCTGGAATGAGGATGTCTTCTCCGTCGAACACGGCATCGACTTCGACTTCCAAACCGCGCAGGTACTTGTCGACCAACAGCGGCGCGTGCGGCAAAATCGGCGGCGCGGACTCGGCATACGAGGCGAGTTGGCCTTCGTTGTAGACGACCTCCATGCCGCGACCGCCCAGCACGAACGAGGGACGCACCAGCACCGGAAACCCGAGCTCGCGCGCGATTGCGCGCGCCTGCCGAAACGAACGCGCGGCTTTTCCTTCGGGCCTCGCAACGCCCAGACGGCGCAGCGCCGCGTCGAACTGTTCGCGATCTTCCGCCATGTCAAGGCTGCGCGAGTCGCTGCCGATGATGCGCACGCCGCGGCGCGTTAGTTCGTCCGCCAGATTGATGGCAGTCTGACCGCCGAACGCCAGCATCACGCCGCGAGCCTTGGTGGCCCGATACGCGGCTTGTACTTCATCGGCTCCCGGTGGTTCGAAGATCAGTACGTCCGAAATGTCAAAATCGGTCGAGACGGTTTCCGGATTGTTGTTCACGACCACGGGCGCGCACCCGGCGGCGCGCAGCGCCCACGCCGCGTGCACGCACGAATAATCGAACTCGATGCCTTGCCCGATACGGATAGGACCGCTGCCCACGACGACCACGGCTTCTTTGCCGGGCCGGCGCATCTCGTCCGTTTCGCCGCGTGAGATGTAGTAGTACGGCGATTGCGCGGGAAACTCCGCAGCGGCGGTGTCGACCATGCGAAACGCCGTTCCATCGTGCCGTGCGCCGTTGTGCGCGGCCGCGCCCGCGGCAACGCTCCTCGAATATCCGTCGCGCAGCGCCAGGGCGGTGTCCGCGCTCGCGGGCGCGGTACGGAGACGCTGTTCCAGCTCGACGAGTTCGCGCAATTCGTACAGCCAAAATGGATCGATTGCGCTCAGCTCGGCGATCCGCCGCACTGCGCTGCCGTCGTCATCGGGCAGCCCGCGGCGCAGCACTTCCGCGACGGCGAAGAGCCGCTCGTGATTGGGCTTGACGATCGCGTTTTCTAACTCGGCATCGCTCCATTGCGACAGCGCGCTGCCCGTGAGCGTTTCACGGCGCAGATCCAGGCCGCGAACCGCCTTCATGAGCGCGGCTTGAAATGTCCGTCCGATGCCCATCGCTTCGCCGGTGGACTTCATCTGCGTTCCTAGCGTCGTATCCGCCAGCGGAAATTTGTCGAAGGGCCAGCGCGGAATTTTCACGACCACGTAGTCCAACGTCGGTTCGTATGCCGCCTTAGTTATGCCCGTTACGGGGTTTGGAATCCGATCGAGCGTTTGCCCCAAAGCGATGCGCGTGCTGATTTTGGCAATTGGATACCCGGTGGCTTTGCTCGCCAGCGCGGAACTGCGTGAGACGCGCGGGTTGACCTCGATGATCCGATACTCGCTGCGCTGCGGATGAAGCGCGAACTGAATGTTGCATCCGCCTTGCACGTTCAGGGCGCGAATGACGTTCAGGCTCGACGTCCGCAGCATTTGATATTCGCGGTCCGAAAGCGTCTGCGAGGGCGCTACGACGATGGAGTCGCCGGTGTGCACGCCGACCGGATCGAAGTTTTCCATGTTGCACACGATGATGCAATTGTTCGCGCGGTCGCGCAGAACTTCGTATTCGAGCTCCTTCCATCCAAGCAAAGAGGTCTCGAGCAGCACTTGATGGATGAGGCTAGCCGCAAGTCCGCTCTCGAGCGTTTCGCGCAGCTGCCGTTCGCCGTACACGATCCCGCCGCCCGTTCCGCCCAGCGTGTACGCGGGGCGCACGACGAGCGGATAGCCGTGCTGCTGCACGAAGGCCAGCCCTTCGCCGACGTTCGTCACGATCGCGCTTTCCGCCACCGGTTCGCCGATTTCGATCATCTTGGCTTTGAAGCGTTCGCGATCTTCGGCAAGTTGGATCGTTTCGACGGGTGTTCCGAGCAGCTCGACGCGGAATCGCTCCAGTACTCCCGCTTCGTGCAGCTCGACGGCTAGGTTCAAGCCCGTTTGGCCGCCCAGCGTCGGTAAAATCGCATCGGGCCGCTCCCGCTCGATGATGCGTTCGAGGGATGCAACCGTCAGCGGTTCCAGGTACACCGCGTCAGCGATCTCCGGATCGGTCATGATCGTGGCCGGGTTTGAATTGACGAGCACGATGCGGTGCGCTTCTTCGCGCAACGCCCGGCACGCTTGCACGCCGGCATAATCGAACTCGGCGGCTTGGCCGATCACGATTGGCCCCGAGCCGATGACGAGTACGTTGCGCTGCGGCATGCTAAAGCGGATCGACGGTCCTTCCGGATGGTGTCATCATGTTGTCAGCGCCATGCCGAATGCGGTGCGCGAGAGCGCGTTTCCTGGGTTTCCGCGGCCCTTCGACAAGCTCAGGGTGACAAGACTGGGGTTTCAGCGTGACAAGACTGGGGTTTCAGCGTGACAAGACTGGGCTCAGGGTGACAAGACTGGCGTTTCAGCGTGACAAGACTGGGGTCAGGGTGACAAAGACCCTTCACACCCCTTGCAGCGTGCCGCGCGCGCGTTCCAGCTGCTCGCGATACCAATCGACGGTCAAGCGCAATCCTTCTCGGACCGATACGGTCGGATGATAGTCGAACGCCTGCGCGGCGGCGCTGATGTCCGCGAGTGAATCACGCACGTCGCCGACGCGGTCCGGCTCGTAGACCGCCTCACCGCTGAATGCGGTGATGTCTTTGAGCATCGACACGACCTCATTCAAGCTCAAGCGCACCCCGGTGGCAACGTTGAACGTGCGGCCCGCCACGTTGCGCGCCGGCGCCTGCGCAGCGAGCAGATTTGCTCGCACGACGTTCTCGACGTAGGTGAAGTCGCGGCCCTGCTCGCCGTCTCCGTAAATCGTCGGAGATTGCCCTTGCAGCATCGCCGTGATGAATTTGGAGAGCACACCCGAGTATTGGCTCGCGGCGTCTTGGCGCGGCCCGAACACGTTGAAATACCGCAGCGCGACGGTTTCCATCCCGTACACACGATGGAAGGACGCCGCGTACAGTTCGCCGGCGAGCTTTTGCACGGCGTACGGCGAAATGGGATTGGCCTTCATGTCCTCGCGCTTGGGCAGCGTCGGCGTGTTGCCGTACGCGGACGAGGAAGCGGCATACAGAAACCTGCCCACGCCCGCATCGCGCGCGGCCAGGAGCGCGTGAATGGTGCCGTCGATATTGGCGCGATGACTGGTAAGCGGATCGGCGACGGACTTTGGAACCGATGGAATGGCCGCTTGATGCAGCACGACGTCGGCGCCCTTGCAGAGCGCCGTGAGACGGTCGAGATCGTTGACGTCGACTTCGTGGAATTCGATGTCGTCCCACGTGCCCGCGAGATTTTCCGCTTTGCCGGTCTTGAGATTGTCGAGCGCGCGAACGCGCGCGCCGCTTGCGAGCAACGCCCGAACGATAGCCGAGCCGATGAAGCCTGCCGCGCCTGTGACGAGATATGTAGCCATGCGTCTAGAAGGCATTGTATCGGCGCCCGTAGAGCCGGCCAAGGCCGAACGGACCCGCAGGCGGGGCCCTCACGCCTCAGTCGGCCGTGACTTCGATCAAGCGGCGCAGTGCCGCAGGCGGTTCGATACCCACGCCCTGCGAGAGACGGCGAGCGTAAGCGTGGTACTCCAGCACGGCGGATGCGCGATCGCCAAGCGTCAGATGGGAACGCATGCGCAGTTCGCAGGCGGCTTCGTCCAGCGCGTCGATCGCGCAAAGCCTGCGCGATATCTCCAGTGCCAAAACCGCATCGCCGCCGCGCAGCGCCCGATCGCCGACATACAGTCCGATCTCCCGCGCGGCGCCGCGCAACAGCTGTTCCGTCGGCGCAAACCATTCCCAGGTCGAGAACACCGGCGCCCTTTTGCGCGCAAGATCTTCGAAAATATCCGCCAGCCGCTGCTCGAGCGCTTTAGGAACGCTGCGCGAGCGGATCGCGCGCACGATCTGCGGTAAGAACCTGATGTCCACGATCACGTCCTGCGAGAGACAGTATCCCCGCGTCGTGGTTTCGATGAACTCTTGGCCCTGCAGTTGGTTGCGTGCGCGGTGGACTGCCATCTTCAGCGCGTTGTACGCCTGTTCGGACGGCGTGTTCGGGTAGAGTCTCGCGCAGAGCGTGTCGATCGAAACTTCATGCGGATCGATCGCAAGCGCAACCATCAGCGCCAGCGTCACGCCACGCGGACGAACGGGCTGCCCGCCCTGATACACCGTCCCGCTCACGACGTTGACTTGAATTGCGGAGATCGGCTGCGGGCGCGGTTCGGCCGGCGACTCAACGTCGAACTCGATCGTCCGCGCAATTGCGTCGCGCGCGGCCTGCAGCGCGCGTTCCTGCGTCTCCCCGAACGCGCGTAGCGATGGAAGGGCAGGCACGCGCACGTTGAAGGCGCCCGTTCCGTCTTGCTCGACGATCGCGCGATATTTCACGGCTGCAAACGCTGCACGTTCCAGCTTGGGCCGTCGCGCACGAACGCGAGCCGATCGTGCAAGCGGTTCGGCCTGCCCTGCCAAAACTCGAATCTGTCGGGCCGTATCACGTATCCGCCCCACGAATGCGGTCGCGGTATTTGCTCGCCGGCGAACCGCTCGCCGTAATCGTGCACGCGGCGCTCCAGCAGTTCGCGGTCTTCGATGGGATCGCTCTGCTCGGACGCCCATGCGCCGATCTGATGCCCCGCCGGCCGCGTGGCGAAGTATGCGTCGGATTCTTCCTCGGGCAGCTGCTCGGCGCAGCCTTCGACGCGAACCTGGCGCTCAGCGCGGCCCAATAAAACAGCGCCGCCGCGTATGCGTTGGATGCAAGCTCGCGGCCTTTGCGGCTGAAATAGCTCGGTGAAAAACACCAAGCCGCGCTCGTCCAATCCGCGCAGCAGGACCATGCGCGCACTCGGGCGCTTATCCGCAGCCGTGCACACGCACATCGCGTTGGCTTCCAGCGAGCAGGCATCGTGCGCGTCTTGAAGCCAGTGCTGCAGCTGCGCGAACGGATCGCGCGACACGGTATCTTCGCGCAACTCGTTTTTCTCGTAACTGCGCCGAATGCGCGCTAAATCGATCTCGTCCATAACAACGTCAGCACCATGAGCGCCGCCCCGGCTGCGGCGACCGGCAAGGATACGTCCACCGCGGCGCGCCGGAAGGAGGTCGTTCGGCTCAGGCGCGCCAGCGCCTCGCGCAGTTGTGCCGCGTCGCCGGCGCGCGAGTAAGAGCCTCCTGCGATGCGCGCATAGCGGCGCAATGCGTCTTCGTCGATGCCGGCGGTCTGCAGCGTCCCCGGAATCAACGCGCCTGCGTTCGTCCCGATGCCCACGGTAAACAACGCGATGCGTGCCGTGCCCAGCGCCGTGGCCGCGTTCATCGGATCGCTGCCGCGGTTGTTTTCGCCGTCGGTGATCAGGACGACGGCGCGCTGTCCGGTGTTTGGAAGAATGCGCCGAGCCAGCGCAAGCGCATCCCCGATCGCCGTCGCGCCGTTTGGTGCGGGAATCTCCTCCAGCGCCGCGCGCAAGCGCTCCCGATCGCGCTGCGGCGGTGCAATCTCGACCGCCTCGCCGGCGAACGCCACGATGCCCACGGCCGTATCCGCCGGCGTACGGTCGATAAATGCGCGAAGCGCGGCGAGTGCCGCAGCCGCCCGCGTCGGCTGCACGTCCTGCGCCGCCATCGATCCCGACGTGTCGATGCACAGCACGACGGCGCCGCCGTGAACCGGGACGAGGGCACGAATGCGCGGCCCTGCAAAGGCCATCGCAACCAGCGCGACGGCGGCGATCCATGCCGCCGCCACGGCTGCGTGAGGCCAGGCACGCGGGCGTGCCGCCTCGATCAGAAACGCAAGGTTGGAATATCGCAGCGCACCGTCCTTGCGACGGCGCTGCGTCCAAAAGTACGCTGCGGCGAAGATTGCGGTGACGACGATCGCGATCGCCAGCACCTGCGGCTTCGCAAAACTCATCGGAAACCAAATGCGCGCAAAAGCGCTGCAGTTCCGTCGCCTTCGGAAAAAAACTCGGTACGCCAGTTCGCTTGCGAAAAGCGTTCGGCGAGCCGATCTTCGCGACGGCGCACGGCCCGTGCATAGCGGATGCGTTCGGCGCGACCGATGAACAGCGAGGACGCCCGTCCATCTTCGGCATCCTCGACGCGCACGAACCCGGACAGCGGCAAACCGTCCGCCCACGGATCGCGCGCGATTAGCGCCGTGCAGTCCAAGCGGCTTCCCAGCAAGCAGAGCAGCTCGTCGTCGTCCGGAAGATCGTAGCAGTCGCTGACTGCGAGCAGCGCGGTACCGCGGGGCAGCGCCGCCGCCGCTACCTCGAACGCGGCTCCGAGAGAAAAGGAGCCGGAGCTTCGCGGCGACCACGGCGCGACGACGTCGTCGCAGTCGACTCTTGCGCAGCGGTCGCCGCTCGCAGCCGCGCCGAACCATGCTTCCACAATCTCTGCTGCGCTTTGCGCGAGAGCGCGAGAGCGCCCGCTGCGCATGGACGCCGACGTATCGACGATCGCGGCCAGCGTGAGCGAGGTCTCCTCGAGCATGACGCGAGTTTGCAGCGAGCGCGTGCGAGCAGTTGCGGCCCAGTCGATGCGGCGCACGTCGTCGCCGGCCACGTATTCGCGCAGCTCGACGAACTCATACCCGTCCCCACGGTAGAGCGTCGGAGAACCGGCACCTGCGCGGCGCGGACGGCGCTTGCCGCGCAAGAGCGCTTCGCGCAACGCATTCACGGTGCGTGTACGGCGCTCACGAGCGCGGAGATGACGTCGTCCGCGCTTGCGCGATCGATGTGCAAGTGGTGCGTGAATGCGATGCGATGGCGCAGCACCATCGGCGCAATCGCGCGCACGTCGTCCGGTAAAACGAAATCGCGGTCTTCCAACAGCGCTCTTGCGCGCGAAACGAACGCCAGCGCAAGCGTGGCGCGGGGGCTGGCGCCAAGCTCGACGTACCGATGCGGCGCACGCGTTTGCGATACGATCTCGACGATGTATCGCTTGATTTTTTCGTCCAAGTGCACCGCTCGCGCCTGCGTTCGCCATGCCAGCACGTCGGAGAGCGTGGCCGCGCCGCGCACCATTTCCGTGCGGTCCACCGCGAACCGCTCGAGAATGGCGAACTCCTCCTGCGCCGACGGAAAGCCGAGCCGAACCTTGAGCAAAAAGCGATCCAGCTGAGCGAGCGGAAGCGCATACGTGCCGTCCGCGTCGAGCGGATTCATGGTGGCGAGCACGATGAAGGGATCGGGCAATGCATGCGTGTGCGGTCCGATCGTGACCTGACGTTCCTGCATGGCTTCAAGCAGCGCGGACTGCACTTTCGCCGGCGCGCGATTGATTTCGTCGGCCAGCACCACGTTGGCAAAAATCGGACCCAGCACGGTGGAAAAGGCCGTCTCCTGCAGATCGAAGACGCGCGTGCCGACGATGTCCGCAGGCAAAAGATCGGGCGTGAATTGGATGCGCTTGAACTCTCCGTCGAGCGCGGCCGCCAGCGAACGGCACGCGAGCGTTTTGGCTAGACCGGGCGGACCCTCCAGCAGCACGTGACCGCCGGCAACCAGCGCCAAGACGAGCGACTCGACGACGTGTCGCTGGCCGACGATCGTGTGCGCGAGCGCGCGCATCAGCGCCTGCGGCTGCGTGCCGATCATGCGGGACTGCCCTCGCGCTGCGCCAAGACCTCGTCCAGGGCGCGTTGCAGACCGCGTTCTTCGACGAACGCGGCGTACTCCACGCGCAGGAGCAGCCCGCGCACGCGCTCGTCGAAGCTATGCGGCTGCAACAGCACGTCGGAAAGCGTTTGCCCCCGCTGCGCTCCGGCCTGCCGCCAAAGAGCCGCGCGTACGCGCATGAGCGAGCTGCGGTCGCGCCGCGCGCGCAGTTCGCCGAGCGCGCGTTCCAGTTCGTCGTCCTTCAAAACCGGCGGAGGGGGGTGCGCGGGCTGCACTGGATCGCGCGGCGCCGCGTCGCGGCGCATCAGCAAAGCGGCAAGGGCGAGCGCGATCGCTGCTCCTGCAAGCGTCCACGCAATTGCGCGCACCGGCGTGCCCGCATCGAGCGCGGCACCGCCTTGCACCGCTAACGTCAGACCGTTCGAAATAAAGCGTTTGGGCTTGCCGTCGCGTGCATCGATCGCATCGAGGTACGCCGAGCCGATGCTGGTAAGCCCGCGCGCGTGCACGACGAGCCGCAGGGTTTCGCGATACACCGTGCCCGACCGCGTAACGATCGTTTGGCGCTCGTCGCCCAGTTCTTCGGCGCCGCCGAGCGTGGGCAGATAGACGTTTTCCAAAGCGGCAACGCGTTCTGAAACGCGGATCGTTACGGTCACTTCGAACGGCACCTCGAACTGCGGGCGCAAGGCGGAGCTTTGCAGCGTAAACGCCTGCACGTGCAGGCGCTGCAATTGCTGCGCGCGCGCAACCGGTGACGCGAGCGCGAACACCGCCGCGAAAACTACAAGTCCGCGAGCCATTGGGCGAACAAGCGCCGCGCGTCGAATGGACCCGGAGAGGCTTCGGGATGAAACTGCACGGCCGCCACCGGCAGCTCGCGGTGACGGAATCCTTCATTGGTGCCATCGTTCAAATTCACCATCGTTTGCTCCAAAACGGGCGGCAGAGTGCGAGCGTCCACCGCATATCCGTGGTTGTGCGCCGTCACGATGACTTCCCCGCGTTGCAGATCCTTGACCGGCTGATTGCCGCCGCGATGCCCGTACGGAAGTTTGAACGTTTGCGCGCCGCACGCCAGCGCGAGCAGCTGGTGCCCCAGGCACACGCCGAACATTGGACGCTTGCCCAGCAGCGCGCGCAAGGTTTCGATCGTGCCCGGAAGGTCCGTCGGATTTCCTGGACCGGGAGAAATGAACACCGCGCGAGGGCCGTGCTGCATGATGCGTTCGGCGGAAGCATCGTAGGGAAGTACCGTCACTCGCGCGCCCAACGCCGTCAAGTCGCGCACGATTGCTTTTTTTACGCCGCAATCCAACAGCACGACGGGCGTACCGCCCGCATCCCCTTCGGCGTGCTCCGCATCGGTTGCGACGCCGGCAACCAAACCTTTCGTATCGGCGTTTCGCACGAAGGCGGTGAGCCGCGCTTCAGCGTGCGCGAGCGCTTCTTCACCGACGGCGAGCGCGGCCCAAATCGTTCCATGCTCGCGCAGCGCGATCGTGATGGAGCGCGTGTCGGCTTCGACGAGCGCCGGCACGCATTGCTCGTTCAACCATGCGGGTAGATCCATCGTCGAAGCGTGATGCGAGGGATGGCGAGCGATGCGCTTGATGACGGCGCCCGCAACGCACGCTCGCGGATACTGCGCCGCCTCGCCCGAAACGCCGTAGTTGCCGATCATTGGATACGTGAACGTAAGGATTTGGCCGGCGTACGATGGATCCGTCAACGCCTCTTCGTATCCGGTCATCCCGGTGTAAAACACCGCTTCACCCAGGGCCGTGCCCTGGAATTCCAAACCGAAGCCGTCAAACCGCGTGCCGTCGGCAAGAAACAGTGCGGCTCGGTTCATACCAGCCGTCCGTCCCGCATCATGACTTTGCCCGCTACGATCGTCGCTATTGCGCGTCGAGGCAGCGTCGCGCCGGCGAACGGCGTCGACCGCCCTTTTGAATGAAACAGCTGCGGATCCACCACCCAGTCGCGATCCGCGAAGATCGTGACGTCGGCGGCGCACCCTGGCCGCAGCGTTCCCGCGGGGACGTTCAAGATGCGCGCCGGATTCGTGGAAAGCATCGCGACGAATTGCGTCAGCGGCAGATCCGGCACCGCGAACGCGTAGGCGCCCACCGCAATTTCCAGCCCGCTAAAGCCGACTGCGGCGCTGCGCATGTCGCCTGTTTTGTCCACGATCGTGTGGGGAGCGTGATCCGACGCAAACGCATCGATCTCGCCTGCACGCACCGCCGCGCGCAGCACCTCGACGTCCGCCTGGCCCCGAAGAGGCGGATTGACTTTGGCGTGCGTTCCCAGACGCTCGACCAGTTCGTCGGTAAAGCACAGATGGTGCGGCGTCACCTCGCAGGTAAGCGGCGCACCGCTGCGGCGCGCCTCGCGCACGATGCGCACGGCGCCTTGCGTGGAAAGATGCGCGATGTGCCAAGGCTTGGCAACTTCGCGCGCAATCACCGCGTCGCGCGCGACGATCACGTCCTCGGCGATCGCCGGGCCCGCGGGCAGGCCCAAGCATTGCGACACGATGCCTTCGCTCATTACCGCGCCGGCTTTCATCGATTCGTCTTCGCAGTGGACGATGAAGCATCCCGGCACGTCGCGTGCCGCAATCGCGGCATCGCGCAATACGCGCGCGTTCATGACCGTGGCTCCATCGTCGCTGAACGCAACGGCACCGGCCTGCGCCAGGCTTGCATAATCGAGCAGTTCGACGCCCGCCCGCGCGCGCGTGATCGCGGCGATCGGATGCACGCGGCACGCGGCGTTTTCGGCAAGGCGGCGCAGCGTTCGAATCGCTTCCGCGGAATCGATCGCCGGATGCGTGTTGGGCATCGCCGCGACGCCCGTAAAGCCGCCCGCTGCGGCAGCAGCCGTACCGGTAGCGATCGTTTCCTTCTCCGGATTACCCGGCTCGCGCAGATGCACGTGCATGTCGATGAACCCCGGCGCGACGTACGCGTCCCGCGCGTCAAAGACGTCCTCATCGCCGTGCGCGTCCAAATGTTCGCCGATTTCTGCAATCGTTTGGCCGTCGATGCGCAAGTCGAGCATCGCATCGAGTTGCTGCGCCGGGTCGATCAAGCGGCCGTTGCGGACGATCATCCAGAGAGCGGGCTATGACGATACGAGCGCGCGCGCGCCGTTGACCAAGAAATCCAGCACCGCCATGCGCACGCTCACACCGTGCATCACTTGACGGGCGTACCTCCAGCCCGCGAACGTGAGCACCGAATCGTCCAGCTCCACGCCACGGTTGTAGGGGCCGGGGTGCATCACGATCGTTTCCTCGCGAACCCGCAGCAGCCGGCTGGAATCCAAGCGGTATTTCGCAATGTACTCCTCGTCGGAAAGCGGCATATCCTCGAAACGCTCGCGCTGGATGCGCAGCAGGACGATCGCATCAACTTCGCTCAGCACGGCATCGAAGTTGCGCTCGACGCGCACGCTGGGCTGCATGAAATCGTCCGGCAAAAAGCCCTGGGGGCCTACCAAGATGACCTGCGCGCCCAGGCTGTGCAGGCCCGCGATGCTGGAGTGCGCGACGCGGCTGTGCAGAACGTCGCCGACGATCGCGATCTTGCGCCCGCGCAGATCGCCGAATTCCTCGCGCAGCGTGTAGAGATCGAGCAATGCCTGCGTCGGATGCGCGTGGCCGCCGTCGCCGGCGTTAATAACGTGCCCGTCGAATGCCAGCGCAACGCGTCGCGGAAAGCCGGGCTCCGGGTGCCGGATGACCATGACGTTCACGCCCATGGCGGCCAGCGTTATGGCGGTATCTTCAATCGTTTCGCCTTTGCTCAAACTGGATTCTTTGGGCCAGATCGTGATCACGTCGGCGCCGAGGCGCTTTTCCGCAAGCGTGAACGAGCTCATCGTGCGCGTGCTGTGCTCGAAGAACATGTTCACGCACGCGGCGCCGTCGAGCAGGCGATGCGGCCGTTCGCGTTCGAAGTCGGCGGTACGCTCGAAGATGTACTCGATCTCAGCCGCCGTCAGATCGTCCAGATCGATGAGGCTACGCCTGGTCCGCAACGATCGCGACCTCATCCTGGGGCGAGTTTTGCGCGCCGACGCTGACCACGACCCGCTCTCGCCGGCTCGTCGGAATGAAACGGCCGACGTAATCCGGCTGAACCGGCAACTCTCGCAGGCCTCTGTCGATCAGGACGCATAGCCGCACGGCCGCAGGGCGGCCCAAATCCGTGACCGCATCCAGCGCGGAGCGCACCGTGCGTCCGGTGTACAGCACGTCGTCGATAATGACGACGATCTTGCCGGTGACGTCGCCCGGTATCTGGGATTCTGGCAGCTCGTGCGAGACCTCGTCGTCGCGGTACAAGTTGATGTTTAGAAAGCCGAGCGGCGGTTTGCGCGCGCTGATGCGTTCGATCTGTTCGGCCACGCGCTGCGCCAGCGCTTCTCCTCCACGCCGAATGCCGATGAGATAGAGCGCTTGCTGCGCGTCATCCGGTTCGAGAATTTGGTGCGCCAGCCGAGCGACGATCCGGTCGATCTCCGGCGCCCCGATCAGCACGCGCCGCTTGAGCGTCGATGCCGTCATCCGCTTACCTCCATCGCTTCGAGCGCGGCCTGCACGCGTGCGAGCTGCGCGCGATAGCCTGCCAACTTCTCACGCTCCTTTGCGACCAGCTCGGGCTTCGCGTTCGAAGTAAAGCGCTCATTTGCGAGCTTGTCCTCGCCCCGTCGCACCTCGCTGCGCAGCACCGACGCCTCTTTTTTGTACCGTTCGGCGAGCACGCCTTTGGGTGCGACGCCCTGCACCGCATCGAGCGCTTGCGCGATCGTCGCCGCCGGCGCATCCGTGTATTCGGGTGTGCCTACGGTGTACGTGGCCAGCAGCGATGTGAGCGCTTGCGGCAGCGCGCGCGGAACCTGCAGCGTCAAGGCGTCGCGCGGCTGCAGCCCGATTTGCGCGCGCAGATTGCGCAGCCGCTCTACGGTTTTGCGAAGCGTTTCAAAGACTTGCGCGGCATCGCGATCGACCGGGATTTCCGCCGCGTCTGGCCACGACGCGGTCACGATGGTTTCGCCGTCGTGCGGGATCGTCAGCCAGACCGTTTCGGTGATGAACGGCTCGATTGGATGGAGCAGCCGCATCGCGTTGTTCAGCGCGAACGAAAGCACCGCGGCACGCGTGGCGGCCGCGTGGCGATCTTTGGTCGCTTCCAGATACCAATCGCACAGCTCGTACCACACGAAGCGCCATATCGTTTCGGCAACTTCGCCGAAGTCGTACGCGTCCAGCCCGCGAGTGACCGCTTCCGCCGTGTCGTGCAAGCGCGTAAGGATCCACTTGTCCGCGATCGTGAGCTGCTGCGCCGCCGGCAAGTTCAGCGCGCCCGGCAATCCCTCCGGCAGCGCGAGCGCGTAACGAGCCGCATTCCAAATTTTGTTGTTGAAATTACGCGCTTCTTCGCAGCGCGACTCTTGGAAGCGCACTTCCTGGCCCTCTAGGCGCATCTGACGCATCATGCCCATGCGAAATGCGTCGGCACCGAACTTTTCGATCAAGTCCAGCGGGTCGATGGCATTGCCCAGCGACTTGCTCATCTTGCGACCCCGCGCGTCGAACACCAGGGGCGCCACAAAGACGTCGCGGAACGGCACTTGCCCCATGAAACGCAAGCCCATCATCACCATGCGCGCCACCCATAGAAAGATGATCTCCCAGCCGGTGATGAGCACTTGCGAGGGATACCACAATTGCAGTTCGGGCGTCTGGGCAGGCCAGCCCAAAATGGAGAACGGCCACAGCGCGCTGGAAAACCACGTATCCAGCGTATCGGGATCGCGCGTGAGCGATTCCGTGCACCCGTACTGCTCGCGAGCGATTCGTTCGGCCTGCTCGGATGTCGGCGCAACGACGACGTCGCCCGCCGGCGTGTACCAAACGGGCAGCCGGTGTCCCCACCAAACCTGCCGTGAAATATTCCAATCGCGGATGTTTTCGAGCCACTGCTCGTAAGTGCGCCCATAGCGCTGTGGAACGAAGCGAATCTTCCCGGTGCGATACGCCTCCAGCGCCGGTTTTGCCAGCGATTCCATGCGCACGAACCACTGCAGGGAGAGCAGAGGTTCGATCACTTCGCCCGTGCGCTCGCTCACCGCAACGGCGTGGCGATGCGCCCGTTCTTCTTGTAAAAATCCCTCGCGCTGCAGATCCGCAAGGATGGCTTGCCGCGCGTCGTCGCGATCGAGGCCCTCGTATTTCCCGACTTCCACGTCGGAGCCGGTCACGCGCGCGTTTACGTCGAGCACCGAGGGCATGGGCAACCCATGCCGCAGGCCGATCTCGTAGTCCGTCGCGTCGTGCGCGGGCGTGACTTTAACTGCGCCGGTTCCGAAGCTGCTGTCCACCGATTCGTCCGCGATAATCGGGATCGCGCGTTCGAGCAACGGCGGCACGAGAACGGTCTTGCCGATGAGCGACCGGTAGCGCTCGTCGCGCGGGTGCACCGCGATCGCGACGTCGGCGAGCATGGTCTCCGGGCGCGTCGTGGCGATCTCGATGCCGGCCGCAGTGTCACGCTGAGCCTGTCGAAGCGCTGCACCCGCATTGTCACCCTGAGCCTCCTTGTCACGCTGAGCCTGTCGAAGCGCTGCACCCCCAGTGTCACCCTGAGCCGCATTGTCACCCTGACCCGCGTTGTCACCCTGAGCCTGTCGAAGGGCCGCACACGGGTACCGTATCCGACCCTGAGCCTGTCGAAGGGTCGCAAACGGGTACCGTATCCGCCACAAATGCGCATCGCGCTCGACGTGCTCCACCTCCGCATCGGAGATCGTCGTTTGCGCCTTGCGGTCCCAGTTGATGAGCCGCTTTGCGCGATAAATCAGACCCTCGCGATACAACTCGACGAACACCTTGGTGACGGCTTGCGAGAGGCCCTCATCCATCGTGAAGCGGCTGCGAGCCCAATCCGGGCCGAAGCCCAGCATGCGAAACTGCCGGTCGATCGTCCCGCCGTACTCGCGTGCCCACGTCCACGCGCGCTCCAAGTAGCGCTCGCGACCCAGCGATTCGCGCGTCAGGCCGTCTTTGGCGAGTTCTTTCACGAGCACCGCTTCGGTCGCGACGGCCGCATGGTCCAAACCCGGCAGCCAGTCCGCATTGTCGCCCAGCATGCGGCGATACCGCACGAGCGCGTCCATCAGCGCATATGTGGACCCGTGGCCCAAGTGCGCGCGCCCCGTCACGTTCGGGGGCGGCATGCAGATGATGAAGGGCGGCCGCGCTGCGTCTGGCTCCTCGTGGAAATAGCCCGCCTCTTCCCAGCGGGCGTACAACGATGCCTCGACGCTCTTAGGATCGTAGTGTTTGGCCAGCTCGCTCACGGTCGCGTTACGTTCTGAAGCCGAGGGCGCGGGTCATGCCGGCAATCGGGTAGAGGGCTCGTGTCACCCTGAGCCGCACCGTGTCACCCTGAGGTTCCTAGTCGAAGGGTCGACCCTCCATGCTTCGACGCGCTCAGCATGACACTCGTATAAAAGCGCGTAGGCTGAAGCCGCACCTTGTCACCCTGGGCTCTGGAGTACGGCCGCCGCCCTCTCACACCACCTGCATTGAAGAGTACGATAACGGTCCATCAAGCAGCGCAGTCCCTGAGTACGCCGAAAACGAAGACGCGTCCATATCCGCTTCCATTGCAGCCACAGGCACGGCCGTAAACGGCGGCGCAGCCAATCTCAGGAGAGACCACCATGCGCCCATTTTTGCGAGTCTCCGTTATCGTCTTTGTGGCGCTGGGGGCATTGGTATTTAGTGCCCCCGACATCGTTGATCCATGGCAGCCCTGGAGCAGTTTTGGATTTGGAACAAACACCGCGGGGGTTGTTACGGCGGTCGACGACTATGCGCGCGCCCAAGGCTTGCATATGGGAGACGCCGTCGATCTCTCTGGATGACCCTGGCCGAACGCACCAAGTTAGGCGCCGTGGGAGTCGGCTACGCCGGACAGGTCATCGTGCTACCGTTACTTTCCGGAAAGAACGTGACGCTGGTGGCACGTCCCAGGGCACGAACTCTTGCCGAGAACGCGACGGATATTGCAGTCTGTCCTGTCCTTAGTGGCGTATACGCTGATCACTGCCGCTTTGGTACTGCTGCGTCCCACGCCCACGACGTGGTCGTTCTTTATGTTCTCTTCTTCGTTCTTGTACAACGGCGATCAGGCACTCCAGTATTTTCCGCCGTGGCTCATTGTACTCTTCAGTTTCTTGACGATCCCGGTACTGCAGGCGATCGGCCCATTCGCATTATTTTCGTTCGGTCTGCGCTTTCCAAGTGTGCGGCCTGCCGGTCTGCCCCAACGGGTCGAGCGAATACTATGGTTCGCTGTTGCGCCCGTTCTTGCTCTAGCAAACATCTGCAGCGGCGCGAGCTTGATCGGCATACGCTTTCCGCAAGCGCTCACCAGCGCGCTTCAAATAGCCATCGCCGCGCTTTACGTGCCGGGCATTGCCGTATTGATCTTCCGGTATACGCGTTCGGAACAAGACGAACGGACGCGCCTGCGGTGGGCCGTCTCCGCTTTCGCAATCGCCTTTTTGCCCTACATTTTCTTTACCGCTGCGGAAAACGCAGCGGGACGTTTACTTTCGTTATCGGTCGCAAATCTAACGCAGGCGTGGCTCATTGTTGCTCCTGTTGCCCTCGCATACACGATCCTCAAGCACCGGTTGTTCGATATTCGGTTCGTCGTGAGCCGTGCTCTTATCTTCGGTTTCATGACGACGTTAACGATCGGTATCCTTGCCTTAGCAGACTGGGCTTTCGGGAAGTGGCTCGAGCACTCGCGCTTCCACGTCGTCGCCGAAGTCGCCCTCGCGCTTGCGCTCGGTTTTTCAATTACGAGCGTGCACAAACACATCGAACGCGTTTTGAACCGCATAATCTTCCACGCGCAGGCCCTTGCACTGGCCGCTATCCGCCGTTTCACGCACGAGGTAGACCTCATCAGCGACCCACGCCAGCTGCTTGCGCAAACCCTTCAAACACTTCGCACGCGCCTGGCGTCGGAATACGTGGCAATCTTCACCGCAGACGGCACGACGTTCGTACAGTCGCAGCCGATCGCGGAGGGTGCGCCGGAGTCACTGTCGGCAAATGATCTCGCTGTGCTGCGTCTGCGCCGGTGGAGCGAGCCGTTCGAATGCGATGTACCGCAGCACCCCTTACGGGCCGCCCTCATGCTTCCGATGACGGCACGCACGCACTTGATCGGGTTTATCGTTTGTGGACCGAAGAGCGATCTCACGCACTACATTCCCGAAGAAATCGATACACTGCAGGCGCTGGCACATCGAGCGGGCGCGGGTTACGCATGGCTGACGATGCGTCCAATCTTAGCGACACAAATTGCCCCGAGCAAAGCCGCCGAAACATAAGGCCCTCAAGTGGCTCAACCATGCGCGGCGTAAAAACAAAAAGGCGGAGCGAAGACTCCGCCGGTAGATCGAGCGATGCGGGAAATCAGTCAGCCAGGGAACTGCGCAGCCGCACGTCCGTAAATTCGCCCGTGTCGATCATTTGCTGCAGGCCGGCGACGATTTCATCGCGATCCGCGGCTTTGGTGAGCACGGCGTTGGCACCGGAAAAATGACACGCCTTCGCCCATTCCGCGCTGCGCATACTCGTGTACACCGCGATGAGCGCCTTCGGAAGAAGCGTTCGCAGGAGCGTTATGAACTTGAGCGGCTCCTGCGATGAAAAATCTACGTCGATGAAGATGAGATCGGGCGGCTCC
The DNA here is from genome assembly GCA_963767635.1 of Vulcanimicrobiota bacterium. Classification (GTDB taxonomy): domain Bacteria; phylum Vulcanimicrobiota; class Vulcanimicrobiia; order Vulcanimicrobiales; family Vulcanimicrobiaceae; genus CAVYEM01. Next base: position 1,390,252 of record CAVYEM010000001.1, read on the forward strand.
TCGAGCAGCTGGCGAAAGTTCGGCTCGCCCGAGAATCGATCCACGTCCAGGCCGAGGTCCGCGAAGACGTCGGTCAAACTGGAAACGAAGAGCTCTTGCGGCTCTATGACGTGTACTTTCACGTGCGTTGTTCGATGCTCAATCGTCACAATCAAATAGCAGTGTTTTCAGCACTTCCTAAGCAGTGATCATCGGTTCTTCTTCGGCCGCGGCCTCGCCGGGACCGAGTTCGTATGCGCCGTAATCGGACCGGCGCGGGACCACGCGGTTGAGGACGAAACCGAGGACGTTCTTCACGCCCACTTGCTGGAGGCGGCGCAGTGCACCCCGTGCCTCGCGCAAGTCGGTCTGTCCGGCTGAAAGCACGACGATCGTGCCATCGGCCTTGCGGGACACGACTGCGGCATCCAAGTTCACGCTCAGGGCAGCAGTATCGACGATGACGCAGCGATAGTGCTCCGATGCTTCGCGCAGCATCGCGTCCATGCGGGGCGACTCGAGAGCTTGATCGGATTCGGCGTGGGCGTGCCGCTGGTCAGAATGTCGAGCCCCGGATATTTCGTGCGCTGCAGAACTTCGCTGAGCGGTGCACGCCCCACGAGCACGTCCGAGAGTCCACGCTCGTTCTTCATGTGGAGTTTCGTGTGAATGGAGGCACGGCGAAGGTCGGCATCGACCAACAGCACGCGCGGCTCCAGCTCCGCCATCGCGAGGGCTACGTTGACGGAAACCGTCGATTTCCCGTCGCCCTGCGAGGGGCTAGTAACGACCAGGGTTTCGAGCTTGGAATCGCTGGCGTACTTGATCGACGTGACGAGTTGGAGGAACGATTCGATCGTCAGCGTGCGCACCCAGGGAAGCGCCGCAACGCCGTTGCGCATCCGCACGAGTGGAATCTGCGCGAGGGAGGGCAGCGCCAGTTCTTCTTCCACTTCGCGCTCGTCTTTGATGCTGCCGTCGAGGTAATCGATGACGAAGGCGCCGACGATTGCAAGCGTAAGCCCCAGCAAAATCCCGAGCAACAGATTCAAAAACAGATCCGGCACGACTTTCGCATTGTTGGGCGTGGCCGGCTGCGTCACGGTCACGTCGCTCAAGGCGGTGTCGCGCGCGATGTTGGCGTTGTTGAACTTCTGCTGCAGAGCCGTGTAGACGTCTTGCGCCGACTGAGCATTTCTCTGCAGGTCCGCAAGAACCGCGGCTTGACCGGGCAGGTTTTGCAAACGGGGGTTCATGTCGTTGCGCTGCCGCATCAGAACGCCCAACTGCGCCTGATCGGCCGCCGCTTGAGACTGATACTGAGCCTGCTGCTGCTGCAGCTGCTGATACAGCGGATTCGGGACGGTGTTGGTACTGGCCGTCACCGTCGACTGCTGCTTTGAAATCTCGTTCTGCAGCTGCGTTGCCTGCTGCTTGAGCGCGATGACCTGCGGGTGCTGATCGGTGTACTGCTGTTCGGCCGTCTTCAGCTGAACTTGTACTTGAGACAGCTGCGTTTCCAGCTGGTTGACGATTGGGTTCGTCGCAACCGTCGTGCCGCCCGTTATCGTCGGCGAAGTGCGCGCGAGCTGACCCTGCACGCTGCCGAGCTGTGCTTTGGCCTGCTGCTGGTCGGCCTGCGTCGAACTGATCTTGCCGTCGAGCGTCGCCAGCGTCGTGATGTCGGCTTGCGTTTGCGCGTTGATGTCGGCAATGTGATGCGTCGCTTCGTAATTTGCCAGCCGCGTCTGCGCATCGTGCATCGATTTCTGCGCTGAAGGCAGCTGCTTATTCAAATACGTTATGGCTTGCTCCGCTTGCGAAGCGACGAGCTCGCGCTGCCGTTCGACGACGACCGAACCAAATTCGTTGGCGATCCGCGCCGACATTTTCGGGCTGGACCACGTTACGGCCAGGTCGATGATCGACGTATTGGTTACCGGCTTGACGTTGACTTGGCGCAGCAGTTTGCGGGGCGATATGTGCAGGCCAAGGTTCGCAGCCACTTGTTGTGCGACCGGAGTTTCCTGAAAGAGCTCCACGTAGGTTTCCGCGCTCTGAACGCCGGTCGCGGCGAGCAGCGCATTGAGCACGGGCAACTGACTGTTGGTATCGCCCGTGCCCGCAGGTACGGCGCTGGAGTTTCCGGCGATGACTTTAATGTCGGTCGTATAGCTCTTCGGAACCAGCAACGAAAACACGATAACGAGCGCGATAAATCCGAAGAAGATCGCCATCATCGGACGGATACGGCGCTGCAGTGTACGGACGATGCCGTTTAGCTGCTGCGGAGTTTCCGCGGTTGCGGACCCCACGGCGGTTTGCCCGCTGGGCAACGATAACATGACGTTCTCTTCCTCCGATGAAATTAAGGGATGAAACGCGACAAGATGTACAAAATTCCCGTCATGTAGTTTTCGGGACGGTGCTGACTGGACTGCGGGACGTAAATCGTGTCGCCCTTTTCCAGCGCTACGTTGGCGGACTTATCGTTGGATTGCAGCGCCTGGTAGAGGTTGATCTCTTCCGTGGTTTGTTTGCCGTCGGGAGTCGTGCGGATTAGCCGTACGTGGTTAAGGTCGGCCTGCGAATTCGCGCTGTTGCCCGCTTTTGCGATGGCCACGGCCAAACCATCGCCCTGATTCACTTGCACGGGCCCGGGGTGATCGACCGCTCCCGCGACGTTCACGAAGAACTGCACCGGTCCGGGGACGTAAACGACGTCGCCCTCGCTCAGGCTGGCGTCTTGACTCGTGTCGCCCTGTCGAAGCAGCTTCTGCAGCGAGACTTGCGTGACGTTTCCTTGGGGATTGGAAATGCGCGCAACGGGATAGTTCCCGTCGATGTCCGGCATGCCGCCCGCGGCGGCAATCGCATCGGAAAGGTGCGCGTCGGACCGCAGCTGGTATTTGCCGGGGTTCTTTACGTCGCCCAGCACCATGATGTCGGGCTGCGCCAGCTCCGTAATGGCTACCGTCACGACGGGATGGCGAACGAATTTCAACAGGCGGTCCTTTAGGACGGTGGCCGCTTGCTCAGGGGTCTTGCCGGCAACGGGCACCTCGCCGACCAGCGGGTATGCAATCGTGCCGTCGTTGAGCACCGTCACGTTTTGGGTCAGGGTTTGATCGCCGTAGACCTGAACGCTCAGATGATCTCCGGGATGGATGGTCGTTCCGTCCGCGAGAGCTGATGTGCGGCATAAACGCACAGGCCGCCGCCATGCAGGCGGTGGTCAGCGGCACGAATGGGCCATGGGCACGTCGTAGCACGGGATTCACCACTTTCACTGTTTTGGCTATCGTACGCGGCAACGGACCGCGGTCGTGAGATGGTATCGTCCCGGCGGGTTGAGCAAAAGGTCGTCATCGGGGGCACCCGTTAGTGCAGGAGTCCCATCCATTTTTGCTCGCCTGGGTCACGGCAGAAGCCATGCTTTTCTGGTAGAACCATAGTATGCCACTCCCGCGCGCCCTCCGGTGGATTGCCGGTGCGGCCTTGATTGCCCTTGCGATTCTGGGAGTGCGTTACGAGCGTGCAATGCATCGCCACGTGCTTCATCCGGGCGATCGTCTCGTACCCATTGCCGTTATGTCGCTGGGCGGAGGCGCGGCGACGATCCTACCCTCCGGGCGAGCGCAAGTGATTAACGTCTTCGCGACGTGGTGTCCGCCGTGCCGCGCTGAAACGCCGGCCTTCGCGGTGCTCGCATCGCGGCTGCAGCGCCGTGGGGTCGACGTGGTGGGCATAGATCAGGAAGAGGCGAGTACGCAAGTCGCTCGCTTTGCGCAGGAATTTGCGCTACCGTATCCAGTGTACATCGATCGCAGCGGCATGACCCACGATGTTCTAGGGGCACGCATGATCCCTACCACCATCTATATCGATGCCGGCGGCATCATCCGGTGGGAGCACGCCGGTCCTATGTCGGCGCAGGATTTCACCGAGCTTTCAAACGTTGCGCGGAGCGCGGGATGAGCCGCATCCGCCGCGCCGTCGTCGGATCCGAATATTCCGCCGAGATCACGGACACGAGTGTGCAGCTGCGTGCGCAGCATGCCGGAGGTGAATTGAAATCCGACGTGGACGGGCGCGAGCCGATCATTTCAGATTTTTCACGCCGCGATACGGCGGCGCGCTTGGAACAACACCTGGAAGGGGGCTTGAACGACGGGGCCGTCCGCCCGAAGCGCGCGCGGCGGCGCGTCGCCATTTCGGGATTGCGCTTGTTCTGCGCCGAGATCGCGCAGTATACCAAACAGTTCACGCCCGAATGGGAGGCGCAACTGCTCCGCACCGGCTCGAAGCTCGAAGTGCTCAATGCCATCTATTCGGTGGCGCTATGCGACGTCTGGTATTCCATCGGCGGCCCCATCACGGATCGCTGGGTACATCTGGCCGCGCGCCTCTTGCGCAAGCCGCGCGTGATTCACTGGGTAGGCTCCGACATCGGCGTGCTGGCGCAAAACCCCGGTTTGGCCGCCGCGCTGGCCGTGCCCAACACAACGCATTTGGCAGAAGTAAGTTGGACCGCCGATCAACTGCGGGAGTTCGGTTTGAATCCGCGCATCGTTCCGCTTCCTCCGCGCCACCTCAACGGCGATCTCAAACCTATGCCTGCGAAATTTACCGTGATGCTGTACGTGCCGCGCACGCGCGCCGATTTTTACGGAAGGCGCACGTTCGAGCGGTTGATGCGCAGCCTGCGATCCAAGCCGATCCGGTACATCATCGTCGGCGGTGGCGAGGTGGAAATTCCGCCGGGCGTGGACGTGGAGAATCTGGGCTGGAAAGATACATTAGTGGACGCGTACGAGCACGCCAGCGTGTTGATTCGCTATACGCCGCGCGACGGGCTCTCGCTGATGGTGCTTGAGGCGCTCTCGTTCGGGCGCCACGTTTTGTGGACGCACGATTTTCCGCACACTCGCACGATTCAAACGTTCGGCGACATGGAGCGCGAGATCGTTGCGCTCTTCCAGCGTCACGAACGCGGTGAACTGGTCCCGCAAGTCGACGCTGCGCGAATGATCCTGGAGCAGTATGCGCCCCAAACCTGCATGCGCGACATTGCCGCGGCGTGGAACAGCGCGTCGGCGGCGCCGGCAAATCGGGAGATTGCCGTGGAATCGCCATGATCGAGCGCCTGAACATCGAGCAATGGCGCGCCTACGACGAGGCGCATCCTGCGCCGACCTTTTTCGCGCGTCCGGGGTGGGCGCTCGCCCTGGCAGAAGCGTATCCCGGCATGCAGGCCGCGCCGCTACAGATACGACTGCAGGGCAATCGACACATCATCGTACCGCTGATGCAGATGCCCGGCGGCGCTCTGCGCTGGCGGGCGTACTGCGGCTTCCCGTTGGGTGGATACACGTGCTTTTTGAACGAGGACGGGACGCAGGCGGACGTCGAGGAATGCGAACGCGCCATTGAGCGAATTCGGCGGAACGCGGACGATGCGACGATCGTTCCATGGCCCCTGGGCCCGCGGCCTGAGACAGGCCGTGGCGCACAGCATGAAACTGCGGTAGTCGATCTCTCCGGCGGATTGGATGCCGCTATGGCCGGTGTAGCCGGAATATTCCGCCGGATGGCGGGCCAAGCCGAACGCCGCGGCGTGGTCTGCGAGCCATCGACTGAACCCGACGCCGTCGATGCGTACTATGAACTCCTGGAGGCTTCCGCCAAGCGTTGGGGCCTCGAGCGCCCCGCCATCCCTAAAGCGTTGATCGCGGCTCTCGTTCGGCATGGCGGCAACGACGTTGAAATTTGGTTTGCGCGCGCGGAGGGACGACGAATCGGCGGCGGCATCGTATTTTACGGCGCTCAGGAGTTCTTTTTTTGGAGCGCCGCCATGCTCGCCGACTACGGTCGTTTGCGTCCGAGCAACGCGTTGAATTTTGCGCTGATGCGCGCGGCCGCGGCACGCGGCATGCTGTGGTACAACCTGGGATCGAGCGAAGGCCTTCCGGGAGTTGCCAAATTCAAAGACAACCTGGGAGCGCGCGATATTGCCTATCACGAGCTTCGCGTTTCCCGCGCGCCGTATCGACTTTACGCAAACGTGCGCAAAGCATTGCGCGCTCGTGTGAGTGCATAAGGAGCTGCATGACGACGACAACTGAAGCGGAACGGATTCTCGAACGCGGCGCAACCCGGCGCGGCACCGTGCCGGAACGTCTTGGCCGCCGGTGGCGTACCACGCTTGCCGGAGGCGATGCCGCCGTCGTCTTCTTGCTCGCGCTCGTCGCGCTCAACGGCGGATCGGGAAACCGTCCGGCAGCCGCCGTCTTAACCGCCGCGCTGGTATGCCTGGTTTTCCGGCAATGCGGATTCTACAAACGTTCGTATGCGGTGCTGGCGCGGGACGAAGCGTACTTTGCGTGCGCCGGCGTAGCAATTGCCGCAATTCCGGTGCTGTTGATTTTGGCCACCATCGGGCGGTTGCCGGTGGTGTCGATCGTTCTCACGCTGATCCTTGCCGCGCTCGGCACGTCCGTGCTGCGCGTGCGCGCGCATCTCCAGCGCCACCCTAGCGGAACGGCGTATGCCGGCCGCAAGTCGATTACGCCGGGAGCGTGGCACGATCGCGAGTCGCCGTGGTTCCGGCTGGGGAAGCGAATCTTCGACGTGACGGTTGCCGCGAGCGCACTCGTGATCGTTTCACCGATCATGCTGCTGTCCGCGGTGGCCATCGTCCTGGAATCCGGAGCGCCGGTTTTCTTCAGACAGCAGCGAGTGGGGGAAAACGAGCGCCCGTTTTCGATTTTTAAATTCCGCACCATGCGCATCAACGCCGGCTCGCAATGGGTACAGCGTGGGGACAATCGGATTACGCCCCTGGGAGCTTTCCTGCGCCGTACCAGCATCGACGAACTGCCGCAGCTGCTCAACGTATTGCGCGGCGAGATGTCGATCGTCGGACCACGGCCTGAGATGATTTCGTTTGCGGAGGACTTTTCACAACGGTTGCCCAGCTACGCTCAGCGGCACGTCGTTGCGCCGGGCATCACCGGCTGGGCCCAACTCTACCTCAAACGCAACCTGCAGCCTGCCGACATTCCCGAAGTACTGGCGTACGATCTGTTCTACGTCGAGCACGCCTCCGTGCTGCTCGACCTTGTCATCGTACTGAAGACTGCCGCGGAATTTTTGTTCCACGGCGCGGTTTAAACCGCGCGAGAGGGGCTCACCTCGTGTCGCAGCGGACGTTTGCCAATCGCGTGATGTACGACGGGTTGTTCACGTTTGCGATGCGCATTGCCAACGTGGCGTGCGCCGCAGGACTGGGCATTCTAACCGCCCGTATGCTGGGGCCGGCCGGTAAAGGACTCTATGCGCTGCCGGTCGTGGAAGCGGGCCTGGTCATTTCCGCCTTCGGCGGCTTGAGCAACGCGACGAGTTACTTTTTGCTGAACCGCCGTCTCTCGGCGTCCTACCTGCGCTCGGTGTCCCTGGTGGCGCTCGGCCTCGTTGCGGTGGGTGTGCTCGCTCTCGTACCAATTGCGTTCTTCGGCGGCCATGGATGGAGCGCACTACCTGCGATGCTGGCGCTCCCGGCCTCCGCCGCAGTAAATGTTGCAACCGGGTTTGCAATCGGAATCCGGCGCGTACGGTACCCCAGCCTGCTCAACGTGGCAACGACGATTACGACGTTGGCGCTGATGGGCTTCGGGTTTCTGATCGCGGGCAGGACGCCGCAGGTCGCCATTTCGGCATGGATCCTCGGCAGCAGCGCCATCGCCTTGTTTGCCGTCGCATTTATCGCGCGCAACGCACGCGCGCTGCGCGGACCGGACGTGGTTGGATTGCGCGAGTACGGGCGCTTCTGCGTAAAGGTCTCCTTCGTCAATCTCGTTTCGCTCTTCAACTACCGGGCCGACCTGTACATGGTCGCCCTGTGGACCACGCCCGCCAACCTCGGCCTGTATACGGCGGCGATTGCTGCGGCGGAGAGCCTGCTCGTGCCTACGCAGGTCGCCGCACTGGTCACGACGCCGCACATCGGCGGCTTGGACGTCGGAACGGCCGGCCGCCTCACCGCGCGATGCGTGCGCAACAATTTGCTGATAGCCGTGCTGGTCTGCGGAGCGCTGTACGCGCTGGCGGGACCGGTAGTGCACTTCCTGTACGGCACCGCCTTCATGCCGATGCTGCCTGCGCTGCGCGTGCTGCTCTTCGGCGTGCTGGCACTTTCTCTGGGAAGCCCGATATCGACTTACTTCACGCTGAAGCTCGGGCATCCGGAGGTGCCGCTGCGATTGGCGACGCTTTCCGCCGCGATCTGCGTGGTCGTTTGCGTCCTGTCGATTCCGCGCTTCGGAATCACCGGAGCGGCTCTCGGCTCGACGAGCGGATATGCCGTGGCGCAAATCGGCGCGATCCTGTATTTCTCGAAGCGCGCCTCGCTGGGACTTCGCTTTATCTTGATCCCCACGCTGGGCGATTTCCGGCTGTATGCTTCCTTTCTCGCCGGAGTTTATCGGGACGGCCAACGCTTGCTTCGACCTTCCGCCGCATCGAGGTAACCGAAATTGGGGCGCTCTACCCAGCGGCAATGGCCCATGTCCAACTCACGGCTTGCGGCCGCAACACGTACAATAGCGTGGATGGTCGGTTACTTTCGGTCCGCCGATAGATCGCAGCGGGCGACCGCGCTCGGCTTGGCGATCGTTGCGGTGCTGGGGATTTTGGCATGCTTTGCCAGCGTAACGCTCAGCGGAACAAAGACCGGCGCAGTGCTCGCTCTGATGGCTACGCTGGGACCGGTCGCGCTTTACGTGGCCATCGTCTCTCCCGTGCTTTTCCCATTCGGCGTCTACGCCGTTGCCACTCCGTTCGACACGCTGCTCACGCTGCCGGCCTTCGGGACGATGACGAAGATCCTGGGCGTGGTCTCGGCGGCCGCGCTGCTCTTCTATATATTACGGACAAAGCGCGCGATCGAACCGCCGCGCGCGGCCATGCTCTGGCTACTCTTTTATCTCTGGGTCACTGCCACGCTGTGGTGGGCCATCGATACGGAAAGCACGCTTCAGCTCTTGCAAATTTCCTGGAGCCTGCTTGCGTTATTTTTCGTCACGTCGATGTTCCGCATGAACTACGCCACACTGCGGAACATCGCCGGAGCCGTCTTCGTGGGTGGTGTCCTGGCCGGACTCTACGGCCTGTACTTTTTTCATTCCGGCCACAACCTCGCGCAAACCGGCGGCCGCCTCTGGATTCAGAGCGACACTGCTCAGATTAATCCTGACCATTACGCGAACGCGCTGATTCTTCCGATGTCGCTCGCTCTCGTGGGAGCACTGTGGGTTCGGCGCTGGAGCATGCGTCTGGTGTACATCGGCAGCCTGCTGATCATGCTCCTCGCCATGGCTCTGTCAGGTTCCCGAGGAGCGCTGCTTGGATTTGGAGCGGTCATCGTATTCTTGCTGGTCAAAGACCGACATCGCCTGAAGCTCGCGATCGTCAGCAGCGTGGGCTGCGTAGTCGGATTTGCCGTTGCGGGTTCGTTCCTGGCTGCGCGTTTCTCCACAGCGCTGTCTAGCGGCGGGGCAGGTCGTACCCAGATTTGGCGAGCCGGATGGGCAGCATTCAAGCAAAATTGGTTATGGGGCGCGGGCTATGGGAATTTTCCATTTGCCTATGACCGGGTATATCTGAGCGTCTTTCAAGCACTCGATCCGCATTTTCACCGCGCTTCGCACAACATCGTTCTGAACGCTGCAGTGGAAACCGGCATTATCGGCCTTGGCCTGATGCTTGCGGCATGGCTGCAAACGTTTCGGCTGCTGTCCCCGATCGAAGAGGGCGATTATCGCTTTCCACTCAGATTGGCCGTGCAAGGTGCGATCATCGGCCTATTCGTTGCCGGGATGTTCGCCGATCTGATGATCACCAAGTACGTCTGGCTGGCATTCATGCTGGCGGTGATGACCTACAACGCCGCGCCGGTCCGCGTGCCGGCGCAACAACAATACGCCGTTACCCGGGAGGTCGCCGCCAGTGCGTGACACGTTTTTGCCGTATTGCCGCCCGGACACCGGTCCGCGCGAGGCCGAGGCGGTTACCGAATGCATTTCGAACGGCTGGCTCACGACCGGTCCGAAGGTGCGCGAGTTCGAGACTGCGTTCGCCAGCGCCGCCGGCGTCAAGCATGCCGTCGCGGTGAACAGCTGTACGGCAGCCCTGCACATCGGACTGCTTGCTGCGGGTGTTGAACCCGGTGACGACGTGGTCATGCCATCGCTCACGTTCGTCGCGGGAGCGCAGTGCACGTTGGAAGTCGGCGGACGGCCCGTGTTCTGCGACGTCAACGAAGACACGCTGACCGCGGATCTCGAGTGCATTCAAGCCGCAGTCACGCCCAAGACGAAAGCCATCATCGCGATGCCGTACGCCGGGCGCCCAATGAATGTGGCGCAGATTGCGGATTTTGCTCGCGAGCGCGGGATCACCCTCATCGAAGACGCCGCGCACGCCACGGGCATGCTCGATGACGGCGCCTGGGCCGGCACGCAGTCCTCGATGGCGGCATACAGCTTCTATGCAACCAAAAACCTAACGACCGCCGAGGGCGGCATGCTGCTTACCAACGATGACCGTGTCATGGAGCGCGTGCGGGTGCTCTCCTTGCACGGCATGGATCGTGACGCGTGGAAGCGGTATACGGCCCGTGGTTCTTGGCGGTACGACGTCAAGGAGCCTGGGTTTAAATACAACATGCCGGACATCGCGGCTGCGATGGGGCTCATCCAACTGCACCGTCTGGAAGAGATGCAGCGCCGGCGAGACGCGCTGGCCCAGCGCTACATCGACGGTTTGTTCGATGTCGATGGCATCCGCGTGCAGGCCCCAGCGGCGAAGCCCCACGACCGGCATAGTTGGTGCATGTTCGTGGTTCGCGTCGAAAAAGCGGCCGGCGTGGAACGCGACGACCTAATCGAACGTTTAAAAGAACGCAACGTCGGCACCAGCGTGCACTACATTCCCACGCACCTGTTTTCCGGCTATACACGGTATGCATCCGAGCGCCTGGAGAACACCGACCGGGTCTGGCGCTCAATAATTTCTTTACCGTTGTATCCCGGCATGTCGGAGGAGGACGTTGACGACGTGATCGACGCGGTGAAATCAAGCCTTTCCGGAAAATACCAGCCGACCGTCTCGCTTGCCGGGTAACCGCTAGACCGAGCTTTCGACTGGGATGACAGCATCCCCCAGTTGTGGTACCGTGGCCGCTGTACGCGCGCCACTACACACAAGGGGAGGATTTATGCGTTATGTGCGCGCCGCAGCACTGCTTGCAGTGCTGGGGTCATTTACGTTCACCGCAGGGTGTCAAGGGGGGTCGGGGGGCGCAACGCCACCGGTGCCTATCCAAGACCCTGCCTCGATAAACAGTTTACCGGCGGAGGGTCCGCAGACCGATACCGGCTCGCCAGCCATCGGAACGCTCAGCTCGACCACCGCCCCAGAAGATTCCACGATCACTAACTCACTCAAGTCGTTCATCATCCGAGGACCAATCGTTGCTCTGAAAAGTGGCGGATTTCAGATGCATGGAGCCACGGGTTACGTTAATATCTATCCGACATCGTCGACCGGCCGCTTCTACAATCGCTTGACGCCGGTGCCGGGAAGGTACGCCATCGTCACGGCAACCGGAACTCAACGAGAGCCGCGTCCATTGCTCGTTGCACTGTACGCGTCGGCGGCTCCGGCCACTACGACCGTGACTGGCAAAATCGTTAGCGAACAGCCGTACGGCGTCTCGCTTAAGCTTAACTCGACGGGTGAATACGTTCCGCTGGCTTTCAATACAGCCACAAGTTTGCATGGGCAAGTAGCTACCAACGTCAACGTCTCGGCCACCGGTCTCGGAAGTGTCGCGACCGGCATTTTCCCGACGACCGTCACCGCGCAGGCAGCGACGTCAGGGGGCGGATCCGGCGCAACACCTTCTCCGGTCGAAACGCCCGGCGTGGTGAGCTGGGAATCCTTAAACACGTCATGACCGCGACGGTATTCTGGGGCTACGGTGGTGTTCCGACGAACGTGCCGATCGCCTCGGCGGCACCGTATTTGACGTGGGTGCAGACGGCACCGCCGTACGCCGCGCTTATGCGCCGTGCCGGCATGAAGGTTGACATCTATGTCAATTTCTGGCGTGATTACGGGATCGAACGCCCCCCGGTTGGTTACAACGATCTCAAGCCGGGCGGACCTCACTCCGCCGCGGCCGCGCGCTCCTGCTCCGGCGCGTTTCTGCGGGATCCGACGTACGGCGGCGGATATGAGACCGATGCTCGAAGCTCGGCTGCCTTAGGGCATGCCCTTGTGGTCTCCAAGTATTATGAGGCAGAATTTGGCTCCAACTACGATGCGCTGTTCCTGGACGACACCGGCGCACTTGGCGGAATGCCATTACCGTGCCGCTGGTCCGTATCCAGCTACCAAAGCGCCACAAATAAAGTTATCGCGGGCCTAGGCAAGCCGGTGATGATCAACTCCTTGGGCGCGGGCAATTCCTTGAGCCAAGTCGGCTACACCGGCGCATCTAACAATTTCGCCGCGATGTGCGAAATCTGCTACGCCGGCGTGGACAAATACAAGCGGGACATCGTTCACACGGATTCACGCTGGCTTACGATCGAAAGTGCTCAAATCGCGACGATCCAACGCCATAAGATCTTCTGGGCATACCCGAGGGCAATAGGCGACGCAAGGGCTGAAACAAAGTTCCGCGTTTACGTCTATGCATCGTTTTTGCTCACGTACGATCCCAAGTACGCGATGTTCCAAGAGATATTCAAGACTCCGAGCGGTTTCCCGGTTCTTCCTGAAACGGGCATAGTTCCAATGAACCCGTTAACCACTGCGTCATCGGTCGCGGGGTACAAGCGCAGCGGAGGAGCCTACATGCGTGAGTACGGCGCGTGTTACTACCGCGGCGTCAACAAAGGACGATGTGCCGTAATCGTCAACCCCAGCAGCTCATCGTCGGCGTCCATACCGACAAGTGCGTACGGTCACGGCTTGGCGTTGGCTGGATACGGCGTGCTGGACGGCGGCACCGTCTCGTTCACGGGCGCTCGGCCTCATTCGCTAGCGCCAGCATCCGCGGCAATACTGTTCCAATAACCTAAAGCGCCGAAACGCAAGCAAGGACGCGCCGTGATTTTCCACGGCGCGTCCTTGCCTTTGGCGGCTCGTATGCCGGAAAACCCCGAGCATCGGCTTCCGTTGCAAGCAAAGCGCTAGCTGGCGGAGACAGTCCTCGTATCTTGTTGCGGTTTCCGGCAAAGAGCATCATTCTCATATAGAATCTGCTGAGTAGCGGTGATAGGAACGGTTGAAGTGGCAAAGGCTCCCTCCATCGGCATGGGCGCAAGCTGCCGGGGATCTTGCGAAGGCACCGATTTTCTGCATAGGCGCTTTTGCCCGCTTCAGCGCTAAAGTCTTAAGGGCACGTTCCGATATTGTAAGTGTCGAGCCTCCCTTCTATGTTCGAAGGGCATTTACAATGTATCACCAGTTGAATCGGCGGTTACGACCCGCCCTTGTTCTTACTGTTGCCGCGCTGCTTGCGGGATGCGGTGGGGCGGCCCAGTCTCCCATGAGCCCCACGTCGGCGGATTCCGTGCTTCCTCAAAGCAACGCCGGCTCAACGACGGTTCGCGCGTCCAGCGCGGGCGCCCGGGCCGAGAGCCCGGAAGTCACGACGGCACTCGCGTCTTTCACGGTCCAAGGCCAGGTTGCGGCGCTGCAGTCCGGCGGCTTTCAAATTCAGACCAACGCAGGTCTGGTCAGTATCATTCCAACGCCGACCACTTCTCGCTTTTACAACCAACTGTACCCCGCGGTCGGGGAGTACGCGATCGTTACGGCGACGGGGAGCCCGGCCGCGCCTGTCCCCATATTGATTGGGCTCTTCCCTTCACCCCCGCCAACCGGCACGACCGTTATCGGTACCGTCATGAGCGAGCAACCCTACGGCGTTGCAATCAAACTCGACACGACCGGCAAGTACATTCCCCTCGCGTTCAGCACGTCGACCGCGCTGCAGGGCTTCGTCGCGCGCGGCACTCATATTACTGCGACGGGCGCAGGTACCGTTGGAGCGATGTTTCCGACAACCGTAACGCCTACTTCGCGTCCCCTCAACGTGAATGTCCCGAACCACGTAATGACGGCCACCGTATTTTGGGGCTACGGAGGCGTGCCCACCAGCGTTCCGATCGCTGCAGCTGCCCCGTGGCTTACGTGGGTGCAAACGTCGCCCCAGTATGCCGCAGCGATTCGGGCGGCCGGCATAAAGGTGGACAGCTACGTCAACTTCTGGCGCAACTATAGCATTGAGAATCCGCCGATCGGCTACAACGATCTCAAGCCCGGCGGCATGCACGCGGACGCAGAAGCCAAAACCTGCGGCGGCACCGCCATCGAAGATCCGACGTACGGCGGGGGCTACGAAGCAGATGCGCGCAGCGCAGACGCAGTGCCTCACGCGCAGATCCTGGCAAATTATCGCAAACAACAATACGGGGACAACATGGACGCGCTTTTTGCAGATGACACTGGAGCAATGGGCGGCATATCACTGCCGTGCAATTGGTCCTTGTCGTCGTACCAAGCCGCTACCGGAAACGTCCTAGCATCACTCGCCATGCCGACATTCATCAATGCAATCGGTGCGTCGGCCGATCCCGTTGGCCAAGTAGGGTACACGAGTGCGCCGAACGTTATTGGAGCAATGTGTGAAATCTGTTACGCCGCGTACAGTAAAGCAAAAGGATCCGATATTCCGCATACGGATCAGCGATGGATAAACATCGAAAACGCCGAGATCGCGACCATCCAGCGGCAGAAAATCTTTTGGGCGTATCCGCGGTCTGTCGGGGACGCGAGCGCTGAAACGGCGCTGCGTAGCTACGCGTATGCTTCATTCTTGCTAACGTATGATCCCCAGTACGCCATGTTCCAAGAGATATTCAAAACACCGAGCGGCTTCCCGATTTTTCCTGAAGTCGCCATGGTGCCGATGAATCCGTTGAGCACGGCCACTGCGGTGAGCGGCTACCAGCGCGCCGGCGGTGCGTACATGAGAGAATACAGCGCTTGCTACTACTCGGGAGTAAACAAAGGCCCGTGTGCGGTCGTGATTAATCCCAGCAGCAAAGTCGCCGCGCCGCTTCCGACGACAGCCTACACCCATAGTATGGCGCTCTCCGGATACGGTGTCTTAGACGGCGGTACCGCCTCGTTCGACGGTTCTGTACCGTCGACGCTGGCACCCCAAACTGGCATGGTGCTGTTCCAATAAAGTCGCAATATTAAGCGAGAAAAAGGGCGCCGCGGATCGATGATCCGCGGCGCCCTTCTCTTAGTTAGCGGCTATGCGTCTTACTAAACGAGACCCATCTTGATCGCGTGGACCGCTGCTTGCGTGCGAGCATAGATGTTGAGCTTCGAAAAAATTCGGCTGACGTGGTTCTTGATCGTCTTCTCGGAAAGATTCAGCCGCGCGCTGATCTCTTTGTTCGAAAGGCCTTCGGCGATAAGACGAATCACTTCGGTTTCTCGCACCGACAGCTCGTTGATGTCCGGGCGGCCGTTGCTCATGCTGCGCCGCCGCAGCAAACCGCCGGCAACGCGAGGATCGACGTAGGTGTCGCCCGAGGCGACCATTTTAACTGCTCGAATGAGTTCGGCGGGCGTAACGTCTTTAATGATGTAGCCGTCGGCGCCGGCGGCAAGGCAGCATTGCATCATTTCGGCTTGCGGGCGCATCGAAAGAACGCAGATGCGAGCTTGCGGAGCTGCTTCGCGGCATGCCGCGAGCGCCTCGCCTAATTCGACGGCGCCGCCGTCGACGTCGAGCAAGATGATATCGGGTTTCGCTTTGGCAAGTGCGGCGCTATATACAGTCTCCGAGTCGCCGACGATTTGCAATGTCGGATCCATGGAGAAAACTTGGCACAGGGCCTTTCCAAATAAAACTTGGCCCTCGATAACGTAGACGCGTGCGGTGTCGGTGGTGATCACGGTTTTTCCCCTTAGCCATGAACAGCGTAGTAGCTTATACCAGGAGTCCTCAATAAGACCGGTGCTGTAGGACTCTAGTGGCAGGAATGTTCCCACATTCCCGGCGGTTTCTTCTATTTTTCCTCGGACGGCCCCAAAAAACGGCCCAAAAGTCCCATGGTGCCCGGTGCTGGTCCCAAATACCTACACAAGCTCCCCACCGCTTATGCACCACTCAGCCCCTGCCTAAACTGTTTAAGGCGCGGTTCCGATAATGTAAGGGTCGAGCCTCCCTTCTGTGTTGTGAAGGGCGTACATCATGTTTCAACCGTCGAGGCGCTACTTCAGCGTACTCCTTTTGCCTTTGCTCTTATTGCCCGGCTGCGGCGGCGGCTCTGCGGCTAGCGGGTCACTTCCGCCGGCGCAGGCCCAAGGCTACCCGCAGGTCCAGCCCTCGTTCGGCCCCGGTGGAAATATGAGTCCCACGCCTAAGGCAAGTGCGCCGGCAGTGCCCTCTCCTGCGCCAATATCATCGCGTGCACCAATATCATCACCTGCACCAATATCATCGCCCGCGCCGTTACCTGTCCCGGCGACTCCTACGCCTTCGCCGGGGGCGAATGACATGCCACACGTGCTTACGGCGATCTTCGGCTATGGGTATAACGGCGTTTCCAGCGCCGTTCCACTCAGCGTGCAAGCCCAATATGCAAATTGGGCGTACACCGATTCTTCTCACGCCGCTTTGTATCGCAGTTCCGGCGTGAAGGTTCTCGTATACGCGAACTTCTGGCGGAACTACGTGCACGACAATCCGAACGTTTGGTATTCGGATTTGGCTCCCGGAGGCGCTCATTCTTCAGCAGAGGCGACTGCATGCAATGGGACGCCCATAACGGACCCCGCATATAACGGCGGCTATTTAAGCGATCCCCGCTCGACAGCGGCAATCGGCCATGCGAAGGTTATTTTGGGTACTCGCAGCAGCTATGGCAATCAGTACGATGCGTTTGTCTCGGACGATACCGGCGTCGCCGGCGGTGCAAACGGCACGCCCTGCAATTATTCATACGACTCTTGGGTGGCGGCTACGAATTCCGTGCATGCCGCGCTTCAGGTGCCCATGTTCGTCAATGCAATCAACGGTTGGGCCGTGGGCGGCAACCAGGTCAGTCAGGTGCAGACTACGCAACCGGCCAACGTGCTCGGAGCACAATGCGAGTCGTGCTACGCAAATAACGCCGGCGCCGTGACCGGAATGAATTGGATCAATCAAGAGAATGCCGAAATCGCTACGGTAAACGCACGCAAAATTTTTTGGGACTACGCCAGAAACGCCTCGGCCGCCGATGGAGCCCAGGCGCTGCGAACCTACGTTATAGCCTCGTTCCTGCTTTCATACGATCCGAAATATGCCATGCTGGAAGAAGCGTTTGCGACGCCGAACAATTTTCCCATCATGCCGGAGAGCGGCTTAGTGCCGCTCGATCCCGTCCAAAGCCAATCCACCGTTTCGGGGTATCAGCTGTCGAGCGGCGCGTTTTGGCGCGAGTTCAAGAATTGCTACTATCGCGGCTCTGCCGTTGGTCCGTGCGCGGTATCTGTGAATCCGGGCAGCTCGGCCGTCACGTTGCCATCGGGCTACGCGCACAGCCTTACCCTTTCGGGCAGCGACGTTTTCGACGGCGGGACGGCAGCAGTTACGGGACCGCCGGTCACCTCGCTGGGGCCATCGTCCGCTGCTGTGTTGTTTCTGTAAATCGGCGGCAGGCTAAAGACATTTTAACCGCCGAACCCGTTCATGGACCATGAAACGACAGATTCTCAGCGTTGCGGTTTTGGCGGCCACATCCATGCTGCTGGGTGCCGTTCCCCGTCACATTCAAACGGCCGACTACTGGGCCGGTTACAGCGGTACGAAGACCGTGTCTCCGGAATCGGCTGCCACGGCGCTCAGCTGGGTAGAAACCGACGCGCCAGGCTCGGCGCGCATCTCGCGTTTCGGCGTGAAGACTATTATGTATACGAATCCCAATCGCGTCATGCCGGGGCAATCCATATTGTACACGCCGGACGAATCGGACGATCGATACGCCCGCACCTGCGGTGGCCAGGCGGCGCGCGGCGAATCAGGACACCGGGGGATTTTGCTCACGAATCCGCGTTCTGAATCACTGGCCAACGCCTGGAGAAAATCTGTCGACGCGCATGCGCGCGGGGGCCATTTCGATGCCATCTTCGCCGATGACGCCGTCGGGGCAGCATCCTCGCAAGACGTGCCCTGCGGCTATGATCTGGATGACTGGGTCAGCGCCGAACAGCAGCTTTTTCGCAAGCTGAACCTGCCTGTCATCTATAACGGCCTCAACGACTTCTCCAATCACGGAATCGCGCGCGAAATACAGCTCAACGGTGTTGCCGCCGGTGGAATGATGGAGGAATGTTACGCGGAACGCCGCGGAGACCATCGCGTCGGCGGCTGGAAATGGATTGCGACGGAAGCGACCGAGCTGCAGATGGCGCACGACCGAAAATACTTCTTTTGCTACGGGCGCGATACTAGCCCCGCGCAATCCGCTTACGACTCTCGATTGTACACGTATGCGTCTGTGTTGCTGACATATGATCCACGCACGACGGTGCTCTGGGAGTATTACAAGACCCCAAGCAACGGTCACGTGATGCCCGAAAGCCAAGTCGTCGCTTTCGATCCCGTCAGACCGAACGTCACGCGGATCAACGACCTGCGGACATCTGCGCGGCGTGTACGTGCGAGAGTATCGCGCCTGCTACATCGCCGGCACACCCCAGGGCCCGTGCGCTGTCAGCAGTTAATCCCGACGATTCTGCACACAGTCTTTCGCTGGGCGGGTACAGCCGCGTTCTTTCGCTTCAAGGATCGGGGATCTTTGACGGTGGAACGGTTTCGCTGCAACGCGGGTTGCCCGGATCACTTTCAGCGCGCGGCGCGCTCATCGCCTTCAAATAGCGCGAGTGCGCGTCCTTATCGTTCCGAAAGTCTTTCCAAGCACCGATCAGCCGAACCCGGGAATCTTCATCTTGCGGCGCATTCAAGCGCTTCGCGATCTCGGACACGAAATTAGCGTGCTGCGCGTCGTTCCGGCAGCTCCGCCGCTGGGACGTAAATGGAAAGCCTATCGTTCTATTCCGGAATTTGAACTCATTGACGGCTTTCCGGTCCTGAGCGTCCGGGCCTCATGCCGCCTCGCATGATCGGCATGGAGTACGTTGCGCTGGAACTGCGTCGCGCGCTGGAGCGCGCCATACGCCGCTTCCAGCCGGATATTGCGCACGCGAGTTTTTTGCTGCCGTGCGGCCAGCTCGTCGCACGCCAAACGCTCGTGCCGTCGATCGTTACGGCGCACGGCGTAGACGCGTACAAATGGCCCCTATTGCGTCCGGGTCTGTGGCGAGGCTCGCGAGAAGCAGTCGCCAAAGCCGGCGCCGTGACTGCGGTGAGCCGCTACATTGCCGACTGCTTACAAAAATTGTATCCCCGGAAGGTGCACGTGATCTGGAACGGCGCGGATGAAAGATTCTTCTATCCGCGCGATCGCGTCGGCGCACGCCAGGAGCTGGATCTTCCGCTCGACCAACGGATCGTGGCGTTCGCCGGCAATTTGGTGCCGGTAAAGGGGTTGAACGACCTCGTGCAGGCCGTACATCTTATGCAGCCCGAGCATCGACCGCTATTGGCGATTGCCGGCACCGGACCGGAGTATGAACCGCTCCGGCGCGCCGCCGAGACACTTCAGGTACCCATGCGCTTTTTCGGCAGCCTCGATTCGCCGGGGGTTGGAACGCTCTTCGGCGCCGCTGACGTGGTGACGTTGCCAAGCTACGCCGAAGGCCTCCCGAATATCATCTGTGAAGCCATGCTTTCAGCGCGCGCAATCGTCGCGACGGACGTGGGCGGCATTCCCGAAATCGTACAACACGGCAAGAGCGGCATGCTGGTGGCGGCCGGTGCGCCCGCGCAATTGTCGCGAGCGTTGGAACAAGTTCTCGGGAGATGCCGACTTTTGCGCTTCCTTGGCAAACGCTGCGCGCGCGTTCGCGCAGCAGCATCTCACCTGGCGAGTCAGCGCCCGGGCGTACGAAGCACTCTATCGAGAAGTCCTCGACGCGAACGCCATGCGCCCTCGAGAAGACCTACTCCGTATCCCAAATGCAGTGCGCTAAAGGCCGCTGCGGTGCGCACCACTCTGCCTGGATCTGCACCACCGGCCGCGATGCTTGACGCCACGGCGGCGCCCCCAGCGTACCCGCCCAGCGTTAGCAGCAACAGCCGCCGAGCCCGCTTTGAAAACGGCGCCGCGATGCCGAACGTCGAAGCCGCCGCCACGAACAGCGACGGAATCAGGTGATGCGGCCGGAGAAAACCGGGATGCTTGAGGGAAACCGCGACGCGTGCTCGGCCGTAGTTGCGATATTGCCGGAATGCCGCCGTCCACGAGGGCCGGGTGAGATACCGAAAGCGAATGCGGCTATCGCGAACGATACGGTATCCGGCCTGCCGCAAGCGCCAATTCGCCTCTTCGTCCTCGCCGAATTGCAGTGAAGGATCGAAACCGCCAGCTTCCAGGAGCATGCTTCGCCGATACACCCCGCATTGCACCGTGTCAACGTCGGCATGCGCTCGCGGGTCGGCGTATCCACTACCGCCAACGCCGAACGGAGACATTCGCGCGCGCGCCACGGCGTCTCCGAAGGGCGTTTCACCGAACTGATCGGGGCGACCGCCGACACAGCCGACATCGCTGCTCTCTTGCGCGAACACTTCAAGAGCGCGCTCCAGAAAATCGGGCGCAATAAATGTGCGCGCGTCGACTTTGGCGACATACGGTTTGTCGGTAAGGCTGAGCGCGAGATTCAGCGCTGCCGGCAGCGAGCGCCGTTTTCCGTCAGCGTGAACCATAATGCGCGCGTCTGCAGCCGCTCGCGCTTTGAGCCGTGAAACCGTCCCGTCGGTGGAGCCGCCGTCAACGACGATGACTTCCGATGACACGGTTTGCGCCAGGATCGAATCGAGAGCGCGGTCGATGTCGCGCTCCTCGTTAAACGTGGATACGACGACCACGGGCGCGCCGCTCGTCATGCAATTTGGGCGTAGAGCCCGGTAAGTTTCCTTGCTTCCGTCGCCCACTGATATTGCTCGATCGCCGCGCGTCGGCCGCGTTCGCCCATCGCTTCCGCTTCATCGGGATGTTCCAAAAAGAAGCGGATGGCCGCTGCGACGGCTTTTACATCGGTTGGATCGACGACTACGCCGCACTCGTGCTGCTGCACGATTTGCGCCGCCAGCGGTACTGCGTTCGAAACAACAACCGGCAAACCGGCGGCCATGTACTCAAAGACCTTGGTCGGAAGTGCATCGTTGTGGTTGCTTGCCGGCAGCATCAGCAGCAGCCCCGCACGAGCCTGAGCCAAGATTCCTGATAGATCAGTGCGATGGCGCGGTCCCAGATAATCGACGTGGTTCCAGCCCTCGGTCGCGCGTAATTCATTTCCCAGCCCATGGTCTTCGAACGGCCCCACCAATATCAATCGCGCGGCAGGAGGCAGCGCACTCATTGGCCGCACCATTTCACCAGCGCCACGGAGCCGGCTGATCTCCCCGACATACACCACGGCAGCGGGGCGTTCCGAGAACCGCTTCTTCTGCGAGCACGTCAGCTCGTCGACATTTGGATAATTCGACACGATGGCTTTATGCGGGTGCGGATAACCCTTGGCAATCGCCGGCGTTGCAGCCACTATCGCGCTGAAGCTGCGCTGCAACAGACGCAACATTCCGGCGGCGAACGCCGCTACGGGCCAGCGCAGCAGCTTTGGAATCCACGGCTTGTCCAGAATGTCCCGCGGAATGTCCTCGTGGACGTCAAAGATGACCTGCGCACCACGAAGCCGCAAAGCGAGTCCGACGACGATGAGCTCCGGATCGTGAAAATGATAGATTTGAGCGCGCTCCGCTACGGCTTTGCGATAAACGGTAAACATCGTGCGTGTCATGCGTTCGAACCGATTTCTCGGCGTATCGATCGCGTTAAACCGAATGCCGCGCGGAATTCCCCTGCCGCTGCCCGTGGCGATGAGTACGACGTCGTATCCCGCTTCCATCAAAGCGCTGCATTCACGGTGGGAGATCCGCGTGTCGGAGGCACGGTGCACCGACGTCAGGTGCGCGACTTTGAGCTGTGTAATTGCCTGCATGAATCCTACAGAGATCGTGCCAGAATATCGGGAGATCGGTCGACGGGGGAAAGACCTAATATCCGACGGCGCAAAGTATTGCCGATTGGGACCATCGTACCGGGCGAGGCGGGCGCATCGTCCAAACCCTTTTCCCGCGGCGCCACGCCCGTCCAAGCGGCGCCAGGACCTACAATCGAGGCAGTATGCGAACAACCTTGTTGGGCGACGCGGACTTGATTATGCATAGCGATCGAGCTGCCATCATGGTCGCGCGCCCGCTGTGCAACTGCGGAGCGTTCCAGAGCTTTTCTTTCCAGTATCCGGGAAATCAACCGACGCTCTCCGTCCGAGGACAACTTGTTTCTTTTCCGGGGAAACGGTACGTGCAGACTGGACGACTCCACCTGGACCCTGGCTTCGTGGAGTCGCCCCCAGAACCAAGACTTTACATTACTCATGACTCGCTTCATCAACGAGCGCATGGCATTCCCAGGAATGTTCACGGAAAATCCGGCATGAGGCGCGTTCTGCTCATTACGTACGTTTTTCCACCCGAGCCGTCGCCAGGGGCACTTCGGCCAGGGTACCTTGCGCGGTATCTGCCTCGCTTTGGCTGGAAGGCTACGGTACTTACGCGCAAAGGCGGTTCTCGCCCGTTTCCCGCCGACGTTGTCACGACTGAAACCCGGCCCGGCATGGCGGAGCGAATACCGTTCAGGTTGCGGAACGCCTTGTTGTTTCCCGACGCAACTGCGGGATGGATCCCCGCCGCCGTTAACTTAGGATATAGCTTGCTTCAAAATGCACGCTTCGATGCGATCCTAAGCACTGCGCACCCACCCTCCGTGCACGTCGTAGCATGGATGCTCGCGAAGCGGAGCGGTTTGCCGTGGGTCGCTGACTATCGCGACCCGTGGGCCGACAATGCGTATCTCAAGCGCACTCTGCTCCGCACCGGTTTGGAGCGGTTGCTCAAGCGCGGTATGCTGCACCGGGCTACAGCAATTACTACGATATCGGACGCAATAGCAAGTCGACTGCAAGCGTTTCATCGCCGCGGCGACATAGAAGTTATCCCCAACGCATACGATGCTGCCGATTGGGAACTGGTTCCGCCGGCAGAGCCTCAGGGCTTCGATCTGTGTTTTACGGGTTCCATGTACGGAGGCAAGCGCAGTCCCGAATTGCTATTTGCTGCTCTTTCACAGCTTCGCGCCGGCGGAGACGCCGCCGGAAACGCGGTGCGCGTCCATTTCTATGGCTCAGGCAGTGAAAATGTTTCCGCAGCCGCAGAACGCCACGGGCTTAGTCTGGTCGTGCGGCAGCACGGAGTCATACCGCGGATGCAGACCTCTAAGAGCCCAACGCTCGGCTTCCGCGCTACTCATCTTTTTAAATACGGATGAATCGACCGCCTCGGAGATGGGAAGCAAATATCTTGAGTATATTGGCGCAGGTCGCCCTATCATCGCCTTCGGCCCAAAAAACAGTGTTATGCGGGGGTTTATGGAGCGTAGCGGCATTGGATGGTTCGCATCGGACATCGAAGAAGCGAAGAAGGCCGTAAGAGCCGCATACGAACGCTTTACGTCGCGCACATGTTCCGTGCGCATCGACAATAGTCTTGTTTTGAGTTCGGCGGACCTTGCCGAACGCTTCGCAAGCGTGCTGGACGCCGTTGCTGCCGATTCAACCTTACGGAGCATTGCCTGATGGAAAAAATCTCATACGACAACGAACGCGCGTACTGGGAGGAGCGTCTGGGACCCGACGTGCCTTTGAATTCCGTCGGCTTTCGCGGCCTAAGTGACAGCTTCGTGCTATGGCTTTACAGAATACGCGAGCAGCGCTTCCTGACAGTGGCAAAGCCATTGGTGCGGCCGGGAATGCGCGTCTTGGACATCGGCTCGGGCGGCGGCTTCTACGTTGCGCTTTGGAAGCGCTTGGGCGTCCAAGACATCACCGCGACCGATCTAACGGAGGCTTCGATTCAGGCGATTGGACGGCGCTTTCCAGGAATAAACTGCGCTCGTTATGACGTCGGCGGCGCAGACTCGCCGTTCGAACTTGGCTCGTTCGACGCAATCTCTTGCATGGACGTGGTTCACCACCTCATGGATGACGCCGCCTACCAACGCGCCTTTGCAAATTGCGCTGGCCTCTTACGACCGGGTGGAGCGCTTATTTTCACGGATAATTTCTTACACGGGCCGGCTTACCGCGGCCCGCATCACGTCAGCCGATCGCTCACGGAGATCGAGCGCTCCGTGACCGCGGCGGGACTTCGGATCACGTTGCGCAAGCCGATGTTCGTTTTGATGAATAATCCGATCGACTCACGCAGCCGCCTATTTAAGTTCTATTGGAAGCTCTTGAGTTTTGTCAGCGAAAACCGTTGGATCGGAGCAATCACAGGCGCGCTGCTGTTTCCGTTCGAAAAGCTGCTCACGTCATCGCTCAACGAAGGGCCCTCGACCGAAATCGCCATTGCGATCCGTCAGTAAACAGACAGCGTTGGTCGCATTTCCAAGAGATGATCGCCCTCCAAGAGCGTCCTCCAGTATGCGTCCGGAATTGTGCTAAACCAAAGGACGTCTATTTGGCCAAGCCGCAACGACGCGCTATGCCGCACATGCCGCGCCGCGTTCCTCCAAAGCCTCGGCAATGAGCCGCGCCGCATTTCCGTCGCCATACGGTGTGCCTTGACGTGCCGGGATCGCGCGTATTGAAGCCGACGCAATCTTTTCGGGATCGCTGTCCGCCAAAACGTTCCATGCATCCTCAAGCGTCTCAATCCATTCCGTCTCAGCGCGTAGCGTCACGCAGGGAACTCTTAAAACGAACGCTTCCTTTTGCAAGCCGCCTGAATCCGTAAGCACCGTTACAGCGCGCGCCACAAGGCCCATCATCTCGACGTACGGCAACGGGTCGCATGGGATGATGTTGTCGTCCTTCCCGACACCGTACGATTGCGCCATAGCGCGCGTGCGCGGATGCACCGGGAACACGACCGGCAGATCCACGCGCCTGAGGCCCTCAATCAAGCGTGAAAAGACGGGTTCATCATCGGTATTCGATGCGCGGTGAATCGTCGCCACGCAATACGCACCGGGTGCAACTCCGAGACGGTCGAGAATTGGCGGCCGCGCGGGCAACTGCGAAGCGACGCGTTTGGCAAGATCGACCATCAGATCGCCCACGACGCGGACTCCCGAGGTAATGCCTTCGCTTTCCAATTGCCGGGCAGCTTGCACGTTGGGAACCAAGAGCAGATCGCCCACGTGATCGGCAACGATGCGATTGATCTCCTCGGGCATGGCCTTGTTAAAAGAACGCAGCCCCGCCTCGACGTGCGCTACCGGAACATGCAGCTTCGCCCCGACGAGCGCTCCGGCCAGCGTGCTGTTCGTATCGCCGTACACCAGGAGCCAATCGGGCGCTTCAGCCTCGACGACCGGCTCTAAACGCCTGAGCATCTCTCCGGTCTGCGCGCCGTGCCCACCGCTGCCCACGCCCAATTGATGGCGCGGCTGTGGGATATCCAACTGTTCGAAAAACACGTCCGACATGCCGCGATCATAATGCTGACCGGTATGAACGAGAACTTCTTCGATTCCGCGCGCCGCGAACTGTGCGCTGAGCAACGCCGCTTTGATGAACTGCGGACGCGCGCCCACGACGCTGAGGACGCGCATGGTTATTGCGCTTCGACAGGCTCAGCGTGACAAGCAGGCTCAGCGTGACAAGCCGGCTCAGCGTGACAAGCCGGCTCAGCGTGAGAAGCAGGCTCAGCGTGACAAGCCGGCTCGGCGTGAGAAGCAGGCTCAGCGTGACAAGTACGGGCACCGTCACGAGCCGGTACGGCAAGCTTAACCGCGTCGATCACCGTTTGCTGCGCCTGCGGCGTGAGTTCGGGGAACATCGGGATCGAAATCACTTCTTTGGCCGCCCGTTCGGAGTGCGGAAACGTCCCTTCGGCTTGCCCGAACATCGCATGAACCTTTTGCAGGTGGAGCGGCACGGGATAGTAGATCATCGTTTGCACGCCGGCCGCTTGCAGGTCTTTTTGAACCCGGTCGCGGTCCGCGACTCGCAGCGTGTACTGATGGTAGGCGTGGCGAGCACCGGGCGGATCGCTCGGCAAATCCATACCCATGTCGGAAAAGCCCTGAGCGTACCGTTGCGCGACAGCGCGGCGTTGCGCGATCCAGTCCTCTAAGTGCGGCAGTTTCACCCGAAGAATTGCGGCCTGCAGTTCGTCCAGCCGGCTGTTCACGCCGAGCTCTTCGTGGTAATACTTGATGCGGCCGCCGTGAGCGCGTAGACTGCGAGCACGTTCCGCCAACGCGGCATCGTCGGTCATCAGCATGCCGCCGTCGCCGTACGCACCCAGATTCTTGGACGGAAAGAAACTGAAGGCACCGAACGTGCCGAAGGTTCCGACGAAACGATCGCCGATCTTCGCTCCAATGGCCTGCGCGCAGTCCTCAATAACTGCCAAGTTATGTTTGCGCGCGATAGCCATAATCGGCTCCATCGGTGCGGGGCAGCCATACAGGTGGATGGGCAGAATGGCTCGCGTGCGCGGCGTTATCGCCGCCTCAATCAGATCGGGATCGATGTTGTACGTTCGCGGATCGATGTCCACGAACACCGGCTTTGCGCCGACGATGCCGATCGCTTCAGTCGTTGCAACGAATGTGAACGGCGTCGTGATCACTTCATCGCCCGGCCCGATGTCGAGCGCACGCAGCGCCAGATGCAGCGCGTCCGTGCCTGAATTCAAGCCGATGCCGTGCGCGCTGCCGACGTACGCGGCCATCTCAGCCTCGAGCGCCTTTACGTTGGGCCCGTTGATGAACGCACCGTTCTCGAAAACGGCCTCCACTGCGTGCAGCATCTCTTCCCGCAATGCGTGATACTGCTCCTTGAGATCGAGAATCGGAATCACGCGCTCACCTTTCGAACGGCTTCATGGTCTTTAGTAAATTTGCGTCCGCATTCCGCACATGCGGCAGCATCGTTTTGAAAATTCAGCTTGACCCCGCACTCGCAGGCGTAGCCGCGAATCCGCGCAGGGTTTCCGTACACCATCGCATAGTCAGGGACGTCTTTGGTCACGACCGAACCGGCGCCGACAAACGCATACGATCCGATCGTGTTGCCGCAAACGACGGTCGCATTCGCGCCGATCGATGCGCCCTTCTTCACTAGCGTCTGCAGATAATCGGCGGCCGAATTGCGCGGCGTGCCGCTGCGCGGCGTGTACACATTGGTGAAGACCATGCTGGGCCCGCAGAACACTTCGTCTTCCAGTTCCACGCCCTCGTAGACGGAAACGTTGTTCTGCACCTTCACGCGGTTGCCGATGCGCACCCGTGGGCCGAGCACGACGTTTTGGCCGATGTTGCAGCTCTTGCCGATTTCGCATCCGGGCAGCACGTGCGAGAAGTGCCAAATCTTCGTGCCCGGGCCGATCGTACTGGGCTCATCGACGTAGGAAGACTCGTGAACGAAATAGTCTTTCTGCTCGGCGGTGGCGGTCACGCGGTTACCTCCAGGGGAAACGAGTGCACCATCGCGCGTGCATCGACCATCTGCAGGGCTCGCACCACTTCCAACCCTTCTTTGCCGTCGGTCGGCGCGCTGCCGCCGCGCATGGCATCGCAGAACGCTTCCAGCTCAAGCCGCAGCGGTTCACCCGCAGGGAGCGCGATCCGTTCCGCTTCTTCCTTCCACAGTTCGGGAACGCCGCGCGCATTCAAGCGATCGCCGCAACGCGTGAGCGTAAGCGATCCGCCTTCGCGCGAGTCGACGAACGTCAGCGTGCCCTCTGATCCGAAGACGTCGATCCGAGAGCTCTTGTCGGGGTCGAGCCAGCTGACTTCGATATGCGCGCTGCGCCCGTCGGCGAACGCGAAGTCGGCGTAGGCAAAATCGCCCAGCCCGGGTCGAACGTACGCGCTGAGCCAGCCCGTGGCGTTGATCGGCGAGTCCTTCATAATTTCGATCATGAGGGCGCAGTCGTGCGGGGCGAAGCTCCACCACACGTTCTCCTGACTACGAAGCCGTCCCCAGCTGAGCCGTCTGGATCGCAAATGGCGCACGCGTCCAATCCGGCCCTGCGCGATACATTCGAACATCGCCCGCATCGCGGGGTGGTAGAGCAACACGTGACCGACGAAGAGCGTCACACCCGCCGAGTCCGCGGCGCTCACCACCGCTTCGGCGTCTGCAACGTTGAGCGCGAGCGGCTTCTCGACGAAGACATGCTTGCGGGCCG
Organism: Vulcanimicrobiota bacterium; assembly: GCA_963767635.1. Taxonomy (GTDB): domain Bacteria; phylum Vulcanimicrobiota; class Vulcanimicrobiia; order Vulcanimicrobiales; family Vulcanimicrobiaceae; genus CAVYEM01. The sequence continues at coordinate 1,418,756 of CAVYEM010000001.1, forward strand.
CAATGCAAGCCAACGCCAGCGAGGCGTGAGCGGGTGCCGGCGCGGCAATCACGACGGCGTCGAGTGTGGAGTGCCGGAGCATAGCCTGCAGTTCATGGTAAACCGCCACACCAGGGTAATTGGCGCGCACTTCATCCAGTGCGCGTGCATCGGCATCGCACACCGCGGCAAGGGCGCCCATCTGCCGGCAATTCCGGATCAGATTGACGCCCCAATATCCCGCTCCGACGATACCGATGCGAGGCGGCTGCCTCACAGCAGAACTACCTTTTCGCGTCCGTTCGTGACGGCTTTGGTCGCGTTGCGCGTATCGATGACGAGCTTTGCCTGATCCACGACGCGCTGGTAGTCGACGTTGGAGTGATTGGTCAAAATGAGCACGCAGTCCGCGCGCTCGACGCGCTCTTTCGAAAGCGGAATCGAGTGCCACTGATGACCGTGCTCGCTGAACTTGGAAACGTACGGATCGTGATAGTCGATTTTGGCGCCGTCCTTGAGCAGCAGACTCCATGACCTTGATGGCGGGGGACTCGCGCCAATCCTCGATGTCTTTTTTGTATGCAACGCCCAGCACCAGAATGTCGGAACCCTTGAGTGCCTGTCCGGTCTCATTGAGCGCGCGCACGACCTTTTCGCGAACGAAGTACGGCATGCTGTGGTTGATTTCGCCGGCTAATTCAATGAAGCGTACGTGAAAATCGTACTCGCGCGCTTTCCAAGCCAAATAGAACGGGTCCAGCGGAATGCAATGCCCTCCGACACCGGGCCCCGGGTCGAACCGCATGATGCCGAACGGCTTGGTCGCCGCCGCATCGAGCACTTCCCAGATGCTGATGCCCAAGCGGTCGCACAAGAGCGACATCTCGTTGACCAGGGCGATATTGACCGACCGGAACGTGTTTTCGAACACCTTGCACATTTCGGCGACCTTGGGGGAACTAACGGTGAGCACATCTAGAATGGTCTGCTGATAAAAGCAGCCGCCTACGTCGGCGCAAGCGTCCGTTACTCCGCCCACCACCTTGTTCGTGTTTTTGGTCGTGTAGCGTGCATTGCCCGGATCCACGCGTTCGGGCGAAAAGCATAGGAAAAAGTCTTCCCCGACCTTCAAGCCGGATTGCGCCAGCAACGGCAGCAGAACTTCTTCGGTAGTGCCGGGGTAGGTGGTGCTTTCCAGGCAGATCAGCTGACCAGGGCGCATACGCGGCACGAGCTGTTCGGCGACCGCCTTGATGTACGAGATGTCGGGATCGAGATTGACCGTTAGCGGCGTGGGGACGCAGATGACGACCGCATCACAGCGGTTCAAAGCGCTAAAATCCGTGGTGGCGCGCAACTTTTCGCCTTCGACCAATTGCGTTAATTCGCGATCGTCCACGTCGCGAATGTAGTTCAAACCTTGATTGAGCTGGTCGACGCGCACGCTGTTGCGGTCGAAGCCGATCACCTCAAAGCCGACCTTCGCCTTTTCTACCGCAAGCGGCAGTCCGACGTAGCCTATGCCGGCTACGCCGATCAGCGCGGTGTGATTGGCAAACTTCCGTTTGAGTTGCTCGCGTAAGCTCCCCGGTGCTTCAAGCAGTTCCATGTCGTTCCTATTGTGCGGGCGCAGTGATTATTGACGTCGTGACTAATTCCGTCGTCTCCATCGCAGCGGCAACGACGATCTCGCTGCGTTCGACGGGAGCGGCGGGTGGAAGCAGATGCGCGCCGGGCGTGTACTCCGGCACGAATTCACGCAGCACGTCCAGAGCGACGCGCCAGTCCCCCATCCGGATGGCGCGCTGAGCGCGTTCCATTGCAATGCCGATGCGCGAGTAGTCAATGCGATCTTGTTTGGCAATGAACAGACGCTCGTGGCTGGTGCGATTGAAGTCTTCTTTGTGGGTGAGGATTTCCTCGAATAGCTTCTCGCCGGGACGGATCGACGTTTCCACGATATCGATGTCGCGATACGGATCGAAACCCGAAAGCCGAATGACTTGTTCGGCAAGATGCAGGATCTTGATCGGATCCCCCATGTCAAGGACGAATACTTCACCGTCGTTGCCCATCGACATGGCTTGCAGCACCAGCGAGACCGCTTCCGGAATCGTCATAAAGTACCGCTGCATGTCGCGATGGGTGATCGTAACGGGACCTCCGTTGGCGACCTGCTGCTTGAAGGTCGGTACCACGCTTCCGCGACTGCCTAAGACGTTGCCGAATCGAACCACGACGAACTCCGTGCTGCTGCCGCCGGCAAACGACTGGCAGATGAGCTCAGCCATGCGCTTCGTGAGCCCCATGACGCTCGTCGGGTTGACCGCTTTGTCCGTGGAAAGCAGCACGAATTTCGCGGCACCTGAGGCGGCGGCCGCCAGCGCGACCGTGCGCGTGCCCAGCACGTTGTTCCGAACTGCCTCGCAGATATTGTCTTCGACGATCGGCACGTGCTTGTGCGCAGCGGCATGGAAGACGATCCTAGGGCGATATTTTGAGAAGACCGCGCGTATCGCAGGGCCGTCGGCGACGTCGGCGAGCACCATCTTGGTTCGCGTGAACTTGTAGGTCGTGCGCAGCTCTTGCTCGATGGCGAACAGAGCTGTTCTCGCCATGGCCGAGCAGCAGCAGCAGTTTGGGCTCGAACGTGGCGATCTGCCGGCACAGTTCGCTGCCGATCGATCCGCCGGCGCCGGTCACCAGCACGACTTGGTCTTCCAAATGCGGTCGAAGAGCCGCCGTATCCACGACCACCGGTTCGCGCGATAGAACGTCTTCGAGACGAATGTCCCGCATGCGAGATACGGTGAACTTATCGTTCAGAATGTCAAGGCTGTCCGGAAGGACCTTGACCGTCGGGGCGTGGTCCGCAACCTTCGATAGCGCCTTGATGCGATTGATCAGCGCGAGCGGAGGGGCCGGGACTGCCACGATGACGGAATCCGGCTGCACGCGCGCGACGATTTTCGGCAAATCTTCAATGCCGCCCAAGATCCTTACGCCGTCGACGCGTTTGACCGCCAGGCCGTCATCCACGCAGCCGATGATGCGCATCGGCAGATCGCGATCCTCTTGAATCGCCCGGATCAGGGAGACGGCGGGCATGCCCACGCCGACGACCAAAACCTTTTGTGCGTTCGGACGCCGCGTGAGAACGAATGTGCGCAGCACGACCAAGGTAATGCGCAGGAACATGCGCAGGATGAAGCCCAACATGGCCGCGATCAAGACCAAGCGCCCGGACTGGTGCTCCAGCGGACCCGGCACGAGCCATACGAATACCCACGCAAGTACCGTTCCGCTGGCGGCGCCGTATAACAACCGCAGGACGTCGTGGAAATCGAACGTGCGCGCGCTCTCCCAACGCCATTGAACGTACGCGCCGGTAATGAACAGCAGAGCCGCGATGATGAGCAGCTGCCCCTCATGAGCCGAATGGATGAAACCCACTCCGGGGGCAAGGTTGACGGCAGCCAGCAACAGGAAAAAATCGGCGATCAGCAGCCCGAAGCGGAGCTCGGGACGAATGCCTCGGAGTGTCGTGTCGAATCCGGGTGCCAGTTTCATAACCTTCAGCGAAATTGTACCGCTCGGAGACCGCTTGCCGCAGGCTTCGGACGTACTGGAAGTGGAGGCGGAATAGCACCGTTTGGGGCCGCCGAAAGACCTAGTGGGGCATTTGAGGCGAATCCCGGCGCCGGGGGTACGACGTAACGAATGCCGGCTTACCATTTCAACCGTCGCCAGGAGGTAGCCTTCTCGCCGTGATTCTGCTTGAGAAATTGCTCGCGTTGCCGCCCGGCATACGCCGGGCGTTGCGGGATACGATCGACAACGAGGTCGAGCGACGGCGCTTACGGCAAGTCCACTACGCTTCCGGTGTGATCGTTCGCGGCGCCAGCCGAATCACGGTGGGGAAAAACGTATTCTTCGATCACCGCTCCTTCATCAACTGTAATTTTCCGGACGGGTTCATCACGATGGGGGACAACGTGGAAATCGGTCCGTACAGCATTCTCTGGGGCGGCGGCGGTATCGTCATCGGCAGCGACGTGCATTTAGGATCGCACGTGCACATCACGTCGATGGAAGGCGTGCAAGTGCCGGCCGAAAGCTTCGACGCGATGAAACCGCTTGACATCGATCGCAAACCCGTGACGATCGGCAGTCACGTGCTGATCTGCTCGAACTCCGTGGTGGTTCCAGGAGCGACCATCGGGCACCACGCGATGGTTGCCGCGGGCGCCGTCGTGGTTTCCGACGTGCCGCCCTACGCGCTGGTTGCCGGAGTACCCGCCCGCGTCATTCGGTACAACAACGCTCAAAGCGTGCCCACGTAATTGCTGAACCGCCAAAGCGAAAGATACTCTTTTCCGCCGGGCGTTCCGCGGAAGCTGCGCACCTGCGCATTTTCCTCCTGTGATTTATAGACGATTTGCAGCGGTCCTGAACTGCGCGCAAACGCCGATTCATCCGTAGGGCGAGCAAGAAGAAACGCACGTGCGAAACCCGGTGCCGGACGCGCCGCTGCATGCGAAGGCAACATCTGCACTCCCACGTCGGGATGCAGATAAAAAGCGAGATCGAACACCCGCGCCCAGTTTCCCGGCACCACGACCAGCGTCGACGGCTGCTCGTTCAGAATATGCGCGATCGTGAGGTTTTGCGCATCAGATCGATTGTCCCACCATACCGGAGAGCGCACGTCGACGATACTGGAAATCAGGGATGCGAGCAGCACCGCGGTCGCAGCGCCGCCCCATAATAGGGCGCGGCGGCGCATGGAGCTCAGTTGCGCTGCCATGAATCCCGCTACGCAAACAATGAGCGCAATCCACAGCGACATTCCGTAGCGAGTGACGCTCGAACGATGCTGATGCAGCACCAGATCGGGTAAAAACAACATCAGCAGCGGGGCGGCGATCAACGCAGCGGTCATGATTCGCTCGGCGCGCGGAGCACGAGCGACATTCCAGTAGACGGCGCACGCCGTGAATATGAATATCGCTGCGAGCACGGCCGCGAGTTTCGCATGCGCGTATTCGAGATCAAAAAACGTCGTGCCGGCGTTGAACGCCCATTTTTCGACCAGCATGTGCAAGGGCCACGGGCCCGCGGTCCACGCGTTCGAGAGTTCGATCGTTCGGCGGTGCAGCGCGATTTGCACTGCCCACGGCGCGAACGACACGAGCGTTGCAGCTAGCGCAATTGCAAATCCGGCAAGGCGCTTTCCGCGCATGCAGATGGCCGCGTAGGCCGCATGCGATACCAACACGGTGATAAAGAGCACGTCGGTATAGAGGGCGCAGATCGAACACAGCGCATAGGCGACCCACCAGCCGTTCGCGTTACCGCGGGACGCGCGCAAAAACAATGCCGTCGAAGCGGCAATGAGCGCAGCCCAGAGCCCATATTCGCGGGCCTGCTGAGAATATAACACGAGCACGGGCGACACGCCGGAAAACGCAAATCCCAGCGCCGCCGCCAAGCGCGTGCCGTACAACTCAAAGCAGAGCCAGCCAACGGCGAACGGAGCTAGGCATCCCAAGAGCACGGAGACGGCGCGCAATGAGGAGATCGACGGCCCAAATGCGCGCGTCCATGCGGCGGCAAGCAAATAATATACGGGCGGATGCTGAGCGTCTTCCTTCGCGAGGGACCGCACTACGTCGGACAGCGGCGCTTGGTCTCCGCGGCCGGCGTAGCGCATCACATAGGCGACGGAATGCACGCGACCGTCGACCAACGCTTCGGTCAGACTGCGCACCGGTGTGGCCCGAGATTCGCATGGCGGTAATGCTCTCGTCCGTCCAAAACAACCGAGTCGAAAAGCCGACGAACCGCAATCCCAGCCCGATGAGTCCGACGAGCAGCAATGCGCCGATAATGAAGCGGAGGCCGGCGTTTGGGCCGGCCTCGTACTGGGGTTCAACGACGGATGGGTCAGTTTTCGACGTGGAACTCAACCTTCGGCAATCCACCGACCGGCGGCGTGCCGACGACGATCCACACGGCTTCATGATGAGCGAGCTTCAAATCGCCGGCAGCACCGCCGAACGGCGTGTACGAGGTGACGGTGTCGAGGCCGTTGATCATCTGGCTCGTTCCGGTGTAAAGCGACACCACTCCGCTGAACGATGCGACCGTCGTTGCATTGAAGGGCACGCCCCACAGATCGAACAGCGTCTGCAGCGATGCATACGGCTGTATCGTCTTATAGGTTAGATCTTGCGGTTTGGTCGGATCTTCGATGTGGATGATGCCGGAATAGTCGTGCGTATGGATTTGATAGAAACATTGCGCCTGCTGCACCTCATACGTGTCTGAGGGCTGCGGCGGGCTGCCTTTGGTGGGCTCAATCGGACCCTTCATGCCGATCGCCTGCGGAATGGCTTCCCATACGCCGTTGACGTAGAGCCCTACGTATGCGTGCACGTGGTAGGCGGTTTGTCCCGGTTCGCCCATGAGGCCGCAGGAGGTCCCGTCCATGGGATTGCCGCTTGCGCCTTTAACGGTATCACCGGCATGATTGCTCCAGGAAGCCGTGCCGCCGGTGTACCACGTGTAGTCGCCGTTGACGAAGTTGATCTCGGCCTTAACGGTGGTCGAGCTGGTGCCGATGCCTGGACCTGCGGGAAAAATGTTGGGAGACTGGCTCGGCGAGGGGGTCGGTGTGGGCGTTGCCGTCGGCGAAGCGCTTGGAGGCGTACTACCCCCGCCGCCGCCGGGCGAAGGGGTCACTCCTCCGCCACCGCCGCCGCACGCGGCCAGCGCCGTGATGGCCGCGAGCGTGAGGAATGGGAGTGAGGTACGAAACAATTTCATAGCGAGAGAAGTCCTTGTGCGGGCAAAATATGTATCGTAGTTATCCTAGCGAGCAAGCGGGCTTGGCGCCGAGAAGCAGCACGGGAAGATGCGTGGTAAGAACGCCCGCCCTACGTTGGGGCGCCGGTCCTAGATAAGAAGGCCGGGCTTTGCCCGGCCTTCTTGATTCGACTAGTGGGTGATTCGCCACTCCACTTTCGGTAAGCCGGTATCGCCCGTCGGCTGGTGCGGGATGCTGCCCACAACGATCCACACGGTCGTGTGGAAGGCCAGGGGGACGGTGCTGCCGTCGGCAGCCGTCGCCTTTTGGTAGGCATCGGTGACGAAACCACCGTTCGGTCCTTTGTCGGTCAGCGATTGGTTGCCGTAATACACGGTCGTCGGGCCGATGAGTCCGGTCTGACCCGGGACAGTCACTCCGGCCGCGCTGAGCTGGACGCCCCAAATGTCCAGCAAGCTCTTCAAGGTCGGATTGTAGGGCAACGGCGAGGTCGTCGAATTGCTTTGCCCAAAACCGACGTCCTCGATGTGCACGAGACCCGAATAATCGTGCGTGTGAATGTTATATTCGCAGTCCTGCGACTCCACTTCGTAGTTGTCGTTGGGATGCGGCGTCGCGGTGCTTCCCGGCACCGGTGAAGAGGGCGCGATGGGGTTCTTCATGCCGATGGCTTGCGGCAGTGCTTCCTCAGTACCGTTGTTGTAAATGCCGACGAACGCGTGGACCGAGTAGGTGTTGGGCGAGACCGCCGGTTCAACGGTCGGCGAGCACGACATTCCGTCCAGCGTCGGAAAGTTATTAGTAGCATTGGCGCCGGCCGACGTGTCGCCGTTCTGGCCCAGTTGCCCCGGATTCGGCGTCCACGAAACCGTAACGCCCGCGGTGTACCAGCCTTGGCCTCCGGGCGGATTCACTTGAGGACCCGTTTGGGCCTGAATGGTGTATGTCGATACCGCCACGCCTCCGGGCGAAACGGTCGGCGTGGGCGTGGGCGTGGCCGTGGGAGTCGGGGAAGGCGTTACGCTCGGCTTCCCCGTTGGGGAGCCGGTCGGGGTCGGCGTGGGCGTCGTACCACCGCCGCCACCACCACCACCGCCGCCGCCGGGTGACGGCGTTACGCCGCCGCCGCCTCCGCCGCCGCACGCAGCAAGCACGCCGGCAGCTGTAAGCGCCAGCGCGCACGCGGATATTCTTGAGATGTTCATGTGCTGAAAAATCCTCGTACGAGCAGATAAGTCCACCCCTATCGTAGCGGCAGACCGGCTTGGAAGCATGAAGCTGGACGGCTACTTTCTTGGGAACATGGCCCGGCCCAGGTTAGGGCCAGCGGCCTAACGTCGACGTTATGCCGGCATGTCCTTCTGCCGCTCGTTGTAAATCAGCGTAGGCGCCTCTTTCTTCTCGATGACCTCTTTGTTGACGACGCACTTCTTGACGCCGGAGAGCGACGGCAAATCGTACATGACGTCGAGCATCGTCTCTTCCAAAATAGAGCGCAAGCCGCGCGCACCCGTTTTCCGCGTTTGCGCGCGCGCCGCGATTGCGACCAATGCCTCCTTCGTGAAGGTGAGCTCCACGCCGTCCAACCCCATGATCTTCTGAAACTGTCGGACCAGCGCGTTGCGCGGTTCGACGAGGATGCGGCGCAGCGCGAGTTCGTCCAGCGCGTCCAACGTCACGACGATCGGCAAACGGCCGATGAACTCCGGGATGAGTCCGAACTTGAGCAGATCTTCGGGCATCAGCTGCTGCAAGAGCTTGCCGACCCGCTGTTCTTTTTTGCCTTCCGGCTGCGCGCGAAATCCCATGTTGTTGCTCGCAACGCGCGATTCGATGATGCGCTCCAGACCATCAAATGCGCCGCCGCAAATGAACAACACGTTAGTCGTGTCGATTTGGATGAATTCTTGATGCGGATGTTTGCGTCCGCCCTGCGGCGGCACGTTCGCAGTCGTGCCCTCTAAAATTTTAAGCAGCGCCTGCTGAACGCCCTCGCCCGACACATCGCGCGTAATCGACGGATTCTCACTCTTGCGCGCGATCTTGTCGATCTCGTCGATGTAAACGATGCCCTTCTCCGCGCGTTTGACATCGTAGTCGGCAGCCTGGATCAGTTTGAGCAGAATGTTCTCGACGTCTTCGCCGACGTAGCCGGCTTCCGTGAGGGAGGTGGCATCCGCCATTGCCAGCGGCACGTCTAAAATCTTTGCGAGCGTCTGCGCAAGATAGGTCTTACCCGATCCGGTGGGACCGACGAGCAGGATGTTGGACTTCTGCAGTTCCACGTCGTCGGCGCTCGCGCCCATGTTCACGCGCTTGTAGTGATTGTACACCGCGACTGCGAGCGATTTTTTGGCGCGCTCCTGACCGATCACGTACTGATTGAGAATGTGGTTGATCTCTTTGGGTTTGGGAATGTTGCGCAGCCGCAGATTCTCGTCGACGTTCTTGTAGAAGCTCTTCCTCGATGATTTCGTTGCAAAGCTTCGATGCATTCGTCGCAAATATATACGCCTGGTCCGGCGATGAGTTTGCGCACCTGCTCCTGCGACTTACCGCAGAAACTGCACTTGAGCTGGCCCTTCTCGTCCCCGAATCGAAACATGTGCTGTCCGCTTCGCCTTCGCCCTTCTGCTCGCCTACGCCGGAGTCGCCAGCGACGTCCGGTTTTCGATAATCGAATCGATGATGCCGTACTCTTTGGCTTCCTGGGCAGTCATGTGAAAATCCCGTTCGATGTCCTTGAGAATCTGCTCGATGGGCTTCTTGGTAGTCTGCTCGTAGATGCCCGCCAGCATACGCCGCGTGGCGATGAGGTCGCGGGCGTGAATCTCGATGTCGGTGGCTTGGCCGCCGACCTGCTGCACCCAAGGCTGATGGATCAAAATCTTTGCATGGGGAAGCGCCATGCGCTTTCCCTGAGATCCGCCGGTGAGCAGGATGGAACCCATCGACGCCGCGAGGCCGGCGCAAATCGTGGCCACGTCCGGCTTGATGAACCGCATGGTATCGTAAATCGCCAGGCCCGCGGTGACGCTGCCGCCGGGACTGTTGATGTACATGTCGATGTCCTTGTCGGGATCTTCTTTTTCCAGAAACAGCAGCTGCGCGATCACAAGATTCGCCAAGTGGTCGTCGATCGCGCCGCCGACGAAGACGATGCGATCCTTGAGCAGCCGGGAGTAGATGTCAAACGCGCGCTCGCCGCGTGCGCTCTGCTCGACGACCATTGGAACCAGGTGACCCATGCTGTTCTCTTTCTTTATCGGAACCGGCTGGAGATGCGTTTTCAGTCCTTCAAGACTACGATGCGCCTTGAGGAGTTGCTTCCTTCTGTTCGCGGACGTCGGCGTGATCCACCAAGAAGTCCACCGTTTTCTTTCGAACGATCCCGCCCATCAGCGAGGCGAGGTTGTTCCCCAGCGCCGCACGAACTCGGTCGACCGGTTGCCCATACTGGGCGGCAAGCGTTTGAAGTTCATGTTGTATATCGGCCGGCGTAGCGCGAATGTTTTCCTTTTTCGCGATGCTCTCAAGGATCAGCGTGCCCTTTACTCGGCGTTGGGCTTCGTCCCGGTACTCCTCGCGTAGGCCGTCCTCGGTCTTTCCGGCGGCCGTAAGATAGTCTTCGAACGACATCCCCATCCGCGCCGCCATGCTCGCGCTCTCCTGCAGCATGCTTTCGATCTCGCGATCGATCAAAATCTGCGGAAGCGGCAACTCGTGGGCTGAGGCGAGGCGCTCGACCAGTTCGTTGCCGATCTCGCGCCTGCGGCGGGACTGCGCGAGCGTGGCCAAGCGCGAACGAATGTCGTTCTTGAGTTCATCCAGCGTCTCGTTTTTTGAGACAGCCTTGGCCAACTCGTCATCGAGCGGCGGCAGCTCGAACTCTTTGACCTCGTGCAACGTTACCGTAAAGATCGCCGTTTTGCCGGCGAGTTCGTCCTGCGCATAATCGTCGGGGAAGCGCGCCTCGACATCTTTGGTCTGACTTACGGCCATGCCGGCGATTCCACCGGCGAAGCCCGGAATGAAGCGATCCTCGGAAAGCTCGGTCTGCTGGCCGCTAGCCGTACCGCCCTCAAATGCAACGCCGTCGACTTTGCCTTCATAGTCGATCGTCACGACGTCTCCTAAGCGCGCTTCACGTTCGACAGGCACCAGCGTTCCTCGCTCGCGCGCGAGCGAAGCGAGTGCGCCGTCCACTTCCGCGTCCGTCACCACAACGGGCGGCCGCGCGACCGCAGCGCCCTTATACTCACCGAGATCGAACTGCGGGCGCACTTCAACGACGGCCTTGATCCGGATGGGCTCCCCCGGTTCCTCGGGAAGAATCTCCATCTTCGGACGATCGATCGGATCGAGGTCGTGCTCCCGAACCGCTTTGGCGTACATGTCCGGGACGACGTCTTCCATCGCCTCCGTCTCGATCGTGTGCGCGCCGTACGCTTGCTCGAAGACCTTGCGCGGGGCTTTACCGGGCCGAAAGCCGGGCAGCTTGGCCTTTTTGACGAGCCGCCGAAAGGCGCGCTCTTGGGCCTGCTGCAGTTCGCTCGGCGAGATCGGAATGAGCAACTCGACTTGCGTGGGCGCGAGCTGCGTCAGGGACGACGACATAGACAGCGGTGATGCTCCTTCGCGGTAAATCGGCGAGCCGGTGGAAGACGTTGGGGTGGAAGACGTTGGAGCGGAAGACGAGATTCGAACTCGCGACCCTCGCCTTGGCAAGGCGATGCTCTACCACTGAGCTACTTCCGCGCGTGGTCCTATGGGCAAGCAGAGACTCGAACTCTGACGGGTTGCCCCACTGGAACCTAAATCCAGCGCGTCTACCGATTCCGCCACTTGCCCGGGTCCAGGGCGGCGACCCCGATAGATATAACGCGGCCGGGGCTATTCCTCTACGGAAATTGCGCGGGATTTACGCCGTGGTAAGCACGGGCCGATTCAGCCATTTGACCATGCTTCCGCGCCAGACGCCGTCTTTGAGCGAACGCTCCCACCCGCAACGTTCGTAAAACTTGATCGCTTGTTCGTTATCGTGGTTCACGAACAGCGTCATCACGTGAAAGCCGTTCTCTAGCGCCTTCTCCTCGGCTTGGTGCAGTAATAACTTTCCGACTCCGGTACCTTGCGTATCCGGGTGCACTGCAATCGAAAGAATGTCGTATGGGCGTTTCTTTGGGGGAGCAGATCCGTTGCCTTGAGCCGACGCGTTGCGGGGAGCCGGCGCCGCGCCGCCCCCTTTTAGAATCTCCAGCCCGCGACTCAGTCGTCCGCGAAAGAGCGGATTTGCTACCAGCCACGGATGCGTGGCAACGCGCCAGGCCAAATATGCTGTGTTCCGCTGCAGGAAGCCGGAAATGGCTTTGGGGTGAATGCCGCCCACGCAAAAACCAACCAGTTCGTCAGCGCGCCATGCGCCTTGAAAGTAGGTTTCATGCGGCCCGTCCACCTGCCAAGCGTAATATCTCCTGACCGCCTCGCGCCCAAGCTTCGTCATCGCGCTGGTGGGGAACGCCGCGCAGTGAACGGCGACGACGCCGTCCATATCGCTGACGCGAACCTCTCCAAGGCGGATGTCATTCACAATATCTATTCTATAGAGGGTGCACACGTGCTATCCAGGGCGACAAGTCCTAGGATACAAGACCAGAGGGCATCGCAATGCGCGGCCGCATTAGGTCCGACGCGCGAGCGACGACTTTAGTCTGAGAAGTCCTCGACGAACAATAGATCGCCGGAACCGTTTACCATCACCGCAATGCCGACGCGCCGATAATTCGGCGAAAGAATATTCTCGCGATGCGGCGCGCTCTTGAATAGCGCAGAATCGGCGATCCGTTCGTCGGGAGCCATGGCGATATTCTCGCCGGCGTAGCGGTAGTCGCATCCGGCGGCGTGCAGGCGGTCGAACGGCGATTCACCGCTGGGAGATTCGTGAGCGAAATAGTTGCGTGTGGCCATATCGGCGACGTGCGCGACGGCGGCATCGTCCAGGCGACCGTCCAACGAAAGAGCCGGTAGACCGCGTACCCGACGCTTCCGGTTGAGATCGCGGTAGAGTGCGGTCGCGGCGCCGGCTTCCACAGCGTGCGGGTCGTTCCGGGACGGCGCCCATTGCGCTATAGCACTCAAAAGCAATGCATGAACCATGGGTGAATATTGACCTCTCATAAATGATAGTCAATATTCGGCAATAATCAAGCGCGTTTACAAATTTTGCAAAGATCGAATTAACGCCTGCAAGCTTTAGGTCTGCATCGCTTCGACCAGCGCATCGCTCCAGACCATGCTGCGGGCGGCCGACATCTTCTCGCGGGCGTTTTCTGCACCCACGGCGGACTGAGCTTGCGTGACGACGTGCTCGTAATCGCGCTGGTCGGGGGGCTGACGCGGCACGCCGATGCTCTCCAGAACGCCGTCGGCAAAGCCCGCGAGCTTTAAGGCACGGTCCCAATCTTTTTCGGTAAGAGCCAGCCGGGAGAGACAATCTAAGCAGTTCGCGCTCAGCCAGTCGTCTTGGTATTCGCGCACCAGTTCGAGCGCGCGACGCAGCGCCGGTCGCGCCGCGTCGGCATTGCCGCGCTTGAGTTCAAACGCGCCCAAATTCAGCAGCTGCCAGCCTGTCGACTGCGCGTCGTGCAAACGCTCCAGGATCGCCAAACTTTGGCGGCTCAGCGCGACCGCGCGATCGTACTCTCCTTGCGTTGCCGCCAAATCTCCCAAATTGCCCAGCAGCGAGGCCACTCCGCGATCGTCCTCGAGCTCGCCGGAAGAGCCGCAAGCTCTGCTCCAACATCTCGCGCGCCCGTTCCGGACGGCCGCGCCAGTTTTCAGCGAGCGCTTTGCCGTTGAGAACATCGGCCATACGACGCACGTCCATCATGCGGCCCGCAATTTCCAACGCTTCGTCCAACAACGGATCGGCGCGGTCGATTTCTCCGATGCCCGTCGATGCGGCCGCCGCTTCGAACAGTGCTGCCGCCAGCCCCCGCTCTTCGCCGAGATCGCGATAGAGCTGCACGGACTGCAGCGCGGCTTCCAGCCCACGTTTAGAGCGCGCGCTGTCCAGGCGCGCAACTCCGCACAGCAGTTTGGCCCGCAGCAGTTTGCCGAACGTCGCATCGGAACGGGAAAGCAGCACTTCGATCCAATCTCGCCCGGCGGCATTGCGACCCAGCTGCTGCCAATAATTGACGAGATCGCACGTGAGTTCCGCGCCGAGCTGCACGTCGTGACCTTCGGTGACCGTAAAGTTGAGCGCCGCTCGAACGTTGTCGAGTTCCGGAAGCATGGTTTCGAGCGTTTGCCGCCATGCTTTGGTGGAATAGGCTGCTTCGAGCGTTGCTGCGCGTTCGCGAAAATAGCGCGCGTGAGCGATCGAAACACTTCGCCATTCGCGATGCTCGCGCAGCCGCTCGCCCGCAAATGCGCGAATCGATGCGGGAACCACGTACCGCTCCCCGGTGAACGTCGTTTCGCGAGATACCAGCGCTTTATCGACCAGCGAACCGAGTACGTCCGTGGACCCGCACACGTACCGAATCGCATCCCCGCCGGCTCCGCCGGCAAAAACGGAAAGGCGGCGCAAAAGCGTCTGCTCTTCCGGCAAGAGCACGTTGTACTCCACTCCACGAAGCCGTGCAGCGCTTCGCGTCCGAGTCCATCGCTGTCCGGCAATTGACGCGCCAGTTCGTCCAAGCCGAACGTGCTCAGCTGCGCCGCTGCCAGCTGAATCGCGCGCGGCAAACCCTCGAGCTGGCGGCATATCTGCTCGACGGTGTGGATCTCCGTCGTTTGACGATCGAGGTCTGCGACGATGCCGGCACGTTCGAAGAACAGCGCGGCGGCATCCTTCGATTCAAGCACCGGCAAAACGTACGATACCTCACCGGGAATCATCAACGGCGCCCTGCACGTCAGGAGCACGCGCACCTCGCGCAGCTGCGCGCTGAACGACTGCAGGTATCGCGCGGCGGCCTCGGTGGCACCGTCACAGTTGTCCAGCACGATCAGCGCGTGTTTAGATCGGAGAAACTCCGCCACGATCGAGTCCGGCGTGACGACCGGCGTTTCGGGAAGGCCCAGAATGGCGGTAATCCGGTTCAGCAGGTACCGCTCGTCGGCAATGGTGGAGCAATCGACGTAGAACACTCCGTCCGGAAAGCGGTCCATCTCGCGGCGCGCAAGTTCGATTGCTTCGCGCGATTTGCCCACGCCGGCAGGACCCGCGATAGTGAGCAGCGGCGAAAAGCGCAGCAGCTTGCGCAGTTGTTGCAAGTCTCGCGCTCGCCCGAACGTGTGCCCGCGAATTTCCGGCAAGTTGTGACGGTAAGATCTGACGGGATATGCAGCGGGCGCATCGGAGCGGTAATTTTCGCCCGCCGCCCGGTTGCGTCCCGAGCGTTTGGCTTGATACAACGCATCATCGGCCGCATGGAGGAGCGATTCCGAATCCGTACCGCGCGTGGGCACCTTCCACGCAACGCCTGCGCTGATCGTCAAACGCTGCAGGAGCGATCCGCTGTGCGCGATGCCCAAGTCGAACACCGCTTCTCGCATGCGCTCGGCGATCGAGAGCGCGCCGCTCAAATTCGTATCGGGCAGCACCGCAACGAACTCCTCGCCGCCGTAGCGCGCGAACAGATCTTCCGAACGCGCAAGGCACGCCGAAAGCGCATTTGCCACTTGCTGAAGCGCGGCATCGCCGGCGACGTGGCCATACGTGTCGTTGAACGGTTTGAAAAAATCGATGTCGATGAGCAGCAGCGCGAGACCGCTGCCCCGGCGCACCGCGCGCTGCCATTCGGCGGCGAAGCGCTGATTGAACGAGCGGCGGTTCGCAACGCCCGTTAGACTGTCGGTGGCGGCAATGTTCTCCAGGCGCGCGCTCTGCGTTTCGAGCTGCGCCTGGTGGATGCGCACGCTCAGATACAGCGCGCACGTCTGCAGCAGCGCAACGTCTTCCTCGTTGTAAGCATTGCTTGCGTTGCTCTGTACCGAGAGCACACCGATCACACTCGCGCCGAATTTGAGCGGCACGAATATCGCCGAAATGCGTTCGTCCGTCTGCGTGCTCCAGGGAAGGTTGAGCGCGATGCGCCCTTCGGTCCAATCCTCCATGCGACGCTTGAGCACGGGGCGGCCGGTCTTTAGAACGCTGTCGGTACTCGATCCCGGATGCACGCGCCGGTTTTCGAGCCGCCCGACCACGCCGTTCTGCAAAAGAAATGCAAAGCGCGCGCCCTCGTCGTCCTTGAGCGCGATAAACACCGCGGATGCATCTACGAAGCGCGCCAAAAGCGAACAGAGCGCATGGAAAAGTTCCTCCAGCGGTAAGCCGCTCGTAAGGAGCTCGGCCGTGCGCTGGACGACTTCTCTATCGCGTTCAGCCCGCGATAGGCTGCCTGTTCGCCCGTTCGCGCCGATCACATTGGCCCAAATTCTGGGCGGCCGCTCGCTTCCCCGCGGCCTTTACCGAAACGCTACCGACTCCGAGGTGCGGGCCGGCACGCACCATCGGGGCGCTAGGGTTGCGCATTGCGCAGGTAGTCGACGTCGAGCCGGTCCTGTGCACGACCAGCGGCTTCTTTGTTTTGATGAAGTCTTCTTTTCCGATGTAGGTTACGGATATACCGCCGTAGGTCAGTGCTACGCGGTTGGCCCATGCGTGCTGTTTTAGTGCGCGCCAAACTTTGACTGCGTTTGTGGAATCGGTTCCGATGAAGATATCAATGTGTTTTGTGGCGCGTACTCTTCCGTGGACGGCGAATGCATACCCACCGACGATCAAGTAGTCAGCGCCTTCGGCGTTCAAGGCGGTGAACAGATCGATCAAGTCGGAGTTCGCGTTCATCGGTTCCTCGAATAGCACAAAGATCGCAGACTAGGCCCCAAACGGCTTCCGCTCGCGCAAAGGGCGGTATTGCTTGGTCTCGCTCGCGCTCTATCGCCGCAATCTCCTCGCGCGAATGAGCGACGTACGCCGACATCGTCATGCGGCGTTCCCGCGACCGCTCCTCAAAGGCAGAATCCATGCATTAACGGTTCGGCGTGGCGGTTAGATTCGCTTGTCGCGAGGCACCCCCAACTGCAGCGCTTCTAAAGCAAAAGGTTCGGAAGCGCAACAGCATTTCCGAACCTTCAATCTGGTGCACCGCGTAGGACTCGAACCTACAACCAATTGATTAAGAGTCAACTGCTCTACCATTGAGCTAGCGGTGCGAACTTCTGCGCCCCCCGGGACTCGAACCCGGGACCAACGGATTAAAAGTCCGCTGCTCTACCGACTGAGCTAGAGGCGCAACAGCCTGTAGTTTAGCCCGGTATACCCACTTTGACAAGCATCGACATGGGTGGCTGAGGGGCTACGATCCCCCGACCTCTAGAGTCACAGTCTAGCGCTCTAACCAGTGAGCTACAGCCACCACGTTCGTCGTTGCAGTTATTACAGCTTGCGCCCGGAGGGAGTCGAACCCCCATCTTCGAGTTTAGAAGACTCGTGCCTTATCCGTTAGACCACGGGCGCACTTTTCCGCCGGGCCCGACAAGCTCCGGATCTCCGGGGCTGTCGCACCCGGATAGGATACCACGGGCCGCAACCGGCCCGCACAAGAATTTCGGGACGACTGGACTCGAACCAGCGACTTCTAACTCCCAAAGTTAGCGCTCTACCAAGCTGAGTTACGTCCCGTCGCCGCGTTCTTTTAAAAGAGCAGCGCGTGGAACCCTACATATCGCGAGAGATCCAGCATGCCGCTGTCGCTCGCGAAGAGCCGCACCGCTTCGACCTTCAGTCCTGCGCGCAACGCCGCGCGAGCGACGCGAAGGTTCGTGCCGGGAACCATCGCGGTGCACCAATCGGCGCCGAACGTTTGCCGCAGCGTGGCCAGCGCAAACGCGAAGAACTGCACTTGATACGTTTGTGAGGACGCTGCGAGCGGTCCGATACGTCCGCTTGGCCAGACGTACGCGTAGCCCGCCAGTTCTTCGTCGCGGCGAAAAATAAAGCCGCGGCCGTGCTCGCAGAAGTAGGCGTGATCCAGCGGGCGCGCCGACCCGCGCACTTCGCGATCCAGGGCAGAAAGGGCCGATCGGTAGTGCACCGGCTCGAGCGGCTCGGTGATGAACCGGTACTCGCCTGCAGCCATTCGCGCCAGCTCGTTTTCGTGCGGTATCGAGCCGGACATTTCGAGCACGGGCGTTTGCACCGGCACGCCCCGCTGTAAAAAAAACGCGAGGCCACCCGCTTCGGCCGGATGCAAAAGACCGCTACGCGTGACGTCCCCGGCATCAGCCGCAGCGGCGGCCAGCAACTGCAATCCCAAACCCTGCGAACGAAACGAAGGTTCTACAAACAGTTCGCTCAGATACCATTCATCTTCGAGCGCGTGCGCAATCGCGATTCCTGCAGGCGCGCCGACGTCTTTCGCGACGAACGTACCGTTGGGTGCGCAGTCCGCGAGATCGACGAACAGCTTTAGGCTGTGCTCATCGCGAGTGCGGCTGCGCGCAAAGTGCGCGATGTCGTCCGCCGTTGCGGAAACGATCAGCGCCGGCTCGGTCACACGCGGCGACGGTTACGCAGCGAGGTCAGGAGCGCTTCAGCCGCGCGGCGGCGGTGGCTGACGCAGTTCTTCTCGTCTTCATCGAGCTGCGCAAACGTCTTTTCCGCAGGCGGATACCAGAAGAGCGGGTCGTAGCCGAATCCAAAGCGACCGGATTCCTCCCCCGCGATAACGCCTTCGACCTCGCCGTATCCGGCGAACGACTCGCCGTCTTCCAAGATCAAGATCATCGCACAGCAAAACTTCGCGGCGCGCGCATCGGGCGCTACGTTTGCGAGTTCTTCAAGGAGCCTTTCGCGTCGGGCAGGCCACGTCGCATCGGGGCCGGCGTAGCGCGCCGACAGCACGCCTGGGCGGCCTCCCAATGCGGCAACTTCCAAGCCCGAATCATCTGCGAGCACGGCACCGTGCACGCCGGCCTCGCGCAACTGCGCGTGCAGCATGCGAGCCTTCGACTCGGCATTGCCGGCGTAGGTATCGGAAGTTTCCGGCGCTTGCGCGTACAGCGGATACGTGTCCAGCTCCAGTTCCGAAGCGGCGAAGATGGCGCGCATCTCTTCGAGTTTGCCTAAGTTTTTCGTGGCAACGTATGTTTTCATGTGGTATCGTGCTTCGACACGCCGAAGTCCTGAGCATCTGGCCGAAGGCTGCTTCGACAGGCTCAGCATGACAAAGCCGGGCAGCATGACGAACTGCGGTGCTTCGACAGAGCCTGTCCTGAGCTTGCCGAAGGGCTCAGCATGACAATGCGGCGGTGCTTCGACAGGCTCAGCATGACAAAACCGGCCAGCATGACAAAGCCGGGCAGCATGACAATGCGGCGGTGCTTCGACAGAGCCTGTCCTGAGCTTGCCGAAGGGCTCAGCATGACAATGCGGGGCAGCATGACAATGCGGGCCAGCATGACAATTCTTAGTCCTCGAGGCGGAGCACGGCCATAAAGGCTTCTTGGGGAAGGTCGACTCTCCCCACGCGCTTCATCCGTTCTTTGCCCACCTTCTGCTTCTCCAGCAGTTTGCGTTTGCGCGTGATGTCGCCGCCGTAGCATTTCGCGAGAACGTTTTTGCGCACCGCGCTGACCGTTTCGCGAGCGATGATCTTGCCGCCGATTGCGGCCTGGATCGGTACCTCGAACATCTGGCGCGGAATGAGGTCCTTCAGCTTCTCGGCCAGCGCGCGCCCGCGCGAAGCTGCGCGATCGCGAGCGATGATGAACGACAGCGCGTCGACCACTTCGCCGTTGAGCAGGATCTCCAACTTGACTAGATCCCCCTCGCGGTATCCGATCACCTCGTAATCCAGCGAGGCGTACCCTTTGGTGCGCGACTTGAGTTGATCGAAGTAGTCGATAATTACTTCGATCAGCGGCATTTCGTAGGTGAGGATCACGCGGCCGTCGTGCAGGTACTCCATATTCAGCAGCGTCCCGCGGCGAGCTTGCGTAATCTCCATGATCGAACCGACGTACTCGGGCGGCGTGATGATCGTCGCTTTGACGTACGGCTCTTCCATGGTTCTGATGAGGTTGGACGGGGGAAGTTTGCTGGGATTGTCGATCGTTTCGACGGCACCGTCCGTTTTGGTCACGCGGAACACTACCGAGGGTGAGGTCGCGATCAGATCGAGCGAATAATTGCGTTCGAGCCGCTCCTGCACGATCTCCATGTGCAGCAACCCCAGAAATCCGCAGCGGAATCCGAACCCGAGCGCAACGGAGGTTTCCGGCTCATACGTAAAGGCCGCGTCGTTGAGTTTGAGCTTCTCGAGCGCGTCGCGCAGATCGGAGTACTCGACGCCCTCGTTGGGATAGAGTCCGCAGTACACCATCGGCACGGCCTTGCGGTAGCCCGGAAGCGGAACGTGAGCGGGATTGCTTGCCGCGGTAATCGTGTCGCCGACGTCGATTTCGCCTAGCGACTTGATGTTTGCGATGACGTAGCCCACGCCCCCAATCTCGAGCTGTTCCGTAGGCCGCATCTGGGGGCTGAACACGCCCACCTCGGTACATTCAAAGACGCGCTGATGCGCCATCGACATGAACCGCGACCCTTGCCGCAGCGCGCCGTCCACCACGCGCACGTAGCTGACGACGCCGCGATACGGGTCGAACTGGGCGTTGAACACCAGCGCCCGCAAATGATCCTGATGTCCCTTGGGGGCAGGAATGCGATGGACGATCGCTTCGAGGATATCGCCGACACCGGTTCCCTGCTTGGCGCTGGCCAGAATGCAGTCGCTTTTCTCGATGATCAGCAGTTCCTCGACTTCGGCCATAACGCGCTCGGGATCCGCGGCCGGCAAATCGATTTTATTGATCACCGGGATGATGGTGAGATCGTGTTCGAGCGCCAAGTGATAATTGGCGAGCGTTTGCGCCTCAATTCCCTGAGCGGCGTCGATGATCAGGATTGCGCCCTCACAGGCAGCCAGCGATCGCGACACTTCGTAGGAGAAGTCGACGTGCCCGGGCGTGTCGATGAGGTTCAATCCGTACCGCTGTCCGTCTTTGGCGCGATAGCTGAGCGTAACGGGATGCATGCGGATCGTGATCCCGCGTTCGCGCTCCAAGTCCATCGCATCGAGCGCCTGCTCTTCCATGTCGCGCATCTCGACGGTGCGCGTGAGTTCGAGCAGCCGATCCGACAAAGTCGTCTTGCCGTGATCGATGTGCGCGATGATGCAGAAATTGCGCACGTTCGCCGCGACTTCGGTCCGGTGGGGAGCTTCGGCCTTGATGCTCACGCGTTAAAAAAAGAGGCAGCGGCCGATCGCCGGCGCGAGCACCATGGCGCGAATCACCCACAGGATCCCGAGCACGATAAGAAACGACCAGTCGATTCCCATCGCGGGCGGCACGATTCGGCGCACCGGGATGAGCACCGGTTCAACGATCATCTCCAGATATCGGCTCCAGCGGCCGCGCAAATCCGGCACCCATGAAAGGATCGCGTACACGAACATGATGATCGTGTAGAGCCAAATTGCTTTATCGAGGGCCGAGAGAAATTGACACAGGGCAGCGCTCACGCGCGTACCGTTCTATGGCACGGCGGCTAAAACTTTTGCGGGCACGCCGTTCAGGTAGGGCGTGGGATCCACCGTGCTGCCGTTGAGCATCACCTGATAGTGCAGGTGGGGCCCCGTGGAAAAGCCCGTCGATCCGACTAGGCCGATCTCTTGCCCTTTGTGCACGTATTCGCCAGGCTGCACTTCGCATTTGGAAAGATGCGCGTACCAGGTGTGGTAGCCGTTGCCGTGATCGACGTCGATCTTCAGCCCATAGCCGCCGTCCCAATCCGCGGAGGCCACGACTCCCGCAGCGGCCGCGTGCACGGGGTCGCCGTAATTCGCGCCCAAATCGACTCCGGGATGGAATTGACTGTCCGGATACGAGCGATAGCAGTAGCAGCCGATGACGGGCGCACCTGCAACGGGATCGATCGATGGAATGGCGGCGAGCGCGCGTGCCCGCGCGAGCGCCCGAATGTGCCGGATATTGAGCACGCGCATCGTGAGCCGCCGCAGGACGTTGGATTCAGCGGCCGTCTGGGCGGTTGCGGCTCCAGCGCATTGATGTTGTGGCGCACGTAACCGGTTTTTTGCACCGGCCGGCGCACGCCGATCAGCTGCTGAATTTGCTGATTTTGGTGCTGCACGTGCTGCAGTTGCGCGCGAATGACCGCCGTTTCGCGATCGACGCTCTGCAGCTGCCGCTGTTGCCGGCCGGCCAATGACTGCAGCGCCTCCACTTGCGCGTGCGCGCGCCACACCTGCGTGCCGCCGAAGATCAGCAATCCGAGCGCAAGAGCGCACAGCGCCGCCGCCGCGGCGACGACGTGCCGCCGCGTCACCTCGAAACGATGCACGATCTCGCCGCGCTGCGGCACGATTTTGATGAAATAGCGATCCTTCAGAGTGCGCCCTTTCTTCATTAAAATGGCGAATCCGCGCTTCGCGCTCCTCGCCCGCCGTCGGCAGAGCCGCCGGGGCCCCCGGCCTTCGGCCCCCAATAATTTTGATGCGTTGCATGTGGCCCTTCGGGCCATCCGTTACTGAACTGAGAACGGCGAATCCGCGCGAGCCGCGCAAAACCACGACGGAGCCAGGTTGTGCCCGGCACCCGTGAGTGCTCGCTTACCGTTGCTTCCTTCCGGACCTGGCGGGGTTCACAAGGTCACGCCGCGAGCAGCCCGGTCCCGTCATGGCTCGAAGGATGATAGCACGCGACAAAAGGGCGCCGCTAGTGCGTTTTCCAACAGGCACTCCTCGGAGGTATTACGTGAATCGTCTCGTCGGTCTTACGCTTGCGGCAGCGTGCGTACTTACGGCAGCCGCCGGGCGCCCGCTCGATGCGGCCGCGGCTCAGCCGTTGCAAACGGCGGCTCCCAACATCGATTGGAATCTCAATGCGGAGCAAATCCGCACGACTTGCGGGTCCGCGATCAGCGCCGCCAGGGCGCGCGAGCGGGCCTTGGTCGTTCATGCCGGCGCGAATACTTTTGCGTCGGTCGTTCGCCCACTGGAAGATTTAACGGCGGATCTCAACGACTCCACCGTGGCGCAAACGTTTTTGTTTTCCGTCGCAAGCGCGAAGGACGTTCGCGACGCTTCGCTGCGCTGCAACAGCGACGAGGCGGCCTTTTTGACCGAACTCTCGGCTAGCCCCGCGCTGTACGCCCGAGTCGCTGCAGCGCAGCGCGGCGGGACGGCGCGCAACGTGTACGATCGAAAACTCGCGGATCTCTGGCTCGATACGTTCAAGCGCAGCGGGGCAGGACTGCCCGCTGCGCAGCGCGTGCAGTTCGTCAAATACAGCAAGCGGCTGACGGACTTGCAGAACGCGTTTCAAGCGAACTTGGCAACGACGAAACGACGATAGCCATAACGCCGCAGCAAGCGCAATCGCTCCCGTCCGACTTTGTCGCCGGACTCAAAAAGACTGCTTCCGGATACGCCGTACCGGTCAACGAGAGCACCGTCATGGCGTTTTTGGACAACGAGCGCGATGCCGGCGCACGCAAAGCGTACTTGCTGGCCTACAACAATCGCCAAGCAACGGCGAACACCGACCTGCTGGAACAGGCCATCGCCGTGCGCGACCATCTGGCACATCTGCTGGGCTATCAGACATGGGCTGCGTATCAGCTCTCGGATCGCATGGCCAAAACGCCGAGCCGCGTTCTGGATTTTTTGGAGCGCTCGATGCGAAGCTGCTGCCCAAAGCGCGCGACGACATCGCGCGGCTCACCGCGATCAAAGCGGCCGACACGGGCGATGCGCACGCCGTACTCGAGCCGTGGGACTTTGCGTATTATGACAATCGCCTTCGCAAAACGCAGTATGCCGTTGATGAAAATGAAGTGCGCCAATATTTTCCCGTGCAGCACACCATTGAAGCGGTGCTGAACATTTACCACACGCTTTTAGGCGTGGATTTCACGCCGGTCGCTCCGGCGAACGTTTGGGATCCGCAGGTCCTGGAATATTCGGTCAGCGATTCTCGGACGGGCCGGTTCATCGGGTTGACGTACTTCGATCTGTATCCACGCCCGGGGAAGTACGATCATTTCGCCAACTTTCCGATTCTACCGGTGCGGCGCTCGGCGGACGGCACGCTGCGGGCGCCGGTCGCGGCGATTGTCGGCAACTGGCCCAAGCCCTCGCCGGGAAATCCCGCGCTCCTCAGCCACGCCGACGTCGTGACGTTCTTTCACGAGTTCGGTCACGACATGGCCGCGTTGCTCGCCACGGCGCCGTATGAAACGCTTTCCAACGGTTTCGTGCAAGACTTCGTCGAGGCGCCCTCGCAGATGCTGGAAAACTTCGTATGGCAGCCCTCCGTGCTCAAGCAAATCAGTTCGAACTGGAAGACGGCGCAACCGCTGCCGGATAATCTGATCGCGGCGATGATCCGGGCGCGTTACGTCGATCATCGCGTACGCGACCACGCAGCAGATCAAATACGCCGAAGTGGACATGGCTTATCACATGAGCGGTCCGCACGTCGATACGACTGCGCTGTGGTACAAGCTCTCGAACGAGCTCACGCCCATGCCGGCCACACCCGGCACGCACCCGCAAGCGAGCTTCGGCCACTTGATGGGCGGCTACGATGCCGGGTATTACGGCTATCTCTGGTCGCAGGTGTACGCTCAAGATATGTTCACGGCGTTCACGAGCGGCGGTCTGGAAAACCCGCAAGTCGGCATGCGCTATCGTGAAACGATTTTGCAGCCGGCGCGAACGTACGAACCCGACGTGGAGGTTACGCGCTTTTTGGGCCGTGCGATGAATCCCGATGCGTTTTACGCGCAATTCGGCATTACGCCCGCGAACCAAGGCGCGGGAGGCACGCCGCAGTGATTGCCGCAGCGGCTTTACTGCTCACCACGAGCACGTTCAAGGCCAACGCCCGCATGCCGCTATCCACGGTGTACGCGCGGTGCGGCGGCGCCAACATATCACCCGAACTGCGCTGGCGCGGCGCTCCGGCCGGCACGCGCAGCTTTGCGCTCGTCGTGCACGATCCCGACGCATCGGCGCCGGGCGGATGGTATCACTGGATCGTCTACAACGTTCCCGCCACGGCCCGCGAACTTCCCCGCGGCGTTCGCCTCGCGCCGGCGCAGCTGGGGCGCACGTCGTTCGGCGAGGACGCCTACGGCGGTCCATGTCCTCCGCCCGGCAAGCCGCACCACTATCATTTCACGCTGTACGCGCTGGACGTGCGAACGGTGCCCGGCGAACATCTGAGCGGACCGCGACTGCAAGCCGCAATCGCCGGCCACGCGCTCGCGCGCGCGACGCTCACGGGCCTCTACGGGCGCTGAGCTTCGTAACACCCGGGGGGAACGGCGCGCTCTCGTCAAAGTCGCATGCAATGGAAAGCAGCGAGGTTCTCATTAAAGTTCGCGAAAGCGGGCCGTACCTGGTAACCGGAACCGTGACGCTGACGGATTGCGACGGACGGCCGTACACCATCACCGGCGCAAACATCGCGCTGTGCCGCTGCGGCGGTTCGGCGACCAAGCCCTTTTGCGACGGCACGCATAAGCGCAATGCGTTTTGTGCGACCGAGCGCGCCATAACCGAGCAGGAGTAATCAATGCCCTCGTACGTGCGAGCCGGCCAGCTGCCGCCTAAACGCCACATTCAGTTTCGCCGCGCTGACGGCGGCCTCTATGCCGAAGAGCTGTTTTCGACCAAGGGCTTCGAGAGCGTCTACTCGCTCCTGTATCACGTGCGGCCGCCCACCGCAACGCTTGACGTGCGCGCGTGGGACCGCCCCGCAGTGCATTTTTCCGCCAACCAACCCTTGCGCAACCGTCATTTCAAAACCGCACCGCTGCGCACGAGCGGCGATGCCCTCGAATCGCGTACGCCGTTGCTCGGAAACACCGACATCCTGATCTCGATAGCCGACGCACATACGCCGATGGAGTATTTCTATCGCAACGTCGGCGGCGACGAACTGCTCTTCATCCATTCCGGTTCAGGAACGCTCGAAACGCCGTTCGGAGATCTCGCGTATCGCGCGCACGATTACGTGATCGTGCCGACGGGCACGACGTACCGCATTTTACCGGCTGCGCCCACGCGCATGCTGGTACACGAGAGCACCGGCATGGTGCGCATTCCGCGCAAATACCGCAACGATTTCGGTCAGCTCGAGGAACAGGCGCCATACTACGAGCGCGATTTTCGCGTGCCGATGCTGGGACGGCCGAACGACGCGCGCGGCGAGTTTGAAATCCGCGTCGCGAACAACGGGCGCAGCGCCACGTACATCGTGCAAAACCACCCGTGCGACGTGGTGGGATGGGACGGCTACTGCTATCCCTACGCCTTCAACCTGGAAGAGTTCGCGCCGATCACCGGCAAACTGCACCAACCGCCGCCCGCGCACGCCACGTTTGAAGCGCCGGGAGCGGCGTTTTGCGCGTTCGTGCCGCGCCTGTTCGATTATCATCCGCTGGCCATTCCGGTGCCGTACAACCATTCCAGCGTCGACTGCGACGAGGTGCTGTATTACGTGAGCGGCAACTTCATGAGCCGCCGCGGCGTCGAAGAAGGATCGATCACGCTGCACGCGGCCGGCGCGCCGCACGGTCCGCAGCCCGGCGCGGTGGAAGCCAGCCTGGGCAAGAGCTCGACCGACGAAATCGCCGTTATGGTCGACACGTTTGCGCCGCTCCAGTTGGCGCAGCCGGCGCTCGCGCTCGAAGACTCGAACTACTATCGTTCGTGGGTTGAAGAGCCGGCGAAGATCTGAAAGCCGGCGAACAGCACGACGGTGATGACGACGGCGCCGATCTCGCGCCAGATGAACGCGTCCCATTCGTAATGCAGCGTGCGCTGCTGCGTCAGCTGGACGGGCGCGTAGTCGTGCCCGGCGATCATGCGGGCGCCTTTCCGGAAAAGGTACGCGTTCACGAGCGTGAGCACGAGTAGGAAGATTACGGCGAGCAGCGTCAATCGCATGGGAGAATCGTACCCCGTACCGCGCCGAAACCGATGCGCGGTTTTCCCGGCGCCTCGCATGCTCCGCGCAAAATAACGGTATCGCCGTCCTCAAGAAAGGTCCGCAGCTCGTTCGAGGGCAGCGTCAAGGGCTTCGCTCCGCGCCACGTCAGTTCGATCAAACTACCGTAACTCTGCGAATCCGCTCCGGAGATCGTCCCGGAGGCGTACAGGTCGCCCGCTCGCACCGCGGTGCCGTTTACCGTGACGTGCGCAAGCTGCTGCGCGATATTCCAATACACATGCTTGAAGTTGGAGTGCGAAACGACGTGCGGGGCAATGCCTTCTTCGCGCATTTTTTCACTCTGCAGCGCAACGCAGAGATCGATGTCGAAGTTCCACGCGCCGCTGCTTTGCAGATACGGCAGCGGCGGCGGTTCCTGCGGCGGTCCGGCTACGCGGTACGGCTCGAGCGCTGCCAGCGGCACGACCCACGGCGAGATCGACGTAGCGAACGATTTGCCCAGAAACGGCCCGAGCGGCTGATATTCCCAGGCTTGAATATCGCGCGCGCTCCAATCGTTCACGAGCACCAAGCCGAAGATGTGCTCGCGAGCGCGCTGCACGGGAATGCGCGTGCCCATCACATTGCCTGCACCGGTGACAAATCCCATTTCGAGTTCGATGTCGAGCAACCGCGTCGGGCCGAACGCCGGTGTGGCGGCATCGGGCGCCTTGTGCTGACCGCTCGGACGGACGATCGGCGTTCCATCGACGACGACGGTACTCGAACGGCCATGATAGGCAACGGGGAGCCACCGCCAATTGGGCATGAGCGGATCGCCGTCCGGGCGGAAAATCTTGCCTAAATTGCTCGCGTGCTCGAGCGAGGAATAGAAGTCGACGTAATCGCCGATCCGGAACGGCATCGCCATGCGCGCGTCGCGCTGCGCAACGAGCAGCGCGTCGCGATCGATTTCGCCAAGCAGTTCGGTATCCTCGCGCAACAGCGCGAACGCACGCTCGCGAACGGCCGTCCACACAGTTGGTCCGGCCTCGAGCAGCGGATTCAGCACGGGCGCGCGCAACACGTCGCGGGAAACGGCTCCGTCGAATAACCCGGCCTCTGCGGTGGCGTGCAAGTTCAGAATCCGTTCGCCGATCGCGATTCCCAGTCGGGCGGTGCCGCCGGTAATGAATGCGCCGTAGGGAAGATTTTCCAGCGGAAAATCAGAGCCGTCCGGAACCTCGACCCATGAGCGGACTGCTGCCCCGGCGCTCACAAAACGGTCAGCGCGCGCAGATCCTCGATGGGTTCCTCGAAGCTGCAACTCCCGTAGGCGACCAGCCCTTCGCGCCGCATCGCTGCCACTTCATCCGCGGAAGCGACGTGCTCGCCGACGCGAAAGCCGCCCTGATCGAATTCGAACACGGCAGCGTCCTCGCACGCAAGGATCTCCGCGAGCCGGCCGATGTGCGCACCTGCGCGGGCCAGCGCGACGGCCCCGAGCAAGTTCAGGAACCCGTGCATCGTGAAACCGGCCGCGGCGTTGAAGTGGCGGATCGGGTGGTGCAGCCCCGCCGTGGCTTTGAAGCGCACGCCGTAGCGGCAGGCCCAATAGACGAAGGTCGCGAGCTGCAAGGGGGTTGGAACAGCGGCGGCTTCCACCCCGCCGCAGCGAACTTTGGCGCCCATATTTTCCGCCGCCAGTCCCTGCAACACCGCAGGCACGGCGCTCTCCCAGCCCGCATCGCGGGTCCATTCGACAAAGGTGGGAACGCCGCTCAACTGTGCGGCGGCGCGAGCGCGCGTAAACGCGGAGACCTCTTGTGCGGGAACCGCCGCCTCCAGAGCCTGCACGTCCACGCGCGGCTCACATCCCCGCAGGCGCGCAGCTTCCGCGAGCCCGTGCGGCGCGCCGTCGACGATTAAACTCAGCGCGAGCGGTGAGCTCTCGCCGAGCGCGTCGAGTACCTGCGGCACGCGAGCGGCTTGCACGATGAACCGGCCAAGCATCCACGCAAACGGGCCGCGCTGCGCCGAACGGTACTCGCGCACGGCATCGGGCACGCCCAGAGCCGCCGGCGGAAACAGGCCGGCGTAATCGATCAGCGTCGCAAAGAGCGCGCGAACCGCCGGCTGCGGCGTCGCCGAAGTGGTCATGACAGGGCGCCTTCGGTCAGCTCGCAAAGTGCCCTTCTACCATGACCGCCATGACATCGCTCGACGCACATCCGCTGGCGAAAATCGACTGGGACTACATCGAGTTCTACGTCGGCAACGCCAAACAAGCCGCGCACTATTACTGCAGCGCATTCGGATTCGACCGGGTCGCGTATGCCGGCCCCGAAACCGGGGTGAGCGATCGGGCATCGTACGTGCTCGTGCAAAACAATCTGCGCTTCGTCCTCACCGCAAGCCTGCGGCCGGACGGCGAGATCACCGAGCACGTCGCACGGCACGGAGACGGCATCAAAGACGTCGCCATTCTCGTCGGCGATGCGAAACAGGCGTACCGCGCGGCGATCGCAGCCGGTGCCACGCCGGTGCTCGAACCCACCGAATACCGCGACGCAGAGGGCCGGGTCGTCAAAGCAACGATTGCCGCGTACGGCGACACCGTTCACAACTTCATTCAGCGCGACGGATACGGCGGAGCGTTCATGCCTGGCTACGTATCCGATCCCAAAACGTTCGGCGCGACGCAGAAGCCGGAACTGCAGTTCGTCGATCACTGCGTTGGAAACGTCGGCTGGGGCGAGATGGATTCCTGGGGCGAGTTTTATGCGAAAGTCTTCGGCTTCTCGCAGACTGATCTCGTTCGACGACAAGGACATTTCCACCGAGTATACCGCGCTCAAGTCAAAGGTAATGACCGACGCGCAGCATCGCGTGAAGTTTCCCATCAACGAGCCGGCGCACGGTAAGAAGAAATCGCAGATCGAGGAATACCTGGATTTCTACGGCAGCGCGGGCGTGCAGCACGTGGCCATCCGGACCGACGACATTATTTCCACGATTCGCGCCCTCAAAGCCAACGGCGTCGAATTTCTTGATACGCCCGACAGTTACTACGACGAGCTGGAAGCACGCGTCGGGCGTATCGACGAGGCAACGCAGACGCTGCGCGATCTGCGCATTTTGGTCGATCGCGACGATCTCGGGTACATGCTGCAGATTTTCACCAAACCGCTGCAAGACCGTCCGACCGTGTTCTTCGAAATCATCCAGCGCAAAGGCAGCCTGAGCTTCGGCAAAGGCAACTTCAAAGCGCTCTTCGTCTCGATCGAAAAGGAACAGGAAAAGCGCGGCACGCTGTGATCGACGCAGGGCCGCGCGCGATTGCCGTTGACGCCGTCATGCTGGAAGCGCGCGCCGGCGCGCTGGCCAAGCGATCGATCAAAGCCGGCGCAAAAGTCGAAGGCATTCGCCTCGCCATCGCGTGCATGGACCTGACGACGCTGGAAGGACGCGACTCCCAGGGCCGCGTGCGGTCCCTGTGCGCAAAGGCGCTTGCGCCCGCGCCGCAACTGCCCGGCGTGCCGAGCGTGGCCGCGGTGTGCGTCTATCCGACGCTCGTTCGCACGTGCAAAGAGGCCCTGCAAGGCTCTTCCGTCCGGGTGGCCTCCGTCGCGACGGCGTTTCCTAGCGGTTTGTCCAGCTTGGAGGTCAAGCTCGCCGACGCTAGCGCTGCGCTCGCCGCCGGCGCCGACGAGATCGACATGGTGATCGATCGCGGCGCATTTCTGTCCGGACGGTATCGCGAGGTCGCGGACGAGATCGCCGCCGTCAAGGGCGTGTGCGGAGAAACGCCGCTCAAGGTGATCTTGGAAACGGGTGAACTCGGCAGTTACGAGACCGTGCGCGCCGCGAGCGACGTAGCTTTGGAAGCGGGCGCGGACTTCATCAAAACCTCGACCGGAAAAGTCACCACGAATGCGACCTTTCCCGTCGCGGTCGCGATGTGCGAGGCCATCCGCGATTACGCGCGCCGCACGGGCCGGCGCGTTGGGCTCAAAGTGGCGGGCGGATGCCGCAACACGAAACAAGCGCTCACGTATTTGGTGATCGTGAAGGAAACATTGGGCGAGGCTTGGCTCGATCCGCGCCTGTTTCGCATCGGCGCCAGTTCCTTGCTGGACGATTTGCTGATGCAATACGAAAAAGAACTCACGGGCAGTTACGCCGGCCCGGATTACTTTCCGAAGGACTAAGAATGGCGATTTTCGAGTACGCGCCGGCGCCGGAAACGACCAAACCGCAAATTCGCGGCCGGTACGGATTGTTCGTCGGCGGCGAGTGGGTCGCACCGAGCGACGGCCGATATTTCGATACGGATAATCCCGCCAGCGAGGAGCGCTTGGCGTCGGTGGCATACGCGAGTGCCGCGGACGTGGACCGTGCGGTGCGCTCTGCGCGGCACGCATACGAGAAGTACTGGCGCACGATGCGCCCCGCCGACCGTGCGAAGTACGTCTATCGCATCGCGCGCGCCATCACGGAACGATCGCGCGAACTCGCCGTGCTGGAGACGCTGGACGGCGGCAAACCGATCAAGGAATCGCGCGACTTCGACATTCCGACGTCCGCCGCGCACTTCTTCTACTACGCCGGCTGGGCCGACAAGCTCGAATGGGCGATGCGCGCCGGCCGCGAAGCGCGCCCACTCGGCGTCGCGGGACAGATCGTACCGTGGAATTTTCCGCTGCTGATGGCGGCGTGGAAGATCGCACCTGCGCTGGCGTGCGGAAACACCGTCGTGCTCAAGCCCGCCGAAACGACTCCGCTGACGGCGCTGGCGCTCGCGCGCATCGCGCAAGAGATCGATCTGCCGCCGGGCGTGCTCAACGTCGTCACAGGCGACGGTGCGACCGGCGCGGCGCTCGTCGCGCACCCCGACGTCGACAAGATCGCGTTCACCGGCTCGACCGAAGTCGGCAAAATCATCGCCCGCACGCTGGCCGGCACGGGGAAACGTTTGACCTTGGAGCTCGGCGGCAAAGCGGCGCACATCGTCTTCGCGGATGCACCGCTCGATCAAGCCGTGGAAGGCATCGTCAACGGCATCTATTTCAATCAGGGTCACGTGTGCTGCGCGGGTTCCCGGCTGCTCGTGGAAGAGCGCGTCCACGACGAAGTCGTCGTGCGTTTGACGGATCGGCTGCAAACATTGCGCTTGGGCGATCCGCTGGACAAGAACACCGACATCGGCGCGATCAATTCGCGCGCCCAGCTCGACAAAATTAACGAACTCGTGCGCAGCGGCATCGATCAGGGCGCCGTGCTGGTGCAGCAGTCATGCGCGCTTCCCGAGCGCGGCTACTTCTTTCCCGCATCGTTCTTCACGGGCGTACAGCAGTCGCATCGCATCGCGCGCGAAGAGATTTTCGGACCGGTGCTTTCGGTATTGACCTTCCGCACGCCCGACGAAGCCGTCGAAAAAGCCAACAATACGCCGTACGGGCTTTCGGCCGGAATCTGGACCGACCAAGGCAGCAAAAACATGTACATTGCCGCGCAGCTGCGCGCAGGCGTGGTGTGGTGCAATACGTTCAACCAATTCGATCCCAGTTCGCCGTTCGGCGGGTATCGGGAATCGGGCTTCGGGCGCGAGGGCGGCGTGCACGGCCTCTACGAGTACCTGGGCAACTCCGCCCATTGAACGGGGGTAAGAGTAGGCGATGACCACGCTGACCGAACAACCGCTCCTCGCGCGAGAAGCGCTCGCCGATTGGTACCGGCGCAATCGCGAACGTTCCGCGCAGATATTCGGATTGATCGATCCGGCAGCGTATTACGCGCGTCCCATTCCGCTGCGCCATCCCTTCGCTTTTTACGAAGGACACATTCCGGCATTCAGCTTCTTGGTGCTAAACGAACGTGCTTTGGGCGAACAACCGATCGACGCTGCGCTCGAGAAATTGTTCGAGCGCGGCATCGATCCGGCGGGCTCGGACGCCGCGGGCGCACACGCTCGTTCCGACTGGCCTGATAAAGCGGCGATTGAAGCGTTCGGGCGCGCCTGCGACGCCCGCGTGTACGACGCTATTGCGCGCGCCGTCCTCGTCGATTCCGCGGTGCCGCGCCTGGCGCGCGGGCAGGCCGTGTTCACCGTGCTCGAGCACGAGGCGATGCACCACGAAACGCTGCTCTACATCGTTCACCGGCTTCCGGCACACCTCAAGCGTGCCGTGCCGCAAGAGCATCGTGACACCGCTGTGCCGCACAACGACTTCGTCGATATTCCCGCAGGCACGGCAACGCTGGGCGCGCAGCGCGATGCCCTTGCGTTTGGATGGGACAACGAATTTTGCGAGTACGACATGCAAGTGCCCGCGTTTGCCGTGCAGCGCTACCCGATCAGCAACGGCGAGTACCTGGAGTTCCTGCGCGCCGGCGGCGCGATGCCGCCGTTTTGGATCGATCGCGACGGCCGCATGCTCCTGCGCGGCGTGTTCGAAGAATTGCCCTTGCCGCTCGCGTGGCCGGTGTACGTGACGAACGAACAAGCTGTCGCGTATGCGGCCTGGAAAGGCTGCCGCGTGATGAGTGAAGCCGAGTATCATCGGGCGGCCTTCGGCACGCCGGAAGGATCGGAGCGCACGTTTCCCTGGGGCGATGACGCGCCCGACACGCAACACGGCAACTTCGATTTTCAGCGCTTCGATCCCGAGCCGGTGGACGCGCATCCCGCAGGCGCCAGCGCGTGGGGCGTGCACGATCTCGTGGGCAACGGCTGGGAGTGGACCTCCAGCGTCTTTGCGCCGTTTCCCGGTTTCGAACCGATGGCCAGCTACCCCGAATACAGCGCCGACTTTTTCGACGGCAAGCACTTCGTCATGAAAGGCGCCTCGCCGGTGACGGCGCGCGAGCTGATCCGGCGCTCGCTGCGCAACTGGTTTTACGCAGATTATCCGTACATGTACGCAAAGTTCCGGCTGTGCCGATGAGGACCGCCTGCATTCTGCTGGCCGCGCTTTTGCTCGCCGTGGGTTGTTCCAAACAAACGGCCGGAACGGGCAACACCAGCACGGCCCCCGCCGGGCACGGCGTGCTGCGCGTCGGCAATTGGGCCGAGCCGACCTCGCTCAATCCGTTGCTGGCAACTTCGCAGGCTGAGACGTTTCTCTCGAGCCTCGCCTTCGATCAGCTCGTCACAATCGATGATCATCAGCGTGACATTCCGGATCTCGCGGCGCAGGTCCCGACGCAAGAGAACGGCGGGATTAGCCGTGACGGTCTGACGATCACCTACAAGCTGCGGCACAACGTGACGTGGCAGGACGGCGCGCCGTTTACCAGCGCCGACGTGAAGTTCAGTTGGCAAGCGGTGATGAACCCGAACAACAATGTCGTCGAGCGCAACGGGTACGACGTCGTTTCGTCCGTCGACACGCCGAGTCCTTACACGGTCGTCTTTCATCTCAAACGCCCGTTCGCGCCGTTCGTCGATACCGTCTTCGGCGAGAGCGACGAGCCGTACGGGATCGTGCCCAAGCATATTTTGGACAAGTATCCCGATATCAACCGCGTGCCGTTCAATGAACTGCCGATCGGTACCGGTCCGTTCAAAGTTGCCCAATGGGTGCACGGCGACCACGTCACCTATGTTGCAAACCCGCACTACTTCCGCGGTGCACCGCTTTTGAGCCGGATCATCGTCAAGGTAATTCCCGACTCGAATACCATGGAAGCCGAAATACGTTCCCACGACATCGACTTCGGGAACGACATCGCGACGGCCAATTTAGCGCATCTCCACGGCACGGCCGGCATCATTACGCTGGTTCCAAAATCTCCAGCGTACTTTTCCGTCGTGCTCAATACGAAGCGGCCGCCGCTGGACGATCTGCGCGTGCGCCGTGCGCTGGCCTATGGCATCAACGAAAAGCGCATCGTCAGTACCCTCCTTTTTGGGACGGGGATCGTCGCGCAGGGCACGGATCTTTCGCCGTTTTACTGGGCGTACGATCCGAACGTCATGCAGTATCCGTACGATCCCCAGAAGGCCAATCAGATGCTCGATCAAGCCGGCTGGAAGCGCGGCTCCAACGGCATCCGCGTGAAAGACGGCCGTCCGCTCTCGCTGCAACTTTCGTACGGCTCGGGCAATGCGACAGCCCGCGAGATGGGCGTGCAGATCCAGTCTGATCTGCGCGGAATCGGCGTCGACGTCCCGATCAAGACCTACAATTACACGGTTTTCTATGCGACCAAGGAGCTCGGCGGCATTTTGAACAGCGCAAAGTACGATATGGCGGAGTACGCGTGGATTTCAGGCGCCGATCCCAACGACTCTACGCAATGGATGTGCGACCAGGTGCCGCCCACAGGCAACAACATTACGCAATACTGCAACCCCCAACTCGATGCGGCCGAGCGAACCGCACTCACGCATTACGATCGCGCCACGCGCAAGAAGGCGTACGCTACGACGCAGTCGCTGCTCGCCTCCGACGTGCCGGCGATTTTTCAATACTATCAAGGCGTGCGCTACGCGTTCAGCACCTCGTTTAAAAACTTCCGGCCCAACGGCATTAGCGAAGGCTGGAATGCGTACGAGTGGAACATTTGAGTACATGAACAAAGCCCAAATCACCGTAGCGCACGGCGACGGCATCGGACCCGAAATCATGGACGCGACGCTGCGCATCATTCTGGCCGCCGGTGCGCAGCTGGACATTGAAACGATCGAGATCGGCGAGAGCGTCTACAAGCGCGGCTTGAGCAACGGCATCGAAGATTCGTCCTGGGACTCGCTGCGCCGCACCAAAGTATTTTTGAAAGCGCCGATCACGACTCCCCAAGGCGGCGGCTTCAAATCGCTCAACGTGACCGTGCGCAAAACGCTGGGTATGTACGCCAACGTTCGGCCCTGCGCCTCGCTGCACCCGTACGTCGCCACGAAACACCCCAATATGAATCTGGTGATCGTGCGCGAGAACGAGGAAGACGTCTACGGCGGCATCGAGCACCGGCAGACCGAGCAGGTGACGCAGTGTCTCAAGCTGATTTCGCGCCCGGGAAGCGAGCGCATCGTCCGGTACGCGTTCGAGTACGCGCGCGCGAACAAGCGCAAAAAAGTGACGTGTTTTACCAAAGACAACATCATGAAGATCACCGACGGGCTGTTTCACAAGATCTTCGATGACATCGCCAAGGAATATCCGGACCTAGAGAACGAGCACTGGATCGTCGACATCGGCGCCGCCAAGATGGCCGACACGCCCGAAGCGTTCGACGTGCTGGTGATGCCCAATCTGTACGGCGACGTGCTCTCGGACGTAGCCGCGCAGATTACCGGATCCGTCGGCCTGGCGGGTTCGGCCAACATCGGCGATCACTGCTCGATGTTTGAAGCGATTCACGGTTCCGCTCCGCGGCGCGCGGGGCAGAATCTCGCCAATCCATCCGGGCTGCTGCACGGCGCGCTGCTCATGCTCACGCACATCGGCCAAAGCGATGCGGCGGAACGCGCGCACAACGCATGGCTGACCACGATTGAGGACGGCATCCACACCTACGATATTTACAAAGAGGGCGTAAGCAAACGAAAAGTCGGCACCAGTCAATTTGCCGACGCCGTCATCGAACGGCTGGGCTCAAAGCCGCAGCACCTGCGGCCCGTCGAATACGCCAAAGGCGTGCAGATGGATATTTCGGCGCGGGCTGGGAACGGACGAGCGCGCAAAGTCCCCGTCGGCGTGGACGTCTTTATCGACGCACCTGCTGCCAAGCCGGACGAGATCGCGGCCAAACTACAGCAAGCCGGCGGCCGCGGCTCGCGGTTGACCGTCATCAGCAATCGCGGCACCAAAGTGTGGCCGCAAGGCAATCCGGACACGTTCTGGAGCGATCACTGGTGCTGCCGGTTCGAGCGCGACGATAGCGAGTTTACGACCGCGCATCTCGTGGGCGCAATCCAGGGCGTTGCCGACGCCGGATTCGACGTCGTCAAGACGGAAGGGCTCTACACGTTCGACGGAGCCCGCGGGTATTCGCTCGCTCAAGGTCAATAGCGCCGCATATCGTTTTATCCCCGCGGCGCTCGGAAACAAGTTCATGAGATGAACACTTCCGACACCGTTTCGTTTCGCCCAAACATCACGACCAGCCGCGACGGCACGACCAAACTGCGCTGGCCGCACAATTTCGGCGCATACCGGCTCACGGACCATGACCTGGCAGCCGGCAGCACGCTGGGCAGCCCGAAGCTGCAGTTGAAAATCAAAGCGACCGGCGCATTGGAGCACGTCTACAGCGTCGACACCGGCAGCGCGCTGTTCGGCGCATTCGTACTCAAGCACTGGGACGAGACGACCGGAATGAAGCTCGACGCGATCTCGGGTCACTTCTTTTTGTATCCCGAGCACCAAGAACACCGGTACATGCTCAGCAACGGCGTCTACGTGTTCGAAGACATTTTCGTCTACAGCCCCTCGCCCGGCGATGACGGGATCGTCGCGCCGCCGCTGGCGTATTACATCATCGATTTTACCAACGACTCTGAAGAGGAACAGCGGATCGGCACGTACGCGTTTGCGCGCCTGAGCACAAATATCGACGAAGATCTCGACGTCTCGTACGATGAGACACTGCGCGCGCTTGTGGTGTACGACAAGAAACAGTCATCGTCGGCGCGCATGGTAGGCGCCTCGCGAAAGCCCGCGAGCTACGAGGTTTCGCTCGATCACGCCAAAGCCGTGACGGGCACGTGGCCAGGAAAGCTTTCGGGCAACACCGACGCACCGTCGGGCATGTCGTGCGGAATCATGCAGTTTTCGACGGTGCTGGACAAGCGCGAATCCGCGAGTTTGATCTTCACCTTCGCGCTTTGCGCCGGTGGTCCGGACGAGGTTCGCCAAGCATACGGCAGCGCGCCGAAAATAGCTAAAGCGCTGCAGGAAACGCAGGCGCATTATCACGATTCGCTGGAGAGCTCCGTCGCCCTTACGCCCAATGCGGAGATCAATCGCGGCGTGCTGTGGGCCAAAGCCAATATGGAGCGCGTGTTGCTCAAACCGCAAAGCGGCTGGACGCTCACGAACGATCCGCGCGAGTCCACCAAAGCGGTAGGACGCGACGTTGCCTGGTTCTGTGCGGGAACCGATTACTTTCGCCCCGAGTTTTCACGTGAGTGCCTGCAGCAGTTCATCAAACGCCAAGAGCCGGACGGCAAAATCGTCGAGTACTACGACATGCTTTCGGGCGAAACCGACGACTACGGGCTGAACGTCAACGACAACACACCGCTCATCGTCTGGAGTCTGTGGCACCACTACCAAATTACCGGCGATCGGCGGTTTCTCGAGGATGTGTACGAGGGCGCCGCCAAAGCCGGCCGGTACCTCGCAGGGCAGCGCAACGATCAGGGTCTGGTGTGGTGCACCTCGGAAAAAACCGGCGCGCACGGGATCGTGGGCTGGCGCAACGTCATCGAGGGATATCGCCTCAGCGGCGCAACGACCGAGATCAACAGCGAATGTTACGCCGCGTTCCGCTGCATCGCGCACATGGCCAAGGAAATGGACGATGAAGGAACGGGCACGGAATTCGAGCAGTTGGCGCGCGATCTGAAGGACGCCGTCAACCGGCACCTCTACAACCCCGGCAACGGGCTGTACTATCTCAACATCGACGTCGACGGACTTGCGCGCAGCGATATCACGGCCGACTTAGTCTTTCCCGTCATGTTCGGCCTTGCGGACGAGGACGTTGCGGCGCACATCGTTCGCCGGCTGAGCGACCGCGATTTTTGGACGTCGGGCGGCATGCGCACCATCCCGCACGATGCCGTCAATTATACGCCTGACGAGGCCAGCGGATGTCTGGGCGGAGTCTGGAACGGCGTGACGTTTTGGTATGCGAAGGCCGCGGCGGCCTACATTCCCAATTTCGCGAACGAAGCGCTCACGGTCGGCTTCAAAAATTACGCTCGCGACCCGCAGCGCAACAATACCGTACCGGGCCAGTTTTCCGAATGGCTGCACGGTGAAACGCTCGTGAACCAAGGCATGTCGCTCTCACCGTGGTTTCCGCCGCGCTATGTTTGGGCGGTCATCGAAGGAATACTCGGACTTGATATTTCTGAAAATCGCCCGCGTCTCTCGCCGCACATGCCGGACGATTGGAGTTGGTGCGGGCTGCGCAATTTTCCTTATCGCGGCAAGCGCATCACGTGGTTCGTCGCGCGGTTTCCCGAAATGCAGGCCTGGTCGAACCAAGCCTTCGATTCGAACGTCAACGTCGAGGTGATGGCGCAGGACCTGAGCGAACGCGTTCAGACCAGCGGCGACGACGTGCTGCCGATCGCGGTAGGCGACGACACGAGAATCGTTGCGTTGCTCGGGAGCACGTCGGATCGCACCGTCACCACTGCGTTCCGCCTGCGCGAACCGCAGGCCGGATCGTACGATATTCGGCGGTACGATAGTCTGAAAAAATCCTGGCACGAAGGCTCGCGCGTGAAGGATGCCGAGCTCGCGGCGGGACTCACTGCCATCATCGAACCGAAGGGCTTCCATCTGGTCGAAATGCGCCACGTGGCGGACTGACGGGTCCCAACTTACGCTGCATAATATTGTCATGCTGAGCCTGTCGAAGCGTCCCAACTTACGCTGCCTTATATTGTTGTGCTGAGCTTAATGTTATCATGCTGAGCCTGTCGAAGCGTCCCAACTTACGCTGCCTTATATTGTTGTGCTGAGCTCAATGTTGTCATGCTGAGCTTGTCGAAGCATCCTAACCTACGCTACGTAATATTGTTGTGCTGAGCTTAATGTTGTCATGCTGAGCTTGTCGAAGCATCACAACTTACGCTGCATAATATTGTCATGCTGAGCTTGTCGAAGCATGCAACCGCAGGCCTTCGACAGGCTCAGGCTGACAAGTCGTTCGACAGGCCGCAGCGAACGTGAACGTCGTCATGCTGAGCCCGTCGAAGCTCATCCCACCTACGCTGCGTAATATTGTCATGCTGAGCTTGTCGAAGTATGCAGCCGCGGCCCTTCGACAGGCTCGGGCTGACAAGCCCTTCGACAGGTTCGCAGGCCGAGGTGAACGTCGTCATGCCGAGCTTGAAGCGTTGTTACGCTGCGTAAATATTGTCATGCTGAGCTTGTCGAAGCATGCAGCCGCAGCCCTTCGACAAGCTCAGGGTGACAAGCCCTTCGACAAGCTCAGGGTGACAAGCCCTCCGACAAGCTCAGGGTGACAAGCCCTTCGACAAGCTCAGGGTGACAAGCCCTTCGACAGGCTCAGGGTGACAAGCCCTTCGACAGGCTCAGGGTGACATGAGGCCCAGCATGACAACAAAGGAGCCTAAACGATTGCGGGGCGATGCCGAATCGGCACCGCCCCGCGTGCTTTTGTCCGGACCGTTGCGCTTAGAAGGCGCTCGTGCCGTTGGGCGTTCCCCAGCCGGTCGGGCCGTCGTAACCGGCGCGAGCATTGCAGATGTACGAGATGGAACAGCTGCCATTGCTTCCGCTCGTCACGTCGTTGAGCGAGGAGGTTCCGCCGTGCTGCCAGATGGACTGCGCGTCGGTAAGCGACGATGCATTGCCCGCCAGCGCGTACACCGACGCGATCAGCGGACTCGACACGCTCGTGCCGCCAAACACCATCCAGCCGGAATAGCCTTGATAGGCATAGCTGTCGTACACCGCGACGCCCGTGTTCGGATCGGCAATCGCAGAAACGTCGGACTCCGAACGCTTCGTGCATCCCGTATCGGTTTGCCACGACGGCTTGGAAACGTACGCGCTGCATCCGCTGCCGCTGCCGCTCCATGCCGTTTCGCTCCAGCCACGCGTGTTGCTCGCGCGCGTCAGCGACGTGCCGCCGATGCACACGACGGTAGCATACGAGCACGGCTGCGAGGCGCCCGTTCCGCTGTCGCCCGCGCTGGCCGTGATGATGTGGCCGGGATGATTGTAGGCGCTGTTGGACGCACCGGTTTCAGAACCGCCGTAACTGTTGCTCACCGCGTTGGCGCCCAGGCTTACCGCGGTATTTTCGGCCGTATTCAAGTTGCTGTTGCTGGCGGTGCTGGCTTCAACCAAAATGATGTGACAATTGGGACAGACCGCCGAAACCATGTCCAGGTCCAGCGAGATCTCTTGCGCCCAGCCGCCGTTGCTGCGCGGATAGCTGCTTTGCGCGCCCTTCTGGTTGACCTTCTTGAAGCAGCCGTTGGCCGTCGTACATGCCGCGATGCCGTACTCTGAGCGATACACGCCCAGGTCCTTTTCGGCATTCGGATCGTTGTAAGCGTCGACGATGGCGACGGTCTGACCCGAGCCCGCCGTCGTCGACGGGAGGTTATAGGCCGATCGAAGGTCCGCGGGACCGTAGCCGCCGGGCGTCGCGTTGCGCGCCTTACCCATGACGCTGCGGCCGCCCTTGAGGATCGTTCCGCTCGCGTCATTGCGGAATTCGGCGTAACAGCGCATGTTGTCGCCGGGCAAAAGGTCCGCGCACGATTGTGTGACGGCGCTCTGCATGCCGCCGCCCGCGGGCGTGCCGCTGCCGCCGGCCGCCGTGTTGGGAAGCGTAGAGTTCGAATTCCCGGAACATGCGGCGAGGACGACGATGGTAAAAATCCCCGCGAGTCTAAACGATAGGTTTCTGAGCAAATCCCACTCCTTGAATGCAAGAATGAAAACGAAAAGGCGCGTTGCTCCACGCAACGCGCCGAAAAAACATCAGCGTACGACCTCGCACGAGAATAGCCCAAAGTATCTTCGAGGACATACGCTAAACCCCCGGACCTTCCTTACGAAGGAGTGGCAGTAGGATACCCGTCCAGCGCACCTCTAAACCGGCTCAGCCCCGCCTGAGCGTTCAATTTTTGTATACCCGTCCCGGCCCTCGGGCTACGCTTTGCCGTCCGGACCAGGCCCGTGCTGCTCGAGCAAATCGACCATGTCGTTGGCATGCTCTTCTTCGACCGCAAGAATCTGCTCCAGCATGCGGCGTGTGGTCGGATCGTTGTCGCCGAAAAAACGTATCATCTCACGATACGATTCGATGGCCACGCGTTCAGCGACGAGATTCTCTCTGATCATGTCGATCATGTTCTCGCCTTCCTTGTATTCCGAGTGGCTGCGCGTGCTCATGCCATCCGGACTAAAGTTCGGCGCGCCGCCGAGCTGCGTAATGCGTTCGGCGATCATGTCGGCGTGCTGCTGTTCCTCGTTGGCATGCTGCAAAAACTCTTGCGCGACGGAATCCTTGTAAATGCCGCGCGACATGTAATAATGACGCTTGTAGCGCAGGACGCAGACCAGTTCCGTGGCGAGCGCTTGGTTAAGAACTTCGACCGCCTGTCCCACGTCGCCGCGATAGTCGCTCGTGACGGGGCCCTGCATCATGTTCTCGCGTGCGCGACGGCGCAGCTCTTGAACGTCGGAAAGAAACGGCGTCGTACTCATGGTGTCGCGTATACCCATTTCACAAGGCCTGGCGTTCCTGATCGGCCGCTAGGCCGGTGAGATGCTCCGACACGCATTCGGCGCGCAGCGACCACGCATCGCGGTTCACCTCGAACTCGGCATAGCATGCATTGCACGCTCCGACGTGCCGCAGCTCGTCCAGCCCTCGACTGGTTCGTTCCAAGATCGCAATACGCACCACGACGTCGTGCGTCATCAGCAACGTGTCGACATGCGCCTCGAAGCTCCCCACAAACCTCTGCCATCGCTCGTAGACGTCGCGCAGACTCTCCCCGCCGCTAAAGCGCACGTCCTGCGGCTGCTCGCACCACTGGCGATACAGCAGCGGTTCGCTTCGCGCGATCTCCTCGCGATAGCGCCCTTCCCACGTTCCATGTGCGATCTCCACGAGCAGCGGATCGGTGTGCACGGCTAAGCCGTGTGCTTGCGCCGACGGGATCGCGGTCTGCACGCAACGGGAGAGTGGACTGGAGATGACGCGCCGCACGCCTTTACCGCGCAGCGCCCCCGCCAGCGCGCGGGCCTGGGCGTGACCGAGCGGCGAGAGCGGGGTGTCGAGCCGGCCTTGATAGCGGCCGGCGGCGTTCCAGGTCGTCTCGCCATGGCGGGCGATGCGAACGATCGGCACGCGCCTACAGCGTCGCCGCATCCACGCGGCGCATTCCCGGAACCGCGCGAATCTCGTCCAGATGCGCGCGGCTGACGGCGCGATCGATCGCCAGCACCATCAGGGCTTCACGGGACTGGGAATCGCGCGCCACGTGCATGGTCGAGATGTTGACGCCGCGCTCGCCCAGCATGGTTCCGACGCGGCCGACCATGCCTGGAACGTCCTCGTGCCGCGTGACGATCCACGTGCCGTACGGGTTCACGTCCAATTCGTACGCGTCGATTTGCACGATGCGCGGTCCGCCTGATAGAACCGTCGAGGCCACGCGGTGCGTTCCGGCTGCAATCGACACCAGCGAGGCATAGTCGGGAGCGGTTTTCTTCGAGAACTACTTCGAGTGTCACGCCAAGTTCTTGCGCGACCGATTGCGCGTTTACAATGGAGACGCGCCGTTCGGTGGTCGTCTGCAGCAGGGCTGCCAAAAACGCAATGCGCAGCGGCTCAACGCTCGTTTCGGCGATTTCGCCCGAGACGTGCATGCGCAGCGGTACGCGCATTGCCTCTTCGAATAATTGCGGGAC
Source organism: Vulcanimicrobiota bacterium (assembly GCA_963767635.1). GTDB lineage: Bacteria > Vulcanimicrobiota > Vulcanimicrobiia > Vulcanimicrobiales > Vulcanimicrobiaceae > CAVYEM01. Next base: position 1,462,241 of record CAVYEM010000001.1, read on the forward strand.
CAGCCGCCCGAGTCGATCGGCGACCTCGACGAACGCACGAACCTGCTGCGCCTGCGCGCCTGAGGGCGCCGGCGCATTCACCGCGCCAGCTGCGGGCCGGCCAAGCAGCGCGTCCGCTACATCTCGTGCAAGCTCGACGGCGATCCGCTCCAGTGCTTCGTGTGTCGAACCGCCCAGGTGCGGAGTCGCCAAAACGCTGGGATGCGCGTGCAGACGTACCGCGGGCGAGTTCGGCGGAGGCGGTTCTTCGCTAACCACGTCGATAGCGGCGGCACGAAGCGTGTGCGCGTCGAGCGCCGCGAGCAGCGCATCTTCATCCAAAACGCCGCCGCGCGCGCAATTGACGATCGCCGCGCCGGGTTTCATGCACGCGAACGCCGCCGCATCGATGAGCCCGCGCGTTTGCTGCGTGAGCGGAACGTGCAGCGTTACGATGTCCGAGGACTGCAGCAGCTGTTCCAACGAAACGAGTCTGCGCGTGCAAAGCTTCGCCGCGCGCTTGCGGAACGTACGGATCGTGCGCGAGAACCTGCATGCCGAAGGCGCGGGCGCGCATGCAGACCGCGCCGCCGATTCGACCTAAGCCTACGATCCCGAGCGTTTTGCCGAAGAGCTCCGTTCCGATGAACGGCGCGCGATCCCATCGCCCGGCTCGCACGGAAGCGGACGCTTGCGGAATGTGCCGCGCGAGCGCAAGCAGCAGCGCGAAAGTATGTTCCGTTGCGGCGATCGTGTTCGCGGCCGGCGTGTTGACGACCACGATGCCGGCTTGCGTTGCCGCGTCCACGTCGATGGCGTCCACGCCTACGCCGGCGCGCCCGACCACGCGCATGCGCGGCGATCGCGCGATGAGGTCGCTGTCCACGCGCGTTTCGGAACGCACGATGAGGCCTTCGGCATCGTGTAAGGCAGCCAGCAGATCCGCGCGGGAATGGCCTACGCACGAAATGATTTCGATGCCTCGCTCGTGCAGCACATCTTGTCCGCACGACGCGAACGGTTCAGCCAAAACGACGCGCATGGACGATCTCGGCACGCTTGGACGGCATGGCGCGGGCTACGAGCCCAGGGCCGCTCGAACCTTGCGTCGTAGGTCGCGGCGTGGCAAAGAACGAGCGCGGCCGCTTGGCGGTGCGCAAAATGTATAAGCTGTACGTCAACGGTGCGTTCGTGCGATCGGAATCCGGCCGCAGCGATCCGCTGTGGGACGATGCTGAATTCGCGGGAAACATTGCGCGCGGATCGCGCAAGGACGTTCGCGATGCGGTGGTCGCCGCGCGCGCGGCGCAGGCCAAATGGTGGAAAGCCGCACCCGGAACGCGCGGGCTGGTTCTCTATCGGCTGGCCGAAATGCTCGAAGCGCGACGCGCGGAGTTCGCGCAGTTGCTCGACGATGCGCAAGAAATCGATGCAGCGATCGACCGCACGATGTGGTACGCCGGCTGGTGCGATAAATACAACGCACTGCTTTCAACGCGAAATCCGGTGGGCGGACCGCATTTCAATTTCTCGACTGCCGAACCGATGGGCGTCGTAGGCGTTTTGGCGCCGGATGAGCCCTCCATGTTGGGGTTGGTGTCGGTGCTGCTTCCGCCGGTCGTGGCCGGAAACGCCGTGGTGCTGATCGCGTCGGAACGGGATCCGCGCACGGCAGTGGTCTTTGCCGAAGCCGTCGCCACCAGCGACGTCCCGGCCGGCGTGGTCAATATCCTCACGGGCTACCGCAGTGAACTGGCACCGGTGCTGGCCAAGCACATGGACGTGAACGCGCTGGCGCTGCCTGAGGGCCCGCAAAGCACGGAATTGCAGACGTTTGCGGCGCAAAACGTCAAGCGTACGCGAGTTCTGCCGGCGCGCCAACGCAAGGAATGGTTTTCCGAGCGCGCGCAAAGCCTGGACGAAATCGCGGCGTACAGCGAGATCAAGACCATCTGGCATCCCGCGGGAATTTGACGGCGTTTCGGGCAGCGCGTCCGGAACGTTAAGTCTTGGCCATGCGGGTAGGCGCAGCGCCGGAAAGCGCCCAAGGAAGGAACCGACGTGAGCTACCGCCTTCTGCCCATGCATCAGCGCCTGGCCAACGCGCTAAGCTATGGAGAGTTTGAGGTCTTCTACCAGCCCGTAGTACGGGTATCGGACGGCGAAGTCGTCGGCGCTGAGGCGCTCTGCCGGTGGCGTCAGCGCGACCAGAGCTATGCCGTGCCCGATACGTTCATTCCGCAGGCCGAGGCGTCCGGCTTTATCATACAATTGGGTGAGTGGGTGTTGCGCACGGCGTGCGAACAAACGCGCCGCTGGCACGATCGTTTCAAGCGTCCGATTCGCCTGGCCGTAAACCTTTCCGGACGCCAGTTTTTGCACTTCAATTTAATCAAGCAGGTCGAAGACGCATTGCGCTCCAGCCGGCTGCACCCATCGGCGCTCGAGTTCGAAATCACGGAAACGATCGCGATGCACAACGCCGAGGAAAGCGTCGGCGTGATGCGCCAGCTCAAATCCATGGGCGTCGGTCTGTCGCTGGACGATTTCGGCACGGGCTACTCCTCGCTGAGTTATCTCAAGCGCTTCCCCATCGACATTTTGAAGATCGACAAGTCGTTCGTGCGCGACATACCCGAAGACGCTAACGATCTGGCGATCGTTTCGGCGATCATCGCGATGGCGCACGCGCTGGGTTTAAAAATCATTGCCGAAGGCGTGGAGACGGACGCACAGTGGCATTTTTTGCGTGATTGCGGCACGCAGTACGCGCAAGGTTACTATTTCGGGCGGCCGTGTCCCGTCGCGGATTTCGAGGCGCTGCTGGAGCGCGCGGGCGATGAGCCTGTAGGCATTCCGGCTACCGGCGGATAATCGACGGCGGAGCGTTGGTGGGGTGCCCTGCGGAGAGGTGGCAGAGTGGTCGAATGCACTCGCTTGGAAAGCGAGCAGAGGTGTTGAGCCTCTCGGGAGTTCGAATCTCCCCCTCTCCGAATTTAAAAGCCGCTGTGTCATGGTGAGTTTATCGAACCATCGCCGAGTTTAACGAGGCGCGCTTTTTTGTAATGAGTCGCCCTTCGACAGGCTGCGAAGCAGGTGACAGGGCGGCTCAGGGCGACAGCTAGTAACGAGTCGCCCCGCTCAGGGTGACAGCGCTTTTTGTCATGGTGAGTTTATCGAACCATCGCCGAGTTTAACGAGGCGCGCTTTTTTGTAATGAGGCGCCCTTCGACAGGCTCAGGGTGACAGCGCGGCTCAGGGTGACAGGGCGGCTCAGGGTGACAGCGCTTTTTGTCATGGTGAGTTTATCGAACCATCGCCGAGTTTAACGAGGCGCGCTTTTTTGTAATGAGGTGCCCTTCGACAGGCTCAGGGTGACAGGGCGGCTCAGGGTGACAGGGCGGCTCAGGGTGACAGCGCTTTTTGTCATGGTGAGTTTATCGAACCATCGCCGAGTTTAACGAGGCGCGCTTTTTTGTAATGAGGTGCCCTTCGACAGGCTCAGGGTGACAGGGCGGCTCAGAGTGACAGGGCGGCTCAGGGTGACAGCGCTTTTTGTCATGGTGAGTTTATCGAACCATCGCCGAGTTCATCGAGGCGTACTCTATGCGGCTTGGGCAGTGTAGTCATCCTTCGACACGCTCAGGATGACAGTATTGACAGGGTCCGCGTGACGACGCCTACGGCAGACGTACGCGAGCCATCACGCGCGTTCCGTCCAGCAACGCGAAGCTGCGGGCGCGGTTGTCCGCCACGAACAACTCCGCCGAACTGCCGCTGACATGCAGCGTACCAAGCACCTTCGTACCACCGGGACCGTACGCCGCTACGGAATACGCGCGTGTCGTTTGTGCCACAAACAACCGCCAGGGCGCAGTGCGCCCGTAAATGACCTTCGCTTTGGGCGCGTGGCGTTGCAGCGGCGTGAACTGCGCGTGCAAGAAGTGGCTGCTCACCAGCGCCGCGATCGCACGATCGTGGTCCGCCTGCAACGACGATACCGGGCGGTGCAGTACGCCGAACAGCACGCCCGGCAACAATCCGAGAACAAACGCTGCTGCGATGAGTGGTGCCCAACGCCGCGCACTTGATTGCCTCACGGCGAACGCCGCGCGAACGCGCCGATCCAGCTGCGCGGGCGGTTCACGCTCGCTCACGGTCTGCGTGATAAAGGCCTCTGCTTCTCCTATGCGACCAGCGCATTCGGCGCACGAGCGCACGTGCGCATCCACGTGCGCCCGCTCGATACCGCCCAAAGTACCGAGGGCGTAGAGTTCCGCCAGTTCGCCGATATGTTCGTCCATCTTTACTCGTTCCGGCCTTGCGGCAGCAGCCTTCGCAACGTTACAAGCGCGTTGGAGAGACGGCTCTTCACCGTGCCGACAGGTTCCCCTAAAAGCTCCGCGATTTGCTCGTGCGTCAACCCGTCGTAATATGCTAGGCGGATTGCTTGCTGCTGCGCTTCGTTAAGCCGCTGCAGCAGGCGCGACATATCCACGCGATCGACTGCGTTCTCGTCGGGCGGCGGCATGCTTTCGTCCACGCGCATGCGCTCGCGCGCGATCCGAGCGCGATTGAGCGAAGTGCGCCGGCGAGCCAATGCCTCGTTCCGAACGCAAACCACCAAAAACGCATGGAGCGATCCACGCGCTCGTGTATATCCGTGCCCGTGCCGCCACAAGCGCATCAAAACATCGTGCACGCAGTCTTCCGCGTCGCCCGCATCCTGCAGCACGGCGTACGCCGCACCGTACAGGTGTGGCCGGTACGTATCGTACGCTACTTCGAACGCCCACGCTTCGCGCGCGACGAAGCCCGTTTCAATCGCGTCCGCTTGGAACGCCTTAGCCGAGCGTGCGATCCGCGATGGCCGCGCGTCCATCATCATGGAGTTCGACGCTGCGGTATCCGATTGCATGCAACAAGGAATCGTGCGGCAGCGTCAGAGGCCCCGGTTTCGCCGCGGTTCCAGGCGCCGGCTGCGGATAGGCCGTTGCATTGGCGCTGGCAAAAACGATGTTGCCTTCCTGGTGACGCACCACTTGATGAATGTGGCCGTTCAGAACGGTGACGTGTTCGAACCGCCGCAGCAGCGCAATCGCCTTCATGCCGTCCTCGGTGGTCCAGCCCCACTGCGGAAAGAGCGCGTAGAGCGGCACGTGCGTGAAGACGACGATCGGCGTTCCGGATTGCTGATTGGCCAGGTCGCGCTCGAGCCACCCGAGCTGATCGTTCCCCAAGAGCCCCATCTTTTCGAAATCAAAGACATTGATCAGCACGACGTAGTGCACGCCGCTACTATCCCACGATCGCCACGTCGCACCCTTGACCTGCGATGGGAACACGTCAAAGAAGCGCGCGTGATTGGCGCCGATGAAATCGTGCTCTCCCGGTAAGACGATGAGCGGCGCTTTCAAAGTCGAAAGCATATCTTTGGCGGTCTGGAATTGTTGAGGCGTCGATAGATGCGTCACGTCACCTGTGTGCACGACGAACGCGGGCTGCTGCGGCAGCGCGTTGATCGCGTCGATAGCCGCCTTGAGCGTTGCGTCCACGTCGGGGTTGGCCGCTTGATGGAATCCGATGTGGCTGTCGCTGATCTGGACGAAATCGACCTGCTGCGCTTTGGCAAGGGCCTTGCCTTCGAACACGCCGCCGGCGCTCAGCGCATACGCTATGCCGGCACCGGTCCACGCGACGTGTTGCAAGAATGCGGTGCGCCTCATTTTGTATGCCGCCCGCGCGCAAGCACGATAATCGTGCCCTTCATGTACGGATGCAGCTCGCAGTAATAGGTGTAGCGCCCGGGCTTTGTGAAGCGGTGCGTCCAGGATTGGCCCGTATCAAGCCCCGCGGAATCAAAACTGCCGTCACTCGCGGTTATGGTATGCGCTTCTTGGTCCCGGTTTACGAAACGCACCGTGTCACCGGCGATAACGCTCGCCGTCGCCGGCTGAAATTTGAAGTCGGTAATTGCGACGGTGGGCGGTCCCTGATGCGAGCCGGCCGCTATGGCCGCCGCCAGAATGAGATGGATCATGCCCTATATATGCGTGGGCGCCGCATTTAGTTCAGAGCAAGCGAAGGGCCTGCGCATGCGCGAGCCAAAAGTCGAACGATGCGCGCGCCTGCGCCTCCAGCATTACGTCTCCTTTGACGATCTCGCGATGAACTTGCCGCCCTAACGTAGAGCGCAGGCCATAATTGGTATCCATTACGCAATCGGCGCAAAGCAGCGCTTCGGCGATATCCTCGGGAATTTTCACTTCCGGCGGCAGCGTCGAGATCACAATTTCCGGTGGCGTCGAGGGCCACGGCCGCGCTTCGAAGCGCTCGCAGATGGCCTCGACTTTTTCCCGGTCACGGCCCCACACGAACGTGTACGCGTCGGTTTCGCGCAGCTGCGCGAAGATGGCACGCGCCGTTGCACCCGTGCCGAGTATACCGATTCGCTCGAGCGCGACGGGCTGCCCCAGCACTTGCTCCAGCGCGACGCGCGCCCCCACGCCGTCGGTGTTGTGGCCCAAAACGCCGCGTCCCAAAAATACGGTGTTCACGGCTTGCGCGAGCTGCGCGTCTTCGGTGAGATCGTCGCATGCGGCAAGCACCTCTTCCTTGAGCGGGTAGGTGACGTTCAAGCCGGTGTAGCCGTCCATGCGCATCCGCCGAACGACATCGCGAACGTTGCCGTGAGGCACGCGAATGGCGACGTAGCTCCCATCCATTCCGGCCTCGCGCAAAAATGCGTTATGCATGCGCGCGCTGCGGCTGTGCGAAACGGGATCCCCAATTAGCGCGAGCTTCATTTTCCGCGACGCTCGGGGAGCATCAGTTTTTCGATGAATCGGAACATCATCGTAATCGGAAAATCTTTGCTCTCTATCGGTTCGGTAAGGATCGTGTAGAGATTGCCGCTGAGTTTTGCGCCCAGCACGTCGGTGAACAGTTGGTCGCCTACGACTGCGACGTGCCGGCGTGGGAGATTCAAATGCCGGAGCGCTCGCCAAAACCCAAACGGCAACGGCTTGAGAGCATTTGGAACGCACTCGATGCCGAGCTGCAATGCGATGGTGCGCACGCGTTCGCTAAAATTGTTGCTCACCATAACCATCGCAAAACCGCGTTCGTGCGCTTCCTGCACCCATGCCAAATGTTCGGCGGCAAGCTCGGTTTCGCGAAAGCCAAGCAGCGTGTTGTCGAGATCGATGATCAGGCCGCGGATGCCTGCGCCGGCAAGCTCTACCAACGAAATGTCGTGAAGACGAGGCGCAAAGCGGTCAGGCCCGAGCATGCGCCTTGCGATTGGGCCACTTTTCCCCACTATCCTCGGAAGTTTCCACAGCGGCCTCACGCAGGGAACACCTTTTTCACCGCTCAGGCGCTTGCGCCCACAAGTTTCTGCGTTTTTGAACAGCTTACGCACAAGGACGTACCCACTATATCTTGTATGGAGCCGCACTCGGTAGTACAATTTATAGACTTTCATCGGCTAATGCACCCCGCATTATCGAACAGGTGTTCGCCTTCGCTTCCCTGAAGTGCGGCGACCCTCCGTCCTGGGAGAAGGAGCCTCCGCCACATGAAATTTCGCCGCACGTACTCGACCCCGGAGCAAACCTACGCCGGGCTCACGTTTGAGGCGCGCAGTTCGCGCATCGTCAATCCTGACGGCTCCGTGATTTTCGAGGCGGAAAACGTCATGGTTCCCACCGGCTGGAGTCAGGTCGCCGTCGACGTGCTCGCGCAAAAATACTGCCGTAAAGCGGGCGTGCCGCAATCGCTCAAACGCGTGCCGGAGGATGGCGTCCCGGAATGGCTGTGGCGTTCGGAGCCTGCCGACGATGCCCGGTTCGGCGGCGAGAGTGATGCGCGCCAAGTCTTCAACCGTTTAGCGGGCTGCTGGGCGTACTGGGGCGCGAAATACGGCTACTTTGATTCCGATGAAGACGCGCGCATCTACTACGACGAAATGTGCGCGATGCTCGCACGCCAGATCGGCGCGCCGAACTCGCCGCAGTGGTTCAACACCGGCTTGCATTGGGCGTACGGCATTGCGGGGCCGGCGCAGGGGCACTATTTCGTCGATCCCAAGACACAGGAGCTGACGCGCTCGACGAACGCGTACGAACATCCGGCCCCGCACGCGTGTCTTCCATACAAGGCGCAAGTAACAACGCCCGACGGCCCGGTGCCGATCGGTGAAATCGTTACCAAAAATCTCATCGGTCTTCCGGTGTACGATGCCGGCGGCATCACGAAGGTGGTCGCCGTCAAACACAACGGAGTGAAACCGGTCTACCGCGTCAATCTCAAGAACGGCAACTGGATCGATGCTACCGCCGACCATCTCGTCCTCGCATTGGAGCAGCACAACGGCGCAAAGCACTGGCGCTGCGTACGCGACCTCACGCCCGGCATGCATTTGACGCAACGAACGGATACCGCGATCCTACCTCCGCTCGTCAGCATGGAGCGGGCGCACGCGGTAACTGCCGGTAACCAAATTTTGGCCAAGCATGCCAAACGCTCTTTTTCGGACCTCATCGTCGACGTGGTGCCGGAGCGAATCGTGGCAAAGGTCAGAGCCGAAGCCATTACCAGCATCGATTACGTCGGCCAAATGGACGTGTACGATATTGAAACGGAAAGCCACGCGTTTCTCACGAATAATGTCGTCGTCCACAACTGCTTTATCCAAAGCGTGCAAGACGACTTGGTCAATGAAGGCGGCATCATGGACCTGTGGGTTCGTGAAGCGCGCATCTTTAAATTCGGGAGCGGCACCGGCTCGAACTTCTCGAATATTCGCGGCGAGGGCGAGCGCCTTTCGGGCGGGGGCACCAGTTCGGGATTGATGTCGTTCTTGCGAGTGGGCGACCGCGCTGCGGGCGCGATTAAATCCGGTGGAACGACGCGCCGGGCGGCCAAGATGGTGTGCCTCAATCTCGATCATCCCGACATCGAATTGTTCATCAATTGGAAGGTCAAAGAGGAGCAAAAAGTCTCCGATTTGGTCGCCGGATCGATCTCGTGTGAAAAGCACTTAAACGCGATCATGCGGGCCGCAAATAGCGAGTCGCTTCCCGAAGACGCGCGGCTGGATCCGGCGCTCAATCCATCACTGAAGGACGCAATGCGAGCCGCGCTCTCCGCCGGTATTCCTCAGGCAAACGTGCAATATGCGCTCGATTTCGCAAAACAGGGATACAAGCATCTCGAAATCGAGACCTACGATGCGAACTGGGACAGCAAAGCCTACGGCACCGTTTCCGGCCAGAATTCAAACAACTCGATTCGCATTCCCGACGGCTTCTTCGAAAAACTGGACAACGGTGAAAACTTCGACCTCATTCGCCGTACGGATGGAAGAATACACAAATCCGTTCCGGCTGCCGACTTGTGGGAGCAAATCGCCGTATCCGCGTGGCAGTGCGCCGATCCGGGCGTTCAATACGACACGACATTTAACGATTGGCATACGTGCCCGCAAGACGGTCGCATCAACGCAACTAATCCATGCAGTGAGTACGCCTTTTTGGATGACACGGCCTGTAATCTCGCTAGCATGAATTTGGTGAAATTCGAAAGTCGCAAAGGCGACTTTGACGCGAAGCGCTTTGCGGAAGCATGCCGGATCTGGACGTTTACGCTGGAAATCAGCGTCTTGATGGCGCAGTTCCCAAGTAAAACCATCGCGCAGAAATCGTTCGATTATCGCACGCTTGGGCTTGGGTATGCAAACCTGGGAACTCTGCTCATGCGCATGGGCTTGCCGTACGATTCGGAAGAGGCATTCGGCTGGTGTGCTGCGATAAGCGCGCTGATGCACGGCGCGGCGTACCGCTGTTCTGCCGAGATGGCGCAGCAACTTGGTGCATTTCCGCGCTATCAGGGCAATGCCGCAGATATGCTGCGCGTCATTCGAAATCACCGTAGGGCAGCATATCAAGCTTCTCCCGACGAGTACGAAAAGCTTTCCGTCAAGCCCGTTACTCACCCGCCAACGTTATTTACTCAGGAGACGTGGGCACTCGCCCGTATGGCATGGGATGAAGCACTGGCGATCGGCGAGATCGCAGGCTATCGCAACGCCCAAGTGACCTGCATTGCGCCGACTGGAACGATTGCCCTTCTCATGAATTGCGATACAACCGGCATCGAGCCCGATTTCTCGCTGGTTAAATTCAAGAAGCTTAGCGGGAGGCGGCTATTTCAAGATCGTCAATCAGTCCGTCGAGTCTGCGCTACGGCGGTTAGGCTATAGCGAGAGCCAGATCACGGAAATAGAAATGTTCGCGAAAGGTACGGGCACTCTCGAAGGCGCGCCGCATATCAATCGCGCAACCTTAAGAGGCAAAGGCTTTACCGACGCAGTCTTGGATTCCATTGAAGCGGCGCTGCCTGGTGCTTTTGAGTTGCAATTCGCGTTCAACAAATACGCACTTACCGAAGAGTTTTGCAAGGATGTTCTCGAGCTCTCGGAGTCGCAGCTGAATGCTTGGAATTTTTCGATCCTCCGCGACGGCCTTGGCTTTTCGCAGCAGCAAATCGATGAAGCATCGGACGTCATTTGCGGTCGCATGACGCTCGAGGGGGCGCCGCATTTGAAGGATGAGCATTTTGCCGTCTTCGATTGCGCAACGCCGTGCGGCAAGCACGGATCTCGCTTTATCCGGCCGCTGGCGCATATCGACATGATGGCGGCGGCACAGCCGTTCATTTCCGGGTCAATCTCAAAAACGATAAATCTTCCGCAGCACGCAACGGTTGCACACGTAAAGGAAGCGTATCGATACGCTTGGGAGCGGATGATTAAAGCGGTCGCACTCTATCGCGACGGCTCGAAACTTTCGCAGCCGCTCGCCGCGTCGTACGACCTCGGGGGTGATGTTTCGGCGGAACAAATGGAGTTGCAGCCCGCGTACCAAACGCCGCTGCAGGTTGCGGAACGCATCGTGTACCGCTACATCGCCAAACGTCGCCGTCTGCCGGAACGGCGCAGCGGCTACACGCAAAAAGCGATCGTCGGTGGCCACAAAGTGTACCTGCGCACCGGAGAGTACGAGGGTGGCCAGCTCGGTGAGATATTCATCGACATGCACAAGGAAGGCGCTGCTTTCCGCTCGCTCATGAACAATTTCGCCATCGCCGTGTCGCTGGGGCTACAGCACGGCGTTCCACTGGAGGAATTCGTCGAAGCGTTCACGTTCACGCGTTTCGAGCCGAACGGTCCGGTCGTCGGGCACGATCACATCAAGATGGCGACCTCGATTCTGGACTATATCTTCCGTGAACTTGCGGTCAGTTATCTCGGGCGCTACGAACTCGCCCACGTGCAGCCCAGCATGGAGATGGACGCGATGGGACCGAGCGTTCAAGAGGACTACGTTTCCGAAGAGACCGGTGAGGTCCGCTACGTGCCGGCGCGTGTGCAAGAGAAACTCCATCCAACCAGCACGCATCTACATCCGGGTCAGGATCGCGGTGACGACGAGCAGCGGCATGTCCCGGCCGAGGAGCGCCGTCACGAACGACGTGACCCTTCGCCGGCAACGCTAGGCGCCGGCGTCGCAACGGTGCCGCGCTCAGAGCAGGTGACCGCAGCCCGCGCGAAAGGCTACACGGGCAACGCGTGCGTCGAATGCGGCCAGCTCACGATGGTGCGCAATGGTGCGTGCGAGAAATGCGACAATTGCGGCGCGTCCAGCGGGTGCAGCTGAAAGCCCCACTATGGAAAAACAGTACTTTACCAGGGCGAAGTGCTGCGGCAGCTGCTGCCTTGCCTGTTCAAGGGCAAGCAGCAGCTTTCGGACTTGTTTAGGGCGTGGGCTGTCCTGATGCTGTCATGAGCGAGCGGTATGCGGCTTGCGCAGCGATCCGCGGATTGTCACTAGATATGCAATGGCACAACACATTATTCGGGCCATCGATGATTGAACGGCCAGGTTCATTCGCCAGCGCCGAGAAGTCATCCGACGCGTATCAGAGATCGTAGATCCACCGCGCGAAGAGCCACTTCAACGTTGTCGCGGCGTGGTGCGCCAGCTCGCAGCACCGGAATCACCACGTTAGGGTCCGCCTTCGGCTTCGCCGGGTGTGGGATCAGCGGCCTTTCACGGCTCCGCGGAAGGTCTTAGCTTGCATGCAATAGTGGACGGACCCATAATTTCAGTGCGGTTGGGTGAGAGGCCACGAAAGTGCTCTCGGTCCGGCGCTGAACGTGCAGCGCATGCGCACTGTATTCAGCTTGTGTAACTTTTGCAATATTTGCGCTGACGTGCGCTGGCGAATCGCTTGCTGGTTCGTGCGACGCTCTGGATGCGTTCACCCATGCCGATGAGCTTTTTTCACAGGCGCAACAAACCAAGGATCTCGGAACTGCCCATACACTGTGGGATGAAGGTACGGCGCTGCTCGGCGCACATAAGGACGATGCGGCTCCTTCTTCATGCCGACGTGACGAATACGAGATGATCCGTTTTGAAGCATTCGCGCACGGTATTCGCGTCGGGTACCAGTGGGCAGGAATGACGCTCGCTCAGGCCGTGAAGATTATGAACGACTTTCAAACGGCCGCGGTCGAGGCACTTGATTCGCCCGCATTTGTATACCAGCAGTGGTCCGATCGCTCTAAGGATTTATGGAAGCAATCACAACAATACCTGCAGCAACTCAAGATCACGTTGCACCAACGGGCTGGGCCTAATTGTAGCGACCCAAACGTCGATGCCGACGGCTTAAACCTCGTAACGCCGGATTATCCGGATGACGCGCGAAACGTAGAGGGCGTGGTTACGGCCAAAGTCTTAGTCAATCTGGATGCCGTGGGCAAGGTGACGAACGTAACGGTTCAACAGTCCTCGTTTTACTCATTTTTCGATCGTGCAACGCTTGACGCCGCGCGTGCTTCGACGTACTTACCAAAAATCCAGAATTGCGTCCCCGTCCCGGGTACGTATTTGTTTGTGGCAACATTCGATCCAAACTCGTAAATCGTCGTCAAGGAACGCAATGCGAAGCACCGACTCTCGTTGCAGCGCCACGGGGGACACTCGAAGCTTTGAGTGAAGAGCGTCGTAGATGGCAACCGTCGTTCAAGAAGACCGCGCATCGATCGGAGTCGATGCCGCGATTCGCGGGTACTTGACCAGCATTTTTATGCGGTTCCGTACGGCATTTACTACGGCGGTCGCTTCAACCTCGCAGCGCAGCTCCGTAACGTACAACATGCGAGGGAGACCGTCGGGGCTGCTCACGAATAGATCGGGGACTTCCGCCCTCTTAGAAAAAATTTTCGCCGATCGAATAGGGACGCCTTAGCAGTAAGGCCCGGATTTCAGCAAAGGAGCGCGAATGCGAAAAACCACTCTCCTTTTGCGGAGATTGTACGCTGAGCAAATGCCAAAGGACACCGCGGTTATCAAGCGCGTACTTCGACTGCCGAAGTGCAGCCGGCCGGGACATGCCTGGCATGATACAGCGCCGCTAGCGCAGAACGCATTGGTATGGCCAATCGCTACGCCGTCGTACTAGAGCCTGAACCAGACGGTTCCGCTTGGAATGTTGTCGTTCCGGCATTCCCGGAAATTGCGACGTTCGGCACAACGCGCGAGCATGCGATGAAAATGGCCGCTGACGCAATCGCTCTTTCAATCGACTACCGCCGCAACAAAGGCTTGGATATTCCAGCGCCCGACGCGGACGCCGCTCAGACTCGTCGCTGTATCACCGAACGCCGCATAGCGGCCGTGCCAAGACCTCCAATCGTCAACGCGCGCATGCTCGCCCGGGCGCTTCAGCGTGCCGGATTTGCGCTTGCACGCCAGAGCGGCTCCCATGCAATCTACGAACGTGCCGACGGCCGTTTTGCGAACGTGCCAATGCACTCCCGCGACGTCGCGCCAGGAACGCTTCGTCGCATCCTCGACACCGCTGGCCTCACCACCGACGAGCTGCACGAACTCCTGTAGATCCGACCCTTCCTGAATCTACAATGCGCACGGCGAGAGGTATCCGGCGCGCCCGGCCTGCCCTGACCGCATTGCTATTGGGACGAGAATATCCCGCGGTTAGAGTATTCCGTACTTGCCGGTAAATGCCACGGGATTGAATAACGCCAGCCTACCTTTGCCAAGGATTTAGCACGCATGCACGCATCGCTTCGAAGTCCACAGTGTTCCGCGTGACAACGGTCAGGCGATGCACCATGGCCGTTGCTGCAATTAACGAATCGCGATAGGGTCTTGGATCCGGCACCTGGAGCGTCGCGCATTTGCGAGCGACAGCGGTGTCTACCGGCAAGATGCGATCGGCAAACGCTGTTAGTACGCGCTCCTCAATCCACTCGCAAATAAGCCGGCCTTGCGTCTTGTCCCGGCGACTTAATAATAGCGCTCCCGTTTCCAACTCAAGGATAGTCACGCTCGAAATATACATGTCTCCAGACGGCACGGCTTCTGACCACGCGGCAAGGTTAGCGTCCGCCTTATGTGCACGGCGGAGCTCCGACAGAACGTTGGTGTCGAGAAGAAACACTAACGAAAGTCGACCGCTTGAGCCCGCTCATCACCTAGCCGAGGCGCTGCGAAGTCAATATCCGCGCCCTTGGGCTGAGCAAGCAAAGCACGTATGCTCGGGGCCCGTGAAGATAGTCGCTGAAAGGCCTCGTGACGCATTAGGACAAATGCGGGCCGCCCGCGATCGGTAATGATGACCGGGCCCTTCGCTGTCGCCCGCTTCGCCCGGCCCACGTCCTGGTTGAACTCGCGCCCTGTTATTCTCAGCATGATACTACAATACTACATCGCGCGCTGGGAGACAACAGGCGCCCTCGTTTGTAAAATCCTGAGCATTGGGTGCCGCCTCGCGCGTCTGCTCACGCTGCCCGGTATACGCCGAATTGGCCCTGAAGCTGATCCGGTTTCGTGGACACTTTCTGACTTTCCCGAACTGGAAACCGAGCGGGAGATGGTAAAGCAGACGCGGTGGCTACACGTACTACATCGTGCTCGGCCGCGTAATGACGCGGCAAAACGCGCATGCGCTCAGTTCCGGTCCAAAGCTGACCGATCCGTGCCAAAAACGCGGGCGCTGGAGCCTGTAACTAAGGTCAAGCGCTAAAAGTCAGACTGCATCTTCAGCCAGGAATTCGGAACGATCGAATAGGCCAGCCGTACCAGCATCCAGGGGCGACGCGCAAAACGCGTCGCCCCTTTAATTTGATTTGATTTCGCTCGTTGTTACATACAACCCCGGGCAAAGGAAACGTGGGAGTGAGACGCACGCGGTTATTTCGTCGTAAACGATTCGGCATCGGCCGTATAGACTTGGCGCGGCACAGTCGCTGCCGCCGATCGCAACGGTGTAGCTGGCGGTGTAGGTCGTGAACAAGAGTACTGGCCCTAACGCGCACTGCGCAAGCAGGTATCGACGGACGCGATCGTTTTTCGACCCGAGCGCACCGTCGCGTGCAGCGTGTACTCCGTCGCCGAGATACGATCGAACGCTTCGGCAATGCTTGCGTCGGGGTAAACGCTGCGGTAGGCGATGTGGTTCGGATCGCTACCGGTAGCGCGCAGGATCGTGGCTCCTTGGTCGTCGAGAACGACCGCCGTCCAGTCGCCGCGCTTCGCGCTATACGCGAACAACTCTTCGTCGCCACCGCCCGCCCAGGAAGCGATCTGCCGCAACGTGTGGCCGTCGCGATCGTAAGTGTACTTCGCATTGTAGGCCATGCGTACCGCTCCCGCTCGGTACGTACAGTTCCACGTACCGACGAGAGAGTTCAGCCCGGAGAGCGGCGCCGCCGTCGCCGGGAAGGCCGCAGCAAGCACGAGCGCCGCGAGCATCACGACAATCCACACGTGTGGCCTAAGTAAAATTGGACCAAGTCGCCTCTTCGCGAATTGTCGCGTTCCACCGACACCTCCCATCCATGTGTCCTGCCATCAATAGTAAGGACGACCGATTCGTTTTACCTCTCGGCTTCGTCTTTTACGAGAGAGCGCCACCAACAGGAGGGGCAACATGCGAAAGCTGTTACGCGGCCGGGCGGTCGTGACAGGTCGGGGCCGCAGGCTCGGATTTGGCATCGCGCAATTCTTGGTTGGCAGGGGGATGGAGGTGACAGTGATTGCCCGGGATGCCCGACGGCTTGCCGAGATCGCCGGCCCTGGCATTCACGTGCGGCTGGAGATGCGGCGGACGTCGCGCTTTTGCGGGACGTGGTCAGCAGCGTGCAGCCGACGGTCCTCGTGCTCAACGCCGGGGCAATCCCCGCGATGGGTTCGATCGCCGAGCAAACGTGGGATACCCCTCCAGTCAACTCCTAACTGCTACCAGGCCTCACCGCTCGCGAAAAAGTGCCGTCGCGGCTTCTATGTCCGCCGCCAACGCAGAAGGAATCAGTCTATACTCTTCAACGGCGTGCTCCGGACGCATTACGTCTGAATCGCCGCACACGATAAGCGCAGGAGCACGCAGCGCTTGAAACGACTCGCGAGGGATATCCTGAAAGCTACGCATCAGATTCACGCCTTTATAGAAAGGCCGTTCAAAGTTTTCAGGATGCGGCGCAACTGCTAAGTAGGCGTCGCGCAGTGTCTTCGGCATAATATCCGGCGTCGCGGTCCCAAAGCCGTCCCAGAAGGCCCGCTCCGCGAAGTCATGGCTGAAAAAGGCCGAAGCCAGCACGAACTTTCGAACGCTCGAACGTGAATGGCCGCTCGGGGATGTCGGCCGTGTGGCCGTACCCTTGGCGTTCGAACGCAATGATCTGCCGATTCCGTGCAAGTTCAGGAAGAATGTGGCGGAAGGACGTCTCGATCGTGTCGCCGCCGCCATGAAGCATGACGAGCGGCGGCACCCCCTGACGCGCCTCACCATGCACTTCGTAGTAGAGTTGGACGCCATTGATCGATGCGTAATTCCTGTCGCCCATATCCATAACGTAATTTTTGCTTAGTGCGACGTACGCATCCTGTAGATTAGGGCAAATGGGTTTGCCATCCCAGAAACAACTCTCAGGCCAACGTGGGGATACTGACGTCCAAGTTCGCGCGAACGATCTGCGCTTCGCAGGAGCGGTAGCGCCTCACCGGTCACGAAGCGCGGCGGGCAGTGTTCGACGCCATGCAGCGCACCGACGCTCACGCCATCATTTCCGTTTCCTTACCAGTAAAAGCGGCAGCGGACCCGCTGCTGGGGGTAGGCTATAATAAGGACCGATGAGCACTGACTTGCGCCAGGCCGGTTTGGAAGCGCTTCCGGGCGCGGGCATTATTCAAGAAGGGTTGTGGGATCTAGCCGCACGTCAACAAACGGCTTATGCGCTACTCGTCTCGATCGGCGCGTCGCGGCTCAGAAAAGCCGGTCTAGAGGTCGACTCGCCGCTGCCCTCACCCGAGGACCGTCTCTATCGGATGCTGGCACAAAGGCACGGCAATGCTGCGCACTCGCAATACAACGCATTGATCCGCCTTCTCGTGAGCTTCGAGAGGAGCCTGGCATCCGTCAAGAGGTAGACAAGGATCGAATCGTCGCCTTTTTCGACGCGCTTGGCAAGATTAGTCGCGAGCACACACGTGTGTATCTTACCGGCGGCGCTACCGCCGTGCTTTATGGTTGGCGACCAACGACCATCGATATCGACATGCGCATGGCTCCGGAGCGTGACGCCATTGAACGCGCCATCCCTGAATTAAAAGAGCGGTTCGGCATTAACGTCGAGTTCGCATCGCCGGCCGACTTCATCCCCGTGAAGCCAGGATGGGAAGATCGCAGTCCGTACGCAATCCATAGCGGTCAGATCTCCGTCTATCATTTCGATCTCTACGCGCAAGCTTTAGCAAAGCTTGAACGTGGTCACGAGCGCGACCTTAAGGATGTACGCGCAATGGCAGAGAGGAAACTCATCGAACCCGCGCAGCTACTTCCCTATTTCGACGAGATCGCACCATCCCTCTACAAGTTTCCCGCAATTGACCCAACTGAGTTCCAGAAAGCCGTCGTCACTTTCGCTGATGCCGAGCGGCCACGGCGCTCAAGGGACGCGTCGCGCGACGGCTGACGCCATTACCGTAACAAACGAGAGTAATGCGTTCAGAATCTTTGCGACGGCAGCGAATATCCCGGGCTAGAATACCCTGTACTTAACCAGTAAAGTCCCGGATTTTCTTAAGATGTTACAATACACCGCCCGATGATCGTTCTTACAAAGGCATGACTTAATGGGGCTGGCGACGATGCGCGCCAGTCCCTTCTTCTTTCGCGTTCTATATTTTGAAGCCCATGGATCTGCGCTAACGTCTTGCGCCATTCCGGTTTTGAAGGGTACCGCTTATTACGATAGCAATCGTAGCGGCTAGTTAAAATGTACGCGACACGTCGGAGCGATTGTGACACCAAACATCGTACGCAGGAGCATGAAGAATGAATATCCGGATCAGCGGAAGAAGCGGCCAACTTGGCTCGGCACTACTTGTCGCATTGCGGGAACGTGACACCGGCCATCAACTCATCGGGATCTCACGCAGTCCTGAAAAGTTGCACCTCCCGCAGAAGCTCGTTTTGGCGAACTACGATAATCCGGAGACTCTTGCGGCAGCATACAAGCGCCTCGACAGGTTGCTACTTATCCCTTCCGCCGAACTGCGCCCTGGCGTTCGTGAGAGGCGGCTTTGATATCGTCACCAGCGACGTGCAACGCCTATCGGGCGTAACGATTTCCGGCCGCACCGGTAACGTTGCGCTCACGTGCCGCACTTCTATCGGGTAGGCGCTGGTAATTCGAGGGCTTCGGCATACCAGCGACCTGCCTCAAGGGCCGCAAAGAATATCCGGGGCTAGAATATTCCGCACTTGCCGGTAAAGCGTAGGATATTCTCAATCACATCTCAACACGAAAGACCCGCATTTGGTGCGCCTCTTTTCGTGTCGCCACGAGGAAAAGATCTATGGGTCGAGTAGTCTGGACATCGAGCGCTAGGGGCGCATCCGGTCCGCGGAAAGGGCAGAGCCCACCCTCGTAAAGACGAATCGATTCACATGATGGACTTTCTGCCTGCTATGCGGACCTCAGGCACAACAACGAAAGGAAGTCTGTTATGCCGACGAAGCCTCTTCCCGCGCGTCCCAGCGTGGATCATCTCAAGAAACAGGCGAAGGACCTCCTGGACGCGCATCGCGCCGGTACCGTGGCCACGGCTCAACGGCTCCGAGAGTTTCATCCTCGGTTTCGCCATGCAAACGACACGGAGATCGCAAAGTCAAAATTCAAACTCAGCGACGCACAACTTACCATCGCGCGCGAGTACGGCTTTCCGAGCTGGCCGCAGCTCAAGGACTATGTCGAGGCCCCAGGCCAAGAAGACCTACAAGCGCCGGCGCATGAGCGCATAAAGGACGCGGCGTTTCGGCATGCCGTCGAGTTGCTGGACGCTGGACGCGCCGACGAACTGCGCACATGGCTGAAAAAGCATCCCCATCTCGTCCGCCAGCACGTCGCTCTTCCCGGCTCGAACTATTTTACGAATCCAGCGCTTTTGGAGTTTATCGCCGAGAATCCCACGCGGCATGGAACGCTTCCGCCGAACATCGCCGAGGTCGCACGAGTCATCTTAGATGCCGGAGCGGCGGACGATCGAGCGAGCCTGGACTCCGCCCTCGATCTTGTTGCATCAAGCGTCGTCGCACGCCAATGCCGTGTTCAGCTCGATTTAGTCGCGCTGCTGTGCAGGTACGGTGCAGATCCTACACCAGCAGCGCGCATCGCAGCGCTACACGGCGAGTTCGCCGCTGTCGAAGCGCTCCTTGCGAGCGGCGCTACGCTCGATCTTCCGGTTGCCGCGGCGCTCGGAAGAATGGACGATGCGCGTGCGCTGATCGCGACGGCCACGGCGGAGCAGCTCGACGCCGCCGTGGCGATGGCCGCGAACCACGGTCATGCCGATCTCGTTGCGTTGCTATTGAACGCCGGCGCTCAGGTGAACCGGTTCAGTCCCGTCGGTGCGCACTCGCACGCCACGCCGCTGCACCAAGCGGTGGCCTCAGGGCAAGAGGACATCGTGCGGCTGTTGGTCGAGCGGGGCGCAAACCTTAGCATCAGGGACATTCGCTATAACGGTACGCCGCTGGAATGGGCCGAATTTCTTGGGCACGCCGCCATCGCAGATTACCTTCGCGAGCTTTGACGGGCGAATATCCCGGGGTCGGCATAGCCGGCATTACCGGTAAATCGTAAACTCGAAAAACGGCAAAAGCCCCGATCTATTCCATCCGGGCGTGGCACCTCGTTTACCGGGAAGCGATCGGAATTCCGTTTGTACATTCAGAGTTCGGTTAGCGCCTGGGCGATCAACACGCGATTAAGCGGATCGCGATGGTGCATGGACAGCACAGCGGCTTGTGCCGCAGCGGGTGAGCGAACGGGCAATTGCCGAAACCGCTCTCTACTGCGGCGTCGGCATTTCAATTGGACCGACCGCCGGGCTCAAGCGACCCAAACCCGCTTTGATCGCAATCTCCCAAATGCTGGCCGCGCTAAACAGAACGTCGTTGTCACACGACTGAATGGTCGAGCGCATTTTTTGCCGAGGTCTTATTTGGGCTGACGAGCGCCCATAAAAGACATGCGCATCCAGCAAGACCCGCATCATTGCTCGAAACTGTGCAGCACGCTGTCCGGCAGTTCGTCATGAAAATGGGGACGAACGCTAAATTTGCCTTTGAGGACACCGAGCGTGCGTTTTGACGTTCGGGCTGAAAGCGGAACGATCTTCGCAATTGGCGTTCCGGCCTTCGCAATGATGACGGGTTCGCCGGCGGCGACGTCTTCGACTTACCCCCGTTCTCTGTCAACCGAACCGTGCAGGGCCCTCAGCTCGAACGCTTTAAGGTATTTCAAAAGAGCGGCCCATGCGACGTTACGGCCCCGCTCTGTCCCTTCCGGTGTTCCGCCGACGTGTTTATCGTATGCGCCGGTCAGCAGCGCCGCCTCGCTCCCTCGAGAATCGCCCAGCACCAAGACGCGGTTCGGATACACTTTGCCGGAGTTGCGAAGCCACTCCACCGCTGAAGTGAAGGTCTCAATCGGCACATCGGCAAGAGTCGGAGCGTAGAGCCGGCCTCTGAACAGCGGCTGTCTGATATCGACGCGAGAGATCGCCGCCGCCGGCGTCTGCTCCGGCGTCAAGAGTGAAACCGGTAGTTTTTGCCCGATTGCACCTGATGTCAGCAACAGGCTTGCAGCAAGAACGCCGGCTAAAAAGCGTAAGGAGGTCATGCCTGATGGTTTGGGCGTCGCCGCAATCGTTGCACTGCTAGCGCCTTGGTGCATCATGCCCCACAATAGGCGTGCCTTGTGCTTTAGGCGAGCGAAGGCTGCGTGAAAGCGACGATCTCGTTGTTGTCGCGATGGCTCGTCCAAAACCGCGTGCCATCGAAGGTCAGTCCTCTGGCCGCGAACGGAATCGAGGCCAGCGCCGTTATGCTCGGCGTTTCGCCGCGCGCGTCCACTTTCGTAAGTTGAACGCTTTCGAATTCTTCATCGGAAGTCACCAGATAGAAACAACCCTGTATGATCGTCATGCCGATGGGCACGCGATCCAGCGAAATCGTGCGAGTCACTGCTCCCTGGGCATCGAGCGCAAGGATCGTACGATAGTGGGCCTGTGAGAGAAAAAGTACGTCGCCGTCAAATGCGAGATGCGAGCCGGTGAAATCGGGGCAGTCGATGCGGTCGCCCTTGAAGCCGTGACCCGGCACAAAGCGATAGACGTACCGGTCGTCATTTTCGCCAAGTCCGATCACGACGCGCAATTCTTCTCCAAGCGCCGCCATGCCGAACGGCGTACCGGGCGTTGCGCCTTCATCGCGGGCTGCCCAAGAAGCCGGGTCGATTGCGTAGAGCCGTTGCGCTTCTCGGCTCGCCACCCACAGCGTCGTGCCGGCAAACACGAGACCGAGCGGTTTAGGGGCCGGCGCGGGCAGCCGTAAAATTTCGGTGACCTCACTCAGGGTCTGCATATCTCAAAATCTCCTCTGATTCGCAAGAACACCGGAGAGCGGCCTTTGGTTTTCTACGGAGCGAAAAAGCACGGCGAACGCTACGGCGGTGCTTACGTTGGTAAACCGCTGTTGTTCCCCGCGGTAAACCGCACGGATCCATCGGAAGAAACTGCAATGGCACCCGGGCTGGGCGCGCGGCCTCGTTGCACGCATCGAATAATATCCCGGCCTAAAGCTCGTACAGCCGGCGTCCATCCCGTAGTCGCGCAGCCCGCGTGGTGAGCGCGCAGCCAAATCGTCAGTCTTACGTCTGCTCGCGCGCTTCCGCGCTGATCTTCAGCGGGCGCTGGGCGTGCTTCCGTTTCGCGACCGAAGCCTAAGGCCACGGGCAATCATACGATCTTGAACACCTGATCGAGGTTCAAGATCGTAAGAATCCGTGCCATTCGAGGAGCAACGTGCATCAAACACAGCTGTGTCCCGGGCTTGCGCCGTCTCCATTGCTGCAGTTTGCCAATCATAACGCCGAGAGAGCCGCAATCCAGATGCTCCGTCGTCGAGAGGTCGAGAATGACGTCGCTGTGCGGCTCTACCGAGCCTAATTCAGCCTTCAGCTCCGCCGTCCGGAAAACGTCGTAGTAACCGCCGTGGAGCGTGAAAGGGTTCGTCATGCGTAACGACGGCGTGATGCGGTTGTGCAATGGAGCCAAGGTCTTGAGTTTCCTCACCGTCTTGAGTTTCCTCACCGACGTGACAAGCAGCAAACTGCGACCGATTATAAAGGGAGCCCCGGAGAGAGTTCGGCCAGATAGCGTACATACGTCAGGGTCCAAAAATGTGGACATCCTGAAGAGCCGTTCCGGCGTAAGCGTTCCAGCGACGCACATTGGCCAAGCATACTTGGCTAACTGAACTACACATGATAGACTAAGGCATGAAGATGGTGAACATGCACGAGGCGAAGACGAGCTTTCCGGGCTCGTCCGAAGTCTCCGTGAAGGCACAGAGCCTGAAGTGATCATTGCAATCGACGGCGTTCCGGCCGCGCGTCTAACGCCATATGTCGGTGCTTTTCGCCGGGTGCTCGGTGTAGATAGCGGCCTGATAGAGATCGCCGACGACTTCGATGGGCAGAACGCCGATATAGCCGCCCTTTTTGAAGCAAACGGCACCGCTTGAGACTGCTGCTTGATACGCATGCTTTTTTATGGTCGGCGGCGTTTCCGGAAAAACTTTCAAAGCGCGCCAGGAGCGCAATAGAGAACTCCTCTAACGAGGTTTTTGTTTCGGCTGCGGTGGGCTGGGAAATTGCGATTAAGCATGCCCTGGGAAAGCTCCAAACCCCGGGTGAACCCGGAATCTATGTGCCCGCGCGCATTCGAACCTTAGGATTCAAGCCATTATCGATTTCGTTGGGGCACGCTCTGGCGGTTCGCACGTTGCCGAATCACCATAACGATCCGTTCGATCGCATCATGGTCGCGCAGGCTCAGGTCGAAGCGCTCACGCTCGTAACGCA
Organism: Vulcanimicrobiota bacterium; assembly: GCA_963767635.1. Classification (GTDB taxonomy): domain Bacteria; phylum Vulcanimicrobiota; class Vulcanimicrobiia; order Vulcanimicrobiales; family Vulcanimicrobiaceae; genus CAVYEM01. The sequence goes on from CAVYEM010000001.1 coordinate 1,485,744, forward strand.
CGATCCGATCGTCCTGAAGTATCCGGTAAGCACGCTCGAAGCCGCGTAAGAAAAGCGGGCTGCCTCACCCATGGCGTGATGTCATCGGTGAGGCGGCGCGTTACTGGACGACTACGGTGCCTATCATGTTCTCCGTGTCGTCGTGGAAGAGGCAGTGATAGGTGTAAGTGCCCGGCTTAGTCATCGTCAGACTGAAGCTTTGGCCGCCAAATAGCGGACCCGAATTCACCAGAGTCGTGCCGTCGTACGTATTGCCTCCGGAAGGCGGCGAGAACGGATTCATGGTGGGGAACGTCGCTCCTACGGGTGCAAACGTAACGGTGTGCGGTAAGTTGCTGTCCAGATTCGTCCAAGTAATGGTGGTCCCGGCTGCGACGGTAACGCTTGTATCCGACAGCGAGTCACCGTCAAGGAACCGCACGACGCTCGCTGCGCTCATGGGAGGCGAGCCGTGCCCCGGCGATATTCCCGCGACAAGGTGCGTACCGCCGGCTGCGTACGGGAACGTGGCGACGGCATCGATTGCGCTCTTCAAGTCCGTCGCAATCGTCGTGGATTTTAGCGTCGTCAATTGCGAAGGGGAAAGCGGATACGGCGTGCCGGCGGGCGCAACGACGACCGTCCCGACCATTTCACCGTGAACCAGACAGTAATACTTGTACGTGCCCGCTTTCGGAAACGTGAGCGTGTACGTCTTTCCGCCAAGAAGAAAACCGGAGCTGGTGTACGTGCTCCCGTCATACGCAATGCCTCCTGCCGGCGCGGCCGCACTGGGATCGCTCGCCGGGGGCGGTGAGGCCCTTGGGCCCAAAAACGTGACGGTGTGCGGCTCGCCGGCCGGATATTGCCACTGTATGGAATCACCGGCGTCAATGGTTATCGTGGATGGATAGAAGTGGAGCGCTTGCAGCGCTTCGTTTTGGTCCGACGCGCCGGCTTGCGCCGCCCAGGTAGCCGGCTGCTGCTGTGGAGGACCTGGATTCGGGTTGTTTGTGCCGCCACCGCAACCGGCCAGCAGCAACGCGGCTGCGCAGGCGACGTAGATCAACTGCTTCATGGAGGGCAGCATACCGGGTCGCGCGTCTAAAAAGCGTCTAACAATGGCGCGGGGCCGGCTCCAAACGCGCCGAAGGAACGCGATCGGTGGTATGCCGGAAAAGACGTTTCGAATCTATTTGTTCGGGGAGCCGCGGTTTGAAGCCGGCGGCGCAGCACACGTTTTTAAGGCGCCTCCCAAAACGCTGCCGCTGCTGACGTATCTGCTGCTGCATCGCCGCGGCGCCGTCCCACGCGAAAAGCTGGCCGCCACGCTGTGGCCCGACTCGGATCAGGCTGCCGCGTATTCTAATCTCCGGCGTCATTTGCATTACTTGGCAAAGGCGCTGCCGCCGGAGAACGCAGTGCCCTGGCTGAGTGCGACACCGAAGGCAATTGCATGGAACGCGGAAAGCCCGTACTGGCTCGACGTCGAGGCCTTCGAAGCCGAAATCCAAGAGCGCGCCATGCGCGCGCGAGCGGTCCGTTTATATAGCGGTGATTTGTACGAGCGGTGCACCGAGGAATGGATCGACTTTGAGCGTGAGCGCCTGCGCACGCTGCAGCTGTCGGCGCTTGCGAAGCTGTGCGCGGACGCCCGCGAGCGCTGCGCGTATGTGGAAGCGCTGCAGTACGCGCAGTCTGATGCTCTGGGCCGATCCGTGGCGAGAAGACGCGTTGCGCGCGATCATGGAGACGCGCATGCTGCTTGGCGACCGTGCCGGCGCAGTGGCGGAATACGAGCGGTTTGCATCGCGGCTACGCAGCGAGTTGCAGACGGAACCGCTGGACGAAACGATCCAAGCGTACGAGCGAATGCGGTGCTTGGCCAAGGCGCCGGTTTCCCGGGCAACCGAAAGCGAACCGGCAGTGACTCTCGTGGGCCGGCATAACGAGTTGGCAACCTTGCGCGATGAATGGCAGCGAGCGGCACGCGGCGAGGGCCGCGCCATATTCGTGGGCGGCGAAGCCGGCATCGGCAAAACGACGCTCGTGCAAGCTCTGCGCGAGATCGTCGCCGGAGGCGGCGGCGCCGTCCTGAGCGGATCAGCAACTACGCATGAGGAGAACGCGTATGCGGCGCTCGCCGGAGTCGCCCACACGCTGGGAGCCGACATCTTTGCGCCCGTCGGAAACGAAGACGCGCGACTGCGCACCTTCGAGGCGTTTGCGGACCTGCTCGAGCAGCGCGCGCGGCAAACAGCGGTGCTCGTCGTCATCGAAGATCTGCATTGGGCCGGACTTGCAACGTTCGATTTGCTTCGCTACTTGATATTGCGACTCGCGCAGGTCCCGGTGCTCTTCGTGGGCACCTATCGCGAGTTCGAAGTAGGAAGCGTGCATCCGTTGCGCGCGCTGCGCCGTCAATTGGCAAAGACCCGCCGCTGCACGAATATGGCGCTGAGCACCCTCAGTCGTGACGACGTCCGCGCCCTGGCATGCTTCTGCGCAGGCCGCTCGCTCGGTGACGAGCTGACCCAACGTATCTACGAGCGCAGCGACGGCAATCCGCTCTTCGTCGTCGAGCTGGTGCGCGAACTGCGTGCGAACGGTCCCGAACGTGTGCCATCTTCCATCAGCGAGATTGTGAACGATCGCCTGAGCCGCTTGAACGAAGCGGCGCGTTCCATGCTGCAAACCGCCGCCGTTGCCGGATCTACACCCTCGGTCGAGTTGCTGGTACATGTCACCGGCATGCGGGAGGCTGACGTTTTGCTGGCGCTGGACGACCTAATGACCTCCCATTTCTTGCGCCAAGACGCGGGAGATCAGTTCACCTTCGTTCATGACGTCATTCGAGAGGCGATCTACGAAGGAATGCGCAGTGAAACCGTGCGCTCCACACACGCTCGCGTCGGCCTTGCTCTGCACGCGATGCATCCCGGCAACGCGTTCAACGGGATCGCCGCAACCGCAGCGTGGCATTTTGAAAACGGCGGCCTGCCGGAGGCAGCGGTGAACGCCTATTCGACCGCAGCCGAGCATGCGGTGGCGGTCTATGCGCTGGACGAAGCGCAACGGTATGCGCGCAAAGCGTATGAAGGTACGGGCGATCGACGCGTTCGCTTTCACGCGCTGCGCACGCTGGAATTCGTTGCCGGCTCACGCGCCGCCGGCGACGCGCAGCGAGCGTACATCGACGAATTGCTTACGCTTAGCGAAGGCTTAGGATCGGCAGAGCGCGCCGACGCACTGATACGCGCCACCGACTTTTCCGCCGGCCAATCGGCGCAAGCGCAAGGTGACGCGCTCGCGCGTTTGGAGCAGTTCGTTCAAAATACCCCGGCATATGCGACCGCATACTTTCTTCGCCTGGGCGAGTACTTCAGCCGCGTCGGTGAGGTGCGCCAAGCCAAGCATGCGCTGCAGCGTGCGTTGGACGACCTGTCCATGACGCACGATGTCGAAGCGCTTTTGCGCTGCCTGACCGCATTGTATGTCGCAACGCTAAGCAGCGGTGATCCGATTGAAGACCTTCAGGAACGTGTGCAGCAGGTCGGCGCAAAGATCGAGCGCAACGCAGACGATCGCATCAGCGCCCGCTTGGCGTTCATCCATGCAGGAGCGCTGCTCGATCGCGATCCCGAGGCGGCATACGAGGTCTCCGAAAGAATGCTGGAGCACGCGCGAAGTGCCGGCGATTTCTGGCTCGAAGCGCTTGCCCATCGCTCGATCGGCGCATGCGCCACGCGGCGAATGTTGATTACGGATGCGCAGCGCCATCTGCGCGTTTCCGCCGACCTCACGCTGATGGCGGGACGGCTTCGCGATTTGGCGCGCGTGCGCAGTTGGCAAATCATGGTGGAGAATCGCGCCGCGAATTTCGCTGCCGCGTCTGCGTTCGGACAAGAAGGGCTGGAGGCTGCCCAAGCCTGCGGTGCCATCGACGTGGCGGCATCTATTCTGGCCAATCTGTCAAACACCGCCGTATGGGCCGGCGACCTGACCTCGGCCGAAAGACTCGATTCGGGAATCGCTGCGCCTGGGCGAAGAGCGCGGATACGCGCAACCCAGCGTGCTGAGTTTGCTCGGTGAAGTCCTGATCGGCAGAGGGGAACTTCGCACCGGCGTGTCGCTTATCGAGCGTGCTCGGGACAGCAGCTCGCCGCAGGACGATTCCCTCGGTGCGCTCAGAGTTCATTATCCGGTCTTGCTCGGGCTGGCGTATTTGGCGATGGAGCGCCAAGATGAAGCGCGCAGTTGCGCGTTGGTCATTCGTTCCGAGCTCGCCGCATGCACGTCGTACTACGTTCATCCGCAGATGTATTTGTGGGCGGCGGCGCAGTTGCTTCGCCTTCTCGCGTATGAGGATGATGCAGCGAAATTCGAACGTGCCGCTCGCCGGCGGCTCGAGGCGATTTTAGGCGCGATCGAGGATCGGATTTCGCAAGAATCGTTTCGCGCATTCATTTTCAACCGGTTGATCGCGGCGCACGCTCGTGTGCACGATCCGCTGGATGCGTGGTACCTGCCGCATCGTGCCGAAGTACGAGCTGAAGGTGTCGTGAACGGCGGCAGCACCGCGCTTTGCGCCAACGCCACTTCCCATCGATCGGGGCGGCGGTGAAACAGCAACAGCATCGTTCCGGTTCGCACCGGCAGCCACCGGCCATGCGGATTGGCGTGGCCGCGCATGCTCCAAATGCCGTGCATGAGCGCAGTGCTTCGCGCGAGAGCCCGGACTTTCACCGGAGTCAGTGCAAGCGTGCTGTTCGCAAAAATCGTTTCGAACCAGCGCCGGTGGTAGGCGAGAATTGCGTCCCGGCCTTGGACGATTCTGCCGCTCACGTCCACGAATTCGGCGTCGGGGGCGTACAACGCGCAGACGGCAGCCGCATCGTGGGCGTTCCACGCGCTGGTCAGCGCTTGCGTAAGCGCCTCTAGTTTTGTTCGGTTCCGCAACACCGTCGTCATGTAATGCCAGACTACCAGGGGGGCGTCTAAAGAGCGTCTATCCCGCGAGAGCACTGCGCCGTAACTGCCCCGGAGTGCCGGTCCGCTGCCCGCATCTGCTATGATGCCGCCAGAGGAGACTAAAGAGCATGAGCGGTTTTCGCGCAGCCCTCGTCGTCGCATTCAGCGTGCTGGTTTTAGCCGCGACGCTCCCCAACGTCTTCGCGCGCGAAGGAACCTTCGGGTTCTCCCTGGACTGGGACGCGAACGTCGTGGACGTCGCGTCGGGCGGAGCGGCTTGGCACGCGGGAATCCGCGACGGTGACCACATCGATGCATCGGCGAATACGCCTGCGCAGCGCGTGCCGCTCGACCTTCCCGACAACGGCCCACAGAATCCATCGCCGGGGGAGCACACGGTTTTTCGCGTCGTTCGAGCCGGCCACTCCCGCGAGGTGGCCCTTACGGCGGCGCCAATGGATGCAACAGCCCTTCGCATTCTGACCATCTCCGAGCGGGTGACCGGGCTGATCTTCGTCATAACCGGAACGCTGCTCTTGCTGCTTCGTCCCAGCCGCATGACCTGGGGCTTCTATCTCTTCGCGCTCGGCAACAACAACGCATCGGCGCTGTTTTTCACGTTTTTACCGACGCCGCTCTACTTGACGCTCGACACGGTCGTCGGATTGCTGCCGACGGCGGCCGCGCCGGTCGGATTTCTGATCTTCGCTTTGCGCTTTCCCAACGGAACCGCAACCGGCTGGCGACTGATGCTCGACCGGGCCGCCCCCGTGCTGTTCCTCGGGAACGCGTTTCTGCAAATCTATCCGTTCTGGTCCTGGGCGTATTTTGGGCATCGTTCTATGGCGGAATATACGGCGGGCACGGCCCTCAACGGCGGCCTCCTTGCCGCTGGATTCTTCGTCGTTCTCGCGACGTATTTCCAAACGCGCGGCGTCGAACGGCAGCGCATCAGCTGGCTGATCGGCGGACTGGCGGTGAGCCTGATGGGCATCGTCACGGTCACCGTTCTCAACTATGCGCCTTGGCCGTACCCCGTGACACCCGACATCTTTTATGTGCTCAATCTCGCCGTGCCGGCGGCCGTGGCGTACTGCGTCGGCCGGCATCACATTTTAGACATCAGCTTCGTGTTGAATCGGGCGCTTGTGTACGGTGCCGTAACATTGGTCGTCGTCGCGATTTTCGCACTGATCGACTGGTTCTTCAGCTGGACGCTGACCAGCAAACTGGGTTTGTTCGCAGATATCGGCGCCGCGCTCGTCATCGGTATCACGCTGGACCGGCTGCATCACCGGATCGATCTGTTCACCGAAAACATCTTTTTCCGTCAGCGCCGGAGAGCCGAGGAAGCGTTGAACCGGGTGGCGGCGGCGCTGCCGCATGCTTCTTCGGAATCCACGGTGGACACGGCGCTCGCGCAAGAACCGTCCAACTGGCTGAATTTGGCTTCCGCAGCCGTCTTCCGCCGCAACCAGGGCCATCGGTACGTTCGCTGCGCGGCCAAGAACTGGCCGGAGAACGCGTGCGGGGAGCTGACGAACGACGATCAGCTCGTTCTGCAACTGGAAGCGCTGCAGACGCCGTTGCGCGTCGACGAGGTGCGCTGGCAGCGAACCGACGTGCCTGCAGGTGCGGGACGGCCGGCCCTGGCGCTTCCGATCTTGGTTCGGCGGCGCCTTTCGGGATTCGTGTTGTATGGCGTTCATCCGGCCGGCGAAGCGATCGACCCGGACGAAGCGAAGCTGCTGGAAGGGCTCATGAACGCGGCCTCCGCGGCGTACGATCATATCGAGGCGGAAACACTGCGCCGCCGAAACCGCGAACTCGAGGGCCAAATGCAATGGACGCTGGCATCGGTCCCGCCACGCCTATCGCCTGAAGCTTGAACGCCGCCGCGACCGCCAACACTTTCGCCGTTTCGCGCGTCTATTTAGCGTGCCTCTAGATCTTGAACCCTCACTGGTCGAACGTGCGCGGTGCGGTGGTTCGGCGCTGGAGGTTCTCATCACCGCTGTTTGGCCCGAGGCGTACCGCATTGCATTTACGGTTCTTCGGGACCGCGGTCTCGCTGAAGATGCCGCACAGGAGGCGTGCGCGGCAATCGCGAGGTCGTTATCCGACCTCAAGAAGACCAGCGGCTTTCGTGCGTGGAGTGACAAGATTATCGTACGCCAAGCCATCACAGCGGTGCGCCGTCGTCCCCGTATCCACGGACTCGAGGCGCTGGCCGATCGAGCGATCGAGTTCGACCGAAGCGATGCGCTGGATGTCTACAACGCGCTTGCGACGCTTCCGTTCGCGCAACGAGCGGCGATCGTCTTGCATTACTATGCGGGTCTGAACAGCGGCGAAATAGCCGCCGCGACCGAGCTTCCGGCTTCAACCGTTCGCTTTCACTTGATGCTCGCGCGTAGAACGCTGCGCAAGGCCCTTTCCGCAGCGGCCGCGCCTGCTGACCTGAATAAGGAGGTACTCCCCAATGTTCACTGACTCGCGAATCGTTGCAGCGCTAGAAACGATGGTCCGTCGGATCGATGCCCCGCCCGTACCGCTACAGGAAATTCAGCGCAGGATCGCAGAACCGCGCCGCGCCGTCCGCCACATTCCCCGCTATTTACAACTCACCGCCGCAACGGCGGTGATTATCGCGATCGCCTTCCTAGCCTTGCCTGCGAACTCATTGGGCTTGGGTCAAACCATCATTGCAGCGAGCTATCGGGCGGCTTTGCACGTGATCGGATGGACGCCTCCGCCGCCCGCGCCCAAACCGATGGCCTTAGCGGTATCGTCGCAAAACGGGACTCTTGCCGCCGCGCAATCACAAGTGCCCTTCAGAATCGTTGCGCCGCGCGGCTTGCCGGAGGACGTCGTGTCGTCACGCATCCGGACCAGCTCAGGACTGGTATACTCGAAACAGACCCATGTTTGGCGCGTCGGCTCTCGCTTCGTGACGTTTACGTATCGACGGGCCGGCGGCCGAACATTCACTTTGCTTGCCGACAAATTCGACGCGCGCACCGGGCCGCCGCCGAAATATATGTTCCTATCCAACGATTTGCCCGGGGGCCGCGTCGCCCTCGTCAAGCAGGAGAATTTTGCTTGGCGAAACGGCGATCAGATCATGACGGTGACTGAAGGCGACGGCATCAACGCTCGGGAGATCCAGACCATCCGGACCGCAATGCACGGCATCGCCGTACCCGAAGCCGAACCGGGTCATCTGCACACGGGCACGTTGGTTAAGCAATACCGAATCCGGCCTTGATGCTTTGCCGGTTCGTGAGCGTTGCCGCCTATTCCAGGCGAACGATCGCCATCATGCCGTTGTCTTCGTGGAAGAGCATGTGGCAGTGAAATACGAACGTGCCCCGCGGGACATGCCGGAAGTCGAGCAGCACTTTCGTAATGCTAGGACGCACGAGCGGGTAGTTCGGATCACGCGGATTGGGTAGGAGCTTGCCGACCGGCATAAACGTCACGTCGACGGCCATAGGGAAACCTTGGGCGTTCTTCTCCTCCACAAACGACATTTGATGAATGTGGAATACGTGCGATTCCATCGTCGTGTTGATGAGGTACCATTCCTCGATGGCGCCGGCTCTTACGATGATATCGGGATTGTCGGGCACGGTGCCGCCGGTTCGATACGTGGGCCAGAAAGGATGCTCGTGAAATCGCGGATTCGTGGTGTCGGTGATGTAGTATGCGACATGCGCGGGACTGGTGCGCGTTTTCGGGAAGGCGTACTCCGTAAAAGTGATTGCACGGCGTCGAATTAGCGCGGGATGCGCGCGAGCGAAAGCGATCAGTTTTGCGGCGGGTGTACGAGCGATGCGCACCGGTGAGGAAACGATCGCAGCCACATTCCTCCCGGCGTTTCCAACGGCGCGTATCCGCACAAGATCGTGGTGCATCTGAAAGAATGCGTCCGCACCTTCGCAGAAGTGGCCGCTGCCGAGCATGAGCGTTTGACCCGCCTGGGCGGTAATCAAGACGTCAGCGCGGCCCGACGGTTCGAGCAGCACGCTCCTCATCGGTATATAATGGGCGAGCGGATGCACGGAATCGCCGGAAACCGGGACGCCGTCGCGCGCAACGAGCAGCAGCGGTTGTAGACGGCCGAGCGAGTTGCGGAGTTCCAACGACTTTGGAGAATCCGAGGTTGCGTTAACGATACGAAGCAGCTGGGTCTGGCCTGCAGGCACGTCGAGCGATGCCGGTGCGTCGGAACCATTGACGCTCACCAACGCCTCGCTTGACATTCCATCACAGCCGTTCCCGAAAAGGGAAACGCCGCCCGCACTCATCGGGTAACTCAGCGGCCACGCCGGCGGGTCAAAGGGGTTGTATGTCGCCTGGGACGCAACTCTTAACGCAGCTCTGATGCGCAGCCGCTGCATCGCCGATCGCAGTTTGGTCGGGCGCAAAGGGATTGTCGGACCCTGCCGGCTGCCGATAACGCAATAGGAGAACGTGTTCGGCGGAACGCGGCAGCTCCGGCGTGTCCGATTCGACGACCCAGGCGCCCGAAAGTCCGCCGACGACTTGCAGGAACGATGCCCCGTGAATGTGCGGGTGGTAATAATACGTCCCGGGCGGCTGCGTGCGAGGGATCGTGATGGAATATTCACACGCGTGCATCGGCGTGCCGAGCGTCGAGAGAAAAATATCCTCTTGGTCCGCCGGTCCTTCAAAACCGTGCAAATGAACGTTTGAGTCGAGTGGCGACGCCTTCATGTAGCGGTCGTCGATGGTGTGGTTCAAGTATCCGACGTAATGGACGACCGGGGCGTCCGGCATCGGCATCGGCATGCACTTCGTAATCGCGGTCGAGGCAATGCGCTCGCCTTGGCTTTGAGAGGCAATGTCGTTGACGATTCGCAGCGCAAAATGTTCGCCGCGGCGCACTCGAATCACGGGCGCCACCGTTTGCACGGCGCCGTTCCACACATAGCGATAGCAAAATGTGGATGCGTCGCGATGAACCGCTAGGACGAGTTCGTGCTCACCTGCGGCGTTGAGCGGAGCATTCCGCATTTCTACGTCAGGCGGCGCGACGAGCTCGCGCGAACCGCCGGGGACACCACAAGCGGCGTGCCGTTCCGGAGAGGCCGAAAGCGCCTGCGGTAGTGCGCAGCCGATCAGGATAAAAGCAAATACGAGCACCGGCCAAAGGAAAAGCCGACTCTTCACGGAGATAGATTACGCTCTTTTGCGGTGCTTGAAACCCTTTGCCGGCACAATGATTCCAAAGGCTCAGTGCGTGCCGTGGCTTATAGCGGCAGCGCCGGCCACCATGCCGAGTCTCTTGCAGCACCGAAAAATCCGGCGCCGACGGTCCTGCGGGCGGAACGTACAACGTCGAGAGCGCCGTAATCCTCGCATCAACAATGCGTTCCAGCGGCAGTTTTTGGATGTCGGGTTTGCAACAGGCGTATCGCGAGGCCTCGTAGACCGTTACTTCATGTCCTGCGTCGTAATGCGGCAGCAGAGCGTTGAGCAGCAGTCGTATGCCCGCAACGTTGCACAATTCGAATCCGGCCCTATATTCCAGCTCGCCGATTATGCCGATTTGCCAGAGCACGAGGGCGCTAGCCGCATCGAACCGCCGCCGGTAAACGAGAAAATCGGTCGCTTCGAAACTTTGGCAACCACCGGCGGGATCGACGCCGAGATCGGCAAACAAGCACGCATCGGCCGAAATGCCGGGAAGCATCCTGGCAGCGTATCCGCCTTGGCGCGCCCTTCGCACCGATTCGTGCAACGGGTGCGCAAAGACGCCGGGATGGCCGTACGACGCAAAACAGACCTCCAGGCCGCTCGCAACCGCATCCAAGACGCGCGTTACCATTTCCTCGTAGGTTATGCGCCGATCTTTGCCCGCTTCATACAAGCTGTGCAGCGACTCCGCAGTGGAGTTGAGTTCGCGCAGCCATCGCTCGGTGAGCGGATCGGCGGCAACGAAATACAACTTCTCTGCGCGCCGGATGCAGGCGAGCGCTTCGGGCGTGGTTTGAGCGATAATTTTGATGCCGGTTCCGACGGCCGTCAGCGAACCAGGCATTCGGGTGTTATTTCGGCTTGGGTATGTTCAAAACGAGCGTGCACGTCGTGTGGTTGTAGCTCGCGCCGCTGCTCGCTCTCAGCTCGTTCGTGATCGCCGCAGTTATCCGCGCGGCATCGCCGGAGAGCAGCAGTTCTTGCTGCTCCTGCGTCAGACCGGCTTTCGCCATGCGTTCTTTCGCAGAGTGGTGAGAACTCGCAAAATGCTTCGCTTCGTCCGCATCCCCGGCGAGCCGGATGACATAATCAGCCAATAGGGCCACTGCGGTCTCCTTTGCAGCACCGATGTGCCTCTATGATGCCCGAGCGGCGCTGCGCCGTCGAGGGCGAAAAGTCCCAGCCGCCGAAGTCTGCATCGATATGCCGCGCGTCACCAAGATATCAGGTGGCTTGCCGCACTCGCGTCGTCGTCCCACGGGTACGGTCACATTCTTGTTCACCGATATCGTAGGAAGTACTCAGCGCTGGGAATCCGATCGCGCAGCGATGGCAGCTGCGCTGGAGCGCCACGATCTCATGCTCGAACGCATCGTGGAAGCTCACGCGGGCGTCGTGTTCAAAAAAATGGGCGATGCGTTCTGCGCAGTTTTCAATCGCGCGACGGAGGCGGCGCAAGCAGCTCTCGAAGCTCAGCGCACCCTGGCGAACGAAAATTTCGACGCGGTCGGAGGACTCAAGGTGCGCATGGCCATTCACACCGGCGAAACGGACGAGCGTGACGGCGATTACTTTGGACCGTCCGTAAATCGAGTGTCGCGGCTGCTGACGCTCGCACAAGGCGAGCAAATCGTGCTTTCTGCGGTCAGCGCCAATCTGCTCGAACGAGAAATGGACGCGCAGAGCAGTTTACACGATCTGGGGATGCATCACCTCGACGGAGTAGTTCAGGCCCAACGCGTGTTCCAGCTGTGCGCGCCGGGCCTGCGTGAAGCATTTCCTCCCGCGCGCGGCACGTTGGCTTTTCCCAACAACCTGCCCGCGCACCTAAGCAGCTTCATCGGACGCGAAAGCGAAATCGCGGAACTCCTCGAAAGCGTGGCCGCATACCGCCTGACCACGATCGTCGGGGCCGGCGGACTAGGCAAAACCCGTATCGCCCTTCAGTTGGGCTCCAGGCTGCTCGACCGCTATGGCGACGGCGTGTGGTTTGTCGAACTGGCTCCGATTTCGGCGCCTGAATTCGTTTCCAGCGCGGTGGCGGCGGCGGTAAACGTGCACGAGCTTCGCGACGTGCCGGTTATCGACTCCATCGTTCAGTCGCTCCGGCAAAAAGAAGCCTCTGCTCATCATGGACAACTGCGAGCATCTCCTGGATGCCGCTGCGCAATTGATCGGCACCGTGATGCGCTCTTGTCCGGATGTGCGCGTGATTGCAACGTCCCGCGAACCGCTCGGCGTCTCAGGCGAATCGGTGCATCGCATCAAGTCCCTCGCATATCCCGGATCCACCAGCGGCCTGAGCGTGGAAAATGCGCTGCAATACAGCGCGATCGCGCTTTTCGTCGAGCGGGCCACGGCCGTGCGCCCGCAATATCGGCTCACGCAAGACACCATCTCCACCGTTGCAGACATCTGCCGCCGGCTGGACGGCATCGCCCTGGCGATAGAACTCGCAGCCGCGCGCGTCCGAGTCCTGAGCGTCGCCCATTTGAACGAACGGTTGACGGAGCGGTTCCGCCTTTTGACCGGCGGCAGCCGCACCGCGCTGCCGCGGCATCAAACGATGCGGGCGCTGATCGATTGGAGTGCACGATCTTTTGGAAGAACGTGAAAAACGCTTGCTGGGCCTCATGGCTATTTTTGCGGGCGGCTTTTCATTGGACGCTGCGAGCGCGCTATGCGCCGACGATCGCACCGACGAGATCGACGTGCTCGACGGGCTCTCCTCGCTGGTGGAAAAATCGCTCGTCATAGCGGAAACGCTTGGGGCGGTCGCTCGCTATCGGATTCTCGAATCGACGCGAGACTATGCGCTCGAAAAGCTCCGGGACAGCGGTGAGTATGAACATGCCGCCCGCAAGCACGCGCACTACTATGCGCGGCTGGCGGAGCGCTCCGACGAACACTTTTACACCGGTTCCCAAGCGGAGTGGTTCGCGCAATTGCGAGAAGAATACGATAACGTGCGAAGCGCGCTGCTGTGGACGTTGACAAGTGAACGCGATCCCGTGCTCGGCGGCGCGATGGCGGGGGCATTGGAACGGTTTTGGTTCGAAGGCGGCCACTTAGGCGAAGGACTCGGTTGGATCGATACTGCGGAAAAGATTACGGATGAAGCGGTCAATCCCAAGATCGTCGCGCGTCTGGAACTGACGCGTGCCGTGCTCCAGGAAGGAAACGCGAAAATTGCGGCCGCAGAGCACGCGCGCCGCCTGTATGAAGCGGTCGGGGAAGGCCGCGGGCTTGGTTTCGCCTTGCGTCAATGCGCCCTGGCGTTGCGCCAGCAGCGTCGCTGGGCCGACGCGGAGAAGGCCTCACGCCACGCAGCAGAGGTACTGGAGGAAACGGGAGATGCCGGAGGCTTTGCGGTTGCATTAAACACGTTGGCTTCGATTCGCGCGTATCGCGGCGATTTGAACGATGCGCGCGCGATTTGCGAACGCGCTTTGGGCATCGCGCAGCGTCACTGCGCCGAGTACGCGATTATGCAAGCGCGCTTGTACCTGGCCGATCTGGACTTTCAATGCGGCAGATTCGAGTCTGCCGTGGAATACGCGAGCGAAGCGCTCGACAACGCGGAACGCGCACAAATACCCCGGCTGGTCGCGAATCTGCGCGCGAACCGCACGATTTACAACGTCGCCCTGGGACTACAGGCGCAGGCCGCAGCCGACGCGTATGCCGCCCTGCCTATTCTGCAAGAGGCGCAAGATCATTTGCAGATTGCGATCGTCATTCAGCATCTCGCGCTGCTTGCGGTTCTTAGCGGAGAGGGAGAGTGCGCCGCCAGGTGGACCGGGTACGTCGATTCCTATTATGCGGAAAAGGGATTGGAACGTGAGCCGACCGAGGCCTGGGGCCGTCAACGAATCGAAGAAACCGTTCGATCGACAATGCCCCAAGAACGCTTCGCAGCACTCTGGCGAGAAGGCAGCGGCCTTTCCGAGACACAGGTGCTCGAGCAGGCGTTGACCTGGAACTGCGCCGCATGAAACGGGATCTACGCGACGATTCGCTCCACGGGGCAGTCGCAGAACATTTCCGCCGCGTCCACGAGCCCGGCTTGGGACGGCTCGCCGACGCCGCCGACGTCCGGATATCTCACGACGAACGCTTCATCGCCGTTGCGGGTGCGCTTTACGATTCGCTGCGTGGAGTGCCGCATTCGCGAATAGCGCTGTACGATAGCGCGAACGCATCGATGAACATGATTGGGACCGCCGGGAACGGCGGCTGGCCGCGATGGGCTCCCGCGCGCAACGATCTGGCATTTGTGTCGGACCACGAGAGCCCCGGGCGAATGCGTGTCTATATTGTGGACGCCGAAAGTTCCGCCGTGCGCGCCGTCGCGGCAGATTTGCAAGGCTCCGCAGAATCGCTGTCTTGGTCGCCGGACGGACATTACTTACTCATTCAAACCGCTGCATTGGGCGCCGACCGCCCGGGCGCGATGGGATCGGGCACCGTACATCGCGACGACGAAGTGCCGGAATGGACTCCCCATGTCGAGCACACGATTCCGGACGAGATGTGGCGTACGATCTGGATGTACTCGCTCAAGAGCGGTTCGCTGCGAGCGTGTGGGCCGAAGAACACGACGTTTTGGGAAGCCGAATGGTGCGGAAACGACGGGATCGTCGCGGTAGTTTCGGACGACCCGCGCGAGGGCGCTTGGCACGAAGCGCGGCTCGTCTATCTCTCGCGAGATGGCGAAACCTTCCGGACAATCTACCGTCCGCACTACGAAATCGGTGTGCCGGTCGCCAGCGCGGACGGCGAATGCGTCGCGATCATCGAGGGCTCGTGCAGCGATCGAACGATCGTGTCGGGCAATGTCGTACTGTTGGACCGCCGGGCAGGGTGGCGCGCCCAAACGCTGGATGCAGTCGGCTTTTCAGTAACCGCGCTCGCAGTTCGCAAGGGGAACGGCTTCAGTTTTGCGGGGATTCGCGGCTTCGACGTGCTTGCCGGCGAGATCGACGTTCCTCGGGCGGCTTATCAAGAGCGCTGGAGCTCGCATGAAAGCGCAATGCGCCGGTACCCGGCGGTGGCGCCGGCCGGCAGCGACGGCTACGTAACCGTCGCGCATGCATACGGGAGCGCGCCGAAGCTCGTTCGTTTTGGAGCGACGGAGCCTCGCACGGTGCTCCACGATTTCGCGCATGAGGGAACACGCTACGTCGCGCACATCGGCGGCGAGCTCACCGCGTTGACCTGGCAGAGTCGCGATGGGATCGACATTCAAGGTTACTTGACCAAACCGGCAGGGCCAGGCCCCCATCCGCTCGTCGTTCTCGTGCACGGCGGTCCGGTGTGGGCTTACATGAACTCGTGGCAAATGCATACGCCGCTCACGCCCCTGCTCGTCAGTCTGCGGTTACGCAGTGCTCCACCCCAATCCGCGCGGAAGCTCAGGCCGCGGCGAGGCGTTCGCGCGAATGGTCCGCGGCGATGTCGGCGGCGAGGAAATGTACGACACGCTTGCCGGCGTAGAGATGCTCGTGCGTGAAGGTATCGCCGAACGATCGGCCTTGTCCGTTGTCGGCGGCAGTCACGGGGGATTCATGGCCACGTGGATGGTTACCCAGTGCGATCTGTTCTCGGCAGCCGTAGCGCTGGCCCCCGTTACGGATTTCTTCAGTTGCCACTTTACCTCGAGCGATCCGGACTTCGACCGAATCTTTTTGGCAAGCGATCCCTACGACACACGCGGGCGACATTTTTCGCGCAGTCCGATCATGTTTGCGCGCGACGCCAAGACGCCGACGTTGCTTGTTGCGGGAGCACTAGACCGCTGCACGCCGCAAACGCAAGCGCTCGAGTTTCATCGCGCACTCGTTCAGAACGGCGCACCCTCGGAACTCGTCGTCTATCCGCGGGAGGGGCACGGCGTACGAGAGTTCGATGCGTACGTCGACTACTGCACCAGAATCCTGTATTGGCTGCAACAATATGCCGGAGGTTCGGCTCAGGCCGACCGTCAGCGTCCGCTAAACCGGATTACGGACCGCGATCGCGCCGGCAAGACGTAGTAGCCCCCGATGCGACCCGCTGCAAAGCCGGGCACCTCGAACGGCTCGACCTAAACGCACGTTTCCGCTATGATATAACCGCTTCTACTTCAACGGAGGAATCCTATGCCTCGACTTTTCGTATTTGCCGCAATTCTTTCTTTTGCGCTCGCTTCTGCGCTTCCGGCGGCCGCCGCAACCATCAATCTTCCGGCAGGCACGCGCGTGAGCGTTCGAGTCGTAAACGAACTTTCATCGGGAAACGCAACGCCCGGCCAGCGCTTCACGTTTGAGGCCGCAGAGCCCGTGACGGTCGCCAATCACGTCGTTATCGCTCAAGGCGCCAAGGGCACCGGGCGCGTCGTACGAGCCGTCAAGGCGCACGGCAAGAGCGCGGGCGAAATGACGCTCCAATTTCAGCAAATCCATGCCGCCGACGGAACCCTCGTGCCGTTGACGGAGGTGAGTCATACGAAGGGCAACGCCGAAAAAGGTAAAGCGTCCACTGCGACGATCGCCGCTACCATTGCGCTTGGACCAATCGGGCTGCTCGCGCACAACATGGTCAAAGGGAAAGACATGGTCGTTACGCCAAGCCAAACGTTTCCGGCGTGGGTAAGCTCGAACACTTCGGTGACGGTGCACTAATTCACGTATGGCTGCAGTAGCCGGCTCCATTCGTACTGCAGCGCAGCCGCTATGGCGTCAGCTGACTTGGTGGGCGCTCGCGTTTCCGATCGTGATGCTGATCGCGCTCGGCAACGGGAGCTTCTTCCTGCTGAATTTCGTCCACGTACTGTCGGGCGGCTTGTGGACGGGCGCGGATCTCTTCATGGGGTTCATGCTCGGTCCGGTCATGCGCAAGCTCAAGCCGCCCCAGCGTGCCCGCGTCATCGCGTATCTCGTGCCGCGCACGATGCTCTACTTCCCGATGGTTTCACTCACCACCACGACGGCGGGATGGTTTCTAGCCGCGCGGCTCGGCTATCTCGCGCACGGCTCCCGGCAGTTTCCGTGGGCGCTCGCTGCGCTCGCGATCGTGGCCGTGCTTACCGTTCAGGGACTCGGAATTTTTTTACCCAACTCCATCCGTATGTGGATCGAACTGCAAAGACCTCAGCCGAACCGCGAACGCATCGGCCGGCTTGCCCGCATCAACTTCTCGCTCGCCGGTCTCCAAGGGGTTTTCCAAGTAGCGATTATCGTCGTGATGAGCCACTTCGTCGTGGGTTAACGAGGCACTGCACGCAACGGTGAATGCCGCAAAGCGGTTATGCTGCGTGGTTCTGTTCCTGTGGGCCGCGTTATTTGCAACCGTTCCCGTTCGCGCGGACGATGAGCCCCAGTATCTGCTGGTGCAAATGCCCAGTACGGCGCTCAGTCGTTTTTGGGGACAGCGCATCGTCGTAACGGCGCACGTGCTGCTGCCCGATTCCTATTACAAACAGCCGCAAAAGCACTACCCGATCTTGTACTGGATCCAGGGCTTCGGCGGAGTGGGCGAAATCTCGGTTCGCCAAGAGCTGGATTGGCAGCGCCCGATGCGCCGGCTTCACAGGGAATTCATTCTCATATTCCTGGACGGCATGTTCAACGGCGGTCATCAAGAATTCGCCGACTCCGCGAACAACGGACCATGGGGCACCGCACTCACCACCGAGTTCATCCCGAAAACCGAAACGTACTTTCGAGCCATCGGAACGCCGCAGACGCGCTTCGTCGGCGGACATTCTTCGGGCGGATGGTCCGCGCTCTGGCTGCAAGTGACGTACCCGCGGCTCTTCGGCGGCGAATGGTCGCTCTCACCGGATCCCGTCGATTTCCACGATTTCACCGGACCCGACATCACGCGCGCACCGGCGCAAAACTTCTTTCGCGATGCTGCCGGGCGCGACTACGATATGGACGGGATTCCGCTGCGCCGATTCGTCGTGGGACCCGGCTGGGAGCATCGTCAATTCGAATCCTTTGATGCGGTTTTCAGCCCGCGAAATGCCCAACGCAAACCAGCGCCGCTGTTCGATCGGTCCTCGGGCGTTATCGATCCCAGCGTTGCGCAGTATTGGGAAGCGCATTACGATATCGCGCACATTCTTGCAGCACACTGGCCCGAACTCGGGCCGGATCTGCGCGGAAAGATCCACATCATCGTCGGCACCAAGGATCAGTTCGATTTGGAAGCACCGGTGCAGCTGCTTCAGGCTCAGTTACGCACTCTGGGCAGCGACGCGGAATTCGACTATGCCCCCGGTGCCGATCACTTCACGGTCTTCGATTGGAACGGCGGCGCCATCAACTATATTTTGACGCAGGCCGTGTCGGAATTAAAGTCTGCCGCAGCAAGAGATACGCCGTCAGCCCGCGAATTGTCTCACTCCAGATATGCCTAAGGTGAACGCGTTCGCCGGTATCTGTTGTGCCGCACTGCTCGTGCTGGGCTTTTCATCCGCCAACGGGGCCGCTACTCGCGACCCCGTTTCTCTTTCGGCGCTCGCGCCCGTCGACGAATACTTCGGGCGGGAAAAACTCAGCCCGTTCGGGATTCGGCACAAGATCTTTTCGCTCAAGGACGACTTGCATCACGCGCGATCGCATCCGGATTCGATAGAACACGACGCGCTGCTGATCGATGACGCGCTGCACGATTGGTTTGCGCGCTTCCCGCAGGATCCGTGGCTCCCCGCGACCGCATGGAATCTTGCGACCTTGTACGAGGAGTTGCCGGGAACCGATGCGCAAACGCACGCTGTGGCCGCCCTGCAGTTCGTGCGGGATCGCTTCACCGATACGCCCTATGCAGATTATGCTGCGCGCGATCTCACCCGCGGCGTGGGGCTACGCCCGTGGCCTCACTGGGCGGGCAAAGCTCCGCATACAACGGCATCTGCGCATACAACGGCATCTGCGCATGCGACGCCCGCAGCACACGCGACGCCTTCATCCTCGCCGCAGCCAACAGCAACGCCGGCCGTCTCGCCGCAGCGCGCAGCAGTCCCGACGGCCTCGCCGTTTGCCGCCGAAACGCCCGGCGATCCGCGTTCGCTCGTAGCGGCCATTCAAGCGCAACGCGACACCGACGCTGCCCAGGCGCTGGAAAAACGCTACTGGACGCTTTCCAAAGACGGTACGGATCCGGCATACGCTCGGGCCGCATGGGAGTTCGCCGCGCTCTACGAACGGCTGCCGGGTGAGGGATCGCGCAAGCACGCGATTCGCTTTCTCGCCCTGCTCGTCGACCGCTATCCGACGCTCGTGTACGGACGCTGGGCCTTGCGCGATTTGGAGCGCGGCATAGGCACGCGCTAACGAACCGTGCTCGCCCGCGCGCGGTCGGGCATTTTCACGCGATCGAGCTCGAGCCACCGTGCCATCGCGTTGAGATCGTCGAAAAGACGAGTTCGCACGTAGCCGCGGTCGACGCCGGGCTCGTAATGAACCGCATGCACGAGGAGCGTCGAGGCTTTGCGTTCGGACTTGACGTCGACGCGCGCCGCCAAGTCCGTATCGATCAAGTACGGCAAGACATAATAGCCGTGCACGCGTTTATGCGCCGGCGTGTATATTTCGATGCGATAATGGAAATCGAACAGACGGTGCGTGCGCATGCGGTTCCAAACCAGTGAATCGAACGGTGAGAGCAGCGCGCTTGCGTGTAGAGTGCGCGGGGCGTGCGCGCGATGGTGCAGATATGCGGGCTTCCAGCCCTCGACGGCGGCCGGAACGAGCGTGCCTGCCTCGACGAGCTGCGCGACGGCTCGACGTGCGCCTTCAACCGAGAGGCGGAAATAATCGCGCAAGTCGGCTTCCGTTGCAATGCCGAAGGCCCGCGCTGCCCGCTGCACGAGCTCGCGGTGCGCCGCTTCGTCGGCAACGCGCGTCTGCAGCACGTCCGCCGGAACGATCCGTTCGGTCAAGTCGTAAACGCGCTCGAAACTGCTGCGCCGCTTTGCCGGCGTGATCTCCCCGCACCAGTAGAGGAACTCCACTGCGCGCTTGGTATCGCTCCATCCCCACCAGCTGCTCGTGCTCTTTGCTTCGGCAAAATCCGACGCGCTGAGCGGCCCGCGCTCTTCAAAGGCTGAACGGACTCGATGCACTAAATCGGCGCGCTCCAGGCCGACACGCGCGACGTTTCCCCACACTCCGATGCCTTTGCGCGATTGTTCCATGCGCCACCGCAAGAGCGGGAACAGTTCGATCGGCAGGAGCGATGCCTCGTGGCCCCAGTATTCAAAAACGCGCCGCGGTTTCGCGTACGCCGCGCGATCGAGCAACCCGCGATCGTACGAGCCCAGGCGCGCAAACGCGGGGAGATACTGCGAACGCACCAGCACGTTCACCGAATCTATCTGCACCGCACCGAGCTGTCCGATCAGCGCGCGCAACCGCCTGACCTCGATGCTCGCCGGTTTGGCGCGCCCGAAGCCTTGCGCATAAACGGCCAGGCGGCGCGCTTCGGCGTTGCTGAGCGAAATCGGTTTCGGCATCAAGGGCGTTTAGCCGAAGCCGGCACCCACACCGGCCACCACTTGTGCTAGGCATTGCCCAGGCCCGGGCTTCGCGGCGCAAAGTAATAACTAAAGATTTAGTTGACAATCGCAACCGCGCGCGCTTATACTCCTAATGAATTAGTTTAAGGAAAGAGGACCGCCATGAAAAGCCTGCTGCCGTCGCCGAGGAATCCGCGTCCCACCATCGACCGTCCGGAAACCGTTTCGACGATCTTTACCGGCTGGGGACCGCGCATCGCACGGTAGCGCTCATCCATCTGCCCCTTCCGCGCGTTCATGAGGTATGCGGATGATCCACATTGCGATATTCATGGCGCTCCAGCACGTCGTGCTGGCCGGCGGCTGTTTCTGGGGAATGCAAGCCGTGTTCCAACCGCTCCGCGGCGTCACGAAGGTGGTCGCAGGGTACGCCGGCGGAAGCGCCGCGACGGCACACTACGAGACGGTCAGTACCGGACAAACGGGCCATGCCGAATCCGTCGACATTACCTACGATCCCGCGCAGATCTCATTCCGGCAGCTGCTGCAAGTGTATTTCCGCGTCGCCCACGATCCGACGCAGCTCAACCGCCAAGGTCCCGACGACGGCACGCAGTACCGCTCGCAGATCTTCTACACGCAGAACGAGCAAAAAATACAAGCGCTGCAGTACATGGCGGAATTGACGCGCGATCGCGTCTTTGCCTCGCCCATCGTCACCAAGCTCGCGCCGCTGCAAGGCTTTTACCCCGCCGAAAGCTACCACCAAGATTTCGTCGCACACAATCCGTTCAATCCGTACGTCCTGATCAACGACAAACCCAAGTTGGTTCAGCTCGGCCGGGAATTTCCCCGACTGCTCCGGCACTAGCTCGCCGCTCGCGCGGCTTAGAGTATTGTGAGCGAATGCGGATCGGCGCGGCCAACGACCTCGCCGGAATCCGTTTTTACGACGACGTATGCAATGTCGGCGCCGTCCGGGCACATTTTGGCGGCCCATGTGCTGCGCGCCGCTGCAAGCACTTCCTGCTTGTGCGCGTTGGGAAGCGTCCGCCACACCAAGCCGTCCATCGTCAAGAGCAGCTCCTTGTGCTCGGTGTTCATGGCGCCCACGCACACCGAACGCACCAACCCCCGCGAGCCGTATTTGATCTCCAAGCCTTCCACGCTGTGCGTTTGCGGGCGAACGATGTCGATGCTGCCGATGACGGCGCCGGGAGCGGCCGCGACGCGCGGCTCGGCGGCAGCCGCCGGTCGAGCATCCGCCGTTTTCGCGCGCCGGCACCATGCATAGGAAAGCAGCGCCCCGGCAACCAGCGCGGCGAGAATTAGGACGACTCCGAGCGCTAGCGACACGCGACCTCCCTCTTCACCCTGCACCTACCCAGCCCGGGCGCACCCGTCTCTGAGACGGAAGGGCCGCTTCCCTAGGACGAATAGGAAAGAGCCGGCGTAGCGAGGTCTACGTGCATCGGTTCGCGGCTTCGCTCCAGGCCCTCGAGCGTTTGCGCGAAGAACCGCGCCTGAAACGCCACGGCGTCCTGCGTGTTGGGAAATTTCGGATGCCGGCGGTGCTCGGTGAGCGTGAAATCACCGGCCTGCTCGCGTAAGATTCCTTGCCCGCTCAGATTGCGCAGCGCGGCCCGAACCTGTGCCCCCGGTTTGCGCCGCAGCTCGGGATCGACGAACAGCTCGGGCGGCAGCGTTTGCAGGCGCTGCTCCACTGCGCGGACCGCCTCTTGCGCGCGAAACGGCTTCGAATGCTGGACGAGCCACTCGCTGAGCAGCGCACTGGTCGTGACGGGACGGGCCGCCTGCAGTTCTTCGACGACGGTATCTTTGCTGCGCAGCAGCACGACGCGATAGATTTGCGAGAGCCGCCTGCCCACGAACGGATCGTCGCTGATCGCCACAAGATACACCGAGCGCACGTGCGGCGAGAGGCGGTCCCAAATTCCGCGAAACGGCAGCATTGCTCCGTCGGTCGAATAGTCGCCTTCGGGCGTGACGTAAAACGTCGCGCCACGGCGCAGCGCCTCTTCGATGCGCGCCAAATCCCGCTCTACGCCGGCGCGCGTCGCATCGAAGGCCTCCTTACGATATTTGACCTGCAGATCCGAGAGCCGCACGTACGTTGATTGGGCGCGGTTGAACCACCGGATGCCGAACAATTCGCGCGTGCTGAGCCCGTGCAGTTGCAATCGCTCGACCAGCGCGGGCTTGAACAGCTCGTCCAGCGGCAGGCAGCCGTTTCGGCGCTGGGCGTCCCACGCCCACCGTGCAAGCGAACGCGACTGCAGCTCGTTCTCAAGCGGCAGCAATCCCATGCCTTCGAAGAGCCAGCCAAGGTTGACGTTATAAAATGCGCGCCACAACCACGGCACCCGAACGGCCATAAAGCCCGGCTCGTACATCGAGCTTCGCGCACGCGGCCAGGACCGGGCTGCGCCAGCCGCCATGGAGTATCAGCGTCGTGACGGGCCCCATCAAGTCGAGTTCCACTTGATGGTTCGAGATGATGAGCGCCGGACCGCGTTCCGGCGCAAGCCATCCCCACGAGCGGATGCGGTAGGCAGCGTGCACGTAGATCGAAACCGCAATGCCGGAGGCGAGCCGCAACGGGACGCCCCACCACGGAATGAGCGGCTTTCTTCCGACTGCCAGCACCGTCATCGATCCTAGCGCAAAGCTTCCCGCAGCAACCAGGAACAGCGTTCGATATCCGGCCTGCGAGTAGGCGAACGCGGCCAGCAGCCACCCGCCCGCGAGCGGAGCGATGACTTGCGGAAAATTCTGCGCTATTCCCCAGATTCCCAAATCGCGGGCCACGTCTCGCAGCTTCGGTACCGCATCGATTGCGAGCGCCCAGCCGGTCGACATCACGCCGCCGAAACCGATCCCGAACAGCAGCGCGAAGACGTAGATCAGATCCTGGCGCGGAAACAGCGCGAAGCCGGCCGCCGCCAGGGTCATGGGTATGCCGCAGAGTGCGACGACGATCTTGCGGGAAACGCGATCCGAGAGCCATCCAAAATACACGCCGGACACGATCGCACCCAGGAGCGAGGCCACGCCGACCAGCGCAGTCCCGACGGAAGGGTTGCCGACGCGCAAAATGTCGCGGAAATAATAGAGCACGAACGTCATCAGCAGCGCCAAACCGAACGCCAAGAACGCACGCGCCAGAAAGACGATGGTAAAGTCGTGCCAATCGCTCACGCGCGCCGGCTCCTCCGGCGTGTCGGCGACGGCGCGTTCCGGCTCCGCGAGCAGCGTGAGCGCGCCAACGCCGATGGCCACGCCCACGGCGATGAAGGTCGTGGGAGCCGGCGTTCCGGCCGCCACTCCAAAGGCAAGAATCGTCCCGATCAGCATGGCGACGCTACGTATGCCCGATGCGGTTCCCCAGGCTTGTTTTGGCACCACGTCCGGAATCAACGCCTGATATGCAGCCAGGCTGATGTTCGCGCCGATCGTCGCGATGAGCAGGAACGTCACGAAGAGACCGAGGCTGTGAACCTCGGCCAGCATGATCATCGCAGCCACGTCGAGGCTTGCGCCGACGAAAATAGGGACGCGACGCGGTATCGCCCGCCGCCGAAGACCGTCGGAAACTGCGCCGGCTATCGGAGGCACAATCATGGATGCAAAGGCGATCGTGGCGACCACGACGGCAAGCACGCGCACGTGGTCGTGCGGCGCGAGGCCGGCGACGGATGCGGGTATGGCGATGGCGGGAAGCGCGGTGTCCTGAAAAAACAGCGGCACCCAAAAGGCGTTCAGAACGATCGACCGCCGAATGCCGAATCCGTTCATAACGCCTTGAGCGATTGCACTTCACGCGCATCCGCGCGCAGCAGCGCATCCACGTCGCGAGATATCGCATTCATCTGATCGGCGTACTGCCGGATGAAGGCCTGCTGAACCTGTGTGGGCGGCCCGTCGAACTGCTCGATCGTTTGGCGCAGATACGCCACCTGCTCCGTCAAACGCGCCGCTTGCCGATATCCCGACTCCGAACTTCGTAAGCGATTCATTTGCGCGGCGAGCTGCGCATCGAACGACGTAAGGCTTGGGTCGTGCGCGCGAGCGATCCGTGAGCGCAGCTTCTGCAACTGCGCGATGGTTTGCTCCGCCCGTTCTTCTATCGCCGCCAGTTGCTCGAGCGCGGAATACTGTGCTTTCAAGTCGTCGAGCCCCGCCGTGCTGCGCGGATCCATCACCACGGTGATAGGCGCGCGCAGCGATCCCTGCGGCGTTTGCACTTGCGCGATGTACGTTCCCGGCAGCGCCTGCGGACCGCTGATCGTTAAAGGATAAAAAATGTAGTACGGACGTGCGTCTTGAACGGCCGACATCCCGCCGGGCGCTTGGGTGAGCAGATCCCATGCAAAGCGGTTGACTCCGGCGTGCACCGGCGTATCAAATACGGCGATTTGCGTGCCCGCGGAATCGAGTATGCGAACGCGCACGGTGGGCTTGCTCTTGGGCTTGAGCGAAGCGGGCGCGCGCGGCAGGTAGAGCGTGAGCAGCGCGCCATAGGGCTTGTTCTCCGAAACGAACGCGCCCCGCCCGTGCTCGTGATACGGCCCCGCGCTGTAGCGGTACGCAGGCATCGGGGCAAACAAATACGGCGCCGTGTCCCTTCTCACGTTCGCCCATTGTTGCAGGGGCGTGAGATCGTCCAATATATAAAAGCCGCGCCCGTGCGTGCCGACGATCAGGTCGTTGTCACGAGGGTGGATCTGCACGTCGTACACCGGCACGTGCGGAAGACCCAATCGAAAATCCGACCACTGCGCTCCGCCGTCGAGCGAAACGAAGATACCGCGCTCGGTTCCGGCGTAGAGCACGCTCTCGTTGCGGGGATCCGCGCGCACCACATGAACGTAGCCGTCCAATCCCGATCCGATGCTGCGCCACGTTCGTCCGAAATCGCGCGTGACAAAAGCGTAGGGACGTTCGTCGTTCCACTGATGGCGATCGAAGGCTGCGTAAGCCACGCCCGTATTGGAGGGCGAGGGCGAAATGCATGAAACGCGCGCGGGCAGCGGCAAGCCCGGAATCTTTGTGATTACGTCCGACCACGTACGACCGCCGTCGCGCGTCAGCTCGACATGGCCGTTGTCGGTGCCGTACCATACGCTTTGCGCGTCTTTGGCGTCTTCACCGATCGTGTAAATCGTGCAGTACGTCTCGGCGTTCGTGTTGTCATACGTGATGGGACCACCGCTGCGCTGCAGTTGCCCGGGCAGGCAGTGCGTCAGATCGCCGCTGAACTCGGTCCACGTTTTCCCGCGATCCGGCGATCGGAACAGCACGTTTGCGCCGAAATACAGCACGTCCGGATCGAAATGCGAGATCAGCAGCGGAGCGCTCCAGTTGAAGCGGTACTTGTACGTCGAAGCGCCGGTGCCGAACGCGATAATGGGCTGCGGCGAGATGTAACGGCGCTCCCCCGTCTTCAGGTTGGCCTGTACGAGATCTCCGAAATGCGTATCTTCGTAGACGATCGAAGCATCGCGCGGATCGGCCATTGCGTACTGTCCGTCGCCCCAGTCGGAAATGTCGAGCCAATCGCCGTTGCTCGGGCCGTCCTGGCGGTTGAAGAGCTCGTTGGGGCCCCACCACACTTCGTGGTCCTGCAGGCCACCCATGACGTGATACGGTTCGTCCATGTCGTAGCCCACGCGATACACTTGCGCGAACGGCACGACGTCGTCGTAGTTCCACGTCTTTCCCCCGTCCATCGAATAGTGAAAGCCCATGTCGCTGCCGTTGAGCAGGCGCTTCGAATCCAGCGGATCGATCCACAAGTCGTGGTTGTCGCCGCCGCCGCCCGCGTCTTTGAATCGCCGGCCACCGTCGAGCGATACGAGCAGGCCGCCGGCGATCGCAAAAACCTTGTCGGGATCGTTGGGATCGCAGCGCACTTGCGAGAAATAAAACGGGCGGAAATCGATGTCCTCATCGCTGCTGCGCAGCTGCCAGTGCGTGCCGCCGTCGTTCGTGCGATACAGCAGGCCGGTCCGGGCGGGCACGAACGCGTACACGATGCTCGGGTTGCTGCGGCACACGCTCACGCCGACGCGGTTTATTGGACCGGCCGGCAGTCCGTTGTGCAGCCGCGGATCGGTCAGGCGCGTCCACGTTTTCCCGGCATCGGTAGATTTGAAGAGCCCGCTGCCCGGACCGCCGCTGCGCAAGGTCCAAGGCCGTCGCAAAAAGTCGAACGTGCCGGCGTACACGATGTTGGGACGCTTGGGATTAAACGCGACGTCGCTTCCGCCGGTCGTGTCGTTGAGGTGCAAGACGCGCGTCCAGTGCAGTCCGCCGTCCGCGCTTCGAAAAATTCCGCGCAGCGCGCTAGGAGCGAATTCATGGCCCATCGCCGCAACAAGAACCACGCGCGAGTCCGCCGGATCGACCGCAATTTTGGCGATGCTCCCGGCATCGTCCAGTCCCAAGTGCCGCCAGTGTTTTGCGCCGTCCGACGTCAGCCACACGCCGTCGCCGCTTTGCGCCGTGTTGCGCGGAAAGCCCTCGCCCGTGCCGATATACACGCGCCGGGAATCGTGCGGATCGATCGCAATCGCGCCGACGGCGCTGACCGGCCCGGCTTCGAACGCCGATCTGAACGTCAGCCCGCCATCTTCCGATTTCCACAAGCCGCCGGTGGAATGGCCCAAGTATAGAGTTTTTGGATCGCCCGCGACGCCGGCTACGGCATCGAGCCTGCCGCCCATAACGGCCGGTCCTACCCAGCGGTAGTGGAGATCGCCGAATGAAACCGGCGCGATCGCCGCGACCAGCGGCGCGAGAAGTCCGAGCAGCATCGCAAGGCCATTCATTAGGAGCGTGCAATTCCATTCCGCGCGGCTTCTTAACGGCAAAGCGCCGCAAGGGTAGTGATCTCTCCGGCAGCAATGTTTTCGAGGCCATGAGTTCTGCTAATGTTTTCTCTTGCGATCAGATTCATTGGACCGAAGATGTCGCCGGAGACTACGTCGGCCCTCGGCTCACGCCGGATTGCATCTCGCAGCTCATCTTGAACGGGATCCGGATAGTAGCTTAGATTTGCGGGATGGCTGGAATATGCGATAGAAAACACAAGATTTAGTAGACTTGCTTTGCCGACCTGCAACCTGCTCTAGCGTCTTCCGTATTGCTTCCAGATGAGGATTCGAAAGCTTATCGAACTCTGGGTCATTCAAAGAGCGGTCAATTTGCTCGATATTTCGCTCGAGCCGAAAGCCAAATTGCAGAAGCTGTACTTGAGCAAGCCCGACGGTGGAGTTAGAGTACGGCGAATCATCTCCGTTGATGTGCGCCGCCATCGTGTTAACCGTTGTGCCGGCGCTCTGGATTGCAACGTCATTTTCGAGAAGCTTGCGAACGCTGCGGCGCATGTTATTCCGGAACAGATTGCACACGGACGAACTTCTCACGTGGACGATAGTCCTTAGCGGGTGAGGCGAATGAGCGGGTGCGGCTTGTGCCAAGACCACCGCCACGACGAGGGCCAGCACTTAGGCAGCTAACCCGACATACCAAGGCTGCGCTGTAGCGCATCCTCCCCGGCCCAGCGGCTCGAACCCCTCCGCGCACCGTGCGACAGCATGGCCCATGAGGTGAGAATAACCTATCCAGCCACCCTGGGCCAATGACGACACCAAAAGGGTCTGGACCTGCCGCGGTGTAGCGTAACCCAATGCTTGCGCCCTCACCCAGCTTTCATCCAGCCGAGCGCTTCTCGGACATTACCGCTGCACCCCCACGCTTCGAGAACCTGCGCGCCCAGTACGATGCCATAGAGCTCGATCTGCAGGTCGCTGCATCCGTGGAGGAAGCGTTGGATGCGTTTGCGCGCTGGGACGCTTTACGGCGCAGTTTTGCCACCTGGTCGGCGTTGGCGGAACTGCGCTTTCAGCAAGACACCGGCAATGCGCAATACAAAGCGGACGCCGACGCATTGAACGCGCTGCGCCCAAAAGTCACGGGAATCGACGTGGCGATGAAACGCCGGTTTTTGGCGAGCGGACTGCGCGCGCAGTTGGAGGCCGATCTCGGTACGTACGTGTTCGATCGGTGGGAGCTGGACGTGACGGCGTTCGATCCGGTGATCGAGCCGCAAGCGGTCCGCGAATCCGAGCTCGTCCGACGACTACACCGAACTCCTCGCTCGCGCGCAGTTCGATTTCGATGGCAAGCAATTGAATCTGCCGGAAATCGGCCGGTATGCCGAGCATCCCGATCGCGACGTGCGGCGCCGGGCCGCGTTTGCCAAATGGGATTTTTTTGCGCGGAATCGCGAACGGCTGGACCGGCTTTACGACGATCTGGTGCATGTGCGCAATCGCATGGCCAAAGAGCTCGAGTTCGATAACTTCATCGAACTGGGCTACCGCCGTCTGCTGCGTACCGATTACGGTCCCGCGCAAGTCGCGCGCTATCGCGAGGCGATCGTTCGCGATATCGTGCCCCTCGCGCAGCGCATTGCCGCAGCACAGGCACGCGACCTGGACGTGGACGAGCTGATGGTTTGGGACGAGCACGTTTTCGACAAATGCGGTCCGCCCGCGGCGCCTTCGACGCCGGTTCGCATGCTCGACGCGGCCGGCGAAGTCTTCAATGGGCTTGGTCCCGAACTCGGCTCCTTTGCCACGATGATGATACAGCGTCAACTGCTGGACTTGGATTCCCGGCAAGGCAAAGCAGGCGGCGGTTTTTGCACGTCGTTTCCAACGTACGGCGTACCGTACATCTTTGCGAACTTCAACGGCACAACGAGCGACGTCAACGTGCTCGTGCACGAAATGGGCCATGCATTCCAGTGGTATTCCAGCCGAGCGATGCCGGTGTCCGAGTATTTGTGGCCCACATACGAAGCGTGCGAAGTCCATTCGATGTCGATGGAGTTTTTGACTTGGCCGCGCCTGGACGCGTTCTTCGGCAAGGATGCGGAGCGCTATCGCGAGCAGCACCTCAAATCGTCGATTCTGTTCATGCCCTACGGCGCCGCAGTCGATCACTTTCAGCATTTCGTCTACGAACATCCCGACGCCGCGCCGCACGAACGGCGCGCGTTTTGGAAACAGCTCGAAGCCACGTACCTGCCGTGGCGACAATACGGCGGAATCGAACATTTGGAGGCTGGCGGCTACTGGCAGATTCAGCGGCACATCTATGCCATGCCGTTTTACTATATCGACTACACACTGGCGCTTTGCTGCGCCCTGCAGTTCTGGGCGCGATCGCGCAGCGATTACGACAGTGCGCTGGCGGACTATACGTCGCTGTGCAAGCGCGGGGGCGAATTGCCGTTTCAAGCGCTCGTGCGAAGCGCGGGCCTGCAGTCGCCGTTCGAGGCGGGCGCGCTGCAGTTCGTAGCGCAACATGCGGCACAGGCGATGGGGGTGTGAACAGTGGAAGCGGCGTCCGCCGTGGTGCCGGCGTCCCCGTGACCGTGGGCCGGATCGTCGGAACGGGCGCCGGCGTGAAGACCACGCGCGGCGAAGCGCGCGGCACGGCGGCATTGAACGGCGTAGCGGTTGCAAAGACGAGCGGCGGCATGTCGATGAGCAGGCGCCGGCGGCGCGCATCGTAGGCGACGAGCGCTCCCAATGAGCGCAGTACCGGCGCTATCTGAACGAAGAGGCTTGAAAAACAGGCCGGGTACGGCGCCGACTTGACCGGAATCTGCGCGAAACGATCGCCGCGCCGGACGATCAGCGTCCCGCCGCTGTACTCGACCATCATGGCAACGCGCGTGACGAACGGCTCGAGCGGCGTCATCACGTGGCCGTCCTTGATATACGGCACGCGGTACGAATGCACCGCCGCACCGTTGAGCACGATGCTCAGCGTGCTCAGCGCAAGTGGGAATATCATTGGCCGACCACGATACTACGGAAAGCAATCATGCGGCTCATCTTAGCGTTCCGCGAGGCCGGGATGCGCTTCTCCCGCGATGGCTGCGCGTTTTTGTCACAGGCGATCGCCTTCAACGCGCTCTTCGCAATCTTTCCACTGCTCGTGCTGGTGCTGACGGCGGCCTCGCTGTTCATTCCCAATGCCGAACAGCAGATTTTGCAGTTTTTTGACACGTTCGCGCCGGCTCTGCACGATACCGTGGCGGCAAACGTTCGAACGTACGTGTACGGGCGCGGCGTTTCCAGCGCGATCGCGTTCGTCGTCGTGATATGGGCCTCGAAGAATTTGTTCATGGGCTTGGCGTACGCATTGAACCGCGCACTCGCCGTTCCGAAAAGTCGACCCCTCTACCACGACATACTCATCTCCATCGTCATGCTTCCGATCACCGGCGTGCTCACGATCTTTGCCATCGCCATGCCGGTGGCCGTGTCGATCCTATTCGCAAAGGCGCACGTCCAGACTCAAAGCGCCTCGCAAATCGTCGCGTACGCAATCTCGATGGCGCTGGTGTTCGCGGTCGTCGTATTCCTCTATACGTTTTTGCCGAATCGCCCGGTGCACTGGCATTTTGCCGTCCCGGGCGCGACGTTCGTCGCACTCATGTGGCCCGGAGTCCAGTTTGCGTTTGCATTTTATACCGTGCATGTCGATTTTACGCGTGTCTACG
The DNA here is from genome assembly GCA_963767635.1 of Vulcanimicrobiota bacterium. Classification (GTDB taxonomy): domain Bacteria; phylum Vulcanimicrobiota; class Vulcanimicrobiia; order Vulcanimicrobiales; family Vulcanimicrobiaceae; genus CAVYEM01. The sequence goes on from CAVYEM010000001.1 coordinate 1,517,024, forward strand.
GCGCGCTCTCGGCGCCTCTGGTGTTGCTGCTGTGGTTTTACTTGATGGGCTTGATCTTTTTCTTTGGCGCGGAATTGAGCGCGGGATGGGCGCATCACAAAGGAACCGCGGAAGTCTCGCCGCTGGTCGATCCGGTTGCGCCCGGCGAGAAGCATGCCGCCCAAACGGAAGTCGCCGCCGGATCGTGACGCCGGTGTTCATTCATGGCGCGGGCTTCACCGGGGAATCGTTCGCGCAGCAGCTCGCCGCATTCACAGGAGCACACGCCCCCAATTTACCCGGTCACGACGCTTCGGGGTGCGGGCGCTCCATTGCCGATTTTGCCGCATGGGTCGAGGAGTTCATCCAGTCCGCCGGCATTGCGCAGCCCGTGCTCTGCGGTCATTCGATGGGAGGCGCCGTCGCGCTCGAAGTGGCACTGCGCGCCCGCATCCCGGTGCGCGCGCTGGTTCTGCTTGGTTCGGGAGCGCGGTTGCGCGTCGCGCCGGCGCTCTTGTCGCAGCTGGAAACGGATTTCGAAGGGGGCGCCCAAACCGTCGCTTCGTACTGCTTCGCGGAATTAACCGACGAACGCGCACAATGGGTAGCGCAATGCATGCAGCGCGTCGGTCGCGATCAGACCTTGCGCGACTATCACGCGTGCGATGCGTTCGACGTGCTCGACCGCCTGGGCGAAATAAGCGTCCCGCTCCTCGCCCTCACCGGCGAACGGGATGTGATGACGCCGCCGAAGTACGCGCACGCGCTGGCTTGCCGGGTTCCGAATTCGCAAGAGAGAATAGTGGCCGGCGCGGGTCATTTCGCCATGGTCGAACTGCCCGAAGAAACGAACGCCGCAGTTCGGACGTTTATCTCTGGAGTCGCGTAGTGCATTGTGAAAGGCTATTCGTGCGCAAATTCTCGGCCGTGCTCGTGCTCTGCTCGTGCGTTGCGCTCGTAGGCGCCGGACGTCCAACCCCAACCCCAACCCCAACTCCATCTCCCTCACCGGCAGCGTCCGCTCCCGCGCCCAGGGCGCTCCCGCTGATCGTCGTTTTTCCGTTCGGTACCAGCAGCGATCTCAAGGCGGGCGTCGGTCAGAACGCCGCCCAACTCTTCGTGCAGCAGATGAACGCGGACGGCGGTATCGATGCCATTGCAGCCGCTCCTTCGGTCGAGCGAGCCGACTTTTTGAAATATGCGCAAAGCGTCGATGCGGACTATTACATTTCAGGATACATGACGCCGCTTGGAAACGGCGTTTCCCTCGTAGAGCAAGTCGTTTCGACGCGCAGCGGGACAATCGTGTACGGCCAAACCGCGCAGATCGAGTCGTTTCAAGACGCGACCGCGCAGGCGACGATCATTCACGACGGCATTCTTGCGCTCGAAAAGCAGCTCGCCGACGCGTATAGCGGCGCGCAGGCGCAAGCCACAGCCACTCCAATGCCCAACAACCAAGCGAACCTATCGAAAGGTTTGGCGGGACTCGCCGGGCTCTTTAAACACAAAGTCAAGGAAACGCCGGTTCCTGCAGCCGCCAAACCCGCGAAGAGCGTCCTCGTCGTGCGCATTGCCGGAGCCCTGCCGCCCACAGACCTTTCCAAAGCCACCAGTACGCTTTTCGACGCGTTAAACGCACACTATAACGTGCGCATGACGAACGCCGCCCCCCGCGGACTTTCCAAAGAAGCCGACGGCATTTGCGGCACCGATCGCAACAATACGATCGCGAGCGGAACCGCTTCCGCCAAACTGGTTCACCACGGTCTCGGCAGCCGCCCCGAGTACACGTTCGTGCTCGAGATCTACACGTGCTTCGGCGCAAAGCTGGCGCAGAATAGCGGTACCGGAGATTCGCTCGCGTCCGCAGTTCGCACCGCGGTAGATGCATACGCGACGGCGCATCCGCAAAACGCTTGACCAGCCCGAAGCTTGCGCTGAGCGAAATCAAAGCTTGTCATGCTGAGCTTTGTCGAAGCATCGCCGAACCGCGACCCTTCGACAAGCTCAGGGTGACAAACCCGAAGCTTGCGCTGAGCGAAGTCAAAGCTTGTCATGCTGAGCCTGTCGAAGCATGGAGACGTCGAGCTTGGACCCTTCGACAAGTTCAGGGTGACAAACCCGAAGCTTGCGCTGAGCGAAGTCAAAGCTTGTCATGCTGAGCCTGTCGAAGCATGGAGACGTCGAGCTTGGACCCTTCGACAAGCTCAGGGTGACAAGCATGCGCTCAGGGTGACAAGCCCGAAGCTTGCGCTGAGCGAAGTTGAAGACTTGTCATGCTGAGCTTGTCGAAGCATCGCCGAACCACGACCCTTCGACAAGCTCAGGGTGACAAGCCCGAAGCTTGTGCTGAGCGAAGTCAAAGCTTGTCATGCTGAGCCTGTCGAAGCATGGAGACGTCGAGCTTGGACCCTTCGACAAGCTCAGGGTGACAAGCATGCGCTCAGGGTGACAAGCATGCGCTCAGGGTGACAAGCCCGAAGCTTGCGCTGAGCGAAGTTGAAGACTTGTCATGCTGAGCTTGTCGAAGCATCGCCGAACCACGACCCTTCGACAAGCTCAGGGTGACAAGCCCGAAGCTTGTGCTGAGCGAAGTCAAAGCTTGTCATGCTGAGCGAAGTCAAAGCTTGTCATGCTGAGCTTGTCGAAGCATGGAGGCGTCAGCTTGGACCCTTCGACAAGCTCAGGGTGACAAACGTGCGCTCAGGGTGACAAGCGTAGGGCGGCGGATTTATCCGGCGTTATCGTCGTCTAATAAACCGGCCGGCAGGTTCACCACGATGCGTTTCGCTCGAATGTCGATCGACATGATGAATGCGCGCACCATCGGAACGAGCTTGCCGGCGACCACGAGCATATCCGAACTGGGATAGTGCTCCACGCGCGTTACGCGCCCAAGCGAATGGCCCGACGCGTCGAGCAGATCGCAGCCTGCAAGATCGCGGTCCAAGTACTCTCCGGGCTCGAGCGGAATCCGATCGCGCTCTGCATAGAACGTTGCGCCCACGTAGAGCTGGGCATCGCCGGTGCATGCAACGCCGGCTAGGCGAATCAACAAACGGCGCTGATGCTCCCGGACGCTTTCGATCTCCACCTCGCGCCGGCTGCCGTCTGCGAGCATGATGCGCAGCGATTGCGCAGGTGAAAAAAGGATGCGACCCGCATTGCTCGGGTCGCATTTCAGTTCACCGCGTATTCCAAAAAGGCCGGCGATCCGGCCGATCGGGATCTCGTCATTCGGAATCGACGGCATCGTCCTCGCCGGCATCGTCCTCGTCGGCCACGGCCTCGTCCTCGAGATCGTTCGTGTCGAAAATTTCCACGCCGACCTTCCCTTCGGCGGCGGCGCGCACGATCGTTCGCAATGCCTGCGCGACCCGGCCGCTGCGTCCGATGACTTTGCCTATGTCTTCAGGGTCGACGATGAGCTCGATCGAGGCCTGTTCGCCGTTCTCCGGCGGAAAGTTATCGACGATCACGGCGTCCGGTTTTTCGACCAGTTTCTTGGCGAGAAATTCCAGCAGCGACGCTGCGCGCGCGCGAGCGGCCTGCGGATCGGCCGGTTCTCGATGCTGCTGCTGTCCGAACCGGCGCGGCTGCCCACCGGGAGCCCTGCGGCCCACCGGGCCACGTCCGGTCGAATCGCGGCGTCCCGGCGCTTCGTCTTCCGGCTCGATGTCGTCGATGATTTTTTCATCGCTCGCGATCTTGCGCGCGCCCAGCGTAGAGCGACGTTCCGTCTCTTCGCCTTCTTCGCCGAACAGCCCGAACTCGTCGTCAAACGAGCTCATTGCGCGGCGCCCTCTTCAGACTTGGGTTTGCGCCGGCTCGTCGGAATGGGCCCGCGATCCATAATCCCCTTCTCGGCGAACAGACGGCGAACCGTATCCGAGGGCTGCGCGCCTTTGGCCAGCCACGCTTTCGCCTTTTCCTCGTTGACTTCAACGGTGCGCGGTTCCGTGCGTGGATTGTAGTGACCTAAAATCTCGATGAACCGTCCGTCGCGCGGCGAACGGGCGTCTGCCACGACGAAACGGTACGTCGGTTGCTTTTTCGCGCCCATGCGGCGCAGTCTGATTTTTACCATTATCCTTGCTGTCCGTGTACGAAGTGCGCGTTAACCACGCGCGTGGTTGATTCCCATGGGTAGGCGCATGCGCTTTTTCCCGCCGCCGAAGCCCATTTGCTTCATCATCTTGCGCGCTTCTTCGAAGCGTTTGACCAGGCGATTCACGTCCGACACCTGCGTACCGCTGCCGACGGCGATGCGCTTGCGCCGCGAGCCGTTCAAGACGTCGGGATTCTGCCGCTCACGTTTGGTCATCGAGCAAATGATGGCCTCGATGCGCCGCACGTCCGCCTCCGGAATCTCGAAATCTTTGGGCAAAGCGCGCGAAACCCCCGGAATCATCTTCAAGATGTCCGTCATCGAGCCCATCTTGCGCACTTGCCGCATCTGATCCAGAAAATCGTCGAGCGTAAACTGCTGCTTGAGCAGTTTTTGCTCTAAATCTTTGGCTTGTTCGGCGCTATAGACGTTTTGCGTGCGCTCGATGAGCGTGAGCACGTCGCCCATACCCAAGATACGCGACGCCAACCGATCCGGGTGAAACGGTTCGATTGCGGAAAGTTTTTCGCCTACGCCCATGAATTTGATCGGTGCGCCGGTCACTTTTTGAATGGAAAGGGCCGCACCGCCGCGCGTATCGCCGTCCAACTTGGTCAGGACTACGCCGGTGATGCCGAGGCGATCGTGAAAGCCCTTGGCGACGTTCGTCGCCTCTTGCCCGGTCATCGCATCGGCGACCAGCAATATTTCCTTCGGGCGCACCTCGGCTTTGATGCGCTCGAACTCCAGCATCAGATCGTCGTCAATCTGCAGCCGTCCCGCCGTATCGACGATCACCGTAGAAATCCCCAGACGCCGCGCTTCCGCCACGCCCTCCCGGGCAATCTTCACCGGATCGCTCTGTCCCTTTTCGAAGACGGGGAGATCGATCTGCGCGCCGAGCGTTTGCAGTTGCTCGATCGCTGCCGGCCGGTACACGTCCGCAGCCACGAGCAACGTTCGCCGGCCTTGCTCCTTGAGGCGCAGGGCGAGCTTGCCCGCATGCGTAGTTTTCCCCGAACCTTGCAGGCCCACCAACATAATCACCGACGGCGGCGCGTCGGAAAATTGCAATCGCTGCGCCGCCGACTGTCCCGAGCCGTCGGGTGAACCGCCGAGCAACGCCACGAGCTCCTCGTGCACGATCTTGACGATCGTCTGCGAGGGCGACAGCGACGCCATCACGTCGGCGCCGATCGCTTTTTCTTTGATGTTGCTGACGAACTCTTTTGCGGCGGAAAGCGAAACGTCGGCCTCGAGCAGGGCGATGCGCACTTCGCGCATGACCTCGTTAACGTCGCTCTCGCTCAAGCGGCCGCGCCCGGTCAGCCGCGAGAAGATCGCGTTCAACCGATCGCTGAGTTGATCGAACACGGGCTACTCTTTCGCCGTCGCGTCCTCAACGCGTTTGACCGCGTCGCCGACGGTTTTGATCTTTTCCGCTTCTTCGTCCGGAATGTCGATGTTGAACTCCGTTTCGAACGCCATCACCAGCTCGACTTGATCGAGTGAGTCGGCGCCGAGGTCGTCCGTAATCGAAGCTTCAGGGGTCACTTCCGACTCGTCGACGCCCAACTGCTCGACGATGATCTTCTTGACTTTATCGAACGTGGTGGACATATCTCTCCCTTTACATTAAAACGCCGCCGTCGACCACGAGGGTCTGCCCCGTGATGTATCCGGCAGCTTCCGAACAAAGAAACGTGACTACTCCGCTGACGTCTTCCGGTCTGCCGGGGCGGCCCAACGCCGCTTGCTTGAGTAAATACTCCCGCGCCGATTCCGGCAGTTTTTCAGTCATCGCCGTTTCGATAAGACCCGGCGCGACGGCGTTGACTCTTATGTTCCTCGACCCCAATTCCTTCGCTAAGGACTTGGTCAACCCAAGCAGCCCCGCCTTCGACGCCGCATAGGCCGCTTGCCCCGCGTTGCCCATCATCCCCACGATGCTGGACATCAGCACGATCGCCCCGGAGCGCTGCTTCATCATCGGCTTTGCGACGGCTGCGCACAAATAGAAGGCCGACTTGAGATTTACCGAGAGCATCTGGTCGATGACTTCAGGTTTGAGACGCAAGAGCAGCGCGTCGAGCGACTGACCCGCATTGGCAACTGCGAAATCTATTCGACCGAGCGCCGAAAGCGTTTCGCTGACGAAACCGTCCACCGCGGACTGCTCCGCTGCGTCGCCCGTGAGCAGCAAAATGCGAGCATCCTCACGCGCGCCTGCGCATGCCGTCTGCGTCGCTTCCAACGCCGAACGATCGCGCCCGACCAGCGCAACGTCGGCGCCGTTTTTCGCCAGATCGACCGCAATCGCGCGTCCGATGCCGCGGCTCGCGCCGGTGATGAGTGCAACGGTATTCGGCAGCGTTATCGCATTCATCGATGTTCTAGCGGCGCGGGGTCGCCCAACAGCATCCGCAACTTCTCGACGCCGGCAAAATCGGCAACGTTGAGCACCGGCGGCGCACCGGGTAATCGCTTCATGAGCGGCCCGAGCACGGGCGAGGCGCCGAATTCTACGACGGCATCCGGCTCGTAGGAAAGCAGCCTCTGCGCGGTATCGTGCCAGCGCACTTCCTCGGTAATCGACCGCACCAGATTGCGCTTCATCGTCTCGACGTCGCGGTACGGCTGCGCATCGACGTTCGAGATGACGTCGAACTTGGGCAGCGTGAATTCACCGGCGCGAACGGCGGCCGCAAAAGGATCGACCGCGGGCTGCATCAACTCGCTGTGCCAAGCGCCCGAAACATTGAGTGAAACGACGCGCTTTGCGCCGTTCTGCAGCAACACTTCGCCGGCGGCTTGCACCGCCGCACGGTCGCCGCTAATGACGATTTGTCCCGGCGAATTGAAGTTGGCGAGCTGCACGCGTCCGCCGCCTTGGCGCGAGGCGTCCACAATGTCCCGCACGCGGGCCGGCTCCATTCCCAAAACGGCCGACATTGCGCCCGGCGAAAGTTCGGCGGCGTATTGCATCGCTTTGCCGCGCTCGTCCACGATGCGCAGCGCCGAATCCAACTCCAGCGCACCCGAAATCGTCAAACTACACAATTCTCCGAACGAATGGCCGGCGCTCACGACGGGCGCGGGCATCTCGCCCACGGCGTGATAGAGCGCCACGTTCGTGGCGAAAATCGCCGGCTGGCTAAACCGCGTTTCACGGAGTTTCTCTTCGGGACCCGTACGCTGGAGTTCGAGCAAATCGTAGCCCAGAACCTGCGCACACCGATCGAATACTTGCGCCGCGGCATCCGAATGGGTCGCCACGTCGACGCCCATGCCGACGAGCTGCGACCCTTGACCCGGAAAGACGGCTGCGAGGCGTTTGCTCATCGCGCGCTTGCGGCTTGCGGCAGATCGGCCCACTTCCACGTGACGGCGCCCCACGATAATCCCCCGCCAAACCCCACGAACACGATAATGTCGCCGGCTCGCATTCTGCCTGCGTTAACCGCTTCGGACAGCGCGATAGGGATCGACGCCGCCGACGTGTTGCCGTATTCGGCGATATTGACGACGACTTTTTCTTCCGGCATGTCCAGGTATTTAGCGGCTGCGTCGATGATGCGCTTGTTGGCTTGGTGCGGAATCAGCCAGTCGAGATCCGATTTGTGCAAGTTTGCTTTGCGCAGCGCGACGTCGGTCGCGTCTATCATCTTGCTTACGGCGAATTTAAAAACTTCGCGGCCTTCCATATGCATGTATTGTTCGCCGGCTTCCCATGCCGCAGGCGTGAGCGGATGCCGCGTTCCGCCCGCGGGGACGCGCAGCAGTTCAGGGCGGCTGCCGTCCGAGCCCAGTTCGCTCAGAGAAACGAATCGGCCTCGGAAGCTTCGAGAATGACCGCACCCGCGCCGTCGCCGAAAAGCACCGCCGTCGTCCGGTCGTTGCGGTCGACGATCTTCGTCAGCGTCTCGGCGCCAATCAGCATGATGCGCCGGTACACACCGGATCGAATCAGCGCCGACGCGACGGTTAAACCATAGATAAAACCGCTGCATGCGATTTCGATGTCGAAAGCGGCTTTTTCGCTCGCGGCGAGTTTGGAGGCGACGATACAGGCGGTGGCCGGAAACGGGAAATCGGGCGTTACGGTGGCGACGATGTAGCAGTCGATGTCCGGCGGCTCGAGATTGGACGAGGCCAGCGCTTTGCGGGCGGCAAGAATGCAAAGATCGCTCGTTGCTTCGTCCGCCGCAGCGACGTGCCGGCGTTTCATTCCGGTGCGTGTGGTAATCCACTCGTCCGAGGTGTCGAGTACCTTTTCGAGATCCTCGTTCGTCAGAATACCCGGCGGCGCGTAGTGGCCGACGCCGACGATCTTGACGCCGGTGGAATTCAACGTCTAGCCGTGCGAGTGCCCGGCGTGATCATCCCGTATTTCGATGACCTGGCGACCGTCATACGTGCCGCAATGCTCGCACAGAAAATGCGGACGCTTCGCGGCATGGCACTGCGGACATTCCACAGTCGTAACCGGATTGAGTTTCCAGTTGGCCGCCCGGCGGCTGCGCGTCTTGCTGCGCGGAGTTTTCCATTTTAGATTTGCCACTTATTCAGTCTCCGTTACACACGCGCAAACGCCCGTGTTCTTGTTTTGGCCGCATATTGAACACATGCCTTTGCAGCCCGCCTCACACAACACGTTGAGGGGAACTGCGCTAAACACCAATTGCTTCGTCAAATCTTTCACGTCCAGACGATCGTCCGTCAGAACGTTGCTCGGACTGAAGGGATCCTTCTGCGCGTCCGCTGCGGCGTCGATTTGTTCGTCGACGACCACGTGCAGCGCGCGGTCCACCTCGCCCAGACACCTGTTGCACTCGCAATGGAACCTCGCATCGACCGTTCCGGCAATTTCGAGCATATCGCCGGCGGAGTGCATTTCGAGATGCACGGCAGCCGGTCCGGGGAAGCATACCCCTTCAAACGGCTCGATCTCGATTTGCTGGTCCAGCACGAGACGCTGGCGGCCGCCCGAGAGCAGTCCACCGATGTCAATCCTATACGAAGAAGCCATAACAAGTGGTTGGCGTCCGGCCCGGTACTCACGGCAACGCCTTACGTTCCGGACGCCTTCCTATTTACAAGTGGTGGTTGGCGTCCGGCCCGGTACTCACGGCAACGCCTTACGTTCCGGACGCCTTCCCGTTAGACATAGAGGAAGGCCGCCCGTCGATGGTGGCCCTCCTAATCGCAGACATTGTAGACGGCGGGGGAGCGGCTTGTCAAACGGCGTGGACGGTGGGATTGATACGCCGATGAATGGCATATACGCCTCCTCGGCGGCCGCTCTGGCCGCCCGCGGAGTAAATTTTTCGGCGGAAATCGGCGCGGCCGCAGCCCGCTATGGGCTCGATCCCCGCCTGCTGGCCGCGGTCGCGGCTCAGGAGACGGGCGGCCCAGGAAGCAACGGCGGGCGTAACATCGTGGGCGACGGCGGTCACGGTCGCGGAATCTTTCAGATCGACGATCGCTTTCACGGCTTTGCGCGCACGGCGCAGGCGATGAATCCCGCCGCCAATGCGAATTACGCCGCCGGCATGATCTCGGGCTTGCTGCGGCGCTTCGGGGGCGACGTGCACAAGGCGCTCTCGGCATACAATGCCGGCGATCCTAACGCTCGCGGGACCGTCACGCAGTGGCAAGACGGAACGCGTTTGGGATACGCCGATTCGGTTATGCGCCATTACGCCATGCTCGGCGGGTCCCGCGCACCGGCTGCACAACCGCAGGGGATCCCGGATTCGGGGTCGCTCCTGGATGCGCTGAGCGCCGAGAGCCCGAGCGAACAAGCCGACGTGAACGCACTCTCGTCATTCGCGTCGCTGCAGATGCCCACGCAGCCGCAGCAAAGCGGACATTCATATCGCGAGCTTGCCGGTTTGGACGATCAGGGGCGCGCCAAGAACGCCGACGCACTGGGCGCGATCGTGGATCCCGACGATGCGGGCAACGACGATTCTTCCCTTGATTTATAAGACGATCGCGTGATAGCGATGCGAACACACACGTGAGGAGCTGACATGGGTTTCAATATCGGTAGCGGTCTGATGGCCGGAATTCAAGGATTTCTCGAAACCGGCAATCCCGCGGCAGGCGTTGCAATGGGCGTGGCCGGCGGCTTGGCGGGCGGCGGCGCAACCGCGGGTAATTTGCAAGGCGACGTCGGCAACGCGCAGTTGGGCTGGTTGGATCAGCAGAACGAGCAGTTTCAAGTGCAAATGTACGCCGAGCAGATGCGCCATCAAGAGCAACTGCAGACTGCAGTCGCAAGCCTTCGATGAGATGATGGATGAAAAATCGGAGCAGATGCGTGAAGTGAACACGCTTCGCGACGTCCAGATGGCGCAGCGCAAAGCCGACAACCAGATCACCAAGAAGTTCATCGAGTCGATCACCGAATGATCGATCGCACGCGACTGGCACCCCGCAGCACGACGCCGAAGGTTCCGCAGGACGGCGCCGTCGCCGCTCAACAGGCGCAGTTTGACCAGGACATGGAAGAGCGCGCAGAGCTGCAGCGCGAGGCCAACGTGCTGCGCGATATGATGCTCGCGCAGGCTCAAAGCGGACGACGAGAGCCTCAAGAAGTACATCGCGATGATTTGACGGGCGACTGCGGCTCTGCAATGCAAGCGGCAGGGGGGACTTGCGCTATGTGGTAAAATCTTCTCCTGCCCGGGCCATTAGCTCAGTTGGTTAGAGCGCATGCTTGATAAGCATGAGGTCCATGGTTCGAATCCATGATGGCCCACCATTGTGAAAGACGCGCGAAAGCTGCACGGGGAAACCACCGCCGCCGTGTCGCCGAAATACGATGGCGGCAAGGCTGGCGGGAACGTGTAGTCGCTCAGCGTGTATTCGCCGAAGTAGCGCGTGGTTTGCGAATATTCGTGCCGCCGATATGACCACACGACGTGATCGACGACCAAATACGGCCCCGCGTACGCCAGTTCGACTTCGAAGCTGGCCAGCGAAAGCGGCTGCTGCGGCCCATCCTCGAACAGCACCGGGCCGCTGACGATCACCTTCCAGATGTCTTTGCTTTGCGTGTCCACCCACATGGCTTTGAGCGATGGGCGACGATCGGATGCGCCGGAAAAAACCAAGTGATACGTCGAATGGCCTTTGTACGCTTCAACGCCGTCGATGGTGCAGCTCATGTCGCCTTGCGTTCGAACTTTGGCGATAGTCGGCAGCATGTCCCTTTGCGGCAGCCACGAGTCCCGTTCGCTGCCGTACGGGCCGAGTTCCGGCGGACCGGGCTCTGCATGGCGCGTAACAATCGGTTCGTAATTGAACCGCTCGTCACGCACGCGCGCCAAGCCGTCGTCCCGGTAATCGACGTGCGCGGTGCTTTGCACGAGCCGTTGGTCGTCTTCCGCAACGAAAATGCGTTCGTTATAACTGACGTACGTGGGGTGAGGCGCCAAGGCACGATGGCGCACAGCCGTGTCGAAAATGTCCCAGCATGGCGGAACGCCGATTGCAGCGGCTAAAACGAGTGAAGGGAACATCGCAGCCTCGCCTCCATGTTTATTATCGGTTAGACGGAAGGCCTAACACAAGCCCCCCGGCGAACCTGCGGCGGTCCGAATTCGGGGATGTAGCTCAGCTGGTAGAGCGCCTGCTTTGCAAGCAGGAAGTCAGGGGTTCGAGTCCCCTCATCTCCAGTAACTTGCATCCATCGCGCTAAGCGCATGTGGCATGCGTGGGGGCATAGCTCAGCTGGTAGAGCATTACGCTGGCAGCGTAAGGGTCAGGAGTTCGAGTCTCCTTGCCTCCACCACGTTCGACGGTCCGGCTGCCGTTGTGCGGCCGGACCGTTTCACTATGCGTCCACGCGATTGCCGCGCGGTGCTATAATGATTCGCAATGGCGTTGGCTCAGGTTGCGAGCCGCGTGCTCGAGGTCCGGCTGTTCGGCGACCCCCGTTTTTACGTGGACGGCGCTCTCACACGGTTCGCTCTTCCACCGAAGGCGCTTCTGCTGTTGTGCGTGCTCGCGCTCAAAGCCGGCGAACCCGTCGACCGCGCCAAACTTGCCTACACGCTCTGGCCGGACGAAACCGACGACGAGGCCAAAGCGAAGCTGCGCCGGCACCTGCATCTGCTGATGCGCGCACTGGCACTCGATGACGAACCACCCATCGTTGCAACGAACTCCTCGCTCACATGGCGTTCCGAGGGTGCCTGCAGCGTCGACGTGGTCGACTTTTGAACGTTTGAGCAACCACGGTCAGTTCGAAGAAGCCGCCGGATGGTACACCGGCGACTTGCTGGCCAGCTTCTACGAGGACTGGCTGGAACCACCGCGCAGGCGCTTGCGCGAGCGGCAGACTCACAAATCTTTTAGCGTTGGCCGACCGGAGAGCGGCCGCGGACGATCATGCCGGCGCACTGGAGCACGCACGAGCTGCTCTGCGCATCGACCAGTGGCGTGAAGACGCGCTGCGCCACGCCCTTCACGCCCGAACGATGCTTGGCGACCGCGCGGGTGCGCTGCAAGAATACGCGCTGTTTGCGGCGCGCATGCGCGAAGAATTCGAGACCGAGCCCTCCCCCGACACCAAGGCCGTCTTTGAAGCAGCCAAAATCAGCCCCGTCGCCTCGACGAACGTGCCGCTGGAAACGAGCTCGTTCATCGGTCGGACCAAAGAACTCGACGTCTTATCGGAGCTGCTTGGGCGCTCCCGGATGGTGACGATAACGGGGCCGGGCGGGGTCGGGAAGTCCCGTACCGCACGGCATTATGCTCGCAAGATCGTGGAATCGTTTCCCGACGGCGTCTGGCTCGTTGAGGTAGGACCGCACGCCACGCACCGCGCGCTCGTACATGCGCTCGCCGCCGCGGTCGGCTTCCATGACCTCGTCCCCGCCGGCAACCTGGGCGCGCTCGCGCAACGGCTACGGGAGCGCCGCGTTTTGCTCGTGCTCGACAACATCGAAACGCTTCTCGATCCTTGCGCGCAAGTGTGCGAAGCGATCCTGGAATCGTGTGCGGAGCCGCGCATTTTAGCGACGTCGCGTGAACCGCTCGGCATCGAAGGCGAAGCGATTTTGCGCCTATCACCCTTCGACGACGATGCCGAAGCGATGGAGCTTTTTTGCGACCGGGCACGTGCCGCGGACGCCTCATTTCAACTAACGGACGAAACGCGCGGGACCATTGCGGAAATCTGCCGCCGTCTGGATCGATTGCCGCTTGCGACGGAGCTCGCGGCCGTGCGCGTGGCAACCCTGCCGCCCGACGAGATCCTCGAGCGACTCCACGATCGCTTCGCGCTGCTCAAGCGTACGCGCGCTCCATCCGTTCAACACCATCAAACACTTCGCGCGACAATTGCGTGGAGTCACGATTTGCTTTCCATCGAAGAAAAAACATTGTTCCGCCGTCTGGCGATCTTTCCATCGTCCTGGATGCTCAGCGCTGCGGAGGCGATCTGCGGGGACTCATCCATCGAACGCGCGGCGGTTTTGGACATCTTGTGCCGGCTGGTCGATAAATCGCTGATTTATACGGTTTCGTCGGAACATGGCCGCCGTTTCCGATTTCTGGACTCGATTAGAGAATATGCCCTCGCCGAACTGTACGCCTCGGCCGACACGGATTCGCTGCGTGAACGATACCTCGCATACTACACCGCCGTTGGGAACCGGAGCGCAAAAGAACTCAGTGGGGCCCACCAACGCGATCTGTTGCACCTGCTCCAAGAAGAACGCGATAATCTGCTGACCGCGATGCAGCTCGGTGAAGTCGATCCGCGGCACGCAACTGCATCGCTCCAGATTGCGTGCGATTTGCAGCCGTTTTGGCTGATACGCGGCCATTTTTCCGAAGGGCGGCGGTGGGTAGAACGCGCGCTCGATGCAGTGGGGGCCGATGTGGCGCCGGAGTTGCGCGCAAATGCGCTCAGCGCGGCCGCTATGCTGGCCTCCTTCACCGACGATCGCGCCGCGGCTCAACGGCTGGAACGGCAGGCTCTCGAACTGCGAACGGCCTGTTCCGACGAATCAGGGATCGCGCAGTCCTTGAACTCGTTGGGGTGCTATGCATTCGACGTGGGCGAATTCGAGCGCGCGATGGAGTTCTTTTCGCAAGCGCTTGAAAGCAGCACGGCGATTGGAGATCAGGGCCTTACCGCCAAGGCGATGGACAACGTGGGGGTATGCGCCACTGCGCTCGGAGATTTCGAACGCGCCGCGGTCACGCTGCACCAAAGCCTGGAGATGTACCGGCGTCTCGAAGATGCGTACGGCACCGCATGGGTTCTCGAACATTTGGCGTGGCTCGCCGAACGAAAGCACGAATACAGCGAGTGCCTGAAGTTACACGAACAAAGCCTGGAAATACGCGAACGGCTCGATGCGCGCCACGGCATCGCGTGCTCGTTCCTGGGATTGGCGCGCTGCTATGAAGCGCTTGGGGAACGCGAACGCGCCCTGCACGCCCGCCGGCGCTGCATAACCATTTGGCGCGAGCTTCGCTATACCGTGTGGCTGACCGAAGCGTTCGAAAACTATGGCTGCGCCGAAGCAACGCTGGGCGACGCGGAGCGGGCAGTTACGTTACTGGGCGCAGCCGAACAGTTGCGCGCGCTATGCGCAAAAGCGCTCCCAGCCTATGAGCAGGGCGAGCACGACGAAGCGCTGCAAAAACTCGAAGCGGTGCTCGGAGAGCAGCGATTGCGCGCAGCCTTAGGCGCCGGCGGTTCCATGCCGCTGGAGTCGATGACGGCCTTTGCCCTCGCGCAATAGCGAGCGTGTTATGGCGCCGGCTCCTGCGTTCCGGCAGGCAACATATCCGCCGCCTTGCGAATGTACGCGCAACATTCGTGCGCATCCGGCGCGGCGCCACCCGTCGAGATGGTGTTTTCCAGATAGTCGGCGCACACTTTTACGCTGTAGGAAGTTATATCGGCATCGTGTGTGTGCCCGGGGTGTGGAGTGCACATAGGCGGCCTTTCCCGAAAGTGAAATCGCCGCACCACCTTGGGCGATGCGGCGATGGCGTGATGAAACCATTCGACTTAGTTGATCCGCGGTCCCCACCCCTGAAACAAGCGGTTTGCGTTGGGTTGGTACACGTCTGCCAGTCTGGTGTGCCGGGGCTCTTCTTGGGCTTCTGTGAATGCTTTGCGGTTGATCTTGCCTTCCATCATCGTCTCCTCGCCAACTCTCCTCGTGGCGTCTGCGCCACTTGAGTACAGCATACGGATGGCGCGTCCGAGCAGCATCGCGCGAGCATCACGCAAGCGTCCGAAAAGCGTGCGAAGTATGCTATACTGCACGACGCGGAGTGCGCCGGACGGCCGCCCTTCGACGAGCTCAGGACTGCCTTACGGCAGCCCAAGAGCGAGGAGCTCAGGACTGCCTTACGGCAGCCCAAGAGCGGGTGGGGAGGAAAGTCCGGGCTTCACTGGGCAGGGTGCAGGATAACGTCCTGTCGGGGCGACTCGAAGGAAAGTGCCACAGAAACATACCGCCGTCCACGGTGCTCAGAAGTTTCTGCGTCCGGGGATCGGCAAGGGTGAAATCGTGAGGTAAGAGCTCACGGAGCCGCGCGGCGACGCGCGCTCGGGTAAACCCCACCTGAAGCAAGACCGCTCGACTCCTTCCATCGCCGTCCGGCGGTGATGAAGGCGGGCTGCCCGTCCGAACGAGCAAAGTCGCACCGAGGCGCACGGTGACGCGCGCCCCAGAGAGATGGCCGTCACTCCGAGGCTTGCCGAGGAGGACAGAATCCGGCTTACAGGCGCGCTCCGCAATGCAACCCTTGCGTGGCGGGGTATTGTCTCAATCATGGGTCGGCTCGCAGACCGATCGAACCGTTTCGTCAGGAGTTAAAGGCTTTCAGTGAGCGCGCAACATTTCACCCCCGAGATGACCGTCGATCAAGCGTTTAAAGTGCACGCCGGCGCGCGACGCGTCTTTGCGCGATTCCATCTTGGCGGCTGCTCGAACTGCGCGATCAGCGAGTCGCACACGATCGGCGCAATCAGCGAAGATTACGGTATTCCACTGCCCATGCTGCTCGAAAGTTTGAATGCGCTCTGGGATCAGGGCAGCCTATCCGTGGGCGACAAGGTGCGCATTCCCGACGAGATCCGCTCCAAGATCCCGCAGCTCGCGAACGTTCCGGACGTCGGTGAAATCAAGAGCGTCGATTCCGGCGCGTACACTGCGGAATTCGGAGAGATCCGGCTGCAGGGGCTGGGGGAAGACTTTATTCCGGTCCAGGCGACCGTTACAACGTAAGCGCTTGGGCTTGCGCTCAGCGCCGAAGCCTGTGCGAGCAAAGTCGAAATTTGTCATGCTGAGCTTGTCGAAGCATTGCGACCCTTCGACAGGCTCAGGGTGACAAAGACTCAAGTCAGGGTGACAAGCCCGAAGCTCGCGGTGAGCGAAGTCGAAGCGACGGGCTGGAGGGTCACAACCGCTTGGGCTTGCGCTCAGCGGCCGAAGCCTGTGCCCAGCAAAGTCGAAATTTGTCATGCTGAGCTTGTCGAAGCATTACCGACCTTTCGACAGGCTCAGGGTGGCCGAGCAAAGTCGAAATTTGTCATGCTGAACTTGTCGAAGCATTGCCGACACTTCGACAGGCTCAGGGTGACAAGACTCACGTCAGGGTGACAACGTACCCTTCGATAGGCTCAGGGTGACAAGACTCACGTCAGGGTGACAACGTACCCTTCGACAGGCTCAGGGTGACAAAGACTCAAGTCAGGGTGACAACGCACCCTTCGACAGGCTCAGGGTGACAAGACTCACGTCAGGGTGACAACGTACCCTTCGACAGGCTCAGGGTGACAAGACTCAAGTCAGGGTGACAACGTACCCTTCGACAGGCTCAGGGTGACAAGACTCAAGTCAGGGTGACAACGCACCCTTCGACAGGCTCAGGGTGACAAAGACTTAAGTCAGGGTGACAAAGACTCACGTCAGGGTGACAAGACTCAAGTCAGGGTGACAAGACTCAAGTCAGGGTGACAACGCACCCTTCGACAGGCTCAGGGTGACAAAGACTCAAGTCAAAGGGTGACAAAGACTCAGGGGTTATTCCAGCGACTTGCGCTCCGTGTAGCCCTCGTCCATCCCGTGCCAATGGGTGATGCGCTCTTCACCGGCTTTCCAGCAGAGGTAGATTGCTCGCCCCTCCCGCATCGACGGAAAATCCAGCAGGCCTAAATCGATGTCCTTCACCACGCATCCGTACGCCTCGATGCGATTCATCAGGCGCACGATTTCTGCTTTCTGCTCGCTAAAACGGCCCGGCGTAAACGGTGAGCGCGGCGTAGCCATCCGGGCGTGGGGCGCGGGTTCGATTCCCCGCAGCACCGGGTCGCTCTCCAGCAAACGAATCGCCAGGTCACGCCGCTTGCGCCAAAGTTCCTCCATCAACGGGGCCACTCTGGGGATGAGGGCGTTGGCCCTTTCGGGCGAAAACAATTTCATGGGGTTCGAACGCTCCGCCCCTCGGAAGGGCGACAAGTAGGTGATAGCGGGTCGGCTAGTTTTCGTGACCGGACTTTCAGGCGCCGGCAAGAGTCAGGCAATGAAGACGCTTGAAGATTTGGGCTTTTACTGTGTAGATAACCTTCCTCCCAAACTCACGCCGCAAACCCTCTCGTTGCTTGCAAACGGCCAAGTTCGGGAGGTCGCAATTGCGCTGGACGTTCGCAGCGGCGGAGCGTTGGGAGAAGCGCTCCCGCTGCTTTCCGATTTGAGCGCGCAAGGCGTTCACCCGCTTCTGCTTTTTTTGGATGCGCGCGACGACGTGCTCGTGCGGCGCTACAGCGAAACGCGGCGGCGCCACCCGTTTGCATCGGTCGGCTCGCTTCGCGAAGCCATCGCAGTGGAGCGCGCGACCCTTGCGCCGCTGCGCGCGCTGGCCTCGCACGTGATCGACACGACCACCCTCACGCACGCCGATCTGAAAGAGCGCATCCTTGCCTCGTTTTCGCCCGAGCATCCCGAACGCCGCCTCTCGATCACGATCGTCGCCTTCGGCTTCAAGTACGGCATCCCACTGGA
Organism: Vulcanimicrobiota bacterium; assembly: GCA_963767635.1. Lineage (GTDB taxonomy): Bacteria > Vulcanimicrobiota > Vulcanimicrobiia > Vulcanimicrobiales > Vulcanimicrobiaceae > CAVYEM01. The sequence continues at coordinate 1,535,159 of CAVYEM010000001.1, forward strand.
TTTGGATCTGCTCTTCGACGTGCGTTTTCTGCACAATCCCAACTACGTCGACCGGCTGCGCCCGCTCACGGGGGCCGACCCCGCCGTCGCCCAATACATTGAAACCGATCCTTCCAGCGGTCCGTTCATGGATCAACTCTTCGGGATGATGGATTTTTTGATGCCGCGCTTTTTGGCCGAGGGAAAATCGCAGCTCACGATTGGGATAGGGTGCACCGGCGGCCGCCACCGTTCGGTCTATGTGGCGCGCCGCTTGTACGAACATTTGGAGCGCCAGGGACAGCAAGACTTGTACTTGGATACGCGGGATTCCGTCCGATGATGCAGCGCATTCCGCCGTTTCTGCGGTGGGCGATACCGGGGCTGGGGGTCAAGCGCTGGCTGATCGTTGCGATCGCCGGCATCCTACTGTTCGTCAATGGTATCGATCGCTATTTGGTAGCAATCGGCTACGACGTGCACGCCAATGAAATGATCGACGGTTTCGTCGACGGATACTTCGCGCCCAGCTTGCTAAAGTGGGTGTTTATGGCGGTGGGCATCGCCTTGATATTTGTCGGAACGCGCCAATGGCTGCTCGCCATGCTGCGCGCCAGCGCCATGGGCGGAAGCGATCGCATTCTGGATACGCTCTACGAAATGCGCTTGCGCAGCGGCTACAAAATCGTCGCGATCGGCGGCGGGACGGGGCTCTCCACGCTGCTGCGTGGGCTCAAACGCAAGACGACGAATTTAACAGCGATCGTTACCGTCAGCGACGACGGCGGCAGCTCCGGCCGCTTGCGGCGAGAACTCGGCGTGCTGCCTCCGGGGGACGTGCGCAACTGTTTGGTCGCGCTGGCCGACGACGAAGCGATGGTGACGGATCTCTTTCGCTACCGGTTCAGCGAAGGCGACGGCCTGACGGGCCATTCATTCGGCAATTTGTTTTTGGCGGCAATGACCGGCATTACCGGTAACTTCGATCGCGCCATCAAGGAATCGAGCCGGGTGCTCAACATTAAAGGGCGCGTGCTGCCGTCGACGCTCGGCATCGCGCACTTGTGCGCCCGGCTTGCCGACGGAACGGTGGTGGAGGGCGAGTCGAATATTTCCGCCTCCAAGCAGCCGATTAAACAGGTCTTCTTCGATCCGCCGTACGCCGCTCCGCTGGGCGAAGCGATTACCGCCATCCGGCAAGCCGACGCAATCGTGCTGGGACCGGGGAGTTTATACACCTCGATTCTGCCGAATTTTTTAGTCGATCGCATCGCGCGCGAAGTCGCATCGTCGCAAGCAGTCAAAATGTACGTCTGCAACGTCATGACGCAGCCGGGCGAAACGGACAGCATGACGGCGGCGCACCACGTTGAAGCGCTGCTCGAGATCGCCGGAACGCGTGTGTGCGATTACGTCGTGGTCAACGATCAGCCGCCGTCGAAGCTGCTGGAGGCGTATGCCGTGGAAGGACAGATTCCGGTTCAGCCGGACGTGGAGCGCATCGTCGAAATCGGACTAACGCCCGTGCGCGCGCAGATGATCAGCGAGACAGCGACGGTTCGCCACGATCCCGAGAAACTCGCGCAGGTCGTGCTCGGCGTGATCGATCGCGCAATCGCTCAACGCGCGGCATACATGCGTCCGGCGCGTCTGTACGAGCAAACCGTTAGTGCGAGAGCGTCACGGTGAGTGCGAGCGGTTTGTCAGGCGCCAAATGTACGCTGCCCGAATACGATTTATAGTTTGCGTTGGCCACCGTGACGACGTAGTCGACGTTCCCCACGGGAACTTGCGCGAATGAAAACTTGCCCGAGGCGTCCGTCTGCTTCGTCAGCACCGTATCAACGGTCACGGTCGCACCGCTGATGGGTTGATTGGTGGCCGCATCGACGACGATGCCTTGCAGGCTCTGGTACGTTCCGCCCGGCGGCAGCGAACTGTCGTTGCATGCGGCCAGCGCCACGAGCGCGCACAGCGCCCAAACCCATCGTGCACGTTTCATACAGCCCATCCTCTTCTTCCACTATAGTACCCGGCCCGGCCAACGTGACCAAGCGAAGGGCCACGAACGCGACGCGCGGAACCGCGAAAGGTTCCCATTCGATCGGAGGCTTTCCCGTGACGACGACGGCGTCGAACCCCAACACCCGCATCACATACTACGACGACGCGCTCGACGCGGTCGGCAACACGCCGCTCATCAAGCTGAACAAGGTGACCGACGGCGCACGCTGTTTGGTCCTCGCCAAGGTCGAGTACGTAAACCCAGGCGGCAGCGTGAAAGACCGGCCGGCGGTCGCAATGCTGGACGCCGCGGAGCAAGCCGGTTTGCTCAAGCCGGGCGGAACGATCGTCGAGCCCACCAGCGGCAACACCGGCTCGGGCCTGGCCATGGCCGCCGCGATCCGGGGCTATCGCTGCATCCTCGTCATGCCCGACAAGATGTCCAAGGAAAAGGTCGATCTGCTGCGCGCCTACGGCGCCGAGGTCGTCGTCACGCCGACCAACGTTCCCAACGACTCTCCCGAATCGTACTACGGCGTGGCCAACCGGCTGGCATCGGAAATCGCCGGGGCGTTCCAGCCCAATCAGTTTCACAATCATCATAATCCGCAAGCGCACTACCACACGACCGGTCCGGAGATTTGGACGCAAACCGCGGGACGCCTCACGCATTTCGTGGCCGGCATCGGCACGGGCGGCACGATTTCGGGCACGGCGCGCTATCTGAAGGAACAAAACCCGAAGATTCACGTGGTCGGGGCTGATCCCGAAGGATCGATCTACTCCGGCGATACGCCCAAGTCGTACGCGGTCGAAGGCATCGGCATGTCGTATTTGCCCGAAACCGTCGACCTGAAGGTCATCGACGAAATGGTGCGCGTGTCCGATCGCGAGTCGTTTCTCATGGCGCGCCGGATCACGCGCGAGGAAGGGTTGCTCGTCGGCGGCTCGTCCGGGACCGCCGCCGTTGCCGCGATGAAGCTGGCAAACACGCTGCCGGAGGACGCCGTGCTAGTCGTGTTGTTTCCCGATTCCGGGCGCGGATATATGTCGAAGATTTTCAACGACGAATGGATGATCGCCAACGGCTTTCTTTCCGAAGGAAAGCGCCGCGCCACGGTGGGCGACGTGCTGCGCAGTAAACGCCCTCTTCCGCCGCTGATCACCGTCAAGGACACCGACGTGGTCAAAGACGCGCTCGATCTCTTGCGACAGTACGAAATATCGCAGATTCCCGTTATGCGAGGACACGAGCAGATCGGCAGCATCAACGACGTCGGCGTGATGCAAGCCGTTTTCGATCGGTCCGACATCATCCACAAACCGGTCAGCGAGGTCATGGGACGGCCGTTTCCGGTACTGGACCAGAGCGAGGAGATCGATCGCGCGTACAAACTGCTCACGCTGGCCAACCATGCGGTCGTGGTGACCGACGAAGAAGAACCGATCGGCGTGCTCACGCGCCAGGACATCATCAGTTATCTTTCGGCCGCAAGCGACGCGCCGAAGGCGCATTTGTAACACGCGCAAGCCACGATGAAATTCAGTACGAAGGCTATTCACGCCGGTCAAGATCCCGACCCCGCCACCGGCGCCACGATCGTCCCGATCTATCAAACCTCGACGTACACGCAAGACGCTGTTGGGGCACACAAGGGCTTCGACTACAGCCGCACCATCAACCCAACACGGGTCGCGCTCGAAACGCAGCTCGCGGCATTGGAGAACGCGCGGCACGCCGCTGCGTTCGCCAGCGGCATGGCGGCGACGGCGGCGGTGCTGAACACGCTCTCGAGCGGCGATCATGTCGTTGCATCCGACGACATGTACGGCGGAACGTACCGCTTGTTCTCACGCGTTCTGGAGCGATACGGTCTGGAATTCTCGTACGCCGACATGACCGATCTGCAAGCGGTTCGGGCGGCGCTCAGGCCCAACACGAAAATGCTTTGGATCGAAACGCCGACCAACCCGATGCTCAAGCTGATCGATATCGCGGCGATTGCAAGACTCGAGGCGGAAGGCGGTGAGGGCATCGGCAAAGCGTTGGTCGCCGTCGACAACACCTTCGCCTCGCCGTACTTTCAGCAGCCGCTCGCGCTGGGAGCCGACGTCGTGGTACATTCGACAACCAAGTATATCGGCGGCCACAGCGACGTCGTCGGCGGCGTTGCGCTCACCAACGACGACGCGTTGCACGAAACGATCAAGTTTCATCAGAACGCCGTAGGCGGAGTGCCGAGTCCGCACGACGCGTGGCTGACCATGCGCGGCGCCAAAACGCTGGCATTGCGCATGCGGGAGCATGCCAAGAACGCGCAAGCAGTGGCGGAGTTTCTGCAGTCGCACCCGAGCGTGGATCACGTGTACTATCCGGGCCTTCCGTCGCATCCACAGTACGAACTCGCCAAACGGCAGATGTCCGGATTCGGCGGGATGCTGTCCTTCACGCTGCAAGCGCCGGCCGAAACTGCGATGCAGTTCGCCGCGAATTTGAAGTATTTCAGTTTAGCGGAAAGTTTGGGAGGGGTGGAATCGCTGATCTGCCATCCCGCGCGCATGACGCATGGATCCATTCCCAAGGAAGAGCGGGACAGGCGCGGCGTTACCGACGGACTGCTGCGGCTTTCGGTGGGGATTGAGGATATCGACGATTTAATCGGGGACTTGCGTTCCGGCTTGGAGCGGATTGCGAGCCCGCGCGAAGCGTTTGCGTCACGGTGAGCGGCCCTTCGACAGGCTCAGGGTGACAAAAGCAAGGCTCAGCGTGACAAAAGCGTTGCGCTTCGACAGGCTCAGGGTGACAAAAGCAGGGCTCAGAGTGACAAACGCAGCGCTTCGACAGGCTCAGGGTGACAAACGCGTTGCGCTTCGACAGGCTCAACGTGACAAAAGCAGAGCTCAGCGTGACAAAAGCAGGGCTCAGCGTGACAAGCGCAGCGCTTCGACAGGCTCAGCGTGACAAACGCAGCGCTTCGACAGGCTCAGCGTGACAAAAGCAGGGCTCAGCGTGACAAACGTGGTGCTTCGACAGGCTCAGCATGACAAGGGTGGCTCAGGGTGACAAGGGCGACGATCAGTAGCGATTCTTCGGATATGCGACGGCGCTGATGTTCGCCAGATCGCGTTTTGCTTGCGCCTCGTCCAGCATGCCGTAACGCCCGGTTTCAAACACTTCGACGCCACGCACGCCGTCGGCCCAGAGATACTCGTAACCCTTGACTTCGTCGAAACCGCTCCCGATAGAGATATCGAGCCAGTACGCGGGCATGCCGTTGGCGAGCTTCGTCGCCGTCTTCTTAATGAAGACGCCGTCGCCTTGCGTGCGCGCATCGTTTTCGACGGTCACGTCAAACGCGTCGGCCGTTCCGTCGAAGTTTTGCATGCGCACTCCGATGTTCGTGGCATCCTTTTGATTGGGATGGCGGATGAAGTCCGCGACGATCGTCGGTTGTTCGAATACCGCCGGATCGTGCGGCGGTATTCGCATCGCGACACAATCGGCCGGCGCCGTGAACGACATCGCCGGATCGTTATACTCGTTTCCGGCGGCGAGCACTTGGGCCGGCAGCAACAATACTGCGGCGCTCAGTACGGCAACGGCGAGGCGGTTCATTCACTCTCCAGAACGCCAGCCAACGCCGGCAGCGATATTTCGTAGCGGTATCCGACGTTTCGATGGTCGTCGTCAAACTCTTCGTGCCGCACGTCCAGCCCCACGTCCCGCATGCGCTGGGTGAGCACACGCGCGCCGATGTCCAAGGCATACTCGTCGCGCCGGCCGCAATCCACATAACGCAACCGTAGCCGCGCCAGTTCCGCCTGCCGCTGCGTGCACATGCGGACAGGGTCGAATGCGAGCCAGCGGGTAAATACTTCCTCGCGCAACGCGCCGGTCTCACGCTCGAACGGCAAGTCCAAATCGAACGGCGCAGCGCTCGCAGGCGTATACGCCGCGGTATAGCCCAACATCTCCATCGTCGTGTACTCCGCAGGCGAACGCTTGGGCTTTCCTTCAAATGCTTCGACGAATCCGGCGATGTTCCAGCCGTAACTCTCCAGCGTGCGCTGCGCATGTGCGAACGACGGCGCATACGCATACTCAAAGTACGCATCGCCGCTGTGCGAGGCAAACGCCGAAAACACGCCCGCGTGCTGCATGCTCAGGTACAGCGAACCAAAGCCGCCTGAGGACTTGCCCAACACTGCACGCCCTTCTTCGCGCGCCACCGTCCGGTAAGACGCGTCAACGTGGCCGATCACGTCGCGAATCACGTACGTCGCGTAATCGCCGTTGTGAATCGAGTTGACGTACTGGGATCCTCCCAAGCGAGTGAATCCATCGACGACCACGAGCATCGTAGGCTGCATGCGGCGCTGTGCGACGAGGCGATCGATCCATTGCACGACGTTCGTTTCCCACGGTCGCGCAGCGACGAGCGCGGCGGCGTCACCGGTATACCCGTGCAGGCAATACAGCACGGGATACCGGCGAGATCCGGCGCTATCGTACTGCGGCGGCGTGTACACCACGACGGGGCGTTGCGCCGAATCTCCAAGCGCGTTGCCTTGCAGCGCGGAGCTGGTAATACAATCGACGTGCACCTCCCCGTCTAACTGAAGTAAGCGTGCCAGCGGCGAAAGCGTATCGTTCATGCGGCCTTCTTTCGTCGCGGGTGCCGCAGTCCACTACACCGAACCGGGCCGCTCATGTTACGCGGAATAACGCTGCGCGGCGCGGTTTCGCTCAATATCATCACGATGATCGGCATTGGTCCGCTCATTACGATCCCGCTCGTGCTGGCGCAACTCGCAGGTCCCCTGGCACTGCTGGGCTGGATCGTGGGCGCGGTGGTCGCGCTGTGCGACGGGCTGGTGTGGGCGGAACTCGGATCGCGTTACCCCAGTTCAGGCGGCACGTACGTGTATCTGCGCGAGATCTTTGGATCGCAGCGATGGGGCAGACTGCTCGCGTTTTTGTTCAATTGGCAGTACTTCCTGAGCGCGTCGCTTGTGATCTCCACCGGATACATCGGGTTCGCGAATTACGCGGGTTATATTTTTCCCGGCATCGCGAACGTCCCGGCGCAGGGTCACCTGGTTGCGCTCGGCATCGGGCTGCTCACGATTGCGATGCTCTACCGCCGCATAACGACGATCGCATCCTTCGGCATCGCGCTCGCAGCCACCGCGATAGGCACGCTGATCATCGTCGGCATCGCGGGATATTCGCATGCCGATTTCCACCGCGCGTTCACGTTGGATTCTCCGGTATCGTTCGGCCTGGGATTTTTAGCCGGGCTCGGCGGCGCGCTCTACATCACGCTCTACGATTACGCGGGTTACTCCGCAATAGCGCTGGTGGCCGAAGAATGCCGCGAACCGCGGCGCACGCTTCCGCTCGCGATTATTTCATCCATTTTGCTCGTGCTCGGGCTCTATCTTTTTCTGCAGATCGGCGTGCTGAGCGCGATCCCATGGCGGACGCTGGTGGGGCATAACGGTTCCCCCGCGCCGGCGCAAGCGCAGTATGTCGCGTCGACGGTCGTTGGCAACGTGTGGGGCATCTGGCCGGCTCGCGCGGTTACCGTGCTGATTTTAATTACCGCTTTTGCCTCGGTGTACGGCGGTCTGCTCGGGGCATCGCGCGTGCCCTTTGCCGCTGCGCGCGACGGCGCATTCCTACCCATGTTCGCAAAGCTCCATCCCAGCAAGCACTTTCCGTACGTTTCGCTGCTAGGGATGGGCGCAATTTCGTTGATCGCGTGCTTTTTTGATTTAAATTTCGTCATCGCCGTCGTCGGGACGTCGGGCATTTTGATCGGCAGCATCGGGCAAATCGCCGCGCTCTTCGTCATGCGCGGCCGCGGCGAACGGTCACCGTTTCGCATGTGGCTCTATCCCATTCCCGCGCTCCTGGCACTGCTGGGATGGGCGCTGGCATTCGCCAACACCGGAGCCGCGGCAATGGAGCTGGGCGTGGGCTGGTTGTGCGCGGGCATCGTAGTGTATTTGCTCGTCGCCAAGGCGCAGTCGGCGTGGCCGTTTGCCGCCGCAGTTGCTGCAGCAATGCTCGTGCTGTTCGCTCCGCTGAGCACGCACGCCGCAACGAACGTGCAGGCCGTTCCCAAACCATTCTTTATGTACGGCGCGGCGTTTTTTTACGAACGCGTGCCGCGCGCGCAGTGGCCGCAGGCGCTGGCGCTTTATCGCCGCTTAGGCATCAACACCATCGATCTCTACGTCATGTGGAATTGGCACGAGCCGCAGGAGGGCCGTTTCGATTTTACGGGACGCACGAACGCGCGGCGGGATCTGATCGGACTGTTCAAGTTGCTGCACGCGGACAATATGCGCGTCGTGCTGCGTCCGGGTCCGGTGATTCGCAACGAATGGCGCAACGGCGGCTATCCCGCGTGGCTGCTCGAGCGGCCGGAATATCGCATGCCGCTGCGCGACGTGCTGGAAGGGCGCTATCCGGCCACCGCGACGCTGCAGAACGCGCACTCCGATGCTGCAGCTGCGGAATGGATGCGTAACCCGGTGCACATGCGCTACGCAACACGCTGGCTGCAAAGGGTGCTTCGAACGCTGCGGCCCTGGCACAGCGACATTGTGGCGGTCGCGCTCGACGACGACCAAGGCGCGTATCTGGACAACGACACGTGGCCCGCGCCTAATTTCCACCGGTACATTGCGTATTTGGCTTCAGTGGTGCACCGCGCTGCGGGCGCATCCATGCCGGTGTTCATCAACACCTATCAGATGAAAGTGCCGGCGTCCTCACCGGCGTGGGCGTGGGGCAACTGGTATCAAAGCGACGCGTACAGCATCGGCGAGCACGATCGCGCGCAACTGGAGTTTTCAACGGGCCTGCTGCAGACGCAACTCCGCCGGGGCATCGAAATCGGGGAATTTCAAGCGGGCTGGCTTCAAGGAGCGGACGAGCCGGCGCCGCGGGCGGCAGATCCCGCGAACACGACGCTGGCGCTGCATACGCTGCTGCAGATGGGCGCTCACGGCATCGTGAACTTCCCCGTGCAGGACACGCTCGATCCTGCCGGATGGGAAGCGCCGTGGAGCAACGCGTTCTACTCCTGGGATGCGGCATTCTCAGTGCAACTGCGTCCGCAAGCTCGCTACAGGCCCACGCAGCGGTTCGGCGAGATCGTCTCGCGCTACGGCGCCCTCTTGGCACGAACGCATCCGGCCGCCGATGCGGCGATTGCGTATCTTACGAGCGCCTACGATGCCGCGCACCTCACGAACGCCGACGTCGCCGCAATTGCGCAATCGACGATCGGCGCGCAGCGCGGCTGCCGCATCATGCGCATTACCTGCGCGCTGGTGGATCTGCGTTATATTCCTAGCGCCGAGCTTGCGCGGTACCAAACGCTCATCGTTCCCCGCACGGGCCTGCGGCGCGCGTACGTGCGCACGGTATTGCAAAAACTTGCGCGGTTTCGCGCCGGGCACGGCCGCATCGTGCGCAGCGCGCGGAACGCGCAGATCGCTTCTCCTGCGGCCGGCGGCATCCCCAACGCAACCTTGCTGCTGGCCGATGACGAACGCTACGGCTTTTTGGACGTGGTCAATTACGGCCGCTCGATATTTCGAACGCCGGGCCGCAAGCTGCACGTCGGGCGTTTCTCCGCCGACGTTCCGGCGCTCGCCATTGCACCTCGGGACGCGCTGCTCGTGCCGCTCGACGTACCGGCGAATGCGCCGCGAGCCGCGCTTTCTACGGGATATTCTTCAATGGCGACCGCATCGCCGCGCCCGCGTTTGCCGCTGCGAAGCGGCAGCTGGGTTTCGGCTAAACTTCTGCAGGGCGTCGGAACCGTATATTCGGCAGACGTGTTCGGCGACGGGTACCCCGCGGTCGTCTTCCAGAATGGCACGTCGCGCCTGATCGTATCTCCATGTGCGGGCGCGCGCGCGTTCGTCTACGAAGACAAAGCGCGCACCGAAAATCTTTTCACCACCGTCGGTGGATTGCGTGATGCATGGACGCCGCAGTTGCCGCCGTCGCAGCGCGATTACATCGCCAAGTACACGCATCCGATTGCGACGGGAACGTTCAACCGCTGCTATGCCGTTCGCCTCGCTCGCACGCGCGCAACCTTCACGTACGCGGCTCCGGACGCGCCGCCGCACGGCGCAGTGTATCGCAAGACCATCGCGCTGGGCCCAAACGATTCGTTCGTCGTTACGACGCAAGCCCGATTCGCGGGAAGTTCCCGCGAGCGCGCCGTCCAGCTCACTTCGTTTGCGCTGCCTCGAAATCGACGAATTCTCGCGGCGTCGAACGCGTATGCGATCTACGAACCGGCGAGGAACCGCGCCGTTTTGGTCGCGTGGCAGTCGTCGGATGTTGCGGCGCAACGGCTCGAAGAGCACGCCGGCGATGCGCTGCTCACGCTGACGTACGCTGCAGCAGCCGCGTGTCGCACGTATTATGGTTTGGCTCGCGTGCGTTCGCGCGCGCAAGCGCAGGCCGCGCTGCGCGCGTTCGCGAATCGGCCGTAGTTCTTTTTCGGAATGCGGGGGAGTGGCGGAACGGTAGACGCAGCCGCCTCAAAAGCGGCCGGGCACAACCCGTGTGGGTTCGAATCCCACCTTCCCTAGCACGAAGCACGACGTCATTAAGCGTGCAAGAAGGCGGTACTACGCTTTCGTTTGACGATGATGCGAAGGCCTCATGTTGCCGCCTTCCGGTAGTGTTACGCTAGACGCCCCGGCTCCAGGGTCATGCGTTCAAAACTCCGCATCGCACCAGCATAACTCACGACTCAACCGAAGAGATCTATAATTTACAGCGGCTTATGGGTCGGGAACTCTGCTTTTGATAGGAGCTTCACATGCATTTCATCCGAGGCGCCGCCGTACTAAGCGCCGCCTTCATGCTGGCAAGCGCCGGTGCATTCGCGCAAACGCCTAACATCGAATCCACGCCAATCCCGGCTGCGGCAAAACCGGATTTCTCCAAAATGATGTTCCTGAGCGGGACGTGGAACTGCAGCATCATGAGCGCGCGGCGTCCGACGCCGTACAAAACGACGTCGACCGCGACCGTCAGCCCGGACGGCTACTGGCTCGTTACGCGCACCACGACTCACCCGGCTGCTTGGATCCCCCGAGAACTGCAGGGCGAGGATCGCATCACGTACGACCCTTCCACGTCCCGCTGGGTCGACATTGCGACGGACGAGGAGGGTGGCTACGATCTGAGCACGTCGCCGGGCTGGAACGGCAACGAGATCGTGTGGACCGACATCGCCTACCCACAATCGAATGCGACGGCCGCGAACAATCCCACGACGGTCACCAAGGTGAGCGATACGCAGACCCGGTCGGTCAGCTCTTTTAAGGAACCGTCGGGTCGCGTCGTGAGCGTTACATCGACGTGCACGAAGAGTAGCTAGGGCCTCCCTTTCCGCGCATTTCACTAGGACGAAGCGCTGCCGCTCGACGATATTTCGTGCAGGCTGCGCTTCGTTCGTTCGCGAGCCGGCCGGCCGGAGCGAGCGCAGCAAGCTGAAAAGCCGCCCGGTCAAAGGCGGCGTGCCTGGGGAAGAGTGGAAAAGGTGCTTAGCGCTTTTGGGCTTCGCGACGAGCGAGAAGCCAGTCCACGAACGCGTTCGCGACCCGGTACAACAAATTTGACATTGATGTGTTCCCGTGTCATATCGTAGCGCACCGGGCGCAACTGCGGAATGAGCCGGAAGTCTGGGAAGCCCTCCCAACGGCCTCATTTAAAAGAAACGACACGCAAATATGGCGGTTCTTAACGCCTTTCTGAGGACATGAAGGCGGCGATGTTTTCGCCTGGAGCATTACGCGGGCGGATCGCCGTTCCGGGCGACAAGTCGATCTCGCATCGCGCGCTCTTCCTGCTCGCGAAAAGCGGCGAGCCGCGCCGTATTCGTAACCTCAACCCGGGGCGGGACGTACTGGCTACCCAACTGGCACTTGAGGCCCTGGGCGTCGAAATCGAGCGCAGCGGCTCATCGGCGCAGGTACGGGGCGGGACCGTACGGCCCGCGGCCTCGACCGTGGACTGTATGAATTCCGGTTCGACCGCCCGGATGCTGATGGGCGCGTGCGCCGGCGCCGGAGTTCCCGTGCGCCTGGACGGCGACGCTTCCCTGCGCAGACGTCCGATGGAGCCCGTCGCGGCACAACTGCGCGCGTTTGGGACGCGAATCGAAACCACGCAGGGGCGGCTCCCGGCAACGGTTCACGCAAGGAACGGCGTGCAGACGCGGCGCTTCATCCTGCTCTCGCCTTCCGCCCAAGTCAAGACTGCGCTCTTGCTCGCTGGTGTATTTGCGACGGTTCCGATCGCGGTGCAGGGCGATAAGGGCTCCCGCGATCACGGCGAGCGGCTTTTGCGCTACTTGGGCGCGGACGTCAGCTTCGATAACTCCGGCGTAGAGTTGCGGTCCGGGCCGTCCGCTTTTCGCGACATCGACGTGGTGGGCGATTTCTCCGCGGCCGCATTTTTTATCGTTGCGGCGACGATTGCAGCGGGAAGCGCGATCGTCATCGAAGGCGTCGGCGTAAACCCATCGCGCTGCGGCTTGCTGGACGCGCTCGCAGGCATGGGCGCCGCGATTCGCTTAGAGAACCGCCGCGAGCTCTGCGGCGAGCCGGTCGCCGACATTGCCGTCGAATCGGCGGCGCTGCGCGGCACGGCGGTAAGCGCCGGCGTCGCACTGCGGGCGATCGACGAAATACCGGCTCTCGCGGTGGCCGCGGCGTTCGCGCAAGGGGAGACCCGCATCGTGGGCGTTCGCGACCTTCAAACCAAGGAATCGGACCGGCTGGCGGCCATCGAGCGGCTCTTGTCGGCGGCCGGTATCGTAGTGGAACGGCTCCCGAACGGCGTGGTGGTGCATGGCGGCACTCCCCGCTGCAGCGGCGCAGTCGTTGCAACGCACGCGGATCACCGCACGGCGATGGCCGCGGCTGCGCTCGCGGCCGGCGCCGGACCGCTCGCAATCGACGACGAAGACAGCATCGCAGTGAGTTTTCCGTCCTTCGTCCACACCATGCGCCGGGCGCAGCACCCGTGAACGGCGAGCCGCGCTATTCCGCCGGCGAATTCGAACGCGAATCGCACTACATCGACAACCTGATTTGGGATGCGCTGGTCATCGAATCGGGTCAGCACGTATTGTTCTGCGGATACGGCGATGAGGCGAAGTGGGTCAAGCGCGCCATCGACGCGGGAGCGGACGTGACGGTGATCGAGCACCGCGAAGAGGTGATCCGCAGTTTCGAGCATATCGGCGCACGGCTCTTGCGGGGCAGCACCTCGGTCATGCCGGCAAAAGCCGACGCGTTTGATCTGGGGATATCGTTTCATTATCTACACGAGACCGATCCGTTCTTTCACGCGCAGATCGTTTCGGAATTGGCGCGGGTGGCGAAGCGCGTGGCCATCGTCGAACCCGGACCTCCTGCGGACGCGCTCGGAAAGAAAATTGCGCGACTGTACTCGCAAGCCAAGCGCGAGCTCGGACAGTTCGAGTACTATCAGCCGCTCGAATATTGGCGGCGATTGCTGCAAAGCGTCAAAGCAGAGATCTCGCAGCACGTGTTCGCTTTTGCAAAAATGCCGCCACGCGAGTATTTACGCGACGCGATCGATTTGCTGCTCGACACGATGGAAGCCGAGGACGCGCCCAGCGCGGACCTGGAAGAGCTGCGTGCGCTGGGGCGGCGTTCCGACACGATGATTTTGCCGCCGGCGCGTTACGTGCTGATGGGCGCGGCGCTCGGCGATCTGCCGCAGGCCATTTTCACGCCCCGCGAGGAGCCCACCCCTACGCCGGCCTTGGCAAAGGCGGCGCAGAGCCGTGAGCCCGTTCCGCCGCCGCCGCGCGTTTCGAGCGCCGCCGGGTATGAGTTTCCGCCCGTTCCGCCGCCGGTTCAGCGGCCCACCATCGCAGCGCCGATGCCCCCACGCCCGTCACCCAGCGTAAACCCCGCTGAATCGATGCCGTTCGGCGCGCCCTTTGCCGTGCCGGGAATGGAGCCTGGGCCCAGCATGCCGCCCGGCGGCGCGCCGGGCTGGCACTGGGAGCCACCCGAGGACGAGGAACCCTCCGGCTAGCGCAGATCTTCCCGAAGCGTTTGCGCCTGGGCCGTTGCCTCGTGCATGGATCCGCGCGCTCCTTCCAGCCCCGTGGAATGCAGGCTCTGCTCGATCGAAGCCACCGCCGTCCCGCCTCGGGCGATAAGCGGCTGCGCGTCTCGCGCCAAGCGCCTAAATCGCTTGCTTTGCAGCTCGAGTGCTTCAAGCGAAATGAAGAGCCGGGTGTTGCGCAGCTTCCCGATTCGCTTAAGGGTGCGCAGCGCCGCAAGCGCGACGAACGCCGTCGACCCGAGCGCCAAGAGCACGCCCAAAACGCAGAGCCCCACAAGGATCCACGTCCATCCGCTCATGTCGCGCTAGGCCGCGGATTCTTTAGAGGGCGAGGCCGGCGGGGCAGGGGCCGGGGTCGAGGGACTCGGCGGGGTCGAGCTGGGCGGCGGTTTGGCCCCCTCGGCGGCGGGCGCGGGGGCGTCTTTCTGGCGCGTCTCGTCCTTCCGGCGTGCCTCGTCCTTTTTGCGCGAGTCCGTGACGTAAAAGCCGGAGCCCTTAAAGATGATCGGCGCCGGACCGATGACGCGCACGAGCGCACCACCGCACGCATCGCACGGTTGTTCATACCTCTCGTCGAAACCGTGCCGAACCTCCAGCACTTTTCGACACTGCGAACATTGGTAGTCGTAGAGCGGCATATCGAACGTAAGTATAGCGATGCTTAGCAGTCTGAGTCAATAACTGCTAAGGAATCGCCGCAGTCCGCGGCGCAGCGCGCCGGCTCAAAAATCCGCCAGCAGATCGTCCTTGGCGTGCAGATTGTACTCCGCCAAGTGCTTGAAGTGCGTTACCGACTCGTCCAACTGCGCGGCGAGCTTTCTGGCCGCGCCAACGGCATCGTACGCCAGCGCCAGCTTGCCGCCGTACGCCGGATATTCCAGGCGCACGTGGAGCTTGCAGCGCGTCGTTTTTCGCTCCAAGCGAAAATCCAATCGTCTGCGAAGCGAGTACGCGCCCACGAGCGATATCTGATGGTTGGTGATGAAATGCTCGACCTCGAACAACTGCTGCGTCTCTCCGGGAACGGCCCAACGCAGGAGTATCTCGCCTCCGACGCCGATGGGCGCGTGTGCATCGCTCGACTGCGCGCTGCGTACGAACGAAAGCCACACCGGCCACTTGGGAACGGCGCAAAGCAACGAGAACGCGGTTTCTGCGGCCGCTTGAATGTCGGCGCAAGCGCTGAGCGAACGCGTTCCCGGACGAACGCCGCCATCGACGGCATCGCGTAAAATGGCCATGGCGCTCATCGCTTCGGCATCACCGCACGCGCGGCCCTTTTCGCAGGATATGCACAAGCTGCGGCGCGCTACTCAAAGCGTACGCCGCCGCTGCCCACGGCCGTCGCGAATGCAACGAGCGTTTGCACTCCGACGGGAAGCGCATCTTCGTCGAGGCGAAACTGCGGACTGTGTCCGGGATAAACGGCTCCGGCTTTTTCGCTTCGCACGCCTAAACGCACGTGTACGCCCGGGACGCGTTGCGCGAAATACGCAAAATCTTCGGCGCCCATGGTCGGCGGTGGGCTTTCGATGCGCAGCGGCGAGTTCGCCATCATGTATGTTTTGAAATTTTTCGCGAGCTGCACGTGATTGACGACGGGGGGATATCCGTACATCACGTCAAGGCGTGCGCTGACGCCGTATGCGGCCGCGACGCCGTTCAGAATGCGCCGCACGCGCGCTTCCAAACCGTCGCGAATTTCCGGATCGTGGGCCCGCAGCGTTCCCGTCATTTTCACTTCATCAGCGATGACGTTGTTGCGATAGCCGCCGTTGATCGTACCTACCGTCACGACGACGCTTTTGAGCGGATCGGTCTCGCGCGCCGCGATATTCTGCAGCGCGAGCACGATGGCGGCCGACGCCGGGATCGCATCGGCGGCGGTATGCGGGTAGGCGCCGTGACCGCCGCGTCCTTGCACGGTAACGTGAAACTCGTCGGCGGACGCGTTGACCGGACCGGGCGTGATACCGATTTGGCCGGGCGCCAAACGCGGATCGACGTGCAGCATGGCGATTGCTTCGACTTTCGGGTCCGCAAGAGCGCCCTCGTCGATCATTGGCTCCGCTCCGCCGGGGCCTTCTTCTGCGGGCTGAAACAACAGCACGACGGTGCCGTGCAAATCTTCGCGATTGCGTTGAAGAACGCGAGCTGCGCCAAGCAGCATGGCCGTATGTGCGTCGTGGCCGCAGGCGTGCATTTTGCCGGAAATTTCCGACGTGAAGGGTTCGCCGGATTTTTCCGTTATCGGCAACGCATCCATATCGGCCCGCAGCGCGACGACGCGCCCGCGCTGTGCGCCTCGAATCACTCCGACGACGCCGGTCTTGGCCGCACGCCGATGCGCGATGCCCAGTTCGTCCAGTTCGCGCTCCACGAGCGCCTGCGTGTGAACTTCCTCGAACCCCAGCTCGGGATGGCGATGAATGGTTCGGCGCAGCTCGACCACGCGCGCTCGGATATCGTCCGTGAGTGCGATGACGCTCATGCCGCGCAGTTGGCGTGGCGGTGAAGCCCGCCCTTCCTGCGAATGGACCTGCACCATGATCTCAGCAGACGCCGCGCTCGTTCAGCTGATCAACCGGACGGCGACCGCATACGTGCAAAATGCGCCGGCGTTCATCACGTACCGCGAGCGCACGCGCATTACCGCGCCGAGCTTGGGCCGCGCGCAAGAGATCAACCGCTTCGTTCAGGTGCGTCAAGCCGACGACTATGCCGTGATGCAAGACTTGCCGCAAGGCGCGCAGCGCACGGGCCAAGCGTTTCCGATCGTCCCGTACTTCGATCCGTTCACGCAATTCAGCTTTTCGTGGTATGCGAACCTCAAGCGAGTGGACATTACGCTCAATCGCGGACCGGTAGGCGTTTGGCCGTTTCCCGAACCGGATCCGCAGGTGAACGCCGTCGTGCCGTACTTGAGTTTTTGGACTCCGACTTACATGCCGGACTCGACGCAATCGCGCCTGCACGTGCGCATTGCTCCGACCCCGTCCTACGGAAACGGGTTTTACCCTTACGACGTAGTCGAAGATGAGCAAACTCAGCTTCCCTCGCATATCGAGATGCGAACGACCGACGATACGGAGGTGATCGCGTTCGACTACCGCGTACTCGAAAATCATTGGGTGATCACGCGGGGAACGTTTACGTCGATGGAACACTTCGGCCCGATGACTTTTCAGGTGATCGCCGACACGACGTATGAAGACATCGCGTTCCCGGCTGCGCCGCCCGATCCTCGCCTGGCCGGAACGCCCGCGCCGACCCCTACTGCGCCATAGTTTGATACATCTTGGGACACAGCAGCGTGTCTTCCGGTTTGTCGGCAACGTAGTCGATTAGATCTTCGTTCGCATTCAACGTCACGGTGGAGGGCCAAGAACCCCTACCGACGTAGCGTAATATTTTTGCCGGCACGCGAATATAGTGAAAGCCTGCGTGCGAGTCCGTCAAGCGAACGGCAACGACGGCGGGATAGTGCTGCGCTAAGGTCGGATTGAGAAAAATCGAAGCATAATAGCCGTCTTCGTCGTTTTCGGTGACGATGGCCGCATCGAGCGGGTCGCTCACCTGCGCGTTGCACGCCGTCGAGGCGTCGAACGCGACGACCGTCGGCGAGACGTAAGAAAATGCGAACGGTGCGGTACCCATGACGAGCGCCGGCACCATATTTTGGGGCCGTCCCTGCTCCATGGAGACGCCGAGTACGCGATTGTGATCGCTGATCACGCCGAAGTATTTGATCGCGCCGCAGTTTGCATGAGCCAGCTTCATGTCGAGGGTCGCGCGGTACGTGCCCCACGGGATGTCGAATTCGACGACCGCTTCGTTTCCGTTTTCTCGCACGACGTGGAATGTCTGATCGAGCGTGTCGCGGTTGATGCGATCGCTCACGACCACGTGCAGCGCGAGCTGGGACTCCGGCTTTAAGCGAAGCGCCGCATTACAGAGCGCTGCGTGCAAGACGATGTGCGAGAGTGCCATGGCGTTCAGCTTCCACGGCCGCGAGGAAGGCCCTCGGCGGCACGGAATCGAGCCCTATGACCGACGCACAACGGCTCGCCAAGGCGCTCAACGCCCTCACGAAAAATCCCCAGTTTTCTTACACCAAAGCTCGCGCAACCGCAAGAGCGGAGCCGGGCGTCGATTGGAACGCCACAAAACGGCTCAACGCCGACTTCAATCCGGAGGTCGAAGAGTGCGAATCGTTCGTCATGCGCGACGGCAGCGTATGCGAGTGGCAGCCCGGTCAGTACCGCTATGCAGCCAAGTGAGGGATATACCGACGTTGCCCGCGGCAAGATCGCCAACGTCGTGACTTGTCTGGAAATGCTGGAGCGGCCGGCGTCCCGTGCAGAGGCCGCGCACCCGGACTGCATGCTCGAACGAATCGCCGAACCGGACGTGGATTGGTATCGCGCGCTTTTTCGGAGCGTCGGTGAACCGTACTTGTGGTTTTCGCGCCTCACGTTAACCGACGAACAGTTGGACCGCGCCATTCGTGACCCGCTCGACGAAATCTATGCCGTTCGCTGCGAGGGCAGCGACGGCGGGCTGCTCGAGCTCGATTTTCGCGTGCGGGGCGAATGCGAGCTGCTGTATTTCGGCCTCACGCAGCCGCTAGTCGGCAAAGGCGTGGGTCGATGGTTGATGAACCGCGCGATCGAACTGGCTTGGTCGCGTCCCATCACGCGCTTTTGGGTACACACGTGCACGCTCGATCATCCCGGCGTCCTAGAGTTCTATCAACGCTCCGGTTTTCGCGCGTTCAAGCGACAAATCGAGATCGCCGACGATCCGCGGCTTACGGGCGTGCTTGCGCGCAGCACGGCGCCGCACGTTCCCATCGTGTGAGGCAGCAGTTTCGCGCGCGGAAACATACAACTTCGGAGAGGGAGAGATTCGAACTCTGCAGACGCAGATGCCGGGCGCTTCGCGCCCGAGCATCCGCGACGTTGAACTTGTGATGAGCGTCTCGTGTGTGAACGCCTGCATGGAAACGAGAGAGCCTGCAAATGCAGGCTCTCGACAACTTCGGAGAGGGAGAGATTCGAACTCTCGAGACGCTCATCACGTCTGCCCGCTTTCGAGGCGGGTGCCTTCAACCACTCGACCACCTCTCCGCGATCGTTGACAAAGGAGCGCAGATTCGTCGCGCCAGGGGGAATCCTTTTTGACTTTACCGGCGCTTTCGAAAAAACGCCTGCAGCTGCGCGGCGGCTTCGCGTTCCAACACGCCGGACGTCACATCCACGCGATGGTTCAGGGACGGATGACGCACCAAGTCTATCACGCTTCCCGCGGCCCCGCCTTTGGGATCAGGACATCCGTACACGAGGCGTTTGATGCGAGCCGCAACCAGCGCGCCGGCGCACATCGCGCACGGTTCTTTTGTAACGTAGAGCGTTGCGTCGGCAAGGCGCCACGCATTCAGCGCAGCCGCTGCGCGTTGAAGCGCAAGCATTTCAGCATGCGCAGTTGCATCGGGACGGCTTTCCTTTTCGTTCTTGGCTTCAATGAGCAAGACGCCGCTGACAAGCACTGCGCCGATCGGCACGTCGCCGGCGGCCTGCGCCTGGGCTGCTAGTTCGAGCGCTCGGCGTATGTAACGTTCGTCTTCGGAAGCCGTCGTCGAATCGTCGGAGCAGTGGCGCGGTCGAAGGGATTCGAACCCCCGGCCTCTTCCTTCGGAGGGAAGCGCTCTATCCAGCTGAGCTACGACCGCACGCCGGGATCAGCGCTGGCCTTCGGAAGGATTACCGGCGCTCGGGATATGTTTGAAGAGGTCGAGTTTGTGGTCGACCAGTCCTCTGTAAAACTTCCGTACGCAATCGGGATGCCCGAAGAAATACGTGCGCGCATACGCCAGATCGTCGCCGGAGCTGTCCGGAACGTAATGCGAGATTTCGATTTCTTCCATCTGGTTGCGGTCCACCGGGTGCGGACAGAAATCGCAGGGGATGGTTGACATGGTCGTGCTCCCGTTGCCCCGTCGGGGCCAGCCTCAATCCTACCGGACCCGCAGCACCTCCTTCATGGTTGCACTGCTCGCCCTATGCAACGGCTTCGAACCGAATCGATCCGAAGCCGGAATGTGGTGACTCGGGTAGGATTCGAACCTACGGCCTAGGGCTTATGAGTCCCCCGCTCTACCGCTGAGCTACCGAGCCGTTTTACCGCTGCGGTGACGCTTCACTGTAGCAAACACGGGCGCAGCGTTTCAAGCGCTCAACCCTCCTCTACAAAACAGCGAACGAGAGTCGCTGGAGGCGCTCTCGTTCGTTAGATGGCGCGGTCGGAGGGACTCGAACCCCCAACCTACAAGTTCGTAGCCTGTTGCTCTATCCAATTGAGCTACGACCGCACAGCCGCGAAGGGTACGTCGCGGCTTTTTTATTCCCTTTATTCGAGCACTGACGATGAACTGGGGATTCAACGGGACGCTGCACGCGTAACCGGTGGCGGAGAGGGAGGGATTCGAACCCTCGGACGGTTTTTGACCGTCGGTCATTTAGCAAACGACTGGTTTCAGCCACTCACCCACCTCTCCACGGCCGGGCTGATGCGTCGAGCACTATACCACGCCGCGCGCATATGTACCTCGCTTGAAGGCGGTCGAGTGGGCGGCTCTTCCACGACTTCGGGCACGATAACCGGCCCTGTGCGAACGGGGCGCCGGTACAGCATGGAATCGACTCCCGCCAAACGCCCGGCCGGGACGACGAGCATCAAAAACGAGAGCACGAACGCGGCCGCATCGAGCGATCCGATCGTCGTCCACGACTTAAACTCACCCTGCGCGGCCATGTAATTGAGCGCCAAGAAGCAGCCGACGAGACCGCCGAAACGCGTGAATATTCCCAGCAACAGGCTGCACCCCACCAATACCTCGCCGAGCCGCACGAGTTCAGCAAAGAGCGTAATGTTCGGAATGACGGTGCCCACCAAAAAGTTGTGATAAAACCCGGTTTGCGATTGTGCGGCCTTGCTTACCAGCATCGGCATGAAGCCGCTCGGTGGCATGAACGACGCGCCGTTCAAGAATTTCGGAACTCCGTGCGTCAGCCAAAATGCTCCCGCGTAGAGCCGTAAAACGGTGAACCAGCCGGCATACGTCCAGTGTGAGGCCATTCTCATGCGATTGCTTTTCCCCGTACGTTGCCTTCTGCGGTGCAGCGGATCACCGTCGCGATCTCCGCGGCAGCATCGGGTTTGCTGAGCCTCTGCATCGCGTGACGCATCTGCGCGCGTTTCTCCTGGGATCCCAACACAAGTTGAACGGCGCCGGTGAGGTCCTCCGGAGTTTTGACGCGCAGCGCCGCACCACGCTGCGACAAATACCTCGTGTTGCGCTCTTCCTGTCCCGGCAGCGGCTTAAACAACACCATCGGCAGCCGCGCTGCCAATGCTTCGGCCGACGTCAAGCCGCCGGGCTTGGTAATGAGCACGTCGCTTGCGTGCATGTAGTCATGCACGTTGTCGACGAAGCGCAGGACTCGAACTGGATATCCCACGCGATGCGCGTAGTCGAGCACGCGCTGTTCCGATCGCGCGCCGCGCCCTACGATAGCCACCGCGCACACCGGCAGGGTCACGCGCCCTAACGCCTGCATCATGGTTTGGAGCGGGCCGATCCCCAAGCCGCCGCCCATGAGCAGCACGATGCGTCGATCGGGCGGCAAACCCAAGCGTTCCCGCAGTTCGGCGCGATCGCCCCGCACCGCGCCGAACGCACCGTTGACGGGAATGCCCGAAACGGCGATCCGTTCGTACGGAATGCCGCGCGATAGCAACGTGGCGCGCATCTCTTCGGTCGCAACGGCGTAAGCGTCAACGCTGCCGTGAATCCAAAAGGTATGAACGACGAAGTCCGTGACCACGCCGACCACCGGCGGCGAATCGGCGAACTGTTTTTTGTATTCCGCCATCACGCCGCAGGGAAAGGCGTGCGTGCAGACGACGACGTCGGGACGCAGTTCGAGCAACAGCGTGCGCAAGTTCCCGGCGGTAAACTGATGTATCCATGCGCGGAAAGGGCCGACTTCGGTCGCACGTTCGGCGCGATCGTAGAGAAAGCGGTACATCTGCGGCAACGTTCGCACCATGCGCAGGTATCCGTGGGACACCACGCGAGAAACCACAAATGCAGCATACTGGTACGAATCGACCACGTGCGCTTCCAGGTTCGGATCGTCTACCGTGAGGGCGGCTTTGAGCGCGTTGGCGGCAGACGTGTGGCCGACGCCCACACTCGCCGAAAGAAACAGCGCGCGAATTATTCGCTTCCTTCCGCGCCCGATTCTTCGGCAAGCACGAAGAAGTCGTCCAGAATTTCCTGCGCGAGCTCGTCGTCTTCCAGCAGATCGCCTTTGGAATCGCTCACGACGAACTCGTCCTCGTTTTCGCAGTACAAGACCGCGTACTGCCGGTTTTCTTCGTCTTCAACTAAGCCGACGACTTCGAACTCGAGCTGTTTCTCGTCTGTCGTTTGGATGACCAGCACGTCGCGCAGTTCGAGCGCCTGCTCTTGTCCCGATTCGCCGTTGGTCGACATTGCCGTCTCCTACTTCAAGTACTTAGCGATGTTCGCGGTCTGCTCCGCCAGGGTCTTTGCGAACGCGTGGTGCCCATTCCCCTTGTAGACGTAATAAAGATAGGGCGAGGCTCTGGGATCGAATGCGGCGAGCAACGACGGCTCGCCCGGATTGGCGATGGGCGTGGGAGGCAAACCCGCGTGCCGGTACGTGTTGTAGGGTGAATCCGTCTGCAGATCGCGGTAAGTCACCACGTCGTGGTGCTGCGGCAACGCATACTCGATCGAAGCGTCCACTTCCAGCGGCATCCCAATGCGCAGGCGGTTATAGTACACGCCGGCCATTAGCGCCCGCTCATCGTCGGCCTTTGCCTCGCGTTCGACGAGCGAGGCCAGCGTAACGACCTGCGGAACCGTCAATCCATGAGCGCGCGCCTTTTGCCCGGCATCCGCCGGCAATTCCTTGAGAAACTGTGCAGTCATGATTCGCTCGACGGTCGTTGGAGTGGCACCGATGGGAAGCAAGTATGTACTGGGAAACAGGTAGCCCTCCAAATTTTTGGTCCGCGTCCCGTCGACGTCGATGGAATCGTGCATGAATGCCGCTACGAAGGCCGGCGCCGGCCCAAAGCCCTCGTCCTGCAAGCGTTTGGCGATTTGCACGGCGGTGAAGCCCTCGGGGATGGTCACCCAACGCGCGACCTGCGCTCCGCCGCTGCGCAGTTGCTGCAAGACCTGCGCGGCGGTTTGATGTGCGGCAAAACGAAACTCCCCCGCGTGAACGTCCGTATCCGCATGGCGAACTTTCGCGTAGATGCGAAAAACCGTGGGATTACCGACGATGCCGGCGCGAGCCAGCTGCGCGGCGATGTCGTGGAACGTCGAACCGCGCGGCACGATGATTTGCGTCGTTTGCGCGGGATAGGAACGCACGCCATAGATCGTATACGCAAACCAGGCAGCACACCCCAAAACGATCGCCACAATCAGCGCAAGCGTCACGCTAACCGCGCGCAAGATACGTCTCCAAGATCAGCGCAGCAGCCATCTTATCCACGATAGTCTTGCGTTTCCCGCGCCGCACGTCCGCCGCAATCAGTGCTTTAGTGGCTTGCGCCGTCGTCATGCGCTCGTCCACGCGATGAATGTCGCCTGAAAACACGCGCTGCAGCTGCGAAACGAAGCGATCGATCTGCTCGGCCGCCGGACCGCGCTGCCCCGAAAGGGTGAGCGGATCGCCGACGACGATGTCGCTTGCGCCATATTCCCGCACGATCTGAGAAATGCGCTCAAGATCGGCGCGCACGTTCGTGCGTTCGATGACCGTGACGGGCAACGCAAATGTGCGGCCCGGATCGGCGACGGCCACGCCGATGCGCCTGCTCCCCACGTCGAGCGCCAGAATTGCGCCGCGCGCGCCGGGCCGCGGCTCCATCACACTCGGCTTTTCACGAATTCGAGCGCGTGCGCGCCCGCCTTCGGCCGGCGCCCCAAATGATGGTGCACCAACGCTTCGACGGCCGCTGCAACCGCCGGAGTGGCGTGCAAAAGCGGCCGAATCGCGCCGCCGGGCGCGGCGCAGAGCGCCTGCAAATTCGCCACGTCCTGCGAATCCAGGACCGTCGTTCGCTGCCACGAAACCCGGCATTCTTCTCCGGCAAAGCCGCCCTGCTCCGCATCGAGCCACGCCGATCGCTCCGAAAGGCTCGCGCCGCAACGCACGCACGCATCGATCGGGGGCGCCAAGCCCAGTGCATCGAGCAGCCGCAGCGAAAAGCGCGGCAGCAACGCGAGCGGATCGCCGCTGCGTCCGATCGCGCGCAGCGCTCCGCACAGCAGCACGTACACGTCGGGCAAAGCGAGATCCGGCTCGCAAAACGCATCGACCAGTTCGACGATGACGTTGGCGGCGGCGTAGCGCTCGGGTTGAACGACGTTTTGCCAGTGCGCATCTTCGATATCCGCGGAAACGATGACATCCAGATTGCGTCCTCGGTGCATGCCCAGTTGCACGACATTCGCGAATTCGAGACGTCCGGCCATCGGACTTTTCGTGCGCCGAACGCCCTTAGCGATGGCGTCGATTTTTCCGCGGTCGGTAGTGAACAGCGTCAAAATGCGATCCGCTTCTCCGTACGTGCGCCCTCGCAGCACGATCCCGCGCGTTTTGTACGCGCGCGGCGGCGAGCTGTTCACGAACGCCGATCGAGCGATGCAGGCCCGAACGATTCGGGCAGCAGCCGATCCAACGAAACGATGCGCGGCCCGCTGGGCGCGGCAAAAATAACCGTCATTTGCGGGCTGAACTCGTTCAGGAACTGCCGGCAAGCGCCGCATGGCGAGGCTTCGGCCCCTTCCGGCCCCACGACGGCGATCGCGCGAAACTGCCGGTGCCCCGCTGCAACGGCGGCGGCGGCGGCGGTTCGTTCGGCGCAAATCGAAAGGCCATCAGCTCGCATTCTCGACGTTGGCGCCGCCGAAGCTCTCGCCGGATTCCGTGAGCAGCGCAGCGCCGACTTTGAAGCCCGAATACGGCGCGTACGCGCGATCGCGATACCTGCGCGCAAGTTCAAGCGCCTGATCTATCTCGTTAGACTGCATCTTCATTTTCGGTTTCGGCGGTTTCGCCGATGCGTCCGTTGGTGAAAATCCGCACCGCCATGATGCGCCGGCCTCGCATGCGTTCGACGATGAGCTTGGTGTGATCGCCGGCCTCGATCTGCTCGCCTTCGCTGGGCAAGCGCCCGAATAGCCCGACGGTGAAGCCGCCGATCGTTTCGAATTCTTGATGTGGAAGACGCGTGCCGAGTTTGGCGTTCACGTCTTCGATATTTACGCCTGCGTCGACGATCGCTTCGTGATCGTCAAGCACCCGTACGGGCTCTTCCTCGCCCTCGTCGTGCTCGTCGCGAATTTCTCCGACGATTTCTTCGAGCAAGTCTTCCATCGTCACCAGGCCTGCGGTCCCGCCGTATTCGTCCACGACGATGGCCATCGTGAATTTGTCTCGCTGCATCTCCCGCAGCAACTCGGCAATTTTCTTGTTTTCAGGCACGTGCAAGGCGGGCCGCATGAGCGAGCGCAGCGGCGTGGAGCCCAGCGTTCCATTCGCAAGGGCAATGAGCAGTTCGCGATCGTGAACGACGCCCACGATGTCGTCCTTGGACTCCTGATAGACGGGAAGCTTCGAATACCCCTCGGCAATGACCATGTCGAGCGCGCGAAGCGGCGAATCTTCAACGGAAACGGCGACCACGTTCGGACGCGGCGTCATGACTTCGCGAACGATCGTGTCGCCGAACTCGATCACCGAGTGGATCATTTCACGCTCTTGTTCTTCGAGCACTTTTTGCTCGGCGCCGACGTTGACCAGCGTGCGAATGTCCTCTTCCGTGACGAATATCTGATTGACGCGCTTGATTCCCAGTGGGCGCACGATGAGGTTGGTGAGCCATTGAAAGCCGTACACGAGCGGCGTGAGTACCCACGCCATCCGCCGCATGGAGGGAGCCAGACGCAGCGCCCAACGTTCCGTGTCCGAAACGGCGATCGTCTTTGGAACGATCTCGCCGAAGAGCAGCAGTACGAACGTCATGACGACGGTCGAAATCACGGCCCCGTGCGGAAAGCCCACGTGGATGAACATGTACGTGGCCAGCGAGTCCGCCACCAGCAGCACGATCGTGTTGCCGATGAGGATCGACGTCAGAAAGCGGTTACGGTCCTCCGTGACTCGCAGCACGGCGCGCGAACGCTTGATGCCGCGCTCGAGCATGGCCAGGGCCCGCAGCCGCGAGACTCCGACGAGCGCCGCTTCGGACGCCGCCAGGAATGCGGCGAGCAGCACGAGCACCACCAGCGCGGCGATCTCGTACCAGGGAAGGCTGTGAGCGGCAGCCTGGCTACTGAGAGGTTCCAATGACGCGAGCCATTATAGCACAACGTGCGAGCGAACCAGCGTGAAGATCGCCAGTGCGACGACCGTGCCCAGTATGGCGCCCCAAAGCGCTTCGAACCCGGAGTGAATGCCCGCTTCCACGCGGCTCTGCCCGACGAGAGCCGCCACGAAATAGGCCAAAACGGCCGCCAGGGGCCGCTGATAAACCAGCGCGAGGCCGGTCGCCGCCGCAAAGGCCACCGCCGTGTGCCCGGAGACGGCTCCGCCTTGGAACGGCGACCCGCGCCCAGTCCATGCTTTGGCAATCAGCGTGCCGATAAGCGCGATCGTCATGGCGATGAGCGCGACGTTGGCCGGCACCTGTGCCACGGCATCGTACACGCGCGTCCCGCCCTGCTGGATGCCCTGATAAAACGCCAAGTAGCCGACGATGACCGCCCCGATGGTGGCGACCAGCACGGCGCCGGCGGCTGCGTCCTTCGCAGTTTTGGCCAGCGGGTGATGGACCACCGTGAGCAAATCGACCACCGCCTCGATCGCCGTGTTCATGAGCTCGAGCGCCAGAACGATGACGATCGCGATGACGATCGCGATGACGTACACGCGGTCCAGCCGCAGCGGCAGCGTGGCGGCCAGCACGAGCGCCGCAATGACCAAGTGCACCCGCATGTTGGGCTGCGTGCGGACGGCGTACATGATGCCCTGGAACGCATAGTGAAACGCGCTCCAGAATTTGCTCTGGGTGATGCGCACGAAACGTGGTTGCGGGTGGCGCGCGTGCTCGCGGCCGTCCCGCGGTTTGGGATCATGCACCATCGTAGGGCCACGGCATCCCGACGATCGCCGCCAGGCGCCGTTCTTCGGCCTCCATTCGCACGCGCTCGCCGGCCTGTTCGTGATCGTGACCGAGGATGTGCAAAATTCCGTGAATCAGCAAGCGATTGACTTCGTTCTGCAGCGACGCGCCGTACTCCGCGGCTTGCCGCTGAGCCGTATCGATGCTGATGACAACATCCCCAAGCAATTGCTCGGGAACGAGGGAGCCCGCGGGCTTTGCACGGTCCCCGAAATCCGAAGGATTTATGGGAAAACTGAGTACGTCGGTAGGAGCGTCCTTACCGCGGTGCTCGCGGTTGAGCACCCGAATGCGATCGTCCGGCACGAGCGAGACGGAAAGCGTGCAGTGATCCAGCCGCATCGCGCGCAATACTTTTCGCGCGTCGCGCCGAAGCCGTGGCGTGTCGATGCCGCTGCGCTTGCTTTCACAGCGCAGATGAATCACGCCGTCCCGGCGTCCGCGGCGTACGCCCGAATGATCTTCGAGACGAGCGGATGGCGCACGACGTCGGTCTCGTTCATCTGCACCACCGCGATGTCGTCGATGCCGCCGAAACGGCCAGGCGCTTCCAATAGTCCGCTTCGAGCGCCCCCGGGCAGATCGATCTGCGTCACGTCGCCGTTGACGATCATCTTCGATCCCGATCCCAGGCGCGTGAGGAACATCTTGAGCTGATCGCGCGTGGCGTTCTGCGCTTCGTCCAGAATGACGAATGCTTCCGAGAGCGTACGCCCGCGCATGTACGCAAGCGGCGCCACCTCGATCGTGCCGCGTTCCAGGTATCGCTCGACCACGCTGTCTTCGAGCAGTTCGCCCAGCGAATCGTAGAGCGGGCGCAAATACGGATCGACTTTCTCGCGCAGATCCCCGGGAAGAAAGCCGAGTTTCTCTCCCGCTTCCACCGCCGGGCGCGAAAGAATCACGCGCGCAACCTCGCGCGACCGCAAGGCGCGCACGGCCATGACCACCGCAAGAAAGGTTTTTCCCGTGCCGGCGGGTCCGATGCCGAACGTGAGCGTGTTGCGCTCGATCGCTTCGACGAACTGCCGCTGGCCGGCGGTCTTGGGGCGAATTTCACGCCCGCGGTTGGAGCGGTACAGAGTCTCGGGCAGCGTGCCGTTCGAACGCCCGCGCAGCACGTCCGACGCGGCGAGCGCGACGTCGTCGGGCGTTACTTGCGTGCCGCCCACAGCTGCATGCAGCATGCGGCTCACCACGTCGTACGCCCGATCCACCGCACGGCTCTGCCCGTGCAGCGACAACCGATTGCCGTCTACGCGCAGGGAAACCGAAAGAGCGTCTTCAAGCGCCGAGAGATTTTGATCGAACTTTCCGAAGAGCCGGAAGTGATCGTTCAGCGAACTTAAGTCGACGGTTCGTTCGGTCGTTGATTCCAGAAACTGCTCTCCCTGGGCAGGCCGCCACCGTCCGCTCGCAGTGCGACCGGAAGTCCCAACACCTCGGCAGCGACGATCGCTCGCATCAAAGTGTTCCCATTTTCGAACAGTGCCCGCAGATCGCCCGCAGGCGACCGCGCCGCCGCGACGGCACCAGGGTGATCATTACCGGCCGGTGTGGGCAAAGCGCGCTACTTCGGCGGCCCGGGCAACGGGCTCGCGCCGTTGTCGACCGCGCCTACGGTGCTGGAGATTGCGCCGCGCATGTCGGAATCGGCCTGGATGTTTTTCATTCGATAATAGTCCATGATGCCCAAGTTTCCGCTGCGGAATGCTTCGGCGATCGCCTGCGGAACCGACGCCTCCGCCTCGACGACTTTGGCGCGCATGCGCTGCGTTTCCGCCTTCATCTCCTGCTCGGAGGCCATGGCGGCGTACTGCCGTTCCGATGCCTTGGCCTGCGCGATGCGGCGATCCGCTTCGGCTTGCGAGGTCTGCAATTCCGCGCCGATGTTCTTGCCGACGTCGACGTCCGCAATGTCGATCGACACGATCTCGAACGCCGTGCCTGCATCCAAGCCCTTCGTCAGCACCGCCTTGCTAATCCGATCGGGATACTCCAGCACCTCTTTGTGATCGACTGCAGCGCCGACGGCCGAAACCACGCCTTCACCGACCCGCGCCACAATCGTCGGCTCGCCGGCGCCGCCGACGTAGCGATCGAGATTGCTGCGCACCGTGATGCGCGCCTTCACGTTGAGTTGAATGCCGTTCTGCGCGACGCCCTGAAACGTGGGCGTTTCGATCACTTTGGGATTGACCGACGTCTGCAGCGCTTCCAGCACGTTGCGCCCGGCCAAATCTATGGCGGCGGCACGCTGCCATTCCAGCGGAATCTGCGCTCGCTGCGCGGCGATCATCGCCAGCACGACGTTTTCGACGTTGCCGCCGGCCAAGAAATGCGACTGCATCTGATCGACCGTTAACGGCAAGCCGGCCTTGCGCGCGCGCACGAGATTGTTGACGATGATGCTGGGCGGAATGCCGATGATGCGCATGCGAATGAGCGCGCCGATTGAAAGCGGTACGCCCGCCGCAACCGTACGCAGCCACAGCCCGATCGGGAAATAGTACAAGAACGTGAAAAAGAAAATAACGACGACGAAGAACAGGATCGCCGCGCCGACTGCAACCACGCTGCTTACTCCTTGTAGCTCGGGAGCGCCACCGGCTCCACGAAGATGCGCGCACCCTCCACGCGCGTGACTTTAACGGGGGTGCCTTCCGGGATGAACTCGCCTTTGGTGAGCACGTCGACGCGCAGGCCGTCGATGAGCGCCACGCCGGCCGGCCGCAGATACGAACCTGCGACGCCGCTCCTGCCGCGCAATTGCGAAAAATCGGTGCTCGTCACGTACTCGGCGCCTTGCGCGCCGGCGAAGGTGAGCTTGGCCATCCACGCGTTCTCAGGAAACGCCCGCGTGGCCAGATAAAACAAAATGACCGTTAAAACGATCGCCGTTGCTACGGTCTGCAGCGCCACGAAGAACGCGGCGGCACCGATGGGCCCGAACGCCAGAATCAACGACGCCAGCAGCGCAACCGCGCCGAATAGCCCCGGAAGTCCGTGGCCCGGAACCACGTGCAGTTCATACAAAATGCCGATCAGGCCGATGATGGCGAGCAGAACGACGAGGCCGCTCGCAGCCCCGACGATGATATGCGTGCCGAAAAAAAGCGCGAGGGCGGCGATGGCGATGAATCCGGCAATGCCGTGAAGCGTTTGCATCTCGAGCAGCAAGCCCAAAAGCCCGACCGTCAAAAGCAGGCCGCTCACGAACGGGGTCGTGACGAGGTGCAGGAAATCCATGAATCGAGCTACCGGTCCTGTTCGGGAAAGTTACGCCCGCTTACTGCAACTCCTCGGCAACGATCGTGCGGACCAAGTTTCCGTCCGCAAGGCCCTTGAGCTGCGGCATGACCGCTTTCATGATCGCTCCCTGATTGCGGCTCCCTTGCGGCAGTTCGGCAACGATCGCTTTGACGAGCGTCCGCACTTCGTCGGCCGTCTTCTGCGCCGGCAGGTATGCCAGCAAGATGTCGCGCTCCCGCGCTTCTTTTTGCGCAAGATCCAAGCGGCCGGCGCGTTCGAACTCGGCGTGCGAGTCGTTGCGCTGCTTGACCTGCTTGCGGACCACGTCCAGTTCATCGCCGTCGGTGAGTTCTTTGCCGGATTCGGTGCGCTTGTACGTGAACCCGGAAAGGGCCGACCGCAGGGTGTCCAGCCGCAACTGATCGCGCGCCTTCATGGCATCCTTGAGGTCGGCCGACACGCGGTCCTTGAGGGCACCCACTACGTCCTGCGCTTGCGCGCCGCCGCGGACTTCTTCTTGCGGCGAACGCTGGGTTTCTCGTAGTGCTCGTGTTTGCGCGC
Organism: Vulcanimicrobiota bacterium; assembly: GCA_963767635.1. GTDB lineage: Bacteria > Vulcanimicrobiota > Vulcanimicrobiia > Vulcanimicrobiales > Vulcanimicrobiaceae > CAVYEM01. Next base: position 1,566,402 of record CAVYEM010000001.1, read on the forward strand.
CTCGGCCAGAACGCCGGCCTTTTGGGTGGCTTTCTTGAAACGGCGCAGCGCGCTCTCAATCGATTCACCCGGAGCAACGCGTACTTCCATTCTTTACAACCCTCCCTTCAAACCGGCGCCTCGATAGGGCGCACCAAAATTTCGGGAATCCAAGCGGATCCCGATTGCTGACGATAGCACAGCCTGGGAAGCAGCGCAAGAAAAATCCGGACTTTGCGCTCAAGGCGACCCGCCGCCGTGTAGAATACGGCGTGAAACCGGGATTGCGCCCGCCCGAGTCGTGTCCGACTTGTGCATTGGCGCGGAACCGTTGACGCCGGCGGCGAAATCCGACGTATGGATACGGAGCGCGGCGAGGGAGACCGGTTATCGTTTGAGGAGTACCTGCGCAACCCACCTCCGACTAGTGCGCTGGGACGCGCCATCGCTCAGGGCGTGGATATGACGATGACGGTGTATTTGATGCTGGCGCTTTCGCCGGAAGAACGCCTGGAATGGGCGGGGAACGTCCTGCGTACGGCTGATGAAATTGCCGCGTGGCGCTCTTCGCGGGCGTGAGTTCGCGCAATGCCATTGCCACAGTAATCGATCATTTGCAGCATCACGGTATCGAATACGTGCTGGTGGGCGGGGCGGCGGCGCTACTGGGATGCGGGGAATCTGACGAGGCTTGCGCAGGCGTTGAACGCGTTGCACCCGCGTTTGCGCGTTCAGGGTCTGCCGGCAGGTCAGACTGTAACCTTGGACGCGAAATACCTACGTCAATTCGCGAGCGTCGCGCCGATCACCGACATCGGCTTCATCGACATCCGGAAGAGCGTTGATGGCATCGGCGGTTATGAGAACGTCAAACGCGCATCGACGGTGCTGACGATGGGGAGTCGGGTTTTTCGGCTCTTGAGTGTGGATGGACTGATCCAATCAAAACGCGCGATGAACCGCCCTCAGGATCGCGCCGCGTTACCGGAACTCGAGGCCATGCGCGAAGTGCGGTTGCGTAAAGCGCAAGACCGCGGGAGACACTAGAAAGGCGCGTACGGTAAGAGCGGCTTCGTAGAAGAAAGCGACGGCTCTTTTAGCCCGGCGGCCATTGCATAGGCCGGCCCGCTAAAACGTGAACGTGCAGATGGTTCACGGTCTGGCCGCCGTCGGGACCGGTGTTGACGGCGATCCGGAACCCATCGCCGCCGCGCTCGCGGCCCATTCGCGCCGCGATGCCGAACAACGACGCGACGGCGGCAGCCGGCTGAGATCCCACGAACTCCGAGAGATCGGCACAGTGGACCACCGGGATGACCAGCAGATGCTGCGGCGCCTGCGGGTTGGCGTCCGCGATGACGACGATCCGATCGTCGCGATGCACGAACGTCGCGGGGACTCGCCCCGCGATGATGCTGCAGAAAATGCACTCCCCCACCATCGCGCTACCTCTTGATGAAAAACGTCCACGCCCTGGTGATCGTGTTTCCCGCCAAGTCCGATACGCTCACCGATACATGCATCGCCCCATCCGGATAATCGACGCCCGGCATATAGTCGATGAACCGCGCGGTGCGCGTGGAGCTCGACGTCACGTCGTGGCCGTTGACCACGACCCTCGCGCTGGACGGATTGACCTCTACCGTCCCTGCCGTGAACGTCGCATAGATGCTTGGACGGGAATTGTTTACGCTCGCGCCGTTGTCGGGCGCAAAGTCGACGATGCCCGGCGGTTCGGTGGCGATCGACAGCGTCGTCTCCGATTCCGCCGGCGGCGCATCCGTGCCGCGCACGTTCAAATGTCCGAAGATCGGCGCGTCGGCAAAGTTCACGCCGCGTGGAACGACATACGATCCGGTGTACTCGCCGGGCGAACTTTCGGTCAGCGTGAGGTTGCGCACGTACGGTCCAATGTCGTACGAGGCCAAACCGCCGGGCGTGCCGTGCATCGTGACGGAAAGCGTGTCGCCTTGACGCAACGGATGCGTGGGTGAAATCGCGATCCCGGCGATCGTTACGCCGCCCTGCGGCGGCGGCGTGCCGGTCGACTTGCGCGTGGCAACGATCTCGCGCGGCTCAGAGCTGTCGATGTTATACCGCACCATTACCTCGTCGCCGACCGCGATCTGCTCGATCGCGGCGCTCGCGCCGTTGAGCGTGATGGCCGTCGAGCGGGACGGCGCGATGACCTGACCGTCGTTCAGCACCAGTTGTCCCGCCCCAACGCCTGCGACGCTTCCCGTGCGCGAACCGTAGGCGTCGACGATCTGTTTGATCTGCCCCGCTTTGTCCAGGCGCACTTGCGCAAAATCGCCGACATGCACGTCCTGCAATTCGCCGGGGTTGCTCGTTCCGGTGTTCACGTCTTGCACGACCACCGTAACGTCGGGACGAATCCCGACGGTGCGCACGGAGGCATTGTACGTGAGCGTAAGCGTGGGCGGATCGGAGGCGATGTCGACCGCGGTAACGGTACCGGTTTGGGCAGCGCCGCCGCTCGCCTCCACGATGCCGCTTCCGGTACGGCCGACCAGCGTCGAAATAATCTCAACGCTGTTGGTCTGACGGTTGAACATGGCTTGCGCGTCCAGCGCCTGCGTAAAGAACCGCAGCGGCGCATACAGGACGTTTTTCACTTCCACCGGAGATGCGTCCATCTCGACAGGTTCGCCGTCGACCAGAGCGCGCGTGCTTCCGATCGTGAGCACGATCGTCGTCGCGCCCGCGGACGTTCGTACGTCGCGTCCTTCCTTGTCGAACGCCAGGCCCAGCGCGCTCAATATCCGGCGAACGGGCACGAGCAAATGGTTCTTGTAAAAGATCGGCGCCGGATCCACGGCCAAACGCGTGCCGTTGAGCACCAGCGAAATCGGCAAGACCTGTTTGCCGACGTGCTTGGGCGCAGCCCGGCGTGCAGCCTTGTGCGCGGCGCCCATGACGAGCAGTCCGCAGAGCAGTATGACAGCAGCGCGCCGCATCACGCTCTTGACTCCTCCAGCACTTCCCGGTACACGTTGGCGGTTTCCACGGCGCAGCGATCCCAGCTGAACGCGCGCGCTCGCGCTTGCCCTCGATCGATGAGTTGGCGGCGAAGCCCTTCATCGCGCAGCACCTGCTCCAATGCCGCACGCGCACCCTGCGCATCCCGCGCGGCAAACGTGAGCGCGGCTTCGCGCAGCACGAGCGGAACTGCATCCTCGCAGGCGATCACCGGACAGCCAACGGCCATCGCCTCCAGCATCGGCAAACCGAACCCCTCGCACAGCGCCGGGTGAACGAGTGCGCGCGCCCCCGCGTAATACGAGGGCAGCTGCGCGCTGCCCACGTTGCCCAGCGCAATCACGCGGCCGTGCGCGCGCGCGTACCGCTCCCGCATGATACCGAAATCATCGGCGCCCGTCACGTAGAGATCCAACGGAATGTCACTGCGCAGCCCGGCCCAGGCTTCGAATAGCGTCGGCAAATCCTTGTGCTCGCGATGGTTGCCGGCGTACAAAATGTATGGGCGCGGCGCGGGATGCGGGTGGGCGGATTGGAAGTACGCATCATCGGCTCCCAGCGCAACGACGCGAACGCGCGCCGGATCGACGTTCAAGAACCGCTGCAAATCCGCAATCGTGCGCCGGTCGTCCGTGATCACCCGCGCGGCGCGGCGGCACGCCAAGCGCACGGCGGTGCGATAATACGGACCGACCTTGGCCTTGAAGTACTGCGGAAACCGCAGGTGAATGAGGTCGTGAATGGTCACGACGTACGGCCGCGGCGCCAGCAGAGGCATGTAGAGCGACAGAAAGTGCGCCGCATTCGCGCGCGCGCGTCGTATTGCCAGCGGAAGGTTTACTTGTTCCTGCCAACCGAAATTACCGCCTCCCGCAAACACCGCGAAACGCAAGTCCGGCGCCACGCGCGGCAGACGCTGCGCAAGTTCGCGCGCGTAGGCTTTCATGCCGATGGACATCTGCGCGGTCAAGCGCGCGTCCAACACGATCGTCGGAACGCTCATTGCGCTGCGTGCGAACGTAAGGCCAGCGCCTTGCGCGCCACGACCGCCGGATATCGAGCAGACCACCAGGCAACGCGCAGACCGGCCCATCCGTCCAGCGCGGCGCCGCGCACAAGCGCGTACCACAGAAACCGCAGCGGCGTTCGCAGCGCCTGCGCGCCTCGATTCCGGACGGAACTGCGCAGCCCGGAGGCTTCCAGCGTCGTGTAGCGCTCGAACTTCTCGCGATACGCAGCGTGCGTAGGATAGGAATAGTGCAGCAACGTTCCCTCGAGCATTCCCGTAGCACCCTGCGCGATCCAACGCTCGTGCACGTGCGCATCGCCGCCTGCCGCCGGCATGGCCTGCAAGCGCACGCGATCGTGCCGAAACAGCCGCAGCAGCCGCTCTCCAAGCCACAGCCGCATGGCCCGTCCGCAGTAGAATGTCGTCCGGGAGAGATAATATCCGTCGAAGTCCGCCGGAGCGGCGACGATGGCGTCCCGCAGCCGGCGGTCGAGCGCCTCGTCCGCATCGATCATCAGCGTCCAGGGCGTGCGCACTTGCGCGATTGCAAAACGGCGCGCGTGCACGAAGCCTTCGAATGCACGCGCGATCACCGTTGCGCCGTGCGCGCGGGCAATCTCCGGCGTCGCGTCGCGCGAGCCGTGGTCGATCACAATCGTGCGCATGCCGGCGGGCAGCGATTCGAGCGCGCGCGTAATGTTGCGTTCCTCGTCGCACGCCAGGATGACGGCCGTTACGTCGTGTGGATTAATTGGCGCTCTTCCCTGATGCGCTCTTCGCGCGCGAGCGCGGCTCCCACGAATTCGCGATAGAGCGGTGAAGGGCGGTTCGGACGCGATTTGAATTCCGGATGCGCTTGCGTGCCGACGAACCATGGGTGCATGTCGACCGGCAATTCGATGAGCTCGACCAGCTCGTCTTGCCGACCGCGTGATGCCCCGAGAAACGCATGCCGTGCTCTTCAAAAACGGGCCGGTAGCGGTTGTTGAACTCGTACCGGTGCCGATGACGCTCCGTGATCGTCGTTTGCCCGTAGGCGCGAGCGGCGTGCGTGCCGGGCTCGACCTCGCACGAGTACGCTCCCAGGCGCATCGTGCCGCCGTACACTTCGAGGTTGCGCTGATCCGGCATGAAATCGATGATTGGATCGATCGTCGTTTCATCGACCTCGCGCGTCATCGATTCAGGCATTCCGCATACGTTGCGCGCGAATTCGACGCACGCCAGCTGCATGCCGTAACAGATGCCCAAGAACGGGATGCCCATTTCGCGCGCGTTGCGGATCGCTGCGAGCTTGCCTTTGATGCCGCGCGCGCCGAAGCCCGGGGCTACCAGGATGCCTCCTACGCCGCGCAAGACGCTCACGCCGGCCTTCTCGATCGATTCCGAATCGATGCGCTGGATGTCGACGGCGGCAGAATGATGGATTCCGGCGTGGTAGAGCGCCTCGTTGATTGAAATGTACGCGTCCTTGAGTTCGACGTATTTGCCGACCAGCGCGATCGTCACGCGCCGCTGCGGATGCATGATGCGTTCGACGATGCTTTCCCACTCGTCCAATTTCGGCGCGCCGGTCGGCAGGCGCAGCTTGCGCACGGCGGCGTTGGCCAGCCCTTCGGCCTCCAAGTTCAGCGGTACTTGGTAAATCGTCGGGGCGTCGACGTTTTGCACGACGGCGTTGACCGGCACGTCGCAGAACAACGCGATCTTTTCTTTAAGTTCCACCGGCATCGGCGTCGAGGTGGCCGTACGGCAGATGATCGCATCGGGCGTGATCCCGATGCCGCGCAGTTCGCGCACGGAGTGCTGCGTCGGCTTGGTCTTGAGCTCGTCGGCTGCCCCCAAGTGCGGCATGAGCGTCAGATGGCAGAACATGACGTTCTCGTCGCCAACGTCGTATCGCACCTGCCGGATTGCCTCCAGGAACGGCAGCGATTCGATGTCGCCCACCGTGCCGCCCACCTCGACGATGCACACCTGCGCACCGCTCTGCTCGGCAACGCGCTTGATGTGCGTCTTGATCTCGTTGGTGATGTGCGGAATCACTTGCACCGTCGCGCCCAAATAGTCGCCGCGGCGTTCCTTGCCGATGACGGAATTGTAAATCTGACCGGTCGTCACGTTGTTGGCGCGCGAGAGATTTTCATCGATGAACCGCTCGTAATGGCCCAAGTCCAGATCGGTCTCGGCGCCGTCTTCGGTGACAAAGACCTCGCCGTGCTGGTACGGATTCATGGTGCCCGCGTCGACGTTGATGTAGGGGTCGAGTTTCTGAACCGAAACGCCGATCCCGCGCGCCCGCAGCAATCGCCCGAGTGAGGCGGCCGTGATCCCTTTACCAAGTGAACTCACGACGCCACCGGTAAAGAAAATATACTTCGCCATCTCGGGATGAGGGGGTTCGCCTCGGCCTTATCGCCTGCCTGTCGGAGCGCTAAACTGCCGCCCGAACATAGCGCTCTTGGCCTGCGTAATCGCGGTTGACGGCGATGCTCGCGTGCGGCAGCGCGGCACGCGTGAGCGCTGCGAGAGCGGGGAGCGTCGGCGGCGCCGCCTCCATTAACAACAACCCGCCAGGGCGCAGCATCGAGGGCACCGCACCGAGCAGCTTGCGGTAGTGTTCCAAGCCGTCGGCTCCGCCGTCGAGCGCCACGCGCGGTTCGAACGCCACGGGATCGGGCTTGCATGGAATGTCGGCACTGGGAATATACGGCAGGTTTGCAATCACGATGTCGTACGCCGTTGCAGCGCCGCACGGCACGACGTCGGCGCGCCGAAACCTGCAGCGCGCGTGCACGCCGAAGCAGCGAGCATTGCGCTGCGCGATTTCCAGCACGTGCTCGCTCAGGTCCGTGCCTTCGACGATCGCTGCGGGAACCTCGGCCGCAACGCTGCACGCGATTGCGCCGCTGCCCACGCCGGCCTCGAACACCCGCACCACGGTCTCTTTTGCATCGCCCGCCAGGATGCCGCGCGCATGAGCGATGGCGTCTTCGACGAGATGTTCGGTTTCAGGCCGCGGAATCAGCACGCGTTCGTTCACCAGGAATTCGCGTCCGTAGAATCCCGCATAGCCCAGCAAATACGCCACCGGCATGCCGCTCGCACGCGTTTCGCACAGCCCATCGTAGCGCTGCGCTTGCGTCGCGGACAGCGGCATGTCGTCATGGGCCATCAATTGCTCTCGGCTGCACTCCAGCACATGCGCGAGCAGCAGGCGCGCATCGGAGCGCGGCGTCGAGCTGCTTGCGGCAAGTCGCGCCGTTGCGCGAGCCACGGCCGCGGCCACCGTGCGCTGCTCGGATACCGTGGAATTACGCAGCCGGCGTGTCTCCCGACAGCAAGCGCGCGCGCTCGTCTTTGAGCAGTTCTTCGACGATGTTGTTCATGTCGCCGTCCATTACGCCGCGGATGTTTCCGAAGCTCTGGTTCACGCGATGGTCGGTGATGCGATCCTGCGGAAAGTTGTACGTGCGGATTCGTTCGGAGCGATCGCCGGTGCCGACCTGGCTGCGGCGCATGCTGCCCATGGCTTCTTCCGCTTCGCGTCGCTTGCGGTCGTAGAGCATCGCGCGCAGCATCTCCATGGCTTTGGCGCGGTTTTGAATTTGCGAACGCTCCTGCTGCGAGGCCACGACGATCCCGCTGGGCACGTGGGTGATGCGAATCGCGGACTCGGTCTTGTTGACGTACTGGCCGCCGGCACCGCTCGATTTGTACGTATCGATCTGCAGGTCGCTTGGGCTGATCTCGACGTCGCCCTCGTCGTCGACTTGCGGCAGCACCGCAACGGTTGCAGCACTGGTGTGCACGCGGCCTTGCGATTCGGTCAGCGGCACGCGCTGCACGCGGTGCACGCCGGCTTCGTGCTTGAAATGGCGAAACGGCGCGTGATCTTTGAGCGAAAACACAATCTCTTTGTAGCCGCCTGAATCACTCTCGCTGGCGGAAACCAGTTCGACCTTCATGCGCAGGGACTCGGCGTAGCGCATGTACATGCGCGCCAAATCGCCGGCGAAAATCGCCGCTTCGTCGCCGCCTGTGCCCGCGCGAATCTCGATGAACACGTTCTTCTCGTCGTCGGGGTCTTTGGGGACCATCAGCGACTGCAGCCGCTCTTCGAGCGCTCGGCGCCGCTCGCGCAGCGTTTGCGCCTCCTCTTGCGCGAGCTCGCGTAGTTCCGGATCGGTGCGGTCGTTGAGCAGCGCTTCGTTGGCAGCAATCTCGTCCAACGTCTTGCGGTACCGGCGATACGCCGCGGCAGTTTCCTCGATGGCGGCGCGTTCTTTGAGCAGCGCGGTATAGCGGGCTTGATTGAAATCGCCCACGGGGTGCGCCAGTTCGGCCTCGATTTCATCGAAGCGATTGGCGATCGTCTCCAGCCGGTCGTAAAATGTCGCGCTCATCGATACACGCAAAAGCGAGCCCCAAGGGAGCTCGCTTCTCGCTGCACTTTCTGCTTACGCTTGCGCTTTGGCGGCGTCGCGCTTGGCTTTGCGAACGGCGGCTTCTTCCTGTTTCTTTTTGGCGATCTCTTCACGCTGGCGGAATTTGTCGACGCGCCCGGCGGTGTCGACGAACTTCTGTTGTCCGGTGAAGAGCGGGTGACACGCCGAACAGATCTCGACCGCGATCTCGGGCATGGTGGACCCGGTCGTAAACGTACTGCCGCACGCGCAGTGTACGCGGGCCTGGGGGTACCATTTGGGATGAATCTTCTCTTTCACAGCCCCACCATTATAGCAACGGCCGCAAGTGGGAGCCGTTGAGCCGGCCCCCTACTTGCCAGACGCTTACGGAACGCTTTGTCCGGTCACCGCCTGAATGAGGTGGCCCGCAAAGGGCACGCCGACGCCGGTCGCCAGATCATAGCCCGTCGCGGCTTTTTCGCCCGGAACCGGCGTAGCGGTTCCGCCTGCGGGGTTGTTGACCGAACTTTGGCCGTACAGCACGTCGTAAAACACTTGCGCGTACGGCAGATGCGGCACGAAACCGCTTACCTGGGAAGACGGAACGAGGTTGGCGCCCTTGTAGATGCTGTAGAAGTACGGCGCCGCATTGCCGAGGCGGTAGCCTTTCGGCCCGCCGGTGTTGCAGGCCGAGAGCTTGCACGCTTGCAGCACCAGGGCCCACATCGCGGCCAGTTGCGGCGTCGCGACGCTCGTGCCGCCGACTTCGCCGGGACCGCCGCCGGTGAAGCCGCTGTTCATGTAAAAGGTGACGCCGGCGAGCGGATCGGCCAGCAGCGAGGCATCGGGCTGCTCGCGCATCGTTGCACCGATTGCGCTTTGCTGCCAGCTGGGCGCGGAGAAGATCGTCGAGATGCCGCCTCCCGAACCGGAACTGAGCGAACCCGGCTGCCCGTATCCGCCGTTCGTCGTTCCCCACGCGGTGATGTTGCCGCTGAGCTGTCCGAACTCGTTGATGGGCGCGTTCACGCCGCCGACCGAAGTGACGTTCTTGTCACCAGAAGGGTACCCGACACACACTTTGGCTTCGTAGCTGCCGGACGACGAGAGGCATTCGGCGGAGCCTGAATCGCCCGATGCTACGAAGACCGCAACACCCTCCGCCGCCAGCGCGGCGAATTCTTCGGGCTGATAGCCGATGCCGTTTTGATTGAAGCCTGAATCGACGCTCTGGGGTTCGCCGCCGCCGTAGCTGATGGAAACGACGTCGGCTTTGTCGTCCGCGATGGCCTGCTGAATCTCAGGGTCGGCTTCGACGATCCCGATTTCCGGTGCCGCATAATTTCCGTTCGGAGCGGGCGTCGCCGGCGGCTTGGGGGTTGCGGCGCACGCATTCGGATAAAAGACGTAGCAGTCGCTGGCGTTGTACGCGAGATAAAAGTCCACCGTAGCGCCCGGCGCGAGCGAGGCTGATTGCTGCACGTCGAGCTGCGCTTCGCCGTCTTCCGGATTGCACGACGGGAGCGATCCGATGCAGATGGGATTGGGACCAGTAACGGGCGGCGGCGTCTGAAACGATCCCGAATACGGAAACATCGACGAGGGCGATTGGCCCGGATTCGGAGCGGGCGTACCCCGCGGATTGGGCGTTGCGGGCGCGGCCGTCGGAATGCCGGATGCGACCAAACCCGCATCCACGCCGCTCGGCGTAACGTCGACCTCGCAAACCGTCGCCACGCGCACGTGATTGTACAATGCGCTAAGCGCCGCCAAATCTTTGTCGGCGCACAAATTGCTGCGGCTCACGTTGATTGGCCCCGTGCCGATGATGCCGACCGTGATGCCGCTGCCGTCGTAGCCTCTGGAGTACGCGCCGGTGTAATCGAAGGCGTTGCGCACCTGCTGCGGCGAGTACCCCAGATCGTTGCCAGCGTTGGCGCGCGGCGGCACTTGAATCAGATACCGGTGCATCCGGTTCAACGAAACCAAATTCGAGACCGCCGCGACGGGAATGACGCGGGAGAAGTGCGGCGCGCTCATCGGCGCCGTGAAGTGAAAACCGTCTTTCTCATACACGCCGAACGTGGTTCCAAACGCGCGTTCCATCGCCGCTTGCGAACCCGCAACGGAAAGGGAGAGACGCTGCGGCCAGCCCGCAACACTGAGCCCTTGCGAAACGAAATAGTCGGCCGCGGATTGGTAATCTTTCAGCCGCGCGCCGAACTCGTTGCCGATCTGCGCCGGCGTCAAATAATGGCGATACAGTGCCGAATGCGGGTCGCTCACCTGCTGCGCGTACTGCGCCAAACCGGCTCCATTTTGCTGCTTGAGCACGACGTTCACTTGCAGATGATCCGTACTGGCGGGTCCCACGAGCATCGCGCCCTGCAATTGATCCTTGCCCCAGTCGAAGTTCGCCAGCGCGGGCGAACCGGTGTACGGCGTTAGCGTGTTGCCGGTAGGCGCGACGCCGGTGCCGGCTCCGCGCCCGCCGCCGCAGGCTGCGGTTAAGAGTATGGCGATCGCTGCGCCGATTGCGGTCAAACGCTGCTTCATCGCACGGTTCCCTTCTTGGTGAATTGCTTGGCGAACGCGTGCAGCGCTTCAATGCGCCGCGCCCGCTCGACGGCGCGCGTCTGTTCGATGGCGGAGATGCGTCCCGCCACGGCGAGCGGGGAAACGGCCCCGGCGCTTTGGCGACGGCGTAGTGCGGGATACGGCGAGACCGGCGCGGTCATGCCCAAGTACTCGACGATGTGATCGACGGAGTTAGGTTTGCCGTTCTGCGACTGATAGTCGATCTTCGTGATGTCGCTTTGATAATCGTAATAGGAATTCAGCGTGTCGTCGATCTTCACGCACGCGGCGCCGAAGCCCGGAACGACGTACGAGGTCGTCAGACGCGCTTCCGTGTATCCGAGCACCGGATCAAGTACGGTCGATGTCTCGACGATCTGATTGCCGCTCGTGCCGATCGCGCCGTTCACGGCGCACTTGGGATCGAACGGTTGCGAACCGTTGTCGATAAACGTATCGCTCGCGTACGATTTGGGAACGGTGAACCACGCCGGAAAGGTCCGAGTTTTGGGCGGCTGCGTGCCGATAGTCAGGGTGATGTTGCCGGCGGCGGGAGGTGCGTAGGTGAACGTCGTGCCGGCGAACGCGTAGACGCCGCCGCCGTCGAGTGGTTTGCCGTTCGCCGCACCATCCACGACGATCTTGGCGGTGCTGCCGTCCACGAACGTTTCCGTGTCGGTATACGAACCGTCCGCCGCTACCGCGCGCGCGATCCTCGTTCCATCCGCCAGCGTTTCGTTCACGGTGCCGGCCGGATCGTTCGGCCCCCACGTTTGACCCGCGCTCTCGGGCAACGTGTCGAGCACTTGCGGATTCGTGTAGCTCGTGGCGATCGTGTCGCCAATCGAATCCTTCGACGTCGTTGAATACAGCAAGAACTGCGTCGAAGTGTTTTTGACGATCTGATCCGTGGTCGACACTGTCGTTTGCGTCGGGAAGGCGTCGGTTTCGGTGCTCTTGGAATCCGTTGCGCCGGACGGCGAACCTGCCGCCGAATCCGATACCGAAATGGCAATTGCGGCGCTGGTCGACGCGGTCGGTTGCGGACATGGCGCGCTTTGCGCGTACGTCCTGCTCAGCGTGCCGCTGTACGCGAACGTATCGCCGGAAGCCACCGGGTGCGGAGGCACGGCCCGCACCGCCGTCGGACGGCGTGATGGGGAGAGCGCGAAAGACGGTTGACCGACGCACCCGTACGGATTTGCCGTGGGCGTGGGCGTCGGCGTAGGCGTTGCGGGGATCGGGGTAGGAGTGGAAGGCGTTATTCCGCCACCGCCGCCTCCGCCTCCGCCACCGCACGCCGCAAGGACGGCCGATCCAAAGATCGCCGCGCCCATTGCAAAAAGACGGGTTTTCAAGAGCGACTCCTCGAGCAAGTATCCGAGAGTGAAGTTTGCCGTTCTTCGAAAAGGTAGGACAAAAGTCATGCAGTGGAGGTTGATTCGTTTTTTGTGTTTTCGTCAAGCCGGCGCTCGTGCCGCCCTGCAAAGCGAGCATCGGAACCAACGCCTCACACGGTACGTTGAGCTGACATGAAGGGCTTTGGCGCAGTGCTGGTCTTCGCTATTGCAGCGAGCGCGGCATCGGCCGGCTATGCCGCAGCTTCGCGTGACGGAGCGGTGATCCATAACACCGGATCGACCAATTTCGCGGGCTACACGATTAAAGTGTGGTCCGACGGATCGGCTACGACCGTGCCGACGAACCGTTCTGGAACTGCCACCGAACAGCCCCAGACGGGGCACGTGCCGCTGGGTCTCGCGCGGAAGTTCTTCGACGATTTGAAGACAGCCAAAGCCAGCGGACGCGTCATCGGCCGGACGTGCATGAAGAGCGCTTCCTTCGGTACCGCGATGGTCGTACAGTATCACGGCTGGACGTCGCCGGATTTGGAGTGTCCCGGTGACGGGTTCGTCGTCGCGCTGGCGGCGGAGGCGCACAAGATCGCCGCAGCCCTGAACGTGCGCAACACGATGCGAGCGCCGGTTCGGCGTCCGCTTCTGCCGAACGAGCCGCGCCGGGTTCCGCAGACGCCGCCGCCCAGCCAAACGAGCCCTTCGCCGGAATCTTCCAGCGGAACGCCGTAACGTCACTCGTTCCAATAAGGAGTACCCGCCCGTGAAGCGCTTCTGGTTTCCCCTGATCGTTGCGGCGTTGATGGCCGCGCCGGCGTACGGCCAAACCTTGCCGGCGCCAAGCGCATCACCCAGCGTTTCCCCCGCGCCCAGCGCACCACCCTCGCCGCCGGCGCGTCCGCGCGGCAAAGCGACGCCCGCGCCGCCTAAAGACGTCGACGAGAATCGCGCCGGCATCTCCGGAGTATGGGAAGTGGCGATTCAACGCGATAACGGCGTGGTCTACACGCACTTCAAACTTGCGCAAAGCGGGAGCGTCCTCACGGGTCAATATTTGGACCAGGACGGTAAAAAATATCCGCTCGCCGGCAGCGTCGACGGTAAAACGGTGCGCGTAGTGGTGTCGTTGCCCAACGGCGCGGCGATGATTTTCAACGGTTCCCAGGACGGCGGCACCGATATGGTCGGCACGTTGGATACGACCAGGGATTTAGTGGGTTTTACGGCGGCATACCGGCCCAAATACAAGTGGATCGATAATTTGACGCCTGGAACCGGCGCGGGGACGCCCGGCATCCCGTAGCACAAGACCGCTTAACGGACTAACAGTTCCTACGCTACGCCATCGCGGCGAAATGTCGCTTGCAGCTCCGGCGAACCGGAACGCGGCCCGACTTTGCGCTTGGTGTATCCCATGACGCTTTCCCAGTCGCGTTCGATGTCTTCATAGCACTGGCACGTGGCGGATTCCAGACCCGCCCGGCTGCGAATATTGATGTGTCCGCGCGAATACGAGATAAATCCCGCTTCCTGCAACGTCGACGCCGCCAATGTGACGCTGCCGCGTCGAACGCCCAGCATCTGACTCAAGAATTCTTGCGTCAACAGCAACAGATCGGTATCCACGCGATCGTGCGCCATCAAAAGCCAGCGCGCGCAGCGCTCGTTCGTCGGGTGCAGGTTATTGCAGGCGGAGAGCTGCGCGGTTGTCGTGATCGTGGCTTGCGCATAGCGCAAGGCCAGAGCTTTCAATTCGGGCTCGCGTTCAACGGCCGCGCTGAAGTCTTTGGCTGCAATACAGTGCGCGCCGTTGGGAACTTGCACGACGGTGCGCTGCTGCGATAGCGACGTGCCGAGCACGATCGACAAGCCGCTCATCCCTTCACGTCCGATGATCCCGACTTCGGCCGTGTCGCCGTCGGACATCTCCAAAACGACCGAAAGAATGCTGTTGGCCGGAAAGAACACTTTGTCCATCACCTCGTCACGTTCGTAAATGATGGTGCCGCTCTTGATCTCCACTCGCCAAAGCGAAGGCCGCAGCGTCTCCATGGCACTGGCCGGAAGGTGATCCAAGAATAGGTTGCCTGTGGCCTGAGCGGCCGAGGGAGGGTTGTGCACCGAGATGGCCTCTTCGCCGGGTTCATAGCAATCGGCGTTATTGAGCGTTTCTCGGTAAGGGCCAAGCCGGCGACTATGAGCGACCGGTGACCGCGCATGCGCTCCGCGGGTGCGTCGAGTACGGCTTTCTTCGACAAGCCTGGGCATGCACCCCCAGCGGGCTTCTTCAGGCGCTCGAATGCATGTGTACGAAAGGGAACATATGGGCACAATGGCGCTGGCGCGGCCAGACCGGTCCGGTCCTGGAGGTACGCCGCCTTCTACGCCGTCAACCGGAACTAACAGGGGTCCTATGGAGTGGCAGTTTCACGCGGACGATGCATGCACGGCTCTCTCGGCTCGGCGGGCGTTCATGCGCTTTTTGCGCAGGTCGTGCGCCGGCCAGTCCGACTTCGAAGCGGCCGAAGTGGTCTTCGGTGAACTGATCGCAAACGCCATTCGCCACGCGCCCGGCCCCATCGACATTACGGTCCACTCCGACGCACAAGGGGTCGTGCATCTCGACGTACTTGACACGGGTCCGGGCTTTACGCTGGCGCCCTCGCTGCCGCCGTGCAGGAGTGAATCGGGCCGCGGCCTGTACATCGCGTCCCGTCTTTGTCCGCACGTGTCCGCAACGTGCGCCGCGCGCGGAAGCACCGTGAGCGTCGTGCTCCCGGTCACCGCCGAGCGCAGCGGTCTGCACCTAGTAGAACGCGTGAGCGGCGACGCTGACGCCGGCGCAATGCAGCGCCTGGAATGGGTGGAAGGGGCTTAACAGGCCTACGAACCGCGCTCCGCAAGGCGGCGCTCGACGTACGGCTGAAGGCCGCCCGCTTCGATCAGCTTCTGCATGAACTCCGGAAAGGCCGCGGCGGTATACGTCGTACCTTTGGTGAGATTGCGAATGACGCCGGTGGCCGGTTCTAATTCTATTTCGTCTCCGGCGTCGATCCCGTCGACCGCTTGCGGCGATTCAAAGATCGGCAGACCGATGTTGAGCGCGTTGCGGTAGAAAATGCGCGCGAACGTCTTGGCGATCACTGCCGAGGTTCCGGAGCCTTTGATGGCGATGGGCGCGACCTCACGGCTGGAGCCGCAGCCGAAATTCGTATCGGCCACGACGACGTCGCCGGGCTGCATTTTAGCGGTATAGTCGGGGTCGATTCCTTCGAGCGCGTGTTTGCCGAGTTCGGCGGGATCGATGAGGTTGCAGTACTTGCCCGGGATGATGACGTCGGTGTCGACGTTTTTGCCGTATTTGTGCGCGCGGCCGCGCAGCGTTCGCGCCATTATCTGCCGGCAACCGCCGCGACGGCCCGCGGGTCGGTGATGCGCCCGGTGAGCGCGGATGCCGCGCAGGTTGCGGGCGAGGCCAGATACACTTGCGCTTTGGGCGATCCCATGCGTCCGACGTAATTGCGGTTGGTGGTCGATATGCAGCGCTCCCCGTCCCCGAGCGTGCCCATGTGGCCGCCGAAGCAGGCGCCGCAACCCGGCGTGTTCACCGCGCATCCGGCGGCAGCAAGTTTCGTAAGAATACCTTCCTGCGCCGCCTGCATCCACACTTTTTGCGATCCCGGATTGACGATCACACGCAGCGTCGAAGCGATCTTCTTACCGTCCAGAATCTCGGCGACGATGCGCAAATCCTCGATGTAGCCGTTCGTGCACGATCCGATGAAGACTTGGTCGACCGGAATCGTTTCGTTGGTGACCTCGGAAATGCCGTGCACGTTGTCCGGCGTATGCGGGCACGCAACCTGCGGCTCCAGCGCGCCGGCGTCGATTTCTACGACGCGCTCGTACCGCGCGTCGTCATCGGATTTTTCAACGATGAAGTCGCGCGTCGTGCGCTCTTTGACGTACGCCAGCACTTTGGCGTCGGCGTGGAAGATTCCGTTCTTGGCGCCCGCCTCAATCGCCATGTTCGCCATCGTGATGCGCCCGGTAATCGAAAGGTTGTCGACCGTCGTGCCGTGATACTCCAGCGCGCGATACGTTGCGCCGTCGATGCCCAGCGTGGCCACCGTTTTGAGCATGAGATCCTTAGCCACCACCATCTCGCCGACTGCCCGTTGTAGACGAGCTTGATGCTTGCGGGTACTTTGAGCCACACCTCGCCCAGGACGAATGCGGCGGCGATGTCGGTGGAACCCATGCCGGTGGCAAACGCGCCGAACGCGCCGTAGGTGCACGTGTGGGAGTCGCCGCCAACGATGAGCTCGCCCGGCGCCACCAATCCTTCTTCGGGAAGCACCACGTGCTCGATGCCCCCGCGGCCGACGTCGTAAAAGTGCGTGATCTCTTGTTCGCGCGCGAAATCTTTCATCAGCTTCGCGACTTTGGCGGACTGCGCGTCTTTGGCCGGAACGAAATGATCTTCGACCAGCGCAATCTTTTCGCGATCGAACACGCGGTCGGCGCCCTTTATTCCGCGCATCACGCCGATGGCCACTGCCGCCGAAAGCTCGTTGGCGAGCACGAGATCGACCTTGGCGTTGATGATTTGGCCCGGTTCAACCGAATCCACTCCCGCGTGGCGCGCAAGAATCTTCTCGGTCAGGGTCATGCCCATAACAGCTCTCCCGTTCTACGAATTCAACCTGGGGTATGCAGCCTTTCGAGTCGAAGAACGCGCGACCATGCAAGAACGCGAGTTCGGCTTTGCCACGCGGGCCATCCACGCGGGCACGCCGCCCGATCCCGTGACCGGTTCTCGCGTCATGCCCATCTATCAAACGGCAGCTTTCGTTTTCGGTTCGACCGAGCAGGCGGCCGAGCTCTTTCAACTGCGCAGTTACGGGCATATCTACAGCCGCATCAGCAACCCGACCGTGGCGGCATTCGAAGAGCGCATGGCCAGCTTGGAAGAGGGTTTGGGCGCGGTCGCGTTCGCAAGCGGCCTTGCCGCGCAGCTCGGCGTCGTCCTCACGCTGGCGCAAAGCGGCGATCATGTGGTCAGTTCTCAAAACGTCTATGGCGGAACCGTTACGCAGTTCAGCATCACGCTGCGCCGCATGGGCATCGAAACATCGTTTGCGCCGGTCGACGACTACGAAGCCATTCGCGATGCCATTCGACCAAACACGAAGATGCTGTTTGCAGAAACGATCGGCAATCCGTCCGGCACGCCGGCCGACGTGGATCGCTTGGCGCAAATCGCGCACGATGCCGGCATTCCGCTGGTGGTCGACAACACGTTTGCATCGCCGGCGCTGTTCCGGCCAATTGCGCACGGTGCGGACATCGTGGTTCACTCGGCGACGAAATTTATCTCCGGCCACGGCGCGGTGATTGCCGGCGTGCTCGTCGAGTCCGGGAGGTTTGCGTGGGGCAACGGCAAGTTTCCGCTGCTCTCTGCGCCCAGTCCCGGTTATCACGACAAAGTGTTTACCGAAACGTTCGGCGAGTACGCCTTTCTGATGCGCGCGCGCGCCGAGGTGCTGCGCGACGTGGGTTCGCAGCTCGCGCCCATGGATGCGTGGCTGCTGCTGCTGGGATTGGACACGCTGCCGCTGCGCATGAAGGCGCACGTTGAAAACGCGGCCCGCATCGTCGAGTTTTTGAAGACGCGAGAGGAAGTGGAGTGGGTCAACGCGCCGGCGATGGGTTCGATCTTCACGTTCGGCATTCGCGGCGGGCGCGAGGCCGGCCGGCGGTTCATCGACGCGCTCGAATTGTGGAGCCATCTCGCCAACGTCGGCGACACGAAGAGTCTAGTGATCCATCCTGCCTCGACGACGCATTCGCAGCTCAGCGACGAGGAGCTGCGCAAGGCCGGTGTGCCTCCCGAAGCCATTCGGCTGTCGGTTGGGCTGGAAGACGCAGACGATCTGGTGTGGGACCTCGATAACGCGCTGCGCGCCGCCGTGGTCGTGCAGCTCGTCGAGGGGCATCGCGTGTGATCCTCGATACCGTCGCCGCGCGCCGCGATCTGCTCGCCGCAAGCAAAACGGTCGCCATGATCGGCGCTTCGGCGAATCCGCTGCGCCCGAGCTACACCGTCTTCAGTTATTTGCGAACGCAGACGCCGCTGGTCGTTACGCCCATCAATCCGACGATCGCCGCAATCGACGGCGTTCGCGCCTATCCATCCCTTACGGCATACGCTGCACGGCACGGACCTCCCAGCATCGTCGACGTGTTTCGAAAATCCAGCGAAGTTCTGGACGTCGCGCGCGAAGCGATCGACGTCGGAGCCGCAGCGATCTGGTTTCAGTACGGCGTCATTAATGCCGAAGCGATCGACCTCGCGGACCACGCCGGTTTACGGGTCGTGGTCGATCGCTGCATCAAAGTCGAATGGGCGCGCCAAAGCGGCGGCCTGTCGACCAGCGGCATGAACAGCGGACTCATCACGAGCCGCAGACGATCGTGAACGACGATCGGTACCGGCGAGAAGCCGACGCGCTCGACGCGGAAATTTTGCGCTGCATCGAGCGGCGCACGGTTCCTGATTTCAACGATCTCGCGCTGCGCGTCTTCGCGCACCAACTGCGGTACAACGCGCCGTACGCCCGCTATTGCGAGCGGCTGGGGATAGCGCTCTCGTCCCTTCCGCAATCGTGGGAAGCGATTCCCGCCATGCCAACCGCCGCCTATAAGGAAGCGGCGCTGTGCACGTTCGATGCCGCGCGGGCCGCGCTCACGTTTGTGACGAGCGGTACTTCGTCAGGCTCAGCACAGGCTACTTCGTCAGGCTCAGCACAGGCCTACTTCGTCAAGGACGCAGGCGCACGGCACGCACTACATGGAAAGCGCCGCGCTGTACGAGGCAGCGCTGCTGGCGAGCTTTCGCGATGCCATGCTGCACGATGCGTGCGAACCGCTGCGTTATCTGCTGCTCGTAGCACATCCCGCAGAGCGCCCGCAGTCCAGTCTGGGATACATGGCGCGCTGCGTCGCGGAGCGCTTTGGGGACGGCGCGCACGCATGGTACGTGGCGGGACGATGCACTCGACGTCGATCGCTTGATCGCCAACGCGCGCGCTGCCGGCGCGCAAGGCAAACCCGTCTGCATATTTGCGACGGCGTTCGCGCTGGTGCAGTTGCTGGACGCGTTTGGTGAGCGGCACGTGGAATCGCTACCGCTGCATCCGGGCTCGCGCGTCATGGAAACGGGCGGCTTCAAAGGACGCACCCGCAGCGTTGAACGCGCGGCACTCTACGCGCAGCTCGCGCAAACGTTCGCGTTGCCGGAGGAACGCATCGTCGCCGAGTACGGCATGACGGAGCTGACCAGCCAGTATTACGATGCAGCCCCCGGTAAGGAGCGCGTCAAACGCGCGCCGCGCTGGATGCGCCCCCGCGTCGTGGGTTCCGGCGGTCAGACGCTGCCGCCCGGGGTCGCCGGCACGCTCGTGCACGTCGACCTTGCCAACCGATCCTCGTGCGTGGCGATTCAAACGCAAGACGTCGGCGTGGCGACGCCCGAGCGGCATCGTATTGATAGGCCGCGAAGCGCCCGCAGAACCGCGCGGGTGTTCGCTGGACGCCGAGCAACTGCGGGCCGTACAGCGCGCGTGACGGCGCTGCAAGCGTTACCCGCAGGCAAGATCGTGCGCGCGATCGCCGGCGCAGCGGAGCGCTGGAGCGACGGAGATTTTCCACCGCGCGTTCGCGCGCTGGATCGCATCTGCGAGCGAACCGGATACTCCGCACCCGTCGCCGAGTATGCGCTGGACCGGCTCTTCTTCTCCGTGACCGAAGCGCAGCTGCGCGCGACGATCGCAAGCGAGCTCGGATGCGTGGAAATCTTAGATGAATTTGCGGCACGTGCGGGACGGCCCGCGGCTCTGGCCGTGCCGATCGGGCGCGTGTGCATCATCTTCGAGCCGCACGACGATCGGCGTCGCGCTCGTTCCGGCGATCTTTGCGCTGTGCGCCAAGTGCGACGTCCTCGTGAAAGATCGCGAGGATGCGCTCATCTCCGCGTTCTTTGAAACGCTGGCGCGGGAGTTCGAAGAGTTCTCAGAGGCCGCGCGCGCACGAACGTGGGCGTCCGCCCAAAGTGAGGTGCCGGCGCTGGAAGATTTCGATGCCGTCGTCGCCTTCGGCAGCAATGAAACGCTGCGGGCCATTGCGCGTACGGTGCGGGACCCCGAGCGGTTCATCGGTTACGGATCGCGGGCCAGCGTGGGATATTTGGGGCGAGAGTGCTTAGCACGTGAATCGACGGCCGTGTCGTTTGCGAATGGAGCGGCACGCGATGCGTTGTTGTACGAGAGCGAGGGCTGCCTTTCGCTTCACGCATTGTTCGTCGAGGAGGGAGGTGCCGTCGATCCGCAGCGTTTTTGCGCGCTGCTGGCGTCGGCCATGGAACGCGCGAGCGTCGAATTTCCGCCGGGCACACGCGACGCGTCGGTTACTGCGCAGATCTTGCAGCAGAGAAGTCTCGCAGCGTTTCGCGCAGCCGCCGGCACCGGCGCCGTCTTTGCGAATACGGACGCGCAGTATATGCTGCTGTTCGATCCACCGCCGGGAGAGCCGCCCTCGTTCTTACCGCGAACGCTCGGCGTCATGCCGGTAAATGGGGCCTCGCAAGCGCTCTCGTATTTGCGTCGCCATCGCTTGGCGATCGAAGGTTTCGCGCTCGGCGAAGCTCGCGCCGATTTGGTTCGCTTGGCAATCGATGCCGGCGCGGCGCGGCTGACACCGTTTGGCGAACTGCAGCATCCGCCGCTGGGCGGCAATCACGGCGGCCGTCCGCGCATTGCGCAGTTCGTCCGGTGGATCGACAAGTCGCTATGACGCAAGCGTTGTTGCCGCAGTTGCAAACGCCCATCCCCGGCCCGCGAACGCGCGAGTTCGCAGCCGGCTTCACTGCATTCGAATCGCGCAACGTCACGTTCATGAGCGAGCGTTTTCCCGTCTTTTGGGAGTCGGCGGCCGGCGCGAACGTCTGGGACGCCGACGCAAACCGCTACATCGATCTCACCGCGGCCTTCGGCGTTGCGAACGCGGGACACGGCAATCCGAACGTCGCCGCGGCGATCGCGGATCAAGCTGCACGGTTGATGCACGCGATGGGCGACGTGCATCCGACGCACGTGAAGGTGCGCTTGCTGGAAAGGCTCGCGGCGATCACACCGGGCGATCTGCGCAAGACGTTTCTGGCCTCAACCGGTGCCGAAGCGGTGGAGGCCGCGCTCAAAACGGCAATGATCGCGACGGGAAAGCCGGCGTTCGCCGCATACCGCAACGCGTATCACGGTTTATCGCTCGGGACGCTGGAAATTTCCGGCATCGAGCGCTTTCGCGCGCCCTTTCTCGACGTTCTGCCGCAGCGAACCACGTTTTTGCACTATCCCGACGCTGCTTCCGGCGATGCACGCGACCGTGCCGATGCGGCGCTGCAGGAAGCTCGCGCGGCGCTCACGCGCCGCAATGACGTCGCCGCCCTCATCGTCGAGCCGATCCAAGGACGCGCCGGCTGCATCGTGCCGCCCCAAGGTTTTCTCGCCGGCCTGCGGCGAGCTGTGCACCGAGTTCGGCGTCCTGCTGGTCTTCGACGAGATCTATACCGGCTTCGGGCGAACCGGCACGCTGTTCGCATGCGAACGCGAAGGCGTCACGCCCGATATCTTGTGCATCGGGAAAGCCATGGGCAACGGTTTTCCGATTTCCGCCACGATTGCGCGCGCCAGCATCATGGATGCATGGCCGCGCTCCTCAGGCGAAGCGCTGCACACGTCGACGTATCTCGGAAACCCGATGGGATGTGCCGCCGCGCTTGCGAACATCGCGGAGATCGAGCGCGGCGGGTTGCCCGGGCGCGCCGCCGAAATGGGTGTGCTGTTGGAAAAGCATTTACGCGCATTGTGCGCGCAAGACAAAGCGGTTGCAGTCCGCGGACGCGGCTTGATGTGGGGCCTGGAGCTTCACAGTGCCCGCGATGCGAGCAGCGCCGTCATGCGCACGCTGGAGCGCGGGGTGATTCTGCTGCAAGCCGGGCCGGACGGCAATGTGTTGTCCATAACGCCGCCGCTGACGATCGCGCAGGCACAGTTGGAATGCGCGCTCGAGGTTCTCGCGGAGTGCATCACGCGTGAATGAATCGACGGGGCGCTACAAAGTCGGCATCGTCGGCAGCGGCTTCGGCGTTCGCGCGCATCTGCCGGCATTCACCGCACATCCGAAGTTCGAAGTCGTCGCGCTGGCCTCGCCCCATAACGCGCAACACGTCGCCGCGCAGCGCGGCATTGCGCATGCCTTCACCGATGTACGCGAACTGCTCCAAGGCTGCGCCGTGGACGTCGTCTCGGTCGCGGCGCCGCCGTTTACCCACCATGCCGACGTATTGGCCGCTCTCGACGCGGGCAAGCACGTCATTTGCGAGAAACCCTTTGCGCTGAACGTGCGGGAGGCCGAAGAATTGCTGGCGGCCGCCGGTCGCGCAGGCACCGCCACCGCAGTCATGCACGAATTCCGCTGGATACCGCAGCGAATCGCCATCAAAGAACTCGTGCAGAACGGGCATCTCTCGCCGCTGCGCCAAATCGAGATCGCGCAACTTTCCGGGCGCCTGCGCGCCGACGTGAAACGCGCGCGCTCGTGGTGGTTCGACAAGGCGCGCGGCGGCGGCATGGCCGGCGCGCTGCTTTCACACCTAATCGACAGCGCAACGTGGATCGCGGGCCGCACACCCGTGCGCAGCACGGGGTACGTGCGAACCGCTAACGCGCAACGGCAGGACGACAACGGCACCTTTACGAGCAGCGTCGACGACGGCTGCTTTGCGATCATCGATTACGGAGACGGCCTCGTCGCACGTGTTTCGGCCGATGCGACGGAAGCGGTGGAGTCGTTCACGCTGGCAGTGCACGCCGAGAATCGCACCGCAGTCGCGAGCGGTACGGACGTGTTCGACGTGCGGCTCTTCAGCGTCGACGGCGATGAAACGGCCGAGCTCGAATGCAAAGCCTCAGCGTACCAGAAGCTGCAAGCCGTCGACCCGCACGTGCCGCTTATCCTGCAGCTGCTCGACGAGTTCGTCAAGCAGATCGAGATTGGAAAGAGCGCGGTGCCGACGTTCGCGCAGGCCGTCGCAACGCAGCGCGTGCTGGAGTCGATCGGATACGGCCGGACATAGGAGCGAACCGATGAAGAGCTTGCATATCACATTTTGCGCCGCCCTTATATCGGCGGCCCTTGCCCTTTGCCCGGCGTCGTCCAGTGCGCAGGCGCCCGATGCGCGCATCGCAACGCTGCTGCGTGAGTCACGCGCCGCGCTCGGCGGATCGGCGCTGGAACGAGTGAAGATCCTGCACCTCAACGCGACCGCAACCGTGGGCGGCCTACCCGGAACCAATGCCGCATGGCAGGAAATGGGCGGCGCGCGGTTCGCCGAGTCGTACTCGAATCCGCCGCTTTCGGGCGGCGACGGTTACGACGGGACGTCGGTATGGAATCGCGACGGCTCCGGCTTGGTATGGGTTGACGGCGGTCAAGCCGGACGCGCGCAAGAGATCAGCGCGGCGTTTGAAAGCAATTACGCGCTGTGGGCAGCGAACCACGGCGGCGCGCTACTCGCGTGGGGCGGCACGAAATTCGCGTCCGGCCGGCACTATGACGTGCTGGTCGTAAGAGCACCGGGCTCGGCGGTGCCGTTTCAGCTCTGGTTCGATCGCGCGAGCCACCTACCCGCGCAGTCCGTGCTGACAATCGGGCCCCGCTCCTTCACGGCGGCGTATTCGGCGTATCGCGCAGTCGATGGTTTGATGATTCCGTTTGCCACGCGAACGCTTTCCAGCGATGGTAATAGAGCCGATGTAACCGTCACTCAAGCCGTCGTGAATCCGCCCGACGGCCCAGCGCATTTGCGCAAACCCGTCTCAAACGCGCACGACTTCTCGATTGCAGCCGGTGCGGCGGAGACGACCGTGCCGATCGATCTGGCGGAAAACCACGTGTACCTCTCGGTCATGCTCAACGGCAAAGGCCCGTACCGTTTCATTTTCGACACCGGCGGCGTCAATATCGTCGACCCGGCGGTAGCTCAAGAAATCGGCGCTGCGGGGCACGGATCCATTCAAGGCGGCGGAGTAGGATCGAAGACCGAATCGCTGAGCTTCGCAAAGGTTCGTACGCTGCAGGTCGGCGATGCCACCGTTCGGGATCAACTCTTCGCCCTTGCGCCGACCCGCTTGGGTTTCGGCATGTCGGCCGGTCAGCGCGTCGATGGGCTGATCGGCTTTGAAGTACTCTCGCGTTTCGTCACGACGTTCGACTATGCGAACAGCCGTGTCGTACTGCAGCTCCCGAGCAGCACGGCGCCGCGTGCCGGGGCAGACGTCTGCATTTCGTCCTGGACGGGCAGCAGCCGCAATTTGCCTGCACCATCGACAGCATCGCTGCGCAATGCACGCTCGACACGGGGGCGCGCGATTCGATTTCACTCATGACGCCGTTCACCGCCGCGCACCCGCAGATCGTACCAAAACGGACCAGCGCGGCCGGCGTCAACGGGTTCGGCTTTGGGGGACCGGAGTTCGGTAGGCTGGGACGTTTGCAATCCCTGAGCATCGGCAGGTTCACGCTGCCCGACCTCGTGGCCGACTTCACCACCCAAACGCAAGGCGCGTTCGCCGTCCCGTTCGTCGCGGCCAACGTCGGCGGCAGCGTCTGGAAGCGCTTTACCCTCACGCTGAACTACTACGGGCAAACCATGGTGCTCACGCCGAATGCGTCGTTCGGCGATCCCGATGCGTACGAGCGCGCCGGGCTCTTCTTGCTCAATCGCGGCGGACGGTACGTAGTACTGAACGTGCGCCCCGGCACTCCGGCAGCGCAGGCGGGCATTGCGGACGGCGACACGATTGTCAGCATTGATGGGAAACCGGCGTCGTCGATGAGTCTGCAGGCGGTACGTCAGCTCTTTTATGGGGTGCCGGGAACGCAGTTGCACCTGCGCGTTGCATCCAAGGCCGGCATGCAGCGCGATGTAACGCTGACGCTGCGCGACTTTGTGTAATCGGCAAATTCCGCGGCACACCTTCATCGCACTGGCGCTGCTGTTGTTGTTTGCGGCGGCGTGCAGCGGTTCCGAGACGCGCCGGCGTGCGGCGCACGATACCTTCGTCTTCACGGGTCTAGCCGGGGAACCGGATTCGATCAATCCGCTGCTCTCGGCGTCCGCGGATCTGTACGAGTTCAGCCATTTGTACATGTCGTATTTGCTTGAAAGCAACGACCGCGGCGAACTGATTCCGGAAATCGCAACGCAGGTGCCGACGCGGCAAAACGGCGGAATCTCCGCCGACGAGCGCACGATCGTCTACCATCTGCGCCCGAACGTGCGGTGGCAGGACGGAGTGCCGCTCACGGCGCGCGACGTCGTATTTTCATATCGCGCCGTAATGAACCCCGCGACCAACGTCGCCACGCGCGTCGGCTACGATCGCGTCGCAAGCGTCAGCGCACCGGACGCACGCACCGTGATCGTCCGTCTGAAGAAGCCGTTCTCACCGTTCACGGCGTATTTTTTCGGACCTCAGGGCAGCCCGGGCGTGCTGCTCCCCGCGCACCTGCTGGCGCGATATCCGAATCTCAACCGCGTCCCGTATAACGCGCTGCCGGTCGGATCGGGGCCGTTCCGGGTAGTCTCGTGGCTGCACGGCGACCGTGTCGTGCTCGAAGCGAATCCGTTCTACTGGCGCGGCGCTCCGGCGATGAGGCGCATCGTCTACCGCATTATTCCCGATCCGAATACCCGGCTCGAGCAGCTGCGCACCGGTGAAGTCGATGCGTACGTCGACGTCGATCCACAGCTCCTGCCGCAGTTGCAACACATTCCGCATCTTCACGTGTATCTGACGCCGATCGCGGATCTGCACGTCCTGCGGTTCAACTTGCGCGCTCCGCCGCTGCGGGATATCCGCGT
This sequence comes from Vulcanimicrobiota bacterium, assembly GCA_963767635.1. Lineage (GTDB taxonomy): Bacteria > Vulcanimicrobiota > Vulcanimicrobiia > Vulcanimicrobiales > Vulcanimicrobiaceae > CAVYEM01. Next base: position 1,592,715 of record CAVYEM010000001.1, read on the forward strand.
CCGTCGCGCGATTGCGGAGGCGATCGATCGCAAACAATTGCTCGCTGCGGCAACGCACGGCTCCGGCATCATCGTCAACGGCGATCAGCCCGAAACGGGATGGGCGAACGATCCGCACACGGGGGCGATCCGTTACGATCCTGCCGATGCCCGCCGCTTGATGCAGCAGGCGCATCCCGGCGCACCGCTCGATCTCACGCTCGTCATCTCGCCCACCGGCAACAACGGATCGACGCTCGTTGCGACGGTGCTGCAAAGCGATCTGCAGCACATCGGCATCAACGTCGCGATCAAAACGTTTCCGCCTTCGGCGTTTTGGGGCCCGCAGGCGTCAGGCGGCATTCTTGCCTCGGGCAAGTATCAGCTCGCGTACGATGCCTGGTGGGTGCTGGGACCGGATCCCGACGACACGTTCAACCTCGCCTGCAGCGAACGGCCCCCGTCAGGCGTAAATTACGATTACTGGTGCGATCCTGCGGCGGACGCCGCGATGCACGACGCGCTGCGCACGGTCAACCGCGCCCAACGCAAACGCGATTATGCGATCGTGCAGCGGCGGCGCGCCGAGGAGCTGCCCGAATTTACGCTCTGGCAAGTCCGCATGCCCGATGCGTTTCGAGACGGAATAACCGGCGTCGCACCCTCGCCGGCGGGATCGATTTTTTGGAACGCCTGGCGGTGGCGGCTGCAGTGAGCGACGCTACGACGCCTCAATGCGCTTTTGCGTATGCCACCGCCGCCGCCACGTCGAGTTGTCCGCAGCCCTCGTGAGGATCTTGGATGTCGGCGGCGCTCTTGCACAACGCTTGCGCGACTTGCGCCGGCGTGTAATTCGGCTTGACGGAAAGAATCAGCGCAACAGCCCCGGCCACGTGCGGCGTGGCTTGCGACGTGCCGGCGATATCGATCTTGCAATCGTCGACCGACGAGGCCGCCTCCCAATCGACGCCGCAGTCACCCGCCTCCACCGCGGTGCTCGAATAGATGTGCTGGATCCAGTGCAGTTCGTCCGCGTCGCTCCCGCCGCTCGGATCGCCGCCCGGAGCGACCAGATAATAGCCGTTTCCGCCGTTGGTCAGATAATTGGAGTAGCTCGCAACGTACTGCACGTCGGTATTCGGCAGGCTGTCGTCCACGGCTGACGCGCCGACGGCGATGACGCCCGGATCGTTCGCGGGGCAGTCCAACTGCGGCAACCCCATTCCGGTGTCCGGATCGCCGTTGCCGGCGGCGGCGACCACTACGACGTTGTGCTTGATCGCATTTTCGACGGCAATATACTCGGGATCGCCGGTCGAGCACGGCTGCGATCCCCCTAAACTGAGATTGATGACTTTTGCGCCGTTACTCACCGCATCGTCGATGGCAGCGGCTTCATCGGAGGAATCCGAGAAGCACTGCGCAGGGGGATTATTGAGATCGCATCCACCCGCGGGATCCGACGGGAAAATGCGGTACGCCAAGATCTTTGCATCGTAGCTGACGCTCGCGAAGCCGAGGCCATTGTCCGTATCGCCGGCCGCGATGCCCGCGACGTTCGTGCCGTGGCCGTCGGTATCGGTGACATAGGTGCCCTTCGTCTGCGTCGTGCCTTCCGGATAGGTGACGAAACACTGCGTGCGCACCATGACGCCTGCGCTCAGTTCCGGATGCGTGACGTCGACTCCGGTATCGACGATGGCGATCGGCGCGTTCGATCCGACGACCGGCGCACTCGACGCGACGGCGTTCCAGGCCGCTTCAACATTGGTAACATGCATGTCCCACTGACCGGGCGTCGTGGCCGTTTCGAAGTATGGAGACGAAGCGCCAAACCCGCCGTAATAGGGATCGTTCGTGACGATCGTCATGCGCGCGCGATAGCCGACCGGCGAAACGGAGCGTACGCCGGGGAGCCGCTTCAACTGCGCTATCGCTTCGTTTACGTGATCGGGATCGACATGAACGATGCGGCTGCGCAGGCCGAGATCGTTGAAGGCCAGATCGGAAACGCGGCTGCCCTGCATCGAGGCGGCGATGCGATCCAATCGCTGCAAATCAGCGGCGTGCGTGTAGGTTACGGCAAGCGTTCCCGAAACCACGCCGGGGTTTTTGACGCGCGCGACGGGAATGCGCCGCCGGCCAACCGCTACGGAGCTCGGAAGCGAGCCGCTCGCGGGACACGTCAGTACCGAAGACACGGTCGATGTCGGCGTCGGCGTTGGATTCGTCGTTGGTCCGACGCCGCCGGCGCCTCCGCCGCAGGCAGTAAGCGTCAGCGCAGCAACGGCGAATGCCGCGCTCACCCGATAAACCGATCGCATTCCAAACACTCCTAAAAATCGTTGAGGGCCGATCATAGTATCGGCCCTCAACATTGCTCCCTTAACTCGCCGCGGTAACGGCGAGTTCGCGAATTACTGCGAGAGCGCTTTGGCCACCGCCGCCGCGGCGTCAACGCGTCCGCAGCCCTGCTTGGAATCGCGGATGTTGTGCGCGGTCGCGCACAAGTCCGCCGCAATCTGCGCCGGGGTGAGCGACGGCCGCAAGCCCAGCATGAGCGACGCCACGCCCGCGACGTGCGGCGTCGCCTGCGAGGTGCCCGCAAAGCCGCCGCGGCAATCGCCGCTTTGGCCCGCGTAGTCGGTCCGGCAGTACTCCGCGGCGCCGGCCATTTCGCTCGAGGTAATGTTCTCGACGAAGTGCAGATCGCTGGTGTCGCTGCCGCTGGTTGCCGTCCCGCCGGGTGCAACCAGATAGACCCCGCCGCTTCCGGCTCCACCCGCCGACGTCCAATTGGAGTATGATGCGACCGCTTCGGAGTTGGATGCGCCCGCCGGACCTTCTGCGCCCACTGCGATCACGCCGGGATAGGCGGCGGGACAGTCGAGATAATTCTGCGCGACGTCGACGCCGTTCGTCTTTTTACCATTGCCCGATGCTGCGACGACGACGACGCCGCGCGCTATTGCGGACTCAATTGCCTCTTTTTCCGGGGATTGGCTACAGCTTGCCAGCGGCCCGTCGGAGCCCGACTCAAATTGATCACCTTCGCGCCGTGCGCCACCGCATCGTTGATGGCGCTGACTTCATCGATAATCGTGGTGGAACACTGCTTGCTGTTCGAATCCACGCAGCCACCGCTCGGCGTGGTCGGGAAGATGCGATATGCCAGCAGCGGCGCGTCGAACGCAACGCCCGCAAAACCGAAGCCATTGTCCGTGTCCGCGTCCGCGATGCCCGCCACGTTGGTGCCATGGCCGTCGCTGTCGACGGCATACGGACCGGTAGTCTGAGCGGCGGTGCTGGGATACGTCACGAAACACATTTGCCGTGAAATCTTGTTCGCGAGATCGGGATGCGTAACGTCGACGCCGGTATCGATCACGGCGATCGGCGCGCCTACCGCCGGAATGTGCGAATAATACCCCCACGCGGTCGCGACGTCGATTGCGTGCATGTCCCACTGCCCGGGAATGGACGCGGTCTCAAAATACGGCTGGCGCGTCCCGAAGCCGACGTAGTACGGATCGTTCACATTCACCGCGCTCAGCATGTGCCGGTACTGCGTCTGTTCCACGCTGCGGACCCCGGGCTTGTGCTGCAGGCGCGCAATCGTCTGCGCAACCTGCGATGGCGCGACGGTCAGCACGCGGACTCTTAAACCCAGCGACTCCAAACGGAGCTCGGCCGTGCGCGCATTCATCACTCGAGCGGTGTTTTCGATATCGCGCCCCGCGTCGTCCGATGCATACGTGACGGTGATGACGCCGGGGACATAGCGATCCGCACCCGTGTCGCTCGTCGGCCCCCGCCGCACGCTTTGCGTCCCAATCCCTGAAGCTGCGCTTGCGGCCGCGGGGCCGCTCGACGGACAATCCGCGGATTGCGTACCCGGCGCAGGAGCCGGCGCAGAGGTTTGGGTGACCGGCGGAACGGCGCCCGAACCGCCCGGCGAGGAGCCTCCGCCGCCCCCGCCCCCGCAGGCGGTCAACGAAAGCGCAGAGACGGCGAATGCCGCCACGATTGACACAATGCGTTTCACGGTTCTCCCTTTTTCCCCGATTACGCGCCGGACGCTCACATTAGTTCCTTGCCAACCAGTGTTTTCCAGAGCAGCCCGAGCGCGGCGGTCGTGCCGCGCGCTTGAATGGCCGCGCGGTCGCCCGGCAACTGCAGCTTCACCGCGTGCGCCGCTCGTTCGTCCGCGATGCCGATCCACAGCAACCCCACCGGCTTCTCGGGCGTACCGCCCGCGGGCCCAGCAATGCCGGTCGTCGACAACCCGACGTCGGCCGTTAGCCGCGCGCGCACACCTTGCGCCATCTCCAGCGACGTTTCTTCGCTCACCGCGCCCGCGCGCTGCAGCGTTTCGCCGGCGACTCCCAGGGCGTTGCGCTTGACGGCGTTGTCGTACGCGATGACGCCGCCCATGAAACTCTTGGAAGAACCTGCCACGCTCGTGAGCGCGGCGCAGAGCGATCCGCCCGTACAGGATTCCGCCACCGCAAGCGTCCTGCCCCGCTGCTGCAGGAGCGTATGGATCGCGCCCGGCAGCGACTGGGCGTCCGCGCCGAAGACGTGGCCCGCGAGCCGCCCGGCGATCTCGCGTTCGACCGGCGCGATCAGCTGCGCCGCCTCATCTGCGGAGCGCGCCTTGACCATGATCTTCACGTCGCAGCGGAAGTCGTGCGCGAGCACGGCGATTTTTGGATTTTCGAGCGTCCGAAACAATGCATCGATGCGGTGATCGATCTCAGACTCCGCGATGTTGACGGTGTGCAGCACGCGCGTATGCACCGCTTCGCGCAGTTCAAAGTGCTCGCGGAGCCACGGCAGTACTTGCCGAGCGAGCATTGGCTTCATCTCGTGCGGTACGCCCGGCATGCAGGTGACGAACTTGCCGTCGTCGCGCACGGCAATGAACCCCGGAGCGGAGCCGTTGTCGTTCAGGAGCACGAGTGAGCCGCTCGGCACTTCGGCCTGCTTGTTGTTGTTCTCGCGCATGCGCCGTCCCGAACGCGCAAAGATCGCCTCGATGTTGCGGTACGCAGCCTCGTTCCACTCCGTGCCCACGCCCAGCGCGTCGCACACCGCCTCTTTCGTGAGATCGTCGACCGTCGGCCCCAGGCCTCCGGAGCTGATGACGCCGTCGGCGCGCTGCAGCGCACCGCGAATTGCGGCAGCGATCCGCGCGCGGTTATCGCCCACGGCGTGCGTGGCGTACACGTCCACGCCCGCGGCCGCCAGCGCCGCGGCGATATGCGCGGTGTTCGTATCGACGAGCTGGCCCAGCAGCAGTTCCGTTCCGACGGCGAAGATCTCAACGCTGGGCATAAACTACCGGCAAAAGCGCCGCCCCTCCGTCATGGCGATCGACAAACTCAGCCGCCCTTCGACAGGCTCAGGGTGACAAATTCGGAACGCTTCGACAGGATCGTAATTTGCCATGGTGAGCCCTTCGGCACTCAGGGTGACAACGTGAGGCTCAGGGTGACAAATTTGGAACGCTTCGACAAGCGGATCGTAATTTGTCATGGTGAGCCCTTCGGCAAGTCAGGACAGGCTTTGTCGAACCATGGCGGAGCACAGTCGAGCCCGCAGTTAGTCATGGTCAAGATGGCAAAATTTAAAGCGATTCGACACAGCCACGCTTCGACAGGCTCAGGGTGACAACGTGAGGCTCAGGGTGACAAATTTGGAACGCTTCGACAAGCGGGGTATCGTAATTTGTCATGGCTTGTCGAACCATGCCGAGCGGAGTTGAGCCGCAGTCAGTCATGGTCAAGATGGCAAAATTTAAAGCGATTCAACAAGGTCAGCCGCCCTTCGACAGGCTCAGGGTGACAACGTGAGGCTCAGGGTGACAAATTTGGAACGCTTCGACAAGGTCAGCCACCCTTCGACAGGCTCAGGGTGACAACGTGAGGCTCAGGATGACAAATTTGGAACGCTTCGACAAGGTCAGCCACCCTTCGACAGGCTCAGGGTGACAACGTGAGGCTCAGGGTGACAAAAATTGGGAACGCTTCGACAAGCTCAGCCATCCTTCGACAGGCGGGGTATCGTAATTTGTCATGGTGAGCCCTTCGGCAAGCTCAGGACAGGCTATGTCGAACCATGGCCGAACGCATCAAAAATCTACCGGACGCAGATAAAACTCGTTAATCGCCGTGTTCGTGAGCATCGCCGTCGTCGGCAAATGCCGTTTCCAGTGCGTGCCGTCCAGACGGCGACGCACCAGCGCGACGTCGTCTTGCGAAAATCCACGCTCGATCAACTGCGCGTTGGAGTATCCCTCGAGCATCCGCGCCAGGATCGCATCGGCTTTTGCGTACGAGATGCCCAGATCCGCTTCGTCGGTTTGATTGGCTTCCAAATCCGCGCTGGGCGCCTTTTCGATCAGTGGCGCGGGCACGCCCAGATACCGCGCGAGCTCCCATACCTGCGACTTGTAGAGATCGCCGATAGGATTGAGGGGCGGCGTGTCGTCGGCGTGCCAGGTAAAATATCCCAGCAGCCTTTCGGTTTTATTGCCGGTGCCGATGGGCAGCGCCGCGTATTTCGCAGATTGATCGAACAGCACGAGCATGCGCACGCGCGCCATGACGTTTCCTCGGCGACGAGCATCCGCGCCGGCCTCGAACTGCAGATACCCGTCGACCGCGGCGCTGATCTCGATCGTGTCTTCCGGGATGCCGAGCGCGTCGACGACCAAGCGCGCATCCCGCAGGCTCGATGGATTCGACGTCGCATAGGGCATGCGGATCGCGTGCACGTTTCCGGCACCCAGCGCGCGGGCGCACAGAAACGCCGTAACGGCCGAATCGACGCCGCCGGACAGCCCGATCACCGCGCGGCCGATGCCGCGGCGCGCGACGAGTTCGTCCTGCAAGAACGCGACTAACCATAGTGCGGTGACCTTCGCGTTGATGCGCGGCGGCGAGATAAACGATTGCGCATCGGGCTGGATGACGGGAATGCTCATGACCGGCGCACGGGCAACGGCAGTTCGTCGTCGAGCAGCAAGTCGGGCAGCACCGCCTGCAAATCGCCGAGCAGCGGAAGCGCTGCGCGCGCCAACTCGATTTCGCGCATGTCGAGCGTTGCGCGAATGATGTGCGCCCCGAGCGCCGGCGCCTGCACGATGGTTCTGCCGTGCGGGCTGACCACCCGCGAAGATCCGGTCATGCCTTTGCCGCCTTCGAATCCGGCTAAGCCGGCATAGAGCAGATACACGCCGTGTTCGGCTGCCGTCGCTTGCAGGATCTCGCGCCAGCGCGCGATGCTTGCGAGCTCGTCGTCTTCTTCAATACCGCGTCCTGGGGCGGCGCTGGGAACGATCAGGACGCGCGCGCCTTTGATCGCGGCGATGGTGGGCACGATCGCGTGCCACACGTCCTCGCAGATCAGCATCGCCATCGCTCCGAAGCGCGTTTGGAACGCGCGCAGCCGCCGCCCGCGCGAGAGAAACCGCTCCTCGTCGAACACGCCGTACGTCGGCAGAAACATTTTTTGGTGCACGTGACGAATGCTCTCGGCGTTCGCTTGCACTTCCACGTAGATCGCGCTGTTGTAATAGGTGCCTTGCGCATTTTCGAAAAAGCCGCACGCGATGTCGACGCAACGCCCGCCCCCCGCAGCGCGCCACGCGCCGGCCAAATCCTCTGCGAAGCGCCGCGCGTCCAAGGCTAGTTCGTACACCGCGCCTTCCAAAAAATAGCCGGTGAGCGCGGCTTCCGGCAATACGATCAGCTCCGGCGGCGTATCCCAGGCAGCGAGCTGCGCGAAGATTTCCCGCAGATCGCGCAGATTCTGCGCGTACCGTCCTTTGTGAGGCTTTGTTTGAACGATCGCCGCCTGCACGAGCGACGCGCCGGAATGCCCGCTAGCTGCTTCCACCAACCGCGATTTCCGGCTCGATCCCTCCCGGCCCCGCCATGTTCAGCTTCGCGGCGCATTCCTCCGCGGGATACGTCCAAATCTCCGCCAAGGTGGGATGCAAATGCGGAATGGCCATGAATTCCGAAACCGTCGCATGATACCGCATCGCGACGATCATCTCGTGAATGAGATCCGATCCGTGCGGACCTAAAACCGCGGCCCCTAAGATTTCTCCATCGTGCGCGGACGCCATGATCTTCACGAACCCCTTGGTCTTGTTGATGCACTGCGCCTTTCCGTGCTCGGCGAAATCGTAACTGCCTTTGACGTACGCGATGCCGGCAGTCTGCAGCTCGCGCTCGGTCTTTCCTACGACGGCAACCTGCGGATCGCTGAAAACGGTGTGCGTCTTCTGCAACGAGTAGTCAGCCTGCTCGTTTCCGCCCGCGACGGCGTTGCGAGCGGCAATTTCGCCTTCATAGATCGCAACGTGCACCAGCATGTGCTTTCCGGCGACGTCGCCTATCGCAAAGAAATTCGGATTGCACGTGCGCATCGTCTCGTCCGTTTCAATGCCCGTAATCGTGTGGCACTTCACCTGCGCGCTGTCCAGGTCCAGGCCGGCCAAGTTTGGGATGCGGCCCAGACAATAGAGCAGTTCGTCCGCTTCCACCTCTCCCTCCACGCCGCCGCGCGCAACGTGCACGATTTTCCGTGCGCCGCTTGTGCTCACGCGAACGATCTGCGTCTGGGCGTGGACGTCGATGCCCTCCTCGCGAAAATACTGCGTGAGCGCTTCGCCGATGTCATGATCTTCGCCGGAAAGCAGATGCCTGCTGCGCAACACGATTGACGTTTTCACGCCCATGCGCGCGAAGAACTGACCGAGTTCGCAACCGATGTAGCCGCCGCCCAGCACCACGAGCGATTTCGGAAGCTCGCGCAACTCCAAGGCGCCGTCGCTGTCGATGTAGCCCGCGTCCGCCAGCCCGTGCACGGCACTTGCCGGAGCAACGACGCTGCCCGTGGCGATGATGAACTTCTCCGCTTCCACCACGAGTTGGTCGCCGACTTGCAGCTGCGTTGGTGAGAGAAAACGCGCCTGGCCCGCATAGAGCGGAAACTGCTCGATGCCCTCGATGCGATACTGCGCAAAGCCGTCGATCAGCTCGCGCTTGCGGCGCATGATGTGCGGAAAGTCGATCGTTATTTGCGCCGCATGGACGCCTAGTTCGGCCGCCTCCCGCATGTCCTGCACCGCGTCGCTTGAAGCGATGAGCGTTTTGCTCGGCATGCATCCGCGCAAGATGCACAGGCCGCCGAGCGGGCCGTGATCGACGAGCGCCACGTCCGCACCCATGTCGCGCGCGGTTCGTGCGGCGGCAAATCCCCCCGAGCCCGCTCCGACGACGACCAAATAATGGCGTTTGCGCTGCACGGGACGCTGCTAGTGCGCGGGGCGCGCGCCGAGCCGGTGCACCGACTCGATGAACCGGACCGTGCCATCGGAATGCATGACGATGGAATGCGTGCGCGCGTTGTTGCCGAAAAAGCGGACGCCGCGCGTGAGATCGCCGTCCGTAATTCCGGTCGCGCAGAACACCAAGTGTTCGCCCTTGACCAAATCGTCAATCGTTAGAATGCGGTCGCGGTCGCCGAAGCCCATCGCGCTCGCGCGCTGCACTTCTTCCTCGTTGCGAAATTGCAGCCGGCCCATGAAGTTGCCGCCCAAACACTTGAGCGCGGCGGCGGCCAGCACACCTTCGGGCGCGCCGCCGGTCCCGAGCGCGACGTGAATCCCCGTACCGTCCACGGCCGTTGCGATGCACGCGTCCACGTCGCCGTCCGAGATCAGTTTGATGCGCGCGCCGGCTTGGCGCACTTGTTCGATGAGTTCGGCATGGCGCGGCCGATCCAAGATCACGACGGTCACGTCGCTCACGGGCTTTTCGAGCGCATTCGCGACCGCTTCGAGGTTATCGCGCACCGGCGCGTCGATGTGCACGTACGGCGCCGCCTTGTGTCCGACCGCGAGCTTCTTCATGTACGTGTCCGGAGCGTTGAGCAAACCGCCGCGTTCGGAGATCGCCATGACCGCGATCGAATTGGGCAAACCGTTCGCGACCAGATTGGTACCTTCGACGGGATCCACTGCGATGTCGACTTCAAAACCCCCGCGCCCCAGCTCCTCGCCGATGTACAACATCGGTGCTTCGTCGCGCTCGCCTTCGCCGATAACGATGCGCGCCGAAATGTCCATTGCGCCGAGCTCCTCGCGCATGCGCTCCACTGCCGCGTTGTCCGCAATATCGCGTTCGCCGCGGCCCATCCAACGCGAGGCCGCCAAGGCGGCGCTCTCGGTCACTTTCACGAAATCCAGCGTGTACACCGGGCTGGTTGCCGTGCGCGCAATCATCGTCGCCATGCCGCTTTGGCTACAAGGGAAGCGGGGCGATTCCTTTAACACCATTTCCTCGTGTCAGCCCACGTCGAACAGTCCCGGATTGCGCGCGGCCAACTCGCGCTTTCGGACGCGTTGCTTCCGGCCGGGTGGGGACCACTCGCCGCGGTCGTAAGCGCCGGCTTGACGCTGGGCTTCTTCTTCTGGTTCGGCGTCATCGTGCCGACGCACCGGCCCGCGCTGGTTCAACTGGGGCTGCTTGTTGCGCTCGTGCTGGGCGCGGCTCTCACCACCACGATGTGGCTGTGGTACGGCCGCTATTTCTGCGCGCGCACGGGCGTGCTGTACGAGCGCGCGCTGCAATACGATGCGTTCTCGTGGACGGCATTCGTCTTCATGTGGCTGGCATTCGCGCTCCCCGTTTCGATCACGCACGGGGGCGCCCGCCTTTTTTTATATTGTTTCGGGCTCTTCTGCGTCATCAAGATCGCGATGGCCGTCCGCTTCAATATGACGGTGCGCGACGTTACGGTCGATTTCGTCGTCACGCGCTTTGCAATCATCGTCATCGCGGAACTCGCGGCGGTGATCGTCGGGCAGCGCGCCGGCGTGCACGTGCAGGAGTCCGGCAATCTGCTGCTGGCGGTATGGGGACGTTGGGACGCAGTGCATTACATCGACATCGCCACGACCGGTTATCACGGCACCGATATGGCGTTTTTTCCGTTGTATCCGCTGCTCATCGCCGGCCTGGGTTTCTTGATCGGCAATCATCTTGTCGCGGGCCTGGTAATCTCCAACGTCGCACTCTTCTTCGGGCTGCTCTATCTCTACAAGCTCTTGGAGCACGAGTTCGACCGCGACGTCGCGCGGCGGGGGATGTTCTACTGCTCGATTTTTCCCACTGCGCTCTACTTTTCCGCCGTGTACACCGAAGCGCTGTTCTTCATGCTCACGGTCGCCTCGTTTTACTACATGCGCGAGCGCCGCTGGTGGGTGGCGGGCGCCATCGGCTTGTTCGCCGCGATGACGCGCGTGGAGGGCGTCTTACTAGTCGTGCCGTTTGCGATCGAATGGTTCACCGCGCACCGCTCGCTTCGCGAAACGCCGCAGGAGCGCGGCGCGCTTCTCGATCTGCTGCCCATCGCGCTCATCCCCGTTGGGCTGGTGCTCTACATGGGATACCTTTGGGTGCTGGGCGGCGATCCGCTGTACTTCTCGCACGTGCAGGTGCACTGGGATCGCCATTTGGCCGCACCATGGACTGCGGTGATGAACACGATTCACAAGATCGCGCACTCCGCCAACCCGCAAACGGTCGCCAATCAGACGCTGGAACTCGTATTTACCGCGCTGATGATCGGAGTTCTGCTCGGCGGCTGGCGGCGTCTGCGCCCTTCGTACATCGCCTACATGGCGCTTTCGATCTTGGTGCCGTTGTCGACGTCGAGCCTCATGAGCATGCCGCGGTTCGCGCTCGTGCTCTTTCCGATGTTCGGCATTTTGGCGCTGTGGGGCAGGCGGGCGTCGGTCAACAACGCGATCTTGGCATTTTCGCTGCCGCTGTTGGGCTTGTTCACCGTGCTCTTCGCCGATTGGTACTGGGTTGCTTAATCTGACGCAACGCCGCGGTGTTCGGCAATTCGTGAAATTCGGAACGGTCGGCTTCACGGGCCTGGTGATGAATTTCGTCGTCGCGCACGCGCTGCAGAAATCCACGACGCTTCCCAATGCGGGCGATTTCGCTATCGGATTCATGGCCGGGGGACTCTCGAATTGGTATTTGAACCGCATTTGGACGTTCAGATCCAGCGCGCATCCCGTTCGCGAAAGCGCAAAGTTTCTCGCCGTCTCGGCGATTTCACTAGGCTTCGGCGAGCTGGTCTGGTGGATAGCCGGGCCATTCGGTCATAATCACTTCTCCACGACATGGTTGCTGGCAACGCTGGTCGGCACATTCACGAACTTTTTCATCAATAAGTATTGGACGTTCAGAGACGCAATGTAGCGCGCGTCGGGATGGGCGCCGTGCTGCTGCTGGCGCTCGCGCTGCGCCTGCAAGGCCTGCACGATCCCATTCTCGACCATCCGGGATGGCGTCAAGGCGATACGGCCTCGATTGCCAAAAATTTCGCCACGCTGCAATACAACATCTTCTATCCGCAGACGAACTACAACGGTCCGCCTCCGAACTACGTCGAGCTCGAGTTGCAGATCGTGCCGATCGTAGCCGCCACCTTCTACCAAATTTTCGGCGTGCACGAAGTGATCGGCCGCCTCACGAGCATCGCGTTCAGCCTGGGCACCGTCGCCGTGATCGGCCTGTTCGGACGATGGCTCTTCGGCAGCGAGCTTGCCGGCATCTTGGCGGCCCTGCTCTTTGCGATCATGCCGGGCAGTTTCTACTACGGACGGACGTTTACGCCGGACACGACGATGGTGTTCTTCATGACCGCCGCACTCTATGCGTACACGCGCATGATCGTCGAGGAAGAAACGTGGACGCCGCGGCGACTCGCCGGCGCCACCGCACTGACGACCCTCGCATTTCTGGCCAAACCCGTCGCGCTGACCGCGCTGGTTCCGATGGGGGCGCTCACGATCGAACGAGCCGTATCCGGCCGCACGTTCAAATGGGCGCCCCTCGCGCTGCTGTTTCTGTTTTCGCTGGGCGCGCTCTACGGCTACGATCGAATCGTCGCCTCGCACGCCGAGTGGCATTGGGCTTCGGGCATCACCACGCTGCATGTGTTGCCCGCGCTGAGCGCATCGCTGCGCGGAGTCAACGCGCTGCATCTCAAACTTCGCTTCTTCCGGCAAGTGCTCGGGATGCTGGCCACCACGATGATTGGGCCCGCGCTGTGCGCGCCGGCACTGCTGGGCTTGTTTCTCCATCCGGCCGTCATGCGCTCGCGCACGCTGCTGTGGGGCTGGGTGCTCGGAGGTCTGGCGTACGTCTACGTCGTCGTCACGGTCGAGCGCGTCGATTACTACATGTACTTGCTGCTGCCCCCCGCCGCACTTGCCGGTGCCGGATTCCTAACGCGTTTGTGGACGGCGCTCTGCGCCGGCGCGGTGAAGGATGCCGTCAGGTACATCGCCCTCATCGCGGGATTGGCTGCGCTTGCGGGCGTCGTGCAGCAGAACCGCGCCATCGTGCGCCCGTATTACCGGTACGGCAAGAACGTGTACCGCAACGCCGTTGCGCTCAACGCGTCGCTGCGGCCCGGCGCGCTGGTCGTCATGGGGCACTACGATCCGTCGGTGCTGTACTATATCGGTCGCTTCGGATGGCAGGAGGACCCGTATCTGTGGACGCCGTTCGACGAGCAGAGCGCCATTCGCAAAGGCGCGCGCTACTTCATCAACATCGAGAAGAACCGTTTCAACCGCAATCTCGAGTTGTGCGCGTGGATGCAGCGCTTTCCGGTCGTCAATCCGCGCGCGCAGTGGCCCGTGTATCTGACGGACCCCGCGAAGATCAAGCCGGGTGCCGAGCAGCAGTGGCGGCGATTCCGAAACGCCGAGAAGCGTGGAGGCGGACGCGCGTGGCTCAACGGGCACCGGATGTGCCGGTGACGCACATCGCGAATCCGGACGTTCGAACGTGACGTCGCGCGCGCTGGTTCCGATCTCGCAGTCCACGGCCTTGCCGGCCGCCCGCAGTGCCGGCCAAGGTTCAATCGCCGTGCGCGCGAGAAAACGCGGTCTGATCTCGGCGCAGATGGACGTTGAAGCGGTCAATAACACCGACACGCCGATGATGTGCGCGTTCACCACCGTGCATCGCGGACGCGAAACACCGTTCGGCCCGCAGTACGTGTGGATCGATCCGCACACGACGGGAACCATTCCGCTTCGCGTTCCGTGGACGGCTCGCACGCTGGCAGTACGGCTGCGCGGTTCTTCCGCCGACTATCGCGCGCAATCCGACGTGCCGCCTCCACGCATCATCCCATTCCTGGCCGTTCTCGCCGTGCTGCTTGCGATTGCAGCCGGCGTTGCGGCGTGGCTGCGGCCCGCCGTTCGAGATCTTTCCGTGCCTGCGCGCGTCTACGCCGGCGACACGGTACAGGCGAGTTATGCGTTTCGCGGCATCGGTCAGGGGCGATACGTGGTGACGAACGGATCGTCGATAGTCGCGCAAGGTGCGCTCACCGGTTCCTCGGGCACGTTTTCGTTCGGCACGTCCAGACGCGCCGCCGCATACGCCGTTGCGGTAACCGTGCGAGGCTTCGAGGGCGCGGCGCAAGCCCGCGCGACGGTGATCGCGGGCGCCCTTCCGCAAGCGGCCGTGCCGATCGCGATCGCGAGTTTGGCCGTCGTTCCCCCCGTGGCGGTTTCCGGCAAACCGTTCCTCGCGAAGTATTCGTCCAACGCGCGCAGCGGCATCGTGAAACTCATCGACGATTCGGGCGTGGAGTGGGACGCGCAGCCCTATCGAGACAGCGGGACGACGCCGTTTATTGCGCCGCACGTCGATCGCGAACGACATTTTGCCGTTCGTTTGGAAGTGCAGCGCGGCCAAGCCATCGCGAGCGCCGCGACCGGTTTGGTCGTCGTCCCTGCCACGCCGTCGCCCTCGCCTTCGCCGACGGGCGCGAATTTGGGCATCCTGCCGCCGCAAGTCGAAGCTGCGATCGCAATCTCACCGAAGTATATCGTTTCGGGATCGTCCTTTAGCGTGCGCGCGCAGACGCCAAAAGCCGGAACGCTGACCGGTACGGTGATATTGCAAAACGAAAACGGCAGCGCGATCGCGTCAACTCCCGCCAACGGCGCAAGACCCGTCACGTTTTCGGCGCCCGTGGTGACCAAGACGACGCGCTACTTCATCGTCGCAACGGTCGCAAACGCCAAGAGCAGTCAGCTCGTCGTCACGCCCATCGACGTGCACGCCGTGCCGTGAGATCAACAGCCGTTGCTGAGTGCAAGCGGCGTGGTTGGATTCGTATTGGGCAGCGGCAGCGTCATGCCGCTGCCGGTTGAAGCCGGTTCGCCCACGAGTGAGGCCGACGTGGCGGCCTTGAGTTCGGGATAGCAACGAAACACGGTGGCGATGTCCGGCGTGTTGATGAAATTCTGACTCGCGCCCAAGTTGCTGAACGGCCCGGTCGCGCCTTGGATGTACAGCGGAATCGCTTTGGTCGTGGCGATGGTCGCGGCGGTATGCGTGAGCAATAACGGCGTGGTCAGTGAGCCGCCCCGAAGCGCGGCGGCTCCGGCCGTGCAGGCACCGGTGGAGTTCGGGCCGTCGGGCCACCAGAACGGCTGCGATTTCGGGCCTGGAAAGGCGTTGTTCGAATTGTCGTTCATGAGTGCGTCCGTACCGGGCGTCGCGCATGCAGACGGCGATGGCTGCGCCAAGGCGCCGACGTTGTTGTAGACCGCGTAGATACTGTACGCCGTGTACGGGCTGCTTTCGTTGGATATGAGTCCGCTGTAGCGCACGGCGATCTGCGCGCGTTCGTTCAGCACGCTGATTTGCACGATCCAGATAATGCCGAACAGTACCAGCAGAAAGAGCGGCAGGAACACGACCGACTCGATCAGCGCCTGCCCGCGCTCCCCATGCCGTGGCGACCGGTTTAGTTGCACGCGACTTTGCCCATGTTCAGGGGGCCGGAGAACGGTTTGATCGGCATCGCCGACCACCATCCCGTTGCTACCAGCAGCCCTTGATCGCTCGGCACGTACGTGAACCCGTACTTGCCGTCGGAATGCGCCGGATTGCCTTGGTTGTACGGGTTGTCCGGATTGCCGCCGTAGTCGATGCGATAGTTGGGATCGTTGTCGGAAAACGCCGCGCTCCCCGTCGTCGTTTCCGGATACTCGCTGGACTGGAATACGGTACCGGTAGTGGGATTCACGATCGAGCCGGTGTACTCGAACTCTTGCGTGCTTTGAATACTGGTTGCCGCGGCGCGCCCGATAGCCTGGAACGTCGGCGCTTTGAACGTGAAGAAGCTGGGAATCATCGAATTCACCGTCGCGCAGGTGACGATCTCTATTTGCAGCGGTTGAAGATCCGTTTTCGGATTGCCGTTCGTACCTCCGCCGACCACGAACGCGCAACAGTCGGCGTACACGTCCTCCACGTAATTGTTGTTGCGCGGTTTGGCGCTGATCAGCGTGTACTTGAAGGCGCAGTCTCCACCGTTGGCCAAGCCGCAATTGGCCTGATACTGCGCCAGCGCATTTTGAATTTCCGTAATTTGGCTGGTTTGCGACGGCGTGCTTACGCGGTTGAGCAGCAGGACGTCACTCGTGTAGCGCTGGACCGCGTCAAGGTACTGGCCCCGCAGATTGATGTACATTTGATCGCAACTCTGCGGATCGGGGACGGTCGCCGGTTCCGGCGTGCAGCCGCCGGCATCCTCCTCCACTTCATCGATATCTCGAATCAGGAACCGGATGCGATACTCCTCGACGGCGGCTGCATGCAGCAGAGACGTTGTCTGATTCCACTGCACGGTTTGCGCCGCTAAAAGCCCGCGCGCCGCCGCATCGGCCGCATTTTGCGCCCGGATCTGCCAGCGCAGGGCGCTCCCGTAGTCTAAAACCATGACCAGCATGACGAGCACCGAGAGGGAGCCGAATGCCCAAACCGGCAGCGTTTGACCGCGCTGTGCGTGAAGAGGCGAGTGCAAGCGCATCAGCAGCCTTTGTCCGGGTGCAGCGGATATTCGTGCCCAAGTTGGGAGTCGAGTCCGCCTTCGCCCTGAATGGGCATGACGTCCCATTTATAGATGTCGTCAAGTGTTTGGTGAAAGATTTTATCGTATGTTTTCTCATCCGGGCGCGTCGGCAGAAACGCGAACATCATCGACATCGCTGCAAAATACTGCTGGTGGCAGGTCATGTACGCAAAGGTGCCGTTTTTATCGTCGCCGTTTTGAGGCACGTTGTAGTTGGAGTCTTGCAAGAACTCAGCCAACCCCAGGGATCGCAGACTGTAAGTCGTCGTCGTCGCAATGAGCGGAAACTTGCGGATCGTTGCACCACTGAAAGGCTAGCGTGATGTAATACGGCGGCACGTTTTGATCGTCCACCGTGAGCGGGTCCTCCACCGTGGTGTCGGCGGCAGGGGAGTTGAAGTCTACGCCCTGCGCGTCGTCGTCATGGTTTCCGATGACGGGACGACCGTCGACGCTGCCCGAATCGAGCGCGACGTTACCGCCCAGCACCGAGGCGTTGAGCGAAACGGAGGCTTGCGCCTGCAGGCGCTGCGGCCGCAATACCGAGGCGCCGCCGTAGCGATTGTTGAGCGATCCCCATTGCGTGAAATTGACGGGCACTTGCGTATCGGGCGGATACTGCGCGATCGGCGAAATGTTCATCGGCACGTTCGGAAACAGCGGTCCCAGCGCGACGTTGAGGGCGGCCGTGTTCGTCGATCCGGACGCGTATCCGTGCGCGAAGAAGAAGGTCTTACCGTCCAGCTGCAACTGGTAGTAGCCCATGAGTCCGAGTTGCAGCGCGCCGAAGACGAGCATCAGTGTGAAACTCAGCGTGATTGCCGTCTCGGTGAGCGCTGTGGCGCGGGAACCGAAACGCGCCGATCTCACGGCGGCGGCCCCATTTGGTAACTCTGCATATTGGAGGTCGTCGTCGTGAGCGACGCGCTGGCCGACTTAGAAATCGCGATCAGCATGGCCATGGCGGCGGCACTGAGCAGCGAGAGTATGAGCGCGTATTCGGTCATGGATGCGCCGCTCTGGTCGGAGATGAGCCGGTGGATCGAACTCCGGAATTTCACTGATTGATCAGCTCCGGCGTCATCACGAACACGATGTCGGTCTGGCTGTTCTGATAGTTCGTGGAACGGAAGAGCTGGCCCAGGATCGGAATGTCGCCGAGGAGCGGAATCTTTTGGATCACGCGGTTTTCGACACGGCGCAGCATTCCGCCCATCACGATCGACTGACCCGGTTTAGTCACGACCTTGGTCGAGAGGCGGCTCTCTTTGAGCGCTGGGACTAGGAATCCGTTCTGCTCGACGCCGTCTTGGAAGTCGAGATCGGAGATGTCGGGCTGAATCTGGGCAGCGATCGTCCCGTTCGCTTGCAGCGTCGGCGTGACGTTGAGTTGCACGCCGAAGTCTTTGTATATAATGCTGACTTGACCCAAACCCGTGGAAAACGGGATCGGGATCTGACCACCGACCAGGAACGTCGCGGGCGATCCCGGAGTCGTTACGAGATCCGGCGCCGACAGGACGCGCGCATGCCCCTCTTGGATGAGTAGGTTGAGCGTCGGTGCCAGCGTGATCGTGCGAAAGAAGGCTCCCGCTTTGAGCGCCGCGCCCGCGGGTTCGCTGTTCTCCACGGCCGGGAACGACGGGGGACCGAGCGTGTACGTACCGTCGGGATGGAACGTCGCCGACTGCAGCTGCACGCCCAAGTTTTTCATCGCCGTGTGGTCGACTTCGAGCACGTAGACTTTAATGTCGACCTGTGTGGAATGGGCGACCTCCAAGCGGTCGATCACTTTCCCTTCGGCAGCCAAGTACGGGCCGGCGAGCGTCTGCGCGCGCGTCACGACCCGTTGCGCGACCTGCTCGTCGGGAACGTGGCCGCTGACCATCACGTTGCCTTTACCATCGGGTTCGATCTGCAGTTCCGAGACGCCGGCGATGCCGCTAAAATCGTGCTGGATGGAATGCAACGAATGCGCGATGCGCACGGCGTTCACAATCGAGTACTTGTTTTCGTGCGCGTAGTCGTTGAAGTGCGAAAGCACGTCGCCCAGTTCCACGTACGCCGCCATGTCGTCGACGCTGCCGCGTACGATGACGGCTTTGCCGAAGCTCACGACCTGCACGTCGGGCTCCGAAACGGCGGCCCGCAGCATGCTGGCAACGCCGTCGACCATTTGACTGGAAACGACGACTTCGTACGTCGAACGCTGATCGCCCGACCACACGAATACCGAGGTATGCCCCGCGGATTTCGCGTTGAGCACGAGTTGAGAACGGCCTATCGCGACGACGCCCAGGCAATCGGCATCGCCTACGGCGACGCGCCGCAGGTTCTTCACCGGAAGAACCATGGAATGCCCAGTCTGAAGCGCGAGGTAGTGAACGTCTTCGGCGCGCGAGGCGATCGGCGCCGCAAGCGCGCACGCAAATATCGCCGCGCTCATTAGCCGCATCCACTGCAATAGGCCAAGAGGCCTTCCCATCATACCGATTCTCCGTAACCGGAAGGAAAATAGCGCACAGTGCGCGGTCCGATTATGCCACGGAATATCGGCGTTTACGCGTAAACGCGTTCTAAGCAATTGGTAAAACTTGCGACAGCAGCATTCCCGAAGTGCCCCCGCAGGGGCTATTATGGTCCCACGCAAGGAGGGGTTGTGCGTGTCGATACTTCGACGGATCGCCGTTTTAACGGTTGCACTGAGCACATGCGCGGTAACATTGGATCGTGCCGCAGCAGCGCCGCCATTGACGATCCAAGTTCGGCATCACGATGGAGTGGAGGCACTCGACGTTTCCGGCACGGGTTCGGCCCGATCCCCGGTAAACATCACGATGTATGCTGACATCTCCAAAGATGTGCCGGTTGCATTCCTCAACACCTGGACCGTACAGACCGGTTCCGATGGGCGCTATGCGATTGTCGCGCCAATTGCAAGCGATTTCTTCAGAGGAACCATCATCACCGTGCGCGTCGACTCGGCCGACGGAAGTTCGGCGTCCGCAACGTGGACCGTCGGTCAACCTGGTTCGCAGCAGATTCCTGCTGCGGACGACATTTCGGCCCATTAACGTGCAAGCACATCAAAGGGGAGAAACACCATGAAACTCGTGAACATGCTCAAAGACGATTCCGGCGCCACGATGGTGGAGTACGGAATCATGGTCGCCCTCATCGCGGCCGTTTGCATCGTGCTCGTTAGCGCCCTGGGCAAAAACGTCAGCACGGCGTTCTCGACCGTCAACAGCGCCATCTGAAGGATGCGCAGGATCGGTGAGCGGCCGCGCGGCTCCAGCGCGGCGCGGTCGCTTGCCGCTTTCCCGCCACGCATTTTGCCATGACGATATTCTGGCCGGCTTGGATCGTGGCGGCGGCCGCTTGCGGCATCGCGGTCATAACGGACGTGCGCGCACGCCGCATACCCAACGCGCTCACGCTGCCGCTGCTCGCGGTCGGGCCGATTTTTGCGGCGCACTCGGGCTGGTGGCCGTGCGCGGCCGCGGTTCTGCTTTCACTCGCCGTGCTGTTCGGCGGAACGATGCTGCACGCGGCCGGACTGATCGGCGGCGGCGACATCAAACTCATAGCGGCGGTCTGCTGCCTCATCGGATTTTCCGGAGGCTTGCAGCTGCTGCTGTTCACGGCCCTTAGCGGAGGTGCGCTCGCAGTGATCTATGCAGCATGCACCGGCAAACTTCGCGACGTCCTCGCGCGCACGTTCTTCGGACTGCACGCTTTAGCGTTGACGGGCTCGGCCAAACTCGCCTCTTCAAACGCTAGAATCCCGTATGCCGTCGCAATTGCGCTCGGCTTGGCCATCGACTTCGCGTCTCTGACGCGCTTTCCGCAACTGAGGTTCATGCCGTGACGCGCACCAAACGCCCGATGCTCATCATCATTGCCGCCGTGCTCGCAGGGGGCGCCGCTTTGACCGCATTCGACTACATGTCGACCAGTAACCGGCACGCGCCCGCGGCGCCGCCGCGCACGGTGATCATCGCATCTCGCCCGATTAGCGCCCGCGAATCGATTACCGGCGCGATGCTGCAGGCGGCTACTCGACCGGCCGATGCGGTCGATCCCGGAGCATTTTCGTCCGAGGCGGCCGTTGCAGGCGACGTTGCGCTCGCGGACATTCCGGCGGGCGCGGCACTGACGTCTTCCAATGTAACGCGCGCGTCCGACATGCCATCGGAAGTGCATTTGACCGATGGAATGCGCGCGATGAGCATCGCCGTCGACGAAGTGAAGGACGTTTCCGGCCTCATCGAGCCGGGCGATCACGTCGACGTCTACGCGATCACGCCGCGTTCGACGAGCGCGCAGCCGCAGGCGTTTGGAATTTTACGCAACGTCATCGTGCTGGGCGTCGGCGGACAGGTCACAACGGCGGGCGCGACCCCCGGACCTCAAACGATGCAATGGCGTTCGGTGACGCTGCGGGTTACGGCGCAGCAAGCCAAGACGCTCGCGATTGCCGATTTGAATTCAACGCTGCGCTTGGCGCTGCGTCCGCCGGATGAGAGCACACGATCCGAACCGCAGGACGCGTTTTACGTGCCGATGCAAAGCGGACCGTCGCTTCCATCGGCCGGTCCGCCGGTCCCGGCTCCGGCGATGCCCGCGTCCGCACCGGTCGCCGCAGCAGCACCGCCCAAGGCGGCCCAGCCGGCGCGTCGCGCGCACTCGGACGGCGTGGAGTATATTTTAGGCGATCGCATCGCAGGTGCGGGAACGCAATAGATGTCGCTGATCCTGTTCGTCATCGGATCCAAGGGCGGCGTCGGAACGACGACGCTTGGCATCGATCTGGCAAAGCGCTTATCGGACAAGCAGACCGCCCTGCTCGTGGACGGCGATCTCTCCGGACGGCGCAGCATTGCGTCGATCTTCAACCGGTTCTCTGCATTGGACGAACGGCGCGCCGTGGACGGTTTGGGCGTGGCGGCGATCACGCAAAACTTGACGCTGCTCGAGATGGCGGCAAGCATTCACGAAGGCTTCACGATCAAGCCCGAGCGCATCGACGAATTCTTCGTCGGCGCAGCGCAGCATTCCGAAACGATGATCGTCGATGCGCCCCAACCGTTCGCGGCGGCGGTTCGGCCATTCGCCGTGCGCGCGGCCGGGTTCATTTTGATCGTGCAGCCCACGCTGCTCGGCGTGACGGGCGCTCGCGCGATGCAGCTCGAGCTGCAGAAGTTCGGCGTGCCCCCAAACCGCATGATCTTCGTTTCTTCCAACCTGATGCCCAAGCCGGAAATCTCGGGCGGCGACATCGAGCGCGCTCTGGGCATCGGCATCGCAACGGAAATCCCGCCGAATACCGACCGGCGGTACGAGCGTTCGATGCAAACGCTCGGTGAGGCCATTCGCGCACTTCCGCCGTCCGAAACGCTGATTTTGCGGCCGTCCGCCAGCACGCCGCTGGGCGAACGGCGGCTGGGGCCCCGCGCCCCCAAGCCGGAAGACGCGTTTTCAGACAAGCGCACCGTCGTGGCGCCCACGATGCACCGCGGGGAACGCGACGAACTCAAAGCGGCCATCCACTCCGAGCTCTCGCGACGTGTAGATTTTGCCGCAATTTCCGGTTCCGATCAACTAAAGATCGACGAAGTGCGCAACGAAGTCGAGGCCACCGTCGCAGAATTCGTGGCTAAGCACGAAAACATCGGCAGCGCCGAACAGATTGCGCGCCTGCGGCAAGAGATTTTCGACGAGTCGCTGGGTTACGGTCCGCTCGAAGACCTCATGCGCGACGCGGCAATCACCGAAGTCATGGTCTCGGGGCCGAATAAAATCTACGTCGAACGCGATGGGCGGCTCGAAAAGACGACCAAAACGTTCGTCGACGAGCGGCAATTGCGGCTCGTCATCGAGCGCATCATCTCGCCGCTTGGACGCCGCATCGACGAATCGATGCCGATGGTCGATGCGCGCCTGCCCGACGGTTCGCGCGTCAACGCGACGATCGAGCCGCTAACCCTGGACGGTTCGACGTTGACGATTCGCCGGTTCGGTAAGCGCCGGCTCAACGTCGAAGATCTGATCTCGCGGGGCTCGATGATGCCCGCGATGGCGGATTTCCTGCGCGCATGCGTAGAAGCCCGTTTGAACATCGTCATCAGCGGCGGAACGGGCTCAGGCAAAACTACGCTGCTCAACGTGCTCTCGCACTTCTTGCCCACGCACGAGCGCATCGTCACGATCGAAGACGCGGCCGAACTGTACTTGGATCAGGACCACGTCGTGCGAATGGAAGCGCGGCCGGCCAACGTCGAGGGACGCGGCGAAATCCGCATCCGCGATCTCGTGCGAAACGCACTTCGCATGCGTCCGGATCGCATCGTCGTCGGCGAGTGCCGCGGCGGCGAGGCGCTCGACATGCTGCAGGCGATGAACACCGGCCACGACGGCTCGCTGACCACGGTTCACGCCAACACGCCGCGCGACTGCCTCTCGCGCATCGAAACGATGGTGCTGATGGCCGGATACGACATTCCGGTGCGCGCCATCCGGGAACAGATCGTCAGCGCGGTCGATCTGGTGATTCAAGTCTCCCGCACCCGCGACGGAAGCCGCAAAGTGACCAGCATCAGCGAGGTGATCGGCATGGAAGGCGACGTCGTAACGATGCTGGATCTGGTTCGCTACCAGCAGCACGGGGTCGACAAGGAAGGATCCACCATGGGGAACTTCGTGTTCACCGGCGTGCAGCCGCAGTCGATGACGCGCTTTGCCGAATACGGCGTGACGTTCAACATCGACCGCCTCAACGAGATGCAGCTGGCCTCCGCGTATTCCGCATGAGCATCGCTTTTCCGATCTTCGTCGTGCTGGGCGTGGGGGGCGCCGTCGCACTCGCATTCTTTGCGTTTTGGCAGAACGTCGTGCGCGTTATCGCGCAGCTCATGGAACCGTACCGCTCGGGATTGGAGCGCGCGGCAATTCCGGTCAAGTCGGAAGAATTGGCGTTCACGGTGCTGGGAATCGGCACGGTGCCCTGGGGCATCATCACCTTCTTCTGGCATCCCTCGCCGCTGCTCGGCGCCGCGATTCTGGTCATCACGCTCAGCGCTTCGTTCTTCGTGATGCGCGCCTGGATCAACCGCCGCGTGTACAAGCGCCTGATGGAGTTCAACAACCAGCTCGAAATGGCGCTGCGCCTCATCGCCGGAGCCATGCGCGTGGGCCTGGGGTTGCGTCAGGCGCTCGTCAACGTCGTCACGGATATGCCCGATCCGGCCCGCGTCGAATTTACGCGCGTTCTGAGCCAGACGCAGATCGGCGTGAGCTTGTACGATGCGCTCGATCAGTTGACGGACCGCATGCCTTCGAGCGAAATGGCGATGATGGCCAATGCCGTGCGCCTGCAAAGCCAAACCGGCGGCAACCTCTCGCGCGTGTTGGAAAACTTGGCCGCAACGATCAAAGAACGCCGCAGGCTGGCGCGCAAGGTCCGTGCGCTCACCGCCGAAGCGCGCGCGACCAAGTACATCATCACCGCGCTTCCCGTGTTCGTCGCCGTGTTTGTCATGGGGGTCGAACCGGAAATGCGCGACGGGCTGCTCAACACGATGATCGGGCGCGTGTGCCTGCTCATCGTAGCCGGATTGCTCAGCCTGGGATGGTACCTCTTCAACCTCATCTCGAACATCGACATTTGATGAATCCGTTGCTGTTGATGATCCTTTTTGTGGCAGCGGCAGGCGGCGTCGCCTATTACGCGCTGCGCTCGTCGAACAGCGACTTACGCGATCGCGTGGCCGCCATCGACGCATCTGCGGGCATGTCGAAGAAAGATCAGCAGTCGACGCTGCTGCGCCGATTGCTGGACGAACGGCGCGCCAACGCGCTCTCGGTGAAACTGCAGGAAGCCGGCTGGTACGACGTCACGCCGCAGAAACTGTTCGTTCGCTGCCTGACGGGCCTAGCTATCGGAGGCGCAGTTGGTTTCCTTGCGATGCTCTATTTTCACAAATTTTCGCCGGTGTTCATCGGGTTGTGCGCGGCACTGGCGGCATACGGGGCGTATTCGCCGTACGCCAAACTGCACCGGACCATCGACAAACGCAAGATCAGCATTCACCGCGAACTTCCGGACTTTTTGGACGTCCTTGCCACGACGGTCGATGCCGGCATCGCGCTCAATGGCGCGCTATCGGCCGCGTGCGAAGGTTTGAACGGTCCGCTCGGCGATGAAATGAAAGCCGCGCTGCAGGACATTCGGCTCGGGCGCTCGCGCGCGGACGCGCTCACGGCGCTCGCACAGCGCGTGCGCGAGCCCGATCTAACGACGACGATGGTCGCGATCGTGCAATCCGAACGCTTGGGCGCGAGCATCACCGAAGTGCTGCAGCAGCTGGCCGCCGAGACGCGCGAGCGGCGCACGTTGCGCGCCGAAGAAATCGCCGCGCAGCCTGCCCAACAAACTCGTCTTTCCCGTCGGGTTATGCATGCTTCCGGCACTGCTGCTGCTGATCTTCGGAGCGGTCGTGGCCAAGCTGATCAACAAATGATCGCCGACGTTTTGTCCGCCATCGTCTTTGCTTGCGCCGCGGCGTGCGGCATCGCGATCGCGCAGATGCTCTGTGCCGACCTCACTCCGCTGGACGGCGCGCCGGAGCCCGGCCGGCTCTCGCCCGCCATCCCGATCGCCGCGTTCAGCGCGCTCGGGCTGATCATGGCGATGCGCGGCGCAGGCGTCACGCAGCTCGGAATCGTCGCGCTGATCGGCGTCCCTCTCTCCGGCAGTTGGTATGCCGACGCGAAGAAGGGCATCGTTCCCGATCTTTTCACGATCGTGCCGCTGGCGATCATCCTGATCGCGGTGTGCCTGCATCACTCCTGGTTCGTCGCCGTTTCGGCGCTGGTTACCGGCGGAGCATTCGGGGCGGCAGCGCTCTTGTCGCGCGGGCGAGGCATGGGGTGGGGCGATGCGAAGCTCGCGGCCATCGCCGGCGCGCTGCTGGGCCTGCCGTGGTCGCTGGGCGTACTTGGAGCAGCGTGTTTTGCGGCGACGCTCGTTTCCGTGATTCGCAATCGCGGCACGCAACCGATTGCGTTCGCGCCCTACATCGTCGTGTCGGTGCTCCTCGCGGTCGCGATCACCGTTCACTCCTAGAATGGCGGTCTGGTCGGTCGGCAAGTGTCCGACTTTTTCGAGCCGGCCATGGATGGCCGCTCAAAACTTCGTTCGCTCGAAAAAGCGGCCAAGTAGAAAAACACCACGAGGGTGTTTTTTGAACGTCTTGCCGACCGACCAGACCGCCATCCTAGGAGGGAACGGGAACGCACTCACGCGGAGGCGCGGATTTCTAAGGTTTCGTCGCCCGGGAACGTGAGCGGTCCGCGCTCCAGCGGCATCGTTCGCAGCAGATGCAAGAGCTCGCCGAACGTTCTGCGCAGTTCCGCCGCTAGCTCCTCGTGGCCGCACTGCGGCATGCCGACGAGCAGCTCGCCGCGATACAATTCTCGAGCGCGTTCCAGATGAAAGCTCGCATAGCGGTTGGCACGCTGCGCGTATCCCGCACGCGCCGCGTTGACATGCCCTTGGAACTCGGCCACGTCGGTGATGACGTTTTGAAGGGCAACGCACAGATCGTCGTCGGAACGGAAATACGCCTCGGTGCACTCCTCGCCGACGACCGCGCGAAGCGCCCTGCGGATATTGCTGCAGGTGGTGCGCAAGTTTTGTGCCGCGATGTGCGGATCGCGCCCCCGCCAAAACGTTTCCATGATCTCCCGGCGCTTCGCGAGACCGCTTTCCTTGAGCAGCAGGTACTTGAACACTTGCGCGTCTTTGCGGCGGATCCAGTTGACCGGAATTCCATTGATCGACACGCGCAGTTCGCCGAACAGTTGAGCGACCATGGGCGCCGGAGCCGACGAGGACTGCGAGGCTTTTCCGGCCGCCGCAAACGCGCGGCGAACGGGCGCCAGCAACTCGCGCGTCGTGCCCGCTCGCACGACGAAGAACGCCTCACGCTCCCAAACGTCCAGGTCTTCGGACGTCGGGCTTCGATTTTCGCTCAAAGCGGCGATGAATTGCGCTCCGTGCCGCGACTTGCGCGCTTCGACGCCGACGAAATCCGTGAACGCCTTGGCGCAGTCGCTTTCCCAGATCTCCAAGGCTTGGCTCAAGGGAGCGTGCCGCCGCAGCGCGGCGTGCAGGGCTCCGCTCACGACCATGGGCCAGCCTTGCGTTTGACGCATAAAGTCGTCCACGTCGGTCGCGTTGCAGCGAACGTCCATCAGTCCGCAGAGGGCGCGTATTTCTGCGCCGTCGAACGCCAGCGCGTCCCACGGGATCGCTTCGGCCGTCGCATCGCACAGCCAACGCGGTTCGATGACCGCCTCGATGGAGCGCGCGCAGAGCGTGACGCCGACGGCGTGGTCCAACGAAGCGCAAAAGGCTTGAATCGCTTCGCGTCCGGACGCGCCGGCAGCGTCGGCATCGTCGATGACGATGTTCGAGAGGCCGGCTCGTTCAACGGCATCGAGGGCGTTCTGCAGCGATGGCGCAGCACAGGCGCCGCTCGCGCATATCAGCTGCGAAAAGACGGCCGTCGCCTCGTCACCCGCGCTCAGCCGAAGATAGCGCCAAGCGCCGCCGGAGGCGCGTACGCCCTGCGCCGCCAGGGTAGACTTTCCGAAACCGGCCGGTCCGCAAATGACCCACACGCGGCGCTCGCGCGAAATGCGTTCGAGCAGCCGGGGGCGGTCCAAATTAAAGGCCGGCAGCCGTACAAGACGTCCGGGTGCCGAACGCGCAAAGGCGCTCATGTACTCTATCTATCGGCACGTTATTCCAGGCTCTTACCATTCATAGGCCGGCCGGCCCATCGGCCCGGTCGCGCGGCGGCCTACAGTCGGGACGCGCGCTCGATGTGCCGATAGTAATGACATGACGTCTCTTTTCGCAGGCCGGGGCACGTTCGAGCGAATGCTTTTTCAAGAACACCCCGCCGCCATGTGGATTTACGATCCCCGCTCGCTGCGGTTTCTCGACGTCAACGAGGCCGCCGTCACCCTGTACGGATATTCCAAAAGCGAGTTTTTGCAAAGCACCATCGATCGCTTGACGCCACTGGAAGAACTCGCCGCGCGAGAACGGCGTTATGCTCGCCACCGCACCAAAGACGGACGTGCGCTGCGCGTGCAACTCTGGGATCGTCTCGTGCACTATCGCGGCGCGAATGCGGCGCTCGTCACCGCGTACGAAGTGAGCGATTTCGTCGACGCGCAGGAACGCCTGGGCGCAAGCGAATCATCGCTCGCCCTGGTGCAGCAGCTCGCGCACGTCGGAACGTTCAGCTATGACAAACGCACCGGTGAACGGCATTGGTCGCAGGAAATTTATCGGATCCTCGGGATCGAACCGGGCGTACCGCCTTTGCTGGAAGGATTCTGGTCGTTTTCACATCCGGACGATGCCGACGGGGTGCGTTCCCTGGTGCTGCGGGCGCGCTCGGAGGGCCGGCCATACAGCGTCGATCATCGGATATTGCACACCGACGGCTGCGTTCGTCACGTGCAAGAACACGGACAATGGGAATACGACGAGCGCGGCGACTGGCAGTTTTTCTCAGGCACGCTTCAAGACATCACCGAACGGGAGCGGGCGCAGGCGCAAATCCGGTATTTGGCCTATCACGACGCGCTGACCGATTTGCTCAACCGCGCCGGTCTGATGACGCGCGCGCAAGCGACGCTCTCGCTGGTTGCGCCCGGCTCGCTCACGGCCGTCATGCTCTTCGACGTGGACCGATTCAAGACGATCAACGACACGCTGGGCCATCGCGCCGGCGACGAGGTCTTGGTCGCCATTGCGCAGCGCTTGCGCAGCCGGCTTCGCGAAGGCGAGCTGCTGGCGCGAACCGGCGGAGACGAATTCGTCGCCATCGTGCCGGCCGGAACCGATCGCGCCCACGTTTCGGCCCGCGCGGAGAACTTGCTGCAGGCGTTCCGCACGCCCTTCATCGTCGGCAGCTATCCGTACACCATATCGGCCAGCGCCGGCATCAGCGTCGCCCCACTGGACGGCTGCGATCCGGACGACCTGCTTCGCAGCGCCGACGTGGCAATGTATCAATCCAAGGCGTTCGGAAAAAACCGGTACAACTATTACACCGCTCAGTTGCACAGCATCGCGGCACGCCGCTTCGATCTGGAACGCGGCCTGCGGCGCGCGCTGGACCAAAAAGAATTTGCGATGCACTACCAGCCGATCATCTCCGCAGGCAGCGGAGAGGTCACGGCGGTGGAATCGCTTCTGCGCTGGCAAAACGGCGATCTCGAGCCGACGCCTCCCGGAGAGTTCGTCGAATTCGCTGAGGAAACGGGCGTGATCGAAGAAATCGGCGAGTGGGTCTTGCAGACGACCTTCGAGCAGGCCAAGCGCTGGTCCGAACAGGGCCTTCGGCTGCGCGTCTGGGTGAACGTTTCAGCCATTCAAATTCACGCCGGGCTGCTGCCGAAAGTGCGCGCGCTGCTCGCAGAACATCAGATTCACCCCGATTTGATTGGGTTTGAGCTGACCGAAAGCTCCTTCATCAATGCGACGGCGGAAACGCTGGGGATTCTGCGCGACATCAAGGCCCTCGGCATCCGTTTAGCGCTGGACGACTTTGGGGTCAAGTATTCCTCGCTCGAGTATTTGCAGCGGCTTCCGCTTGATACGGTTAAGATCGATCGCATTTTCGTGACCGGCGTGGACGCGAATCGAGTGAACCGCGCAATCATCGGCGCCATCGTAAACATCGCGCACGAGATGCACTTCAACGTGAGCGCCGAGGGTATCGAAACGCCGCAGGAGCTGGAAACGATCAAAGCGCTGGGGTGCGATACTTGGCAAGGCTTCTTCTTCAGTACCGGCCGCGCTCCCGAAGAAATCGGGCCACTGATAGCGGGCGCACAGGTAGCGGTCTGATGCCGTGGTTCTCGCTGCGCGCCGGCGCAACGAACAAGTGGAGCGGCGAATTTTTCAGTTCGTTCCCGCTGCCCATGTGCGTGTACGATGCGGCGACGTTTGGGATTCTGGAGGTAAACGACGCGGCGCTGGCCCAGTACGGATACGATCGGGAAGAGCTCCTCGGAACCGCGATCGACGTCTGGCGAGCGCCGCAGGGCGGCGTGCAGGACGTCGTCGATGCGTTCGCAGGGATCTCGTCCCTGCGCCAAGGGCGCATCGTCAAACATCGGCGCAAGGACGGCAACGTCTTTTTCGCCGACGTACGCACGCATGCAATCGTCTTTGACGGCCGGAATGCATGTCTGCTCAGCGCCGAAGACGTCACCGCGCAGATCGAAGCGGAACGCGCGCTAAGGCGAACGCAAGCCACGCTCGCACGCGCCGAGCAAATCGCCCATCTAGGCAACTACGGGTACGACTATCTTACCGGCTTTGCATTCTGGTCCGAGGAGCTGTACCGGATCCTGCGCGCGCCGATTGACGGCGTCGATATTGTGGATGCCCTTCGCCCGTTCGATCACGCGGAAGACGCCGAGCGTGTTCGACGGGAACTCGCGCGAGCGCAGCTGCATCGCAAGCCCTACGATATCGAACACCGCATTGCGTGCTACGATGGAACCATCGCACACGTTCACGAGCAGGGCCACTGGGTGTTCGACGACGAGGGGCAGGCGATCTCGCAGTTCGGTACGATCCTGGACATTACGGATCGCAAGACGACGGAAACCTCGCTGGTCGATCTCGCCTATCACGACGCCTTGACCGGGCTGCGCAATCGTACGGGGTTGCGAGCTGACATTCGGCGTATCATCAGCAACTACGAGGGCCGTTCTTTGGTCGGCATTCTGTTCGTGGACTTGGACCGGTTCAAAGTGATCAACGACACGCTCGGACACCGCGTCGGCGACGCGGTACTGGCCGAAGTGAGCCGCCGGTTCCGTCTGTCGGTGACGGCGGACGATATCGTCGCGCGCACGGGCGGAGACGAGTTCATCATCCTGCTCGACGGCATGCCCGACAAGATGGCCGTTTCGGATCGCGCGCAAAAGGTGATCGACGCGCTCACGCCGGCTATCTGTGTGGGCGAGCACGAGCACTTTCTTTCAGCCAGCATCGGCATCAGCCTGTTTCCGCTCGACGGCAAAGAACCCGATGCGCTGCTGCGCAACGCCGACGTGGCGATGTACGCCATGAAGCGGCGCGGCGGCAGCGGATACAGCTACTACACGCCGGATCTGCAGTATGCCGCTTCCAGGCGCTTTCGCCTGGAGCGAGCGCTCCGGCATGCGTTGCCGCGCAGCGAGCTCGCGCTGCGCTATCAGCCGATCGTGGATACCCGCACCGGGCGGATCGTTGCGGTGGAAGCGCTCTTGCGCTGGAACAGTTTGGAATTGGGCCCGATCGAGCCGTCCGACTTCGTCGCACTTGCCGACGAAACCGGACTCATCGTTCCAATCGGCCGCTGGGCGATGCATCAGGCGTTCGAACAGGCCGCGGCGTGGGCCCGCTGCGGACTCCCCGTAAGAACGTGGCTCAACGTCTCGCCACACCAGCTTCGCGACGCGCAGTTCGTGCGCATGCTCGAAGAAGTCCGCACGCAGCACGGACTTTCGCCGGATCTCGTCGGTCTCGAAGTATCCGAATCGTCTTTTAGCGCGGACTCCCAAGAAGCCGAAAACACGCTGCGCGAGCTGCGCGCTCTGGGCGTGGGTCTAGCGCTCGGAGATTTCGGCGTAGAGCAGTGCGCGCTCTCCAGGCTGCAGACGCTTCCCATCGATACGGTGAAGATCGACCGCAGTTTCGTCGCGTCCGTCGACCGGAACAGTTACTACGCCGAGATCGCGGCCGCGATCGTGCGTCTGTGCCGCAAGCTCGGGATCAATGTCACGGCTGAAGGCATCGAACGCGCAGAGCAGCTCGAAATGCTGCGGGGTTTAGGATGCGACGCGTGGCAGGGCGCGCTCTACGGCGAAGCGCGCGAAGCCGACGAGGTCGCGCGTCTGCTGCGCCGCACCGCGCATCACGGCAGCGGCAGGAGGGAGCCGGCGGACGAGGACGTCTGCGCGCCGGCAGGCGCGGGGACTCCGGATTCGACCAGCTGCCTGTAGGCGATGAGCCGGTTGGTGTTCTTTGCCACGTCCAACTGCAGCTCGTACGAATTTTGAATCGCCTTCGTGAGATCTTGCGTGTCGTAGGTGTACGAAAAACGCCTGAGGCTTCTGAGAATGCTCTTCGTCTGCACGTTCAAGCTGGAATAGGCTTCGCGCAGCTGAGAGCCGGCGCGCTCGTACGTGGGATAGTTTGAGATGACGATCTCCCGCTTGAGTCGCGCGTCTTGGATCTGCGAGCGCAGCGCCTGAAGCCGCACGCTGGCCGGATCGTACTTCGCACCTTCCGTCAACACGGCCATCGCATCGTCGAAATCGCCTTTGCGGTAGTCCGCTTCGGCCAGCGCCACGGATACTTGGGAGAAGCCGGCGCGCGCGCGTGGATCGCGCGGGTTGACTTTGAGCGCCAGCCGGTACGCGGTTTCAGCTTCGTGCAGACTGCCGTTCTGAAGCGCCGTGTCGCCCTGGTTCACGCGCGTATCGACGATCCAGTGTTCGACCGTTCCGGCGCAGCCTGCCAACGCAGCGATCAGCACTGCAGCGCCGGCTGCCGCGCGCAATGCATTCATAGAGGCCGGATTATTTGCCATGATTCACGATATGAGCGACCGCCGAGATAATCCAGGCGGCGGGCCAAAGCAGCGCCTGCGAGACCAGCCATCCGATAATCGCCGTTACGGAAAGGTAGAAGACCATCGCCTTGACTTCCTGGTGCGGGCGCTCACCTTTTACCGCCTCGTCGACGATGATCGACGAGGTCGGGTCCACGAAGAACGTAAAGGCGATCGTTCCAATGCCGTTGATGATACCCGAAATGCCGATCGCCGTGCGGGCGACGTTGACGTCCAAAACGCTGGCATAGTACGCCGCAACGACGCCGATGGCATAAATGCCGGTCACCACGACGTTGAAGACCAGCAGACGTCGTGGTATGTTGGCCGCCGAAAAGTTGAAGATCTCGCGATAGTGCGGGACGCGCAGCTGCGAGAGGACGCCCCACAGCACCCTCGGATGGAAAAGCCGCGCCAATGAATGCGGGAGCGATTTCGTGCGCTCGAACGAACGCACGCCGCGCACGTACATGTACGTGAACATCGGCAGCATCAAACTTCCCAAGATGGTGCCGGCCGTTCCGGCCAGAATAATCAGCCGCAGTTGCCACTCGAAGTCGTGCTGAATGCCGGCGACGAGCGCCTGCGTGCCGGCCGATTGCGGATGATGAGAGAGCAGCGCTTTGACTGCGTTTCCGGCTCGGTCGGATAGCGGCCCCAGCATCAGCGTATACACCAGCGTGGCCAAGCGGCTCGCAGTCACAAAGAGGTTGAAAAGCGAGATCGACGTGGCGATGCGTCCGGTGCGCACGCCTGCCAGACGCGCCGCGTACGCGCCGATCTGAATCGCCTGCACGACGACGTTGATCGCGAGCGCGACGAAGAGCTGCCAGGTCCAAAACGGAACGATCAGCGGCGCGCCTTGTTAAGCAGCGCTGGGATTCCACTGCACGGATGCCCGTTCGACTGGGCCCAGGACGCACAGCCCTAGATTGTCTTCGCGCAGCAGCTCCTGCGCGAGCGCTTGAATCTCGTCAACCGTTACTGCTTCGACTTTTTCTTCGATCTCTTCGGTCGTGAGCTCTCGACCCAGTGAGAACTCGCTGCGCCCCAGACGAATCATGCGGCTCGACGTGCTCTCCAGCGAGAGGGTGAGGCTGCCCTTGATGTGCTCCTTGGCCAGCCGCAGCTCCGCCTCCGTAACGACCTGCTCGCGCACGTTCGCAAATTGATCGCCGATGACGGCGACGCACTCCCCCACGCTCTCCGGCGAAGTGCCGGCATAGACCGCGAACAGACCCGCTCCGCGATAGGCCGCCTGAAACGAGTACACCGTGTACACGAGGCCGCGCTTCTCGCGAATTTCCTGAAACAAGCGGCTGGACATGCCGCCACCCAGAATCGTGTCAAGGACGGAGAGCGCGTACCGGCGTTCGTCCCGAACGGAAAGCCCCCGCGTGCCGAGCACCACGTAGGCCTGCTCGCTGTCCTTGTGCCGGAACAGCGTATTTGGTGTGGTTTGCGGGACTTGCGGAACCGGCAGATCGCAGGAACCGTCAAACGCGGCAAACGCGCGTTCGAACAGGTCGACCACACGTTCGTGCTCCACGTTTCCGGCTGCCGCGACGACGACGGAATTGGGCGCGTAATGGCGCTTCATGTGGGCGCGTAAATCTTCAGGCGTGATCTTCGTCACCGTGTCGGCAAACCCGATCGTGGGCGCCCCCAAATCGCTGCCGTGCCACATCGTTTGAATGAAGAGATCGTGAATGAGCTCGTCCGGCGAGTCGTCATACATCTTGATCTCTTCGAGCACGACTTTCTGCTCTTTGGCCAGCTCCTGCGGATCGAAGTTCGAGTGCAGGAACATGTCCGTCAGCACGTCGACCGCGAGCGGCAGATGCTGATCCATGACCTTGGCGTAATAGCAGGTCGACTCTTTGTCGGTGAAGGCGTTCAGATTGCCGCCGATGCCGTCCATCACTTCGGCGATTTCACGCGCCGTGCGCTGTGGAGTTCCCTTGAAGAGCATGTGCTCCACCAAATGAGATATGCCGCGGCGTTCCGGCACCTCGGCGGCGGAACCTACGTCGGCCCAGATTCCGATCGATGCCGAGCGAAACGCGGGCATCGATTCACTCACGATGCGGACGCCGTTGCTCAGCGTGGTCTTGCGGTACATCAACGCCTCATTTAAGACTGCCACGCATCCAGTCCTGGTCCCAGAACACGCCGTTCGCGTCACGCATGCGCCCGGCGACGGATGCAGGGCTCTCGCCGCGGCGGACGGTGAGCGTAAAAACGGTGCGCGAAGTAGGTTTGGCGAGATCGCCGGCAACCACGACGTCTTTGCCGATGCGTAAGGGAATCGTCGCCCAGACATCGACCTCGTCCACGCTGGACGAGCGCAGCGTCACGCTCACGAGGCTGCCGATTTCGGCGATAAATTCCTCGCGGGTGAGCGCGTGATGGAAGCGCACGCCGGAGATGCGCAGTCCGGCCACGCTATGTCCGTGTATTGCATCGGCGTACACGTTGAGCACCTGCGCCGGCCACTGGGTGGCAAACAGCACTCGGCCGATCGTGATGGCGATAGGCTTGGCGTTGCCGGCCGCGCGCGCGTACGCGTCCGTGCGGCCTACGCCTGGAGGAGCCGTCGGAAACAACGTCTGCGCGAGCAGCACCACCGCGCTCACGGATCCGCTAATCAGCTCTGAGCAAAATACGCGTTGACTTTCGCGGGCTCGCCGCACGCCACGCAGGCGGCGCCCGGTTCCCGAAGCGCACGCATGTTGCGCGTGGTCGCGCCGGTTGCATCTTTGACGTGCGCTTCGCACTGCGCGCGATCGCACCAGGCGATGTCGATCATGCCGGCGCGGCTGCTGCACCGTTCGAGGAACTCGTCCCGATCCCTCACGACGAACGTGTGCGCGCGCAGGAACGTTTGCGCCTGCGCATACAGCGAATCGTGCACCGCGTCCAGCATTTCGCGCAGCACGCGCCCAAGCGCATCGAAGCCGACGCTGGCCTTAGCGCCTTCTTCACCCTTGGCTTTGTCGCGGCGGACCACCATCGCGCTGCCTCCGGCCAGATCCCGCGGCCCAATCTCGATTCTCAGTGGAACCCCGCGCATCTCCCACTCGGAATACTTCCATCCCGGCGTTTGATCGCGCCGGTCCACGCGAACGCGATAGCCTTGTGCCGTAAGGGACCGCGCGAGTTCGTTGGATTTCTCTACGGCGGCCGCGTCTTCGCCCTTCACGATTGGAACGAAAACCGCTTCGATCGGCGCAAGTTTGGGCGGAATACGCAAACCGCGATCGTCGCCGTGCGCCATAATGACTGCGCCCAGCATACGCCACGACATGCCCCACGAGGTCGTGTACGCGTGCTTGATGCGCTGGTCCGCGTCGACGAACGTGATGTCATAGGCTCTGCTGAAGTTCTGTCCCAGGTCGTGCGAGGTCGCCGATTGCAGGGCCTTGCCGTCGGGCATCAGCGCCTCGATTGAAAACGTCTCGACGGCGCCCGGAAAACGTTCGCTCGCACTTTTCACGCCGGCATATACCGGGAGGGCGGCGACCTTCTGCGCAAAGTCTTCGTATACCGCGAGCATTTGTTCGGTCTCTTCGCGCGCTTCTTGCGCGGATGCGTGCGCCGTGTGCCCTTCCTGCCATAGAAATTCCATCGTGCGCAAAAACGGGCGGGTGGCTTTTTCCCAACGCAGCACGTTGACCCACTGATTGATGAGAATCGGCAGGTCGCGATAGGACTGAATCCACTTCGCGTACATCACGCCGATGATGGCCTCGGACGTCGGCCGAATGGCAAGGCGCTCGTCGAGCACTTCCTGTCCGCCTTGCGTCACCCACGCGACTTCCGGCGCGAAACCTTCGACGTGTTGCGCTTCGCGCGTGAGCAGCTTTCCGGGATGAGTAGCGGAAAGTACGCGTTTTCGTGACCCGTGGCTTTGAACCGCTCGTCCAAATGTTTCTGCAGGTTCTCCCACATGCCGTAGCCGTTCGGCCGGAGCACGACGCAGCCGCGCACCGGCGAATAGGAGATCAGCTCCGCTTTGAGGCACACGGCGGTGTACCAGGCGGAGAGATCCGCGGCTTTGCGGGGGATCTCCTTGACCAGCGCGTCGCTTTCGGACATGAGCGGCCCGGATTCGCAAGAACGCGCGTGGCGCCCTTCGATGGAGCCGCCTGCAAGGCCGTCGAAGAGTGCCCGATGCCCAAACTCACCCGCATTTACACGCGCACCGGCGACGACGGAACGACCGGGCTCTTCGGCGGAACTCGCGTCAAGAAAAACGATCTGCGCATCGAAACGTACGGCACCCTGGACGAGCTTTCCAGCGTCGTCGGCGTTGCGCGCAGTTATCTGTCGCCGCATGCCGGCGCCGACGAGGGCGTGGCGCGCTTGGATGCGTGGCTGGCGTGGACGCAGGACGTGCTGTTCAATCTAGGCGCCGAGCTCGCCACGCCACTGGAAAAGCGCTGGGCCGACATGCCGCTCGTGCATGTGGAGCAGGCCGCTGCGCTCGAGCGCGCCATCGATCTGGCCCAAGCGGATCTGGAGCCGCTGGCAGAGTTCATTCATCCCAGCGGCGCCTTTCCGGGAGCGTTCCTTCACGTCGCGCGTACGGTGTGCCGGCGCGCCGAACGGCTCCTCGTCGCGCTGCGCGATCGCGATTCAGGCGTGTCGCCGGAGTGCGTGCGTTACCTCAACCGCTTGTCCGATGCGCTCTTCGTGTGGGCGCGCTGGATCAATCATCGCCTGCAGATTCCCGAACATCGGTGGAACGCTCGGACGCGGCCGCCGGCGTAAGGGAAAGAATGCCCCGCGTTATTCCGTAGCGCAGCAGCGCGGCGACCGTGACCGCATCGTTGATCTGACCCGCCGCCGCCGCGCGGATCGCCGTTTCCTGGGGCAAACGCACCAGTTCGATCGTTTCGACCGGCTCGAATGCCGTATCGACATGTTCGATGCCGCGCGCGAGAAAGAGTTCGATGGGGGCGTTCATGATCGAAGGGATCTCGTACAGCCGGCCCAGCGATTCCCAATGCGAGGCCAGCACACCGAGTTCTTCGCGCGCCTCTCGCTGCGCGCATTGCAGCGCGGTTTCGCCTTCTTCGGCGCCGCCTTTGACGATCTCCAAAACTTCCGCTTGCGCGCCGAATCGCGGCTGGCGCGCAAAGAGCAGATCGTCTGCGTCACACACGAGCACCGCCGAAGACGGCGGCGTGACGATGAGCGCGTGTTCGCCGCGCGCGCCGGTGGGATGTTCGATCGAATGAACCTGAACGGCGAGATACGGATTGCGATAGATCTCTCGCTGGTCCAGGCGCCGGTACGTGTTCATGACGAGCCACTTCTTGTAGGTCGTACCGCGTTCTTCTGCGAACCCGGCGGGAATGTCGTTTGCCGGCCGCCTATTTGCCACGACCAATATCGAGAAACTGCGCGCGCTCTCGCGCCAGAAAATTCTGCGGCGTGCGCTGACCGGCAAGGACCTCATCGCCATCGGTCTGGGCACGATGATCGGCGGGGGCATCTTTACGACGATCGGCCCCGGCATTGCCATGGCCGGCCCCGCTATCATCATCTCGTACCTCATCGCGGGCGCCGCTTCGCTCTTCGCCGCGCTCTCGTATGCGGAACTCGGATCGATGGTACCGATCGCCGGATCGGCCTACACGTACTCGTACGCGACGCTCGGGAAACTCGTCGCGTGGATCATCGGATTCGCGCTGCTCTTCGAATACGGCATCAGCGCCGCGCCGGTCGCGCAGCAGTTTTCCGGCGCCATTCAGGCGGTTCTCAAAGACTTCGGTCTAGGCGTGCCGCATTGGGCGCAAACTTCGGTGCTGACGGTTCACGGGTCTTGGTGGATACCGACGCACTGGGATTTCCTGCATTCGCAATACGACATCATCGGCGCCGTCTTCGTCGTTCTGCTCTCCGCGCTGCTTTCGATCGGCATACGCGAAACGGCGACGACGAACAACGTCTTCGTCGTGCTCAAGATCGGCGCGCTCTTCGTGTTCATCGCCTTCGGAAGCACGCTGTTCCATCCGGCATATCTGCACGATTTTGCGCCAAAAGGATGGGGCCATCTCGCGCCGTTCTCCGGGGGCGGCGGCTTCGGCATCATCCCGGGCGCGGCGCTGGTGTTCTTCAGCTACATCGGCTTCGACACGGCGACGACGACCGCCGAAGAGACCAAAAACCCGTCGCGCGACGTGCCGGTCGGGGTCATCGGCGCGCTGGCGATCGGCACGGTGCTGTACTGCGCTACGGCGATCGTGCTCGTTGGGGACGTGCCGTGGCAAAAGGTCGATCAAACCGCCGCGCTGCAAGCCGCGCTCTTGCCGCTGCACAACTGGTTTGCCAACATCGCGATCACGGTCGGCGTTCTGGCCGGGACGACCTCGGTGGCGCTCGCCTCACTGCTGGGCCAGACGCGCATCTTCTACGTCATGGCGCGCGACGGCATGCTGCCGCCCTTCGTCGCTCGCGTGCATCCACGCTTCAAGACTCCGGTGCTGATGACGATGATTACGGGCGTCGCCGTCGCGATCCTGACACTCATCGTCCCGCTCACGCAGTTGCTGAACTTGGTGAACATCGGCACGTTGCTGGCGTTCATCGTGGTGTGCGCGGGCGTGATTTTTCTACGCTATAAACGGCCGGATATTCCGCGATCGTTTCGGTCGCCGTTCGTTCCGGTATTTCCGGCTCTCGGCATCGCGTTCTCCGCATTTTTAGCAATCTTCGGGCTCTCGCGGGAGACCTGGATTTGGTTTGTGGGAGCGCTGATCGTCGGCCTGATCATTTTCTTCTCGTACGGTTTTCGAAAGTCCGATCCGGAACATATCGAACCGGTCGTGGAACCGGAGGGATTGCAGGAGTTCGCATGAGAAGGAGCATCGATGGCACCACGCAAGAAAAGCACGGCCGGCGCGCGTAAATCGACGGCGCGCAAATCGAGCGCGCGCAAAACGACCGCGGGAAAGTCCACTGCGAGCAAATCCATCGCCAAGAAAGCGAAGTCGAGCGTGCCGGCGGTCAAGCGCACCGCAAAAGCGGCCGCCAAAGGCACGAAGGAAGCGGTAAAAAAGGCGCCGCAAACGGCGCACACCGTTGCCGATACGATGGCCGCGACGGCCAAGGTCCTGGAAACGGGCGCCGCGATCGTCGAAGGCGTCGCCCAGCATATGGAAACGCTGCCGAACGTCCAGAAAAAACCACGCGGCGTGAGCCGGCCGCGCGCCCGAACGTAGCACGCCCCAAGCCGCCGCCATATCCCTGATGGTGGCTGGATCGCGCCGCCGCCCGCAAGCAGAAGCTGAGCGGCGCGATAGAAAGACTGACGGCGGGAATGCAACTTCATCGCTCAGGCAGTGTGCGAGGGGTTTTGGATCGATGCAGCGCCACCCCGCGGAGCTGCTCGTCGGTGGTTCACGCAAGGCAGAACTCCACCGCACGACACATCAGCTCCCGGAGGAGCTAGCGTCCCAAACGCGCTCGCTCGACAAATACTACACGACAACCCGCTATCCGGACGTGCTGGATTATGCGTATCCCGCGACGTCCTTTCACCGCGAAGAAGCCGTTCGCGCAATCACGTTCGCCAAGCGTGCGACGCCGTGGCAAATGCGCTACCCCAGACGCAAGGCACGCCGTAAGAAACAATTACTGCGCTTGAAACTGCGTGCCCGACGACGATGTGCCGGGCGTGTCGACGTCGACGCGCGCCGTCATCTTATCGAACTTCACCCGAACGCCGAAGGCCTGCTGCACGGCGTGCAGACTGAGCATCACGCGGCCGCGAACGCGAAACGGCGCGTGGTGCAGGGTCATCGGCATGCCGTTGAGTTTGGCGTGCATGGAACCGACCTTGAAGTGCAGCACCTGATCGCCGCGCGTCACGACGACGTCGCCTGATTTGCGTTCGTAATGCGTTTCGCCGCCGAGCGCATCGCTGATTGGGCGGACCGGCACGAAGACGCCGTCCTTTACCGATGACACGGGGGGCACGTCGCTGATCAGCGGCTGACCGTCGACGCGCATTTCGATGGGCTTTGAAAACCCCATCGCAACGGCAGCGGCCAGCGCAAAGCCGGCTGTCGCGCCCAGCACGATCTTAGACGGCGGCCGATATCTCATGCGCGTACGCCGGGTACTTCTCGGCGATCACTTTTTCGATCTCCAAACGCAGTGCGCCGAGCAGCTGATCCTCGGGGAACGTTCCGACGAGCTCACCCGCGCGATAGATCGCGCCTTTGCCTTTGCCGCCCGCCACGCCGACGTCGGCCATCTTGGATTCGCCCGGCCCATTCACGACGCAGCCCATGACGGCGACCTTGACGGGCGCGCTATACTCCTTGGCGATCGCTTCGACGCTTCGGCCCAGCTCCAGCACGCTGATCTCGGCGCGGCCGCACGATGGACACGCGGTGATCTCAAAGCCCTTCTCGCGCAGCCCCAGCGCCTTGAGCATGCTCCAGCATACCGGCACTTCTTCGATGGGATCCGCCGCGAGCGAGACGCGGATCGTATCTCCGATGCCTTCGAACAGTAAAATGCCCAAGCCAATCGATGATTTAACCGTACCGTCCCGCAGCATGCCGGCTTCGGTAATCCCAAGGTGCAGGGCGTACGGCGTGTTGCGCTCGCGCAGCCGCCGATCCATCAGGCGATAGGCATGGACCGTTGTCGTAACGTCGTGCGCTTTGAGCGAAATGACGATGTCGGTGTGATTCAAGACTTTCCAAAATTTCGACATGGCGCATCGCCGACTCCACCATGGCTTCCGCCGTATGCCCGAGCGTTTTCTCCAGGTCGGCTGCGAGCGAACCCATGTTGACGCCGATGCGGATCGGAATGCCTTTGCCTTTGGCCGCCTCGACGACTTGTGCGGTCTTTGCCGCATCGCGAATGTTGCCCGGATTCAGGCGCAGCTTCGCGACGCCGGCGTCGATGGCGGCCAGCGCCATGCGGTGATCGAAGTGGATATCCGCAACGATCGGAACGGGCGAGCGATGCACGATCGCGGGCATCGCGGCGGCATCCGGCGGGTCCTTGACGGTGACGCGCACGATTTCGGCGCCCTCCATCGCAAGCCCGTAAATCTGCTCGAGCGTCGCGTCGGCGTCGGCGGTATCGGTAGTGGTCATCGTCTGCACGGCGATCGGATGATCGCCGCCGATCCACACGCCCTTGGCATCGGCTTTGCCGGTCTTGTTTTGCAGAAAGACCGGTTTGCTTTGCCTGCGCAGACGAATCAATGTACTGCTCCTTGTGAGCGGGCGAAAGGCGCGTAGCGCGGATACGCCATTTAGAACGGCCCCTTCCCTTCGACGATTTGCACGACGTTGTAGAAATTGATCACCAGCATGAGCGCGATCAGCACGGCAAAGCCGGTGACGTGCACCCATGCTTCTTTCTCCGGATCGACCGGTTTTCCGCGAATCGAGCTCACCGACGATGAAGGCTGCGCGGCCTCCGTCCAGCGCGGGCAGCGGAAGCAAGTTGAAGACGCCCAGCGCAAAGGAGATGAGCGAAGCAAAGAATAGGTATGG
The DNA here is from genome assembly GCA_963767635.1 of Vulcanimicrobiota bacterium. GTDB lineage: Bacteria > Vulcanimicrobiota > Vulcanimicrobiia > Vulcanimicrobiales > Vulcanimicrobiaceae > CAVYEM01. The sequence continues at coordinate 1,634,902 of CAVYEM010000001.1, forward strand.
GCCCCAGCCAAAGTCCTGAATGGTCATCGCGGCCTGGCCCATACCGACCACGCCGGAGACCTGCTTGCCGTACTTGGCGGGATGGCTGGCCAGCAGCGCAAGGCTGCCGAACGTCTGCGCGCCCACGAATTCAAACTGCTCGACGGAGCTGCGTATTGCTTCCCCAAAGGGCACGCGTTCGTACGCCGGCACGGGTGAAAACCCGATGCATCCCATTTTTTGTTCCGGAGCCGGGCAGTTCACCGGCGTTACCGTTACAGTGTTCGGCGCGCCGTCGCGTACGTACGTGACTCGCAGCGGCTTGCGCAGCGAGTCGTGAATGAGCGCAACGAGCTGATCGCCGCCGTGCACCGCAACGCCGTCAACGCTGACGATCCGATCGCCTGCGTGCAGGCCCACCCGCTGCGCCGGCATGCCCGGCGAGAGAAAACCTACGCGCGGCTGCACGTTCTGGCTCTGAACGCCGAACGCCAGCGCGCCGGCGAGCAGGATGACGAACGTCAAGATGAAGTTCGCAACCGGACCCGCCAAAACGATCGCCAAGCGCCTCCACGGATTTTTCGCTTGAAAATTGTCGTCGTCGTATTCGCGCCCGTTGATCGTCACGGTGCTGCGAAAATCGCGTTGCTGCTCGGCTTGCGAAGTCTTGTTGTCCTCGCCGTGCATCGCGCAATAGCCGCCGATTGGAAAGGCGCGCAGCGAGTACATCGTGCCGCTGCCCTTGCTGCGGCGTCCGAAAATCAGCGGCCCCATTCCAACGGAGAATTCGAGCACGCGCACATTGTTTAGGCGCGCGAGCAAGAAGTGCCCGTACTCGTGCAGCACCACGAGAATCGAGAGGACCGCAAGAAACAGCACGATCTTCAGGATGCTAGCGACGGTGACGACGGCTAGTAGGATGGCCACTTATACCTCGATGTGCCGGCGACGCGCCGCTACGGCTTCATGCGCCCGCTCGCGGCCCAGAGTGTCGGCGCGACGCACGCCCTCTAAACTCAATGTGTCGGCAGTTTGCCCCGCCATCACGCCTTCGATGATCTGCGGAATCTCGCCGAACCGGATGGTTCCGTTCACAAACGCCTCCACGGCGACTTCGTTGGCTGCGGAAAGTACCGCGGGCATCGTTCCCCCCTCGGCCAAAGCCTCGTACGCCAGCCGCACGCACGGAAAGCGTTCCGGGTCCGGCGGTTCAAAATCATAACGCAGGCCGGTCGCCGCGGGATGCGCGCCGATGGCCACGAGCGCGTCTTGAGCACCGCCGGACGCCGCCAACCGGTCGGGATAAGCCAGCGCGTATCCAATGGGCAGGCGCATGTCGGGCGCGGCGGCTTGGATCTTCACGCTGCCGTCGCTGAACACGACCATACCGTGCGCGATGGACTGCGGATGCACGAGTATCCGAACCCGCTCGCCGGGCATCCCGAAGAGCCGGCTCGCTTCGATGACCTCCAGGCCCTTGTTCATCATGGTCGCCGAGTCCACCGTATTCTTTATGCCCATGCGCCAAGTGGGATGCGCCAGCGCCGCTTCCAGCGTCGCATCGTCCGTTTCGCGTTTGGTCTTGCGCCAAAACGGGCCGCCTGAGGCGGTCAATACGATGGAGTGAACGCTCTTGAAATCTTCCCCCACTAGGCATTGAAACACGGCCGAATGCTCCGAGTCGACCGGTAAAATCTTCGATCCGCTCCGCGCAGCGACGCGCAGCAGCAGCTCTCCGGCCGCAACGATCAGCTCCTTGTTCGCAACGGCCACGTCGATGCCGCGCTCCACCGCCGCAAACACGGCATCGAAGGATACAAAGCCGTCCGTCGCCGCAAGCACGAGAGCGGGGTTGGACTCGACTGCAACGCGATACAAACCGGCCGGACCGTCGCGCGCATCGGCGATAACCGGCACGTCGAAGCGCGCGGCCTGCTCGCGCAATTTGTCGATCTGTTTGCCCGCGGCCAAAGCCACGACATCAAACCGCTCGCGATGCTGCGCGATTACGTCGAGTGCCTGCGTCCCGATGGATCCGGTGGAGCCAAGAATAGCGATGCGTCTGCGACGAGAACTAGACAAACGCCAGCAATCCCATGACGTGAAGGGCGCCGAAAAACGCCATGCCGCCGAACAAGTACGAATCGAAGCGATCCAGCACTCCGCCGTGACCTTGGATGACGCTGCCGGTATCCTTCACGCCCGCATCGCGCTTGAGCGCGGATTCCACCAAATCACCCGCCTGCGCTGCAACGCACGTGGCCGCGGCCAGACCGGCGCCCTGCCACCACGCCATCTGCAGATAGGGTAGATATGCCAGCCCCGCGCCAAGCGCGGCGACAACGAAGAGCGCGCCGACTGAACCTTCGACGGTCTTTTTCGGCGAGATCTTGCTGAGTTGGTGCTTGCCGGCGACCGACCCGATCAACATGGCGCTGATGTCGGTCATGGCGATGAGCACGACGACGAAAATGGTCCAATAGGTTCCACGCTGCGGAACCTCGCGGATGAAGACGAAATAGGTGAGCAGCTTTCCGATGTAGAGCACGGCCAGCAGCGTATAGGCGGTGCGGGCGAAATACCGCCGCCGGTCGCCGTACATACCCAGCCAGAACGTCGCCAGCACGATCACGGCCAGCAGAACGCCTTCCCACTTCGAGATCAGATGAAAGATCGCGAGCAGCACGTAGGCCAGCATACCGAAGACCGCGACGTGGAATTCCATCGGCTGCTTTTTGATGTCGCACAACCGCGAGAGCTCGTACAGCATAATCGTGCCCAGCACGATGAGCAGCGCATAGAACGCGGGCGACCAAAAGATGCAGGCGATGCCGACGACGGCAAGCGCGAAACCGAAGACCACGCGCTGCGGGGAGAGCGCCTGCGGCGGCGATGCGGGCTGCGCCGCCGCGGAAGCCGTCACGCGCCGCCGAAGCGCCGCTGGCGTTTTTGAAATTCGATCAGCGCTCGTACGAATTCTTTCCTGCCGAAGTCGGGCCAGTACACGTCGCTCATTACGAGCTCGGTGTACGCCACTTGATAGAGTAGGAAGTTAGACAAGCGGCGTTCGCCGCCTGGTCGGATGAGAATGTCGGGATCGGGCAGACTGCGCGGTATACAGATACGTGCTGATGACGCGTTCGTCGATCGCGCCGGGCATCAAGCGCCCGTCGGCTACGTCCTGCGCGATGGCCCGTACGGCACGCTCCAGCTCTGCGCGCGCGCTGTAGTTCACGGCCAGATTGAGCAGCAGCCCGTTGTTGCCGGCCGTGCGCTCCATGAGCTGTTCCAGCGCCCGCCGCGAACCCGCGGGCAAGGCACGGTACGCGCCCAGGACGTTGACCCGCACGTTGTTTCGGCACAGCTCCGACAGCTCGTTCTGCGCAAAATAGACGCACAAGTCGAGCAGCAGCGATATCTCGGCGGAATCGCGCCGCCAGTTCTCAGTTGAAAATCCGTATACCGTCAGCGTCGGGATGCCCAAATCGCTCGCCGTGCGCGTGACCTCGCGCAGTGCGGCCATGCCGCGGCGATGCCCCTCGATGGCAGGCAGACCTCGCCGCTTGGCCCATCGGCGGTTCCCGTCCATGATAATCGCCACGTGCCGCGGCAGGCGCGTGGGATCGACCTGGTCGGCTAGACTCCGGTACAACGCCCGTGATGGTCACGTATCAATCCGCTCGAAGTGTTCGTATGCCTCGTACCCGCAAACCAGACTCGATGCGCTGGGAACTGATGGCGCTCGGCCGAGCGCGCAGCACGCGCAAAACGCCTCTGCCGGCATAGTGGCCCAGCGGCACGAGGACGCGCAAAACCAGCGGCTGCGCTCCCAGAGCCCGGCGCGCGTCGACCTCCGGCATCAGCACGAGATTCTCGAGCGGCAAAGCGTCGACTTCAGACCTCCAAAATTTCTTTTTCTTTCAAGGCGACGAGCTGATCGATCTCTTTGACGTACTTGTCGGTGAGCCTCTGCAATTGGTCCTGCATGCGCTTGCCGTCATCCTCGGTGAGCTCGTGATCCTTGAGCTGCGCTTTGAGATCGTCGTGCGCCTTGTGCCGCACGTTGCGAACCGCGATCTTGCCTTCCTCGCCCTTCTTTTTGACGACCTTGACGAGATCTTTGCGGCGCTCCTCGTTGAGCGGCGGGATCGCCAGGCGGATCTGGTTGCCGTCGATGTTGGGCGTAAGACCGAGCTCGCTCTTTTCGATGGCCTTGCGAATTTCTCCGACCGTGTTTCGATCGAACGCTTGAATGACCAGCGAGCGCGCGTCGGACACGCTGACGCTCGCGACTTGCCGCAGCGGCACGGCCGAACCATACGCTTCGACATGCAGCCGATCGAGCAGCGCCGGAGAGGCGCGCCCCGTACGGATCGAGGCGAACTCGCCCCGCGTGGCGTCCACGCATTTCTGCATCTTGCCCTCCGCTTCTTTAAACGAGTTCTCAGCCATTCCGCACTCCTTCCAACGATGCTCCGGCAGCGCGCGGCAGCGCGATCAAACTCCGGGAGTCTCCAACGCATTCGCGGGCGCCGCTACATTTAGCGAGCTGATTTTTCCGACCAGCGTTCCGATCGATTCTCCCCATACGACGCGCCGGATGTTGCCAGGCGTGGCCATGTCGAAGACGACGATCGGCAGATTGTTGTCCATGCACAGCGTGAGCGCAGTGTTGTCCATCACTTCCAGACCGCGCTGCAGCACTTCCAGGTACGCCAGCTGCTCGAACCGCGTCGCCTCGGGATATTTCTTTGGATCCGCGCTGTAGATGCCGTCGACTTTGGTGGCCTTGAGAATCGCCTCCGCGCCGACTTCGACGGCTCGCAGCGCTGCCGTCGTGTCGGTCGTGAAGTACGGATTGCCCGTTCCGGCGGCAAAAATGACGACGCGCCCCTTCTCCAAATGGCGGATGGCGCGCCGGCGAATGTACGGCTCGGCGATTTGATGCATCGCGATGGCCGTTTGCACGCGGGACGGAACGCCGATGCGTTCGAGCGCGTCCTGCAGCGCAAGCGCATTAATCACGGTGGCCAGCATGCCCATATAGTCGGCGGTGGCGCGATCCATGCCGGCTTCCTCGTGGACTTTTCCGCGCCAGATGTTTCCGCCACCCACGACCACCGCGACCGAAACGCGATCCCGGTGGATCTGCGCAATCTGGCGGGCCATGTCTTCGGTGGTTTGAACGTCGACGCCGGTTTCGGTTCCGGAGAACGCTTCTCCCGATATCTTCAACAGGACGCGTCGATATTTGGGCTGCACAGTGGGCGTTTGCAAGGACGTTTTAATCTCCAAGCGCGTATTTCGTGAAGCGGCGCACCCTGATATTTTCGCCCAGCACGCCCACAACGCCCGCGATGAGATCCGCCACGCTCATGGAGTCGTCTTTCACGAACGGTTGATCGAGCAAACAATGCTCCTCGTACCATTTGTTCAGCTTGCCCTCCACGATTCGCTGCGCCACTTCCGGCGTTTTACCCGGCGGCACCGTTGCGGTCAGTTCGTCGCGCACGCGCTCCACCACGTCGGCCGGAACGCCCCGGCGATCGACGTATTGCGGCGACATCGCCGCCACGTGCATGGCGATATCGCGCGCGAGTTCGCCGAACTTCGGATTGCGCGCGACAAAATCGGTTTCGCTGTTCACCTCGACAAGGACGCCGATCTTTCCGCCGGCGTGGATATAGCTGCTGACGAGTCCTTCGTTCGCGGCGCGCTCGGACTTCTTTTGCGCTTGCGCGGCGCCACGCTCTTGAAGAATCGCTTTGGCTCTGTCCATATCGCCGCCGGCTTCGACGAGAGCTCTTTTGCAGTCCATCATCGGCGCATCGGTGAGCTCGCGCAGCTTTTTGACCTCTTCGGCTGTGGGTTGGTACATCGCGGTAGACACTACTTGCTCCTTGAGGAAAGCTCTGAAAAAGTCCCACGCGGCAGCATCGCGCCGCGGAGACTCACTTCAAAGCTTCCTTAGAAAAAACGCCGCACCTTGCGCGCGCTTCGGCTAGACGGTTGCTTCGGCCTCGGCCATCGTCGTGACCGGCTCCTCCGGGGCGGCGTACGTTTCGTATCCCTCACCCTCGCCCTCACCGTACGACCCGGCGTCACCGGCGCTCTCGGTTTCGGTCCTGCCTTCGATGATCGCGTCCGCGATCTTGGACACCATCAGCTTCACGGCGCGGATGGCATCGTCGTTTCCTGGGATCGGATAATCGATCTCGTCGGGATCGCAATTCGTGTCGATGACCGCGATGATCGGAATCTTCAGCTTGCGCGCCTCCAATACGGCAATCCGCTCTTTCTTCGGATCGACGATGAACACCGCGTCGGGCAGGCGATGCATGTCTTTGATCCCGCCCAAGAAGCGCTCGAGTTTGTTCATTTCGTCTGCCAGCTTGGCAACTTCTTTCTTGGGAAGACGATCGAAATCGCCTTGCTGCTTCATGTTCTCGAGTTCGCGCAGCCGCGCGATGCGCTTTTGAATGGTCGAAAAGTTCGTGAGCGTGCCGCCGAGCCAGCGCTGATTCACGAAATACGTGCCGGCGCGTTCGGCTTCTTCTTTGACCACGTCTTGAGCTTGCTTTTTAGTCCCCACGAAGAGCACGACTTTCCCTTCGCGAGAGAGCTGCTTGACGGCGTCGTAGGTTTCGCGCAGCTTCTGGACCGTCAGCGCCAAATCGATGATATAAATGCCGTTGCGCTCTTGAAAGATGTACGGCTTCATTTTCGGATTCCACCGGCGCGTCTGGTGGCCGAAATGGACGCCCGCTTCGAGCAGCGCGCGCATTGAAATAACGGACAAGTTCGTTCCTTTCTGGTTCTCGGACCGGGCGCCGTCCTGGCAGCGGCCACTAATGAGACCATACCGTTCCGCCTCCGTGCGGGACGAAGTCCAAGGCCCACCCACGGGGCAACCGCCAGAGTATACCATGCGCGCCGCAGCCTTGTCATATAGGCTCGCCTGATACGGCATGCTCGCTTGCCGTGCAGCTAGGCCAAACGTAGATTCCGGCCGATACCTTAACCGATGCGCCTCCTCGTCACCGGCGGCTTGGGTTTTATCGGCTCCCACTTCATCCGGCTGGTTCTGCGCGACCGTCCGCACTTTCGAGTCCTCAATTTCGATGCCATGACGTACGCCGGCAATCCGGCGAACTGCGCCGACGTGCAGGCGGACCCGCGCTACGCCTTCGTGCGGGGCGACATTTGCGACGCGGCCGCCGTCGAAGGCGCCCTTGCGGACGGCGTCGACGCCGTGGTCAACTTTGCAGCCGAAACACACGTGGATCGCTCGATTCTGGAGCCTGCAGCGTTTTTGCGCACGGACGTTTTGGGCACCCACGTGCTGCTCGAAGCCGTACGCCGCAACCACATCGCGCGCTTCATTCAAGTCTCGACCGACGAAGTATACGGCGACGTCGCACGAGGCGAATCACGCGAAGCCGACGCGCTGCGGCCAAGGAGCCCGTACAGCGCCGGTAAAGCGGCCGCCGATCTGCAAGCGCTGGCGTATTGGAACACCTACCGAACACCGGCGATCGTCACGCGTGGCTCGAACACTTATGGACCGTATCAGTATCCCGAGAAGCTGATTCCCCTCTTCGTGACGAATTTGATCGACGATCTGCCCGTACCGCTTTACGGCGACGGACTGCAAATTCGCGACTGGCTGCACGTGGAGGACCACGCGCGCGGCATCCTGCATGTCCTCGAACGTGGGGCGTTGGGAAACATCTACAATATCGGTGGCGGCAATCCGCGCACGAACCTGGAGATTACGCATCGACTGCTCGCCGGTTGCGGGCGGTCTGCCGGCACGCACGTCCGGAACGTTGCCGATCGAGCCGGCCACGATCGCCGCTACGCAATCAACTGCGAGAAAGCGCGGGCGTTGGGGTGGTCGCCGCGCGTCGAGTTCGAACACGGGCTGCGCGAGACAATCGCCTGGTATCGCTGCAACGAGGCGTGGTGGCGCCCGCTCAAAGACGGCCACTTCCTCGATTATTACCGCAAGCAGTACGCAAGCCGGTGAAAGGCATTATTCTGGCGGGCGGCTTGGGCTCGCGACTTCGGCCGCTGACGAAGGTCACGAACAAGCACCTTCTGCCCATCTACGATAAGCCGATGATCTACTATCCGATCGAAACGCTCGTGCGCGCCGGGATCGAAGACATCATGATCGTCACGGGCGGTAATTCAGCCGGCGACTTTCTTCGACTGCTGGGCAATGGCCACCAGTTCGGCCTCAAGGACATCTACTACACCTATCAAGAGGGTGAAGGCGGTATCGCGGACGCGCTAAAACTCTGCGAACATTTCGCCGAGGGGGAGCGCATCGTCGTGATCCTCGGCGATAACATCATCGCCGACGACATTACGCCGTACGTACGCAGCTTCCAACAGCAGAGCACCGGAGCGCGCATTTTGCTCAAAGCGGTTGATGATCCCGAGCGCTTCGGCTGTCCGCTGCTGCTGGGCGATCGCATCGTCCGCATCGACGAGAAGCCGGTGCGTCCCTGCAGCAATTATGCGGTCACGGGCATCTACATGTACGATGGACGCGTGTTCGACTTCTGCCGGCGGCTGCAGCGCTCCGCGCGCGGCGAGCTCGAAATCACCGACGTCAACAACGCCTATATCGCGCACGGTGATCTGCTCTACGACGTACTCGAAGGCTGGTGGACCGACGCGGGGACGTTCGAATCGCTCTTTCGCGCGGGCCAACTGGTTGCGCGCGAGCGATCCGGGCAACTCAAGCCGCGAACAGTCGCGCATCAAACGTGAACGGTTCCGTGCCATCGGTTACCTGCAGCGATGTAAAGCACGGATGGAGTGGATTGATGACGCACGAGCCTTTGCGGTTCCAGCGGCCGCCCGCGATTGCTGCACCTTCGCCGTTGAACGCGCTCGGCGGGTCGGCGCAAAACGCCCCGCGTGCGACTTGCGGACGGAGACTGCCTTCGGACAGATGGCGGTAGAGGCGATGCCATCTGACTACTGTGCCACAGGAGCAATACGTGCTCCTACGGAGGGTGCATGTAAGGAAACTCTATAGGCGCTGCGCCGCAATCGTGAACTCCAGGCACGTGCGGTAGATGCTGGGCAATTGTCCCACCGAGGCAAGACGCTGCAGTTCCCGCGCAACGGATTCTACCTGCGCGTCGGAACGAAAGACGATGGGATCGGCGGTAATCGACTCGCTTGACGGCAGGACTCGTCCGTCGCGATGCTCGCGATACAGCAGCGTTTGCACGCGGCACCCAAGTGCGGTCAGCAGTGCAACGACTTGCGGCCCCGTCACGTAAAAGAACGTGCCGATCCCGTCCGCGGGGCGGCCCATCGCGCGACACCAGGCCTCCGCCTGCGCGCGCGGCATGAAGCGCGGCCACGGCATGCAATAGTGCGTATCATACGACATGCGATAGTCCGGGGCGCGCAGTTCCAGCCAACCGCCGCGTTTGGTGACGCGAACGGCCTCGTACAGCACCGACGGTAAATCGGCGACATGCTCGAGCACGTGGTAGCTCGTCACCAGATCGAAGGCGCAATCGGGGAACGGCAAATCCCCCGCATCGGCGATACGAACGCGTTCGCGCCAACATTCGGGATGTCCCAGGGCAGTGGACCACTGCTGGGCCAAAGCGATCTTTTCGCCATTGAGATCGACGCCGTACGCGTCGTGCCCACGCTGCAGCGCTCGCCAGACGAGCGTACCTGGACCGCATCCAACGTCCAGCAGAGTCCGGGCGCCCGCGAGAATCGACGCGTTTTCCACGACGGCCGGAAGTTCATCCAATCGAAAATCGTGCGTATGCTCGCTTGTTAGATATGCAAGCAAGTTTTGATAAAGCGGGCCGCTTGCCGGAAGACCATACGTGCGGCAGTCGCGGTCCAAGTACGCGCGCGCTTTCGCGTAGTACTCTGCGGCGGCGGGTGAGAGTGCGGAAGCAACCATTCTAAATGTATCGGCGCAACTGCCGAATCCAATACTGGATGCAATTGCGACGTGCCGCCGGTGCCGGTTCGACTACGGCGGCGGTCATCCAGCCCTCCTATATTCCATGGCGCGGATACTTCGATCTGATCCGCCGCAGCGACGTCTTTGTATTCTATGACGACGTTCAATACGACAAACACGGCTGGCGCAACCGCAACCGCATCAAGACGGCGGCGGGCCTGCGCTGGCTCACGATTCCCGTTCACGCGAAAGGAAACACCGTCGCTCGCACGCCGATCGCTCACATCGACATCGATTGGACGCACGATTGGCGCCGGTCGCATTTGGCCCAGCTCCGGCACGCCTACGCTAAAGCGCCATACTTTCGGCAATGCGAAGCGCTCGTGAAAGACCTCTACGCAGACGCGCAAACATCCCTGGCGGATTTCACGATCGCCGGCACCGTGCGGCTCGCTCGCTTCCTGGGCATCGGCCACACTAGATTCGTTCGTTCATCGCAGCTGCACGTCTCGGGCGACAAAACGGACCGTCTACTGAGCGTGCTGCGGCAGATCGATGCAACGCACTACCTGAGCGGTCCTTCCGCGCGCGCGTACATCGAACCGCACAAGTTCCAGGCCGCCGGTATTTCACTGGAATACGTCGATTACGATTACGCTCCGTACGAACAACTGCATCCTCCGTACGACCCCGGCGTATCCATTCTCGACGCAATCTTCATGGCCGGGGACGACGCGCGCTCGCACATCGTTCCGAGAGCCGCTGCGAGCAGCGCATGATGCTGCAGGACACCGCCGTGCGCGTGCCGTTCAACAAGCCGTACGTCACCGGCAAAGAGCTCCTGTACCTGCAGGAAGCGATCTTGAACGCTCACCTGTCCGGCGACGGTCCGTTCACCCAGCGAATTCACGAATGGCTGGTCGAGCGAACGGGATCGCATGCCGCACTCCTCACGCATTCCTGCACCGGTGCGCTCGAAATGTGCGCGCTGCTTTTGGATATCGCTCCCGGCGACGAAATCATCATGCCCTCATACACGTTCGTGTCGACCGCAAATGCTTTTGTACTGCGGGGCGGCGTGCCGGTGTTCGTGGACATTCGCCCGGACACGCTGAACCTGGATGAAACGCTCGTCGAGCCGGCGATCACGTCCAAGACACGCGCCGTCGTCGCGGTGCACTACGCCGGCGTGGCCTGCGAGATGGATGCGCTCGCCTCCGTTTGCGCACGAGCGCGTATTGCGCTGATCGAAGATGCCGCGCAGGCGCTGGGCGCCACGTATCGCGGACGCGCGCTCGGTTCGATCGGCGCGCTGGCCGCGCTCAGCTTCCACGAAACCAAGAACGTCATCTCGGGCGAGGGCGGCGCGCTGCTGCTCAACGATCCGGCGCTATGCGAGCGCGCCGAAATCATTCGTGAAAAGGGTACGAATCGTTCGAAATTTCTGCGTGGGGCGGTTGAGAAATATCGCTGGGTCGACGTCGGGTCGTCGTATCTGCCCAGCGAAATTACGGCGGCTTTTTTGTGGGCTCAACTAGAAGCCGCGGACGAGCTGCACGTCCGCCGAATCGCGATCTGGAACGCCTATCACGAACGTCTGCGCGGCCTCGAGGACGCCGGCCTTCTGCGTCGCCCGATCGTCCCGGCGGGAGCCGGGCACAACGCGCATCTATACTATGTGCTTCTCGCCGATGCGCGCACGCGAGCAGACGTGCTCGAACGGCTCAAGGCCGATGGAATCGGCGGCCTGTTCCACTACGTGCCGCTGCACTCCGCGCCGGCGGGAGCGCGCTTCGGCCGTACGCACGGCTCGCTGACACAAACGGACGATGCCAGTTCCCGGCTCGTGCGATTGCCGATGTACTACGCGATGAGCGAGCTCGACATCGAGCGCGTCTGCACGGTGCTCGAGGCGGCGCTATGCTAGCGCGATTCTTGCGCCAAACGCGCCAGCCTCCACACCGATGCGAAGCTTCCGTTCCAAAACGCTTCTTCTTCCAGCGTGGCTTCCAGGCGAAAGCCGGCACGCTCGAATGCCGCGCGAGACCGAGCGTTTCGCTCGTGGACGTAGGCGTAAATCTTGTGCAGGCCCAGCGTGCGAAACGCATAGCGGCACAGCGCGTCGAGCGCCGCGGGCCCGTATCCGCGGCCGGCCTGCTGCGGGCGCAACGACGATGCGCGCTTCGGCGCGTCGATGACGTTCGCTGATGTCCCACAGCCACACGATCCCGGCGTGTTCTCCACTTGCGCTGAGTTCGATCGCAAACCACACCGCGCTGCGGTTCTTCGTCACGTTCTCCTCGATATAGCGATCGTGCTGTTCCGGCGTTACCGGAAGCGCGCGGTCCAGTCCCTCCATGACCTGCGGATCGTTGATCCATTCCAGCCATCGGCTGCGATCCGCTGCTTGCAATGGGCGCAGGCGAAGCCGCTCCCCCGCTTCAAACATGCCGTCGCGTTCGACGGCGCGCGCGAGCGCTCATGCACTCGCGCAATCATGCCGATGGTGTTCCTCAAGGAAGTTTGCAGATGAATTCGACCAGAACGCTCGATGCCAATATTGCGGTGCATACCCGAATGGCGGATCGCTACGAGACCGACGAGCCGCATTTTCGTCCGGAGAACCGGCGCAAGGTTCGGCGCGTGCTCGAAACGCTCGCGAACCGCATAGGCGGAGGACGTCTGCTCGACGTGGGCTGCGGGACGGGCTTCATCGTTGGTCTGGCCGCCGATCTGTTCGAGTCCGTCGACGGCATCGACATTACGCCAGCGATGATCGCCAAAGTCGATACGGCGGCCGGCAACATCCGTCTGCACACGGGCGCGGCCGAATCCATGCCGTTCGCCGACGGCACGTTCGACATGGCAAGCTCGTACGCGTTCATGCATCACGTGGAGGATCACCGGCGCGTGCTCTGCGAGGTGGCACGCGTGCTGCGGCCCGGCGGCCTCTTTTACATCGATCTGGAACCGAACAAGCTGTTTTGGCAGTCGATGGTCCGGCTCGAGCGGCAGGGCGGCACGTACTCCGACATCCTGGCGCGCGAGATCGATTCCGTGCTGCACACCGACGAATCGGTCGAGGGCGAGTTCGGCATCGCGAGCCAGACGTTCAAAGATGCAGAGCCAATCAAATCGGTGCTGGGCGGATTCGATCCGTACGAATTCGAGCGTGACGCCCGCGCGGCGGGATTTTCAGCCTGCGAGGTCACGCTGGACTGGTTTGCCGGCCAAGGCGCGATTCTGCACGGACAATCGGAAGAGGCGATGAGCACCGTCGAATCATACTTACGCCGCGTTCTGCCGCTTTCCGCGCATCTCTTCAAGTACATCCGCTTCGTTTGCGTGCGATGATCGCCGCAATTGCTTCCGGCTCCGAAGGACTTGCAGAGATCGCGTCGCGCGGCTTCACGATCGCGCGCGGCATCATCACGCAAGCTGAAATCGCCGCCCTAAAGGCGGCGCTCAAGGAGGCGATCGCGCACGATTTGGAAACGTGGCGCGGACGCGAGTACGTCAACGCCCACATGGTGATGAATTTGATGACGCGTGGAATGCCGTTCGTGCGCCTGCTGGAGAACGAGGGTATTCACGCCTATCTCGACCCGCTGCTGGGAGAGACGTGCATTTTGTACGCGTACACGTCTTCGAGCATGCCGCCGGGCGGATCGAACTACTCGCGGCGCATTCACGTGGACTGTCCGCGCGTCATTCCCGGCTATATCACGAACGTCGGCGTTACGCTTGCGCTGGACGACTTTACGGACGAGAACGGCGCGATGGCGCTGTTGCCGCGCTCCTTCACGCGCAGCGATCCGCCCGACGAAGCGGAGTTCGAGCAGCGCGCGCAACGCGCGTATCCCCGCGCCGGCGATGCGATCGTCTTCAACGCCCGCACCTGGCATCGCGGTGGTCTTAATCGCACGGACAGCTACCGCCACGCCGTGACGATGAACGTGTGCCGCTCGTACATGCGCCAGCAGTTCGACTATCCGCGTTTGCTCGCGCCGGAAACGGTCGCAGCGCTGGGGGAGCGAGGACGGCGATTCTTGGGATTCAACGTGCGCATGCCCGCATCGCTCGACGAGTACTACTGTGCGCCCGAAAAGCGCCTCTACAAGCCGGATCAAGGCTGATGCCGGTCGCAAGCTTCGGCAGCGCGCGAACGCTGGAATGGGCGACTCGTCTTTCCACGAATGCCGACCTGGTCGTCGCTGATCCGTCCGGATTCGCCGCCGCACTCGTCGACCTGGTCACGCGCGGCCAGTCCGGCGTGCCGCGCGACGTCTCTGGTTCTGCCCGTCAATCCGCGCGCGCAGGTTTTGGAAACGGTGTTTGCCTCGCTGCAGCAGCAGTCCGGCTCGCACGATGCAATCTTTCGCGGCATGGATGCGCTCGCACTGTGCAAACTGACGATCAACGGTGAAACGCAGGCGCAAATCGAACAGCGGCTGCTCTGTCCGGAGGCCGCCGGAACGTTTCAAGATCTCGCGTTGACTGCCGACCGTGTCTTCTTCAGATCGATTCACGAACTGGAGCGCGCGGCCATGCAGTACGGCTACCGCCCCGTGCGCGCGCAGGTCTTTACGCCGCTCGACGCAGCCGTTCCGGCTCCGCGTTGCGCGCCAAGCGACCGCGGGACCGGCATCGCGGTGTGGGCTGCGGGCGTCGCGCCCGCACTGGTGGCCGCGTTCGAAGCGGCGTGCTTCGATCTGCGCACGCACATGACCATTATCGGCGCGTCGGGCACGCAGGCGCCAAGCGTCGATATCGACGCCGGCGAACCCGTGCTGCGCACGGCGGCGGCGATCGTGGCGCTCTGCGACGATCCGGGAACGATCTACGCCCTTTCGGCGTTCGAACGTCCGCTGTGCGCGCCGGTCTGCGGCGCGGCGGAGATCGTGGAACATCTGTACGAGTTCGCGCCGTGGAACCGAATCGAAACGGTCAACGCGATCCTGATGGCACTGCGCGGACTGCCCAGCGGCAAGCGCGCGTCGGCGTCGCGCTTCTCGCTTCCGCGAGTTCCGCGGATCGACGTGCGTGCAAGCGCCCCGCTCGTGACCATCGTCATGCCGACATATTCCCGGCCGAGCACGCTTGCGCAAGGTTTGCAGCGACTGCAGACGCAGACGTATCCGAATATCGAGATCGTGGTGGTCAACAACGCGGGCACGCCGGTCGACGAAGTGGTGGCCCAATTTCCGAATGCGCGCCTCATCAACCGCGATCGCAATACCGGCAATGCCACGCGCCCGCGAAACGACGGCATCGAAGGCATCGAAAGGCGCTTACGTCGCGCTGCTCGACGACGACGACGTGTTCTTTCCCAACCACGTCGCGACGATGGTCGAAACGCTCGAGCGCTCGGGAGCGCGACGCCGCATATTCGGACTTTTTCGTGCGCTTCGTCGAACGCGCGCAGGACGGCAGCGAAACGGTGTGGGGCTGGGATTTGCAAAAGCCGTTCGGCATTACCTCGTACGAACTGCTCGTCGCAAATCGCTTGGGGTATCTTACCGTGTTCGTGCGCCGCTCGCTGATCGAGCGCATCGGGCTGTTCGCCGAAGAAGTCTTGGGCGGCGAAGAAGTCGAGTATTGGCTGCGCATCGCGCGCCACGTCGATTTCGTGCACGTGGCGCAGCCCAGCACGGCCTATACGGTCGTGCGCGACTGGCGCGGCCAGCTGAGCGAGAAAAGCCACGCGCTGTACGCCGGCGGCTACGAGCACGTCTACCGGCGTTACCCGGCGGAACATTTTCCGCTCGTGCAGCAAGCGCGGGCGGCATACGTGGCCTCGCTGCGCAGCACCGCTACGCCGCCCCCCATGCAGCCGCGCTACCGGATCGGCGCGGCGTGATGCTGCTGCTGCACTGGAACGAGCAGCGCTTTGCGGAAGAAAGCGCCGCCGTTCGCTCGCTGCGAACGGAGCCGGATCACATCGTCATCGCCACGGATTTTTCGCAGCTCGACCTCACGCTCTCCACGATCGTCGAAGCGCGCCGCAGGGGGCAAACCGTTGCGCTCTATCCGCTGCTCGCGGATCCGCTTGAAGGGCTGATCGAGCAGGTCGGCACCGCGATCGCGCAGCACCGCGATGCGGGACAGCGCTTCGTGCAACTGCTGGCTCTGCGCGACCATCGCCTGAACGTCAACCAAAAGCCGCTGCACGAAGCCGCGCAGTACGAGCCGCACGTGCTGCGCGGCGCCGTTCTGTGCGTGAAGTTGTGCGACGTGCTGCTGTGCTTCACGTCCGCGGAGCGGGATCGCTGGAGCGCGCTGATCGGACGTCCGATTCGCCGGTTCGCCTACCTGCCGACGCCAAAGGTTCACCGCCGCGCCCCGGACGCCGGAGGGCTGGCCGTGTACGCGCCCGACATGACGGATGCGCAACTCGCGCTCGTCGCGCTCTCGCTGCAGGAACGCAGAGTAACGGCGCAGTTCGTACGCAGCGCGGGCAGCGACATTCCCGCCGGTACCGTCATCGTTCCGCATTGGTGGCGACCGGCGCGGGTTCTATCGCTTGCCGCGGCCGGCTATGCCGTCGTCACGCCGGAGCGCGCTAGACCGGACGAACGCTGCATCTGCGCGACGTATCAGCCCACCGATGCGTTTTCGTTCGGCGCGGCGGTTGACGCCGCGCAATCACTGCCCGGCGCGTTGCGCTTCGACATCGAAGCGCACGCGGTGGAGGCGGCGATCCAAAACGCCGGCGCTCACGCAATCGACGGTCCGCGCGTCTCGGTGATCGTGCGCACGTTCGATCGCCCCGTTCTGCTTGCGCGCGCTCTGCGCAGCATCGTTGCCCAGACGTACCGCAACCTCGAAGTCGTAGTCGTCAACAACGGCGGCCCGAACGTCCGGCACATCGTCGCGCAAGCCTGCCGGGACTCGTCCATACCGCTACGTCGAACTGCCGCAGCGCTCGCATATCAGCGTGGCGTCCAACGCGGGTGCGCGAGCTGCCGGCGGCACGTACGTCGGCTATTTGGACGACGATGATTTGCTCTATCCCGACCACTTCGCACGCGCGGTGCGCGTGCTCGAGGATGCGCGGGCCGACATCGTCTACACCAACTGCATTGCCGAATACGCGCAGGTGTCGGGAGACCGCAAACAGCTGCTGGGCTTCCAAATGTTCCGAGACAGCGAATTCGTCGCCAAGGACCTGTACCTGGACAACATCGCGCCGATTCACAGCATCGTGCATCGCCGGGACCTATTCGAGCGTTTCGGCTACTTCGACGAGTCCTTGCCCGTGACCGACGACTGGGAGATGTGGCTCCGCGCTTCTCGGGAAGCGCGCTTTGCGCACGTGGACCGCGTCACGTGCGAATACTCCTGGCGGTTCGATCCGGCGCGTGGAAACATGACGCTGACCCATCAGCGGCAGTTCGCGGACTCCTACGAATACATTACCAGCCGCTACGGCGCCGACGTCGCATCCATTCCGAATATTGCCGCGCAGCAAACGCAGGTCAAAGCAGCCCAAAGGCAGCGCGCTGCGCAGTTGGAAGAACTCGGTCCACGCATGGCGGAGCTGACGATCGCAGCAATGGCTGCTAACGCTCTGCCGCTGCACACGGCGCCGGCCGATCCATTTGCATGACTTTTGAGGTGTGCCGACAAACCCGCACGTAATGTCGAAGTATTACCGGTACTTCGGGTTGGAGCGGGATCCGTTTCTGGATACGGCGGATCCGTATTTTTATCACGAGCTCGGCCCGTTGCGCGCGGCCAAGCATCGTTTCACTGCCTGCGTCGCGGAATCGCGCGGGCTGACGATCGTTCTCGGCGAACCCGGCACCGGAAAAACGAGTTTGTGCAGCGCGCTGGAGCAGGAACTGCTCGCCGACGATCGCGTGATTCTAGGGAAGGTTTTGGATCCGTCGTTTGCCACGGAGCTGGAATTCCTCATCGCGATCGGGCGCGTTTTCGGTCTGGCTCTTCCGGCCAGGTCGAACACGGCGCTCAAAAACGCGCTGAAAAACTTCTTTTTCGAAACGGCGGTGTTGGAGGAACGCACCCTGGTGCTCGTCATCGACGAAGCCCAGAATCTCACCGACGAGGGCCTTGAAGCGCTGCGCCTGCTGCTGAACTACCACGTGCCGCAAAAAAAGCTGCTCAACATCCTGCTGTTCGGCCAAAGCGAGCTGGAAAGCCTTGTGAACGCGCACGGCAATCTGGTCGACCGCGTCGATTCTTGGATTCGGCTGCAGCGGCTGGACGACGCAGCTGCCGGCGCGGTGTTGGATTTTCGCCTGGCACGCGCCGGGCTTGCGCCGGGGCAGCAGATTTTCGATCCGCAAGCGCGATCGCTCGTGGCGCGCGCGTGCGCCGGTCTGCCGCGGCGCCTGACCATGCTCGCGCACCTGTCTATGAACGAAGCCGCGGATCGGGCGAGCACGCTGGTGCGGGACGACCATGTTCGCGCGGCGCTCGCCGCGCGGGGCATTCCGGAACCTCCCGTCGGCGGATTTGTGCAAACGAGCCCGGCGAATGGGCATCGTCCACGCATATTCGAACGGCTGATGACGCGCCTGCGCAAATGAAACGCGAACCCGACTTCGATGGAAGCGCCGATATGCGCCTGATCGAACTACAGCGCGCCGCACTGGGCGTCGCGGCTCCCAAAACCAAAGCCTGGGAGTCGCGCTCATCTCCCGAGAGCGGCGTGTCGGAGCCGTTGAACGCGCAGCAGCCTGCGGGCGCGGTCATCGTCGTGGAAGCGACGGCAACACCCAGCGGCGACGTCATTCCCGGCGCGATCGTTACGCTGGCCCTCAGCATCTCGAATGAAGGCGTTGCGGAGGCGCGGGCCGTGCGCATCGCCGTGCCGCTGCCGGGCGGCGCGGCATATCGCAACGGCTCGTTCGTGCGCGACGGCCGTCCGCTGCTGGACGACGCCGCCGACGAGTTCTTCGGAGAAGGCATCGCGCTCGAGTCGATCGCGCCGAAGTCGCGCGTGACGTTCCTGTGGAAGATCGGCGTGCGCTTGGGGACCAAGCCGCTCGTCATTGCGCCTGGCGTGCGTGCCGAAGAAACGGCCGTCATCGGGGCGCTGCCGCTCGTCATTTCACGCAAAAGCGGCGCGCAAACCGGATTTGCCGCGCAAGTCGAGCATGTGGAGCTGCCGATTTACGAGCTGGACGAGGAAGAGGTTCTCGAGCACGAAGCTGCGGAGGCGGCGCTTTCACCGGTCCGTGCGCAGCCCATCGAGCCGCCGCCGCTCCCGGACGGTCCCGTCGATGCATTTGCCGAGCCCGAGCGCGCCGCGGCGCGCGAAGCCGTCGTGCTGTACGGCCGGCTCGATCGTCCTTCGATTGCCTACTTCGATCAGCTGTTCAGAGGTTCGAAAGCGCCCACACTGCTGCATCACTGCATGTTGAGCGGCGCCCTGGCATGCACGCGAGATGCCGCAGGCACCGATGCTGCGGGATTCACCGCGCACATGGACCGGCAGTCGCAGCTGCTGCAGCGCATCATGCTGCACGAAAGGATCGGAAAGGCCGATTCGATCGCCGACTATGCGGGTGAGATGCTCGCGCAGGTCGATCGCTGTACGCCGCAGCCCGTGCCGCCGCTCCGGGCACCGGATGATCCGAACGCCGTTGCGCTCGAAGCGGAATTGGAGGCGCCAACGCTCGCCGTGCTGCGGCGAATACAGGCCGATGCCGCGCGTTGGGACTTTACCACCGCGCGGCAATTCACGCTCGCCCTGCAAGCGCGGCGAATTGCTGCAAACGCGCCGGAGGAACGCGTCGCTGCGGCCGAGCGCGCCCTGCGAAACTACTCCCAAACGGCGGCCACGCAGCTGCAGCGCTTCTTCGTGAAGATGCGGCTCGATCGGACCACCGGCTTGCTGTTTACGCGGGACGAAACGCTCGATGCTGCGGCGCGTGCCTTAGTGGGCGCGCTGGTCGATCTATTTTCAGCTTCCGCTTAAGTCAAGCGATCCAAGGACGCCAGCCGTGAGACGATGCGCGGACGCCCGAACGAACGCAACGCCGACTTCCAGCGCGCAATCAGACTGCAGGCGCTCGCCGACCGCATCGCGATAGTGGCACAGCCGAGCCATTTGATTCTCACGAATGGCCCCGACGTAGCGAACGCGGCGGAATACGTCTTCATCGAATGCCGCGTCGCGAACGGTGCGGGCGTCGTCCATCGCGTTTGCGAGCGCGTGCGTCACGCGCCGCGAATCGGCGAGCGCCGCGTGTAGTTCTCCCCACGATCGGAGCATGAGCGCGCGCTCGGCACGCCCGCACAGCGCTTCCAGCTCGCGCAGCGCTTCCTCGACCGCGGCCAAGAGCGCTTGCGGATTAGCCGACGGCTGCAAAACCGGCACCCTCGGCGGCTTGTCCCGCATGTTCGCGCTGCGCCGCCTTGAACTGCGCGATCGCTTGCGCCCACATGTCGCGATACTCTCTGAAGTTGGGCAAAATGCGTTCCACGCGCACCGCGTCCTTCTGCATGTTGGCCATCACGAGCTCGTGATGCCAAAACTCGTACACACGAAAGAGATTGCGTGCTACGTCTCCGCCGATCTGCATGTCGAGCGACCCCATCAGCAGCGCCAGCGCCCGCTGCGCGCGCAGCAGTACTTTGTGAATTCCCTCGATGTCCTGGCGGTCCGTGTGCAGCTTTTCCAACGCCTGCGTCGCGCTCAATATCAGGACGTCGAAGATCTTCAGGATCAGATCTTCTCTCGAGGCGGTCGCAATGGAGGTTTTTAGATACTGCTGTTCGGCGGAGCGCTTCATCCAGACTGACTACCACTTTGATTGAAGAAGGAACCCAGCTGCGATTGCAAAGACTGATACTGTGAAATCTGCGTTTCCGACTGCACGAATTCCGCACGCAACGCATCTGCCTGCATGTTGACGTTGTCTTGAATCTGCGCGACTTGCTGCTGCAGCGACTGCACCTGCGAGTTGTTCGTGTTCTCGAAGCCCTGCAGCATCGAAACGGTGGGAATCGTTCCCAGCAAGGCATTTGCGGTATCGGTCGGCATGCCCGTCACGCCGGTAAGATAGCTACCCATTTGGGTGACCATGCCGCTGGGACCGTTGAACAGCGATTGCACCGCCGTTGGGTTCGATGCGAGCGCCGCCTGCAATTGCTGCACGTTGAGCGGCTGCAGTTCTCCGTCGGTGCCCGCAAACGTTTGCGTGGTGATCTCTTGGTCCGACGATCCGGTGTCGCCGGACGACGAGTTCTGCGCAAGCTGCGTGAACGAACTGGTCAGGTCCAGCCCCACCGAGGAAAGCGAACTGTACGCGCCCCCGTTGGGATCGAACGCCGTGACCATTTGGACCAGTTCGTCTTTGATGGAAAGCACGTCGGCGTTGTTGTAGAGGATGCCGCCCGCTACGGGCGTCGCGGCGGCAGCGCCCACGCCCGTACCGAGCGGCGTTGACGGTACGATCGGCGGCGCGGTCGAGGTGTTGATTTCGTTAATCGCGGCGTTGTATGCCGAGACGAACGCGTTCACCGCGGTGACGAGTGCGCCAGTTGTCTTGCCCGACGGTAATCTGAAAGGGCGAGCTCGCGGCTCCCGAGAGCTGTATTTGAACGCCCGGTATTGCAGAGGTGACGGAATTGCTGTTGCTGTAAATCGTTTGCGGCGCACCGCCGGCGCTTTGAAGCGTAACGGATGCCTGCTTGCCGATTGCCGTCGCTGCGTCGGACGCGTTCGTTAGACCCGTCGCCGTCAAAAAATTACTGCTGTCCGAACCGGCGCCGAGCACGATGCTCTGCGGGCCGGTATTCTGGTTCGTGAGCGTGATGCGGCCGCTCGCCGCATCGTACGAAGCGACGACGCCCGCGTTGGATTGGTTGATGCGCGTCAGGACCGACGCGAGATTGTCGGTAGCGGCATTGACCGAAATCTGCACGCCGTTGATTGTGAACGTTCCGCTGGTGACCGGCGTTGCGTAGTTTGCGTCCGTGCTTTGCCCGAGCGCGTTCGTCGAGTTGAACGCGAGGGCTTGATTGACGCCGCCCACGCCGGCCGTCGCGATCACCGAACCCGAGGCTGCCCCGTCGTTGACTTGCGCTTGATCCAGGCGCAGCACTTGCAGCAGATTGCCCGAGTCGCCCGGCGCGCCAAGCGATATGGGCGAGTCCGAGTCGCTGATCTGCACGGCGCCCCCCACGAGCTGCATGTTGAAGCCCGCATCGCCGGCTGCGTGTTCGGCAGTGTTGATTCGGGCGATGATGGTGTTGAGCGAATCGGTCGTGACGTTGTACGAGACCGTCACGCCGTTGATCGTGACCGAACCGTTTGCGCCGCTGCCGTTGGTCGGCGTAATCGCCGCCCACGAGTCTGCGAGCGGCACGTCCGCGCCCGAGGCCGTCGTTCCGGGCATCGCATCGGTAATGAGGTGCCCGACGTTCGCGGCGCCGGCGACTTGCGTTGCCGTGGCAAGCGTCGTTGCATCGATCGTGTAGGTTCCGGGCGTCGCAGTTGCGCCGGCGATCCCGGCCGCAGTCGCGTCCGCCGGATCGGTAGAGGATGCGGCCACGGCGTTGTACAGATTGGGCTGCGAGAGTGCCGTCAGCGCGCTCTGCACGGACGCGAGCATGCCGTTGATCTTGATCAGCTCGGCGTTTGCGGCATTGAGCGTCGCGATCTGCGCGTTGATCGTTACGGTCGGCGCAAGCGAAAGTGACGTCAGCTTTTGAATGATCGAATTGTAGTCGATGCCGGAAACGATTCCGGGAAACGAAACCGGCGGGACGTTGTAGCCTGGGACGCTGGACGTGCTGGACATGATGCTCCTCTACGCGTTCTGATCCAGCGTTACGCCGCTGTGCTTGTCGAAAAATTGTGCGAGCTGCACCATCACGTCGGATGGCACTTGCGCGATTTCTTCGCCGGTGTGCGGATCGGTGAAAACCATCACGATCATGTTCGGATCGTGCTCGACACGGTACCGCACGTTGACCGCGACGGGCTGCGCCGCACCGCCTTGCGAGAAAATTTTGGCAAGGACCGGCGAAAGAATGCCTTCCTCGTGCGCGGGCGCCCCGGCGCCGGACGGTAAAACGGCAGCCGGCAACATTGCAGCCGGCGGCGTTTGCTGCGGCTGCGCTCCGGCGGCCGCGACAGTCTGAACGTCCATGTTGAGGCCCTCCTAGTACATTTTTCGGCGCGCGGGGCGGTGCAATTTAGGCGCAGACGCCGCTTTGCGCGGCGGCTGCGTACGCCTGGGCGGTTGCGACGAGGGCGGCCCGGGGTTCGCACGAGCGCATCGCACGCTGCCTGCAGTCATCGATGACCTCCGGACGATCTCCGGCATGCATCCACGCGTCCTGCAGCGCGGCAGCGATCGAAGAGACGTCCGCGGGCTGCGCTTCCCAAAGCCCCGGTGACCATTCCGCGCCCAAGCCCGCCGCGAGGACCAAGGCGCAGCCGCCGGCGGCAGCTTCCACAATGCGCCGCATTCCTGGACGGGTCCACGCGACGTCGGCAAAGACGCGTGCGCTGCGGTAGAGCGCAGCCCGCACGGCCGGCTCGGGTTCCGGGATGAGGATGACGCGCTCGCCCGCAAAACGCAGCAGCGCGCGATGGTAATCCGCATCGCGGACCGGCCCGGCGATCACTAGCGTAAGTTCGGCCTGTTCGGCGGCGCGCAGCAGCAGCAGATGGTTCGCGCACGGCTCGATCGGCGCGTGCGCAAAAACGAAATCCGCCGTTCCGGCGATGCGCTCGATCGAAGCGGGCGGCGCAGAGGCCTGCAGGTACGCCGGCGCATAAAACACCGGACCGGCGAAGCCCCACGAACGCAGTAAGGCTTCTTGAACGCCGTTGCAGGCTATCACCGAATTCGCGCAGCGCAGCACGGCTCGGATCGATTCCTCGTAGCGTTCCGCGGGGGCACTGGGCGTTTGGACGTGCCGCGCCAAGGCCGCGAGCATATCTTCCAGCTCGATTTCATCCTGCGACATTTCGGAGGCCGCCGAAATCGCAACCAGCAGCGCCTCGTTCGTAAATGCGCGCGGCACGCCCGCACTCACCACGATAGGCGTTCCGGCGGCGCGAGCGCGCACGAGCATCGGCAAGAGCGCCTCGGACGTCGCAAGCGTAAACGCGTGCACCACGTCGTACCGGTCGGGTTCGCATGACGACGCGCCCGCCAGATCGACGGTAAAGCCTTCGCTGCGCAAACGCGCAGCCAAACTCTGCGCATCATCACCGTCACCGTCCGGAAACGCTTGCCAGTCGTCGCGCAGCGCGATCAAGACGCGGCCGGAGGATCCGCCTTGCGCGGCAACCTCGAAGTGCGTGCCGGGTCGCGGTGTTCGGCGGCATTCGGCCGGCAGGTACACGTTGTACGGCGCCGTGCGCGGGTTTTCGATGCGGATTGATGCCTCCACGCCGGCGCCGATTCCAACGTCGTATCGAACCTCCAACGTTCCGAAAATCTCGAGCCCGTACCACTGCTGCGCCAGTGCGTTCGTCTGCGGGCTGCCCAAATCGGCTCGCACGCGAGACGCGTTGCCGACAAGCAGCGCGGCGCCGCATGCAGCGCGCTCGTCGGCAATACCCACGCTCCGCCCCTGTGCAAAGCGGTACGCAAAGACATAGGCACCGGCATCGTCCTGCACCGCCCGATATGCGGCCGCACCCAAGAACCGCTGCTCGCGCGCTCGCTGGAACAGCGCGCGTCCCGCGCCTTCCCCGAAGACGCGCACCACTTCGCCGTTCAAACCTGCGCTGAACGCGAGCGCCTCCACCCAGGGCAGCAGCGCGGCTTCGATTGCATCGGCCGCTTCATGCGCGAGCGTGGCGGCATACGCGTGCGGCCATACGAACGGCGAGAGCTCGCGCTGCTCGAGCATCTCCGGCACGATTTCGATGCACGGAACGACCGCTATGCGCGAGCTCTCGTAAAATACTAAATCCAGAAGCGCAGGCGCATCTTCGACTCCCGGCTCGATGCGCGCGGCGAGCAGCGACTGCGCGCCAATCATCGGCGCAAGCTGCGTCCAATGCGGCCTCCTCGTAAAACTCGGATACCGCCGATGGCTTCTCACGCGTGCTCCGGCGCCTGCAAGAGCCGGCGCAGACCGCTGGGGCTCGCGTCGGCGAGATCTTCTATTCGAACGGTGCGATCGTGCGGCAGCGAAGCGGCCCACTCGGAGACATTCGTCTCATCGCCGATCTCGATGTCGGGGATCTCATGCGATTGCAGGCTTTCACGCGTGGCCAGGCGTTCCAAGCGCGCGGCCAGCGCGCGCGCACTTAGTTCACCTAGTGCCGCAATCGCGAACAGCACCGGCTGCTCAGCACGAAACGCGCGAATGTAGCGCCGGGCAAAGGCGCCGATGCGATGCCAGTCTTGCTCGTCGCGCACTGAGCCTACGAAGACGACGTCATAAGCGGGGTGCGTGCAGGCTGCCGGATCGCACGGCAACGGAACGTAATGCCGCTCGTGCACGAAGCCGCGGCGGATCGCCGGAGCTGGAACGTAGCCACCATTTTGCCGGCGCTCCGGCAGCGCCCACTTTGCGGCGAATATTTCCCAGTTTTGCTGCATTGTCGCGGCCCAGTCGACGTTGTTCGCGGCAAACGTTTGGGATCCGAAATGGTGGATGAACACGTCGTCGCACACGAAGATGCGGTACCCGGCGGCTCGCACGCGCAAGCAAAAATCGTCGTCCTCGAAGTTTCCTATTCCGAAGCGTTCGTCGATGCCGCCGATCTCGTCGATCACGCGGCGGTCGATGCAGAGGCACAATCCGATCGCGCGATCGGTGAGGTAGCCTCGACCGCGATAGCGGTCGCGGCGGCGGCCGGCATAGGCGTGCATCTGCTGAAGATCCGCGTACGAGGCATCGAGAACGATTTGATCGCCGGCGATCTTATTGCTGCGCGGTGCCGACACACCCAGGCCGGGTACGCGATCGAACGCCTGCAGCAGTCCGTCGAGCCATCCGTCGGTGACGATGACGTCGTTGTTGAGCAGCACCACATACTCGCCACGCGCTGCGGCGATGGCTTGATTGTTGCCTCCCGCGAACCCGCGATTGGTCGGGTTAAAGATCACGCGGACGTTTTGGAGCGTTCTGAGCCACTCCACCGTTTCGGATCGCGACCCGTTGTCCACGATGACGATCTCGTACGAGCCGTGCGTGTGCGCCCGAATCGATTCGAGCGCCAATTTCGTAAATTCCGGCGCGTTCCAACTGAGCATGACGATCGATATCATGCCGGGAGCGCGCACCGCGGCGGCACGCAATGTGTCTTCAACCGCCTGCGCGTTCGGCTCCAGCGCCTGCGCGACGGTCATGTGATGCCGCGCTTCAAAGGCAGGGTCCGGCGCGAGCGGCGGAAGCTGCGCGAGGCGCTCTTCACACGCCGCGACGTGGACGCGATGCTGCAGCGCGCCGATTAGAAAGTCGGCAACGGCGCCGCCGAGCGTGGTAAAATCACGCAGGCGGTCGGCTTGAGGAAATTTGGAGAGCGCGAGGAGCGTGCAGCGCGCGTCGGCGGTAAACGGGTGCGCCCCTTGGGATCCCGCGCCCGGCGTGAAAGTCGCCGCCGCCAGCGCCGGGGCCGATTCAATGTGCGCGATCAGCGCATCCAGCCAGCCTTCGCACAGGCTGCTGCGCGCATCGACTAGGGCGAGATATCGATCGCCGCGCACTTCCATTTCGGCGCGCACCGCGCGGACCGCATCCGCTGACTCGACGAACAGCACGCGCTCCACGGGTGCGCGGTTGGCCTGCAGAGCGTGCGCGAGCTGCGCGTTGCCGAGCTCGGCGCTCGTGCCGTGGGCGACGATCGTGGTCGCGGGAATTTCAAAGGTGTCGTAGACGCCGTGCCCGCGCGGCATCCGCACGTACCGTTGAATGACGCCGCGATCGATGAACTGCCGCTGATCCTGCGGTTGGATGCGAGTCTTCACCGCAGCGCTCCCTCCGCGGTGCGCTTGGCCTCTTCCAAACGGCCCAGACGAAGGTACAGAGCTCGCCAGCTCCACCGCAACGCGCTGCTTGCCGACGGGAAGCGCGCCGCACAATACGGCTTCCGCTTCACTCGCAGCGCTGCAGCGTTTCGAGCAGCGACGCTTTTACCAACGCCGCATCGACATTGGCGGGATTGGCGTTCGTCACGCGCTCGATCGCCTCCAGCGCTTGCGCCGGTTTGCCCAGTTCGCGCAACAGCGCCGCCCGCAGGAACCACGGGCCCTCACCGGCATTCGGATCCGAGATCGCCTCCAAATGTGCCAGCGCTTCTGCTTTTTTGTCCAAATTCGCGCATGCGAGCGCCGCATAGTAACCAAAGCGTCCGTCTTGCGGATAGTCGCGCACGCCTTCGAGCGCGGCACTAAGCGCGTCTTCGTAACGCTTCGCCGAAAACGCGGCACTCACTCGCGCAAACGATGCGCCCGCTTCACCACGGGTTTTCAACAGCGCATCGAACGCCCGCGCCGCTTCCGGCGATTCCGGATCGATGGTCCGCGCTTGTTGCAGGTATTGCTCGCCGTCGTGCCAGCCGTTCTGGCGCGATACGTGCGCGGCCGCAAGCAGCATCGCGACGGCCGCGGGTTTGGAGACGCCTGCGGCGGTACGCTCGACGAGCGTCACCGCTTCATGTTCTTTCTTGCGGCGCAGCAGGAAGTTGATCAGATTCACGGCGGACAGCTCGTCGCCGAAATCGTCGTGCAGACGATCGAAATGCGGCTTCGGCTTCGTCCAGACGATCGAGCCGTTCGAGCGCCGTTGCATGATTCAATCGCAACGGCTGTACTTTCGGCCGGTTTGCCAACCCGCGCTCGAACCACTCCAGCGCCTGCCGATCGTCGCCTTGCGCAGCATACGTGCTACCGATCTCACACTGCGCTTTCCAGGCGGCCACTTCGTCGTCGACGACGAACTGCCGGTCCACGTACTCGCCGTCCTCGATGGCGCGGCGATACATCGCGCGCGCATCATCGTACCGTTTCATCAAAAAGTATGCTTTGCCCGCCGAAAAATGCGCGTTCGCATAACGCGGAGCCCGTTCCAAACACAGCTGCGCGTACTCTAAGCCGCGCTCGGGCTCTCCGAGATGCTCGCTGTAGATGTCCGCGAGCATTTGCAGACCGTTGGGAGTAAAGGCACGCATGCCGTGCGTCTTGCACAGCTGCCACATGCGCTCGAACGCCTCGGCCGCGCGCGGTTGATCGCCGCCCAAGTGGGCCGTCATCGCCAGGTTGTACCAGTGAAACGCGTCCTGCGGATCGGCCTGAAGACTCTGTTCGATGATGTGCATGTTGCGCGCGTACTTGCCGCGATCCGCCACGACTTCTTCGAGGTAGCCGTGATGCAAAATCTTGATCGGCGCGGTGACGGCAGCCATCGACGTCGTGGAGCCGTCGACGCTGGGAAACTCGTGAATCGCGCCTTGAAAGCGGATGCGCTCGTTGCTGGGGAACACCCGGATGATCGCGTGCGAGATCGTGCCGCCGCCGCGATACCGGTCGGATGCGTTGATGCACCGCAGCCACACGCCGGTCAAATGCGCCGGCGCGTTTTTGATGCGCTCAAGGGCAGCGACGGATTCGGGCAATAGTTCTTCGTCGGCATCCAGCTGCAGCACCCAACGCCTTGTGGCCATCTGCAAGGCTTGGTTTCGTGCCCAGCCGAAATCATCGCGCCACGTGCGGTGCTCGATGCGCGCGCCGAACGCGCGAGCGATCTCCAGAGTGCGATCGCTAGAGCCGGTATCGACGATGTTGATTTCGTCCACGATGCCCGCCGCGCTGCGTAGGCACCGCTCCAAGAAGCGCTCTTCGTCCTTGACGATCATGCACAGGCTCAAGCCGGGCGGCGGCTGGACCCATCCAGGCGGAGGAGCCGGCAATCCATACGGGGGCGGCTCGGCGCGGGTTGGTGACGGCGGCAAACTCGGGGCCGAGCCCGCGCGGACGCGTATAGGCATTCGGTATAGTTTTCGGCAGCCCGGCAAAAAAACGCCCAGGCCACCGTCGCACTCTGTTAAGAAAGAGCTCGCCTTGGCTCTATGGATCCTGTTTTGGCGACTACGACGCCCGGGCCGATCGGTTTGATTCGCGTAACCACTTTGCCAACACGACCGTGTAGAGCATCGTACATATCGACCGTCATCTGCATCCGGATCCACGAGTCAGCGCTAAACCCGAGCGCCCGCCCCAAGCGGAGGGCCGAATCCATCGTCACGGGCCGCTTCCCATGAATGATCTCGGACAGACGCGCGTTTGTGATGCCGATGTGCTAGGCAAACGCGGCCCTGCGTAATACCCAACGGCTCAAGGAACTCGCGTAGGAGGATGCTGCCGGGATGAGTCGGTCGGCGATTGGTCGGAATCGTAAGCGGGCGATCCATCGGTGTCTCCTTACTTGTGATAATCGACGATTTCGACATCGATTGAACCTGCGTCCGTCCACCGAAAGCAAATGCAGAACCTACCGCCTCATCGATTTCGAGGAATTCAAAATCGAAGGAGGTCCTAGTTGCTTCGGGTTTAAACGCTCGCTAATGATAGCGCTTTGCTGACGTACTGGGTGCGCTCGGTATCATGTCAGCACTTCCGCTGCTCGTGCAGTGCGCCGCGAGCGACGAAAAATGAAGCGCCTGCTCCGCCGCCGCTGCAAGAACACATTGGGGCCGATGAGCCGCGCGCAATCGAGCAGATCCGGCGTTTGCTGATCGCGCAGGTCAGCGCACAGTATGTAAGCACAAAAGGACGGGCGCTACGCGATGCGCATGCCAAAGCGCATGGATGCGTCAAAGGGCGTTTTAGCGTCGGGGCCGGCCTTCCGCCTGGGTTGCGAGCCGGCTTATTCGCGCACGCACACTCCTATGTAACCTGGATCCGCTTCTCCAACGCGGTTGCGGGTGACGATCACAGCGGTCTTGCGCGCGGTATGGCGATCAAACTGACCGGCGTTCCCGGCCGCAAGGTGCTGCCGAGTGAGGCTTCAGCGAGGACGCAGGACTTTCTGGTCGTGAACTATCCAGTCTTTAACGTTCGCTCGGATACCGACTACGTCGATTTTCTGAAAAAAGGCGGCAAGCGGGCAGCTGGCGACATTTTACCGCGTCACACCCTACAACGGCGCTCATTACCCACGCGATCGCTGCGTTGCGCGTGGCTAATCCGCTCTACCAACGGTACTTCAGCATGACCCCGTACACGCTCGGCTCACGGTACGTCAAGTACTCCGCCGAGCCGATCTCGTGCCGAAACGGTGCCGTCCTGCACGACGCGGTGACTGCGAATGCTGCCGCAGCGACTCGGGTTACCTGCGTAAGGCAATGATCGCCACGCTCGCGCACGGGTCGAGCTGTTTCCGCTTCATGGTTCAGCCGCAACTCGATGCGAAGACAATGCCCATCGAAGACGCAACCGTTCTTTGGGACGAACGACGCTCGCCGTTCGTGCCCGTCGCAACGATTACGATCCCGCGCCAACGTTTCGACAGCCCGGCGCAGGTGCGCTTTTGCGAAAACCTTTCCTACACACCGTGGCACGCGCTGCCGGCCCATCGCCCTGCCGGTAACGTCAACCGCATCCGGCGCGTCGTATACGATGCGATCTCCTCACTGCGTCACCGTCTCAATGGCGTCGTGCGCAGCGAGCCGACCGGGCGTGAGTCCTTTGAAGGAGCAACTTCTCATGAACGTCCGTAGTGGAATCGTCGCGGCCGGAATGGCCGTCTTGCTAGCCGTTTTGCTCGCGCAGCACATCGGAGCGCGCGAGCCACGCATGGTGCGGCTCGATCAAGATTGGACGTCCGCACAGGAACAGGCGTACTATTACATGTCGCAAGGCACGGTGATTCTCCCCGCCGCGGAGCTTGCGGCGCTCAATGATGCGAGCGGACGTCCGTTCATGTCGCCCGCGCACATGGCGCGGCTCGGCTTCATTGACGACGATCGTACGTCGGCGCGCAATTCCTATCACTGGCCGATTGGCTTTGCAGTAGACGACGGCAAATATTCGGGCGGAATTCCGACCGTCGGCTTGACGTGCGCGGCATGCCACACCGCTAATCTGACGTACCGCGGAACGCAGATGCGGGTCGATGGCGGTCAGGCGAATATCGACCTCGATCGCTTCAAGAAGGAAGCTCAACGATGCCATAATGGCCACGGGTTCCGATCCATCGAAACGCGCCGCCTTCGAAGCGCGCGCAGTTCGCTTCGGCTTCCCTTCAGTTCGGGTAGCGAGCGACTTCAACGCGGGTTACCATGCCGTTGCGGCCGGCGCTGCGGATCGCGACTGGACCGCGCGCGCCGCGACGCCGGCGGGCTACGGACGCAATGATGCGCTCGCCGTCATTGCGCGGGTGCTTTTCAACTACTCGATCGGCGTGCCGTCGAATACCAACAAGGCGACGGCCCCCGTGAATTTCCCGTATCTCTGGAACATTGGAAACCTCTACTGGGTGCAGTACAACGCTTCCGCACGGCAGCCGATGGCCCGGAACATCGGCGAAGCGCTCGGAGTCGGCGCGATCACGCATTTCGTCGATCCCCACTCGGGCCGGCTAGCGCCGCTGCCTGGGCGGTGGCGCACCTCGATTCCCGTCAATAATCTCTATGCGCTCGAAACCTTGCTTGGGCGATTGCAGCCGCCCAAGTGGCCGGCCGGCGTGCTAGGCGCGGTCGATCCCGGCCGCGCTGCACGGGGGCGGATTCTCTTCCAACAGAACTGCGCCGCTTGTCATGCGGTACGCCAACTCGGAAGCAACTCGAGCTCGCAGTGGAGCGTCAAGGTGCTGCCGCTTCGCATCATCGGTACCGATCCGCGCGACGCCGAAAACTTCGCCAACACGACGTATGATGGATCGAAGCTCGGCCTTTCCAAGAAGGCGACGGCTGCGCAAGGTCTCCAGATGGTGACGCATGCGATTCGCACGCAGGCCTATCGCGATATGCAGCTTCCGCAGAAGTTATGGCCAGTTTACGATGGCTTCGGCCGACCCAACATCGTCACGGCGCCGTGCGGCTACAAAGCGCGTCCTCTCGTCGGCGTCTGGGCGACGGCACCGTTCTTGCATAACGGTTCCGTACCGACCGTTTTCGATCTCCTCAGTGAAAAGCGGCCGGCGCGCTTCCGCGTTGGTGCGGCCGATTACGATCCCGTCCATCTTGGCCTGGGAAACCCATCGGGCACGAACGTCGTGACGATCGACACGTCGCTCGTCGGCAACAGCAACAGCGGCCATTGGTTTACAAGCGACCAGCGCCGAGCGGGACGAATCGGGCGCCACTTGACGGACCCGGAAAAGTTCGCGATCATCGAGTACCTCAAAGCCGCGTCGTTTGCGGATTATCCGCATGTTGTCGCGCAACGTCCCGATCCCGAGCCGTGCGTCGCTAACGGCGCATACGCAGCGCAGAGATCGTGAGCCGATGAAACGAACGCATTTCTTGAGTTCGGCCGCGCTGTTCGGCACCGGAATGATGCCGTCCGCGGCTGCCGTTGGCGTAATGCCCGTACCTGCTCCTGGCGGGCGTTCACCGCAGCGCAAGGCATCGCAGTTCTTTGCAGACCCGGATATAAACTTCGTTTTTCTCGGCGTCTTGGGGGCCGCATACTATCGCGTGTCCGACGTCGGTGCAGCGCTTGCAATCGCCGATCAGATTGAAGACGGCAACGCCGCCAGCGCTTTTGCGGCTTTTACGGCGAGCGCCGAGCGTGTACGTTCCATGGCCGACGCCGCACTTGCCGCCGGACGCAAAATATCGGCTCGCGACGCGTACCTGCAAGCATCGAACTACGCTTTCGCAGCCACGTACTTCTGCGATCGAATGGGTGCGCCGAAGCGTCTGGTTCCGACTTGGGCACGCAGCCGCTCCGCGATGGACGCCGCTTTCGCCCTCTTCGAGCCGGCGGTCGAGCACGTATCGATTCCGTACGAGGGAACGACGCTGCCCGGCTATTTCTTCAAAGTCGATGACTCCGGCAAGCGCCGGCCATTGCTGCTTCTGGTCAACGGAAGCGACGGCAGCATGCTGGACATGTGGATCCTGGGCGCAGGCGCCGCCGGCGGCGTCGAGCGCGGCTATAATTGCCTGGCATTCGACGGACCGGGGCAAGGAGCGGCTCTCTGGCTTCAGGACTTGTTCTTCCGGCCAGACTGGGAAAAGGTCGTAACGCCGGTCGTCGACTACGCGTTGCGTCGCACGGACGTTGATCCCGCGCGCATTGCAATCCAAGGCATCAGCCAAGGCGGTTACTGGGTTCCGCGAGCTCTCGTATTCGAACACCGCATTGCCGCAGCAATCGTCGATCCCGGCGTAGTCGACGTCTCAACATCTTGGACGGCGTCTCTGCCGCCGCCAATGCTTGCGTTGCTGCGCTCCGGAAAAAAAGCCGCCTTCGATCGCAACATGAACGCTCGAGGACAGGACGCGACGTTCGCGTTTCGGGCGCGTCCGTTCGGGTTGTCGTCTCCGTTCGACGTCTACACGGCCGTGCAGCAATATACGCTTACCGGAGTCATCGACAAGATTCGCTGCCCGATGTGTATCACAGCTCCGGACGGCGAGCAGTTCTGGCCCGGACAATCGAACCGATTGTACGACGCGTTGCGCTCGCCGAAGACGCTGATGCGGTTCACGATTGCCGAGGGCGGCGAGTATCACTGCGAACCAATGGCCGCGGGCCTTCGCGCGCAGCGTATCTTCGACTGGCTCGACACAACCCTCGCGTAGATCTACGCGCGCAATCCAGCTCCACGATTTTTTCTCCACGAGCGTTGGAGCTGCTGCTGCGCTTATCGGTTTACTCTTCGTCGCAATCACGCTGGCACCGGAAAAAGTCTTTGAACAAAATGCGGATGCAAAAAGGCGAGGGGGAGCGATCGGCGCTTTTACGGCGCTCGGCAACATCTTCTTCGTATCACTTGCGGCGCTGACGCCGCGCGCGCCTGGACTGATCATCGCCGGTATCGCGGTCGTCGCAATCGCTCAGATGTTGTCTGCGGGCGCGGCGATGGCGCGCTTGTATCCCGAACTCCGCGGGTTGCGGCTCTACGGACTGACATCCTTACTCACTTGGAACGGCGTGGTCGTTATTGGGTGCGCGCGATATCATCAAGAATTGACAGGCGTGTGGAGAAGCCGCGTACAGTGTTATAGCGCCACAATTTTGAGGCGATTTCCAGGTGCGATGAAGGCGCAAAGCGCTAGGGTGACCGAAGGCAACAGCGCGAGAAGAATCCGAATACAGAAAAAAACGAGAGGCCGCCGGAGCGGCCTCTCGTTGACGGGCGTGTTGCCGGAATTAGCGGAACAGACCCAGGACGGATTGCGCGTTCGCGTTCGACTGCGCCAGAACCGAGGTGCCTACTTGCACCAGCACCTGCAGCTTCGTGAACTCACTGGTCGCCTGACCGACGTTAAGGTCGCGAATCGCAGATTCGGAGGCTTGCAGGTTGACCGACGCGACGTTGTCGTTGTTCGCGTCTTCGTTGAGGCGGACGATGACCGCGCCGAGCTGCGCGCGCTGGTTGAGCAGCGTGTTGAGCGCATTGTCGACCGTGCCGATGGCATCTTCGGCCGCGAGCACGCCTGCCGACGTGTTGGCGACGTTGATGTTCGAGACGCGCAGCGTTTGCGCGTTGGTCGCCTGAATGCCGATCTGCACGGTGTCGCCTTCGTTGGCGCCCGATTGGATCGTCAGCGGACCCGACGGCGAGCTGCTGGCCGCAACCGCTTGGCTCACTTTGATGTAGGCCGTCGTGCCTGCATCGGCGAGCGTGACGTTGCCGACCGTGAGAGCAAGCCCGTCAACCGTGATCGCGCCGTTCGCGCCGAGCGAGCTGGTGTAGACGTCTGCTCCGACGTTCGTGCTGCTGCTCGAGAAGAACGAAACTTGAACCGCCACCGACGTGCTGCTCGTGTTGATCACTTGCAGTTCGATGGTGCCGTCGACCGCGCCGCTGTTCGTCGTGTCGAAGCTCGCCGTCTGGCTCACGGACGCAACGAGATTGCCTTGACCCGCAGCGCCTGCGCTGGCGAGCACCGCGTTGTTCGTGATGCTGTACGACGCATCGACGTACGGCTGAAAGCCCGAGTGGCTGCCGTCCAGA
Source organism: Vulcanimicrobiota bacterium (assembly GCA_963767635.1). Lineage (GTDB taxonomy): Bacteria > Vulcanimicrobiota > Vulcanimicrobiia > Vulcanimicrobiales > Vulcanimicrobiaceae > CAVYEM01. The sequence goes on from CAVYEM010000001.1 coordinate 1,669,913, forward strand.
AGCGGCTGTCCATTGAAGTTGGTGCCCTGCGAAATGCGGTTCACTTCCAGGAGCAGCTGCGAGATCTCAGCCTGGAGATTTTGATTGTCCGACGGGCTGTTGATCGAGTTGGACGCTTCCACGGACAGGCTGCGGATGCGCTGCAGAATGTCGGTTTCGCTGGCCAAGGCGCCATCCGCGACCTGAGCTGCGTTGTTGGCGTCTTGAACGTTCTGCGAGGCCTGCTGGAACGCGTCGACTTGCGTTTGCAGGTTGGTGGCGATCGCGAGACCCGAGGGATCGTCGGCCGCGGAATTGATGCGCAGGCCGCTGGAGAGCTGCGTTACGAGGTTCTTTAACGTCGATTGATTGTTGTCCAGATTGTACTGGACGCTATTGGCCAACAGATTGTTGGCGATACTCAGACCTTGCATGTTTCCTCCATGATCACACGCACGTGTGAATGACTAGTCGGGGAGACTTCCTGTCCCCTTCGTTTGTAGATATCGGCGGCGGGACGGGCGACTTTAGGACCGGGCCCGAAAGTTACGATCTTTTTTGCGGCTTTTTGCGAGGCTGAAGCGCCGCCCGCTCCACAGCGGCCGGATGCTCGCCCGGTGAAACGGCAACCTCCGCAGCCGAGCGGTTCGAACGCTGGATCTCTTCGTAGATCTCCGACCGGTGAACGGCGATTTCGCGCGGCGCTTCTATGCCTAATTTGACCTGATCGCGGTCGACGGCGACGACGACGACACGGACGTTGTCGCCGACCATAATGGATTGATTGACTTTCCGGCTTAGGACAAGCATCGTGCCCTCCTTGGCGTTCCCCTCTTGGGGATCTAGGATGACACAGCGTTCTACGCCGGCTATGCGGCGCCTTGCGTCTGGAGGGTCTTGCGGGGAATCGGCGTGCGCACCGAGTAGCCGCAGTTCTCGAGCATCACCTGGCGCCCGCGGCGCGTTTTGAGATTCACCACCACCGGTGCCATCAAGTTCATCGTCATGTCGTTTGCGTCTGTCGTGACCACGACGATGCACAGAACGGTGAAATCCTCCGCGTTTTCTATGCCGAGCGTTTCCGTCGCATAAGCCGGCATGCGCGGTTCATAATCTGCAAAAAACTGCCAAGGGTCCGCAGCGGGCAACGCGATCGCGGGATCGTCCAGGGATTGCAGCCACACGAAGCTCGGTTGATCCGCAAGTGCCAGCGCGAGGAAACGATGCAGAGTCGAGAAACCCGGGACGCCCCAGGGAAACTCGATCACGTCGGTTTGGGCGAAGGCGACCTCGCCGAAGCGAGACGTCACGAGCGTCGTTGCGTGGGACTCCGTCGCGGTTTGCATTCTTCCCCGATTTCCTTTTCTATTGCAGATAGTCGAAGAGCGTTTTGCTCTCCAAACGAGTCGTCGTGCCGTAAGCGGCCTGCAGCGCCGTTTGCGCTTGAGAAAACTGCGAGATGACCTTTGCAATATCGGCATCTTCGATGCCCGACTGCACCTGGGTATCGTTAACAACCTGTGAATCGGTCTGTTGCGTAGCGGCGTTCAAGGACTGCAAGTTCGCACCGAGCGTCGCTCTGGCGGAAAGCACGGTTTGCGTGACCGCATCGATGTCGCCCAACTGGCTCGAGACGTCCGTTTCCAACGTCGCTTGCGATTGAAGGCCGAACGCTTCGACGAAATTGCCGGGCGACGGGGCGCCCGCGCTTGCGACGTCCGCGACTTCGAACGATCCGGCGGAAGAGCTGAGCGTCATGCGCTGCGCGCGATAATCGAAACTCGCCGAAACGCCGGTGGAGGCAGTTTGCGCGTTGATTGCGGCAAGCACTGCCGGTACCGTCGCATTGGCGGGAATCGACACCAGGACGCCGCTCGGCGCTTTGGGCGAAGTGATTTGAATGTCCGCGTTACCGTTCGCGTCAGCTACGAGCGGCGTTGCCAGAATACCGCCCGTGTTGATGGCCTGCGCCGCAGGAACCGGACCCGCGGAAAACGCCGTGTTCGCCGCGTTCACGCGCGAGGCGCTCTCCGAGGTGACGTTTCCGCTCGCGAGCGTATCCCGCAGCGTGATCAAAGTCTGAAACACGTCCGGCGAACCGTTGGCCGCGCCATAGTTGAAGGCTTGCTGCATCGTCACCGACGTGCCGACCGATTCGCCGTTGTAGAGCTGCTCGGTTTGAGCGTTCGAATTGCCCACGAACGTCACGCTCGATATCGGCTGTCCGTTCGTCGTGACGGGCGGCGAAGAGGGCCCCGCCGTACCGGCAAAAACGTATTTGCCGTCGTACGTGGTGTTGGCGGCGGAAATTGCCTGCTGCAGCAGGCCATCGACTTGATTTGCCAATGCTTGCCGCTGCGTCGCGTTCGCGAAACCGGATCCCGCCTGTACAGCCAACGACCGCGCGCTCTGCATGATCGACGTCAAGGTTGAAAGCGCGCCATCCACCGTGGTGAGCTGCGCGCTCGCGTTTTGAATATTCTGTGAACCCTGGTTCTCTTGCGCGATGGACGTGCGCACCGCGAGATCTTGCGCGATCTGCATGGGATCGTCCGACGGCGCGTTCAACTGCTTGCCGGACGAGAGCGTGGCTCCGTACTGCTGCTGCTCGGCGGACAGGTTGTCGATCGCGGAAATTTGGTTATCGTACATCGTCGAAGTGGCAATGCGCATTCTGGTGAGCCTCCTTGCTACTGGGCGCCCAAGGTATTGATGACCGTGTTGAGCAGCGAATCGAGCACGTTGATGGTTTTTGCCGCAGCTTGGTACGCGTTTTGATACTTGATGAGATTTTGCGTCTCCTCATCGATGTTGATGCCGTCGATGCCGGAGCGGACCTGATCGATATTTTGCGCCAGCGTGCTCTGCGCCGCGGCGCCCGTTGTTGCGGTCTGCGTATCCGCACCCATCTGGGAGACCAGTCCACCGTAGAACTGCCCGAGCGTTTGCGTCTGCGCGGAGGCGATCGAGAACCCGGCCGCGTGCGCATTCGTAAAGGTGGCGGTGATCGACTCGATGCCGGTCGCGGGGTTCACCGAAATGGCTGAAACCACGACGTTTTCCTGCGGCGCGGCGCCGCCGGCCGTGGCATCCACAGTAAGCACGTCGCCGACGCGCACGTTATTTACGCCTGCGGGCAACGCCAGCGTTGCCGTCCCCGGCGCGGCTACGGCGGAAACGCTCGTCGTCTGCAACGCCGGCACGCCCGCGTTCGCAGAGAACATTTGGAGCATGGCATTGGCTGCGCCGTTGTCGTTGGATCCGAATGCATTGGAGGCGTCCTGGGTCACCCCCGCAATCGCGCCGGCCCCAAGCGCTCCCAGCAGCGATGCGCCGGGCGTGGCGGGATTGTTGCTGTCCGCTATGGTGAACGTCGGGTCCGTCGGCGCGCCGGCAGCCTGCTGGTTCGCGCGGTGGTACGGATCGACGTTGGACGGATCGCGCGCAAAAACGATACGCTGTGAGGTTGAATCGAAGGACGCGGTCACGCCCGAGTGCATGCCGTTGAAGTGGCTGATGAAGGCATCCACGCTCGAATCCGTCGTGTTCGTGTCGTAATTGAGCGTTTGCGCAACGCCGTCCACCGTGACGGTGAGCGTGCCGCTGATGCCTGCGGCAGCCGGCGGATCCGCAAAGGCGCCGTTGGCGTTTATCGGCGCCGCCGTGTCGACCGCATTGTTCGCCGAGTTCATGTTCGTAACCAAACTGCCCGCCGCGGTCGATGCGAGCGCGACGGGAAGCTGGGCGGGAGTTGTGATGCCGACCGCGATGTTCGCCGCGGAGATCGGCAACGATGCGACGGATGACTGGAAAAGGGCGGTGCCGGCAACGCCGTTTTGATCGTATGCCGAGGTCGTGATCCGGTTGACTTCGTTTGCCGTCGCCGACGCGAAATCGTCCAGCTGCTGACCGTACGCCGTCAGCTTGTTGTTGTACAGGTCGGCGAGGCCGGCGAGTTGGCCGCTTCCCAGCGGAATGCCGGGCGCGTTCGGCGCAGCGGGCGGATTGCTTTGAAAATCGATTTTGAAGGTGGGCGTTCCGTTCGCCGCTACCCCGATGACGGGAGACGCCAAATGATACGCGACCGTATCATTGACCAGCGCTTGACCGTTCACCGTCACCAGCGCGGATCCGTCGGGTTGAATCGCGGTTTGCGTGGAAATGTACTGCGAGAGCTGATCCACGAGCGTATCGCGCTGATCTTTGAACGTATTGGGATTGTCGCCGACCGCCGTCGAGGCGCGGATCTGTCCGTTGAGCGCGGCGATCTGGTCCAGGATACCGTTGACGCTCGTGACGATCGTGCCGGCTTGCTGCACGACCTGCGCTTTCTGCTGGGCAACGGAGCCGGCCGCCGCATTGAGAGATTGAGCGAACGCCTGCGCCGTCGTCAGCACGTTCGACCGAGCGCTGCTGCTGCCGGTTCCGGCTTGGTCGACCAGCTGGCTCATCGCGGTCTGAAACGCGGTGAAGTAGGAATTGATGCCGTTGTTGGGCTCACCCAGCGCAGCCTGCAGCGACTGCAGCTGACCTTGCTGGACGGTAAAGTAATTCTGTGACGCCGATGCGCCGCGGAACAACGCATCGTACGAATCCGCGTGGATGCGCTGCACGTCCGAAACGATCGAGCCGTTGCCGTACGTCCCGGCAAAGTGCGCGGACGCAAACGGGGATCCCGCCACCGGCTGCATCTGCGTGATGTCGACGATCTGCCGGGAAGCGCCGGGCGTGTCGACGTTGGCGATGTTGTCGGACGTGACGTCCGCCGCCTGTTGAAACGTCTGCAGCGCGTTTCCCATGACGCCCAAGCCGAAGAAACTCCCTAAGCCGCTCATACTTTGCTACTCACTAGGACGCTGGCGCCCGGCGGCGCGACGTAACCGCGCCGTTTGTAGACGCCCGTACGCTCCGTCACCGACTCCTGCAATTTGGAAGTGATTTTCACCAGCCGGTCCAGTCCGGCCACGATGAGAGATTTATTGTTGGTAATCGTGATGCCGAGTGAAATCGCGCCGAATCGCAATTCGGTCAGACGAGCGTTGAGTTCCGGCCCCAGCCGGTGCGGCGCGTAGGCGCACACTTGCCGCAAGGTCAGCGTACCGAATCCGCGCACTTGCATGCCGCGACGCTTGGAGCCCGCCGCTTGATGCGCCAAACGCGCCGCATTGAGCTGCCGGTCCGCTTGGGCGACGGCGTCGGGCGGACCGTGCACCAAAATCTGCGTCAACTGCAGCGCGCAGGCGTTCAGCCTGCGCGAGCGTGGCGGATTCTTCTTGCAGCATCGCAGCAAACGTATCCCAAGAGTCTTTCACGGCTCCAACTCCGTGGGAAGCTGCGTCTTGGATTCCCGCGAGGCGTCGGAGAGCACGCTGCGCCGCAGCTGCTCCTCGAGCACGCGCCCGATGCCGAAACTCCCGCTCTGCGCGACAGATTGCGAGCGCTGCTCGTCGAGCATCGTCTGAAACGTTTCCTCGGTGTTGGATTCTTGGCCGAAAATGGTTTGCTTGGGCACCGTATCGCGCATTGCGGAAAACAGCATGTCCAGAAACACGCCTTCCAGCTGCGTCGCGGCCGAATGCAGGCGTTGGAGTGCGCGCTTCTGCTGCGGCGTGTACTGCTCCGGGGCTTCGGGACGCGTCGGACTCGGTACGGGGGCCGAAGGATACGCCGCTTTCACTGTATCTCGAGATCCGCTTGCAGTGCACCAGCTTCGCGCAGCGCCTGCACGATGGCGATGAGATCGCGCGGCGTGACGCCCATCGTATTGAGCGCGCGCACGACGCTTTGGAGGGTCGCGGCTCCGGCCACGAAGGTGAGCCGGCGCTTGTCTTCGCTCGCCGTCACGCGCGTGTTCGTCTGCAGGCCTCCGCCGGTTTGGCTAAACGGCGACGGCACGTATTTTTGCTCGGTCGTGATTGTAATCGACAGATTGCCGTGCGCGATCGCACATGGCGCCAGTTTGACGTTGCCGCCGAAAACGATCGTTCCGGTGCGCTCGTTCATCACCACTTTTGCGAGCTCGTCCTGCGCCAGCGACACGTCGCTGGCGTCGGCTAAAAACTGCACGGGATTGTCGTGATAGTTCCCCGGCAAACGCACGTGTACGGTTTCTGCGTCCAGAGCGCCGGCGGTGCCGCCGCCGAAATGGCGGTTGAGCGCCGTAGCCAAGTTCGCCGCCGTCTTGAAATCCGGCGTCGTGAGCACGTAGTTGAAGCCGTCGCCGTTTTGGATCGGCGTAAGCATGTCGCGCGCGACGACCGCGCCGTTCGGGATTCGACCGGCGGTGGGATGGTTCTTCGTCAAACTGCTGCCCACATCGTATCCGGCCGTGAAACCGCCGATGGAAACCGGTCCCTGCGCAGTCCCGTACACAAGATTATTTGCCGCTTTGAGTTCGGTCAGAATCAACGTGCCGCCCTGCAGACTGCTTGAATCACCCATGGCCGAGACGGTCACGTCGACGTTATCACCGGAGTGCGCGAACGGCGGAAGCGTGGCCGTGACCATGACCGCGGCAACGTCGCGCGTGCGAACCTCATTGCTGGTCGTGGACAGGCCGAACGACTGCAGCACGTTTTGAACGGACTGGCTGGTGAAAATGACCGACGTGCTGTCTCCGGTTCCGTTCAGACCCGTGACCAAGCCGTAGCCGACGAGCTGATTGCCCGTCACGCCTTGCACGTGCGCGAGATCTTTCACGAGCACGCTGGCCGCGGCGGCCGGTGCGCCCGCAAATACCATGCAGAGGGCCGCGCACAGACCCGCGGCGATGAAGCGGCTTCCCCAAAAAACGCGCGTACGTCATCAGAACAGCCAATTCAGAATCTTGCGGATGAGGCCGACGTTTTTCTCTTGGAAATTTCCCGAGAACGCGGCTTCCACGCCCGCAACCCGCGAGGCGAGGACCGTATCGGTGCCGTCGATGTCTTCCGGACGAACGTAGCCGGTGATGTGCAGCGTTTGATTCTGGCCGTTGACGAGTAGATGCTGATCGCCGGCAATTTCGAGCGCGCCGCTGGGCATGATGCCCACGACCGTCGCTTCCATGTCGCTGGTGAACGCCGTAGTGCCGTTCTCAGTCTTGGAGCTCTGCGTACCGGTCTGACCGCCGATGGAAGATGGAATGCGCAGCAGTCCAAGTGCGAAGTTGCCCGTGCCGCCGGGAGCTCCGACGCTGAACTGTTTGCTGTTGTTCACGACGTCGCTGCTCGAGCTTGCGACGGCAAAATTAAACTGCACGTGGAGCAGATCTCCGGCTTGAGCTGCACGGTGATCCGGCCCCAAGCGCAAGGGATGCCCGGCTGCGGTTGACGGTGGAGCTGACACGTACAAAGTATCGGCTAAAGCGCCTGCGGGCAACAGGCACAGCACGGCGGCGGCGAGCAGAATCTTCACGAACCGGTTCCTCCCGAAATGTCGAGTTCTACGGTTCCCGGCGCGGTTACCGTGCCGGAAAGCGCCTTGCGCGTCGAAGCGTTGAACACGAAAACTTGTTCGCCTAAACCGCCGCCGGTGCGCGCCACTGCGTCGGCCGCAACGGCGACGCCGCCGTCCCTCACGATGAGCATTACCGTCGAACCTGCTTTCACGATCTGATTGACGGCGGTAGCATCCACGGTGAGCGGCTGTCCCTTGAGCACGGTCACCGTCGTTTGCCGCCCCAGCAGCACGCCGACGCCGTTGGGCGGCCGCCCGGTATATGGAACACGCGCAATCTTTACATCATCTGCAGCCAGCACCGTTCCGGCAGCGATGTCGCGATCGGCGATCGCCGTTTGCACGTATTGCTGCACGCGATAGCCGACCACGACGGTGCGCTGCGGGCGGCCGTCGACGTCGATCTCCACCGGCACGTTGACGAAGTAGCTGCTGCCCAGCGCGGGCTGCGGACGCAATTCCACGCGTCCGTCGGTGACGATCTGATCCGGCACGTCGGATGCCGGAACGAAATTCTGCCCGTCCGGCAGCGAGCGCGTCGCTAATTCGCGCTGGGCGAGCAGCGCGATGCGCTTCCCGCTGACGCGTTGAACCGAAACAGCGTCTGGCGTGCCTGCGCGCGCAACGCACGGCGGCAGCATGAGCAACATCGCTACTGCCGCGGCGCCTGCGCGCATTAAGCTTTGCTTCATCTGCACGGCGGTGGACAGCATTTGATCGGCCGTGCTGATGGCTTTGGAGTTGGCCTCAAAGGCACGCTGCGCAACGATCATGTTGACGATTTCTTGCACGACCTGCACGTTCGAATTCTCGAGATAGCCGCTCTGGATCGTGCCCGTACCGTTCAGCCCGGCTTGCGAAACGATCGGCGTTCCGGAGGCGGCGGTCTGCGTGTACAGGTTGTGGCCGCCGACCGGCGAGAGCCCCGCCGGATTGACGAAGCGCGCCAACTGCACTTGTCCCAATTGCTGTGGTTGTGTCGATCCGGGCACGAGCGCCGTCACGGTGCCGTCGGAACCGACCGCAACGGATTGCGCGTTCTGCGGAATCGTGATTTGCGGCTGCAGGAAATACCCGTCGGCCGTCACGAGCGCGCCGTTGGCATCCTGTTTGAACGAGCCGTCGCGCGTGTACGCCGCGGTGCCGTCGGGCATCGTGACTTGGAAAAATCCGTCGCCCTGAATCGCCATGTCCAGCGAGTTGTCGGTTTGCATCAGGTTGCCTTGGGTGAAGATCTTTTCCGAAGAACCGACCTTTACGCCCAGGCCGACTTCTTGTCCGACCGGCACCATGCTCGCGCCGACCGGCGTGCCCGGCGCGCGCATTTCCTGATACACCAAGTCTTGGAAGCGCGCTTCGTTACGGCGGAATCCCGTGGTGTTGACGTTGGCCAAGTTGTTGGAAACCGTGTCCATGTTGAACTGCTGGGCTTCCATTCCGGTCGCTGCGGTGAAAAGTGCTCGCATCATGATGGTATGGATGGCTCCTTATTGTGCGGACGTGCGCCCGACGTCCGCGATCGCGTAGCCGTTTGCAGTATCTTGCGTTTGAATGACCTTTTGATTGGCTTCGAACCAGCGCTGCGCGGTGATGAGATCGACCATCGAGCGCACGACGTTGGCGTTGCTGCGTTCCAAGAAGCCCTGATGCACGCTCGAGAACATGTCCAGTGCCGGACGCGCGTTCCCGGTGTCGGCGAAGCGGTTATCGCCTTCGGGACGCACGGCGCCGGGGTTGCCGAACTGCACGATGCGCAGTGAATCGACGGTGCCGCCGTTTTGGCGCACTTCCCCCTGCTCCGAAATCGTGACGTCGCCGGATTGCAGCCTGTACGGGGCCGTTGCGGCCCAGAACGCGGTTGCCGTCCATCGTCACCAAAAAGCCTTGACCGTCGCGGGCAAACTGCCCGTCGCGAGTGTAACGGATGCCTTGCGGCGTCTGCACGCTGAAAAAGCCGCTGCCTTGAATGGCGACGTCCAGCGGATTGCCGGTATTTTGCAGCGCGCCCTGTTCGAAAACGGCCGGCGTATCCAGCACTTGCGCGCCGCTGCCGAGGGCACCCACGAACGAACGCGCAGGCGTTCCGCTGGCGCTCGCGCCGCCGGGCTGGTTCTGCAGCAGATACACGCCCAGTTCCGGGGCGGACTGCACTTGCAGCAGCGTGCGTTTGAAGCCGCTGGTGTTGACGTTTGCCAGATTGTTCGCGATCGTGTCGGCTTGCGCTTGCGCGACGAGCGCTCCCGAGGCTGCCGTATAAAGGCCGCGTACCAAAAGTAAACCCTCCGCACGGACTGATTCGCATGTCGCAAGTGCGCATGCGTGCGCAGCCTTCAATCGATCCGGCTGCGCCGCGGCCTCACCCCGTGCGAAGGGGTAGTCCGGCCGCGTTCATTTCAATCTATCGGCAGGGGCGCGTATGAGTTTAGGAAGCACCCCATGCGCGAAGGATTCGCATGTACGTGAAGGAAGGCCGACGTCATGCGTATTGCTGCAGCCTTTATTGCCGTTGCATCTCTTGCTGCGCCCGGCGCGAGCGCAGGACTGTCCTATCCCGCCGCGCCGACCTCGGCCGCGAGCGACAACTACTTCGGCACCGTCGTGGCGGATCCGTACCGGCCGTTGGAGTTGATCGATGCGCCCGCTACAAAGCGATGGATTGCGGAGGAAAACGCGCTGACGCGCAGCTATCTGGACGGCATTCAGGCGCGCGCGAAAATCGCTGCCGCCTACAGGAAACTTTACAATTATCCGAAGACGAGCGCGCCGTTCCGCGAAGGGAAGCGCTACTTCTACTACCACAACACCGGCTTACTCACGCAGGCGGTTCTCTACGTCCGTAATTCGGAAAACGGACCGGCTCGCGTCTTTTTCGATCCGAATACCCTTTCGAAAGACGGCTCCGTGCAGATGACTTCCGTGAGCTTCACGCACGATGGATCGCTCATGGCCTATGCGACCTCGATGGGCGGCGCAGACTGGGAGACGTGGCACGTCAAAAACGTCGCGACCGGAAGCGACACGAGCGACGTCATTCGGTGGTCGAAATTTTCGGGCGCGTCTTGGGACGGCGACCGCGGATTCTACTACTCCGGATACGACGCTCCGGCGGCCCGCAACAAAACGCTTTCGCTGCTCGGTGTTCAGAAGGTTTGGTTCCACGCGCTCGGCTCACCGCAGCACTCGGACCGACTCGTCTTCGCGCCGGCGGCCCATCCCGACCGTTTCGTGAGCGCCGAGGTGACGGACGATGACCGACTTGTGATCCTCTCGCAAGGAACCGAGGGCTCGACGATGCTCGCTTGGAAGAGCCGCGGCGCACCCGATTCAACGTTCCGGCCATTCACGACCCTGGCGAAGAACGTCGATTACAGCGTCCTTGGGAACGACCGCACGAAGGTCTATCTTCTCACGAACAACGCGGCGCCGCGCTTTCGTATCGTCGCGGTGAATCTGCGCGATCCCAACCACGTTCAGCGCACGGTGATCCCGCAATCGGCCGATAAACTTGAGTCGGCAACGCTCATCGGCAACCGTTTTTATCTCGGATACAACCATGATGCGTACTCGGCGATACGCATTGCGACGACCGCCGGGAAGGCCGTCGGATCGATCGCATTGCCGGGAATCGGCTACGCTGATCCTCCTTCGGCGCATCGCGAGGACCGCATCGCGTACTATTCTTACACGTCTTATGCGGTGCCGCCGACGACGTATCGCTTCAACACCGCGACGATGCGCTCGACGCTATTCAACCGTCGCGCGCGTTTCGTTCGATGGCTCGAAGTTCGTTACCGAGCAGATCTTCGCGACATCAAAGGACGGCACCAAGATTCCGGTGTTCGTAACGCATCGCAAAGGGCTCAAGCTCGACGGGACCAACCCGACGCTGATGTACGGATACGGCGGTTTCGACATCCCGGAGATTCCGTATTTCTCCACCGGCCGCGCGCTGTGGCTGCAGATGGGCGGCGTGTATGCCGACGTCGTGCTACGCGGCGGCGGCGAATTCGGCGAAGCTTGGCACAACGCGGGCCGCTTGGGCAACAAGCAGAACGTCTTCGACGATTTTGCAGCAGCGGCACACACGCTGATCGATCGAAAGTTCACGTCGACTCCGCGGCTGGCCATCGACGGCGGCTCCAACGGCGGCTTGCTCGTCGGCGCCTCCATCACGCAGCATCCCGGCCTTTTCGGAGCAGCGATCGCGGAACAAGGCGTGCTCGACATGCTGCGCTATCAGCGCTTCACGGTCGGCAAGGCCTGGATCCCCGAGTACGGCGAGAGCACCGCAAGCGCAGCGGCATTTCACTGGCTCTACGCGTACTCGCCGCTGCACAACGTTCGCAAAGGCACGCACTACCCGCCGACGCTCATCACCACGGCCGATCACGACGATCGCGTATTTCCGGCTCATTCATTCAAGTTCGCCGCTGCGCTGCAAGCGGCGCAATCCGGAAGCGGCCCGATTCTGCTGCGCGTGCAGACCAACGAAGGGCACTTCAGCGGGCTCACGACCAATGAGTCGATCGCGCTGTACGCGGACTTCTACGCCTTCCTGGTAAAGAACCTGAACTTCAGACCGTTCACGCCGCGGTGACCGTCTATAGACCGCCGAACCCGTAACTGTAATTGCGCAGCGAGGGCCACAAGGCGCTCAGCGGCGCGCGCGGATCGCGCAGAATCCAGATCGGCAAATCGTTTTCGTACGGCATGGCCAGCGGGTTGTGAAACGTTGCCACGCGCCGCACGGATCGGTAGTGCGGCAGCAGCTCCGGCCCATTTACGTCGATCACGATCTTCCCGCTATACCCGTGCGTTCCCCAAATCCAGTAGTTGTTGTTACCGCTGAGCGCGGGCGGCAGCCGATACCGCGCGCCGAAGAAGTCGATGGCCGACGCCTCTCCAAAGTTGTGCGCGTAAATGGCGGTGTCTTTGCGTTCCGGCGGCGTCAGGGTGAGGTAGCTGTAATGGACGGTTTGCGCGAGCTCCGGCCAGCCCGTCATGTCGGCGTAGTATTGAATCGGCGTCGCGTTGGTTGCACCCTTATCGACGTGGAATCGAATGTGGAAAAGATTGCCGACGACCTGCTGATAAGCCATATACATGCGCATCGGCAGAACGGGCAGCACGAACGGCGTCGACGGTATCGCGAACGCGACGACCACCGCGATAATCGCGACGCGCCAAGCATAGCGTACGCCGGTCCAGCGTTCGATCGGTACAGCGCCGGCGGCGATCAGATACGGATAGACGGGCGCGGGATAGTACGCTTTTGCATCCAGCGCCCACATCATCGCAATCAGCGCGATGTAGGCATACCCCAAAAACCTCGTGCGCCGGTGATAGAGCAGCCACCCTAGGCCGACGAGCCAGACGATCGAGAGCAACGGACTCATCACCATGATCTGCTGCAGCGCGAAAGGCGGCCACTTCAGCAGAAACTTGTCGTAATCGTTGCTCAGCAGTTGCAGGATCGGAAAATGGTAATGCCACTGCCACCAGACGTTGGGAAGCACGAGCACGACGGACAGCGCAACTCCCGCGGCAAACCACCGCGATCGCATGGCTGCTCTTTGCGGCGTAAGCAGCATCCCGATAATCAGCGCGACGGCAAAAAACGCCACGCTGTATTTGCTCCATGCGGCGAATGCCACGAGCGCGCCGGCAGCAAGCCACCAGCGCTGATCGGCGCCCTTACTGATTCGCAGCGCAATGAGTGCGATGAAGGACCACGTTGCGACTTCAACCATGTCCGGCGAGAGCCGCGAACCGAAGGCCATCATTTCCGGTGAAACGATCGTCACGAGCGCCGCGATGATGATGGCGAACAGGCCGCCGCCTAGTTCTACGGCAACGATGCACGCGGCATAGGTCGCCACGGCGGCGAAGACCGCGGGGATCACGCGAAGGGCGAACAGCGAGATGCCCATGGTCTGCGAGAATGCCGCCAGCAGCGGCGCGAGCGAGGGCTGATCGACGTAGCCCAGGTCCGGGCGCATCCCGCAAATGATGAAGTAGAGCTCGTCGCGGAAAAAGCCGTAGTGCGGATTGCCTGCGGCATGCAGCGCCAGGGTTACGAGGGCCGCAAACGCCGGAGCGTATCGTCCAAGGCGCAGCGGGCGCCGCTGCGATACCACGATCTCGCCTGTGATGCCGCGGACCGGCCGCTCCAGTAACACGCTCGCTTTCTTACCCGCTCGCAGGGTTCCATACCCCCCGGCAAATGCGAAGGGCGCCCGTAGCGGGCCCGTTTGCAGGAGAATCACGATCAGGACTTTTCCGCGCGAGGTCGCGCTCGTGGCGCCACCGGTGTGTATGTCCCGGTGATTTCGACCTGAGGCGCTGCCGAGGCGGGGTTAGTATAGAGCGTCACGCTGCTGCCGGTGCGCATACGATCGGCAATGACCGCGATGTTCACGGCATCGTCGACCGCTGCTGACGGAAAGAGTAACGCTTCGCATGGCGCATCGCCCGCCGCAGCGCCGATGTCTTGAGTGATGATGGGACGTCGTTCTTCTTGCGCGAGCTCCCAGGGACGTCGTGTGTTGCGTATTCGCAAGATAGAGCACCTCGAAGTCGCCGATGTGATTATAGCGACCGCCATCCAGGATTGAGCCGATGGCCGAGAGCGGCGAGCCCATGTAGTGCAAATCGATGGAGCGAAAAAAAGTCCCTCGCACTGGTGTTGTTGCGAGGGACCGAATTTTTGCGGCGATGCGCGTAGTTCGCGCACTCACGCTATGGAGCCCGGGGGCTCCATTGGGGTCTCGCCGCCCAAAAACGGCCTGCTTTGCGCTGGCTCGACTTGGCCAGGGGTCTTGGCGTATTAGCCCCGAGGCGACTCCCACGAGCGAACCAGCAAGCAGCACTGGGAGAGCGCTTCTTCCTATTCCCATTGGCCAACGCCTCATTACGCGGAACATCACGCAAAACAGCCACTCCGACGTGGCACTTCAAACGCTCGCTACGAAAGACAGAACGCTGAACGTATTAGTCGATGGATTGAGGATCGTCAGCAATCCTTCCGGACAAAAGCGTTGCGGTACAGGACGCGCTACATTGACTCTGGATGAGACGAACGCGTGGTACACCGCACGCATCAGTTGGAAAGAAAACGCAATGATGATTATGATGGCGGGGCGACGCGATGACTACGATGCCTCCTGTGACCTTACGGCCGATGGTTTTCCTTTTAGATACGGGTTACTGCGGCCCAACCGTCTTTTTGGAAAATAGAAGTGCGGCAACAATCGTTCCAAATACTACGCCAAGAGCGCCGGCCAGTTTCTAGTCACCGCGTAAGCTATTAGCCCCGCGGCGACTCCCATAAGGCAACCAGCAAGGAGCGCCTTTAGGAGAGCGCTTCTTCCAAGCGTCATCGGCCAAGATGCACATTACGCGCGAGCATCACGAGGCCAGGCGCTTCGACGTGGCGTTTAAAACGCTAATTAGGCACACAGTAACGGTGCAATCGTCCGCATTGCGGATTTTTGGTCCGCAGCGGCGCTACATTTGCATCGAGGAAATCTGCGTGTAGGCGTCGAGCAGTTTGTTGCGAATCGCGAGCGTGAACTGCATGGCAAGATTCGCTTCTTCCACCGACGTGACGACCTTGCTCACGTCGTTGGTGCGGCCTGCGGCTAGATCTTGCGAGAGCTGATCCGACTGGGTGACTTTGTCGTTGACGTCGCTCATGAGCGATGTCAACGTGTCCTTGAACGACGGCCCGGAGGCTGCGCCGGTTGCCGGCAAAGATTCCGTCTGCGGTCCGTTCGACGTGCCGATGTCCGGTACGAACGTGCCGGGAATCGCGGCCGCCATGGCGGTTTTGTACGATGCGTTGATGTCCACGATCAGCTCCGCAGCAGATTGAGCGCAGCGCTGCTCATCGAACGCGCCTCTTGCATCGCCGTCACGTTCGCCTGGTAGGCGCGTGACGCGGCCATCATGTCGACCATTTCCTTCACGACCGAAACGTTGGGGTAGTGTACGTATCCACGCGCGTCCGCATCGGGATTGCTGGGATCGAACTCGAGCCGGTCGGGGCTGTTGTCCTGCACGATGCCCAGCGCCGCGACGCCGCCGCCGGCACTGCTGGAACCATCGTCCGAGTCGGGCCCCACGAGAGGCTGCTCGGCTTCTCCCGGCTTCTCCGAGTACACGACCAACTGCCGCTTGAACGCGCCGCCTTGCGGCGTGTGCGTCGTGTTGGCGTTGGCGATATTGTTGGCGATCACGTCCATCGCGAGGCGTTCCGCCGAAAGTCCCGAGGCGCTGATTTCGATCGAGTTGTAAAAATCCATTATCGCGGCTGCTCCGTGATGGCTTCGCGCAAACGCATGAACTGCACTTGCAGCAGCTGCGACATCGTTTGTGAATAACTTGAATTCTCGGACAGCTGAGCCATCTCTTGATCGACGTCGACGTTGCTGCCGTCGGCGCGCATCACGTCCGTATCGTCCGTCTGGACCGCCGGAGCGAACGGCTGCGCTTGAGCCGAACCGCCGAACTGACGATCGCTGTCGGTCGCCAGCGCGAGATCGTCGCTTTGCGCATCGCCCTCCGCCGCCGCAAGCGCGTCTTTGAACGAGACCGATTGGCGATGGTAATTGGGCGTATTGACGTTGGCGATGTTGTTGGAGATCGCGGCATGTTCCATGTCGGCGCCGGAAATCGCATTGCCCAGCATGTCGACCGTCGAGCCGAAGCCGACGGCGCTCAAGTCGCTCATCAGAATCCGTATCGGACGTTCGGGGACAAATCTTGAACGGGCGGTCCGACATGAGGTTCCTCGACGGGCTGGGGAGTCGTTCGAGAGAGCTTGTCCTGACCTTGACGAAAGGCTGGGGGCGATCCCGTCAGGCGAATTGCGTGGCGTGCAGACGGGCGTAGGCGCCGCCCTTTTCCAACAGCGCCTGGTGCGTTCCCATCTCGACGACGCGGCCCGCCTCGATATACAAAATCGTGTGCGCCCGGCGAATCGTCGAGAGACGGTGCGCGATGATGAGGGTGGTGCGTCCGGGCAAGAGCCGATCCAACGCTTGTTCGATGAGCGCCTCGGAGTGCGTGTCGAGCGCGCTGGTGGCCTCGTCCAAAATCAGGATCCGCGGGTCGCGCAGGATGGCGCGCGCGATGGCGATGCGCTGACGCTGCCCTCCTGAGAGCCGCAGGCCGCGCTCTCCCACCTCGGTGCCGTACCCTTGCGGAAAACCCAAAACGAACTCTTCGGCGTTGGCTTGCCTTGCCGCTTCGCGCACCTCTTCGTCGCTCGCCTCGAGGCGGCCGTACCGAATATTGTCGGCGATGGTGCCGCGAAAGAGCTGCGCCTCCTGCGGGACGATGCCGATCGCGGCGCGCAACGCGGAAAGGCGCACATCACGCAGATCGATCCCGTCGATGGTGATACGCCCGCTCTGCGGCTCGTAGAATCGCGGCACCAGATTCACGATCGTCGTTTTGCCGGCCCCCGAGGGCCCCACCAGCGCGACGATTTCGCCGGCGCCGATGCGCACCGAGAAATCGTCTAAGACGGGCGCTTCCTGCGGCGAGTAGGCAAAGTGCACGTGCTCGAAACAAAGCTCGCCGCGCACGTTCGGAAGGTTGGACGCCCCCGGTTTGTCCGCCCGCTCCACCGGCAGATCGAGCACCTCGTACACGCGTCCGGCGCCGACGATCGCCTTGCTCAATTCGCCGACGAACGCGGCAAAGCGATTCATCGGATTGATGAGATTGGCCAGCAGCCCCCAATACATGAAGAGTTCGCCGACGTTCAAGCGGCCGACGACGACCTCGCGCGTGGAAAGCCAAATAATCGCCACCACCGCGCTGGACATGAGCACCGAGAGCACCAGCGGCTGCGTTTGAATGAACTGCGTGAGTTTCATGTACGTGCCGAAGTACGCGTCATTGCGTCCACGAAAGCGGCGGGCTTCATACTCTTCGCGCCCGAACGCTTTGATGATGCGCTGGCCGGTGAGCGCCTCGGTCAGCGTCGAGGAGAGATCCGAAATGCGCTGCTGCGCGCGCACGGTTCCGGCCGAGATCAAACGCTGGAACCGCGAGACCGCGAACGAAACGGCCGGTGCGACGACGATCAGCGAGCACGTGAGCAGCCAATCCATCTTCACCATGAAGATGAACGACGAGAGGAACGTGACGCTGTTGGTGAGCAGCTGCGGCAGCGAAATGCTCACGGCGTCGGTCATAATCTGCAGATCGCTGTTGAAGCGCGCGATGAAGTCGCCGGGGCGCCACTTGGCGAATTCGCCCAGCGGCAGCCGCAAAATGCGCTCGAACAGCTGCGCGCGCATGCGTGCGATGAGATGCTGCCCGCTCCAGGCCATCAAGTAGGTTTGGCCGTAGGTCGCGATCGCGCCGACGATCAGCGCGACGAAAATCGCGAAGAGCATCACGTACAGCACGTGGAGATCCGGGTGGGCAGCGGTTATGACGTGATTGACGATCTGCCCGAAGCCCCACGGCGCCACGAGGTTCGTCAGTCCGCCCGCGGCGCCCAAAACCACGGCCAGCGCCAGCGTGGGATAGTACGGACGCGCATCCCGCGCCAGGCGCGAGACGGCCGTGCGAGCGAACATTGCAGCCTCGCTTGCCGCCGCGGCGCTCTGAAACCTCTTGCGAGGCTTGGCGGTAGATGCCAATGAAAAGTTTACCGGGAGATCGATCGTGGACTGCTACTTCCATTCAAACGTCCCATCCGTCGCGCCGTGTGCCGACTGCGGCAAACCGATCTGCGCGACATGCCGCGACAGCGTCGGAAACTGCCCCAGTTGCCGCTTAGCGGCCAAAATCGACTCGGCGTCCGGCACGCGAAAGTCCGTGGCCGGCGAGGTGCCGCCTCGCTCCGCGCAGTGGTGGCGAACCACGCCGCAGCAACAGCCTGCGCCGCAGGCACGCGCCACGGTCAGCGAACCGATGGACCCCGCGGAGTCCCGCGCCCTGGTCGCGCTCGGCTATCCGCTCTGGCCGCTCGCACTCATTGCGCTCTTCGATCGCAAGCAATCGCGCAGTCTGCGCAAACATGCGTATCAGGCGCTCGGGTTCAACGTCGGCATGGCGGGTCTGTACGGCATTCTGGCGCTGCTCACGAACATTCCGTTGCTCGGCATAAGCGCCGGCCTCATGCTGGCGTTCATTCTGCCGGTCTTCATCGTGCTCAGCGTGTACTACGGCATCAAAGCCTGGCACGGCGACGACGTGCGCGTGCCGATCGTCAGCGATTGGCTGGACGATCGGATGGCCGCGTAAACCGCTGGTATTTTTTCAGAAATTCCCGCGCCGCCGATTCGTGATCGATCACTGGACGCGGATAGACCTTGCCGGAGAAAAGCGGGAGTTCGATTTGCGCCGTCGCGGGTTTCGCGCCGATTGCGGAGCCCGGTAGATGTGAAAGTTCGCTAATCCACGTTTTGGCATACACGCCGTTCGGATCGAAACGGCGTGCTTGCTTTACAGGGTTATAGATTCGCGGATACGCCGCCAGATCGGCTCCGACTCCCGCCACCCACTGCCAATTTCCGATCGCGAGCGCAGCATCGTCTTCGATCAGATGCCGGTCCCATTCCGCCGCACCTACGCGCCAATCCACGCCAAGATCGAAGCACAGGAACGAAGCGGCTATCGCGCGCACGCGCGGATGCATCCATCCCGTTGCATGCAGCTGTCGAATCCCCGCGTCCACGAGCGGATACCCCGTACACCCGGTGCGCCAGGCCGGCAGTCGGGGATGCGAACGCGAGAACGGAAAATCATGCATCTTCTCCTGCAGCACCTGCGTCTGCGTCTGCGGATGATACCAGGCGAGCTGCAAAAAGAAGTCGCGCAGCGCGATGGAGCGCAGAAAAATTTTGAGCGAGCTGCGCTCTTCCGCAAGCAAAAACGGATCGTCGATGCGCCGGCGAACCAACCTCACGATCGTGCGCGCGGCGATCGTTCCAAAAGAAAGCTCCGCACCCAAATGCGAGGTTCTGTCGTCTGCGGGCAAATTCAGCGCGAACGCATACTGCGGCGCGCTGGTTGCCAGGTACGCGTCGAATTTCGCGGCGCTTTGGGCGGGACCAGCCTGGGCAATCTGCAGATCCGAACCGAATTCTCCCGGCTCGGGCAACGATTCGCTCTCCAGTTCCGTGCGAGCGAACGAAAGCAGCAGCGGCAACTCGTACGATGCCGGCTCGAGTTGACGCCACTGTTCGTAGTATGCGGCGAATGCGCGGTAGCCCTCACCGGCAGACGGCCGCGCCGCCGCCGTCTCCTCCGGAATGATCGCCGGCGCATCCTGCACCGCCAGCGCGCGCAGCCCCGCTTCTTCCAACTCCGACTGCAGCCGGGCGTCGGACTCCGTGGCCGCGCGATCGAAACCGGCACTCCATACAACGACCCTCGCGCCGCAGCCGCGCGCCAGCGTTTTGAGGATCGTGCCGGCATTGCCGCGGCGCACGATCAGGCGCGCTCCACGTTCTCGCAGCGCTGCGTCGAGCGATGCAACGGCACCGCAGAAAAACGCGGCGCGCCGGCGGGAAGCGCGCAAACGCGCAGCCAAGGCGCGATCGAGAATCAGAACCGGGATCACTTCGCCGTCCGCGGCGGCCGCGGCGAGGCCCGCGTGATCGTCCAGGCGCAAGTCTCGCGTGAAACGATACAACGAAGGCATCGCGTTACAACGATTCGACGTATGCGCTGACGTCGCGAACGTCGTTTCGGGTCAGCCGGCTCGGGTAGAGCTTCGGCATGACGGGCGGCGGATCGAGAACGGCCGCGCGAACCTGCCGGTACGATTTGCGTGTCCGTTCGCGCAGCAATGACGATGCGATCGGACCGCCGGTACCGCCCGCGCCGTGACAGGCCGCGCACTGCTGCGCAAAGATCGCGCGCCCGCGAGCGACGTCGGCGCCGGGGATGCCTGAGTTTCCCGAGCGATCGTGTGAACCGCCGCTGCACGCGTTCGCTGCAAGAGCGAGCACGATGAAGGCGAGCACCATGGCCGCGACGCGAAACGACATTGCGCCGCGAATTTGCCACGCGGGAACGTTATCCCCGTTGCCGCGCTACTCGTGGCAACGAATTTCAGTCCGATTGATTACCTGGCGTCTTGAAAGTATCGCACGCAGCTGTGGATCACCATGTATGACGCAGAAACCGAAAGCATCACCGCAAGATCCATGAAAAACATCGAGCACGCTTTTTTCACAATGAGACCGATTTTGGCCCTCCGCCCTTTTCAGTGGGGTCACACGTTGTCTGAGTACAGTTGCCATATAAACATGAGATCAGTTACGTCAAACTCAGACATGGGGTGCATGGGATCTTTGGCAGTCGAGCAGGTTCGGTCTTCCATTCAGGCTCGTAATCGAATATCCGAATCCACTCGGTCTTTAGCGATGTCTACTTTGGCTAGAAGCGTAACGCTTAGAGCACCAGTACAGGGCCATAATTATTGGAAGTCGTGATGGCCGGGATGCGGGTCTTACCGTATAAAGCAGCGGAGCAGTGGCGAACGGTCAGGGAGCGCCTCTTTAGAGTCGTGGACGCGGCCCCACAATCCTGTTGAAAATTTTGGCCATGCGCGCTATACTATAGGCGTCCGGCCGGAACGCGCTAGTTTTCCGATGCGTTTCGGTAAGACCTAAAATAGGGGCTCCTGCGGGGGCCCCCTCTAATTTCCGAGGAGTATATACGTGGATCGCGTCGCAATCTTTGTCGATGCCGGTTATTTGTTCGCCCAGGGCTCTGTGGCTCTTGCCGGAAGCAAACGTTCGCGCGCAGACGTGGCGCTCAATGAAGCTGCCGCCGTCTCGGAACTAATAAGGTTTGGCCTGGAACGGGACCCCGGCTCCAGTTTGTTGCGGATCTACTGGTATGACGGCCTGGGCGGACGAGAGACCGCTGAGCAGAAGCGTATCGCCGAATGTGAAAACGTAAAACTCCGCCTGGGAGTGATAAATAGCAGCGGCCAGCAGAAGGGCGTCGATTCATTAATCGTGACCGACCTCGTCGAGTTGGCGCGAACTAACGCCATTTCGACCGCAGTTCTTCTTTCGGGCGATGAGGATGTTCGCATCGGCGTCGAGATTGCGCAGAAATATGGCGTGCGCGTACATCTTTTGGGCATCGTTCCGAGTAGAGGATCGCAATCGCCGCTGCTGTTGCGCGAGGCCGACACAACGACCGAGTGGGATGCTACTGTCGTGAGAACGTTCCTAGCAGTCCTGCCGGCTGCTGCCTCACTTCCGACTTCACCTACGCCCATAAGCGCAGCAACGCTCAGCAGTACTGGCGCGACGATGCGCACGCCCGCCGCTGCTACAGCCTCGTCGGAAACCGTTCGCTCCACAACATTGGAGCAACAGCTGGAAAAAGTTGCCGAGGATTTTGTATTAACTGTGCGCGGCGTCGATGTTGCCCAAGTCATCGCTGATTGGGACGCACGAAGGGGCCTAGAACGCGTAATGGACGGCCGGTTGCTGGCCGCGGCTCGTACGGAAATCAACCGCGAACTAGACGTGAAAGAGAAGCGCATTCTTCGCCGGTCAGCGGTGGATGCTTTACGCAAGTTTCAGCCTTAAAACAAATTGCGGAAATGCGCTAGTGAACACGATTTCGCCGGCATTTTGAACTACTATATCGACGATTATCCGCTTCGACTGGCCCCGCGCCATGGTTGACGCGGCATTAAACACTGCTACGGGATTGGTTTCGGTATGCCCTCGATGCTTTGATTCGGCGAGCTCATTCGAAACGTAAACGCATCGCGATACATTCCCGCCACCGGCCGGCCATCGATGGTTTTGGGCGAATACCTTGCCTGCATCGCGGCCTTGCACACCGCGGAATCCAGTACGGCATATCCCGCGGATTTAATGATGACGCATTTCGTGGGAACTCCGCGCTCGTCGACGAGCACTTCGAACATCGACGTGCCCTCCGCGCCCTCATCGTACGCGATCATGGCCGGCTGAGGATTAATCGCGGTTTCGCCGCCGAGCGGCATCGCGTCGCGCGTCACGTGCGGCGAAACGAGCTGAATGGATTCCGCGTTGTGCGTAAGCGTTTGCGGAGCGCTTTCACTGAGCGAAGTCGTGGTGGTCGTCGCGACGGTGCGCCAGCGCTCGCCGCCGCGCCGCCACACGGGTATGTCAGACTGCGCGGTCTTGAACGCCGGCGGCTGCGCAGGCGCGTGAACCGTCACGCTGGTCGCCGCACGCGGAGTCGTTCCGGCTTTGGGCACCGGAATGACCGGCTGCTCCGGAACCGGCGCACGGGCGATCTGCACGACATTGTGCTCCACGATCATGCGGCGCGCGGGAAGGGGTAACGGGGTGCTGACGTGCGCGGAATGCCGCTGGAGCGCGATGCGCGTCGCGCCGGCGTTGAGGACGGCTGGAACGCTCGCCGTAGAGGTGAGCCGAGCGACGCCGTTCACCATCGCCACGTGCACGCCGAACCAGATCGCAGCGCACAGCGCGGTCAGCGCGAAGCTCGCGCGCACAATTCTCCCGCGCCGGCGCGCCCGATTCGCGATGACGTCGCGCAATTTCGGTTGCCAGACTTCGCATTCGCGGGCGGCCGTTACGGTCGCCGCAACGCGCTCGATTTCGTGCTCGCCACCCAATGCCCCTAAACACCGCTCACATGCGGCAATGTGTTCGCGGTACTCGCGTCGCTCTGCGTCGGTTGCTTCACCCAGCGCGATCGCACCGGCGATCGCCTCGATGCGACCGTGCACCGGAGCGTTCACGCGGTCTCCTTCATCACGGCGCGCAGCGTTCGCATCGCTCGGCACACGCGCTGGCGAACGGCGTCCGCGGTCGTGCCCAAAATTACCGCCGCTTCTTGCGAGGAGTAGCCGGCATAGCTGGTGAGCATAATCGCCGACGCCTGATCGCCCGGCAAACGATGCATCGCCGCCTGCAGGTCGATCGAGGCGGCGCTGCGCTCGTCGATGCGCAGGGAGCGGAAATCAGCATCTCGGTCCAGCGGCAGAAAACGCACGATTTTCTTTCGTCGTAAGTATGAAATGGACGTGTTGGTCGCAGTTTTGTAGAGCCACCCCGCGGTCAGCGGGCGCGCAGGGTCTCCCTGCAGCGTTCGGTACGCCGCGAAAAAGACGTCCTGAGCGATATCGAGCGCGACGTCGGCGTCACCGACCATCCGCCGAACGTAGCGCGCGAGTCTTGGTCTGATGCTCGCGAACCAACGATTCGACTCGGGCCTGAGCGATTTGCGCTTGCGCCGCACTCGGGTAGACCTGCTCCACGTTCTTGGGCCCCCCTTTGCCAAGTAACGTCGCTATTCGCGGCCGTGTGACCGCGTTCTTGCGCTCCGGCCCGCCAAGGCCGAGCCGCTAGCCGCCGATTTCGCTGAACGCGCGCATGCGGGAGGAAGTTTCTCCCAGCGCCAGATGATGGCGCTCCGGTTTGATGAGCATCGAGGATCGAAAGATTTCGGCAAGGTCGTCCTCGGATGCACCCCCCCGCAGCGGCGTGCGCAGATCGATCTCGTAATCGCCGAACAGGCACAGCCGCAGGCGGCCGTCTGCGGTAAGTCGCACGCGGTTGCAGCGCTCACAGTAGTCGTGCGAGAGCGGACTAATGACGCCGACCGCTCCGCGCGCGCCGGGAAACGCATAATAGCGGGCCGGCCCGTTGCCGCCGGGTCCGCGCACCGGCTGCAGATCGCCCATGGCGCGCACGCGTTCCAGAATCTCGTCCGAGCTGATGTAGGCATCGCGCGCGATCCCGAGGTTCTCGTGGACGGGCATGAGTTCGATGAAGCGCACGAAGATGGCGCGCTCCTGGGTCCACTGCGCAAACGCCGGTATTTCGTCGTCGTTTCTGCCCCGCATCACGACGCAGTTGACTTTAATCGGGGCCAGGCCCGCATCGAGCGCGCCGTCGATGGCCGCGAGCACACGTTCCAATCCGGGGCGTCGCGCAAGCTCGTGGAAGCGATCGCTTCGAAGCGTGTCGAGCGAAATGTTGACGCGCCGCAGTCCTGCCTGCAGCAGGGCGCCGAGCTGCTCGGCAAGCAGCAGCGCATTCGTAGAGAGTGAAATGTCGTCGATGCCCGGTACGGCCGCGATGGCCGCAACGAGCCGATCGAGGTTCGCGCGCACCAGCGGCTCGCCGCCCGAGAGTCGGATGCTGCGCACGCCGGTCGAGGCGGCAACGCGCACCAACCGGGCGATCTCCTCGTACGTGAGGATGTCGGTTTTGGGGAGCCAGGGCAGTCCACGTTCGGGCATGCAGTAGACGCAGCGCAAATTGCACTTGTCGGTGACGGATATGCGCAGGTACGTGATGCGCCGATTGAATTGGTCGGCGAGCAGCGCGCGCGTCAGATCGACCGCCGGGGCACTCATCGTATCGACGTTTCCCCGAAATTCCGGCTTTGCTTCAATTTTCGAGGAATACGCTGTCGGGGATGTTCACGTTGATTCTAAAGTTGCTGAACGTCGACTTCAAATCGGCCGTGTAGTGCGGCACCTCTACGTGGCCGGTCTGCTGCGTGACCAGGCGATGTCCTTGAATGTTTCCATAGAAGTCGTCCAAATCCGCGTATCCTCCGTCAGAATAGTTCCAGCGCAGCGAAATCAGTTCGGCGCTCTTGTCGTCGATCTTTGCATCGATGTGATCTATGCGCCCGCGCTTGCGCGGAACGAGTTTGAGTGTGGTGGCTCCGTCGGCGTCGCCTTCGGTGGAAATCTCGTACACGTCCATCCAGCGCGAGGGGCTCTCGACCTGCGGATAGACTTTGCTGAACTGCTTGGCGATGAACGGCAAGCCGCTGGTGAAAATGATCTTATTGCGGCTGGGCTCCTTGTGATACAGCGTGCCGTCGAGCGAAGGGCTCAGAAACGGAAACGTGCGCAGCGCGATATCGGCATGGACGCTCGCAGTATAGCTTTTCACGCCGTCGGTGTTCGCAATCATGCGCGCAAGCAGCGACGCGGTCGAAGGAGACGGGGCAGCGTCCACCGGCTGCACCGCCGCACAGGCGAGCGCAAACGCCGCCGGCAGCAGGGCGATATCCCGAACGAATCGATTCATACCGCTTCAAACGCTCGTGCGCCGGCGAACGGTTCCAGCGCGGATCGTATCTCGGCCCGCACGTCCGGGTCGCTGTCGCGGTCGACGCGATCTTGCAGCGCGGCAAGTGCCCGCGGAGCGCCGATGCGTCCTAGCGCCCACGCGGCGTGTCCGCGAACCATCGGATGCGGGTCTTGCGCGAGCGCCGCGATCAGCGGCGCGACCGCCGCGCGATCCAGCGCGTTGCCGAGTGCCACCGCCGCGTTGCGGCGCAACACCGCCGCACCTCGCCATCCCATCGCCGTTGCGCGGTACGTGCGTTTGAATTCGCCGCTGCGCAGTTGCAGCAGTTGCACCAGCGACGGTGTCTGCGTTGCAGCAGAGAGCGGCAAATCGGCATCGGCCCCGGCAACGCCGGCACGCGCGTTCGGAGGACACGCATCCTGACACAGGTCGCATCCCCAGACCCACATGCCGACGAGCGGGCGCATCGCGGCCGGAATGGCGCCGGTTCGCTGCGTGAGATCCGAGATGCAGCGCGTCGCGTCGATCGTGTAATCCGCGCGCAGCGCTCCGGTGGGACATACGGAAACGCACCGCGTGCAGGATCCGCAACTCGTGCGCAGCGGCGGATCGGGCGGCAGCGGCAGCGAGGTCACGATCTCGCCCAAAAAAACGAAGGATCCGGCTTGCGGGTTGATGAGATTCGTATGCTTGCCGATCCATCCCAAGCCGGCGCGCGCGGCGAAGGCCCGTTCGGCGAGCGGCTTGGTATCGCACGCCACGGCGGTGACGTTGCGTCCCGCACGTTCGTCGATGCGCTGCGCCAGCGAGTTCAGCAACACCCGTAGGCGTTGGTGATAGTCCTGCGACCAGGCGTAGTTCGAAACGCGGCCTGTCAGCGCGGTATAGCGCGCCGCCGCGGTGCGGTACGCCACGGCTACGCAAATTACCGACTGCGCGTCTTCCAATAGCCGCGCGGGGTCCGCTGCCGCGGCCGCGTACCGCTCGTCGAACGGCCACGTTGCGAAATCGCCGCGCGCAAAGGCGGCACGCAATGCCCCCCGCGTCTCTTCGTCTTCACGAGCAGACGCTACACGCACGTCAACCGCCCCGAGCTGCAGTGCCTGAGCGCGGATCGCGTGTTTTATTTCGTCCAAACTCAGTAACCGATGGCCCGAAGGGCCACACGCAACAGATCAAAATTGTCGAGGGCCGAAGGCCGGGGGCCCCGGCGGCTTTGCCGACGGGGGGCGAGGAGCGCGAAGCGCGGATTCGCCATTTTCACTTCAGAGACTTGCCAGCGGTCCATCGTGCACGGCGAACGCCGCGTCGATCGCGGCGAGGTCCTCGGCATCGAGTTTCCAGTCCAGCGCGGCGGCGTTTTCCTCGACGTGGGAAACGCGCGAGGCCTTCGGAATCGCGAAGACGTTCGGCTCGCGCGTCAAAAAATTCAAAATCACGGCACGAATGCCGGCCGTATGTTTGGCGGCGATCCGCCCCAGGACTCCGTCCGGCTCCGCTTCTTTGCGCGGAAAACGGCTTCGCCCGAACGGCGTATACCCTACGACGGCGATGTCGTGCTGCGCGCAGTACGGGATCAAGCGCGCTTCGGCGGTGCGCTCACGCAGGTGATACAGCACCTGATCGCACGCCAGCGGGACCGCGCGCAGATAGGATTGCGCTTCGCGTCAGCTCGTCGAGATCGAAGTTGCTCACGCCGATGAAGCGCGCTTTGCCCGTTTCAACGAGCATTTCCAGTGCGCGCATCGTTTCTTCCAGCGGATACGAACTGGGCCAGTGCAGAAGATAGAGATCGGCGTACTCCAAGCCGAGCCGACGCAGTGAACGATCGCAGGCGCGCAGCGTTCCTTTGTAGGAAGCGTTGCTCGGCAGCACTTTGGTGGTGACGAACAGCCGCTCGCGGGGCACGTCGCGTACGGCCTCGCCCACCATTTCCTCGACGCTCCCGCTGCCGTACATTTCGGCGGTGTCGATGTGCGTAAGCCCCAGCTCGATGCCGCGCGCCAGCGCGCGCACCGCTTCTTCGCGTCCCGCACCGGTTTCCGGTATGTCCCACGTACCTTGCCCGATGACAGCGACGTCGACCCGCGCAGGGCCAAACGGCTTTTGAGTCACCAGGCCGCATCCTTGGGCGAGAGCAGCGGTTCCTTGCCGTCGAGCGGCCACTCGATAGCCACGCTCGGATCGCGCCAACCGATGCCGCGTTCGTGCGCCGGATCGTAGCGAGCGGTCTGCTTGTAGAGCACGGTCGCCGATTCGCTCAAAACGTAAAACCCGTGCGCGAAACCTTTGGGCACATAGATCTGCCGATGGTTGCACGCGCTGAGCTCGATCGCATCCCACTGCTTGAACGTCAGCGAGCCTTCCCGCATATCGACGACCACGTCGTAAACGGCGCCGTCCAGACATTGCACGAGCTTGGCCATGCGTAGATCGTAGTGCATGCCGCGCAGCACGCCGCGTGTCGAGCATGAGACGTTGTCCTGTACGAACGTCTCCCCAATGCCCAGACGCTCGTAGTCGTTCTGCGCGAATACTTCCTTAAAATATCCGCGCTCGTCCGCGTGAATCTTCGGAACGATGACCAACACTTGCGGGAATTTCGTTCCGTGCGTCTCAAGCATCGCTTTAACGACCCTAAAACATCTCGAAATCCGCGGTTGCGGCTGCGTATGCAAGCAACCCGCCGCGCAAATGCTGCACTCGCCGGAATCCCGCGTCGCGCAGCAAGCGCGTTGCCCACAAGGATTTCTGACCGACGCGGCACGCGACGACGTAGCGTTTGGCCGAATCGAGCTCGTGCAGGCGCGCCGGCAATTCGGAGACGGGCATATGCACGGCATCATGGGGTACGCCCAGCACCGCCTCGTGCGGCTCCCGCACATCGAGCAGCGTTGCGTCGCCCAGCGCTGCGGGCAAATCGGCCGCCTCGATTTCGTCGACGCCGGCGGGCGATTCATCCTCTGCATGGGATTCGACGTTCGTGATGCTCGGCGCAGTTCCGCAAAGCGCGCAAGCCGGATCCGGTTCGACGGCCACCTCGCGCATTCGCGTGTCCAATGCGTCGACGAGCAACAAACGGCCGACGAGCGGAGAGCCGATATTCAGAACGAGTTTAAGGGCCTCATTGGCCTGCAGCGTCCCCACGATGCCGGCGAGCACCCCGAGCACGCCGCCTTCAGCGCATGTCGGAACGGTACCCGCGGGCGGCGGTTGCGGAAAAAGACAACGGTAGCACGGACCGCGCGCGCGCCAAAATACGCTCACGTGGCCGTCGAACCGAAAGATCGACCCGTACACGTCCGGCCTGTCTTCGAGCACGCATGCGTCGTTGATTAAATAACGCGTTTCAAAACGGTCGGTGCAGTCGACGACAACGTCGTAGAGACGCACCAGTTCGCGCGCATTGGTTGCGTCGAATCGCACCGCGAAAGCGTCGGCGGCAACGAGCGGGTTGATCTGCGTCACCCGCTGCGCCGCAACGTGCGCTTTGCGACCGCCGATGTCGTGCGTTGCAAAAATCGTCTGGCGCTGCAGATTGCTCTCGTCCACCACATCGTCGTCGACGATGCCGATCCGTCCGACGCCCGCGGCGGCCAAGTACTGCAGCACCGGAGAGCCCAACCCTCCCGCGCCGATGCACAAAACGCGCGCGTTTGCCAGGCGCTCTTGCCCCTGCAATCCCACCTCGGGAATGAGCAGATGACGGCTGTACCGCCGCAGTTGCGCGGGCCCGAACACGGGGCTGCCCTCCGTCAGCGGGGATGCAGCGCGTTCAGCCACTGCAGCACTGCGCCCCGCGCATTCTCGCCGGCGGAAGTATGGTCGCTCTCGATGATCGTAAACGTCTTTGGTTCGCTCGCACGCCGGTACAGCTCTTCGACGCTGCGCGGATTGACCATTGCATCGCGCGCTGCGCCGACGTAGAGCTGCGGACGGCCCGCCAAATGCGGCAGCGCATCAGCAAGACGCTCGTCCACGTTGCGGACCAGATCCGGCAACTGGACGCCTTCGACATACGCGGCCCGGAAATCGGTCACGCCATTGCCGGCCAGCGCATCGAGCGCAGTCGGGCGCCCCCAGCCGGTGGCGATCGCGATGACGCCGGCGACCGCAGGATCCTGCGCCCCGGTCAGCAGCGCCGTCATCGCGCCCATGCTGTGGCCCATCACATAGATCGGATCGCCCATGCGTTCGCGCACGTGGCCGACAACGGATTGCATGGCCGCGACGAGATCGTCGATACCGTCCAGCCGGCCGCCGCTCGCGCCGAGCTTGTGTCCGGGGAAATCCAGACTGAAAACACCGTAGCCGTGGCCGGCTAGAAAGCCGCACAAAAAATCGAGGTTGTGCTTGGAACTGGAGTACCCGTGTCCGACTACGAGGCAAACGCCGCGCGGCCGGCGGCCCTCGTACTGCAGGACTGCCAGCTCAGTTCCTGAGCCGCCGATCCGCAGCAGGTTCACGTTCACGCGTTGGCGATCCAGTTCGCGCTGCCGTCCGCGTACCGCTCGCTTTTCCAGATCGGCGCGCGTGCTTTGAGCTCGTCGATCGCGAATTCGCACGCGTCGAATGCGCGATCGCGGTGCACGCTGGCGGCAGCCACTACGACCGCGACTTCACCTACGCACAGTTCACCCACACGATGCGCGATCGCAATTTCGCAGTCTCCATAGCGTTCGCGCGCTTGCGCCGCAATGCGCCCGAACTCGGCAACGGCCATGGCCTCGTGCGCTTCGTAGCGCAGCCCCGCCACGGCTCGCCCGTCGTCCCCGCGCTCGCGCACGACACCCACGAACGTAACCACTGCGCCGCACGCATCGCTCCGAACCACACCCGCGATCGCCGGCACGTCGATGGGCGCACGCGCGATCGAAAACCTCATCCGCCGCCGACCGGCGGAAGCAGTGCGATCTCGTCGCGATCGGCCAGCGGCTCTTGGGGCGTGACGATTCGTCCGTTGCGCGCGATGCGGGTGGATTGGCTCCATTCGGCCAAGTCTGCGCAGCGCGTAACGAGTTCGTCCCATAGGTCGGCAGCGCTGGCACCTTCGGGCAACGTCACTTCGTGCGAGGCTTCACTCAACAATTCGCGCAGCCGCGCGAACGCCAGCACGCGCACGCGCATCGATCAATACCCGCCTAGGTCGGTGGAGTAGCCGCGCTCCGCCAGCCATGCGCGCGAGTCCGCATGCAGCGCCAGCGTGTCGATGCGGCTGCACGTCAGCTTGTGCAGCAGCACTTCCCAAAATTCGCGATCTTTGTGGTACACCTCGTCCGGAATCTCGTTGTGCTCGCGCGTAAACTCGCGCAGCCCTTCCCAGTCGCGCCGTTCCAGGATGCCGCGCAGCTGCGATTCGTACTCCGGCGAGGGCACGGCTTGCATTAGGCGGGCTTTTGGTGCATCGGCGAAAGCCGCGAGAAGCGCAGCGCATAGCGCTCAATCGCCATCGCGACGCCGTCCTCATCGTTGGTCGCCGTAACGCGGCGCACGGCTTGCCGCACTTCCGGCAGCGCGTTGCCCATGGCGATGCCCAGGCCCGACCAGCGCAGCATCGGCACGTCGTTACGCGAATCGCCCACCGCGAGGACGCGATCCGAAGAGATTTGGAAGTCCGCGCACAGGCGCGCGAGCGCGCGCTGCTTGGTGGCCTCGCGACTCGTGACGGCACATTCGACGAAATCCAGCCACGTTTCGGTTTTGAAGTGCAGCGGCAAATCCGCGAATTCACGCTCCATCGCGTCCACGGACTGCTTTCCCAAAAACCGAATGAACGTCGGAGCGGTCCGCATGACGTCGGAAAACGTCTTGACTTCGCGCCACGCCGGCCCGCGCATGTCCTCCATATACAGCTTTCACCCTCGAGTCGATAGAACGACTCTTCGCTGTATAACGCGATGGAAAGACCCTGCCGTTCTGCAAACTCGACCATCGGCTTGGCGTACTGCATCGGAACCGGCACGTGGCCGAGCGTCTTATTCGCCAAAAAATCCTTCGTCAGCGCGCCATGACAGCAGATGATGGGCAGGTTCAAACCCAGTTCTTTGCTGATCCGCATCGGCGTGTCGATGCCGCGGCCGGTGACCAGCGCGATGCGTATTCCGGCGTCCAGCGCAGATCGGATCGCGCGGCGATTGCGCGGTGAGACTTCCTCACGCGTATTGAGCAGCGTTCCGTCCAGGTCTAGCGCGATAAGATCGAACTGCATCGGCTTCTATCCTACTACCCGGTGTCAACGCTCTTGCCGCCGGTCTGGAGGCATGGAGCCGAAGCCTGCGCGAGTAACGTTATACGGATATGCAGCACCGCACTCTGATGGTCACGGCCCTGGCGGTCTCCCTCGGAAGCTCCGCGTCGGCGCAGCCCGGTGGGCGGTGTACGCACGAGACCTTGGTCGTGCGGGGCACGCCGGTCACGGCCGCATACTGCCTGAACGGCATGGGGTCGGCCCCGCCGGGGCACGATTTGGCCGTGCGCGTGCAGGAAACGTATTCCACGCCGCGGGGCGCGTTTACGCAAGAGGCGACGCTGCGGTTCATCGCGGGCGAGCAGACCTCGCGCGTCATCGAAGACGTGGCGCTGGGCCGGCTCGGGTTGGAAGGCACGTTGCATCTCACGCTGATGCTCCACAAGGGGCTCGTGCACGTCGAGGGCGCGATGCTCACGCCGGGCGCCATTACGATTAAATAGCTGCGACCGCGGACGGGCCCGCGCAACTCTTCGGGCGGATGTGGGTATTCTGGAACCTGATGCGGCGACGCTACATCGCGTTCAACATGTTCAAAATCCCCGACGGCCCCCGATGCGGAGGAGCGCCGCTTTTACATGGCATGTAAAGCTTTTGCCCCCGATCTCACGGCTCGCGACCAAGCGCAGTATCTTTACGAGGCGATTCCACCCGGGCTCTTCAAGGTGGAGAGCGCCGAAGAACGGATCCCCTGGCGCATCAGTCCCGAGCCGTTCGCATTGTCCGCTGCCGATTTGCAGCGCATTCGCGACATCGGCAACGACCTTCTGCTCTTCTACCGCGCGCTCAATGCGCTCTACAACCGCAGCGTCCGCGGTACTGCTCCGCCGTTCTTTGCGGAGTATCTCGATCTCGGCAAACCCGACGACGTTATCAGGCTGGCCAGACAGAATCGCTTCAAGCAGGAGCTTCCGGGCGTCATTCGTCCGGATCTAATTCTCACCGAGCAGGGCTTCATCGCCAGCGAACTCGACAGCGTGCCCGGCGGCATGGGCTTCGTGGGCGCGATGGGCGAGGCGTATTGCAAGCTGGGCATGGAGAGCGTGGGCGGAGCCCACGGCATTCCGGCTAAGCTTCGCGCACATGCTGCAGTCGACGACCGCCAAAGATCATCCCGTCGTGGCAATCGTCGTTTCGGACGAATCCGGCGACTATCGGCCCGAGATGACGTGGCTCGCGCAGGCGCTGCGTCGCATGGACGCGGTAACGGCGTATGTCTGCGCTCCGCGCGACATCATGTTTTCCGAAGACGCGCTCTTCGTGCGCTTGGAAGAAGGCCGCGAAGAAAAAATCGACGCGATCTATCGCAACTTCGAGCTCTTCGATCTCATGAACGTCCCCAAGCACGAGCTGATGCTGTACGCGGTGCGGCACAACCGGGTAAAGATGACTCCGCCGCCCAAGGCGCATCTGGAAGAAAAATCAGCGTTCGCGCTCTTTCACAATCCCGCGCTCGAGAAATTGTGGCTTGGCGAGCTCGGTAAGGATGCGTACGCGCGGTTGAAGACGCTCTTTCCTCAAACATGGATCCTCGATCCGCGGCCGCTGCCGCCACAGGGGTTCATCCACGGTTTGCAAGCAGCGGGCGCGCCGGTGAACGATTGGATGCAGCTGGCGGACTTAGGCAAGAGCGAACGCGACTACGTCATCAAGCCGTCCGGGTTTTCCGAACTGGCGTGGGGTTCGCGCGGCGTGCGCGTCGCCAACGATCTTCCCAAAGACGAGTGGATGGCGACGATCCAAGAAGCGTTGCGCGACTATGCGAAGACTCCGCGCATTCTGCAGCGTTTCCACAAGGGCAAACGGGTACGCCAAAGCTATTTCGATCGCAAGGCCGCCGAAGTGCGTAATTTCGACGGCCGCGTGCGTCTATGCCCGTACTATTTCGTTACCGGCGCTCCTGATGAGCCGGTAGAGCTCGGCGGAATTCTCGCCACGGTCGCGCCCGCCGACAAACGGCTGATCCATGGGATGACCGATGCGGTGATGGCTCCGTGTTATGTGCGCGATGAGGATTAGGGCGATCGCGTAACCACGACGCCCTGAGCCGGTACGTCGAGCTGATCGACGACCAGCGTTTTGGGATCGTACCACAGCGTGACTTGCGTCATGTTGCTGAACGAGATCGCGCTATCGGCCGGCGGCACGTTGGCGGGACGATCCGGCTTGAGCGCCGTGTCCGGCGTCATCGGAAAACCGCGGCCGTACATCGGCATGACGGCAATTGCGGGCGCATTGTTCCAGGCCTGCATTTGCGCGGGAAGCACGAAAAAGCCGCTGAACGGCCCCAGATCGAGCAGCACGAAGTGCTTGGCGTCGGCGGCGAGATCGTATTTTGCGGTGATGTCGCCGGTTTGCGTGGCTTGCGTGCCTTTAAACGCCACCGTCGCCTTCATCGATTTGCCCTGCGCGATGGATGCCGCGGAAGCGTAGGCGCTTGGCGCGAGGGTCGGATCGAGCTGCAGGGTGTCTTTGATCGTTCCGCTTTGACCGCTCATGCTGCCGGCGCCGGTTTCCGTGAGGACGATGTCGCCGGCATCATCGCGCTTTACGACGATCGAGGTCTTTCCGATCGGCGTGCCGTTCATCGAGGAAACGTAATTGTACGTACCGTCGGGCGGCGCGACCGCCGGCGTGGCGACTGCGATCGTGAGTATCAAAGGGATCATGCGATGACCTTTCTATAAGCGGCGACGGCGTCGATCAAAGCGTCGATTTCGTCCATCGTGTTGTAACCGTGCGGCGCGACGCGCACGCCGCCGGGCCGGTACGTCGTGACGATTCCCTGCGCCTGCAACGCTTTGCCGAGCGCGACGGGATCCGCGTCCGGCAGCGTAAATAGAACGATGCCGGACGACTCGCAACTCCCGCGCATCGATTCGACATGAGCTCCGGCGGAGTGCAGGCCCTCGACCAGGCGATCCGTTAAAGCGAGAACGTGGGAAGCGATGCGCGCGGTTCCGGCCGTTTGCAAAACTTGCAGCGACTCGTGGAGCGAGAGAGCGCCGATGAAGTTGGGCGTGCCGCCTTCGAAGCGCGTGGCGTCCGGGGCGGGCCGCTGGTCGTAATTCAGAAAATCCCAGATGTCGTCGACCGAGCGCCAGCCCGGCATACCCAAATCCAAGCGATCCAGCAGTTCGGAACGGACGTAGAGGAAACTCACCCCCTGCAGCGCCATCAGCCATTTCGCGCCGCCGCAATACAACGCGTCGATTTCGGCGGCTTGCACGTCGATTGGGAAGGCCCCCAGGCCTTGAATCGCATCGACGCACAGCAATGCGCCGTGTTTGCGGCAGATGCTCGCCAGTGCGGCGAGATCGTGCCGGTAGCCGTCTTCGAAGGAAACCCACGATACGGTCACGACTCTCGTGCGCGGCGTAATGCGGCGCCGCAGAACGTCCGGCGTGAGGCGTTCGCGCGACGTTTCCACGTAACGAATCTGCACGCCGCGATCGCGCAGCGCGAGCCAAGGATACGCGTTCGCGGGAAATTCATTGTCCGGAAGCAGCACTTCATCGCCCGCGTTCCAGCGCAGGCCTCGCGCGATGACGTTCGCGCCGTCGCTCGTGTTGCGCAACGTGGCGATCGTTCCGGGCTGCGCTCCGATGAACCGCGCGATCGTCGCGCGGTACTCCGGCATCTTGCGCTCGTAGGGAAACGTTCCGATCACGCCGCCGCCGGAATGTGCCTCGATAAACGCGCGCAACGCTTCACGCGTCCTGAGCGGAAGTACGCCGACCGCGGCGTGATTGAGATATGCGAACGATTCGGTGACCGCGAACTCCGAACGAGGCAGGGGCGTCAAGCGCGGCCGATCATTTCCTTCGTATGCCATGCGATGTTGTTGGCGCGATCGCCCACGCGCTCGAGCGCCGCAAGTACGAACAGCATGCGTGTCCCGGCTTTCACCAGCTCCGGATCGCTCTGCATCTCTTCTTGCAACGCCTTCACGCCCCGCTTGTAGAGCTTGTCCACTTCGTCATCCTCTTCGATGACGTGCTCGGCCAAGTCCGCGTCGCGTTCCGTATAAGCGCGCATGGCGTCCAGCAGGATGGCGTGCGCCACCCCGGCGATCCGATCGATTTCCACGCGCGCCGGACGCAGCGGGACGTCGGCCAGTTTGATCCCGTGTTTGGCGATGTCGACACCGTAGTCGCCCACGCGTTCGAGATCGGTCGCAATTTCGAGCATTGCGGCGATCTCCCGCAGTTCGCCCGCAACGGGCTGCTGGCGCCAAATCGAGCTCGATGCACGAGGCTTCGATCTTGCGACGTAAGTCGTCAATAACGTCGTCGCCGGCGACCACGCGGGCGCCTGCACCGGAGTCGCGCTTTTCTAACGCTTCGACGGCGACGCGCACGGCATCGGCGGCAAGCGCGCCGAGGCGAACGACGTCCAGTCGCGTAGACTCCAGCGCCTCGTGATAAGCAGTGCGCACCGAACGTACCTTCCCTTTCAGAGAATAGTATAACGGCAAAGGTTCCGCGGGCGCAATTAGACAACACAACTGCCCGCTTGCAACACGCTCAAGAATCGAGGAACTGCCAGTCGTGGAGATACGCGAAGTCGGCGTCTGCGGCGCCGGACTGATGGGAAACGGCATCGCGCAAACGTGCGCAGCCGCAGGATTCAACGTCGTGCTGATGGAGGTGGCCGATGCGCCGCTTCAGCGCGGAATGCAGACCATCGCCAAATCGCTCGACAAGTTCGTCGAGAAGCAGAAGTTGACGCCCGAGGAGCGCGATCGTACATTTGCGCGCATTCGAGCAACCACGAACGTGAACGATCTGGAGAACTGCGATCTCGTCATGGAAGCGATCGTCGAAAACGTCGACGCGAAAACGCACTCTTTCAAACGCTCGACGAGCTTCTAGGCGAGCAGGGAATCATTTGTACAAACACCTCCAGCTTGTGCGTGATCGAACTGGCCGCAAAAACGAAGCGGCCAAGCCGCGTGGCGGGCCTGCACTTCTTTAACCCGGTTCCAATCATGAAGCTGGTGGAGGTCGTGCGAACCATCGCGACTGCACAAGAGGTCATCGACACGCTGTTTACGTTCGCGCGCAAGCTCGGCAAGGAGCCGATTCTTGCCAAAGACTCCACCGGCTTCGTGGTAAACCGGCTGCTCGTGCCCTATCTGTTGTATGCGATTCGCGTCTACGATGAAGGTCTGGCGAGCAAAGAGGATATCGACAAAGGCATGAAGCTCGGCTGCGGATATCCGATGGGCCCGCTGGAGCTGTTGGACTTCGTCGGTTTGGACACGACGTATTCGATCGCGCAGATCATGTTTGACGAATTCAAAGATCCGATGATGGCGCCGCCCCCGCTGCTGCGTCGCATGGTGCTGGCGGGGCATTACGGGCGAAAGAGCGGAAAGGGGTTCTATGACTACGCGCATTGAATCGTTTGCGATGCTCGCGGTGCAGATCGAAGAGGAAACCGCGCTCATTACGCTCAATCGCCCTGCGGTTCTCAACGCACTCAATTCCCAATTGCTGCAAGAACTCTCCGAGGTGCTCGCGGAACTGGAGCGCAACCAGGGCGTGCGCGCCATCGTGATCACCGGCGCGGGAAGCAAAGCGTTTGCCGCGGGCGCGGACATCGGCGAGCTGAGCGCGCTGGCGAGCGCCGGCGAAGGCGCGCGCAAAGCGCGCATCGGCCAGGCGCTCACGCTGCAGATCGAACGTCTTGCCAAACCGGTCATCATGGCGGTCAACGGGTTCGCCCTCGGAGGCGGATGTGAACTCGCGATGGCAGGCGACATTCGTATCGCGTCCGAGAACGCGCGGTTCGGGCAGCCGGAAGTCAATCTCGGGCTGATTCCCGGTTACGGCGGATCGCAGCGAACCGCGCGTTTAGCAGGCCGCGGGATGGCGATGTATCTGTGCTTGACGGGCGAGATTATCGATGCGAAAGAAGCGCTGCGGATTGGTTTGGTGCAAAAGGTCGTGGCGCCAGACGTGCTGCTCGACGAGGCCAAGAACATCGCGCAAACCATTGCCGGTAAGGCGCCGCAGGCCATCGCGGCGTGCAAACGCGCGATCAACGGCGGAGCGCACCTTTCAATCGGCGACGCGCTGGAGATCGAAGCGCTCGAATTCGGCGCGCTCGTCGGCACGGACGACTTCAAAGAAGGCACGGGCGCGTTTCTCGAAAAGCGCAAACCGGTGTGGTCGTCTCCCGCAGTGTGAGGCATCGCGGCGGCCGGCTCGCAACAGCGCTCCTGCTCTGCGCATGCGCGCTGCCCTGCACGGTTTACGCCGCCGACTTCGGACCGCGGCACGATGTTTCGCAAGTTCGCTCCGATGCCCGCCGTTTGCTCGCGCAGCGCGTGCGGTCGTCCGGTGTAGATCCCGCAAGCATTGCAATTGCAGACGCTGCGGTCGCCGGCGATCAAGCGTTGCTCTCATGGGGTACCGCTCGCCGGCGCGGCGTGATGGGCCTGGTACGGTATTTGGATCGCTGGTGGGATGCGCTGGACGTGACGCGCGATGCGAACGGCACTTGCGTTCGCGTGGTGCTGGCCTATCCCCTCGAGAGCGATCGCGCGCGCGACGGTGTTTCCTCGCACAGCGATCTCATCGCGTACGGTTTTTCCGCCGCGCTCGTGGACGCCGCCGAAGATCGCATCGCGGAGCTTCACGAGCTTCAAGCGATGCCTGCGCGGTGTCCGAATACGGACGCCGCGCCGGCGGCCCGTGCCGTTCTATCGGCGGGCGGCGTGCTGAGCCCGCCTCGCGAGCAGACCAGCGGGTATGCAATCGCACTGCGCTATGCGCCCGGCAACGCCGTCTCCCGCAGATTCTCACTGGTTTACGCGCGCGCGCCGACGCGCGCCGAAATGCTCTCCAACCCGCCCCCGCCGCGCGAGTGGGGCGGCGCCACCGACGTGTTCTATTTCGACTTGATGGCAGGCGATCCCAAAGCCGTATCGTTTGGGAGCGGCAGCACCCTGGACGTCTGGTTTCCGTTCGTGCTCGACGACGAGCTTCGTTACCGCTTTTCGTTCGTGAGCGGCGGGACGTTTTCACAGCCGATTGCGGGCAGGCTCTTCGACAACGTCCTGCATTTCGAGCTGCCCGCATTTTCGATTTCACCCGGCCAAACGTTTCAGAGTGAAATCGACGGCTGGTGGTAGAGCGCAGTTACGTCGGTGAAGACGCCGCGCTGGTCGTTACGGGGTTGGCAGAACCATTGCTTTTGGCGATCGACTCGCGGTTCTTGCCCGGGCCCGGGTGATTGGGCAGCTTCTCCAGCTTGAGCGCTTTCTCCAAGTCGACGCCCGCGCGCTTGGCCACCTGCGTACCGTAATCTTCATCGCAGTGGTACAGATGCCACACCATGCGCAGCGCAATGTTTTCCGGGCACGTTTTGAGATCGTCACTCACGTTCTTGAGCAGACTCCTCGCGCTCCCAGTCTTCGAACGAGCGATAACGCTCGCCGGCCTGCGCGTAATCGTCTTGCGTTCGCGTTACGGCCTCGCGGCAGCAGAACGCGTCGACGTGCTGCATCCAATCGCGCGAGGCCTTCGTCGCCTCGTTCAGTCCGCCCGACGAACTCGGCTCGTAGTTCACGTGCGGATTTTCTCCCGAATCGTCCACGTACTGCGCCATCTGCCCGTCGCGCTGGTTGGTGCGCACGGGCACCTTGGGCTTGTTGATTGCTAACTGCAAATAATTGGGTCCGACGCGGTAGCGCTGAGTGTCGGAGTACGAGAACGTGCGTCCGATCAGCATTTTGTCGTCGGAGAAGTCCATCCCGTCCACCAACACGCCCGTGCCGAACGCCGCTTGCTCGACTTCCGTAAAGAAGTTTTTAGGATTGCGGTTGAGCACCATGCGCCCCACTGCGCGTTTCGGAAACTTATCTTCGGGCCAAACCTTGGTGTCGTCGAGCGGATCGAACGTGAGCTCGGAGTGCTCGTCCTCAGACATCGTCTGCACGCGCATCTCCCATTCAGGAAAGTCACCTTTTTCGATGGCCTCATACAAATCGCGCGTCGCGTGGCCGACGTCGCTGCCTTGAATTTTCCCGGCCTGCTCGGCGGTTAAATTGCGCGCGCCCTGTTTTGGAACCCAATGATATTTAACCAGGAACGCTTCGCCGCGGTCGTTGATCCAGCGATAGGTATTCACGCCCGAACCGATCATCTCGCGGTAGTTCGCCGGAATTCCCCACGGGCTCTTGACCCACGTGACCATGTGCAGCGTTTCCGGACTGTTTGAAACGAAGTCGTAGAAGCGCCATGCAACTTCCGCGTTCGTAACGGGATCCGGCTTGAACGCGTGCACCATGTCGGGAAACTTCATCGCATCTCGGATGAAAAACACCGGCAGATTGTTGCCGACGAGATCCCAGTTGCCGTCTTTGGTATAAAATTTGATTGCGAATCCGCGCGGATCGCGCGCGGTTTCTGGAGAGTTCTTGCCACCCACGACCGTAGAGAAGCGGACGAACACCGGGGTTTGGTATCCCGCCTCCGCGATCACTTTGGCGCGCGTGTACTGCGTCGCGGGTTCATCTCCGATCTTGCCGTACGCTTCAAAATAGCCGTGTGCGCCTGCCCCGCGCGCATGCACGACGCGTTCGGGTACGCGCTCGCGATCGAAGTGCGTGATCTTTTCCAGATAATGGTAGTTTTCGAGCGTCGCCGGTCCTCGCTCGCCCACCGTACGCAAATTCTGGTTGTCGTGGACGGGATGACCCTGACGCGTGGTTAAGATGCGGTCATTCTCACTCATGAAGCGGAGTTTGCACGATAGCGCAACCAACTCCCGCAAGGCTGCCGGCTGCTGCCGGGGCCTGAGCTTATTCGTGCAGACGATAGGCGGGCGGCCTGCTTCAAGACGCGTTCGCGAGGACGCGCTCCGCATGCGCCATGTTCGCTTGGATGGCGGGATTGAAACCACTCCATGTCGCCCGAACGCGCCCTTGCGGATCGATGACGACCATCGTCGGAAAACCCTCGATCCGAAAAAATCCTTGGGAGAGCGTTTTCGGATCGAGCGCAACGTTGCGCAAACCGTATCGGCGGGAAAACGCTTCCACGACGGCCTTCGGCTCGCCGACGTCCACCGGCACGACGTCGACGTGCGGGTGCGCGCGCGCAAACCGTTCGACGAGCGGCAGCGAGAGTTTGCACGGCTCGCACCACGATGCCCAAAAATCCAGAAACACGACGCGACCGCGGTGTTGCGTCAGCACGAAATTTTCGCCCGACAGCATTGCGTAGCTCGACATGGGGTGCCGGCAGTGCGCCGGCCGAGCTCAAAAAACGCGGGGCGACGAGCAGTTTGTACGCCACGAAAAGTACGGCTGCGACGGCGAGCAGATCAAGCCATCGTCCGGTCCACAGCCGGCGCAGATTCATTCGGCGGCAAACACGGCCGCGATGCCTTGACCGCCTCCGATGCACGCTGAAGCGACGGCGAAGCCGCCGCTGCCCTCGCGCAGTTCGTGCACCGCCGTCAGCGCGAGCCGCGCACCCGATGCGCCGAGCGGGTGCCCCAGGGAGATCGCGCCGCCGTGCGGGTTCAAACGCAGTCCGTTGCCCTCGCTTTGCATGCTTGCGTACGGCAGCGCTTTCAAGCACGCCAACACTTGCGGCGCAAACGCTTCGTTGATCTCCATAACGGAGAGATCGGTGTGCGCGATGCGCGCGGATTCGAGCGCTTTGGGAATCGCAACGGCGGGACCGATGCCCATGACGTCGGGATCGACGCCGACGACACTGGACCCAATCAGACGTCCCATCCACGATAGCCCGTCGGCCTTAGCCTGCTTTACGGTAGTCAACACGACGGCCGCAGCACCGTCGGTGATGCCGCTCGCGTTTCCCGGCGTAACCACGCCGTCCTTGCGAAAGCGCGGCGGCAGCTTCCCCAGTTTTTCCATGGAGAGTCCGGCGCGCGGTCCTTCGTCCTTATCGACGACTGTGACGTTGCCTTTTCGATCCGTAATCTCCAGCGGCGCGATCTCTTCGGCGAAATATCCGTTCGTTTGGGCTTGAAGCGCGCGCTCTTGCGAGGCCAGCGCAAACTCATCGCACGCTTCCCGCGCGATGCCGTAGCGCTGCGCGAGATTTTCGGCCGTGATGGCCATGGGCATGCCGTTGTACGAATCCGTGAGCGCTTCCCACAGCGTGTCTTCAAATTTTACTTGCGCGCCTAACGGGAATCCGGTGCGAGCTCCGCGTACCACGTGCGGCGCCTGGCTCATTGCTTCAGTCCCGCCCGCGAGCGCATACGTCGATTGCCCGAGCATGAGCGAATTTGCGGCGGTCAGAATGGCCTGCAGTCCGCTCCCGCACAAGCGGTTTAGCGTGAGCGCCGGCACGCCGACCGGTATGCCCGCGCGCAGTCCGGCGTGACGAGCCAGATAGATTGCGTCCGCGCTCGTCTGCATAACGTTTCCGAACACGACGTCGTCGATGCGCTCTTTGGGCACGCCGCTGCGCGCGATTGCGGCCTGCGCGGCATGGACGGCGAGATCTGTGGCAGTGAACCCGGCGAGCACCCCGCCGAAGTTGCCGAACGGCGTGCGCGCGCCGGCGAGCAGAACGATATCGTTATCCGAAGCTGACATAGCGGGCGGGGTTTCCAGCCCATGTGCGGAACCCACCTTCCCCATGCCCATGAACCGCCCCGCGGCCATCACGCTTGATGCCCGCTCGCTTTCGCCTGCAAGCAAGGCGGATCAGATCCTCGAGGCCTTCGACAAGCTGACGATCAACGCGGTGCTGGAGATCAACGAGGAGACGGATCCCCGCGCCCTACGCAACGAAATGCAGCAGCTGCGGCCAGGCAAGTTCTCCTGGGACTCCCGTAATTTAGGCTCCAATCGCTGGACGGTGCGGCTGGAGCGCATCGACGAGAACGCCGAGGGCGAGGCATTTCTTCAGCACGTCTCGCCCTTCGCGGTGGCCAAAGCGAGCACAGTGCGCGAACTGGCCGGACAAATGAGCGAGCGCACCTTTAAAGCCGGCGAAACGATCTTCGACGAAGGCGAGATTTGGCCGTATTTGGCCATCGTCAAACACGGCAAGGCGATCCTCACGCTGCTCTCGCCAGACGGCAAAACACACACGCTGGGCGAGCGGCTCACGCACGATACGCTCAACGACTCCGGTACCTTCGATCAAGGCGGTTCCACGACGCGCGCGGAGGCCCTCACGGATGCGGTCCTCGTGACGTTGCCCAGCGAAGCGGTGCTGCACGCGTGCCGGAACGATTCAGAATTGGCGCTCGGGTTTTTGGCGTCTGCTTCGCAAGGCCGGCGTCGCTCCATCGACACGATCGCCGACCTGGCTTTCGCGCACGTGCTGCAGCGCGTTGCGAAGTTTTTGCTGGGCTACGCGCGCGCATCCGTCGGGATGACGCGCGGTCTTCCGGGTGTTGAAAATCTTTCGCAGGCGCAGATTGCCGCCGCCGCAGGCACCGTGCGCGACATGGCGGCGCGCGCGCTTTTGCGTTTGAAGAACGCGGGCGCCGTCGAACTCGATCGCGGGCGCGTCAAGGCGATCGATCGATCGCGCTTGGAAGCGTTCGCGCAA
Organism: Vulcanimicrobiota bacterium; assembly: GCA_963767635.1. Taxonomy (GTDB): domain Bacteria; phylum Vulcanimicrobiota; class Vulcanimicrobiia; order Vulcanimicrobiales; family Vulcanimicrobiaceae; genus CAVYEM01. Next base: position 1,713,196 of record CAVYEM010000001.1, read on the forward strand.
AACGTTCACGCGCCACCGGTGTAGTCCCCGGAGATTCACATGTTGCGCCATACCGCGCACCGGACGGAATCGCGCTACGAAATTCTCGGTCTCTTTTCGGCTTCGATGATCGCCGCATCGGTGATCGTCGTGGCGATTGGGATGCTCTTGCCGTACGTTGCGCATGCGCTCCCCGCCGACAAAGGACATATATCGTTGCTGGTAACGGCGCTGCTGGGGGGAGGGATGCTGACCACTGCGATCAGCGGCGCCGCGACGGATCGCTTCGGCGATCGAGCCGTCTTGGCGGCGTGCGGCATCATCATGGGCGCAACGCTCGTCGCGTCCGCCGCGATTGCATCGTTTTGGTGGATATTCGCCTGCTTCGTGCTCTACGGGATGGGATTTGCGGCGATCAATCCGGTCGGCAGTCACGCCATTCTATTCTTCTTCAAGCCCCAAGAGCGCGGGATGGCGATGGGCATCCGGCAAATGGGCATGCCGCTCGGAGGCGTGTTGGGCGCGATGCTGATTGCTACGACGGGGCAATACTTGGGATATCGTGCCTCGCTATGCGTTGCCGGCGTGCTGGTATGGATCGTCACGGTCGGCGCCGCCGCGTTATATCGTGAGCCCTCACAACTTTCCGGCAAACCGGTTCGCGCCGGAATTTTGTTTAGCGATATGCTGCGCATCGCACGTGAACCGCGTCTGATCGGCATCACTCTGACTTGCATCGTCCTTTTTGCCGTGCAAGTGGCGCTCATGGGTTTCTTCCCGTGGACGCTGGTGAACCAGGCGCACGTGTCGGTGCCGTTTGCGTCCGCACTGTTCGTCATCGCGCAGTTGGCTGCTGCGGCGGGACGGTTACTGTGGGGCTGGACCAGCGACCGCTTCTTTCATCGTAATCGCATTCTGCCGCTCGCGGTTACCTGCGTCTTGTGCTCGGCAGCCGCACTTGCCGTGGCCGGCGTCGCACACATGAGCTTGCCTGCGCTCGTGGGAATCGCGCTCGCTTTGGGATTCGCCGCTGAAGGATGGTTCGGGATGGCGATCATCGCGATGGCCGAAGTCGGCGGCGAAGAGCACGCGGGCAGCGCGCTCGGATTCAGCCTCACGTGGGTGTTTGCGGCGGGCGTCGTAACGCCCGCATTGTTTCAGCTCACGATGCAGCGCGCGGGCATCCCCGCCGCATGGCACGGGCTGGCGGTGCTTTCGCTCATCGGTTTAGTGCCCGCGGCGATGCTTCTGATCGCGCCCGGCAGACGCGAAGCTGCACCGGTTCCGAGATCGCCGTAGCGGCCCCTTCGACAACCCTTCGACAAGCTCAGGGTGACAAGCCCAGGTGCTAAGCGAATCCCAAGCTTGTCATGCTGAGCTTGTCGAAGCATCGCCGACCCTTCGACAGGCTCAGGGTGACAAGAGAAGCGCGCTCAGGGTGACAAGCCCAAGTGCTAAGCGAATCCCAAACTTGTCATGCTGAGCTGCTGAGCTTGTCGAAGCATCGCCGACCCTTCGACAGGCTCAGGGTGACAAGAGCAGCGCGCTCAGGTGACAAGAGCAGCGCGCTCAGGGTGACAAAAGCAGCGCGCTCAGGGTGACAGCACTGCCGTCTCGCCGGCGGCTTGCGCGTCGAAGGCAGCGCGTTTGTTTTTGGCCGCAGCTTCAGCGAGCGGCTGCGTGGGCGCTTGCGAACGCGGAGCCAGCGCTTCACGCCCCTTGCGCACGGATCCCAACGCGTTGGCCAACCGCGCCTCCAGTTCGCCGAGCAGTTGCGCGGCATATCGGTCCGCGCCCTCGCGTACCACCCGCGCGCGTTCCTCGGCTTCGTGCAACACGACGTCCGCGGTCGTGCGCGCGCGCTGCACGATCTCGTGCTCGTCAACGAGTTCGTCATGCTTGGAGGTGGCTTGCGTGACGATCGACTGCGCCTTCTCTTGCGCCGCTCGAATCATGCGATCTTGATCCTTAGCGATCATTTTGGCGCGGCCCACTTCCTCGGGCAGCGAAGAGCGAATCTTCTCGACGAATTCGACCAACCGTTCCTCGCTCAGAACGCGGTATCCGGCGGGCAGCCACGTGCCCTCGTGAACGTACGATTCCAGTTTTTCTAAAACGCGATAGACCGACATGCGATTCCTCCGTTGTTACGATGAGCTGCGAAGCGTTGCCCGCTTTGTGGCCATGACGCGCATTACCGGATCCGGGACCAATGCTGCGACGTCGCCGCCCAGGAAGAATACTTCCTTGACGATGCTTGAACTGACGAACGAGTATTTTTGATCCGACATCAGAAACATCGTGTCCACGTCCGAAAGCGCGCGATTCATCAGCGCCGTGGACATTTCATTTTCAAAGTCGGACACCACGCGAAGGCCTTTGACGATGACGTCCGCTTCGCGGGCTCGCACGAAATCCGCGAGCAGACCGCGAAAGTGCTCGACGCGAACGTTCGGCATATGCGCGGCACACTCGCGAATCATCGTTTCGCGTTCCTCGAGCGGGAACATGGGCTCGCGTTTTTGGGGATTCACGACGACCGCGACGATCAGTTCGCCGAAGTACTTGGCCGCGCGTTGGATCACATCGAGGTGACCGTTCGTCGGAGGATCGAACGAACCGGGATAGATGGCACGGCGAACTTGAGAAAGCCGACCGTTATTCATTCGAACCGGCGCTTCGTTCTACCGGCGTGAAAAAAGCCAGCGCGACATCTCCGTACACTTCTTCGCGTACGCCTCGGTACCCCGGTATCTGCGGCAGAATCGTGCGTGCGCTGTGCTCGAAGATGACCCAGGCGGTCGGGGCGAGCAAATCCCGCTCCAAGAGCAGCCGGAACATCTGCATCGGGATCTCGCCGTCGTACGGCGGATCGGCATACACGATATCGAACGTGCCGTCGAGCCGATACAGCGCGCGATCGACGGGCGCGCCCACGACCGAGAGAACTTTCGAAACGCCGAGGTGGTTCGCGGCTTCTTTGATCGCTTCGGCGGTTTCGCGATGACCCTCAACGCATACCACCGACGCAGCGCCGCGTGAGGCCGCCTCAAAACCGATCGCGCCCGTTCCCGAAAATAAATCCAAAAAGCGCGCGCCCTCGATGCGCGGCTGCAAAATTGAAAACAGCGACTCCTTCACGCGTCCGGGCGTCGGGCGTACGTTCATGCCTTTGGGCGATTTGAGTTTGCGGCTTCCCAGATTGCCGCCCGTAATTTTGGGCACGCCGCGCTGTTCTACACGAGGGCCAGCAGTTCCGCGAGGCTGTGGATAACTGCGGTCGGCGCAGCGACCTCGGGCGGGTACGTTGCTCCTTCAGCGTCCAACCAAATGCCTTGCATGCCCGCAGACAACGCTCCGGCGATATCGCTTTTCGGAGTATCACCGACGTAGGCGATGTGCCCAGGTTCGCATTGCAGCGCATGCGCAAGCGCTGCAAACGCCGCTCGCTCCGGTTTTTGGATGCCGATATCTGCACTGACGAGAACCTCGCCGCGAAATCCCACACGCGCGGCTTTGCGCTGCTGCAGCGGCGACCACCCATTGGTCAGTATGGCTGTGCGTACGCCGCGTTCGCGCAATTCCGCCAGCGTCGGGCGCGCGTCCGGTGCCGGTATCACCAATGCTTCCACCATGTCCAAGCAGAGATCCTTATATTCGGACGCCCACTGGCCGTGCGGTGCGCAGCGCTCGCGCATAAACCGATCGACTGCCGTTTCGATCGTAAAGCGCCCGCTGCGCTGGGCAACCAAGAGCGCGTCGATGCGTTCGATCTCCTCGGCGAGCGTTCCGACGCACTGACCGCCGCGCGCGCACGCTTCGTCCAGCAAATGCAAGAACGCAACGCGTTCGAGCTTGTTGTCGATGCCCAGCGTATGGTCGAAGTCAAAGCCCACGGCGGCGATGCACCGGGAGCCTTGCGCAGCCTGCGTTATTTCGGTCCGGGGCCTTTGATCACACGCACGAAATCATTCGGCGCGATCCACTTTCCAAGCGCGGTCTTCACGCTTACCGGCGTGGCGCTCAGTTCACGCTGTGCATCGATTCGCGCCTGGTCGAGCGGCAAATCCAGCGATGCATAGCGCAAGAGTTCCGAGGCGACGCCTTCGAAGCTCGCCTCGCGCAACGGGACGTCGCTCATGAGCATCGCTTTGGTGCGCTCCAAGCGCCCGGTTTCGATATCGCCGCTCTGCAGCGAGCGTAAATCGGTGAGCGCCAGCTGCTCCGCGGGAACGATCTTGTCCGGATCGCACGCGTATCCAAGCGTAAAGGTCGCCCGATTCTTGGCGGCCTCAAGCTCCGAATAGGCGTTGTATACGTATCCGTGATTGACGCGCAGATCGTCCATCAGCAGCGAACCAAAGCCGCCGCCGCCTAAAATATTATTCGCAACCTCAAGCAGCGCCCAATCCGGGTCGGCGCGCCGCAGATCCAGCACTTGCGCGAGCTGCACTTCGGATTGCACTCGTCCGGTATCCGGAACCACGACACTCTGCGAACCGTTCTTGGGAACCTGCGGCAGAGAAACGTTCGGTTTGGGTCCGTGCGACGTCCACGCGCCGAAATATTTTTCGAATGTGGCGCGCGCCTCTTCGGGCGTAACGTCGCCAATCACCACGACAGTGGTCATATCGGGACGATACACGCGATCGTAGTACGCTTTGACGTCGTCCAAATCAACGGCACCCACCGTCGCCGGAGTAGCGAACTTTTGCGTCGGATCGTCAGCCGGATACAGCCACTTGTTCAGCGCGACCTCGGTGAGGTGATCCGGCGAAGTCATTTCGCCGGTGAGCGCACCCACAGACTCCCCTTTGACGATTTGAAATGCAGCCGCGGGAAAGGCCGGATGCAGTTCTTCGTCGGCGAGCAGCTGGACGCCGCGGTCGAATTTATCGCTGAGCACGCGCAACGAAAAATCCGTGCCGGCGGTCACGTCGGCGGCGATGCGGTCGAGTTCTTGCCGTAACGCAATGCGCGAGTACGTCGTCGTTCCGAACGGAAACAGGCCCGCGACCACGTCGGCGACGCCTTGCTTTGCGGCAGGCGCTTGAATCGCTTCGTTGCCGGCAACGGCCCCATGCACTTCGATGGTGCGCGTGACGTGTTCGGGCTGCACGATGAGACGCATCCCGTTGGAGAGGTTCATTGAGACCGGAGCGATGGTCTGCTGCGGCACCTGCACGTTCGCAAAGGCAACGCGCGCCCACGCCGGCAACGGCTCGGACTTCTGCGGCGTAAGCGTGTTGTTTTCTTTGGCCGGAGAGCTCGCGCCCGTGCCGACTTTGCCTAAGTTTTTCGGTACGGCGTAGGCGACGATCGCGCGATCCGGATCGATGTACGCGCGGAACACGCGGTTCACGTCCGCAACGGTCACGCTTTTCATCGCGGTGAGCATTTGGTCGGGGGACGACTCACCATGGGCAGCCACCGCATCGCTCCACTCGAACGCGAGCCCTTGAATCGAATTGCCGCTGTACTGCGCCTCGGCAATCGCGCGCTGCTTGGCAACGTCCACGAGTTCGGGCGGCAAACCGTTCTTCCGGTAGTTGCGCAGCACGGTGCGCACGTCGCCGGCGGCTGTTTCGGCCTTCGTCGTGATCGGAACGACGGCTAGCGCCGCGCTGGCGGTTGCGTACGCGTGCGATTCGATGTCTTGGAAGCCCGCGTACAGCGCCTTGCCGGAGGCGACCAGGCCATAGAGATCGCCCCGCTCGTTATTGAGCACCGACTCCAAAATTTGAGCGGCGGCGTAGTCTTTGTCTTTCCATCCCGGCAGCCGGTACGACAGCGCGACGATGGAATACGGCTGATCGCTATCGACGTGATACATTGCCGGCTTAAACGGCTGCAGCGCAACGTGCAGGCGGGCTGGAAGCGTGGCCGCCGGAATGCCGCCGAAATACCTCTCGACCTTCTTTACCGTCGTTGGGCCGTCGACGTTGCCTGCGATGACGTACACGGCATTGTTCGGGTGATACCAGCGGCCGTAAAATTCGCGAAGCACCTTCGCGTTGATCTGATTGTTGAACGAATACAGCGTTCCAAGACCGTCTTTGGCGTAGGGCGTGCCTTTGAATATCGAGGGGAGAATCGTACGTATGAACAGCTTTTCAATCGCGACACTGTCGTCTTGCGTGACTTCTTGCTTGATCGCGCCGCTTTCTGCGTGCCAACCCGACTGGGAGAGCGTAAGATGCCGGGCCCGATCCGCTTCCACGCGCAGGGCCACGTCCAAGTATTGCGCGGGAACGTCGAAGTAGTATTGCGTGATCTCGGCTTGCGTGTCGGCATCGTAGGACCCGCCCATCAGCTGCGAAATTTCGAACAACTGCGTTTGGGAAATCCGGGGCGTGCCGCGAAACATCATGTGCTCGAGGGCGTGCGCCTCGCCGGGGTACCGCTGTTCGTTCGATCCGACGCGATAATTGAGCACGGTGCTGACTACGGGCGCGAGCGGGTCGTGCACGACCACCACCTGCATACCGTTCTTGAGCGTTGCGCGCGTGACTTTGAGCGGCTGTGCGGGCGCCGATGCAACGGCGCTCGCGGCAAACGCCACGGCGAGCGCGGCAATGCCGGCAATCTGAAATGCCTTGTTCATGCGGTGCTTTACCGCTTGGCGCAGACGTGGTCCTTCGACCGGCCCTTCGACGCGCTCAGGGTGACAAAAATCAGGACGACAGCAGCATCGCGCGGGCGCTCGGCTCGCCCTCGATGAGCGACCGCAAACCGGCGTGCGCGGGAGATTCCAGCCCCGGATCGGCCGCAACGATGCGCTCGGCCAGGCTTTTGGCGTCCCGGTACACCGCGATGTCGCGCACTAAATCGGCGACCCGAAACTCCACCAAGCCGGATTGCGCCGTTCCGGCGAATTCTCCCGGACCGCGCAAGCGCAGATCTTCGTCGGCGATCGCAAAGCCGTCCGCCGATTCGGTGAGGATTTGCAGGCGTTCTGCTTCCGAGGCTCCATCGGGCGAAACGAGCAGGCAATACGACTTGGCCGCACCGCGCCCGACTCGTCCACGCAGCTCGGTGCAGCTGCGCCAGACCATACCGATGGGCGTCCAGCACCACCATGACGTTCGCGTTCGGCACGTCGACGCCCACTTCAATCACCGTCGTCGCAACGAGGATCTGAATGTCGTTGCGCGCGAAGCGCCGCATCACGTCTTCCTTCTCGCGTCCGGCCATTCGTCCATGGAGCAGTGCGACGTTCAGATCGGCAAAGACGTCGTCTTGCAGGCGCTGCGCTTCCGCCATGGCGCCGGTCAAATCGTTTTCCGAATCCTCGATCGCCGGTGCGACGATATACGCCTGCTGTCCGCGCGCGACGTTTTCTCGCACGAATTCGTAGGCCAAATGCAGGCGGCTGCGCCGCAAGGAAAACGTGTCGATCGGCGTACGCCCGGGCGGCAGTTCGTCGAGCATGCACAGGTCGAGATCTGCGTAGATGGATTGCGCGAGCGTGCGCGGAATCGGCGTCGCCGTCATATGCAGCGTGTGCGGCGCCGATCCTTTCGCTCGCAATTTGGCTCGTTGCTGCACGCCAAACCGATGTTGTTCGTCGATGATCGCCAGCCCGAGGCGCGCAAACTCGACGCTCTCGGTGAGCAGCGCATGCGTTCCGACTGCGAGGCCCGCTTCGCCGCCCGCAAGCTTCGCCATCGCACTCGCGCGCGATTTGGCAGATTGGCTGCCGAAGACCGCTTCGACCGTTATGCCGAACGGCACGAGCAGCGGCGCCAATTTGGCGGCGTGCTGCGCCGCCAGGATCTCGGTGGGCGCCATGAGCGCCGACTGCACGCCGTTGCGGGCGGCAAGCAGAATCGCGCCCGCCGCTACCAGCGTCTTCCCGCTGCCGACGTCGCCCTGCAGCAACCGATTCATCGGCGCGTCTTGCGCCATGTCGTTCCAAATCTCGCCGATCGCGCGGCGCTGCGCGCCCGTCAGCGCGAAGGGCAGCTCGCGTTCGAATTCCTCCAGCAGCGTCGGCGCAACGCGCAACGCCTGCGCGGTGCGGTTGGACGCGCGTGCAGCGCGCTTGAGCTGTGCCGCGAGCGCCAGCGCCAAAAATTCGGTAAAGATGAATCGCTCGCGCGCCTTATCTGCTTCTTGCGGCGAATTGGGTGCGTGCAGGGCGCGGTATGCCTCCCGCAAAGAGGGCAAATCGCGTTCGCGCAACAGGGACGGCGCCAGGGGCTCATCACCGGCAAGCTCCAGCAGTTTGGAAAGATTGCGACGCACGACTTGCTGAATTTTCCGCGAGGTCAGGGCTTTGCCCGCGGGATACACCGGCACTATTTCGCCCGAATACCCGCGTCCATTTTCCAGCACGCGATGCGTGCTCACGCTCATCGCCGCTCCAGCCAGCGTGCGTTGCGTGCGGCCGCGCACGAAGAGCCGCATGCCGGCCTTGAACGCGCCGATCAAGTACGCGCGGCCGAACCATTTGGCGACGAACGTGCCGCTGTGATCCGCAAGTTCAGCTTCAATGACGGCTAAATGCCTCGCACGCCGTTCGCGCACGCGTATCACTTCGCCGACCGCGTTTTCTTCGGCATCCGTCGCGCCGAGCTGCGCGGCAGGCGTGGGGAAACGCTGGTCTTCGTACCGGTGCGGAAAATCGTTGAGCAGATCTTCGGCACTATGAATTCCGAGCTCTGCGAAACGGTCCGCCGTGCCGCTGCCGATCCCCGCGAGTTCGCTCAGCAGCATCTTAGGTCGAACTCCATTTCGCGCCCCGAACGAAACCCCAGGCGCTCGTAGAGGACGCGGCCCGCATCGCTGGCTGCGCGCGGCCGGCTCGCTGTTTACCGCCGAAATGCGCCGCACGGTATTCAATCACGCCGGTCGGCTCTTCTCCAACATCTTCGTGAGAACGTACGCCGTTTCGATGTGTGGAACGCTCACGCCGTATCGCTGCGCCAGTTCCACCGTGGCACCGGCAATCGGTTCGAGCTCCAGCGGCTTTCGCGCTTCCAAATCCTGCAGCATCGAGGTCTTGACGTCGGCGATGTGCTCCGCCCAGTGCAACCGTTCGTCGGCATCGACGCCGGGTTCGACGCCGGATGCCCGCGCGACTGCGAGCCCCTCCTCGATCATCGCACGCAGGAGCGCGCGCATGCCGGGATCGCGCAGCATTGCTCCCACGCTCGCGCGCGTGAGCGCGCTCAAAGGATTGAGGGCCGTGTTATTCACGAGCTTGCGCCAAATGGTGCGCCGGATGTGCGGCTCGATCGGTGCGCGCATGCCGGCGCGTTCGAATGCCTGCGAAAGGTCCGCAAGCCGGGGCGTGACGCTTCCATCAAGTTCGCCCAGCGGATACAGCATGCCGCCGCTTTGATGAATCGCTCCCGGCGCGACGATGTGTCCGGACGCATGCACGACCGCGCCGACAATGCGTTCATACGAAATGGTCGCCAAAATGCGGCCGCCCGGATCCACGCTTTCGAGCGCGCGATCGCGCGAATACCAAAAGGGCAGCCCGTTTTGCAGCGTGACGAATACGGCGTTTCCCGCGACGGCACGCTCGAGCTGCGCAAGCGCGCCGTTCCATTGGTGTGACTTGAAGGCCAATAGTATGTAGATCGGATCATCCAGCTCGCGCAGATCCCCGAACGCCGGTAGGTCCGCCGTGAACGGGCCCAGATCGCTGTCCAACACGCGCAACCCCTCGCGTTGGATCGCCGTCAGATGGGCGCCGCGCGCAACGACGCCGACGTCCTCGCCGGCTCGCGCCAGCGCCGCGGCGATGAACCCGCCGATGGCGCCCGCACCGAAGACTACAAAACGCGGCACGATCGAACGAATGAGGCGACGGGCAGATTCGAACTGCCGGATGGAGCTTTTGCAGAGCTCTGCCTTACCACTTGGCTACGTCGCCACATATTCCGAGCGGGTGGCGGGAATCGAACCCGCGCATCAACCTTGGGAAGGTCGCAGGCTGCCATTACATCACACCCGCCCACGCCGGCCGGCTGGGCGAGGGCCTGCGTTCTCCCCCGCAGGCACGCCGCCCTTCGGCGCTCCCTGCTCCTGCAGGTCCTACGATTCGGTACCGGAGAGCTTGGTTGCAACGCCGAATCCGACGCGCGTGACGTGGATTTACGCACTTCCGACGTGGCTGTTCATGAGCGCGGCGACGATCGGTTCGTGCCTGATCGCCACGGCGCTTCTGGCGCTGGTACGCAGCCGTATCAGCCGCAACGAGCAAATCACCCACAACGACGTGGCCGGTCCCATTTTGGCGACGATCGGCACGGTGCTGGCGGTCATGATGTCCTTCATGGTGGTCGGCGTCTGGCAAGAGTACGACGCTGCCGCCCAAACCGCGCAGACGGAAGCGAGCGCAGCATCGGATCTGCACCATATTGCGGACGCGTTTCCGGCCGGCACGCGGGCCGACGTGCAAAACACCGTCGACCGGTACATTTTCTTGGTCATTCACACGGAATGGCCCAAGATGCGTCACGGAGGGGAAAGCGCACGCGCGCACGACACGGCATACGCGGTGCAAAACATGCTCGCGCACTATGCTCCAAAAGATCCGGGTCAGCAGATGCTGCAGGCGCGCGCACTGGATTATGCCGGTACAATGCTTGACGCACGCCGCAATCGCATTTTGAGCAATCGGCAAGGAATTCCGATCGTGCTCTGGTCGGCGATGCTGCTGCTGGGCGCCATCACCATCGTGTTCTCGTTCTACTTTCGCGTCGATCGTCCGCGCGCGCAGTATTTGATGGTGCTTGCGCTTACGACCGTGATTTCGATCACCTTCACGCTCATCGCAGAGTTGGATTACCCCTTTCGCGGCGACATCGCCGTGGATCCGTTCGCGTTCAGACATGTCTTGGAAGCGCTGCACGGTTCGGTCGCCAACATGCATACGTGAGTTGAAAAGGCGTATCCGCGCTAGGCGCTCCACGCCCCCCGTCGGCGCAGCCGCCGGCCCCCGGCCTTCGGCCCTCATGCATTTTTATACGATCGCGGTTCAGCTTCCCAGGATATTGACCGCGCGCCCCGCGACGACGGCAATGGTTACGAGGGAGGTGAGGCCCTCGGCCATCATCAGCACCTTTGCCATGTGCGTGAGCGGAAACGTATCCGTGGGACTGAACGCCGTGGCGTTGGTGAACGAGAGAAATATGTAATCCATGAACCGCGGCTTCCAGTCCAAACGCGTCCGAACCGGTTCCACGAGCGCCATTTGCGGAAAGAGAAAGTCGAAGCCGCGCGGCCCGGAATTAAAATCCGCGCTCGCGCGCGCGTCGGGCCCGCGGCCGTCGAGTTCCCAAAACCACAAGCCATAGACGATGATGTTGGTCAGCCAAATTTCGACCGCAGCCATCAGCAGATGTTCGCCCGAGATGGCGTGCCGGTAATGAATCGACAGCTGCCACAAGAGAAGCAACGCGATGGTGGCGACGTTAAAGCCGTTGAGAACGGCGACGATGCCGATCGAAGACCAGCGCTGCCACGACGCTTCTTCGTGGCGGCGCGGCGATAAGATCATGAGCGGAACCAGAACGATCAGAATCAGCACCGGCAGCAGCCAGAGCGGTCCGATGATGACTCTGGAGGGCAGCGTCACGTAGAGCGCAAGCGCAACGAGCACGGCGACCGCGGCATGCCAGCGCGGTTCACCCACACCTCTCGAACTGTGCATCGCCCCGGTGTTCGAAAGCGCACGCCGGATTGCATCTTCCGCGCCGGCGCAACGGTTATGGACCGCATGGCAACCGATTTTACAGACGGTAAAACGTTTCCGCGCCGCGGGCGCGAGCCGCTGGGCGAGACGTTGTGGCTCGGGCGCGTGTTCGACAAGGCGCGCGCAGCCGCCAACGGCACGATTCACGACTACATCTATCCGTGCCCGATGGATGTGGGGGTGATGCAACGCTGGGGTATCACGCCGGACGACTTTGATGCCGCGCTGGCTACACACCGGACGGACGAGGCGATTTCGCAGTGGCTTGCCGCGCGCACGACGCCTGAGCGCATTCGGGCGGCGAATGAGTGGCTGCTGATCGAAAAATCTTCGAATTTGGATCGGCAGGACGAGGAAGAGCACGCAGGCATAGCCTGATGGGGCGCATGATCGACGTCGCGCGCCCGGACGGTCAGAGCGTACCGGCGTATTACGTTGAACCGGAAAAAGACGCTAAATCCGCGCCGGGCATCGTCGTCATTCAAGAGTGGTGGGGCCTGACGGCGGACATGATGGAAATCGCCGATCGGTACGCGGACGAGGGCTATCGCGTCCTGGTTCCGGATCTGTTTCGCGGCAGAAAAGCCGCTACCGGCGATGAAGCCAACCATCTGATGGAAGGCTTGGACTTTCACGACGCATTCTCGCAAGACGTGCGCGGATCGCTCCAGCATCTCAAAGAGAACGGCGCGAAGGCCGGCGTCACGGGCTACTGCGCGGGCGGTGCGCTCGCCCTTCTCTGCGCGATGCATTTGACGGAGCCCGACGCGGCCGTTGTCTTTTACGGCGTGCCGCCCACGCAGGCAGGCGATCCCGCAACGATCGAGATCCCGCTGCTGTGCCACTTTGCAAAACACGACGAGTTTTTTATTCCGCAGAAGGTTCGGGAATTGGAACAGCGGCTCGAGGAAGGCAAAGTGCCGTACAAAATCTACTGGTACGATGCCGGGCACGGTTTTTGCAATCCTAACCCCCCGGGCAGCGGCGGGTTAGGGCATTACAACGCGGAAGCGGCTCGTCTGGCTTGGGATCGCAACGTAGAATTTTGGCGACACGCGTTGACGAAGACGGGGCATTAGTTCAGCGACGATAACGAAATGTGGGCGCTCGGAATGACAACGCGGTTTGTCATGGTGAGGTATTGAACCACGCCAAGCTTGTCGAGGCGCACATAGTTGATGGCTTCGGCGCGCTCAGCCATGCTTCGACGGGCTCAGCATGACATAAGTAACGCTTCGACTACGCTAGCCGTTCGAAACCTGTGCTGAGCGCAGTCGAAGCGACGAGTCTTAGAATTGACAAAGCGTTTCAGCGTAACAAGAAGCGCGCTAATTCTGGAATTTGGTGCCGGCGTTAATCGGCGCAGAGCGCATTGCCCCTTGCAGCAAACCCCATTTGCGCAGGAGCGCATCGTAGGCGCCCGTCCTGATCAGCGTCTTCAGCGCCGATTGCAAGCGATCGCGCAGCTGCGCGTTGTTCTTTGATACCGCAATGCCGTACGGCACCACGCCGAACTGCTTCCCCGCCACCATGTAACGCTTGCCGCCCTCGATGGTACGCGCGAGATGCGCGACGACGGGATAATCGGAAATGTGCGCCATCGACTCGCCCGCGCGAAAGTGCACGAGCGCGGCATCGTCGGTGGGGTACGCCAGCACCGTTATGGGTTTGAGTCCCGCACGCGCGCACGCTTTAGACTGCTCGTTCACCGCCGCTTGCTGCGAGTCTGCCTCGCTGCAGATCGACGACCATGCCGCATAAACTGGCCAAGTTGAAGATATGGTGCGGATTCCCCGCTTCAACCAGCATCCCGCTGCCGGCTAAGAAGTAGTCGACGAAATCGACCTGCCGGGAGCGCGCGCGCGTATCGGACATCGCCGACATGACGAAATCGAACTGTCCGCGGCGCACCGCACCGATCAGATCATTGAAGTCGTGATTTGCGAACGTAACGCGCGCGCCCAAACTGCCGCCCAGCGTGCGGGCGAGATCGTAGTCGAAACCTTGGACGGCTTTGGAATGGCCGGCATAGAACTCGAGCGGCGCATACGAAATGTCCGAACCAACCCGCAGCGAGGGCTGCGAGGCGGCGGCGGCGAGTGGAATCAGCGCCCACAGCATTGCGGCGATACGAACGAGCATGCTCGGTATATCGGCCGAGGCTTTGCGCAAGGTTAGCCGCAAGGAGGCCGGGGCTCGTCGCGAAAAGGCGGCCCTTTGTCCATGCTGCCCGATTATCCGTTCCTACGCGCGTGCCGGCGGCAACCCGTGGCATACACGCCGGTTTGGCTCATGCGTCAAGCAGGACGGTATTTGCCGGAATACCGCCGGGTGCGAGACCGGTTTTCGTTCTTGGATCTCTGCCGCGATTCCGAGGCGGCCGCGCAAGTCACCGTCGAGAGCGTGCGCCGTCTGGGGGTGGACGCAGCGATCGTGTTCGCCGACATTCTGTTGCCGCTCGCGCCGCTTGAACTGGGACTACGCTACGCCAAAGGCGACGGCCCGACGATCGAGCGCACCGTTCGCAGCGCCGCGGACGTCGATGCGCTGCCCGCAGTGAACGTTTATGAATCGCTGGGTTTCGTCGCGCGTACGGTACGTCTCGTGCGCGCGGAACTCGAGCGAGAAGTGCCGGTGATCGGCTTCGCCGGTGCGCCGTTCACTGTTGCATCCTACGCTATCGAGGGTGGCGGTTCGCGCAGCTACGTTGCCACGAAGTCGCTCATGTACAACGATCCCGGCACCTGGCACCGCTTGATGGACCGTATCGCCGGCCTCACGGCGGAGTATTTGAACATGCAGATCGACGCAGGCGCGCAAGCCGTGCAGACTCTTCGACACTGGGTGGGATGCTTGTCGCCGGCAGACTACCGCGCGTACGTGTTGCCGCATTCGCAGCGCGTCATAGCAGCGATCGACGCGGATACGCCCGTCGTTCACTTCGGGACGATGACCGGCAGTTTGCTTGAAGCGATGCGCGAGGCGGGCGGAAACGTGATCGGTCTGGATTGGCGCGTCGAGCTCGACCAAGCGTGGCAGCGGTTAGGCACCACGGTGGGCGTGCAGGGAAACTTGGATCCCGTCGCGCTCTTTTCGGATCGACACACGGTTCGCCGTGCCGCACAGGATATTTTGCGCCGGGCCGGCGGTCGCCCGGGACACATCTTCAATCTCGGACACGGCGTGCTGCCGGAGACGCCGGTCGACAACGTGCTTGCGCTCATCGATGCGGTGCACGAATACCGCCGCTGATGAGGCACGATGCCGTCGTTTTGCTCGGGTTCGGGGGACCCGAAAGCCCGCAAGAAATTCGGCCGTTCTTGGACCGCGTGCTGCAAGGCCGTCCCGTTCCGCCGGCCCGGTACGAGGAAGTGGTGCGGCATTACGAGCACATCGGAGGCCGTTCGCCGTTCAACGAGCTCACGCGGCGTCAGGCACGTGCGCTCCAGCGCGAATTGCAGCACCGCGGCATCGCGCTGCCCGTGCGGGTGGCGTACCGCAATACCGCGCCGTTCATCGACGACGTGGCCGCGGAGTTTGCGCACGGCCATCCCATTGCCATTATCGTAGCGGCGCACCAAAGTGAGGCCAGCTGGGACAAATATGCCGGCGCATTACCGACCGCAACGTATGTGGAGCCGTATTACGATCGGCCCTTGTTCGTTCAGGCGCACGCAGAGCGCGTGTTGGAAGCGCTGCAGCGGCTCGGTAAGACGACGTTCGAGAATACGGCGTTGATTTTCACCGCGCACAGCATTCCCCAAGACATGGCAGACCGCAGCCCATACGTTGCCCAGCTGCAGCGCTCGTGCGAACTGGTCGCGCGCAAAGCCGGAGCGGCATCGTGGAGAATTGGGTATCAAAGCCGCAGCGGTTCGCCGGCGCAGCCTTGGCTGGAACCGGACGTGCGCGAAGTCATTGCGGCGCTCCCAAATCGCGGCATTACCGATGCGGTAGTCGCGCCGATCGGGTTTTTATGCGATCACGTCGAGGTGCTGTACGATCTCGACGTAGACGCCGCCGCAACCGCCCGCGAGATCGGCGTACGGATGGCTCGCGCGAGTGCCCTCAACGATCATCCGCTGTTCATCAGCATGCTCGCCGATCTGGTGCAGGATTGCCGCGAATAGCCGTACTTGGCGGCGGCATCAGCGGCCTGGCGGCCGCAAACAAGATCCTCGAACTCGCGCAACGACGTGGCATAGCCGTCGATCTGACGCTTTACGAGCGCAGCGAACGGCTCGGCGGATGCGTGCAAACGGTGCGTACCGGCGGCTTAGTAATGGAAACGGGCGCCGATTCGGTGTTGATCGACAAACCCGCCGGCGCCGCGTTGCTGCAGCGTCTGGGTTTGGAACAGCGCATCGTCGACGTGCAGCCGCAATTCAAAGGCGCGCGCATCGTGCACGCGGGACGTTTGCATCGCATTCCTTCGCACTTCCGATTGTTTGCGCCGACGTCGTTGCCGGCATTGCTCCGGAGCGGAATCTTTAGCGCTAAAGGAATTGCGCGCGCGGCGATGGAGCCGTTCGTTCGCGCGCGACAAAGCAACGACGACGAGAGCTTGGCCTCCTTCGTCACGCGCAGATTCGGGCGTGAGGTGCTCGATCGCCTCGCACAGCCGCTCATCGGCGGCATCTATTCAGCGGATCCACGACGACTCAGCATGAACGCGACGCTGCCCCAGTTCGTTCAGCTCGAACGGCAATACGGCAGCATCCTGCGCGGCATGCGCACGCAACGCGCCAAGCCGACCCCGCGTTTGGTGAGTTTACGCGAAGGATTAGGGGCGATCGTCGATGCGTTGAGTGCGACGCTGGGAGACGCGGTGCGCACGGGCGCCGAAGCGATCGCTTTGGAACGCGATGCCGAAGGTTGGGCGATCGCCTTTGCGGATTCGCGCCGCGCGCACGCGGACGCTATCGTCTTCGCATTGCCCGCGTATGCCTCCGGCACGCTGTTGCGCCGCTACGACGGTCGCCTGGGCGAATTGCTTGGAGGCATCCGATACAACTCGATTGCCACGGTAACCCTGGCGTATGCGAGCGATGCGGCCCGTTTGCTTCCATCGAGCACCGGCTTCATCGTGCCCTTCGTCGAAGGCCGCGCGATTACGGCGGCGACGTTCAGTTCGCAAAAATATCCGGGCCGCGCTCCTGCAGGAATCTCACTGCTGCGGGCGTTCGCAGGCGGTGCTCTTCAACCGGATCTGCTCGATCTGGACGACGAGGAATTGATTCGCGCGACGCGCGGGGAGTTTTCGAAATTTATGCGACTTGGCGACGATCCGCAGCACTGCCTCGTTACTCGGTGGGTCCGTTTCCTGCCGGAATATGCTGCCGGACATTTGGAAGTCATCCATGAAGCGCAGCGGCGCATCGCACGGTTTCCTGGTCTGGCGCTTGCCGGTTCTGCTTACCACGGCGTCGGCATTCCGGATTGCATCAAAAGCGGCGAAACGGCCGCGGAATCCGTTTTTGGGTACATTCGCGACTAAGACTAAAAGGAGAGAATATTTTATGCGTCAACTTCTCGTAGCTGCGGCACTGGCCGCATCCGCAATAGCGCTGCCGTCCATCGCTAGCGCCGCACCCGTTGCCGGCGCGCAGTACGCGGGCACGATCACCACGAGCGTTAATACAAAGACCGCTTCCGTCGGGCAACCCGTAACGCTGAACCACGTCACGTCGTCGAGCGGAAGCGTTGCCGGCGCGACGATGTACGGCACGGTCACCAAAGTCATCCGCGCAGGACAAGGGCGGACCGCGCAATTACAGATGACATTTACACGGCTCACGATGCCCGACGGCAGCTCCTACGCAATCGACGGCGTGGTCACCGGCATGCAATCGAACACGAAGAGCAATGCCCTCAAGGAGGCCGGCGGCGCAGTCGCCGGCATGATCGTTGGCAACATGGTCGGCAAGACGATCTTTCACTCCGGTGCGGGCGGCCTTTTGGGTGCGGCGGGCGGTTTTTTGGTCGCCAAGAATAACCGCTCCGACGTCACGGTTCCCGCAGGTTCGGCCGTCAAGGTGATGCTGCGTTCGGTTCGCCGGCAGGCGGGTCACTAACCCGAAGGAAACGATCGAGGTCATAAAGTCCGTCCAGCGTCGTCGACGTTGGACGGACGGCAACTTCGATGGTCTGGCTCACGTTAGGATCGCTGATCGCGATTTTTATCTGTACGTCGGTGCTCGGATACATGAAGTTGCGCCTGATCAATACCTTTGCGCCCGAGCAGTTTTTCACCGATCCCGCAGCGCGCAGGTTGTGCCGAAACGCGGTACTAAGCGTTGTGTGTTTGGCCTTGTCGATTGTCGTGTTTTCGGCGAGCACGCAAATCTGGTGGGTGACCCTGGGCGGCGCATTGTTCGGTCTGTGGGCGGTAAGCCGCAACGTGCACGTATTCAAACGGCTTCGCAGCTAGGCGTCCCGGCGCGGACCTGCGCATTGCGCCGCTAAGGAGCGACCACCCCAGCACCCGCCGGCGCGTAAAGCACGCCAATATGTGGAAAGAGTCCAGTCTATGAAAACGGACGGACTGGTTCGCGATCTTTCCTTGCTTGCCGTGCGGCTGGTGCTTGGCGGCTCTATCGCCGCGCACGGGGCGCAGAAGATGTTCGGCGCTTTCGGCGGATCGGGCATCGAAGGAGCGTCCAAGATGATGGGCTCTCTCGGTTTCGATCCGCCCGAACGCTTCGCGCGCATGGCCGCGGCTACGGAGTCTGGATCGGGAACGCTGATCGCACTGGGTGCACTCGGGCCCGTCGGACCCGCCATGCTGCTCTCCGTCATGCTAACCGCAGTTGAAACGGTGCACAGGCCCAAGGGTTATTGGGCCGGCGAGGGCGGTTACGAGATGAACACGATGTACGGCCTGCTCGCGCTGCTTCTCGCTACGGAGGGGTACGGGTCGTTCTCGTTGGATGCCGCGCTGGGAGTGCACGAAAAGACCGGCGCCACGCTGGGGTGGTTCGCGCTTGCAGGAGGTGCCGCCGGATCGATGAGCGTGCTATCGCAGCGCAAGCAGCAATCGTCGCCGCAGCAGAGCACGCAGGGCGAAACGTCGCCGTCGCAGCCGGCGATGAGTTCCAACTAGCAGTCGCTTTTGCGGATTATCCCGCCAGCGATTGCCAGCGATAGCGGGCCATCGATTGGTGCAGCGCATGCTGCGCCCGGCGCGTCTCGCGGTGCGTGGAGCGAATGATTTCGCTCCGGCGCTCCACAGGCCATAACACCGCCAACGCTTGCAAGAACCGGCTGAGGCGGCGCACGTCGCGATCGAGGCTTTGCATTGCGATGGGGCGGCGCAACCACTCCTTGGACGAAGCTCGGCGCAGCGCTGCATATCCGCTGGAGCGCGCCGCGTGCGCATTGCGAAGAATAGAGAGAATGATGCATGCGAGCAGCGAGGTTGAACCACGGGCGAACACGGAATCCTGGAAGCGCGCGAGGTAGAGATCCGCAAGCGAACGCGCAAAGCCGTCTTCCAGTACGAACGGGCCAAGCTTCTTGGGCGCTCGCACGGGAAAGTGAAATAGATCGTCTGCAGCGTACGCATTCCGATCGACCGGCGCCAGGTACAAGCGCAGCGCTTCCATCGACCACGGCCCTCGATCGATCGGCGCTGCCGCCAAGAGACACGCACCGAGCGTTGCGGCAGACTGGCTTGCAAGATTGTGGTATTTCAGCGCTCGCGCACGATCGTACGTGGTTTTCGCAATTTCCCACGCTCGTTCGTATGCGCCGCGTTCGAGCAGGTAGCGTCCCGCCATGCTCTTCATCGAGAGCGCGTGAAACGCACTCCGGCAGTCGTCCAAGCCTTCGGGGGACCAACGTGCACCCGTCTGGAGAGAGCAGCGTCCGAGCACTTCCGAAGCGTACACCCGTACGTCGGCGTGCGGCGCAGCGAGTTCGGAGGCGAGCTTCCCGGTTTCTTCCGCTTCCTTCAAGTTTCGCGTTGCCAGGGCGATCTGCGCCTTGCGGACATAGGCAATGGACCACAGCAAACGATCTTCCCGGCAAGCTCCGAGCGAGAACACCAGGTCCAGTTCGGCACGCGCATCACGCAGGCGTCCTTCGTACAGGTAGAGTTCGCCGCGGTCGAGCGTAAACTTCATCCGCGCGGAGAGAGAAAGGCGCGCACAGACCGAAGCCATGCTGCGTACGGCCGAACGCATCGCCGCCAAATCTCCCCGGCAGCGAGCGACGTACAAAGCGTTTTGCGCGACTTCAAAAACCGAGGCCGGATCCCGCACCCCAAAGCAATCGTAGACGTTATCCGCCGCCTCTGCGAGCAACGCATCCGCACGCGCGCCGTCGCCCGACATTTCCGCAGCGAGCGCCGCCGCAGAGAGCGCGCGGCCGCGATCCTTCCCCAAATAGTGTCCGGGTTCGATGCGTTCGGGCTCTAGCCGGTCGACCATCGGAAGCGCAATCGGCACGACATTGCGGCCGATGGCCGCAGTGGAGCAGCGTTGCGCTTTTCTCAGCCTGCGCGACGATAGTGCCCGAAAGCCGCTCGAGCGCTTCTTTTCGCCGGCGATAGTACGTTCGTTCGGTCAGGCCGCAACGGCCGCTGCCGGACAAGATTCGCGCTTCGAAACTGCCGGCCGCAAATGTTTGGAACATCGCACGATCGATCGCTTCGGCAACCGTGTGCGCTGCGAACGATTCCCGCAACCGTGCTCCAAGAGCCGATTGTGAGAGGGCCGCCTCATCGTTCCTGTATCGCAGCAGGCGCCGAACGTCCCGCTCCAGGCTGTTCACGATCGTTCAGCGCGTCCGCAACGCCCGCCGTGACGGCATCCGTCCCCGTCTCAGGGGCGTCGAGCGCGCGGAACAGCAGAACGCGATATCCCTGGCTTTCGATGGTGACGGCGACCGTGCAAATTTGCTCGCGTGCGAGTACGGAATCCGTCTCCCAGTCGCCTCGCTCGCTATTGTACACGCGCGAGTGATAGCGGACATGCGGTTGGAGCAGCTCCGTCAAATCCAACGGCACGTTTTTCGTGGCGGTTCCAACGTTGCCCACCAGTACGGCGAACTCGCCGGCGCGGCGCAAAGCGACGACGCGCGCAATGCGTGAAAAGATCGGTATGCGATCCGAGACGTCTTCTTCGTACAGCGAATGTACGGCCTCGGTCTCGATCTCACACGTGGTAAACAGGTGGAACGTGCCGCCGGTGCGCACGGCAAAATAGCTGATTTCACGATCTCCGTACGGCAGGCGGCGTAGCGCCAGCCATTTCCACGATGGGGGAACTAGCGGGTTGATTTGCGGGCGATCTCCCGTCAGAGTCAAGCCGCAAACACCCTCGATGGCGGCCCACAAAAAGCGCGGCGGCTCCCACGGGCTCAAACGCATGCCGCGGTTCACCAGCGATTCTCCATCGAACCATTCGCTGAATTGCCCCGGCACGGTTTGATGTTTGCGCGGATCGGTGCCGTAATGCTGGAACGATGCGCGCAGCGCATTCACCATAAAGTCGGGGTGGTAGCGCGCGGCGGCGAAAGCGTACCACCACGTCAAACCGGGCCAAACGCCGCCGATAAGCCCCGCGAACGCTGCGGGATCGTAACGGGGATCCAGGCACGAAGCCGTGCGCAGTCCCGCTTCCGTCCAAAAGTCCGATGAGTTGAGGCGGCTGATGATTCGGAAAGACGTTTCGTCGTCGCACGCGTGGAACATGACGGGGAAGATTTCATCGCCGGTCACGTCGGTATGCGGGTTTCCGTCGGCGTCGACGTTCAGGTAAAACAAGCCGTTCTCGGGATTGATGAGATGCACTTGCATCGCGTCGCGGATCGCCGTGGAGGCGTCGGCAAAGGCTTGAATACGCGCGTCGCTCTCGTGAACGCGTTCTCCCAAATGCGCTAGCGCGCGCAGCGCCGCTACGCACTCAGCATTGATTTCGGTGACCGCGCCGTTGATGGTATAGTTCGGGATGATGTTGCGCCAACTTGCAATCGCCCACACGTTTCCGCGCGGATCCTTCGCGTTGCAAAATACGAGATGGCGCTGATCCATCTGCGAAATGATATACTCGCCGGCCTTGGCGAGCGAGGGATACACGCGACGCAGCCACTCCTCATCCCCCGTCGAGCGGAAGTGGTGATTGGCGGCGATGACATACAGCGGCGTGTCGTCGTTGATGTTCAGACCGTCGTCTTCGATGCGGCCGGTCATGGCGTCAACGTACTCCGGCAACTTCCCGCTCGGGTATTGCAGCGCGGCCCACTTTTCGAGCAGCGAGCGAGAAAACGCCGGCATGAAGTGATCGCACCCGTATACGAACCATGCGCAGTCGCGGCACACGACGTTCGACATCACCCCGGGATCGTTCGTGAACAGCCAGCCCGTCGGGTATTTCGCCATGACGCGGCGCATATTCACTTTGCTCCAGATCGAGCCGTCGTTGATCACTTCGTCGGGCGTAATGACCTCGCCGCGGTGCAGGACGTCCTCCAAATTATCGATCGTTTGCGCCAGCACTTCCACTCCGGACATCGCTGCAGCAAAGCGGCGCGTTGCGTCTTGCTTGCCGTTTACGTACAGTCCGGTACGGAACGAAAAACTTTCGCGCTCGCCCGGTTTGAGCGTGAATTCGATCTGCAAACTCCCGAGAATGTCGCCCACGGCTTCCGTGCGGTTCGAAAGCGGCTTGACGCGCGAAGTGCTATACACATTGCTGACGTCGAAACTCGTTTCGTATGCGTCGGGACGGCGGCTAACGCCGAAAATGCGCACGGCTCCGGGATCGCCGGCATTGGTCGCGACCAGCCCGAATACGTTCTCATCGTACTGGGCAGAGACGTCTTCGGCCGTATCTCCGCGCAGGCGCGCGAAACCGTTGACGCGCAAGTCATGTTCGACGGTGCCGCGGTTTTCGATCTCGACGATCTGATACAGAATGGGTGGGTCGTTTTCTACGTCACCGCCGCCGAGCAACGGCAAAAACACCGTTTCACGTACGAATACGGACCCCGCGATATCGAAGCTGCGCCGCTGGTAGGCCGGATGAATCTCCACCGTGACGGCATCGCGATCCAGCGAGAGCGGCGTAAACACTTTCATGCTGCTCTCGCCCGCCGGCCCTTTCCATGCATCCCGAAGCGGCCGTCCGGCCAAGGCGTAGCGAACGGAAATGGCTCCAACGAGCGATCGCCCTACGGCAATGCAAAACACGCGCTCGACGTCGCCGGTGTTTTTGGTGTTGACCCACAGCGCGCTGTTTCCCAGGCTCGATCCCACGCCCAGATGCTGCGTGCTCAACGTGTACGTGGGCAGGCGCCGCGAACTCTCGAGCGCGTGCTCTGAAGAAGATTTCACCACGGCGATCGCCGTTTTAGCGTCCATTGAAGAGCGTAGTTCGTTGAACGGCATACGATTCCGCCGCTCGTCGAGCCGCTGACGGATTCTTCAAATGGCCGTGAGGCCCCGTTGCCTGACGCGCACTGCTTGGTTTCGAAGAACCGCTGCAAATGCGACTGAGGCAGCAAGGCATACGATGACCGCCACTATGGAGGCTTCCGGTCCAAACGCGCCGCCGGTCAGAATCGTCGGACCACGCAACGTACCTTGGAGAATCGCGGGCGTAGTAGCGTGCCCGGACACACTCGTGCCGAAGATGAATGCTTCCGTAAAGTTCCAACCGGCGTGCAAACCGATTGGCAGCCACAGGGCATCCGTCACGGCGTATGCAAGCGAGAGCAGGACGCCCGCTTCCAACGCAATGGCGACGGTGCTTGCAACCGAAGCACCGGGATTAAAGGCATGCGCCGAACCGAACACCACGGCCGAGACCGCGAGACCGGTCCACGTGCCGAACAGGTCGCGCACGGTACGAAAAAGGAAGCCGCGAAACAGCAACTCTTCGGAGAACGCTGCAACGAACGCCATCGCCAATGCCGGCGCAGCGCCGCTCCAAACACCGGCCGCATGCGCGCGATACACGTGCGAAAGCGCCAGTACTTCTATCGTTGCCGCGAAGAGCACGAAACCGATCGCAAGCCCCAAAAAGCCATCGCGCGGTAACGCGCGTATCCGCAATTCGGCCGGCGTGCGCCGCTCGATGAAACGCGCGATGGCGACATACGCCGCCAACATAACGAGGAGTAGTATCGGTGCAGCAGCGAGGTCCGACATGCGAGCCCGGTGCATCGGAATCTGAACGAGTTGTAAAACTACGAGAAACAGCACGATGCCAAGCACCATGATGCCAAGGCTGCGTACTGTCTGCAGCACCTTCATGCTACCAGTACGAGCATCGGCGCCGGATGTTTCGCCAACGCACGTGCATCGCAATTTCTATGGTGCCAAGGGGCGGAATCGAACCGCCGACACCGTGATTTTCAGTCACGTGCTCTACCGACTGAGCTACCTTGGCACGGCCTCCACGGCGACCGCCCTGGGTTCGCTACGCAGGCCTCCCGCCCTTGCCGGAATAAGCCACCGCGCGTGAGCACGAACATGACGCCGCCCGAGGCGTTCGAGGCGCTGGACATTCGCGCGGGCACTATCCTAGAGGCTCATCCATTTCCACAGGCTCGCAAGCCCGCATATACATTGACGATCGACTTCGGATCAAACCTTGGCGTGAAGCGCTCGAGCGCGCAAATTACGGAGCTCTACACCGCGGAGTCGCTCGTCGGCAAACAAGTTCTCGCGGTGGTGAATTTTCCGGTTAAGCGCATCGCGCGATTCACGAGCGAAGTGCTCGTGCTGGGCGTATCCGATGCGCAAGGCGCCGTCGTGCTGGTTTCTCCGGACCAGCCCGTGCGTAATGGAATGCGCCTCTATTAAAGCGCCGCTACTTGGGAACCGCGACCCCGTTCGGACAGTACGCCATATGCGTTGCGTGCGCGACGTAGTATGCGTGAACGTCGTAGTGGGGAATGGGATAGCCTTCGTGACCGTGTGGTTCAAATTCCACGTCCACGTGGTTGATGCTATAGCCGGGAAGCGGCTTGAGCATGTCCTCGAAACTTTTGCCGGCAGCGAAGTCCTTCTGATCGATCATGATTTCCGTGAAGACCGGCTTGCCTTCATACGTGCCGTAGATCGGGCCCACGGGGAGATCTTTGGGGTTCGCCCAGTGGTCGCCCATTCCGACGACGCAGGGTGAAACCAGCACCGCATCTTTGGGAATGCCCGCGGGATGCACCTTTGGCTGCGGCGGGAGTTGCGGCGTCGCGGCACCGGCCATAAGACATGCGCCCGCGAAGAGGGCTATGGTAGCAATGATGTGTTTCATGGATTCGTACACTACTCCCCACGGCAATTTTTGGTCAAGAGGAGTGGCATGGGACCTTTGGACGCGCAGCGCGGCGGCGTGGACCTTTTAGACTTTGCGGACCGCGACGCTGACTCTACGCGTCGCAGCGGTATCGCTCAGGCGCAGGCGCTGCATGGCCGCTTCCATTGGAACCTTGACGCGTTGCGCCAGACGCAGCCATCGCAGGAGCCTGATGCTCCACCACGTCGGATCGATCTCGAACCAGCGCAATCCGTGACGCGCCGAAAACGGAAATGCGTGATGGTTGTTGTGCCAGCCCTCACCCCACGACATGAGCGCGACCCACCAGCAGTTGGTGGAACGATCGGCCGTGCCGTACGTGCGATAGCCGAGCGAATGCGCGGCGCTGTTGACGAACCACGTCGTGTGATAGCTGACGACCAGGCGCACGAAGATGCCCCAAATCACGAAGGGCCAGCCACCCAGCGCAAACAGTGCCCCGGCAAGTGCCAACTGCATGGGAACGTGCCAGTACTGCAGCGCGCGATAAAACCGATCGGAGCAAAGGTCAGGCGCGTAGCGAACGAGTTCGTCATCGGACGGCACCGCTTCGTTCGGGCGGCACAGCCACCGCATGTGCGCCCAGCGAAAGCCGCGATCGATCCCGTGTGGATCGCCCTCGCCGTCGGCATGGGCGTGATGTTTGCGGTGCGTTGCCACCCAGCGGATCGGATCGCCCTGAAGAGCCAGCGCCCCGAGGACTGCAAAAATATATTCGAGCGGTTTGCGCAGACGTAGACTGCGGTGCGTCAGCGTGCGATGGTAGCACAGCGTGATTCCGATGCCGCCCGTCAAATATAAGAGTACGCCGAGCACGACGAGCACGGACCAATGAAACATTCCAGGCAAGAAAGCGGCCAAGGCGCCTAGGTGAATGGCGGCGAGCGAGAAGCGGTTGATGTCGCTGCGGACTCGCGGGGTCATATGCGATTGCGTAAGGATAGATCGTCCTAACTCAGTGCCGGCCGCTCTAACGCGCCCGTGATGAAACGGTGAACCCGGTAGACCCGTCAAAGGTTGCAGGGACTCAGAACGTGCTCCTTTACAAGGAATCGACATATGCGTATTTTCATGCGGATCACTGCTGCGGTGTTTTTCTTTATCACAACGTTTGGGCATGCGGCAGCGGCACCGGTGCCTACCACCGAAACCGGCATTGCGCTGAACGCTCCGTGGAAAATTCAGATTTATGCGTTGGCGCGCAAGCGGTTCGTGCATCCGGCGTGGGGCTGGCAGCACTCGGAGCGCGACTATAACGTTGCCTTATCCTTGGCGAAGGCGGATGGACTGCATGTCGACGAGGACGTGCTCTTCGCGGCAAGCTTTCTGCACGACATGGCGGCGTTTGCGCCATATAGTCTGCGGCACAAAGGCATGGAGCACGGCGATGCTGCCGCTCTGGAAAGCGGAGCCGTGTTGCAAGCAGCCGGTTTTCCGATGGAAAAACTGCCGCTCGTGCAAGCCGCGGAGCGCGGGCACATGTACTACAGCAATGCCGGTTCAACGCCCGCAGCCATCGTGCTGCACGATGCCGATTCACTGGACTTCTTGGGAACGGTCGGCGCCGCACGCATGATTGCACTCACGGGCGAGGGCTCGCCTTCGTTTGGGCCTGCGGTGCAGCAACTGCGCACCTTCGTTTCCGATATTCCGCCGCGCTTAATCACGCCGAGCGCAAAACGCATCGGGGTTCAGCGCGCAGCGGAATTACAGGAGTTCTTAACATCGCTTACAGGCGAAGCCGGCTTTCTGAGCTTCGAAGGGCAACTCCAAAAGGCGCTAAACCGGGAACTTCGAACAATCTCCTGCATGAGCGCGCTACGCATCACAGTACTTTGCTTTCTCTCGCTCTTGCTTCCGGCGGCCGCGCAAACCGTTCCCACGATGTCGTCGGTGTTGCGATCGGTTTTTGCGCTGCGCGGCCTCTCCGGCGTAGGACTCTCACCCAACGGCGATGCGGTGGTGTGGGAAGAATCGCTGCGGCCCGGCGGTTTGAAGCATCCTACACCGAAAACGAAACTTTTCGTTCAGCGCATCGGCGGCACGCGCGTGCGCATCAGCGCCGGCAATCCCTCCAAGTATTTCGATGACGAACAACCGGTGTGGTCGTCCGACGGATCGCGCATTGCCTTCTTCTCCGACGCGCAATCGCCCGGACAGCTGCAAATCTTCAT
Organism: Vulcanimicrobiota bacterium; assembly: GCA_963767635.1. GTDB lineage: Bacteria > Vulcanimicrobiota > Vulcanimicrobiia > Vulcanimicrobiales > Vulcanimicrobiaceae > CAVYEM01. The sequence goes on from CAVYEM010000001.1 coordinate 1,740,360, forward strand.
CGCCGATGCGAACGGTCGAAATGCGCGTCGCCTCACTCAGCTCACCGGCGCGCCACAAGCGCTGCGCTGGTCGCCGGACGACAAAACGCTGGCGATGCTGTATATCGCGCATCCCCACCGCAAAGCGGGCGCGCTGGCGGCCGGTGCACGCAACGTCGGCGTCATCGGCACAACCGTGGATGAACAACAGCTGGCGCTCGTCAATGCGGCGACCGGCGCGGTTCGAGAGATCACGCCGGCAAACGCGTACGTGTACGAATACGGATGGGCACCCGACTCGAAGCGGCTCGCGTACACGTACGCGTACGGAAGCGGCGATAACAATTGGTGGATCGCCCGGTTAGCATGGGCGGATACTACGGGACATGCGCACGATCTGTTGCGCCCTTCGTATCAGATCAACGATCCGCAATGGTCGCCGGACGGAACATCTATCGCGATCATCGGCGGTTTGATGAGCGATTTCGGCTCGGTGGGCGGCGATGTGTACCTCGTGAATGTTGCGTCCGGAACGGCGCGCGACGTTGCACCGGGCATGCCGGTTTCCGCGGCCTCGCTGCGTTGGATCGACAACGCAACGCTGTACGTGGTCGCGCACAGCAAAGGCGCGATGTATCTCTACCGCATGAACGCGCGCACCGGCGCATTTCGCGCGCTCACGAACGCGCCGGAAGCAATCCGCAGTTGGGACGTCGTGCCACGCTCGGGCCGCATCGCGCTTGTTCGTGAGTCGTTCAACGCTCCTGCCGAGATCTGGACTGGCTCGCCGACGGCTCTGCGGCAGCTCACGCACGTCAACGCGGGCGCCGACCGTTTATGGGGCCCTGCGCGGTCGCTGCAATGGAAGAACGAAGGCTTCAACGTTCAAGGGTGGCTGGTCTACCCGCTGCACTACGATTCCGGGCGCCGCTATCCCATGGTGACCATCATTCATGGCGGTCCCGGCGCGGAAAGCTTGCCCGGATTCGGCAACCGGTACATCGCGGCGCTGGCCAGCCACGGATACTTCGTCTTCGAACCGAATCCGCGTGGGAGCTTCGGTCAAGGCGAGCGGTTCACGCGCGCCAACATCAAGGATTTCGGCTACGGCGACTGGCGAGACGATCTCTCTGGGATCGATGCGACGGAACGCGTGGCACCGATCGATCCGCAGCGGCTGGGTCTCTTCGGCTGGAGCGATGGCGGCTACATGGGCATGTGGGCCGAAACGCAGACCACGCGCTTCAAAGCCATTGTGGCAGGCGCGGGCGTGGTCAACTGGCAGTCCTATTACGGACAAAACGACATCGACCAGTGGATGATTCCGTTTTTCGGCGCGTCGGTCTATCAGGATCCGCAAGTATATGCAAAGAGCTCACCGATCACGTTCATCGAACATTCCAAGACGCCCGTGCTGATCTTGCAAGGCGAGCGCGACGAGGAAGTGCCCGCGCCGCAAGCCTTCGAGTTCTATCACGCGATGCAGGCGCTGCATGTGCCCTCGCAACTCGTGGTGTACGCCGACGAGGGGCACGGACCGCGCAAGCCCGCCAATCAAATCGACATTCTCACGCGGACGGCCGCATGGTTTGCAAAGTATTTGCACTGAACCTTTTCGCCAGCAAGCCTATTGTGGCTTGAGTCCAGAGCGTCGGAGGGGAGATGGACTAGCCACAACGTGGCAGGCTACATGTAATGAGGAGCTTGGGCGCTACCGCGGGAAATTCACGGTGGGACCGGCCGCGATGTGGCCGAGACAGCCTGACCCGAGGGAGGCTTAGTAGGAATGGAAGTTAGTCGACACTTGGAACGAGACCCCGATACGCTCGCAGGAGCCGTCAGGGTTCGCGGCACTCGGCTTTCCGTAGACTTCATTCTGGAGCTCTTTGAAAAGGGCTGGACGAAACAAGAAGTGCTAGAAAACTATCCCCAGCTAACAGGGGAATCTCTGGCGGGCGCTTTCTCTTTTGCACGTCAGGCGCTTCACTCGGAGCAGATCATTTCCTCGGCATCGTAATCTCGCTTGCGAATTTTATGTGATGAGAGCGTGCCAGGCGCGGTTGAGAATACCTTGGCAGCGGCCATGACGTGGAAGCGGTACGCAAGCTGATGCCGGCAGCAGCAACCTTCAAGTGCTCAAAGCGGCGATCCAAGGGGAGCGAGTTCTTTTAGCGTTTGACCGCGATTTCGGCGAAGTTATATTCCGTTCAATCGCGAGACCCGCGCCCACCACCGTGTACGTGCGTTCCGGAATGAAGCCGCGCGAGCAAGTTCTTCAAGTGTCAAAGACAATGGCACATCTGGAGGACGGATTCTTCGTCGTCGTCGAGCGCAATAAAATACGGAAAAGGCCAATCCGATAGGCCGTGTAGCGACGGCGCGATGGTCTCCAGGCTGGAGCGCTACTCTGACGGCGCCGGAGCCCCGACGTTGGTGGCAGGGCAGCCGCAAAATATAGCCTAACGGAATATGGCACGCCGCCGGCACGCCACTCTGTCATCATTAGTGGGCGCCGCCGATCTTTGGAGACGGCGTGGAAAGGACGATCTATGCGGAAATATTTGGCTGCCTTTGTTTGGATCTTCGTCGCGGCGGCACCGGTTAGTGCACAGCAGTCGGGAGGTATGAATGCGATGGGTTACTACGTCGGCACGTGGAAGTGCGTCGGCGGCCCTCTCGCTCAGCCCCCGGTTCATGCGACCCTCGTGTTCGCCATGAATGGCGGCGTGCTGAATAGTAGTGTTTCAGTTCCGCAGCAGACCGGTATGAAAGCACCCTATTATCAGAGCTCTGCGACTTCTTATGATGGAAAGGGCCGTTACCTTCAAACAACACTGGATGACCGGGGATACTGGGAAGTATCGTATGCCCCGACCTGGAACGGCGATACGGAAAAATGGACGGACCTTAGGACCAGCGACGGTAAGCCTGGACACGGTGATCTGGTTCGCGTTGATAACGACCACTACACGTTCACCGGCTTCGGTACACCTACGGGCACCACGCCGAACTTTAAGGTAACTTGCCAGCGGCAATCCTCGTAATGCGTTAAGCGACCCTGTTCGCGATCGTCTTGGGAGGTCGGCTGTTCCCACGACCAGATACCGGAGAATGTCAGATTGACATAGCAATTCCGCGTTCGCGCGCAGAAATACCGTCACTGCCATTCACTGAACCGAAGAAAGCCCCGGCGCAACGCACCGGGGCTTTCACAAATGGCGACGCTGAAGGGGCTCGAACCCTCGACCTCCGCCGTGACAGGGCGGCGCTCTAACCAACTGAGCTACAGCGCCATCGCCAGAGACCGGCGAGCGTATTTACACTCGCGCGGTCGCGAACCTTTTCCGCAAAATGGTGGGCACGGTTGGGATCGAACCAACGACCTCCCGCGTGTGAAGCGGATGCTCTCCCGCTGAGCTTACGCGCCCACGTCCGGACGGGAACCGGGCTATTCTACGTCAACCACTATTCCCTGTCCAGCGCCATGCATCAAGCATGGGAAGGACGTGGACATGATGCAGCAGGTCAACAATATCGCCTACATCCGGTGCAATCGGCCATGTACGAACGCCGCGCGTAAATCGTGCTAGTTCGATTTCTATTACGGAGCACCGCGATGGTGTCGTTCGATTTCACCACCAACCGGGCGGTTGCCGTGCCGGAATCCTGGAGAAGCGCCATCGCGCAGTATGAAAGAGGCCCGACCAGGATATACAGGTAGTGTGCAGCTGCTTACCTTCGGACACAGTACTCTTTCACAAGACGAAATCGTTGCCCTCATCCAGCGCGCCGGCATCGAGCGCGTCGTGGACGTTCGCACCGTTCCGAAGAGCCGCAAGCATCCCTGGGTGTGGAGTGACCGGATGATGATATGGGCCCCGGCACAGGCACACGCGCAATACGGGTGGGAACGCGAGCTCGGCGGTTTCCGAACGCAGCAGCCCAGCTCCCACAATTCCGCCCTACGCAATCCGTCCTTTCGCGGATATGCGGACTATATGGAAACGGAGCCGTTTTTGAGCGCGTTGCAGCGACTCGTCGATTCTCTGGGATCGCGCAAGACGGCGATCATGTGTTCCGAGGCGCTGTGGTGGCGTTGCCATCGCCGCCTCATTTCGGATGCCGCGACGCTGCTGCACGGCATCGAGGTGCTGCACGTCACGGCCAACGCCCGGGTGCAGGCGCACGCGCTGACCGAAGGCGTACGCCGCGCGGACGGCACCCTGCGCTACGACGGCGGCCGCGCCGCATGAGCGCATCGGTCGAAACGCTAACCGACCCCGTCGCCTCTGCCAAGGCGGCGGGGCTGCGATACGTCACCGACGACATTCCGGGCATCCGCCGCACGACCCACGGAAAGCATTTCGCGTACGTGGGTATCGACGGCAAGGAAATCAGCGACGACGAGGAGCTCAAGCGCATCAAATCGCTTGCCGTGCCGCCCGCATATACGGACGTGTGGATTTGTCCCATTCCGAACGGCCATCTCCAAGCCACCGGGCGAGACGCGCGCGGGCGCAAGCAGTACCGGTATCACAAGCGCTTTCGAGAAATTCGCGACGAAACCAAATACGAAAAGATGATGACGTTCGCGCAGGCGCTGCCGACGATCCGCAAGCGCATCGAAGCAGATCTCAAGCTGCCTGGCCTTCCGCGAGAAAAAGTGCTGGCAACGGTCGTACAGCTGCTCGAGAGCACCGCTATTCGCGTCGGGAACGACGAGTATGCCAAAGAGAACCACTCCTTCGGCCTCACGACGCTGCAGAACAAGCACGCCAAAATCGACGGCTCGAGCGTGCGCTTTGCGTTTCGGGGCAAGAGCGGCGTGCGGCACGCCATCGATCTACGCGATCGGCGCCTGGCAAAGATCATCGGTCAATGCCAAGATCTCCCTGGTCAACAGCTCTTCGAGTACAAAGACGACGACGGGGCGGCGCACGCGATCGACTCGTCCGACGTAAACGAATACATACGCGAAATATCGGGCGAAGAATTTTCCGCGAAGGACTTTCGTACGTGGGTCGGCACGGTCACGTGCGCCATGATGCTCGCCGAAGAGCAGGCCGCGGAAACGCAGAGCGAGCGCAAAGCGCGCGTCGTCGCCGTTATCAAAGACGTCGCCAAGCGGCTGGGCAACACGCCGACCGTGTGCAAAAAGTGTTACGTGCACCCCGATGTGCTGGATGCGTACATGGAAGGCGGCCGTTTGGACCTACAGCGTAAGGTGCGCCACACGGAGGGGCTGCTGCCCGAAGAGCTGTTCGTGCTTGCGTTGCTGCATGAGCGAGCGAAAGAAACGGATTCCGCGAGGACGATGCGCCAGTTGCAGCAATCCGTGCGGAGGCGCAAGAAGACAGCGGCGTGATCGCCGCCCTACTCCTGGCCGCGCTTACCGCAACGGCAAGCGCGCATCACGCCGTGACCACCGCCAACCCCGCCGCGCAAGCGCAGTTCGATCGTGGGTTGACGTTGCTGTATGCGTACGACGGCGACGATGCGGTGCGCGCATTTCAAGACGCGCTCGCGCTGGACCCGCACTTGGCAATGGCGGCGTGGGGAACGGCGCTGGGGAGCGGAACGGATTTGAACACGCCGCTGGACCCCGCGCGTTTCGCGCGAGCGCAGGCTGCCGCGCAGCACGCTGCGTCGCTCGCCGCATACGCCTCACCGGAGGAACGATCGCTCATCGATGCGGTGCAGCTCCGGTACGCGGGCGCGTACGCCGATCGCACTGACGATGAGACGCGTTATCGCGCCGCAATGGCAGCGCTGGTCGCGCAATATCCGCTCGACCACGATGCCGCGATGCTGCAGGCCGAAGCGTTGATGGAAAGCGTCGGAACGCCTGGAATGTGGACGCAGGGCGGAACGCAAGCGGTTCCAGCTGCCGCGCAAGCGCTTGCGCTGATTCAGCGCGTGTTGGCTCGCGATCCCGATCAGCTCATGGCCAACCATCTGTGCATTCACGCCTACGACTACGCCGCAGACCACACTCCCGCGCTGCCGTGCGCGGATCGCTTGGCATCATGGCAATTCGACCCCGAGGCGGAGCATTTAGCGCACATGCCGGCGCACACGTACATCGAACAGGGAGCGTACGCCAAAGCTATCCGGGCCTCGGAATACGCGTGGCAATTGCGCGAACGTTCGCCCCACGCGCTCAAATACGCGGCCCACGACGCGTACACCGGCTGGAGCGCCGCGATGATGCTGGGCGATTTGCACGTGGCGGAAACGTGGGGCGTTCGCACGGGGCGCCAATACAACGGCAGCGACTTGTGGGCTACGTGGGCGCGGTTTGGCCAGTGGCAAAACATCGACAAAGCCACGGCGCGGAATCAGTTTTATACACCGCTCGTGCGTGGATGGACGGACGTGCACTTCGGCATGATGGAGGATGCGCGAAAAATGCTGGCGCTCTACGGCAACGCCGACACGGATTTCCGCTGGCTGCTCGAAGCCGCCATCGACGAACACGACGGTAAAATCGCTGCGGCCGCCGATGCGCTGCAGCGCGCGATTGCGTATCAGCAGCGGGAGGATGGAGGCGAGCAATTGCCGCTCTTTCCCGCGCGGGAGCTGCTGGGCGCGTTGTATTATCGCCAGGGCAATTTTCAATCGGCGCGCGATGCCTATGAAGCGGCGCTCACGCGCTATCCGAACGATCCGCGAGCGTTGTACGGATTGGGCCTCACACAGCGCGCGCTGGGGCAGACCGAGCGTTCCGATATTGCGCTAAAAACATTCAGCAGCATATGGAACGCTCCGCTTCCACCTGATTTGCACGCGCCCTAAAAGCATCGCTTACGCTTCGCGGTCGCGCATGGCTTGTGCCAGGCCGGCGAAGAGATCGCTCAGCGATTCTGCCCCGTCGGCAAGACGTTCGCGAATACTGCTACTTCGGCCGCTCTCGAGCATCCGGACGATGCGCGAGCGCTCGGCGCTTGCATGCAGCTCTTCGCGGCGTCGTTGGATATCGGCACTGATCCAGTGCTCCATGATTGGACGCCTCACTAAAAGACTAAAGTATTAAAAAAGCCTCCGTGCAGTACAGCGGAGGCTTTCGAACCCGAAGGGAGCGGTCCGGTTAGGACCTACCTCGGCTCGATAACACTCCGCGCGCCATGCCGTCGTTGGCCGTGACGGTGGCGCAGTTGCGCATGCGCGCGCACGAAACGTGCAGTCGCATGGTCGTCCGTACGTCTGTAAATTTCATAGCTCCCGTCACTCCTTTCGATAAAATGTATGGATTGCGGTAAAAGATACGACTGACGGTAACACACGCGCGCTTGCCATGTCAAACAGGAGACAGGCTTTCGCACGCCATTTAAGGCGTTTTACGTTCGGGAACTACTTACTATAAGGAAATGATTTCAACAAGGTAGGTAAGTCTGAAGTGAACGATTCATCAACTCTCACGCGTCCGCCCCAGCAGCAGTGGACGCAGGGCGGAGCGGTCAAAACCATCATCGAGAGCACGGAGGTCCAGCGTCAGGAAGCGACAAGCGAGGCGCGCATGGGCGATTCCGGCGCGATGGGGCTGTTTGGCTTCTGCGTGGGAACCGTGGTTATCGCGTGGGTTCTGTCCGGGTGGGCCGCCATGCCGGCCTCGCTAATCGCCGTCGTCCCGTCGCTGCTCGTGTTCGCGGGCATCGGTCAGTTCATTGCCGGCTTGTTCGCGTTCTCGCGCACCAACTCGTGGGCCGGCACGACGATGTGCGCATACGGCGCGAACAACGTCATCGTCGCAATGTATGTTTGGATGCAAGCCGGAGGGCTGATTCCCAGCACGCCGAGCAACATGCTGCTGCTCGCCGTCGACTTGTTCTGCATGGGCTACATTTCGCTCGCGCTCATGGTGGGCGCACTGCGTCTGAACGCCGTCTACGTTCTAACGACGGCGTGCTTGGTATTCGGTTACACGCTGCCCGGCATCCAGTTCTTGGGGGCCGCGCGTGAGCTCGGCATCTTGGGCGGATACTTCCTACTCGCCGCTTCGTTCTTCGCGTTCTACGCCGCAACGGCAACGATCGTGAACAGCTCGTGGCAACGCGAGGTGATTCCGCTGTTTTCACTGCGCAGATAACCCTCCCCGATCTGCGCCACAAGGGGCTCCCGGTCGTTGCGCACAACTTTGACGGCCGCCGAGCCCTTTTGTTATACTCGGCGGGTTCGCGCGGGCGGTTAGCTCAGTGGGAGAGCGCTTCCTTGACACGGAAGAGGTCAGAAGTTCAATCCTTCTACCGCCCACCATCGGCCCAACCTAGTAAACGCCTTGTAGAATCAACGAAAAAGCCTTGGAACCAGGGGTTTTCTTGCATTCAGGCGCAAGCGGCCAACCAGGCACCGAAGCCGTTGGAGCCGGATAGGGCCTGCCTGGTCCTGCCTCTCTGAGGGATATTTTGAGGGGTACGAGAGGGGCACAGAGAGGGGCACAAAGAGGGGTACAAAAACGCGAGCAGTGGCACGGTAGGGCTTGCTAGCGGCCGAGCGGGCGCACTGCTAAGCGTTAGACTAGCGGGCATGGCGGACTGAGCGCCCGACCATTGGCACGGTTTAGAGTCCACATAACGAGCGTTAGTACTGCAGGCCGACTAGCGCTTCCCGGCGCTGAATCTATAACTGAATATTCATCGAGTGGAAATAACCTCGGCACCGTTCCAGTGTACGCTACTCCCATCAGCGCACTTGCCGCGAGGGCACCGTAAGCCGCCAGTGGCGAGAACGTCGACAGCTCAGCATGCCCGGTCGTCTCGCGTCAGGGGCGTCCGACGAATCGAAGGTAGAACGCTATAAAAACTAGGACGATTCCAATATTCGCTGCGAGCCGTTCCCAGAAGCGGTTTTTGAAGAACGCCAAAGCATGGTTACTATCTGTCTGCCCATTTCAGGTTAGGCTGCTAGTCCGCTTCGCACGGAGTCCGGCAGATTCGCCGGATCGTGCACTTATTGTTTCTTCTTGCCGCTTTGAAGCCATTTCGTTGATAACCAACGGAGAACGAAGAAGGAACAAATGACAGCGGCGACCTCAGCTGCAACGTTCATTCGCTCGACCGCATGTATCAGTATTTCACCACTTCAATGAGGCCCGCGCCGGCAACCAAACCGTTATCGTCACGGCTATAGACGTAGATCAGCGTTTTCTTCGGCGTCTTGACGAGAAATTCGTACGAGGTGGCGGGTGGCCGGCGATCCGTATTCAGCAGTGTGTATGTGCGAGGGCCCAGGGACGCCAGAGCGCGCAGGGCCGCACGGTGCTCCGGAACCATTCGTGCGCGAGCGTCCGGCCGTAGTTGCGACATGTCGATATTCCCGGCTACCGCGTCGTCCAGCCAGCGCTTTGCCGCCGTGACCATCGCCGGATTAGCGCTTGGCACCGCACGTTTGCCCGGCGTGGCACCTGGTCGCGGCGACGCCTTCGCGCGTGCTTGCGGAACGAGAACGCGATAGACCGCGGACGTTGCCGTATTGTAATCAAACGTGCCGCTGTCGGCCAGTACGACGATGCCGAAATGATCGTCCGGAAAGCGCGCGTCTTGCGTAGCGGCGCCCGTCGTATTGCCGCCGTGGGAAATCATCATGTGGCCGTTGGGCAACTTCGAAATGATGATGCCGAACCCGTATTGCGGAAACGGATCATCCCGGCCGATCCGGTGCGGGGTCATCATTTCGGTGAAGGATCGCTTGGACAGCAATTTTCCGCCGGCCAGCGCGGCGTTCCATTTCGCCAAGTCGGACGCGTTGCTGATAATCGATCCGGGACCCGTAAACCACGTGTAGTCGATGTGCAGCGCGTGTTCCCACGGGCCCAGTGCATACGTATCGTACTCGGTGGCGATGTTGGGACTGGTATCGTCCGAGTCTTTGCTATACGTAGAGGTCATCCCCAACGGCACGAAGATCCGGCGCCGCAGGAAATCGCCGTAACTCATTCCGGACAGCTTTTCGATTACCATGGCGAGCAAGGCGTATCCGGTATTAGAATACTCGCGCTTCGTTCCGGGGACGAAGGCCAGCGGTTGATGATCGACCGTATTGACCATGCCCGCGAGCGTCGTCGGACGATTGCCGATTTCATCGAACGTTCCGATTTCGGTGTATTCCGCGTAACCGCCGGAATGCGTGAGCAGATTGCGGATCGTTACTTGGTTCGCATGTGGAATCTGCGGCAAATACTTTGAAAGGTGATCGTTGACGTTCAGCTTGCCTTCGTCTTGCAGCATCAAAATCGCCGTCGCCGTGAACTGCTTACTGTTCGAACCAATCGGGTAACGCGTATCGCCGCGCGCCTGAACGGCATCGTCAAGGTTCATGTACCCGTAACCCTTTGCATACAGGACCTTGCCGTTGCGCACGATGGCAATCGTGACTCCCGGCGCCGCGCGGCTAAACACCGATCGGCGGCCGATCGCGTTGATTGCCTGTATTTGCGCAGGCGTAAGCGAGACAGGCGCGGCTCCGAGCAGGCATATCACTCCGAGCAGAACAGCTGGACGCATTAGATTCCTCCGTTGCCGAATCGCCGGCGAATCGTCACGCGAAACGTCGCGTGACCGTACTTGATGCCGTTGACGGGTCCAGGCGTTCCTTCGCTCTTTGGGCCTTTCCTGGCACGTCCGCAAAATTCTCCTGTATCGACAGTATTTTGCGGTCCGGCTTCCAGGAGGGCCTTTGCAGCCGGGCGAACCGGCCGGGACACGTCACCGAAATATCGCTGCCGCGTCAGAATTCCGGCCATGAGGGACCGTTCATGAATCTGCGACATCTTGCCGTATTTGCGTTGGCGTTGGCGCAAAGCGCCGCGCCGCTGCACGCGCCCGCCGCACCGGCACCGCTCGTTGCGCCCGATTTCGACGCCTACGTGCGCAAGGCGATGCGCGACTGGAGCATCCCTGGGCTCTCGGTGGCGGTAGTCCAGGACGGCCGCGTCTATCTGAAGGGCTACGGGGTGCGCGACATCGCCAAGGACGAACCGGTTGACGCGCGCACGCTCTTCGCGATCGGCTCCAGTTCCAAGGCCTTTACCGCGGCCGCGCTCGGCATGCTTGCCGACGAGAAGAAGTTGACGTGGGACGACCCGGTCATCAACTACCTTCCGTGGTTTCAAACGGCGAACCCGCAGACGACGCGCGCGCTGACTATACGCGATGCCCTGTCGCATCGTTCCGACGTGGGGACGCCGGACGCTCTCTGGTACAAGAGCGGTCTGCCGCGCAACGAGATCATCCGGCGAATCCGGTATATGCCGTCGAATCTCGATTTCCGCAGCCATTTCGAGTACAACAACATCATGGTGATGACCGCCGGGCAGATCGTTCCGGCAGTCACCGGCATGAGTTGGGATGCTTTCATCCGCAGGCGCATTTTCGAGCCGCTGCAGATGGCTTCGACAAATACGTCAATTAGCGCGCTCAGGGGCCGTTCCGACGTAGCGCAGCCCTACGACACGATCGACGGAACGCTGCGGCAGATACCCTACGCGGATATCGACGACATCGGTCCGGCCGGCTCGATCAATTCCAACGCCGAGGACATGTCGCATTGGCTGCAGATGCTGTTGGGCAACGGATCGTATCGCGGCCGGCGGATTTTGCAAACCAAAACGCTCGAGGCGATGTGGACACCTTCGACAATCATGCCTACGGGGATGCCGTGGTATTTCTACGGTCCGATCTCACATTTCATGGACTACGGCATGGGATGGATTCTCTACGATTACCGCGGCCACAAAGCGATCCAGCATGCGGGCAACATCGACGGCATGACGGCAATGGTAGCGCTGCTGCCCGACCAGCACGCGGGCATCGTCATTCTCACGAATAAAGCGGATAACTTCGCAACGACGGCGATCGTCAACCGCCTTTGGGACGATCTGCTGGGATCGCCGAAACGCGACTGGAGCAGCGAACTGCTCGGGACATGGAACCAGTTTTACAACGCGCTGCTTGCGGAGGAACAAAAATCGGCGCGCAAGCTGGCTCGCGGACCGGCGGCGCTCCCCGATGCGGCATACGCGGGCGCCTATCACGACGACCTTTATGGAACCGCGCGGGTTACGCAACAAAACGGAACGCTGCATTTCCGTCTGCTGGGCTACGACGGAACGCTGCAGCACTACAACTTCGAAACGTTTCGCCTGATCGAACCCAACGTCAGCCGGCAGCTCGAACCGCTGATCACCTTCAGCATTAGTGCCGCAGGTACCGCCGCGGGCATGAAAATCGGCGACGATCCAACCATGGTATTCGAACGCGTCCCCAGGAGCCGATGAACCGCATCGCCATCGCGCTGGCCGCAGCTGCGGCCGCCGGCCGCGTCGGCCCAAAGAAAGCCTAACGTGAATCGTACGGTCTTTGTGGGCGCCACCATCGTCGACGGAACCGGTGCGCCTCCGGCACTGCGGGATCTTTATGTCGCCGGAGAACGCATCGAGGATATCCGGCCGCCCGCTGATTCGCATGCGAACTTCAACGTCGTGAATGCAACCGGTTTGATCATCGCACCGGGATTCATCGACGTGCACTCACATGCCGACAACGCGCCGCTGCTGCGCGAGGACGACACAACCAAAATTTTGCAAGGTGTCACTACCGAAATCGTCGGCAATTGCGGCATCAGTCTCGCTCCAGCGTCGGCCCAGCACCGTGACGCCCTTGCGCACATGCTGGAGCCGCTAATGTCGGCCGCCCAGGCCTTCGGCACGACCTTCACCGATTTGCTGCACGCCACCGACGAGCGAGGATATGTTACCAATTACGTGCCGCTTGCCGGACACGGCACAATGCGGGTTGCCGCAATGGGCATGGAGCGGCGCGCCGCGCAACCGCGCGAACGCAAACTCATGCGCGGCTTGCTGGAGGAAGCGATAGAGGCCGGCGCGTTCGGTTTCTCGACAGGACTGATCTATCCGCCCGGCGTCTTTTCCGATTCCGACGAGATTGTCGACCTTGCGAAATGCCTGCCGCCGGACGGCATCTACACTTCGCACATTCGCGGTGAGGGGGACGATCTGCTCGACGCCGTCTGTGAAGCGTTGAAGGTAGGAGCATCGGCAGGCGTGCGCGTGCAGATCTCGCATCATAAGGCGGCCGGTAAGAAGAACTGGGGAAAGACTCGCGATTCGCTTGCATTGATCCGCCGCGCTCGCGAGCGCGGCGTCGACGTGTACCAAGACGTTTATCCCTATACGGCGGGCAGCACGTATTTGAAAACCGTGCTGCCGCCCGAATTTCATGAGGGTGGCCATGAAGCCACGCTCGCCCGGCTCCAGAACGCGACCGAATTAGAACGCCTGCGACGAATGTTGGACGAAGGCGCACCGGGGTTCGAGAACTTCGTCGTGGAGGCCGGCTACGACGGTATCCTCATTGCTTCCACGCAAAGCCGCAACTTCGAAGGCTCTACGATCGCGGAGATCGCCGCTGAACGCAGCATTTCGGAATTCGATGCGCTCGTGCACGTGCTAACCAGCGAGCAGTTGAACGTGATGATGACGATCTTTCTGCTGGACGAAGACGACGTTGCGCGCGTGATGTGTGACGAACACACCGCAATCGGTTCGGATGGGGCTTCACCGGGAATACCCGGACGCCATCATCCGCGGTTGTACGGCACTTTTCCGCGCGTGATCGGCCGCTACGTCCGCAAGTTGGGAACGCTCTCATTGGAAGCCGCAGTGCACAAGATGACGGGACTTCCCGCGAGCATTTTCAATTTGCGAGAACGCGGCACGATTCGGCCCGGCAACGTCGCCGATCTGGTTGCCTTCGACCCGCAAACGTTTTCGGACGACTTGGACTACCGCGATCCAGTGCGCAATCCCAAGGGTTTGATGTGGGTCATGCAGCGTGGCATCGAAGTCGTTCAAGGTACGAACTATTTGGGCCGCCGTTGCGGTGCGCGACTGCAGCGCGCTGCATGAGCCCGGATTGCGGAGTCGATGCATTAAGATCTTTTCTGGCTCGATTCGGGCACGGACAGTTGGGGTTCGCCAAAAACCAGCCGCCATTCCCAATGAACCCTTCGAGTTAGAACGCTTTAGCTCGGCGTTACACCTGAAGTCGACTCGTTCAAACGCAGCATGAGTTCGGCCAGCTCTCGATCTTGCGGATTGGTGCTGCCCAGCAAACCATTCACGACGCCGGCTCGATCGTCGGCGCTGCGATTTTGGCTAAGCTTGAATTTCGCGCGCATCTCCCGCACGGCAACGTGGAACGCAACGATGCCGCGTTCTTCTTCTTGCCGGTATTGCGGTTCAAGCTCCTCCATCGACCACGCATCCTCGACTCCACTTTCCATCGTGGCGACAAGTTTTTGCAAGACCGCATCATTCTCCGGCTCAGGAACGATCGAGACGCTGCCGATGCAATGCACCGTTGCGTAATTCCACGTCGGCACGTTATGCGTGCGGTCGTTGTACCAACGAGGCGACACGTACGCGTGCGGGCCGTGGAACGCAACGAGCGTTTCAACTGTGTCGATAGAGCGCCAGTGTGGGTTGGCTTTAGCCATGTGGGCCGTCAAAACGATCGCCGGCTCGCGTTGCGTAATGATGAATGGGGCATAGGTGACAAACGGCTTGCCCTGCACGATGCTTACGATCGTGCCCAGCGGATATGCTTGGATCAGTGTGAGCGCCGCCTCGTCGTTCGGCGATCGGAAATGCGAAGGCAGGTACACGTTAGCCGATATTCCTCATAATGGTGGCTCCTGCAGCATGTCGCCCGAGGTTCGGAACATCGATAGGAGCCACGTCAAATCCGTCGCAGGAGCGGATCGTACGTCGCTAAACGCAACCGTTACGGCAGAATACGTATGACCCAAGTACTGCACCGGGGTGAGCGCGGTTTCGTCCGCGATGTACATGAGATCGTTGCGCCGGCTAAAGCGAATAAGCCACGGCAATCGTGGTCCCGGCCCCTGAGTAAAATTGCCTTGGATCAATGCTCGCGGTGTGGTAAAAGCGTCTTCCTCTACCCACAATTGTCTTAATCGGAAGACTGCCGGCTCGCGACGCGGAGACAAATACAAATGGTAGCAAGCCGCGCCATCGATAACGTCTACCCCATCATAGCGAATGTCGTAATCGCGATGGACGGCCTTTACCGAAGCAATCGTCTTTAGCGCGGGCTCAGGATTGCGTTGCGCTGCCGCAAGGTTCGGGGAAGAGACTCTCTCGAGCGTCAGACCAAACGAATACGTCGGCGAGAGAACCGGAACGCCCAAAAGGTCGTATTGCTGCGGCGCGCTGATTCGGATGGTCTTGGAAACATGGATAACTCCGACCGGGTCAACGCTAGGCGCTGCACCGAGGGTTGCTTTGCCTGCATAGACTTATGGTGACCTTCGAGCGGACTGTAACGCCATGCGGCACGTACGGATGCGCCGCTTCTTCAACGCTCGTCGCTCGAACATTAATCGTGCATTGGTTGAGGTGTCGGTTGACGACTCGTAGGTGTTCGTAACCGTCCGGCCGCTATCGACACCGGTAACCGTGACCACATACGACAGGAACGGCGAATAGGACTGCGACTGCCAACGGCTTCGCGCAAGCGCATAAATCGCGTACGGGTCATGCGCCGAGACGGCTGCTGCCGACAGGGCGATTGCGGCAAACATGGCATTGTATTCGCCATTTCAGAGCAGAATGCTGCGCAGAACTAGCGGCGTGAGAGGGAAAGAGTCGGCCATGCAAATGGACCCGAAGCCGGACGGGGGCCGGTGGTCTTGAGCATTCATCATACTGACCTGGCACAAGAGCGGTTTCGTGTGCTCGCTGAAGCGTTGCCCGTGATCGTGTGGAGCGCAGACGCCGACGGTTGGATCGACTGGTACAACCCGCAGTGGTACGAATACACCGGACAGACCCCGGAGGAAGCTCTGGGTTGGGGCTGGCAAGCGGTGCACCATCCCCGAAGGCGCTTCCGCAATTCGCCGACCACGCTTCGACGGCACTTACATAGCAGCCGAAAAGGACGCCTTAGTTCGTCACTGCAATCGTCGGATTCATTAAACCAGGCGCATGATGAAGTAACGTACTCGAACGCCGGCTATCCACCGCCGCTGATCGCGCAAAAGGGTGAAGCGCCGGCGCGCATGCTTCGCGCGGGACATTGCGTTTGCCGAAATGAAACTGGCGGCAGCAGCTCCTAATTTGGCGGACGACACTCCGATTTCGTCGAACGATCGCGTGCTCCACGGACCGCAGCCCCGACGGTTGCATTGAAACGTTCTACGCCGGGATAACCGCCGACGGTAAAGCGGTCCAACATTTGTTGTGCGTTCAACAATTCCAGCATGCCGTCGCTCAGTAGACGCTCAGTATTGACGCCGGCGCTTTGCAAGAACTGTACGAATGCGGCTCGACGTTCGCCCGCAACAAATACCGGCCGACATTTGCGACAAGCGCGTCCTCTTGCGCATCGTAGAACTGGACGACTGGCTTTAGATCTTCCAGCAAGCAGGCGTTACGCTGGATTCACCGTTTTGGAGGAAGGAGTAGGGGACCGACGACTAACGGCATCAGGATGCCACTTGCTAGTCTGCCCTTACGCAGGAGCGACAAAGTGACGAAACTTTAAACGATGCATCACGCGCGCCCCCACCTGCCCTTTCCCAAGATTGGGACGCAGACGCTGTTTTTAAGCGCCGTTCCGTTGGGGTTTCTGGTCCTGCTCCTCGCGCTTGCACTCGTTCTTCAAAGCCGGAACGCGCTGATCGCCGAGGATTCGCAACGCTCGGCGCAGGTGCTTTCGCAATCGGATCACGCAATGCAGCTGCTCGATGATGCGGGACGCAGCATCGTGGCCTACGAGCGCAGCCGCAAAGAGACTACGCTTGCGCCATACCGCACTGCGGTACGCGAGCTGCCGGGCGTACTCGACGGTCTCGCCGCCACGGTTCGAGACGATCCGCAGGTGCGAGTCCGGTCGGCGCGCGTGGTCGGCGATCTCACACGAGGCATGGTTATACTCAAAGAGTATTTGGCGCACGTGCAAGCGCACGACATGGTAGCCGCAAAGCGCCTCGCCGAGTCACCCCGTGTACGCCGCCTCAGTTTTGCCATCTCTACTCACAGAGCGCCACTCAACAACAGTGAACGCATTTCAACGGCGGCTCACTTGCGCAAAATGCGAAAGCAAATCGAGGGCTTTACCGTCGCGCTGGTAAGCGTATGCCTGTTGGGCATAGCCTTGACGATCGCCGTGTGCATCAGATTCAGCTTAGGCATTACGCGCCGAGTCGTACGGCTTGCCGACAACGCGCGCAGGCTGGCGCAAGGGGAAAAGACCGAGCCGATCAGCGGCGACGACGAAATTTCGCAGCTCGACCGCGTCTACCAGGAAATGATGCGGCGCATTCAGCGCGAGCACGACATGGCGCTCTTGCTTCAACGCGCGCTCTTGCCGCAGCAATTGCCGGCGCTTCCGGGAGTCCGCCTCGATACCGCATACACGCCCGCAGCGGACGGCACGGAGATCGGCGGAGACTGGTACGACGTCTTTCGGATCTCCGATCGCCGCATCGGAATCAGCATTGGAGACGTCGCCGGCCATGGCTTGAGAGCGGCGGCGATCATGGGCAATGCTCGGCAAGCGATTCGCACAGTCGCATATGTCGAAGACGATCCCGCTACCGTGGTAGGACACGTCAATCGCGTGCTCTGCCGAAACGAAGGCGGCGTCCTGCTCACCGCGTTCTTTGCAACATTCGATCTCCTCGACGGCGTGATGCGCTACTGTTTAGCGGGACATCCGCCGCCAATGGTGGTCACGTCCGGCGGCCTAGTGCAGAACCTTCCGGGAAAAGGATTCGTTTTGGGCGTGGACCCGCTGGCTGCCTTCGAAACCGAAGAGGTGAAACTGGATGTGGGATCCGCCATCGTCCTATACACGGACGGGCTGATCGAAGCGAGCCGCGACTATTTCAAAGGAGTGCAGAATCTTCAAGCGGCGATCGAAAAAGAATATCTGAACGAGTCCGGCAACATCGCGGAGGCAATTCAGCGCCGCGTATTTGCACAGCACCCGCCCCGTGACGACTCGGCGTTGCTTTTCATGGGCATCACGGCGCTGGGCACGTCGGCATTGGAACCTGAACGGCTCACGTGGAGAGCCGACGCGCGCGTGGCACCTGGGTGAAATACGATCCGTTCTTCCACTGGAGATTCACTCGCGGGCTTGAGCCGGCGGACCGCATGGGCGCTCCAAGCCTATTCTCAGGGACGGTGCCGACCACAGCAATAGGCGTCTAATAGGCGCCCATCTCGAAGGAGCCTCAACATGAGCCTTAGCATTCAAGGGGCCACGAATCCATACGTGGCCGCGGTCAGCGGCTCGAGCAACGTCCAGCCGGCGAGCAGTCCGTTCGCAAATCTGGATCTCACGAGCGCGCAGCAAACGCAAATCCAGTCCATCGTTCAGTCGGGACAATCGCAGGGATTGAGTTTTTCTCAGGTCCAAAACCAGATTCGCGGCGTTCTCAGCCCCAGCCAGCAGCAGACATTCGACACCGATCTCCAAAGCGTAAAGCACTCGGGACACCATCACCATCGCGGCGGTAGTGACGGGTCTTCGGCGACGGCTGACGTATTATCGCCGAGCTTCGGACAGACGGACGACGACGAATCCACCTCGACAGCCAGCGCCCCTACCGTGAATGGTCTCACGGTGTCCGACTTGCAGAACCAGGTTCTGGCAGCCCAGGCGATCAATCAATCGCAGATGCAGAACTCGCTCTTGCAACTGGGCTCCGCCGGAACTTGAAAAACGCGATGCACGCGATGCCGCCGAACGTTCGTTTCGGCGGCATCACAAATCGAGGATTGCCGAATCTTTACGCCCGGCTCTGTCTCGCGCGTCCGCGCCAATCCCGGAGAACCGATAATTCTAAGCAGTGGACGGTTTAGACACGAAACTCACGGGCACCCAGGCGTCGCGCGCCGCGACGTTGCTGCAAGCGGCCGGCTTTGAAGCAGCGACGGAAGCGGTTTGCCTGAACACGCCGCGTTCCATCGCGTGGTGGCTTGGCAAAACCTCCGCGCGCCGGCGGCAGACGGTGCTCGAACTGTTGGAGTGCGTGCTCGAAGCGGACGATTCCGAAGCCGCTTAGACTGCATCGATGACGAGCGATTCCAATGTGCGCGATGGACGCGCGCCGAGCTCGCCCGCCAGCGTTTCCCGATAGATTCGAAACTCGCGCAGCGCCGAGGCGGCGTCGCCGGACGCCAGGTGCGCGCGTATGACCAATTCCCGAGCAGGTTCGTCGAGCGGATCCCGCTCGACGACGCGACCGGACAGTTCCAACGCCGAGGCAACGTCGCCCGATTCAAGCGCGTCGCGAGCCAGCATCGTCGCCGTCTCGCGCATCAAGTCATCAATGCGCACGTTCACAGGTGCGAACCATTCCCAAGGCTCGCTCACCGACGATCGCGGTTCCGTCAGCTCCGTCAGCGCGCTGAGCAAGTGGGCACGCGTTTCAGGCCGCATCGGCGACTGCCCTCGCGCGCGCGCAATATCTCGTTCGATGAGATCGATGTCCACCACGACGTCGGCTCCCAGATGATAACAGCCTTGCATCCCGACGATCATCGACGAATCGCGCAGGCGTGTGCGCACGCGATTCACGTACACGCGCACGGCGGCGTGACCGGATCGCGAACCTTGCGGCCAGAGTGCTTCAGCGATCTCATCGCGCCGGCACGCGCGTTTGCGTACGGAAAGGTATGCCAGCAGTTCCAATTCGCGCCGCGACAGCGCTACAGGTACGCCGTTGCGTTGGACGGCGCAGCGCAGGAGCGAGATGTGCCATCTCGGCTCGAGCGCTGTTTGCGGCTTGCCGGCGTGCGGCTCTAACCGTCGAAGAAGCGGGGCCAAAATGCCGTAGTGCTCCTGGGAAGTCGCGTATGCCTCGATTGCCTCATGCAGCTGTGCCGAGTCTACTTGAGCGGCATAATTCCGAGCTCGTTCAATAAAATCATCACGCTGCGCCGCGTCGCTTTGTGCGCATGCGATGCACGCGACGGCAGCGCTCATCGGCTCGCCCGCTTCGGTCGCCGCCTGCAGCGCGCGGCGTGCAAACTCAATCCTTTCGTGCGCGAGGGATACGCTGCAAGCAATCAATGCCGTGTAGAATCGGATTTTCGGATGTTCTATCCCTTTGCTCTGACGAAGGGGCTCAAAATTACCGTGCGCGGCGGCGCGAAAAACCTCCGTGCCGCCGCTGGTAGCCGGAGTGACCGACTCTTCGAGCCGGCGCGCGTATTGTCCATACAGCTTGTCTTCGCCGGCAAACCACGCCGCGAATGCCGCTTCTTCGAGGGCTAGAGCGATGGCCAGCGATGCGCGTGACTCTCCGGCCAGAGCAACTCCCGCATCCAGGCGCGCTCGTTCAGTTGCGCGCTCACCGCGGTATCGAAAAACGAGCGCTTCGATTTGCACGATCCCAAGGGCAAGGGTAATAGGCGAAGGGGAAAACGACGGCACCGTTGCGTGCCACGCGTCGAGCGCCCGCGAAAACTTCCCGAGGCGCGCATCGATGAGCGCATAAAACCCCGATACGACGCGGCCGACCTGCGGAACGCCGGGAGACTCGCGCTCCATCTGCTCGAAAATTGCACGCGCTTCCGCATGCCTGCCGATATTGGTCAGAACATTGCCGAGATCGCTCAGCACGCTGATTTTCACGACGATGGGCGTTGCGCCATCGAGGCGTTCTTTGACGATCAGCGCCTCTCGCAACCACTGGTCGTGCGGTATGGCCATGACCCGCACGATCGTGGCGGCGTGCCACACCGCCGGATGGCGCAACAAGACGGCACTGTCGAGCTGCGCGACAATTTCGGCGAATGCCGGGGGTACGTCAAAGAGCAGAAACTCATAACCGCCTTCGAGTACTCGTGCGGCCGTTTCTTGGTCCCCCGCTTCGATATACAGCTGCGCAGCACGCAAAAACTGCGACGGGCCCAGCGCGCTCGCGACCCGAAGCACGATTTGACGAGCGCGTTCGGCGTGCCGATCGACGAGCATCGTCTTCACCAGCGGATGCGCTTCAAAAGTGTCCGGCGCAACGGCGTACAAAAACGGCGAGCTTCGCGCGAACGCCGCAACGTCGTCACGTTCCCATTGCGCTCCCAGCGCCAAGGCAATTTCGTCCGCGCGTGCATTGGGAATGGCAGCAACCGCAAGCAGTGCGGTGAAACGTTCCCGCGGCATGACTTCGAGCACCTGTTCGGACAAGTAATCATACAAGTCGGCAAATGCGACTCCGCCGACTTGGTCGAAAAGCAATGGCAATGCTTGCTCCCGTGCAAGCCGAGCCATGAGGAATACCGCGATCGGCCAACCGCGCGTTATCTGCGCGACCGTGTCGATCGACGCACGTGAAAGCTCGATGCCGGAAAAAGCCTGCGCTATTTCGCCTTCGCTGAATCGCAAGTCCTCGCTGCGCAACGTCACGATTTCATGCGGCGCGAAAAATCGGCTCAGCGCGAGTTGCAACGGTTCACGCGAACATAAGGCGAGGCGACGAAGCTGCGGCGTTCGTGCCAGCAGCCGCGAGAGCGACTCGATGATTTCGAGGGAGTCGCTGAGCTGCTCCGCGTTTTCTAAAATGCACAACTCGTTCGCGGACGAGGCCGACCAAGAATCGAGCGCAAACGCGATCCAATCGGCAGCACCGTCGCTGGGGAGCAATCGCTTGTGCGCGAGTGCCGCCGTCCTTGCGGCGTCGCCATCGGCAAGCGCGGCCGCGAGACGCTGCGCAACGTCGCTCGCTGTGCGCACGCCCATGCAGTCGCAGACGGCCGCAGGGCCGACCTGACCCGCGTACTGACGAACCAGGGTGCTTTTCCCATAGCCTGCCGGGGCGATCGCTGCCAAGACGCGCGGCATGGCTGCCTGAAGCCGCTGCAGCAGCTCAGCGCGAACGACATCACGGTTCGGGACTGCGGACGCAACCATTGCACGCCTTTCTAGGGATGCATGATTGGAGTAAGCGTTCTGCCTGCGTGCGGCCGCCGCCTCGGCCCATTTGGCTCACGCTAAACCTAGCAGCCGCTAGCCCGCTGTTACGCTGTTGTTACAGGTCAACGCTTAGATTGAGGGATTCGCACCCCTAGGGAGAGCGTAATGCAGACTCAGACGTTCCGTTATTTTGAAACGGCGGATTTTAGCATCGGTCTTTCCGAGCCGCCGTGGCGCACCAAATCCCGCATCTTTATTCTGGAGCCCCAGCGGATGTTCGCCGATGCGCTGATGAAGGCACTCGCCGACGATTTCGACGTCATCGGGTCCGCGGCGCAGCTGGAGGAAGCGCCGGACCAGCAGGCAGTGGACTTGGTGCTCATCGACACCGACGCGTTCGGCACGCTCGCGCCAAACGTCGTTGCGCTGGCTGGGACGGTATTCGATTGCGCCGCGTTGTGCCTGTTGTCCGTGCTGCCGCCAACGCTGCAGCTTGCAAACGTGCAGTCGAAGGGGCGTTATTACCTCTCCAAAAGCGTTTCACAACTAGAATTCGTCAATGCGCTTCGCGAGGTGGCACTGCGGTCGCGAATCGAGAGCTAACGAAGGCCTGAAGTAGTGCCAGGATTTTTTGCGCGTACGGGGCTTTTGGCGCGTAACGGCATGGTTTCTACCTCGTCTTTCAAATGCCGAAACTTGCAAATCGTCGTTTCGTCCGGGACGGGAGCGTTTCCCAAATCCACGCCGGCGAATTGCCGCATCGAAAGGCTGTCATACAGCGCTTCCTCAACGGTGGATCACCCAAATTGAACCACTGCTGCACAAAATAGATGCGCAGCATCCGTTCCAGCGGAACGGCTGGTCGCCCACCCTCTCCCTTCGGGTAACATGGCTCAATCAGCGCCACCAGACGCTTCCACGGAACAACGGCGTCCATTTGAGCAAGAAACTCCGAGCGGCGCGTTGCGCGGCCATGCCGGTCGAAGTTTGCGGAGGAAAACGACTGCGCGACCTCGACTGCGCTCGGCCATGGTTCGACAGGCTCACCATGACAAACATGAATCCGCTCGCTAAATCAGGCCTTCCCTAAAAAAGTTTCCGAAGCAATTCCTGCATGTCGACGGGGCCGAAGTGTCCGTAAAATAATCGGTGCAGCCGCCCGCGCCGGACTGTCGAGTAGCTGGTTTGAGGATTAACGTAGAAGCTTGAAAGGCTCGTGGTTTCACTGCCGACGCCAAGCTGCGTGAAACCGACGCCTTGCGCGAACGACCACGTTATTGGATTAAAGACTTCCGGTAATCTGATCGGTCGCGATGTTGATGATTTTCTGGCCGTTGGGGAGCTGCATGGAACCTCCCACGGCGGTAATCGTCGATAGCGCTCCCGAATCATTCCAAAACTCGTTTGCCGAGGGGCTGTCATCCATGATGGGCACCCCGTACGGAAACTGCGTTGTTGACACCAGCGTGATAGTGGTCGTATCCAACCCTGTGGCAACGCCTATGAGGTTGGTCAATTGCGTTGCACCGGCCGGCGTGTTCTTGGTAAAGAAAAAGGAACCGGTCGCGGTGTTCGAGCTTGGAGCGTAAAGGCCGATCTGCTCCATTCTGCCGCCATTGTCCGGGCAGGTGCACGACAACGTCGCGGTACCGATATCTTGCAGTTTGCCGCCGGATGCGAACGTCCACGAATTCCCCGCGCCTAACGGCACGTAATAGGGCAGCGAAGTGTTGGCTATTGGAGCAGGCGTCGGTGAAGGCGTCGGCGTCGGTGAGGGCGTTGCGGTCGCGGGCGCCGGATTTGGGTTAGAGACAGGCGGAGTCGAGGTGGGGCTGCTTCCACCGCCTCCGCATCCGGCTAGAGCCAGTATTGCAAAAGCAAACAGGACCTTCTTCAAAATGCGCCCTCCGACGAAGATGTTGCTCCAACAACATACGCCGTTACGGTCGGGCACAGTATTAAGCTATTGAGATTCCACCGTTAATTTTCGCGGTACCCGACGCTGTCACGGCGCAATCTTTATCGCAAGAAGCGGTTTAGCACGTTTCGCGTGATGCCTTGAACGTGTGGTTCGCCCGCATGCAGGACGCGCGCCCAATCCACGGTTGAGGCGGTAAATACCATGCCGTTGTTGGAGCGCACGCCCAACGCTGCGCGGCCGTTCGGCGCGACTTCCCCAGAGCCGCCGGCGACGGGCCAATGCGTAAGTGAACCTTGCGCCAGAATGTCGAGATCGCTTTGCGGCGGCGCACCATCGCACTCGTAGCCGAGCAGACGCTCCTCGCATCCGAATGCGTCACCTAGGGCTAGATTCAACCCGTCGAAGATCCAATGGTTCGGCGCCGTCACGGTGTAGCCTGAAGGCGGTCGAGGCCCAATCCATTTGCCGCCGCCAAAGGCGTATGAAACGCCCGTCGTTTCCCATTCCGGCAACTCGGTCCAGCGGCCCGCACGGCAAATTGCACGCCTGCCGGCATCGTAGTCCACGCGGAACCAACACGTGTTCCCGCCAAAGAGCGCGACGTTTCCACCGCCTGCAATATAGGCATCGATGCGTTCACGCATTGCGTGAGACCAATATTCGTGGTGACCGAAGGACGCAACGGCTGCATAGTGCGCAAGATCGATGCTTCCGTCGTGCAGATCGAGGTCGGTGCAACAGTCGTACGCGTAGCCTTCTTTTTCAAGCCACGCCAGCGCTTTGGCATCCCAGTGCGCAAATGTTTGCCGCGGCGAATCGCGATCGTACGCGTCGTGATTGACCTCGTCCCACGGATGTCCCCCCACGCCGCCGCCGGGGCGATGCAGCGTCACCCATTTCGCGCCGCTGTAAAGACATTCGCCTTCACTTTCGCCGCGCGTGCCGTCGACGTCGGCCACGTTGTATGCATGGTAGGTAAAAAGCGGCAACACGATCAGCAGAGCGGCGTGCGCTCTTTGCCCGCGCACCACGAACAACGCACGCCCCGAGCGTGCATCCGGCTCCGGCAAGCTTTGGCCTCGATCAGCATCGGTTTCTACAACGGCGACATACGCGCCGCCACGCCGGCTTTGCGGAATCTCGATTAGATAGGCCGGCCAGTTCCACGGAACGCCGGCATCGTGCGGCGCGGTGCGCTCCCCGGCAAACGACACCTTGGGCATGTCGACGCTTTCCGGCCGTAATCCACAACGAAGGAATGACACGCGGAATCTCGGAGCGGCGGTGGAGACGTGCAGGGCGAGCGTGCCGCCGGACACCAGGGTCGGAACGTGCGGATACGCGCGAATCACACGGTCAAGGCGCGATCGAACGCTGCGATGCGGCGCTCGAGCTGCGGTGGAAGCGTGCGGCGTTCGCGCAGTATCCACGGCAGTCCGGCAATCGCTTCCGTTAACGCCGCTCGCGCGACGGCATCCGTTCGCGCAAGTCGCGCGTATTGTGCAACCGCGTGCAGTGCGCAACGCAATGAACGCCGCAGGAACACCGTCCATAACCGATTGCGCATCACGAACTTTCGGCGCGTCTGCGCATCACGATTGACCGGCGAGGGTTTGTGGTGCACGATCAGATCGTCGCAATACCACAGCATCCATCCGCGCGCGGCCAGATCGAGCGCGAGCAGCGACTCTTCTGCGCCGATGAAATACCGCGCGTGATAGCCGCCCGCGTCCAAAAACGCCGCCGTGCGCATCATGCACGCACCAGCCATAAAGTAGGCGATTGGAATGCCGGCGGCGTGCTTGCCGGGCGATGCTTGCCGCATTGCTTGGCACGCCGGATCTTCTGTGCCGGGCTCGCCGACGATCACGCGTCCGTTGAGCACTGCGACGTCGGAGTGCCGGGCGAAGCGCTCCGCGCCGAGCGCGAGCGAACCGGGCGCCCAGTAGCAGTCATCATCGCAGAAGGCGACGAACGGCGTGCTCACTTCTCGCGCGCCGATCGTCCGCGCGGCGGCGCCCACGTTGCGCCGCATCTTCAAAAAAGTCACGCGACTTCCAAACGACTTGCAGGCGCGCTCAGTGCCATCCGTAGACGCGTTGTCGACCACGATGATGCGCGGCCGTTCCGGCAGATCGTACAAGCGCTTCAGGGTCTCAAGCAGCACCCCGCAGCGATTGTGCGTGGCGATGACGATAGCGCAGTCCCCCGACATGCCGCCGGCGCATCCATCCACGCTACCTCGATACCCAGACCGAGCAGAAGAGCTCGCTTGCGTCGCTAGCGATTTCAGGCAATTCTCAGGACGCGCAAGCCTGCACCCTCGTTATTCAACCGGAGGATTACACAACATGAAGGTTTTGCGGTTGATTCTACCGGCTGCCGTCGCGGCAACGTTGTGCGCCTGCGGCGGCTCGGGGATAGGCAGTCCCGGATCGCTTTTAGGCGGCCAGACCCCGGAGTGCGCCACCGGGACGCAAGTCGAACTCGTCAGTCCGCTCCCCGGGCAGCCTACCTCGAACGTCTCACAGCTCACCATCGTCGCAAACGGCAACAGCAACACGCTTTACTCAAATCATCAGAACTGGTATCTCTACGTGACGAACGCATACGGAAGCCAAATTCAGGGCGCCCAGCTCAATCTGGTATCAGATCCGAACGGACCGCATCCGTACGGGTCGGATTTCTACTACTCATCGCAGCTGACGCAGACGCTGCCGTCGGGATCGAGTTGGAACGCCTACCTGTCTGAGAATGGCGCGGCGTGCTCGCCGGTTCCGCTGCAGGGGTTTTCGACGTCAGCTCCGCTCGGCTGAACGCAACAGGTAAGGGGCTTTTAGTGAGTCGTTGTCACCCTGAGCTGTCGTTGTCACCCTGAGCTGTCGTTGTCACCCTGAGCCTGTCGTTGTCACCCTGAGCCTGTCGAAGGGTCACCGTGACAAGCGGGCGATCTCGCGCGGCATCGTAAACACGATGTCAGGTTCGGGCTCGCCCACTTCTTCGATTTCGAACGAACCGAGCTGCTCGAGTCGTTCGACGATCGCTTGCGTGAGATATTCCGGTGACGAGGCGCCTGCGGTGACGCCCACCCGTTTGGCGCCTTCGATCCACGCAGGATCGATGCGCATCGCATCGTCGATCAGATAGGCGCGCGTATCGAGCTGCTCGGCAAGTTCGCGCAAGCGCAGCGAGTTCGAACTGTTTTCCGAACCGACCACCAGCAGCACGTCCACCGCGCGCGCTAAATCGCGCACGGCATCCTGGCGATTCTGCGTGGCATAGCAGATGTCGTCGCGCGCGGGGGTGCGCACGCTGGGAAAGCGGTCGCGAACGGCTTGCATGATGCCCCGCGTTTCGTCCACGCTGAGCGTGGTCTGCGTGATGACGGCAACGCGCTGCGGATCGGGCACGTTCACCGTATCGACGTCCTCGACGCTTTCCAGCAGACTGATCCGGTCGGGAATCTCGCCCATCGTACCAATGACCTCGTCGTGCTCGGCGTGGCCGATGAGCAGCACGTGCAGGCCGGCTTTGGCAAATTTGATCGCCTCGTAATGCACCTTGGAAACGAGCGGGCATGTCGCATCGATGACGCGCAGCCGCCGCTGCTCAGCAGTGCGGCGCACCTCCGGGGAAATGCCGTGTGCGCTGAAGACGAGGATGGCGCCTTCCGGCGCTTCGCTCACTTCTTCGATAAATATTGCGCCGCGCGACCGGAGCCGCTCGACGACTTCGCGATTGTGCACGATTTCTTTGCGCACGTAGACCGGACCGCCATGCTGATCGAGCAGCTGATCCACGACGGCAATGGCGCGATCCACGCCGGCGCAGCAGCCACGGGGATTGGCGAGCAACATTTTGCGGGCTTCCACGCACTGTTTGTTCCTTGCAATGCCGGTGAGAGCCTGTACCCGGAGGTGGAGGCCATGCCGTTGCCTACTGGGTATGATGCGCGAGATGTCGCACACTCGCCAGAGACTCTTCCTTGCCCGGCTTCGCACGATGGCTCCGGGAATCGTTTCGGCAGCGTCGGACAACGATCCGACAACGGTCGCATCGCTGGCCGTGATCGGTTCCACCACGACGTATGCGCTGGGATGGCTCGTGCTGCTCGTGATCCCAATGCTGGCCATCGTGCAGGCGATCAGTTCGCAAATCGGCGCCGTGACGAAGTGCGGTTTAGAAGATTTAGTTCGCCGGCGCTATGGGCGCATCGCAGCCTCGGTGGTGCTGCTCGCGGTCTTATTCGTCAACGTGCTGACGTTTGCGGCGGATCTCGAGGGCGGCGGTGCGGCGCTGCACCTGCTGACCGGCGTAGGGTATTTGTGGTGGATCGTCCCGCTTGCCTCCGGCAGCGTCGCGCTGCTCGTATTCGGAAGTTACGCCAAAGTGGAGCGGTTCCTCGTCTACATTCCGCTCGCGTTCATCACGTACGTCATTGCGGCGTTCTTTGCGCATCCGGATTGGGGTGCAGTGATCCGCGGCTCCTTCATTCCGCATCTGCAGGGTTCGCACGATTACGTTGCCGGCGCAATCGCACTGATGGGCACGACGCTTACCGCGTACGCGTACGTATGGCAAGGCTTGGAAATTTCCGAAGAGCGGCCGCCGCTGCGCCGGCTGGGCCTCGTGCAGATCGATGCAACGTTTGGTGCGGTAGGCGCCGGCATTACGTTTTGGTTCATCGTCATCGCAACGGGAGCCACGCTGGGCGTGCACCGGCAGCATGTCGATACCGCCGCGCAAGCCGCCTCCGCGCTCACGCCGGTCGCAGGACGCTTCGCCTCGCTGCTGTTCGGCATCGGTCTGCTGGGCTCGGCGTTGCTGGCGCTGCCGGTTCTGCTGGCCACCAGCGGATACGTCGTCTCGGAAATGTTCCGCTGGGTCGGCAATCTGAACGCGCAGTTTTTCCAGGCTCGGCGCTTTTATGCCACGATCTTCGCCGTCGGGGTGGTAGGCTGCGCAATCGCGTTCGCGGGCATCCCGCCGATCCGCCTGCTCTTCGCGAGTTCCATTGCCGGCGGCATCGCCACGCCTATTACGCTGGTCTTTATGCTGCTTGCGGCGGCGGACAAGAACACGATGAAAGAACACGGCATCGCTCCGTGGCTGCGGGTGGCCGGGATGGGCGACGACGATCGTCGTCACGGCGCGGCAGCTGATTTTTCTGTATCAGACGTTCACGGGACAATCGTAGCAGCCGTGGCGATCCGCTGCGCGTCACGCGCGAGCCCTGCGGCGCGTTCATTTGCAATAATGACCGACCCGACGAACGAAGAACGCCGCGCCCGCGCGCTTGCCGTCTGGCAAGAACTTGTGGACGCGCGCAGCAACGGCCGGACAGTTCAGGCTAGGGTCAAGGCGCCGGTAAAGGGCGGCCTCTTGGTAGACATCGAGGGGTATCGCGGCTTTCTTCCCGCCTCGCAGATCGGCGCCGCAAAGGGCGCATCGCCGGATGCGCTCACCGGAACGATTATTCCGCTCAAAGTGCTCGACGTAGACGAACAACGCAAGCGCGTCATCGTTTCGCATCGCCGCGCACTGCAAGAACAGCGCAGGAACGAACGGGACACGCTGGTCCGCTCTTTAAGCGTGGGCCAGGAACGTGACGCGCTCGTCGTACGGTTGACGGACTTCGGTGCGTTCGTGGAGCTGGGCGCAGGCGTCGATGCGCTCATTCCCGCGAGCGAGCTTGCATTCGAACGCGTGGAGATGCCGGCGAACGTGCTTTCCATCGGCGATCGCCTTACGGTACGCGTTCTTCGAATCGAAAACGGCGGGAAACGCATCGCGGTCTCGCGGAAAGCTGCACTGATCGATCCATGGCGTCAGCATGCCGGTATATTAAAAACCGGCAACGTCGTCGAGGGCACGGTGCGAGCCAAAGAACCGCGGCTGGAAGTTGAGATTGCACCCGGCGTCATCGGCAGCGTGAGCGAACGCGAAGCCGATCCGGCGCAGTACGAGATCGGCGAAACGATGGAAGTGTCGATCCGCTCGATCGATCACCGCGCCAGACGCTTGCGCTTGAGCACCCTGCATTCCGCCGCTTCGGTTTCTTCGACGTCGTTCGCGCCGCTCGGCGTCGAACTTACGAAGCCGCAAGCCGATCGAACGTGACCGCCGCCACCCACCCGTAGAAACACCGTGGAACGAGGTCGGAAACCCAGCCGGAAACGCCCCATTCGGCCGGATTTGTCTGCCCCATCGCCGTCGCGGTCCCTTCACTGAGCGCCATCGTCAGCGCCGCGAGTCCCAGGCCGGCCCAAAACCATGAAGCGCCGGAGATATTCGGACGCAGCGCTCCAAAGATCGCTCCGGCGCCTAAGCCGTCGACATAGCCGAGCAGCGCTCCAAGTCCGTTGACTCGCTGCTGTTGCTCATCACTCAATTCTTCTTGCGGTTTGGCGAGGTCTCGCGCGCCGGCCATCTGCGCAAATGCTTTGACCATGTTCTGCGGCAGTTCGCTCGCAGGACGTCCCCGAATCGCCATGTCGGCGTACGTCGTCGCATTCAAGACCGCGGTACCAGCAGCGCCTGCGAGCATTCCGTACGCGACGTTGCGCGCGATCATTCGACGTAGTTCTCCACCGTTTCTCCGGAACGCATGCGCGCGCGGTTGGGATCTTCTCCGAACTCACGCTTGGCGCGCCGCTGGCGCAGCAGATCGTAGTACCGATCCAGTTGCACGTTGAGATCGTCCAGCCGCTTGCGCTCGTCGTTCGAGAGCGAAGCCTCGTCGGCACGTTCGTACAAGTCGTGCTCTTCCGCAACCAGCGTCTCGATGTGCTGGTGAATGTCGCTATCGTTCATCGTGTTCTCCGTGATGGGTGCTTACCGGCCGGCGCAGACCGAGCCGAACCTGATCTTCTTCGCTCAATTCAATGTGCGCCGCGGCGACGTTCTGTTCCAAATGTTCGATCGATGAGGTGCCCGGAATGGGCAGCATGGCCGAAGAGCGATACAGCAGCCATGCCAGCGCAATTTGGTGGACGTGCGCGCCGTGAGCGTTCGCCACGTTCTGCACTTCGGTATTTTGAGCGATGTCGTCGCTACCTGCGCCCAGCGGAAACCAGGGAAGAAAGGCCAGGCCGCTGCGCTCGCAATAGTCGATGATGCCGTCGCTCGCACCTTGATACGCGATGTTGTAGCGGTTCTGCACGGAAACGATCGGCACGATTTTTTCCGCCTCGCGCAGCTGCTCGAGCGTCACGTTGGAAAGGCCGGCGTGACGAATTTTGCCGGCATCTCGCAAATCGCGCAGCGCGCCGACTTGTTCCGCCCATGGAACCTTCGGGTCGACGGTATGCAGCTGATAGAGATCGATCGCATCGAGCTGCAAACGCTGCAGGCTTTCCTCGCAGCAGCGTTTGACCCGCTCCGGACGGCAGTCCGCAACCCACTGCCCCGGTCCGGGCCGCGTGTTGCCGCCCTTGGTGGCAATGACCAGATCGGGCGGATATGGACGCAGCGCCTGCGCGATCTGTTGCTCGTTGACTTCCGGACCATACGCATCCGCCGTGTCGATAAAGTCGACACCCAGTTCAACGACACGCCGCAGCACGCGCGTGGCGTTGTCGCGATCCTGCGGCCATCCCCAGACGCCCGGTCCGGGCAAGCGCATCGCGCCGTACCCCATGCGATTGACCGTCAGGTCGCCGCCGATGGTGAGTGAAAGATTCATACCGACAGCGTATACCCGCCAATTTGCAACGCTCCCAAAAAGCGCCCGTCCTCGAAACGATACTGCAGATGCCGCGCGACGCGACATTCGGAGACGCAGCGCGGGCGAAAAACGGCGACGCACTCGCCGTTCGCGTGCCTGAGGCTGCGGAACGCGATGCCGTCGAGCCTATTGCGATCGAATACGCGGCGCGCGTATTGCTGCGCGAAGTGCAGATCGGCGGGATCGTAGATTTTGGAGCGCGGTCCTTTCGCGCGCACGTCGTCGTACTCGCCGCGTACGCGGGCGACATACACTCGCACGTGAACGATCTCGCTACGCAGGCCTGCATCCACGATGAATTGCAGACGGTGATGGGCGGTCTCCGCAATGGCAGTTTGCTCGTCGTGCGCTGCGTAGTATACGCCGTAGCTGCCGTCGGAGAAGCGGCTGGGCTTGGTATGCGTGAACGCCGCCATGATGGGCGTAGTGCCTTCGCCCGAGATGCGCTCGCCGGCGCGCACCAGCGATAGTTCTCCCGCTTCGGCCAGAATGCGTGGGTTAGTGGCGGACTCCAGCGCGAGGACCGCTTCCAAATCTTGCGGGTCGGCCACTTCGTCGAAGATGCCGACGGGCGGGTAAATCGAAGGAATGATCCGATAGCTCTCGCGCCAGTCGAGGCGCGTTACCAACCGCGCTCGCCGTCGAGATACCGGCGCACGAGATACAAATCGCCGACCTTCCCGCCGAGCATGAGATCGAGCGGCGCATAGCCGTTGAAGATCGCCGCGCCGTTCTTTCGGCGTATCCAGCTATCGGCAGCTTCCTTGCGTGGAAGCAAGATTTGCAGCGCCTTGTAGATGCCGAGGATGTACGAGATGCGTTCGAGCGTATCCCGACTCAGGCGCGCACCGCCCGGATCGCGCTGATACTTGAAATAGCTGGACGGGCGCAGTCCTAACAGACGCTGGCGTTGCGAAGCGTTCAAATTCCAACGGTCCGCAATGCGGAAAAACGTGCGCAATGCCGGGCCGGACAATCGCACCGAGTCGTCCAGAACGGCGGAGGGACCCAGGTCCAGCGCGGCGGCCGTCATACTCCGAATATACACTAAATGGTGGGATTCGTCTATTTTCGCACGCGGCGTAACAGCACGCGTAAAACGCGGTACATTAGGCGTGACGAAGGAGTAATGGCGTGCGCAGGGTTCCTGTGCTGTCCTGCTCGCTGCTGATCGCATTTTTTATGTTCGACGGCGGCGCGCCCTCTACGGCGCGGCCCGCCGTGCCAATTCACATCAATGGCTGCCACGCGCAAGTAGCGGTGGCAGCTCTTCCCGGGTTCACTCCTGGATACACCGTAACCGTAAAATGACGGTAAACCCATGTCGCCACCGTTGCGGCAAGCGGGCAAGCATCCGAAAACTTTATTAAGCGAGGAGCGAGTGGCTCCGCGTTCAGGGAAGAGCGCGATACATGCAGGAAGCTGGTTTATAGTGTCCTCGGAGGACTCACGAAGCCGCATTGGTGCGCTTCACCGGTTCTTTCAGGACGCCCACGACGATCCGGCGGCGTTCATCGCGCACATCCTGCGCGAATGCGCCGATGCGGCTCACGCCGAGAGCGCGGCAATACTTCACGTGCTCGACAAAGAAGCGTTCGTGGCCTTTTCCGGGGACCCGTCGTTGCTGGGATTGCGCGTGGATCTGCCGCTCAAGCCCGCGGCTCTGGGTCTGCGTCACGGCGTGCAGCGCGATTTCGTTGCCGCGAATCGTCATTGGATCTTCTTTTTGGGCGCGCGCGGGCCGGGTGTGCCGTTTGTGGATCCGCACGTGCGCGACGAGTCCGTGGGGCTGCTTACGCTGCTGCTTGAGCGCGTGTACGAAGGGGAAGCGCGCGGCGCGCGCACCGATGAGTTAACGGGCTTGCCGGATCGTCCCGCCACGATGGCACGGCTCGCTGAAGCCATTGCGGGCACGAACCGAACGCAATCAATCGCCGCGCTGTTGTTTCTGGATCTGGACGGATTCAAGAAAGTCAACGACAGCTTCGGCCACGCGCGCGGCGACGAGGTGCTGCGCACGATCGCGCACCATCTGCGGCGAGCGCTGCGAACGGAGGAGTTTTTAGGACGCATCGGCGGCGATGAATTCGCAGTGGTGTTGTCGAGCGTCGCCGGCAGCGACGAAGCTGCGCAGCTCGCAGAGCGCCTGTGCGCTGCAGTGCATGAAGCTGCTGCCGAACAACAGCTCGGAGAAATGGTTTCGCTCAGCGTGGGAATCGCGCTGTTTCCGGCTCACGCGCGCACGGGTGAAGAGTGGCTCGCGCACGCCGACGCGGCGATGTACCGCGCGAAACGTTCGCGTTCGGGATTTTGCACGTACGACAGCGACTGGACGGACGACCTGTGCGTGTCTCCGCCCGCTCGGCTCAACGTTGGCGCGGCGGACGTCGAACGCGAGTTTCTGCTGTGCTTTCAGCCGATCTTTCACGCGGCGACGGCGCGCATTCACGGCGCCGAGGCATTCGTGCGCTGGCTGCATCCGCAAGCCGGCATGCTCTCACCCGCGCAGTTCGTGGCGCCCAATCGCTGGCGCGGCATATCCAAACTGGACGCTTGGGTGCTGCGCGAGGCGTTGCGCTACGCAATCAAGTGGCGGCGTACGTATGGGTTGGAGCGCATCTACGTAAATCTTGCGGTTAGCAGCGAAGCCGCCGCTTCGGACGTTCTGGCAATGCTCGAAACGATGGAGCCGTTCGAGCGCGACATGCTCGCACTGGAACTCAACGTGCCGCCGCTGCACGTGCACGAGGCGCTCCCGGCCATCATCGACCGCTTTGCTCAAACCGGCGCGAGCATCGGGATCGACGAGTTCGAACTAAAGTCGTTTTCGCTTGCCACGCTTCGGCGCTTGCGCGTGGATTTCATCAAAATCTCGTACGACGTCGCCGCCTCGGGAGCACCGGACGAAAAAAGCATGGAGGCCGCGCTTTCGCTCGCCAAGATATTCAACTGGACCGCCATCGTCACGAAAGTCGACAGGGCGTGCGAAACGCAGTCTGCTGCGCCGTCACGGCGCGGCCTACGTGCAAGGTTTTGCGTTCGCGCAGCCGCTCACGGCTCCCGATTTCCAGGGCTGGCTCGAGCACAATCGTTCCGGGGAGGCGCTGGGCCGGCTGCCGCAGGGATAACGAGCGGTGAGGAGGCCGTCCGCATTGAATACGGCCGGATGCACGCTTCTCTCCAGAGCGCCGTCGTGCAGTTGGCCGCCGGCGGCGGCGATGATTCGCAGCGCCATATCGATTTGGCCGCGGAAAGAATTCAACAGGCGCTGCTGCAGGTCACGATTCCGCAGATACGGGGACTTGAAATCGGCGTTCATGCCGAACCCGCTCGGCTGGTCGGCGGCGATTATATCGACCTGTTCGTCCGCGGCGAAGACGCGCTCGTCTTTGGACTAGGGGATGCCTCGGGCAAATCGCTGGCTGCAGCGCTCAACGCCATGATGCTGCGGTACCTGGTGCGCGGACTCGTCCGCGCGCTTGGCAGCCGCGCGCTCACGTCCATCGTTAAGCACGCCAATTCCGTCGTCGCCGAAGATCTGAGCGAGGGCGCGTTTATTACGTTTCTGCTCGGGGCCGTGGACCCGCATTCCGGCTCCCTGCGCATCGTCAACGCCGGGCACGAACCGCCGCTTATTTTGCGCGCTGATTCGGACTCCGTGGAAACGATGGACGTCCACGAAATCGTCCTAGGAATCGATGCTTCCACCAAATACGCGGAGCAAGAACGTACGCTCGACGCCGGCGACATCGCGATGTGTTACACCGACGGATTGACCGAGGCCAGCAATGAAACCGGCGAGCAGTTCACGATCGAGCGTTTGAAGGATGCGCTCCTGAAGAAACGAGCGTTGCCTGCGGCAGAACTTGCCAAGGCGATGTTCGAAACGGTAAAGGAGCACGCCGGCCAGCCGTTGCGCGACGATGCGACCATTTTGGTGCTGCGCCGCACACCGCTATAAGACGCACGCCAACGCAATAATATCGTAGAGGCAAAATAAATGGACGCCGGGATGATCCGGCGCCCATTTTATTTTCCCAGGATTGTTATGCTAACTGCTGTTTACCGATCTTCAATAGATGTTTCCGGTGTTACGGTGCCCTCCGTCTCGACGCGGGCGCGCTCCTTGCGTATGTTGCCGCCGACCGTCTGCGTTTCTTGGACCGCCCGCTTACCGATGGCCACTTCCTCGGTTACTACCGGACGCTTTTCCACCGACACTTCCTCGTGCATGACGGGAACGCGAATCTCCTCACCGTCCGCGATATCCGCATCGGCGTCCGTAGCGTCGGTGCCGACTCCACGGCGCTCGATATAGACTTGCTCGCGCTTCACCGGTACGTCGACCGTCTGATTCTCCGTGACGACTTCCTTGCGCAGCCTAACCTCGCCGTCGCTGACGGTTTGCTTGCTGACTTGCAGGCGCTCCTCGCGCAGCCGCATGCGCTGCTCTTCGGATTCGTACGCATCGCCGACGTCGCCGCTTCTCGCATAGCCCGTCGTTCCAATATCGTCCTGAACCCTGCCGCCATAGCGCCGAACGATGTCCAATCGCTTGCGGGCGCGCGGGTTGCATCGTCGATCGACATCAGCGTTCCGCTCGCATAACTTTCGGACGAGTCGGCGCCAAAAAGCGCTTCAAACTCTCCAGAAAACCGCCGCCTGCCGTGCGGGACTCCAACGAAATCGCGTTGCGCGGAACGCCCATCTCCAACAAGTCGCGGCGGGCGTCTTGCGCATCTTCGTCGCGTTCAAAATAAACAGTCGTCATGCCATGTCCTCCATCAACGTCGAGGCCTTCAGTATGTCCAACACGCGGCATAAGAAACCTAATTGGAAGCGAATCGTGCAAAACAGAGCCACGCTTGCATAAGCTGCAAGGCGGCCACGTAGCCGTTATGCAGCTGCGCCCAACGGGAAAGCGCCGCGATTCTATTGGCAACGTCACGGAGAAAGCGCTGCAGACTGGATTGCGCCATGCCGCGCAGCAGCGTTACGTCTAGCGTGCGCCCGAGCAGACCAAACGGGACGATGTAGGCGCCGCTAAGTTCTAACTGCGATCCGTTGCGCGTTGCCGGTACGAGCGTGAGAACGCCGTCGAACGCCGGATACATCTGCGGTTTGGAAGCCGCCCGAATCTGCAACCGCCACTCGTTACGGCTTTCACCGGGAAGAACGTGCGCCTGAACCGGCACGGAAACCATCGCTTGGAACGGCACGCGCAGCTGTTCGATGTCCAGTGCGAGCGAAGCGCTGCGCGGATGCTTGGCAAATTCCTTGAGGACCGTTTCCAGGGCCGGCAGCGCGAGCGCCGCCGGCAGAGGAATCGCCGTGGCCGTGCTGACGCGTACACCATTTCGAGCTTTCATTCCGATTCACTATGGAAAGCGTAGCGGCGTGGGAGGAAACCTTCGGGAAACGCGGGTGAGCGCTCGTTCCCGGCTCGTTCCCATTCACTCGAAACGGAAGCCGCGGCGCGTTTGCGGAAAGGCTTTGTGAAGCATGACTGAAAGCGGTCTAAGCAGCGCTTCGGCGCGTTTCTCACTTTTGGAGTCTGCTCCGGACGCGATGGTCGTGACCGACGGCAGCGGGCGGATCGCCTTGATGAACGCGCAGGCGGAGAAGCTCTTTGCCTATTCGCGGGACGAGCTGCTCGGGCAAAGCATCGAGGTGCTGGTGCCGCCGCGGTTTCGCGGCCGGCATGTCGTCGAGCGCGACGCGTATCAACGCGCCCCGCGCTCTCGCCCAATGGGCGCCGGACTGGATCTCTACGCGCTGCGCAAGGACGGTACGGAGTTTCCCGTCGAGATCAGCCTGAGCCCAATAAAGATTCGCGGAGAAACGTACGTTTCCAGCGCAATTCGAGATATTAGCGCGCGTAAGCGCGTCGAGAAGGCGCTTCACGAAAAAAACCTCGAACTGCAAAACGCCAATTTGGCAAAGGACCGGTTTTTGGCGAGCATGAGCCATGAACTTCGCACGCCGCTCAATGCGATCATCGGTTTCACCGGAACGCTGCTCATGAAACTCCCCGGACCGCTGACGGATGAACAAGAGCGGCAATTGCACATCGTCGATTCGAGCGCACGGCACTTACTTTCGCTCATCAACGACATTCTGGACGTCGCGAAGATCGAATCGGGAAAGGTCAGCATCAATCCGGAGCCGGCGTCCGTGCCCGCGGTCGTCAAGGAAGTCGCAGAATCCTTACGCGCAATGGCGGAAGAAAAGCGCCTGCGCTTCAATCTCGAACTTCCGCCGGAGGACATGATCGTCGTTACGGATCGCAGGGCGCTGCATCAGATTCTGCTGAACCTGGCGAACAATGCGATAAAGTACACCGAGCACGGTTCCGTCAGCATCAGCGTCGCACGCGCACCGCACAACGTAAAGCGCATCGAGGTACGCGTCGCCGATACGGGCATCGGGATCCGCGAAGAAGACCAGCCGCGGCTCTTTCAAGCGTTCGAGCAGGTCGATACGTCCAGCACGCGCCGCTTTCAAGGCGTAGGGCTGGGCTTGCACCTGAGCCGCCGGCTCGCAGCATTGATCGATGCAACGCTGCAATGCGAAAGCACGTACGGAGAGGGCAGCACCTTCACCCTGTCGCTGCCGGATGTGATGCCGTGAGCGCGCGCATACTGCTCGTCGAAGACAACGCGGCCAACTTGGACTTGACGAGCTATTTGCTGCGAGCGCTCGGATACGACGTATCCTGCGCGACTGACGGACTCACCGGATTGGAACGCGCGCTCGCCGGCGATTACGATCTGGTCCTTACGGATATTTTGATGCCGCGGCTGGACGGCTACGAACTCGCGCGCCGCTTCAAGAACGATGAGCGACTCGCGGGAACGCCGTTGGTTGCGGTCACTGCGCTCGCAATGTCGGGCGATCGCGAGCGGATCATGGCTTCGGGTTTCGACGGATATATTGCCAAACCGATCGATCCTCGAAATTTTGCCGCGCAGATCGCATCGTTCTTGCGCCGGAGTGACGATGGCGAAGATATTGATCGTTGACGACGACGAAAACAATCGGTTGCTGCTGGCGACGCTGCTGGAATACGCCGGGCATACCGTGCTCGAAGCGTCAGACGGCCGCGCCGGCGTGGAAATCGCCGCAAGCGCGCTGCCCGACGTCATCGTCGTAGACCTTTCGCTGCCCGACTTTTCCGGAGTGGAACTGATTCGCCGTTTGCGTGCCGAACCGCGAACTGCACGCTGTACGATCGCGCTATACACCGCGACGCAGCTCACGCCGGCGTTGAGTCAACTCGTCGATGCGTACGATATTCGCGGCATCATACCGAAGCCCGGCGATCCGCAGCACATTTTGGAGGGGTTCGAGCAGCTGACGACCCCGGAGCCTGTGCTGAGCGAAGGCGACCCTTCGACAGGCTCAGGGTGACAAGTTCGTGACAACGCTTGGACAGGCTCAGCGTGACAATTCGTGACAACGCTTCGACAGGCTCAGCGTGACAAGTTCGTGACACGCTTCGACAGGCTCAAGCGTGACAAGTCGGGCTCAGCGTGACAACGCTTCGACAGGCTCAGCGTGACAACCCTTCGACAGGCTCAGCGTGACAAGGACTCGACAGGCTCAGCGTGACAATCGTGACAAGCCCTTCGACATTGCCGAATCAATGAAGCGATTCAACGTAGGCGGCGACATCCCGGACGTCTTGTTCGCTCAGCGTTGCGGGGAAGAGTTTGGGCATCGGCGGCATCGGATTTTTAATCCACGACACGGCCTGCTGCAGATTCTTGCGCGACCCTTCGTTGATAAGCGAGGGCCCCATGCCTCCGCCGCCATGCGCGCCATGGCAAGAGGCACAGTTTTGCGCGAATATCGTTTGTCCGTGAGCGGCATTAGCGGCGGGCGATGCCGGCGTGGCCGACGATTCCGGCGCGGCCGCGGACGCGGCGGGAACCTGCAACGACGGACTTACTCCAAAACCCCATGCAGCCAGAAACGCCATCGCCCACAAGCTCGAGCGACATCGCAACGCCTACCCCCATCGCGTATTTTTGGCCGGCGTACGCGGTGAGAAATCCAAGGCCCACTAAACCTAAGTGCTCCGCGGTGTGCGCGGCCGGAAGTTTGTCGAGCGGCGAATACTCGGAGGGCCACATCAGCAGCATCGCGAGCATCGGCGCAACGACGCAGAGCACGAGCCACAACCATCGCATGCGCGCGGGCGCTGCGGTTCGCACAGCGAACAGCAGCCCCGCAATCGCGGCTCCGATCAGCACGATGCCGTGCAGCATATGGTGCACGCGTACGGGAATCTCTTCGGGCGCGCGGTAAACGGGCGCGAGGGCAAAAATAATCGTCAGTCCCAACACGAGGTAGCCGAGCGTACGCGGCTTCATGCGGCCTCCGTCGTTTTCGGCAGCCGCGCCAGGCGCGCTGCTTCAATCGCCGCAAGGACCAAGCCGACGAGCAAAATGAGTGCGCCGATCGTCGCAACTCCGGCGAGCTGCGGGCCCGAACCCGGCTCAACGGCGTATCGACGCGGCACGCCGTTCGCGCCGGCGATGTAAAACGAGAGCAGAAATATCGCTGCACCGCCGAAAAGCGTACCGCCAACGAGCCAACGCGTCGCCAGCGACGAGAGCGTTCCGCTGCGCTGTTCAAGATTTACGAATGCCCAGCCAATCGTAAAAAGCAGCACACCCTGCAGCAGATAGGTATGGAAATGTCCCGGTACCCACAAGGTGTTGTGCAGATCGAGGTTGACCGGAATCGTTGCATCGAGCACTGCGGCGGTGCCGCCCACGACCCAGCCGATCATGCCCGCGTACAGGAACATCGATCCCAAGCTCCACCGCATACCTGACCGGTGTACGAGCATCGCGCCCGAAAACACGGTGACGACCACGACGGGGATGGCCGCTAAGTATGAAGCGATTTCGCCGATGAACTGCACCGCTTCGGCTTGCGCAAAGTCCATGTAGAGGTGATGGAAGTACGCGATGATGACGAAAAGCAGCGTACCCCACCACGCGATCACCAGCGGAACGGAGGTGTGGTACTCGCGTTTCGTGCACAGCGGCAGTCCGACGTACACGCCGGCGACCGCCATGTACATCGTTAGATTCGCGAACGTGTGCCCGAACTGATAGATCAGATTTTTGGCCCAAAGCGGATCTATCGCGACCGAAGGGTCAATCCAATGCACCAGCATGCCGACGCCCACGGCAAGGCCGAAGGTGCTGCCGATAATTCCATCGATCGCGGTGATGGCTGCCGCAAACATCTGCGGCGGAGGTGCCTCGCGATGCTCGTCCGTGAACCGGCGATTGCGGAACACATAGTCGATACCTAATACTCCGCGAATGCCGCCGTAGCGCGCCAGCAACGCGCCTAAGATTTGCGCGCACCAAGTCATGAAGCCGATCATTACCAGCGCGTTGCCGACGAGCCACGTACCGGTCGCCCAACTGGCCCAATACGTTCCGACGAAGGGCAGCGGATACAGCATCGTCCACAGCGAGCCGAATTTTCCCGGGAACACGCTGACGATCACGCAGACCACGCCCGCAATGAAAAACCCGTAAGCGAGATACGCGATCCGCGAATCGATGGCCGTTTCGCGGCGAACCAGATACCAAAGCGTGCCCAGTCCCGCAATCGCCATCGCGGTGATCATGCCGATACCGTGCAAACTCAGCAACGCGTAAAACCAACCGGCCTCGTACGTTATCCATCCGGCTTGCTCGGCACGCATGACGATGCCCAGCAGCATCATCAGCAAGAAAATCGCAAGGCCGGTGCCGATGTACGTCCACATCACGGTGCGCGCCGCCTGCAGATCGCGAGGCGCCGGCCGCACTATCGTGCCGGCGTGAATCGAGATGGCGCTCATCGGACGTCAAACCCTCCCTGCATTGCAGCATGCGCGATGCCGCAATATTCCAAGCAGCGCACGGTGTAGTGCCCTCGCGCATGAAACTGAAACGGCAAATGATTCATGTAGTCCGGCATGGCCTGGACTTGCCCCACGAGGCGGCCATGCGGATCGTAAATTGCGAAACCGTGGTTAACGTCGCGAGACGTAACGTCGAAGACCACGGGGGTATCGGCGGGCAGCGTAGGCGGGAGCGCAAAGCTGTACTGCTGCGCGACGATGGTGTAGTGGCGGCCCAACGTATGCGCGCTGCCGTAAGGAAAGCGCGGAATCGTAATGATGAATCCCGCTACGGCAACCGCCAGAATCGTCCAAAACCAATATCGGCGGATGGCATAGCCTTTTGCCGTAACCACGTCTTGCGCCGCAGGATCCCGCGCTCCATAGAGGGCGACGAAGATCATCACGGCGATTGCTGCGGTCGCGATGATCAAGAACAACTCTAGTATCAACAGTCCCGACATTGCGATATCCTACCAGGAAAAACTTGGAGCAACCTGCTGCACGGGGAAACCAGCGTACTGCCCGAAGCTGCACGTTGTTGGGAACGCACGGAGAACGATTTCTCCGGCCGGCGAACCCGAGTTCCCCAGTGGTTCTCGCGCATCCCGTAAATTCGAGCCAGAGGCCGCATTTTTGATGCGCCATGTAGATTGAACCAACGACTTTTACCCGTATGCCTGACCATGGCCAACATCACCTTGAATCTGCCGCTGCCTGTGCAGCGGTACGCCCGGTTCGCGCTCGCATCGGATCGCGTCATTCAAACCGCAAGGTTGTATCAAGAAGGCGTGCTGCGCACAACGGCGGGTGCGCCGTGGATGGCATTTTCGGCTAAGGAAACGTCTTCAACCGATCCAATCTCGTTCGTCTGGGATGCGTGGGTACGTCAAAGCGCGCTGCTGCAGGTACGCGTGCGCGACGCTTACAGAGAACGGGATCAGCGTGTCCGTCGAGGTGATATTTGCCGAGAGCGGTGAGATCGCGACCGTTGCAATCACGCGGTATCGCGACGTTGCCGGCCGCCAGGTTCTCACGCCTTGGCGCGGACACTTTACCGACTACAAAAACATCGACGACATGATGATCCCCATGTCGGCGCGCGTGGAATGGGTACCCCAGGACGGTGCCGTCGAAGTGTGGCGCGGGCGCATTACCGGCGCGTCGTTTTTCGCCGCTTCCACGGTTCGTCGAAATGCATGGGTCGGCGACCGCTGGCAAGCAAAATAAGAACAGGTGGGGAAATTCGCGCCGGGAATGCGGGGATGGTGACGAATGCCCTCGTGTGGCAAAGCGCATCCTCGTGGTCGACGACGAAGCGGAAATATGCGAGATTCTGGAGGGTTACCTAGCCAAGGAGTCCTTCGATCCCGTTGTAGCCGGCAGCGTCGCGTCGGCGCTTGCGGAAATCGAACGGCGGCCGCCCGATCTCATCGTTCTCGACATCGGATTACCGGACGGAAGCGGCCTCGATATCTTGCGTAAGGTAAACGGCGCGCTGCGCATTCCCACGATCGTGCTCACGACCCGCAGCGAGGAAGTTGATCGCATCGTCGGGTTGGAATTTGGCGCCGACGATTACATCGCCAAACCGTTTTCACCGCGCGAGGTCATCGCTCGCATTCGTGCGCTGTTCCGGCGAATCGACGCGGTCGCGGGGAATGCGCGTGCATCAGGCGCGACATATCGCATTCGCGACTTGGAGATCGACGAGGCCGCGCACGAAGTTCGCGTACAAGGCAAGCCTGTGTCCGTGCGCCCTGCGGAATTCCGCATCCTAACGCTTTTGGCGCGCCATGCCGGTCAGGTACTTTCCCGCGCGCAGATGCTCGATTTGCTGCACGACGACGGCAGCATTTTCGAGCGAACGCTGGATCGACATATCAATCATCTGCGCCACAAGATCGAGCTCGACCCCGCCAAACCCACATATCTCGTAACGATCTACGGCGTCGGATACAAACTCGATCCGTCGGGATAACCGCTTAGTGAGTGAAGCGCTGCTGCGGGCCGTAGAACTGGCGCTGCAGGGACAATTGCAGCAAGCTCAGTCTGCGGCGGGTGAATCCGACGATCCGCTCGCTGCCGCCCTTTCCGCTTACTTCCGGGAGCAGCAGGTTCGGGATGAGCAACGCGCCCGGTCCATGGCCCATATTGGCCACGAACTGGGAAACGCGCTCTCGATCGCGCAGGGCGGCATTGAAGCCATGCTCGACGGCATCGTTCCGATCAGCGATTCACGACTGAATCGCATTCGCGAGGTTCTACGCGACGCGGGAGCGATAATCGAGCAGCTTGCACCTCGAGCGCGCCGCGATTTGCAGCCGCCCACTGCGGTACGGGATGACCCAATCGCCGCCCAAGTCGCGGCGCTTACACCGCTCGCGAAAGCGAAAGGGGTTGCGCTCTTATACAGAGGCAGGCCGGATGCTGGGGGACAACCCATGCACGTGAATAACCAGTCGACCCGGCGATCCGTGCGCACGGTATTGCTGAAGGCACTGCGTTACACGCCGCCCGGTGAAAGCGTTCAGGCGGAACGCAGCGATCTCGGCTTTCTGGTTCTTCGTCTGCCGTCAGACTCGGCGGCCCATGTAGTACAAGCGTCCGGCGATGACGTCCAGCTGCTGGAGGACGACGGTAAACTGGCGGCGTTATTGGTACAAGCGCGTGACAATCGGGGACGTCCGAAGAAGGCGTAAGCCCGATTTCGGAATAAAAGCAGTCCACTGGAATTGGAACAAGCGCACGTCCGATCGCTTCGGAGATGCCGGTTCATAGACGTCGCGCGGGCGACGATCGATGCGCTCGACCGAGATGAACAAAAAGTGAAACCAGCCTGAATAACCACAATAAGCCACCACAACTGCAGGAGGGTACTATGCGCATGCTAATGCACGTTGAGTTTCCGCTCGAGCCGTTCAACACTACGGTTCGCGATGGAAGCGCCGGGCCTAAGATCCAAAAAATCCTTGAAGCCATCAAGCCGGAAGTGGCTTATTTTTCCGAACATCATGGCCGGCGTGGCGGCACTTTTGTTGTCAATGTGAACGACCCGTC
This sequence comes from Vulcanimicrobiota bacterium, assembly GCA_963767635.1. GTDB lineage: Bacteria > Vulcanimicrobiota > Vulcanimicrobiia > Vulcanimicrobiales > Vulcanimicrobiaceae > CAVYEM01. Next base: position 1,784,921 of record CAVYEM010000001.1, read on the forward strand.
GGAAATCCCTTTGTTGTGCGAGCCATGGTTTCTCACGTTCAACGCCGAGGTGGAGCTCCGGGTCGCTATGAGCCCGGAAGACATGGGGCGCTCAGACCTGAACGCAATCGGAAAGAAGTGGGCTTCGGCTTAGGATCCTGAATCCTGCTGGTACGGGCCGCTTCCGACGTTGAGCAATAAGCCGCCGTCGACAAATACCGTCGCCCCCGTCATGTACGATGATTCGCTGCCCGCGATAAATAACGCGACGCGGCCGATGTCGTCCGGAACGCCCACGCGCCCAAGCGGAATGGTTTTTTCTTGCTCTTTACGCTTTTCGGGATCTTCTTTGAGTTCCTGATTCATCGGCGTGAGGATCGCGCCTGGCCCGATGTTGTTCACGGTAACCTTATATTTTGCGGCTTCCAGCGCAAGGCAACGCATGAACATCATCAGGCCGCCTTTCGTCGCGCAATACTCCGCGAAGCCCATCATTGGCATGGTCTCGTGAACGGAGCTGATATTAATGATTCGGCCGCCGCTCCGGCCTTGCTCTTTGTATGAGCGCATGAATCGCCGCGAACACAGAAACGGTCCGGTCAGGTTCGTGCCGAGCGTTTCTTGCCAAAGGTGAAAGTCGAGATCGACCACTTCCTTGCCGTGTCCGTTGATGCCGGCGTCGTTGACCAAAAGCGTGACCGGTCCAAACTTGCTCTCCGCCGCGGCGAACAACTTGTCGACGTCTTCTTCTTTGCGAACGTCCGCGTGCACGGCGAGCGCTTTGCCGCCGGCGTCCTCGATGTCTTCGACGGTTTCGTTTGCGCGGTCGGGATAGGCGAACTCATTGACGACGACTCCCGCGCCGTTTTCACCGAACAGCTTGGCGATGGATTGACCGATTCCTGATTCCGAGCCGGTGACGACGGCAACTTGTCCCGTTAACGATATTTGCATACCTGTATCGTTCCCGTCCGGCGCGGCGCACGAAACCCCTGTAGCGCACGCCGGGGTTAGATGCAATTGTACGGCAATCGCCTCGTTGTATGATGGCGAAGAGCGTATCCGCTCCCCGCAATCGTCGAGCGGCTGCGAACCTCCATCTATCCGCACTTGGTGTCTTCGCGGTACATCAACGGCCGGTGCAAGGCACGCGGGGCAGTCTATCGAGTGACGCTGCGGCACGGCGTCAGCAAGATTCGCTCAGGGCATCGACGCACGCTCGGGATAGTCTTTCACGATGCGGCGTGAGCGCGGGGCTTAAATTCAATAGCAAGATAGCGCGAGTGCGAGCGCATTGTTTACAGGCTATACTCTGAACCGGCGCTTCGAGATGCCGGCGACGAAAGGTGTTTGACCGTGCATGGGACGGTCGGTTCTACTATCCCGTGAAGACGACGCGCGTGTACTGTAGGCCGTCTTGCGGCGCGCGCGCGGCCGGCCGGAAAACGTGCGATTCCATGCGACGCTGGAAGAAGCCGAACGTGAGGGTTTCCGCGCGTGCAAGCGATGCACGCCCGATCGGATAGCTCCGCACGAAGAGCTGCGGCGAAGATCGCCGAGATATGCAGGGAGATCGAATCGGCTCAGGAGATGCCGAGGCTCGAGGAACTGGCGCGTTTAGCCGCGCTGAGCGCCTTTCATTTTCATCGGACGTTCAAGTCCATTACCGGCGTTACGCGCGAGCGTACGCCGCGGGGCACCGCTCTAGCCGCGTGCGTTCGGAGTTGCGGCGCGGCGACACCGTCATAACGCAGGCAATCTATAGCGCGGGTTTTAATTCGAATGCGAACTTTTATGGCGCTTGCGATGCTATGCTCGGCATGACCCCGGGCGCCTATCGCGACGGGGGTACGAACGCGGAGATGCGCTTTGCCGTCGGAGAGTGTTCGCTGGGTTCAATATTGGTGACGGCGAGCGACCGCGGCGTTTGCGCGATTCTCATGGGCGACGATCCCTCACGTACTTGCGCGCGAATTGCAGGATCGCTTTCCACGCGCGCAATTGATCGGCGGCGATGCAGAGTTCGAGCGACTCGTCGCGGGAGTCGTCGGCATGGTCGAATATCCTGCGGTGAGCGTCGACTTGCCGCTCGACGTGCGGGTCACCGCGTTCCAGCAACGGGTGTGGCAGGCGCTGCGCGGCATTCCCGCCGGACAAACTGCGACGTATGCGGATATCGCGCGCAGCATCGGATCGCCAGACGCCGTAGGCGCTGTCGGGCATGCGTGCGCAAGAAATCCGCTCGCGGTGGCGATACCATGCCATCGCGTTGTGAGAACGGACGGCGCGCTCTCGGGGTATCCCTGGGGCATAGAGCGCAAACGCGCGCTGCTGGCGCGAGAGAAGCGCCAAGATTGACCTCGGTTTTGCTTCGGTGTATACTTCCGGATACACATGATCGAAACAAAAATTGCCCGCTATGGAAACAGCTTGACCGTCAGACTGCCTGCCGCAGTTGCACGTGATCTCAATCTTCAGGAAGGAGATACTGTGTCGCTTCAGCGCGTTGGGAGTGGACTCGTCCTTCAGCCGAACGTACGCGCGCGGTTGCACGCGCGCCTCGCCACGGTGCGCAGAACTGAGACCGAGAGCGGAGCCGGCCGTTCGATCGGTGCAGAGAACTTCGATTGAACGCTCCGGAAAGGGGTGATTTTGTACTTTTGGACTTCGATCCGCAAGCGGGTCATGAACAGATGAAACGTCGACCGGCGTTGGTCCTTTCTCCTTCATCCTTCAACGAGGCACTCGGTCTGGCGTTTGTTGCTCCAATTACAACGAAGCCAAAAGGCCACGGCTTCGAAGTTCCGCTTCCTGCAGGGTGTGGTATTAAAGGCGTCGTGATGGTGCATCAGTTGAAATCGTTCGATTGGCGAGCGCGGCGTGCAAAGAAAGCCGGAAGTGCGCCTGCCGAAGTTACGGACGCAGCGTCAGAAATCATCAGAGAGATCGTCGCCTAAGCAGCGAGATCGCAGGCTGGTTATTGGATGCGCTGCGAAAAGCAGCGGTTCTTCGATAAGCCGAAGTCCTTCCAGTTTAGCGAAGGGTCGGGATGACGTTGATGAACGCACGGCCTGCGTAGCGCAAGCGGGCCATCGCTTGCGAGATGGAGGCGCTGCAGTTTTCGTTTCTCTGCCGAAGAGGAATCATTACACGCATGAACCGTTTCTTGGGCGCCCTGCTGGCAACACTGTTTACGCTTACATGCGTTGCGCCCGCCGCTGCATACACCGACGAGGAACAACAGGAGCTGCAAATTGGACAGCAAGTCTATCAGCAGTCTGTCGCAAAAAGGCGAGATCATCCACAGTTCGCCGTACTACCGGACGCTCAACTCGATTGCGGCACGCGTCACCCCAGTGGCGAACAAAAAATACTTCACGCCGTTTCACTTCATCTTGGTGCACGAGAGCCAGCCCAACGCGTTCGCCGTACCGGGCGGCAACGTCTACGTGACGGATTCGATGATGACGTTCGTAAAAAACAAGGAAGAACTGGCAGGCGTGCTGTGCCACGAGGTCTCGCACGATATCCATCACGACGTTTACAATCTTTATGTTAAGGATCAGCGGCTTTCGCTGTATGCAACGGGCTTATCGTTACTGTTGGGCGGCCGAAGCCAGCTGGCCAACACGATCATCGGCTTTGCAGCCAACGTTCAGGCATTGCGTTTTTCCCGCGACGTGGAGCACAATGCCGATGCGACGGGCGCGTACGTCTGCGCGCAGTCCGGCATAACGCCGTACGGCATGATCTGGTTGATGAAGCAATTCGAGGCCAATCCCAGCGCGTCGCCGCCGGAGTTTCTCTCCGACCATCCCAGCGACAGTCATCGCGTCGAAGCGCTGCAGAATGAGTTCGCTTCCGATCCCTCGACGTTTTCGCGCTTCAATTCCAACATCGCATGTTCGACGCCGATTGGAACGGCGGGCTGGAACAACCAGTACAAGGGCGGTTGCGGTCGGCGCCAGTCAAGCCACTAGCGCGGCGCTTGGGTTACGTGAGAGAGCAAAAGCCATGCGCCTCGACACGAGCGCCTGCGCGTAGCGCAGTCCTGAGCGAGCGTAGCGAGTCGAAGGGTCAGAATGACAAGAGCGTAGAGATGCCACGGCGGAGTAGATACGCGCGATCGCTCGCGCGCGACCGCAATACGATTTGCGGATGGATCCCTCGTCCGATGACGGACATGTAGTGCGGCAGCACGTCGTCCCCACCTGCGTTGTCGGCAATGATTAACGCATGCGGCCGGGGACGAACCGACGGCGGCCGAACGTCAAACTCGGCAATCAGGTCGCGGAATGTGCGACCAAGGGGCTTGAGCCTGCGGTCGTTCGTATACAGGCCGAGATCGTATTCCAGACCGTTGAAACCGGTAAAACGCGGATTTACGTCGTGCGAGCACCACCACGTAATCCCGAAGAGATGGTTGCAGCTGACGGCGTTGCGAATCGACGCTTCCGCCCACCGGGGAATCAGCGTCTCCGGCATCCATTGCTTCGAGCAGCCGTCCTCCTCTATCCAGAGCGTGCGCGCCCCATCGTCGGAAAACGCTTGCATGTATTGCAAAAAGAACTCCGCATAGTGCGTAGCGGCGACGCTCAGCGGTCCGTATTTTTTGAAAATCGGGCTAAAGCCCGCCCAGGGATGAATGCAGCTCGCTGCGCCGGCGCGCACCAGCGCGCGGCGCGTAAACGCGTTTGGGGCCGATGATTCGTACGGCCACTTGTCCACGCCGTTCACGTGCAGTTTGCTCGGCGCGACCCGTTCACAATACTCGAGCAACGCGCGCATCCACGCATCGCCCTGCGCCGCCGTATACTTAATATGCAGCGGCTGCGTGAACCAATATACCTCGTTGGAAATGTCGAAGCCGAGAAATGCGGGATGCCTTGCAATCTGGTCGGCGAGCGCCGCAAACAAGCGCTTCTGCACCGAAATGAGCTTCGGATCGGCAATGATGTTGCCGATATGTCCGTCCTGATTATCGATCAGGAAAGCGGGCGTGAAGAGGAACCCGCTCAACTGGCCGTCGAGTACGGTCACTTCGACTGCCAGCGACCGCGCATGCGCGTCATCGAGCAACGCTGCCAGCCGCACCACATGCTGCGCGCTCACATACTGCGCGTTCGGCTGAAAATAGGGCCAGAGCAACTGAATGCGTATATGATCGACGCCAAGCGCGACAATGTCGTCGAGATCCCTGCGAATGGAATCGCGATCCCAGTCGCCCCAGCAGTACCACCAGTTCTTCGTCGGCACATAATTTACGCCGAAGCGTACGCGGCGTTTATGTAGCGCGCCCGGCCGCACCGTCGATGTGTTGGCGAGGATTGCTGCGCCGGTCCCGGCAAGGAATTCGCTACGGGCAAGCGCCATCTATGGCCGCGCCAGAGCAATGGGGAAACTGCCCAGCGGGACTCGACCGATGACGGCGCCGCGCGCGACGTCGATCACCGCGCTATCGCCGTCGCCGGAATTCGCCGTAAACGCGTACCGCCCGCGCGCATCGAATACCACCGAGAATGGGCCGTTTCCGACGGCGATCGGCGCATTCGCCCGGAGCGTTCGCAGATCCACCGGCGTAACCTGATTCGATCCGGAATCCGCGACGTAGAGCAACGATCCGTCAGGAGATACGCTCAGTCCTTGCGGCGTTTTGCCCACCGGAATGCCCGCGAGCGCCCGCATAGTGTCCGTGTCGACCACGGTGACGTCATTGTCGACGTCGCTGCTCACATACGCACGTTTGCCGTCCGGCGAAAGCGCGACGCCGAGTGGATGGCGCCCAACCGGCACGCGCGCAAGGACGCTTGCGGTGCGCGCATCGACGATCGCGAGCGCATTCTCACCCTGCAATGCCACGTACAACCGCGAGCCGTCCGGGGCAACGGCGAGTTCCTCCGGTTGCGTGCCGATATGAATCGGCGGCCGCGCTTTGAGCGTTGCCACATCGATCTGCTGCAGCGTGCCGTCACCGTAATTGGTTACCCACAGCGTCGATCCGTCACGTGAAAGCCGAATGCCGGCCGGCACTTTTCCGGTTTTTACCGTCGCAATCACTTTTTCGGCATTCGTGTCGACGACGCTCACGTCATCACTGCCTTGATTGGCCGTATACGCCCGCGTTTGATCGCGTGAAATCGCGAGATCGCCGGGACGGCTGCCGACCGCGATGGGGTTACCGTATGCCAACGTGCGCGGATCGATCGGCGTTATCGTATCGTCGCTGAAGTTGGCGCCGTAGATGAGCGGGGGCACCTCGCCGGCCTGCTGAGCACGCACGACGGCAGTCAGATGCGGAACCACGGCGCCGTTTGCAGCTCTGGCGCGAATCTGCACATCGTACAACCCGGACGCAAGCGCCGAGCCGGCGATGATTCGCGTCTGAACCGGTCCCCGATTTTGCGGCGCCGCAATCGCTGTTCCGGCGCGCGGCTCCATTCTCAATCCCGCGGGAATCTGCGCGGTCCATTCTAGATTCACCGGCGAGGCGCTGACCGGTACGCGCGCCGAAAAGCGAAGCGACGCGTTCTGTCCCGGAACGATCGTCAGCGTGCCCCGCGACATTGCAAGCGTTGCAGTCGTCGACGGCGGAAAACGGACGAGGCCGACTGCATAGTTCGGCGGTGCGTCACCAGGCGATGCGGCAAACTCGGGATTCGGCATCGCACTGACGTCGAACTGCAGATGGACCGTCCCGGACGCCGGCAACTCTACCCACGCACGATTCGCCGCGACTCCATTTATGCGAAGGCTGTTCACGTACGCGCTCGCGTCGGAGGCGGCCGGAGCGTCGATGACAATCGATCTTCCGCTCGGAGAATCGATGCGCACCTGCGCAAAAAGCGGCGTGCCAAGCAAGAGCACAGGCGCGCTTGGATTGATGGGATACAGCCCCATCGCGTTCCACGCCCACCACGCGCTCATCGTACCGAGATCGTCGTTGCCGGGAATGCCATCGGGCGTGGGAGCGTACAGACTGCAACATCGCGGCACGATTCACGCGCTGCGCTTTGTACGGTGCACCGGCATAAAGATACGTCCACGGCGATGCCAGCGTTGGTTCGTTGCCGAGCCACGCCAGCGGCTGCGACTGTCCCGCATTGAGTTTGACGAAAAATGCGTCAAGCCGCGTGATTGCGCTTGGTGAACCACCCAGCGCGCCGACCAGCGAGCCGAGCGCCTGCGGCACCATCCACGTGTACTGCGCGGCATTGCCTTCTTGAAAACCGCTTTGCCCGTTTTCGGTGATCGGGGTTTGCAGAAACGCGCCTTCAGCATCACGCGGCGCCATCAGTCCCGTCGATGTATCGAACAGCTGCGCCCAGTTCTGCGAGCGCCGTAAAAACTCGCGGTACGCGTGCATGGCCCCTTGTGCGCGCGCGAATTGCGCGATCGAGAAATCGTCGATGGCATACTCGAGCGTTTCCGAAGCGCCGTTGGGAACCGGCGAAACACTCGTGGTGTGCGTGTTGCCGACATAGCCGCGCCCCAGATATTCCTTCAAACCAGGGCGCGGATAATACCATGCCTGTCCGGGCGGAGCGCTCGTATTCGTCGCGCTCTTTACCATTTCGCGCAGTGCCGCCGCACGGTCGAAGTCCCGCGCGCCGAACGCGTACGCCGCGGCGAGGATCGCGTCGGCGGAATCGCCGCCCATCACGCCGCTATACCCGTTCGCGACCGGCCACTTGGGCAGCCATCCCCCCTGCTGCGATGCGTGCACGAGGCTGCGCATCATATCGCTCGCTTCGTGCGGCGCAAGCAACGCCATCAACGGCGCTTGCGTGCGATAAATATCCCAGCCGGAAAAATTAGTGTATTCGGCATGTCCCGGCGCATCGCGATGCACGCGCCCGTCGAATCCGCGATACGAACCGTCGGCGTCGCTGAACAGCGTAGGTGAAAGCAACGCGTGGTAGAGCGCGGTGTAAAACATGCGCTGCTCCGGCACCGTTCCTCCCGCAATGCGAACGCGTCCAAGAAGCGAACGCCATGAATTCTGCGTTGCCACACGCAGCGAATCAAGATCCCAGCCCGGCATCGCTTCCAAATTCGCGCGCGCACCGGCAACGCTCACGTACGAGACCGCCGCGCGAACTTTCACGACGCCGTCGCTTCTCGCATCGAACGTTATCCATTCACCGCTGTGCGTGCCGGCGCTTTGCTGCGCGTCCGGGGTAACGACGTCTTCATTCCACGCGCCGTATGATGCAAACGGCCGATCAAACCGCAACGCAAAATACACGGTGAAAAGGTTCGGCATGCCGCAAAAGGCGCCGCTGGTCGCATATCCGTCGAGTTCGGCAGGTCCGGCGATACGAACGTGAGCATCGCTCACGCCGGCCTGATCCGACGATGCATCGATCAGCAGATTCGCGCGCGACGTAGAGGGAAACGCAAACATGCCTAGGCCGGTGCGCGGCGCAGCCGCAAGCGAAACGTCGATTCCGGAAGAGAGGTGCACCGAATAGAATCCCGGTGACGCGCGCTCGCCCGCATGCGTAAACGTCTGGGTGGCATGGCGGGGATCGCGAACGTCGCCGATCGCCGGCAGCACGCCGAAATCGCCGAAAACGTAGCAGCCGGCGCCCGAGAGATGCGTCAGGCTGAAGCCCGTAATCGCGCTATCGCGATAGAAATACCCGCCGCTGGGCGGCATCGAGGTGGTATCCGGACTCCACTGCAGCATGCCGAATGGCGCCGTCGCGCCCGGATAATCGTCGATGAGGCCAACCCCGCTGGTGCCGGCCGTGCCGATGAACGGGTCTACGAGTGCTACCGGATCGCTCGTTGTTTGCGCACTCGCGCAAACGTTTGAGAGCGCAATGAAAGATACGAACGCTGCAAGCGCGGCAATGGCTCGTGCGCGCACTATTAGGGCACCGTCGGCGATGACGCACGGCGCTCGTACATGGCGCTTGCAGGCGCGCTCGTCCGCCCCGAGCGCAAAACGGTGACGACTCTCACCTGCACGGCCTGTCCGGGGTTCAAATCGACGGTGAACGGTTGCATATACTGGGTGGAGGCTTGCGTGGGCAGCGATCCGTCGAGAGTGTAATACATTCGCGCCCCCGGAACCGGACTAGTAAGCTTCACCGTTATGCGCGGGCTGTCTGTTGGCGTGGTTGCCAAGCCTTCCGGGTCCGGAATGCGAAATTGCACGTCTTCGTCTTCAAAGCGCGCGTAGTGGTTGGGCGTGCGAGCTGACGAAGCTGTCCCAATCCTTCTTTTCAACCGGCGTCCACACGAGTTCAGCGAGCGCGAGCATGCGCGGCAGCAGTTCGTACTCGGCTAATTGCGGCGTGGGAATGTATTCGGTCCAAAGGTTGCCTTGAGCACCCAGAACGTGCTTGGCCTGCGCGGGCGGCAGCGCGTCGATTCCCGGATCGTAATCGTACACGTCGGCCAGCGTCGTCAAACCCCCGATGTTGAGCGGTTCGTATGCCGGATCGCCTTGCGAATGGTCAAAATACAGCGTGGGATCGGGCGACATAATAACATCGTTTCCGCGCATCGCCGCTACCGCGCCTCCACCGACTCCGCGCCACGACATGACGATTGCGCTGCGCGACACGTTGCCTTGCAGGATTTCATCCCAGCCGATCATTCGCCGTCCGTGCGCCTTCAGAAAGTTCTCAATGCGCCGATCGAACCAGCCTTGCACGGCGTCTTCATCAGCGAGGTGATACCGGCGCTTGAGGCTTTGAACTAACGGACTCTTTTTCCATGCGTCCTTGGGCGCTTCGTCGCCGCCCGTATGGATGTACGGGCCTGGAAAAAGCGCCATCACCTCGGTCAGCACGTCTTCGTAGAAGCGGATCGTTTTCTCGGACGGACAGACGATGTCGCTGGAAACGCCCCACACGGTAAGCACGTGGTAGTTTCCCGGCGCACACGCGAGTTGCGGATACGCGGCGAGAACTTCGACGGAATGGCCCGGCATTTCGATCTCGGGTACGATGTTGACGTAGCGTTTCTTGGCGTAGGTCACGACTTGCCGGATCTGCGCCTGCGTGTAGTACCCGCAATACCGCACGCTGATCGTTGGAGTGGAAGTCGTGGCCGATCATCGTCCCGGAGCGGCAGGACGCAATGCTTGTCAGGCGCGGATACTTTTTAATTTCGATGCGCCAGCCTTGATCTTCGGTCAAGTGCCAATGAAACTCGTTGAGTTTGTAGCGCGAGGCCAGATCGATGTACTTCTCCACGAACGAAACGGGGAAGAAATGCCGGCCGACGTCGAGGTGGATGCCGCGGTACGGATATGCGGGCGCGTCGCTGATTTCCGTTTGGTGGATGGCATTGCTGCCGCTCGGAGCGAAGAGTTGCTCGAGGGTCTGCAAGCCGTAGAACAACCCGGCCCCCGCATTTGAGGTGATGCGAATGCCGTTGGCGCCAACATGAAGGCGATAGCCTTCAGTGCCGAGCGTCGAATCGTGCGCGTTGGAAGTAAGGACGATCTGCGCTTGCGTGCTTGCCGTAACGGTCGCGTCGATGCCGCGCGCGCGCAAGAAGTCTACGGCAAAGGCAGCGACGCTGCGTTCGTCCGCGTTTTCTGCGGAAATGGCGATCCGCTGCGGCACGTGGTACGTCGAGGCGTAGGCAGTTACGGAACGCGGTTGCGGGATGAGGCCGAGCGCATCCGATGGAATCGTGGCGCCTTGGGCACGGGCCTGCGCGCCCGGCAGCGCGCACGCCGCGAGCACGGCAATGGCCGCAATCGCGAACGCGTATGTTCTGCGAATGTGCATAACATCGGATGTATTCAGCAAGCTTCGCCGATTTCCGGCGAAAGGGTCACGATAACAGCGGTTAATACGTGCCGGAAAAAGCCGGGGACAGCGAGAGATCGGCCTGCGCGGTTGCGCCCGTGAGCGTCGGCGTTTGCGAGGTGTTGCCGGGCGGCTCCGCTTCGAATTGCGGATAATCGAACGTTGCGGCATACACCAAGTATTGATCGCCGGACGTAATCGATGGGCCAGGATGGCTCGTCTGACATCCCGGCTCGATCACCGCGCATACGCCCAGCCCATCCGGCAAAACGAACGAGAGCGCACCGCTGCCTTTGATCGGCGGGCTCGTGTAGTATGTTTTCGCGCCGACGTCGACGACGTAGATCAACGTTTCAATGATGCGTGGATCGCTCGGAACGGTAACGCTTGCCGTACCACCGCCCTTGCCGTCGGAAACGAACGTCGGTGCGGGCAGCGCCGGAAGCGGCGTAGTGCTGGTGAGCGTCGCCGTTGCGGTGAACGTCGGTGAGCCGGCATTGGTGGTCGCGACGATGTCGGTGAGCGTGTATTGTCCGGTTGCGGGCGCCGCTTCGAACGCCGTAAAGCCGGTCATGTAGCCCGCGAAGCTGCTGAACTCGGTGCCGTCGTTGAAGAACGGGACGGCGGGCGGTCCGACGATATACGGCTGCGGCGGGACGTTGGGAGTGCCGCTCGGCAGCGTTCCGGTATTTGGAATGCTTGCAACGTAAAACGGCTCGCCCCACGCAGGGTTCGGACCGCTGGCCTGACCCGGATAAAACGCGCCGTTGCCGTTCGTATCGTTGTTGAAATCGGCAAGGCCCGATGCAAAGTCGCCGCCGACGCGTCCGAACGTCGTCAACGCTGCCGGCAAAGGCAAATATGATTGCGGCATACGCGGTGATGGAGTGGGTGCCCGCATCCGATCCGGATCCGCCGTCGCCGTTGCCTTGACCGAACTCGTCGCAGGTACGACGAACGCGGACGGCCCGGTGATCGACGGCGTGTTGACGAGGGCTGCGGAAAGCCCGTTCGATTGCCGAAACGTTGAAACGACGTTCAATCCGGTCGTGCCATCGGGAAGTCTGCGCCGTACCTACCGCCAGTTGGATTTTGCTGCTCTGCAGCGTCGTGCCGGGCGTTTGCGTCGGCGTGAACGATCGGCCGTTGGTGAGGCCTCCGCCGCATCCGCTCAGGAGCGCGCCTGCGACGATGACCGGTATGAATCGTTTCATGCGCGTCTCCTTACACGTGGATGGTGTAGTACACGTAGAATGTGCGTCCGATCGCATTGGGCAGGTTGAGGTACGCGCCGCGCCCGTTCACCGCGCCGCCCGCGGTTTGGCACGTTTGCCCCGCAGATGGATTTGGCGTGCAGTTGGTACTGTAACCGCTGAGCGGACCACCGATACCGGTTGCAACGGGCTGATACGTCTTATTGAGGGCCATGCCCGCAGTACCTTGATAGTACGATGGGCTGTTGAGAATGTTGAACGGGCCGCCGCTGATGACGCCGAAATCTCCGATGGGATACGTCGGTCCGGAATACGCTTCGTTGAAAAGGTTGTCGATCGTCACGCCGAGCGCGCCGCTGCCTATCGTCTTTTCGAGCGTGAGTTCAGCAAACAGATTGGGATGCGATAGCAACCCCTGCGCTTGATTCGATTCGGGCGTCCCCAGCGTCGCGGCGACGTTCGGTTTGAAGACCGAGCCGGGATTCGACGGATCGACGAACTGCGTGTTCCCGTTGCTCAGCACGTTGCCGTTGGTCGCATTGACGTGCGGCACGACGTAGTTGACGCCGGCGTAACTGAAACTGGTGAGCAGTCCATCGCCGTACGGATAACCAATGTCGTAATCCAAGCGCGCCTGGGCCCGCCATCCGGAACGCGTGCGGTACGAGGCGGCGAGCGTCGAGGTAAACGGGGAAACGTATCCCACCCGGTAAAGACCGGTGGCCGCGACCGGATTGAGCAATCCGTGAAATTCATCGGCGTTGGGCACGTTCTGCCGCACGTTGTTGTACGTCGCGGAAAGCTGTCCGGAAAGCCCGTACGGGTTTTCTTTCGTCAGGTAGAACTCCATGCCGTCGGCGATTTCCATTCCGTCGTTCGTCGGTATGGAATAGAGGTAGTTCGCCACGCTGCCGTTCGGGCTGATGATGACGGTGTTGAAGAGCGTGCGCTGCGGAACTTTCTCGGTGATGTCGAGATCGTACGCTCTGCGCGTCCAGCCCGTCAGCTTCACCGACACGTTGTGCGGGAACAGGTGGGAATACGAGAGATCGAAGTTGCTGTACGTGACGGGAGCGAGCGGGGCGACGGGATTGCCGAAGTCGCCGTTCTGCACCGACCAGTAGAGCTGCTCCTGATAGGACTGGCACGGAACGTTGTATCCGGTAAAGCCGCAGTCCACCGGAATGCCATGGGTTCCGTAATAGTCGTTGGGATCGGTGCTTCTAAAGACGCCGCCGTTGTAGTTGTACACATGCGTAACGGCGTACATGCCCGGATTCAAATAGGGCGCAAGGCCCGCGAACTGGCTGCCGTAGTTGAACGGCGGAGCGTAGTCGCTGGCTTGGCCTTCGGGGAATCTCGCAGTGCGGCCGTACGAAAAGCGGATGGCGTCGCGCGCTCCCAATTGGTAAGATGCCGCAAAGCGCGGCTCGGGGACGACCGGATTGGTTTGATCTTTGGTTAGCGGCAGAAAGACCGCTTTGGGACAGTTTCCCGGTCCCACCGGCTTACCGTTGACGAATGCGCCCGTTTCGCCGTCCGGCAATACGCCGGGCGACGGCGTGGCATACGCGACCGGGATGTAGTACGACGTGCAGTCCGGCAGCTGACCGTACGGCGGCAGGTGATACCGATGGTTTTCGATGCGCAGGCCGGCGTCGATCTTTAGGTGCTGGTTCGGCGTCCACGAATCACCGAGGCTGTAATCGAAGGACGAGCCCGTAATGCGCGTGCCCGCGCCGCCGGGAATCAGTTTGAGCGTGCCGGTAGGACCCGTAATGTTCAGCGCCTTGTACAGATGCCCGCAGTAACTGTTGCCGCTGGGATCCGATCCGAGCGGGCAGTTCGGATCGCTGGGCGAGATGAAGTCGTACAGCTCGCCGCTGCTGACTCCAAACGCCGGCACGATGTTGAAGAGCTCGTCGTTGGGGAACAGACCCTCGTTGAGCGGACGCTCGCGCAAGGTGTGCACGTTCAGACGCAGCAAGTTCTTTTCGCTCAGCTGCTTGGTCATCCCGGCGTTGAACTCCGCGTTGTAGCCGCCGATGACGCGGTAGAGCGCCGCGTTCGGACTGTCCGACGTCGTCGCGCCGTTGGTCGTGTCCGCGCCGGCGTAGATGTAGGTCGACGAATCCGGATTCCACGTGAACTGCAGCTTCGAACCGTTCGATATTCCGTGTTCAGAGTATTCGGGACTGCCGCCCAAGAGTTGGTACGTTTGCGTTTGGCCTGGTGAAAACACGAGCAAGCTTTGAATCTGCTGCACGGTCAGTCCGTGCGGATTGCCGTTGAAGTCCACCACGCCGGCGTATCCGGCGCCGTTGGGATAGTTACCGGGGCCTGCGGCAAAGGGGTCGATTTGATTGGGGTCGCACGAAAAATAGCACAGATTGGTCGACAGTGCGTTGCCGTAGCCGCCGTCGGTTTCATGCAGTCCGGTGTTGATGAGCAGCTGTAATCCGAACCGATCGTTGCGGCCCCATTTGTACACCGTGTTGCTGAGCAGCTCGCGATCGGTCAAGTACATCGGAAAGTTGTAGACGCCGATGTCGTTCGCGTTGTCGGTCCAGTACTGTCCGCCGTAGCGCGGCGCGTTATTATGCGCGGTGTAGCTGAGGTATTCCGACCAGCGCCCGTTCGGCGTGGCGATGCCATAGCCGAAATCGAACGAGTGGAAAAAACCCGGACCACCTACGCCGGCCGCGACATCCGCCGTTCCGGGATACGTTCCGCGGCGCGCGGTCACGTTGACGGTTCCAACGCCCGAATTTCCGAAAGTCTCGTTCTCGCTGCCCGGACTGAGCTGCACCGACTGAAGGCCGAACGCGGGAAAGTTAAACCCGTTGATGTTCTTTTGCGTGTAGGGATCCGTGTAGTTCATGCCTTCGAACTCGTAGTCGACGTTGTTCGTGCGGCCACCGCGGATCGTCGGGTAATTGCCGGAACTGTATTGCACGCCGGGGAGCGCGGTGAGCAGGCTCTTCTCGCTGATGTTGAGGGGGCTGCCTTGAATTGTCAGGATTTGCTGCTGGGTGACGGTATAAGTGTCGGCGGTTTGGTGCGGCTGAAACGCTCCGCCGGCGGAACGCACGCGCACGTCGGCGATGGTCTTGAGCGATCGCTGCATCGCCACGTTCACCGTCGAGACTTGATCCGCCGCCACGTTCACGCCGGCTTCGGAGACCGGCTCGTAGTCGCGAAGCTGAAAGCTGATCGTGTACGTATCGGTGTTCAGGCCGGTCATGGAGAAAAACCCGTGCACGTCCGTCACTGCTCGATAGGTTCCGCTCGGCGAGACGGCGGCCACGGCGACGTTGCTGAGGGGTCTGCCCGACGGCCTTTCCGTCACGGTTCCTGAAATGGTTCCGACCGTGGTGGCTTGGACAGGAGCTACGAGCGTAGCGAGCATCGCTAGAACGAGCAGGAGGGCGCAACATACAAAACGGGCGTGGCGCATCAATCGGCTCCTTATCGAGGAGTACCGGCTTGGCGGGGGCCGGACGCTACCCCGATACGTCGGAGGACTAAAGTGACCCTGCCAAACATCGGATGACCCCTTTGTGCATGCCGACGAGCGGCCGTAGCGGTGCCCTCGACCGGTTTGGCGGCTTTTCTAGAATTGTGGAGTCGCCGAATTGCAGCAAGGAGTCCACGAGTTGCGTATGTCGCGTCCCGTAAAATCCTGGCGACTGGACGGGCGATCAACGCAGACTGGGTTTCTCGGAGAAGAACCAAGGTCATGGGTCTTGATGAGGACATGCGAAAAACACTCGTCGTTGCAATACGCGGAAGAATGACGTCACACGACGGGGAAGCGCGCGTCGACAGGGTCAGCGTGACAGCGCATACACACCCTTCGACAGGCTCAGGGTGACAAAGCAAAGCGTTTCGCCACGAGGGCCTGCGCGAAGCGCAGTCCTGAGCGAGCGTT
Organism: Vulcanimicrobiota bacterium; assembly: GCA_963767635.1. Lineage (GTDB taxonomy): Bacteria > Vulcanimicrobiota > Vulcanimicrobiia > Vulcanimicrobiales > Vulcanimicrobiaceae > CAVYEM01. Next base: position 1,800,817 of record CAVYEM010000001.1, read on the forward strand.
GCGAGTCGAAGGGTCAGGGTGACAAATTGGGTCAGGGTGACAGCGCATGCACACCCTTCGACAGGCTCAGGGTGACAAATTGGCTCAGGGTGACAAAGCAAAGCGTTTTTCGAGGGCCTGCGCGAAGCGCAGTCCTGAGCGAGCGTTGCGACTCGAAGGGTCAGCGTGACAGGCGCTTCGACAGGCTCAGGGTGACAAAGCCCTTCGACAGGCTCAGGGTGACAAAATTGAAGGCTTAGGGTTACAGCGCTTGCACACCCTTCGACAGGCTCAGCGTGACAAAATTGAAGGCTCAGGGTAACAGCGCATGCACACCCTTCGACAGGCTCAGGGTGACAAATTGGGTCAGGGTGACAGCGCATGCACACCCTTCGACAGGCTCAGGGTGACAAATAGGCTCAGGGTGACAGCGCATGCACACCCTTCGACAGGCTCAGGGTGACAAATTGGCTCAGGGTGACAAAGCAAAGCGTTTCGCCACGAGGGCCTGCGCGAAGCGCAGTCCTGAGCGAGCGTAGCGAGTCGAAGGGTCAGGGTGACAAGGATGCGGCGAGCTCGTTCTTTTTAGCGCCGCCTTCGAAGTGTGCCTCAATTTGTTCCAGAGTCTTGCCTTTGGTTTCGGGCAGAAAGAATGCGGCGGTCACGAAGTAGATGACCGTGCACGCCGCAAACGCAAAGAACATCGTGGAGTAGCCGTACTTACCGACCGTCGGCAGAAATATGGCCGCGATAATCGTCGAGGTTCCGGTGTTCAAAAACAACGCGATGCTCATGCCGTTGGAGCGAATGCGCGTGGGCATCAATTCCGAAAGGGCCAGCCAGACGCATACGCCCGGTCCCACCGCGTAAAATGCCATAAAGAGAAAGAGCGTGATTGCGACGAGCCAGCCGTTGAGCCGGCTGGGCACCGGCGCAATCAGCGCCGCGTCGATTTTCAGCGGTGCGTTGCGCGAGCGGTCGAGATTCCCGAACGGATTGGAAAAGAACGCGGCGATCTTGTTGGCCGGCAGCGAACGCGTGATCCGAACCGGCAGCGACGTCTCGTTGGAGCGTACGAGATTCGTCACGGAACGGTAATCTCCGTACGAGTAGATGATTTCGAGCGACTGGGGGCGACCGCCCGCCGTTTTTCCGACGCCAGCGAGCAGTTTATCGGCGGTTGCGCGATTAAACGAGAGCGAGAGGCTTTGGTTCGGAGCGGCCATGCTCTGCACGGCCTGCCTCACGTCGCTTTGGCTTGCCTGCGTGCGAGAAAACAGTATGCCGGTTCCTACGAGTGAGAGGATGATGCCCGCGCTGCCGAGCGAGAGCAAAAATTTGCGCCCTTTCCGGTCGACGAGAATGACGCCGATCATCGTGATCCCGAAGTTCACGATGCTGAAGAACAGACTTCCGATGTGCGCCTGATAGTCGGAGAGGCCGCCCTGCAGCAATATCGTCGTGTTGTATCCGATGATGGAATTGATGCCGGTCAGCTGATTGCACGTCAAAATGACGCACGCGAGAATGAACGGAACGACGTATTTGCGGCGCAGGAGCGATTCTTTGATCTTCGCACCAACCGATGTTTTGGCGCGCTCGGCGGCGGCGGTGTCCTCCATCGCGCGCAGTTCGGCCTCGGCCTGCTCCCGATCGCGGGACCGCAAAAGCGCCGTCAGCGCCGCCTCTTTTTTACCGCGCCGGAAAAGCCAGCGCGGCGACTCGGACACCATCACACTGCCGATCACGAACAAAATGCCGGGGGGCAGCGAAACCCAAAACGTATCTCGCCAGGCGCGATCCTTGAACGCGAAGATCTCGGCGGCATTACCGGCCTTCAGCACCTCGCCAAGGCGATAGCTGAAATACAGCGTGATAAGCCCCGCGACGACGAATCCAAACGTGAGGAGCCACTGAAACAGGCCCGTGCCCTTGCCGCGGTTGGACGCGCCCAAACACTCCGCTAAATAGAGCGGAATGACCACGCCGATCAAACCGGCGCTCGTGCCCTGCAGCAGGCGGCCGAAGACGAGCGGACCAAAACCGTGCGCGAGCGCGATGAGCGGTATGCTTGCGACGAACATGAGCGCGCTTAAGACCATCAAATTCTTGCGCCCCATCCAGTCGGCCAGCGCACCCGCGACAAGACTCGAAATCACGCTGCCGAGCAAGACCGCCGCAACGATGAACGAGAGCTGGCTCGGATCTAAACCGGACGTCGCTTCGAGATACGGAAGCGCGCCGGCGATGATGCCGACGTCGATGCCGTACAGCAAACCACCCAGCCCGGCGACGAGAAGCAGCAGGCGGTTGTAATTGAGGTTGGAGGCGCTGAGGCCGGCGTTCATCATGATTGCACGCTTTTCTACGCGGTGATCGCGCCGTACAGCGGACCGGTTACACCCGCAAGGCGCCGGTACGAACGCTCGAACAGATCGAACGCGATGACTTCGTTCGCGCCGCGGCGCAGGAACGGCGCCGGTACGTACAGCGTGTATTGGGGACCGATGCTCCAGAAGCGCCCGAGTGCGTGCCCGTTCACCCAAAGCACCCCTTTGCCCAGCATGCGAACGTCGATAAACGTATCGCCGAGCGTCTCCAGATGAAATGTCCCGCGATGAAACGCCAGGCCCGCAGTATCGGAGCGGCTAAAGCGCAGCGCCGAGAGATCGTGCATCGGCAGCGTGTAAGCGTCCCAGCCGGTCAGCTCCTGCCCGTCGAGCAGCACCGGTGCGATGATTCCCTTGCGATCCGACGTGAAGCGGGTTCCGTAGTTCAGGCGTCCGCTGTTCTCGACGAGCACGTCGAGGGTTGCCCCGGCCACCGGCACGGTCAGCGCTATCGAGCGTTCCTTGTTTCGTCTGTCCAGAGTGCCCGCAACCTTCCCGTTCAAGAAAACCACGGCGTAATCGCGCACGTCCCCGAACGTAATTTGACGATCGCCGCCCGCGTGCAGGTTCGCGCGGTAGTCGATGTAGCCGAAACTTTGGCCGTACGCTTCCATGTGCCGGGGCTGCGCGCTGGATTGCGGCGCTCCTAGCAAATCCCGCCAATCCGCGCTTTCGGGAAGCTCGAACGGCGCAATTGCAACGCGCGGCGGCAGCGTTGGAATACTCGGAAGCGCACCCGCGGTGTATTTCGAGATGATCGTGCGAAACGCGTGATACTTCGCGGTCGCTTCGCCGCCTTCGGACACGGGCGCATCGTAGTCGTAGCTGGTCGTCGTGGGCTGATACGGCTGATCTTCACTGTAGTTAGCGCCGTTCATGAAACCGAAATTCGTTCCGCCGTGAAAGACGTACATGCTGGACGAAACTCCGTGCGCGAGCATCCACTCCAGATCTGCCGCGGGCCGCTCGTACGACACTTCATGGTGTTCTTCACCCCAATGATCGAACCAGCCCGGATAGTACTCGCCGGCCATGACCGGATTCCTTGGACGGAACGCTGCCAGCGCCGGACAATCGGTGCGTGGATTGCCGACGCTGCCCGCGACGGGCACGCCGGAAAGCGATCCGGCGCGCAGCTCGGATATGCCGTCGTCGGTATATCGGATGACGCGATCGAAACCGGCAGCGCTAATTGCCGCGTACACCTCCCGCATGTATTCGTGGTCGTCGCCAAACGAACCGTATTCGTTTTCGATTTGGACCGCAACGATGGGGCCGCCTTGCGGAAATTGCGATCGCCGCAATTCTGCGCCCAAACGGTTGAGCCATCGCCGCGCGGGTTCCATGAATCGCGCATCGCGGGTGCGGCATTGTGTGGCAGGATCGGCGAGCAGCCACGCCGGGAATCCGCCGAACTCCCATTCACCGCAGATATACGGGCCGGGGCGAAGGATGACGTGCAGACCTTCTTCTTGGGCGGTGCGCACGTAGGCCGCAATGTCGCGCCAGCGGCTGAAATCGTAGCGTCCCGGCTCGGGCTCGTGCACGTTCCAAAACGTGTACGTGGTGATCGCGTTCAGACCCATGGCACGGGCCATGCGAAGGCGGTGACGCCAGTACTCGCGCGGCACGCGCACGTAGTGCATCTCGCCGGAGATGAACTGTACCGGCTCTCCATCGAGCATGAACTTTCCGTCGCGGATTGCTGCAGAACGCGGTGCCACCGCACGCGTGACCGCGGGTCCGAGCACGAACCACGCGCTTTGCGCGGCCATCAAGTTCAAAAACTGCGCTCGCCGGATCTTTCCCAGCGCGATCTCGGTCACGCTCACGCGCCGCCCCGGTGGCGCACGCCGAAAAACAACATCGCCGCGCCAAAGACAAGCATGATGATTCCCCAAATCAAATTCACGTCGATGCCCAGCGAGCGTTCGTAAATCGCGGCGCCGCTCAACGCCCCAAACAGCGCCAGCACGGCTCCCAAGATGATGAAGAGCAATCCTACCGGAACGCGCATGTCCATTCCCATCGACTCAGCGGTCCATTAACGAAAGGCCAGGTTCAAGAGCGCGCACCCGGCCAGCACGAAGGCACCGATTGTGACGGGCCGTTTGAACAGCGGCGTAGTCTCACGCGCTCGCGGCGTAAGGGAATAGACCAGTCCCGTGAGTTCGCTTTCCTCGCGCGGCTTGGTCAGCGAGCTGACGACAATCGTCACGATGAAACATGTGCACCACGCGACAATCGCCGTATAGAAGTTCTGGCTCATCTCGCTCGGATAAAGATGCACCGCGCCGAACCACGCACCCTTGATTCCCGGGAGATCTCCCGCAGGAAGCGTCAGGCCGTGGTGCACGGCTGCCGCAAGCGTTCCCGCGAGCAGGCCGGCAAACGCGCCGTGGCCGGTCGTGCGCTTCCAAAACATTCCGAGCAAAAACGTCGCGAAGAGCGGCGCGTTCACGAACGCGAACACCAGTTGCAGCGCGTCCATGATATCATTGAATTGCGCGGCCGCGTACGCGGCCGCGACTGAGGCCAGAATGCCAAAGACCGTTGCGGCGCGGCCGATGCCCAGATAATGCGCATCGCTCGCGTGGGGTCGAATATGCGATTGATAGATGTCATAGGTCCAAACCGTATTGAACGCGGTCACGTTGCCTGCCATACCGGACATAAAACTCGCGAGCAGCGCCGTCAAGCCCAGACCCAAGATGCCGGTGGGGAAGAAATGCAGCAGCATCGACGGTATCGCCAAATCGTAATCGAGCACGGCTTTGCCGGATCCGTTCAACACCGGCAAGCCGTTCGTACCGAGCTTTACGGGAATGAACCCCTGCGCGGGATGCAGCGACGTCAGCGCAATCGCGATAATTCCCGGCAAAATGACCAGGAACGGGAAAAACATCTTCGGCACCGCGGCAATGAGCGGCGTGCGCCGGGCCGCCGCCATGGAATCTGCCGCCATCGCGCGTTGCACGACCAAAAAATCCGTGCACCAGTAGCCGAAGGAGAGCACGAACCCCAGACCCATGACGAGCCCGAACGCGTCTACGCCGAGCAGGTTTGCATGAGGGTCGTTCGCACGATACCAGACGTGCGTGTAGGCGGCGGGTAGGGCAGCGCGAAGCCCGTTCCATCCGCCGATGCCGCGCAGACCCAAGTACACGAGCGGAAAGAAGCCGGCGACAATCAAAAAGAACTGCAGCACTTCGTTGTAGATTGCGCTCTTGAGGCCGCCCAGCAAAATATAGACCAGCACGATCGCCGCCGAGACGACGATGGACGCATGGAATATCCAGCTTTGCGAAAGATGCATCGCGGCGAAGGCGGCATCGAACACGTGGAGCGTTTGGAGCAGCTTGGCCATGGCGTACATCGAGATGCCGGACGAGAGGATCGTCATGACTGCGAACGTGATGGCGTTGAGCGCGCGCGTCTTCTCGTCGAAGCGCATCCGCAAATACTCCGGCACGGAACGGGCTTTGGAGCCGTAGTAGAACGGCATCATGAACACGCCGATGAACACCATCGCCGGAATCGCGCCGATCCAGTAGAAATGTGCGGTCGAAATGCCGTACTTCGCGCCGGATGCGCCCATGCCGATGACTTCCTGGGCGCCAAGATTGGCAGAGATGAATGCCAAGCCGGCCACCCAGGCCGGCACGGAGCGGCCTGCCAGGAAAAAATCCGAGCCCGTGCGCGTCACCCGGCGCAGCACCACGCCGATGGAGAGCACGAATGCAAAATAAATCGCGATGATGAGCCAATCGACGGCGCTCAATGCCATGCGTGAATCAGTGTGGGAGCGCTTCGAGCGTGAGCACCTCGAACGGGCGCAAACGAAAGACGTGGTAGACGCCGGCCTTCAGGCTGAGTGGAGGCTCGTGTTTCCAGGAACCACGCGCAACGTACTGCTGCGGCGCGCCTTGCGGGAGCTCGAACGCCTCTGCGACGTCGAGGGCGATCTCCTGCGCACGATCGCTGGGATTGCGCAGACTCACGATGCCTCCTTGCGGCGACCATGCCGCGTGACCGTAAATCTGCAGGCGGTACGGATCTCCGCCGATCCAATGGGTGTCGCGCAGAACGGCGGAGTTGGCGGCCGACCATTTTGCAGATTGCGCTAAATCGTCCCAGTTTTGCCGGGAGAGCAGCGTGGGCGTGATGTACATTTCCTGCAACTGCGTGCCGGTTCCAAAATAGGAACGGATTTCGTCGCGGAAATCGCCGCCCGGATCGTCGCTCAGATGCTTGGCGTGCTGCGCATAGATCAATCCGTGCAGCATCAGCGAATTGAGCGGATACAACGGCCCTTGCGTCACCACGCCCGCATACGTGTCCGCGTCCCGATACGTCATCCATTTCTGCCGATGCGTGCCCGGTCCGAAAAAGTCGTGGTCTTCGCCGCCGCGCCAAATTGAATCGCAGTAACGCAGCCAGAACGGCGATGGGTACGTGCCGGTCGTAAGGTTGATGTAGATCGAGGGTTCGATGCTGCGCGCTTTTTCGATGAGATGAATCGCTGCGTCGAAGTCGCTGCCGAACCGGCTGCCGGGATAGACGTTGCCGGCGTTGCCCGTGCCGTCAAGTTTGAACTGGTTCACGCCGCCGCGTTGAATGAATTTTGTAACGACGCTTTGGAAATACTCGTAATATTTCGGCGCCGAAAGGGCTAGACCGTCCTCGTTGACACCGTAGCCTTGCGCTTTTGCGCTGGCCAGACGCTCGTCCCGGGGGTCGCCGTAACCGCCCCAAGGCGAGAGCCACGCGCCGGGTGCCGCGCGATACTGCGCCGCCGCTTCTTTGAGCGGCACGAATCCGTCGGGAAACCCGGCGTTAAATTGCCAAAGGCGGCGCGGGTCGTCCCAACCGTCATCGAACAGGAACGACTCCAGCCGCACGCGCCGCGACTGCGTGAGCTCGGTTCCGAACGCGTGAATACGCTCCAAAGCTTGCGCAGCGGTATAGCGCGTGAAGTACCCAAGATCGTACCACGAGTTGTAGTGCAAGAACGTGCGGTACGGATGCGCGCGCTCCCGTTCGACGTACGTAAGGAAATCGCGGCGCAGCTGCCCTGGCCTTGTTACGCCGATGACGCTCGAAACGGTGAGCGGCACTCCGGGACGCAGCGGCACACGAAGCGGAAGGGATGCGCTGGCGCGATCGTAGATCGCATCGGATTGCGCGAAAGGGTGCTCCACCGCCGTATAGAGACTTCCCGAAACGATCGGCGAGCCGTCCACGCTGCCGACGACAAAGCCGTCCGGCAGCTCGGCAAAATCTATGAGCGTAATGCTCTTGATTTGCATTTCCGAGCCGACGGTCAAGAACTCAAACTCGTGGCGCAAATACGCCGAGCCGTCGCGCAGAATAGCGCGCCACTTCACACGCAGGTTACCACTGGGATGCGCCAGTTCAATGCTGATTTGGCGCCCTGGTATGCGTTCGGCGTAGCGCGCGGCACGCGGATCTGCACTGAGAGTTTCGTGCGCCGGTCCGGACACGACGCGAAAGTCGCGCCCGTGCCACTCTGTTCCATCCTGTAGCGTGACGCGGAACATTTCGCGCGGTAACGGAATTGCACGCCGCAGGACGCCGTCGCGCATGCGCACGAGTGCAAGCCTACCGTTCTGGATCGCCCAGGTCGCATCGATGGCCGAATTTCCGAGCGAGAAATCGGCGCCGGCGCCGCCGGCTTGCGCCTGGCCAGCGGAGCCGACTAGCGCGTACGATGCCGCCCCGGCCGCAACGCCGGAGATGAAGTGGGAGCGCTTCATCCGTGTCGTGGTTCGCGCGGGAAGTCACCGCTCCTCGCCGCCCTTGTACTGCAGCAGCGTTTTTGCGGCGCGGCAAGTTCGTGGTAGACTGCATCGGTGACCGCACGCATAGCGATTGTCTGCGCGGCGCTCGTCGCGCTGCTGACGGCTATTCACTCCACAGCCAATTCTACGCAGCTCCTGCTTCCGCTGGGCCGCAATGCGCTCGTCGTGCAAGCGATCGAAACGAACATCGTGCGGGTACATTTGCAAATCCCAAAGCATCAGAGTGCGCGAACGCTCGTCGTCGATCCGCACGCGCGATGGCCTGGTGCGTCGGTACGCATCGATCGGTCCAGCGAGCGCACGCGGATCGCCACCGGCGCGTTGAGCGTCACGATGTACAAAAACCCGGTTCGTTTGGAGATCGACGATGCCGACGGCAAACGCTTGCTGTGGGAATCTTCCGAACACGATATTCGGGCGCATGCGGTGCGCTTACGCTATGCACCGGCGGGCGCGTTCTACGGAATCGACAACACCAGTCTGCCCGGCAACAATGTCGACGCGCGTCAAGATATTCGTAACGGCCTGCTGCGCAACGGTGGAGGAACCGTAAGCGCCGGCCGCCAGGGTGACGGCGGAGCACCGCTCGCGTATACGAGCCGATATGGGATCCTGATCGACTCCGACGGCGGCGCCTTTACCATCGACAACGATTGGATTGCCTTCACCGGCGATTCGCGCGCAGATATCGAATTTTTTGTGATTGTCGGCGATCCCAAAGCGATCATGCGCGGCGTTGCCGACATCAGCGGGCATCCGCCGATGATACCTAAATGGTCTTTGGGATTTCTCAACAGTCAATGGGGAAGTTCGCAGCGCCAGGTCGAGCGCATCGTGAGCACCTACCGGGCCAAGCATATCCCGCTGGATGCGTTTATCCTCGATTTTGACTGGAAAGCCTGGGGAGAGGACGACTACGGCGAGTGGCGCTGGAACAGCACGCACGGCGCCGGCAACGTGCGGCCCGATCTTTTTCCCGGCGGCGCGTCCGGCAAATTCGGCCGCGAAATGGAAGCGGCCGGTGTCAAGCTCGCCGGCATCTTCAAGCCCCGCATCCTGCTTTCGAACTCACGCGGAACCGTCGATGCAGCTGCCAAATATGCATTTGCGCACCACTTGTTCTTTTCTTGGCAGCGCCCGTACGCTGAATACTTTTCCGGACGTCGCGCTCGCGACATCGATTTTGCAAAGGCCGCCGCGCGCACATGGTTTTGGCAGCATACGCTTCCTGCATATCACGCCGGGATAGCCGGCTTTTGGAACGATGAGGCGGACGCGATCGGCGATGTCCAATTTCCGAACTTCCAACACGAAAACATGGAACGCGCCATGTACGACGGTGCGCGCGCCGTAGGAAACGAACGCGTTTGGTCGCTCAACCGCAATTTCTATTTAGGCGCGCAGCGGTATGCGTATGGCGAGTGGTCCGGAGACATCGAAACGAGCTTCGACTCCATGCGGGAGCAGGCGATCCGCATGCTCGGCACGATCGATTTAGGCGAGCCGCATTGGAGCATGGACACCGGCGGATTCGACGGCCATCCGAGCCCGGAGAATTACTCGCGTTGGATGCAGTTTGCGGCCCTGACGCCAATCATGCGCGTTCATGGCACGTACGGAGAGAAACGCCAGCCCTGGGTGTACGGCCCGCAAGCGCAGGCTGTCGCCACAGCCGCGATTGACTTACGCTATCGGCTGCTTCCGTACATCTACGCATACGAATGGCAAGCGCACACGTCCGGCGTGGGCGTCGTTCGACCGCTAGTGTGGGATTTTACCCATGACAAGAATGCGCCGTACGTTACGGACGAGTGGATGTTCGGCGAGCAATTGCTGGCGGCACCGGTCTTGGGCGAGGGACAGGCGCATCGCAGCATTTATTTGCCGAAAGGAATCTGGTTCGATTTTTTTCGCGGCACCCGGTATCAAGGTCCCGAAACGTTAGCGTATGGGGTCGACGCGAGGACCTGGAACGATATGCCGCTCTTCGTACGGGAAGGCGCGATCATTCCGATGCAGCCCGTCGAGCAATATACCGCACAACACTCGCCGGCGCGCATCACATTAGAGATTTTTCCTTCGCGATTACCTTCGTCGTTTCTGTACTATGATGACGACGGCCACACATATGCCTACGAACACGGGGCATATTTTCAACAACAACTGCGCGTAGTAGCCGATGGGCCCGTGGTCCGTTTTCGTGCCGAATTACCATCCGGCACTTTTCGCCCGGCTCTTCGCACGTACGAGCTGCACATTCACGGCATTGCGGCGCGGCAGCTCTGGATTGACGGGCGTCAAGTCGCGCGTGTACCAAACCTGGCAGCGTTGGAAGCCTCGGATGCTCAAGGCTGGACCACCGGTCGCAGCGTGTACGGTCCGACGACGTACGTAAACGCCGAGGCTGGGGCGCTTGACACCATCACGGCTCTGCCGTGAGGTTCTTCCCCCGCGCGGGTAATGGCGTTTTGCGCCGCGTAATCGGCGTCGACCTCGGCGGAACGCACGCGGCTGCGGCAATCGTGCGTGACGACGGAATGATTCTGGGCCGGAACGAGATCAATTTCTTGCTCGATGCCGTTCGACGCCGCGTCGACGAACTCACCGTAACGGTGCCCCGGGCAAAGTGCGGCTCACGATCGCGCAACTCGGCAACGACGCGGGACAGATCGGTGCTGCCGCACTGGTGTTGCGAGCGCTCGAGCGTCGGAACGTGTAATGCCAGCCGCGGGCAGTCACCAGCGCGATTGCTACCACACATCTACTCCAGAGTCGAAGCACAGTCGGGATAAGCGATGAAGATAGTAAATACTAGACACATAGAGTGGGTATCTCAGGACTCTCCGAACGGAAAATTTTCGCGGGCCGGCCAGAAAATTTCGGAGGCGCTGGGACGCGACCGGCGGTCTTCTTCCCTGAGCGAGCGGCATCCGTTCGACGTCGAGATCACCAGAATCCCCGCCGGCGCGGCTTCTTGTCCCTATCATTCCCACAGCGCGCAGTGGGAGTTTTACCATGTGATTTCGGGGAAGGGTACCGTACGGCATTCCGATGGGAACGTTGCAATTGAAGCCGGTGACGCGTTCATCTTCAAACCGAACGAGCCGCATCAGATCATAAACGATGGCTCTGAAGAGCTCCTATTCTACGTCATCGCGGACAATCCCATCGGGGAATCGTGCTATTATCCCGACAGCAAGAAATGGGCCGTGAAGTCACCCGAGTACCAGCTCATTCGCAGTGAGCCTTTAGACTATTACGATGGCGAAGAGTAACGGACCGCGCTTTCACTGCTGCATCACGGCATTTGAGGAGAACGCCCAGTGAACGCTGCGGTCGTCACCGATCCTGCTCGCGCGCCACAGTGGACAACGTTCCAAGACCCGGTGACCGGCGAGGGCGAGGTGCTCGTCAACGTCAACGCCGCGGCCCTGAGTCACCTCGTACGCGCGCAAGCATCCCGAGCGCATTACAGCGCGACCGCAAGTTCCTCGTTCGTGGCGGGTGTTGACGGCGTAGGCCGGCTCGATAACGGCCGGCGCGTTTATTTTGCGTTTCCACGATCGCCGTTCGGAGCGATGGCGGAGCGCGTTCCGGTGGGCAGCAATCTGTGCATTGCCGTTCCGAACGACGTAGACGACGCCACGGCCGCGGCCATCGCCAATCCCGGTATGTCGTCATGGGCGGCGCTCGTGGAGCGAGCAAAGTTCGTACAGGGGGAGACGGTGCTGATCAATGGCGCGACGGGCGCCGCGGGCCGCTTGGCGATTCAAATCGCAAAGTATCTCGGCGCAAACCGCGTGATCGCAACCGGCCGCGACGAGCAGCAATTCGAAGCGCTTCGCGCTCTTGGTGCAGACGAGACCATATCGCTCACGCGGCCGAGCGACGAGCTTGTCGCGGTTCTGCGCACGGCAATATATGACTGCGGTGTCGCCGTCATTCTCGATTATCTTTGGGGCGTTTCCGCGCAACAACTGCTTGCAGTTATCGCGGGAGGCGGGTCCGATGCGGAAGCGCCGCGCATCCGGTTCGTGCAGATCGGCGCGATGTCGGGTCCAGAGATTCCATTCGACGCAAGCGTGCTGCGAAGTTCGCGCCTCGAGCTGCTTGGCAGTGGCCTTCGCAGCGTCGCGCATACTCGGCTCGTCAGCATCGTCGGAGACGTCATGCGCGCGACCACGCCGGCGAAGTTGCATATTCAGACGATCTTACGACCGTTTGAAGCAGTCGAGACTGCCTGGAATGAGGATAGCCGCCGCTGCCGTCTCGTTTTTACGAGCGCGATCTGATTTGTACATCGCGCGCTGAGGAGGATTGCGCCGTCCAGTATGGCGCGTATCGATTACTTTCACGGCCAAGGCGGTCAAGAGCAACTTCCGGAAAGGCGAATCGATGAAATATCGGCCCCCAAATATCCCCTCAGGCTCGCGCGCAATCTAGTGACGTGGTCGTTTCGTTCGTCTCGCCGCAGGAAACCGATCAAAACATCACTCGCTTTACCGAGAACAACGTGGTCGTCTATAGGGCAACGGTGGCTCCGACCGCGCCGCTATTAGCCTTTCTTCCCGGAACGCATGGCAAGCCTGAAAATTTGAAGCGCTTTCTCACTACTGCGGCAATAGACGGCTACCGCGCGATTGGGTTGATGTACGACGACGCTGACGCCGTCAACGTGATCTGTCCGAGCAACCCAAATCCATCATGCTCCGCGCTCGTACGGCGCAAGCGGATTTACGGCGTGGACGATACGAACCTCATCGACGACCGGCCGGTAGAGTCAATCGTCAACCGGCTCGTCAAACTGCTGCTCTACTTAAACGCGCAACATCCGCGCGACGGCTGGAACAGGTATCTCTCCGATGGCGCACCGGATTGGTCGCATATCGCCATCGGCGGACATTCACAAGGTGCCGGCATGGCTGCGTTTATAGCCAAAGAACACGCTGTCGCGCGAGTCTTGCTCTTTTCGAGCCCGTGGGATTTTCACGTCTCGAGTGGTCTTTCACCGTGGCTGCGCGCTCCATCGTCCACACCTTCAGACCGATGGTTTGCCGCTTATCACATCAGGGAGCCGATGGCACGTTTGATCGTCCGCGCACTTTCGCTGGAACCGCAAGCAGGCAAAAATGTGGCACGGTTCGGAGCCGTGGCATATCATATGAGCGTGGTCGGCGACTACACGACGCCGCTCACCAGCAACGGAACACCGGAATATCTCTCGGATTGGCTATTCCTGCTGGGGAGCCCATGATATCGTACATGTAGGGAAAAGGGGCACCGTGATCACCGGCATCCACGCGATTTTCTACACCAAGCACTCCAAGGAGATGTACGACTTTCTTAAGGACGTGCTCGACCTGCACTACGTCGACGCGGGCAACGGGCGCCTCTTCTTCGCCGCACCGCCGACGGAATTCGCCGTCCATGAGACGGAAGACGATCCCGAACACGAACTGTGGCTGATCTGCGCAGACATCACAGCGACGGTACAGCAGCTCGAGAAAAAGGGCATCCAAACGACACCGGTCGCCGACCGCGGCTGGGGTTTGGTAACGACGCTCGAACTGCCCGGCGGCGACAAGCTCGGCCTCTACGAACCAAAGCATCTCTCGCCGCTCACGTCAGCCTGCCCGGGTAAGCCATCGCATGCGTGCCGGGACAGCGGCAACGGCGTCACCAGCTGACTAACACGACGCGTCGCCCGTGATGCGGCATGGAGACGCACCTGTCGCGGAGAAGCAGTTCACTGCGCTCGCTGCTTTTAGCAACAATGGTTCGACGACGTCGAGGGGCTGGCCAAGGAACTGATCATTGCCGCCGCTAGGAATGCCGTTTCGCGTCACACTCCTGGCTTTGTGACGGACTCCGTGTCGCATGAAAATTAGAGCGCAAGCCAACGCGTTTGCCGGCCGCGATTGCCGCCCAATATTTCGCTGCGCATGCACGGTAGATGCCGTAAACCCCATCGGGATGTTTGTCCGCATTGAAGGTGAGCCAAAATTGCGGCGCCGGCGGAAAGGGCGAATTGCGTAAAATGCGCGATTCCTGGCGGATCGCGCTTGTCACCGGACGATCGCTTCCGTCGGGATTGACAATCCCCATGTCGCTGCCTTCGTTGACGCGAAAGCCGCCGGGAAACCACCAAAAAACGACGCCATCGTCGCGCGATTCGCGAACCAAACGATAAAAATCGCGATAGAAGCGCGCCTGTCGGGTGAGCGTCTGCGCCGTGGGTCCGCCTGCAAGAGGATCCTGAACCGAGTATCCCACTTCCGCCCAGAACACCGGTAGATGCGGCGCAACGGCGCGCGCATAATCGATCTCGAATCGCCCCGGGCGGATTTGCCGCCAGTCGCCGACGCGGCCGTATCCTTCAGGCTCGAGCATATCGACGGCACGCGCCAAACCCGGGAATTGGTACGGCATGTTGGTTGCGCCGTCGTCCGTCGGATCGCCTGCCCACGCCATTCGAAACGCGATCGCATGATTGGGATCTTGCGCGTGCATTTGGTTTCGCACCGCACCATACGTCGATGCAAGCCAATCGTCCGCAAAATGCCGGTACGCCACGACCATGCGGCTCCATGGTCCCGCACTCGAGGCGATGTCGCGATCGGAGGGATTCGTCACTTCTCCTCGCGCATTGCGCGGCGTGGTAAACCGCCAAGCACGTTCAGCCGCCGTAAGATCACCGTAGTGCGCCACAATCCAATGTCGCCACGCCGGGTCGAGCGCCGCGCGCGCAGCTTGCGTGCCGAACCCCGGTTCCCATGCGATCCCGTACGCGAAGATCGTACCGCTGGACCGAAGGCGATAACGCCCGATCAAGCGCTGCTGCGCCGGCCAGTTCCACTGCTGCGGCATCCCCGGACGCAAGCATAGGTTGACGCGCAGATGATGCTTCGCCGCTAAACGCAACAGATCGAGAAGATTCCAGGAGCTTGCCTCGGAGGTGTCGATCCAAGCCGTGATTTCATTCATGCCGGCCGCCGCGATGCCGTGCAGATCGCGATCGACAATCGCGGTGTCATACGACTGCGCGCTCAGGTACTCGTTGAAATACGGCTCGTCTTCGGTGCCGATGCTAGACGAGGGCGCATAATTCACGCCGTTGATGCGCCAGCGCTGAGCGCCGATCCAAAAATGCCCATTGCGAACACGCACGAACTTGGGTCGCCCAAAGGAATACACGAAAAAGGGGTGTGAGATCGAATCGATGGAAACGCCGCGATCAAGCAGACTGCGCGGTTAGGCGATATGCCGCCGGTTTTGGCGGGGGCATCCACTGCCGCCGGACCACAGCGAGCGCGTTACTCTGCAGTCGCACAGGCCATTCTACAGCGGTGATGGGCTTACCGTTCGCCGAAATCGTCACGCGAACGGTAAGGTCGCGCGGGACGGCGCGCAGGTTTACGATGCGCGCACCGACGTCGAGGGCTTGATGCGGAAATACCGTGTAGTATTGAGCGCCTCCGTCAAGGAGGAAGGCGCCGCGTTGCATGTCGCGCAGCGCTGTAACGAACAGCGCGCGAACGTTCGGATCGGCGTAAAAAGCCGGATCTGCGATAGTCGAGGTGAGCAGCGCACTGCGCGCCGGTAAGGCGAGATAAAGATTCACCGGACTCCCGCGCCAGACGCCTGTACGGGCATCGTAGGTCGTTGCGAGTGCGATCTGCCGCCACGCACGGCCTTTATCGAAACCGCTGTCTGGCCGCGCCTGTACGGACAAGATTCGCCCAGCCGGCAACGGCAGTGCGCCGCCCGCGCGGCTTTTCAAGATCAGCGGTCGATGGCTTTCGAAGAACTTGTAGTTCGGCGCCAAAATATCACGCGGTACGATGCGCGCGTCGAGTTGCGGGTTCGCCGGCGCCGTGCCCACGCGGAGCAGCCAATACGATGCTGTGCCGGGAACGTCGCCGCGCGAGAAGCCCGGAAGGGCAATGAGAAAACGCGTCGTTTCCGCCGGCTGGAAACCGCGGCGCGATTGCGCGGCCGTATTCGTAAAGAACGATCGAAAGCTCGCGGCCGGAATGCGGTACCGCCGCCAGTTTTCCGTAAGCGGGACCGTCGCGCTCCACTTGGATCCGTCGCGCTCTTCCCAAAGCACGGAAAGCGCGCGTGTATGTCCGTCTCCCGCGCGCGCGCAGATCACCGTGACGGAATCGCCGCGGTGAAACAGCCCAGAACGGGGCGCAGCGGGACCGAACGGATCGAATCCACCGTCGTTGCGAATCACCGCATGCAGCGCTGTACGGCGGCGGCCGCCGATCGTCACGGCGTGCAGCTCATACCGTCCGCCGCGATCGAAGTGTTCCGGCGTGTCTTTCCAACCTGCAATCGATTTTGGTGATTGGAACAACCAGTGCGCCGGCTGCGTTAACGCCGGTCCGCGCAGTTCCGTTTGCCAGGCCGGGACGCCCAATGCCACGACGGACCCACCGCTGCGAAGCAGCCGTTCAACGATCCGATCGAGCGCGATTGGAAGTTTTTGCGCTTGCGGAAGGACTAGGAACGTGCCCGCAGGTGCGCTTGCGGCGGTTAACGCCGCAGCGCGCACCGGACGGATCGAATAGCCTGCGCTTGCCACGATGGAGTCGACGTTTTGCACCAGCACGCGGCTGTAGCCGGGCAAAGTAGGGATCGTCCAAGACCTCCGCAACTGGAACGCTGCGGACCGCAGCCGTTCCATGAAGCGCCGTGAACGCGCTAAGTACGATGCTTATTACACAGAACGCGGCGGCAGCTCGCATAACGGCTTTTTCCGGAAGCCTCGATGAGGTTACTGCTTCTGCATCTGGCGTGGCGTTAGGGCGCTCATGTTCGTTCAATAGGGAAGGCTTTTCTTCCGGATCGTAGGACCGGCACAAGGACTCTTTCGAAAACATCTTCGCAAAACGCTTCAGCTGTTCTCACCCATGGTTCGACGGGCTCACCATGACAGAAATTCGCCCAGCCGTTCTTCGACGGGCTTTGCGTGACAACGCTGCTCAGCGTGACAGCCCGCTTCGACGGGCTTTGCGTGACAACGCTGCTCAGCGTGACAGCACAGCCCGCTTCGACCGGCTCAGCGTGACGCCGCAAGGTTTAACGGGAGATCGAGTTCGCGCGCCAATGTTTCAAGATCGGCCCACACGCTCTCGTGAATTGGCACACCGTGCGAGCGATTGCGCAACGCTCGTTCGTGCTCGATCTCCCCGGCCACGTAGATCCGGTCTTGGCCCGGACTTTTCGCGCTCTCCTTGAACGCGCGTAGTTCGCCATCCATGTCACGTTTGAAATCCTCGAGGTCGCGCATCGCATCGACGCGCAAGGCGGCAAACCAGTGGGAGACCGCGCCACGGCGGTCGTCCGCGTCCGGCAAACCAAGATCGGGACCGAAAGCGCCGCCGCTGAGCACGCCGCACAGGATGTCGACCAGTAGCCCTAAGCCATATCCTTTATGGCCGCCCCGTTCGGTGCCCGCGCCGCCGAGCGGAAGCAGCGCTCCCGCGAGTCCCGCAACCGGATCGATCGTTTCGCGCCCAAATGTATCGACTGCCCACCCATCTGCAAGCGTGAGGCCTTTGCGCCGGTAGACTTCGAGCCTGCCACGTGGTACTGCGGTCGTGGCGAAGTCGAGCACGAACGGCGGTTCTTCTCCCGCCGGCACCGCGAAAGCCAGCGGATTCGTCCCGAGCATTAGATCGCTTCCGAACGTCGGCACGGCGTAGCGCACGGAGTTCGTCGACGAGATGCCGATCATATCGTGTTCTAGGGCCATCATCGCGTAATATCCCGCGATTCCGTAGTGATTCGAATTGCGAACAGAGCCGAACGCGATACCGACGTTTTTGGCTTTGTCGATCACCGCACGCATCGTTTGAATGGCGGCGGGATGCCCGAGGCCATTGTCCGCATCCAGCAGCACGCTGCACGGCGTTTGCCGCACGATGCTATATTTCGGTGTAGGAGTCATAATGCCGGCGCGAATGCGGCTGACGTAATAGGCGTTCAAGCGCGCCACGCCGTGCGACTCGATGCCGCGCAAGTCCGCCTGTACCAGCACGTCGGCGACCTGAGCGGCGTGCGCCGCGTCGACGTTGAGTCGTTGGAGCGCCGAACCGACGAAGGCTTTGAGCCGCTCCTCGGTACTTCTCCGGTACGCATCTCTCACAGTCGAATCCTCGCGCGCAGCCGAATGTCGTCGGAGGCGGCTCCCACTTCGATTTCATACATGCCGGGCAGCACGTGCAGGGTCTTACGCGCAGGTACCCAGCGCGCAAGCGAATCGAGGTTGACGTCGAGCGCAATCTCCCGTTGCCGTCCGGCACGCACATGCACGCGCGTGAATCCGCACAGCTGCCGGATCGGCCGCTCCTGTTCGATATCTACCGCATGGGCGTAGGCTTGCGCGACTTCGTCGCCGTCGCGGCGTCCGCTGTTGCGCACCGTGAAACTCGCCTGCAGCCTGGTTTGCCGCCGTACGAGTTGAAGTCTTGAATACGTGAACGACGTGTAGCTGCGTCCATGTCCAAACGCGTACAGCGGCTTTCCGAAAAAGTACCGGTAGGTGCGGTTCTTCAACGCATAATCGCCGAACGGCGGCAAGTCGGCCGTCGAGGCATAAAACGTCACCGGCAATCTGCCGGCCGGATTGTAGTCACCAAAGAGCACGTCGGCGACCGCGGCGCCGCCGGCTTCGCCCGGATACCACGCCTGAACGATTGCCGGCACATTGGCGGCTTCCCAGGCGGATGCGATGGCGCTGCCGCTCATTTGCACGAAGACGAGGGGTGTGCCCGTAGCGTGCAGCCGCTGCAGCAGCATCGTTTGCACGGCGGGAAGTTCGATGCGGGTGCGATCGCCGCCGTCGAACCCGTCCAGCGATTGCGGCATCTCTTCACCCTCGAGCTGCGCGCTGATGCCTCCGACGAAGACCGTCACATCTGCATCGCGCGCCAACGCGAGCGCGAGCGCAGCTTGCTCGGGATCCAAGGCGGAAGCGACGTAGTCGCAGCCACGCGCGCATTGCACTTGGGCGTGAGGCGAGAGTTTGCTGCGGATGCCGTGGAAGATCGTCACCGGGTTCGACGGTGTTCCGTTGTAATTGCCCACGAGCGCGGCAACGGAATCGGCGTTTGGACCGATAACCGCGACTTTGCGGAGCGTTTTTCGCAGCGGCAGCGTGCCGTCGTTTTTGAGCAGCACGATCGATTCACGCGCGGCGCGCAGAGCGAGCTGCGCGTGTGGTTCGGAATCATTTTGCCAAATCGGCACCGCGTCGAGCGGCACAGCCGACGGCGGATCGAACATTCCCAGGCGAAAGCGTGTGGTCAACAGCCGGCGTAGTGCGCCGTCGATCTGCGATTCGGTTACCAAGCCTTGAGCGACGGCCTTCGTCAGCGCGAGATAATCGTCGCCGCAGCAGAGGTCGACGCCTGCGGAAAGCGCCGCTGCGGCCGCATGCTGGAAATCCGGTTCGCTATGGCGCAGCTGCACCATATCCCAGATCGCGCCACAATCCGAGGTCACGTAACCGTCGAATTGCCATGCGTCGCGCAGGATTCCCCCGATCAGTTTGCGGTTCGCCACGCAAGGCGTGCCGTCCAGCGCATTGTACGCCGTCATCACCGCGGCCACTTTTGCATCTTGCACCAGCGCGCGAAACGCATAGAGGTAAAACTCGTGCAGCGCCGCTTCATCGACGTCGACGTTAAAGACGTGGCGCAGCCGTTCCGGACCGCTGTGAACGGCGAAGTGCTTGGCCGTCGCCGCAGTCCTCAACGCGTTCGGGTCGGGCCCCTGCAGGCCACGCACGTACGCGACGCCGATGTTCGCGGTCAAAAACGGATCTTCGCCATAGGTTTCTTGACCACGGCCCCAGCGCGGATCGCGAAAGATATTGATATTGGGCGACCAGACGGTAAGGCCGTTGTAGGTGCCGTGATCGTGGCGGACGCCGGTCGCATCGTACTTTGCGCGCGCTTCCGTGGAAACCACGGCGCCGATGCGCTGAATGAGATCGCCGTTCCACGCCGCAGCCATACCGATCGCTTGCGGGAACACCGTGGCGTATCCGTCTCGCGCAACGCCATGCAGGGCTTCGCTCCACCAGTCGTACGCGGGAATGCCCAGGCGTGCAATTGCCGGGGCCCGATCGTTCATCTGCGCGATTTTTTCGTTCAGCGTCATTCGCGCGAGCAAGTCGTCCACACGGCGTTGCATCTGAAGCGACGGATCGCGGAACGAAAGCATTTGCGCAGCGGCGATACGCGGCATTGCGAAGATGCTTGCCGCGGCGGCGGTGGCGCGGATGAAGTTCTTGCGGCTAATGCGCTTCGGCATGCTCAGCGGCTCTTCGACAGGCTTAGCATGGCATTATGAAATGCGGTTTCCACTTGCCATTGAAATCCGGCCATAGTCGCACCATCGCTTCAGTCAATTATAGCGCTGTCCCTCCGGTCCATGCGTTCCCTATGCTGGCCGCATGATTAAATGCGGCCCGGCGCTATCCGCAACGGCGTTTCATTTAATACCGCGCGACAGGAGCGTCGCGATGGGCCAACGTAAAATCGGCGGTATTCATGACGGAGCGCACGAACGATTTTGCTACCACCGTTTTCGAGCTGCGACGGTACACGCTTCATGCGGGACAGCGCGACGTCCTGATCGCGCTGTTCGATGAGCAGCTCATCGAGCCGCAAGAAGCGGTGGGCATGCAGGTGATCGGGCAGTTCCGCGACCTGGACCGCCCGGACCAATTCGTTTGGATTCGAGGTTTTCCCGACATGCGTTCCCGGAAGCAGGCCCTAGCGGAATTCTACGAGGGCCCGATCTGGAAAATTCATCGGGAGGCCGCGAATGCAACGATGATCGATTCGGATAACGTTCTTCTTCTGCGCCCCTGCAGAGCGAACTCTGGCTTTCCGCCGTTAGGTAACTCTCGACCGGCCACCGGCGCCGGCAAACCGCCATCAATCATCGCGGCAACACTCTGCTCGCTGCCTTCTCCGGTGAGTGAAGATTTCGTTCAGCGCTTCGAACGACACGTCGTGCCGCGACTAGCGGAAAGTGGAACGCCGCCGATCTGCTATTTGCAAACGCAATACGCCGAAAACACTTACCCCAAGCTGCCCGTGCGGACCGGGGAAAACATGTTCGTTTGGTTTTCGCCGGTAAAATCCGGCGCATCGAGCGAGTTCGCTTTTCCGGAATTGCTCAGTTCGCTCAACGCACCGCCGGAAGTGCTGCGGCTCCAGCCGACTGAGCGATCGTTGCTGCGCTGATCTTGCCCGAGTGCACCGGATGGGCCGCGAGCTGATTGGCGTCCGGGGCGAACTGCGTGTATCGGGACGGGCCCATCTGTCGTGAGGGTAAGCAACGCCACAGCATCGTGGACCGCCGTGGTTGTAGGTCACAAAGTAAAAGCCCGCATCGTCTCGACCATGGGGATAACTAGGGAGGAACTGGATGAAAGCAAGCAGATTTGTCGCCGCGCTTTTGGCGGCTGTTTGCGCGTTGAGCGCTGTTGCTCGCGCAGACGAGGGACCGTCTTATGCAGGGCCGCTCGCCCCAAGTGAGACCCGATTCCTTCAGGCGGTTCGACGCGATCTGTCGGCGCGCTTTCCGCACGTAAGCGATGCCCAGAAGGCAGGCTACGTTCGATATACGGGAATAGACAACACGGGCGCAATCAGCTATGCCAATCGGCAATGGACCTCGGATCCGGCCCATCCCAGTCAGCTTTGGTACGATAAGGACGGCAATCTGCTCGGCGCCGATTTCTCCGTGCCCCGTCTGCATCAGGAGCCGCGGCCGCATCTGTGGGGAGTCAACCCCGGCCGCTGGTACGAATTCAACGGACACGTCCATTACGTCATCAGCAACCCGCAAACCGGCAAAAAGACGTACGACCAATATATCTGGAATCGCGACTTCGTCAACGCCGGCGGCAATCTTTCGAATCCATCAGCGCAGACCGTCGTCAAACTCGGTCGAGTGCCAAATGCAGAGTACGTCGCTACGATCTTTGAGTTTCCAACCTTATGGGACTTAATCGTTTGGGTGAAGCCGCATGCCGCAGGTCCGTTCCGCTGGTGACTCTAGAAGCGCGGCACTTGCATTTCGGCTAACGTACGATGACGTTGTGCAATTCCACAACTTCAATTTTTGGTTGCGCGTCGGCAGGCAGATTTGCCCTGACGGAATCGAACCAGTCTTCCTGCTGCTCATGGGTGTCCCAGATCTCGTGCACGACGAAGCTCTCGCCTTGCGGATACATGTAATGAACCTGAAAGCCGGCGCGCTTTTTCATTTCGGCGGTAAGGTTTGACGAAACCCGATCGTACGTTTCAACGTTGATTCCAGGATTGCTTATTTTGACGAGGACAGCCACTTAGTATCTCCTTTGGAGCTGCGGTTTCACCGTGAGGCTTTCGTGAAAAGTTCAATGCCGGCCCGGCCTGCAGCAACGCGCAGACGCTCATCGCTCGTCGCTAGCACTGCACCCCCTTCCAGCGCGACGGCCATGTAGGCAGCATCGTAAGCAGTCAGCGCGTGAGCTCTCGCTAAATGCAGTTCGTAGCCGAGACGCCGAGGCGCGTCGAGTACTGCGCTCAGCACGCAACGCGTCGAGAGCGTCGTTTAAGGACCTCGCGTCGATACAGTTAGGACGAAACGCCATGAGCAAGCCGTTTTGAACTTCATACGGCCACAGAGCCGGCACGAGGAGGCCGTCTCGCGCTGCCGCCGTTACGGCGGCGTTTGCGTATCTGGAATCCGCATCGGGCAGAACCGCGGCAAGCGCCGTCGGCGCATCAAGCACGAGCCTTCATTCAGATGCGTCGACCTTTATCGATGAGGGCGCGCCATGTTTCGCCGCGCTTACGAATTGTTTTCTTTCCGATGCAACTGCGAATTTCCTCACGGACCGCATTGATGCGCGCTATTACGTCTTCCGATGATATGCGAGCGGGCATACGAAGGCAACCGGCCGCCCATTACGGGCAATGGTGATTCGCTCGCCCCGCTCAACGCGCTCCACCAGAGAGGTGCATTTTAGCCTCTGCTATGTTGAAAACTTGGTCTTCCACTAAGCCTAGACTAACATATTGACCATCACCTGTCCACGCGAACTTCACCCTCCCCGGTTTAAGTGTACCCAATCGTGCCGCATGCCGTCCGAACGTGAGCGACATGCGCGCTGTTCTCCTGATATTTTAGGGTCACCGCGGCGGGAATGATGGGCGCCCGCGGCGGCACTCTTGTCAGATTTGGAGAACAGTATGCTTCGATATACGTTGCGGCATGCGATTCTCGCCGTTCTGCTTCTCGTCGCAATGCTTGTCCAGGAAACATGGGCACTGGCCGGCACGACGGGCGGCCTTACCGGCGTAGTGATCGATGCCGACACGTCTGCGCCCATTGCAGGGGCACGCATTACCGCCGTTGCGCCCTCGCAAAAAGTTTCCACGGCCAGCGACAGCTCGGGACATTTCGTTTTCGTCTCGTTGAGTCCCGACACGTACACCGTTTCGGTGCAAAAAGAAGGCTACACCGACATGACGCAGTCCGGCGTTTCCGTGTTCGCCGACGCGCAGGCGGTCGTGCCGCTCAAAATGGCAAAATCGCTCAGGACAATTGCTGCACGTCACCTCCGCCGCAAGCGGAAGCCTGGTGAAGAGCGGAACGACGGCGGACGTCTATTCCGTCAATGCCGCCACGCAAGACAAGATCTCGGCCCTCGGCGGAGGCGGCGGTTTGAACAGCGCGTATTCGGCAATTGCGTCCGTTCCCGGCGCGTTCGTTCCGTTGAATCAAATGGGTTATTTTCAGACCGTCCACATTCGCGGCGGCGATTACGATCAAGCCGGTTATGAGATCGACGGAGTTCCGGTCAATCGTTCGTTTGACAATTATCCGTCCGGAGCGGCATCGTCGCTGGGACAGCAAGAACTCCAGGTGTACACCGGCGCTTCGCCCGCTAATTCCGAAGGTGAGGGTCTGGCCGGATACATCAACCAAGTGATCAAAACCGGAACGTATCCGGGGTTCGGCGCCATCACGCTCGGCGTCGGAGCGCCGACGTTTTACCATAAAGCATCACTCGAGGCAGGCGGAAGCACCCCCAATCGCTTGTTCTCGTACTATGTCGGAGTCGGCGGATACGATCAAGACTTCCGTTACGTCGATCAACAAAACGGCACCGGCCTGTCGGACCTCGCGGGAGCCTTCGCGCCCGTGGCTGCCGGAACGGGGACGTGCCCCGCGGATTTGGCGCCGACCGGATGCTATTCGTTGCTGCCGTATCAGTACGCATTTCAGTCGGGAATTCAAGATCGCGACGTCGTCGTGAACCTGCATTTCGGCATCCAACACCGAAACGATTCCGGCCACGATGACGTGCAGCTGCTTTGGGACAGCGGCGAATTGACGAACCCATTCTACAATTCCACGAATGACGCCGGCGGATTCGCGGCGCTCGGCGGCGAGGCTAACGCACCAACCTTTGCAGACGGTTATCAATGGACTTGCGGCGGAGTCGGCACGACGACCACTACCCTCAATTCGTCCTGCGTGAGCCCGTACTTCTTCCCGAACACGCCCGCCCACACGTTCGGCGCCGTCATTCCACCGAACCTGCGGGACGTACTGCGCAATAGTCAAGAAATCATCAAAGCGCAATACCAAAAAAACATCGGAACCGACACGTTCCTGCGCATTTACGGGTACATGTATTACAGCAGTTGGGCGCATAACGGGCCAAATCAGCTCCGCAGCCAACTACGTCGCTTGCTGCGCTTCTGACTACGAATTAAACTCGCACACACGCGGCGTCAGCGGCACGTTCAGCAAACAGCTGGACGCGAAGAACTTATTGACTTTACAGGGTTCCTACACGACCGCCACATCGCTGCGTGACAACAACACGCAGATGTTCAATGCCGGCGGCGCTCGATCGCGCGGCATCGTCATGGTCAACGCGAACGATCCGCTGAGCGGGTATTGCTTCAGCCCTGCAGGAACGGAAATCAAGTGCGATCCCGCAGGCGATGTCAATGGAAATAGCGCGAACTTTGCTACGTGGGCGCAGATTTCTAACGGCGCAGCGCCTGCGCTGGCGCCGTCGTGCAATGTGCCCGGCGGTCCGACGGGGCCGTGTACGTGGCTCATCGCGGAAAACTCGCTTTGGTCCACGTACAACAGCGTGACGCCAAGGTTTTCCGCCGCGTCGCTGACCGACGAATTCCGGCCGAACGAAAGCTGCTGCTAAATGCCGGGGTGCGGTTCGACCGCTTCCAATTCGTGGGCGGAGCCACGCGCGCTGACGATCCCGCCCGGGCGTTCTGGTTCACAGCCTGGAACTTGGACCACTGCGTCAACCCGTCCGGTGCTCCGGTGGACAAATCGGCACTTGGTTTGCTTCCCAGCGATGCGTGCCCGACCGGCTACACGGTTGGAGACATGCAAAATCTGTCAGGCACCAACACCTATAACATCTTCGAGCCGCGCCTGAGCGGCACGTATACGGTCAATCCCGACACGGTTGTCCGCTTTTCGGCCGGTAAATACGCCGAACCGCCTAACTCGGCTTTCGAGCAATACGATACGCTCCAGGAAGACGTTCCATTCGAGCTGCCCGGTTCGGCTGCGTTCTACAGCTTCGGCTTTACCTCGCCCGGCAATCACGCCGTGCGGCCGCCGACTTCACTGAACTACGACCTCTCGTACGAGAAGCGCCTCCACGGCACGGACTGGTCGTTTAAATTGACGCCGTTTCTTCGCAAAACGAAGGACCAGATTCAACAGTTCTTCCTGGATCAGAAAACCGGGTTTGTATCCGGACTCAACGTCGGCCGCCAAACCAGCGAAGGCGTGGAATTTCAGATGAACAAGGGCGATTTCAATCACAACGGCTTATCAGGTCGACTCTCGTTTGCGTACACGCACTCGGAAATCCGCTACGACGCATTGAGCAACGGCTCTACCGTCGTCACGGGAATCAACGCCGACATCGCTCGTTACAACGGCTTCACCAAATCCGGAGGTGGCGCTCCGTGCTATGTTGGCGGCGTGTCCGCTTCGTGCAGTACGGCCGGAGCAATCGCCAATCCGTACTATAATGCGCCGCTGCAGCCGCTGATCGATCCCTCGCAAGCATTCACGCCATATTCGAACTTCCCGGGACCGGTTCAATCGTACGCGGTCGCCTACGGCGCTCCGTACGTGGCTACGCTGATCCTCAACTACAAGCACGACAAATTTGCGATCACGCCGTCGCTGCAATTCCAGGGCGGCGCACGGTACGGCGAACCCGAGACGACGAACGGCATCGATCCGACGACCTGCGCGGCGCCGCTTGCGGGCGCGTCACCGTCCGGCGATCCGCGTTACCCGTACGGAGCTGCCGGAGGCGGCGCATACGATGCGACGAATTGCGGCGGAACGGTCGTCATTCCGGATCCCTACACCGGTGCTTTCGACAACCTTGGATCGTTCGTGCAGCCCAACCAGCTGGCGGCGAACTTGCAACTCAGTTACGACGTTTCCCCGAAAGTAACGCTCGTTGGAACGCTTGCCAATATCGTGAACACGTGCTGGGGCGGAACAAAAGCCGCCTGGACGTTGAACAACGGCAACGCGTGTTCGTATAACATCCTGAACAACGGCGGCGCTTTCGGGCCGGTCGGTAATCTCTACAATCCGCCGGCAACGGTGGCGGACTTCCAAAGACTGCTCCGGTATCCGTACGGAGCGTACGACGGCGCGGTGAATCCGAATACTGCAGCCGGAAACTTCAACCAAACAAAACAGCCGTTCCAGTTTTTCATCGAAGCGCGCTTGAAGATCTGACCGTGCCGTAGAAGGCAGGGCCCTCGCTAAGCGGGGGCCTTTTTCTTTGAGGAAATGCCGAAGCGCGTGACGAGAGGTCACATGTACATGCGCAGAGATGGCCAAATCGACGCAAGCGGTTTACGGATGCCCTTGCAGAGCATGATCGGGAGGTCGCGCTCGTACGAGACGACCCACGGCGCGTCGAACCTGGCCGCCAAGCGTGCGCTGCGAAAGAGATGCTCGCTTGCACCGCAGTCGCCGTTGACGTCGATCACGATCTTGCCGGAAAAGCCGTGCGTCCCCCAGAGCCAGTAGTTATTGTGCCCTGATAAAGCGGGCGGCAGCCCATAGGCCGAACCGAAGAAGTCCACTGCCGCCGCTTCGCCGTAGTTGCTCGCGAAGATTGCGGCGACTGTGCGCTGCTGCGGCGGAAGCGAGCGATAGATGGCGGCCACCGTGGCGACGAGTTGCGGCCAGCCGTGTATGTCGGCCCAGTCCGTCGGAAGCGCTGCAGTTTGACCACGCTCCGTCGCAAGCGTCGACCTATCGATACGCAAGGTGCGCATGACATCCGCTTGATACGCTGCCATTTGCGTCTCGCCCAGAACCGGCAGCGAGAATGGCATGAAGAACAGTCCGGCGGCGATGAGCGCCGGAACGAGGGCGGCGCGCAGGAAGTTGAGGTTTTGCGCCCAGCGTCCGATGGCGACGCCGCCGGCCGCGATGAGAATCGGATAGACATCGCCGGGATAATAGTATTTGCCGTGCGCGACGATCATCAGCACGATGAGCATGACGTACGTCCAGGCCAGGAAGCGCGCGGTCCTGTTTGCGAACAGCTCGACGAGGCCAACGATCCACACCGGCGAGAGGAGCAGATTCGTCACGAGCAGCTGCTGGACAAGGTACAAACCTGGACCGGCGATGACGTTCTTGCCGTTCTGGCCGTTGCGCAGCAGTTCGATCATCGGGTAGCCGTGAACAGCCTGCCAAACGAGGTTCGGCATCGCGATTGCGGCCGCCAGCGCAGTGCCCGCGAGAAACCAGCGCGACAAGAGCACACTGCGCTGCGGCGTCGACAGTAACCCGGCGATGAGCGCGGCCGCAAAGAATGCAGCGCTATATTTGCTTTCGAGACTGACACCGATAGCGACGCCTGCAGCGAGCCAGAACCGCGGATCGCCGCCCTTGGCGACGCGCAAGACGTAGAGCGCGGCAAGCGGCCACAACCAAAGGCCGACCATGTCGGGGCCGACCTTGGTGCCGAAGGACAGCACGTTGCAAAAGAGGTAGGTGATCGCTGCGACGGTTTCGGCGAACGCATCGCCGCCAAGTTCCAACGCCAGTTTGCACGTGACGTACGCGCCGGCGGCAGCGAAGATTGCCGGAACCGCACGCAGCAAAAACAGAGAATGCCCAAACACCTGCGAGCCCGCGGCGAGCAACGGCGTAATCGGCGGCTGATCCACATAGCCCCACGCCGGATGGAATCCGCAGATGATGAAATACAGCTCGTCGCGGAAAAACCCATAGTGCGGATTGCCCGCCAGATGGACCGCCAGCGTAACCAACGCCGCGAAGAAAGGAACGCGTGACGCGTTCATCCGAAACGACTGCGGTAGTGCGCCGGCGCGATGCCGAATCGCCGCGCCGTTAGCGGCCGCGAAGGTGTCCGTGGGGCCGATCACGTCAAGGGCCTGCACTCCCTCGAATATGAGGGCGCCACGCGTCGCGTTTTCATAGACTAGAGTCTACGGAGAATGCGCGATGGCCGCAATGGCTGAAACCGGCAGTTTAGGACGCAACAAGTCATGCGGCGGGTAAGAGCAACGGCATGAGAAACAAAATCGCCCCCTGCCTATGGTTCGGTGGCAATGCGGAGGATGCAGCCAAGTTCTATGCGGCGACGTTTCC
Source organism: Vulcanimicrobiota bacterium (assembly GCA_963767635.1). Taxonomy (GTDB): domain Bacteria; phylum Vulcanimicrobiota; class Vulcanimicrobiia; order Vulcanimicrobiales; family Vulcanimicrobiaceae; genus CAVYEM01. The sequence goes on from CAVYEM010000001.1 coordinate 1,829,738, forward strand.
CGATAGCCGCATCGACGCGATCAATCGATCGCCGTCCGACTATCCCGCCGGCAAGCAAGACGATGTGTTGACCGTCGAGTTCACCGTGCTCGAGCATGCCGTTTGTCGGACTCAACGGCGGCCCGCACTTCAGCTTCGATGAAGCGATTTCATTTCAAGTCTATACCGAGGATCAGGACGAAACCGATCGCTATTGGCATGCGATCGTGGACAACGGCGGGTCGGAAAGCATGTGCGGCTGTGCAAAGATCGGTTTGGGCTTTCTTGGCAGATCGTTCCCCGGACACTGCTTGATGCGCTGCGCAGCGCGGACGCCGCCGCCGGCAAGCGCGCGATGGATGCGATGATGGAAATGAAGAAAATCGACATCGCCGCAATCCAAGCGGTGCTTTAAAAGACTTCGCCGTCACCCTCTGGGCGGTCGCGAAGTGCGCCGGGCGAAACGCCGGTAAAACGGCGGATGAAGCGCGACATGTGGCTTTGGCTCGAAAACCCGGCTTGCGCCGCAATGTCGTCCAGAGGTATTCGTCCAGCCGCGATCAGCTGAATGGCGTACTCCACCCGCCGCCGGATGATGTACTGATGCACGGCCAAGCCCACCGATCGTTTAAACAGCACTTTGAAATGCGACGGACTCATCTCGGCGATTTCGGCAAGTTCCGTGAGCGACAGATCGTGTGCGAGATGATCGTGGACATACTCGATAACGGTTTTGAGCCGGCGCTTTGAGAGCTGCCCTGCCGGCGTCGTGACGTGCGGACGCGAATATCGCCGCAGCAGATGCGAGGCAAGCGCAATGCCTAGTGATTCAGCGTAGACGCGGCCCAGCTGTTCGTCCGACTCCAGCTCCGCCTTGAGCGCCCACGCGATGTGCGCGATTTGCGGATCCCGCATTTGCAAGCACGGCGCGATACCGACGCTGCTCGCGCTCAGGCCCATTCCTTCGGCGGCGTTGTGTACCAGGCTCGGGCTCAAGTGCAGGCCGAGCATCGTCGTTTCGCCTTCGTCTTGCCACGCGGCCGTGGTGCCCGGCGCCAATAAATCGATGTCTTCAGGGAGCTGCAAGCGCGAAAAGGTCGGATTTTCAAAGCCGCACCGCGTTCGAATCGGCGCGCTCAGATGCATGCTCAAGGAGTAGTGCGTGGCGGGATGGGAGCGCGTGAAGCCGCCGGACGTCTCGTAGACGATCGCTTCGATGCCGCTCCAACTTCGATCGCTGCTCGTTGCGCGTAGCGTAAAACGCATCGGCTCGTCGAGTTCCCGATCGCCACTGCGTGGTTGCACGTTCATTTATCGAACCATGCGTCACCTCAGTGACGCGCGAGATTGCACACAATCGTACGATGCATTGCACGATCGGATGCATCACAGCGCGCTGGATTGGGCCGTTATGTGAGCAGCATTTTTCCGTGGAGGTTTTGGATCATGAGAACCACCCCATCCCTCCGCCACGTCATCACGGCAGTTCTGCTGCTCGTTGCGTTACTGTGCCAGGGAACATGGACACTGGCAGGCACCACGGGCACGCTGAGCGGAGTCGTCGCGGGAGACAACGGTGCGCCACTTGCCGGAGCGCAAGTTACAGCACTGTCTGTTTCGCAACGCGCGGTTGCCACGACGGACGCGAGCGGACATTTCACGTTCCTTTCCTTGGCGCCGGACACGTACACCGTTTCGGCGAATAAGGAAGGCTACGCACCTTCTTCCATCCCGGGCGTCACGGTCTTTGCGGACCAATCACAGACGCTTTCGATACATCTTTCGACCAAACTCAAAACGATCGCGCAGGTGCGCTCGCAGAGTCAAGGCAGCCTGGTGAAATCGGGCACGACGACGGACGTTTATGCCGTCAATGCGGCGACTGCGACGCAGCTGGGAACCGCCGGCGGCGGAAACAACCTCAACAGCGCGTATTCGGCGATCTATCAACAACCCGGCGTGGTGGGCTTGCCCAGCAATTTTGGTTTCGGGCAAGTCTTCTTCATTCACGGTTCCAGCTACAACCAAATCGGCTACGAGTTCGACGGCGTTCCGGTCAATCGCGCGTTCGACAACTATAACGCCAACTCGCTCTCGAATTTGGGCACGCAATCGACGGAAGTCTACACCGGCGGCGGTCCCGCGACCGCTACTTCGCCGACGCTTGGCGGCTACATCAATCAAGTCATCAAGTCCGGCAGTTATCCGGGGTACGGCAGCGTGCAAGTCGGCGTCGGAACGCCGGGCTTTTATCACAACCTAGACGTCGAGGCCGGGGGAGCGACGCCCAACCGGTCGTTTTCGTATTACGCAGCGCTGCGCGGCGATAACATGATTCCGCTGCAGTTCGATTCGCAAAACGGCGGCGACTTGAATCCCGACGGCAACAACATCTACGGTCAGCAAGGCGCAAGCTGGAACACGCTGCTCTTGCCTGCCGAACTCTTTCTGGGAAGCAGCACCCGCGGGCCGTGGTCGGACTGCACCGGCGGCGGCGCGACGGCACCGGGGAACGGTTCGTATCTCTCGCCGATCATCTCCGGGTTGTACGGATCGGCAGGCACGGTTGCCGCATGCAACGTGTACAGCCCGATTCCGGCCACCAATACGATCGCGTTGCGCGGCAACGATCTCTCCGATCGCGAAAACGTCGTGAACCTGCACTTCGGCATTCCGCACAAAAGCGATGCCGGCCGGGACGACATCCAAGTGCTCTACGATAATTTCGCATATCAAACACAAAGCTGGGACAACATTTCGACGTTCGGCGGATTGCCGTTCATGCAAGCGATGTTCCAACCCGCGGGCACCAATCCCGACGGGAGCGGGCAATTACAACACGTTTGTGGCGAACGCGCTCGGACTAGGCGTAGCGCCCGGTACTTCCGTCCTTGGACCGGCAGCATCCCCGGCGTATGCGGGAATGTGCGACTACTACAACCTGTACGCGCTGTTCGGGGCTTCGCCGCCCTGCGCCGCGTCCGGTTTAGGGGTTTCGCCGGCTCCGTACTTCGACGGCTACCAAGTCGTCGGCGCCGCATTCGGGCAATCAGCGCTCGGTCAGCCGAAAATCGTCAGCCCCTATCTGTTTCCGGCAACCAATCCGGCGCGCGCGTTCCAGTCTGGATTCTCGCCGTACCAGGTATCGGATACGGACAACAACGGATCCATCGTTAAACTGCAGTATCAAAAGAACTTCGGTTCGGACGCTTTCCTGCGGTTGTTCGGCTACACGTTCTATTCGAGCTGGCTGCAAACCGATCCGAATTTCGGCGTCACGCCGTTTCTCGTCGGCGGCGCAACGCAAGGCGACTATGAAGTCAATTCGCATACCCGCGGCGCGGATTTGCAATTTTCCGATCAGATCAACCCGCAGCACTTGCTGACGCTGACCGGAAGCTTCACGACTTCGACGTTGGAACGCTGGAACAACGCACAGTACACGTTTTCACCCAGCGGTACGCCGATTGCGACGCTTACGGCGCCCAACGGCTCTTGTTACGCCGCCTATAACAACTCGCAAGGCGGATCGCTCATCGATCCGGGCTACGGGGCCGGGCTGGCGGCCGGCGCACCGGTGTCTTGCGTATCCGCACTTGCCGGCGCGCCAATTTCCGCGGTACAGGCCGGGCAAGGCGGATGCACCGCGTCGGCAGTGTATGCGTGTCTGCAGCCTACTCCGGCGGGCGCGCCCGGCGGAACGACGTGGGAGCTGACACAGAATCTCTCTCCGGACGCCAACATCAATACGGTAAAGCCGATCTTTTACGATGCAGCGTTGCAGGACGAATTTCGACCCAGTTCGCGGTGGAACATCAATGCGGGACTGCGCTACGAAAGCTACGGGTACCAACTGGGCAACTACGGCTCGGCTGCGCAGCAGTTCTGGTTCAACCAAATCAATACGACCGCATGCGTCAACTCCGCAAGGACTGCAACAAGCGGCGCAGAGCGACTTCGACAGCGGCGCTCCGCGTTTCGGACTTGTTCCGTCCGCCTACCCACAATTCGTAACGACGGCGCCGGGACAAGCGTGTCCGTTCGATCCCACGCTGAACGAACAGCTCTATCATCCGGGTCAGCACGGCGTTCCGCTCATCACGTTGGGCGGTTCGGGTACGATAACGAAAAACACGTGGTCGCCGCGTATCGGCTTCACCTACACGATGGGACCCAATTCGGTACTGCGCTTTTCGTACGGTCGTTACACCGAGCCCACCCCGACGGCGTTCGAACAAGTGCTGACGTATCCCGACGGGTACAAGATGGCGACGAACCTGTACGATTCGCGCTACTACAACATCGGTCTGGCTTCCATCGTTCACGACAATCCCATTCAGTTCTCGAATAACGTCGACGCGTCGTTCGAGCAGCGCTTACCCAACACGGATTGGAGCTTCAAGGTATCACCGTTCTATCGCTACACGACCAACCAGTCCGTCGAAGTTTCACTTCCGGGCGGCTTAGCCGGCGCGTTTAACTCCGGCACGCAGCAAACCAAAGGCGTGGAACTGGCAATTCAAAAAGGCGATCCGTCGCAAAACGGCTGGTCGGGACAGCTTTCGTATACGTATACGGATGCGAAGCTCAAGTATCAACTCATCGACGGCGCCAACATCGTAACGACGATGCTCAATACGCTCAAGCCGTACTTAGCGCTGGAAGGAGTCAACGGCGGTTCGCCATGTTACTACCAGGGCGGCGCGGAATCGCGACTGCGCAGCGCCTGCGGGCGGCAACGCCGCGCTCGTCATCGCGAATCCGTACTACAATTCGAAGATCACCCAAGCGCAGCTCAACTCGCAGTTTCCGCTGACGGCGTTCTATCCGACGTATGCGAACGAGTTCCCGTACGGACTGGATCTCGGCGACGCGTCGACGATCATTCCGCCCAACGTCTTCGGCGGGTTCCTCAGACTGGCGTCATCGCAAGATCCAAGCCACGCTGACGGCAAACCTGTGGGAAGGCGAGGCCTACGGTGCGCCGGTGACGATTGCAGGAATCGATCCGCGCTCGTGCATCGCCAATCAAGGCGGCATCGGCGTGGTTCCCGGATCGCTCAACGGCGATTACCAAACGTGCTCGTCGAGCATAGCGATTCCCAATCCCACCACCGGCAAGTTCGACAGCATCGGGCAATACCGCAATCCGTGGGATTTCAACATGGGCATGCAGCTCGGGTACGATCTCACGCCGAACGTGCACGCCTCGATCCTGCTCGCCAACATCGTACAACGGTGTTTCGGCGGTTCATCCGAGCCGTGGACGAAAGCGTACGCGCCGAACGCGTTCAACTGTGAATACGTTCCCAACAGCACGTACATCGGCGTCACTCCCGGAGCAGGGTACTTCTACGGAAACAGCCCGCACGATGCGGTGAACGGCTCGACCGGATACCCGAAAGTGTTCGACCAAACCTATGAGCCCGCACCGTTCCAAATCGCCGCGCCGCTCCAGGCGTACTTCCAGCTGCAAGTGCGCATCTAAACCACAACCGGCGAGGCCAAAAGACGGCGTCGAGCAGCAATGCTCGGCGCCGTTCGCTTTGATGCGTTACTAACCCTTAGCCCTTGGGTTCTTGCCGCAATCCGACGATGTTGCCGTTGGGCTCCTTTACGCTTGCGACGAGCAGTCCTTTGGCGACGTCGGTGATTTCTTGCACGACCGTGCCGCCGGCGGTTTCCACTCTTTGACTTTTGCCGCAATATCGTCGACAGTCCAGTAGGCAAGCGCGTTCGGTGCGCGATTATCCGCGTTCGGAACGAGGCCGATTTCCAACTCGCCGTTCCTGTAGCCGACGTAATACGGAGCATCCGCGTAGGGATCGGCGCCGATCAACTTGCTGAAGAATTGCTTGGCCTTGGCCATATCTGCAGCGGGGTAAACGATGAGCGAGACATCCTTCACTTTCTTCATTCTCCTTTCAGACCTATGACCGACTCAGCTGAGGCAAAACGTGACAGGCTCCCTTTACAGCAGCTCGATGGCCAGTTCTTTTACGCGTCGAGTACACAAAGCCGTTGTGCCAACCCAAGATCGAAGGGTCAGCGCGACCGCGATATAAACAATTCTTATTATGCGGTTGGGGCGCTTTCATTACTTACGTGCGACCAGCGCGGTGGTGCTATATCCGCAACAGTTTCGAAATCCCTTGCTTGCATCCGGTTATACTGCAGCATACGATTTTTACGGGGACCGTTTTCCGGGACGATTGGTCGGCGTGCCGTTTACGGCGCGAAGCCGCGAGGCATTGGATGCCCTCATTCGCACAACGAACGACCGTTTGCGCGCGAGTGACCCCTCGCATTTTTGCCGAACCGATATATCTAGCGGACTGTTCCACACAAGGCTATTCCGACTTGTGGCAAACCACGCGCAGCGCTTTGGTCGCCCTTCAGGGCCGCGCTGCATCTGCGCTTGTGCAAGCGGAGCCATTCCAGATTCAAAAGTACGTCGCGTGCAACTACGTTCCGGCAATGTACGGGCTACTTGAAAGTCACGACTCATCCGGCATCGTTCCACTGGGCACCGTAGCCGTTGCCGCTTATCCTTAAAGCAGCGGCAAAGAAGTCGACACGCTCAGCGTCGAATGAGCGTTCGTTCAGCCCGGAAAGGAGCGAGTCGTGCGCATCGTCGTGCTCGCCGTTATCGCCGCTTATGCACGCTTTAGCGCATCGCTGGTCGTCGGCACCTGGAATGTCGCCGGCTGCATTTTCGGCTGGAATCTTGGGCCCGACGGCAAGACGCTGATTGCCGTTACGCCGGGACGCCCTGCGACGCTAAGCGGCATTCGAATGAAACCGACGGGCTCATCGTTCACCTGCGGGCGGAATTGCAGCCGATAGAGCTGCGCGCAATGCGCTGGCCGCATGTCAACGTTGCGCACGGCGGCGCGGAACCGCTGGTAGCGTTGCCGCTTGCGGTGCGCCCGCGACGTGCTGCGGTTTGCGTTATACTCCGGAGATCGGGGCGGCGAAGCGTTGGATGCGGACGAAATGGCGGTTTTAAAGCGCCTGGCCGATTGTGCCTCCGGCGCCTACCATCACATCGACGCGCAAGCGCTAAAGCGGCGCTCGCGACAGACGGAAGCGGAGAACGCTAAACTGCGGCACGGCGAAGAACTGGTTCCCGGCATGCTCGACATACTGAAACGTGATCCGCGGACTCTGGAGAGCTGAAGGTCCTTAAGGCCGTACTGAGCGCCCATCGTGAACGACAGTGTTCGAGCGTTTCGGAATGGGCGTTCCACGGAAAAGCAATCCCGATTCATTGACATGCTCAATGGAGGGCGGCCTGCAAGTGATAAATCCGGCGCGCGTTACCGGAAAATATCGCGCTGCGTTCGGATGCGGTAAGGCCGGCAATCGCAGCGCGCGCAACGTCCAGCACGCGATCGTAGTCGGCGGCGAGCAGGCAGACCGGCCAATCCGATCCGAAGAGTACGCGATCCGGTCCGAATAGCTCGAGCACACGTTGGACATACGGCAAGATTTGCGCCGGCGTCCACGATTGCCACGACGCCTGCGTCACCAAGCCGGAGAGTTTGCACGCGAGGTTCGGATAAGCGGCCAGCCGCGCAAGATGGGTGCTCCACGGTTCCCATTCGCCGTTCGCGATGTCGGGTTTGGCGGCGTGATCGAGAACGAATTGCAGTTGCGGCACACGCGCGATTGCCTCGCAAGCAACGCGCAACTCTCGTTTGCGAACGAGTAAATCGTAAACGAGGCCGGCCTTTCCAACTTCGGCGAGTCCACGCAGCACCTGCGGGCGCACCAGCCAGGCTGGGTCCTCCTCGTCGTGGACTTGATGCCGGATACCCACGAGGCAGGAGCCGCCGCGCGTTGCGCGGACGTCGGCTAGACGCTCGCCGACATACGGCGCATTGAGATCGATCCATCCGACGACGCCGGCGATGCGATCGCAGTCGCGAGCGGCTCTGAGCAGACTTCCCGCGTTTCTTCTACGCTCGCATGCGCCTGCACGACGATCGTCGCGATGACCTGCGCGGGAAGCATCGCTAGCAGATCGTCAACGCAAAACCTGCGACGAATCGGCGCAACGTCATCGGTCATCCACACGTAATTGCGACGCTGCGGATCCCAAAGGTGGTGATGCGCATCGATAATCATCATGCCTTTGGTGCAGTTTCTCGGTCGAGTTCGAGGTCGCGCCAAAGCTCGGTGGGGATGTCTTGCGAAGCCGCAGTGACGTTCGCTCGTACCTCTTCCGCGGAGCGCATGCCGAGAACCACGCTACCGACGGCCGGATGCGAGAATGGAAAGGCGATCGCTGCGGCAGTCAGGGTCGTGCCGTGCCGCTCACAGATGGCGGCGATCCGGCGGGCGCGTGTGAGCGTGGGTTCATCTGCGGCACGGTAGCCATAAGGAGCGCCCAACGCCGGTAGCCGCTGAGCCAGAATGCCGCTATTAAAAACACCGGCGGCGACGACCGGCACGCCGCGTTGCAGGCACAACGGCAGCAGTTCGCGCTGTGAGTCTGTATCGAGCAGCGTGTACTGCCCCGCAATCATGGCGACGTCGAGATCACATTCACGTACAAGCCGTGCAAGCGCTGCGGAGCGGTTCATTCCCGCTCCCACGGCGCCGACAAGGCCTTCCGCGCGCAGCCGGCACAACTCGGGAACGGTGTGATGAACGGCTTGTTCGAGATGCTCGTCGGGATCGTGAACGTAGGCAATATCGACGGCATTCAACTGTAGACGCTGCAGACTGGCTTCCAGGCTGCGCCGCACGCCGTCGCGACTGAAGTCGAATCGCGCCGTCAATCCGTTATCGCCATAAAACTCCGCGAGGCTGCCGGAGCGCTCGACCTCAGCGGAGACTGCGCGGAACGAGCACGCGGCCGACCTTCGTGGAAATCGTAAACGCATCCCGTGGTTTTTCCGCAAGAAACTGGCCGATGCGCCGCTCCGAAAGGCCGTACCCGTAAAGCGGCGCGGTATCGAAGTAGCGGATTCCGCATGCCCATGCCGCCTCAAGGGTCGATTGCGCCTGCTCGTCGGAAACGGGTGCGTATAAACCGCCCAGCGGAGCGCCGCCAAAACCTAAACCTAAAGCGCTGCATTGCGGGCGATTTTTCATAGTTTTAGTTTGCGGAGCGCTTCGACGGGCTCAGCGTGACGGCGCGCTTCGACGGGCTCAGCGTGACAAAGATGCGGCGCTTCGAGGGGCTCAGCGTGACAGCGCGTGACGGCGCGCTTCGACGGGCTCAGCGTGACAAAGATTCGACGCTTCGACGCGCTCAGCGTGACAAAGATGCGGCGCTTCGACGGGCTCAGCGTGACGGCGATGCGGCGCTTCGACGGGCTCAGCGTGACAAAAAAGGGGCTCAGCGTGACAACGGGCTTCGACGGGCTCAGCGTGACAAACGCGCTTCGACAGGCTCAGCGTGACAAAAAAGGGGCTCAGCGTGACAGCGCGCTTCGATAGGCTCAGCGTGACAAAAAAGGGGCTCAGCGTGACAAAGATGCAGCGCTTCGACGGGCTCAGCGTGACAGCGCGCTTCGAAAAGTCAGCGTGACAAAGATGCGGCGCTTCGACGGGCTCAGCGTGACAACGAGCGGCGCTTCGACAGGCTCAGCGTGACAAAAAAAGGGGCTCAGCGTGACAACGCGCTTCGACAAGCTCAGCGTGACAAAAAAGGGGTAGCGTGACAGCGCGCTTCGACAGGCTCAGGTGAAAAAGGGGCTCAGCGTGACAACGCGCTTCGACAGGCTCAGCGTGACAAAAAAGGGGCTCAGCGTGACAGCGCGCTTCGACAGGCTCAGAGTGACAAAAAAGGGGCTGAGCGTGACAGCACGCTTCGACAGGCTCAGCGTGACAAAAAAGGGGCTCAGCGTGACAGGCCTTCGACAGATACTGTATCTAGCACGGTTTGGCAAGTACTTCGGTAGGGTTCTGCTTTGAGCACGCATAGATCACAAAAGAGTTTGCGCATGGCGGCAACGATGACTTTTTTCTTGGGTTTGCGGCGGCTAGTATAGAGCAGCGAAGGCTTCATGACGGGATGTCTCATGAGATGGGGGTTATATTTGTGTGTGGGTGATTTACTGTTGTGTTGGTTTTTACGGCAGAGAGTTGGTTTTGTAGATAGTTGGTAAAGGTTGTAATGTTTTGGAGTTGTGAAGTTGATATGTGGTATTCTGAAAGGATTAAGGTGGTTGTTGTATTAGTAGTGTTTTGATGTTGATGATTAAATGTGTTGGTGTGTAAGTGGGATTATTGTTAATTAGTTTTGAGTTTTGCTTTTTGAGTTGTTTGATTTGTGTATGTAGATTGGTGATTAGCTTTTTAATTGTTGTTTGGTGTTGGAATTAGATTTGGGGTTTGAATTTGTATGAGATAGGTAGTTTGTGTTTTTTTTATGCTTATATAGAGGTGGTATAGATGGTGTAATTTATGTTGTTTTGGGGTTGGAGGTGTGTAGGTTACCGGTAATGTGTGACGTAGTATTGAGTGATGATTAGGGTGTGATTTTATGGGTTTTTGTGTGTGAAAGTATGTTTTGTGAGAATGTTTTTATTTGTAATGGATTGATAACACTTATGATGTAAGTAGTATTTGTTAGTGTTTTAGTGATGTTTTTGTAATAGGTTTTGGTAATTTTTATGTATATATGTAACTCGTTTATGTGACGATTCATCAGCGAACGCTTGAGCTGCTCAATGCGCTTGCTGTTGTTGGCAATTTGTTTTTAAGTCTCGTCGCGCTCGCTCAGTAAAAACGTATTGATGGTTTCTTTTGAGATATGTAGATTCAGAATGTAACTCATTCTCATCTCACGTTGTTGGCGTGAGGATCTCTTGGATCGCTTAGATCTGTTTTGTGTTTTTAGGCGCTGTGGTCTACGATACTGTTTGGTTGTTGTCGATCTCATGGGTGGTTCGTTAATCTGTTGATCGTGGTTAAGGTTATTAAGCTCAGTGTAGCGTGGTCGCCCAGGGAGCTCTTATTGGGAAATGTCTTCGATATCCTTAAGGGAGGGGTTTTTAATAAACGAAGCTCAGCGTGACAAAAAAGGGGCTCAGCGTGACAACGCGCTTCGACGGGCTCAGCGTGACAACGCGCTTCGACGGGCTCAGCGTGACAAAAGAGAGGCTCAGCGTGACAAAGACATTTCAGCACGCACCTATTCCTCGCCGGTCGTAATGCGCGCAAAGATCAGTGCCAGCAAAATGATTGCACCGTAAATCGCCTGCACCCAAAACGTTTGCACCTGCGCAAGCGCCAGCAGATTCTCGAGCACGCCGAGCAGCAGCACGCCGCTGAGCGCTCCGAGCGCGGTGCCGCGTCCGCCGTCCAGGCTGATGCCACCGATCACGGCCGCGGCAAAAACGGTGAAGATCATGCCGTTGCCTTGACTCGCACTCACCGCGCCGAGCCTTCCGGCGAGCACCAAGCCGGCCGCGGCCGAGAGCGTACCGGCGATGACGAAAGCGCTCCAGCGAACGCGATCGACAGCGATACCTGCAGCGCGCGCGGCGTCCGCGTTGCCGCCGATCGCATACAGCGCGCGTCCCCAACGGTGATAGCGCAGCATCACCGCGCCGCAGGCGTACACAATCCCGGCCATCCACACGGAAACCGGAACGAAAAGCCACGTCTGCGATCCGAGATACAGATAGGAAGGCGGCAAGCTGAACAGCGTATTGCCCTTCGTCAGACCGACCAGCACGCCGCGCAAGACGATCAGCATGGCAAGCGTCACGATGAAGGCGTTCAAACGCAGGCGCACGATCAGCGCGCCGTTGAACGCGCCAATCACCGCGCCAACCGCAAAGATGGCGACCAGACCGAGCCAGGCCGGCAGCATCACGCCCCAACCGCGATCCGCGCTCGACGCCACTAGCAGCACGCCAATCGCCGGAGCGATACCCACGGTCGATTCCAGCGAAAGATCGAATTTACCCGAAATTAAAACGAGCGCTTCGGCGAGAACGACCAGCGCAAGCGCAGACGACGCGCCCAAAATATCGACGATGTTTTCGGCGCTCAAGAAACGCGGATTGACGAAGGCGCCAATCACGACCAGCGCCGCCAGTGCGGGCAGCAGCGCGGCCTCGCGAATCCAGGACGGTGCGATCCGATTTCGCGGCTTCAGGGCGGTCGCGGCGGCGATCTCACGCATACGCCTGCAATCCTTCCATGCGCGAGATCAACTCGCCGTCTGACCATCCCGCTCGAAGCTCGTCCACGATGCGCCCGCGCAACATGACCAGCACGCGATCGCACAGACGCAGTTCGTCGAGATCGTCGCACACCAGCAGTACCGCTGCACCGGCCGCCGCGCGAAGCGCGATCTGCGCGTGCAGGTCATCCTTGGCGCGCACGTCCACGCCGGCAGTCGGATCGATCAGCACCAGGACGCACGGCTCGCGAGCGAGCGCTCGCGCAAGCACGACCTTCTGCTGGTTGCCGCCCGAAAGTTGTGCGGTTGGTTGATCGACGCGAGCGCGGATTCCGAAGTGCTCGATCGCTTTTTGCGTCGCGCTATCGCGGCGCGCCGGCCAAATGAACCCGCAGCGCCCTAATCGATCCTGAGCGGTCATGGTGGCGTTTTCCGCAACGGTCAGATCCAGAACGAGCCCTTCGCGATGGCGATCTCGCGGCACCGTGCCGATCCCCGCTGCAAGCGCATCGCGTGGATTGCCGCTGCGCACGGGCGTTCCATCGACGCGTACGGCACCGCTTCGCGCCGCGCGAAGTCCGGCGATCGTTTCCGCCAGTGCGCTCTTTCCGCTGGCACCCGTACCCGCGAGACCGACGATCTCTCCTGCGCGCACGCCGAACGTCGCGCCGGAAAAGCCGCGCCCGCACAGTTTCTCTGCACGTAAGCGTTCTTCGCCAAAACTCCCAGCAACGCGTTCCCTCGTGCGCGCCGCCGTCTCTCCGGTCATCGCGGCAATCAAGTCCGTCCTGGACACTTCCGTCACGGTGGCGCTGCGGACCACCTCGCCGTCGCGCAAGACGGTGACGGCATGAGCGAGTTCGTAAACTTCATCGAGATGATGCGAAATGTAGAGAATCGCCGCGCCGCCTGCGCACAGCGCGCGCAGCCGCTGGAAAAGCCGGCGAATCGCCGCCGCCTCCAGACGCGCAGTAGGCTCGTCCAAGATCGCAAAACGCGCGCCGAACGAGAGCGCGCGCACGATTTCGATCAGTTGCCGCTCTTCGACCGAAAGATCGCCCGCGCGTGCGTTAGCGTCGATGGAGATATTCCAGCGATCGAAGAGTTCCCGTGTTTTCGCGCGCATGCGCCGCCAGTCGATGAGCGGACCGCGATTGGCATAGCGCGCAAGAAACACGTTCTCGGCCACGCTGAGCGCGGGCACGATCTTGGAGTGCTGATAGACGCATGCGACCCGTGATTGCCACGCACCGCGATCCGCGAGCGGCGGCGCCGGCTCCCCTTGCAGCAGAATCGTTCCGGTATCGGGCTTTTGCAGACCGGCGAGCAGCCCGACGAGCGTGGATTTTCCGGCGCCGTTTCTGCCGACGAGCGCATGAATTTGCCCAGGCTGCACGGCAATCGAAACGTCGCGCAGCGCCTGCGTCGTGCCGAAGCGCTTGCTGACCGCCAGAGCTTGCGCCGCAAGATCCATCAGCGAGCGGCGCTGTTGCCCCAATAGCGGCGATCGTTGACGTCTGCTTTCGTGATGAGCGGCGCGGGCAGCCGATCTTCCAACATCCCGTTCGGCAGCGTGACGATCGTACTGTCGTGATCCGTAGGCCCGGGTTTGAACGTGCGCCCCGCAATCGCGGCCCGCGCATAATACAAACCATATTGCGCATACGCGTCGGCTGGCTGGGAAACGGTGGCATCGATGTAGCCTTTGCGGATCGCATCGAGCTCTTGCGGAATGCCGTCGTTCGAAACGATGACGATGTGTTTGTCGCCGGGAGCCGGTACGAGTGCTCCATGCCGGCGCAAAAAGCTCAGCGTCGGCGAGAGATACACGCCCCCCGCCTGCATGTAGATGCCTTTAATGCCGGCGTTGCCCGCGAACACCGCTTCCAGTCCCTGGGCGGCCGCGCCGGCGTCCCAATTGCCGGCGATCTGCAGCACGCGGATGGCCGGATAGCGCGAGCGCATGCATGCATCGAACGCCTGCGTGCGATCGCGCCCGTTGATCGAGGAGAGATCCCCTTGAATCTGCACCACGGCGCCGGAACGCACGTGGGTTCCCAGATACGCGCACGCTTTTTCGCCGTACGCGCGGTTGTCGGCGCGCACGACCATGTAGACTTGCCCGCGATCCGGCGCGACGTCAACCGCTACTACCGGAACGCGCGCTTGTTGCGCGCGCTGCAAGGCGGAGATCACGGCGGCCGTATCGGTCGGCGAGAGCACCAGCGCGTTCACGCCCTGCGCGAGCATGTTCTGCACGTCGGAAAGCAGCTTATCCGTATCGCCTCCTGCATTCTCCGGCGGCAACATCTCCACATCGTACTTGTGCGCGTACCGCGGCAGATAGGCATCGTACGCCTGCCAAAACGGCGACGTGAGTAGCGGCGAGCTCCACGCCGACACGCGGCGCCGTGGGCGAGGAACCATGCGCGCACGCAGTAACCGCACACAGCGCGGCGAGCGCAAAGCGTTTTGCAAAACTGCGGACGAGCACGCTCATTTCTTCGGGCGCACGCCTTGCATTCCGCCATCGACGGCGAGTGCGGTTGCGGTGATCGAACCTGCGGCCGGTCCGGCAAGATAGACGACGGCCTGCGCGACCTGGCGCGCATCGATGAGGCGCCCCATCGGTTGACGCGCTTGCAGCGACCGCCGTTCTTCGTGCGGATTCGCAGATGAGGCGAGCAACCGTTCTACCCACGGCGTGTCGACCGTTCCCGGATTAACGCAGTTCACGCGAATGCCCTGGCTGACCAAATCCGCCGCCATCGCGAGCGTCAACGAATACACCGCGCCTTTGCTCGCGCTATAGAGCGCGCGCCGCGGAAGGCCCGCAGTTGCGGCAATGGAGCACGTGTTCACAACGGCCGCGCATGGCGACGAGCGCAAATGCGGCAGAGCGGCGCGCATCACGCGCGCGATTCCCACGACGTTGACGTCCAAGACGCTATGCCATTCATCGTCGTCGTTTTCTTCAACCGTCCCGATTGCGCCGATTCCGGCGTTGTTGATCACCACGTCCAAGCCGCGCAGCTCCGTTACGGCGCACGCGACCGCGGCGTTCACTTGCGCTGCATCGCGCAGATTGGCGCTGACGTGAAAAGCGTTGCCGGGAAGATGCTCGGGGGCGCGCAGATCCAGCGAAGCGACGCGCCAGCCCTGCTCGATCATCAAGGTCACGACGGCCAAACCGATTCCCGAAGAACCGCCCGTCACGAGCGCGCGAGTTGGACTGCTCACGGTGCCGGAACGCTCGGGACGCGCCACTGCGCGCCGCTGGGAAAAACGTGGCGCTCGAGCGACGCGCCGTACATGCGCGAACTAAAGCCGGGCGCCTGCGGCACCAGATACCGGCCCTCCCGCACGCGCGCCGGATCGACGAAATGCTCGTGCATCCCATCGACATACTCGAGCACCCGTCGCTCCAGCTGCGCGCTTACGGCGACGTAGTCGAAGATCGAGATGTGCTGCGCGAGTTCGCAGAGTCCCACGCCGCCGGCGTGCGGGCAAACCGGCACGCCGTATTTGGCCGCAAGCAGCAACGTAGCGATCACGTCGTTTACGCCGCCGGAGCGGCACAGATCGACTTGAGCGACGTGCATGGCGCCGCTGCGCAGAAACTGTTTGAAGACGACGGCGTTCGGAATGTGCTCGCCGCACGCAACGGCAATCGGCGCAATGGCCTGCGCGATCCGGGCGTGCCCGAAGATATCGTCGGGATGCGTCGGCTCTTCAATCCACGCCGGGTTGAATTGCGCCAAACGGGCGATGCCTGCGATGGCTTCTTCGACACTCCAACATTGGTTTGCATCGAGCATGAGCGCAGCCTCGGGGCCGATCGCTTCACGCGCGATCGCGCAGCGGCGCACGTCTTGTTCTATATTTCTGCCGACTTTGATTTTGAGGCTGCGCCAGCCGTCGGCGACGGCACTGCGGCAGGCATCGCGCAGTTGTCGATCGTCGTATCCCAACCAGCCGGCCGAGGTGGTGTAGGCAGGATAGCCCTCAGCCAGAATGTGCTGCTCGCGCGACGTTTTTGTCGCGGCACGCTCGGCGAGCATCGCCAGCGCTTCCTCCGGCGAGATTGCATCGCGCAAGTACGTGAAATCGACCAGCGCGACGATTTCTTCCGGCGTGAAATCGGCGAGCAGTTTCCACAGCGGCTTATCCTCGCACTGCGCGTAGAGATCCCAAACAGCGTTGACGATTGCTGCAAGCGCCATTTGCATGACGCCTTTTTCGGGGCCGAGCCAGCGCAGCTGACTGTCGGAGCGCAGATGCCGCCAGAACGCGCCCATGTCGGACAACACCTCATCGACGCTTCGTCCCAGCACGAGCGGCGCGGTAGCACGAATGGCTTCGAGCTGGACTTCGTTGCCGCGCCCGATCGTAAAGGCGAAACCATGTCCGTCAAACGGGCCGTCGGTGGTCAAAACCACATATGCCGCCGAATAGTCCGGATCCGGATTCATGGCGTCCGATCCGTAGCCTTGCCGCGACGTGGCAAAGCGCAGATCGGACGTTCGAATGCCGGTAAAGACCGCGCCCATGCCCGATGATTATTCATCCGATGTGTCGACGCCTGGGGCGAGGGACCTCACCCGTAGGACTCGAGCAACGAGGCGAGCCGGATTATCTTTTCGGGATCGAGCCGGCCTTGCGTGCGGGCCGCGCTCCCGACGTGGATCTCCCTCACGCCGGTGGCGCGGAGCAGTTTGTGCAGGTTCGTTTCCGTAATGCCGCCGGCCGCCAAAACCCTAGGCCAAGTGCCGCCGGCGGTCAATTCGCGCAGCAACGCGCGACCGTGCCAGGCGTCGGTGGAAGTCTCCGGCGGTGAGAACTCGCGTCACCCCAGGGAACCGCGCCAGGTCTGCGTAGGCTTTGCGCGGATCGGCCACCGCGTCAAACGCCCGATGGAACGTGAGCTGCACGGTTCCGGCTCGGTCGATAACCGCTCCGAGGAGCGCGGCGTCGATTTCAGCATCCGGCGACAACGCGCCGAAGACGAGCGCGTGCGCTCCAAGCGCGGCAAACCGTTCAGCCGTCTTGAGTGCCGCCCGACGCGCCGAACCTCGATAGCAAAACGACCGGTCGTGCGGGCGCACCATGACATGGACCGGCAACGACGTCGCTTGCAAGACCTGCGCGAGGGTTTCCGCGCGTGGACTCAATCCGCCCCGGTGCGGATACGCCACCAGTTCCACGCGGCCGGCGCCGGCGTGTTCGGCAATCCCGGCCTCGCGGGCGTTGGTAACGATGACCTCCAAGAGGCGCGCAGCAGTATTCATTGCCGATTGAACGTTAGTATACATCGGATGTAAACGATAGCGCGCCGCAGGGACAAGCGCGATGAACCTCGCAAAACGCTCGGTTGAAAGGTCGGACCATGGCACTGACGGACGAGGCCATCGAACAAATCAAAGACATGATCGTTTCGGGGGAACTGCACCCGGGCGACCGGCTGCCGAAGGAACCGGAACTTGCCGGGCGCTTGGGCCTCTCGCGCAACTCGCTTCGAGAGGCAGTGCGCGCGCTTTCGCTCATGCGCGTGCTGGACGTACGGCAGGGGGACGGCACCTACGTCACGAGCCTCGAGCCCTCGCTTTTGCTCGAAGCGATGAAATTCGTTTTAGATTTCCATCGCGACACGTCGCTGCTGCAGCTCTTCGAGGTGCGTCGCATTTTGGAGCCCGCTGCCGTGGCAATGGCCGCCACGCGCATGAGCGCAGAAGCGGTTGCGCAGCTCGGGCACACGCTCGAACGGACAACCGCCGATTCATCCGTCGAGCAATTCGTACAAACCGACGTGGAATTCCATCGTCAGCTCGCCGTAGGTTCGGGAAATCCGGTCTTGTGTTCGATTATCGACGGGCTGGTAGCGCCGACGACGCGCGCGCGCATTTGGCGCGGCTTAACGCAAGAACACGCCGTGGAGCGTTCCATCACCGAGCACCGCATGATCTACGAAGGCGTGGCAGCGCGCAATTCCGAGCTGGCACGTTCGTGGGCGGCCGTTCATGTCGCGGGCGTTGAAGAGTGGCTGCGCAACGCGCTGTGAGTCTCCCGGGACGAGCGCTTGTCGCGTGGATTGCCATTATTTGTTTCCTCCTGCCGAACGTTGCACGCGCGAAGTCCACCGTAACGATCCTCGACGCACGATCCACGACCAAGGAGTACGCGCTCGGCCAACAGCGTGCGCAAATCGTCGAAGCGACGGTTGAGAACGACGGCGACCAATGGGTCGAACCCTCACGCGCGATCTCCGTTCACGTCGAAGCAGCCGGCGTGCGCACGATCGAGCCCGCATCCATTACCCGGCTGGCGCCCGGCGAACGCGCTTTCATCGAGATCGGCATCGTCGGCGATGCGGGCATTGCGCCCGGAACGGCAGTTACGGGAAAAATCGTCGCGGACGTCAACGGAACGCGGGCCGGTGGACTTACCGTACCGCTCACCGTCGGCGTCCCGGGATACACGAGCGATCCCGCTTCGCTCGCAACGCACGAATCGCCGGACTGGTTCGACGATGCGAAGTTCGGCATCTTCATTCATTGGGGCGTCTATTCCGTTCCGGCGTTCAGCCGCGTGGGGGATTACGCCGAATGGTACTGGCATTCGATGCACCAGAAACACTCGGTCGACTACGAGCATCAACTACGGCTATACGGAGCGGCATCCACGTACGATCAGTTCATTCCGCGCTTCACCGCGCAGCGTTTCAACCCCAAGGCGTGGGTTGATCTGTTTCACGAGGCGGGCGCGCGCTATTTCGTATTGACCTCAAAACATCACGAAGGCTTCGCGTTGTTCGACACGGCGACGACCGATCGCAACGCGGTCGCGATGGGTCCGCATCGCGATCTCGTAGCGGCGCTGTTCACTGCGGCGCGCCGCTATTATCCCGGAGAACTGCATCCCGGCCTGTATTACTCGCTGTTCGAATGGTATAACCCCGCGTACACCGGCCATCCCGTACCGCAATACGTGACCGGGGAACCCATTGCGTACACAGGCTACAAGCCGATCGCAAGTTATATCGACGACCACGTGCTGCCGCAGATGCGCGAGATCGTGGATCGCTATCACCCGCAAGTTCTCTGGTGCGACGGCGAGTGGGAGAAGCCCTCGGAGTACTGGCACGATGCCGCTGCGATTGCGCATTACTACAATACGGCGCGCGAACGCGGCGAAGGCGTGGCGCTCAACGACCGCTGCCGCGTCAACGGTGGGAACGACGAGAACCACAACACCGTCTTCGATTTTTCAACGCCCGAGTACACGACGTTCAGCCAAACTCGCGCGAAAAAGTGGGAAGCAAGCCGCGGTATGGGGTTTTCCTACGGCTACAATGCGGCGGAGCAGCCCAAAAATTATAAAACGAGCGCGGAGCTGATTGCGTTTTTGGTCGACATGGTAAGCAAGAACGGGAACTTCTTGCTCGACATCGGTCCGAAAGCCGACGGCACGATTCCGGCGATCATGCAGCAGCGGCTGCGCGACATGGGTGCCTGGCTGCGCGTGAACGGCGAGGCGATTTACGGTTCGCACTACTGGTGGCGCGCTTCCGATGACGGCAATCTGCGATTCACCGTGCAGCAGAACCGAGCATTCTACCTTATCGACTTGATGCGGCCGCAGGCGAGGGTCGAAGTGCACCAGCCCATTCCCATTGCGGCGGGCGATCGCATCACGCTGCTTGGCTACAACGGTTCCGCGCTGCGGTGGCATCGCTACGGCGAAGATATCATCATCGACATTCCGCCCGGCGCGGGCACGAGCGGCCGGTATGCTTGGACGTTCAAGGTGCAGTGGCGCTAGCGCGTTTTTCGATCGCCTTCTTTTTCGCGCTGGTCAGCGCGTTCATCGCGCCCGGCACGCCGCCGCAAACGATCATCCGCACGGCCGGGCGCCTCGCGCCCGCGCCGCGACAGCTGGAATGGCAGCGCGAGGAGTTGACGGCGTTCATCCATTTCGGCCCAAACACGTTCACGAATCGCGAATGGGGGACGGGCCGCGAGGATCCGGGCGTGTTTCGTCCGGCCGACGTGGACACGGATCAGTGGGCCCGCACGCTGCACGACGCGGGCTTCAAGAAGGTCATTTTGGTGACCAAGCATCACGACGGCTTCGTACTTTGGCCCACACGATACACAAAACATTCGATTACGTTCAGCCCTTGGCTCGGTGGGCACGGCGATCTGGTCGGCGCGTTCGTCCGCTCGGCGCGCAAGTACGGTCTGCTTATCGGCTTCTATCTTTCGCCGGCGGATCTGAATCAAGCGCTGCCCGGCGGCACGTTCGCGAACGGCAGCGCGCGAAAAGAGCGCACGATTCCCACGCTCGTACCTGGCGACACGCGCCGTCCGCGACGGGTCTTTCATTTCAAGCTCGACGACTACAACGCGTATTATTTAAACGAGCTCTACGAGCTGCTCACTCAGTACGGGCCGGTGGAAGAGGTCTGGTTCGATGGCGCCAATCCGCTCAAAGGCAGCGGACGCGTGCAGCCCTACGATTTTCACGCGTGGTTCGCGCTGGTTCGCGCCCTGCAGCCGCGGGCCGTCATTTTTCCCATCGATATCAATTGGGTCGGCAACGAAAACGGGCAGGCACGTCTTTCGCAGTGGAGTGTCGTTCCGCTCACCGCTGCACCGGTGGCGGATCAGTCCACGCATGCCGTCGATCCGAGCAGCCCGGAGCTGGGCAGCGACGCAACGCTGACGAACCCCAAGACGAAACTGCTGCGTTGGATGCCCTCGGAGTGCGACGTACCGCTCGAGCGCGGGTGGTTTTGGCATCCGAATGCGCCGCCAAAATCGCCGGCGGCATTGCAGGCCATCTATTACGATTCGGTGGGACGCAACTGTCAGCTGCTGCTCGACGTTCCTCCGGATCGCCGCGGTCGCTTCGATGCAGCCGACAGCTCGCGGCTGCTCGCACTCGGCCGCTGGGTACGCAGCACGTTCGCAGACGATCTGACGCGCGGCGCTCAAATGGAGGCGCGCATAAGCGGGACGCGCGGCGTGTTTACGTTGAGCCTGCCCGAACCGGCCGCCGTGCGCATCATCGCGCTGCAGGAACAATTCAGCCTGGGGCAGCGCGTCGAGGAGTTTGCCGTCGATGCTCAGGCGCAGGGACAGTGGCGCACCGTTGCCCGCGGCACGACGATCGGGTACAAGCGTCTGCTGCGTTTGCCTGGGATCATCGTTGCATCTGGCGTGCGCGTTCGCGTGTTGAGCGCTCGGGATACGCCACATTTAGCGCGCATCGCGCTCTACCGGTGAGTCTTGAACTTCGAGAGGTTCAGCGGCCCTTCGACAGGCTCAGGGTGACACCGACCGGGCTCAGGGTGACAGCGCGCTTCGACAGGCTCAGCGTGACAAAGATGGGCAGCGCTTCGACAGGCTCAGCGTGACAAAGATGGGCTCAGCGTGACAAAAAAGGGGCTCAGCGGTTCTTTGCTGATGAGTTGAGTCTCTACAGCCGCGCGGATAAGGTTCGTGAAAGCTGATTCGTCGATCTCGTCGCCTTCATACATATCGATGGCGCGTCTGACGTTCCCGTCCAGACTTGCATTAAAAAGACGCTTGGAATCCTTTAAAGCGGCGCCCTTGAAGAACGTCAGCTTCACATGATCCTTGTATGACTCGCCGGTGCAGATGCCCCCATTGTGATACCAAGTCGGAACCCCTCGCCATTTCCATTCTTCGACGATTTCCGGATCCGCCTCTTTGATGAGCTTGCGCACCTGCGCAAGTGTTTTCCCGCGCCAGTCGCCGAGCTCCGCGATTCTCTCGGTGATGAGCTGAGAAGGAGTTTTTTCCGGCTTCTTGTCTGGTTTTTTGTTCATCGTATCAACATTTCAGAGTACAGCGTAAAATTGAACGCGGCCCGCGGTGCGCCGCCCTGCACCCACACGAGGCCCGGAACCCCGCGGCAGCGCCAAGCGCTCGAGCGCGACGAACGTATCATTCGATACGCGATCCGCCAACCGTGGCTGATTGGGTCATTGCTTGTCTTGTCATATTCGCTTCGCGCGTTTCATCATAGCATCGACGTATCAAATCTACCCACCGCGACAAGGAGTCTGCTATGACAATAAATATTGTCGTCTACCACGTCAAAGACCTCGCGAGCGCCAAGCCCCTCTTCGCCGCGCTTACGGAAACCGAGCCGTATGCGGACAGCCCGTACTACGTCGGGTTTCGGACAAACAATTTGGAGATCGGCCTCGCCCCCGCGGGTTATAACGGCTTGACCGGTCCGGTCCCCTACTGGACGACGAACGACATCAAAGGCACCGTTAAGAAGACTGGTGGATGGGGGCGCAACCCTACAGCAAGATGTCACCGACATCGGGGGCGGCGGACTCATCGCATTGCTGCGCGACGCTGACGGCAACATCATTGGGTTGCGGTCATTCTAGTGCGTCTCGTTTAACGTACAGTAAAGAAGTAGTGGATCGTGCGGCAGCTCACGCACTGCTCTTTCATTTGCGGCAAGGAAAGAATCACGTTCGCGCTCCCCGAGCCGTGCTGGATCGCGCGAAACGCCTCGCCGCGATCCGATGCGGCATCATCGAGCGCGCGCGACATATGCCAACTTGCCGGCGGTTTGAGATGCATGTCGTCCCACAGATCGTGCCGCCCGATCGAGCGCGGGCCTAGCCGTTGAAGAACAGCGCCATAGACCATAACTGCCCGGCGCGAGTCGTAGAGCGGAAATACGAGGACGTCCCGTACGCCAACCGTGGTCCGCGTTTCCGGCCGTGCGACGATCGTTCGCGCTTGCGCAGCCTGCACGCCTGCGCATGCCGCCACGAGCGCTGCAAGCGCGAGCGAGATGGCTCCGATTCACGAAGGCGCTGCTCCTCACTCGCACACGTTCCTCCAGGGCAACCGTTTGCTCCCGTATTTCGATTTCCCAAGGAAGGCGTTGGAAAGCTTCGTATGGCGAGCGCCATTGAATCGCGTAGAATGACGAGCGCAGCCGAAACAGTTTATACAAATCCATGCAGAGTTTGGGCGCAACGGACACGGGCGGCTCGTCAGTCTTGCTCGGACCATTCCGCGCAGTCAGCACTCCCCCTTCAAATTTCAACACAAGCGCCTTCTAAGCACATCATGGACGAAACTCCCGTTGCCGGGCGCGGACGGAGTCAGTGCCGGACTTCCCGACGCCATTCAGCGAGCGCGGAAAGTCGATCCCATTCGCGCGGCCTCGACTGCGCTGGGCCATGGTTCGACAGGCTCACCATGACAAACCTGAATCCGCTCGCTAAATCAGGCCTTCCCTAGCGCTCTGGACTGGAGCGCGAGCGCGATGGTCCGATTCACGAAGGCGCTGCTCCGGCAATCGGCATTGAAACGTACCATACGTGACCGAACGGATCGACGAAGCCGCCGTTACGATAACCGTACGGCTGATCGGCAACGTCACGATCGACGGATGCGCCCGCATCGATCGCGCGTTTGAAGACTGCATCCACGTCGGGCACTACGGCGTAGAGCGAAATGGCAACCTGATCGTAATGCTCGGGCCGCGGTATTCCAGTATTCAAATCGGCAAGGCAAAGCAAATGCCCGTGCAGGTCCAATTCCGCGTGAACCACGCGTCCGTCCATTTCATGCCGTTCCCGCTCGATTGCGCCAAGAACGCGCACGTACCAATCGATGGCTGCAGCCGCATCTTCAACGTGCAGGTACGGTGCAAAGGTCCACGAGTTGCTGTTCATAGCATTTCTCTCCATTCAAAGCCTAATTGACAAGGCATGGCATCATCCCTCTAGGCTTGGACAAGAACCGCAATTGTAAATAAATATCGCCCACACCGGTAGCTGGTCAGCGGGCCATTCGCTTAAGATCTGCAATGACTTGCGGCAGGACGGCTGCCGCGCCCGCTCGGATCACGCAGTTGCAGTGGTCGCTTAACGCGGTCGCATCGGGATTGATTTCGGCCACGAACGCGCCCCGGTTGAGCATCGCAAGACCGGCCGCGGGATAGACCTGCGCGGACGTGCCGACGACCAGAATAACGTCCGCCGTTGCGGCTTTTTCCGAGGCTCGTGCCCACACGTCTTGCGGCAGCATTTCGCCGAACCACACCACTTGCGGGCGAAACCGGCCGCCGCATTTGTGCTCGATGCGATCGGTTTCCAATCCGTTCGGTATTGGCAGCATCGTGCCACATCCGGTGCATAGCGCGTCACGTAAATTACCGTGCAACTCCAGTACGTTCCTCGAACCGGCGCGCGCGTGCAGCGAATCGACGTTTTGCGTTGCAATCGTCGCGTCCGCAATCAGCAACTGCAGTTCCGCTAGCGCGTAATGCCCTGCGTTCGGCTTTGCGCCGCCGTATGCCCGGATACGCTCGTTGTACCAGTCCCACACCAACCGCGGATTGCGCGCAAAGCCTTGTGGCGAGGCGAGATCCTCCACGCGATGTTTTCCCCAGTAGCCGTTCACGCCGCGGAACGTCGGCAGACCACTCTCCGCGCTCATCCCCGCGCCGGTGAGCGCCATCACCGATTTCGCCGCGCTCAGGGCTGCGAGCAGTTGTTGCAGAACACGATCCGGCGCGAACAAACGCACAGCACCTCCGTCGTCATTTATCGCTGCGCTTCGCGGCGCAACAAGGAGATACCGCCCATGCTCTATAGCTTCAGCGAAATCCATCCCTGGCTTGCAGTCGGCGTTGTGTTCAGTACGGCTGCGACGGACGCCGTGTACGTGATGTTTTCCGCGGCAGTTTCGGGGCGACGGCGGATTTCAGCGGCAAGCTGGAGCGGCATTTGGTATCTGCTGTCGTCATTTGCGGTCATCAGTTACACGCGCGATTGGCGTTATGTGTTCTTTGCGGCCGCGGGTTCGTGGATCGGCGCATATCTCTCGATGACGTGGTTGCACAAAATGCCCCCGAAGAGCGGCGTCCCGTTTACGCCGCCGGTGGAGTAGAGATCGTGGCGAGCTTTTGCAGGGTCAATCCATTGGAGACGACGATAACTTCCTGCGCGCCCGCGCGTCAATGCGCCTGAGAAACGATTTTGGCGCCCCCGTATCGAAGGAAGTGTACCGGCCGCTGATCGCTCGCTTCGAGCTGGCTCATCCCGGTGGACACGGCGGACCAAACTCAACCACTACGCTATCGGAGGAATGTTCATGGTCTTAGCCATCATAGCGCTCGCGACTGCATCATTATCACCCGCGTTCGCGTACGCACCGGCGCCGGAACAGCAACCATCCGTCACTGCGCCGGCGTTCATGGCCGCCGACGGAAAGGCTTGCGCAATTCCGAATGCCGACGTGACCGTGACGTATCCGGCACCGCCCGAGCTTCCGAAAGGCCTGAAGCTCGATGGAGTGGTGACGGGTAGCTCACGCGTAACGGTGGGCCCAACTGGTAAAGTCGTAAGCGCGCGCATCCAACGCTCCAGCGGAAATGCCGCCGTGGATCAAACCATACTGAAGGCAGCGAAGAGCAGCACGTATTCGCCGAAGATCGTCGACTGCAAGGCGGTACAAGGCACGTACCTCTTCTTCGCGCAATTCGATCGGCAACTATGACGGCAGCGTCCATGCGGGGGTTGCATAATTCTTCGACTGCGCTCAGCGTTCTTCGACAAGCTCAGAATGACAAATCGCGCTCAGAAGGACAAGGGGAGCTGAACAGAGCGTCGATCTCGTAGATAGCGTGAATCGTGGTAACGCTGTTGCGCTAATAGTACATTAGATCGCTCCGCGGCGAAGGTCTTCGAAGGCCTGACGCAGTTCAGCTTGCGTGTTCATCACGATTGGGCCGTAGCGCGCCACCGGTTCGCCCAACGGCCGCCCGGCGACCAGTAGAAAAGCTCCCCCGTCCGCGCCGGCACGAACTGCGACCGCGTCGCCGTGCGTCAGGGCGGCGAGTTGTCCGCGGGCAAGCGTGCGCGCTGCGACATCGACGCTTCCTTCGTAGACGTAGACGAAGGCGTTGTGCTCGGACGGCAGCGCCGTTTCAAATTCAGCGTCAGGGTCCAGGCGAACATCGAGATAGGTCGGCTGCGTCTGCGCCGCCTGCACGGGTCCATGCACGCCGTTGAAGGTTCCGGCGATGACACGCACGTTCGCGTCGGGGAGCGTCACATCCGGGATACGATCCGCTGCGATATCTTGATAGCGGGGCGCGATCAATTTATCTTTAGCAGGCAGATTTACCCATAGCTCGAAATCCCCACATCAAGCCGTTTTCCTGTTGCGGCATTTCCGAGTGGACGATGCCGCTTCCGGCCGTCATCCATTGCACGCTTCCGGCAGTCAAGAGGCCCGAGTTTCCTTTGTTGTCGGCGTGACGCATGCGTCCGGCGAGCATGTAGGTCACCGTTTCGAAGCCGCGGTGCGGGTGATCCGGGAATCCCGCGACGTAATCCGATGCTTCGTCGGAGCGGAATTCGTCGAGCAGCAAAAACGGGTCGAGATCGGGCAGCGCCGGTTGTCCGATGACACGGGTCAGCCGAACGCCGGCGCCGTCGCTGGTCGGTAGGCCTCGCACGATTGTGGCGACTTGGCGCATGGTCGCCGGTGAGGTATGGTTCATCATACTCCCTATAACACGCGGGCGGTTGCAGCCTCGCAAAGGAGCGGTGTCGCCTTTCGGGCGTGGGAGTCGCGGCAAGAAACCAAGCATGAATACGCGGATGGGCGCGTGTACGCGTTCGCCGGTCGGCACGAAACGACACGCTGCGATCGCCGACGAGATTTTCGCTTTGCTCTTGTCACGGCTCCATGAAGGGCCGTGTCGCGTCTTTGGTAACAGCGGCGCAGCGTGACAAATGGCGCGCGCTTCGAGCGGCTCAGCGTGACAACTGGTGCGCGCTTCGACAGGCCCAGCGTGACAGAATGCGGCTCAGCGTGGCAATTGGTGAGCGCTTCGACAGGCTCAGCGTGACAGAATGCGGCTCAGCGTGACAACTGGTGCGCGCTTCGACAGGCCCAGCGTGACAGAATGCGGCTCAGCGTGGCAATTGGTGCGCGCTTCGACAGGCCCAGCGTGACAGAATGCGGCTCAGCGTGGCAACTGGTGCGCGCTTCGACAGGCCCAGCGTGACAGAATGCGGCTCAGCGTGGCAATTGGTGAGCGCTTCGACAGGCTCAGCGTGACAGCGCGCTTCGACAGGCTCAGCGTGACAATTAGTGCGCGCTTCGACAAGTCAGCGTGACAGAATGAGGCTCAGCGTGACAGAATGAGGCTCAGCGTGACAATTGGGAGGGTCAGCGTGACAAAATGCGGCTCAGCGTGACAGCGCGCTTCGAAGGCTCAGCGTGACAATTAGTGCGCGCTTCGACAAGCTCAGCGTGACAGAATGCGGCTCAGCGTGGCAACTGGTGCGCGCTTCGACAGGCTCAGTGTGACAGCGCGCTTCGACAGGCTCAGCGTGACAGAATGCGGCTCAGCGTGGCAACTGGTGCGCGCTTCGACAGGCTCAGCGTGGCAGAATGCGGCTCAGCGTGACAGAATGCGGCTCAGCGTGACATAGGGGTACTTCAGTCTAAGACCGCGGGGCGCTGAAAAGACGGTCGATTTCGTCGATGTCGAGGCGCAGCGGAGCCGTAGAGGTCTCCTCGAACAAGCTGCTCGCGAGCGCGCCTTTGCGTTCTTGCAATTCGAGAATGCGCTCCTCCACGGTTCCTTCCGCGATCAGCTTGTACACGAAGACGTGGTTGCTTTGGCCGATGCGGTGCGCGCGATCGGTGGCTTGACGCTCGACGGCGGGATTCCACCACGGATCGTAGTGGATCACCGTATCCGCGGCGGTTAGATTGAGGCCGGTGCCGCCGGCGCGCAGGCTGATTAAAAACAGCGGGACTTCCTTGTTTTGGAAGCGCTGCACCGGCGTCTCACGGTCGCGCGTGTCGCCGCGCAATTCCACGAAGGCCATCCGGCGTTTGTTCAATTCGGGCTTCATCAAGTCGAGCATCGAGGTAAACTGTGAAAACAGCAGCACGCGACGGCCATCCTCAAGCAGGCTTTCGAGCATCTCCAACAAGGCGTCGAGACTTTTGCGACTCCTTTACTCCTTCTGCGGCGGGAAGACGCACGAGCCGCGGATCGCAACATACCTGCCGCAGTTTGAGCAGCGCATCGAGAACGACGATACGGCTGCGCGCAAGACCTCTCCTCGCAACCTCGTCGCGCACGCGCTTGTGCATTGCCAGGCGAATCGTCTCGTACAGGTCGCGCTGGGCACCGGCCAAATCGATGCGTTGTACGATCTCGGTCTTCTCGGGCAGGTCCGCCGCCACGCGCTCTTTCGTGCGGCGCAGCAGAAACGGACGCAGGCGCGCGGCGAGCGACGCGCGACGCAGCGTATCGGCTCGTTTTTCGATGGGCGTGCGAAAGAGCCGGCCGAACGCGGTGCGATCGCCCAGCAGTCCAGGCACTGCAAACGCGTAGATCGACCATAGCTCTTCCAAATGATTTTCGATCGGCGTTCCGGTCATCGCAATGCGTTGTTCGGCGCGCAACGCTCGCGCGGCGATCGCGGCCTTGGCGCGTGGATTCTTCACCGCTTGCGCTTCGTCGAGCACTGCGATCGACCACTCGCGTTCGAGCAGATGTTCCGCGTCGCGCGGCAGCAGCGCGTACGTGCTCAGCACGATATCCGCGCGGTCGATTTGATCGAATCGCTGCGCGCGATCGGGCCCGGTTAAGGTAACGACGCGCAGTTTCGGGACGAATCGCGCGATCTCGGCGCGCCAGTTCGGCACGACGCTGGTCGGCGCAACGATCAGCACCGGTTTGCGCAGGCGCCGCGCGTTCTTTTCGGCCGCAACGTGCGCGAGCAGCTGCACGGTTTTTCCCAGGCCCATGTCGTCGGCCAAAACTCCGCCGAAACCATGTTTGCGCAGCACCCCAAGCCATGCGACGCCGTCGCGCTGGTACGGACGAAGTTCCGATTTGAAGGTCGCGGGCGTTTGGAACGAGGTGCCGTCGAGCGATGAGAGCTCGTCGAGCAGCCGGTGCAGCGAATCGACGGCTGCGCCGCGCAACTGCACGGCTCCGTCCAGGTTTGCCAGCGTGCCGGCCTGCACGCGCGCTAGGGGAAGGCGGCCTTCTTCCGTGAGCGCGTCGCCGCCAAAGAGATCGACGAGCGCGGCCAGCACACGGCTCACGCGCGCAGCGGGCAGCGCCAAGTATTTTCCGTTTGGAAGCTTGCCGTACACCGGCTCGACGCGCTGCGAAAGCGTTGCCAGATCGCTTCCCGGACCGATGCCTTCGGCGGCAATGGCTGCAATGATGATCGGCAGCAGCGGCACGCGCTCCCCGTGCAGATCGATCCCGAGATCGAACTCAAACCACGATGATTCGCTCTCGTGCAGATCGGCCTGCCACTCCTGATCGGCCTGCTCGACCTCGAACGGAAAACTATCCTCGATTTCGATGCGCCAACCGCTTTGGCGCAGCTGCGGCATCGAAGTACCCAGAAAGCGCAGCCACGGCAGATCGCCGTCCGCGCGTGGCTGCAACAGCCAGCGTCCGCGACCCGTGAATTGCAGCGGCCATCCGGCCTGCACGAAGTCGAGCTCTTCCATGCGCGCGCGCACGTCGCTCTCGAACGCAATTCTGCGTGGCCAGATGGCAGCAGTTCCGCCTTCGAGCACGTGCAACGCGCGATCGTCTTGGCCCGGAAAAATCAGACGATCGCCGTAGGCGAACTGCAGCTCCGCTTTCGCGGGCGAGCCGCTCAAACGCAGCACGGGAATGGGATCGCGGTCGATCACTTGTTCTTCGATGGCGGCTTTGGGCGCCTCGATTCCAGAACCCGTAAATGCGCCGCGCAAAAATATCTGCGTTCGTTTGGCCTGCTCGGCGGTGAGGGCGGGTGCCGTCGCCAAATGCGCGGCAAGCTCTGAAGCTGCGCCGACGTGTGCCGGCCCGGCCGATCCGGCCTGCGTGTCGACGTACCAAAGCGGCGATGACGGAATCAGCACGCTGGCGGGCATGCCGTCCAACTGCGGCCGTTGACGATCATCTTCTCCGAGCCGCCACGTGATGCGTTCATTCACGAGCGCGCGACGTGCGAGCGGGGGCTGCGTCACCGAGTGCCAGTGCAGCCTTCCCGTGTCGATCATCAGCTCGAGGAGAGTTCCCAAGACGATCGGCGAGACGTTGCCGAGGCCGCCGATGAGGCCACTTGCGCTTATTAAACGGCCGATCGTGCGATCGATGGGAACGATGTGCCTGGCGTTGCCGGTTGCCAGGTTGTACAGTTCGTAGCGGCGCGACGTTCCGGGCCTGCCGTTTTGCAGAGCCGGCACGACATAAGCGCTCAATTCAAAATGCGGCACGTAATACCGCTCGATCACGTCGATAACGTAGTGCAAATGTTCACGTGACGGCCTAGGCGCGACGGAAGTCTGCAGCGCAGCGAAGGTTTGCGCCCAGCTGTCCACGGCTCCGTCGGCGGCATCACGTTGCGGCTCGCCGCCAAACTTGTACATGACCGCGAGCGCGACGGCAGCCAAATGTTTGCATCGTATGCCGACGGGGCAGGAACATTCGCCGACGACGATCTTGCGGCTCGCGCGTTCCTGTATGCGCAACATTACATGGTAAGGCGCGCGGCGGGAGCCAATGACCTGGGCGTGGACGACGTTGCCATCGTTGCGTACGCCGACGACGCGCCGGCGATTGAAATACTCGAGCCCGCGCCCAAGCGTGGTCGAATCGAAAGAGGCGCGAATATCTGCGTGATCGATCTGCATCGGCAAAACTGCCCTTTTTCACCGAGCCGTCGCTGCGCACCCGCAACGGCGTCACTCGCTGCCCGCGGCGCGGACGCTTGTCGGCAGAAAGGAAGCCCGCAGCAAGGTGAGATAGAAAGGAACAGTTGAAGCTGAGCGGGATCGATCGTTTTTCTGCTCCCACATGTCGCCGTCTCGTTCGATACCATTCCGCAAACTTGCCCGCATGGCTGGTTTGGCTTTTTTTGGCAAAAATTAATTGCGCACGCATTGGATACGCACCGCGCTCATCAACCCAAATGCGGGCCCTTCGACAGGCTCAGGGTGACAAACCGTTCGACATTGCCGAAGTCCTGAGCTCCCTCGAAGGCTCAGGGTGACAAACCGTTCGACATCGCCGAAGTCCTGACTACCTCGAAGGCTCAGGGTGACAAACCGTTCGACATTGCCGAAGTCCTGAGTTCCCTCGAAGGGTCAGGGTGACAAGTTCGTGACAACGCTTCGACAGGCTCAGCGTGACAAGTTCGTGACAACGCTTCGAAAGGCTCAGGGTGACAAGTTCGTGACAACGCTTCGACAAGCTCAGCGTGACAAGTTCGTGGCAACGCTTCGACAGGCTCAGCGTGACAAGTTCGTGACAACGCTTCGACAGGGTCAGCGTGACAAGTTCGTGACAACGCTTCGACAGGCTCAGGGGGACAAGTTCGTGACAACGCTTCGACAGGCTCAGCGTGACAAGTTCGTGACAACCCTTCGAAAGGGCCAGGGTGACAAACCGTTCGACATTGCCGAAGTCCTGAGCGTTGGCGCGTCGCTTCAAGCTCTCGGCATACGACGCGACATATCTCGAACTCGCTTTTCGCCGCGCCGCAGCGAACACGCTCGGGCCGCTCTGGCGCTGAGGAGCGCTAGCACTCGCGGCTTGGTCTTACGCGCCGCGTCCAGGCCGCTATGCCCGCGTCCATGCAAGGGATGCATCTACGGGCGTGAGGCGGCATATTCCCCAGCGACCGCATGCTATGAATGATGCAAACGAAATGTCCAGTCGAACAGAAGTAATCGGCTTCCACGGTGCAGTACGTGCCGGCGCAACCGATGCCGGAGCAGCGCCGATCCATCAGCGCCAAATGTTCTTCCACAATATCCTCGCAGGCGATCCATGCCTCATTAAAGATATCGGCTGGCCGCGCTCCAACCCTAAGCGGAGGTTACGGGTGGGCCCAGAGCCCGAGGGCGTTTCTACGCCAAAGGCGGCGTAACGATGTCCGTGGCGGATGCCTCCAGGCTTTCCAGCACGGCTTCCGCACGTTCTTCGAGCTCCTCGCGACGCAAAACGACTTCATACTCACCGTTCGCTGCGCGGGCAAAGTTTATGGGCTCCCATCCCTCTTGCGAGAACGCGTGCAGCTGGCGTTCCACTTCCGCTGACCCTTGCATGCTGCGCACGATATAGCGATAAGCCATGTCGCGCCGTTATTACCCCATTCCTCGCAAGAGCAAAGCTCTGGCTGCCGTTGGCGAAACGCCGGTGCCGCCTACGAATCGGATCGGCGGCTGCTCTACGGCCCGGATGCGCGTTTCAAAGTCGCCCAGGCCGCGGTTGATGGATGATCGACGCCATCGAGGCGCGCCCCGATCTCGTCGAATCAAATGCCGACGGCTTCTCGGAAATCGAAGAGTACAGTCATCCGTACAGGTCTGTTTCCGAAACGGCGGCCCTCAGGTCATTTTCGGCCCGACCACTGCGTTTGCGCGAAGAAAACATCGCGCCGCGGGCCGGATGCACCGGTGCAAACGCAGCGAATCCGATGCGCTCCATCAAATCTTCATACACCGCCTCCATGCCGCCTCGCATAAAGTAGGCTTCGTGCCAAAACGATGTTCCGCCGGAATCGCGCAGGAGGTTGCGCCACCACGCCAAGTGCGGAAGCGTTCGCGTCCAAGCTTCCAGCGAGTCGAAATCACGCCAGTATTGGCGGATGCCGGCATGCGCAGGCAGCAAAGACATGATGAAAAGTTCGTGCCGCAACAGCCCTTGCGGTTTCGCGGCCGCAGCTTTTTGAATCTGTGGACCGATTCCAATCTCCACTGGCCAGGCTCGCCGGGCGTGCGCGATTGCACACCACGGCTAAGCAGCGCGTCCAGGTTCACGATAGCGTACCCCGCATGGGCTACAAATCGCCGGCATGAGGCCGGAATGAGTGAGCTTCAGCCGTTCAAAGCCTGTGCTCGGCTTAGTCGGAGCGCCGAGACTTAGAATGACAAATGTTTCGAGGGGCTCAGCATGACAAATGCTTCGACGCGCTCAGTCATTCTTCGACAAGCTCAGAATGACAAGGGGCGGTGCTTCGACAGGCTCAGCGTGACAAGGCGTTGTGCTTCGACAGGCTCAGCATGACAATACATTGCGCTTCGACAGGCTCAGCGTGACAAAGGGGCGGTGCTTCGACGGGCTCAGCATGACAATACATTGCGCTTCGACAGGCTCAGCGTGACAAAGCTTCGAGGCGGTGTCTTCGACAGGCTCAGCATGACAAGGGGAGGTGCTTCGACGGGCTCAGCGTGACAAAGGGAAACGTGCTTTGACGGGTTCAGAATGACAAAGGGGGAGGCGGTGCCGTAATGACGATCGCATCACGCGCATGCTCGTCGATCCACACCGCGTCGTTTACTAACGGGCTAGTGAGATATGCGAATGCGGCTTGTACTTCTCCTCGCTCGCACGCTGCCGCAGCGCCCTCCGCCGCAAGACGCTGATCGACCAACAGCATGGCGGCGTCTTCGGTAAGACGCGGTGCGTTCTGCGGCGACCCTTGTTTGGCTGCAGCGATTTGCGCGGCCCAGCCTGCCTCACGCAGATAGTCGCTAACAAGCCGCACGCGCTTGCGTACGTCGTGATCGCGGTTCCACCGCACCAGCGGCAAAACGTCGCTGACGAAACCCGGCTGCAACAGCGCGAGCATCTCGCGCGGACTGCTTTGCATTGCCAGCAGATGCTGCAGATCCTCCACGGTCCAGGCGCTTACGCCATGCGTTTTAAGT
The DNA here is from genome assembly GCA_963767635.1 of Vulcanimicrobiota bacterium. Lineage (GTDB taxonomy): Bacteria > Vulcanimicrobiota > Vulcanimicrobiia > Vulcanimicrobiales > Vulcanimicrobiaceae > CAVYEM01. The sequence goes on from CAVYEM010000001.1 coordinate 1,863,626, forward strand.
TCGCTCGTGAACTCGATGCTTTCAGAAAATGACGGACCAATGATCGCGCAATACTGTGCGCCGTACGCGTCGCGATATTTGCATGCTTCCAGTGCGTCGGGATTGCTCACGTCGGCGACGCCGGCCGTCTTACATTCGAGCATCAAACGATATCCCAGCACGCCGAGCGGCGCATCCGCGTAGCCGTCCGGCGCCTGATGGCCGCCCAGGTGCGTAGCGACGAAACCGAGATGCGCGAAGGCATCGCAAACCGCCAGTTCAAATGCGGCGGGGTCGTCTCCGTGCGCGGTTTGCGCCAAGCGATCGATCAGCGCTTGCGTCGTTTCCGAGGGCGCCGCTTGCGGCTGCGGCGCAACGTCGGGCCAGGGATCGAGCGGAACGTTGAGCCGGAAGCGACGATCGATGCCTTGCAAAAAGAGCGGACGATGACCGTGGCCGCCGGTGCGGACGATGTATTCAAGCAGCGAGGTATAGACGTATTTTTCGCTCGTGCCGGGCGGAAACAGGTTGCGTTTCAAGCCCTCTTGCAGCAGTTCTTCTGCCGAACGCGGCTTGCCGTCTTGCAAAATCGCGAGTGCGCCGCGCAAGATGTGGCCGTGCGGTTCAATGCTCTTGGCGTGTGCGGCGGTCATGTACCGTTCGGCGTTATGCGTTTGCGCCTGCGCTTGCGGGCGACGCATCGCGGCGAAAGCTTGTTCGCTCATCTGTTTCAGCTGCGTAGCGAAAACGTCGCCCACTTTTTCGAAGCGCTCGGTAAAGCTGTGCGCGGTGATGCTCCCCGGTTCGATTGCATCGATTTCATTCCAGCGCAGCGGTGCGCAAACGCACAAGTCGTCATCGCCGCGTAGACTATACGGCAGGGCGCTGTACCGCCCGGGCGCGTTGCTGCCCACGTGCAAGTGCACGCGCCCCGATGCATGGCTGTTCGGCTCGCTCGAGAGAAGGTTTGCGTTTTGCGCGACGGCCTGTGCCGCAACGGCGTGCAGCCACGCGAGCACCGGCGGGTACGGCGGCGCATCAGCGAATGGAATCCAGAGCGCAATGCCCGTTGCGCCGGCGTGCATCGGAATGCTTTTCGCGCCCGCGCGCGCGAGGACGTCCCGAAGCGCAAACGCTGCGGCCTGCACGGCGCGCTCGTCGGTCACGTTGTCGCGTTCGAGCAGGATGCGCGCGAACCGCACGCGCGTTGGGTCCGCGGCAATGGGCGACCAGCTGTGAAACTCGACGGCGTAATAGCGATGAATCAGCCACAGCAACGAATTCTGCGCGAGGCCAACGTAACGATGAGAGCCACTGGCGGTGACGACGTCGACGTGCGGAATGCTCGCGGGCAGCGGCCCCGCGACGGCCCCATGCCAGTTCGGCGGAGCGTCGAAACCTGAGGGAAACGTTGCGGCGACGATCGGGATCGCGCCGAACGTGCCGACCAGCAGGGGCGCGACGCGTTCGTAATGCTCCAGGATGGTGCGATGTGCGGCTTCCGAAATGCCGGATTCGTGCGCGGGCGGCGCGTGTTCGGTAATTTCCACGAAATGCTGTATCGGCGTGGAGGCACTGCGAAGTTAGCACGGCGTGGGCGCTTGGACATGCTCAGCCATAACGGGGTCGCCATCCGTTGCGACCACGGATTGCGTGGTCGGTGGAATGACGTTATTATAGGTCCATGAGTTGGAGTATAGACCTTGGCAAACTGCCTGCCCGAAGGTTGGGCGCTCTGGCCAGTATGCAGCCTCGCCTCAGGCATTTAAGTGCAGCATTGGGAGTCCGTCCACTTGCGGCGCTGCTTGGTACCGACGCAAGCAATTTGTCAAAAGCAGTTTCCGGCAAGCGACAGACTTTCGCCTGAAATCGCCCGTCGCGCCCTGGACCTTGACCATGTCCTCGCGCGCGCGCTCCAAATCATGGCGCCTGAGACGGTCATCGATTGGCTTGAAGGGATGGAACCGACGTTCAATTTTGCCCGCCCTATCGACGTTCTGGCCCTGCAGGGCAGTGCGCCCCTGCTAACGATTTTGGATCGCATTGAAGCCGGGGCGTATGCATGAGGCTATACCGCGTGTTTCCTTGGAACGTCGACGCCGCCGCGGATGAACCGGGCGGCGCTTTCTTTGTGCCACCCAGTGCCGACGGCCGCTTCGACAATCCAAAGACTCTATCGCGGGCTCTACTGTTCACGTTCACCCGAAGGCGCCGTGGCGGAACGGTTTGCCGGTCTGGCCCGCTGGCGTCCGCAGCAGTTCTGGTCCGTCTCGCGACGGCTCGCTTTAGCGACATTCCATGTGCCGGATGAACCAGTGGTGGCCGATCTCGACGTCGTCGATATGCTTGCGCTTCACGGCATCGAACGCGTAACGGAGGTTGCCACGAGCGATCGCTTCGTGACGCAACCGATCGCAGCGCGTATTTTCTCTGTCTCGATCTACGCGGGGCTGGCATGGTGGTCGGTGTACCGCGCCGATTGGAGCAACGTTATGCTTTGGGCACACGCCGGCATCACGCTGGTCAGCAACCCCGAGCCACTCTCAATCGATCACCGCGCGGTTATCGAAGCTGCAATTCGTCTGCCCCGCCCGATCGTCAAGCGGTAGCCATTGCACCAGCGGGATCGCGGCACGGCCGCCACAGGCGTCGGCGCCCCGAAGTCGTATCGTCGTCGCCGGTGCCTTTTTTGCAGTAGGGAGATCCGGTATGATTGTATCGACCACTGAGAACATCGCCGGCAGACGAGTCAGGCAAACGATTGGGCAGGTGTTCGGCGTTGTCGTTCGGAGCCGCGGACTGGGTGGAAACATCATGGCCAGCCTGCGTTCAATCGTGGGCGGAGAAATTACCGAATACACGCAGCTGCTCGAAGAAGCGCGGCGACACGCCGTCGATCGCATGGTGCAGAACGCGCAAACGATGAGCGCCGATGCGATCGTGATGATGCGTTTCGATTCGTCCGAGATCGGGACCAGCATGAGCGAAATCGTCGCTTATGGGACTGCGGTGACGTTGGAACCGCCGAGCTAGCGCATGCTCCGCGCAGACTATCATCGGCTTCGGTGTCGCGTGTATCGTTGGCGCGATCGTTTCGGCCATCGCGGTACCGCAAGTGTGGCCGCTTAGCGTCGAATTGTTCGTATTCGCGATATTGCTGTTCGTCGGCGTGTTTTTCGAGCGGCACTATCGCGGCCGTTCGGCGGCGGCTTCTGCGCAGTTGCAGAAAACCGGAGAGAGCTTCGTCGATCCAACAAGCGGGAAGCTCACCGAAGTGTTGTACAATCCTCGCACGGGCGAACGCATTTATCGCGAGGTATGATGTACTGGGGCCGAGGTCCTGAGCGCCTTCGATGTATGGCTTTCCACCTGGATCGCGCTCAGCGCGTCCGCGAAGCTTTGCCGGCACGTTAATGCGACTCAGCAGCTCGCGTATTTTCTGATAATTTTCGTCCTCGCGCCGTTCAAATTGCAATCGATGCGACGATGTCGCTGGCCATCGCGCGGTTTCCGTGTTACGCCAGACTCTTCGGCGGCAAGCAGGCAGCGCAGTTTGATTTCGTGTGTCTCTCTGTGCTCGCCGCCTTTGTCGCCGTTCACACCGCCACGGCGTCATTCACGGCGTACCTCACGAGTTCGCCGCGATCGTATTAGGGGACGCTACGGCTTGTTCTACGGAACCCTCCGACTGTTCTGGCATGCACTACCCGAGGCAATCGGATTCGTAGATAATTACCGCCGTAATTCTCTCTCCAGCTAAACTGGGCCACTGCTAACCACACACCGTCGCCCGAACCGTCGGGGAGATTCGCCGCTACCTGCAGCGAAGTGCGCGTCTTGCCGACACCGCCCGAGCCAATTAACGTTACAACTCGGTGCCGTTCGAGCAGGTCGCTGTGCCCGACTGTCCTACGCGCAGATCGATCTCGGCCGCATACCCGAAAAGCGGCCATCTCGTCACCCTTCGCGACATACATTGGGCACGAATGTAACTCTTGAGCCGAAAGTATCAGCGAGAAATGCTCCGGCCGTTTGCTAAATGAGAGTCTTGATCGTCGCCGTCGGGTCGCATGGCGACATCCTCCCATTCATCGCCCTGGGTCGGGAGTTCCAACGAAACGGCCATGAGGTGCGCCTTTATGCCAATGAATATTTCGCAGCGCTCGCCGAAGAGATCAGCCTCCCTTTCCGCGCACTCGGCACGTCTGAACAATATCTCGCGTTTCTGCGAAATCCCGACGTCAATCATCCCTTTCGCAGTATCAAGGTTTTTACCGATGCGATAAACCGCAGCGGTTGGGCGCTGTTTGACGCGATGGCGGCCGACGTCGTGCCGGGCGAAACCATCATCGTGAACTCTGTGCTGGCGTTTGATGCGCGCTTCCTATCGGAATCCCACGGCATTCCTGCAGCGACCATCTATCTTCAGCCCGTCCTTCTGCGTAGCAGCCTCAACTTTTTCAAGAAATGTTCGTGGTACCTGATGGACAAGTTGGTGCTGGCTTCCACCATCGGGGCGGCGCTGAACCGTCGCCGGGCCGCTGTCGGTTTGCCGCCCGTCGATCGGCCGTTCCATCGTTGGATTCACAATTCCGATGCGCTGATAGGTCTTTTTCCCGCGTGGTTTGCGCCGCCTCATTCGGATTGGCCGTCCCACCTGCGGCTAGCCGGCTTTCCCCTGTACGACGGGAATTCAGCGTCGCTGCCGGCTGCGGTGGAACGGTTCCTTGCTGAAGGCGAACCTCCAATCGCGTTCACCGCCGGTACGGCGACCGCCGCAAGTCATGACTTTTTCTCGGAATCTGCTGAAGCGTGCCGGCGAAGCGGCAAACGCGGCATCCTACTACGCACGTCACCGATCAGATTCCCGATAATCTGCCCTCTGGAGTGGCGCATTTCGCGTACGCGCCCTTCAGTTCGTTGCTGCCGCGCATATCGGCCTTCGTCCATCACGGTGGCATTGGCACCTTGAGTCAGGCGTTGCGGGCCGGCGTCCCACAATTGATCCGTCCGATGGCCCACGATCAGTTCGACAACGCGGATCGCGCCGTTCGACTCGGCGTCGCAATGAAAATCTTGCCGCGGGATTACCGCGCCAGCAGAGTGGTAAATATGATCGAGCGCCTTACGAGCGCCGCCACCATTCGCAAGCGCTGCACCCAAGTCGCCGGAATCTTCAGTGATGACTCAGTTGGGACCGTATGCAATCACATACTCAATGTTCTGGGACCGATGGCAACAAACGGAAAGACTGCACAGCTGCGAACTTTGGCAGAGAAACGGACCATCGAACCTTAATCCACCGCTGGTTTGTGAATCTTTCGCAGTTCAGGCAATAAGGAGAAACATCGCGATGCACTTTGATATCATCGAGGCTATCCGGCAAAAGCAGTACAAGAAACAGCAAAGCATTAGCATTGAGAACGGCGACGTGGTTGACATTAGTATTAGCGACGGCAAGGTGGTTGTGAGCCCTGGGGTTCCTCCGGGACTTGGACCCGAGGAAAAGTGGCCAGATTTTCAGGGTAAGTGATCGCTTAACAGGCCTGTGAAAAAGCCGCGTACGTGTTATCGCGGCACGATTTTGAGGCGATTTCTAGCCGCGATGAGGGCGCAACGCCGTAGCGTTGTAACCGAAGAGCAACGACGAAAGCGGCCAAAAGCGGGTGCGAGAACCGTGCGAGGATTTTTTCACAGACCTGCTAAGAAAAGAAGCCGGCAAAACGCAATGTGAACTCATATGCGGTTCATTTTTCAAGCCTGAGCCGTGTCGCCGTCGAAGTCCGCATCGATATGGACACAAAAATTAGCGCGCCGCGCGCCGACGCGATAGCGACGACCGAAGTTATCGAGCACGCAGTCACCATGCTGCTCTCCGACCGGCAAACGTTCTCGCCGCGCGCACGAGTGCATCGTGCCGGCGCACAACCTCCTGCATCGCAGCGCGATCGCGCTCACGCCGGGGTCCTTCGGCATCAAACGCAGTAACTCGTCCAGGAGCCGCGTGCTGCGCTCACCCGCTGCCGCCGTTTTGGAATCGGCTGAAGGAGTACATTTAGCGGGGAGGAGTGCGAGCGCGCGCGAAAACGCACGGATGATCTCGCATCGGGTATTGTACGCGCTCCTTCTCCCGCTCGCGACTGCGGCCGCGGCTCCCACGCCCAAGCCCGCGCCCACACGCGCCGCCGCGCTGTTCCCGGCGTTCACCGCAACGGGGACGATGAGCGTGAACGGCACCAGCGGGAAAGGCAAATCGGGCGCTCTGCAGATGGATGTTCGCGTTGCACACCGCGATGCGTTCACGCGCGTAGACATCCTAAAGGTGGCCGTGACAACGCAAGATCCCCATGCGAACAGCGCTATGCCGGCGATGCTGCCGAAGGGCGTCGTCTCAGCGCTCGTCAACACCGCGAACGGTACGCTCACAATGTGGTCGTCCACGGGCAAATACTATTATCAAATGAAACTTGGTTCGCCGGGGGAGCATCCGAAGTCGCATCCGCCCAAAAGCGCCGCGCGTCCGCGTTCACCGTTTTCCGATATCAGTGCGATGTTGCGCGCGACGACGCAGTACGACAAGTTTTCCTCGACCACGGAGCTGGTCGGTGACCAGCTCGTCAACGGCCACGTCTCGCACGTGTACCATCTCACGACGATAATGCAGAAGCACACCGATAAAACGCCGCAGCAAATAGTGGCGAACGTAGCGTTCGCCGACGATCTTTCGGGCGTCCCGGTCCATACGGACATGACGTTCACCGGTACCGCAACAGCCGCCATGAAGATGGACCTGTCGGCCATATCGCTCGCCACACCGATTGCCTCCCTGTTCGCCCCGCCCGTCGGTTACAAACGTACGGATCGCTTCATCATGTCAATCATGGGCAGCGCAATGCCGATGCCGATGCCGCATCCGGCCCCCACGAAAACACCGTAACCATTCTTACGCGCGCTACGGTTCTTCCACCGCGAGCGTGATGGCGGCTTGGGGTGATAACGCGGCGCCTTCGGTGAGGAGGCGCGAGAGATCCGCGGGGGCGAGTTGGTCCGCGAGCAGCGCCATCAGACGGTCGCGGGTCGTAGTCTCGGTGAATTCCCGCTCGAATCCTTGCGCGCGCAGCGCAGCGTCGGCGTAGCCTTCCAAGGTCGCCGCGCGAACCAGATCGTTGTCGGAGCCGGTCCAAAGCGACGACGCACAGCACGTCGCCAGCGCGGAGATATTCAAGCGCGGCGTCGAGGCCTGGGCCGTCATGTCGAGATCCGGAGATCCCTTCGTCGCTGAAGATTGCGACGATGCCGACTTTTCTGAGTGCGTCGGTCTGTTGCTGCACAGTCTGAGACATCTTCGACACTCGCACGTATCCTACGCTTTGTTCCGGGAGGGTGTTTCGGGACGCCGACCAAAAGCGGTTTTGCGCCGTTTATCACGCCGCCGCTCCTTTTGTCTCGATTCGTTCGCTTTGAGACTCAGCTCGGATTCAAGATGGTGAAGTGGATCAAGGCAATCGAATTCATCGATGATTACCGCAACATCGGTCAAGGCCAAGGCGGGTGGCGCGAAGACCAACAGTACTACGCGAATGCGGCGGGCATCTAATTCGCCGCTCGGGATGGTTCGATACCTTCCAGCGCTTCGACCGTACTTCGGCGCGCTCGGCCCTTCGACAAGCTCAGGGTGACAAGTTGTTCGGCGCGTTCCGCCCTTAGAACGGGGCGCGCCAGGTCTTTGAGCTGACGCTCGCCCAGATCGCGCAAGCTCGTTTGTGGCGGCGCACCGCATCCTGCATCGCGGTGCGATCGCGCTCCCAGCGCTGCGTGCTGCGCTCGACGTCGGTGAACGCAAACGTCACCGTGCCGCTCGGCAGCACTTCGCGCCTCGGAACCGGATCCGGCATGGCGTCTGCAGCGCTCACGGGCGTTTTGGAAAGATGCGCACGTTGTAACGCTGCAGTACGCGATCCGTCGATAGGATGGTAAGGCCTTCGACCATAGCTTGCGCGATCAGTAGGCGATCGAAGGGATCTCGATGCAAGAACTCCAGAGATTGCACCCGTGTCGCATGCTCAAGCGTTATTCCCAGGAGCACCGTCTGAAAGCGTTCCATGCGCGTGCGCACGTAATCGCCTGCGCTCTCGGGCAAAGCGATTTTTCCCAGTGACGCCTTGATGGCGATCTCCCACGCCGAGGCGACCGACAGGTAGCGGCGTTCGGCCGTATCCATCGCTTCCCGATACGACTTCGGCACCCGCTTGGGCTCCGTAGCGAGCAGCAAAAAGACGCTGGTATCGATGAGTAGTCTCACTCCTTAGTCTTTCGAACCGTAGTCTTCGAAGTCCGGAGGCGTTTCATCGAAGTCCGGCGGCACGACGAAAACGCCGTGATCGATGCCGAAGGCGTCGCTCGGCTTACGTTTGCCGACGGGGACCAACCGGACGAGCGGTGTGCCGGAACGCGCCAACACGACGTCCTCGCCCTTGAGAGCCGCCTCCACGACCGATGAGAGATGCGTTTTTGCCTCGTACAAGTTGACGATTTTCACAGGTCTAGTCTACCACACTAGAACCGCCGCGACACAACGGTTACGGCTGAGGGAGAGCGCGATGGCGGCTTCGGGTGATAACGCAGCGCCTTGCGCTAGTCGGCCCGAGATCTCGTCGGAACCGAGCCGCTCCATGAGAAGCGCGGACAGGCGGTCGTGGGTGATCGTCTCGGTGAATTCGCGCTCGAAGCCTTGGGCGCGCAGTGCAGCGTCGGCGTAGCCTTTTAGAATCGCCGCACGGGAGGGATCGCCGCCGACGCGTACGTTTGTCAGAACGAAGATGTCACTCAGCAGAACCAAGATGCATTCAACGGATCGGTCGCTCAGTTATGGCAAAGCGGCGGTGGGTAGGCTTAGGCACTATATAAAATGCTTCGCAAATGGACATAAACGGCGGCCCGCACGACGATCGATCGATTCAGGACCAGATCGGCAAGGTGCGCGCCGATCTTGAAGCATTCGAAGATGCGGCGCCCGCGGAGCGCGATCTCCCCGCGTTCGGACCAGTTGAAAGCTGGCTCTTTCGAGGCGGACAACCAACGCGTGAAGGCTACAAGTGGCTTGCATCGCACGGCTTTCACTGCGTCGTTGATCTGCGCACCCACGAGGAATCGCAAGAAATGGCCGAGAGTGCGCCGGAGATCGAACCCGTGCATATCCCGGTTAAGAACCATCATCCGCCAACGATCGCTCAAGCGCGGCAGTGGCTGCTGCTATGTCAGCGTCATCGCACGGATGGGAAAATGTACGTGCACTGCAACGATGGCCACGGGCGTGCTTCTACCTTTGCCATGCTGGTCCGCATAGCGCAGGGCTGGGACTTGCAAAGAGCCATGGAAGAGCAGAGCGCGTATGGATTTCCGCTATCCGAGCGCGCGCAGATAACCTTTCTTGAAGAATGTCACCGCGCCGTACGTTCGGGAGAAACACCGCTGCCCGTGCTTTGAGGATTCAGCGCGCGCTCGTTCGACCTGCCATGTGCAATGGCTGCGGATTAGCGCGGCTATGTGGCTGCCACGGAACGCGCTTCTGCGAGCGCTTCTTCTGCCGACAGCGGACCGCTGCCGGCACCGAACGACGACGACAAGGCCGAGGTCTCGATCTTCGGCATCGCGGCTTTCCAAAGGGGCGCGACGCGAGACGGCGCTGAACCTCGCGCGGCTTCGCATTAAGCGTGTTGTCACCTATCCGCCTTTTGGTAGAATGGCACCACAATGGTGTTAAGCATTAAGAGTGAGGAGGCAAATAGGCTCGCCCGCGAGCTAGCCGCAGAGACAGGTGAAACGCTTACGAACGCCGTGGCCGAGGCGCTCCGGGAACGGCTCGCGACGGTACGCCGCCGCAAGAACCGAACAGCGGCGCTCGACCGGATTGAGCAAATTGCGCGTGCCCGCAAAGTCGTCGATTCCCGTACGCATGAGGAAATCGTGGGCTACGACGACGCAGGACTTGAGGCGGACTATGCAAGACTATGCGTATCGCCACTTTGGGAAAGGGCGACACGAAGCGGGCCTGAACTTCGGAGGTTGCCTCAGCTTCGCAACGGCAATGTCGCGAAACGAACCTCTGCTCTTTAAGGGTGACGAACTCTCGCAGACTAACATCACGAGCGCGCGTTAGAGATGCTATGGCGAATCTCCAGCGTTCGGCCGAGCGAAAGGCATTGGTCCGGCGCGATACAGCGCCGCTTTGCGATCGTCATGCACGTCCCTCACAAGATTGATTCGTTCGATTGCCTTATGCTAACCCACGTGCGAGTGCGCGCGCCATGGGGAGCCACCCTAACTTTGCGGTAGGCAGCGACCTGCAACGCAGCGAATCCTCGACCGCATCGTTATCGGGGGGCATACGAAACGCGAGGAACTGTATGGTGACTTCTTCAGATCCTGTACTTTCAAGTTTGCATGGCTCGCTTTCCGATCTGGAAAACTTCTACAAAGACGTGCACGCGCATCCCGAACTTTCAATGCAGGAAACGCGTACCGCCGGCCTTGCTGCAGATCGGCTGCGCGCGGTCGGCTATGAGGTGACGACGGGCGTTGGGAAGACCGGAGTGGTCGGGCTACTGCGAAACGGCGACGGCCCAACCGTCATGCTGCGCGCGGACATGGATGCACTGCCGGTGCAGGAAGCCACCGGCGTGCCTTATGCGAGTAAGGCTAAAGGCACTGACCGCGATGGCAAAACAGTGCCGGTAATGCACGCTTGCGGACACGACATGCACGTTACCTGGCTCGTCGGCACAACGCAGCTTCTGGCGCAGGCGCGTTCGGCCTGGCATGGCACGCTGCTCGCAGTCTTCCAACCGGCTGAAGAGACGGCGGAAGGCGCGCAGGCAATGATCGACGACGGCCTGTTCAAACGGTTTCCCAAACCCGACGTCGTGCTCGGTCAGCACGTCATGGTCGGTTCAGCCGGTAACGTCGGGGGACGGCCCGGTGCAATCACCTCCGCTGCAGACAGCCTGCAGATTCGGCTTTTCGGACGCGGCGCCCATGGCTCGATGCCGCAGGCCAGTATCGATCCGGTGGTGATGGCGGCTGCGACGGTGCTCCGGCTGCAGACGATCGTTTCGCGCGAGGTTGCAGCTTCGGAATCTGCGGTGCTCACGGTCGGCGTGCTGCAGGCCGGCACGAAAGAAAACGTGATTCCCGACGAGGCCGTTATCAAACTCAACATCCGGACTTTTGACGAAGGGGTTCGCAAACGCGTGCTCGACGCCGTCGAACGTATCGTCAATGCCGAGGCCGCGGCGTCGGGCGCTCCAAAACCGCCGGAAATTACCGCGCTAGATCGCTATCCTTTGGGAACAAATGACGCGAAGGCTACGCAGACGGTCCTCGACGCATTCCGCCGTACCTTCGCGGCGGACCGGATCGTTGAAACCGGACCGGCGTCGGCCAGTGAAGATTTCGGATCGTTCGGCGCGGAGTGGCATGTACCGTCGGTGTTCTGGTTCGTCGGCGGAACGGATCCGAACGAGTATGCGAAAGCCAAGGCGGCAAACCGGCTCAACGAAATCCCAACCAATCATAATCCACGCTTCTTGCCCACGATCCATCCGACGCTGGAAACGGGTGTGGAGGCGATGGTAACCGCTGCACGAGCCTGGCTGTCAGCGTAGCGGCATGGAGCATATCCTGTCGTTGGTGCTCGACTTGGGCGGCACATTCGTGTTCGCAATCAGCGGCGCGGCGACGGCGGTCAAACACCGGCTCGATATCTTTGGCGTCATGGTGCTCGCGTTTGCTGCAGGTAATGCGGGCGGCATCACACGGGACTTACTGATCGGCGCTGTTCCCCCGGCCGCGATCGCGAGTTGGAATTATCTTGCGGTCAGCATCCTCGCGGGTTTAATCACGTTCCTTTGGTATCCGGTCATGGCTCGGCTCAATCACCCGGTGCTATGGTCCGACGCGTTAGGTCTGGCGTTTTTCGCAGTGTTCGGCACGCAAAAAGCACTGGCTCATGGACTCCATCCGGTGATGGCGGCATTGCTCGGCATGCTGACGGGAATCGGTGGCGGCATGTTGCGCGACATTCTTGCCAATGAGATCCCGGCGGTGCTGCGCGCCGACCTGTACGCATTGGCAGCCCTCGCCGGCGCGGCGGTAGTGGCGGGTGGAAGCGTGCTTCACATTCACCCGATTGCGATCACCATCGTGGGCATGGTGTTGTGTTTTGGGTTACGGTTCGGAGCCATTCAGTACGGCTGGCATCTCCCCGTCTCCCGGTTGCCCCAAACCGCGGCAAAAAAGTAGGCGCCTTTTGCCAAATGCTCGATGAGGAGCCGTTGGTATTTCGTGGAGGCCTTCGATGCAGCACATGTTTTCCCGGTACACATTGGCAGGCATAGTCGCCTTCGTTCTAGCCGTCGCCGGACTTGCAATCTCACGCGGAGCGCAAGCGCAATATACCGCCGCACAAGCCACTGCCGGCGCTACGGTGTACGCGCAATCGTGCGCGCAGTGCCACGGGGCGAACCTGCAAGGCCAATCGGGGCCAAGGCTTCTCGGATCGTCGTTCATCAACGCTTACCCGACGCCGGAGCAACTCTACGACTTCATTCACCGGCAGATGCCCGCGAACGCTCCCGGAAGTTTGAGTGCAGCAGAGTACGCGGAAGTGACGGCATTCCTTTTGCAGAAAAACGGCCGCTTAGAGGGCGGTGCTCCGAGTGGCACTCCGGCGCCCGGCAATCAGGGAACGAACGAGATCGTGCGCGCCGTGCCCCCGTCGGAAAAATCGATCGCGCCGATTCCTGCGTCTGCCAGGATCGCGCTTTCCGACAGCATGATGCGCAGCGCTGCATCCGATGCGAACGACTGGCTCGTTCATGGGCGCACGTATGCCAACGATCGCTATTCGCCGCTCACCCAGATCACCACGTCGAACGTCAGGAATCTCGTTCCGGTTGCCATTGCTCAAACCGGCATCGCCGCCAGTTTCGAGGTGACCCCTATTGTGGTGGACGGCGTCATGTTCATCACGACGGGCGTGGAAAACAACCACATGAAGATCATGGCGCTGAATGCTGCCACGGCTGCGCCGTATTGGGAAACGACGTACAACCTTGGCAACTTTCAAATCTGCTGCGGTCCGGTCAACCGCGGTCCGACGCTCGCTTACGGCATGGTGTATTTTACGACGCTTGACGACAAACTCGTCGCACTCGATGCGCGGACCGGAAACCAACGCTGGGCAGTGCGCGTAGCCGATCCAAAGCTCGGCTATTCCGAGACGATGACGCCGGTCGCATACGGCGGAAGCATCATCATCGGCAGCGCAGGCGGTGAATGGGCGATCGGCGGTTTCGTGGCTTCCTACGATGCCAAAACCGGTAAGCCACGCTGGCGGTGGAGGACGCCGGATCCGAAGACGTACGCCGGCGATTCGTGGAAGAAAGGCGGCGGCATGGTCTGGACGACGCCCGCGCTGGATGCGCAGCGCAACCTGCTGATCTTTTCAACGGGCAACCCCAATCCGGACTTGAGCGGCACGGTGCGCAAAGGCGACAACCGGTGGACCGACTCGATCGTGGGGCTCGACGCGCGCACGGGAAAATTCAAATGGGGCTATCAGGAAGTGCGGCACGATGTTTGGGATTACGACGCAACCAGCCCGGTGGTGCTCTTCGACGTCACGATGAACGGACGAAAGATTCCCGCCGCAGGCGAAGCCGGCAAAGTCGGCTGGTTCTTCATCGTAAACCGGAACACGGGAAAATTGATCCGCAAGTCACAGCCCTACGTTGCGATGAGCAAGAACATGTTCACGACACCCACGAAAGCGGGCGTAAAAATGCTCCCCGGTGCGAACGGCGGTGCGGAATGGTCACCGGTGGCCTATTCCCCGAAGACGCACATGGTGTACGTGCTCGGAATGGATCAATTGATGAACTTCACGACGGGGCCGACGAATGCGGCCCCCGGTCACCTGCGTCTGGGAAGCGCGTTCACCAACGTCGCACCGGGCGGCGTTCAAGATGGGCGTTTCGTTGCAATCAACGTGGACACGGGAAAAATCGCCTGGACCGCGATGACCCCACAGCCCCTCATCGGCGGAGCACTGACGACCGCCGGCGGTCTGGCGTTCATGGGCGAGGGTAACGGCTGGTTCGACGCGTACGATGCCGCGAACGGCAAACGGTTGTGGCGTTACTATCTGGGGGCAGGGGTCAACGCGCCGGCGATCAGTTACGCCGTTCACGGCGTACAATACATCGCCGTTGCTGCCGGCGGAAACTTCCAACTTGGCTATCAGTACGGTGACGCACTTGCGATCTTCAAACTGAGTAGGCGATGAATTTTATCGCGCGCGCGTAGCGGGGTCGGGCCTCTGCCGGCCGAAATACTGAATCCGCATGGGCAGCGTGGTTATTGAAAACCGCATCCTCAACTCGCCCTTTCAAGAGCCGAGCCGGCATTGGAGATTCGGTGAGGACGGCATTACAGACGAGGTCGTCGAGCAACGCCGGATCAGCTCCGTATTTCGTCCCGATTCCGCCCCCAAAGAAAAAACCCAAACAGCTTGCTCTCGAGGCGGGCTGGACTAGCGAGCGTGAAAAGATCCATCGTGGTCCCTGGGCAGCTCGCCGATCTTCAGCAATGAGGAGAACGGCGCATGGCGCGAGCGGCCGAACTCACTGCTGATCGATTCGGTGCAGATCGATTCCGGCGCGGACATGGATGAAACATTCAAGAAAACCGCCAAAGCGGAGATCGATGAGTTTAAAGCCGATCTGCGCCGGCGATTTCCCGATCGGAGTCCGGAGCAAATCACAGACGAAGATCTCCTGCGCGAGGTCCTAAATACCGTTGGCAAACCAGGCCGTCTAGGCGAATCGATCAAGTGCGTCGTTTCGGTATCGATGCTTACCGAAGGCTGGGACGCAAACACGGTAACGCACATCCTGGGCGTCCGGGCGTTCGGAACACAGTTGCTGTGCGAACAGGTGGTCGGTCGCGGGTTGCGGCGTGTGAGTGATGAGCCGCGTGAGGACGGCCTGCTGGAGCCGGAGTACGCGGAAGTGTACGGCGTGCGGTTTTCGTTCATTCCCACCGCCGGTACGACGACAGCACCACCCATGCCCAAAGCGGTTCACCGCGTCAGATCGCTACCGGAGCGCAGCAGCCTGACGATTGAATTCCCACGCGTCGTCGGATACCGCTACGAGCTTCCGGTGGAGAGAGGCCCTCTGGGTGCCTGCAGTCAACAATTTACGAGAATTCGGCCGCTGGTCTTTCGTGGAGCTCACGGACCCCGCCGAAACGAAGGAAGTTCTGCGCGCCGCTTTAGGCGAAATCGGCGCGGTGTGAAGTATCCGTTGCTCTATGGCGCTGCTGTTTGATGCATTGACTATCCACGGCAAGCTGGATGACGACTTACACCCTAAGACGTGGGCAAGTATTTTGAAACTGTCTGGGCTAAAATAGGAGCTCGAATGGAATACACCGTTATTGTGGAGCACGGCCCTCGGAATCTCTCCGCATACGTTCCGGATTTGCCGGGATGCGTAGCCACTGCGAAGAGCGAGGATGAATTGCGAGAAAACATCCGTCAGGCCATTGCATTTCACATCGAGGGACTGCGATCGACGGGCGCAGAGGTTCCATCGCCGACGAGCACTGAGCTTACGCGTAGCCGTATAGCCATGCGCCATTACCGAGCAAATTCGCGCCTTTCGCGATACGTGGGAGTTAGGCATTCATTCGTATCTGGCGTATATGCGGGACCGGCTTGCAACGGCGCGGGAGTTGCTCAGTAGTTCCGGTTGCGTTTTCGTGCAAATCGGTGAAGAGAATGTGCACCTAGTGCGGGCGATTGTAGATGAGATGTTCGGCAAGGGCAATTTTGTCAGCCAGATAACGCTGCGAAAGACGGGCGGTGCCGGAGCTTGTCCGGAAAAACCAATACACTTGCGTCAGTTTCAGATTACATCCTTTGGTATGCGAAGAACATAGAGAGCCTAAAGTACCGCCAACTCTTCTATGAAAAAAAGGGCGACTCCGCGGCTTTGGCCGCGTATACCTGGATCAAACTCACGACGGAAACGCCTCAAAGCCGGCAATGACCTACCCGGCCGTGTTTTCCGCGTGGATAATCTAACCTCTCAAACAACGCGTGAAGCGCAAACAACGGTTTTCGAGGTGCCCTTCAACGGTCGCCGGTTCCAGCCCAGCAAAGGCGGCTGGAAAACTAATTACTCAGGCATCCAAAATTGCTGTGGGCAAATCGCCTTCAAGACTTTGGAAGTACCCTTGGTTACGTACGGTTCATCGATGATTTTCCAGCCTATCCAATCAACAATTTTTTAGCAGGACACGGTGACTTCGGGCTTCGCGGACCCAAAAACGTATGTCGTGCAAACGAATGCCAAAATCGTTGAACGATGTATGCTCATGTGCACGGATCCCGGTGACCTTGTTGTCGATCCAACCTGCGGCAGCGGAACGACCGCTTACGTGGCGGAGCAATGGGGGCGGCGCTGGATCACAATCGACACAAGCCGTGTTGCGCTGGCGCTGGCGCGAACCCGAATCATGTCGGCAAAGTATCCGTATTATCTCCTCGCCGACTCGCCCGCCGGCGTTTCGAAAGAGCACGAGCTTACCAAAACCGTGCCGCCTAGTCAGGGTCCGCCGACGACGAACGACGTCTCACGAGGGTTCGTGTACGAGCGGGTCCCGCACGTAACGCTGAAGCCGATCGCCAACAACCCCGACATTCGCGAAGGCATGACGCGGCAAGATATCGACGCGGCGATCGCGCGACACGCGGACACTGAAGTTTTGTACGACAGGCCGTACGAGGACAAGAACGTCGTCCGTGTCGCGGGGCCGTTCACCGTCGAAAGTCTCTCGCCGCATCGGATGCTTCCTGCTGCGAGCCGACATCGACGAAGCGGTCTGGGAGACGCTCTACCGCACGACGAGCCGTCCATTCAAAAAGCCAACCAGCGGCAAGATCGCCGTTAAGGTCATCAACCACTACGGCGACGAGGTGCTCAAAGTCTACAGCGTCCCGTCACCGTAGCGCGTTCAGGCGCGCGGAGCGCGATCGAAAGCAGCGGCGTGGACGCCGGCGCGGCGTCAGTCGCCGGTAGGAACGACGCCGATTTTCTCTACCATCAACACGGTTGACTGTTGGGGCGAGCGCGGCCGATGAACCGTTCCCTTAGGAACGGTGTAACCCTGATGCCGACGTAGATGCACCGGCGGGGAACCCTCGACGTCCATGAAAATCTCCCCGTCGAGCACGATGAAGAATTCGTCCTCATTGTCGTGCTTGTGCCACGGGTACTCACCCAAGAAGATTCCCAAGCGGACCACGGCATCGTTCACCGTGGTGAGCGTCTGGTTGAACCATGGCACGTGGGTCGCTACCTCGCGCGGAACGTCGATCAACCGCAATTTTCCGTACTTGTCATCTTCATCGTTGACGTAGTTGATCGCGGCAAATTCACTCATTTTTCACGCCTAAGCTGTTTACTTTTTAGTACATTCGCGCGGTCGTTATGGACACCAGTGAGGCCGCGCGGTTGGAATCATTGCGGATCCGATGCCGATAGGCGGCCGAAAAGACGCAGCAATCGCCCGCGCTCATGGGGTAGTCCACCCCGTCGACGACTGCGACGACCTGCCCATTCGTAACGTAGATCACGTCGATTCCTTCGTGCGTGAGTTCATTTTTCAATTTGCTGTGCGGCGAAAATTCCACAATCACGAAATCCAAATCGATACCGGGCAAATGCAGCGCCTCGTACCGCACACCTTTGCCGCGATTGATGGTTGCACGGTTTTCTTTGCCGACGAAATTGGGGCGAGAAAGCTGCGCGGTGAACCCCAAGAAAGAGCCTAGATCGTATTCGAAAAATCGTGCCAGCCGCGCCAAGCGTCCCAGCGAAATATCGGACTCTCCCCGTTCAACGGCCCGGATAAACGACTCCGACAGGTTACTGTGCTCGGCTACTTCCCGAACCGTGACGTTACGCTGAGCGCGCAGACGCTGAAGAATTTTGCCGACGTCCGGCAGCGAGGCGCTTGGTGTCCGGGGGCGGCCGTTTGCCGATGCACTTTTGCGGGTTCGTTTTTTCGACGCTCGGTCCATGCACGGTGATTCGGTGCTGAGCGGGCCCTCGGCCTCCGCCACACTGCCCGAGCCGCCAAAATTCTGCCGCCGACGAAATACTGTTTTAAATTCTAAATTTTGACGAAAGCCATAGGAATCGCATGAATCGCCGGGAAGCAAACGCGGTCTTGAACTACGTCGATTACTTGCCGCGGTGTTTAACACCGTCGGAACGGCGGCACTGCTCTGCAGGGGCATCGTGATCGTAAAGAGCCAAGCCGACCTGCCGAACGACTTGCAAATCGCGGATATCCCGAAGTTGGGGCTGCCCTCGCAAGTCTTGATGAGTTCTCCGGATTACTACGAGGTTCTCGACGTCAAGAACGCCTTTATGCGCAATCGTATTGGAACGGTGGATCGGAAGGCCGCGGGCGATCAATGGCATGCAGTTCGCGAAACGTTTCATGAGATCGGCGTCTTTACGAACTTCCTTGAAGCGACGCCGGAATGCGAGGACATGGTCTTTACCGCGAATCCCGCGTTCAACGGCAGAGGACCGGGGGGCGAAGCGCTCTGCCTGCTTAGCCGGATGGCGTTTCCCTCGCGTCAACGTGAAGTGCCGGCGCACCGCGATTGGTTCAAATCTCACGGCTATGCAATCCGCGAAATGAGCGAGGCCGTGCAGCACTTTGAAGGCGGCGGCGATGCGCTGTGGCATCCCGGCCGCGCGCTGATCTGGGCAGGAGCGGGGGCGCGCTCCGATCCGGCTGCGCACGCAGAGCTTTCCACCGCGTTCCAGGTGCCGGTCGTAAGCCTCGAGCTGGTCGACCCGCGCTTCTACCATTTGGATACGTGCTTTTGCGCGCTGAGCGAATCTACGGCACTCGTTTATCCCGGTGCCTTTACCGACGATGGAATTGCGCTAATCCGTCGCCTGTTCCGCACTATCGTCGATGTAAGCGAGGAGGAGGCGAGCCGCACTTTCGCCTGCAATGCGGCCGCGTTTTTCGATCACTTCGTCGTCATTCAAAAAGGCGCGTCACGTATTGTGAATCGGCTGTTGCACCTCGGCTTTGACGTGCGCGAGGTGGAGACGGGTGAATTTCTCAAGGCCGGAGGAAGCGTCTTCTGCATGAAGGCCGCGCTGTACTGAGATCGAGGCGCGGCCGCCGCGAGGATATCGCTCCCGGGCGCAGGTAAGACCGCAAGATGCGCCGCGCTTCCTGGAACCTGCGAGGTCTGCTCAGCCTCGGCTTCGCGCACGGAGCGAGCGACTTTTACTCCGGGATGGTGCCGCTGCTCATCTTCACGATCGTCAGCGCGCAGCATCTCTCGCCGCTCTATCAAGGGCTCATCGGTTTTCTTTGGTATCTCACCAGCTCCATCGTGCAGCCGCTGTTCGGCGCGTATTCCGATCGTTCCGGACGCTGGTGGTTTTTGCCCGCCTCCGTCGGCCTGACCGTCGCCGCGGTTTCCTGCATCGGCTTTGCGCCCGGCATCGCGGTCCTGATTCCGCTCGTGATCGCCGGCGGTTTGGGATCTGCAGTGATGCATCCCGAAGCCGGAAAGTATGCGGCTCTGCTCAGCGGAGACCGTAAATCCGGCGGCATCTCGATTTTCCAGATCGGGGGAGCTGTCGGATATGCTTTCGGCCCGGTTGTGATTTCGCTGCTGCTGCAGCACGAAGGCTCGGCGGGATCGGCCTGGATGCTCGTGCCGGGCGCGGTTGCGGTGTTCGCGCTTTTTACGCAAATGCGCGGCATCGACTCGTACGCGAGCCGCGCGCAGGCCGCACATCGCGCGACGTTTGGATCGGCGGCGGCGAAGACCGATACGCCGGGCATTGGGCTGCTCGTCCTGGGAACAGCGCTCAAGTATCTCGCCGGCGCTGCGTTTATGACGTATTTGCCCAATCTGATCGTCGCGCGCGGCGGAACGATTGCGCAGGCAGGCATCATCGTCACCGCGTTTTTAGCCGCGGGCGTTATTGGATTGTACGCCGGCGGTTGGCTCGGCGACCGCTTCGGCGCCGTGCCGATTGCGGTCGGAAGTTTGGCTGCGGCGGCGCCGGCGCTCTACGGCTTTTTCGCGATTGGCGGCGCTGCCGGCATTGCCTCGCTGCTGCTTGCAAACGTGCTGCTCAACGTGCAGAGCGCGCCGAGCGTGGCGATCGTCCAACGCATGCTGCCACGTAATTTAGGCATGGCGCTCGGACTAATGAACGGCGTCGCGTTCGGCGCCGGCTCTGCTATGGTCACGCTGGTTGGTTTCGGCGTTGCGCGCATCGGCGCAGCGGGTGCGCTCGCGGACGTGAGCTTGCTGCCTGTTCTGTGCGCGGTTGCGTACTGGGCGGCGGGCCGCAGATTAGGCGGCGTTCACGGCATGCGCAACAACGCGATCGCTTCGTGATTCGCACGATCGCAAGCGGTGCGAAAGGAGCCGCAAGGGCACGAACTCCATCGCCACGAGCGATGCATCGTATAGCGTTGCGGAACCGTATGACGTTTCGCAAGACGTTACGGTGGGGAGTTTCGATGGTATCGAGGCGAAAATTGCTCGCAGCCCAAGCGCTGAAGGCTTCGCGCAAGCACGATTCCAACGATGACAATCCCGATACCTATAGATCGAGGTATCCGTCGTCGGCGATTTCACCGAGGATCTGCCCGGTCGTCTCAGTGACGTCTTCGGTGGCCGGACCCCCGAAATTGTTCAGGTACAAACAGAAGGCCAAATGCCGGCCGCTCTTCGTGGTCATGTAGCCTGCCAATCCTTTACCTGATAAAAAGAAACGGCCGTTGAGCATATCGCTCGTGCCGTTCGTTCCGGTTTTAGCATGAACATGGCCCGCGGCGGGCGAGCGCTTTTGAATGTCGAACAGCGTACCGTCGACGCCCAAAATCGGCAAACCGCGATACAATGAGTCGAAATACGGCTGACGCCGTACGTAGGCGAGAAAACGAACGATCTGCGCGGGACGGAAGAACGCGTTCGCGCCCTCGCCGTCGTTTTGAACGAACTGCAGCGGGTCGAAGCCCTCGCGCGCAAGCAACGATCGTTCGAGTTTGAAGCCGGCGCTCTGCGGATCCGTCTTGTCGTGTGCGACCAGCACGCCCCAAAGGTACGGCATCATCGCCGCGTGCAGATTATCACTGACTTTGAGCGTGACTTTGACGTCCTGCGAGAGCGGCGGTGAAACATGCTGGGCAATCGCATTGCCAGGCAGATATGCGCGCGCCAAAGCGGCCGCGTCGATCGGTGCGTCGCCGGGCGCTTCTTCGATGCGAACGCCGGCATCAGCGAGGGCTTGGGTTAGTGCGATCTCCGCAAAGCGTCGCGGCGAGGGCACGGGATAATCGTAGAGAATCGGACGTGAATCGCTCGGAAACGATCCGGCGAGCGTTACGCGCCGGTTTCCGGGGGCAACTTCGACGTCGTCGGTCATTGCCGTTGTGTTGGGTGAGTGCGGCGGCCCCGTCGTCGCCTTGTTCACGAAAGTAACGTAGGCCGTGGCCGGCGAGACCGATATTCGAACTGGATCGCCGATTTTGTTTGCCGGGCTGACCGTGACATCCAC
Source organism: Vulcanimicrobiota bacterium (assembly GCA_963767635.1). GTDB lineage: Bacteria > Vulcanimicrobiota > Vulcanimicrobiia > Vulcanimicrobiales > Vulcanimicrobiaceae > CAVYEM01. Next base: position 1,885,288 of record CAVYEM010000001.1, read on the forward strand.
GACGTTGTCGTTCACCACAATCGGCGCTACCGTGGTTCCCGTGCCCAGCTCTTGCGTCGTATCCGGGAAAAGCGAATCGTCGACGATCACGCGACCTGTTACGCTTTTTATTCCGTGCGCTGAAATCTGCTTTGCAAAGTCGCGTATCACCGCGAGGGGGTCGCCTGGAACGGCCCTCGTATCCATGCTCCCTCCGTAGGCGTGATCCTCATTTTCAAACGCAAGCGTGCCGTTTGGCTGAATGCGGCCGGAAAGATTCGGGTCGCCCGCGGCGCGCAACACGATGTTGCCGTGCAGCGTGCCGGCGGAGTCTATAGCGCCGTCGCGGTATACCGTCGTGGTAAAGCGGTAGTCGGGACCCAGCAAAGAAAGCGACGTACTTTCAGTGAGCAGTTTGGTCGTAGATGCGGCAACGTAGTATCTGTCCGCATGCAACGCGTACACCATTCGCCCGCGGTCGAGATCATAGAACGCGGCGCCGAACTGACTAGCGCGAAGAATGGGGCGCTTCAGGACAGCCGCGACATCGCTCGCGATTTTATTTTGTGACGGCGAGGCAAGCGCCGGCACGGAAATTGCCCACAACACGAGCGCCAAAGCCACAGCGGTGCGTTTCATCGTTCCCCTCCTCTGAGATAGCGTGCACCTGTGCGCTTTCAACGCGGTGCTCGCGCGCTGCTTTCCGCTGCGGACGCGGCTGTGCCCTGCAGTATTTTGTTTTTGGCGGGTAAATATCGGTATGAGAAGGCGACCCTTCGACAGGCTCAGGGTGACAAGCCCGAAGCTTGCGCTGAGCGAAGTCGAAGCGACAGGCTGAGGGTGACAAGCCCGAAGCTTGCGCTGAGCGAAGTCGAAGCGACAGGCTCAGGGTGACAGGTTGGCGACAACGCTTCGACAGGCTCAGCGTGACAAGTTCGCGACAACGCTTCGACAGGCTCAGCGTGACAGAGCGCTTCGACAGGCTCAGCGTGACAGGTTGGCAACAACGCTTCGACAGGCTCAGCGTGACAGAGCGCTTCGACAGGCTCAGCGTGACATTGCGCTTCGACAGGCTCAGCGTGACAAGCCCGAAGCTTGCGCTGAGCGAAGTCGAAGCGACAGGCTGAGGGTGACAGGTTGGCGACAACGCTTCGACAGGCTCAGCGTGACAAGTTCGCGAGCGCGCTTCGACAGGCTCAGCGTGACAGAGCGCTTCGACAGGCTCAGCGTGACAGCGCGCTTCGACAGGCTCAGCGTGACAGCGCGCTTCGACAGGCTCAGCGTGACAGCGCGCTTCGACAGGCTCAGCGTGACAGAGCGCTTCGACAGGCTCAGCGTGACAGAGCGCTTCGACAGGCTCAGCATGACAGCGCGCTTCGACAGGCTCAGCGTGACAGAGCGCTTCGACAGGCTCAGCGTAACAAGAGGGCGACAACGCTTCGACAGGCTCAGGGTGACAAAGCCCAAACTCACGATGACAAGACTTGTTACTCTTGCGTGAAACCGGATGGGATTTCGAACAAAGCGGCAGCCGTGCGCGCCGACAGTGTTTTTACGTTGCCGCGCTCCGTGACGAACGAGAACGTCGAACCGTTGGATGTCGAAGCTTTTTGCGGTTGCATTGAGACTCGGGAATACATGATGAAGCGCCCGGAGGGAGGCGTTGGGCCACTGTTGTGAACGGTGAATCTTGGTGTACAGCCGCCTCGGCTGACGACGCCTCGTGGATCCGTCGGTACGCGCTCGGTATGCCCTGGTGTCCCCAACACCTGCGGATCTTTCATCGCTGCGAAGTACTGAAAACTCGCCATCGAAAAGGAGCCGTTGCGGCAAGAACCGGTCGCCTGCGTCATCGCCATGGTAATCGTATTGCTGTAGCCAAGGGTTGGGACGCCGTCGAGCACGCGGGAGCCCAGGGCCGTGCCTTGGCGGCTAAAATCGACAACTGCGGTTCCAGGCTGCTGCGGCGGCGCGGTGGAGGTCGCCGTTTCGTTCGAAGGTTCGCTTGATGTTTGACCGGATGTTTGCGCCGACAGATCGGTAATGCGGTACGTCTTCTTGTTCAAATTCAGACTCGATGATTTGATGGCGGTCGTATTTCGTGATCGTAGCGGTGTGCGCTCCGAGGTCGTCAACGCGTTCCCAACCTTTGTAAAGCGCATAGCGCGCAAGTTTACCTTGGTGCATGAACGCACTGAAAGCGTTCAACGGTCCAAGCATGCCGCCCATCGCGTTTGTGAGAGCGTTGTCCGCGGCATCGCCCGCTGCGGCTTCTATTGGGTTCTGTCCGCTCAAAACTGCGCCGAGCAGATTACCCAAACCATGTTTTCTGGCGGGCTGCTGCGCGGTTTGCGCGGGGGGCGGGTTCATGATCGCCGCGAGGTCGGTTTGAAACGAGCCGGGCGGAGGCGGTGTTGCCTGTCCGACGATGACGCGTACGATTTCATCGTATTGCAATGCGGCCGGCGCGCTGGATGCAACGCTGCCGCCGAGACCGAATGCCGCGAGCACGGAAAGTGCAAAGACGTTCGCTTTCGTTATAGTCATGCGATAGCTCCTAATTGTGCAAATTATATTTCTCTAATGGGCACGGGTGTTTTTGGTGAGGGCCTTGAGCGGCCCCTTCGACAGGCTCAGGGTGACAACCCCGAAGCTTGCGCTGAGCGACGTCGAAGCGACAGGGTCACGGTGACAAGCCCGAAGCCTGCGCTGAGCGAAGTCGAAGCGACAGGCTGAGGGTGAAAAGCCCGAAGGGTGCGCTGAGCGAAGTCGAAGCGACGGGCTCAGCGTGACAGCGCGCTTCGACAGGCTCAGCGTGACAGGTTGGCGACAACGCTTCGACAGGCTCAGCGTGACAGGTTGGCGACAACGCTTCGACAGGCTCAGGGTGACAACGCTTCGACGGGCTCAGCGTGACAGGTTGGCGACAACGCTTCGACAGGCTCAGCGTGACAAATGTGCCCTTCGACAGGCTCAGGGTGACAAAGTGGCGGCTCAGCGTGACAGCGCGCTACGACAGGCTCAGGGTGACAACGCTTCGACAGACTCAGGGTGACAAGTTGGTGACAACGCTTCGACAGGCTCAGCGTGACAAATGTGCCCTTCGACAGGCTCAGGGTGACAAAGTGGAGGCTCAGCGTGACAAGTTGGTGACAACCCTTCGACAGGCTCAGGGTGACAAAGTGGAGACTCAGGGTGACAAAGTGGAGACTCAGGGTGACAAAGTGGAGGCTCGGGGTGACAGCGCGCTTCGACAGGCTCAGCGTGACAAAGTGGAGGCTCAGCGTGACAAGTTGGTGGAGGCTCAGCGTGATAATTTAGTGTGCGTCGTACTTGCTGCCGGAGTGTCGCGTAGATTTGTGCGCAACAAGTTGCTGCACGTACTTCCGGATGGCGGCACGCTGCTCGAGCGCGCGGTGAAGGCGTGCGGCGCGTATTCGACGATCGTCGTTTGTGCGCGCGAGCTCGAGGCGCGCCTGGAAGAGCTGCGCGTGCGCGCAATCGTGAACCATCGACCGGAAATGGGAATGACCGGCTCGCTGCAGCTTGCCAATGCCGCGATCGATGCGGCGCATGCCATCGCCGTGCTGCCCGCAGATCTCACGCTCATCGAGCCGGCGCACGTGCGCAGCGTCGTTGCAGCCGCAGCGGACAGCGACGTCACGTTTCCCTGCCGGTCTGACGGTACGCCGGGCCATCCGGTAGTGTTCTCTGCGCACGCGCGCACCTTCATCACCCAGTTGCCTGCTGGCGATACGATCAGGATGTTGCGCGATCGTGCAGATTTGACGCGGCGCACGCTGGCAATCCAGGAAGCGTGGCCGTATCGGGATGTGGATCGTGAATCGGACCTCGATGATCTTTCAGTGGCACCGCAGCACGATGATTCCGAACCGCGATGAGTTCTGCAAGAATCGCCACGGCCGTCTCGTGCGGGCTGCGGCCGCCCAAATCCAGGCCGATCGGCGCGTGCAGACGCGCGAGCTCCGCGCGTGAAACGCCGGCGGCAATCAGCCGTTCCGTGCGATGCTCTTGCGTGCGGCGACTGCCCAGCGCACCGACGTAGAACGCATCCGATGCGAGCGCCTGCGCAAGGAACGCGACATCGTACCGCGTGTCGTGCGAGAGCAGCAGCGCAGCATCTTGAGCGCCAAGCGGAGATTCCGCTAAGAACTCGTCGGGCCAAGCGCATACGACGGCAGCGCCGTTGAAGTCTTCTTTCCGCGAGAAAGCGGGCCGCGGATCGACGATCGTCACATCGTACCGCAGCGCGATGCAGAACTCGGCCAGCGCGAGCGCGTGGTCGTTTCCGCCGGCGAGAATCAGGTGCGCGCTCGACCCTTCGTGCTCGAAAATCCGAGCCACGTCATCGGCAGTAATTTCCTCGATGCGCACGTCGATGCTTCCACCGCACGGCATCGACACGTCGTATAGACCGTCTCCGGTGGAGTCGAACGATCGTTCCACCGGTTTACCGTGCGCGAAGACCTGCATCGCGATCTCGGCCAGTTCGCTCTCCACGCAGCCATTACTGATGGTGCCGAACACTTCGCGCGCGTCCGTGATCGCCATCATTTTCCCCGCGCCGAACGGCGCCGAACCCTGCGCCTTCACGATCGTCGCGACGCACACGCGGCGGTGTTGCCCGAGCCAAGCGCAGACGCGATCGCGCAGGGTCATCCGAGCAGCTTGTCCGGCGTGATCGGCAGGTCTCGCACGCGGATTCCGGTTGCGTGATAGACCGCGTTGGCAACGGCGGCCGCCGCACCGGTGATGCCGACTTCGCCGATGCCTTTGACGCCAGCCGGATTGATGTTCGGATCGTCGCTTTTCACCATGATAATGTCGGGGTCCGGGATATCGGCGTTGGTTGGAACGAGGTATTCCGAGAGCGTGGCGTTCATGATCCGTGCGGTGCGCGCATCGTACTGGGTCTTCTCGAAGAGCGCCATGCTGATGCCCCAAACGATCCCGCCGAGGAATTGACTGCGGGCCGTCTTTTCGTTGAGAATGCGGCCGCCGTCGAACGCGGCGACATAGCGTGTGACGCTCACCGTGCCGACATCGGGGTCGACCTGCACCTCGACAAAATGCGCGCCAAATGCCTGCGTTGCAAAGCGTTCCTCCGCATCGTCGGGTTTGTCGGAAATCTCCATTTCAATGCCGCTATCCGGTACGCGACCTCCCAGCGATACAAGCTGTTCGCGCAGCTTGTTTGCGGCAACCGCAACGACCGAACCGACGCTCCCCGAGGTTTGCGAGCCGGCGGCGAGCGGGGCGTACGGCAGCGTGGTGTCGCCGAACTCAAAACGCACGCGCTCGAACGGAATGTCCAGAATCTCCGCGGCGAGCTGCCCGTACACGGTCGACGATCCGGTGCCTTGTTCGATCGTTCCGCATTGAACGATGACCGAGCCATCCGTATGCATGCGGATGCGGACGCGCGCTTCGCTGCGGTGCACCGCACGCGATGCGCTGGCCATTCCCGTGCCGACCAGCATGCGATCGCGCGTGCCGGAACGCGGCGCGGGATTGCGGCCGCTCCACCCGAAGCGCTCACTCGCAAGCTGATAACAGTCGCGCAGTCGCTTGCTGCTGTAGGGTTTTCCCGAGTCGGGATTGTTCTCGGAATAATTCCGCAGCCGCAGTTCGAGCGGATCGATTCCGACTTCATACGCGAGCTCGTCCATCGCACATTCCATTGCGAACGATCCGGTCGACTCGCCCGGGCCGCGCTGATAGGTCGGCTTGCTGATGTTGAGGCGGCGCAGTTCGTGCGACATCGCATAGTTCGGCACTGCGTATAAATCGCGGCTAAAGACACCGCAGGGCTCGACGAATTCATCGGCAATGCTCGTTTCGCTCACGACGTCGTGCGTGACGGATGTCAGGCGGCCCGTATCGTCGGCGGAAAGCGACATCGTTTGCGCGGTTTGCGGGCGATGACCGACCCAACCGAACATTTGCGGCCGCGTCGCGAGCAGTTTCACAGGGCGCTTCACCAGCTGCGCCGCCATGGCGGCCAGCGCCACATGCGACCACGGCTGCCCTTTGCCGCCGAAGGCGCCGCCGACGAACGGCGCAATCACCGTAATCCGTTTGGGATCGATGCCGAAAATCGCCGCCATTCTGCGCTGCACGCCGAACGCCCATTGAGTCGAGTCGTGCAGCGTGAGACGATCGCCGCTCCATTGTGCGAGCGTACCGTGCGTCTCCATCGGGTTGTGGTGCTCGGTCGGGCGTGGTATAGCGTTGTTTGACGCGTTTAGTCGCGGCCGCAAACGCCTGCTGCGGCGTGCCGCGCTGATGCGTGGCGGGCTCGCCGAAGATTTCTTTCGGAAGGAATATTTCACCGGATTCGAGCTGCGTCGTGGGCGCTTGCGCAGCGTAGTGCACGTTCACCAGCGAGGCCGCATGGATCGCGGCTTCGAATGTTTCCGCGATCGCGACGGCGACCGGCTGACGATCGAATTGCACGGCGTCGTTCTGCAGGAGAAAGAGCAGCGAATCGTTCTGGCCGGTCTTGCTTGCATTGACGCGCGGCGCATTCCGGTGCGTCATGACCGCGATGACGCCCGGCACCGCTTTTGCGCGCGTGTCGTCGATAGAAACGATGCGCCCCTTGCCGATCTCGCTGGACACGATGACGGCGTGCGTCAGATCGGCGGCGGTCGCATCGGGCGTGTAACGGGCGGCGCCCGTGACTTTGGCGCGACCGTCGACGCGATCGTAGGGCTTGCCGATCAGCGGCTGCGTCATGACGCTTGCGCCACCATTTCGAGCGCGCGGACGAGCGTCCGTTTCGCCAGTGCGATTTTAAAATCGTTTTGACCGTAGCCGCGCGCGCCTGCGAGCGCCGCTTCGGCTGCGCGCTCGAAGGATTGGCGCGTCGCCGGAGCGCCGATCAACAGCTGCTCCGCTTGCGGCGCGCGCCAGGGAATGGTTGCGATGCCTCCGAGCGCGATGCGCGCTTGGCGTACCGTATTCGATGAAATATCGAGGGCCACGGCGGCAGAGGCAAGGGCGAATTCGTATTGCGCACGGTCGCGCACTTTGAGATATGTCGAGCGCGCGCCGAACGGCAGCAGCGGCAGCGTGAGTCCGGTGATGAGGTCGCCGCGTTCGAGCGTTGTTTCGATGTGCGGCGTGGCGCCGGGCAAGCGATACAATTCGTGCAGGAGTACATCGCGCCGGCCGCGCGGGCCGTCGACGTGGATCGTCGCATCGAGCGCGGCCAACGCGACGGCGAGGTCGGACGCATGCGTTGCAATGCACGACTCGCTGGTTCCGAGCACGGCCTGCTTGCGATGCTCACCGCCGATGGCGCCGCAGCCGCTTCCGGGCGCGCGTTTGTTGCACGGCGTGGCGACGTCGCGAAAATACGGGCACCGCGTGCGCTGCAGCACGTTGCCGCCCATCGATGCCATGTTGCGGAACTGCGGCGAAGCACTCTGCTGCAGCGCGATCGCGACCATCGGCAACGCGCGTGCGAACCGTTTCGTGCATCGCGACGTCGCTCATGCGGGCAAGCGCGCCGATATAGAGCGAATCGCCGCGCCGTTCGATCGTTGAAAGCGGCAAGCGATTGATGTCGACCAGCAACGGCGGCCGCTCCACGGTGTCTTTCATTAGATCCAAGATATTCGTGCCGCCGGCGATGAACCGCGCGCCCTCGACGTTCAGCACGGCGCTCATCGCGCTTGCGGTGCTGTTCGCGCGTTCGTAACGGAACGGATTCACTACTGGGTTACCGCTTCGGCGATGGCGTCGACGATGTGCGGATAGCAGCCGCAGCGGCAGATGTTGCCGCTCATGTGCTCGCGGATGGAGTCGCGATCCGCGGGATGGCCTTCGTTCATCATTCCGACGGCCGAAACGATTTGGCCGGGCGTGCAGTAGCCGCATTGGAACCGTCGTGCTTGATGAACGCCGCTTGCACGGGATGCAGCGCATCACCGCGAGCGATGCCCTCGATCGTCGTAATGCGATCGCCTTCGTGCATTGCGGCAAGAGTCAGGCACGAAACGATGCGCCGGCCGTTGACCAGAACCGTGCACGCGCCGCACGTTCCTTGGTCGCAGCCTTTTTTCGTGCCGGTCAGCGCGAGATGGTCGCGCACGGCATCGAGCAGCGTCACGCGCGGATCGATCGTCAGGCTGCGATCGACGTCGTTTACGGTGAGCCGAACGGTCAGCGCGCCGGCGCTGGTTTGTCGCGTAGTGGGGGCAGCTTGCACGTTCATCGGCATACCGAGCGAGAGGGCCACCGGAACGCCGGCGTAGCCGACGAACTCCCGCCGCGTTATTTCGGCGTCGGAATCAAGTTCGCTCATGGTGCGCTTATCCCCAAAAACACAAGAATAACGGGGGCGAACGTCCGGGGCGGCGCTTCGGCGGGTTCAGCGTTGTTCCATTAGGCTCAACCCTTCGACAGGCTAAGGGTGACAAGTGTCGAGGCTCAGGGTGACAAGTGTGCCCTTCGACAAGCTCAGGGTGACAAGTGTCGAGGCTCGGGGTGACAAGTGTGCCCTTCGACGAGCTCACGGTGACAAGTGTGCCCCTCGACAGGCTCGGGGTGACAAGCGTGGAGGCTCGGGGTGACAAGTGTGCCCTTCGACAAGCTCAGGGTGACAAGCGTCGAAGCTCAGGGTGACAAGTGTCGAGGATCGGGGTGACAAGTGTCCAGGCTTGTGCTGAGCCTGCCGAAGCGACGGGCTGAGAATGACATGGCGCGGCTCCCGCAAAGCATGTTCTATGCAAATGAGAAAGCTTGGCGCTGCCGGGCCGCGCGTATCCGAACTTGGCCTTGGCGCGATGGGGATGTCCGACTTCTACGGGCCAGCCGACCGTGGCGAGAGCATCGCGACGCTTCACGCCGCCTTAGATGCGGGGATGACGCTGATCGATACGGGCGATTTTTACGGAATGGGTCATAACGAGATGCTGATCGGCGAAGCCTTGCGGGGGCGAGCGCGCGAGGACGCGGTGCTCAGCGTCAAGTTCGGAGCACAGCGCGATCCGTCGAATGCATGGATTGGATACGACTCGCGGCCCGCCGCCGTGAAAACGGCGCTTGCGTATACGCTGCGGCGCCTCGGCGTGGACTACATCGACATCTATCGCCCTTCGCGTTTGGATCCGGCGACGCCGATTGAAGAAACGGTCGGCGCGATTGCCGAGATGATTCAAGCAGGGTACGTGCGTTATATCGGACTTAGCGAAATCGGTTCGGATACGATTCGGCGCGCGGCGACGGTGCATCCGATTTGCGACTTGCAGATTGAATACGCGATCGTCACGCGCGGAATAGAGCGCAATATTTTGCCGACGTGTCGTGAACTCGGTATCGGTGTTACGGCGTACGGCGTGCTCTCGCGCGGGCTCATTAGCGGGCATTGGAGCAAGGAGCGCTCCGAAGGTGAGCACGGGTTTCGCGCGCACGCACCGCGATTCAGCGGCGAAAATTTGGATCGAAATCTCGCGTTGGTCGAGAATCTGCGCGCGATCGCTGACGAGAAAGGCGTTTCCGTTGCGCAACTGGCGATTGCGTGGGTACTCTCGCGGGGCGAGGACATCGTTCCGCTTGTCGGCGCGCGTACGCGCGAGCGACTGCGCGAAGCGCTCGGCGCGCTCGAAGTGCGATTGTCCGACGAGGACGTGCGCCGGCTCGAGTCGGCCGTACCGCCCGAGGGAGCCGCCGGCGGACGCTACGCCGAGGCGCAATTGCAATTCCTCGACAGTGAGCGCGCGATGCGTGGGTAGCGTTGGAGAGGCGCCTCGAGGAGCTCAGCCCTTCGACGAGCTCAGCCCTTCGACAGGCTCAGGGTGACAAACGCGTGCACTTCGACGAGCTCAGCACTTCGACAGGCTCAGGGTGACAACGCTTCGACAGGCTCAGCGTGACAACGCTTCGACAGGCTCAGGGTGACAAAGCGTACCCTTCGACGAGCTCAGGGTGACAACGCTTCGACAGGCTCAGCGTGACAACGCTTCGACAGGCTCAGGGTGACAACACTTCGACAGGCTCAGCGTGACAACGCTTCGACAGGCTCAGCGTGACAACGCTTCGACAGGCTCAGGGTGACAACGCTTCGACAGGTTCAGAATGACAGACCGTTAGGCGGCGGGAAGAATGCGGCCGATGAACGCTTCGCCGCTCGGCACGATCGGACTCTTTGGCGCCTCGGGAGCGGTGGGTCATGCGTTGGCGCCCGTATTGGAGCATCACGGCATCGAATATCGCGTCGTCGGCCGGGATTCTGACAAGCTGCGCCGGGAGTTTCCACGAGCGCAAGCGGTTCAAGCGGATTTTCTAAGCGGCGTGGGACTCGCGCAGGCAGCATCAGACGTCGATACGGTCGTCTATCTAGCCGGCGCACCGTACACCAAATTTGCGCAGCACCCAATCATGACGCGCAACGCGGTTGACGCGGCGAAAACGGCGGCGGTGAAGCGCTTTGTTCATGTAGCGCCCGTGTACAGCTACGGGCCGGCCGTGAGTAACCCCGTTCCGGAATCAATGCCGCACCGGCCCAACACCCGCAAAGGGCGCTGGCGCCTGGAGCAAGAGCGGATCGTGCAAGATCGCGCACGGCGATGCGATGCAAACACTTATCCTTCATCTCCCCGATTTCTATGGGCCGCACGCCGAGAACAGTTTAGCGAACTACTTCATGCGCGAGGCAGTCGCAGGCAAACCCGCAACGTTCATTGGACCGCTCGCAGCGCAGCGCGAATTCATTTTCGTGCCCGACGTCGCGCAACCGTTGCTCGACCTCGCGTCGCTTCCCGGTGCGTATGGGCGCTGCTGGAATCTGGGCGCGGTCTCACCGATCCGCGCAGCAGACTTCGTTAACCAGACGTTCGCGACATTTGGCAGAGCGCCCAAAGTGCGTGCGGTGCCGAAAGCGGCGTTGCAGATCTTCGGGCTTTTCAATCCGTTTATGCGAGAGCTTGCGGAGATGTACTATCTGTACGATAGCGGCTTCGTGCTCGATGATTCTCAGCTGCGCGCACGCCTGCGCGAAGTGCATAAAACATCGTACGACCAGGGGATTCGCAGCACAATCGAGTGGATGCAACGCGGTCGATGACATGACGGCCGGCATGGCAAGTTAATCCGGCCAAAGGTTCGATTGGATGCGCGCGCATCGATATTCGTAAAAGTTGCGAAGCGCGGCGTATCCGAACGCGACCGTTACCCAAAAGAACAATACGCCCATCCAATGCGGGACTGGTGCAATCGAGACGGCAAATGCGAGCGCCGCACGCGCGGTGTTTTCCCAGATGCGCTTGCGCTGCACGATCATCGTGGCTTTGGCGGCATCGTGCTGCGCAAGGACCATCGCATGCAATGGTGTTGCCGGTTTCGCTTGGCGATCGTCAGAGACGTTGACGGCGGCCCGTTGCTTCACGCCCTTAGTGTAGCACGCTTCAGCGGTTGGTCGACGCGCTCAGCCCTTCGACAAGCTCAGGGTGACAAAGCGAGCCCTTCGACGAGCTCAGGGTGACAAAGTATGCCCTTCGACAAGCTCAGGGTGACAAAAGCACTCCCTTCGACGAGCTCAGGGTGACAAAGTACGCCCTTCGACAGGCTCAGGGTGACAAAGTACGCCCTTCGACAAGCTCAGGGTGACAAACGCGTGCCCTTCGACAAGCTCAGGGTGACAAAGTACGCCCTTCGACAGGCTCAGCGTGACAACGCTTCGACAGGCTCAGGGTGACAAACGCGTGCCCTTCGACAGGCTCAGGGTGACAAAGTACGCCCTTCGACAAGCTCAGGGTGACAAAGTATCAGGGTGACAAAGTATCAGGGTGACAACTGTTTTTCGATGGGGTCACGATGACAAAAAGGACTCAAAACGACATAGCGAGTTTTCTTCTTCTTCTGCCTCCAAAGAGAATGGTTGGTTCAGCGGCTGCATCGCGATCACGCTGCGGCCGGGCTCGTCGATGCGAACGATCAACGTCGTGGGCGGCGCGTGGTATTGAAATCCTTCGAAAGCGGCCATTGCCATGAGGCGGCCGTTTTCGGCTGCTTCATGCACGGAGGAACCGAGTGCCGTCACGGCCGGGCTTTCGCTCTCGGCGACATAGCCTTTTCCGAGCGGCATAACTCGAATGCGAAGTGGGCCTATAGACACAATGATGCTCCTCATGGAGGCCGGAGCATCATCTTACGGCTTATATTGCGCGGGGGTCGGTACGCCACCGGACGAACGACGCTCCCAGGAATAGGGGTTTCTGGAGGAGAGTGCCGGCGGTGATTGCCATATTGCTCGCATTACTGGCCGCGACGAACGGCGCGCCCGCTGCGCAACGGCCGGCCGACGGCACGTACGCGTACGCCTTCGTGCAGCGCGGACAAACGATCGGAACCAGCGATGTGGTCTTCAAGGGCGCCGGAACAACGCTCACGGTGCAAGAGCGCGCGACTTTAGGCGCGCTGCAAGCCACGACGAACACGACGCTCGATGCATCAACGCTGCGCGAACTGCAGTACAGCGGATCGTCGCCGCAAGAAGGCTCGTTCGACGTAAGCCTCGCGGACGGCCTGGCGACACTACATTCGAGTGCGGTGACGATTCCGCTCAAAGCGGTTGCGGGCTCGCCTACGCTGCTCGTCGGCGACGGGCTGGTTTCAACGTATGCAATACTGCCGGCGCTCGTGCACGCGAGCGGCATCAAAACCTTCACGCTCGCCGCAATCAACGGCGCGAAAGCGCTTGCACTTACGGTGGGCAGCGCGATCGGTAAACCGCCGGCCAACGTTCCGAGTAGCGATGCCGGCATGACGGTGACGTTCGGCGGCGCAACCGCCACGCTGTGGTACGATCCGGAAACGTACGTGCTCGATTTGCTCGACAATCCGGCGAGCAGCATGCAGATTCGGCTGAGCTCGTACAGCGCCGCGGCACAGATTGCGCCGACGCCTTCACCGGCGCCGACGGCGACACCCGTGCCGCTGCCGTCCGCGCGATACACCAGCCGCGACGTGCGGTTCGCGGCCACCGGTGGAGCGCAGATCGCCGGCGTGCTGACGATTCCGCGCCGTGCGGCCAGACCGCTGCCGACGATCGTGATGGCGCCCGGCAGCGGGCCGCAGGATCGCGATGAGACGATCGGCCCGAACAAGATCTTTTTGCAGCTGGCCAATGCGTTTTCGAATCACGGCTATGCGGTGCTGCGCTACGATAAGCGCGGCATCGGCAAGAGCATTGGGACGGATGCGGATTTGCGGCAGAATGCGGTCGCGGACGTCGATGCGGCGTTTCATTACGCGCAGACGCTGCGGGCGGTGCAGAAACGGCGCATCTATTTGCTGGGCCACAGCGAGGGCGCGATGAGCGTGCCGATCGTCGCGGCGCGCGAGAGCGGCATACGCGGCATCATTCTGCTGGCGCCGCCGGCGATTCCGCTCGCGCAAGTCATCGCACGGCAAGCGCATTTGAGCGATGCTGCGTATCACAGGCAGTTGGCGGCTGCCGATGCGCGGGTGCGTCAGTTTGTGGCGAGTTGGGCGGGCTACGATCCGGCGAAGACGATCGCAAAAGTGCGCTGTCCGATCCTCGTGCTGCAAGGCGGCAAAGACTTTCAGGTGCTCGCGAGTGATCTACCGCGGCTGGTCAATGCGGCGAGAGCGGCGCATCGCGACATTACGGTTCGCGTTTTACCGAGCGACGATCACGTCTTTCTCAAAGTACCGGCGGGCAAAAGTTCGACCCTGGCGGAGTATTACAAGCCCGGGTATGTGGACGCGGCGGTTGCCTCGACGATTTTAGGATGGCTGAGGGCGCATTAGCGGACCTATACGCAGCTGCGCTTTAATCGGGCCAGAGATTCGACTGGATGCGCGCGCAGCGATATTCGTAGAAGTTCCGGCTTGCGGCCAGTAAGAATGCGACCGTGGGCCAGAAACACAGGATGCCGACGAAATGCGGCACGTGCAAGATCAAAATGCCGAACGTCAGCGCGGCGCGTACGGTGTTGCTCCACATGCGGCTGCGTTCGATCGGTATGCGCGCGCGTGCGGACTCTTGTTGCGCCAGGACCATCGCCATCAGCGGTGACGCGGGTTTGGGTCCAGCTTCGCCGCGTCTATGGGGAACGGCCCAAATGGCGGATGCGGTTCACGAAGACTACTCCTCACCGGCTCACGGAAGCGTTGCGACCGGCGTACCGTTTGTACGGATCTCCTGCGAGGCGGATCGTCAGGGTGGTCGGCATACGCCCATTGTCGTACTTCTCGTAACACCGGCAAGTGTTTCGTCGGAACGTTAGACAATCCAGAAGTTAGCCTGCACTGACGAGTCGTTCGATGGGGAGTTAGGCCACAATCATGACGTACCGTTACGCTAACGATTTGCGGCTCCACTGCATCGGTGATGCCGTGGGCCGCCTGAATTTTTAGCGCTTCCGCGACGGCTTGCGAATCCTCATTCGCATCAATCTCGACGATCTTTCCCCAGCGCATTTTGATGATATGAACGCCATGGTTGTGGTATGGTGATCCGTCCGCAAGCGTATCGGCGTTAGTCCATCGCACAATGATTGTGGTATCGTTCGGAAGTCCGAATACCCAGACGTCCTGTACGGTGAGCTTCATGTTTGGTCCACAGCGTTCCAGGCGCTGGAGCCAGCGGCCCAACGCATCACGGTCATGCCGCGTGCCGCCCAACGCATGAGAGCCGCCGAAGCGGTGGACGACGTCGGAAGTGCAATCGTCCAGCAAGGAGCGAAAATCGCGCTGATTGACGCGTTCAAAATTCTTCTTAGCGATTCGTCGAACGACGGCATGGTATGGATTGAGCGTCATGGCACCTCTTGTTCGAACCGCTGAACCGCTTTACCGTTTCGGCGGTCACGGCCGAGAACATGGATGTCGTTGACTTCCAGCTCAGCGATGACGAGATACCACGACCCGAGGAAGGTCAGCCGGCTTAATAGCCGAGCCGCATAGTGGCCGCAAGTCCCGAGCCTCGTAGATCTGTTTCCGCAACCAAGGTGGGCCGGCGTAACTACTCCTGCGTCTGTAAGACGTTTCATCGCGTCTATTGTCGCGCGCAAGCTGCGGTCGATCATTAATTGCGCCGACGCCATCGTAATAGCAGGTGCACCGGGCAGTACATCGATCAACTTTAGTGCTGCAGCATCAGAACGAACCGCACCTAGGCGTGTGCGCCATTCGTCTTGGATAGCGCGAATGCGCTCCTCGAATCTCATGGCATCGCCAGCGGCGCGCTTGCATGCGCCCGCAAAAATTCCTAGCCAGTGATTGATGGCGGCTACGGCTTCTTTAGAGTCCGGCGGCCCATCGTATGCAGTCACGCGCAGCCCTGCCAAATAGTCTCGCACATGTGTTGCAAGCACCAGGGAAACCGGTGGGCTAACGCGCTGAGTCAGACCACGGGATCGAAAGACCATGTGAATTAGCGCGCGTCCAACGCGGCCATTACCATCAGCAAATGGTGACTGTTCTCAAATTGCGCGTGAGCGATTGCCGCTTGAGCGACCGGAGGAAGCGAATCCTGGCTGCAAAACGCGCAGAGATCGATAAGCAAATCTTCGACCATTTCTGGTGGCGGCGGTACGAACACGGCAGAGCACGGATACGGCCGGCGTAATCGTCGCCTGGTGCAGTGCCTGCCAGCAGCCGGCGATGCGTCTCAAGAAGCACCGGCACTGTGATCGGTGAGCCCGCCTGCACCGTTTGAAGCGCATACGTCATCGCTTCAATGTTGCCGATTACCTCCGCGGCCGTCACGTCGCTTGCGTCCTCACCTCGCGCGCGCGCCGCATCAGCGCGTAGCAAGCGGGTAAGCGCCTCTGTGTCGGCCAACGTTGATGCCTTCGCGGCAAGGTCTCTAGTCGCGCGCTCGGCATCCGATATGTCGGCGGCGGTGCTAGAATCAAAAGTGAACTCCCGGCCCTGCAAAAGATCGGGGACGTACACCTCGTACGAACATCCTAGGCGATCACGCCGCGACAGGCCGGACTCGGGCCCCTTACCTTGCAATCACGACGGACTTCTCGCGAAACGCCTGGGGGCGACACGTCAGGATCAAGACTCGTTCTTGCAGCACTTCGCGAGCGTGGTTGCCACGTTGATGTATTGCGCTGCCGTAGCTTTGGCGCGTACGGGCGGTATATTGATGCGCGAGCATGAGTGACGAATCGATAGAGGCCTTGATTGGCAAGCGGCTCCAAGAGGTCGATATGGCGCTTTTGGCGGAGACGTTGGACGCGCTGCTGGGCGACGGCATCAGCCCAGCGGGCGCGCCGCTAGACGAAGCCGAGGCCGAATACGTCGCGCAAAACTTACTGCACGCCCAAATTCGCGGAAAGTGCAAGTGTGGGCAAGACGACTGCAACACCTACTATTTTTTCGTTCCGGAAAAACCGCGCGATGCAGTTCGCTATTCCACGGTAAGTTTGTACTCCAGGGGCGAGCATCTGGTTCACATCGATAGCCAAGGCGACGTGTATGAAGTGGAGCGGTTATACGATTTCAGCGGCGGACGGCGTTGGGTCGCATCGCTGATGCCGGACGGCAGCTGGCAAGAGCGGGAAGTCTAGCGTTTTGCCGCGTGATGCTGCACTGCGGTGATGCATTCGTCCAACACGCCGACGTGGCGTCGGGCTCCTGGAGGGGTTTGCGCAACGCCGATTCAATCGAACTTTGGCGCTGATGATGACGCGTAGACATTGCCGGGCGGGTCGGTCAGCGATTTAC
Source organism: Vulcanimicrobiota bacterium (assembly GCA_963767635.1). Lineage (GTDB taxonomy): Bacteria > Vulcanimicrobiota > Vulcanimicrobiia > Vulcanimicrobiales > Vulcanimicrobiaceae > CAVYEM01. The sequence goes on from CAVYEM010000001.1 coordinate 1,901,998, forward strand.
CCATTCGGGCGATGATGTGGAAATTATCGGCCTGAAACGAGGTACGAGATGCATTTGCTAGGGCGGCTAAGAAATCTTTGAGGCGATCGAAGCGTCGCTTGGCGGCGCTTCGACAGGCTCAGCGTGACAAGAGACGGCGCTTCGACAAAGCGCCTGCGCGAAGCGCAGTCCTGAGCGAGCGTAGCGAGTCGAAGGCTCAGCGTGACAAGAGACAGGCTCAGCGTGACAGCAGCGTGACAGCGCTTCGACAGGCTCAGCGTGACAAGACAGGCTCAGCGTGACAAGCCCGAAGCTTGCGCTGAGCGAAGTCGAAGCGACAGGCTCAGCGTGACAGCGCTTCGACAGGCTCAGCGTGACGGCGCTTCGACAGGCTCAGCGTGACAAAAAGCAAGATCAGCGTGACAAGAAACAAGGTCAGAATGACAGGGAGCGCTGACGTATGACCGCTACGGCGTGGCGTGCCGTGCTGCTTCCGCTGCTCGCAATTGCGGCGCTGTTCGTCGTGTTCGGGCCGGCCGTGCAGATTCAGCGGGATGACTTTGGTGTTGGGTCGGTTCAGTTTGCATCGCAAGAACTGCTGCAAGACGTTGCTCCGGGATCGGCGGCGGCTGCTGCCGGATTGAAAAAAGGCGATCGCATTCGCTTTCTGGCCAAGGGGCTGAGCGAGAAGATCGCCGTGCTGTTTCCCGTGCCGAGCGTGCACGCGCGGGTGATCGTCAACGGTACGCGTGAGGTAACGTTGGTTGCGGGGCCTGCACAACCGGTCAGTCTCAGCTGGAACATCGGGTTGACGCTGGTGCGCCTTGCGTTTTTGCTCGTCGCTGCGCTGCTGGCTTGGCGGCGGCCGGACGATCGCGCATCGCGCGCGTTGGTCGTGTTTCTCTTTACGCTCGGATTCGGCATCGCGCTCAACAACAATGCGTTTGAATCACCGAGTCTTTCCTTCATCGTGCTGCAATTGCTCTCGACTTCGGCGATTTTGTATTCCTTCGGCGCCGCAGCGCAGTTTGCGGCACTGTTTCCCTCGGGTCAGGCTCCGCGGACGTCGCGAATCATGTCCAATTGGACTGTCGGTGTGTGCCTGTTCGGAATCGGCGTCTTCATTTTCGCATCGCTCGTTCAGATTGACACCGTCCGCCTTTTTGCCGTGTCGTCCGTCGTCTACGCGACGTTTGTGATTGCGCTAGGCCTTCTGGGAGCAACGCTCATCGAGCGATACGTTCATTCTCCCCTATCCGAACGCAGGCGGCGATTCTTGATCTTCGTAATCCTCGCTGCCGGGCTACTCGGGCCCGCCGTCGATATATTGGTTGCGCTTTTCGGCGGCTTCAACCACGCCGTCGACGCGTATGCATCGCTCACGCTGATCGTCATTCCCGTGGGGCTGGCGTACGTTATTCTGCGCCATCGCGTCATCGACGTGGGCTTCGTTCTCAATCGCGCTGCGGTCTACGGTGTTGTTTCAATTTTCATCGTCGGCGTATTCGTCGTCGTCGAAACGCTGCTGGCGAAGTACGTCGAATCGACCAGCCATCTGACAAGTACCGCGGTTCAGCTCGCGGTCGCGCTGGCGCTGGGGTTTTCGATTCGCGCTATCCATGGGCGCGCCGATCGCTTCGTGGATAACGTGCTTTTCCGCGCGCGGCATCAGGCGGAGGCGGCGATTCGCACGTTCGCGCACGATGCGCCGTATATTACGGACGAGCGAGTGCTCGGAGAACGCTGTATCGAAACGGTCGTGCACCATGCCGGCGCGCGGGGCGCCGGCATATGGCTTCGCGACGCGTCCGGAGCGTATCGTCCCGTGCAAAGCACGTTTGCGGACCCGTGCGCCGCTGACGAAAACGATGCAGCGCTCGTCGGTATGCGTGCGCGCCGCGTCATCGTCGAACCGGCGCGCATCAGGTCGACGTTGCCGGGAGTGTTGGCCTTCCCGATGGTGGTCCGGGGGGAACTCATTGGGACGCTGGTTTGCGGTCCGAAAACCGTCGACGAATCGTACGCTCCCGACGAGATCGACGCGCTCGAAGCGCTGTGCACTGCGGTGGGCCATGCATACGACGCGTTAGAAGTTCGCCAGCTTCGTCTTCGTCTGCAGGCGATGCAAGGCGGCGTTACGCGGGGGGCGCCGGTGTAAGGGATGGGGCGGCGCTTCGACAAAGCGCCTGCGCGAAGCGCAGTCCTGAGCGAGCGTAGCGAAGTCGAAGGGTCAGCGTGACAAGCGCGGGGTCAGCGTGACAGCGTGCTTCGACAAAGCGCCTGCGCGAAGCGCAGTCCTGAGCGAGCGTAGCGAAGTCGAAGGGTCAGCGTGACAGCGCGCTTCGACAAAGCGCCTGCGCGAAGCGCAGTCCTGAGCGAGCGTAGCGAAGTCGAAGGGTCAGCGTGACAGGCGCGCGGTCAGCGTGACAGCGCGCTTCGACAAAGCGCCTGCGCGAAGCGCAGTCCTGAGCGAGCGTAGCGAGTCGAAGGGTCAGCGTGACCGCGCTTCGACAGGCTCAGCGTGACAGCGCGCTTCGACAGGGTCAGCGTGACAGCGCGCTTCGACAAAGCGCCTGCGCGAAGCGCAGTCCTGAGCGAGCGTAGCGAGTCGAAGGGTCAGCGTGACAAGCGCGGGGTCAGCGTGACAGCGTGCTTCGACAAAGCGCCTGCGCGAAGCGCAGTCCTGAGCGAGCGTAGCGAGTCGAAGGGTCAGCGTGACAAGCGCGGGGTCAGCGTGACAGCGTGCTTCGACAAAGCGCCTGCGCGAAGCGCAGTCCTGAGCGAGCGTAGCGAAGTCGAAGGGTCAGCGTGACAAGCGTAGCGACGCTTCGACAGGCTCAGCGTGACAAGAGAACGGGCTCAGCGTGACAAGAGACGGCGCTTCGACGGGCTCAGCGTGACAAATGCGGCTCAGCGTGACAAAGAACATTCTTCGACAAGCTCAGAATGACAAAAGCGGGTCAGCGTGACAGCGCTTCGACGGGCTCAGCGTGACAAAGACGGCTCAGCGTGACAAATTCGACAGGCTCAGCGTGACGCGATTCAGGGCTCAGCGTGACAAATGCGGCTCAGCGTGACAGCGCTTCGACAGGCTCAGCGTGACAAGAGAGGGGCTCAGCGTGACAAGAGAGCCGGCTCAGCGTGGCAAAAGACAAACTTTATCGGTCCGTGACAACGCCGCGAGCAGCGCGCCCCAAATTTTCGCCCCGCCGTTGCGGACGGGATCGTCTGCGGGCAACCCCGTATCGCGTTCTGCATCCGAAATTGCTTTTGCAGCGTCAGGTGCATCGAGCGCCGACGTATCGAGAACGATCGCGGCGACGCGTGCGAATTTGACGTGACGAAGCATCGCTTCATGCGCCTGCACCAAATCCGGAAGGCTCGGAATCTCGTTCTCGAATCCGTCGATGCACACCGTATTCGGCCGATGACAGAGAACCAAAGCGTCGGGTGCGCTACCGAACAACAGTCCGAACGTGACAGGCGCATAGGCAGGGTGAAAGATCGAGCCTTGCCCTTCGACCAGCAGCACTTCGCTATCCGGTGCGGCGCCCAGCACCAATTGCTCGGCCGCACCGGTCACGAAATCCGAAATAACGCGATCGACGCAGATTCCGCGGCCCGCGATGACGATGCCGGTTTGTCCGGTTGCCAGAAACTCCGCCCGCGTTCCGGTGGCCCGCGCGGCGCGTTCGATTTCAAGCATTGCGGTCATCTTGCCGACGCAACAGTCGCTGCCTACGGCTAACACGACGTTTTGCGCGACGTCGTACACCGCCCCACTGAAGATCGGAACGGTTCCCACGCGGCGCACGTCCCACAATCGCGCGCCGCTTCGCGCAGCGCGCACGGCAATTTCAGGATCCTCGGCGAGAAATTCGTGCAGCCCGTTGACGACTTCCAAGCCGGCATCGACGGCTTGCAGGACGATCTCGCGCATCGCCGCCGGGAAAATTCCGCCGACGGTCGCAACGCCGATCAGCAGTGACGTCGGCTCGTACGCCAGGGCCTCCGTAAGCGTAGAGACAATGGGCGCGTCGCTCGCGAGCTCGGGTACGGCTTCCCGGACGTTCTTGCCGGCGTGCTGCGAATCGATCACCACCGCAACCTGCTCCGGCCGGAACCGGATGATGCCGTGCGCCGTCTTTCCGAATAGGGGATCGGTGAGATACCCTTCCGCCAGTACGGCATACCGCCGGTTGTAGTTGTGCGGGTCCCGCATCGTGCGACCTTTCAAACTCGGTAAGCGAAAATTTCGTCATCGCCGGCGTTTTTTCGTCGCCGCCGCAACTCCTCTGCGAGGGGGCCATGGTTCGACAGGCTCACCATGACAAAGGTGAATCCGCTCGCTAAATCAGGCCTTCCCTAGCGCAGGTTCTTGCCCGCGTCGCAGGTTCTTGCCCGCGTCGATGAGGGCGATAGTATTTTGCTGCACAGGGTGATTTTTAGAGGATCGGTCCCGGAGGGGGATAAGAGAACCCGGTTACGCTTGGGACCTACGTCGGAACGGAGTTTTGCGGTTATGCGGAAATTTAGCGGACGTGCCGTTGTCCTGGTTGCGGCGATCATCTATGGCTGGCTCGCCGCAGGACCATTGCCGGCAGCGGCTGCGGCCAACACGAGCACCATCGCCGGAACGGTTAATGGCGCAAACGGCGCCCCGATCGCCGGAGCGCGCGTGATCCTCACCGGAGTCCAGCGCATGGCGCAGACGACCGATCAAACCGGAGCGTTCAAGTTTACCGATGTGCCGACGGGCCTCTATACGATGCTCGTCAGCAAAGCAGGCTACGAGACGTACGAAAACCAGAGCATCGGCGCGTTTACCGGTGAAACGCTGACCGTAAACGTGACGCTTACGGCATCGTCTTTTTCGTCGCTGCGCACGATCGCGAGCGTGTCGACGAATGCGCCCGGCGTCGCGCCGATGAATAAATCCACTGCATCGATCAGCAGAATTTCGGGCCAGGTCTTCGCCAATCAAGGGCAGCAACAGGTCTCGAAAATCCTTAACGAAACGCCCGGCATCATTACCTCACCGTATAACGCCGGCGGTCCCAGCGGCAATCCGAGCAACGGCGCTTCGCCTGCCTCGCCTCAGACTCCGCAAATTCGCGGCGCCTTGCCGTACGAAACCGAATCGCTGATCGACGGCCATCCTGTTTCGGTTGGCTCCGTCGGTACCTATTCGCCGACTCTCCTCAACCCCTGGTTGCTGCAAGACGTCGAACTGGTCAAAGGCCCGGGGTCGATGCCGGAGGAGATCAACTACGCGATCAACGGCACGATCAACTATCGCACGCTGGAGCCGACCGTTCAGAGTAAGCACTCCGCAATGTTGGGTTACGACAACTATGGCGGCGTCTTCACGGGTTTTAAGGCGACTGGTTTTACGTCGAACCACAAACTCGGCTACGCCGTCGGCTACGTGACCAACGGCGCGCCCGGACCGCTGAATAACTACTCCTTTAACGCGACGCAGACTTCCACTTACCAGCGGCCCGCCGGGCGGCCCATATTACGTGAACGGGCAGCAACTTGCGATGATCGGTTCTCCCGTCGGTTTAGGGGCTGCACCGGCCAAACTAGCGCCGTACGACGGCATGGGATTGAACTTTGCCGACCCGGTGGTCGGGTGTTGTTTTAAGAGCGACACCGGCTATCACTCGACGTCCGAACTGGCGAAGCTCGTTTATAATTTCTCGAACGGCACGTCGTTCACGCTTTCCTATCTCGGCGGCCAGAGCATGTACGGCAACGGAGATCCGGGGTTCTATTCCGACTCGCTCGTCGCGAACACCGGCCTGCCCGCCGCGTATTTTTCACCATGCGGTACCGATTCCGCAAGCGCTCCTCTCAACTGCAATCCGCTTGCAAGCGGAGCGTCGTCCTATAACTGCACGACGACCGGTACGAGCCATGCTCCCGCGTGCAGTTCTCCTGTGCCGTTCGACCTCACTTCGGTCAACGGCGCGGGGCACACGTGGACGCAGCAGAATCTCTTCCAAGGCGAGTTTCGCACGACGCTTGGAAGAACCGGAACGGTGCTCGCGCGGTACTACACCGGCTCGCTCAATGATTACGCCCTGCTGGGATCGACAAGCTCGCGACTGGCGTACTCGTTGAATACCTGGGGTACGATCCCGCTCTGCCCGACCGGCACAACGTTCAATCCGAGCCCGCCGAGCGCCACGAATCCGAGCGGACTTCAATGCCTGACTCCATCGCAAGGCGTCGTCGCACCGGTGAACACCACATTTACCGGCCAGAAGGTTGATTTCTCGACCGCCATTCAGCCGAACACGGTTACGACGAACGATGCGATGAGCGGCGAGACGGTCGAACTGCAGGAGCTGCTGGGCGACAATACGGTGACGCTGGCCTACGACCGCTCCGAGCAGGCATCGTCGTTGACGGAGAGTGAGCCGTCCGTCGGCATCATCATCAACAGTCCGTTCAAAGGATCGAGCCAGACCTTCCAGACGTTCTCGCTGCGCGGCAACATCCTGCTCAGCCCGAAGCTGCACCTGAACACCGGCGATTACGCGATCAACTATCTGAGCCACTATAGCCTCGACAAAGGCGCGACGTGGAACAATTCCAAACATACGTACAACGAGCCGCGCTTAGCGTTCACGTGGCTTCCCAACAATGACACGGCGCTTCGCTTCTCGACCGGCGGATCGGTCGCACCGCCGTACATCAGTTTGGTTTCTTCGGGCGGTGCACAGTTCAGCCAGATCATCGGCGGCGTCCCGGCGGCCGGCTATACACTCAATGCAAATAACGGCGACATCAATGCGGAGACGGCATGGAGCTACGATCTGGGTCTCGACCGCCGTGTCGAGCGCTCCACGTCCGTTTCGCTCGATCTTTACCTCACGAACCTAAAGAACATGTTTTTGACTCAGACTTCGAGCGTTTCGCTGGCGCAAGCCGCGACGTATGGGGTCGGCTGTCTGAACCTGCCGTGCGAGATATCGGAAACGGCGAATCTCGGCCACGCCCGGTATCAGGGTATCGAGCTGGCCGTAAATCACACGCCGCTGTTCGGTCTGGGCGGGAGGTTGCAGGGCTCGTTCCAGCGCGCCTACACGTACGACCTGCCGCCGTACTTCTATTGCGCCGGTTCCGTCGATCCAACCACCGGCAAAACAATTCCCCCGGGACCGGGCTGCCTCTATAATACGAACCTCGCCGTGATTCCCAACGTGAACTTCGGCGGCCAGCCTACCGGACTGGCGGGAGCTCCGAACGGCATCGGCAGCGCGCGCGTGCCGTACGCGACCGGTTACGGCGAACTCAATTGGACGGGACACAACGGCCAATACTACAACCTCGGAATAACCTACTTCGGCAACAACAACAGACTACAACGTGCCGCCGTTCGCCGTGGTCTCGGGCAACATTCGCTTCAACGTCAACAACCGCGGAACCAGGCTGCAGCTCTCCGGCGACAATCTCACCAACGCCTATGCGAATCCGTACGTCGGCTTCTTCAACGGCAGCCCGCTGCCGCTCGTCAGCGGCGCAATGCAGACGAATCCGTTGACCGGGGCGTACCAACCCGCTTATGCCGCCGTAACGCCTGAGGGCAATTACGGACCGGCGACCATCCGTATCATCCTCACGCAGGACTTCTAACGCCGATGAACGCGCTGCCGGCGGCTGAATTCGCTGCTCGATGAGCCGCTTGCTTTGCGCTTTTCTACTGGTCGCAGGGATGCTGGCGACTACCGGGCCCGCACCCGCTTCGTCTGCTCCCCCCGTTACGGCAGCGGATCTGGAGCCGTTTTTCAATGGCTTAGTGCCGTATGCGATCAAACGCGACGACATCGCCGGCGCGGTGCTCGTCGTCGTGAAAAACGGCAACATCGTCTTTGCAAAAGGCTACGGATACGCGGACGTCGCCAAACGAACGCCGATCATCCCGGATCGTACGCTGTTCCGCCCCGGGTCCGTCTCGAAGCTCTTTACGTGGACGGCGGTCATGCAGCAAGTGCAAGCCGGCAAGATCGATCTGGACGCGAACGTCAATAATTATCTCGACTTCCGCATTCCGCCAAAATACGGCAAACCCATCACCATGCGCGACCTGATGACGCACACGCCCGGTTTCGGAGAAACGCTCCGCGATCTGTTCGTCAAGAAGAAGAACCAGCTCTATCCCCTACGCCAATATCTGATAAAGCGAATGCCGAACCGGATCTTTCCGCCCGGCGAGATCATTGCGTACTCCAACTACGGCGCAACGCTTGCCGGGTACATCGTGCAGCGCGTATCCGGCGAGCCGTTCGATGAGTACGTGGCCAAGCACATCTTTCAGCCGTTAAAGATGAACGACTCGACGTTCGAGCAGCCGCTGCCGCCCAGGCTAGCGGCTCTCATGGCCGATGGCTACACCACTGCTTCGAGCAGAAAGCCTGCGCCGTTTGAATTCGTCGAGGCCGCTCCGGCCGGTGCGTCGTCGTCCACCGGAACCGACATGGCGCATTTCATGCTCGCGTATTTGAACGGCGGCCGTTATGACGGCGGCCAAATTCTCAAACCCGCGACGGTCGCGCAGATGTGGACGCTGCAGAAAGCGCCGGCTCCGGGCATGAACGGTTTCGATCTGGGCTTCTATCAAGAAAACCGCAACGGCCTGACGATCCTCGGGCACGCCGGCGATACGGACGTCTTCCACAGCGATCTGCATCTGCTGCCGAAGCAGCATATCGGCATCTTCATGTCGTTCAACAGCGCCGGCAAAGCCGGCGCGGTCGAAAGCGTGCGCACGCAAATCTTTCGCGAGTTCCTCGATCGCTATTTCCCGTACACGCCCCACGCGGAGGCGACGCTGCCAAACGCAAAGCGTGACGCGGCACGCGTTGCGGGGTGGTACGAGAGCAGCCGCCGCGAGGAGCGCGCGCTCGGTCTGATCTTCACGCTGGGGCAAACGTCCGTCTCGCCGCACGCCGACGGCACGATCGAAGTGAGCATGTTGGTCAACGCTGCGCAAGCTCCGCTGCGCTGGCGCGAGGTCGGGCCGCTCTATTACCGACAAGTCGACGGCCAGGCGCATTTGAAATTCAACACGGACCGGCACGGCAACGTCATCTCCTGGACCAGCGACGACTTCATCCCCGTGATGATCTTTCAGCGCGTCAACGGTCTGGGGTCGCTCGGCTATCTCAAGCCGATGATCTTCTGCTTCGTCGTCATCCTAATCGTCTCGCTGCTGATCCGTTTGGGCGGATGGATCGCGCGCCGCCGCCTCCATTTGAAGCTGGAATTGACCCCGGCCGAACGCTGGGTGCATCTGGCCGCGCGTATCGGTGCGATCCTGTTTTTGGGCGCACTCGGCGGATGGGTTGCGGGGCTCTCGGGAGGCGGCTTGACGGAATCCTCGACCGAAATGCTCGTACTCTACGCGATTGGCGTCCTCGCAATCTTGGGCGGCGGCGCGATTATCGCCGAAACGCTGCTGCGCCTTTTCTATGGCCCCGGAGGATGGCTCGTCCGGCTGGGCGAGATCATCGTCGGCCTTGCGGCAATATACGGGATCTGGCTTTTTGCGGCGTTCGGTTTGGTGAACTTCGTCACGAACTTTTAACGATGCAGAGCGCTGGTAAAATTCGAGTCGAAGTCCGGATCGAACGGTGGCCGATGCGCTTTCCGCTGCGAATCACCGGTTACGAGTTTACGCATCACGAACTCGCGATCGTCGAACTGGAGCAGGACGGCAAGATGGGCCGGGGTGAGTGCTGCGGCGTCTACTATCGCGACGATTCACCGGAACGATGCCGCCAAGAAGTGCTGCGCATTGCAGATCGCTTGGCAGCCGGAATCGATCGCGAAGAACTGCTGAACGTGCTTCCCACAGGCGGCGCGCGCAACGCCGTCGATTGCGCCTTGTGGGACTTGGAAGCCAAACTCAAAGGGCAGCCGGCCTGGCAGATTGCCGGCCTGCGCGAACCGCGGCCACTGATCACCACATGCACGATCGGCGCGGACGAACCGCCGCAAATGGCGATGCGAGCAAAAGAGTTTGCCGAAGCCCGCGCGCTCAAACTCAAACTCACTGGGAAACCGGAGGACGTGGACCGCGTGCGCGCGGTTCGGGAAGCGCGTCCGGACGTGTGGTTGGCCGTCGATGCAAACCAAGGGTTTACGCTGCAGTTTCTCGAGCGCGTCCTGCCCGCGTTCGTGGATGCCGGCGTACAGCTCATCGAGCAGCCGCTCCCAATCGGCAACGAAGTCGATCTCGATTCCGTCGAATCGCCGATTCCGATCGCCGCCGACGAAAGCGCGCAGGATGTCGGAGATCTCGCCGTTCTTCAAGGCCGCGTCGAGGTGATCAACATCAAACTCGACAAATGCGGGGGATTGACGCGCGCGTTTGAGATGCACGCGGCGGCTCGCCGTATGGGAATGCGCGTCATGGTGGGATGCATGGGCGGCACGTCGCTGGCTATGGCGCCTGCATTCATCCTGGGACAACTCTGCGACGTCGTGGATCTCGATGGTCCGCTTTTCCTGACCCAAGACCGGACGCCGCCCGTGTCGTACGCCGGCGGACAAATTTTCGCGCCTGAAGAGTTGTGGGGCGCCTCGGGATGAACCGCGCCCTTGCGGCCGGCTTCGCGCTGATCCTTTTGGCCGCATCGGCATGCACGTCGCAAGGGCATCGCAGCAAACCGCCAACGCAAATGATCGTCGCGGTGAGCATCGATCCCGCGTCGCTCAATGAGCTTCTTATAGAAGGCCAGACGACGGCGACGATCGTGCCGCTGATCTACTCGTATCTGCTCACGATCGACGGTGACGGCGCACTGGTTCCCGACGTTGCAACCGAAGTGCCGACGCTTGCAAACAAGGGCATATCGTCCGACGGTTTGACGATCACGTATCGTCTGCGCAAAAACGTCAAATGGCAGGACGGCGCTCCGCTCACAGCGCGTGACGTGGTCTTCAGCTACGATGCGGTCATGAACCCGCGAAACAACGTACCCTCGCGGGATGGGTACGGAGAGATACGCCGCGTTCAAGCGGTGAACGACTATACGGTGCGCGTGACGCTCAAACGGCCGTACGCTCCGATTCTGAGCTGGTTTCTCGCGCCGAATCAAAACTACGGCATTCTCCCGGCGCATTTGCTGGCGCGCTATCCGGATCTCAATCACGTGCCGTACAACGCGCGCCCGGTCGGTTCGGGGCCGTATCGCGTTGCCGAATGGGTGCGAGGAGATCATTTGCGGCTCGTGCGAAATACATCGTACTACAGCGGGCCGCCGCCAATCCCGGAAATAACGCTCAAGTTCATCGCCGACTCAAACACGATTCTCAACCAGCTTCGTACCGGCGAGGTGAACGGTTATCTCAACGCAGATTCGGCATTTCTGCGCGAATACGAGCAGATTCCGCGGCTCGCCGTGCGGCGAGTGCGTATCGGGGGTATGGGCACGCTGATGTTCAACGTGGCGGATCCGGCGGTTCGCGACGTCCGCGTGCGAAGGGCGATCGCGCAGTCGCTGAACTTGCCGGAGATCGTGCGCAACGCTACGCGGGGCGCGCAGGTGACGACGCAGGCGAACCGCGGCCTTTTCAGTTGGGGATACGATGCCTCGCTGCGCGAATCGCCGTACGATCCGGCTAATGCAAGGCGTTTGCTGACGGCCGCCCGAACTCCCCGCACGCTGCTGTTTGAAACGGTCTCCGGCAATTCCGTCTATGCGTCCGTCGGCGTTCAAGTGCAGCAAGCATTGCGCCCGCTCGGAATTACGGTGGTGATGCGATCCTCCACGCCCGCGCTGTTCTACGCGCCTGCCGCGGATGGCGGCCCGATGTTCGGCGGCAAGTTTCAGATCGCGTTTACCGAAATTCTTACGCCCGCGGACCCCGATACGCAGTGGTACCTCGGATGCGCGCAAGCCGCACCCAACGGTTTCAATTTAAGCCGCTTCTGCGATCCCGTTACCGACCGCGCAGAAGCGGCGGGTATCGCGAATTACTCTGCGCCGGTCCGGAGAAAATACGCCTCGATCGTGCAGCAGCGCGTCGCATTGCTGCTGCCGTACGTGCCGCTTTGGCAAACGAACGAGACCTTCATCGTGCCGAAAACCCTGCGAGGCTTTGACCCCTCGCCCGAGTCGCCGCTATGGAACGCCGGCCGTTGGAGCCTCTGACGCTTTGATGAACTCGAGCGGCATCGCGTGCGGCGCCTCGATCCGCAAACGCGCGACGCGCTCCCCATCGAATTCGAAAGCCGCCGTCGTCCGTGTGGACGCGAGCGCGAAGCGTCCGCCGCCGAGCGGCTGCAGCGCTGCGACCATCGACGGTGCGTCGGGCTGTCCCGCAAGATCGCCCGGAACGTTGGCCTTCAGCTCGCCGTTCAGCATCTCCACCCGGATGGTGATGGGCAATTGTGGCGATACGAAACATCCTTCGAATACGGCGAGCTGCTCTGGTGAAAGCGTGACCGTGGCCGGCGTTTGAGGCTTACGCTCGAACCGCAATTGCGGTGCCCCCAGCACGCTGAGCGAGATGTGCGTGATCTCTGCGAACTCATCGATGGAAAACCGCACGAGCGGTTTGTATTTTTGCAGGATCGGATCGTCCGGAACGAACGCAAACGTATCCAGATGCCGGTGCTCCAGCGTTCCGCGGAAACCGATGCACGAGATCGTTAGTGCACCCTCGCCGTACCGGATCGACGCGTGCCCGTAAAACGCGTCCTCGTACTCGCCCGCGTAAGCGGAAAGCGCCAGCGATGGCTTTTTGCCCGTCAGCCGCGCGCGCGAGCGCTCGCGTTCCGCGTACTCCAATTGCGCTTTGAGCGTTTGCTGGACGGTGTGAAACTCGTTGAACCACGCGTGCGAGGTTTTGCCGAAAACTTCGTCGAGAACCCGGTAGAGCAGTGCATCGGGTAAGAGCGAACCATCCAAATTCGAGAGGGCGACGAAGCCGAGCTGCTCCTGCGGAACGACGCATGCCAGCGCCGCCATACCATCGATGTTGCCGCCGTGCGAGAGGATCGTGCGACCGCGATACCCCCAAACGAACCAGCCCATACCGTAGCTCAGAGACTGCGCGCCGGGAAACAGATACGTCCACGGCGCGATTCGCGCAATCACCGTCTGCGGCGTTTGCGTTTCCTGCAGCGATGACGAGGAGAGAATGCGGCGTCCTTGGTACGTGCCGTCTCCGAGTTGAAAGCGCAGCCACTTCAGGATGTCCGAAGGGCTGGAATATATCGAACCGGCGGGACGCGAATTGGTAAAAGCGTGGTGCCCGATAAGCGTCATGGCATCGCCGATCTCCGCGTGCGGGACCGCGACATTGCCGCCCGGGTCGAGCTCCGAGAAGTCGACGCGCGTTTCGCGCATTCCCAGCGGATCGAAGATGCGCTCTTTGACGAAGCGCTCCCACGGCGTGCCGCTCAGTTTCCCGACGAGTTCGCCCGCCGCGACGTACATGATGTTCTGATAGCCGAACGCGCTGCGCAGGCTCCAACTCGGGGCCAAATGGCGCACGCGCCGCAGCACTTCGGCCGAATCGTAGCCGCTCTTGTACCACATCAAATCTCCGCGGGCAAGGCCACTGCGGTGCGTGAGGAGATCTCGCACGGTCAGTTCGGGGGTGACGTACGGATCGTAGAGCCGGAATTCCGGCAGACGATCGACGACGGCGTCGCTCCACGAGAGCGCACCTGCGTCGACGAGCATCGCGACCGCAGCGCCTGTGAAAGATTTGGTTACCGAACCGATCGCAAAGAGCGTGTGCTCATCGACCGCATCGGCGCCGCCGGTGCATCGCACCCCCGCGCCGCCGGCGATTACGACCTCGCCGTTCTGCACAACCGCGTAGCCGATTCCCGGAACTCGCCACCGTTCGATTTCCGCCCGAATTTCAGCGTGCAGCTGCCGCATGCGCCGTTTCATTTCGCGTTGTTCGCCGCCGGAGGGGCTGAGCGCCTGGCGACGAAATTTTATCTGCGCGATAAAATACTGTCAGCACTTCCAAGCAAGGAGCCACATTGAAATCGGCGGCCCTAACGATGCTTTTGTTTTCCGCTGCGTGGTCGGCTTGCGCGGCAGCTCCGCTCAGCGGGGCCCAGATACGCCAAATCAACGCCATCTCCGCGCACGCGCTCGCGGCTGAGCACATCTCCGGCATTGAAGTCGGCGTCGGCCGCCGCGGTAAGGTGCTTTTTGCGCAGGGATACGGATTGCGCGATCGCGCCCGCAACTTGCCCGTGACCGCGCAAACGGTCTTTCCCGTCGGCTCGATCACCAAGCAGTTTACGGCCGCGGCGGTCATGCTGCTCGTCAGCCGCGGCAAAGTCGATCTGAACGCGCACGTTGCCCGCTATCTTCCAAGCGCCCCACACGGCAGCGAAATTAGCGTCCGGGAGCTCTTGAATCAAACGAGCGGATTGCCGGATTACCTCGATAATAGGTCGCTTCTCGCCGCGATCATGTCCGGCAGAGACGGTTCGCATAGTGTGAGCAGTCTCGTCAAAATGGTTGAGGGGAAGCCGTTGCGCTTCAAACCCGGCACGAAGTGGGAGTACAGCAACACGAACTACGCGTTGGCCGGCATGATCGTCTCGCGCGTGAGCGGCATGCCGTTCGGCCGGTTTTTGCAGCGCGAGATCTTCACACCGCAGGGTCTGGACGTCACGCAGTATCTGCGTACTACCGTCCCGGCCGGCCGCAACGTCACACGGGGCTACGACTATGGGAAGAAGGGGTTTACGCTGATTCCGCAGTTTTCCATGGACTGGGGCAACGCGGCCGGAGCAATCGCCTCGAATGTCGAGGATTTGATCCGGTGGGACAACGCGTTTTTTAGCGGAGCGATTATCCCACCCGCGGACGTGCGCATCGCTACGACGCCGCCGGCCGGCATTACGATGCTCCGCTCGAAGGACCCGGCCAACAATCTGGGCATCGGCTATGCGTTCGGTTGGGTCCGAGCGCGCGCCGAAGGCCGGCCGTTGATTTGGCATAACGGCGGATTACCGGGTGCGCGCGCGATGAACGCCGTGTTTCCCCGTAGCGGGCTGGAGATCGTCGTTTTGACGAATGCAACCGTCGCGGACCCGGAAAGCGTCGCATTGAAGGTCGCCCGCGTCATCTACGACGGCGCCGCGCGCTGACCGGCGCCGTGCGGATTTTCACCGCGGCAATCGTCACCGAAACGAACACATTTTCGCCAATCCCGACGGGGTGGCAAGCATTCGCGCAGCACGGGATCCAGCACGGCCGCGATTCGACGATTCAGCCGACGTCCGAGTTCGCCACCATGGTTCGATGGCGCGAAATGGCGCACACGGACGGGCATGCGATCGTCGAAAGCATCGCTGCCGCGGCCGAACCGGCCGGCGTAACGCTGCGAGCGGTTTACGAATCGCTGCGCGATGAAATGCTCGAAGATCTGCAGCGCGCGATGCCGGTCGACGTCGTGCTGCTCTATTTGCACGGCGCGATGGTCGCCGCCGGCTACGACGATTGCGAGGGCGACATTCTCGCGCGCGTGCGCGGCATAGCCGGCGAAGCCGTCATCGCAGCCGAACTGGATTTGCACGCGCATTTGACGCCGCAAATGCTCTCGTCGGCGACGCTGCTGCTGGCGTACAACGAGTATCCGCACACGGACATCGTCGCGCGCGGCGAAGAACTTTATCGCTTGAGCATCGCAGCAGCGCGCGGAGAAGTTCAGCCGGTGATGGCGACGTTCGACTGCAAAATGAACGGCATTTTCCCGACGCAGACCGCGGAGATGCGATCGCTGCTCGGTGAAATGCGCGCGGCGGAGCGCGGCACCGTTCTCTCGCTGAGCCTGATTCATGGATTTCCGTGGGGCGACGTCGAGCATGCCGGCGCGAAATGCCTTGCGATAACCGACGGAGACGCCGATTTGGCGCGTTCGACCGCGAGGCGATTCGGTCTGGCGTTTTGGCGGATCAGAGAACGCGCGCTAATCCGGGGTTATTCGATCGATGCGGCTTTGGACGCGGCGCTTGCAAGCACGCGCAAACCGGTCGTTTTAGCGGACGCCGGCGACAATGCCGGCGGCGGCGCACCCGGCGACAGCACCTACGTGCTCAAACGCATGCTCGAACGCAACATAACCAATGCGGTCAGCGGCGTCTATTACGACCCCGGCGCAGTCGAGATCTGCTTCGATGCCGGAGAAGGCAGCGTCATCGATCTGCGGTGCGGCGGAAAACTCGGCGCCGCATCCGGTATGCCGCTGGATTTGCACGTTACCGTAAGAAAACTCCGCGAACGCCATACACAAGATTCGATGGACGATTCGCAGCCGGTTTCCCTCGGGCGCGCGGCCTGGGTAGAAACTGCCGGCATCCACCTGGTCCTCGCGTCGATCAGAAGCCAAGTGTTCGCCCCCAACGCATTTACCGATCTCGGCATTCGCTTAGACCAGGCGCAGATAATCGTCGTCAAATCTTCGCACCATTTTTGGGGCAAGTTTGCGCCGATCGCCGCTCAGCTTTTTCACATGTCCACGCCCGGCGCGCTTCGTTTGGATTTCGAAAACATCGACTGCAAGAAGCGCGATCCGAACTACTGGCCCCGCATCGCGTCGCCATTCCCCTCGTCATCCTGAGCCTTCTCGAAGGGGGAACTCCAATGTGTCGCGCTAGTTATAATTCTTCTTCGACGGCCAAACCGACGTGAGCGGCCGGGTGATGCCCGAGCACACCATCACCGGCAGACCGGCTTCGTACGGCATCACGTAGGGAGCGCTGAACGTGGCGGCGAGCCGCGACTTGCGGAAGAGGTGCATCGATGCGCCGCAGTCGCCGTTGACGTCGATGATCACCTCGCCGCTCGCGCCATGCGTGCCCCAGAGATAGTACTGATTGTGGCCGCTGAGCACCGGCGGCAGATCGCGCGGGCCGAAGAACGCGATTGCCGAGGCTTCGCCGTAGTTGCTCGCGACGATCGCGGCGCGGCTTCGCTCGGGCGCGGGCAGCGAACGGTACACGCGCGTCACGAGCGCTGCGAGCTGCGGCCAGCCGTGCATGTCGGCGTAGGTTTGCCCGAGCGCCGCGGGTTTGTGGTGCTCCGACGGCGCGGGCAGCACGCCGGCGTGCTGCAGCACGCGGCTGTACGCGACGAACTGCGATTCAGAGAGCACCGGCGTGGCGAGCGGCGCGAACGGGACGGTGAAAATCACGACGACGGCGGCGATGGCCGAGTGTACGATCCCCCGCAACGCCGTATTTTTTACGCGCGTCAACGATTCTATGGCGACTGCTCCGGCCGCAAAGACGTACGGGTAAACGTCGACGGTGTAGTACGCCTTCGCGTGAAACGCGATCATCAGCACGAAGAACGCGATCAACGCGTAGCCAAGCCACCGCCGGAGCGGCGCGGCCAGAATCAGCCACGCAAAACCGATGAGCGCCACAAGCGCCGGCAGCGGCGTGACGAGGAGCACTTGTTCCAACAGAAATGCCGTTGGGGACAGGGCGACGTTCTTTCCGAGCTGTCCGTTGCGCAGCAGTTCCAGCATCGGGAACTGGTGGAGCGCTTGCCAAACGAAGTTTGGTACGAGCATTGCGAGCGCGAGCGCAATTCCGGCGGCAAACCACGGCGTTTTGAACGCGCGCCGCTGCGGTGAGATCGCGAGTCCCACGATCAGCGCCACGGCGAAGAACAGTACCGAGTATTTGCTGTTTCCTGCAAAACCGGTCACCGCTCCGGCCGCCAGCCACAAACGCGGATCACCGCCCTTCACGATACGAACGATGAGGAGCACAATCAGCGGCCAGGTCCACAGGCCGATGCTGTCGGGCGCGGCCAGCGTTCCGAACGCCATCAAGACCGGCGCGAAAAAGACTGCGATTGCCGCGAGGATCTCGGCGAACGGGCCGCCGTCGAACTCGCGCACCAACAAGCACGTGACATAAACCGACGCCGCGGCGCAGATCGCCGGGATCGCGCGCAGCGCAACGAGCGAGGTTCCGAATATTTGCGAAAATGCCGCGAGCAACGGAATCACCGGCGGCTGGTCGACGTATCCCAGCGCCGGATGACGGCCGCAAATGATGAAGTACAGTTCGTCGCGGAAAAACCCGTAATGGGGGTTGGCGATCAGATGCAAAACGAGCGCGATCAACGCTGCCGCCGCGGGGATCGTAAGGTTGCGCCTTGCAACGAACTCGCTCACGTTATTCGATACTCGCGAGCGGCAACGAGGGTTTCGTTTTTGGCAGCAACGATTAGTGCGGCGCTTCGACAAAGCGCCTGCGCGAAGCGCAGTCCTGAGCGAGCGTAGCGAGTCGAAGGGTCAGCGTGACAAGTGTGGCTCAGCTTGACAGCGCGCTTCGACAGGCTCAGCGTGACAAGTTCAGCTCGAGCTTGACAGCGCGCTTCGACAGGCTCAGCGTGACAAGGGTAGCGACGCTTCGACGGGGTCAGCGTGACAAAGTTAGGGTCAGCGTGACAGGTGCGCTTCGACAGGCTCAGCGTGACAAGTTAGGGCCAGCGTGACAAAGTTAGGGTCAGCGTGACAAGTTCAGCTCAGCTTGACAGCGCGCTTCGACAGGCTCAGCGTGACAAAGTTAGGGCCAGCGTGACAAAGTTAGGGTCAGCGTGACAAGTTCAGCTGCAGCTTGACAGCGC
Organism: Vulcanimicrobiota bacterium; assembly: GCA_963767635.1. Taxonomy (GTDB): domain Bacteria; phylum Vulcanimicrobiota; class Vulcanimicrobiia; order Vulcanimicrobiales; family Vulcanimicrobiaceae; genus CAVYEM01. The sequence continues at coordinate 1,920,615 of CAVYEM010000001.1, forward strand.
GCTTCGACAGGCTCAGCGTGACAAGCGTAGCGGCGCTTCGACAGGGCCAGCGTGACAAGTTCAGCTGAGCTTGACATGCGCAGCGCTTCGACAGGCTCAGCGTGACAAAGTTAGGGCCAGCGTGACAAGTGCGGCGCTTCGACAGGCTCAGCGTGACAAGTGCGGCGCTTCGACAGGCTCAGCGTGACAAAGTTAGGGCCGGCGTGACAATCGCGCAAATGGATGGCGATCCGATCACAGCCGTAAGAAACGTCACGATTCCCATGCTCTTCATTCTGGCATCAAACGATCCGTGGATTCCGGTTAAGCAGACCGAAGCAAAGCTTCGCCAACTTAGCGCCACCCATCCAAGAATCAGTCTACGTCGTCATACCCGACGCCAACCACCTGATGATGCGGCCCCCCGTCCCGGAGCACATGGACGATGCATCACCGCAAGCGGTACGAACCGAGCTTCCCGACTCCGCTGCTTATTTTATGATTCTTGCAAATTGGCTTACGCACGCCCTTGGCTTTTCCGTGCAATAGGAGATCACCACGCGCGTAAATCGCCGACGGTATCGAGGTCCGGGGTCCTGCTGCAGGTTCTCTTGCGTAACCGGAATCGAGGACGCGCGCTTTCATCCGGCGATCGCGGCAATACTTCCTTCCGTAGGTTGAGCGGCGGCTGCGGACCTGTGCTACAATGCTCCCATGAAACATTTGCTTACCTTAGCAGTGCTTGCGCTTAGCGTGGGAGCCGCAACGCCCGCCGCCTTGGCCGTTTCTGAACCGCATCATCCCATTAACGTCACCGCGTGCCGGCCGACCCGCAACGTTATGCCGGCCCGCGGTTTCGTGCCGGCGTATTACCCGCCCAACCTGTTTTACTGGAACACCGTCTATGGCTATCGGTACTATCAGCCGCCCGTGAGAACGTCTGCTCCGTCGCTCGCCATCGACTACACGAACGCGACGGATAAAACGATGAAAGAGATTGAGTTCGGGTTAGTTGCCAACGGTAACTTAGTCGCCGAAGTCAAGGACGTCGGCACGTTCTCTCCCGGTGCAGAGATCAAGCACGAGTTCGGAATTTCTCACGATGTGTTTCCGCTTCGCACGGCGCTTTCGCGCTGCGTTCCGCTGCGCGTGACGTACGAAGACGGCACCAAATGGCGCAACCCGCGACTGCCGCACATGATGCACAAACTCGGCCAGTAAGATTGGAGGGCGGGCGCCCTAAGCTTGCATTGTTCTTCGACAGGCTCAGCGTGACATGGGGCGGCTCAGCGTGACATGGGGTGGCTCAGCGTGACATGGGGTGGCTCAGCGCTTCGACAGGCTCAGCGTGACATGGGTGGCTCAGCGCTTGACAGGCTCAGCGTGACATGGGGCGGCTCAGCGTGACATGGGTGGCTCAGCGCTTCGACACGCTCAGCGTGACATGGGGCGGCTCAGCGTGACGTGGGGCGGCTCAGCGCTTCGACAGGCTCAGCGTGACATGGGGCGGCTCAGCGCTTCGACAGGCTCAGCGTGACATGGGGCGGCTCAGCGTGACGAGTTCGCGTTTGGCTGCATCGCTTGTGCGAGCTTTTGATGCACGATAAATGCTGAGGCGAAGATTGCGGCAGTTGCGAACGCGAGCAGCCCGAGGCTCCACACTGTAGCACCGTGACTTGCGCCGGGAATGAAATAGCGGATCGCCCCGCGCGCAACGAACGCGGCGAGCCACACGATGATGATGAACGGCGAGGAGCGCACCACGTACACACCGGGGCGCTCCGTGTTTTGCACGTGGCTGTGACGGCCGCGTAAAATTCCGAGCGGAACGCCGAGCGCCGCGCCGACGATGAGGATTGCCGCGACTTCCCACACCGGTGCGGCGGCCGTCATTTGCTCGCCCCACACCGCAAGCGCGACGAACAACACCAGAATTGCAGGACGCACCCAAATGCGCGCGACGCTGACGCGCGAGGGCCGCATCATGCGCCACACCACCATCGCGATCACCACGATGTAAATTAGTGCGGTCATTCCTACTTGGTTGCCGGCAGCGTTCAATTGTGTTCCTTCGACAGGCTCAGGATGACAAAGACAGGCTCAGGATGACAAGTGGGAAGTTCAGTCCTTCGACAGGCTCAGGATGACAAGTGGGAGGCTCAGTCCTTCGACAGGCTCAGGATGACAAGTGGGAAGCTGCAGTCCTTCGACAGGCTCAGGATGACAAAAACAGGCTCAGGATGACAAGTGGGCGTTATTTGATCTCGACGGACGCGCCCGCGTCTTCCAGCTTCTTCTTCACCGACTCGGCTTCGTCTTTGCTCACGCCTTCCTTCACCGCTTTAGGCGCGCTTTCCACGAACGTTTTTGCTTCGGTCAGGCCCAGGCTCGTGATTTCGCGCACGGCTTTGATGACTTTGATCTTCTCGGCGCCGGCCGAAGCGAGAATGACGTCGAATTCAGTTTTTTCGGCGGCCGGAGCCGCGGCCGCGCCGCCGCCTGCGGGAGCCATCATCGCAACCGGAGCGGCGGCGGAAACGCCGTATTTTTCTTCCAATTGCTTGACCAGATCCGCGAGCTTCGAGCACGGTGAGCTTGTCGATCGATTCGATGATTTCGGTAAGTGCCATGATACGTTAGTCTCCTTTAAGCATTCGAAACCGCGGCGTCTTTTTGCTCGCGGATGGCGTTGAGCACGCGGACGAGTCCGCTTTGATTTCCTGAAAGCACGGTCACGAGTCCGCGCAGCGGGCCGGCGACCGCACCAACCATTCTGGCGATCAGTTCGTCGCGCGAAGGCAGCGCGGCGAGCGCTTTGACTTGCGCTGCGTCGACGACGCGGCCTTCGATATACGCGGCCTTGATTTCGATCGCTTTGACATCATCGGAAAACTTCTGCAGAGCCTTTGCCGGCGCAACCGGATCGCTTCCGGCAAACACGATCGCCGTCGGACCGTGCAGAAACCGATCGAACTCCGCGCCAAGTCGATCGCCGGCGGCGATCGAAAACAGCGTATTCTTCGCGACCGCGTACGTGCTGCCGTCTTTACGCAGTTCGCCGCGCAATCGCGTGATGTCGGCGACGGTCAGACCGGCGTAATTCGTGAAGAACAAATTTCCCGACTGCGCAAGCCGCTCTTTGAGTTCTTGCACTGCCGTCTCTTTTTTTGCGGTTGGCATATCCCTCACTACAAAAGAAAAAGCGCTCCATCCGCTGCGGAGGAACGCTACGCGCATGCGCCAACGCGCATTTTCGTATTGCGTCCTCGGTAGGGGTTCGTGAGAACATTACCGGCGCGAGCCGGACCTACGGTCTTCGGAGCCGTCGCTCATCATACCAAAGGTGGTGCGGGGGTGCAAGGTGCGAGGTCGCACGGAACCCTAACGCGCATATTCCCACTTTGGGGCTACCGTACATAAGGAAAATGACATTGCCGGTGAATCGTCGCACGTTTTTGCTTTCTACTGCGGGCGCCGCAGTCGCGGGCGCATTGCGGCGGCAGCGCCCGCTGCCAACGAAAGGTCGCCGATGTCGGCACAGGCCGCACTCAAAAACTTAATGGACGGCAACGCGCGGTTTGCGGCGGGGCGTCCGCAGAGCCGCCCGAGCATAGAGCGCGTGCGCAAACTAGCAAGCGGGCAAACACCGTTTGCAACGGTGCTCGCGTGCGCGGATTCACGCGTTCCGGTCGAAACGTTGTTCGATCGTGAACCGGGCGACATTTTCGTCGTGCGATTGGCGGGCAACTTCGCAAATGATGCGGCGCTCGGTTCGATTGAGTACGCGACTGCAGTTCTCAAAACGCCGCTCGTGATGGTGCTCGGGCACACGTCTTGCGGAGCGGTGCAGGCGGCGCTCGATTTCGTGCGATCCGGAAAGACGTTTCCGGGACAGATTCAGCTGCTCGCGCAGGAGATCGCGCCTGCCGCGCGCGCGAGCGAACACGAAAGCGGCGACTGGCTGCACAACGCGGTCGTTTCAAACGTGCGGCTGAACGTGCGCCGCTTGCAACAAGCAACCCCCATCATGGATTCGGCCGTGCGCGAACACACCGTAGAGGTCGCCGGCGGGGTTTACGATTTATCCGACGGAAAAGTTACGCTACTGTAAGCGCGCGCATTACGCGTGAGTCGTTTTCACGCGGTTCGGATCGATTTTTACGCCGGGTCCCATCGTTCCGGCGAGCGTGATGCTGCGCAGATACGTGCCTTTGGCGGCGGACGGTTTCGCTCGAATGATCGCATCGAGCAGCGTACCGACGTTTTCGACGAGATGATCTTCGGCGAAGCTCGCCTTGCCGACGATCGTGTGAATGATTCCGGTTTTGTCCAGCCGGTATTCCACCTTGCCCGCTTTGATGTCGCGGACGGCGGAGGCGATGTTCGGAGAAACGGTGCCGGCTTTGGGGTTGGGCATCTTCTGCGCGAGGATGCGGCCCAGCTGCGAACCGACCGCGCCCATCATGTCGGGCGTTGCGACGGCGACGTCGAATTCCGTGAAGCCGCCTTTTACGCGATCGATGAGGTCTTGCTCGCCGACGACGTCGGCGCCGGCGGCCTGCGCTTCTTTGGCCTTGTCGCCTTTCGCGAATGCGATCACGCGCACGGTGCGGCCGGTTCCGTGCGGAAGCAGCACGGTGCCGCGCACGTTCTGATCGCTCTTCTTCGGATCGACGCCCAAACGAACGTGCGCTTCGATCGTTTCATCGAACTTGGCGTTCGAGTTCTTCTTTACGATCGCGATAGCTTCGCCGGGGTCGAAGAGCTGCTTGCGATCGTATGCGCGAGCAAGCTCGCGAAAACGCTTGCCGTGGACGCGCGCCATTATGCTTCCACCTCGACGCCCATCGAGCGCGCGGTGCCGGCGATGATTTGCTTGGCGGCGTGGATGTCGTTCGCGTTGATGTCGGGCATCTTCACGTTCGCGATCTCTTCGAGCTGCGTCTGCGTGAGCTTTCCGACTTTGTTGCGATTAGGCTCTTTCGAACCGGATTCGATCTTCAGCGCCTGCTTTATCAGAAACGACGCGGGCGGCGTCTTCGTGATGAACGTAAACGTGCGATCTTCGAAGACGGTAATTTCCACGGGAATGATCATGCCGGCCTGCGAGGCGGTACGTTCGTTGTACTGCTTGCAGAAATCCATGATGTTCAAACTGTACGGGCCGAGCGCCGGACCGATCGGCGGCGCGGGCGTCGCTTTTCCGGCGGGAATCTGCAGGCCGATTTTGCCGACCATTTTTTTCGCCATAGTGTCCTTTCGTAACCGCGAGCGGTACTGCCCCTTCGATAGGCTCGCACGATCGGGGTCGCTTCGCGCGAGAATCTGCTGCGTGGGCGCTACACTTTTTCGATTTGGTAGAATTCCAATTCGACGGGCGTTTCACGTCCGAAGATCGAGATGAGCGCGCGCACTTTTTCTTTCTCGGGCGCAATCTCGTCCACGATGCCGGTAAAGTCGAAAAACGGACCGGACGTGACTTTGACGCGATCGCCCTTTTTGAAATCGATCTTCAGCTTCGGCGTTTCGATGCCCATCTGCTTGAGGATCGTTTTTACTTCCTTATCCTGAAGTGGAACCGGTTTTTCGCCCGCGCCGGGGCTGCCGACGAATCCGGTGACGCCCGAAGTATTTCGCACGACGTACCAGGACTGATCGTCCATGTCCATTTCGACCAGGACGTAGCCTGGAAACACTTTTTTCGGCGTGATTTTGCGCTTTCCGTCTTTAAATTCGACTTCATCTTCCATCGGAACCAGAACGCGAAAAATCTTGTCCTGCATGTTCATCGAATGGATGCGCCGCTCAAGATTCGCTTTCACTTTGTTCTCATATCCCGAGTACGTGTGAATCACGAACCAGTGCTTACGATCGTCTTTGGCGCTGCGCGGACGAACCGCCGGAGCTTCTTCGGGCGAGGGTTCTTCATCGTCCGGCAAGCGTTCGAGCTGTTCCGCCACGTCGTCGGCCTGCGCCAGATCGTTGCTGTGCGCGGATTCCGTAAGCGCTTGCGCTTCGGATTCCGGCGCTTCGTGCGTAATCAGTAGTTCGCCGCTTTCGCGTTCCAAGGCAAAATCCGTCATGAGGAAATCGGGGGGTGCACCCAGTTAAAAATCTGGCCGAAAATCCAATCGCACGCCCACGTGAATAACCCGATCGCAACGACGAGCACGACCGTCAGAACCGTCGCCGATATCCATTCTTCACGCGTGGGCCACGTAACGCGGCGCAGCTCCAGCCAAACGCCGCGAATAAATTCCTGCGCGCTCTGATTGGCTAATCGTTTCCGGGCATCCGGCGTGCCGCCGGGGGCCTTATTCATCAAGAGAGTTCTCCTGGAGATTGGCAGGGCGGACAGGACTCGAACCCGCAACAACTCGCTTTGGAGGCGAGGACTCTACCAATTGAGCTACCGCCCTGTACGCGGCTACTTGGTTTCGCGGTGGGGTTTGTGGCAACGGCAGAACCGACAGTACTTGCTCAGTTCGAGTCGTTGGGATGTCTTTTGCTTGTTCTTCTGCGTGTTGTAATTACGGCGTTTGCACTCGGTGCACGCCATGACTACCATCACACGATTCTCTTTTTTTGCCACGTTCCTCTACCACAACGTAAAGAAAACGGACGCAAGGTCCGTTCAACGAGTCAGTATAGCACGGAGCTTCCGCGCGCTGCAACCCGCACGATGGCGCGCCGGTTAATCCAACTTCGCGCCCGGGCGGAATCGAACCGCCAACCTCGGCCTTAGGAGTGCCTTGCTCTATCCGATTGAGCTACGGGCGCGTGTGGCTCGAAGATTGCCCCACTCCGAAGGAAAAGCCTGGACAGGGGCCCGCGGCGTTTATTGCAGGGCCGCTCGGACGTGGCCGCGGTCCTATCGAACCCTTGCTTCCGCGCGGCTTCTACCGCTACGCTTGGCCAAAACCGCCAATGGGAGACAAGGGGTGAAGGCTACTCAGCGCTACGCACCGTACCTGCTTCTCGCCGCGTTCCTGGCCGCCTGTGGCGGTGGTGGCGGCGGCAATGTTGGGCCGCCCGTCAGCAATCCAGCGCCGAGCACTCGGGCAAGTGCCACGCCTTCGCCGGCCGGCTCGCCCTCTGCATCGCCAAGCGGCGGCCCTTCCGCGCACCCCAGTGCTTCCCCGGGCGCAACGTCGTCGCCGCCCAAGTCACCCAGTCCGCGCCCCAGCGTTTCACCCACGCCGACGCCGACAGCAACGCCAATTCCAGGTTCGTTCTCGGACTGGAGTACGTACGGCGAAGACTTGCGCCGCACGTCGTACAATCCACACGAAACCACGATTAATACGGCGAACGCCTCACGTTTGCATCAGCTGTGGTCTGCGGACTTGGGCGGTGTCATTGATGCCCAGCCCATTCTCGCATCGAACGTTAACGTGAACGGCGTCACCACGAACCTGGTCTTCGTCGGTACCGAAAGCGGCACGTTCTACGCGATCGATGCCGAGAGCGGCCGCATCCTTTGGAGCAAGCCGTTAGGGTCGTACACGTCGAGCTGCACGGATCTGCCCGTCTTCGGCATTACCGGAACGGCTACGTTTGATAAAGCGACGAATCGCGTGTACGTCGCCGATGGACTGGACCACGTCCACGCGCTGAACATGGCGACCGGTCAGGAGGTAGCCGGATGGCCGGTCACGGTCGCCACCGTCTCGCAAGAGCACGTGTATTCGGCGCTGACGTTTAACAGCGCAAACGGGCTCCTCTACGCGGAAACGGCCTCTTATTGCGACGGAGCGCCGTATCAGGGGCGGATTGTGGCGATCAATACTGCGAGCGCCGCCACCGTTGCAACATTCAAGCCGTCCGGAGCCGCAAACGGCGGCGGGCTGTGGAGTATGGGCGGCGCCACTATCGATCCAGCCACCAACGATGTCTACATCGCGACGGGAAACGTCTTTGCAAAACAAGCACCATACGGTAACGCGATCGTTCGCCTCAGTGCGAATCTCGCGGTGAAGGCGGCAAATTCACCCAATGTACCTGCGGGCGACAACGATTTCAGCGGCACGCCTATGCTGTATCAGCTGCCTGGCTGTGCGATGCAGGTCAACGCAAAGAACAAGGATGGCATTCTCTACACGTGGGCGACCAACGCGATCGTGAGCGGGCCGACGCAGAACCTCGCAATCTCCGGGCCTGACTCGTTCGTCGGAGTGGCGGCATTTTCACCGCAGACGAATTTGGTATACATCGGCAATCCTTCAACGAGCGGATCGTACGGAGTCGGGATGCTCGCATTTAAACAGCAGGCCAACTGCACGCTTTCACTTGCGTGGCAAGTGAACCTCGGCCCTCGAAGCCAGGGAGACACGAGCGAACAAGTGGTGACGGCAAACGGAGTGGCATACTTTACCGACGGTTATGGCAAAGCAGTGTTCGCATTGGACGCGCGTACCGGAGCAAATCTGTGGAACAGCGGCTCGCTGATCGGCGGCCCGATTTTTGCAGCGCCGACGATCGATAGACACCTGTACGTCGCCTCGTACGACCATAAATTGTACGCGTTTGGAATCTGACCGCTAGGAAGCCGCTGTACGTGGCGCAGCGCAGGCGTCGTCCGGCGGAGTGCATAAAACAGAACGGATGGCCGGAAGCGGACTCAATCCGGCGCCTCAAGCCGGCGCAGTCGACTACGACTTGCTCGAAGAACAAGTTTCCTCGCTGCTGCACGACGAGCGCGACTTCATCGCCAACGCGGCGAATTTTGCCGCCTTCGTCTACAACGCGTTGCCGCAAGTAAACTGGGCCGGCTTTTATTTTCCCGATCCGAGTGGCCTCGTACTGGGTCCCTTCGGCGGAAAACCAGCATGCACGCGTCTGCCTAAGGGACACGGCCTATGCGGCAAGGCGTTCGAAAGTGCGAAAAGCCTGATCGTCGATGACGTGAACGCGGAGAGCGAACACGTCGCGTGTGATTCCGCATCGCGCTCAGAGATGGTTGTGCCGCTCGTACAGGAAAGCGCCATCTTCGGCGTCTTCGATATCGACAGCCCGGTGCTTGCGCGGTTCGACGAACGCGACAAAATAGGAATGGAACGCTTGGTGCGGCGCTTCGTGGAACATACACCCATTCCCGACACGTACCGGCGCCGGCGTTCGGGTGGCGTGCGAATCAACGACCGCATCGACGTCCAGACTTGCCGCGATCATCATGTCGTACTGCGATATCTGGCGGAAGACCTCGGTAAGGAAGAAACGCCTGCAAAAGACTTGCCGGCGCTCCTGCAGCGGTTCCAGTCGGTGCTCATGGCGCACTTGAAGCTCGAGGACCAATGGCTGTATCCGCGTCTATCCCAAAGTGAGAATGCAATCGTTCGCAGCAAAGCCGAACGGTACCAGGGTGAGATGGGTGGCCTACGCGAACAATTCTTGCTCCTGTGGGGCCGCTGGTCCAAAGCGGGCGCCATCTCAAGCGATCCGGATCACTGGCGTAAGGATTGGCAGCGATTTGCGCAGGCGTTGCTGGGCCGCATTGAGACGGAAGATCACGATCTCTACGTCGCCGCTGAAGCGGATATGGCGTAGGCGCCGGCTCAGCGTTTTACGCCAGAAGAGTGGAGCCGTTGATGGGGATTGAACCCATGGCCTCGTCCTTACCAAGGACGTGCTCTACCACTGAGCTACAACGGCGCGCTTTGCCGGTTTGGAGCGGGCGGCGGGAATCGAACCCGCGCTGTCTGCTTGGAAGGCAGAAGCACTACCACTATGCAACGCCCGCGCGATTTGGGCAGGGCTGGATTCGAACCAGCGTACAGCGTTAGCTGGACAGATTTACAGTCTGTTGCCTTTAACCACTCGGCCACCTACCCAGGGAACACGGCTGAGCAGGGTACGATATGGCCGGACCGGAGTCCTGTAGCGCATTTCTCGCGTTCCAACTTCTCTCTGGAAAAGGTTCCTAATCCGATTTTGAGCGTTCTTTCAGTCAGCGCTCATGAAGCGCTCCCTTGGTGGCGCTATAACGGGATCAAGCAATCTCACTCTCACGGATTTGGAGCTTCGCATGAATGCACGTCATCTTATGGCCATTGCAGCATTGGCGGCTGGAACGACTTTAACCGCATGCGGCGGTGGAAGCGGTACGAGTAATCTTCCGGCGCAGACCGGCGGTGGGTCCACGCAGTCGGCTTCGCAACAAACGCAAGACGCCATCGACGTCGCAAACGGCGTCGGGACGCCGCTAAAGGATTTTTCCGATTACAACGAAGCCACGGGGTCTCCCAGCCAAGGCGCGCTCTTCCGCACGCAGTCGGTTGCCAAACAAGCCGTCGCAAACGGCAGCTGCAATAACGGCGTGGAGTTTTTCGCCCCCGACAAAAAGAGCGACGCCAACTCGACCGAGCGGATCGAGTTTTACGATAACGGCTGTACGGCAATCGCACGGGATGCAGTTCGAATCTGGACCTCCACCGGCGCAAATTCCGAAACGGTGGCGCGCACCGTCAGCATGTATGTATTGAACGGCGGGTCGCCCGCAGCAGTGCGCTCGGAAACGGTGAACTATAGTAATGCTGCTTTCGACCAATACGGCTATCCGATTGTCACGAGCGGTTTCGATCGCACCCACGCCGGCGAACTCGACATCAACGGCGCAAAAACGATCGACGGCAACGGGGAGCTGGTCGTTGCCCCCGCAGCAGGCGACACGGCATCGTTTTGCGCGGACTCGGCGGGATTCAACGCTACGGGAGACGCTTCACTGAGGGAAACATTCGGCTGGGCGGGAGTGATGCCGCAAGGCACGCGCACGGTCAATGCAAACGGCAGCGTCACTTGGGAATCCACACACACCGGCAGCGTTTACACGGGGCCCATCGGAAGCTTTTCGATCCAAATTGGCGCCCAAAACGTCGCTTGCCCTATCACGACGCCGATGTTCACGCTGGCGGGCGGCACCGTAAAAGGTCAATACACGTTGCCGGTTTCAGCCACGTACCACAACGGCATTCTCACGAATCTGACGATCCAAAACGCGACGCTTGCGAACGGTGATACGCTGGTCGTTCAAACGAATAGCGGGCTCTCGCCGGGCAACGCGCATTTCATTTCCGGTACGCTCTCCGATAACAGCAGCGCCGTTGCAGACTTTAACGTCGATGCATTCGGTGACGGCGTGCTTGTCGTCGCTGCGACGGACAAGCAGTATGAGATTGAGGATTGGCACGTGATCAAATAGCCGTAACCCTCGCTGCCCGCACGCAAAGGCCCGCGACATTCGCGGGCCTTCTGCCTGTTGCTCGTCAGCACGGCGATTAGGTAGCGGTGGAACTCTCTTTTTTCAACCGTCCCTCTTCCAGATCGATGAGGTCCGTCCAAGTACTGACGGAATCGTTCCCCGGATCGATTTTTTCCAGCTCGTCGCAAAACTCTCGGCGGTCCTGGTCGGAGGGCTCGTTGTGCGTGACCCACTCATTCATCCGTGCAATTTCATCGCGCTGCGGGCGAACGCATTCGTGCACCCACTCCGACATGGCCGCGTCGTCCGGAGAACTGCGGACCGCATCCAAGAATTCGTCTTCGGTAACCCCGAGCGTGTTGAAGAGCCGGCGGTTCAGCCGGCATCCGTAGTACTTATACTCGCCAAGGGTGCCGGCGAGCTGCGCCCGCGCCTTGTCGATAGCGCGCGGCAGCAGCATGATATCGTCGAGCGGCTCACGCGGACTGCGTGGATAGTCGGTCGTCAAATCCATACGCATAAATTACCCTGCTCAGAGCCGTTTCAACGACCCGCTTTCATGCGAGCCCGTTTGACCCAATTCACTCTTCCCCATCGTAGTAATCGAGCGCGGGCGAGCGCATGACCCGGCGTTGCGGCGCATTCGCCACGCATTTTTGGCTATCGGGAAAGTAGGCCGATTCGCCGATCGGATTATCCGCGACCACGTAAACGACGAGATCCTCCGAACCGGTGTTCGCCAGCTGATGCGGCTCGCCCGGCTGAAAGATCAGTGCGTCGCCGGCCCGAAGCGCGCTCGTTCCGCCTTCGTGCCGGATTGTGCCAGTGCCCGAAATGATGTGGTAGAACTCCCACTGCGCACTGTGTGAATGGTACGGATATGGTTTCTTGCCTGCGGGCACACGAAGAATCTCGACATCGAACGGATGCCGCTCTTGCAAATCGGTCGACGAGGGTTTGCGGCCCAGCGCTTCGGATATCTGCCGTCCGGCACCGCAGAACGTTTCTTTGGGTGAAGACCACGTGATTTCGGCGATGTCGGAGGTGTTGATCTGCTGCATTGATCTCCTCGTAAAGTTGTAAAGCAAACGAATAATGCCACGCGTGTGGCACCCCTGCAGAGTAGCATATCCTCGTGAATCCGAAGAAGTTTCGCGGGTGGTGCTTGAACGGATGCGGTAATGAAATAAAATCCGGCGCAACGAAGTACTGCTCCTTTAGATGCGAACACGAGCGACTGTTTCAACGTCGCGCCAAGCTCCTGGAGGAAGGCAACTATAGCGTGCTCAACGCTTCGAACTTTATCCGAAGATACTTAGTGCGTCGCGACGGCGAGAAGTGCAGTAAATGCGGCTGGGCGGAGCGCCATTCAGTAACCGGCAAAATCCCCGTTGAAGTCGAGCATATTGATGGAGACTGGCGTAATAATCATCCATCGAATCTGACGTTGCTTTGCCCGAACTGCCATTCCCTTACGCCAACCTATCGCGCGCTCAACCGTGGGAAAGGACGGGCTCACCGGTTGGGCGGCCGGGACAACCCCTTGTGAAGGCGCTTCCGGTGCACATAACGTTACGGTGCAGCCTGGTTTTGGAGGTGGCGGCGAATATTGAGCTGCAACATTGACGTTGTCGTGAGCCGGCGTGCCTCAGCGGTACAGGGCGAGTTTTGTAAACTCGTATTTCGTGGGTTCGACTCCCACCGCCGGCTAATTCTCTTGGTTCTAAGGTAGATAAGAGAAAATGCAACCCGTCAAACCGAAGTGGACTAAATCCGGCCTCGTGCTCGTCTGCGAGCGCTGCTTCAAAGAGCGCATTCCGAAAGAAGATCCGGACAAGGCCGCCGAGATTGGCGATTTTCATTTGCGCGACTGGCTGAAGGCACGCCTGAAGACCGACGGACATTGGGGAAGAATTCGAGCGATTTCGACGAGCTGCATGGACGTGTGCGCTCGAAGAGCCGTAACGGTGGTTATCGATCCGCAAACTCCGGGCGAGGACGCTCAAGCGTTCGTCGTCGATCCGATCGTAGATCGCGAACAGCTCTACGCCGCGATCCTCTCGCGCTTGAGCGCTAGCGATGCGCCCAGGCTTACTGATACGTGAGCAAGTCCGGCGCCGGACGCAAACGCATGACGTCGGACGCGGACATCATGTCGACGTCTTGTTTGTAGAACAGCTTGAACCCCATGAAGGCGCCGTGCCGGTCTCGAGCGAGCAAGTGATATTTGCTCAGTTTGGCGGCGCGGCTTCCGAAGCCGTCGATGTGAAAGACGAGCGCTAATCCGGGAGGATCGACGATCGTGCTGCGATGCGCGATCATGTCCGGCGTGAATTGATGCACGACGAACAGCTTTTGCGGCAGATCGTACCGGCGCACGATCGAGACTGACGTAAGAGTCGACGGCATTTACGACGGCTCCCGTCGTACCGCCGATGACCTGCGCCGGGATCTCGTTCGCAGCCATGCTCCATTCGGAATCCAATGCGAGCCCGACGTCCGGCTGGCGCAGGAATGGCTCGTAGCGATGGGCCTCGTGCAAAAAAGACCCCCGGCCCGGCTGAATGTCCAAGATCAACAGGCCGTGAAATTTCCGGACCGCATTCAAATACCGTTGAATCGTAGAGGCGCCGGTAGGAGCGCTGTATGTCCCGTCCGGCCCGGGAGCCTGCTGCGCCATCGTCGCGATTAATTCGAACGCGGGGACCACGGGCTTGCCGTACCTGTCGTACGCGTGCGCTTGCCTGAGCAGTTTGCCGGCCACCTCGTCGGGCGTCCCTTCGCCCAAAACGCCCATGGCGGGCGTTTGGGCTGCGCCGTAGTACGCGACGACGCGATGCCCCGGCAGAATAACGCGCCCCCCGAACGGTAACTGCGGCGCCGCGCTGGGCGATGGGTGCGGGGGCGCAGCGGAAGGCGGCGCCGTTTGCGCGGCGCCGGGCACGCGCTGCGCGCAGCCGAGCGTCACCGCCGCTAGAACCAGCATAACCGACCAGAAGCGAAGCGCGGTATTTGGCACGATAACGATCCTCGCAAACGAAAGAAGCGCCGGTTTCGGCGCCTCTCTCTACGGCAGTTCGATTTCGGAGAGGTTCTTCTCGATCTTGCGCTTGACCCGCTGCAGCGCGTTGTCGATCGACTTCACGTGCCGCCCTAGGTCGCGCGCCATTTCTTGATAGCTTTTCCCCTCGAGATACGAGAGCAGCACCTGCGACTCCAGCTCGGAGAGGTTTTCCTGAATCCGTTCTTTGATGTCCTGTGAGACCTCTTGATTGATCACCAGTTCTTCAGGATCGGAGGTCTTCTGCGAGGCCATGACGTCCAAGAGCGTGCGTTCGCTGTCCTCGTCGTAGATCGGCTTGTTCAGCGAAATGTACTGGTTGAGCGGAATGTGCTTTTGCCGCGTTGCCGTTTTGATCGCCGTAATGATCTGACGCGTGATGCACAGTTCGGCAAACGCGCGAAAGCTGGAAAGTTTGTCGGCTTTGAAATCGCGAACGGCCTTGTACAAGCCGATCATCCCTTCTTGGATGATATCTTCGCGATCTGCGCCGATCAGGAAATAGCTCTTTGCCTTGATGCGAACGAAATTCTTGTATTTGTTGAGCAGGAACTCCATGGCGAGATTGTCGCCGGCTTTTGCCGTCGCGACCAAGTCCTCGTCCGCCCGCTCGTGGTAGTCGAGTCCATCCGATACGGGATGGGTCATTGCCATACTTCTTTGCCCTCAGGGAACCAGCGTGCATATCGCAGGCTCCGGAGAGCCTATCGAGCGCAACGCATCCCGAACAGTATAAGAGGGTACTCCTTGCGCGTCAAGGACAACCCCGGCAACCTCTCGCGCCGCTAAAAGGCACGGAGCTAGGGAGCGGAAACTCCCTTTCCACGCTGGCGCACGGCCTCGTAGAGCAGTACGGCCGCGGCCACTGAAGCGTTCAGCGACTCGATCTTCCCGTGCATGGGCACGCGCACCAGATAATCGCATTCGCGTTTGACGAGCGGCGAGAGGCCGTGCCCCTCCGCACCGATCACGAACGCGAGATCGCCCCGCAGGTCGGCCTCGGCATAGTCCATTGCCTGCGGATCGGCAGCAGCCCCCGCAACCCATACGTTGGCCTTTTTCAGTTTGCGGATCGCCTCGGCGATATTGGCAACGCGCGCGATCGGAATATGCGCGGCGGCCCCGGCGGCCGCTTTGCGTACCGTGGCATTCACACCGGCGGCGCGCCGTTCCGGTATGACGACGCCCTGGCACCCTGCGCCTTCGGCCGTTCGCACGGTGGCGCCGACGTTATGCGGATCGGTAATATGGTCCAGTACGAGCAACAGCAGCGGACCCGCGCCGCGGCGAGCCAGAACCTCGTCGAGCGTCACGTACGGAAACGGCGGCCCGAACGCGACGACACCCTGGTGCGCCTTGTACGGAAACCCATCGAAGTACTCTCGAGGCTCGAAGCGCACGTCGATTCCGCGTTCGCGCGCTGCTTCGAGCACTCGACGCAGCGCGGGATCACGCGCGCGCTCCTTGGAGACGTGAAGCCGTCGCAACTGCTCGCGCGCAAACAGCGACTCTTCGACCGCATGCACGCCGTAAATCGCATCGTCCAGATCGATCTCGCGCCGGCGATTTGGGCCGCCTCGCCGGCGCGTTACCCGGCCGGCGTCCACGTGGTGCCGTCCTGTGAGTCTTTGAGCGCAACGCCGCATTGCAGCAGCAAGTCGCGCAAGCGGTCCGACGTCGCCCAATCCTTATTTTCCCGCGCTCGGGCGCGCGTGGCAATGACCCGCTCGAGCAACGCCTGCGCACTCTCGCCATCGGAAAGTTCGTGCTCGCGCAACGCTTCACGCATTCGGGCCGCGAAATCGGCGGGGAGTTCGGGCACCGGTTCGCGCAGCCACGCATCGTTCGGCGTAAGCCCCAGCACATCGAGCGCGTATGCAAATTCCACCGCGTTGCCTTCGCGATATGAGAGCAGCTCGGATAGCGCGACGGCGGTGTTCATGTCGTCGCTCAACGCGGCTTCTACGCGAGACGGCAGCTTACGGCGATCCGATGCCGCCGCATCGTGCGGTTGGGCCTGGAGGGTGCGGTAAATTTTCTTCAGCCGCTCCAGCGCAGCGGCAGCCGATGCGACCGATTTTTCGGTGAAATTCATCACTTTGCGATAGCCGGTTTGCAAGAACAGCAGCCGGATCGCCTGCGGATCGTGACGATCGAGCAGCTCGTGCAGCGGCTCGAAGTTGCCCAGCGATTTGCTCATCTTTTGATTGTCGAACAGCAGAAGGCCGCCGTGCATCCACAGCTGCGCCATCGGCGGACGCTGCATCAGCGGCTCGCTCTGCGCGATCTCGTTTTCGTGATGCGGAAAGATCAGATCCGCTCCACCGCCGTGGATGTCGAAGCCGGATCCTTGCGGATCGAGCAGCGCGCGCGACATCGCCGAACACTCGATATGCCAGCCGGGGCGGCCGTCGCCCCAGGGCGAGGGCCACTTAGGTTCGTCCGGCTTGGCGAATTTCCAGAGCGCGAAGTCCAGCGGATCGTCCTTGAACTCGTCCACTTCGATTCGTGCCCCCGCCTCGAGTTCTTCGAGGTTGCGGTTCGCGAGCCGGCCATAGCGTGGAAACTTCGAGACGCGATAATAGACCCCGTCCTTCGAAACGTACGCGTATCCCTCGTTCTGTAGGCCGCGAATCATCGCGATGATTTCATCGATGAACCGCGTGGCGTGCGGTTCTTCGTCGGGCTCGCCGACGCCCAGGCGCGCCATGGATCGCTTGAACGAGGCATAGTAGCCGGCCACGATATCGTACCAGTGCTCGCCGGTTTCGCGCGCGCGAACGATGCTGCGATCGTCGATGTCGGTAACGTTCTGAACGTACGTTACGTCGTAACCGAGATGCCGCAGATATCGCCGCAGAACGTCGAAGAACAAGAACGATCTTGCATGTCCCAGATGAGCCTGCGCCGACGGCGTTAAACCGCACACGTACATCCGAACCGCCGGCGGCGCGAGCGGAGCAAATGCTTCGATGCTGCGGGTGCGGGTGTTATAGAGCTTGAGCGGCGCATGGTGCGCCGCTGCTAGATGACCCACGACCATGCACCTTCGCCGCGCTCGTCTTGCTCGATCTCTCGCACGAGCGCTTCGAGCTGCGTAACGCGACGCTGAAGGCCGGCGATCGCGTCGGACGTGGGATCCGGCATATCGACCTGCGGCCGTTCGGGAACCAGCCGCACCGGCATCCCGTCCTGCATCACGACGCGAGCCGGAACACCGACGACCGTGGCGTTGGGCGGAACGTCTTTGACCACGACCGATCCGCCGCCGATTTTCGAATTCTCCCCGATGACGATGGCGCCCAAGACCGCGGCATTTACGCCGACCGTCACGTTTCTTTCCAGTGTGGGGTGGCGTTTGCCGTGCGAAAGACTCGTGCCGCCCAAGGTGACGCCTTGATAGATCGTGCAGCCATCGCGCACTTGCGCCGTCTCGCCGATCACGACGCCCATGCCGTGATCGATGAATACGCCTCGACCCAATTGCGCACCGGGATGTATTTCGATGCCGGTGAAAAAACGATTGACTGCGCCGAGCCAGCGCGGCAATAGCGGTACGCCAGTGCGATACAGCGCATGGATGAACCGGTGCGCGCACACGGCATGAAACCCCGGATACGAGAGCACGACGTCAAGCGGACCCCGAGCCGCGGGATCGCGTTCGAGAGCTGCGTTCAAGTCGGCGAGCATCGTGCTGAAGATCATTCCGATTTCTCCTGCGGCGGCTGGCCGTGAATCGGTTCGAACGGCCGGCCGCCGGGCCCGAATTTGATCGGCTCCAACCCCCGTCCGTGAAGCAGCCGCGAGTTCACCGCACCGATGCGGACCAGAATCCGGTCGTGCCCCAGCAGCGGAAACAGCAACTCAAGCGGCGGCCCTTCGGCCTTTCCGCTAAGCGCCATGCGCACCGCGTAGAGTGCATCGGGTTCGGGAATTCCGAACTCTCTGGCCATTTCAAATACATCGTGCTGTAACGGTAGCCCGCGTAGTTCGGCCTGGCTATCGACGTACTGGCCTATGGTATCTAGGAAAAAGAGCACCTCCCGCGTGCGCAGCCGTTCCAGCTCGAGCGCCGGAATCACGCAGGCCTCGGCGCGCAATTCGCTCACGTACGGACGCGCCTCTTCGGGGCTGGCCACATGCGCGTACGCCTGCAGGAACGTATCGATCCAGCGCAGCGCCGCTTCGGGCGCCGGCGTTTCCAAGAATCCCCATTGCTGCATCGCTGCAGCCAGCTCTTCACGCTGCAAAGTCATGTGCGTTATCGCGGCGCAAGCATCGTTACGGCGTAAGCCGCAATGCCGCTTCCGTCACCGGTGTACCCCATTCCCTCCGTCGATTTCGCCTTTACGCTTACCTGTGCAAGCGAAAGGCCGAGGCGGCCCGCGATATTCTCGCGCATGCGAACGATATACGGCGAGAGTTTGGGACGCTGCACGACGACCGTGGCATCGATGTTTTCGATGCGATACCCCTCGCGGCGCACTTCCGCCGCGCAGTGCGCGAGCAACTCCATGGAATCGGCATCCTTCCAGCGCTCGTCGGTGTCGGGAAAATGCGCGCCCAAATCGCCGAGCGCCGCTGCCCCCAGCAGCGCGTCGGAGATCGCATGCGCCAGGACGTCGGCATCGGAATGTCCGAGTGCGCCGCGATCGTGCGGAACGCCCACGCCTCCGACGACCAATTCGCGATTCTCGACCAGCGGGTGCGCATCGAAGCCGTGGCCTACGCGCATCAGCGCGGCTGCGCCCGAGCGCGCAAAATTTCGTCGGCCCGCGTACGATCTTCGGGCACGGTGACCTTAAAATTTTGCGCGCAGCCTTGCACCGCGTGCACGCGTACGCCGATTCGTTCGAGCAGCATCGCGTCGTCAGTTGCGTCGATGCCGTCGCGGATGCCTCCTTCGTGCGCGCGGCGCATGTCGGCAAGCATCGCGAATTGCGGCGTCTGCGCCGCCCACAGCACGCTGCGGTCGAGCGTTTTCTGCACGATGCCGCCGGCGGAATCGACGATCTTAATCGTATCGACGACGGGGATCGCCAGGAGCGAAGCATGTCCCGGCGCGACCGGCTGCATCGCGCGACGCACGTCGTCGCACGCAACCAGAGGACGCGCGCCGTCGTGCACCAGCACCGCCGCGCAACGCGGCGGCAGGGCACGAACCCCTCGATACGAGCTGAGTGCTCGCGTGGGGCCGCCGGGAACCACCGCGCAGCTGCGCGCCACACCGGCGACTTCTTCCAGCCACGCAGCTTCGGTAACGACCACCACGTCCGAAATTTCCGCCATAGCCTGGAACGTCCGAATCGACCATGCGAGCATCGGCGCGCCCGCGATGTCGATCAGCTGCTTCGGACGCCCGAACCGCGTGCCGCGTCCGGCAGCGAGAATAACTGCGCCCCAGCGCATTATGGTTTGGCGGCGGGCACAACGGTGCTGCCCTTCGGCCGTGCGAAAATCATCCGGCCGGCGGCGGTCTGCAAAACGCTCGTTACGACGACCTCCGCCGCAGCGCCGACGAGTCGCCTTCCGTGCTCGACGACAATCATCGTGCCGTCGTCCAAATATCCGACGCCTTGGTGCGGTTCCTTGCCTTCGCGCACGATCTGCACGCGCAGTTCTTCTCCGGGAAGCACCACAGGGCGCACGGCATCTGCCAGCTCGTTGATGTTGAGGACGTTCACGCCTTCCACATGCGCCACGCGGTTCAGATTGTAATCGTTCGTAAGCAGCTTGCCGCGCAGTTCCTGCGCAATGCGCACCAGTTTCGCATCGGCTCCTCGCACGTCGTCGTAGTCGCGCTCGCTCACTTCAAGCACGCCGAGCTCCTGTAAACGGTTCAAAACCTCCAAGCCGCGGCGCCCACGCGTGCGCTTCATGGAATCGGCCGAATCGGCGACGGCTTGCAGCTCCCGCAGAACGAAGCGTGGCAGAATGAACGGCCCTTCCAAAAATCCGGATTGCAAAATTTCGACGATGCGGCCGTCCACGATCACGGAAGTATCGATGATCTTGGGCGCGCCGCGCATTCCGGCGACCGAAGGCATGAGCGGAAGGATGTGCATGCGCGCTCCAACGCGGGCACCCAAATACGCCGCGAAAATGCTGATGACGATGTAGAGCAGGATCGCGATGTAACTGCCCGCCCGGCCGGACGTGGAGATGAATTCGAACAGAATGCTGCGGATGAGAAACGCGACGATCAACCCCAGGATGAGCCCCACCGCGCCGCCCGCGAGTTCGATTGGAGCAAGACGCTCGATCGCGCGTTCGACGGCATTGAGCTCGTCCTCGAACAACGACTGCGCAAGCGGTGCCAGCAGCACGCCAAGGATCGCGCCGGCAACGGGCGTGGCGATCGTGAGCGCCATTTGCAGCGCTTCGGAAGCAGCGTGCAGCGAAAAAAGATGAACGTAGGCTTCACGTCCGAGCAAAAACCCGGTAATGCCGAAGACGAGCGCGAAAAGCAGCCGCAGCAGGGCGGCGGCAATACCGGATCCTACGCGCTGGTCACGAAAGCGGCGCATACGTCGTTTGCCACAAAGCGCCCGCGTCTGGAGAGACGCGCGTGCGTCGCGTCGACCTCCAGCAGTCCGTCGGCACGGCAACGTGAAATGACGGGCGCGTAAAACTCCAAAAAATTCACGCCGTACCGCTCTTTGAACGCTTGGAGACAGACCCCTTGCGCAGTTCGCAGCGAGAGCATCACTGCCTCGCCGCAGCGCTGCGCTCCCAGCAGCTGTTCGGATTCGCACGGCAGCGGCACGCCCCTCCAGCGCGCTTGCAACATACGTTTCAAAATCTTTTGTGCACACGCTGCGCACGCCGTTGCGGTATGATGCCGCGCCCACGCCCAAGCCGATGTAGTCGCCGTTGCTCCAGTAGTTCGCGTTGTGCTCGCTGCGATGGCCGGGCTTGGCAAAGTTGCTGATCTCGTACTGTTCGTACCCGGCGTCTTCGAGCGTGCGAATGGCCAGATCGTAGAATTCCGCTTCTCGCGCATCGTCGAAGAACGCGCCGGGATCGCGGTCGCGCCACCGTTCGTACGGCGTTCCCGCTTCGACGGTCAGACCATACGCGGACACGTGATCGACTCCAAGCGCGATGGCCGCGTCCAGCGTGCGCAGCCAGCTCTTCGGCGTTTGCCCCGGAACGGCGAACATCAGGTCCAGACTCACGCTGCGCATCGCGGCCGCGCGGCATTCCGCCACGACGCGCTGTACGTCCTGTGCCGTGTGCCCGCGCCCGAGCGTGCGGATTTCCTGCGGGACGAAGGACTGCACGCCGATCGAAACGCGCGTTATTCCGGCACGGCGATACGCCTGCATGTCCCGCGCCCGCACGAGTTCCGGATTGACTTCGATCGTCGTTTCCCGCTCCGGATCTCCCGGGAAGGCCGCCCTCAGACGCGCGAGCAGATCTGCGATTTCGCTCGCCTCGTACGCGTTCGGCGTTCCGCCGCCCAAAAACACGGTGCTGTCCGAACGCGCGAGGTCGCGTGCCGGCATATCATTCTGGGCGGCGTGCGTTATTTGCGCGTGCAGCGCCGTCAAATATCGGCGCGCCGCGCCGGCACGATGCGGCCATTTCACGAAGTCGCAATACGGGCAGATGTACGGGCAAAACGGCAGATGGACGTAGATGCCGAGGCGGCTCATGCTGCGGGACTTTGTGCGGAGAAAATCCCGACGGCACCCGGACCGCCGTGCGAGGCGATCACGGGGCCGGTTTCCAGGATGTCGAGCATCTTCGGCGAGACGCCGCCGAGCCGGTCGCGCAGGCGAGCAAGGATGTCGGCGGCCAACGCCGGGGCGTTGGTGTGCATGACCAAGAAACGCGCCGCAGACGCATCCGTAATATGCGAAAGCGAGCGCTCCAGCATCGTTTCTTGCGCGCGCGCCATCGTGCGCACCTGTGCTTCGGCGACGACTTCGCCGTCGTGCAGCGAGATCACGGGCACGATCTTCATCAACGTCCCGATGGCAGCGCGCGCCTTGCCGATGCGTCCCGAGCGCACGGCGTAGGAAAGATCCGGGATACATGCGTACAGGCGCTGGCTATGCTTCTCACGTTCGATCGCAGCTAAGATTTCAGGCAGAGCAGCGCCGGCGCTCGCGAGTTCCTGCGCGAGCAGTGCTTGCATGCCCAGTCCGCCCGCCACGCTTTCCGAATCGACTATGGCAATCCGGGCGCCCGGGAACTGTTCTGCGGCGCTGCGCGCGGCGTTGATCGTCCCCGAAAGCTTCGCGCTGATGACCAGGCACACCACCGCATCGCCGGCCTGCACGTGTGGACGAAACGCGTCCTCGAACATCGCGCCGCTGGGCTGCGACGTCGTCGGCAAGTGGGGTTCCTCGGCAAGTTTTTGATAGAACTGTGCGCGCGAAAGGTCGACGTAGTCGCGATATTCCGTGCGATCGAAGACGACGAAGAGCGGCACGACGTCGATGCCGAGCGCCCGCGCGCGCGCCGGCTCAATGTCCGACGTGCTGTCGGTGACGACTGCAATGCCCATCCGCCGCGAAGTTACGCCTCTTTGGCAAAATGCGGCTTCACCGATTCGGTGATTTTGCCTACGACGTCGTGCTGCGCTTCGATCACTGCCGCATGAATGGCGTGCTTTATGCCGTTGCGGCTCACGCGACCGTGCGTGATGATGCAATTCCCTGCCAAACCCAGCAACGGCGCGCCGCCGTACGTTTCGTAATTGAACCGGGTGCGCAGTTTGCGCAGTGCCGGCAGCATCATCGCCGCGCCTGCTTTGGTCAGCAGGTTTCCGCCAAGCACGGCTTCCTTGATGACCTTTTGCAAATCCGCAATGAGGCCCTCGCCCATCTTGAGCACGACATTTCCGACGAAGCCGTCGACGACCACGACGTCAGCCGCATTATGAAAAAGATCCTTTCCTTCGACGTTGCCGATAAAGTGAATAGGCGCCTGCGCGAGCAACTTCGCGGCTTCCAACACTTGCGCGTTGCCCTTGGTGTCTTCCTCACCGACCGACAGGATCGCCACGCGCGGCTTTTCGATGCTGAGCACCGACATCGCGTAGGCGGATCCCATGATGCCGAACTGCTGGAGCCATTCAGGGCGGCAATCGACGTTGGCCCCCGAATCTAAGAGTACCATCGGTCCGTTGAGTGCGGGCCATACCGTCGCGATGGCGGGGCGCGCAATGCCGGGGATCGTTCGCAGCTTAATGAGCGCGATGGCCAAAAAAGCGCCGCTGTTGCCGGCGGACACGGCGGCGTCCGCGCTTCCTTCTTTAACCATCGAAACGGCCCGTCCCAGCGATGTTTGGTCGGCAATCCGCAGCGCCTGCGACGCGTGCATGTCCATCGGCACGTTTTGCGGCGCATGCACGAGCGCTATGCGTTCGGCGCCCGGCCCCTGCAGCAGAGGGCGCACTTGCGTTTCGTCTCCGGCTAGAATCAGGTCGGCGTCATCCGCTTGCGCTGCCAGCAGCGTTCCGGCGACGACTTCGGTAGGCGCGTGATCGCC
This sequence comes from Vulcanimicrobiota bacterium, assembly GCA_963767635.1. Classification (GTDB taxonomy): domain Bacteria; phylum Vulcanimicrobiota; class Vulcanimicrobiia; order Vulcanimicrobiales; family Vulcanimicrobiaceae; genus CAVYEM01. The sequence continues at coordinate 1,944,353 of CAVYEM010000001.1, forward strand.
GCCCATGGCGTCGACGACGATGCGCACTCTAGTCATCGAGCGACATCCAAAACTCGGCGTTCTTCTGGCCGCCGTAATAGTATTCGACTTCGGCCTGCGCAAACGTGTCGTGCGGCTGTTCGCACAGCCGCCGCGCATCGCGCTCTTTCTGCGCGCCGCCGTAATAGATCGTAATCAAACCTCCGTCTTGCGCACCCATCGCCGTTAGAGCCGCTGCCGCAGCATCTGCGAGCGTACGCCCGCCATATATTCTTCCCGCAGTGGCTGCGGCGGGCTTGCCGCGCTGCACGCTCGTTCCACCTACCATCGCGTCCTTCCCGGCCAGAAACACCTGCGCGCTGCGAGGCCGGCCGGCTGCCTCCAGTACGGGCGCCAGGTCCGGAAGACTTTGCGCGCTCGCGGACCGCAGCGCAAAGAGTGCCGCAATGCCGGCCACGATATCGGCAGTGGGCAGTACGTGCACGGTTCGACCGCTGACTTCGCCGCTTCCGTCGCAGCGAGCGCAGCGTTCTTGTCGTTCACCAGCACGAGCACGCGCTCCGACAAGCACTTGTTGATTGCCAGCAAAACATCGCGAACGCTGGGATTGCCTGCGCCGCTCACCGTGACTTCGGCGCCCAATTCCTTGACGATGCGCTCGAAACCGGGTCCCGGAACAAGCGCAACGATCGAATACTGCGCCGCCGGGCGATCCACGAGCAGCACGTTGTGCTGGCGTTCCATGTCGTCAACCTTCACGCGGGTGGGATCGCCATGCTTTGCCGCCAGCGTTTGCACGGTTTGCGGATCGTCCGTATGGATGTGCACTTTGATCGTCGGCGGCTCGCCGGCAACGATCAACGAATCGCCTGTGGGGCGCAGCGCGTCCCGCAGTTCGCCGCTCGTGCAGGCGGCCCGCTCGAGGATGAATTCGGTGCAGTACTTGTTTTCGCCCACGACTTGCTGCGGCGTGAAGACACCGGAACGCTGCGGCCGGCGCGGAAACGCGGTGGAGCGCAGCGTGATGTCCGGAAGAAAGCGCAGCACGCCTTCCAGAAAATACACGAACCCCGCACCGCCCGAATCTACGACGCCCGATTCCTTGAGCGCGGGCAGCTGTTCCGGCGTGCGATCCAGCGCGTCGTTCGCCGCCCGCAGCACTCCACTCAAAAAGCGGTAGAAATCTCGTTCGTGCAGCGCCAGATGATATGCGCTCTCCGCGGCCGCTTCCGCCACCGACACGATAGTTCCCTCGACCGGTTTGACGAGCGCGGCGCGGGCCGCAGCCACACCCTCGCGCATTCCGGTGGCCAGCACGAACGTGTCGATCTCGCCGCGGTGGCGGACGTGGTGAGCAAAACCGCGCAGCATCTGCGAGATGATGACGCCCGAGTTGCCGCGCGCGCCCATCAAGGCCCCCTGCGCCGCCGCGGCAGCCACTTCGGCGATGGGACGGTCCCGATGCTTGCCTGCCTCGATGGCGGCTTGACGGCACGTGAGATACATATTGGTCCCCGTGTCGCCGTCCGGCACCGGAAAGACGTTGAGGTCGTTGAGAACCTGACGGTACTTCCTTAGGAAGAACGACCCGGCCGTGATGAATTTGGCATAGGCTCTGCCGTCCAAGGCGGTGACATCCATCGGCGGCCTGTAGTTCGTGCAAGGGCGGCTTGCGCCTCGGTGCGGGCGCATGGTAATCTACCATGGCTGTCCCGCCGGGACCGCGACGAGAAAGGTTTTAGACAATGGCGAAACGCTGCGAAGTGTGCGGCAAAGGTCCAATGGCCGGCAACAACGTCAGTCACGCGATGAACAAGACCAAGCGCCGCTGGCTTCCCAACTTGCAGTCCGTCAGAATCAACGTCCGCGGCGCGGCTCGCACCGCGCGTGTCTGCACGGCGTGCCTGCGAGCCAAGAAAGTGACGCGCGCCGTCTAGCAGGTCCTGGTAGGCCGCTGGGGCTTATTGCCTACTCGGTTTTTGGTATGTCTGCGAATCCTCGCAAACGCGTAGCCTATACGCGAGGAGGATTCCACTATGAAAAGACTTGCTACAGGCATCGCCCTAGTGGTCGGCGTTTTAACCGCGTCTTGTTCGGGCCATAACGGCCAGTCGGCCGTACCGCCCATGGGCACGACGCCGCAAGGCCGGCCCGTCGGCAGCGATTCCATCAGGACCACTGCGGTTGCCGCCGCACCTGCCGGCTGGGCCGCGACCGCGACTCAAGCGCTCGCACTCAAAAGCGCCGCCGACCTTGGCGCGGCTTCGCCCTCGACGCCGGTAACTGTGCGCGTAGGCATGCAACTGCGCAACATGTCGGCCCTCAAGTCCGCCGTCGCGGCCGGCAGCATGGTGAGCGACTCGACGTTCATGGCAACGTACGCGCCGACGAGCGCGCAGGTCGGCGCCGTTCGGACGTACTTGAGCGGCAAAGGCTTCACCAACATCACCGTCGAGCCCAACAATCTGCTGATCAGCGCAAATGGAACGGCCGCACAAGCACAGAGCGCGTTCAATACTACGCTGCACAACTTCACGTTGAACGGCCAAACGGTTCGCGCCAACATTACGCCGGCGTACGTGCCGACCTCGCTGGCGGGCATTGCGGTTGCCGTTTTGGGTTTGAACACGGTTCAGGCGTTTTCGGTCAAGCCGAACATTCAGCCGTGCACCGGAGGCGTAACCAGCCCGGTGTGCGTACGCAACTACGATCCCGTCACGTTCCGAAAAACGTACGACGCGACGGACAACGACGGCAACGTCTCCAATTCACCGGCCGGCGACAGCGACGACCAAGCCTGGAACACACCGATTGCGATTATGGCGGAAGGCAACGTTACGCAAGGCATCGCCGACTTCCGCACCAACGAAAAAGCGTTCGGTTTGCCGCAGGCTTCGGTGATCGTCGAGCACGTCGGCATTCCCAGCACCGACACTTCCGGCAACGACGAGTGGACGCTCGACATGACGTATTCGAGCGGCATCGCCGGCAAAGTCAAAGCGATTTATCTCTACGATACGACCTCGCTCACCGATTCCGACATCGCGCTGGAATACAACCACTGGGTAAGCCAGCACCTGACCAACATCGGCAACTCGTCGTTCGGCGAATGTGAAGCGTTCCCGTACATCGACGGCTCGATGCTCGTGGACGACGAGATGTTCCTGGAAGGCGCCTCGCACGGTCAGACGATGTTCGTCTCGACGGGCGACAGCGGCGGCTACTGCAGCGTCGGCTTGCCCAACGGCGCCCCGGGCGGAGCACCGTTCGTCGAATATCCCGCCGCCTCGCCCTACGTCGTAGCAGTCGGCGGCACGGATCTCTTCTCGAACGCCGACGGCAGCTACTTGGGCGAGACGGGTTGGGAAGCCGGCGGCGGCGGTCTGAGCCAGTTCGAATACTGCCCGTATTGGGAAGCCGAAGCGCAGCCCGTCTGCGAGCAGGGCCAGAACTATCGCGGACTCCCCGACGTGGCAATGGACGCCTCGCTGGAAACCGGCGCCCTGCTCTACACGTCGGGATCGGCCGTCAACGGTTCGTGCACGCCGTGCATCACCGGCGGCACCAGCCTGGCCTCACCGCTCGCAGCCGGCAGCTATGCCATCATGCAGACGCAGCATGGCAATCGCCTTGGGTTCGCGCCGCCCAGGTTCTATAAAATCTACACGCAAAACCCGACGGCCGGTCCCGTTACAACGGGTCCGCCTCCCACCGAAATGGTCGGCGGCTTCCACGACATCCTGGTCGGCAACAACGGCAACCCGGACGGGACGGCCACACCCAGGTACGATTACATCACGGGTCTAGGCAGCTTCGATATCCAGAAGACCAACAGCATCATCGCGAATGCAACGCCGTAGCGGACCGTACATCTAGCATCCTCCTCGACGACGGTCGCGCGATCGAAGGGCGCCGCTCACGCGGCGCCCTTTGGTATCGTGCCGCAGGCGCTTGCCTCGGGGTAATCGTAACCCGATGCGATTGCCACCTCAGGGGATGCACGTGTCTGAAGATTCGACGGCGATAGTACCGGCGCCGGTTCCGCCGGCTCCGCAGCGCGATCGCAACGAACGCGCGCTGTATGCGTTGCGCATCTGCTGGCTCATCATCCTGGTCGGCTTCATCATCTACAAGGCGCTCGAATTTTTCGCGCGAGTGCGGACCTTTACGATCGTCGTAGTCGGCGCGGTGCTCTTTGCCTACTTGGTCTTTCCGTTGATTGCGCGGCTGAACCGGCGAATGTCGCTTGGATTCTCCATCGGCGCGGTGTACCTGGCGATAGCGATCCTAATCGCGCTCGGCGTGTACGTAGTGGCGCCGATTCTTAGTTTGGATACTCAGCAACTGGTGCACGATGCTCCCAAATTGGCGCACGACGCGCAAGCGGCGCTCGTCAATCCGCGAAACCCGTTCACGCAGCACTTGCCTTCGGGGCTGCGCAATTACCTGACGCAGCTGCCCGCCCAAATACAAGCGAACATCGCGCAGTACAGTACCCAAGTCGCCACCACGGTGCTGCCGGTTCTCGTGTCGATCGTTACCATCGGCGCCCTCTTCGTCATCATTCCGGTCGTCGCGGCGTATATGATGCTCGAGGCCGAAGGCATCAAACGCACGTTCATGGGGTTCATTCCCGCGAAAGCGCAGCCGAAGACGTTGAAGATCATCGGCGATTTGGATCGGGTCGTCGGCGGATTCATCCGCGGGCAATTGATCGTCGCCGCGATCGTCGGCACGCTCGTTGCGCTTTTGCTCTTCGGTCTACACGTGCAGTATGCGGCGCTCATCGGCGCCGTCGCGGGCATTCTGGACGTGATTCCCTACATCGGCGCGATTGCGGGCTGGCTGCCGGCGTTCTTCATCGCGCTCTTTACCAACGGCGTCGAGAACGCGGTGTTCGTGACGCTCGGCATCATCGTCATCAACCAGCTGGAAGGTCAGATCATTGCGCCCAACGTGGTAAGCAAAAGCGTCGAGCTGACGCCGCTGGCGGTGGTACTCGCATTGCTCGCGGGCGGGGAGTTAGCGGGAATTCCCGGCTTGCTTCTCGCGGTTCCGGTAGCCGGCATGGTGCGCGTTTTGGTCATAAACTTGCGGCCCGCACCCGCGAGCGCACTGGAGGCACAGCCTGCGCTGCGCAAGCAACCGAAAAAAACGCCGTGGCTGCGGCGCTTTTTCAAACGCGGCCCGTAGCGGAGGCCAATAGTGACCTCCGCTACGCGACTCTAAATCGTGCCCCGGTCGTCGATGTCTGTCCGGTTGATTCCGGTGCCGCCCAAATCTCCGGTGCGGCCTGTTCGCGCGCGCTCGAGATCGTCGCCCGCTCCGCCGATGTAGTCGGTATCGTCGATTTCACCGGTGGTCGAAGGGGGTATGCCGCCGGTTCCGGACGCGGCTGCGCCGGCGCCGGTCGTCGCCGCGCCGGCCCCAGTTGTGCCCAAGCCCGCGCCGGTTGTCCCTAAGCCGCCGCCCGCGCCGGCTACGCTGGACGTACCGGTTACTTTCGAGGTGCCCGTGAGATTCGACGTGCCCATCACGCTAGTGTCAGCTGTGTCACCCATGCGGCCGCTGTATTGCTGCACGACGGTGCGCACCGTTTGCGTGTCGCCACCCGTTATCGTCAGCACCGCGCCGGTGCGGTATTGGTCGGTGTTCTGCTCGCCGGAAAAAAAGTTCTTAATGCTATCCCAAAAACTCTGCCCGTGCGAACTCTCGCTGCGCACGTCTACCTCGCAACCTTGCGCGCGCAGGTCTTCTGCGGCGCGCCGTGCATCGGTTTCGCTGTTGAAGTAAGCAGTCGCGCTATAGCCTTGGTTCATATCGTAAGCCTCCAATCTGGGGAGTACCACGTGATGTTCCCTGCAGGGACCAGCGCGAACCGCAACGGCGAGGCGACGCGCGCCGCCCTGCCCGCTATTTTTGGGCATGCATCTGGAGCTGCAGCAAGTCCAACAACACGCGGGCGATTTCCGCAGGTTCGAGCGTGATCAAGAATTCCAGCCGAACGTGCGATGCGTCGATCGTTTTGAGCAGGACCGCGCAGAGAACCGGTCCGCGCTTGGACGGCGCAAACGAAAGCGTGAGCAGCCCTCCCGAGAGCGTGAAGTTCTGCGCGGGACCGTTGCCCGTAACGATCTTTTGCAAATAATCGCGCACGTCGAAGAGCTCCCACAAGCCGATGGAGAGTTCGAACGCTGCCTCCACCGGCCGCGCATGCGCGACGACGCGGCAACGCATGAGATCGAGATCGGCGGGCTCGGCGGTATCGGGATGTTGATAATCCAGCACCTGCAGCACTAGGCGCGGCTGCGACTCCTGCGATCCGAGGCGAATCTCAACCGGCGAGAACATGGTGCTACGGTTCGTTCCCGAAAGGATCCCATCCGATGGACGCCATCGCCTTTTCGCGATCGCCGTTGCGCGCAAATACGCCGCTTCCCTCGCAAAAGCGTCCCAGCTCGAACAGCGGGCGCCCGAATCGCTGTGCGAAGCGGCGGCGCAGATGTTCGAACGCGCGCGGGGAGACCGCGAGCAGCAGCTCGTACTCTTCGCCCCCTGCCAACGCGTAGGTTCGTGGATCTTCTCCGCGCGCGCCGGCGATTACGCGAGCGCTCTGAGCAATGGGGACGTGGTCGATCGCAGCCGCGCAGTCAGAACGCGCGCACATGCGCCGCAAGTCAGTTGAAAGGCCGTCGGAGACGTCCATCATCGCGTGCACGTGCCGGCTTGCCGCCAGCCACATGCCTTCACGGACTCGCGGCTGCGGACGGCGATGGGCCGCTAGCGCCGCTTCGCGCGAACGATCGTCCACCGCTGTTTGACTCTCGCCTACATGCAAACCGGCTCGACTCGCGCCCAGCGCACCGGTGAGCGCGACGACGTCGCCTGGACGCGCACCCCCTCGTCCCTTCACGTTGCTTGGACGCACCTCGCCGATGGCGGTGATCGACACAACGATCTGCGGCGCACGCGTGAGATCGCCGCCGGCCACGGCGCAGCCGTGAGATGAAGCCACTTCGAGCATGCCGCGATACAGTTCCAGCACGTTTGCGGTAGGTTCGTCCCGCGGCATCGCCAGAGCAACCGTCGCGAGCAAGGGCCGCGCGCCCATCGCTGCGAGATCGCTCAAATTGCTCGCCATGGAACGCCAGCCGGCGTCGTACAAACTCATCGTCGAGCGTCGAAAATGCACGTCTTCAATCAGCGCGTCCGTCGTCACGACGCTGCGGTGCGAACGCGAAGGCTGCCACACCGCCGCATCGTCGCCGATGCGGCTGCAGAGTCGACGTCCGGCCGGATACGTTTCGATGAGCGCGCGCAGCTGCGATATGAGCGAGTCTTCGGAGCGCGGCTCGTGCGCGCTCAGCGTTCCGCCGCTCCTTCGAGCAGAGCGCCAAAGTGCGCGGTTGCAGCGCCGCAATCCGGCGTGTCAAAAATAGCCGAACCGACGACGAGCACGTCCGCTCCGGCTTGCACGGCATCGCGCGCGTTCTTCAGCGTGATCCCGCCGTCGATTTCGATTTCGCAGCGGGCGCCCGCGCGCTCGACCAGCGCGCGGGCTTGCCGGAGCTTTTCAAACGCGCGTGCAATAAACGTTTGACCGCCGAAGCCCGGGTTCACGCTCATGATCAACATCAGGTCGACGTCGTCGATCAGATCTTCGAGCATCGCCACCGGCGTCTGGGGACAAATCGCTATGCCGGCCTTCGCGCCCAGCGCACGTATGCGCGCGAGCAGACGCTGAGCGTGCGGCGTAGCTTCCAAGTGAAACGTGATGATGTCCGCACCCGCATCGCGAAATTGCTCCACGTACCGTTCCGGCTCGACGATCATCAAATGGCAGTCGAACGGCAGCGAGAAGTGTTCGCGCAGATCGGCGACGATCTTGGGTCCCCACGTAATGTTGGGAACGAACCGGCCGTCCATGACGTCCAAATGCAGATACGCTGCGCCGTTGCGCACCACCGCCCCCACGTCGTCTTTGATGCAGGCAAAGTCAGCGGACAGAATGGAGGGCGCGAGTCTGGAGGTCACGGCGAAGGAACGGGCTTTGGCTTACCGTACGCGTTTTTTGGCTCCTGACCGACTTTGGTCTCGCCGAGCAGCGTATCGTTGACGAAGAAATAGATCGCGGACGTTCCGATCGTCGTGACGTTGAAATCGAACTTCTGGCCCGGTTGCGCGTAACCCCTGAACAAATCGTAGCGGCCGGTTTCGTCGCTCACCGAAAAGCGCACGCGCAGCGCTTGATTTTGACCGGCTTCGGCGGGCGGAACGGCCGCCAGCACGTGCGTTTGGTGAATGATGCGCCCCGATTCGTTCGGGCCGGCGCTCACGTCGAGCGAGACGGTGTCATAGGGCCCAATCGAATCGCCGGCTAGCGGTTTCTGTTGCACGACCTGCCCGTGCGGTGGTCCCGCTTTGCCGAGCGGCGTCCACACGATCTGCCCGAGCTTGATGTGCTCCTGAGCCGCAAGGCCCCGAGCTTGGTCGATCGTCATGCCGCTGAACGAAGGCAGCTTGATCGACGTGACGCCGCCCTTGCTGACCAGCAGCGAAACGGCGGTGCCTTCGGTCACGCTCATCGAAGGCGCGGGATTCTGCGAAATGACGTGATCGGGCGGAATGTCGTCGTTGCGCACGTAGGTCGTCTTGGAAAGATCCAGCCGCGCATGCGAGAGATCGAGTTTGGCGTCGCGGATTGACTGGTATCGCACGTCGGGCATAAGGATCGTTTGCACGCCGTCGCTGATCACCAGCGAAATCTGCCGGCCCGCGCGCACGTGCATGCCGGCCTGCGGCTCCTGATTCATCACCACGCCCTTGGGATATTGCGAACTGGTGGCGTGGCCCGCCACCGCCGACTTGAGTTTCATGCGGACGATGTCGTTAACCGCGTCCGGCTGCGCCATGCCGATAAACGATGGAACCGTCACCGTATTGGGCCCGGGGAGCAAAAATTCTTGAATGGAGTGGCCGAACCAGACGATGACGCCCACGAACAGGGCAAAGACGATCGGAAACACCCAATCGCGCGGGATCTGCCGCTGAACGGCCGTCAAGTCAGCGCCTCGAGCGCCGCTTCGCTCGCTTCCAAGTTGGAGAAGACCCGCTGGACGTCTTCATGCTCATCCAAAGCATCCAAAAAACTCAGCGCGGCCGTGAGGCTGTCGCCCTCCAGGCAGACCTTTTGCTTTGCCCGTGCGCCCAAATAGACTTCCGTGATCTTGATGCCGCCGCTTTGAAGCGCGTCGCGAACGTGCGCAAGCGCTGCCGGTTCAGTATAGATGTCGGTGGGGTGCCCGTATTCCAGATCGATGACGCCGTCGACGAGCGCAGCTTCGGTCACGGCGTCTTCGGACCGTCCGGCCGGATCGACTGCAACCGTGCCGACGGCATCGAACATCCACGCAACGCTGCCGCTTTCAGCCAGATTGCCGTCATTCTTGCCGAACAAGAAGCGCAGCTCGCCCGCGGTCCGGTTACGGTTGTCGGTCGCCGCATCGACTAGAACAGCCAGACCGTGAGGGCCGTACCCCTCGTAGCGGATCTCCTCGATCTCTTTTTCGCCCGAGCCGCCCGAACCGCGCGCGATCGCACGCTTGATGTTGTCTTGCGGCATGTTGTTCTCGCGCGCTTTTTCGACCGCCATCTTTAGGCGGTAATTGGCCTCCGGATCCGGCGAGCCCGATTTGACGGCAAGGATGATCTCTTTGCTGAGCTTTGAAAACAGCGCCCCGCGCTGCGCGTCCACCTTGCCTTTGCGCAGCCGGATGTTGTGCCACTTGGAATGACCGGACATGGTGAGCGGGGCTTTCGCCCCGCCACCGTCGCGTGCCCTGGTCGGGTCTTGGAAAGCGGCGCTATACCCAGTGGTTGTCCAGCCACATCCGCGCGTGCCAATCGTTCCACGGAATCGGGACGCCCGCGAGGATCGGGTAGAACCAGATGAACGCCAAGACGACCGCCGTGACGTACGCGAAGACGCCGATGCGCCCGAAAAGGCGAATCTCCGAATTGTCGGTTTTCCGGTCCCAAATGCGCTGGAGCACGATCACGTTGCACAACACGATCAGCGGAATATCGACATAGAAGTGATAGGCGAACGTGATGCGCGGCGAACGCGCCCACGGGAGCCATTGCAGCAGATACGCGAGCACTAGCAGCGCGTAGCCCTTGTTCTTCTCACGCCATGCCAAGTAGGCGACGCACGGCACGCAAAATACGCCGAACCAGAGCAACAGCGGGTTCGGCAGCGAAATAATCTCCGACACGCAACACGCGTTTGGGTTGCTGATCGCCAGCCCCGAGCGCGTATCGTGCCAGTAATACGCAATCGGGCGCAAGTCAAGCGGCCATTGCCACCATGACGACTGGTATGGATGCGTGGCCTTGAGCGTATCGTGGTACTGGAACATCGTATACTGGCGATACACCAAATCAGAAACGCTCTTGATTTCGATGTGCCGGAAGAAATCCGGGATCCATACGCAGACGTAGAGCGACATGCTCAAAAAAGCGATCGCGGCCAGCGCGACGTCGAGTCTGAACCCAAACGGATTGCCCCAGTGCTTGGTTTTGCCTTCTCGCCAATACCGTTGCAGCCATACTGCGGCGATAACGATGAACGACACGCCGTACGCCATGACGCCGTACCATTTGCTCGCGACCAGCGCACCCAAGAGCAACGTGAAGGCGATGAGCCATCCGGTGGCGTGCCGTCCCTGCTCGATCTCGCCCTGGTCGTCGGCAACTTGCCCCGGCGTGTACGTCGCGCTGCCGGCCGGTGTTGCGTATACGACGGAACCGTCGCGCTTGTAGGCAATCGACGCGTCGTCTTCTTCGATCTTTAGATCTTTCTTTACCGCGCGTCCGTCCGGCGCCTCGAGCGTGCTCTGTCCGTCCGCGCGCACGAGTCGCGCGCCTTCGGCGTAGGTTGCGAGCGTGCCATGCGGCCGCATGAAACGCGGAACGACCCACAGTCGCATCGCTAAATACCAGCCGCACGCAAAGTAGATGCTTCCGACGACGAACGACGCGCGAGATCCGCCGCCGAGCGCATTCGTAACGGCGCCGCAGATGCAGCCGAGGATTACGGCGCCGGCGACCGAAATGCCGGCGCGCACGAACGTACGCGGTTCGTACGGGCGCACGGTGGACTGCGATGCAATCCAGTACCGGTAAAACGCGTAGAGGGTGCCGAGCGAAAAGACGATGACGATTCCCTCGGGCGTTGCGATGCGCGACTGCACGAAGTGCATGCCGTCGGCCACGAACATCACAGCGGCAAACGAGGCAAAGAGCGTCGAGCGCGTGAGCCGTTTGGCGAAGGCGTACAGCACGACGATGACGAGCGCGCCGAACACCACGTCCAAGAAACGCCAGCCGTGCGAATTATCGCCGCCGTGCATCCCGCCGAACATCATCGTCGAGAGGGTGATGATGAGTTTCGTGAGCGGCGGATGCGTGTTCTCATAGATGTACCTGTTGGTCAGATACTCCTCGGCCGCGCGAGCAAAATAGATTTCGTCGAAGATCTTCTCGGTGGGAAGCCAATAGTTGATGTAGGAAATGACGAACGACAGGATGCCGAACAGGCCCGCTAACGCGTAATCGAGGGGCCATACCATGGATCCCAGGCCCTCGCGCGGATTGAACCACGCCCGGGCGCGCAGATTCCAGGGTAATGCCGGAGCGTGTGCGCCGGCCGCCGGCGCCGAAGCGGCGGAAGTTTCATCGGCGCCTTGCCCCAAAAAGACATAGCCCAAATAAAAGAACGTCGCGACGTTGAGCAGCGAGAGCGGATGCGTGAGCGCCGGCCACATGTCCGTCGCGTTGACGCCGGGCGTGTGATTCGTCACGACGCTCAGATACGTGAGCGAGTACAGCAAATTCACGAAGAGCGTGAACGAAAAAATCACGGACGACCACAGGTAACGCAAGGCAAACGGAATCGCCGCCATGGTGAACAGCATGCCGTCGTAGATATACCGCTCGTGCATCCGCGTGGACAGCATGTAGAATGCCAGCGTAAGTAGCGCAGCCGATTCGATGAAGGCTTGCTGCGTGCGGCTTTGCGCATACCGCACGAGCGTGAGCACCGTTGCAGCGGCAACCAGCAGCACGCCCCAAAAGTACTGCGGCCACGGGCCGATCTGCTGCGAATCCGAAGTCCAGAAGGGATGCACGATGGACCACAAATTGAACGCGTTGACCGAGTTGTACGCGTAGACGTTTTTGCCGAAGTCGTATTTCTGATACAGCCACCCGAACGCATCGACGGGATTACCCGTGGGGTGAAACGGCAGCGTGAGCGCCAGCACGAAAAGAATCGCGGCAACGATTCCCGCTGCGGTGCCTACTCCGCGCATCCGGCGGTGTCCCGGCGAGACGAACGCAAACACCAGAAACAGCGGAATGAGTATCGCCGCTTGCGGTTTGATCAGCAGCGAGTATGCCAGGGCCAGCCATGCCAGCACGATTTCGGTGGCCCCGGCGCGCACGGATTGCGCATCGTCGCTGCGCAGCAGCAGAAAAATGCCGAGCAGCGCCAAGCCGGCCGAAACGGAGTCGACCTGTCCCCACGCTGCCGAGATAAAGACGATCGCCGGGTTGAGCACGAACAGCGCCGCCACGCCGAGCGCCCAGCGTTCGCCCAAGAAGCGGCGGACGATCGCAAACAGCAGCGCCGCGTCGGCCAAATCCATGAGCACCGCCGGCAACTTCACTAGATACTTGAGCACGTCCAAGTTGCCATGCGGAGAGAGCAGCGCGTACACGTGCCCGACGATCCACAGAACGTAGAAGTAGCCGGGCGGGTAATCCGCGAACGACGTCGACCCGTAGAACTGCCAGAGTGGGTGAGTCGCGAGCGTAATGGCCCAGGCTTCGAACGAACTTACGTCGTTGCGGAACCCCTCGTTTCCCATGAACAGCAGGCGCAGCAGGAATCCCGCCGCGAGCAATAGCCACAACCACAAGGTTGCCGTGGCCGACCGTTCATGCGTGCGCACTGCGCTATGCAACTGCGCCTTTGATGTACTCAAAGCGCTCCCCCACGGCGCCCGTTCCCTTGTTTAAGAAGACGCCAGCTGTAACGAGCTCAACAAAAAATCGCGGACGCTAGCCACGCCGTGGCTCTCGACGACCGCCAAATGTTCGGCAACGGCCGCGTCCGCGGCCTCTTTGGCTCCGAGCTCTTCCAACGCTCCGATCACATCCGTTACAGTCTTGCTATCGAGCGCCTGCTCCAGCGCGTACGCGTCTGCCACGCGCCGGCGTGCCGGCGAAGCCGGCTGAGCGAGCGCCCAGACTACCGGGAACGTCCACTTACGTCTGGCAATGTCGTTCGCCCGGACTTTCCCCGTTACGTCAACCGAGCCCCAAATTCCGAGCACGTCATCGCGGATCTGGAATGCCAAGCCGTAAGCACGCCCCAATTCGCGATAGCGCTGAACGCTGCCGTTTTCGCACGCCGCGCACAGCGCTCCGAGCTGGGATGAAGCGCCGAACAAGGCCGCGGTTTTTGCCGCAATCATGCGCTCGTACTGCAACAAACTCACGTCGGCAGCGCGTTCGAACGCTAAATCCAGCGCTTGGCCGTCGCACATCGTCGCGTGCGCCTCGTGGAGCGCCCGAACCATGCGCAGCACCCGCTCGTCGGAATGGTGCGCGGTGGCCTTCACGAGCACGAGAAAGCTGATGGCGCACAGCGCATCACCGGCGTTGAGCGCTTGCGGTATGCCGTACACCGCCCACAGCGTGCGGCGCCCATGCCGCAACTCGTCGCCGTCTTCGATGTCGTCATGAACCAACGAATAGTTGTGCAGAATTTCGATTGCAACGGCAGCGTCTAGGGCCCCGTCGATGCGCGCGCCTTCCGATTCAGCGACGCGCAGCAGCAATGTCGGGCGCAGGCGTTTTCCGCGGCGCGTCGGGCCATGCTTGCCGAATCCGAAGTGATAGAGCAGCATATCGGCGACCTCCCTGGATCCCCGATAATCGCGGACTAATTCTTCGAGATGAGCTTCAAAGCGACTGTTATGCTCGACCAAGGTTACCTGGAAGCGAGCGAATCGCCCGCATGACCTCGTCGGTGAAGTTCGCCATTTCATCGCGAGTCGCTTTTCGATTCTCCGGTAAAGTTAGGGGTCGCCCAAAAAATACTTCGAAACGCGCTAGGCGCAGAGCCGCCGCAGTGCCGACCAGGCACACCGGCACTACCGGCGCCTTGCCCAAGGACGCGAGCAGCGCTACGCCGCCGCGCACCGGCGCGGTTCCCTGCCGGTTGCGCGTGCCTTCCGGAAAGATTCCAACCGCTCCGCCGCGTCGCAGCACCTCGACGGAACGCTTGACCGCCGCGGTCGGGCTGCCCGCGCGATCGACAGGGTACGCGCCCACCGCATGAATAGCCGCGCCCAAGATCGGGATACTGAAGAGCTGCTCCTTCGCCATGTACGAAATGCGCCGCCGGCACGCCGCCCCGAGCACCGGCGGATCGAGGTACGACACGTGATTGCTTGCGATGATGATGGGACCGCGCTGCGGAATGTTGTGCGCGCCATGCACCTGCATGCGCCAAATTAATCTGAACGCCGTCAAGAAGTCTGTATTTGGCGGCGTCGTAGAGCGCGGCGTTCACGGCTTCGTCATACCGCGGCCCCCACGATGCGGCAAATGTCTTCGACGACCTGCGCCACGCTCAAATCGCTCGAGTCTATGACATGCGCGTCGGGCGCTTTGCGCAGCGGCGAAATCTTACGCTGAGTGTCCAACCGGTCGCGTTCTTCGATCTCTGCCGTCAGCTCGTGCACGCCCACGTCCACGCCGGCAGCTTCGAGCTGCGCGCGCCGTCGCCGGACCCGCGCGGCAACCGAAGCCGTAAGAAAAATCTTGTACGGGGCATCCGGCATGACCACCGTCCCAATGTCCCGCCCCGCCATAACCACCGAACCCTCGGCGGCAATCTGCTGCTGCTCGCGCACCATCGCTTCACGGACGCGCGCATGCGCCGCAATGGTCGAAACAACTGCGGTGACTTGCGGCGATTCCAGCTCGACGTGCGTAAGTTGCGCACTGCCGGCAAAGATCGCAAAGCCCAGCGGCGCGCCGCCGTCCAACTCCACGCGGATGCCGTGCTGTCCGCATAGGCGCACGAGGGCGTTTTCGTTATCGAGATCCGTTTGCGTAATGAGCGCCATATAGGCCAGCGCGCGGTACATCGCGCCGGTGTCCAGATACAGGACGTGCAATCGGTCGGCGAGCAAGCGCGCCACGGTCGTTTTCCCCGACGCAGCAGGTCCGTCGATGGCAATGTGGAGGGGCCGCGGCACGCCGCCGCATTAGGCGGCAGGCAAGGCGAGGCCTCCGCAGCAGAATGGTAAGGCACTTTGCGGGCCACCGCCAATACTAGCAGACCTATGAAAAAATGCGCTCGTGGCTAAAGCGCGCTCAGTCTATTTTTGTTCCGCGTGCGGTTTCGAATCCGCCCGCTGGTTAGGACGCTGCCCGCAATGCCAGGCATGGAATTCGTTCGACGAGCGCGCGATGCGTGTTGCGCGCGCCAAGGGAAGCGCCGCGCCGCTACGCGCCCGCAGCGGCCCGATTGCGCTGCACCAAGTCGACGAAGCGCGATTGCAGCGCATCCGCACGGGGTTGCATGAATTCGACGCGGTGCTTGGCGGCGGGATCGTTCCGGGAAGCCTCACGCTGATCGGAGGGCCGCCCGGCGCGGGGAAGTCCACGCTGCTCCTGCAGATCGCTGCGATGCTTTCGGCAAGCACACACCAGGACGGCGCGGTCGTGTACGTGTGCGGCGAAGAATCGGCCGCGCAAGTAAAGCTGCGCGCGCGCAGAGTCTTGGCCGCCGGCGGTGCGGGCGGCGCGATCAACGACATCCTGATTTTTCCGGAAACGAACTTGCGAGCGGTGATCGATGCGTTGGAAGCTGAAGAGGTTGCCGTACTGGTCATCGACTCGATTCAGACCGTATGGCTGCCGGATTCGGAATCGTACGCCGGTAGCGTCACGCAGATTCGCGATTGCACGCAGGCGTTGATGGAATACGCCAAACGGACGGGCTGCGCGGCATTCATCGTCGGACACGTCACAAAAGACGGCTCCATTGCGGGTCCGCGCCTGCTCGAGCACCTCGTCGACACGGTGCTCTACTTCGAAGGAGACAACAGCGCAGACTACCGGATCGTGCGGGCCTACAAGAATCGCTTCGGAAGCGTCGACGAGATCTGCGTGTTTGCGATGCAGTCCGACGGTTTGCACGAAGTCGGCAATCCCTCCGAGCTCTTTTTAGCCGGCCGGCAAGACCGGCCCAGCGGATCGTGCGTCGTCGCAAGCATCGTCGGCTCGCGCCCCGTGCTGCTGGAAGTGCAAGCGCTGGTCGGAGAAACCGCATACGGCACGCCGCGACGGCTGGCGAACAACGTCGATCAAGCGCGTTTGGCGATGATCCTTGCCGTACTGGAGCGCCGTGCGGGCCTCCAGCTGGGCGCACACGACGTCTACGCATCGGTGGCCGGCGGGCTGCGCGTGAACGAACCGGCCGCCGATCTCGGCATCGCGCTTGCCATTGCCTCTTCATTTCGCAATCGGGCGCTCGCACCGCACTCCGCGGCGTTCGGCGAACTGGGACTTTCCGGGGAAGTTCGAGCAGTGAGCGCCGCCCCGCGGCGCATTGCCGAAGCGAACAAATTGGGCTACTCGACGCTGTACACGCCGCAAAACTGCAGCGACGTCGCAAGCGCGATCGAGCTCGCGCTTTCGTGAACGGCGGCCCATCCGCAATGCTGCTGGAGTGCGTTCCGAACATTTCCGAAGGACGCGATCCTTCCATCATCGACGCTTGCGTGGCAGCCGTGCAGGACGCCGGCGCCCACGTATTGCACCGCACGAGCGATCCCGTCCACAACCGCAGCGTGCTGACGATGGCCGCAGGATATGCGGCGCTCCGCGAGGCGGCCGTCGCTCTGGCGGCCGTGAGCTGCGAACGCATCGATCTGCGCACGCATTCCGGCGTTCACCCGCGGATCGGCGCGCTCGACGTGCTGCCCTTCGTCCCGCTGCGCAACGCGACCATGAGCGACGCGGCTGGCTTGGCGCACGAAGTCGGCGCGACGATATGGGAACGCCTGCGAGTGCCGTCTTTTCTGTATGGAGAAGCGGCGGCAACGCCGCTGCGCCGTAATCTGGCCCGCGTGCGGCAAGGCCAGTTCGAAGGACTCGACACGCGATTCGAGTTGCCCGACTGGCGCCCGGATTTTGGCGACGTCGCCAAACATCCAAGCGCCGGGGCAATAGCCGTTGGCGCGCGCGAGATCCTCATTGCGTTCAACGTCGAACTCAAAACCGGCGATTTGCCGGTGGCAAAGGCCATCGCTCGAACTCTGCGAGAACGCGACGGCGGCCTGCGCACGCTCAAAGCGCTTGGCCTGCGCTTGGGGCCCGATTCGGTGCAAGTATCGCTAAATATCACCAATTATCGCGCAACGCCGCTGTACCGCGTCGTCGAGCTCATCCGCGAGATGGCAGCCCAAGCGGGCGTTGCGCTCTTCCGCTCGGAACTCATCGGCTGTGTGCCGTACGAGGCGGTGGAGACATCGGCTCACTATTACTTGGGCATCTCGTAGAACCGGCTGTTATTTTCGGAGATCCGCTGTGAAACGTCTTCTTTTGCTCTTCGCGCTCAGCGTCGCACTGCTCGCAACGCCGTGCGCTTCGCTCGCCCAAACTGCCGGTACCGGCATCGGTGATCGCGGCATTTACCAAACGACGCTGTCCAACGGGCTGCAAGTAATCGTGGTCGAGAATCATGTGGCCCCCGTCGTGCACACGTCGGTATGGTACCGCTTCGGATCGTTGTACGAGACGCCCGGCAAAACAGGCCTCGCTCATGCCTTGGAACACATGATGTTTCGTGGGACGAACGCGATCTCGGCGGGCGGCCTGGACGACATCGTCGCGCGCTTGGGAGCGCAGATGAACGGGCAGACGGATTACGATTATACGAACTACGTCTTCGACATGCCGGCCGATCGCGTCGCCATCGCGCTGCGCGTCGAAGCCGACCGCATGCAGCACCTCGCATTACGGCCCTCGGAGTGGGCCATCGAGCGGCGCGCCGTACTGAACGAACTGGACGGCGACGAGAGTTCGCCGTTCTTCAATCTCCTTTCCCGCGTGCGCACGGCCGCCTATCCCGACTCTCCCTCAGGCCGTACGCCTACGGGCGTGCGCGCGGACGTTGCGAACGCGACGGTCGCGGATTTGCGCAAATACTACGATCAGTGGTATGCGCCCAACAACGCCGCGCTCGTCGTCGCGGGCGACGTGAATCATGCCGCCGTCTTCGCGCTGGCGCGGCATGATTTCGGATCGATTCCCAAACGCTCGCTACCGATTCACGCGCTGCAGCATCCCAAGGCCGCCACCGGAAAAGAAGTCCACGCCGAATTTCCCTTTCCGTTTGAGGTTCTCGATCTGGCCTACGCCGTTCCGGGCGACACCGAGCCGGGCGAGCCGGCCATCAGCACGCTCTCGACGCTTATTCCAAACCAGCGCGGGCCGTTCTACCACGCGCTGGTGGAATCGAACGTCGCCCTTGCGGTAGACGCAAACGCCGACACGCAGTTGCGTGGGGGCCTCATGCACGTGTACATCGTTCTCAACCCGGGACATACCGGCGCGGAGGCGCAGCAGATTTTTCAGTCGACGATGGACGCCATGCTGAAAACCGGCCTCGATCCGGAACTGGCCGACGCTGCGAAACGCGCCACGCTCGCCGAACGCGCGTACGATGCAGACTCGATCGGCGGATACGCCGATTTGGTCGGATACACGTACGGAGTCGTGCGTGAGCGCGATCGTGACGAGGACCGCCGGCTCTCATCGCTTACCGCCGCCGATCTGCTGCAAGCGGCTCGCACCTATCTTGCCAAACCCAACGTCGTGGGGCATCTCACGCCGAACGACAAGCCGGCCGCGCGTTCTTCGCAAAAAAGCACCGCCGCGGCACAAGACGACTTCAGCGGGCGCGTCCCCAATGGACCGATCGTCGAACCGGCGGACATTCGCGCGCAGCTGCGCAAACCAACGACGGCGCGCAGTAAACTGGCACCCGTCGCGTTTACGCTATCGAACGGATTGCGGGTGATCGTCCAGCAAAAAACGGATCGGCCGACGGTGTATATCGGCGGCAGTATTGCTTCCTCGCCGGCGTTCGTTCCGGCGGGAAAAGAAGGGCTCGCGCGTCTGGCCTCTTCGGTCGCCGGCTTCGGAAGCGAACGCTACGATTTCGCACAGATGCGCAAAGCCGCGGACGATATGGCCGCATCGATCGACCTCGGGCAACAGTTCGGCGCCCACGGCTTCGCGCAGGACTTTGAACGGCTGCTTGCACTTCTGGCCGACGGCGAAGAGCATCCCGCATTTCCGGATCGCTGGGTGGAACTCCAGCGTTCGCAGCTCGCGAACAGCATTTCCAGCGAGGAAAGCATCTCGGGTCAAATGGTAGATCGCGCCTATTTGCAGCGGCTGCTGCCGGCGGACGATCCGGCACTCCGGTATCCCTCGCAGACTTCCGTGGCTGCCATCACGCGCGAAGATTTGCTCGCCTATACCAAACATTACTGGCGTCCGGAACTGACGACGATTGCAGTCGTGGGCGACGTCACGCCGCAGCGCGCGCGCAGCGCCGTGGAAGCGGCCTTCGGATCCTGGCGCAGCGAAGGCCCTACGCCTTCGGTCACGCAAGCGCCGCTGCCGGCGGCTCACGCGGGACATGCGTACGTCGCCACCGACGCAAACCAGGTGTTCATCCAACTGGGACAGCCCGCCGTCGCGCGAGGCGACCGCGATTTCGACACCTTCAACGTCCTGACCGAAATCTTGGGCGGCTCGGGGTACTTCGAATCGCGCCTGTGGCAGAGAGCTGCGCCAAAAACGCGGGCTGGTCTACGGCGTGAGCAGCCGCGTGCAAAGCGACAAAGACCGCGGAGATCTCGAGGTTCAACTCAACGCTTCACCGCAAAACGTTGCGGCGGCAATTGCGATCGTTCGCAATCAGTTGGAACGGCTGCGCACGCAGCCCGTCAGCGAGCAAGAACTCGCGGAAGCCAAAGTGCGTCTCTTTTCCGAAGCATTGCTCAACGAAGGGTCGGCGAGCGGCCAGCTCGACGAGTTGCTCGGCATCGCGCAAAATCATTTGCCGCTGAATTACTACGCCACGCTTTCGGCACGATATGCGGGCATAACGCCTACCGACGTGCAGCGCGTTGCAAAGGAGTATCTGCGACCCGACCGGCTGATTCAGATTTATGCCGGTCCGGCCGGCCCTTGGGCCGACGCCGCGCTATGAGCGACATCGTTACGATCAACCCGGCGACGGGGCAGGAAATCGAGCAATTCACCTATATGACCTCCGCGCAGATTGACGCGCATCTGGACGAAGCGCGCGCCGCTTTTGCAAACTGGCGGCGCACGAGCCTGGAGGAGCGCGCCGCCTTGCTGGTGGCCGTTGGAAGCGCCTTGCGTGCCGGTCGCGAGCGGCTGGCACAAGCCGCGGTGCGGGAAATGGGCAAGCCGATCGTCCAGGCTCGTGCCGAGATCGAAAAATGCGCGTGGGCCTGCGAGTATTTCGCGCGGAACGCCACGACGTATTTGGCCGACCGTGAGGTCGAAACCACTGCGAGCCGCAGCGTGATCGCATTTCGGCCGCTAGGCGTGATCTTCGCGATCATGCCGTGGAATTTTCCGTTTTGGCAGGTGTTCCGCGCCGTCGCTCCGGCGCTGATGGCCGGCAACACCGTTGTGCTCAAACACGCGGACAACACCACGCGGTGCGCGCTGGAGATCGAACGGCTTTTCGAGGAGGTGGAGGCGCCGAAAGGGCTGTTCCGGACGCTGCTCGTCCGCCACGAGGATGCCGACGCGCTCGTTGCCGACGCGCGCATTGCCGCCGTCACGTTGACCGGCAGCGAACGCGCGGGTATCGCCGTCGGTTCCGCGGCAGGAACCGCGCTCAAAAAGTGCGTGCTCGAACTGGGCGGCTCCGATGCGTTCCTCGTGCTCGCCGATGCCGATCTCGAATCGGCAGTCGAATACGCCGTCAAATCGCGCTTTCAAAACACGGGCCAGAACTGCATCGCGGCCAAGCGATTCATCGTGGAAGACCCGCTGTACGATCGCTTCGTTCGCCGCTTTTCGGAAGCGGCGGCGCAGCAGCGCATCGGCGATCCAACGAACGAACATACGCAGATCGGACCGTGCGCGCGCGCAGATTTGCGCGATACTCTTGCACGGCAAGTCACGCAGTCGGTCGTCGACGGCGCGCGCATCGTTGCCGGGGGACATGCCATCGAAGGAGCGGGATATTTTTTTCAGCCGACGGTCGTGGCGGAGGTCGGGCGGACCGCCGCAATGTTTCGCGAGGAAACTTTTGGTCCCGCCGCTGCGGTGATGCAAGCCGAGGATGAAGACCACGCACTCGAACTGGCCAACGATTCACCCTACGGACTGGGAGCAAACATTTGGACGCGCAGCCCCGAGCGCGCGCAGCGCTTAGCCGCGCTCATCGAAGCCGGTATGGTGTATATAAACGGAATGGTCGCCAGCGATCCGCGTTTGCCGTTCGGCGGGGTAAAGCGCAGTGGATATGGGCGCGAGCTTTCGACGTTCGGCATTCACGAATTCACGAACGTTCAAACGGTCTGGACGGGGCCGGAGCGGCAGTAGCGCCTACAAACTGCGCGATTCGATCGACGCCTTCGCGAAAGTCCGAAACGGGGCAAACCCACGTGAGCCGCAGCCAGTTCGCAAAGCATGCTCCGAACGCGATGCCCGGAATCGCGATCACGTCGTGCCGATCCGCCAGCGCGTGCGAGGCCTGCAAGGAATCGATCCCCTCCGGCAGTCGCACGCAAGCGTAGAAGCTGCCTTCGGGCACGATGTAGCGCAGACCGCTGCGCTGCAAGATGTCGACGGCCGCGCGCTGTCTGTCGGCATACCACGCCGAGTGCTCCCGTAGTCCTCCCGAGGTCGTGAGAATGTGCAGCGCAACTTGCTGCGCGAACGTGTCGGCGCACGAAGTTAGCCATGCATGCACTTTGACGAGCGCGGATGCTATCGCGTCCGGCGTCATAGCCCACCCTAAGCGCAGCCCCGTGAGCGCGTTGCTCTTGCTCACGCTGTTGGTGACGATCGTATACGGATAGTGCTGCGCGAAATGGCCGGCTTCTTCGATAAAGATTTGCTCGCGATAGATTTCGTCGTGCAGTACCCAGACGGGTTCGCCTCCACGTCGCTCGAGGGTCCGGCTCAAAGCGAGCACCGCATCGCGATGGATAACCCGCCCGGTCGGATTGCATGGCGAGCAAATCGCGATCATCCGCGTCGCCGGCGTGAGCGCGCCCAGGATCGCATCCGGATCGAATGCAAAATCGTCCGCTTCATTCATGGCGATGCTGCGGACTCGCACGCCTTCCAGAGCAGCCATTTTGCGATACGATGGAAATGCGGGCTCGACCACGAGCAGCTCGTCCTTGGCGGGGTCGAGCACCGTTTTTATGACGGCGTAGGTGGCCTCTTGCGAACCCGTCGTAATGCAGACGTTTTGCGCGCTTTTGTACAGCGGGTATGCGTAGTAGCGCGCAATCGCCTCACGCAGCCGCACGTCGCCGGCATTGACCGTATAGCGCAAGCCTCGCTCGGCGACATGCCGCATCGCCGCGTGCAAATGCGCCGGCTCGGGTGAGAGCGAAGGTTCGCCCAGACCGAGATCGATCGACGAGCCTTTTCGCTTGGCCGCAATTTCGCGGATGAGCGAACCGGAGATGGCTTGAACTTGCGGGTTCACACGGCTACCTCATAGTCGCGCAGCGCCGCATTGAGCGATGTTTTACGATCCGTTTCCGCACTGCGCGCGCCGATCACGAGCGCGCATGGAACGCCGAACGTACCCGCTGCAAACTCTTTGGGCATCGTCCCCGGAATGACGACGGAGCGCGGGGCAACGTAGCCTCGCGAAATCGTTGGCTCCGCATGCCGGACGTCGACGATCGGCGTTCCGCCGGTGAGCACTACGCCGGCGCCGAGCACCGCGTCGCGGCCCACGCGAACGCCTTCAACGACCACGCATCGCGAACCGATGAACGCGCCGTCTTCGACGATCACGGGCTGCGCCTGCGGCGGTTCGAGCACACCGCCGAGGCCGACGCCGCCCGACAGGTGCACGTTTTTCCCCACTTGCGCGCACGAACCGACCGTCGCCCATGTGTCGATCATGCTGCCTTCGCCGACATACGCGCCGATGTTGACGTATCCCGGCATCAAGATGGTGCCGCGTCCCAAGAAGCTGCCGTATCGCGCAACGCCGGGCGGAACGCAGCGCGCTCCGAGCGCGGCGTAGTTTGTTTTCGTCGGGATTTTATCGTAAAACAGAACGCCTGCCGCATCGCCCATTGGCTCCGTGGGCCGGCGTTTGAAATAGAGCAATATCGCTTGCTTGATCCAGGCATGCGTGATCCACGTATCGCCCGTGGGTTCGCTCACGCGCAGACGACCCTCGTCCAGCGCCGCAATCACGTCATCGACCGCGTGCCCACCGGCCCCGCTCAGTTCCTCGGGCCGGTCGATCAGGGCCTCGATCCTCCTCTGAAGTTTGCGCACGTCCATCGCGCCCGCTTTTCGAGTGAAATGGGGAACGCCCTCGGCATGCAACCGAGCAACCGGAGCGTAGTGGGTACAACGGTACAGAAGCGCTGCTCATGGGAGCAGCTGATCATTTCACAAGGAGAAGCCGTGCCCAATACGCGCGAAGACGAGCAACGTATCAACGCGATTCGGTTCCTTTCCGTCGATGCGGTGCAGAAAGCGGCTTCGGGCCATCCCGGCATGCCGCTGGGCGCCGCCGCGACGGCCTACACGCTGTGGACGAAGCATCTGCGCTTCAACCCGAAGGATCCGGCGTGGCTGGGCCGCGACCGCTTCATCCTGAGCGCCGGCCACGCCTCTATGCTGCTCTATTCGCTGCTCTATCTGACCGGATACGATTTGCAGCTGGAGGATCTCAAGCGGTTCCGTCAGCTCGGGAGCAAGACGCCCGGCCATCCCGAGGCGCATCACACTCCGGGCGTCGAGGTCACGACGGGCCCGCTGGGGCAGGGCTTCGCCAACGCCGTAGGGTTTGCGATCGCGCAAGCGCATATGGCCGCGACGTACAATCGCGATCAAACCATCGTCGATCATTTCACCTACGTCATGTGCAGCGACGGCGACATGATGGAAGGCGTTGCATCGGAAGCCGCCTCGATGGCGGGGCATTTGCAACTAGGTAAGCTCATCGCGTTCTACGACGACAACGACGTTTCGCTCGCCGCCAAAACCAACGTCACCTTCACCGAAGACGTCTGCGCCCGCTTCGAAGCGTACGGCTGGCACGTGCAGTTCATCGACATCGATCGCGGCAACGACGTAGAAACGATCGACCGCGCGATCGCACAGGCGAAAAGCATGGACGGCAAACCTTCGTTCATTGCGGTTCGCACGCACATCGGGTACGGCTCCCCCAAGCAGGATTCTTTTAAGGCGCACGGAGAGCCGCTCGGGCCGGACGACGTGAAGCATACGAAGGAAAATTTGAATTGGCCTGTCGAGCCGGCGTTCTACGTGCCCGATGACGTGCTGCAGTTCTTCCGCGACTGCGGCGCATGCGGCGCGGAGCTGCAGACCCAGTGGCAACGCGCGTACGACGAATGGAAGGGCGAAAACGGCGTGCTTGCCGCGCAGTTGCAACGCACGCTGGAGAACCGTCCTCCCAGGAACGTTCCGTGGCCCTCGATCACTGCAGAGAACGGCGACGACATTGCAACGCGAGAAGCGGGCGGCTTGGTCATGAACGCCATCGCCGCGTCCGTTCCGGAACTCGTCGGGGGCTCCGCCGACCTGGATCCTTCGACGAAAACGTATTTGAAAGATCAGGGCGATTTTCAGCCGGACAACTACGGCGGCCGCAACATCCACTACGGCGTGCGCGAGCATGCCATGGCCGGCATCAACAACGGCATCGCGCTGCACGGCGGTTTGCTTCCCTTCGGCGCGACGTTCCTGAATTTTTTGGACTATATGAAAGGGTCGGTTCGTCTGGCCGCCATCAACAAGATTCGCTGCTACTACGTCCTCACGCACGACTCCGTCTTCTTGGGCGAAGACGGACCGACGCATCAGCCCATCGAGCATTTGGCGCACATGCGCGCGATCCCCAACCTCATGCTCGTACGGCCTGCCGACGCGCTGGAGACGCTCGAAGCGTGGAAACTGATGATCGACGCCGGCCAAGGCCCGTGGGCGCTCGTCCTTTCCCGGCAGAAGCTGCCGTATTTGGGCGACCGTCACGCCGACGTCGCGCGCGGCGCCTACATCTTGCACGATACCGAGCGCACTCCCGATCTCATTCTCATCGCCACGGGCTCCGAAGTGCAGCTCGCAGTACAGGCGGCCAAGATATTGAACGATGCCGGGATGCAGACGCGCGTCGTCTCAATGCCCTGCTGGGAGCTCTTTGCCGGGCAATCCCGGGAATACCGGGACGCGGTGCTGCCTCCCGACGTCACGGCGCGCATGTCGATCGAGGCCGGCGCGACGCTGGGCTGGGAGCGCTGGATCGGCGATCGCGGCTACGCGTACGGCATCGATCATTTCGGCGCTTCCGCGCCGGCGGCACAAATCGCGCAAGAGTATGGATTCACGCCGGAGCACATCGCGCAAGTCGCACAAGAGGCGTTTGCCACGGTTCGTCGCTAGGTTCGCCCGGAGGAGAAACAATGGAAAACCAACTGCAACAATTACTGCAGGCCGGCCAAAGCGTATGGCTCGACAATTTGCGCCGCGGCATGTTCGCCTCGGGCGAGCTGCAGGCGCTCATCGACAAAGGCTTGCGCGGCATGACCTCAAACCCGACGATCTTCGAAAAAGCGATCGGAACGGGAAACGACTACGACGAGCAGTTGCGCTCTTTACTGGGCACTGAACGTGATGCCGGCGCGCTGTTTTGGGATTTGGCGATCGAAGACATTCGAAGCGCGTGCGATCTCTTTCGCCCCCTGCACGAGAACACCGCAGGAAACGACGGCTTCGTCAGTTTGGAGGTCTCCCCGCTGCTCGCCCGGGACGGCGCAGGCACGGCCAACATGGCGAGGGACCTTTGGAAGCGCGTCGATCGCCCCAACCTCATGGTGAAGATCCCCGGCACGAACGAAGGCGTCGCCGCCATCGAAGAATGCATCGCGGAAGGGATCAACATCAACGTCACGCTGATCTTCGCAGTGGAATTTTACGAAAAGACCGCGCGCGCATACATCCGCGGCCTGCAAAAGCGCGTGGAACGAGGTTTGCCGATCGATACGATTCGATCCGTCAACAGCGTCTTCGTGAGCCGCATCGACACGGCCATCGACAAGCTGCTGCAAGCGCGCATCGACAAGGGCGAGAAGCAGCTGGAAGAACTGCTGGGCCAAGCCGGGACCGCAAACCTGAAGACTGACGTACCAAAAGTTCCTTGAGCTTTTCGGTTCGCCCGAATGGAAAACGATTGAAAGCAAGGGAGGCGCGCTGCAGCGCCCGCTGTGGGCGTCCACCTCGACCAAAAATCCGAACTACTACGACCTGATGTACGTGGAGCCGGTAGTAGGCGATCACACGGTCAACACGATGCCGCCGCAAACGTTGGACGCCTTGCTGGACCACGGCAAAATTGCGCGCGATACCGTTCTCGCGGACGTCGATCGCGCTCACGCGCAGTTGCGCGCACTCGCCGACGCAGGCATTTCGCTTTACGACGTCACGCACCAGCTGCAAGTCGAAGGCGTCTCGCTCTTCAGCGACTCGTTTGCCGCGCTGCTCGGAGCGATCGTCTATAAGCAAAAACAGCTGAGCTCGGGCGCCGAGCGCGTGGCGTTTTCGGACGCGCTTGCGGACCGGCAAAGCGACATGGGCAAAGCGTACGTCTCTGCGCTGGATAAGCTCGCAACGGAAAACTTCCTCAAAAAACTTTGGTCCAAAGACCCTTCACCATGGACCGCCGATCCCGCGCATGAAGAGATCATCAAACACGCGCTGGGCTGGCTCGACATTCCGCAGCATCTCCTGGACGACGTTGCCAACCTGCAGAGCTTTGCCAAAGAAGCCGCCGCGGAATTCTCGCACGCCGTCGTGCTGGGGATGGGAGGCAGTTCGCTCGCGCCCGACATCATGCGACGAACGTTCGGCAAGGTGCAAGGCTATCCGGAGCTGCACGTGCTCGACTCGACCGATCCTACGCAGATCGCAACCTTGGAGTCGCGGCTCGATCTTGCGCGCACGCTCTTCATCGTGGCCAGCAAGAGCGGCACGACCACCGAACCCGACGCCTTCTATCGTTACTTCTGGGATCGGGTCTCAAAAACCATAGGCGCGAACAACTGTGGGCGCCACTTCGTCGCGATTACGGATCCCGGCACGGCACTTGAAGCCGAAGCGAAGCAGCATGGCTTTCGCGCATTTTTCTTGAACGATCCGAACATCGGCGGCCGCTACTCCGCATTGTCGTTTTTCGGCATGGTACCGGCCGCGGTCGCAGGTTACAACATCAATCTGCTGCTGGATCGCGGGCTTGGCGCAATGTCCGCGAACGACAAAACGGTCGCAACCAAAGAAGCACCGGGCGTGCGGTTCGGTGCGGCGCTCGGCGGACTGGCATTGAAAGGACGCGACAAGCTGACGATCGTCACGCATCCGGACGTTCGCGCGTTCGGCGCGTGGGCAGAACAGTTGATTGCGGAGTCGACAGGCAAAATGGGCAGGGGCATTCTTCCGGTCGAGGGCGAGGCGTTGGGTAATCCCGGCGATTACGGCGACGATCGGGTCTTCGTCTACGTGGGAGGCAATTTGCCCAACGCGCCCGTGCAAACCGGCGAAAAGCTGCAGGCCCTGGAACGCGCCGGGCATCCGGTCATCCGGCTTGCAATGAACGATGCGTACGACGTGGGCGAGCAGTTCTATTTGTGGGAAATAGCCACCGCCGCAGCCGGCGCGGTTTTGGGAATCGATGCCTTCGATCAGCCCAACGTGCAGGAATCGAAAGACAACACGAAGGCGCTCCTCGCGCAATATGCGGACACGGGTCGCTTCGATCAGCCGGCGCCGGCGGTCGTCGGTGATGCGATGGAAATTTCGTTCCTCTCGGGCAGCGCCGATTTGTCTGCACGCGAGGCCGCGGAGGCGCTCGGTGCCGTCTTTGCGCAGGTAAGGGAGCACGACTACGTGGCGTTCTGCGCGTATATCGAGCGCAGCGATCGCAACATCGAGTTGCTCGACGAGATGCGACTCAAGGTGCGCGATGCGCGCAAGTGCGCGACGACCGTGGGCTTCGGTCCGCGATTTCTTCATTCTACCGGACAAGAACACAAAGGCGGTCCGGGCACCGGCGTGTTCGTGCAAATCACCGCGGACCCGCCGTTCGATCTGCCGATTCCGGGAATGAAAGTCGGATTTCGAACGCTGATCGCGGCGCAAGCGCTGGGCGATTTGCAATCGCTCGACAAGCGCCGGCGCCGCGGCGTGCGCGTGCATCTCAAAGGCGAGGTGGGAAAAGGACTGGCCGCACTGGCCACGGCGCTCGACGATGCGCTGACGGCGAAGGCCTAAATGCCGGCCGCTGCGGCCGGCAAAAGCTGCGGAGAGAATACAACGATGCAAATAGGAATGGTCGGGCTCGGACGCATGGGCGCCAACATGACCACCAGACTGCTGCAGGGCGGCCACCACGTGGTCGTCTTCGATCGCAACGCCGGCGCTGTTGCGAGCGCGGCTTCCGGGGGCGCGACCCCGAGCGGGTCCCTCCCGGAGTTGGTCTCCAAGCTCTCTGAAACGCCCAAAGCGGTCTGGATCATGGTGCCCTCCGGCAAACCGACGGACGAAACGATCGACCAGCTCGCCGCTTTGCTCGGAAGCGGCGACGTCATCATCGACGGCGGGAACACGAATTGGAAAGACGGCTTAGCGGCATACGAGCGTTGCAAAGCCAAAGGCGTGTCGCTCGTGGATGCCGGCACGAGCGGCGGCGTTTGGGGACTGAAAGAGGGTTATTGCCTGATGGTCGGCGGCGACGATGCCGCCGTGAATGCGTGCGATCCCATATTCACGACGCTCGCGCCCACGGGCGGATACGCCCACGTCGGTCCGGCCGGGGCCGGCCATTTTTCCAAAATGGTTCACAACGGCATCGAATACGGCATGCTGCAAGCGTACGGAGAAGGCTTCGAGATTCTGCGCGCATCGCCGTTCGCGTTCGACCTGCGTCAGCTGGCGTCGATCTGGCGCTACGGCAGCGTCATCCGCTCGTGGCTTCTCGATCTGGCCGTGCTGGCATTTCAGGAAGATCCCGACCTGCGCAACATTCGCGGATGGGTTGACGATACGGGCGAGGGCCGGTGGACCGTGCAGGCCGCGATTGACGAAAGCATTCCTGCGCCGGCCATCACGCTTGCATTGCTCGCGCGCTTTGCCTCGCGACAAGAAGAATCGTACAGCGCGAAAGTCATCGCGGCGCTGCGCAATCAATTCGGCGGCCACGCCGTCAAGGCGGAACCGACAGCCAAATGACTGCAGCCTCGACCACGGCGGCCAACGGTCTTGCCCAGGTCACGCTGAACCCACTGCGGCAAGGCATCGAGAGCCTGCGCATCACCGAGCCGTGCACGGTGGTTTTCTTCGGCGCCAGCGGCGATCTATTCAAGCGCATGCTCATGCCGGCCATATACAATCTGCGTTTGGACGACATTCTTCCCGCTGATTTCGGCCTGATCGGCTTTGCGCGGACGGCGTACACCGACGATCAATTTCGCGAGTACTGCAAAGATTGCGTCAACGAGTTTTCGCGCTCGGGCCCGGTCAAGGAATCGCTTTGGAGCGATCTCGCGCAGCGCATCAGTTATATCACGGCGGATTTCGATGACACCTCGCACTTCGAGGCGCTCGCCAAACGCCTTGACGAGTACGAGCGCAACTTTGGCGTGGGCCGCAACCGCTTGTACTATTTGGCAACGCCGCCCTCGGTTTTTCCAAAAATCATCGCGCAGCTCAAGCGCGCCAAACTCGATCCCACGCGCAATCAAAAAGGCTGGAGCCGGATCATCGTCGAGAAGCCTTTCGGCACCGACCTCTCTTCGGCGCAAGCCCTTCAAGCCGAAGTCGAAAAGGTATTTGACGAGAGCCAGGTCTACCGCATCGACCATTACCTAGGCAAAGAAACGGTGCAGGACATCATGGCGTTGCGTTTCGCCAACACGATCTTCGAGCCGATTTGGAACCGTAACTTCGTTCAATCGGTGCAGATCACAGCAGCGGAAACCTTGGGCGTGGAACGCCGTGGCGGCTATTACGATAATGCGGGGGCGCTCCGCGACATGATTCAAAACCATGTCATGAACCTGCTCGCCCTGGTCGCGATGGAACCGCCGTCTGGTTCGGAAGCCGATGCGATTCGCAACGAAAAGTACAAGGTCTTCTCAGCAATCGCGCCGCCGATGCCGGAAGAGGTCTTCCACATGAGCGTTCGCGGCCAATACGGGGCGGGAACGATCGCCGGCGAATCCGTGCCGGCTTACCGAGCGGAGCCCGACGTGCGGCCGAATTCCGGCACGGAAACGTACGCCGCACTACGACTATACATCAATAACTGGCGCTGGGCCGGCGTGCCGTTCTATCTGCGCAGCGGAAAACGTCTGGCGCGCAAAGTCTCCGAAATTGCCATTACCTTCAGCCCGATTCCGCACCGGCTTTTCGGCGAAAAGAGCGACACGATAGAACAAAACGTGCTGGTGATCAAAATTCAGCCCGACGAGGGCATCTCGATCCGTTTCAACGCCAAAGTTCCCGGCCAAAAAAACCACATTCGCAGCGTGACCATGGACTTCAGCTACGGCACCGGCTTCGGCGTGCAGTCCGCACCGGCATACGAACGGCTCATCGCCGATGCGATGCGCGGGGACGCCACGCTCTTCACGCGCTGGGACGCGGTTCAGCGCGCGTGGGAAATCGTGATGCCGATTCTGGACGTTTGGCAATCGATTAGAGATCGCACGTTTCCCAATTACGCGGCGGGAAGCCAAGGTCCGGATGCGGCGGCGGCGCTCGACACCGGCTGGCGTCCGCTATGAGCACCGTGGACGTCGAGCAGCTGCTGGAAGAACTGACCCAACAACGCAAAGATCGCGTCGGCATCTCCACGATCGCCCTCAACGTCATCGCGTTTGTGGAGAACGACGAACATCTGCTCGATCTGATGTCGGAACGTATAGACACGCTGGCGGAACGCAACGTTTCCCGCACGGTGCTGTTGGCCTGTGACCGGCGAGAGCATTCCGTTCGTTCGAACTGCAACGAGATCGAGGACACGCTGGTGACTCGTTCCGAGCGAATCGAACTGGCGGCAACGGATCTGTCGGCTGCGCAGTCGCGATCGATCGTCCACGATTTGCTCGTACCCGGCGTGCGCAGCGTTCTGCTTTGGGCCGGATCGCATGCGACCGATCCTCGATGCGGCGCGCTGGCCGATCTCGCGGATACCGTCGTACTCTTCAGTTCCGCCTTCGATCGTGGCACCGGTCCGCTGCGCGAAATTCTGCAACTGCAAAGCGGAGACATCAAAGAAAAAATCCGCGATTTGGCGTATTTGCGGCTGCTCGCATGGCAGGACGCCATCGCTCAATTTTTCGACGATGCGCAACTTGCCGCCGAACTGCCGCGCATCGCCCGTGTCGAAGTCGTCAGCGGATCGGCCGTGGAGGCGTATTACCTGGTCGGCTGGCTTGCGAGCCGCTTGTCGTGGAACCCGTGCGGTCAAAACGAACTCTGCAACGCGGACGGAATGAAGATCTCCATGGCGTTGCGGCAACAAGGCAATCCTCGGCGCGTGTACGGAGTGAGGTTGCACTCTCCCGATTGCACGTTCGCCGCGGCGGTGCAGGATGAAACCGAAGACTTGCTTTGCCTTACGGTCGAGGGACGCAAGAATCGGCCGCAACGATGCATGCCGATTCACGACGTGGACATGGTGGCGCTTATCGAGCGGGCGGTGTTTATGATGCGCAGCCCGCAGGTCTACACGCAAACGCTGCAGATGGTGGAGCGTCTGTTGGAGCAAACCGGTGCATGATGTGCCGACGGGAGAACTGTTCGTTTACGATACGCCGCAACAGCTCGCACAAGCGCTCGCCGACGCATTCGCGCAAGATGCCGCCGCGGCGATCGAAGTACGTGGAGCGTTTTATGTAGCGCTCAGCGGCGGCACGACGCCGAAGGCCGC
Organism: Vulcanimicrobiota bacterium; assembly: GCA_963767635.1. Lineage (GTDB taxonomy): Bacteria > Vulcanimicrobiota > Vulcanimicrobiia > Vulcanimicrobiales > Vulcanimicrobiaceae > CAVYEM01. The sequence goes on from CAVYEM010000001.1 coordinate 1,976,682, forward strand.
ATACGCGTTGCTGGCGCAGGAGCCCCGCCGCAGCCGCATCGATTGGAACCGCGTGTATGTCTTTTTCGGCGACGAGCGCTGCGTGCCGCCGGAGTCGAAAGAGTCGAATTACCGGATGGCCTGCGAAGCGTTCTTGCGCGGCGTCGGCATCCCGCCGGACCAAGTGCATCGGCTGCGCGGCGAGGCGGATCCGCCTCAAGCCGCGCGTGAATACCGCGCGCTGCTGATCGGCTCTCTAGGTCCGGAGCCGAGTTTCGATACGATTCTGCTGGGAATGGGCGACGACGGGCACACCGCTTCACTTTTCCCCGGCCAGGATCCGTGCACCGATTCGGCACTGCTGGTACGCGCGCCGTTCGTGCCCAAGCTGAACGCGCACCGGCTCACTGTCACCCCGCTGGTCATCAATGCCGCGCGCCACATCGCGATCGCGACGGAAGGAGCCGCGAAGGCACCGGCGGTCCAGGCCGTGCGCGAGGGGCCCTACGATCCGTGCTCGCATCCCATTCAAATCGTCGCCCCGATCGACGGCAGGCTCAGCTGGTACGTGGATCGTGCGGCTGCAGCACGGCTTTCTCCGGCGTAAGTTGCGTGCGGAGGCTCTCATTCGCGGACGTGCCGAATGCTCGGGGCGCGCGGGTGCTCAATCGCGTGTTCGAGGAGTATCTCGTTCCCTTTTCCTTCACTGCCGAACAGCTTTGCCTTCACATCGCGTATCACGATATCGACACGGCGCTCTCGCCGATTTGGTTCGACGATGCCGGCAACGTGATCGCGGCTGCGCTGCTCGGCATACGGGGAAGACGTGCATGGATTGGCGGGTTTGGCGTCGCCCCTGACCACCGCCGTCAAGGGCACGCGCGCGCCTTGGCGGATTCGATGCTGGCCGCTGCGCGTACCCGTCATATGGAAAGCGTGACCCTTGAAGTGCTATGCGCAAATGCGCCCGCAATTGCGGTGTACGAGAAGACCGGCTTTTCGATCGCCCGGACTCTGCATTCCGTGGAAACGAACGTTACGCAAGCCGGTCCGGCGAGCGGCATCGATGTTGTCGACCCGGTGCGTTTCATCGAAGGGGCGGACGATGAAGTTCCGTGCTGGCAACGCGAGGCCGCAAGCCTTCGTAACGGCGCGGCACCGTCCGCGGTTGCCGGCGTGGACGGCCAAACGTATGCCCTCTTTCGGCAAAACGCAACGCGGGCCCAGATATTAAAGCTGCGCGTCGGCGCGCCGGGGCAACTGACAGCCCTCGCAAGCACGTTCGCGGAAGATCGTCAGAGCCGCCTGATTTCGATTTTTAACGAGCCGGAAGGGAGCGCCGTCCTACGTCACGCGAGACAAGAGCACTGGCGCGAGCCCTTCCTGCAATTCGAAATGCGTTTGCAGCTCTAGCAATTCCTTACAGCGTGTCGCGCGTCTCCCGTTTGGCCTTGTCGATGCCGGCCTTCGTGTTTTCCGAAACTTCCCGGGCGACGGAGCCGGCCTTCTCTCCAGGGGTCATGATGTCGCCCGTTTCCGTTCGCCGCTCGCGCTCTACGCCCGCGTTTCCGCGATGGACGCCTTCTTTGACGGCATCGCCCACGTCTTTAATCGTCTTCTTAAGTTCATCAGCCATAGTACGAAAAATTGTACCCATCCCCGCGCAACGATAACCGCGCGGGGCCTTATCAACGCCTTGCCGCTAGCGCGCTAGGTCAGCGGTTCGCGAAGCGGTTTGCGGTTCCATCGCTCCAGTTCCCGCGTATACAATACCGCGCTGCGCTCCTGCAGTTTTTGCTGCGAAAGCTTCGAGAGGCGCACGCGGACGAGGGTGGATGATTTGCTTTTCATGGACTAAGTGCTCCTTCTCCGACTGTCGTTACATTAACGTTGTTCGCACGAAGGATGGTTCCGGTTGCGCGCTGCAGATCGACGACGGCTTTATTCAGATTCGTTTGCGCCTGCAATTCGCGACCGCGGTTGTCGGTTACTTCGATTTCCCGCTGCAGCACTAGAAATGTGGTCGACGCGCCCGCACGAAAGCGCCGCTCTTCGCTGCCTAGGATCTGCTCCGACGCTTCCCGCGCGGCGCGAGCGGCAGCGAGCTGTGCAAGGCTGCTGCGGTAGCCCTGGAGTGCGTTACGAACGTCGAACGTTATGCGCGCAATGGTAGACGCTTCTTGCACCTGTGCGATGCGTTGCTGCTGGACCGCCGTGGCAAAGTCGGCTTTAGCGGCGTGGTTTCCAAGGGGAAACGATACCGACACGCCGGCAGTGTACACTGGAAATGAATTCGAAAGCAAATTCTTAATCGACTGATCCAGCCCCCCGACCAAGTACGAAGGAACGGGCGTGTTGGATATCGGGACGGTCGGAATCTGCTGCGCGGGCGGAAGTGTCCGATTCACGGCCGCAATGAGCTGGTCGATCGCGACGAGCTGCTGCGCACTGCTTTGAAAGAACGGGCCCGGCGGTATCAGGCTGCCCGCGAACCCATTGCTCGTGTATCCCAGCTGCAAGTCGACCTGCGGCTTGAGTTGGTTCTGCGTGTACGCGACGTCGACTTGGGCGCTGCGCAACCGGTCGCGCACCTGCGCGATCTCTGGACGGTCGCGTAACGCCTGCGTCACGAGCTGCGCGAGCGCGGGCACTTGCGGCAGCCGCAGAACCGGCGTGGTGGGCACGAGGTTGGCGTTCCAGATCGGATCGGCCGGATTGCCGGTCAGCTGCGATTTGAGTTGATTTTGCAGCAGCGCGACGTTTTGCAACGCGGCGAAGACCTGCTGCTGAAACACCGCTATCTGTGAGTCGACCTGCACGACGTCGATGGGCGCGGACGCGCCGCTGCGCGCGAGACGGACGTTGCTGTGCTGCTGCACGATCGTGTCCCGGAGCGACTGCTCCGCAATGGCGACCTGTCGCCAAGCCGCGACCAAGTCCCAGTACGTGTTCGCGACTTGCGAAATCGTGGTCGAAACGGTGCCTAGCGTTTGAGCAGTCGTGTTCTGCTCGCCGATCAGCGCCAGTTGCAATTGCCGGGAAGCCTGCGTCAACGAGCGTCCCCGCCCGAGCGGCTGCGAAAAGTTTACCGAGAATATCGTCGGATAATATGGATCGAACGTGTTGATCGTCGTGTTGTCGTACGTTTGCTTTCCGGAAACGTTGACGCTGTACTGCTGCCCGGCAGGCAACGTGCCTTGCGCGCCCGCAGTTACGGAGGTGGAGCGCTGCACGATCGGGCCGAAATTCGGCCCCGCAAAGAACGCATTTTGCGGCGCCACAGCCGAGTACTGGTATTGCGGTTCAACCGAGAACCGCACGTCATAGGCTCCTCTGGCCGATTCAATCTGATATTGCGCGATGCGCCGGTTCGCCTGCGCCACCGCAAGATCGGCGTTGCGAGAGAGCGCCATGCCGATCGCGTTGTCGATCGTGATCCCCACGAACGGCTGCTGAGTAACGCCGACCACGCCCGGAGGCGGCGGCGAAACGTTGGGCGCCGCATATCCGGGCGCAACCCGTGGAACGATCGGCAATTGTGCATTTGGCGCAGGAGTGGGAATCTGCGCGCTTGCAGCGGCGAGCAGCAGCGTCGTTGCAATAACGATCAAATCAGTGCACTAACACCGACGTCTCGACCGACATCCCCGGCCGCATAGGATACTTTGCAAGGTCCGTATCGGGATCGAACGCGATCTTCACCGGAATGCGCTGCGTCACTTTCACGAAATTCGCGGTCGCGTTTTGCGCAGGCACCAGCGCGTACGTGTTTTGGGATGCCGGATTGATCGAGTCGACCTTGCCGTGAAACACTTTGCCCTTATAGGCGTCTACGCGTATGTCGACGTGCTGGCCCGGGCGCATGCTGCCGACTTGAGTTTCTTTGTAGTTGGCAGTAATGAACACGCGGTTCGGAATCAGCGTGAGCAGCGTCGTGCCTGAGCTCACGCTCTGTCCCATCTCGACGTTCTTCTCGCCGACGTACCCATCGATCGTGGAGAAGATCTTGGTGTTCGCCAAATTTTGCTGCGCGATCGCCAAAGCGGCTCGCTGAGCGGCGATCTGCGCCGGCGCCTGCGCTTGGTGCAACTTGCCTTGCGCGGCCTGAACGCCGCCTTGTGCCGCTGCGGTTCCCGCTTGCGCGGCCGCAACTTTTTGCTGCGCCGCATTCAGGTTTGCGACGGCGACGTCGACACTTTGCGCAGCGGCGCGATATTGCGACTGCGCCTGCGCGTATTGCGCCTGCGCGGAATCGAGCTGAGCGCGAGCGATATCGCCGCTGCGGACCAGAGAGGTTGTCCGATCCAAATTAGCCTGCGCCTGCGCGAGGTTCTGCCGCGCTGCGGGAAGAGCCGCCTGCGCCTGCGCTACCTGCGCTTGCGCGGCCGCAACGCCGGCCTGGGCAACCGGCACGTCGGCAGCGGCAGTCTGCGCCTGTCCTTGCGCCTGCGCTACCCCGCCCGCGCCTTGCGTCACGCCGGCCGATTGGTTTTCCATTGCAAGCTGCAGGTTGGCCTTGGCTTGATCTACCGCTGCGCGCTCGGACACACTATCGAGGACGATCAGCAGCTGACCGCGTTTCACGGGCTCGTTGGTATCGACCAATATCGAATCCACACGCTCGTTGATTTTGCTCGTGACGGCAACCGTGTTTGCGTCCACACGGGCATCGTCAGTGCTTTGATGCGCTCGTGCGTAGCTGAAATAGCGAACCCCCCAGACGACGATCGCGATCGCAATCAAAATGCCGAGCACCCAAAACAAGGGCCGCGCGTTGCGCCGCCCGATGCCCTGCGGAGGCGGCGCGGTCCCGCGACCGTCTTCCGCCACTACGGGTTCGGGCGGCGCCTGCTGCTGCTCTCGTTCGCGTGTTTCCACTAGTTTATCTTCCTGGCCCCGTTCAAAAAAATGGCAATTTGGAAATCGATGATCTCTTGCGTGGTGTACTGGGTCTCGACGAATTTCTTTCGGCCGATGACGTGCGAAAAAATCATCCCCATGAACAATCTGGCAAGAAGGCTCGAATCGCCGGCAAGTTCGCCGCTTTCGACGCGCCGAGCCATATAGTCGCCCACGATTTGCTTGATCGCTGCCGGCGCACGCCAAGCTGCATCGCCCACCGCACTGTCCGTTTCCTCCTCGGCAAGCGACATGATGATCAGATCGCGAACCTGTTCCATCCGATCTGCTAACGCGAGCGCGATCCGGCGTAAGTCCCCTTCCAGATCGCCGGGCAGACTTGCGAGCAGCTCTCTGGAGCTGAACCGCCGCGCAATAGTGGAGAGCGCACGTCTCGATGAGGGCGTCTTTGCTGCCGAAATGCCGAAACAGCGTTGCTTCATTTACACCGGCGAGTTCGGCGATTTCACGGGTCGTCGTGCCGCGGCGTCCCTTTTTGGCGAAAAGCCGGCGCGTTGCGGCCAGGATACGATTGCGCGTCTCTTCCCGAGAACGCGGCGCAGTGAGTTCGGGCAGCATCATCGTCTCTGAAAGACGCCGTCGGCGAGCGCAATGTTCGTTTGGTAGGCGCCGTACGAAGCGTCCGCGACGGCATGAACGTGCGGAATGCGAATTTCCGCATGCTGCGTTGCAATGACGCTGTACTGTCCTTGATCGCGAAACGTCTGCGTCATCGTAATCACGCCGCCATTGGTATAGTGCCAGTCCATGCGCACGATTGCGAACGAGACAGGATCTACGTAGGCGACGGCATCCTTTGTTTGATCGCTGGGAATCTTCTTCGTCATGCGCAGCAGCAGCAGCGGACGCCCACCCACATTTTGCGCGCCTTCGAGGCTAATGTTCGAGTCCTTCTCCCATGCCGCCGGATCGCCGATGGCTCCGAACACCTTGTTGATGCCGCGCGCGTACGAAGGGACGCGATCGAACACCAACTCATAAGCCTGCGGCCGCTTGAAGTATGCGGTGCCGTCGAGCTCGGGTGAGAGCCACGGAAAGTTCACCATCCGCACGTTCACGCGTACGCGCGCTTCAAAGGTTTGCAGGGAAGGGTTGCGCGCTTCCATTCGCTGCAGTATGGAATGGGCGTCGAGCGGAGCTTGCGCACGCGCGCCGCCGGGCACACCGAGCGCCAGTACGAGGGTTACAATGAGGGCACGGCTGAGAGTCATGAATGCGTCATCCGGTTTATCAAATGCGTGCAAGTACGTACTTGCACCAGCAAGAATAGCATGCCCTCGGCGTGAGTGCAAGTACCTGCTTGCGGCCATCCGGGAAGACGCCGCCGTGATGCCAAACGGCGCGAGGTGATTAGCCCTGACGACGTGGGCAAGCTCGCCTTGCAGGCAGGCCTGCAGTCCCCGTCCATCGCCCTCTCGCGGCTCGATCGCGCCGGACCCGATGTTGCCCTGGACGCCGGGCGCTATCTGTATCCCGCCAGCATGCTGAAAACGCCGCTGGCGTTGGTCGCTTATACGCTGGTTCAGGACGGTCGACTGAACTTGGACCGTCCGCTCGCCGTGACGGCCGCCAACATGACTGCCAACGACAAAGAGTCGCCCTTGGTCCCAGGGTACGCGGCTCCTTTACACGAGCTGATCGAGCTCATGCTGACGCGCTCGGACAATGTTGCAACGAACATGCTCTATGACGCCGTCGGCCGCGAACGGGCAACGCGCATCGCGGCAGACCGCTATGGGTTGCTTCAGACTGCGTTCTACCGCAAACTGTCCGGCAGTTTGCCCCTGATCGAAGATCCGCAATGGGACGGAATGCACCGGAATGAGCACTCCGCGGCAGACGCAGCGCGGCTCTTCGAAACCATCGCCCGCAGTCGCGTACCGTTCGCGCTTTCTTTACGGCAAACGCTCGCGCGTCAGGAATGGAACAACAAAATTTCCGCAGGATTACGGCCGGGCGATCGTTTTGCTCACAAAACCGGCGATACCGACGAAGTTACGCATGACGGCGGCATCCTGGACACCCAGCAGGGCGCTTCATACGTGATCGTCGTCTATACCGGCATGGAATCCAACGAAGCCAACAACGCAAAATTCGCGGAGTTCATGCGTTCGCTGCGGCCGTTTCTTTAGCAAGTCTGTGTAAAGACGCGCCCATCTTCCCAAAAGCGAAGGTCGACCGAAGCGATGGTGTGCCGTGATCGCATGTTTCAGATCTATCCGTTAGCGGCTTGCCGAGGCAGCTTCGCGATAGCCTTCCCGCCGCGCATCGCGCTGACACAGATAGCGGCCATGCTTGGTGCGACCGTAATATACATCGCCCGCGACGTGGTACACTTTGGTGCGATCGTTGACCCATACGGGTTGCGATCCCCCGCAATCCACCGAACTTGGAATCGGCGCAAGGGAAGCGCTCGGCATCGCGCCGCCGTACGCGTGCCCGCCATGCCTGCCGTGCCTGCGCATACCGCCGCCCCCTGACATTACCGGCGCGGGAGAAACGGCGCTGCCGCCGCGGGTCGAGGCTTTTTGTCCGCATCCGCCCAGCAGCGCCAGCGCGATGATGCAGAGCACGATGTTCTTCGTCATAGCCGAAGGTTCGGCAAGAGCGCGGCGATCGCATCCAGCGCTCCGCACGGCGGACCTTGACCGGCGCGCCGAACGCAGCGGCCGCCGACGTATGTTTCGCGCACCCACGCGCTGTCCGCCCGGTACACGACCGCGTTGGCCGCCGGCGCCCACGGATCGATTCCGGTCGCATGCAGCACGACGTAATCCGCGTACGCCCCTTCACGAAGCTCGCCGGCGTTTACACCGATCGCGGCGGCTCCCTGGGCCGTGCCGAGCGCGAGCGCGATTCCCGCGCTCAACGCGCTCGCATCCTGTTGAACGACCTTTTGCAGCAGCGCGGCAGCGCGCATTTCTTCGAAGATCGACGGCTTGACGTCGGCGTCGGTGCCCAAACCCATGGGAACCTGCAGCGCCTGCAGGCCGCGCACGTCGCAAATTCCGTCGCCCAAATATTGATTCGTCATGGGATTGTGAATGACGCGCGCCCCGCTGCTCGCAAGTAGCTGCTTTTCCGCCTCGGAGATATAGATCGCATGAATCGCGATGGTGCGCTCGTTGAGCGCGCCAAGCGCGTCGAGAAGCGCGATCGGTGTTTTTCCGAACCGTTCGAGCGTTTGCGCGCCTTCGTACGGCGCTTCGGCGACATGCACGTGCATCGTGCATCGCTCGCTTTCGGCAAACTGGGCGGCCGCGCGCAGCATGTCCTGCGAGGCCGCGTGCAACGAGTGAGGCGCCACGCACACCTGCATGCCGGGGTAAGCCGACATGAGCGCACGCGTGCGATCCGCGGCAACGTCGATCGTTTCGCGAAATTGAAAGGGCGCGTAATCCGCATCCATCCAAGTGCGCGCGAATACGAGCCGGATCCCGGCATCGCGTGCCGCGCGAATCGCTTCGTGCGCGTGATCGTTCCCCTCGCCGTTGAGATAAAAAAACTCTGCTACGGTGGTAATGCCGGCCGCCAGCATCTCGTCGAACGCCAAGCGAAAGGTCCAATAAATCTGGGGCGGCGTCAGCTGCGGAACGACTTTGTACAGCGCCTCGCTGCGCCACCGTTCGAACGGGAGATCGTCGGCCCACCCTCGCATGAGAATTTGATACGCGTGGCTGTGGCCGTTGATGAAACCGGGCACGACGATCGCGTCGTCCCCGAAGCTGCGAACCGGCGCATCGGCAAAGCGGTGACGCACGTCCTCAAATGCACCGGCCGCAACGATCCGTTCGCCCTCGATCGCAAAGGCGAAATCGCGCCGCTCATCTCCTGCAACGAGCGCGCGCGCACAACGCACGACCGTCACGCTACCCGTTGGCCTTTTTGGAACACCGCGGCAGCCAAGTTTCCGCCGAACTGCCAGCCGAACTCGTGCGGCGATTCAATCTGCAGCGCGACGAAATCCGCACGCGCTCCCACGCGTAGTACGCCCGCCGCCGCGCGGAGCGAACGCGCCCCAATGCGGGTAACGCCGTCCAACGCTTCTGCGGCCGACATTCCGAAGAGCTTGCGTCCGAAGTACGCCACCGTTTGCAGGTTGAAGCACGGCGAGGTGCCGGGATTGTAATCGCTCGCGAGCGCCACGCACCCGCCTCGTGAGAGAATTTCACGAACGGGCGCGCGTTGCGGCAGGTCTAAGTACGCAATAGTCGCCGGGCACGCCACAACGACGATATCCCGATCGACGATCGCGCGCACATCCTCATCGTGAACGTAGTTGCAGTGATCCACCGCATCGACGCCGAAGGCGGCCGCCATGCGTGCCGCGCCGGCGAACGACATCTCGTCGCAGTGCACGCGCAGTCGAAGCCCATAAGCGCGCGCCGACTGCAGATAGCGCGCCGTTTGTTCGGGCGAGAAAAACCCCGGCTCGCAAAACGCATCGGCGTACACCGCACCGTGCGCGCGCGCGAACGGCAGGCACTGGTCGATCAAGTAGTCGACGTAATCCGTCTCGCGCAGAAACTCCGGCGGAAGCGCATGCGCGCCCAAAAACGTCGACACCAGCTGCGGCAGGCCCGCTTCATCGCGATGCGCGTCGATGAGATCGAGCAACTCCATCTCGCCGGGCTTGTGCAGCGCGTAGCCGGTTTTTGTTTCCAGCGTCGTCGTGCCGTGCTTGAGCATGAGCCGGAGTCGCGCTGCGATGAGCCGCCAAAAGTCGCGCGGCTCTTCGAGCGCCTTGCGCGTTTGCTCGACGGTGTAGAGCATGCCAAGGGGCGCTTGTTCTCCGCGCTGCCGCGCCGCAAAGTCCGGCTCGCGATCGCCGGCAAATAGCGGGTGCGCGTGCGCGTCGACCAGGCCCGGAACGATCGTGCAACCGGCAAACTCCTGCAAATCTTCGGCGCTACGGTATTGCGCAGGCAGTTCATCGACGCGTCCAATCCATGCGATCTCGCCGCCTTCGCACGCAAGAGCCCCGTCGGCCAGCATCCCCAGATCCTGGAACGATACGCCGCATTGCGGAGCGTCGGATGCATTTGTTACGAGCGTTTTGGCACGAACTACAACCGCCACTGGACTCAGCTATTCTTCCAAGAAGGGATCGCGAGCCAAAAATATTCGACGAATCTTGTCTGCGTACTCTTCTATCGTCAGCTCGACTTGATCCCATACATCGTACACGCGGTAGCCATGTGCCGCCTCAGAATGGGGACGGATTCCCGGGATGCGAACTTCGGCTACAAGGTACTCACGAGTTGTCTCGTCTTGGAGCACGGGGTCGAATAACACAAAGGCTAAGCTTTCAAACTTTTCAGGAGACTGTTCGTGCGATATTCGGCCCGATATGCTTCGAAGGTATTTTATTGCTCGTTGCGCTGTTGCATTCCGCCTGGAAGTTGCATCGAACGCTGCCGATGCCGGCATAGCGAATAGACCGCACATAACGGTGTATGGCGACCGCATATGGACGCTCGTAGCTTCCGCGCAAAGGTCACCGAATCGATTTTTGAAATTTTTATTGTAATTGTGCGTACGGTTGTCGCGTGTCGTGATCGTTTTTATCGACACCGCCAGAAGAAGGCCATCCTGTTCATCGGCGATGCTTACATCGAGTTTTTTTCGGCCGAATCCTCCGAGAAAGTACTTTTCAGGGCTTTCCCGCTTGATTAGCTTTAGACGTTTGACGGGCGGCTGCTCCGCCGCGTCGCTTTTTGGACGCCGAGGCGAAGCTTTGGCGAAGATTGGCCGCGTCCGCAAAACGGCTGCCATCTCGAAAGCCAGTTCTCGCGAGAGCAACTCGGAATAGGCCTTCTTTACCGCCTGTCGTTCATCGTCTGCCGGGATGGGACCGGCCAATTGGATGGCGCGATCGAGGCTCATCTTCTTCTGGGCTTCATTCTTCGCTGCCTAAGCTCCAAAGCTGCGTCTGCAAGTCGCCTCAGATCGCGTTGAGCGACACCGGTAACGCCCGAAACTCGATCATCCACGAACCGAACTGCTTCATCCAAAGAACCGCGTCTTACAAGTGCATCCACATCCCTAAACTCTGCCGGCGTAAATGCCCCGTTTAGATCCACGAGGATGACGCGCTCCGCTTCAGTCGGCTCAAGCTTCAGCATGCCTCCACCCAAAGCGTGTCCTTCTATTTCGATGCTTAGGGCAGTCAAGGACGAGAGCCAGCTGAATGCAACGGAACGAGGATCGCACTTCTCGCGAACCGACCTCAAAATGTGCAAAGAGTTCCCGGCAAGCACATTCGCTTCGTTTACGACGACAGCCGGACGCTCTCCGGACATTGAGGTCAAGAATCCTTCCGGCCAATAAACGTGCGGCACGCTGTACCACGGCTTTCGGACTCGACATTTGTACCGCAAGGGGACCTCTTTTACGGCTCCCTCTACGATGTATTTCCGTACCGGTTCAGAAAGCTTGGAGTCAGGCAAAATCCGCAGCAGGTAGCCGCTGGTACCACTTTCATTTCCGCTTCTCCAGTCGGCTACTGAATATGCAAGGCCCGCTAGCGAACCACCACGATAGACGGTCGGACTTAGAAACTTGTGCGGTATCCGTCTTCGTCGGGCCTCGGCTTCGGAGAGGTGGAAAAATTCGTTTGCGCCCGTCACATAGCCAATGTCGGCGCGCATGCGCGTGCCAAGCCTGTAGGCCAGGCCGCTGTCCAATAGTCGATCCAGGATTTTCGCACTTGCGGGATCGATCAATGCCTCTTTGATTCTCTTGGAGCCACCTAAATATGCCTGCGGATCAACCGGTGTTCCCATAGATTCAAACGTGGATTCCCGAACTTCGGCGATGTCCGCCGCCTCGATGTGCAGCAGCTTCTTGCAGCGGCTTCCCTTCCCGGATGCAAGAACGACAAGAGCATCCTGCGCCAGCTCCGGAAACAGTCGTTGCCGGAACGTGAGAATGATAACTTCCTCGAACACCGCATTCAGATATTTTAAAACGGGTTTGGCATAGTCTGCATGCAGCAGTTCACTGGGCAGCACCAGACCCAGGCGACCGCCATCGGCAAGCAGCTCGGACGAACATACAACGAAGGGCGCCCACGAACTGCTTAACCGACTCGAGCTTTACGCCGGCCCGAGCGCACCGAAACAACGCTTTTTCCCGGCTTGCTCCGACGAACGACTGATACCGAATGAAAGGCGGATTGCCGATTACCGCATCAAACGTTCCTTCTTCAATATCAAAGAAGTCGCTGGTTAAGATGCGCACCCGAGGATCATCGCCCATGCTGGCACGGGTTTCGTCCGCTTGCACCGCGCTGATTTCGATGCCGGTAATGCTAACCGCACGCGCAGCACACAAAGACGCGGCGTGCAAGAAGGCTCCGTCGCCACAACTCGGATCAAGAACACGGTCGCGATCACGCACAACCCAGTTCGCAATAAGTGCGGCTACGGCAGTGTCCGTGTAGTAGGCTCCCAACGCCTTGCGCTGGGCGGCGCCATAGATCATGCGATTAGGCGTTCGCTGACCCTGGGCGAACACCTGTTCGAGAAGCCGGTTACAACCGCCAATCGATGGCTTTCTCGTCGGCCGTGTCAACGGCGATCTCGTACCCCGCATCCGCATGCCGCACGACGCCCATACCGCAATCGGTGCACAAGACGCATTCCAACCGTTCGCGCGCGTCCTCGCTGCCGTCGGCGACGACGACCATTCCCGCGTGCAGACTGTAGCCTATTCCGACGCCTCCGCCATGATGGAACGACACCCAATGCGCACCGGCAGCGGTATTGAGCAGCGCATTCAGAATCGGCCAGTCGGCAATTGCATCGCTGCCGTCTTTCATCGATTCCGTTTCGCGGTACGGCGAAGCCACGCTCCCCGTGTCGAGGTGATCGCGCCCAATGACGATCGGCGCTTTGAGCTCGCCGCTGGCCACCATCTCGTTGAATCGCAGACCGGCTTTCGCGCGATCGCCGTAACCCAGCCAGCAAATGCGAGCCGGAAGGCCCTGAAAGGCGACGCGTTCGCGCGCCAATGTTATCCAGCGGCGCAGGTGTTCGTCGTGCGGAAACAGCTCGAGCAGCGCTTCGTCGCAGCACGCGATGTCCGCCGCTTCTCCGGAGAGCGCCGCAAACCGGAACGGGCCGCTGCCTTTGCAGAACAGCGGTCGAATGAACGCGGGCACGAAGCCGGGAAATTCGAAGGCACGCTCGACGCCGGCGCGCTGCGCCTGCGCGCGAATATTGTTGCCGTAGTCGAACACAACGGCGCCCGCATCCAAGAAGTCTACCATCGCCGCGACATGCTTTGCCACCGTCGCAAGCCCGCGACGCTCATACTCCTGCGGGTCTTGCGCACGCAAAGCTTCGGCCTGAGAAAGCGACAGATCCATCGGCACGTAGCCGTGCAGCATATCGTGCGCGGAGGTTTGATCGGTCACCGCATCCGGCCGGAAACCCATTCCGTAAAGCGCGGGAAATTCCACGCCCGCATTGCCTTCGTATCCGACCGAAAGCGCCTTACCGCAGCGTCTGGCCTCTTCTACCAGCTTTAGCGCCTGACTGCGCGAGTCCGCCACGATGTCGAGGTACCGAAGGTCACGCCGCCGTTCCAGCCGCGCGCGATCCACGTCGATGACCAGCGCGACGCCCTGGTTCATAGTAATAGCCAGCGGCTGCGCCCCTCCCATGCCGCCCACGCCGGCCGTCAAGCACACGCGTCCGCGCAAGCTGCCTGCAAAATTTCTGCGCGCGAGTTCAGCGAAGGTCTCGTACGTGCCTTGCACGATTCCTTGCGTGCCGATGTAGATCCACGAACCCGCCGTCATCTGGCCGTACATCGTCAGCCCTTGCGCTTCAAGCTCGCGAAAGACTTTCCAATCAGCCCATTTGGGCACGAGGTTGGAATTGGCAATGAGTACGCGCGGCGCGCGTGCATGCGTCTTCCATACTGCGACCGGCTTGCCGCTTTGGACGATCAGCGTTTCGTCGTTTCTCAAACGTTTGAGCGTACGCACGATCGCGTCGAACGCTTCCCATGAACGGGCAGCACGTCCATTTCCGCCGTACACGACCAGATCGTCCGGACGTTCGGCGACCTGCGGATCCAGGTTGTTCATCAGCATGCGCAGCGCGGCTTCCTGCGGCCACGCTTGGCAAGAAATTTTCGTGCCGCGCGGCGCGCGCACCGTTCGAGGTCCACTTGCCAGCGTACTCATACGAGCGACGCGCCGATGGCGTGCTGCGCGGCATCAACCAGTGCGCCGCTTCGAATGAGTTCGCGCGCTGCCGTGATGTCGGGCGAGGGCGCCCGATCGTCGGTCCAGGGCGCGATGCGCTCGCGCGCGCAATCGTACGCGGCCTGCGTTCCGGCTCCCGAACGCAGCGGGCGCCGGAAATCCGTGGCAACCAGCGCACCGAGCAGCTCGCACGCCAGAGCACCCTCGACGTTTTCGAGCACGCGATCCAAATTCACCGCCGCAGTAAGTCCCATGCTCACATGATCTTCTTGTCCCGCGGAAGTCGGGATCGAATCCACGCTATTCGGCCAAGCCAGCCCCTTGTTTTCGGACACCATGGCGGCGGAGGTGTATTGCACGATCATCAGGCCGGACTGCAGGCCCGATCGCCCGGTCAAGAACAGCGGCAACCCGCGTTCTTCGGCGTTGAGCAGCAGATACAAGCGTCGCTCGCTGATGCCGGCGAGTTCCGCGAGCGCGATCTTGAGCAAATCTGAGGCCAGCGCCACCGGCTGTCCGTGAAAATTGCCGCCGGTGAGGAATTCACCGTCCTCAGGAAAGACGAGCGGATTGTCCGTTACGGAAATGGCTTCGATTTCGATGACGCGCCGCGCGTGCGCCGCCGCGTCGCGCACCGCGCCGTGCACGACCGGAATGCAGCGGTACGAATATGGATCCTGCACGCGTCCGCAGTCGCGATGCGATTCCATGATTTGCGACTGCTCGAGCAAGCCGCGCAAGTTGTCTGCAACGCGCGCTTGACCGGGATGAGGGCGCAGCGCGTTGATGCGCCGGTCGAACACGCGATCGGTCCCGAGAAACGCCTCCAGCGACATGGCGCCGATCACGTCGGCCGCCGCAAGCAACCGCTCCGAACGCAACAGGCACAGCGCCGCGACGCCCGTCATGACTTCCGTGCCGTTTACGAGTGCAAGCCCTTCTTTTGCGCCCAGTTCTATCGGCGCCAGGCCGGCGAGCTGCAATGCGCGCGCGCTGCTCATGCGCTCGCCGCGATAGAACGCTTCGCCTTCGCCGATGAGCGTGAGCGTCATGTGCGCGAGCGGCGCCAGGTCGCCGCTCGCGCCCACGGAACCTTGCCGGGGCACGACCGGCGTTACTCGCCGATTCAGCAATTCGATCAGCAAATCCAGCGTGCTCTCGCGAACGCCGGAATGCCCTGCTGAAAGCGAACTGACGCGCAGAACGCCGGCCGCACGAACGAAGTGCGTAGCAAGCGGCTCTCCGGTACCGGCGGCGTGGCTGCGCACTAGGTTCAGCTGCAGCCGGGCTGCATCTTCGGGCTGCACCCGAACGTTGGCCAGACGGCCGAAGCCCGTGGTGATGCCGTAGATCGCCTCGCCTGCGCCGAACTTTTCGTCAACCAGGCGGCGCGCGGCCGCAACGCGGCTGCGAGCGGCGCTCGTGACGCGTACCGGCGCTCCGTCTTGAGCGATGGCGCGAATGGCTTCGAGCGAGAGGTGCTCGCCGTCGAGATCGATCGTGGGTAAGGCGGTCGCGGTCATACGTTGTTCTAGGTTAAACGGTGCGTCGGCCGAGCCTTGCGTTACAAGCGCGACCAATCGGCGTGCCGGCCGGCAACGAACGGCGGCCCGCTTTGAATGACGATTTCTTCATGGTCTCGCAGGGGAATAGATCGCGGGTCGCTCCTCCAGCGTTTCCCGTTGACCGTAACGCGCAACGCACGAGCACGCCCGGTTCGCACGCCGTCGGCTTGCGTGCGGCTGAGCGTTTTGTCCCAGATGTCGAAAAACTGCCCCAGCGTAAACGTGCCCGTCACGGGCGATTCGATGTGAATGATGCCGTCGTCGGCGTGCGTGTGAATCCAGTACAGGCAACCGCCGCTGGACGGAATGCCGATTTGCCCGGGAATGCGCACCGCGCGTCCACGATCGAAGAGTTGAAGGTGCGTATGGACGTGTTCGACGGCGCCCTCGCTCACGTCGCACCGAATCCCGTCGATCGGCAGGCCCGCAAGCATACTCTGCGCGCGGGCGGGAGACCCGGCGAAAACCGGCGGTAAGAGCGCCGCGACGCACGCGAGGGTGGAGACCAATTTTTTCACGATAACCTCGGCGGTGGATACGGTGTGAATAACAAATAGTTTTTTGTGGAAACGCTGTGAATAGGCACGCGGCACACTTGCGACGATGTTTTCGGGATGATACCATGCTCGCACTTCAATAAAACGAAGTGCGATGAACGTATAGTCGCGATCGGACCATGTTGACGATGCAGTCGCAACGTCGGCGATCCGAGTGGAACGGTCGAACCGTCGAGCAGCGTCAGTAGGGATTCTTCACCGAAGCCAAACAGGCGAGATCGATGCGTGAATACGTCAAAAGCCTCGGACTTGTTCCGGGGCTTTTGCTTCGTATTTCGCAGCCACCTCCGCGATCAGCATGCGAAGGCGCGCGCGCACCGGCTCCGGTGCAACGACCTCCGCCTGAGCACCCCACCCGAGCACCCACCGCAACAGTTCATCGACGTCCGCGATGCCGTACGTAATTTCAATGGAGCCATCGGCACGGCGATCGAGGGCACGTTCGGCCACGACGCGCGCGGCAATGGCTGCTTTGGCAACTCGCGGCGCAAAGCGCACGCGCACGTCGCTGGTTTGCTCGCTGTGCAGCACGCCGCTGATCGACCGAGAGGCAAAATCGTCGATGCTGAAGTTCACGGGTTTAGTATAGGTTTGCGCGAGCACGCGCAGTTCCGACATGTTGTCAACGGCAAAGACGCGCTTGTCGCGACGATCGCGATCGTGCGCAACGCAGTACACGCGGCCTGCGTTGACGATGAACCCGTAAGGATCCGCCACGCGCTTGGATCTGTTGCCGTCTTTGTCTTCATACGTGAAGGTCACGCTGCGCGAGCTGCGCTCCGCCGACGAGAGCAGCCCGAAAATATGCTCGCCCTGCGCGTCCAGCGTGATCTCGCTGAGCCGGAATGCCACGCTCAAGGGCGCCTGCATGCGCTCCTTGGCGCCGCTGCCGCTCGAACCGACGATTTTCGCGGTGACTTCGTCGACGTACGTGCCGATGGCGCCGCCCAGGCTGGCGCTAATCGCCCGCAATGCGACCAAGCCAAACAGCTCGCTGCTATTGAGCTCCAAGCGCTTGAGACTGTAGCCTTCGGAAAACCGATACGTGTTGGTCGCGCGATCGAAGTACCACGGAAACCCGGCGTCGGCCAGCACCGCAAGATAGCGGCGCAGGCTGCGTGTGCTGGGCCGATGCTCCCCTTCGGCGATGCGGTCTTTGAGACTCTCGAAAGAAAATCGCCCCTCGTCGATGGCGTTCAGGAGCCTGACGAGCAACACGATTTTCGGCTCGTTCGTGCGTTCTACGGTACGTTTCTCCAGTGGTCAAGGCCGGTTCGTTGCCGTTATTGTGACACTTTGGTCCGCAGCGGTCATCAAAACTGCATCAAATTCGCGACAGCTTCAATTCACGATAACCGGCCCGTCGGTTCGGGCACGGGCGAAGGCGAAGGGGCGGGCGCCGTGGCCTTTGGGAAGCATCCGTTCGCTGCGAACATGGACGGCGTCGTTGGCAGAGGAGGCGTGGCGGTAACTCCAATTTCGAGCGGATAGTTCGAGCCGCCGTCGGTCATCGTTTGAACGACGAGCTGTGAGACCGCTCCGGCCGCCAAGCCGATAGGGGCGCCGATTTGGTACCGCTGTGCAACGCGCGCGCAACCCAATTGCACTAGAGTACCGTTTACCAGGAAACTGCTGCGAACCGCGCCGCCCATCGGCTGTTCGTACAGGTAAAGGTCGGCGGCTTGAGCCGACGGATTCTGCAGATCGAACGTGAGCGTGTGCAGCACGCCGTACTCGCCGTAGTCGTGACCGGCAGAACCCGCAAGCGGCGGAGGCGTCCCAGCGCCGTAGTCAACTTCCGCGTCGGGTCCACCGATCGTGTAGGCCAGGGTTTGGCTGCCGTAACCGTTCAGCGAAAAGACTCCCGTGCGGTGATGTCCGTCTCCAGGCAAGACAGGTCCGTCGAGAACGCTTTCCACTTGCGCGTCCGTTACGTCCGGCGATACCGCAACGACGCAAACCTCCACCGGTCCACCGCTGCGAACGTTAATGCCGAGACTGCCGGCAGCGCCGTCGAGAGGCTGCATCGAGAACGCCTCGACGACGTACGGCACGCCAGGATCAAGTGCAACCATGAAACCTTGGTTGCGCGGCTTGGAGATCAAAAAATCGCGTGAGACGTTATGGCCCACCGTCATCACGTCGGCGTTTGGACCTGCGAACGCATCGATGAGCTGCACGATCGCCGGCACCTGGCGCGAGCGCAGCACGACGAGCAGCCGCTTGGGATCGTTCAAATTTTGATGATAGTAATACAATCGCGCAGGTGAGCCGGAGCTCACGGTGTTGCGGTATGCTATGCCGTTCGCTAGTAAGTGCTCCGGGTCGTCGTCGTAAAACAGCAGCGTCGGCGCGAACGCCGGAACGTCGACATTCTGCAGGGTGACCGTCGGCACCGCATCCACGTCGTAATAGCGATCGCCGCCCGAAATGTGCAACGCGACCGGCACCGCAGCGCTCGCGCCCGGAGGCAACAGCGCCGGCAGCGTAAACGCCGGCGTCTGCAGCGCTGCGCCTTGCTGCAATTGCACCGATTGCACGATGGACTTGGCGACTTGCGCGCGGAGCCACGCCGGATCGATGGGATTGCCGGTGACGTTTATTGCGATGGAACCGCGCACCACGCCGGCATCGAGCGCCACGCGCACCGGCACTCGCACCGATGCCCCCGTAGAGTCGGAAATCGTGAGCATCGCCCTGCCTGTTTGCGCGGACGCGGCGACGGTAAGCGTGCGCGCCGCCTGATCGACCGTGACTGTAACGAGCGGGACGTCCGTTTGCGCTGCGATCGATCCATTTGCTCCCTGCACGGAAACGCTCTGCGACTGCGTCGGATGCAGATTTAGCGCACCGGGCTCAGCCAAGAGGGAAGCCGGCGGCGTGGACTGAGGCGCAGGCGTAGACGGCGTGGACTCCGGCATTGGAGCGGGCAAGGCGGGCGGCGTAGGCGGCGGCGTAGCCTGCAGCAGAGCGATGAAAAACAGCGCCGTAATCACACGAACGTTGTACTACGATGCGGCGCCAATTCCTAACCGCCAAGCAGGCAGGAATAACCGGCGCCGCAGGCGGGCACGATACCGTCATGAGCACTTGGCATGTTTGGGGCGATTACGTTTACACAAAACCCGACTGCATCGGGAACGCGAAAATCGTGCGCGATCAAGATCGCGCCGCGGAAAAAACCGCCGAGGCGAACGGCTTCGATTTCAAAAAGCGCGTGCACAACGGATTCGAACCGTGGGCAGCGACGTATATATCAGAAAAAGACGACGATCAGGAATTTGCGTTCGCGAGTCTATCCGATCGTCAAAGGCTGGCAAAAGCTGTAAAGGGCTATACGAGCCCCGCGCGAATCGCGTGCACGGCCGCTTGCGAACGTGCGGTGAAGTGCCGTTTGGAAAAGATGCTGCTGATGTGGTTCTTGACGGTCTTTTCCGACAGGATCAACCGCCGGCCGATGTCGCGGTTCGATAGCCCCTGAGCGATGAGGCGGATGATTTCAGTTTCACGCGGCGTGAGCCGATCGCTGCTACCCAAGCGCATCGGATCGTTCCTGCGCACCAGCATCGTGGCTAGACGCGGATCGACGTACCCGGCTCCAAGTCCGACCGACTTGACCGCCGTCAAGAGCTCCCGCAGCGACGCATCCTTCATGACGTAACCGTCCGCGCCCAACGCGAGCCTGCGCCGCATAAGCTCCGCATTGCCGTACATCAAAAGAAAGCAGACACGCGCTGCCGGACATACCGCACGGTAGTGCTCGAGCACACGACTAGGGTCCTCGCAATCCACGTCGACGACGATCACGTCGGCGTGAGCGTCGGTAAGCATGCTGCTCGCTCGGTCCGTCGCAATGCCGACCACGCTAATCGAGGGATCGGCCGCAAGAACTTGACCGAGCGCTTCACCGAACAGCAGTGCCCGCTCGACGATAAACACGCGGAGCGGATCGATTGAAACAGCCATTGGCATCGCCCTTCTTGCGCCGCAATGCGCGGTGCGCCCACGGCTACTTCTACTGTGGGGCGATATGCCAAGCGCCTACAATGCAACCAATGTTTCTTTTTGGTGTGCGCAGATTAAGGTCACGAGCAGAAGGGCGCCGATATGACGCCCTCGTGTGCTAGCTGGTCGCGTGTTCGGGTTCGCGCGGAGGCGGCGGCTCGATGCCCGGGATCTTGCTGAAGCGCAGCTTTTCCGGGTTGTCCGGGTCGACTTCGGCCAGTATCCGGTCGCCCGCGGCGAAGGTGCCCCGCAGCATTTCCTCGGCCAGCTCGTCCTCGACCTCGCGCTGGATCGCTCGGCGCAGTGGCCGCGCGCCGTACTGCGGATCCCAGCCCTTCTTGGCGAGCAGCACTTTGGCGTCTTCCGCCACTTCCAGATGCATCTCTTGCGCCTTGACCTCGCGCATGACTTTTTCGAGCTCCAGCCCGACGATCTGCTCGATTTGCGGACGCGTGAGCTGATGAAAGACGACGATTTCGTCCAAGCGGTTCACGAACTCGGGCCGGAACGTGTGCTTGACTTCCTCCAGCACTTTGTTCTTCATGCGCTCGTATTGCCGCGCTTCGTCCTCGTCCGTATTCTTTTGCGTGCGGAAGCCGATGTCGGTGGTCGTCGTAATGCCGGTGGCGCCGACGTTGGACGTCATGATGATTACCGTGTTTTTGAAGTCGACTTGGCGGCCTTGCGAATCGGTCAAACGTCCATCGTCGAGCACCTGCAGCAGCAGATTAAAGACGTCGGGATGCGCTTTCTCGACCTCGTCAAGCAGAATGACTGCGTACGGACGGCGACGGACCGCTTCCGTGAGTTGGCCGCCCTCTTCGTAACCCACGTATCCCGGAGGAGCGCCGACCAGACGAGAGACGGCATATTTTTCCATGTATTCCGACATGTCGATGCGGATCATCGAGTCGGAATCGTCGAACAAAAACTCGGCGACGCTGCGGGCTACTTCGGTCTTGCCTACGCCCGTCGGGCCGAGGAACATGAAGCAGCCGATCGGGCGATTCGGATTTTTCAAGCCCGCGCGCGAGCGGCGAATGGCGCGCACGATGACGTTGATCGCTTCGTTTTGGCCAACGATGCGCAGGTGCAGCGATTCCGCCATATTGAGCAGTTTTTCGGTCTCTGCCTGCGCGAGCTTGCTGACCGGGATCTTGGTCCAAGAAGAAACAATGTATGCAATATCGTCTTCCGTGACTTTGACGATCTTGTCGCTCTGAGAGCGTTTCGTTTGCCACTCTTGCTCCAGGCGCGATTTCTCGAGCCGGGTTTTTTCTTCTTTGTCGCGCAGCTCGGCAGCTTTGTCGAACTCCTGCGCCTTCACGACGGCTTCTTTTTCCGTGATGATCCGCCGAAGCTGGGCCTCGACCTCGCGAACCTCGGGCGGCGGCAGCGTGGCCTGCAGACGCACGCGGGAGGCGGCTTCGTCGATAAGATCGACGGCCTTGTCCGGTAAAAAGCGATCGGTAATGTATCGGTCGCCCAGTTTCGCGGCAGCCGCGAGCGCTTCGTCGGTGATTTGCACTTTGTGATGCGCCTCGTACCGGTCGCGCAAACCTTTCAAAATCTCGATCGTCTCTTCGACGGTCGGCTCGCCGACCATCACGGGCTGAAACCGGCGTTCCAGCGCGGAATCTTTCTCGATATGCTTGCGGAACTCGTTTAGAGTCGTGGCGCCGATGCACTGCAGCTCACCGCGGGCGAGCGCGGGCTTGATGATGTTGCTGGCATCAATGGCGCCTTCGGCGGCACCTGCACCGACGAGCGTGTGCAGTTCGTCGATGAACAGAATGATCTCGCCGGCGGCGCCGCGGATTTCGTCCATCACGCGCTTCATGCGCTCTTCGAACTCGCCGCGATACTTCGTGCCGGCTACCAGCCCGGCGAGATCCAGCGTGATGACGCGCTTGTCGCGCAGCGGTTCAGGTATGTCGCCCTTGATGACGCGCTGCGCCAGCCCCTCGGCGATCGCCGTTTTGCCGACGCCAGGTTCGCCGATCAGCGCGGGGTTGTTTTTCGTGCGGCGTGAGAGAATCTGGATGACGCGTTCGATCTCGCTGCTGCGACCGATAACCGGATCCAATTTGTTTTCGCGCGCCAGTTGCGTGAGGTCGCGGCCATACGCGTCGAGCGTGGGAGTCTTGCTTTTGCCTTTTGGTGCGGGCGGTTGGCCTTCCGCGCCTAAGAGCGACGTGGTCTGCACGCGCACTTTGGCAGGATCGACGCCCAAATTCGTCAGGACGCGGGCCGCCACGCCTTCGCCTTCGCGAATGAGGCCGAGCAGCAGGTGTTCCGTTCCGATGTAGTTGTGGTTGAGCTGGCGAGCCTCTTCGAAAGCCAGCTCGATCACGCGCTTGGCACGCGGCGTAAACACCATCTCCTGCTGAACCGTTTGACCGCCCCGTCCGACGATCGCCTCGACTTCTTGGCGGACTTTGGCCAGATTCACGCCGAGCGTTTCGAGCACTTTGGCGGCCAAGCTCTCGCCCTCGGAAATGATGCCAAGCAAAATGTGCTCGGTACCGATGTAGTTGTTTCCGAGTCGCTGCGCTTCTTCTTGCGCAAGAACGATGCTTCGCCGTGCTCGCTCGGTGAACGGTTCCCACATTGACATGGTTCGGCTTTATATCTCCTTCGTTCCGATCGGCGCCCTTAGCGTGCTACTCGACTATACCCTGGTGCGT
Source organism: Vulcanimicrobiota bacterium (assembly GCA_963767635.1). Taxonomy (GTDB): domain Bacteria; phylum Vulcanimicrobiota; class Vulcanimicrobiia; order Vulcanimicrobiales; family Vulcanimicrobiaceae; genus CAVYEM01. The sequence goes on from CAVYEM010000001.1 coordinate 1,999,612, forward strand.
TGCACGGTCGCCTACGGCGAGAACGTACAACCCCGTTCATTCGTAATCGGTTCCGATTCCGCTTTACTCCACCCATCAAAAGCTGAACCGTATGCCGATGAACCCGGCGGTCGCTCCGGCTGTTTGCGTTTGTTTGTATAAGCGAATTTCGATGGAGGTTAACGGCGCGAGCGACTTTCCCGCAAAAACGGTAAACACGGTGCCGGACGAGCGGTTGCTCGAAAGCGTTCCGACGCCCGCCCCCGCGCCGACGAACGCACCGCCGTACCCCCCGCCCGTAAAGCCCCGGATCTCGGCTGTAGCCGCGTAGCCGCCCGCTCCGGTGAGCGGCACCAGCAGCGAGCCTTGCACCTCCAGCGGAACCGCCGGAATCGACGCACCCGAACTCACGATCGCCGCCGCTCCGCCGGTGGAAGGAGCGCTTTGCGTAAAGCCTCCGCCCGCAACGGAAACCGCGGCAGACGCTCGCGCCGGCCAGGCCGCTGCCGCCAGCGCAAGCGCGAACAGCAAAAGCTTCATGCTGTCCACGTTCGCAGGCGGGGTTCGTGCGCCTTTTCTGAATACTGTTACTATGCCGACCGTAGAACAAGTTCGTGAATCGCTGGCCGTCGTCAACGATCCCGAACTCAACATTCCGATTCTCGATTTGGGCCTGGTGTACGACGTGAGCGTGGAGGGCGATAACGGCGAACACGTCACGGTCACCATGACCCTCACCTCGCCGATGTGCCCCGTGGGACCGCTGTTCAAGCAATCGGTGGAAGACAACGTCAAATCGATAGACGGCGTAAAAACGGTTAAAGTCGATATCACGTTCACTCCGCCGTGGGATCCGCGCGAAATGGCGAGCGAAGACGTCAAAGTCATGCTGGGAATTTGGTAAAGCCCAAGCGGTTTGCGCTTGTTGCGCTTGCGTTCCTGAGTGCGTGCAGCGCGAGCGGGGGCGGCAGCGGAACGCCGCCGATCGTCGCTACGTCGACGCCGCCGCCAGAAGGTCTGCCCTCGATCGCAAATGTCCAACGTATCAGCGCCGACCCCTTCACGAATTCCGGCAGCCAGCACGCGACCGAAGTCGAGCCCAGCGCAGCGGCCTTCGGCAACACGATCGTCGCGGCGTTTCAAACCGGACGCTTTTACGGCGCGGGAGCATCGGATATCGGCTATGCGACCTCGTTCGACGGCGGCGCGACATGGCAGCGCGGTGCATTGGGCGGAACGACGGCGTACGCGTTGCCGTCCGGACCATACGACAGCATCAGCGATCCGGTCGTTGCGTACGACGTGCGCCATGCAACTTGGCTCATCTCCGCATTGCCGGTGCTTTTCAGCGGCGGTGCCGTACCGGGCGCCATGGTCGCCCGGTCATCCGACGGCGTAACGTGGAGCAGCGCAGCACCGATCACGGCCGCCGGCGAAACGATGAACGACAAGGACTGGATCGCCTGCGACAATCACCCGGCAAGCGCGTTTTTCGGCCACTGTTACGTCGAATGGGACGACTACGCCGGCAGCGGTAAGATTTTGATGAGCGCGTCGAGCGACGGCGGAGAAACGTGGGGCACGCCGGCAAGTCCACCGACGCCGACGGGCGGCATCGGGGGCCAGCCCGTCGTGCAGCCGGACGGCACCGTGATCGTACCCATCGACGATCTGAACGCGCAAAACGTGCTGGCATTCTCCTCGGCGGACGGCGGCGCCGATTGGACGGCGCCACGCGCGATTTCCGCGATCGCCGATCACACCGAAGCCGCGCATCTGCGCAGCTTGCCGCTAGTTTCGGCGGCCGTCGACGCCGCGGGCACCGTCTACGTCGTGTGGCAAGACTGCCGCTTCCGGGCGGGATGCGCAGCGAACGATCTCGTGCTTGCGAGGTCTGCGGACGGGCGAGTGTGGAGTTCGCCGGCGCGCATCCCCATCGATCCGCTCACCAGCAGCGTCGACCATTTCATTCCCGGGATCGGGGTGGACCCTACGACCGCCGGTGGAAGCGCACACGTCGGCGTGACGTATTATTCGTATGCGAACACGGGCTGCGCACCGGCGAACTGCGCGCTTTCTGCAAACTTCATCGCTTCTGCGAACGGCGGCATCTCGTGGGGTGCGCCGCAATTGCTTGCCGGTCCGATTTCCGTCGGCTGGCTCGCGCAGACGCTTGACGGCGCCATGGTCGGCGATTACATGGCGACGACATTCGCGGATTCCCGTCCGGTCAGTTTCATTGCGGTTGCCAATCCACTAACGAACGGCGCATTCGATGAGGGCCTTTACGCATCCAAACCCGGAGCCATCGCGATGCAATCGGCGTTTCGCCGCACGTCGATCGGCGAACGTCCCGTGCCGGGTTTTCACGCCGATCATCCGCCACGCCGCATTCATCCGTAATGGCGTAACAGCCGCTACTTCGAAAACCGCACGTTCAAGCCGGCTTGCCGGTTCATGTTGCCCACGCCGCCGAAGGGAAGGAGCGCGCCCACTTCGATGCCGGTTCCGTTTCTGCGCCGCACGCGCACGTCCAGCGCGGCCGCAAACTGCGGCCTCCCCGACTGAAACGCCTGCCCAAAGTCGTGCGCGTACACGATCGATGAAACCAGATTGAACGCCTCGCTCGCCTTCCATGTCGCGCCCCACGTGTACGTGCGGTAGGTCGACGGAAACGGCGGCGCATTGTGCGAGAAACTCGCGCCGCCGGTGAAGAGCAGACTGGCGGTAACCGGAAAGTTTCCCCACAGCGATGCCGCACTCGCGAGCGTCGCGCGCCCGTAATCGTAGAACGACTCGCCCAGATCGAGCGAACCCGTCAGCGAAGACGGCCCGACGCGCAGGCTCGCCGTGTCCACGTGCATTCCCGGGGTAAAACGAAGGTCTTGCGCGACGTGCCAGTCACCGGGATGGACGTCGTGGCCGAGATCCGCTTGAAAACGCACCGAGGCGACCCGCCCGATCGCTCGCTGATTGCCCGAAACGAAGAAGTCGTCACTGCGCGTCGCGTTGTACTGCGAAAACGCCAGCGACGCATACCCGCGCCTGCCGCTCGAGGTGAGCGCGTACCGCGCGCTGTGCGTTCCTGCCAAATAGGAACTCGTAAACGATTGCGAGAGGCTTGGATCGATGCGTTGGTACGCGACGAGATCGTAACGTCCGCCGTCTACGTCCAGTGTTTGGCCCAGCGCGACGTAACCGCGGTCGTTGCGAGCGTAGTGCTCTTCCAAGCCCGCGCCGGGACCGCCGTTGTAGCGATCGTAGCGCACGCGCGCGAACTCGTATGCATTGGTTGAACTGCCGATGAGCACCGGCCACTCCAGCGCCGCAGAAGGAACCGGCGAATAGCCGAAGTCTTTGGCATTGGGCGGCGGGATGGCGTACGTGTACGAAGCGACCGGCGTAAAGGTCGAACCGGCCTGCACCTGCGCATTCGTAAACGTAATCGTCGATCCGGGACGCAATTCGACCTGCTGCCCCACGGCCGTTGCGTCGGAAGCGGAAAGCTCGGGCACCACCGCTCCCTTTTTCACTGCGCCGCGTCTGGTGGAGAAATCGTAGACATAGCCGGCAGCGCTCACGCGGGACGCGCCGCTCGAGACGTTCACGTCTCCTGCAGCGATCAGCCGGTTCGCGCGCAGCTCGTACTGAACGCGCGTGGCGGTAATCTGCAAGGCTCCAAAGCGAACGGACACGCCGCCCGCGGCAATCAGCAGCGCACGATCCGAATGAAGTGCGATCTGCTGCGCGCTGATAATGACGGCGGGCGGCCTTTGCTCGGCGCGCGCCGGCAAGGCAAGGGCGTAGGCAAAAACCACGAAGCCGAGCAATAGCCGGCGCATTGGGCAAGGTTCTCCCCGCGCGGAAGATTCTCCGGCGGCGCAGAACCCCGGTGTCGAATGAAAACGCATCACGAAAAATACGCGGAACTGCTGCGCAAGCGGGAGTCGGCGCAGGCGCCCGCCGGCGAAGAGGCGATTCGCCGCCAGCACGAGCGCGGCAAGCGCACCGCGCGTGAGCGCGTCGATGCGCTGGTCGATTCGGACTCCTTCGTAGAACTCGACCGGTTCGCGCTGCATCGCACAACCGCGTTCGGCCTTGCCGGCAAAGAATTCTTGGGCGATGGCGTCGTGACGGGAAGGGCCACCATCGAGGGGCGCCAGGTCTTTGTTTTTTCGCAGGATTTTACGGTGCTCGGCGGCTCGCTGGGCGAAGTGTTTGCTGAAAAAATTTGCAAGGTCATGGACCTGGCCACCCGCACCGGTTCACCGATCATCGGCATCAACGACTCCGGTGGAGCGCGCATCCAAGAGGGTGTCGTCAGCCTGGGCGGCTATGCGGAGATCTTTTGGCGCAACGTGCAAGCCAGCGGCGTCATCCCGCAAATCAGCCTCATCGCGGGACCCTGCGCCGGCGGCGCGGTGTACTCGCCGGCCATGACGGATTTCATCGTCATGACCGAAGGCATCGCGCAAATGTTCATCACGGGGCCGGAAATCATCAAGACCGTGACCGGTGAAGACGTGACGTTCGAAGAGCTCGGCGGCGCCGGCACGCACGCATCCAAAAGCGGGGTCGCGCACCTGACCGCCGCAGACGAAGACGAAATGGTTGACTTGACGAAGCTGCTGTTTTCGTACATTCCGCAAAACAACTTGGACGATCCGCCGCGGTACGATTGCGAAGACGACCCGCTGCGTTTGGCGATGGAACTCGACGATATCGTACCGGATTCTCCGAATAAACCTTACGATATGCACGACGTTATCGTGCCCGTCCTCGACAACGGGGATTTTTTCGAGATTCAGCCGCTCTACGCACAAAACATCATCACCGGCTTCGGTCGCGTCAACGGGCGCAGCGTTGGCATCGTGGCCAATCAGCCCAGCGTGCTGGCCGGCGTGCTCGACATCAACAGCTCCGTCAAAGCCGCGCGCTTCGTGCGATTCTGCGATGCGTTCAACATTCCGCTGGTCACGTTCGTGGACGTGCCGGGCTTTTTGCCGGGAACGGATCAAGAATACGGCGGAATCATCACGCATGGCGCGAAGCTTCTTTATGCGTTCTGCGAAGCCACGGTTCCAAAAATAACGATCATCACGCGCAAGGCGTACGGCGGCGCGTACGACGTCATGGCGAGCAAACATATCCGTGCGGACGTCAACGTCGCGTGGCCGACGGCCGAAATCGCGGTCATGGGCGCCGAAGGCGCAGTCAAAACCATTTTCCGGCGCGACATCGCCGCGGCCCCGGACAAGGAAGCTAAAACGCAAGAACTGATTGAAATGTATACGGAACGCTTTGCCAATCCGTTCATTGCGGCGCAGCGGGGGTATGTCGACGACATCGTAGAGGCGCACATGACCAGGCGCGTCGTTTCCACCTCGCTCGACATGCTCGCGAACAAACGCGTCGAACGCCCCAAACGCAAGCACGGAAACATTCCGTTATGACGACCCGCAAAGAATTCATCGCCGCAGGTTCGCTCTTCGCGCTCGCGCCGGCACACGCGAACGCCGCCGCTAAGCCTGGTCTGACGTTCAAATTCGATCAGGCGCGCTTCGATCGCATCTTGACCAAGCCGGCAAAGCACAAACAATGCTTCGGCGTTACGAAAATCGAGGGCGGCGACGTGCTCGAACAAATGAACAACTCTATCCAGGCGTACCGCGAATATCTCGGAGAGGGCCCTGGGGCGCTTCAAACGGTCGCCGTTCTCTATCATGGCGCGGCCATCGCCATGGCGATGAGCGACAGCGTATGGAACCAAGTGCTGATCCCTTCGCTGCCCAAGGCACCGGCGGAGATCCGCGTGCAATTCGGGCACGCAAAGCCGGGAAAGGGAAACCCGTTCCTGCGCTCGGCTTCTGCAGATTCCCAGGACTTGAGCGTCGAGCGGCTCGGAGCGCAAGGCGCGTCGTTTTTCGTCTGCCACAACGCGATCGTGGGATTCAGCGAGCTAGCGGCGTCGGCGCTGCAGCGCTCGAAGAGCGAGGTGCACGCCGCGATTCTCGCCGGTATCGTGACGCACGCGCTGGTCGTGCCCGCCGGCGTGATGGCGATCAACGCGTGTCAGGAAGCGAAATTCACGTACATTCAGACGAGTTCGTAGCATCCTCGCCGACGATGATGTAGCGCTCCACGAACTCCGCAGCGTCGCTAACCAAAAGATCGAACTGATCCGAGCAAATCAGTTGCGCCTCGCGCCAGTCCGCAGCATCATAACGCGCTCGCAGTTCCGGATCGGCGCAGATTCCTCCGAACAAATCATTGTTGAGTTTGACCCAATTGACTCTGAACCCATGCTCGTCCAAGGACGGTGTGTCGCCGCGCATCGTTGCTCCTTATTGAACCGACATGGGGAGTATCGGCCGGGCGGGCGGCGGTATTTATATCCGCCGGGTACAGGGTACGCATGAACAACGTTCGATGCATTAACTTAGCGTGTACTTGCCAGGTTGAAAAGACGGCCGATGCCTGCAGCAGCTACTGCGAACATCCCCCGGCCGAGCCCCGCGCGGACGTCTGTCAGTGCGGCCATGCCTCCTGTGCCCAGGAGATGCAAGATGAAATCCGGGCACGCTCTACTTGAAATGGCGAATGCACGCGTAACCTTCTCCCCAGAAGCCGCGAAGGGGTCTCCTCGTCCCCGTCGGCAGAGCCGCCGGGGTTCCCGCGAGCGGCAATGCCAAGAGGACGCGGCCGGCGGCCTTGGTATGTAGGCGACGTGCGACTGTTAGAAGGCAAACGCGCGCTGGTCACGGGCATCGCCAACCAGTGGTCCATCGCCACGGGCATCGCCCGGAACCTTCAGGAACACGGCGCCGACACGGCATTCACCTACCAGGGTGACCGCGTCAAGGATCAAGTGTTCAAAATTGCGGCGGAATTGGGCGGCGGTCCCTGCCTGGAGTGCGACGTCGCCTCGGACGATTCGCTCCGGACGATGGCGGAGGAGCTCACCCGAACATTTGGCCACATCGACGTTTTGGTGCACTCCATCGCCTTTGCAAACAAAGACGACCTCGCAGGCAAGGTCTACGACACGAGCCGGTCCGGCTTCGGCCTTTCGTTGGACGTGTCGGCTTACTCCCTTATCGCTCTGGTGAACGCGCTTCGCGGCGCCATCAACGACGGGGGGTCGGTCATGGCGCTCACCTATTTGGGCGCAACCGCCATCGTACCGAACTACAACGTCATGGGCATCGCCAAGGCCGCGCTCGAAGCTTCGATGCGGTATTTAGCGTTCGATTTGGGCGAACGCGGCATCCGCGTGAACGCCATTTCGGCCGGCCCGATCAAAACCGCCAGCGCTCGGCAAGTCGCGGGGCTCTCCAAGATGCTCGACGTGGTCGCCGCAACCGCGCCGCTTCGGCGCAACGTCAGCACCGACGACGTCGGCAAAACGGCGGTGTATCTCGCGTCCGACCTTTCCAGCGCAGTTACCGCCGACGTGCACTTCGTCGATTGCGGTTTCCATGCGATGGGCATGTATCCGCCGCCATCGTCGTGAAAATGAGGGATGGCAAGGGTCGAATGAGCGGCGAGGAACTCGCCGCCCTCGTCGTGGTTCTTCGCATGCGTTCGAAAGTACCGCGCGAGCCCGAGGAGCAACGGTCGAAATGGAAAACGGCTGCGCGGGAACAGATCTGCGAGACTTTCCAGCGCAGCGTGAACGCGCTTGTTCGATAAGATTCTGATCGCCAATCGCGGCGAAATTGCGGTGCGCATCATTCGAACGGCGCGCGAGATGGGCATCGTCACCGTTGCGGTCTATTCCGAGATCGATCGTGACGCGCTCCACGTTCGGATGGCCGACGAAGCGTTTCTGCTCGGTCCGGCTGCACCGTCCCAGAGTTACCTGAACGCGGCGCGATTGCTCGAGGCGGCCGAAGCCTGCGGTGCGCAGGCCATCCATCCTGGATACGGGTTTTTGGCGGAAAACGCCGCGTTCGCACGCCGCGTGGTCGCGGCCGGGCTGACGTGGATCGGTCCGCACCCTGAAGCGATCGATGCGATGGGCGACAAAGTCCGCGCCCGTCAAGCGATGGTTGCAGCCGGCGTTCCCGTTGTGCCCGGCGGCACGGAACCCATCGCCGACGAAGCGCAGGCGCGTGCGGCGGCGGAGCGGTACGGGCTGCCTTTGGCGCTCAAAGCGTCGGGCGGAGGCGGCGGCAAAGGCCTGAAAGTCGCGCGCACGCCCGCCGAACTCGGATCGGCGTTTACGACGGCGCAACGCGAAGCGATCGCGTACTTCAAGAACGGCACGATCTACGCCGAGCGCTATTTGGAGAATCCCAAGCACGTCGAGCTGCAGATCCTCGCGGACAAACACGGCACGGTGCTTCACGTAGGCGAACGCGATTGCTCGCTGCAGCGGCGTCACCAAAAATTGTGGGAAGAAGCGCCCGCGACGATCCCCCAGCACGTGCGCGAAGGTTTGCGTGAAGCCGGAATCCGGGCCGCCAAGGCGATCGCATACGATAGCGCCGGCACGATCGAGTGCCTGGTAAGCGCAGATCAGTTCTACTTTTTGGAAATGAACACGCGCATTCAGGTCGAGCATACCGTGAGCGAGATGATCAGCGGGCTGGATCTGATTCGCGAGCAGATTCGCGTAGCCGCCGGTGAACCGCTCGGATACGCGCAACGCGATATCGTGTTTCGCGGCCATTCCATCGAGGGGCGCGTCAACGCGGAGAATCCCGCGCAAAATTTTCGTCCGGCGCCCGGAACCGTTACGGCGTACCATGAACCGGCGGGGCCGGGCGTGCGCATCGATTCGGCGGCGTACGCGGGGTTCACGGTGGCGCCGGACTACGACTCGTTGATCGCTAAACTGGTCGTGTGGGCACCGAATCGCGCCCAAGCGATTGCGCGGCTGCGAAGAGCCATCGACGAATACGAAATCGCCGGCGTGCCGACCACGCTGCCGCTTCTGCGGGCGCTGTGCGACGAAGGCGCCGTCACCGATGCCACGTACGGCACCGCGACGTTGGAAGCGTTCGCCGCCAAACGCTTTGCCGGAGCCGGTGACGGGCGCTCCCAGACGCCGGGCGGCGTGCCGAACGATGCACCGCCGTCATCCTCGCCCGAAATGCGGGTCGAAGTCAACGACAAGCTCTATCGGGTACGCTTGATCGATCCGCCGGCCGGTGTGGAGAGCGCTCCCAAAAAGCAGCGTCCGGCGCCCCGAACCGCACGCCGCAGCAGCGCGCCCGCTCCCAGCGGCGACGAGGTGCTTTCGCCGATGCATGGGGTCGTCGTCGAACTTTCCGTCAAGCAAGGTGATGATATCCAGTCAGGACAGGTCGTCGCGGTGATCGAGGCGATGAAGATGATGAACGAAATACGCGCACATAAGGGCGGGATGGCGGCGAAGGTACACGTGAAGGCGGGCGACACGGTAGAGGCACAGTCGCCGGTCGTGACGATTGCCGGCGAAGCGTCCTAATGGCCCGCAACGAAAATTCCAGCGGCATCCCGCTAAAGCGGGTCTACACTCGCGTAGAAGGAACCGCGCAGTCATCCCAAGAGCCGGGGGCATTTCCGTTTACGCGCGGCGTGCGCAAAGACATGTATCGCGGCAGGTTGTGGACGATGCGTCAGTATGCGGGCTTTGCAACGGCCGCCGAGTCCAACGCGCGCTATCGTTTTCTGCTGGAACGAGGCACGACGGGTTTGTCCGTGGCCTTCGATTTACCGACGCAGCTGGGATACGACTCCGATGCTCCTGCGGCGCGCGGCGAGGTCGGAAAAGTCGGCGTGGCAATCGACAGCGTCGCGGACATGGAGACGCTGCTCGCCGGCATTCCGCTGGATCGTGTGACGGTTTCGATGACAATCAACGCGCCGGCGTCGATCATTCTTTCGATGTATTTGGCCGTTGCGCGCCGGCGCGGCATCGCGTTTAGTGCGCTCGGCGGCACGATTCAGAACGACGTGCTCAAAGAGTATGTCGCGCGCGGAACCTACATCTATCCACCGCAGCCCTCCATGCGCCTGGTCACCGACGTCATGTCATACTGCGCCGCGCACGTTCCGCAGTGGAACGCGATCTCGATTTCCGGCTATCACATTCGCGAGGCGGGATCGACGGCACTGGAAGAACTCGCCTTCACGCTTTCCAACGGAAAAGCGTATCTACGCGCCGCGCAGGCAGCGGGCATCGACTTGGACGCGGTAGCGCCGCGCATCTCGTTTTTTTGGAACGCGCACAACGATCTCTTCGAAGAGGTTGCCAAATTCCGCGCGGCGCGCGCGCTGTGGGCGCACATCACGCGCGACGAGTTCGGCTGCCGCGATCCGCGCTCCCATATGCTGCGATTCCACGCGCAAACGGCGGGTTCGACGCTCACCGCGCAAGAGCCCGAGAACAACGTGGTTCGAGTCGCGTTGCAGGCCCTGGCGGCGGTTCTCGGCGGCGCACAGTCGCTGCACACGAACGGCAAGGACGAAGCCCTGGCGCTTCCGACCGCGGCTTCGGCAAAACTGGCTCTGCGCACGCAGCAGGTGATCGGTTACGAGAGCGGCGTCGCGGACGTGGTCGATCCGCTGGGCGGATCGTTTTATCTCGAAACGCTCACGAACGAACTGGTCGAACGCGCGCGCAAGCTCATCGCGGAGGTCGACGATTTGGGCGGCAGCATCGCCGCCATCGAGAGTGGATGGATGCAGGCGCGCATCGCCGATTCCGCCTACCAGGCGCAGCAAGCGATCGAAAGCGGCGAGCAAATCGTCGTGGGCGTCAATGCGTTTGTGGATTCGGAAAGCCGGCGCAGCGCCATTGCGATCGATCGCGTAGATGATGCTGTGGAACAGGAGCAGATTCGGCGCGTTCGAGCCCTGCGCGCTTCACGCGACGGGGCTTGGACAAATGAGCGACTGCAGGACGTGCGCGAGGCGGCATCCGGCAGCCGAAACCTCATGCCGTACTTCATCGACGCCGTGGACGCGGGTGCCACACTTGGAGAGGTATGCGACGTGCTCCGCGACGTATTCGGCGTGTATCGCGCTCCGCAGGTTCTGGCTTGATGCAGATCGATCACGTGGCGATCGTCGTGAAAAGCTTGCAACGTTCGATCGAGCTGTATACCAAGACGCTCGGCTTTCGCCAGCTGTACCGTGAAACGCTATCCGATCAAGGTGTCGAAGCCGTCGGTTTGCAGGCGGGCGATTCGGTCATCGAATTGCTGCGCCCGCTCGACGAAACGTCGGCGATCGCGCGATACCGCGGCGAAGCGCAGACGCGTTTGCACCATACCGCCTATCGCGTGGAAAACCTCGTGAACGAACTTGCCCGCCTCAAAGCGGCCGGCGTGCAACTCATCGACGAGCGGCCGCGCAAAGGCGCGCATGGCAACCTGATTGCGTTTCTGCACCCCAAGAGCACCGAGGGCGTGCTGATCGAGCTGTGCCAGCGCGAGGCTTTCTAAGAAACGGCGAATCCGCGCTTCGCGCTCCTCGCCCCCGCCTTCGGCCCGAATATCTTGCTTTGTTGCACGTGGCCCCTTGGGCCATCGGTTACTAATAGGGAACGCCGCGAGCGCGGCGCTCTTTGAGCGCTTCCATGTACCATAGAAACTCTTCAAAGAATTGCGCATTGCGTTCTGCAAAATGCGGATCCGTGGGCTCGCCCGCGTCGGTGAACGATTCTCCGACATGCGGGATCGGCAGCAGCGACGGAATCGATGGCATTCCAAGTTCTCCAAGGGTCATGCGCAGTTGCATCGCCGCCCGCACGCCGCCGAAGCGGCCGCCGGAATAGCACACGATCGCCGACGGGCGCCAAAAATACTCTTCCAAAAAGTAATCGAGCAAGTTCTTGAGCGCCGGCGGAATGCCGTGATTGTACTCGCCGCTCACGATCGCGAATCCGTCCGCGCTGCGATAGATTTGCGCCAGTTGCTCCAGCATCGCGGGCGCTCGTCCCGCGGGATAGTCGGAGTACTGTTGCTCGAGCAGCGGTAAACGGTACTCGAGCGGATCGATTAGAACGGGGCTGCAACCGCGCCGCGCCAGCTCCGTGACTATGAAACGCGCAGCTTTGATGCCGCGGCGTTCGATGCGCACGGAACCAAAAATCACCGGTACGCTCAGCACGGTTATGCGATGCTGCGCGCGGTTTCGCCGATTTCTTTTTCGAGCAAGTCTTCGTTGAGCGCCATCGCTGCACAAACGCCGCTCGCCGCGGCCAACACCACTTGATGGACGGTCGTGACGGCATCGCCGGCGGCGTAGCATCCCGGCACGCTGGTGCGGCCGCGTTCGTCGATTTCTATTTGGCCCTCCGACTTCAAACGGCAGCCGAGTGTTTCTACCAGCGGGTAGCGCGCTCGCAGCGGCGCGCACAAAAAGGCGGCCTCGGATGCCTCGACGTCACCGTTTGCAAAGCGCACTTGCGCCAGCGAGCTGCCCTTTCCGGCAAACGCCGCTACGGGTGAAGGGCACACCGGCAGCCTGGCGGCAACGAGCCAACGGCGATCCTTCTCGGTGAGGTCGTCGGCGTCTTGAGTGCACACGACGATGTCCGCGCTCCACTGACGCAATTCTTGCGCAAGCTCCACAGCTCGGCGGCCTTTGCCGATGACCGCCAACCGCTTTCCGCGCACTTCCCAACCGTCGCAGTACGGACATACGAACACGCTGGTACCCCAGCGGTCCCGCAAGCCCGGGATATCGGGAAGTGCGTCGTACACGCCCGTTGCAAGCAGGATGCGCCGGCATTCGAAATGCTGCCCGTGCTCGTCGTTTACAGCGAATCCGTTTTCCTGCATCTCCACGCCAACGATGCGCGTCTGCATGAACCGCACGGACGGATATCGTGCGAGCTCTTCCCGTCCAACGGAAAGCAGCTGACTGGGCGGCATGCCGTCGCGCGAAAGGAATCCGTGCATGCGGTTCGCCACCGCATTGCGCGGCCTACCGTCATCGCAAACGAGCACGCTGCGGCACGAACGGCCCAAAATCATCGCCGCGCTCAAACCGGCGGCGCCTCCTCCTACAATGATTGCGTCGTATCGCTCGGGCATGCAGGCATGGTTACACGCGCCTGCAGAAAACGCTTTGCCCATGCCGCGCAAAAGGAAGCGCAAACGGAGACTTCAACGCTCTGCCGCTTCTGCTCGTCGCCCTGATCCTCGCCGGCGCCGTGGTCTGGGCAATCCTTCCCCGGCCGCGCGCGCACCATCCTCATCGCAGACCAGGACCGCCGCTTCCCAGCGCGCGCCCGATCGCGCAGGCATCGCCTGCGGCATTGCCGTCGCCGGCTCTCGCGCCGAAAACGCCCAGTCCCACTCCCTCGGAGATCAGCGGCAACGCACAGGTTGCGATCGTCATCGACGACTGCGGCCAATGGCCTTCCACCGAACGCGGATATTTGGCGCTTCCTATCGCGCTCACGCTCTCCGTGCTTCCGCACGTGCGTTTCACGGCTCAAATCGCGCAAGAAGCAGCGGCTTCCGGCAAGAGCATCATGCTGCACTTGCCGATGGAACCGCTCTCGCACGCCGACCCAGGCCCGGGGGAAATCACCACTGCAATGAGCGACGACGCCATCGCGCGCCAAACGCAAGACGACCTGGCGCAAGTGCCTGCGGCCGCCGGCGTCAACAATCACGAAGGCAGCCTCGCCAGTTCGGACGCACGGGTGATGCGCGACGTCATGGCGGTGATCAAGGCACACGGATTGTTCTTTATCGATTCACGCACGAACGCGCAGACCGTCGCCGCACGGACGGCGCGCGAGCAAGGCGTCGCGAACGCGTCGCGGGACGTATTTTTGGACAACCAAGCCGACGTCGCGTACACCGAATCCATGCTCGCGCGCACCGTGGCCATCGCCAAGCGAGACGGCTCTGCGATCGCTATCGGGCACCCCAAGCCGACGACGCTGGAAGCGCTTCGCGAGATGTATCCCAAGATGCAGGCGCAAGGCGTACGCTTCGTTCCGGCCTCGACCTTAGTACACTAAACGCCGGCGCCTCCTCGGCGCGCCCGCTCGAAGGAACGCCCCCACCATCAGGGACGCGACGGCGAATGCGGGCAAGAACGAACACCATAACGCAGTGAGCTGGATGAGATATGGGTGCGACTGTTGTGAAAACATGCCCCTACGGTACGGCGTCCGCGTCCGTCCCGCGTCCGAAGGCCGTCCCATAGCCGTCGGCAGCGCTTTAGGGCAGGTTCCGGGCTATGGCCGCGTCGATTTCCGTCTCGAAGGTGCGATCCCAAGGGAGCGTTAAACGCATCGCCGCGATGTGATACTGCGGATACAGCCGATCCAGAATCGCTTGCGCGTGATTCCATAGCGCGCTGCGGTTCAGGATTTCGATCTGCGCCGCTTGCTGCGGCAGCAGATAGGTGTGATCGGCGATGCCGGCCGCAGTGAGCGCGGCATTGAGCTGCGGGCGCACGTCATCGTGAAACGCATAGTCGTCGACGAAACGATTGAAAGTAAATGTTTTATGCGCGAGCGCATCATACGTCCCATCGCGCCGGCCCACGCCTGCGGCAACGGCCTCTGCCACTGCGGTGCCGACCGTATTTGCGTCGGTATTCCAGGAAGCGTACGCATCCAGTTTGCTCGCCGCTCCGCCGGCGAGCAGATTTCGAGCGAAACGCGCCTGGTCCGTCAGCGTGTTCTCCAAAAACGACAGATCGGCAAAAGCTACCGATTTGTTCGCTGATTCGTCACGCATGATATTGGACAGCAGCGTCGCGTCCAGCGCCGGGCCCGTTCCCGGCACGCGGACATATAACTGGATGTCGCCGGCTGCATCGTCGCGCACCCCGCCGCACAATCGGATCAGCGCGCTTATCGTCACGTCGATGGGCGCATACTCCAGCGGATCGTTGTACGAAGCGCCCTCCGGCGTCGAATAGTGCACGGAGACGCGCGGCTTCCATCCGGCTTCGCGCGCGAGGGCCTGCGCCGTCATCGCCATGCCGAGTTCGTCGGCACCCGGCTCGATTGCCACGCGTTCCGCCAGATCGCTCTGGTTAACCGCCGCCTGCAGCGCGCGAACTTCCTTCACGTGCAAACCCACGGGACCGGCATCATCCTGACCCAAGGCCAGCGTGTCGAGATATCCGCGCCGCACCAGATCGATCGCGTGGAGATCGACGCCGAAATTTCGGGTTCGGGTCTGTAGGTACGCCTGCAGCACCGGCTCACCGATCAGCTCGCGCAGATGGGCCGCGCGCTGCCGTTCCGAGGGCAGCGGCGGATCGTGCAGGTTCGCATAGTCGGTCAGATACTGCCAAAGGGGATACGCGGCAAAAAACGAGGCCGCCGGTCCGACCGCGGGAACGCCGGTCGGCGCCAGGCGCATAATCGTACCGAATGAGCCGATCCACGCATGCGGATGAACGGCGCGCAGTTGCAGAAATTCGTTCAAACGGAAATATGCGTCGGCGTAGGTGACGCCCGGCACGCGGGAGGCGACTAAACCGCCGTACGCAAGCATGTCGATCGAGACGACGAATGCGTGAGAACCCTTGCGGCCGGGATCGTTGAGCCACGCAATGATATCGTCGGGTTTGCCGAACGTGAGATAGTTGCCCAGCAGCGCTCGCGGCGGTTCGACGACGCTCTGCCCGGCAATGCGTCCCAGCATTTGGGGCAGTTGCCGCGTCACGGGACGATCGTCGAGCGGAACGAGCGTGACGAGAGCAAAAAGAAGCGCCGCGACATGCATACCGGTCGCGGCGCTTTTCGCGTCGTTAGACTGTGGCGCCTCGTCCCTTCAGAAGGTTGACGAACAGCAGCACGACGGCTATTGCGAACAGTATCCAGATCCATCCGGCCAAGAAGTGCAGGATCAGCCCGGCAATCCAGATCGCGAACAGGATGACGATGATCGTCCACAAGATCCCGGCAAGAGCAGCCATGAATTCCTCCTTTGCGCGCGAAGGCGCGTCATTCGGATTACGATATACCCAAGGCGCGCAAGGAGTCCGCGTGTTGCTTGAGCAGGCTGCGCGCTTGCGGCGCCTTGAGGCCGCGGACGCCCATCACGGCAGCGACTTTGACGTTGCCGCCCGCAGCTTGCAAGAGTTCGTGCGCCTGCTGCTCGTTTACGGCCGTGAGTTGCATCACCAGCCGCAGCGCGCGTCCCCGCAGGCTTCGCGTTCGTCGCGACCACGTCCACCATGAGGTTGCCGTGCACTTTGCCTAGACGCACCATCGTTGCGGTCGAGATCGTGTTGAGCAGCAGTTTTTGCGAGGTTCCCGCCTTGAGGCGCGTCGAGCCGGTGAGCGGCTCGGCTCCCGTTTCCAACACGATGCCGAGATCCGCCGCGGCCACCAAGGCGCTGCCGCGGCTGTTCGCCACCCCCAGCGTCCATGCTCCAGCCGTACGCGCCGTGCGGATGGCGCCGAGCACGTACGGGGCGCCGCCGCTGGCGGACAATCCCACGACCGCATCGCTGCGCCGAACGTGATCGGTCATCTCGCGCTCTCCGGCGGCGCAGTCGTCTTCGGCGCCTTCGATCGCCCGCGTGAGCGCGGCGGTTCCGCCGGCGATATGGGCGCACACCAGCCCCGGATCGGTTCCGAACGTCGGCGGCATTTCGGACGCGTCCAAAAATCCCAACCGACCGCTGCTGCCTGCGCCGACGTAGTGCAGGCGGCCGCCGGCGCGCATTCGGGCGGCGATTTCTTCCACGGCTTCGGCGATGGAATCGCTCACGGCAAGAACGGCGTCGAAAGCGGCACGCTGCTCCTGTGCGAGAACGCGCACGAGCTGCCCGGTGGATAACGTATCGAGGCCGCGAGTTTGGGCATTCGCGAGCTCGGTTTGAGGCAGATCGTTCATCGCGACAGGCTGTTCGGCTTGCGCGAGCGCACCGATGTACGGCTCGACGTCGCCCTTCCAAACCGGCATGGACGGCAATTCGTGGCTGAGCCGCGTTTCGAGCAAAAACGTCAGCAGCGTGTTCTCCCGCAGCAGTCCGCCGGAAAGAACCACCGGCGCACCGCTTTGCGCAAGATTGGAGCGCTTGGCCAGCGATTTAACCATCTCTGCCAATTCGAGCGCAGCGTTTTGCAGCAGCTTGTTCGCGCTGCGGTCTCCACGATTCGCGGCCGCGATCGCAATCGGCGCAAGCCCGGCAATCATCGTGACGGCGTGGGGGTTGCCGTACACGTGGGCCAGCACGTCCATCGCGCTGCTCGCCTCCAATCGCGCCGCGATCTCCTCAACGAACGCATCGCGAGGACCTCGCTCGTCAAACGCGCGCAGCAGCAGCCGGATCGCCCCCGATCCGATCGCAAAGCCGGAGCCTTCGTCGCCAAGCAGATAGCCGTACCCGCCCGCGCGATACGCAATGCCGGCGCGTTCGGCGTATGCGACGGAGCCCGTTCCGGCGATCACGACCAAGCCGTCACCGGCGGGAACTGCCGCGCGCAGCGCGATGCAGGCATCGTCACGCACGCCGACGCGCGCGCCGGAGAAGCGCGATTGGAGTATTCCTTCGATAGAACGTGCGGTCTCTTCGCGTCCCGCGCCGGCTGCGCCCACGAAGATCGCCTCCGGCACCGCGCCGTCGAGCGCGCCCAAGATCGTGTCGGCAATCGTGCCGGCCGCGGCTTCGACGCCGCGAGTACTGGCATTGGCCGCCATGCCTTCGCGCGTGCGAACGAGCCGGCCATCTTGTGCGAGCGCGGCGATCGTGGACGTTCCGCCCGCATCGACGCCGACGACTACGCGCGACATTCTTGCTCCATTTTCGTCAGCAGGGCCGACAGATCGTACGGTGCGATCGCGCCCAGGACGACCGGATGCCTTGCGCCGGTAACGCGCGCAACGTTTGCAGGCCGCGCACGCAGCGTTTCGTAACCGAGCAGCGCGAACGCCATCGCCTCTTTCGCGTCCGCGGGGATGTTCATCGCGTTTGATGTTTGAACGGTAAAGTCTGCGAGTCGCCGGGCGAGATCCCTGAGGATGGCTGCATTATGCGCTCCTCCGCCGCTGACGACGACGCGTGCGCCGGGCGGCGAGGTGGAACGAACGCCGTCCGCGATTGACGCGGCCGTAAGCGCCGTCAGCGTTGCGGCACCGTCCTCCAGCGAGAGTTCGTCAAGTGCGTCGCCGTGCGCACGCAAGAACTGCGCGCCGAAGCGTTCGCGCCCCGTCGTTTTCGGCGGCATCAGCGCAAAGTACGGATCCGCGAGCATCGCGCGCAGCGCCGGATCGTCAATCCGGCCCTGCAGCGCCAGTTCGCCGTCGCGATCGTAGGTCAGACCGCCGTTCGAACGAAAGCGCACGAACGCGTCGATCAGCATGTTGCCCGGACCGCTGTCGAAGGCGATGACGTCTTCGGGACGCGCATCGGGAGCGATCGCCGTTATGTTCGCAATGCCGCCGATGTTGACAGCGACCCGGTGCTCGTTTGCATCTCGCAGCAGCAGCGCATCGACGTAGGGAACCAGCGGCGCGCCATGTCCGCCCGCCGCGCAGTCCGCGCTGCGAAAATCGTAGCACACGCTGGCGCGCATGCGTTCGCGAATGGCAAATGCATCGCCGAGCTGGAGCGTGACGTGGGCGTCGCCGTCATGCCAAAGCGTTTGACCGTGCGAAGCAACGTAATCGACGCGAGAGTCTCCTGCGGCGGCCGCCGCGGCGCCTGCAAACGCGTCACCAAGCATGCGGTGCGCGTGCGCCGCACCTTCGACGGTACCGGCATTGGGCGGCAGCGACGAGCGCAGCCGGTCGGCGAGATCGCGTTCGAATGCCACGGTCGTAAAGTTGAGCAGCTCGACGCGATACGCCGGGCCGTCAGGCTGAATGTGAACGAGGGCGGCATCGATGCCGTCCAGCGAGGTTCCACTCATCAGCCCGACCGCCAGCACACCTATTCCTCAAGGTCTTCAACGAGCGCTTCGTAGAATGCCGTCCGCAGTTCGCGCGTATCCGAACGACCAAAATAGACGCTGTTCGTGAGCAAAACACCGCTGCAGTCGCGCCGTGGATCCGCCCACACGCACGTTCCGACGAATCCGGTATGCCCGAACGAGTCCATCGAGAAGTGCGCGCCGCAAGAATTTTCATCACTGGTTTTGAGCGCCCAGCCCAACCCTCGGCGCAGCACGGGATCCGCGCCCTGCTCGTTTACCGCGGCCCGGATCAGATCGATCTGAATCTCTCCGGATGCGCGTTGGCAGAGCGGCGCCAAATATTGCTCCGCAAGCCGCGCGACGTCCTTAGCGGTGCCGAAGAGGCCGGCGTGGCCGGCAACGCCGCCCATGAGATACGCCTTCTCGTCGTGCACGACGCCTTGCACGCGGCCGCGCCAGCCGTCGTCTTCCGTAGCGGGAACAGATCGCCGTACGTTTGATGCCGGCAAATACTGCGGCGACGAGTCCAGCTCGCGCATCAACGCGCGGAGGGAACGGCCATACACGCGTTCGAGCAATTCACCAAGCGCGATGAACCCCAGATCGCTGTAGATGACGCGCTCTCCCGGATCTGCCGTGAGATCGCGCTCCAGTGCGTACTGCACGACATTGTGTCCCAACAGTTCGCGATAATCCGCGCCGGAGTTCATTCCCGACGTGTGCGCGAGCAGCATGCGCAGCGTGATGCGCTCGCGGACCGTGTTCTTCCACTCGTCAAACCATTCGGTCAGCGGATCGTCAAGGGTAAGCCGGCACTGTTGGATCGCCGCGAGCGCAAGCGTTGCGACGAAGAGTTTGGTGAGCGAAGCCAAATCGAACAGCGTATCGACGTACACCGGTCGCCCCAAGTCGTCCGCGCGGGTCGTGCCGTAGGCGCGTTCGAATCGCAGACCACCACGCTGTTCGATCCGCGCGACCGCGCCGGTGAAGCGTTCGCCCACCGCACCCGAAAGCACCCGCTGCACGCGTTCGAAACGCGGCTTTACCGCAAGCATCTACGCGCGTTCTTCGACGGCGGCCAAGATCCGGGAGAGTGGGAATATGCCCGCCGGATCGGCGTTTCCGAAAATGACGTCCGCCAGTCCCTGCATGCTGGGCGCGTCGTCCCCGTACGTGCACAGTAGATGACGCGCGCTCGACAATCCGAGCGCATCGAACGGCTCCCGCGTGGAGACGATCAACGCCTCCGGGAATATCTGCAGAAGTCGCTCCACCGCGGCTCGCTGGCGGGCATACACGTGCGCGCGGCGCATCAGCACGATCGGCCGTTTGCCCGTGGCGAGCAGCGCGTGAACGGCAGCTTCCACCTCGCTGTCCTGCGGATCCAACGCCGGTCTAACATACGGCAAGTCGTGCGGGCTGGGCAGCAGCGCGTGATGCTGGTGCGCACCCTGCACGCCTTCAACGGTTGGGCTCTCGAAGCTGACCACGATGCTTTGGCGAGGATCGGCGTGCGCCTGACCGCGCAGCAGCGTTACGGCGCGCCGCCCGATCTCACGGCCGATGCCCGGATGCGGCGCCGCAGTTTCGATCGGCAGCGGAGGCGCGAGCGTTGAGCGCAACGCGGCGACGCGTTCGAAGGCTTGCCGCAGTCGATCGTGCGCGAGATATCCGCTGCGCACTGCTTCTTCGATGCACTCGACGCATTCTGCGGCGACGTCGAAACTATGGCTCACGAGCACGCAATCGGCGCCTGCACGCAGCGCTTCAACCGCACCCGATGCCGAGCCGATGCCTTTCGCGATCGCGTCCATCTGCACGCAGTCCGTAAAACAAACGCCGCCAAAGCCGATCTCGGTGCGCAAGAGATCGGTCAGAACGGCGGACGAAACGGTCGCGGCACGATCCGCATCGAACGCGCGCGCGACGACGTGCGCGGTCATAACGGCAGTCTGCATGCGGCAGCAGCTGCGCGAACGGCAGCAGATCCCGGCTGCGCAGCTTGGCGGCATCCACGTCTATCACCGGCAGCTCCAGATGCGAGTCCAGCGCGGTCGAGCCGTGTCCGGGAAAGTGTTTGAACGTAGGGGCGATGCCTTGCGCGCGCAGACCGCTCGCGAAAGCTCCGGCGAACTTGACGACCTGATGCGGATCGTCGCCGAAGGACCGCGAGCCGATCACGGTGTTTGCCGAATGGAGCGCAAGGTCCAGCACCGGGGCGAAATCCACGTTCACGCCGGCACGGCGCAAATCGAAAGCCATCTGCTCGCCGGCCTGCCGCGCAAGGGAAACGTCGTGTGCCGCCGCCACTGCGAGCATCACGGGAAATTCCTCGACGCCGGAGCGCAGGCGCGCGACGCGGCCACCCTCCTGATCGATGGCGATAATGGGGTTGACGTAGATATGCCGGATGCGATCCGTCAAGCTGCGCGTCTGCGCGAGCGATTCAACGTTTCGAGCAAAGAGGATCAGCCCCGCAACCGGCAATTCGCGCAAGCGCCGCTCCAGCGCGCGATCTATTCGGGTTCCTTCGAAGCCCACGCATACGATGCCGGCGGCCTGGCTGCGCAGATCGTTCATTGCGCCAGAGCGCCGGTGGCGCGATCGAAGCGCCGAATCCAGCCCGGCTCGAACGCGACGCCCACCGCTTCTCCGGTCGCCGGTGTCGCGACCGAGCGCGGTATTCGCGCAAGCAAATCGCCACGGTTCGTGCGCACGCGGATCAAAGAGTCCGCCCCCGTGGACTCGCAGGATACGATGATGCCGCGCAGCGGAGCAGCTGCGTCGATGCGAACGTGCTCCGGCCGAACTCCGATGATCTCCATGTCATCTTCCAGCAAGTTCATCGGCGGCGATCCCAAAAACCTGGCGACCTGCACGTTCGCCGGAAAATCGTACACTTCGTGCGGCGCCGCACATTGCACGATGCGCCCATCGATCATAATCGCCAACCGATCGGCGATGGAGAGCGCTTCCAGATGGTCGTGCGTGACGTGTACCGCCGGCCCGGTAAACGTCGTGCGAAACGCATTGAAGCGCAGCCGAACTTGCGCGCGCAGTTGCGGATCCAGATGCGCCAGCGGCTCGTCCAACAGCAGCACTCGCGGATCGCTCAGCAGCGCGCGGGCGAGCGCTGCGCGCTGGCGTTCGCCGCCGGACAAGCGCGCGGGGCGTTCATGCAGATGTGCGCCGATGTCCAACGCATTTGCGATATCGCGAATGCGCGATTCAGCGACGCCGAGCCCGTGACCGCGCATGCGCAGCGAAAAGGCCAGATTGTCGTGCACGCTCATGTGCGGGAAGAGTGAATCGTCCTGGAAAACGACGGCGATGCGGCGCTCTCGCGCTTCAAGCGGCAGCAGGTCCCGACCGTCCAACAGCAACGTGCCGGCGTCGGCCGCTTCTAATCCCGCGATAACGCGCAGCAGACTTGTTTTGCCCGCGCCGCTGGGTCCTAAAATAACGAGCGTTTCGCCGTTTGCAACTTCGAGGCACACGCCGCGAACGCGGCGTGCCTTGGTTAGATCGGCGGCGAACAGCGCCGCGGACTGATTACCGGATGCGGATGATCTGCGCGACGAGCCGGCCGCCGCTCTGACTGGCATCGACGGTGACGTGCATGCCGCGTCCCACTTCGGCAAATGATGCGAATCCCGAGCCACGGAAGATGCTTGTCGTAGGCGTTACGGCGACCGGTACGACGCCGGCCGCCGTGGCAACCAGCATGCTGGCCGTACCATAGTTGACGCCGACCACCGTTCCGCTGACGACCCGGTGCCGCGGCGAGGCTCTGCGCGGAATGACGGCGATGCTGCGCTTGGGCCGGTGCACCAGCAGATGCCAACGAACCGCCTGCGAACCAAAGGCCCGCGGCGAGCGTCGCCAGCAGTAGCGCACGAAGTACAGCCATATCGGTAGAGTCAACGTGAATGTCTAACCCGCCGTTCCATTCGCCGCCCACCGGCCGAGGGCATCCTGTGCTTACTCGCCCTCGAAGTAGTCTAAATTCGGTGAGGAGCGCACCATGAGCGACTTACGGCCCGGAGAATCGACCAGCACTTTGCCGGAATCGGGATAGAAGCACACCTCCTGGTCCGCGTTTATGCCGACCATTAGCACGGTGCAGGGTGCCGCGGAATCGTTGAGGAGCTGGTGCGTGCCGCGCTCGCCGGTCGGGAAAGCGATAAAATCGCCCTGGCGGCATTCCAGCATTCCTCGAGGCGTTCGGACGCTCGGCGTACCGTCGAGAACGTAGAAAAACTCCTCTTCCGCATCGTGGGAGTGGAGCGGACAGAACGCTTTGCCGGGGGGAACTTTTGCAACGCGATAACCGAGCTTGCGCGCTCCGATAAACAAACCCACCTCTCCGTCTTCCGCGGCATAACGCCCAGCGTTGGCGTCCTTTACGAACTCCAGATCTTCCACGTTAATGCGATTCACGTTGGGGCCCCCGCGCGATTCCAGCAGCGCCGCGAGCGCTGCATCGGCACCGGAGAAAATCGGCTGCCCATCGCACAGCAGCAGCGCATCGAGCCGCAGAGCCCATAGCGCGCGCAGCGCCGGAACGAATCGGTCCGGATCGGCGAGCTTTGCATCGGGAAGCAGGCTCAGCGCGCCGGCCGGTGCGCCGATGAGCGCATCGCCGATCACAGCCGCTTTGGCTGCAGGAAGGTGTATAGCGAATTCGTCGCCCTTTCCGTGCGCGATAGGCAGCGCATACGCACCGGGGAACAGCTGGTCGCCGCTCTGCGGGCGATCGATGATTTTCGAGCCGAAGCGTTCGCGCAGCGCTTCGCTCGCACGCTGGTGGTCGGAATTGGTGATGACGATCGTATGAATTCCACCGATGGATGCCATCCATTGGAGCGCTTCTTCGTCCACGGGCAACGGGTCGACGGCGACCGCGCCCGCCGCCCCGTTTTCGCCGGGCGTTTGGAAAGCGTAGCTGTTGAAGCACATTCCACGGTCGGGCTGCCATGCAGACCACATCCAGCCGCCCGGGATGTTGAGTTTGCCGATCATGCGATCTCCTCGTAGTAGGCCCGCACCGCTTCTTGGCGACCCGCGTCGTTCGCGCGGGCACGCTGGACGATGGAACGCAGCCGCGCGACGCGCTCGTCGTCGGCGATCTTCCCTGCCGATACCAGCCGCAGTGCGATGAGCGTGAGGTCGGGCGTTCGCGGGCCGAGCATCTCGATGCCTTCGTAAAACGCCGAGCACGCGGGCACGGCCGAGCGCCGCTGCAGCACTTCCTGCACGACGGACGCCTTGGAGGGAGCGCCGTCAAGAAGATAGCGGTCTAAAAAATCGAATTGCATCCCATGAAGTTCGCCGCTTGGGTTGCCTTGCTCTGCGTGCTTGGCGTGCTTCCCATGGGTGCCGCCGCGCAGCCTTCGCTGTCTTCGGTGCTCGCGCACATGCGCTCGGCCAACGGCGCGGTGTACGACGCGCGCATCGTCAGCATCTCGCCGCACGTAGCCGACGGCGAAACGACCACGCTGAAGACCGATGTGCAAGGCCTGCGTTTCTTGATCTCTCAATGTACGGGTTCGGTCTGCTTGGGCACGTATTTCGACGGAGAACGCCTGTTTTCAGTAAACATTAACGGCACGGCGCTGCCGCGCTCGCCTGCGCCGGAAGCGTATCTTCGCGCGCTGCGTATCGTGGGCACCCTGCAATTTCTCGCGCCGGACTTCATCGCCGACGGCGGCAACATCTACGACGGCGGATACGTCACGTTCAACGGACGACGCTGCCGGCGCTTGTTCGTGTCGGACGATATCGCCACGCCGCTCGTGGTGTACGTCGATCGGCAAGACTGGCTGGTTTCCGGAGTCCAAGACATCAACGGCGACGCTACGTACATCATGCGCGACTACCGCAACGTCGGCGCGTACAAACTGCCGTTCGAAATCGATCGCAACGGCTCCGAGCTGGAAACGTATTCGAGCCGAACCGTCGCATCGGGATCGCTGCAGGCGCCCGGCGGCATCGTGGGCGTTGCCACTGGCGCGCCTGCGGAAATGCCGCTCGATCCGCACAGCACGACACCGCTGGGTGAATGTACCATCGGCGGCGTGAGCGCGCGCTGCTTGATCGATTCAGGCAACTCGGCGATGTCGATGAGCTGGAACTGGCCGAACAGCTGGGACTGCATCCCGTGGGCATGCTGCGCGTTGCGGGGCTGGGGAATTACGCCACGGAAGTCGTTCGCGCGGGACCGCTGCAAATGGGCAACGTGCGGTTTAACGATGCCGATTACATCGTATTGAGCGACATTCATCGTTACGGCTACGACATCGTCATCGGCGCGGACGTCCTGGCAAGCATGCCGGTGACCATCGACTACGATCGGCATACGCTGCTGTTCGGACCGCCACACGGTGACGGACAAGCGCTGCAGTCGCCCATGGCTACGACCGTGCCGCTCGAATTTCGCAACTTCGTTCCGGTAGTGAACGTAACGCTTGGCGACAACCCTACCTCGCTTGCGATAGACACCGGCGATGAGTCCAACATCAATTTGGCATATCATTACTACGAGCATCATCCCGATCTGTTTAGAGCGACGAAAGCGGAGAACGTCGGCGGCGTGGGCGGCAACAGCGTAGAACTTATTGGCGAGATCGGCGTGGTTCGAATCGGCACGTTGACCGCGCAGAACCAGCAAATCGGGACGACTAAAACGTTGCAGGGCACCGCCGACGGCCACCTCGGCGCCGGTTTCCTCTCGCAGTATCGCGTAGAACTCGATTACGCGCACCAGCGCATGCTGCTCTATCCGACCAAGCCGCTCTAGCAGGGCTGCTACTGGGTAAGATGGCTCCATGCCGCGCATAGATTTGCAGCGACCGCTCTCGGTCCCGTCGGTTCCCGCGCGAGCGGCGCTCTCGTCGATTTTGCGCGAAATCTCGGAAGAGCGTAAGGGGTGGGCCGATTTTTCACTGTACTTGAATCTTGGCTCGCTGGGCTTGCCCGACGTCGGATACGTCGCGATCCCTGCAGTCATTTCGCCGCCTGAAGAAACGACCGAACCACGGCATGAGATTCGCTTCACGCTACGCGCCCGCCGCAGTCCCGACGTGTTTCCCACCTTCGACGGATCTGCAGGCATCGATGCAGCGGGACCATCGAGCGCAACGTTGTGGCTGGCGGGCGCGTACGAAGTGCCGATGCGCCGAATCGGCGCACTCCTCAATGAAAAGCTCGGCCACGCGGCAGCGGAAAAGTCACTGGGCAATATGCTCGGTGAATTCGCGGATGCGATCGTGGCGCGCGTCGAACGCCGGGAGATGGACATGGCGCGCTATCGCCTAATCTTCAATACGGGTGATTGATCTCGCCCAGCGCGAATGCATTCCGTGCAAAGGCGGAGTTCCGCCGCTGTCGCGCTCGGAGTGCGAAGCGCTGCTCGGTGCGCTGGATGGGGATTGGGAACTACGCCATGATCCTCACGACTATATCGAAAAGACATACCGCTTCAAAAATTTTCGCGATGCCCTGGATTACGTAAACCGCGTAGGCGAACTGGCCGAGCGAATCGGGCATCATCCCGACGTGTATCTATCCTGGGGCCGCGTGAAGCTGCAGATCTGGACGCACAAAATCGGCGGCTTGACGGAAAGCGACTTCATTTTCGCCGCAAAGTGCGAGCGTCTGTGAGATCGAACCTGTGGTGCGCCGCCGTTGCGGCGTGCGCGCTGACGGGGGCGAGCGCGGTTGACATACAGCCGCGCCTGCTCTCGATCGCGCACTTGAATCCGTGCACGGTTGTCGCCGTTCAAATGATCGACAACGTCGATTCCTCCACGGCGCAGCCGGGCGACTTCTTTCGATTCGAAACGGTCAACGCCGTGACGATGGGAAACCGCATTTTGATACCGGCGCGAACCATCGGCTACGGGATCGTCGCGGTCGCATCACCTGCGGGTCGAAGCGGCCGCGCCGGCGCGCTAGTTCTGGAGCCGCGCTACCTGGATTTGCCCACGCACTCGAAGCTTGGGGTCGTGCTGGATCACGATGCCGGCGATCTGATAAAGAGCGGCAAGAGCGGCAACATGCCCGGTTACTTGGGCGCCGTGCCGCTGCCGGGGCTCGGGGCTGCGATCGGAATTTTCAACTATTTCCACCACGGAGAAAACATTTTAGTAAAAAAGGGCACGATATTCTCCATTTTTCCGGCGGATGGTCCCCAGACGGAACGCTGTCAAGAAAACCCGGAGCTCTGAGCAGCTTAGTTTCACGGTGCGGTAGCGGATTTCACGAAGGCCGCGATCGCCGCAAGCACGAGGCCGGCGCGATCGCGATGCGGCGCGTGCCCGCAGTTGGCTAAGTAAAGCGTATCGACCGGCCCCTGGGCATCGCTCGCAATTGCATCGAGCTGGGCGTGCGTGCCGTACTCGTCGAGCGCGCCTTGGACCACGAACATCGGCGCGTCGATGCAGCGAACGTATTTGCGAATGTTCCACGCGCGGAATCGGTCGGAGAGCCAGATGTCGTTCCACCCGTAAAACGTTCGATCGACGTCGCAATGGTACCGGGCCAAACGCTCTCGCAACGCTCCGCGTTCGTACAGCACCTTCGCGCGAGCGATGCTCGCGACGGACACGTCTTCGACGAAGGTGTGAGGAGCCAGTGCAACCAGTGCGCTCACGCGCTCGGGCGTTTGACCCGCATGGATGAGGGCGATAGACGCGCCGTCGCTGTGCCCGACCAAGACAGCTTTGCGAACGTCGAAGCGATCCAACAGCGAGTCGAGCGCGCCGGTGCCTTCGTCATGCATGTACGACGCGCTGCGATCTGCCGCCAGCACCTCCGAAAAACCGTTGCCGTAGCGCGAGTACACCAATGCGCCGCAGCCGGTAAGGGCGGCCAGATCCCGCGGGAAGCGTTTCCATAGAGCGAGCGACCCCAATCCTTCGTGAAGGAACACCAAGACGGGCGCCCCGGCGTTTTGGCCCTCGATGAATTGCGCCTCGATCCGCCGTCCGGCCACGAAGATCGAAGCGGCGGAATCGCTCAGGATGCGGGTTTGAACGTGAGCGAGAGGGAGTTGATGCAGTAGCGCGTGCCGCGCGGATTGGGGCCGTCGTCGAATACGTGACCCAAGTGAGAATCGCATCGCTTGCAACGCACTTCGGTGCGATGGACGCCAAGCGTGCGATCGTCCAGCAGACGCACGTTATGCTGTTGATCCGGATGCGTGAAGCTTGGCCAGCCGCAGTGCGAATCGAATTTTGCATCCGAGGAAAACAGCTCGTATCCGCAGGCGGCGCAATGGAACGATCCTGAGCCGCGCTCTTCGAGCAGGCTGCCGGTAAACGGGCGTTCGGTGCCCGCTTCGCGCAGAATGCGGTAACGCTCGGGGCCGAGCTCTCTCGCCACTGCGCTTCCGACTTTTCGACTTCAGGAGTGATCTCGTGCTTCATGCGTACAGTATACGCGGGCAAGCCGTTTCTAGCGAGACTCCATTTCGATGTCCGTGCCGCTCTCGTCGAACAGAAACCGGGTGTCGTACGAACGTGGCTGTCCCTCGACGTCATCCATTACGCGCGACCGAATCGAGAGGCGGTGCATCAGCCGTCCGCCGTGCTTGACTGCGCCGGCATAGAAGTATTGCACGAGCGGTATTTTGTCTTTTTCCAGCGGAGCCAAGCGCCGCGCTTCGACGAGCATTTCCAGCATCCGAGCCTGCAGTCGCGCCGGAATGAGGCGCTCCACGTCATCTGCCTGCATCCGGACAAGGTCGAGCTCCTTCTGCGCCTTGTTCTCTACCTGCACGCTTTGATTGCCGCAAAACCGCACGATGGCATCCCAATCGTCGGCTCCTACGCCCGTGTATTGGGCGCCGTATCGCCACACCGGCTTGCCGTGATACGTGCCCGCCAAACACCATACGGGTTTGGCCCGCACAAGGACCGCCACTTCGTCGAGCAGGAGGCGAAAATTCAGCTCACCTTCTTCGAACTTGGTCGAGGCGACGAAACCAACGCCGCCGGGCGAAATATTCAGTGCATGCAGCGGCGTCCACCCCGCCTCCGACGCATACCACGCGCGAAAGCCGCCGGTGCGACGCGGGTACCGCCGGCGTTCCTGCGTTCGGCCCCATAGCCAAGCAAGCAGATTTGAGAGCACTCCGTATCCTGTATCGGCGGCACGGCGCCGCAGATGCACAACGCCCTGCGCGGCGGGGCTGGATCGGCCCTTCGCCGGTTCCAAAATGGCGGCCTTGGGCGTTCAGCGAAAGGGCGCGCATGATAAGCGTCCGAGTATCCCTTGTCGTGTTTTTCGCGTGCCTGATTGGAGCCGGCGCAACGACGGCCGGCGCGGCGCCTCGAACGCTGAGCCTGGAAGATTTCCGGCAAGCAGTGTCGGTGCGTTCGCCGCAGCTATCCCCGGGCGGCAATAAGATCGTGTACGTGCGATCGCGCGTCGATTGGAAAAACGATCGCTACGATACCGAGCTCGTGCTGGTGGACGTTGCAACGGGCGCGTCACGCGTGCTCACGCGCGAGCGGCTGGGCGTAGCGAAGCCGCGCTGGTCGCCCGATGGTTCCAAGATCGCCTACCTTGCGCAGCCCGAAGAGAAAAAACCGCCGCAAATCTACGTGTTGCCGATGAACGGCGGAGACTCGCAAAAAATCAGCGACGCAAAACAAGGCGTGGACGGCCTAGCCTGGCGTCCGGACAGCGCCGCGCTCGCCTACGTTTGCGAGGATGCTCCGAACCAACGCGATCTCAAACGGCACTTGGATGCAGTACTCATCACGGACGAGGACTATCTCACCGAAAAGGCGCCGCAGCCGGCGCACCTCTGGATGGTCGATGCTGACGGCACGAACGACGCGCGTTTAAATGCCGGACAATGGAGCGTCGTGAAGGGTTCGGATCCGGTCTGGTCACCGGACGGCACGCGAATCTTTTATCAGCGCCAGCCCGATCCGATCTTCGCGCACTTCGTTCAACAGACGACGTATGCATACGATGTCCGAAGCAAGCAGGACGAACCACTGAACCTCGGCGTGGATTCTGATCCGAGGATCTCGCCGGACGGAACGCTTATCGCGGTAACCACGCCTCGCCACGGCAGCTTGTATCTGCAAGACGACGTTTCGGCGCGGTCACTCGTGACCGGAAAAGAACTGTTCTCTTCCCGCACGCTGGATCGCAACGTTCACTGGTTTGCATGGCTTGCGCAAGGAGGCGGTTTAGCCATCGGCTCTTCCGACGGCGTGCGCGACGTTTTGTGGACGCTGTCCGACCACGGCACGCCGTTCAAAGTGCAGACCGGCGACGTCGACGTTGCCCCCGATGCAAGCATCGCTCGTGATGGCGGGATTGCGTTCGTCGGCGAACGGCGCGATCGACTGCCCGACATCTACTATCTCGCGGCCGGCTCGAACGTTCCCAAGCGTCTGAGCGACGAGAACTCTTGGCTGAACGGCTACGCGATTGCGCGTTCCACGCAGATGCAGTGGACGCTCGACAACGGCATGACGGCATACGGCGTTTTGACGTATCCGATCGGCTACGTGGTTGGGCGCAAGTACCCGCTGGTGCTCGATATTCACGGCGGTCCGGTCTCGACTTCGACCTGGAACATGAGCGGTTTAGAGGGCGGAACGCTGGCGCAAGTTCTTGGTGCGGACGGCTTTTTGGTGCTGCGCCCCAATTACCGCGGCAGCGACAACGAAGGCGACGCGTTTCTGCAAGCGATCGTCGGCGACGTAACCAGCGGCCCGGGTCGCGACAATTTGGCCGCCGTAGAAGCCGTTCGCAAGATGGGCATCGTGGACGAATCACGCATCGGCGTGTCGGGTTGGTCCGGCGGGGGATTGCAAACCTCGTGGCTGATCGGCCATGCGAATTTTTGGCGCGCCGCCGTCAGCGGGGCCGCGGTCAACGACTGGTACCAGCAGGCGCTCCTGGCGGACATCAATGAAAACTTCGCGCAGACGTTTTTCGCCGGCGTGCTGCCGTTCAGCAAACAGGGCAAAGCCGATTATGCAGCACAGTCCCCGATCACCTACGCTGCCCGCGTGAAGACGCCGACGCTGATCTTGAGCGACACCCGCGATCAACGCGTGCCGGTGTCGCAAGCGTACACATTTTACCACGCGCTGCGCGACCGCGGCGTGCCGGTGAAATTTACGGCGTTTCCGCGATACGGGCACTTTCCCAGCGATCCCGTGGGACGCGAGCAGGCACTGCGCGCATGGAGCGACTGGTTTGTGAGGTGGATGAAATGATGCTGGCCCTGGCTGCTCCGCCCGCTCACGTTGCGCTGCTTACATTGATCGATCTGCGCCGCACCGTTGCCGTTTCGTCGCCCCGAATATCGCCAAACGGCCGCCGCATCGCGTTTGTTGCGCGTCACGGCGACTACGATAAGGACGTCATGGTTTCGGACCTCGTCGTCGCCGACGTTGCGACCAAACGGCACCGCACCCTGATCGCCCACGTAGAAGGCTTGGAAGGCGTAGAATGGTCGCCGGACGGAACGCGCCTTGCGTATACGGCGCGCGCCCAGGCCGATCCGGATGACAAGAGCTCCAAGCCGCAGGAACAAATCTTCGTGCTGCCGATGAACGGCGGCGCGCCGGTGCAGCTCACGCATGAAGCTGCGGGTGCCGGCGATTTCGACTGGCGTCCGGACGGACGCGCCATTGCGTACGCCGCGCACGGACAGCCGAGCAATGAGAAAGCCATCAAGCAGCACGAAGACGCCTTCGATGTGAACGACGAGGCGTGGACCGCACAAGCGGCGCCGCAAAACGATTTGCTCGCGCAGATTTCCGCAGCCGGCGGCCGCGCGCGCCGTGTCGGAAACGGCGAGTGGAGCGTTGGCGGCGGGTTCACGTACTCGCGCGACGGGCGCAGCATTTTCGTGACCCGCATTACGGATCATCGCGATCCGAACCGGTTCCTCTCGCGCGAGATCGTGCGCGTGGAGGTTGCATCGGGCAAGACCGTGCCGATCGCAATGCTGTCGGCAACGCAGTCGGATCCGCTTCGTGCGCGGGATAGCCGCATTGCGTTCGGCGCGGCAAATCGGCGCGGAGCGATGCAGGAAGAGCTCGCGCTGGCCGATGCAAACGGGATGCACGCTCGCATCATCACCACGCGGCTGGATCGCAATGTCGGCGGCGCCGCGTTCATGCCCGACGATTCGCTTATCGTCGCCGCCAACGACGGCACGCAGCGCCGTCTGTTTCGGGTGCGCCCGAGCGGCGCGGTCTCGCGGCTCCCGCTGGGCGTGCTGAGTGCGACAAGCTCGCCCAGCGTTTCTACGTCAGGGACGATCGCGTTCACGGCGGCCTCGCCGTATCGGCCCTCGGAATTGTACGTGCTGCCCGCGCATTCCAACGTGCCCATTCGCTTGACCGATTACAACGCGTGGATCGCGCGCTACCGGCTCGGCGTAACGCATTCGATCGCGTGGCACACGTCCGACGGTTTGACGGCGGACGGCGTCGTTACCACGCCGCCCGGGTGGCGTACGGACTCTCGCGCGCCGCTGGTGCTCTACATCCATGGCGGCCCGACAAGCGCTTCAATCACGGCGTACAGCGGATTCGTTCAAGTTCTCGCCGCGCACGGGTGGATCGTCTTTCAGCCGAATTATCGCGGCAGCGACAACCTCGGCCTGACGTATGCGCGCACGACGGTCCCGCATATCACCAGCGTTCCGGGTGACGATATCGAAACGGGGCTCGCTCGCGTGCTCCGAGCGTACGCCGTGCAAACCTCACGCATCGGCGTATCGGGCTGGAGCGAAGGCGGCTTGCTCACTTCGTGGCTCATCACGCACGACCGCCGTTGGCGCGCGGCGGTTTCCGGCGCTGCGGTGAACGACTGGACGCAGTACGATGCAATGAGCGATTCAAAGGATTTTGCACCGCTCTTCATCGGAGCCTCGCCGTGGAGTTCTGCGTCGCAGTACGCGCTGTATGCGTCCGAATCACCGCTCACCTATGCCTCGAACGTCCGCACGCCGACGTTGATCATGAGTGATGCCGGCGATTATCGCGTGCCCACGCCCCTCGCGTATGAGTTCTATCACGAAGTTCGAGCGACGGGGACGCCCGTGCAATTCGTGGTGTATCCGGTCGTGGGGCATTTTCCCACGGATCCGGTTCGCGTGGAAGATATTCTGCGGCGCTGGGAGGCGTGGCTGGCGCGCTATTTGTGAAAGCGACGTTGTCATGGTCAGCCGCAAATTGTCATGGTGAGCCTGTCGAACCATGGCAATTTTGTCATGGTGCGCCTAATCTTGTCATGGTGAGCCCTTCGGCAAGCTCAGGACAGGCTCTGTCGAACCATGGCTGAGCGAAGGCGAAGCCTTTCTTTTTAACGCGCTTCGCCGTCGCTTAGCGTTTCGAAGCCTGTGCTGAGCGCAGTCGAAGCGACAGGCTCAGAATGACAAGGCGGGGGCTCAGAATGACAACGGCAAAAACTATTCGCCGGTTTGAGAACCGGGCTCCACGACTACGGCACCTGC
Organism: Vulcanimicrobiota bacterium; assembly: GCA_963767635.1. Lineage (GTDB taxonomy): Bacteria > Vulcanimicrobiota > Vulcanimicrobiia > Vulcanimicrobiales > Vulcanimicrobiaceae > CAVYEM01. The sequence continues at coordinate 2,032,929 of CAVYEM010000001.1, forward strand.
TCGCGTTCCCACGTCGCTGGCAATATCGGGCGCTTTGCCGCCGTGCTCTTCAACCCAATGGCACGCCGCGAAATGACCGGGCCGGTATTCGTTGAAGGGCGGAATTTCGACTTTGCATCGCTCGAACGCGATCGGGCAACGCGTATGAAAGCGGCATCCCGACGGCGGATTCACCGGTGAAGGAATGTCGCCTGTAAGCACGATGCGCTTTCGGCGCTTCTCCACATGCGGATCCGGTATCGGAATCGCGGAAAGAAGCGACTGCGTGTACGGGTGCAGGGGCTCTTGGTACAAATCGTCGCGATTCGCTAACTCCATGATCTTTCCGACGTACATCACGGCGACGCGCGTGGAGATGTGCCGAACGACCGAAAGATCGTGCGCGATAAACAGGTAGGTCAGCCCCAGCCGCTGCTGCAGGTCTTCCAGCAAATTGATGACCTGCGCTTGAATCGAAACGTCCAGCGCAGAAACCGGCTCGTCGCACACGATGAACTTTGGATTGACCGCGAGTGCGCGGGCGATGCCGACGCGCTGGCGCTGACCACCGGAAAATTCGTGCGGATACCGATTGGCGTGATAGGGCTGCAATCCCACCAGCCGCAGCAGCTCTTGAACGCGCGCGCCCACGCCCTTGCCCTGGGCGAGCTTGTGAATCTTCAGCGGTTCGCCGACGATGTCGCCCACGGTCATGCGAGGGTTGAGTGACGCGAAGGGATCTTGAAAAATGATCTGCATCTCTTTGCGCAGCTTGCGGATCTCTTCGCGGCTGCAATTCAAGATGTGCTTGCCGTCGAAGACGATCTCTCCGCTGGTTGCGGGCAGCAACCGCAAGAGCACCCTGCCGATCGTTGTTTTGCCCGAACCGGATTCACCGACTAATCCCAGCGTTTCGCCCGGCGAAATTGCAAAATCTACGCCGTCGACGGCTTTGACGTCGCCGATATGCCGCGAGAGCAGCCCCGCGTGAATTGGAAAGTACTTGAACAGATCGGTGACTTCGACGAGGGCGACCTTGCCGTCGACCGGCTCGGGGCGCCCCGAAGGGCTCACCGCGATCTCGCCGGAGACGGCTCTATCGGTCACGCGCCCTGGCCGTGCGAGGCGCCGGAGGTGGGTGGAGCGATCGAACTTACCGGCGCGCTCCCAACTTCGACGGGACGCTGGTCCTTGGCGCGCTCATCGTACAAAAAGCAGCGCGCGACGTGCCCTTGGCCAAAGTCGTACACCGGCACGGGCTCCTCGCAAATCGGCATGCGGAAGCGGCAACGCGGCGCGAACGCACAGCCGGGCGGCAAGCGCAGCAGATTCGGAGGCTGGCCGGGAATTGGCTCCAGACGCTTGCGTCCGGTGATGTCCAGGCGCGGCAGCGAGGCCAGCAGGCCTTGCGTGTACGGCATCTTCGGATCGTCGAAAATCTGCTCGGCCGTACCGTATTCGACCAAATTTCCGCCGTACATCACCAGCACGTTCTTGCACACTTCGGCAACGATGCCCAAATCGTGCGTAATCATGATGATTGCAGCGCCGATATCGCGCTGCATTTCGTTCATCAATTCCAGTATTTGCGCTTGGATCGTCACGTCGAGCGCCGTCGTCGGCTCGTCGGCGATGAGCAACTGCGGATCGCAGGACAGCGCCATGGCGATCATCACGCGCTGGCGCATGCCGCCGGAAAACTGGTGCGGGTACTCGTGAATGCGTTTTTCCGGCGCAGGGATGCGCACTTTCTTGAACATCTCGATAGTTTTTTCGATCGCGTCCCTCTTGTTGTAATCCAAGTGCAGCTGCACGGCTTCGGATATCTGTTCGCCGACGGTGAGCACCGGATTCAGCGAGGTCATCGGATCCTGAAAAATCATCGCAATCTTATGACCGCGAATGGATCGCATCTCCGCTTCGCTTTTGCGCAAAAGGTCTTCGCCGTTGAACCAGACATGGCTGGCCGAATCGATGTAGCCCGGGCGCTGAATGAGCCGCATGATCGAGAGCGCGTTGACCGATTTGCCGGATCCCGATTCGCCGACGATACCCAGCGTCGATCCGGCCTCGAGCGAGTACGAGAGTCCGTTCACCGCCGTCACCGGACCGTCTTCGGTCTTAAAGGTCGTCCGGAGGTTCTTGACTTCGAGCAGCGGCATTCGGCGGGGCTGCTGCTAGATGCCGGTCAGCGAGAGGATCGTGCCGATGAGCACGAACGCCACGGCGGCCACGCCGGTAACCCGCTTGAGCTGCTCCTCGGCACCGGGTCGTCCGTAGGCAGATTCGACGCGGCCCCCAATCGTGCCGGAGAGTCCCTCCTGCTTGGTGGTCTGCGCGGCCAGCAATGCGATGAGACCTAGGGCCGAGACGATGAAGAGTGCGGCCAGCGTGTGCGTGAGCCACCCCGCATGCTGCTGAAACCACGTCTGATGCAGATAGTTCAGACCCGGCTGGACTCGCAGCGGCCCGGGCGTGGGGACATTGCTCAGGGGAACCCGGATCGGTGCGGCGGCGGCGGCCGCCGTGGCTTTAGCGGCGGGAGCCGCTGCGGCGAGCAGCTGAGAAATCAAACTGGAGACTCCTAGGAAAACTCGGGCAATCCTATCACGGACGCGCCGGCGCCACAACGACGCTGGCTATTCGCGCGGCCACGTGCTCTCCGGTCAAACCGAACAACGCGCGCTGTTTGGGCTGCGCATCCTGCGCGACCAGCGCGTTGTTCGGAACACCGATCCGCTCGACAGTCAGGCCAAGCCCGTGATCCGAAACGAATTCTACGACCGCCGACCCCAACCCGCCTGCGAGCGAGTGTTCTTCTAGCGTAAGGACGTGGGCATGATTCTCCGCCAGCTCGAGCAGCAGCGCCTCGTCCAAGGGCTTGGCGAAGCGCATGTTCACGACAGTCGGTAACGCCTCAAGAGCCATGTCCGGTTCACTCCCCGCCGTCACTTCTCCATGCGTGCAGGGACTGCCGGCGTGACGGCCGTTGGAGTTTTTCCGGCGGCCGTTGCCTTGGACGACCTCCCCGCGGCTGCTGCGGCTGGTTTGTTCGCCTCGGCAAAGCAAATCGTACGCGTCCAGCGCGACGTCGACGGTGTTGCCGTATGCCAAAATTGCCACTTCCGAGCCGCGGCGCAACACTTCTGCGCGTCCGTGCACGATCGGCGATATGCCGTCGCGGTGCTTGCCGCTGGTCGAACCGCGCGGATATCTGATCGCAGCCGGCCCCTTCAGCGTGAGCGCGTGTTCCAGCATGGGCAGCAGCTCGTCTTCGTTGCGCGGCGCCATAACGGTGACGTTGGGAAGCGTGCGCATATACGCAATGTCGTACAGCCCCATGTGCGTGGGCCCGTCATCGCCGACGAATCCCGCGCGATCCATGCAAAAAACGACCGGAAGGTTCTGAATGCACACGTCGTGCACGATCTGGTCGTACGCTCGTTGTAAAAACGTGGAGTAGATTGCGCACACCGGCCGTAGACCGCTCGTCGCCGCGCCTGCGGCGAAACACACAGCGTGCGCTTCCGCTATGCCTACGTCGAAATAGCGATCCGGAAACGTTTTGCCGAATTTGGCCAGTCCCGTGCCGTCGGGCATGGCGGCGGTGATGCCGATAACGCGCGAATCCCGTCCACCCACGGAGATCATGGCTTCTCCGAAGGCTTGCGAGAACGTGGCAGGCGCATCGGCCTTCTTGATGACTTGACCGTTGGATTTATCGAATGCGCCTAAACCGTGGAAGGTGCGCGCGTCCTTCTCGGCCGGTTCGTAGCCCTTGCCTTTGATCGTGCGCACGTGCAGCAGCACGGCGCGGGGAATCGCCTTTGCCGTATTCAGCGCGTCGACCACGGCGTCGTAGTTGTGGCCGTCGATCGGCCCCATGTATCGAAAACCGAGTTCCTCGAAGATCACCGCTGCCTTTTCGGCCGGCGCGATGAACCGCATGGCGCCCAGTTCGGCGGACTCGAACGCCTTTTTCGCCATGCCGCCCAGCGGCAAATGATCGAGCACCGTTTTCCCCGTTGCACGCGCCAGGTTCGCGAGCGGTTTGCTGCGCAACACGGACAGGTAGGAGGCAATCGATCCGACGTTGGGTGCGATCGACATCTCGTTGTCGTTGAGCACGACGATGAAGTTCGAACGCAATTGCCCGGCATTGTTGATCGCTTCGTAGGCCAAGCCGCCCGTCAGCGCGCCGTCACCCAGCACGGCGACGATCGTGTCGCTCGTCTTGGCTAAATCGCGTGCTTTAACCATGCCGAGCGCCGATGAAACGCTGGTGCTGGCGTGACCCGCGCCGAAGCAGTCGAATTCGGATTCGCTGCGCATCGCAAAGCCGGAGATTCCGCCGCCTTTGCGGATAGTCGAGAAACGGCCGCGTCGTCCGGTGAGCAGTTTGTGCACGTAGGCTTGATGGCTAACATCCCAGACGATCCGGTCGGCGGGAAGATCCAGCACGCGATGCAGCGCGAGCGTGAGCTCGACCACGCCCAGATTGGGGGCTAGGTGGCCGCCGTTCTGCGCGCAAACGGCAATGAGTTCGTCGCGAATTTCCTGCGCCAGCGTATCGATCTGGGGACGGCTGAGATGCTTGAGGTCGGCCGGCGAGTCGATGCGTTCGAGGACCATATCAGTGGGCATGCTTTTCGGTTACCCAGATTAGCCTCTCCTCTGCCGCCGAGGCGCGAACTCGCAATGAGCAAGGCCAACAGGCGCGGGAAAGCGGATGGCGGAAGCGGCAACGAGTGAAGAACCGCCGCGTCTGGCGCGATCTCGCGCGTATTCTCTCGACGATCTTCAATCCTTTTTTGACCGCGCTGGCCCTGTTCATGATCCTCTCGCACATTCGCGCGCGTACGACGGAAGAGTTCTGGTGGATGCTTTTTTTGAGCACGTTCTTCACGTCGATCGGGCCGATGCTCTTCATCTTCTGGCTGTACGCAAGCGATCGCATCTCGGATCTCGACATGTCGGTGCGAGAAGAACGCCAAAAGGTTTTCAGCGTTTTCGTCGTCTTCTATCTGCTGGGAACTGTAACGCTGTGGCTAGTCCACGCCCCCACGCTGCTCATCGCAACGATGGCGGGCTACACGCTGGCGACAATCGTCGTGCAGTTCATCACCCGGTATTGGAAAATCAGCACGCATGCCCTGGGCATTACCGCGCCGCTCGTGGCACTGAGCTTGCTGTATGGCCGGCAGCCGCTGCCGTTTCTCCCGCTGATTCCGGCGGTGTGCTGGGCGCGCGTCTATTTAAAAGCGCACACGGTAGCGCAGGTGCTCGCGGGCTCCGCGCTGGCAGTCGCCAGCGTCGCGTTCTTCTTTTGGGCGTTCCATGTCAGAACGCTCTCGTGGTAAACGCCGGAGCCCGCGAGCGAACCCGCGAGCGTTATCTAACGATAACTGGGGCGGCTGGCGAAACAGTCGCGGCAGTACACCGGCTTGTCGCCGCGTGGCTGGAACGGAACTTCCGCTACGCCGCCGCACTGGCTGCAGGTGGCTTTGAACATCTCGCGCCGGGCGCCCCCGCCATAGCCGCTTCCGCCACCGCTGCCGCCCTGCGGGCGGGACGATTTGCGGGCCGCGCGGCAATCGCTGCAGCGGCTGGGCTTGTTGGTAAAGCCTTTGCTCGCGAAAAATTCTTGTTCGCTTGCGGTGAACGGGAAAGAACGCCCGCAATCAACGCAATTGAGCGTTTCATCTGAGTACATGAACGAGTCTCCTAACTCTTATCGTGGATTGGTGTTTTGGGATTCGACTCGCCAGTACTTGGAACGTAAACCGCAAACTTCGAAGCCGTAACGGAACGCTAAACACTAGAGAGCGCCAAGTGGTTGCAGGAACACGCGCTACGTGCGCCTGGCCTCGCCCGCACGGTAACGATACACGATGCGGCCCTTGGTCAAATCGTAGGGGGAAACCTCAACGTCGACGCGGTCGCCCGGGAGAATCTTGATGCGATGCCGGCGCAAGCGTCCGGCGATATGCGCCAAAATAACGTGCCCATTGTCCAGTTCTACGGAAAACGTCGTGCTTGGGAATACCTGCTTGACGCTGCCGTAGACTTCGAGCGGCGACTCTTTTTGATCTTGGTTCGTGCGATTCGGAATGGATGCTTCTCTTGTCTGTAAGCGGCGAGGTGAGATACCGCCGGAGTATGGCATATTTTCAGCGGATGTACAAGCGGCCGCCTCAGGTGCCCTTGGCGGCGTGGGCGACGTTTACCGGCTTTTCGGTCCCGCAATCGAGCGGCAGCTCGGCCATCACGTGGTTGCCGTACCCTCGAACGTGCTCCACTCGCACCGACCTACTCAGCTCCCGCACGATGAACAAGCCGCGCCCGGATTCGCTCAGGACGTCGCGCGGCAAGCCGGTGGTTACGGTAAAGGGAGCGCCCCGATCGATCACATGGAGCACGGGACGGCCCTGCGACCAGTCAAGGTCGATGTCGATGGGGCCGGGGGAGTGCCGCACGACGTTGCCGATCAGCTCGCCAAATATCAGTTCCGCCATGGCGATCGCCACCTCGTCGCTGCAGTGCTCGCGTAACGCACGCACGAATTGTCCGCGCGCGTCTTGCGCCGCCTTCGCGTTCTCCGCCTCGAACCTCCAGCGCCGGGACGGTTCGAAGGAGAGCGTAAGCACCGCGACGTCGTCGTCGGCCCGTTTGGTCAAGCATGCTTCTTCGATGAATTGCGCCGGGCTGTGCGTGTGGAGCACCGCTTGCGTTGCCGCCACTTCCCGCACGCGCCGGTAGCCCGCCAGCACGTCGCGTGTGGCTTCCACTAAACCGTCCGTGTAAAGAATGAGCATGCACGCATCGTCCAAATCGACGACTGTGGACTGGACCGGCGCCGCCATGCCGCGCGCGCCCAGGGGCAACCCATCAGCGCGAAGTTCTTCGACGCCGCTTCCTCGGCGCAGCAGCGGAGGCGGATGCCCCGCATTACCGAAGCGCAATGTGCGACGCAGCGGATCGACGATACCGATGAATGCGGTGACGATCGCGTCGGGATACCGCCGCGCCAGCACGGACTCGACCGTATCCAGAATGCGCGCCGGATCCTGATCGTACGAAGGCGCGATCGCGATGAGATGCCGCACTTTCCCCATGATGACGGCCGCGTCGGGCCCGCGCCCGCTGACGTCGCCGGTGCTGACGACTACCGTACCGTCTTGCAGCGAGAACGCATCGTACCAGTCGCCGCCGACTTGCGCGCCCGTCGCGCTGGGAAGATAGACGGCGTCGAAAGCCAGCCCGGGCATGCTGGGAAGCGAGGGAGGCAGCAACGATTCCTGCAGCGTTTCGACGATGCGGCGTTCGCGCTCGAATACTTCGGCATTTTCCATCGCCACCGATGCGTGCCGCCCGATTTCGACTAGAATGTCGATCTCTTCCGTCGTAAAATTTTTACGGCTGTTCGCCGAGTACGCGACGATCGCTCCGTACGTCTTCGCTCGCGAAAAGAGCGGAATCGTTACGGAGAATGCCGGCTCCAGCGCGGCGATATCCGCAGCTAGATACGGCCAGGTGGATCGCTCCGCCACGCCGGGCTGCAAACTGCGCGCGATCGTTTTATGGCCGCGCAGGCCTTCGACGAATTTCTTTTCGGCGTCGGGATGAAACGGCCGGACGCCGACCAGCGACTCGGCGAGGCCCGTTTTGTCGGGGTCGCGGTGCGCCGCTGCAATGACGCGCACGGCATTGTGCCGCTCGATGCGCGCCGCGACGGCAAAGTCTGCGAACGTCGCCGCGATCAGCGCCGTCAGTTCGCGGAACGTAGCGGCCACGTCCAACGACTCGTAGACGGTCTGCGTCGCGCGACCGATGAATTGCAAACGCTGCTTCGCGCGCTGTTCCTGTGCGATCAGCCGGTGACGCGCGATGGCTTCGGCCGCGCGATCCGAGATCATCGTGAGCACGTCCATGTCTGCCTGTCCAAACGATCTGCCGGATTCCGCGGCGTACATGACGATGCCGCCGAATATTGTACCTTCGGAACTCAGTGGTGCCAGAATGGCCGAATGCATGCCGAGCTCGCGCAAGATGCGCAAGTGTTCTTCGTCCTGTGCCGATGCCACCAGCATTTCGTCCGTGACGACCGGCACCAGCATGGGCTCGTTGCGTTCCAAGAACGCGATGAACTGGTGATCCGCCGCTATCGGATAACGCTCGACGTACGACCACACCAAACGCAGTTTCTCGGCATCGCGATGCTGCAGGGAAGCGACGTGATAGCGTCCCGAGCCGTCGGAGAGCACGACGACGCACCAATCGGCAAAACGGCGAATCGCCAAACGGGCGAACGCGTCGGCGGCGTCCTGCGCGCTTGCGGAAGAGGCCAGCATGCCGGACGCCTCCAGCACGAAGTTCAAATTCTCGTTGGCACGCTTTTGCTCATCGATGTCGGTGGCAGTGCCGATCCACAGGCGAACCTCGCCGCGATCGTCGCGCATCGGCAGAGCCCTGGCAATAAACCAACGAAACGATCCATCCTGCGCGCTGCGCAGCCGGTATTGCATCTCGAACTCAGTGCCCGCCGCGACCGCCGTGTGCCAGCGTTCCCACATTGGAGCGATGTCTTCGGAGTGGACGACGCCTTTGTAGCCCGTGCCGTGCGACTGCTCTACGCTAAGCCCCGTGTACCGAACCCAGCGCTGGTTAAAGAATTGTACGGTGCCGTCCGGCGATGCCGTCCAGACCAAATGCGGCATTCCATCGGCAAGCGCGCGAAATCCCGTTCCGCCGTCCTCCAGCGCAAGCGCGAGCGCGTTCAGCTCTGTACTGGACAACGCAGCTCCAACGGCCGCACGATCGGCTGGAGATCGCCCGCGAGCGCGCACACGCTCGACCGGAAACGTTGCTCATCTCCGCTGGTTATGCAGGTAAGAACGCCCGTGGCGGCCGGTATCTGCATGCGCTCGACGAGTTCTGCCGCGCGCTGCGCGTGAACGAACGCCGGGTCGATCACGGGCACGCCGGGCAGCGACGCGCGAAAATGCTCGAAAAGCAACGGATAATGCGTGCAGCCCAGCAGCAGCGCGTCCACCTGCGGCAACAGCGAGCACGCCTGCGCCACCGCGCGCGCCGTTTGCGCGCCGTGAAACTGCCCGGCCTCGACGAGCGGCACGAGTGCGGGAGCCGCGACTTCAAACACCTGCGCACTGGGAACGCGAGCGTGAATGCGATGGGCGTACGCTGCGCTTCGTGCGGTCGCCTCCGTCGCAATCACGCCGATGCGCTGATAACCGCCGGCCTCGACGGCCATCGCGGCCGATTCGATCAAATCGACGATGATCGCGTGCGCGGGGGGCCACCCGAACTGCGATGCGGTCGCGCACGTCGTGTTGCAGGCCATAATGACCGCCTGCGCGCCTTCGGCATCCAGCCTGTGCAGATTTTGCTGCACTAACCGCAGCAGATCTTCGGCACTGCGATCGCCGTACGGTACGTGCGCTTGATCGGCAAAAAATACCATGTCGTGAAGCGGCAAGACTTCCCGTACTCGGCGCACGACGGTTAGGCCGCCTAAGCCGGAATCAAAGAACCCTAGCACGCGCTCATTGGCCGTTCGAGCCGGCCGCAGGAGGCGGCGGCCCGGCATAATCCGCGATTCCGTCGGCAATCGCTTGCGCCATCCGTTCTCGCCACTGCGGCGATTGCAAGAGTTGCCGATCGTCCGGATTGGAGATGAATGCCGTTTCTACCAGCGTAGCCGGCATGGTGGCATGATGCACCACGTACAGTTTGTCTTTTACCGTGCCGTCGTCAGCGATGCCGGCCTCGGCCGCGATGCGATGCTCGACCGCCTGCGCGAGTGCCAAATCGCTCGGTTTGTAGTAGTACACCGTCGCGCCATGCGGCCCCGAGTTCATAAATGCATTGACGTGAATGCTCACGAAAAGCCGCGCGCCATTGTTGTTTGCCACATCGTCGCGGGCCTGCAGTTCATCGCTGGCTGAATCGTAGGGCGCGTAAACGTCCTTGTCGGTATCGCGCGTCATCATGACTTGCCAACCGCGCGCCACGAGCACGTCGCGAAGCCGTTTGGACATGTCGAGCGAAAGCGTTTTTTCTACGGCGTCGCCACGAATCGATCCCCAGTCGCTGCCGCCGTGGCCTGGATCGATGACGATGAGCCGCGGATTGGCCGACACATACGCGGCAGGCGTCGGCCGCGGCGAAAATTTCCAACGCTCGGCGGGTGCGGGCGCGGACGCATACGCTATCGCCGACGTGCCGATCGTTCCAGAACCGCTGCGCGATGCGGCATCGGCGATCGCGTTTCTAACGGTTATCGTGACTCCGCCGGCATCCGGCGTAACGTCGATCGCGTAAAAGCCCGCCGGTGAAAGAGCCACGCGCACCGCATCGCCGCTCTGCCGGCGAACGCGCACGGAGGTAACGATCGCGTTCCCGGAAAGCACCGCGGGCGGCATCGCGAGCCGCGCTCCGTGAATATCGATCCACCAGCGGTTATCCGGAGGGCGCAGGCGATGCCAATCGTACGATGCGTTGCCGCTGACTGCAACGCGCACGACGTACGCGCCGTCTTGCGGCTGCGTTTGCACCGCCGTCACTTGCGCGAGGCCGCTTTGCGCGGGAGCGGGCTGTACCGGACCGGATGGCGTCGCGACCGGCACGGGCGAGGGCGGTGGTTTCGCAGCCGCGATCGTTTGCGCTGCGCCCAGCGCAACGGTCACGTCGCGTTGATCGTCCGTACCCAACGCCGAATGCGCGGTTCCCGGGCCGACGTACAGCGTTACCAGCGTGCGGGGATGAGAAGGCGAACCCTCCGTTCGAACGTCGATTCGATGGACCGGGCCACCCTCAACGGTGCGCGCCGGCGGCAGCGTGCTGCCTACGCCGTCGAACGCCAACACGATTTTTCCGCCGCTGTCCGAAACGATTCTCGCATCGAGCGGCATCCCTCCGCGCGCGATCATTTTTGCGCCTTGCGCGCCGCTCTGAAAGTCGATCGACGCGAGCTGCGGCTGCAGCACCGATGTGGAACCTTCGGTTTTTTCCGATAAACCCAAGGCTTGGAGCAGCTCGTCGAACGGAACGTACGGATGACCGCCGAGCAAAAACGGTGCGAAATCTGCCGTTTCAGTAACGGGGCCGACGTCGTATCGCCGGTCGCCTATCGCAAAACTGACGACGACCGGCTGCGCGGTCGTGACCAGCACATAACGTTCGCCCGGCTGCCACGTCACCGTTGCTCCGATTTGTTCGAACAGCGCACGAATGCCGGGATCGTCGATGGGAATCGCGCGTCCGCCGTCCTGTGCGATCAGGTGCGCGAAGACGATGCGCTTGCCTTGGAATGTAAACGCCGCACGGTCCGCGCTCCTGGCCGGTTGCGCACCGAGCACGGCGATGGCGATCAGCAGCGCGAGTGCGCTACCAATCCGAACGGCGTAACGGCTCATCGAGTTCAAGATGCCCCCCCGGAAGCGTGTCCAGTCTGCTGGCCCTGGACGCGGATGGCAACGCGGTCGATCCCCGGAAGCGATGTCAGCGTCCATACCAGCGCTTTGAACCCTCCGCTTTCCCCAAGCTCGCCGGCACTCTGGTTCTTCACCTCTTGCGAGAGATCGACCGAGGCAGTTGAACCGGTAACGTCGACGGAGAGGACGTGCGTTCCCGGCGGGAAGCGTACCGCCGAAATGGAGGCCGGAGGACCGGCAAGCGCCTGCGTTGCGGCATAGAGCACGGCATTGTGCAGATGTTCGGCGCTGCTTTCACCGGCTTGCGGCGGCCGCATAGAAACGGTCCAGGGCACCTCGGTTTTACCGTCGACTTTCGTGTAGTAGACCGTGATACGATTGCCGACGGCAGATGGGCGATGCGAGGTCCAATACCATGCGATGACCGCGACGATCGCAAGCACGGCGATCCACAAAAAAGCCCGCGACGCTCTCACGAGCGCAAAACTTCGGCGGACCGAGCAAGCCGGCCTTTAGAGTGTCACCAGGCTCCGCGGCAAGGGATGCGCAAGAAAAAGACCATGAATTCGGACATGCAAAACGACGTCCTCGTAAAACTAAGCGACGCCGGCCTGACTCTCTCCGATCCGGATCACGACATTCGCGGGCGCAAGGTGATTGACCAGCACGGAGACGACATCGGTCACGTCAGCGGATTGTTCATCGACAAAGCTCAAAAAAAGGTGCGACTGCTGCAAGTCGCCGCAGGCGGCTTCCTCGGCCTTGGCGAGCGGCACTTCCTTATTCCAGTTGAGGCGGTCTTGAGCGTTACGCAGGATGAGGTGCGGATTAGCCACAGTCGGGAGCACGTTGTGAATTCCCCGTCCTACGATCCGAAATTGACAGAGCAAGCACCGAGTCTTGCCTTCTGGGAACCGTATTACGGCTATTACGGCTACCAGCCGTATTGGGGCGGCGGCGGCCTGGGTTACCCGCTGCTATGAAACGCACTGCGCAGCGTAGGTAGCACTCGCGCTTCGTCGAACGAAACGATCTGTGGCAGCTGCGACAAAGTGGCCGACGTTCATATCATCGCTAAAGGCGCGCCGCCAAATCGCCGAGGGCACGATGGCCTTCGAATTCGAGAAGCCGTCGGACTGGACGTTTACGGCCGGACAGTTCATCGACATCACGCTGGCGAATCCGGCGGAAACCGACAGCGAAGGAAACACGCGCGGATTTTCCGTCGCGAGCGCGCCATACGAACAAACCATTATGATCGCCACGCGTATGCGAGATACGGCGTTTAAGCGTGTGCTGAAGTCGGAAGCGTTAGAAAGCGGCGCGAAAATCGAAGGACCATTCGGAGATCTAACGTTACACGAGGATGCTGCTCGTCCCGCGGTTTTCCTCACAGGAGGCATCGGCGTAACGACATTTCGCAGCATCGCGTTCCAGGCGGCTCACGACAAGCTCGCGCACCGAATCGTGATGTTTTACTCCAACCGCCGTCCGGAAGACGCGGCGTTTTTGGCGGAGTTGCAAGCACTGCAGCAAAGAAACGCCAACCTCACACTGGTGGCAACGATGACGGACATGAAAGACTCCAAGCAGCCGTGGTCCGGGCAAACCGGTCAGATCGATGCAGAGATGCTGGCGCAATACGCCGACACAACGAAGAACGGCATTTTCTACATCACCGGCCCAGGCGGGATGGTCAAAGCGTTGCAGGCGCTTCTCGCGGGAATCGGCGTGCATAGCGATGACATCCGCGTGGAGGAATATACGGGTTATTAGCCTGCTTGCCGGTGCATGGGCATGACTACTTCGTCTCTTCGTTGTGTTCGACTTCGCGCAGTGCTTGCGCCGCCTCGTGAACGTCCGTGGTTTCGTGGAGCGAGTCGGTTTCGGTGGTCGTTTCGATCTTGGGGTTGACGCGGCGCAGATCTTCGATCGCGTTGAGGGCTTGGGTGATCTTCTTGTCCTGAATGACCGCGAGCTGCAGCATGAGGCGCGCCCGCTCTTGTTCCAGCGTGGACTGCGTATTCTGAGCGCTCAAGATGCTGATGATGAGCACGATGCTCACTACCTGCGCGATCGTATTGAGCAAGCCAAACGTGCCGCTGTCGAAGCTTTCGTGATAACTGCGTAAAGCCATATTCAGCGCGACCCAAACCACGATGAATACTGCGACGGCGGCGGCGAATCCCGGACTGCCGATGCGGCTCATCAGCCCTTGCAGGGTTCGTTCGTGCGCCGGCAACTGCCGGTGGCGCTGGGAACGCAGTTCGTCGATTGCCTGCGCGGCATCGCGCACGTGTTCGGAATGTTCGCCGGTGGAGTTCAACGGACGAAGCGGCCCTGCTAGATCCCGTGTACGTTGTGCAGCGATACCCCGTACCAAATCGTAAAGACGATGAATATCAGGCCCAGGAGGCTGATCGCCCATCCGATCAGCCGATAGCGCTCCGGTGCGCGCTCCACCACGCGGCGCCCCACGATGTACGCAAACATCGCGATAAGCGCCGCCACGATGTGCACCCACAGCGTTCCCGGCAGCGGCGTATGGCCGGCTCCGGCAAGAGCCGTTACGATGATGCCGAGCAAGACCTGAATGCCCAGCACCGCTACGAGAACTTGCCGGCCCATTTGCACCCAACCGATGAACAGACCGAGCAAGAACACGAAAAACGCGAAACCCAGGTGAATTTCTAGGACGGTGTTCATCTTTTAATGCACGGTTATAGGCACCGATACCGTGTTGCCTGCCTCGTCGCGAATCGTGGCCGAGCACGACCCCGGCGCAATAGGCTTCACGGTGTACGTCGCTGCGGCTTCACCGCTCGCCGAGAGCGTCACTAACGCGATACCGTCGCACGTGCTGCGCTCGGAGAATGCGGCGACCTTTTCGCTGCTGGAGATCATGAATAACCGCACTGCTGCAGTGCGATCGATCTGCACGTTGGCCGGCGTTGCCGTAAGGGGATTTCCGGATGCGGCCGCCGGTTGCGATATCGCCGTATCGCCGCGCCGCCAGACGGTGCCGTCGGAAAAGCGTACGGACTGCACCGAGCATGAGAGTTTGGGCGCAATGAATTGGGGCAGCACGAACGCCTGTCCCGCGCCGTTGCTGTAGCGATGCTTGATCTCGATGCCGGGGGAAAACGTTCCCACGTCGCGGATCAGGAACGAATCGCCGTTCGAATCAACGGCAAAGTTTATCAGGTTTGCCGTTTTCGTAGACTCGTTGGTGAACTGAATTTGGATGCCCGAACTGCTCGAGGTGAGCGGAATACCAAAGACGTTTTGCGTGCCCCTGTCGAGCATCGGGCCGCACGCATTGACGGCAACGGGCGGGGCTGAAGCGGTTTGCGCGACTCCGGTGACCGGCGCGAGGCCGAAGGCCAAAGCCGCTAAACAATATCGAAGGGCTGGTGAAAGGCTGCGCATGCTCCAGGGTTCATGCCGAAGGCGAACAATTCATTCCGGCTATGAGAGCATCTCGCGCAGCACGGCAGCATCGTGAGGTGCCGCCGCCAGCGTGTCGTTGTTGAAGTATACAAAAACCTCGCGCGCCAGTTGCGAGAGGATGCCGATGCGCCGCGCCCAGTGCCGAAGAGAGCGGCGCGGATATGACCCGACGTAGAGACCCTCGTAGCCGTGCAGACGGACGTAGGCCAGTTCGGGCGTCGTCACCAGCTTGTCCACGCGCAGTCCGGGATAATCGTGAATGCACGCAGCCATGCCGCGTTCACGTAAGATATCCATCACCGGGGACACGTACCACGATGCGTGACGAAACTCGACCACGTAGCGGTGATGTATCGGCAGTTTATCCAGAAAGAGCCGTAGATGCGCATCATCGCGCTCCAAGTACGGCGGAAACTGCACCAGGATTTGCGCCGCTTTGCCGGCCGTAAAGCATCCAACGCGCTGCATGTAGTTTTCGATGAATTCGTTTACGCGCGGCGGAAGCGTTTTGCGATGCGTGATCAGCCGGCTCAGCTTGACGGTGTAGACGAAGCGCGCGGGAACGACTTCGCACCACGCCCGGACTTGATGCTCCTTGGGCAAGCGATACGTCGTGGCGTTGAGTTCGACGGTATCGAACTGCTCGGCGTAGTATTCCAGCCACCGCCGCTGCGGGAGCCCAGTGGGGTAAAACCGCCCGCGCCAGTCGCCGTAGACCCAACCGCTCGTGCCGACGCGGATCACGAGCGGGAATCTTTTTCATCGGACGCGCGTTCATTCGTAACCATATGCTGCCATTGACGCTTCCTCCGGCAACTGCGGCGATCCGAACGCATACGCGGCCGCAATGTCCGCTATTCTACCGGCCCGCGCGAGCCGTCGATCAGCGCGCGCTCGCCGCTTCGTTTCAAGACGTGCTCGCCGGAAGTGCGACCATCGCCGTCTATGTCGACCAAGCCGGCCGCCCCATTGCGGCCGACGTCGTGCGCGCGAGCGATGAGAGTTTTGAACCGGCGGCGTTGAAGCTGCTCGCCGGCTGGCGCTATCGCCCTGCACGCTGCGGCTCGCGGCCGGTGCTTGGCCGCTACACGGCAATTTTTAACGGGTCTTAAGCGGCAGGCGCAAGTGCTTCGCGCACGTGCACCAGCATCGTCGCGATTTCTTCACGGTGCCGGCCCGCAAGGGCCGCAGTCGACGAAAACCCGAGGGCGCGGGCATTCGCTTCGAGCATGAGCGCGCCGGCGTGCGCCAAACTCAGTCCGGCGTAATACTCTCGCAGCGTGCTGTCGAGCACGTCTCCGTGGGCCGGAAACGATCGCACCACGGCTGAGCCGCCGCCCAATCTGCGCAAATGCTCGTCCAGCTCCCGGACGTGCGCGTCCAACGTACGGCGCAAATGTTCGAGCAGCCAGCGCGCATGGGGTAGATGCTCGATCTCCGGTGAGTGCAACTGCGTGGCGACGGAGGCGAGCATTTGCCTGCTGGCCGAAAGCATGTCCGACACGTTCGCGCGAATTTGCTGGATTGCGTTGCCCATCTTTCAGCACCTCGGATTCATGCACGTTGCCGTAACGGCGCATGCGCAAACCTTCCGGCCGGGGAAGCGGCGTGGTCTTTTTGGCCCTACTCGCGATAAAAGCAGGCTGCACACATCGGCACGTACCGTGCTTCGCCTTCGATGGCGATCTGCGGTCCGGCGGTAATGCGCCGGCCGCTATCGTCCACGCGCACGTTCATCGTCGCCTTCTTGCCGCAGCTGCAGACGTTCTTCAGTTCTTCCACGGTGTCCGCAAGCGCCAGCAGATACGCAGCGCCGGAAAACGGCTCCCCGCGAAAGTCCGTTCGAATGCCGTAGCAAATCACCGGCACGTCGAGCACGTGGGCGCTGCGGTGCAGCTCTCGAACCTGCAGTGGAGTGAGAAACTGCGCCTCGTCGACCAGCACGCAGGCGAGGTCGCGTTCCGCTTGGAGATGCGCGCCAAAATCGGTGCATTCGTCGAATGTTTCGACGGCGCGCGTGGGACCCAAGCGCGATGCCACGGTGCCGACGCCGTTGCGCGTGTCGATGACAGCGGTGAAGATGGCCACGCGCCGGCCGTGGTCTTCGTAATTGTGCGCAACTTGCAGCAGCGCAGTAGACTTGCCCGCGTTCATGGCGGAATAGCGGAAATAGAGCTTTGCCATGCGCGTCGCGTTATGCGAAGACGCTTTGCAGGAGCATGACTACGTCGAATGCGATCGTCATCGCGGCAACGGCGGCGGTCGCGGCCAGAAAGCGGCGCGCAGCAGTCCTGCTGCCGCGAAATTGCGTGCGGGCCGTCAGCCAAAGCAACGGGATGATCACGACCGGCAACATGGCGGCCAGCGCGATTTGAGAGCCGATCAACAGCACCGTCGTACCGGCGCCCGCAAGCAGCGCAACGGCAACGGGGGCGATCGTGCACAACCGGCGCACTGGGACGGGAACGTGAAACGGCGCAAGCGCTTGGAATACGTAATCTCCGGACAGCGTCGCGGTCGCCGATGCGGCCAGACCCGATAACAGCAGCGCCGCTGCCAGCATCGCAGCCATGCCGCCGGCGGTACGATCGTGCGCCGTTGCCGCAACCACCAGTATTGCACCGTTGACGAGCGTGGCGATGGTGAGCGCAATCGCAGTTTCTTTGGCGAAAAAACGCCCGCGCCGTTCGCGTTCGGCGCGTCCGGTATTCCGGCAAGCCTGCGCGATCAGCGACGAGTGCAAAAACAGATTGTGCGGCATCACGGTCGCGCCGATGATGCCGACGACGATCGCGATAGCGGCCGGCGAAGGAATCCGTGGAACCAGCGCGCCGCTCGCGATTGTGCCCGCGGGCGGGTGCAGCAATAGAATCTGATACGACAATGCCAGCGCGAGAACCGCGATGACTGCGGCCATCGCGTACGCAAATCCCCGTGACGTGCGCGCGCTCAGCGCGAGCAGCGCCATGACTGCAGCGACTCCGAGCGCAACGCAGATTGCGAGCGGCCAGTGAAACAGCAATTGCAGCCCCAGGACGATGCCGGCGAACTCCGCGAGGTCCGCCGCTGCGGCTGCGCCTTGTCCGATCGCCCAAAAGGCCAATCGCCACTTGGGCCAGCGCCGCGCCATCATCGTGGCAAGATCTTCACCGCTTGCGATCGTCAATCGCGCGACGGCGAGTTGCAGCACGATCGCGATGGCGCCGGCCATCACAACGACCCACAGCAGCCCGAACCCGTAGGCTGCGGCCGCCCAATCGGTCGCCCAGTTTCCCGGATCGACGTAGCCGATGCTGATGACGAACGCTGGACCGACGAGCCGGAGTGCTGACAGCCACGAAGGCAGAGACCGCCGAAGCCCCGTTGGCACCGAAGTCCGGCGGCACAGCACCGCTGCAAGATCTGCGCTGGTCATGCGATGCGCGGGTTTACTTGCTCGCGACCGAGGGATGAGGCTGCGGTTCGGGAGCGTGCTGCTCCGTTTGGAACGGCGGCTGCAGGTCGAATGTCCAATCTCCGTGAGAACTGACGAGATCGAAGCCTTGCGGTTTGACGTCCTTCGACTTGCCGGCACCATCGGTGGAATCGTTCATGTATGCATGCGCGTACTTTTCCGTGCCGGGAAGATTGCCGGGCGGAAAGTTGGGCTCGATCGCGTCCAGCGCGGCTTCGAACATTTTCTGATGCGCGATCTCCCGCGTCATCAAGAACGTCAGCGTGTCTTTGCAGCCAGCATCGTCGGACAGCTTGATCAGCCGTTCGTACACGAGTTTCGCGCGCGCCTCTGCGGCGATGTCCGAACGCAGATCGGCGGTCGGCTGTCCGATCGTGTCGATATACGACGCGGTCCACGGCGCGCCCATTGAATCGGTCAAACGTAAACCGCTTCCGCCGCTGAGCAATGTCGGGCCGCTGTTCAGCGACATCTCGATGAACTTCTCGTGGTTTCCGTCGAGCAGATCGCCCAGGTAGTTACCTTCGACTTCGTCCATCTGCGCGCCGGGCGTACCCTTGAGCAACTGTACGAGCGTTTGAGCAACCATTTCCAGATGAGACAGCTCTTCGGTTGCGATGTCCAGGAGCATGTCGCGACGCTTGACGTCGGATTCGGCCCAGCCTTGGGTGAAATACCGCATTGCGGCGGCGAGTTCTCCGTTGGGCCCTCCAAATTGTTCGAGCAGCATTTTTGCAAACTCGGGGTTGGGTTGGTCCACCCGAACCGTGTACATCATTCGCTTGTTGTGAAGAAACATGTAGTCATTGACTCCTTTTAGGGATGCCTCATCATTCCGTTGGCGGCCCGGCGTCAAACCACGGCTACGTTTATCAAGGCTGCACAAAGGGCAAGCAGCGGCATGTTCCTTTTCTTCAGCAATCGACTGGGGTGCGCCGGTTCGCTGCTGATCAGCGCGATCGCGACGATCGTGCTGCTGTGGATCTTCGGAGTCATTCGCGTGCACCGCTGAGACGGAAGGCGTCTTTACTACGCGAAAAAAGAGGACGCACGCGCACCCTCACTAGCAGGTCTGTGAAAAAGCCGCGTACGTGTTATCGCGGCACGATTTTGAGGCGATTTCTATGCGCGATGAACGGCGCAACGCCGTAGCGTTGTAACCGAAGAGCAACGACGAAAGCGGCCAAAAGCGGGGGCGAGAACCGTGCGAGGATTTTTTCACAGACCTGCCAAGGCTGGAACGCCGATGCAAGAGTTTCTCGTCGCGCGCAACGCGGACGCGCAGAGCACCCTGCCATATTTGCTGTATCTGCCGATCGACGGTGGAATGTGGCTCAAGGCGAAGGAAACCTGGCCGCGTTCCGCGCGCGTGTACTGCCATCCGGCAGAGCCGCCTCGCATGGAAGAGCTGGATATCCTCGAGCGCGTGCCGGTGCGATCGTGCGTGCGGCGGGGCGTCGCCATCGATCTTATTCTCGATCGCGCGAACAACAAGCGAGCGCAGTTCGTATTTACCGTCTTCCGCGGGCGTTCCATGGTTTTTTGGCAAACCCCCAGGGTCGCGACCTCGGCGCGTCCCGGCGTGCGGATACCGCATTCCACCGCCGGCGGCTCCGACGTCATTTGCGTGGACACGCGCGAACGCTACGGCTACAAATTTGCGGCGCACCCGGTGCAAGTGCTGCGACGCGCGCTGCCCGTGGGCGACTATGCCGCGGAGAGGGACGGAGCGCTGATTGCTTCGGTAGAGCGTAAGACGCTGGACGATTTCGTCAAATCGCTCGTAGACGGATCGCTGAACTACGTGATGTCCGAACTCGCGTTGTTGCGCTGCGCGGCAATAGTGGTTGAAGGAACGTACTCCGCAGTGTTGCGGCATCAATACACGCGCGCCGGCTTTTTGGCGGACCTCATCGCGCGCGTGCAAGTTCGCTATCCGAGCGTGCCGATCGTGTTTGCCGAATCGCGTAAAATCGCCGAAGAATGGACGTTCCGCTTTTTGCGCGCTGCGCGTTCGGGCGGTATGGAACTGCTGCCGGCTTCGGCGCTCGTAGTCACTCCGCCGGAAAGCCGGAAAACTCGGGCCAAGCGCAAGAAGTAACCGAACAGCGCGCAGCGAATTGCCCGACCTCGCCACTTTGCTTGTGAGGTAACGATCGTGCGTCTTGCGTCGTATTCTCATCTTCGCTTGGCCGCCATTGCGGCGGCACTTGGTATCGCCTTAAGCGCATGCGGCGGCGGAGGCGGCGGCGGTTCGGCAACACCTCCGGCAGGCGGGATGCTTCCGCAAACGGGCGGCCGCGAGGCTGCAGCACGCACGGGCGGCGGCATCCGCAGCGGCATGCTGCGCATAGCGAAGAACGACTCGACGCCGAACAGCGCGCGAACGGCTCGGACCCGTCAGTCGAAGTAGGAACCTCGCAGCCGGCGACAGCCGAGCCTCCCGTTGCCAGGCCTGACGAACGGCCATGCATCGTGCAGTTGTTTTCGAATTACCTCTTCACCAACTTCACCTCACCCACGTTTGCGTACGCGCCCCCGTCCGGGTGTCCGGGACCGTGGGCGAAGGTCGTGCTGGATGCGAATTTCAACGTCACGGCGGGGCGCCAATTCGACCGCACCGCGTCGATCTGGATTGCAGGGACGAACGTGTACTTCGGCACGACGGCGGAACCGTCCGCGAGCGTCAGCCCATCGTGGCACATCGAACGCGACATCACCGACTTGAGCGCAATTTTGAAATCGCCGTCCACCGGTGAAGTCGTCCTCGGAAACATCGTGAACAGCACGTACACCGGCATTATCTCCGCGAGCAGCAAGCTGGAGTTTTATCCCGCGAGCCGGCGTTATCCGGCTCGCACCGTCGCGGACGCGGTGTATCGGCTCTCCGGCGGGCCCCTTGGCGACAATCAATACATCAGCAGTCAGCAGCAGCCGCTCACGGCAACATACACGTTCCCGAGAAATGTTCGCGCGGCGTATCTGGACGTCTACCTGCAATCACAAGGGGGCGACGAATTTTGGTACACCTGCTTTCCGAACGATCTCGCGCAGCAAATTCCGAATTGCGGCAACACCGCGTTTCGCGAAGGGGACGTTGCCGTCGACGGTCAGCCGGCGGGCGTGTCTCCGGTCTATCCGTGGATTTATACGGGCGGCATCGATCCGTATCTGTGGCGCCCCATTCCGGGTGTCGAAACGTTCGACTTCCATCCCTATCGCGTGAACTTGACGCCGTTCGCCGGCGTGCTCAGCGATGGCCGGCCGCACACCATAACGGTCAACGTCTTTCAGAACGGCAACTATTTTGCGGCGAACGCCGCGCTGCTGGCATACCTGGACCACGGCGCGACGCAAGTCACCGGCGGTATCATTTCAAACAGCACCTCACTCTATCCCAGCCCGAACGTCACCGAACACGTGACGTTCAACTCATCGGGCTTGGGAACGGGACCGGTTAGCGTAACCTCGGTGCATCCGGTAGACATTTCCGGCTACGTCGATACGTCCCGCGGCCGGGTCGTGACGCGGGTGCGTCAGCGAATTGCCTTCAGCAACGTGCAGCAGATTTCGGCCAATACGGCGGGCACCGTGTTCGATCAGAACATCAAACAGCAGACGGATATCGTTTCCGACACGATGACCATGGCCCGCTACATGCACCGCGACGTTCGCGAAGAGCAGCACTGGCCGCTCGCGGTTCTGTATGACTTCACGGCCAATCCGGACGGCAGCGCCGTGCAAAAAGCGGCGGTGAAGCAAGGCAAGATCGTGATTCGTATAGCGAACGGCGATCGCGACGACAGCGACGATCGCGGCGAATGGGAAGGCGGCGGCTTCCGATCCTTCCTTTCCAACGTCGTGCAGTCCAGCGACACGCTCACGTTCCCGGCAACCGGCGGCGACACGCCTTCAAACGGGCAGAGCAGCCAAATCTACATCACGGGCAACAATCGCGGCTATTGCTATGCGAAGACGATCGTTTCGCGCAATTACGTCCTGATCGGACAGTTTGGAGGGTCCTGCTCGGGTATTTAGGGGAATGTTTTGTCACCCTGAGGGAAATTGTCACCCTGAGCCTGTCGAAGGGCAGGCTGACGTCAACTTGTCACCCTGAGCCTGTCGAAGGGCAGCTCGACGCCCAACTTGTCACCCTGAGCCTGTCGAAGGGCAGTCGACGCCCAACTTGTCACCCTGAGCCTGTCGAAGGGCTGACGGAAATTGTCACCCTGAGCCTGTCGAAGGGCAGCTGACGCCCAACTTGTCACCCTGAGCTTGTCGAAGGGCAGCTGACGCCCAACTTGTCACCCTGAGCCTGTCGAAGGGCTGACGCAACTTGTCACCCTGAGCCTGTCGAAGGGCGGCTGACGCCCAACTTGTCACCCTGAGCCTGTCGAAGGGCAGCTGACGCCCAACTTGTCACCCTGAGCTTGTCGAAGGGCAGCTGACGCCCAACTTGTCACCCTGAGCCTGTCGAAGGGCAGCTGACGCCCAACTTGTCACCCTGAGCTTGTCGAAGGGTCACTGCGCGCCGACGTAGCGCACGATGAGCACCGGCGCCGTCGCGGTACGCAGGACGCCCTCCGCAACGCTTCCGAGGAACATTCGCGACAAACCGCTGCGGCCGTGGCTACCCATTACTATGAGATCTGCCTCGCTTGATGCGGCCCCCGCAACGATCTCATCTGCCGGCGGACCTTCACGCACGATAGAATCGGCGCGCACCTGTCCTGCTACGCTCGCGGCCGCGTTCTCCACCAACTTCTTTGCTTCCGCGCGCAGATTGTCATACAAGCCGCCGATCATCTCCGGCGTCCCGAACGCCATCGCATAGCCCGGTTTGGTTGGCTCAAGAACGGTGCAGATCAGCAAGGCCGCCTGCTGCTCTTGCGCAAGGCTCGCAGCGAGATTCAGCGCTTGCCGCGAGCAATCCGAACCGTCAATCGGCACGAAAATCTTCTTGAACATTGTAAAGCCGGCTCCTCATTAGCATTCCGGTGTCGCGGTCTCGTTCGTTCCCTGGATCGTTAAGAGCTGGATAGGCTCGCCCGGTGGCGCTACGTCGATGTCGATAGCATATCCGTTCTCCACGGTGCAGTCCAAGCAATTTTTTCAAGGGGAGCGGGGTCAATCGACGAAGGAGTCTTCGGTTGAACGTTCTTCAATGGCGATTCCTTTCGGATCGGTTCCAACGAGTCCGCAGAGCTCGCAACAATGACGGCGCCGATCCAGCGGGCATTGATCCAAGACCTTTAAAGCCACGTCCAAAATAATCTACTACTATTAGCGCTATGGAGCTGATCCGCTTTCGTGGACTGTTGCAGGTTAGACATCAGGCGGCTTGACTCATCCGATTCCAGTACGCTTGTTCGAACTGCATCGGCGAGATATTGCCTATCGACGTATGCCGGCGGCGCGGATTGTACCAGCCCTCGATGAATCGAAAGATCGCGATCTCCGCTTCCCGTCGATCTTTGAAGCGGTACTTGACGAGCAGTTCGCACTCAAGCGTCGCGTTGAAGCTCTCACACATAGCGTTGTCGTAACAATCACCAACGGAGCCCATCGACGGGCGCACGCCGGCTTCTTCGCACCGCTTGCCGAACGCGACAGATGTGTACTGGCAACCTTGGTCTGAATGATGAATGACGTTCTTGGGTCTGCGGCGGTGGATTGCCATGTTCAGTGCGTCGAGCACGAGTTGAGTTTTCAAGTTGTTGGCCATATGCCAGCCGACAACGCGTCGGCTGAACACATCGAGAACAACTGCGAGGAACAAGAAACCGGAATACGTTGGGATATAGGTGATATCGGCGACCCACAGCTCGGTCGGGCGCGGTTGCGGTAAAGCGACGGTCGACCAGATCCGGCGCCGGCCTGGCATCTTGATCGCGAATCGTTGTTTTATAGCCCTTTCGCCTGCTAGCGCCGACAACTTTGCGTTCACGCATCAGCCGCGCTACGCGCTTGTCGCTCACGCGAATGCCTTCGTCGCGCAGATCGCCCTGCAGCCGCACCCGGCCGTACGTGCAGTGCGATTGCTGGTAGTGCACCTCAATGCGATCGCCAAGCAAAATGTCGGCTTGCTCCCGCTGCGAGGGCGAGCGATCGAGCCACGCATAATACCCGCTCGCGGGAAACTCCGAGCACGCGGCACAGCGTAGCAACGTCATAATTGGCGTGGTACGACTTCACGAATTCGAACGCTTGTCGGGGATCGAATTGGTCTCCCGAGCGAACCACGCCGCGGCTTTTGACAAAATTTCGTTTTCGATTGAGAGCCGCTTGCACTCACGGCGCAGACGCGAAAGCTCAGCGCGCTCTTCGGTGGTTAGGCCGTCGCCACGTACGCCGGCGTCAACATCGGCTTGTTTAACCCAGTTGCGAACCGTTTGGCGTGCAAGGCCGAATTCGTGCGCGAGATCGTCAAGGCTGCGGCCGGTTCGAGCCAGGTTGACGACCTTCTGCCGGAAATCCGGCGGATAGGACCGGGGGTGTTTTCGCATTGGATGGACCCCTTCTCGGCTAGGCCGAAAGTGTCCACCAAACCGGATCAGCTCCACTACGGGGTTAGTAGGCGTGTGGTTGAACCGATTGCCGCCGGAGTACCGGCGCCGCTACTATACGAACTTAGCGTTCATCGCCGGACTCCTGGTCTTCTTTTTCAATATCGGAAGATTAGGATCGCACAATGGACCGCTCGCCGTCATTGGGCTTTTCTGCTTCTTGGTGGTTTTTTCGTGCGTTTGGCCGCTGGTGCAGATCCTGCGGTACAAGCCGCGGCCGCAACGGGCGGCATTTGTGCTCTATGGCGCGTGGATTGCCGCGTACGGCTATGTTGCCGCCGCTTTGTTCGTGGGAGGGCTTCCGGCCTTCGTCGTGGTCTGGCTGCTTGGATTCGTGCTGATGTGCGCTTTCCTTATTATTTACCGCAAGATCGTGTTCCCAAATTTTTTCGGCGGCGAATTCCGCAAGCGTTGGCAAACGGTCCGTGAAGCTCAGCGCGCAGATAAAGATGAATTGGACTCAGTGATAAGCTCTATTCGGCCACGTGGATGATGCGATTCCCTAGCCGGCGTGAACAGCATTCTTTCGAATCCAATCAGCGAGATCGTCATCGGGTAGATCTCCGGCTGCTACACCGCGCACAGTACGCAGCATGTCTTCATCGCTCCGTTCACCGCCGTCTCGCGCGCTCCGCTGACAAAACTGCAAGCGTATAAGAAACGTATGGGCTGGAACTTTCCGTGGGCATCGTCGTCCGAGAACGACTTCAACTTCGAATTCAACGTCTCATACACCGAGGAGCAAGAGCGCAAAGGGGCGTCGTGTACAACTTCCGGAACGCGGAAGCGCAGCCGGCGGCCGAGGATGACACGGAAAACGAACACCGGTGGTCGACGTCGTTTACCACACGTACTCCGCGTACGCGCGCGGCCTCGACGGTTTATGGAACATGACGGCATGCCGTAACGCAAAGACCGGGGCAGCGCTGCTGGTTTTTGGGTATGCGCTTCCCATGGAAATTCAACGTGCCGGATCGCAGCCGTCAACGAAGGGCCCAGAACAATTTTTCACCGGAACGGCACGCATCGATCCACTCTTCGACCGGGACGATCCGGCGCGTGCATCGGGAGTCTCGTGACGTTTGAGCCCTGCGCTCGTACGGCCTGGCACACACATCCGCTCGGACAAACGCTGATCGTTACATCGGGGTGCGGACTTCACCAACGCTGGGGCGGCCCCATCGAAGAAATTCGTCCGGGCGACGTCGTGTTGGTTGGCCCGCGTGAGAAGCATTGGCACGGCGCGACGCGCTCAACCGCAATGAGCCACATCGCGATACAAGAAAAATTGGACGGCAAACCGGTCGACTGGCTTGAGAAGGTCACCGATGACCAGTATGGTGGTCAACAAAAATGAAAGCAACGGTGTATCACGGCGCGCGTGATCTGCGCGTCGAAAACGTTCCCGAACCAGGCATCCGCGATTCGCAAGATGCGATCGTTCGCATCACACGCGCAGCGATCTGCGGGTCGGACCTCTGGTTCTACCGTGGCATTACGGAGTTGGAAGCCGGCGCTCGCACGGGCCACGAATTCGTCGGCATCATCGAAGACCTCGGCAGCGACGTGCGGATAGTTCACCGCGGCGATGCGGTCATCGCGCCATTCGCATGGAGCGACGGCACTTGCGAATTCTGCCATGCGGGCTTGCAGACATCGTGCGTCCACGTTGGTTTCTTCGGCGGCGAAAACGGGGGCCAAGCCGAGGTCGTGCGCGTACCATACGCCAATGGCACGCTCGTCAAAATGCCGGACGCCATCGCAGAGAACGGCCACAAGCTGGATGCAAGCGTCACGCTCTGCGACGTCATGGGCACCGGTCACTATGGGGTCGTTGCGGCCGAAACGAAGCGTGGTTCAGCAGTCGTCGTCGTAGGTGACGGCGCCGTGGGTTTGTGTGCAGTGCTCTCAGCGGCGAAAGTTGTCGGCGCCGAGCGCATCATCGCCGTAGGGCACAACGTCAAGCGCCTGGAGCTGGCAAAGCGCTTCGGTGCTACCGACACGCTGAACTCGCACGATGCGGGCGTGCAGGAACAGATCGTGGAAATGACGCGCGGCGGCGCTCCGCACATTGTGGAAGCCGTCGGAAACCAAGAAAGCATGGACCTCGCGATCAATGTGGCCCGTCCGGGCGGCACCGTAAGCTTTGTCGGCGTACCGCACAACGTCAAGACCGTTCCCATTGAAACGATGTTCTACAATCACGTAACGCTGCGTGGCGGCCCCGCGCCGGTGCGCGCCTATCTTCCGGAACTCACCGAGAGGCTCGGCGCCGGCCGCATCGATCCGTCACCGGTTTTTGATTTATCGCTCGGACTGGCCGATGTGGCAGAAGGATACGCAGCGATGGACGAGCGCAAGGGCGATCAAAGTTCTGCTAACCGTCTCATAGATGCGCAACAAGTAGCGCACCGCGGACATCAACGCATCGCCGAGTCCTGTGTAGAAAATCAAATAAGGATATGCGCCAAAATGGAGTGAGGGGGCACCTTCAAGCTGGAACCTAATATACGAAAGGAAGAAATCTCTTCGTGCGCTGCATGTAGCGCAGATAGGAGCCGCCGGTTACGGCGACAAGCGCGCGTTCCTCGACTTTGGCGCGATAGACGAAAGCGACCAACACCATCCCTAATAGCGTTGCAAGGCTTATCCAATTAGCAAGCGCCGATCCGATCCCAAAGAACATGACCAGAGCAGCGGTGTACGAAGGGTGCCGAACGTACCGGTACGCGCCACGCTCGATAACAGCGTGATATGGCCTAACGATTACGGTGCCTGTGAAGCTCGATCCCAAAATACGCCTGCAATGGAGGCGTAGTAAACTGCCAACGATCAACGCGACAACGCCTACCCAAAAGAATACCATCGGGGCCGGCAGTACGCCAGACGGTAAAGTTGATGCTATCGCGAATGCGATACCCATTCCGAGGACCTGAACGAGCATGAGCACAATCTTTGAATAAGCATCTTGCGAGGTTACCCAGCCTTCATTACGTCTGGCAGCAATTCGAGACTCCGGCAGGAAAACCCATGCGAATGCTGCCCCAAAAATGAGATCGTACGGCCAGGTAAACACGAGATGCTGCATAGTGACTACTCGTCAATAGCACCTTGCACAATGACTTACGCTACCATCTTCTTCGCAAGTGTATCATTCTGCAATCAATGCCGAAGACGTTAAATAGCGATGGCACATTTCCAACGGCGTGCCTTAGCGCTGTTGCGCGTCATCTCTTCGTGCAGGTGGTGTGCTGCGTGACGTTTTTGCCGTTTGTCGTTGAGTACGTGTACCGGTTACCAAAATTCGTAACGGTGTACGAAGCGCGCGATACCGGATAGAGTTGCGTGAACGTCATCGAATTGCCGTGCGCCATCCCCTGCGCGGTGCTGTAAGCTTCCGGACGCGTCTGCAGCCTGGTCGATCCATCCTTGACGCTTGGCATCCCAGACGACGACGTGTTCAGTCGGGGTGCTTCCGTTTTCGGTAATGCGCATCGCGTTGCCGCCGAAGATCGGCGTAAACGTCTGCGTGATCTTGGTGCCGCCTGCATCGCAGGTCCACGTTCCGATCCACGGTTTGATTTGGGATGACGGCGAGGTCGCCGCTGCAGCGGGGATGCTGCAGGACAGTGCAAACGCCAAAAAAAGAAAACGTTTCATGGCAGAACCTCCTTTGTGCTACGCTTTTCTGAGGTACAGCGGACGTTCCACTTGCAACGGCCGTATAGGTCGGGGAGCGTCTTTGGCGCGCCCTATTTTTGTCGGCTTCGGCTCGTGCGTTCGCCTCGCCTGTTCAGTGAATCGCCGGCGTCGGCAGCCCTTCGCGCACGCGTAAGAGCGGAATGCAAATTTGCCTCCTCGCTAAGGGGCAGAACTGAGTTGCACAAGCGTATCTTGGTACTAGAGCACAAAGTTGGGGCCTAATGGCGCGCGCGGCCCTCGACCGGTATGCCTAGGAGTATCGCGACGCCCACACGGTCGCGGTGAAGGCGCAGAGCGGCGAAGCCACGGCCGGTGAAATGTGCGCCGCAATGCTGAAATCCGCGCCCCGTTCGCGGCGACCGTCTTTCCTGCGCTGACGGCAATTGCCAAGTCGTTGCAAAGCTCGATCGAACCCAACCGGTGGTGCGAGGCGTACACCGAAAGGGCAGGCCAGCCGGTTAGCAATGCAGAATGGACGCGAAGCGCTGCGCCTGAAATATTTGCCTGAAGACGTTCGCGTGCTCTTCGTCGGGGAATCGCCGCCTGCCGGCGGCACGTTTTTTTACTCAAAAGATTCCGGGCTCTACCGCGCGACGAAAGACGCGTTTTTGGCCGCGTTTCCCGGTGCGGATTGCGGTGAAGATTTTCTCGATGCGTTCGCGCGAGCGGGCTGCTATTTGGAAGACCTCTGCCCTGAGCCGGTCAACCATGCGCCTGCGGCGGAACGATTGCGGCTGCGCCGGGAAAGCGAGCCGCGATTGGCGCAAACGTTGAAAGACGTAAGGCCGCGCGCTGCGATCGTGCTCTTGAAAGGCATCACCCCGAACGTTCGGCGCTGCGTTCTGCTCGCCGGTATGCCGGCGCTCGAGTGCCACGCCGTTACGTATCCGAGCCGCTGGAAGCACCACCGCGAGGCATACCAAATGCAACTGCAATCGATTCTTCGCGGCCTCCGCGAGCGCGGAATACTCGGCGCGTGACCGCCCGTGAAGACAGGGGAGTCGCTCCGCGCGTTCGCGCTAATGCATATCGTCGCGTTTATGCCGGAGGAAGCATCGTGATCCCGTGGCGGCGCGCGATTTCGGTCATGAGTGCCGGATTCAGCTCCGCCTGCGCGCCGAGTTCCGTGAAGAACGCTTCGATGCCGCCGGGAGTGAAGCCGAAGAGGATGCGTCCCGGCGTCTTTCCGATGTTTTTATAGCGGTGCGGAAGACCGCGAGGTGCGAATACAAACGTGCCGGCACCACCGCTCACCTGCTCTTGACCGCAGACGAATTCAAATTGCCCCTCCAGTACGTAGTAGGTTTCACTCTCTTTTTCGTGGACGTGGAGCGGCGGACCCGAATCCGGTGGTATCACGTCTTCGAGCATCGTCAACTCGCCGTTCGACTGTGCCGCACCGAGCTTCACGTGCATCTCTTGACCGCCGTACCGGATGCACGGCCCCTGGCCCGCGGGCACGTGATGAATGCTGTCCTGTTTACGCATGGCTGCCTCCCGCCGGACAATAGGCCAGGCGCGCGTCGTGCGAGACGTAGTACGCATGAATGTCGTAGTGCGGAATCGGCATGCCTTCATGCCCGTGCGGTTCGTATTCGATATCGACGTGGTCGATCGTGTGCCCGGGAAGCGCCGTGAGGTCGCGATAGTTGAAGCCTTTTTCGAACTGCGCCTTCGGAATCGTGATCTCTGAGAAAACGGCGTGGCCGCCGTAGGCGCCGTAGAGCGGCGCGTTGACATAGCCGGCCGGAATTCCCGCGCGGCGGATCTTGGGCTGAGGCGGCAGTTGCATGCCCGCACCCCCAGCAAGAGCAGGCACTGTCGTCCCCAAAAGGATGCCGACGGTTACAATGGCTCGGTATAGCAACGAAACCCACCTTTGAAGCAAAATCTTGAAAGACCCGTAAATTGGTACTTGAATACCGTGTTGGGATTACGATACTATAAGCGGGCAATGATATTCCGTCAAGCAGTAGCCTCGCCCAAAGCGCCAAAGGCGGGGAGAGTAGCGCAGAAGGAGCGGACGCGTGCCGACCTCCTGCGGGCGGCGCGGGAGTTGCGCACAGCCGGGAAGGTTCCGGGCGTCGCCGATGTGGCCGATACGGCGCGCATTTCCCGCACGACCGCGTACCGCTACTTTCCGACGCAAGAGGTGCTGCTCGCCGAAGCAACCGCGGATCCGCTGATTGAGGCCCTCAGCGAGGCGATCTCAGGAGCCGATGCCCAGACCGGCGTCGTGGAGCGCGTTGACGCGGTGTTCGCCCGGATCGCTCCACTCATGATCCGTCACGAGCCCGAGTCTGCGCACGCTGCTGAAGATCGCGCTGGAGCGTTCTTTGGAAGAGGCGCACGAACGCCATATCCCACTGCTCAGCGCGGCATGGATCGTGGCTTGGGACCCCATCCTTCAGCCGTTGCGCCAGGAAGTCTCGTCCGCGACGTACGCCGCCATGGTTCGCTCGCTCGGCACGCTGTTAAGTGTGGAAACGCTGAACGTGATGGGCGATGCCTGTGATTTGGATGAAGATGCGACAGCCGACGCCGTTCGCGCAGCGGCGCGAGCCATGGTGCGCGGGTTCTTACTTGATTTGCCAAAGGAGAAAAAGCAATGAAGAAATATGTGCTCTGCCCGCCGTGCGGTACGATGTTCGAGGAAGAGAACGAGGAAGAACTGGTGCGCGTTACGCAAGCGCACGCCAAAGAGAAGCACGGTTATAGTCCGACGCGCGACGACGTTCTGGCGACGATCACTTCAGCACCCTCGCAATCCGAATAGCGTCGCGCCGGCTCAAAGTACACACGCGAATGGACGCGCCCCGGAACTTTCGAGGGCTACACGATGCGCTCGTCGACGTAGCACCACCGCCAGTCTTCGCCAGGTTCGAACGAGCGTACCACGGGATGATTGCTTTGGTGGTAATGCTTCGTGGCGTGGCGATTTGGTGAGTCGTTGCAGCATCCAACGTGACCGCAGATAAGGCACTCACGTAAGTGGACCCACGAACTTCCGACCTTCAGGCAATCTTCGCAACCTTCGGACGTCGGACGTACGTCGCGGATATGCGCGACGTGTGGGCAGGGCTTGATTTCCATAATTAGCTTCCATGACCAGTGCTACCACCACGACGGTTGCCGGCAATTCGACGTTCGTTGCTGTTACTCCAGGGGCACTATGCCAGCAATGCGCGCCGAGCCGCTTGTTTCGAAATGCTGTCATAGGACCGACGGCGTTCGAAACAACGCAAAAGCGATAGGACGCCGGACGGCCCCCAGGCTGCAGTGGCGGGACGATTCCATTCCAGTCGGCGCGCGTAAGGGGGTACGCGGTCCGCGCCGCTCGTCCGGGGTTTTCTCGTAAGAGTAAATAGGGCGAGACAATGCTTAACACAAGAATCCATTAAAAAATCGAATTCTTGTGATGCAGCAAAAACTTGGTGGAGCTGTCGGGGTACTGCCCCCCGAGTCCGAAAAGCCGGACCAACGCGTTCTCCAGGCTCAGCTTCGAATTTTTCTTACTCGAACGTACGCCCCGAAGCCGGGCTTAGCGCTCGCCGCAGACTCTGTGGTCTTGCGCGCAGGTCAAGCCGGTCGTGCGAGCCAGCCCGAGTTCATGACCGGAAAGCAAGGCGGTTCGGGCACCCCTTGCGTCCGGTGACTAGCCTAGATTAGGCAGCCAGTGCGTATTCAGTGTTCGCGTGTATAACGCTTGCGATCGTTTTAGGAGTGCTCGCAACTCCGCCTGCTTACGTTGCCCGCGGATCTTTCCGTCGAACCTATTTCAGCCCCGCGTACACGCCGCTTAGTATAACACATGGCCGAAAGACCCAGCTGCACGATCCTCGCCGTGGGTATAGGTGAACCCCCGCCCACCGCGGGTCTTGTGGAGGCAACCCATGCGGACATTCTTTGCTCTCGCCCTGGCTCTCGGGCTTGGCGCTCCGGTCGCAGCGTACGCCGCCGATACCGGCGTAATGAGCGATCTGAGCCAACTCGTCGGCGCTTATCAGCACGTGCATAGCGTGCGCGTGATCGAAACGTTCGAGAACGGCTCGGCGGCCACGGTGGACATCTTACCCGACGGTCAGTTTCGCATCGCTGAAACGGGCGGACAGGATGCCGGGCTCGTCATGAAAATCGCAACCCAGCCGGTCGGCGGCGCGCTCACTTCCTCGTACGCCGTCACGCCGGCCGGGAAGAAAACCATCGAAGGCGTGAAAGCGACCGGATATAAACTCGTCGCGCCGGACGGCACGTACAGTGAAACGGTCTGGGTCAACGACCATCACTTGCCGATCTCGGCGCACGTCGACACGCCCGGGGAAAGCGTCGACGTCATTTACGGCGACTACAACGATACCGCGCTAGTCGCGCACCCCTAGCGCCTGGCGGCGGCCTGTTGCTCCGAACGAGGGGACCACATCTGCTGCAGCGCGGTTGCGACGACCATCATAATTGCAGCGCCCACCAGATTCGCCAGCCACGCCGGCCATCCGATGCCGGTGTTTTCGAAATGCGGCGCGATCCATACGGTTAGCCAGAACAGAATGTAGTCGACGACGAGGATGAACAGTCCGTGGGTGAGCCAGTTGATCGGCGCAGTCAGCAGCCGCAGGACCGGTCCGATGATCGCGTTCACGATGCCGAAGACGATTGCCGCGATGATTGCCGTGCCGGCGCCGACATTGTGATTGAAACCCGGCACGAAGTGGGCGATCAGATACAGGACGATCGCGTTGATGATGAACCGGACGATGAGGTGCATGTCACTCCCCTAAAGCAGCCTTGACGTGTGCGGCCAAGGCGGGTGTCATCCCTTTTACCGCCGCAATCTCGTCTACGCCCGCGCGCTTGATGGCGGAGAGCGAACCGAACGCGGTGAGCAAGCGCTTCTTGCGTACCGGGCCAACCCCTGCAAGCGCATCCAGTCGCGACCGGGTCATCGCTTTTCCGCGCCGCTGCCGATGGTACATGACGGCGAAACGGTGCGCCTCGTCGCGAATGCGCATGACCAAATGCAGCCCAGGGGAATGGGCCGGCAGCACGATGGGCTCCGACTGGCCGGGAAGGTACAACCATTCGTGCTCTTTGGCCAGTCCCGCCACGGGGATGCCGGTCATGTCTAGTTCTTCGAGCACCTCCACCACCGCGCTGAGTTGCCCTTTGCCGCCGTCGATGAGCAGCAGGTCCGGCTTTTTGTTGAACTTCTCTTTTGCCGCCAGCTCCCGCTCGTGCTTGGTTATCTCCACCCCCACCTCCTCATCGGTGCGCGTCCGCAGATAGCGCAGCCGGCGGCGCAGCGTCTCCTGCATCATCGCGAAATCGTTGGGGCCCTTGTCGTATTGAATTTTGAACTTGCGGTATTCGCTCTTTTTCGCGCGTCCTTCTACGAAGACGACCATCGAGCTCACCGGGTTGCTGCCTTGGATGTTCGAAATGTCGTAACATTCGATGCGGTGCGGCGGTTCGGGCAGTTCCAGCGCGTCGGCCAGCTCGGTGAGCGAATGCGCTTGCGCGGTTTCCTGAACTTCTTGATGGGCCAAGAATGCCTTGAGGTTCTGCTCGGCGTTTTTTTGCACCAGCCGCAGATACTGCGCGCGATCGCCGCGCTGCGGCACGAGCACGCGCACGCGCACGCCTTTGAGTTCGGTAAGCCAGCTCTCGATGACGCTGGCATCGCCGGGAAGCGCCTGCACCAGCACCTCTTTGGGAACGGCTCCTGCGCTGCCGCGCGAACGGCGCGCCTTGATCGCCACCGGCGCCTGATTGTCGCGCGCGATTCGCAAACTGGCAAGCGGCGAGCTGCCCGCGGCTTGCGGCGCTCCTGCCGTGCGCGCCGTATAGAACTGCTTTAAAAATTCGCTAAATACGACGGCATCGCTCTGTTCGTGCACGCCGTCCAAGATGAAATGCTCCTGGCCGATCAGTTTGCCGCCGCGGACCATGAACACTTGCATGCAAGCCTGCCCGTGGGATCGCGCTGCGGCGATGAGATCCATGTCCAAGCGCGAGCGCCAAACGACTTTTTGCGCTTCGGTCACGCGACGCACGGCAACGATGCGATCGCGGATTCGCGCCGCCGTTTCGAAGTTGTACTCTTGTGCGGCGTGGACCATTTCGCCTTGCAACCGCGCGAGAAGCGATTCTTGCTTGCCCTCCAAAAACAGCACGACTTGCTCGATCATGCGATCGTAGTCGTCCTGGCTTTCGTAGCCCACGCACGGAGCATTGCAGCGCTTGATGTGGTATTGCAGGCACGGCCGCCGGCGCCGCCCGTCGATCGGTTCGGGACACGTGCGCAGCGGGAACACCAGACGAACTAGATCGATCAATTCCCGCAGACCGTGCGCGTTGGTGTACGGCCCGAAGTATCGCGCGCCGTCGTCTTTGACCACGCGGGTAAACACCACGCGCGGGAACGCTTCGCTCGTAACTTTGAGGTATGGATAGCGCTTGTCGTCGCGCAGCCGCACGTTGTACGGCGGGATATAGCGCTTGATGAGGTTGGCTTCGAGAATGAGCGCCTCGACTTCGTTCGTAACGACGATCGTCCGCACGTCGGCGACGCGCTCGACCATAGCCTGCGTGCGGACGTGGTGCACTGCGCTGTCTTGAAAGTACGAGCGCACCCGGTTGCGCAGCGAAACCGCCTTGCCGATGTACAGCACGTCGCCGCGCCCGTCGATCATCATGTATACGCCGGGGGCGTCCGGAACCTGACTGAGGGTTTGAGCGAGCGGCTTGGAATCAGACGTGGTCATGTGCGGGGCCTTCGGCGCATGCACTTCGAACAACCGTGCATCTTGTTGGGAGGTTTCGCATGGATCCAGTGGATCGGCGCACATTTCTGGCTTCGGCAGCCGCTACGGCGGCGCTTGGCGGTGCAAGTCAGATGACGGCGCGCGCGGCCTCGGGGCCGGTGTTCATCTCGACCTGGGAGTGGGGAAAGCCCGCGAGCGAGCGCGCCGCGCAGGTGCTGCATTCCGGCGGATCGCTGCTGGACGCCGTCGAGAAAGGCATCAACCGCATCGAAGACGATCCGCGCGTGGACACGGTCGGCTATGGCGGTCTGCCCAACGCGGAAGGACAGGTCGAACTCGATGCCGGGATCATGGACGGAACGCGGCATCGCGCGGGAGCAGTTTTCAATCTGCATCAGATCAAGAATCCGATTTCCGTTGCTCGGCTGGTCATGGAAAAAACCCGGCACACGCAGCTCGCCGGCGAAGGCGCGCTGCGGTTCGCGATTGAGATGGGCTTCAAACCCATGCAACTGCTCACACCCCACAGCTTAGAAGTTTGGCTTAAATGGAAGAACACGCCCAACCACCAAACGTTCTGGATCGATAAGAATCATCACGATACGATTGGCATGGCCGCCGTACACAACGGCAGCGTGGTTGCCGGTTGTTCCACTAGCGGTTTGGAATGGAAGATTCCGGGGCGCGTGGCCGATTCGCCGATCGTGGGGTGCGGATACTACGCAGACGACAACGCCGGCGCCGCATCGGCCACGGGTAACGGCGACGTGATGACCAACTACTGCACGAGCTTGTACATCGTGCAAAAAATGCGCGAGGGAATGCACCCTCAGCAAGCCTGCGAAGACGTGATGCATTTCATGGCGCGCAGCGCACCGGGCGTACACGACGACGAGTATTGCGTCATTGCGATCGATCCGCGCGGTCAGACCGGCGCTGCGTCGATGAACGCGCGCTACCCACTGCAGTATGCCGTGTGGCAAGGCGGCGCGGCGCAGCTCGAGAACGGCTGCGGCCGTGTACCGGTAGCGCGGTTAGGCGGTCTCGCGCTTCGTTCGCCGGCTCTGCAGGTACAAAAAAATGACGAGCGCGATGATCCCCAAACCGAGAATGAGCAGCGCGTATTTTTTCACCGCGTCGATGACTTGATCCGCGTGCGTTCCGAGCGCGGCGCCGAGCAAAATCAGCCCTCCGCAGAAGATTGCCGAACCTAAGAACGTCCACAGGTAAAACGCGCCCAGCGGCATCTCCGCGATGCCCGCCGGAATCCCCACCACGCCGCGCACGACCGGAATAAACCGGCAGATGAAGATCGCAAACTTGCCGTAGCGGCTGAAAAACCGCTCGACGCGTTCCATGTCGCGGTGATGGAACCGCACGTATTTGCCGTATCGATCGATGAAGGGACGTCCGCCGAACCGTCCGACCGCATAAGCGATGCTTTGACCCACGAGTTCGGCCAGGATTGCCAGCACGATGGCGAGCCACACGCTGGACAAGTGACCGGTCGCGGCAAGCGCGCCTGCGGCCGGCAGCACGATCTCGCTGCCGACCGGCGCGCCGATGTTCGCCAAGGTCATCGCGACGAACAAACCGGCGTAGCCGGCATGATCGACAAGATTCAAAAAAAACGCCGTTAGGGCGTGCATGTCGCCCTGCGCACGATATCTGCAGCCAGGCTTGCGCCCTCGTCGAGAATCGCTTCGAGCAGATCGATCGGTTCGATCGCGCGCTCGCCCACGCGTTCACCGGCAACGGCGATGATCTTGCGAACCCGCGGAGTGATGAGGATTCCTTCCCATAGGCGATCGTCGCCGGTTCCCAGCGTGCGCCGCAACTGGGCGTGCACGTCGCCCGCATCGATGTTGTGTTCGCGCAACCAATCCGTGATGGAGCCATCCTGCTCTTCGAGCAACGCAACGAGCAGGTGCTCGACACCGACGTAATAATGGTTGTGATTGCGGCACTGCTGCTCGGCCGCGCGCAGCACGCGCCCCGACGCTGGACTAAAATTTGAAAACAATTCGCTGCGCGCCGAGTACCTACTCAAAAGTGCAGGGGTACATGGTCGGGGCGACTGGATTCGAACCAGCGACCTCTTCGTCCCGAACGAAGCGCTCTACCAAGCTGAGCCACGCCCCGAGATTCGTCCGCCTCCTGTTCGGGCGGTCGCCTCGCCCTCCTGCCTGACGGGAAACTTCCACGGCAATCAGAACGTCGATATCGGTGTCATGAGATATCTTATCGTAGGGTGCGGCCGCGTCGGTTCCACGCTCGCAAAGCTGCTCGATGCGGACAACCACGAAGTCATCGTCGTGGATGAAAATCCCGGCGCCTTCAAACGCCTGGGTCAAAAATTCAAAGGCCACGTCGTGGTCGGCACCGGCATCGACTACGATGTGCTCAAGCGTGCCGGAGCGCAAACCACGCATGGCTTTATCGCCGTAACCAACGGCGACAATCGCAACGTCATGGCCGCGCTCATCGCGCAACGCATGTTTCACATCCAGAAAATCGTCGCGCGCATCTACGACCCGATGCGGGGATTGATGTACCGCGACCTCGGCATCGAAACGGTGTGTCCGACGACAGTCGGTGCGAAACTCATTCGCGACATGCTGACTGAAGCGCCGTGGGACACGCTGCAGTCCTTCGATTTTGGGAAGGTGACGTCAGTGACCGCTATCGTCCGTGCTGCCGATTCCGGGAAGCACGTTTCGCAATTCGAGCGCCCCGGCCGCATTCGCATCGCGGCGGTGCGCACCGGCAATACGGTTCGCGTTGCGGCCGACGATACGGTGCTGAACGAAGGCGACGAAATCAACGCGATCGTCGCGCCCGACGCCATATCGGAACTTGCGCAGATGTTCGGCGACGAGAAGCCTGCGCCCGTGCCGGCGGCCACCGGAGGGGCCCGGTGATGTTCATCGTGATCGTCGGCGG
Source organism: Vulcanimicrobiota bacterium (assembly GCA_963767635.1). Classification (GTDB taxonomy): domain Bacteria; phylum Vulcanimicrobiota; class Vulcanimicrobiia; order Vulcanimicrobiales; family Vulcanimicrobiaceae; genus CAVYEM01. Next base: position 2,071,234 of record CAVYEM010000001.1, read on the forward strand.
CGGAAAAGTGGGCTCCTATCTGACCCGTGCGCTGCTGCGGGCGGGCCACGAAGTGGTCATCGTCGAGAAGCAAGAGCGCAAGGCAGCCATGCTCGAGCAGCTCATCGAACAACGCGTCGCGGTCGTGGGCGACGGCTGCGATCCGCTCGTTTTGGAACAGGCGGGGCTCAAGCGCGCGGACGTCGTCGTGGCGGACACCGGCGATGATGAAGACAATCTCGTTGTATGCCTGATCGCCAAGAAAAATTCCAAGGCGCGCTGCATCGCCCGCGTGAACAACCCGGCCAACAAAACGATCTTCGAATCGCTGGATAGCGAGAATCCGATCACGGTCATATCCAGCACCGAAGTCATTCTCGACGTCATCAGTGAATCGATCGTCGCCCAGACTTAAGCACCGTGGAGCGGTAAGCGCTCCACGCGCCACGTCAGCGTCAGCGTGCCGGCCAAGATCGTTACGACCACCACCGCGAACGTTGCATCGACAATCGCGCTTCTCTGCGCAACGGCGGCGGGCGTAGCCAGGGCCAAAGCCAGCGAGAGCGCACCGCGAATTCCCGCCATGCGCACGACGGTCATCCAGTACGGCCGCAAGTACGCGCGCGCCAAGCGCAGCAAACCGTACGCCACGACAGCGCGTGCCAATAGCACGGCGGCCAGCGTGATCCCGGCTGCGGGCAGACTGTGCAGCAATCGCGCGAAATCCAACGCTGCGCCGATCAAGAAGAACAGCACGAGATTCGCCGCCAGCGCGATGGCGTTCCAAAATCGCTCGACGCCGCCGGCGGAAGCGACGCTGACGCGATGGCGCTCCAGCTCTCGCAGGACGATCCCGAACGTGAGCACGGCGAATATCCCGGACCATCCGAACCGTTCCGCCAAGATGTAACTGCCGTACGCGCCCACGAGCGTTGCGGCGCTTTGTATCGCAGTCGTCACGGCTTGACGCAGCGCGAACGCCGCTGCATACGCCAGCGCGGCGCCTAGGCAAGCGCCGATCAAGACGCCGAGTCCAGCTTGTGCGGCGGCATGCCACGTGCCCCCCACGCCCGCGCCCACGACGACTGCCGCCAAGATGGCTCGGTACAGTACGACCGCAACGGCATCATTGAGCAGCGATTCGCTCTCGACGATCGTCGCGAGCCGGCGCGGCACGCGCACGCGTCGAAAGATCGTCACGACCGCGACCGGATCCGTTGCGCTCAGAATCGCTCCCAATATCAACGCCGCTTCCCACGCGAAGTTGCCGACGTAGTGCACGCACACCGCAATGATGCCCGCCGTAATTGCAACTCCGGGTACCGCAAGCAGCGCGATCGGCCGCCACGCACGCCGGACCAGGTGAACGTCCAAATGCCAGGCGCCCTCGAAAATCAGCGCGGGCAGAAACACGTACAGCGTCGCGGCGCCGAACACCGCCGTCAAGCGACCGGGCATCGCAATGCCGACCGCGATCCCGGCGAGCAGCAGCAAGGCGATGTAGCGCAGGTTCACTCCACGCGACCTAATGACTGTGCGTGAAGTTGCCGACGTTCACGCCGGCATCGTGAATCGCCGCAATGGCACGCCGCATACCCAGCGGATTCGACGGCCGCCCAACCGCGTTAAAATACCACTCCGGATCGATGTTCAAGGTTCGCGTTTGGACCATCGATACGCGCACCGTGCCCAGAAACTCGCGCATGGCCGCAATCTCTTCTTCATCGTCCGTGATGCCGGGATGCGTGAGCAAATTCAGCGACACGCGCAGGCCTCCCGCGCAGGCGCGCCGCACGGATTCCAACACGTCGTCCAAGCCGTATCCTGCGGGACGATAGTACGCCGCATACACCCCAGCGCGAAAGGAATTCAAACTGACGCGCACCGCCTGCAGCCCCGCATCGATGCAGCGCTGCAGCGCTCCGGGCATGCTCCCGTTCGTATTCAAGTTGACCGTTCCGTTCGTTCGCGCTTCCCGAATGAGCCCGATCGCCCGAGCGATCGCAATCGAGCGAAGCAGCGGTTCGCCCTCGCAGCCCTGACCGAACGAAACGATGCCGTCCTCGACGCGCTCCAGGTGATGTACGGCTACGCGCGCGAGCTCTTCAGGCGAGGGTTCGAATCCAATGCGCGCTTGCGGTGACGGCGGGCTTTGCGGCTCTTGTTCGGAGATGCACCCCACGCACCGTGCATTGCATGTGGGCGAAACGGGCAATGCCGCTTCGCCGCGTTCGAAAAAAACATTCTGTGCCGTAAAGCAGCCGTACTCCCGCGAACAGCGCGCCACCTGACGCAGAACGCGGTTGAGCGGATCTTGCTGCAGGCGCATGTCGAGCATGCGCTCGAGTTGTCCGCTTTTGAAATGGCGCGGCTGCCAATCCTCACCTTCATCAGTGCGCATCGCCGCGACGTGCAGCTCATCTTCGAACGCGCACGCGAACGTATAGCCGAACAGCGGCAGGGCCGGCGCATCCGCCTGCGTTTGGTATGCCGGCAGCAACAGGCGCGTGTATCCCGCCGGAAGTACCGCGGCCAGCGCGAATCGACGTTTTGCAACGCCGCTTCGCACGCGAGGGCGCCGGCCGGGAAGCACCATCGGCACCGCACCGGGCGGAGCAGGAATGAGTTCGTCGGCCCGTACTTCTCGCACGATCCCGCCGTCCGCGAGCGGCTCCTGCGTTTCGTCGAAATAGATGCGGCCCGCTGCGTCGCAGTATGCCAGTGCGCTCATAACGATTTTTGAAACACGTGCTCGGTTTTGAGCACGTCGTATCCTAAACGCCGGTAAAATTCATGCGCGCGTTCCCGCACGACGTTTGAGAGCAGCCGCAGCGTGGTGCAGCGGCGCTGCGCGGACCACGATTCGGCGCGCGCGAGCAGCGATTCACCGATCCCGTTGCCGCGATATTCGTCTTCGACGACCAGCCCTTCGACGTCGGCGCGCCCGAGCGATGTGAGCGTGCGGTGTTGTGCTACGCCGATCCAACCGACCACTCCGGCGCTCGGAACAATCGCCACAAAGACTGCGCGCTCCTCCGTTATCTCGCCGATATGTCGTTTGACATGCGAAATCGGCACGTCGTATCCCAATTGCCGGCAGAGCGCGACAATGCGTCCGGCGTCGGCCGGCAACGCTTCTCGCACGAACGTCCCGAGATCAGAACTGCGCATCAAACACCCGTACGGCATCGCCCGTCAGAAATGCTGCGCCGGCGCCATCCCACTCCACGCGCAGCACGCCGCCGGGCACGCGTACATCGATCGGCGAATCGGCCATCCCGCTTGTAATGGCTGCAGCGGCGCACGCGACAGCCCCCGTTCCACAGGCCTGCGTAAGGCCCACGCCGCGTTCGTGATGGCGCACGTCCATGCCGTGGCGATCGCGAACGGCGGCGACGTGCACGTTGTATTCGGGCAGTCTAGATCCCAGTGCGAGCAGGTCGATATCGTTCACCGAACGGGCGAAGATTACCGCATGAGGATTGCCGACCGAAACGAGAACGGCGCGATTCTCCTGCCGCACGGTGCCTTCAATGCGGGGCGTCCCCACATTGAGGCGCACGTGAAAGACGGGACTCTTCTGCAGGATGTCCGCCTCTACGATGCCGGCAAGCGTTTCGATGCGCAAACGTTCCCCGCTTCCGTCCTCGCATAAAAAGCGCGCGGCACAGCGCACGCCGTTGCCGCACATTTCCGCCTCGCTGCCGTCCGCGTTGAAGATCCGCATGCGCGCATCGGCTCGGCCGGAGGGCAAAATCACGATCAACCCGTCTGCGCCCACGCCGGCGCGCCGATCGCACGCCGCACGTGCGAAAGCGGCGAAATCGTCAATGGACGGCACGCGTTGATCCAGGACGGCAAAATCATTCAACGTGCCGTGCATTTTACTCACGGACACGCGAGGCATTATCCCGAAGGCATCTCCTCGGACGCGGCGGGCGCCTGTGCGTCGAAGTGCGCCGGTGTTGCAAACGGTCCTTGCGGCGAAATGGTTGAAACGGCATGCTTGTAGATCAGGTGAGTCTTACGTTCGTATTCGATGAGAATCGTGAACGGATCGAAACCCTTGACGACACCGCGCAATTGAAAGCCGTTCACCAAATAGATGGTTACCGGCACACCTTGGCGCTTGATTTCCGCCAGGTATGTATCTTGCTGGCTTCCCGGCATACGTCGCCCTTCAAACCCACGCGAGTTTTTCCCTTGCCGCGCGCTCCAGTTCGCTCGCCGGCAGGTGATGCGTTTGCGGTTCGCTTCGAAACCACGTCTCCTGCCGCTTCGCATAACGCAGCGTCGCCCGCACGAGCAGCGCACGTAATTCCGACGGTGTGCACCATCCGTCCAGATACTTGAGGGCTTGAAGATATCCCACCGCGCTGGCTGCAACCGCGTCGGCGCCGACCCGTTCGGCTTCCCGTAAAAAGCCGTCCTCCAGCATTGCAGCGGCACGCCGTTCGATGCGCAGACGCAGCTGCGCAGGATCCGTTCGAAGATACACTTTGTAAAAGGGGATCTGCTCGCTCACCAACGATGGCAGTGGCTGCGAACGCAACCTTGCCGTGGGTGGACCAAGGGCGATTTCGAGTGCTCGCAGGACGCGATACGCATCCTGCGGCGCAAGCAGCGCGGCCCGCCGGGGGTTGCGCACCGCGAGCCACTGATGTAAAAACGTCGGATCGTGGATGCGCGCTTCGCGCGCCAGCCGTTCGCGAAGCGACTCGTCGTACGCAGGCGCCAGCTCTACTGCACCGGTGAGCGCGCGAATGTAAAAGCCGGTTCCGCCGGCGACGATCGCGCGTTTTCCCCGCGCGTGGATATCGTTGATGCACTCGACGGCATCGCGCGAGAAACGCGCGGCCGAATACCGCTGCGTGGGATCGAGGAACGCTACCAGATGATGCCGCACCGAAGCGCGCTGCTGCGCGGTAGGCGCCGCCGTACCGATTTCCATCCCGCGATACACTTGACGAGAATCGGCGCCTACGATTTCCGCATCGAAGGTTTGGGCTAGAGCGATCGCGAGATCCGTTTTACCCGAGGCGGTCGGACCCGCAATTACGAGGACGCCGGTTCGCACAAAACCGGAAAATTCACCGAAGCCGCAATAAAACACAGTTCGTGCGCGCGATCGTGCAGCATTCGCGCCTCGCCGGCGCGGGTACTGTCCGCCAGCGCGACGATGGGACGTAAGACGACTTGCGTGAAGCGCCCTGTTCCATCGGGCTCCAACCGGACCATTCCGTCCGCGGGATCGCGGTAATGGGTTACGGCGATGCCGGCATCGGCACATAGGTGCAAAAACTGCAGCATATGACATGCAGACAGTGAGGCCACGAGCAGCTCCTCGGGATTATAGCGGGAAGCGTCTCCACGAAACACGGGCGTCGAAGAGCCGGGGATGCTCGCCGATTTGTTCGGGCCGGTAATTTCGTGCGTTCGATCGTACGATCGATACGTGCTCGTGCCGCTCCCCCGATTTCCGGTCCAGGTCGTCGTAATGTTGAAATGATGTTCTTTGTGCAGCATTCGGATTCGCTTATATTCGCTTGAACAGGCGCTGGATCGTCTGACTGTCCATGCGTACGAGCGTGGGACGCCCATGCGGGCAGTGCATCGGGTTCTCGCACTGTTCGAGCTGCTGCGCCAGCGCCGCCATTTCCGAGACGTCGAGCCGTTCGCCCGCCCGCGCCACCGAATGGCAGGCCAGCGAGGCCCACACGCGTTCCCGCACGTTCCTTTGTTTGGGCTCCAGAGTTAAATCGTCCAAAAATCCCGCTACGTCGAACGCGCGCGCCCGGTACCCCGCGGGCGTCGCCGCAATGCGGTACGTGCGCTCTCCGAACGCTTCTATTTCTAAACCGCCTTCGCGCAACGTCTCTAGCGCGCCCTCGAGCACGATGCTCTGGCCGGCCGTCAGTTCGAAATCGATCGGCACGAGCAACGGCTCTCGTGGGATCGGGCCGCGAGCGGCCGCGACTATCCGTTCGTAGGCGATGCGTTCATGCGCGGCATGCTGGTCGATCAGGACCAGTTCGGTTCCGTTCATCGCGATGATAAACGTGTTGTCCAATTGCGCCAAAACTCGCAGCCCTTCGGACCGCTGCGGCGCGCCGGCCGACTGCTCGAAGAGCGATTGCAACTGCGCGAGGGCCGCATCCATCGGCTGCGGTGCGGGCGACACGGTCACCGCACCGCCAAAGCGCGACGCCGCGTGTTCACGCAGGGTCGTGGCGATGGCGCGCGTGACCGCTTCAAAAACCTGCCGGCCATAACGCAGCCGCACGTCGCTCTTGGTGGGATGCACGTTGCAATCGACGTCTTCGCACGGGAGAGAAAGGAATAGGACGCCGTACGGCTGGCGTCCGATCATCGAAAAGGTCGAATAACCGGCAGTCCAAGCGCCGGCGAGAAGCGAGCTTTTTAGCAGACGGCCGTTGACGAAAAGCAATTGCATGCGGCGATCGGCCCGCTCGTTTCCCGGAGTGTTGATGTAACCGGAGAGCGAACCGCGCATTCCGCGAGCGGCCGACGCATTCACAGGCATCAGCGTTTCTGCCGCGCTCCTGCCGAACACCGCCGGAAGGCGCGCGCGCACATCCGCGCACGCGGGCATAATCCAGATTTCCTTTCCGTCGTGATGCAGCGAAAACGTTACGTGGGGATACGCGAGCGCGAAGGTTGACAGCCAGCCCGAGATGCGGGTGAATTCCGCGCCGGCAGAGCGCAGATATTCGCGACGGACCGGCACGTTGGCAAAAAGATCGCGCGCCCGAACGCTCGTACCGAGCGGCGAGGGCGCCGGTACGATGGGCGCGACCTGCTCTGCGTGCGCGCTTACCCGCGCTCCAATCTGCTCGCTCTGGCGGCGGGAGACGATCTCGAGTTGAGCGACGGCCGCGATGCTCGCCAAGCCTTCACCACGAAACCCCAGCGTGTCGATGCCTTCCAAATCCTCAGCGCGCGTCAACTTGCTGGTGGCGTGGCGCCGCACGGCCAGCGGCAGTTCCTCAGGCGCGATCCCGGCTCCGTCGTCGACGACTTCCACCATCGCAATGCCGCCTTGCGCGAGCTTGACGGCGACGCGTGTCGCACCGGCGTCGACTGAATTTTCCACCAGCTCTTTCACGACCGACAGCGGTCGTTCGACGATTTCTCCGGCGGCGATTTGTCCGATCGTTTGCGGATCGAGAACGTGAATCAAGATTCCCCGTTCAGGAACGAGAGCTGCGCGGCCGGCGACACTCTGGCAAGCTTGCGTTTCAGCGGCACTTGCTCTTCGACGTCGGCTTTGCCGGAAAGCGCATCGGCGATTTCCTGTGCGCGGTCGACCACGGGTTGCGGCAGCCCTGCCATTTTGGCAACCTCGATACCGAAGGATCGAGACGAGCTGCCCGGCAGTACGCGGTGGCTGAAGACCGGGCCGCCGTCCGAGCCCGTGCCTTCAACTGCAGTAATGTGATAGTTGGCGACGAGCGCCCAATGTTCCGCGAGTGAAACCAGTTCATGGAAGTGCGTGGCAAACAGCACCATCGGCGACTGGCTCTCTAAGCCCAGCACGAACTCACAGATCGATTGTGCAATGGCCAGGCCGTCGATCGTTCCCGTTCCGCGTCCTACTTCGTCGATGAGCAGCAAACTGCGGCGCGTGCAACTGCGCAAAATGTTTGCCGTCTGGGACATTTCCACGTAAAACGTCGACTGTCCGGACGCCAGATCGTCTCCCGCGCCGATCCGCGTGAAAATTCGGTCAACGACTCCGAGCTTTGCCGATTTGGCCGGCACGAAGCAGCCGATCTGCGCCGTAATCGCGAGCAGCGCCGTTTGACGCAAGTACGTCGACTTGCCCCCCATGTTGGGCCCCGTCAGCAACATGAATCGATGTTCGGCTTCGCGCAAGCGCAGATCGTTCGGGACGAAGTTGCTGCGCAGGATCGTTTCCATCACCGGATGGCGCCCCTCGACGATGTCGATCTCGCTGCTCTCTACGAACTCCGGCCGCACGTAGCCGCGCTCCGCGGCGCATCTGGCAAACGAGCAGTACACGTCGATTTCGGCAATTGCTTCGGCGGCCGCAAGCAAATCCTCGATGCGTCCGGCAATGCGATCGATGAGCTCGGCAAAAAGGCGTTCTTCGAGCCGCTGCTGGCGCGACTGCGCGCTCGAAATGGCGATCTCCAGTTCCTTGAGGTCAGGGGTGATGAAGCGCTCACCACTCGTCAGCGTTTGTTTGCGCACGTAGTCCGCAGGCACTTGCGCCGAGAAGTTCTTACCGACTTCGATCGCGTAACCGAATGCGCTGGCGTACTTGATTTTTAGCGACTTGATGCCGGTGCGTTCGCGCTCGCGCTCTTCAAGTTGCAAGAGCTGCGCACGGGCGTCGGTGCGCAACGATACGCATTCGGCCAGCTCGGCATGCGCGTCGGGCCGGATGACGCCGCCGTCTGCGATCTGCGCCGGAGGTTCTTCCGACAAAGTGCGCTCGAGGTCTTGCGCGACGTCGTCGAAATCGCCGATTCGCTCCCCCACGGCGAGCAGCGCAGCCGGCAGAAGACGCGTAAGGGGCCGCACGATCTCCAGCGTGCGGCGCAGAGACGCCATGTCGCGCGGCATCGCGCGCTTGAACCGAACCTTCTGCGCAATGCGTTCCAGGTCGAAACACCCACGAAGCAGTTCCTGTATCGCGTCACGGCGCACGTGGTCGTCCATCAACGCCTGTACCGCGTGCTGACGCGCATGTATTGCGCTTTCGTTCACCAGCGGTGCCAAAATCCAGCGGGCCAGCATGCGGGAGCCCATCGAAGTAGCGCACTTGTCGAGCGTAGCCAGCAATGTCGCTTTGGAGTTCTGGCCCAGCGCACACGTGAGTTCCAAGTTCTTGCGCGTGTTCGCGTCGAGCACGAGAAACGTACGAGAGCGGTAGAACCGCGGACTGCGCAGTACGTTGGGATCTTCTGCATGTGATTTTTCGCCCACGCCCGTCCGGCGCACGAACGCGATGAGCGCATCGAGCGCGCGATGGATGGCAAACGACTCGTCAAGCGAAAAGCCGGACAGCGGCCCACGCTCGCGGTCGCCGACCAGCGCCAGGCTCGGCGCGGCGATGCGGGCGCCCGTAGTTTCTAAAGCGCTCTCGAGCGATGCACGCAGGCCGGCGTGCAGGTCTGCGACGACTTCTGCCGGCGCAACGCGGCCAAGTTCGGCGAGCAATTCCTCGTAAGCGTTCTCGCCGCTCAACGCTGTGGCGGCACACAACCCGGTGGACACATCGGCGTACGCAAGCGCGAACGTATCTTCAATCGCGGTGATTGCCGCCAAGTAATTGTTTTGCTTGCCGTCGAGCAGTTGATCTTCGATAAGCGTACCCGGCGTAACGATGCGCACGACGTCGCGCGGCACGAGCCTGTTGGGTTGCGGCGTCTCTAACTGCTCGGCAAGCGCCACAATGAACCGCTGGGCTACCAAACGCGCGAGATATTGCGCGAGCGCGTGATGCGGGACCCCGGCCATCGCGACGCGTTTGCCACCGCCGGCTTCTTTGGAGGTGAGCGCTATGGACAGCGCAGGTGCGATCGTTTCGGCATCTTGCCCGTACGCTTCGTAAAAGTCGCCCACACGGGAAAGCAAGATCGCCTCGGGGTGGCGTGCCTTCATCCCAAAGTACTGTTCGAGCATCGGTGAGTACTGTTGTGGGCTCACGCTCCTGTCACGTTTCGTCGCCTCGGGTGTGGATAACTTGTGGTATTGCGCCTACAACGCCGCCAAAACGAGATCGATTATCGGGCGTTCGACCGCAACGCCGGCGTCGCAGAACCGCTCGGCGCGCCGCACGATCGTGCCTGTGCACCCCCAGATAAACCCTTGGTGTATTTCGACATCGAGCCACGGCTCACGCGCGTATAGCGCCTCTTCGTAGTCCGGCGGCATCGGCGCGATAACGGTTACGTTGTCCGGTGCCTTGGCAGCGAGTTTCTTTGCGTCCTTTTTCGAGAGCCCTTGAACAAGACAACGCTGGGTCGTTCCAATCTTACGCTCGTGAAAGGCGCGGGATGCCGTGTTCTGAGCATCCGCCAAACGCTTGAATCGCTCGCTCGCAACATCTGCAGGGACTTGCTCCCAGCGCGCCGCGGGCGTACCGCGCCGTGGTGAATAGATGAACATGTACGCATTGGCGAAAACGCCGCTTCTCACATAGTCCAACGTCGCAGCGAAGTGCTCTTCACTCTCGCCGGGAAATCCGACGATGATGTCGGTCGTGATCGCCCAATGCGGCAGGTAGCGATGGAAGAGCGCGACTTTCTCGCGAAATTGTTCCATCGTGTATTTGCGGTTCATGCGCCGCAGGATCGGATCGCTGGCGGACTGGAGCGGTAAATGCACGCGCGGATTGAGCGCAGGCACTTGCGCCAAGTCCGCGACGATCTTTTCCGTAAAGTCTTTGGGGTGCGGCGAGATGAACGTCAGCCGTTCTAAGCCGCGTACGCGTGCGACGCGCTTGCAGAGTTCGCCGAAGTCGCTGCCGTCCGCCGAATCCTTGTAAGCGTTCACCGTTTGCCCGACGAGCATGATTTCACGCGCCCCCGCTTCGACGTTCGCCTGAGCTTGCGCCAAAATTTGGGCGCTGGGGCGATGATCGAACCGCCCGCGCACGTGCGGAACGATGCAAAAGGAGCAGTAGTACGAACAGCCGCGCTGAACGGTGACGAAGCCGCGCAAATGCGAAAAGCCGTCCGTCACGCAATCCGCCGCGCCGCCGAATGGTTCGAGCAGCGCGCGCTCGGCAGAAAAATCCGTCTCGTCGAATTCATCACGCCATTGCGCCAGCGCGTCGGCCATCTCCGCGAGCTGCGACGTGCCGAACACCGCATCGACGTGAGGCACAACTGTGCGCATGCGATCACGATCCTGCTCGGCTAAGCACCCCATGACGACCAGGCGCAGTCCCGGGTCAGCCTTTTTGAGCACTTTGAAATGATTGATGCGCCCGTACGCCCTTCGTTCGGCGCCCTCGCGCACGGTGCAGGTGTTCAAAATCAAAATGTTCGCTTGTTCCGGGCGTTCGGCAATGCAATAGCCGGCGGATGAGGCGCGATCCGCAATGAACTGGGAATCGGCCTCATTCATCTGACAGCCAAACGTTTCGATATAGATGCTAGCCACGTTGTTTGTTACCGCCCGCCGGGAGATACGCCGCAGCGGCCGGAAAGTCCCATCGTGCATCCCGTGCAGGAACGCGACCGCGCAATGCTGCGTCCGGCGACCGTCGCTATCGTCGGACGGCCAAACGTGGGCAAAAGCGCGCTTTTCAACCGGTTGATCGGTCAGCGCCTGGCGATCGTCGAGGATACTCCCGGCGTAACGCGCGACCGTCTGTACGCTTTATGCGAATGGCGCGGCCGAACGTTTAGTCTGGTCGATACGGCCGGCATCGATCCTGGGCATGACGACGGCATCGCCGTCTCCACGCGCCGCCAAGCCGAAGCCGCGGCGGCAGAAGCCGACGCCGTTCTGTTCGTCGTTGACGCCGCCGGCGGACTGAACCCGCTCGACGATGACGTCGCGCGGATCTTGCGGCGCACGCGCCGCCCCGTCGTGCTCGCGGCAAACAAAGCGGAATCGCCGAGCGCCGCGGCGGCAATGTACGCCGAATTCGCAAGGCTAGGTTTCGGCGATCCGGTGGGCGTCTCCGCAATACACGGAGAGGGCACCGGCGATTTGCTCGACCGCGTGATCGAGCATTTACCGCAAGAACCTGCGCCGGATCCCGACGAAGGCGAATTAGCGCTCGCGCTGGTCGGTCGCCCCAACGTCGGCAAGAGTTCGCTGCTCAACGCCATGCTTGGCGAGGAGCGCGCAATCGTTTCGGACGTTCCGGGTACGACGCGAGATGCCGTCGATACTCTGCTGCAATTCCACGAACACCGCATTCGATTGATCGACACCGCGGGCATGCGCAAAAAGCCGCAGCAGCATGGGGCGATCGAATATTATTCGGCGCTGCGCTCGCTCTCCGCAATCGCGCGCTGCGACATCGCGATCTTGCTTTTTGATTCGCTGCATGGCATCTTGGCCCAAGAACGACGGCTCGCCGGTATGATTCTGGAAGAACGAAAAGGCCTCATCATCGTTGGCAACAAGTGGGATCTCGCCAGAGAACAGGGCGAGTACAGTCAACCCGAACTCATCGACGTCATTTACGAGCATGTACCGTTCGCGCGCTTCGCGCCGGTGACGTTCCTATCGGCGAAGACGGGGAGACGCCTCGGCAGCCTCATGCCGCTGGTCATGAAAGTGGCGAACAACCTGGATCGCCACGTGGCGACCGCGCAACTGAACGCAGTCGTTCGCGATGCATCCCTGGCGCATCCGGCACCGGCAATCGGGGGCAAGCCGTTCAAAATTTATTATTGTTCACAGCCCGCCGCGCACCCGCCGCTATTCGTGTTTCACTGCAACGATCCCGAGCTGCTGCAGAATTCGTACAAACGTTTTCTCGAAAACGTCATCCGGCAGCATTTCGATTTTGAAGGGGTCCCCCTCACGCTCGAGTTTCGCGAACGTTCGCGTTCACAGGCCAGCGAATGAGCGCCGCCGCATCGGCCGGCGTGGCGCTCGGTGCATTTTTGCTCGGTTCCGTTCCGTTCGGTTTGGTTATCAGCCGCCTTTTCTATCGTACCGACATCCGAAAGTCCGGCAGCGGAAACATCGGCGCGATGAACGCGCTGCGAACGCTCGGGAAAACCGGAGCGATCGCCGTCCTCGTGCTCGACGCGGCCAAAGGCTTCGTCCCGACGTTTCTCGTGATGCGATTTACGCACGACATGCGGCTGACGGCGATCGTTGCGGCATGTGCCGTCACCGGACACTGTTTTTCGCCGTGGCTTTCATTCAAGGGTGGGAAGGGCGTTGCGACTTCGCTCGGCGCGATCTTCGGAATGTCGTGGCCGTCGGGACTCGTCGCTATTTTGGTGTGGATCGTTGGAGCGCTGCCGACGACGTACTCCTCCGTCGGATCCATGCTGGCGAGCGTGGCGGCGCCGCTGGCGCTGTGGTATTTCACGCGCAGCCCTTGGCTGACCGGATACGGCGCATTTGCCGCCGTGCTGGTCGTCTACACCCACCGGGAGAATCTCCTTCGCTTGCGAGAAGGTCGCGAAGGGGGCATCGCTTTTTTGACCCGTGCGCGCTCAAAGGAATAAGGAGTTGCGATTATGTTCAAACGCATCGCTTTGACACTCGTAGTCGTTCTCGCGTTCTCTACTGGTCTGGCGCGCGCGCAATTTGTGCGAGTCCCGTCGCAAGAACTCGTGGCCGCGCTTTCGACCGTACGAAATCTAAGCGACGTCAGTTTCCAACAGCTGGTATGGTGGGCGCCGAATCCGTCGGACCCCGGCATATCAGTCCCGGACTGGAACGCCGCGGAGCAGCAAATCTTGCAACTGAAACGCAGGGACCGCGACGCCGTACTGCACTGGCTTACGTCCGCAAACCGCGATCTGCTGCACGATCGCGGCGCCACGGACGACATGATAGGCTCGCGCACTCCATCGTCGTTCGGTGCGTCGCCTGCTTCCGGGAATACGACCGTCTCGCAGTATCGTACGCTGCCGCTCACGTCCGGCACGCTGAACACCGGCACGCCGCCGAGCGGAATCGTCGTGAACGGCGGTTTCGCCCTCATCGCTCGCCAAGGCACAAAGGCGATCGTGTGCCTTTCGTTTACGAACGTCTCTTCGCGAACCGCAAGCGAGGTGCGCTTCGACTTTCCGCTGCTCGACGTCGACAATCAAAACCTCGGAACGCTCACGCTCGATCGCAAAGGTGAGTTTTCTCCCAACGTCGCAATCAACGGGCCGCCCGACGCGGCCGCCTACGTCAACAACGGTCCAGGCCCGCGCGCAATGTTCCAGAATTGCGTCGTTGCGAATCAGAACACGGCCGCGCTGCCGTTGCTCCAATCGCGCTATGTTACCTATAAGGTTGCAGGCGTGCGCTACACCGACGGTACGGTCTGGCCTTAGGAGCCTGGCGATTATCGCGCAACCAGGGCTCCGTGCCTTCGGATGCGTATTGGGCGGGTCATGATTTCATCCAACGACCTTCGCAACGGCGTTACCATTCTCGAGAACGGTCAGCTCTGGACCGTTATCGAGTTTTTACACGTCAAACCCGGCAAGGGCTCAGCGTTCGTGCGCACGCGCTTGAAGAACGTCAAGACCGGTGCGACCGTTGAAAAAACTTTCCGCGCCGGCGAGAAGCTCGAACGCGCGACGGTCGACAACCGGCAGATGCAGATGCTCTACAACGATTCGGACGGCTATCACTTCATGGATCAAGAAACGTTCGAAAACGTCACCCTTCAGCGCGACATCATCGGCGAGCCTGCGGATTTTCTCAAAGATGGAATGGCCGTCGACGTGCAGTTCCACGACGGCGTTCCGATCGGCTGCGATTTGCCCGCGCACGTGGAACTGCGCATCGAACAGACGGATCCCGGGTTCAAAGGCGACACCGCTACCGGAACCACGAAACCCGCGACGCTAGAAACCGGCGCAGTCGTCAATGTCCCGTTGTTCGTCAATCCCGGCGATCTCATCAAGATCGATACGCGCGATCGCCGGTACATCGGCCGCGTCGGCACCTGACGTCGTTCTGGCTGTTCGCCGCCGGCCTGGGCGCGAGCATTTTCGGTTCGATGGTGGGCCTGGGGGGCGGCTTTATCGCGGTCCCCGTTTTACTGCTCTTCTTCGGACTCTCGCCTGGACAGGCGTCGGGAACCTCGCTCGCACTCGTCGTTGCAAACAGCGCCTCGGGCGCGTTCACCTACTTGCTGCAAAAGCGCGTGCACGTCCGCATTGGTTTGCTGGTGGCGGCCGGCGGATTTCCCGGAAGCATTTTGGGCGCACTGGTTTCGGCGCGCATTTCGGCGCAGCTGTTCGACTGGCTCTTCGCCGTCTTTTTGATCGCGGTTGCGCTGGACATGTCGTTCAACCGGCGCAGACGCCTCGCCGGCAGAACGGAACATCCCGCGCACATACTCGGCATGCCGTGGCATCGCAGTTTGGCACTGGGCTTCGGCGTAGGGTTCATCTCCAGCCTGTTTGGAATCGGCGGGGGCGTGTTGCTCGTCCCCTCGCTGCTGTATTTTTCGGATCTGCCGGCGCACATGATCAGCGCGACGTCGCATTTCGGCATCGTTTTGACCTCGCCGGTGGGCTTTGCGACGCACTGGGCGCAGCACGATATCCGGTGGGACTACGTCCTGCCGCTGATTCTGGGCGGACTGCTGGGCGGCCCAATCGGAGCGCGCCTCTCGCTGCGTCTGAATCAGAGCCGCCTCATGGTCTTGGTGGCTTGCGCGCTGACCATTGCCGCGCTGGCACTGATCGTGCGTCATTTCGCACGATAAACTGTGATTCTCTTATCGCAACCTTGACACAACCGCAAGGAATGGCGTCCTTCCGGCTCCCAAGTAACCATGCACGTCATGTATCCGGTTGGATCGCTCTCGAGTGGCGCGGGCTCGGTAACCGAACTCGAACGGCTCTTTGAGATCACGCGCGACGTTCTGAGCGCCCCATCGCTTGATGCGGCGCTGACTTCGCTTGCGCGAGGCGTGCGGGATTTTTTCGGCTGGCGTTTCGTGACGATGGTCGCGGCGGAGGAGCCCGACGGTGAATTGCGCCGCCGAGTGATGCTCGGCTATCCGGACGACGTCGTCACCCAGCGTCTCTACGAAAAGATCGACCGCGATGCATTCGACGGGATGCTGCGCCAAGCGGTCCGCTTTTTCGAGGATTGTTATTTCTTTCCGGCCGAGCGCGAAGCGCACTGGGAGCGTTCGATCTACACGGGCGCCAATCCCAACGGCGCCATGCGCAAATA
Organism: Vulcanimicrobiota bacterium; assembly: GCA_963767635.1. Classification (GTDB taxonomy): domain Bacteria; phylum Vulcanimicrobiota; class Vulcanimicrobiia; order Vulcanimicrobiales; family Vulcanimicrobiaceae; genus CAVYEM01. Next base: position 2,087,095 of record CAVYEM010000001.1, read on the forward strand.
TCCCAGCCAATGGCACGAGCGCGACGCGCTCGTTTTGACGCTGCACGATCGCGACGGCGTGATGATCGGCTACATGTCGCCCGATGCGCCGCTCAACGGCGAGATTCCCAGCGCGCAAACGCTGCGCGCCATGCAGGTGTTCGTCAACCTCATGGGCATGGCGCTGACGAATGCCCGCTCTCAGAGCCGTTTGGAGTACGAAGCAACGCACGACTCGCTCACCGGACTGCCAAACCGCAGCGTCTTTTCCCTCGAACTAGCGCGGGCGCTGCAAAGCGTGCAGCGCGGCGAATCGATTGGCGGACGCGCCGTGCTGTATTTGGATCTGGACGAATTCAAGTCGATCAACGACACGCTCGGACATCTAGCCGGCGACGATGTGCTCAAGGAAGCGGCAGCGCGCCTGCGCTCGGTGATCGACGACCGATTCATCGTCGCCCGCATGGCGGGAGACGAGTTCGCGGTCCTGCTTGCCGACACGGTTCCCGAATATGTCACCGCGGTGCTGGATCTGGTCCATCGAACCTTGCGTCATCCCTACCACGTGGCCGGACGCGAGATCGTGATGACCGCAAGCATCGGCGTTGCGCCGATCGATCGTCAATATCGCTCCATTGCCGACGTCATGCGCGATGCGGATACGGCGATGTATCACGCCAAAGGCGAGGGTCGAAACCGCAGCGCGATCTTCACGGCAAGCATGCACGAAGAGGCGCTTCGCCGCCTATCGCTGCGCATGCATTTGCGTTCGGCGATCGAGCACAAACAGTTCGTGGTCTTGTACCAGCCGATCGTTGCGCTCGCGGATGGAGCGATCTGCGGCGTGGAAGCGCTGCTGCGCTGGCATCATCCCGAGCAAGGGTATCTCGCTCCGGCCGCGTTTTTACCGCTCGCCGAAGAGATGGGACTGATGGTGCCGGTGGGGCGCTTCGTGCTCGACACTGCCTGCACCCAACTGCGTACTTGGCAAGCGGATCATCCCGGCCAAGTGCTGCAGATGCACGTCAATCTTTCGGTGCAGGAAGTGCTCCAGCCGGATCTGCCGGCGTTCATTGCCGAGCTGGTTCAAAGGCACGGCATCGACCCCGGCGCGCTGACCTTGGAAATTACCGAAACGTCGATCCTCGAGAGCGAAATGCGGGCCGCCGGGGTGCTTGCGCAGATCAAGGCGATTGGAGTGCGGTTGTGCATCGACGATTTCGGCACGGGATACTCTTCGTTGCGATACATCAAGACGCTGCCCGTGGACGGATTCAAAATCGATCAAACGTTCATCGCAGACGTTGCCGACGCAAAGAGCGAGCAGATTATCGAACTGCTGGTGCGGCTGGGAGACGCGTGCAACCTGCGCGTCACCGCGGAAGGGATCGAAACGCCGCGTCAAGCGCAGCGGCTGCTGGCCCTCGGATGCACGTACGCGCAAGGCTTATATTTCAACGGCGCCATGCCCGCAGAGCGAATCGACGCGCTGCTCGGCGAGCGCACGTCGTATTCGAGTGCTGAATATCCGCTAACGCCGCAAGCCGTTTAAAAAAGCGCCCGCGCGATAACGCGTGCAGCGATTCGCGCGCACCGCGGTCCTTCGCGCGCCAGAAACGGCAAATCGCGCCATGCCGCCGGAAAAATCAGCGCGCGCGCCGGTCTCTCCCACGCCGGCGAAATCTCGCGCTGCGGCGTGTCGAGCACCACGCGCACGCAAGCGATGCCGCTCGCATCGATAAAGCCACTCTCCATGTCCACGCCGGCACATCCGCGCTGCGCCCACATTTCACGTGCGCGGCCGCGCAAAACGGCGGCCGCGGTGAGCAGCGGATCCTGCACGCAGCGATATCCCTGCGCGCGAGCCGCTGCCGCAAGCATTTGCGCGACGAGCGGATCGCATGCGATGACGGTGCCGTCCACGAGCCGCAGCTCGCGCGGAACGAGCACCGTGCCCGTCGGCAGATCCGCGCGCAAACCGCCCGCAAGGCCGCAGCTGATGGCGATGCCGTCGATATGCTGCCGCCTGCGCCGCAGTGCGACGCCGGCTTGCACGACGCGTGCGTCGCGTGGGAGCGCCGATCGCGCAGCGGCCGTTTCAACGCCGGTCGCCGTGACTATCGTGTACGTCGCCGCCTCAGGCTGTAAGGTATCCATGCTCGCCGTACCATTGCACGGCACGCTCGAGAGCCGCCCGCACGTCGCCGGCGTGAAAACCGAGATCGCGATGCGCTTTGGAACTGTCGACGAACATGCGCTCGAACGCCATGCGAACGCCTTCGAGAGGAACTCGCGGACCGGCGCGGCGATCGATCCGGCAGCGGGCCTCGTCGGCATACGCAATAGCGAGCGCCAGCGCGTCGGGAACCCGCCATGACGGCATCGGTTTTCCCGTCACATTCGCGAGCAGCTCCCAGACTTGGTCGAGCAGGAGATTTTCACCGCCCAAAATGTAGCGCTCTCCCGGTTTGCCGCGTTCGATTGCGGCCACGTGGGCGCGCGCGACGTCCTCGACGGGCACGATGTTCAGGCCGCCGCGCGGCGGTTTGGCGAAGATCCTGCCGCGCGCAAAGTCAACGATCATTTGGCCGGTGGGCGTGGGTCTCCAATCGCCCGGCCCGACCGGCGCGGTCGGCAGCAACGCGACGACGGGAACGCGCCCGGCGAATGCGGCGCGCTCCTGTTCCAGCTTGGAATGATGGTAGCCCGTTTCACCGTCCGGAGGGGCCCAATCGGATTCATTGCGGATTCTGCCGTCGCGGCTTGGGCCAAGCGTAGCGGAGCTCGAGGTCAGAATGAAGCGTTCCACCCCGGCAACGCGCGCGGCTTCAACCAAGCTTGCCGTTCCGACGACGTTGACTCGATGGGTACGCTCGCGGTCCGACGGCGCCAGCGAATATAACGCGCCGCAGTGCACCACGTAACGGCAGCCCTCCAGCGCCCGCGCGAAATCGCCGGTGCGCTCTAAATCGCCGGTAATAATCTGCAGCGCATCGGCGTCGGGGTGAACCAATCGCGACGTGCGCGCAAGCGCGCGCACGCGGTATCCGGCGGCGAGCAGTTCGCGCAGCACGTGGCTGCCCACAAAGCCGCTTCCGCCGGTCAGAAAAACGGTGTCGTCAGTGCGCAAGCGCGGCGCGAATACTCTCCTTGATCGATCCGGTCGTTTTTACGACCGCGGTCGGTTCGTAGCCACAGTGCGCCATGCAATTCTCACACTTGGGATGCTTACCGCGACCGTACTTGGACCAATCCGTTTCTTCGATGAGCTCTTTGTACGTTTTTGCGTAGGCCTCGTCCGACATCAGATAGCACGGACGCTGCCAGCCGAAAATCGAGTACGACGGAATGCCCCAAGGCGTGCATTCCATGTCGAGCTTGCCTTCGAGAAAGTCCAAAAAGACGGGACTGTGGTTCAAGCGCCACTTTTTGCGCTTGCCGCCCGAAAACGCTTCCCGGAAAATCGCGCGGGTACGCTCCACGCCGAGAAAATGCTCTTGGTCGGGCGCCTTTTCGTAAGCATAGCCCGGCGAAATCTGCATCGAATCGACCTGCAGATCGTCGTTGAGGTAATCGAGCACGGCGCGGATCGTCGTGGCGTCGTCCGGATCGAAGAACGTCGTGTTCGTAGAGACGCGAAAGCCCTTTTCCTTGGCGACCTTGATCGCCGATACCGCCTTGTCGAACGTTCCTTCGCGGCAGACGACTTGATCGTGCCTTTCTTGCAGGCCGTCCAAATGGATCATCCACGTGAAAAGCGAGTGCGGCGTGAATTTGTCGACCTTCTTTTCGAGCAGGAGCGCGTTCGTGCAGACGATCACGACCTTTTTGCGCTTGATGAGCTCGTCGACCAAACGCGGCAGTTCTTCGTACACCAGCGGCTCGCCGCCCGCGATGGAGATCACCGGAGCGCCGCATTCTTCCACCGCCGCAAGACAATCCTCGACGGACAAGCGCTTGCGCAGCGTATCCATCGGATACTGAATTTTCCCGCATCCCGCGCACGCCAAGTTGCACTGAAAGAGCGGTTCGAGTTCCATCACCAGCGGATACTTCGTTTCGCGCCGAAGCTTCTTTCCGAAGATGTATTTGGCGATTTGGGCTTTTTGGGCGAACGGGGTGCTCATGAAACGGTGACCTGCTCCTTGGAGACGAGTTGACCGGTTTGCGCATGACGACGATAGCGCGCGGCCATTGCGAGCGCCATCGTCGGGAAAAGATGCCGGTACATGTGGTAATTCAAATAGAAATCGCGCGGGAAACCTGTACCCGTAAAATACGGTTCGTCCCACGTTCCGTCGGCACGCTGGCGCTCACGGAGAAATTCCAAGCCGCGCTGTGCGGCAGGATGCTGCCCGATCCCGGCCCACTGCAAGGTCATCACGGCCCATGCGGTTTGCGAGGGCGTGCTGGTTCCCACGCCTGCGAGCGATTCGTCGACGTATGAATGGCAGCTTTCGCCCCAGCCACCGTCGGAGTTCCGTTTTGAAAGAACCCACCGCGCGGCTCGCGCGATCATCTCCTCACCGCCGCTGCGCAGCTGCGCGAGCGCGGAAACGACGCACCATGTGCCGTAGATGTAGTTGACGCCCCACCGCCCAAACCAAGCCCCAGACGGCTTCTGCGTGCGCCGCAGGTATTCGAGCGCTTGCGCCACGTTGGGATCGCGCTCGTCCTGGCCAAGCATGGCCAGCATCTCGACCACGTGCGCGGTGACGTCCTCCGTGGGCGGATCGATCATCGCGCCGAAATCGGAGAACGGCATGCGGTACAGAAATTCGCTGGTATTGTCGCGATCGAACGAAGCCCATGCGCCGTTTCCCGAGCGCATTGCGAGCGTCCACGGTACGGCGCGTTCGATTGCGGGACGCACGCGCTCGGGCTCGCCGCCTTCCAGCAGGCTGCACACGATGACGGCGGTATCGTCGACGTCGGGATAAATGTCGTTGTCGAACTCAAACGCCCAGCCGCCGTTCGGGACGCCGTTGCAGCGAATCTGCCAATCGCCCCACATGTCGGCCGGAATCTGTTCTTTCACGAGCCAGTCGACGGCTTTGCGCATCGCCGGATGATCCGCGCGCAGTCCGGCCTGATACAGCACGCGAATAGCCCACGCGGTGTCCCATACCGGAGACATGCAGGCCTGAAAGCGCCATCCCGTTTCATCGGCAAACGCAAAACGTTCCATGCCGCGCAGTCCTTTGCGCATGGCCGGATGATCCAGTTCGAAGCCTTCCACGCTGAGCGCGATCAGGGAATAAACCCACGGCGGCTGGATGCCGCCCCAACTGCCGTCGGCTTCTTGCCGCGCGAGAATCCACTCAATCATCTTCTTGCACGCCGCTTCGCGCGACGGCCGCAGCGGAGAAGCTTCGTAGGTTTTGAGCGCTTTGTCGACCCACCAAAGCCACCCGCCTCCGCGCACGCAGTGCATGCGCGACTGCGTACCCGGATTCACGACCTCCGAAATATCGACGCCCAGTTCGCGCACCGGTTTTCGCGCGATGACGACGCATAGCGGCGCTACGGTGCCGCGCGCCCAGCAGGAAAAATCGTACAAGTTGAACGGTATCGACGGCGGTAAATAAATCAGCTCCGGCGGCATCGTCGGAATTCCGTCCCACGGATACTTGCCGAAGAGCGCCATCCAAATCTTCGTGAAGACGCGTGCTTGCGCCAATCCGCCCAAACGCCGGATGACTGCAAGCGCGCGCTGCATGGGTTCGCTGCCGGGATCCGCACCGAGCACTTTGAGCGCGACGTACGCCTCGATCGTCGTGCTCAGATCTGCGGGGCCCTCATAATACAACGCCCAAGATCCGTCCTGCCGCTGATGGTGCAAAATATGCTGCGCCGCGCCCGTACGGATCGGTTCGATCGCAACGCCTAAGAATCGCAGCAGCAGCACGTGCTCCGCGGTCATCGTCACGTTGGTTTCCAGTTCGTCGGTCCACCAGCCGTCGGGATGTTGCGCTGCAAGCAGCCAGTCGACGGCACTTTTCAACGCATCGGCCTTCACGATGCGGCCCTGCTCGATTCCGTGGCGCTCACGGGCGTTGGCAAATCTTCTTCTCCTTGCGAGGCTGCGTGCGGCGTACCCGCCTGCAAAATGCGCGCCGCCCGCAAACCGCTGCGAACGGCAGATTCCATCGTATCGGGCCATCCGGTGCCGGTCCATGCTCCGGCAATCGCCAGGTTCGGCAGCGCACAGCGGCCCTGCGGACGGGACGCTCCCGGCTTCGGTAAATACGTCCCTTCCGGATTGCGCGTTGCAGCGCCTCGGATAAGACGCGCCGCCGCCAGCCTAGGCAAGATGCCCCGGACTTCCTGCCACGCGAGAGCAACCATCTCGGAGGTCGGTTTGGCAATCGATGCATCAGCCGCACTCATGCTACAACACAGATAGCCCGGCGCCTTCTGAAAAATCCACTGGACCGGAGAATCGAGCAAGGCCGCAAAGTCGAAGTCCAGTGCGCCGGCATCGTGCCACAGATGGACGTCCATGATGGCGAAAGGCTCGTACACGTCGAGCGGCGGAAGCCCGGTTTGCCGCAGATCGCCCACCAACTTTTCCAGCGCGCGCGGCGGCACGGCCAAGACCGCCGCATCGAATTTACGCACGTTTTCCAAGTCGCGAACGGCGACGCCGCGCGCATCAAGATCAACCGCCGTTACGGCGCACGAACGGTACACTGCGTCCAGCTTGGCGGCGGCGTTTTCCATGATCTGCGCGAGCGGTACCGTGGCGTATCCGATCCGCGCGTCTCCACGGCCGCGCAGAAACGCCGTCGAGATCACGAATGCGGCGTCGGCAGCGTTCATGCGGTCCAGCGGCGCGTTCAACGCCGCGACCATGAACGGCTGCCAAAAACTGCGGATCGCTTGCGCGCCTTGCCGTTGCGATTCCAACCAGGCGGCAAATGACTGGTCGTCGCGCGCGCTCTTGGGATTGAGCCGCAACGTCAGCAAGGCTCGCGCAACCTGGAGTTTGCCTGGGATGCTCAAATGCCGGTACCGCGCGAACGATGCGAGCAGATGCAGCGGCGGCGGCAAATCGAGAGCGCGCAGCCGGCTCGAGGCGCCGTTTCGCGCGTACGCGACCACGTCGAAGCGATCTTGCAGGTACAGCGCGCTTTGCGTGCCGGTGCGCTGTACGAAGCGAACGAACTCCGTGCAGCACGCGAGAAAGACGTGCTGGCCGTTGTCGACGACGTGACCGTCTACTTCGAACGAGGTTGCGCGGCCGCCCAGTAGCCGGCTGCGCTCGAACAGCTCGACGTGCCATCCCGCGCTCTTCAACTCGGCGGCAGCGGCAAGGCCGGCCAGGCCGGCGCCCACGACGGCTACGCTTCGCACAGCGCCACTACTCTTGTCGAAGCGTTGGGCGAAGCCACGACTCCAGCACGACACGCAGCTTTTCGCGTTTCGAGAGCCCCGCGCGCTCGCGCAGCGGCAGCTGCGGATCGCGTTCGATCTTTTGCAAAATGCCTTCGTAAATTCCGGCCATCGTTTGAACGCACGCGCCCGCGCGGCGCGGAACGTACTGCATGACGCGGTAACCGCTCGCAAACAGCGCCCGAGCACGCTCCGTTTCAAAGTCCACGAGCGCGTTCCATCCCGCGCCCGGCTCGCCGCGTAAGAGCGCCTGTTTCGAAATGCCGAAGCGGCGCAGGTCTTCCTGGGGCAAATAGACGCGTCCCAGTTCGGCATCTTCGCGCACGTCGCGTAGAATGTTCGTAAGCTGCAGCGCCAAACCCAGTTCGTCGGCGCGCTCGAGGGCAGCGTCGTCGTCGAAGCCGAATATGCGCACGCACATGCGTCCGACCACCGACGCAACCAGATAGCAGTATTCGCGCAGCGCGCCCCACGTCTCATACGAGATACAGGTACAATCCCGTTCGACGCCGTCGATGAGCGCCTGCAATTCGGATTGCGGAATCGCGTAGCGTTCGACGGCTTTGGCGAGAACCTGAACGATCGGATCGTTCTCCGGCGCCCCACGCTCACCGGTTTCGAAACAGCGGTTCACGCGCCGCCGCTGCACCGCCAAGCGCCCGGGAATGAGCTCGGATGCGGCAGCGCCGTCCACTTCGTCGTCGACCTGGCGTGCGAAGTCGTAGAGCGCATAGATCGCCATGCGCTGATCGTGGGGAAGCGAAATGAAGCCCCAATAGAAGTTCTTGGCTTCCCGGCGCGCCATTTCCCGGCAAAAGCGCTCGGCTTCTTGCTCCACCGTTTGCGGGCGCCGGACGTAGCGAACCGCGTCAAGCGGTTTTAGCATCACGCGCCTCCGCCCTACGCCCGCTCGCTTCTAAAGCCGCTCTCACGAGTAACCCCATCTTCGCCCGCTTCGATACGAAGGGCCGCGTAACATCCGTTCGATACCCGATGCGCTGGATTGCATCGCAGATCGCCAATCCTCCCAAACGGTAGAGCGCCAGTTGCATGCGCAATGCACCGGGAGCCATTGCTTCGAGCGTCTTGCCGCTCGCGAGCAGACCGCGGGCCCGGTCGACCAGCGATTTCACCGCGCCCGCGATACCGTCGCGATCGAGGTCTTCCTGCAAGACGTAGCTGCGCCCGATTCGTTCGTCGCGGCTCACGTCCTGCGCGTGGTTGGCCAGCTGCAAGCCGATGCAGACGTCGTCGGAGAACTTTTCGCTCTGCTCGCTCGCCATGCCGAAAAACCTCAGCACGACGCGGCCGACGGGCGCCGCCGAAAGCATGCAGTACGCCCGCAGCGCGGGCCAGTTGCGGTACGCGGCGACCTGCTGGTCCTGCTCGTTCGCGGCGATCAGATCGAGAAAGGGGCCGGCGTCCAGACCGTGGAGGTCGACTGTTTCGCGCAGCGCAACCAACACCGGATGCACCGGCGCAGCACCGCGAAAGAACGCTTCGGTCTGCACCCGCCACGAGCTCAACCGCTCGAGCGCTTCGTGCCTGGAAGCGCTCTCGTCTCCCAGATCGTCAGTCGTGCGGCAGAACGCGTAAAGCCGCATCAGATCGAGTCGAATCTTTGCCGGAACGATGCGTGATGCCACGTTGAAGTTTTCGTAGTGCTTGGCAGCGAGTTGACGGCAATACGCATCGGCGCTTTCGCGTTCAGTCATAACAGACTTTTCGTTAGGGAACTGCTCGGCGAGCAGGGTTAGAGTTCTTCGCTGCAGCGTATGATGCGCGTGGTGCCTCGCAGATCCCCGAGCGTTCGTACGCCCATGCCGAACATCGCGATGCGGAGTACTTCACGCAGCCGCCGCGCCAGATCGTTGGCTTCTTCGTAGCCGCACGCTGCAGCTCGCAAAAATGGTCCCGCGATTCCCACCAGGTCTGCCCCCAGCGCCAACGCCTTGACCGCGTCCAAGCCGTCCGTTCGAATGCCGCCGCTCGCAATGAGCGTCTTGTCCGGCGCAACGCGACGCGCTGCCCGCAAACATTCCGCCGTTGGATTGCCCCAGCCGGCAAACGCCGCCGCAGCTTCCGCGCGCCACGGCTCTTGGATGCGATAGCGTTCGACCTCGCTCCACGACGTGCCGCCTGCGCCCGCTACGTCAACCGCCGCAACGCCCGCCGAAAAAAGCGCGCTTACGGCATCGGGCGCAATGCCCCAGCCGACCTCTTTGACGATCACCGGCGTATCGAGACTTTCGCACAATTGCGCGATCTTGCGCAGCAGTCCGCCAAAACACGTGTCGCCTTCCGGCTGCAAAGCCTCCTGGATCGCATTGAGATGCAGCACCAGCGCATCGGCTTGCAGCAGATCGATCAGCCGGCGCGCTTCATGGGTGCCATACCCTTTGTTGAGCTGAACCGCGCCGAGGTTGGCAAAAAGCAGCACATCGGGCGCGGCCTCCCGCACGTCAAACGTTTCGATCAGTTCAGGCCGCTCGATGAGCGCGCGCCCCGAGCCAAGCCCCATCGCCAACCCGTGCGCTTGCGCAACGCGCGCCAACCGGTGATTGATTTCACGCGCCGCCGGGGTGCCGCCGGTCATGCACGAGATCAATATCGGTGCCGGCAACGTGCGGCCGAACAGTGACAGAGCAGTGTCTACTTCGGCGAGGTCGAATTCGGGCAGCGCGCAGTGGATCAAACGATACGAGTCCAGGCCGCTGCGAACGCCTTTGGAAGCCACGTCGCGCTCGAGGTTGATCCGGACGTGATCGTCTTTGCGGGACGAAGTTCCGTTGAAAAACTCAGCGAGATCGCGTTGCAACGTAATACGCAACCTCTTCGAATTCATCCAGCGCGGCTTTCGCGATGCCGCAGCGCCCGGCCACTTCTACGGATTTGGCCGCGTACCGCTCCGCGGCGCGCTGCGTGAGCGTTTCGCTCCCAACTTCATCGAGCAACGATCGCAGCTTGGCGTGCGCGCTTTCTTTCTGCGCGCGGAACAACTCGCGCAGTCGCCTGCGCTGCAGCGCCGACATGGCGCGCAAGCCTGCAACGACCGGAAAGGTCATTTTGTAGCGGGCTGCGTCCCCGGTGCTGGATTTTCCGGTCAGCGACGGATCACCGTACATACCCAGCCAATCATCGCGGATCTGAAACGCCGTTCCCAGCAGTCTGCCCGCGCGTCGAAAATCCACCGCCCTCCGCCCCGTTACGCCCGCCATCACGGCCCCGGATTCCAGACTGGCGCCTAGCAGCGAACCGGTTTTCGCGGCGACCATTCGCAGATACGCGCGCATGGTCGTATCCATGCGACCTTCCAATTCCAGATCGAGGGACTGCCCCTCGATGACGGTCAAGCCGGCCCGCCCGATCGCGGCGATTGCGCGTAAGGCTCGGTCGGGATGAGTGCCATTTTGCGCGATCGATAAAAATGCCAGCGTCTGCATCGCATCGCCGGCATTGATCGCTTGCGGTGCCCCCCACAACGACCAAACCGTCTCGCGGCCGTGCCGCAAGCGGTCGCCGTCCTGAATATCGTCGTGGACGAGCGTGAAGTTGTGGAACCACTCGATCGCCGCGGCAACCGGCAGCGCTGTCTGCGGATCGCGCTCGCAGGCCCTGCACGCCCAAAGACATAGACTGGGGCGAATGAGTTTGCCGGTTTTGACCGTTTGGGCGCGGCCGGTTTGGTCGGCCCAACCCATGTGATAGGACACCATTTTGCCGGAAAGCCGGAACGGGTGAAGCGCGCGCTCCCGCATGAATGAACTGATGAGGGCGCGGTGACGGCTCAGGAGCAGCGGCTCGACGTCTGCGCCGCCCGGCCGGCGTTCTATTGTGGTCCGCGCACAGCGGCTCGAATTCGAGTCTATTGCAAGCTCCTACTGAAGTGAAAATTCCTCGTCCCCGTCGGCCTCCAGCGGTTTCGAAGGCGCCGGAGAATTTTTATCTGTTGGGTATGGTTTCCCGGCGCGTGGCGACCCTACACTGTGGGTGCATAAGCGCTTGGCTGCGTCGCTTCCGGATGCCTTGTCGGATGCGCAGAATGGATGGCTAAGTGCGGCGACGCAATACCAGCCGCGTATGCGGGCGCTGATCGTTACGGCGGACGATTTTGGTTTAGATCGCGCCGTCAACGAAGCGATCGAAGCCGGACATCGCCGCGGCATCCTCTCCACCGCGAGCCTGATGGTCGCAGCTCCGGCGACGGACGATGCCGTCGCGCGTGCGCATGCGTTGCCCTCGCTCCGAGTAGGCTTGCACGTCGTGCTGGTCAACGGGCAATCGAAACTCCCGCCGGAACGCATCCCGGATGTCGTGGACGGGAGCGGCCGATTTGCCTCGAACCTCTTCGCAGCGGGGGTGCGCTATTTTTTTCTGCCGCGCGTTCGTGCGCAGGCTCGAGGAAGAAATTCGCGCGCAGTTCCAAGCCTTTGCCGCCACGGGGATCCCGCTCGACCACGTCAACGCGCAGAATCATCTGCACGTCCATCCTACCGTCCTCTCGCTCATTATCAAGGTTGGCCGCGAATTCGACGTTCGATCCATTCGCATTCCGTACGAACCGTTTTGGCCTACGTGGCGCGCAACGCGAACCGATTTTTTCGCGCGGCTTTGGAACGCCGTGTTTCTGGCTCCATGGCTTACGCTGATGCGCTTGCGGCTGCGCCGAGCCGGAATATCGAGCAACAACTGCGTGATCGGTATGCACGACACCGGACGCATGACGGCGTCCCTGGTCCGCGCGTTCGTTCAGCATCTGCCAAACGGGGTTTGCGAACTCTACGTGCATCCGGCGACGCACGCCTGGCCCGGCGCCTTTCCGCCCACGTATGATTTTGCCGGAGAGTTCCAAGCGCTCATCGACCCGAGCGTTCTACAAACCGTTCGCGCTTCCGGAATCAAACCGATCACGTTCACGGAGCTCGCGCGTGCGCATGGCGGTTGACGCGCGCGGCATCGCCGCGGGCGCCGCCTTCGTCGCGGCCGCTGCTGGAATTCTCTACACCGCGCTGGCGATCACGCGTGTGCGCCGATTTCGAGCGAGTATGAAGCAGCCGCGCGCTATTTTTATGCCGCCCGTCACGATTCTGAAACCGCTGCACGGACGCGAAGACGGCCTCTACGCCAACTTGAGTTCGTTCTGCAGTCAGGCATATCCGCAATTCCAAGTCGTCTTCGGCGCGGCCGATCCGAACGATCCGGCGCTCGAGGTAGCGCGGCGCGTGCAGCGCAGTCACCCCGACTGCGACATCGAAGTGCTCGCCGGCATGGCGAAGATCGCGGCGAATCCGAAGATCGGCAACGTCATGGGAATGGCGCAACGCGCGAAGCATCGGCTCATCGTGGTTGCGGACAGCGACATCCGCGTGGGCCGCCACTATTTGGCCGCGCTGGCGTCGTGCTTCTCAGACGCGCGCGTAGGCGCTGCAACGTGCGTCTACGGCGGCGTGCCCGACGCGAAGCCGGCATCGCGGCTAGGCGCGATGTTCGTCAACGATCACTTCGCACCGTCGGTGCTCGTCGCGCTCGCGCTCGAACCGCTGACGTTTTGCTTCGGGGCCACCATGGCGGTCCGCCGCGACGTGCTCGTGCGGATCGGCGGATTCGAAGTTCTTGCCGATCATTTGGGCGACGATTATCGCTTAGGGAAACTCGTCGCGCGCGCCGGATATCGCGTCGCGCTCTGTCCGTACGTCGTGCGCACGAGCGTGTCCGAGCCTAGCATGCGCTCGTTGTGGCTGCACGAAGTGCGCTGGGCGCGCACGATTCGCTCGGTGCGGGCGCCCGGCTACGCCGGTTCGGTCGTAATCTACGCATCCGCGTTTGCGATGATGTTTGCCGCGCTGTCGCGTTCGAAGTACGCGGCTGTAGCGGTAGCCGCCTTCTCGGCTGCCCTACGCGCCGCACTGCACCTAGAGGCGCAAAAGACTTTCGCACCCGAGGGGCGGGCCACACTATGGCTCATTCCGGTGCGAGACGCCCTAAGCGTTGGGGTCTGGTGTGCCGGCTTCTTGGGACGCAATGTGACTTGGCGCGGGGACCCCTACTGCGTGAACGGCGACGGGCGCATGGATCCGGTCCCATCCTAATGTAACGATTCTGTATACCGTTAGGGCGATGGACCTAACCCAAGCGCAAGTTGCGCGTTTGAACGCCGATAGTTTACGGTGAATGGGGAAAACAAAGGAGCGGACATGAACGACCGCACGCTGATCGCGCTGGACGCGGATGACTCGTACTTCAACGACTGGATGATCGACTTGTTCAGTCTGGAACGCTTCGCCTCCGATCGTTGGAATGAGAAAATGTGGACGGGCATCAAACCGACCTACGCCTCGCTGTTGATCCGGGAAAACTAAGCGGGCATACGTCTATTTAGGGTATGTCATCTCTTTGGGCACGACGTACCGCTCGAATTCTTCTTCGCTGACGTAACCCAGGCTCGCGGCCGCATGTTTGAGCGTCGTCTTGTGATGATGCGCATGCTTGGCGATTTCAGCCGCTTTGTCGTATCCGATTTTCGGCGAGAGCGCGGTGACGGTCATCAGCGACTCTCCCAGATACTTGCCGATGGTCTCTTCGTTGGCTTGTAAGCCTTGCACCGCGTGCTCGCGGAACATCGTGCATGTATCGCGCAATAGCGTGCAAGAGTGCAAGAAGTTGTAAATCATTACCGGGTTGAAGACGTTCAGTTCGAAGTTGCCCTGCGAGGCGCCGAAACTGATGGCGAGATCGTTACCGTAGACCTGCGCGACGACCATCGTCATCGCTTCCGACTGCGTCGGGTTCACCTTGCCGGGCATGATCGACGAGCCCGGTTCGTTTTCCGGCAGCACCAGCTCGCCGATGCCGGCACGTGGCCCTGACGCCAGCCAGCGGATGTCGTTGGCAATTTTCATGAGCGCGGCAGCCAGCGTCTTGAGCGCGCCCGAGGCAAACACGAAATCGTCGTGCGAGGCCAGCGCGGTAAACTTGTTGGGATGCGAGCGGAACGGCAACCCCGTCAATTCCGCGATCTTCGCGGAAGCGCGCCGCGCGAATTCCGGATGCGCGTTCAAACCCGTGCCGACGGCGGTGCCTCCGATAGCGAGATCGTACAGCGGATCCAACGCAGCGCGGCACGCGGCGATCGCACGATCGAGCTGCGTGGCATAGCCGGAAAATTCTTGGCCGAGCGTCAGCGGCGTGGCGTCCTGCAGATGCGTGCGCCCGACTTTGACGATCTCGTTCCACGCTTGCGCCTTTTGTCCGAGCGCGTCGCGCAATTTTTCGACGGCAGGCAGCATGCCGACCATTGCCTCCGCGGCCGCCATGTGCATCGCGGTCGGAAACGTGTCGTTGGAGGATTGCGACATGTTGACGTGATCGTTGGGATGGATCGGCTTTTTGCTGCCCATTTGGCCGCCGGCCATCTCGATCGCGCGGTTGGAGATCACTTCGTTCACGTTCATGTTCGTCTGCGTGCCGGAGCCGGTCTGCCACACGCGCAACGGAAAGTGGGAGTCCAGTTTCCCCGCGATAACTTCGTCCGCCGCGGCGACAATGAGTTTGGTCTTCTCCTCGTCGAGCTTGCCGAGATCGTGGTTGACCAGGGCGGCGGCCTTTTTGAGAAGCGCCATCGCTTTGATAACTTGAAGCGGCATAACGTCGCGCGGCGCAGCGCCGTCTCCGATGTCGAAGTGAATGAGCGAGCGCGCGGACTGGGCCCCATAATACTTGTCGGCCGGCACTTGGATCTGGCCCATCGAGTCGGACTCGATGCGCGTACCGGCACGGTTCGCCGGAAGGTTGGTCGTTGTCATGGTTTGCCTATCTTCGCTCGCTGCGGCGATCTTTGCCCGGATAAATGTCTGAAGCGCAGGGCTGCTGAAGGCTTGGCCCCGGACGGAGAGCACTCGTCTACCCGAAGTATCAATCTTCGGTGGGCGCGCTTTGCGTGTTCTTCCGTTGCTGTGAGAGTTTCACCCATTCGGCCCGGTCATCTATCGGCTCCAATAGCTGCTTCCCACCGTCATTAAACGTCGATTTGCAATGGCTGCACTTCCATTGACGAAATCGATCGTCGATGACGCAACCGCCGAGTGCGATATCGCCGCGCTCTTGAGCCTGTGCCATTTCGGGTCCCGGCATCCCATACGCCAGCGGAAGTACGTGGTGACTTGCGCACTTGGGGCACGTCGGCGGCTTTTTATCTGTCATAGTTTGATTTCCATTTCCGGCGCGGCGCTTCTTACAGCCGGCCTCTGAACGCCGCACGGCCCGTCGTAACGCCGACTTCGCGGGTTTGTACGACTTCGATCACCGTGAGCGGAAAGCGCGCGTCGTATCCGCGCTTGCTGCAGCGCCCACAGCTCATGGCGGCGGCGGGCAGGCGCCGGCGGAGCAGTTCAAGCGTGCACTTTTCGCATCGCAGGATGTAGCGTTTGCCGCTCTCGTTGTACGGTTTGACGTTTCCGAGGTCGTGATAGATCGATGCCATCCCGCACTCGCGCATCTTCTTGCGAAATGCAGCGCCGTGGCCCGTGTCGCCCGTGCGGTCGTACAGCCACGCGTGGATCATCTCGTGGAGCAGCGTTTCGCGCAGCGCCTGCGGCTGCTCCCGGAAGTGCTTGGGAGAGAGCTCGATGAGCAGCGGGCGTTCGCTGTACGTGATCCTTCCGGCGGAGTTTGAAAAGCGCGCATTGTACCGGATGCGGCAGACGGGGACCTCGCCGTTGAAATGGTAGTTGTTGAGTTCGGCAAAAAGCAGCTGGAGATCGGTTTCCGACGGCAGCACGAAGAGTTTGTTCGGCACGCGTCCAAACGAGTCTTGTGCGCCAGCCTGTACAGCGCGGTCTTCCTCCGCGCGCGTATCTGCCCATCGTCGCCGTCGTCGCCGCCGTTTTCCTGGGGCTCATGGCGTGGCTCGTGCACGCAGGCTTTACCACGGGCGGTTCGGTTTTCGGAAACGGAACGGGAGCGAGCAATCGCGCAGGCGTTCCAAGCGCGGCTCCGCCGGCGGTCAGCGTCGAGGGCGGCGGTCCGCCGGCCGGCGTGCAGGTGCAGCTGCAGGAGCTGCGCACGCGCATCGCGCGCAATCCGCGGGACGACGTCGCGCTCACGCAACTGGGCGACATGTATTTAGCGGTCGGAAAATACACGCAAGCTATTCCGTACTATCGCCGCGCCTTGGCGGTGAATCCGAGCAACGTTGCGGCGAAGGAAGGCTTGGGCGAGGCGCAAAGCGGATTGCGAAGCGCTCAATGAAGCTCTACGTTTCCTGCGACATGGAAGGCACCGCCGGCGTGTGCAGCTGGATGCAGTGCGATCCGTCCAACGCGCGCGAGTATCCGATCTATCGCCGCTACATGTCCCAAGAAGTGCGCGCGGCCATCGACGGCGCGCGCAGCGCGGGCGTGACGGACGTCTTGGTCAACGACTCGCATTGGGACATGCGAAACCTGCTCTGGGACGAGCTGCCGCACGACGTGCGCGTACTCAGCGGGTCGCGCAAGCCGTTTTCGATGACGCAAGGGCTGGACGGCGGGTACGCCGGCGCATTTTTTACCGGCTATCACGCCAAGGTCGGCGACGAAAACGGCGTGCTCGCGCACACCTATACCGCGGAAACGCTCTACGAAGTCCGCATCAACGGCGTGCCGTGCAGCGAAGCGCTGTTGAACGCGGCCATGGCGGGATGTCACGGCATTCCGTTGCTGCTGGTGAGCGGCGACCGCGTCGTCGTCGAACACGTTCAAGCGCACATGCCATGGGTCACCGGCGTTGTCGTGAAGGAAGGCATCGGACACTATTCGACCAACTCGATGACGCCCGTTGCCGCCCAGGCGTTGCTGCGGGATGCCGCAGCGGAAGCGATTCGCAGTGCCGCCTCCGCCCGGCCGTTCACCTTCGAATCCCCGGTTACGATGGAGTTGGATACGGCGCGCGTCGAGCAGGCCGACTACATCGAGCTCATGCCGGGCTTCACGCGCATAGCCGGGCGAACGCTGCGCTTCGTGCATGCGGACTTCCGCGTCGTCTTTCGAGCGTTCGTCGCGGCGTTTCGCCTCGGCGGCGCGGCGAGCGCGATCGCCTGAGCGCCCAACTACATTGAACGTCTACATTTCGTGCGACATGGAAGGCACTGCCGGCGTGTGCAGCTGGCAGCAGGTGGACGCGCGCAACTACACTGCCGACTACTTCGTCTATCAAAAATACATGACCGCCGAGGTCTGCGCCGCGATCGAGGGCGCCCGCGAAGCCGGCGCACGGGACGTGCTGGTCAACGACTCGCACGGCCCCATGCGCAATCTGCTGTTGGACGATCTGCCGCCGGACGTGCGCGTGCTCTTCGGCAATCGCAAACCGCTCTCGATGGCGCAAGGCCTGGAAGGCGCGTACGACGCGGCATTCTTCACCGGCTATCACGGCGCGATCGGCGATGCCGATGCAGCGCTGGGTCACACGTATACGCCCAGCGTCGTGTACGACGTGCGCGTCAACGGCATCCGCTGCAGCGAAGCCACGCTCAACGCCGGGATCGCCGGCCATTACGGCGTGCCGGTGCTGCTGATCACGGGCGATCGCGTGACGGTTGCGAACGTGAAAGCGCAAATGCCTTGGGTTACCGGGGTCGTCGTCAAAGAAAGCATCGGCCACTACGCCGTCGAGTCGATGTCTCCGCATGCCGCGCAGCAAGCGATTCGCGCCGGCGCGGCGCGAGCCGTGCGCGACGCGACCAGCGCCAGACCGTTCGTGTTCGAAGCCCCCGTGACGCTGGAGATCGATCTCGCGCGGGTCGAGCAGGCCGACTACATCGAGCTGATTCCGGACTTCGTGCGGACGAGCGCGCGCAGCGTGCGCTTCGTTCACGACGATTATCCGACCGTGTTTCGAGCCTTCGTCGCCGCGTTCCGCATGGGTGCCGCCGCGGACACTCCTGCGTGAAGGACGCTACGGCAGTGGTTCGGGCGGATCGCCGCTTCGCATGCTTGCAAGCGCGCCGCCTACGAATGCTCCGACGCCGCTGAGGAGCGCGGCCGCGTAGGGGTACCAGTTCGGAAACGGCTGATGCGCCGGCGGCTTGGATATCGCCGCCGCCAACGTTGTAGCGGACGCGATTGCCAACCCCAACGCCGTCGCGTGACTGAGCGGCCGGTACGGCGCCAGACGCGCCGTAATCGCGCCCGCGATGATGCCCGCGGCAAACACCACGATCTCCCCGCCGATGATGGCGGACGAGCCGGGCCGCCCGTGCACCGCGCGACCCAGCATCTCACCGCCGATCAGTTGCAAAACGATGAGCGCGAGGTACCCGAACAGTATCGCGAAGATCGTTCTTGCAGGATTCAAACGGCTGCGGTGCTCTGCCCCAGCGCAAGCGCGATGCCGGCGACCTCGTCCTCACCGATGGAGAGGCGGCGCATCGCATCTTCGTACACGGCGATGGTTTCCTCGCTCGTGCTCCCCGCCGCGCGCTCTTCGCGCAGGCGCTTTATCTCTTCGGTCACGCGATGCGCCAGTTCGGGCGTAACCTCGACGCCGTGTGCTGCCAGCGTATCGGCGTGCTTGCGCAGCGTGTCTTCCACCAGTGCCACGCCCGAATGCTTGCCGAAAATCCACGACGTCTCGCCGCCCACCATCGAGGCGGGCACGGCCTCGTACATCCGGTGATCGATCAGCATTGCATGCGTGTGGATGCCGGATTCATGCGCAAACACCTTCGAGCCCACGATCGGCTCGTGCTGCTGCATCGGGATGCCGCTCATGCGTTCCATGAAACGCGCGAGCTCCCGCAAAGCATCGTACTTGAATCCGGGAATCTCGATGCCGTAAAGCACGCGCAGCGCCGTGACGAATTCGTGCAGCTTCACGTTTCCGGCACGCTCGCCATATCCGTTCGCCGTCACGGAAACGACTTTGAAGCCGCAGGACACCGCCGTGATGGCGTTAATCGTGCCCAGGCCGTAGTCGTTGTGGAAGTGGCAGACCATCGGTAGCCCGGCAGGCATCGCATCCACGATTCGCGTGCAGTACCATCTCGCCGCCTCAGGGGTCAGGCATCCCACCGTGTCGGGCCACGCTGGGCGGTCGCCGCCGGCCGCCAGCGATTCTTTGAAATACCGGATGAAATACTCGACGTCGCCGCGGCTTCCGTCCTCGGCTCCGAACTCGATGTGCGTCACGCCGCGGTCGCGCGCGTGCCGAATCGCCTCACACTGCAGCTTGATGTTTGCTTTGCGGTAGAATTCGAGCGGAAGATCGAGCCATTCGCGCTCGTCGCGGCCTTCCATTTTGAGCAGCGTCTTGCCGATTTTGTACTTTAAATGCAGATCGCTGCCGCTGGTGAAGATGAAAAACGTCACGTCGGCCGGCGAGATGTTGGCCTCTTGCAGCGTGCCGATCGTCACGTCGATGTCCTTGGCACTGCTGCGGCACATGACGACGATCTCGACATCGCGCAGCTCGCCGCGGCGCTTGCCCTGCATCACGAGTTGCAAGGTCTTTCGATCTCCGGCGGAGGCGGCAGGAAAGCCGACGCTCATGACGTGCACGCCGATCTGCGCCAAACGTTTGGCGATCTCGTATTTTTGCTCGGGCGTAAAGCAAACGCCCGGCATTTGTTCGCCGTCGCGCAGCGTTTCATCGTAGATGCGGATTTGCGAGGGTTCGGGGAAGGGGAGGTCTCCAGTGAACTCGCGCGGATCGCGGATAAGCCGTTCGATGGGCTCGCGGAACTCCATAAACCTACTTTAGCACACCTTCCTCGCGCGGGAGCAGTCCGGCGTCGGCCGCGGCGCTGGAACGCGCGCGGCGCGTGTACACGCGCAGCTCGGAGATGTCCCGCGGGAACAGCAGACTCCAGCGTCCAGTCGAACGCGACGCGGAGTTTGCGATCCAATCCGGGCAGGCGCGAAAGGTAATACGTGCGCCACAGAAACCATGCGGCAAAGCCCGTGAGCACGCGATTGCCCGGCAATTCCGCGACGGCTTTGCGCGCGCCGAGCGAAGCCATCATGCCCAGCGTGCGATATCGGAAAGGCCGTGTCGGCCGTTCGTGCAGCGCAGCAACGATATTGTCGGCCAGTACCGGTCCCTCGCGAATCGCGTGCTGCGCAGTCGGCGGATAAAAGCCGCCTTCACCGTTCGGGATGGCTGCGCAGTCGCCCAGCGCCCACACGCCGGCGTGGTCTGCGACGCTCATGTCCGCACCCACGGCAATGGTTCCATGCTTGCCGCGGGGCAGCGCGTCGCTTCCGTCCAGCGAACGCGGCCGCACGCCGGCGCTCCAAATGATCGTGTGCGTTTCCACGCGCTTGCCGCTGCGCAATTCCAGCCCGTTATCGTCGGCCAGCGCAACGCCGTCGCCGGTAAGCACGCTTACGCCGCGCCGCCGCAAGTCGTGCAGCGAATATTCGCCCATGCGCGCCGGCAAGCCCGGCAAGAGCGTGTCCCCGCCTTCTATCAGCACGATGCGCACGTCGCCTTCTCGAACGTTGGGATAGAATCTGCGCACGCTGCGAAACAGCTCGACCATCTCTCCTGCAGTTTCCACGCCGGTAAATCCGCCGCCCACGACGACGAGCGTGAGCAGTCGCGCGCGTTCCGCATCGTCGCGCGTCGTATCCGCCATCTCGAGCAGCCAGATGAACCGGTTGCGCAGGATCGCGGCGTCTTCGAGCGTCTTGAGCGCAAAGACGCGCTCCGCCACGCCCGGCAAATCGAACGTCGAGGTTGCTGCGCCGATGGCGATCACGACGTGATCGTACGAAATCTCGCGATCGTCGCCGGTGAGGATGTGCGTGTACGAAACGATGCGCCGGCGCACGTCGATTCCGGTGACGTCTGCCAGAATGAACTGCGTGCGGTGCAATTCCGAGCGAATGGGCGTCACGATGTGACGCGTATCGAGCGCGCCCGAACTGACCTCGGGGAGCATCGGCGTGAAGAGCGCGAAGTTCTCGCGGCTGATCAGCACGAGCTGCGCTTCGTCGCGGCGCAATCGCCGTTCCAGGCGCTGGGCGGTCGCCGTCGCCGCGAACCCCCCTCCGAGAATAACAATGCGTTGCACGCCGGGCCGTTTCGGCGCAGAGTATCGGCGTTCCGGTCGGGGACGGGTTGCCGGCGTCACTCGGAAATCCACATCCTGTGGATTTTCTGTTCGCGCGGCATTTTTGCGAAAGCAAGCTTTGATACAGACCTCCTGTCTGGCGCAAAAATGTCCGAGCGCGCCGGCAACCCGTCCCGCAACCGAACCGCCTACGCCCAGCGTTACCCTTTTGCAGAAAATGCGAAGTCCGTGGTCGTGGGATGCGTCGGCAAGTGTCCGACGCACCTCAGGGCCGCGAGACTTCCCGCAGCTTTCCGCGGTAAGAGCTGAGGCAGGAAACTCAGAACGGGGAACGCGTGAACTATCCCGACAAGCCGGAAGGGCAGCAAAGCGGCTGGGCGGAGCGGCCGGAAAACAAGCAGTACGACGTAGCGGAAGGCGAGTATCTTCCGCCCTCGCGCGAACAGCGTGCGCAGAACACCACCGCCAAAGGGCTCGGAGCCGCGGGGTTGGGCATCGCCGTGCTGCTCGCAAAATTCAAGACGCTGCTCTTGCTGCTGCTGAATTTCAAGTGGGCGTTCGTTTTGTTCAAAGTGCTCTCGTTCGGCGGCTCTTTCTTTATTTCGCTGATCTTCTACGCGCTTTTTTGGGGCTGGAAGTTCGGCCTGGTCTTCGTCCTCATGCTGCTTGCGCACGAAATGGGCCACTACGTGACGATCCGCAACTACGGCTTGCCCGCGCGATTGCCCATGTTCGTCCCGTTTATCGGGGCCTACACAGTTGGCGGCGTGCCGGAATCGCTCGAGCACGATGCGTATATCGCGCTCGCGGGCCCGCTCACGGGACTCGGTGTCTCAGCGGCGTGTTTCGCTTACGGCCACGAAACCGGCCAAACGTTTTGGTACATGGCGGCGTACCTGGGCGCGTTCATCAACCTGTTCAACATGATTCCCGCGATGCCGTTCGACGGCGGCCGCATCGCCGGCGCGCTCTCGCCGGTGCTTTGGGTCTTCGGCTTGGTGGCGTTCATCGGCCTATCGCTCGTTCTGCACGTGCCGTTTTTCTTCATCATCATCTTCGGATTGCTCGCGCTGCCCAGCGCAATCGCCGGATGGCGCGGCTACGTCGATCCGCGCTACGCAACGATGTCCAAAGCCGGCCGCGTACGCGTGGGCGCCTGGTATTTGGCGACGCTGTTCGCGCTGTTTTATTTGATGACGATTTCACACGTGCAGGTCCCGCAGCACTCCGGCTTGCGGCTATGAGTAATTGACGCCCCAATGTTGCGCGGCGTTTTAGCCGTGCTCGCCGCTGCGATGGTGCTCGCAGCGCTGGTCTTCGCGCGGCCTCATGCGACGCCGGGACCGCCGATGCGCGACTTCGAGGCGTATTACGCAGCCGGAAACGCCTGGCGCATCGGCACGGATCCGTACAGCGCGCAACTCTGGAACTACGAACGCGACCTGGCAGGCGTGCAGAAAGCCCGCTTGGAGCTGTTGCCGTTTGTCGGGCCGCCCCCGCTTCTTCCCGTATTTAGTGTGCTGGCGCGCCTGTCGTTTGCGTCGGCGAACGTGCTATGGCGCGTGATTCTGGGCTTGTCGATCGGCGCGCTCATTTTGAGCGCCCTGCACCTTTGCGGTTTGCGCGCAACCCCGTTCACGGTTGCGACAGCGGCGATCTTCGCGCTCGGCTTCGGTCCGCTGACCAGCGCCTTTGCGCTGGGACAGATCGTGCTGCCCGCATTCGCATGTACGGTCGCGGCCCTCTTTCGGCCGGCCGCCGGCCTCCTGGCCTGGTTTCAGCCCAACGTTGCCCTCGCACTTGTCGCGCAGCTACGACGCCGCGCAGGCGTGGTTGCGTTCGTCAGCTGCGCCGCAGCGTTCGCCGTGCTCTGCATGGCAGTGTCCGGCATTGCAGGCAGCCTGCACTACTTGGAAATCGTGCGCGCGCACGCGCAGGCCGAACGTTTTGCCCTGATTCAAATCACGCCGGCCGCGATCGCCTACGGCTTGGGCGCCTCGCCGGCATTGGCGATCCGAATTGGATACGCCGTCATTGCCTGCGCGATCGTGGCATGGCTCTTCATGATGCGGCGCATTACTGACGACGCCGCGCGTTTCAGCGGGACCTGCGCGCTGCTTCCGTTCGCGATGCCGTTTTTTCACGAACACGACTTGATCGTGCTGTTCGTTCCCGCGCTATACTTTAGCGTTCGATGCAGCGCGCGCGCGTGGCCGCTCGTCGCGTCCGGCGCATTGTTGTGTGCAACGGACTGGCTGGGGCTCGCGCAGCGGCCCGACGGCCTCGTGCAGACGCTGCTGCTCGTTGGGGCCGCAGGTATCGCGTTGTGTGTGCTGCGAGATGATCTGCCCGCGCGCGCATTGGCTGTGCCGGCCGGCGTCCTCGCCGTTATCGCAATCGCCGGTATGCTCGTCTACGCGCATCCCGCGCCGGTTTGGCCGGACGCGATGCGCGCGCTGCCCGCGATGGTGCTGCAAGGAAACGGCGCGCAGATTTGGAGCGCGGAGCAGATTGCGTCGGGTCTGCTGGCGCGCAACGTTCTCTGGGCACTGCTGCGCTGTGGATCACTGGCGGGCTGCATCGCACTGGCGTACGCAGCGTGCCTCCCACGCCGCGATCCGCTGAGTCAGATGTCGACGTTCATCATCTCGTCGAACTCCGTAACCGCGCCGGGGTGAAAATTGCGCAGATCTTTGTTGAACACGAAGACGTCCTGCACTCCGTGAAACACTATCGTGGGAGTATCGTTGCGCAGCTGGTGCATGACCACCGCAACGTCCTTGTTGCGTTGCGCCTGATCGTAGTGTCCGAAAAATTGGTGCATCGCCTTGTCCGCAATAGGATTGCACCAGCGCACGTCATTTTGGCCGTTCGGCGGAATCGCGTCGCACGCGTAGACGAATGAAAGGTCGCCCAGCGGGTCGTTGCCCCAGTTGAACGTGATGACGTCCCACTTGCCGTTGTAGACGATGCCGCCTTCCTGATACGGCCCGAATAACACGTTTGCCGGATAATGCTTGACGATCAGATTGACGCCGATCTGTTTCCACGTCGCCCTGATAAGCTCGATCATCCGGTCGGTATCCGGCGTGCCGGTCGACGTAGCAAACTCCAAGGTCAAGCGTACGCCGTTTTTGGAACGCACGCCGCCGGGACCGTTTTTCCAGCCGGCCGCATCCAAGATTTGGTTGGCTTTGGCGATGTCGAACGGCACGAGCTGGATCGACGGATCCCAGTACGGCGACGTGTGAGGCGCCGGCTGTTCTTGCAGGTAGCCCACACCAAAGCGGATCTTTTGCAGAATCGTCGCGCGGTCGGTCGCGTACTCGAGGGCGTGCCGCACGGCCGGGTCGCGCATCGCCGGCCGCTGCACGTTGAAATCCAAGTGCGCATAGTAGTACGCCGGCTGACGGATGGCCGTGAACCCGTTCAGCGTGTTCAAGTGCTGCCCGATGAAGTAGCTTCCCGGTACCGGATACCACAGGTCCAGCGAATGGGCTTGCAGCGAGGCGGCTACCGTGTTGCGATCCGGAATGATCTCAAAGTCTATTTCTTTGAGCTTCGGCATGCCGCGCCAGTACAGCGGATTGGCAACCATCACCACGCGCTGCGCGCGCTCCCAGGATTTGTACTTGAACGGGCCGATGCCCACGGGCAGCGAGTTGTACGAAACATGGTTGATGTCGGGATATTGCGCGAGCAGATGCTTGGGCAGAACGCTCGGATTCGCGCCGCCGCTCGAGAAAAACACGACCACGAACGGCGAGTACGGTTTGCTCAAATGAAAGACGGCGGTGTATTTGTCCGGTTCATCGATTCGCGTGATCCGATCCCAACCGGTACGGCTCGTAATGTTGTTGGCGGGGTTCATGATGGCGTGATACGTCCACACGATGTCGTCGGCGCTGAAGGGGGCGCCGTCGGACCACTTCACGCCCTTGCGCAAATGATACGTAATCGTCAACCCGTCTTTGCTCACGCCGCCGTTCTGCATAGAAGGAACTGCCGTCGCCAGTTCCGGGAACGGATGGTTGTTGCGATCCCACTTCACCAGCCACGCCATCGTGAGCGAGGACATCATGCCGAGCGTCGTCTGCTGGCTCAGCAGCGGGTTGAGAGTGGATATCTCTTCCGAGGTCGCATAGCGCAGCACGTGCGGACGCGTCCAGGAATTGACGGGCCCCGCGGCGCCGTTCGTTTGCGCGTTATTGCCGGTGCTCTGCTTGCTGCAGGCCGCAAACGCGAGCGTAATGGCGATAATGATCGTCAGTGCCGGAATGCGCGTCATATCGTGTACTCCCACGGGTTCCAAAACGCTGAAATGACCGGCGAGGGCCGGAATCCTTTGAGGTCGGTGTTGTAGACGTACGGTTCTTTCCAGAAAAACAAGATGATGGAGGGAACATCCTTGGCCATCTGCTGCTGGACGATTTCGTAATCGTGCATGCGCCGGTTGCGATCGAGCGTTTTGAGGGCGTCGTTCATTGCGGCCGTTGCGGTCGCATTGTTCCAAAAGAGGGAGTTTTGTCCGTGCGGCGCCATATTGTCCGCAGAATAGATCGCCGAGTCGTCCGGATCGGCCGAGGCGCTCCAGCTGTAGAGCGCGACGTCGTAGTGACCGCCCTGCAGCGTACCGGTCGTCCCATTCTGGAACATCAGCTGCGTGGGAACGTTCTTGACGATTGCTTCCGCGCCGATCTCGTGCCACTGCCGCTGCAAGACCGTCTCGATTTGCCGCGCGTAGTTGGCTTCGGCAACGCACGTGAGATCGAACGAGAGCCGCACGCCGTTCTTGCTTCGGATACCGTCCTTGCCGCGTTGCCACCCGGCGGCATCTAAGATTTGCGAGGCTTTGGCCGGATCGAACGGATGGTGTTCGAAGGCATTCGTGTACGCCCAGGAGAGCTGCGGCGATTGATCGGTCTGCGCGGGCACCGCGGAGCCGTGCATGACCTTATCCACGATTTCTTGGCGATTGATGGCGTAGGCCAGCGCGAGCCGCACGCTGCGATCCGCCAGAAGCGGGCGGCGCAAATTGAAATCGACGTGCGTGTAGAGATAGTTGTCGACGCGGATCGCGTTCAGACCCGACCCCGGACCGCTGATTTGCACGTACCGCGGCCAGCTCAGACCCGTTCCGCGCGCGAGCAGATCGATTTCGTGCGTCTGCAGCGCCGTGGTCATCGTGTTCTCGTCGGGCATGTACCGGAACAGCACTTCGCGCAGCCCCGGCTTGCCCAAGAAATACTGCGGATTGGCCTCCAGGCGAATCTCGCTGCCGCGCTGCCACTGCACGACTTTGAAAGGACCGCTGCCGATGGGCATCGACTGGTACGGCGCGCTGTTGAACGAGCCTTTATCGTCGTTGTACTTGGCCAGCAGGTGCTCGGGCAAAATCGCCGCGTTGCCGTTCACGCCCCAGAGCTGCTGCAGGTAGGGGGCGTACATGCGGTTCATGTGAATGACGGCGACGTACGGATCGCTGCAATCGATGTCGTGAATATCTTTGTAGCCGTCGGTGGTGACCACGTTGTTGTGCGTGTTCATCACGGCTTGCCAAGTAAAGCGCAGATCCCGGCACGTCAGCGGAGTTCCGTCCTGCCACTTGATGTTGTGCCGCAATTTGTACTTGAGCGTGCGGCCGTCTTTGCTGACGTCGCCGTTTTCCACCGTGGGGATCTCCGAGAGCGCGTCCGGCACGGGCTGCGCTTTCTCGTTGTAGCGCACGGCATAGGAATAGATGAACATCGACATGTCGCCCGTGACCGCCGACGCATTGAGCATCGGATCGAGCGAGGACGGTTCGGCGTTTTCGGCAAACCGCAATATGCCGGGCCGCGTCCACGCGTTTCCGCCGCCCGTCGCGCCGCCTGCGCCGCCTTGTTTGGTGCAAGCGGCGAGCATCACTGCGGCAAGCGCCGCCGCAGTACGTCTGCTAGTCATGCGGTCGGCTATTTGCCGCGAGCCGGGGCGCTCCTATGAGGACGCCGGATTGACGGAGCTTTCACCGAGCGCGTAGATGTACGTCTGTTCCGCCTGCCGCAGCGTATAGGCGGCGGTGAGTTCGGCGGTTTGCGCGGAGGTCAGATTCGTTTGCGCCTGGAGCAGCGAAAACAGCGTCGTGACGCCGGCGCGATATTGCGCTTGCGTGGCCCGCAGACTCTCTTGCGCGCTCGCGAGCGCCGCCTGCGTCTGCGTGACGGCGGCCTGATCCGAGATTACTCCCACCAGCGCCTGCTGCACGTTCAGTTCGATGCCCAGCTTGGTTTGCGCCAACTGCGCGGCGGCGAGATCGAGTTGCGCCTGCGCCTGCTCCGTTTGCGCGCGCGTGACGCCCTGATCGTAGAGCGGGATGCTCAAGGTCAGTCCCACCGAACCGCTGGGCGCGAAATCCGTGCCCGCTACGGTCGTCGAATTCGTTCCATAAGAGGCGGCGCCGTTCAACGTTGGATAGTATCCTGCCCGCTGCGCCTGCACGTTGTACTGCGCGGCCAGAACGGAACTTTGCGCGGAAAAATAATCGGGACGCAACGCCAGCGCGCGTGCGAGCGACGCATCGTAGGGCAGCACCTTAACCAGCATCGTCGCGGGATTCGGCGGCGTATTGTTCACCGGACGCACGAGCGTGTTCGCATCCAAGCCCATCGCGTTCGCGAACGCGCCCAATGCCGACGCTTGCTGTCCTTGCGCTTGGATCAGCGCGACTTGGGCTTGAACCGTCGGAACATGCGCCGTGACGAGATCGACGCGCGGCGCAACGCCGGTGCGCACTTGCGCGCTCACGAGCGCCTCGTTTGCCTGATTCAAACGAACGAGCTGCTCGTCGACTTGCGCAGTCGCTTGCGCCTGCAGCTGCGCATAATACGCCTGCGCGACGTTGAATGAGAGCGTCTCCAGCTCGCGCTCATAGGTGTCGGCCCCCGCGACCGCGTTTGCGCGTGCTTGGTGAATTTGGGCGATGACTTTTCCGCCGTCGAAGATCAGCTGGCGCACTTGCGCGCTGATGCCTTTGCTGGTGAACGAACCGCCCGTTCCGCGCTGCCCGACGCCGCCGGTTCCACCGTTCAGACTCGAGCTGGTGGTCGAACGCGTGACGGATGCCGTGCCGCTAATATTCGGAAAGATGGCGGTGCGTGCTAGTTCGACCGGAATCTGCGTGAGCCGGTAATTGGCGCGCGCCGCCGCGAGCACCGGCGATTTTGCGACCGCAATATCGATGGCTTCCTGCAGCGTCACATTCTGCGGAACGCCGGCTGCCGGGCTGGGAGAGGGCATCGGCGCAGGAGTTGCGCCGGGCACCGGCATCGGCGCACGAGTCGAGCTGGGCGCGGGCGTGGCGAGCGCCGCGGCTAAAAGTATCGCTTCAATCACCGTTATTGTCCGCGCCGGCCTCCGGCGATCGCCACGACGCTGCCGTTCTGCAGCGCATCCGGACGCGTCGTGATGACCATCGTCCCCGGTACGATTTGCGGACTGTGCACCTCGCTGAGCGTGTCCGTTTGCACGCCTACGCGCACCGGCACTTCCACCGCCTTGGCCTGCCCCGATTTTGCGGGAGGGACGATGAAGACGTTGGCGCCTTGATCGGTCTGCGCCACCGCCTGACGCGGAACCACGACCACATTCGTATGGCGTTCCTTTTGAACGGTCACGCTGACGAGCATGCCGCCGCGCAGCGCCGCGTCGGGGTTCGCCTGACGGATGCGCGCCTGATAGGAGAGCGTGCCTTGCGTCGGCACCGCGTTGACCGTGGTGATCGATCCCTTGAAAGTTCGGCCGTTCAGCTGTGAAGCGCTGAACGTCACCGGCGTACCCGCATGCACGTATTGCAAGTCTTCATCCGGCACGTTGACGTTCACCCACACCGTGTTCACCTGCGATACGCGAAGCACGGGCGTCCCGGGAGTTGCCATGCCGCCCGGATCCATCAGCCGCGCGGTTACGACGCCGTCGAAAGGCGCGTACAGCGAAGTTTGACCGATCTGCGTGTGCAAGATGTTGGCCTGCGCGCGCGCCGCATTGACGGCTTCGGTAGCCGCACGCGCCTGCGAACTTTGCACGCCGGTCGTGCCTTGGTTCGAAAGCGCAGTCTGATACTGGGACTGAGCGGCGACGTACGCGGAACGCGCTTGTTCCAACTGCGACTGCGCAACATAGCCTTGCTTGAAGAGCTGCGTGTCTTGATCGAAGGTCAACTTCGCGGCCGCGAGCGCCGCTTTGGCCGAAGAGACGGCCTGCGAGGTGTTCGCCTGCGTGATCGGCACGTTCAGCGACGAGGACTGCGCCTGCGCCGAGCTCTGAGCGATCTGCGCTTGCGCTTGCGCAAGCTGCGCGCGAAGCGTCGAATCGTCGATCTTGGCAAGCAGCTCTCCCGCACGCACGCGGTCGCCTTGGTTGACGTAGATGGCTATGACCGGTCCGGATTGCTGAAAGGAGAGCGTCGAATCCTGAAGCGGTGCGATCTGGCCGTCGAGATTCAAATAGGTCGCGATGTCGCGCCGCTGCGCCTGAGCGACCTCGACGTCGAGCGCCATCGGCCCGTGTTGCTGCTGGTGCGCGCCGCACCCGGCTAGAACGAAGGCGACGGCCACCGCTCCGGCATACCGTAGAAATTGCATGTCAGCTCCTCTTTAGCACAAAAAACGTCACGCCGCTGCGCCCGGCTCCCGGAGGTGCCGGTTCTCGAATGTATACGGGCATGGGCTGCGTTTTGATTCAGTTACTACCGCAGCAACCTTAAACCCGCCGGGGAAGGCGCCATGGGCGTGTTGTATTGTGACGGGGCCATGCGCGCGAAACCGGATATCGGACGGACCTTCAGCCGACAGACACGCGTTGAAGAGTGGATGACGGCGGAAAAGGCCGGTAACAAGGGCGTCGACGTCCTTTCTACCCCCATGCTGCTGCAGATGATCGAGGACGCCGCCATGGCTTGCGTCGCGCCATTGCTGGGTGACGGGCAAATCACGCTGGGAACGCACATCGACCTGGAGCATCATAAACCCGTGCCGGTCGGTTTCATCGTGCGAACCGAAGTTGAAGTGGTACTCGTGGACGGCCCGCGCATCAGTTTCGCAGTCCAGGTCTTCGACGAGCAAGAAGCCGTTGCGGAAGGGACGCACGAGCGGTACATCATGGAGCGCGCTAAGTTCCTTGCAAAGATTGAAGAGAAGCTCGCTTAACGGGCCGGTTAACGCCATTTATTAGGAGAACGCCCGCGCCCGCCTGCATTATCCTGCAGGGTGGGCAGCCTGCTCCACGAAGGATTAGCCTGATTTGCTTTCGGGTATTTGCGGCATAACGCTTGGTTTGCCGCAGGCTCGTGTAAAATACGAGCTCCCTGCAAGGCAAGGTTTCATTCCAGCTAGGAGGATAACTTGATACGACTGAGCACCGGAGTCCTTGCCGCCGTTTTATCGGTCGGCATGGGACTTAGCGCGGTCGCAGCTCCGTCTTCAGCATCGCATGGCAACATTGGACTCAACGCGATCGCTCAGGCAACGGCTGCACCGTCTCCGGCAGCGAGCGCACCGTCTTCGCCGGCACCCGCAGCGAGCGCACCGGCTTCGCCGGCACCCGCAGCGAGCGCACCGGCTTCGCCGGCACCCGCAGGCTCCCCGTCCATGGGACCGTCTATGGGACCCTCAGGGGCCCCGTCCATGGGACCCTCGGCGGGACCGTCGGGCACGCCCATGGCTTCACCGGCACCTGCAGCTCCTGCCCCGGCGGCACCAGCGGAAAATGCACCGCCGGCGAACTTCGGTTCCCCGCCGTCCGGACAAATCCCGATTCTATTCAACGACCACCACGTCTATGCCAAACCGGACCGGCTCAAACAGGGCCGCGTTCTGGCGGCATTGGTCCGTGGCGGCACGATTCTCATCCCGCTGCGTTCGATGTTCGAGCAGATGGGCGCGACCGTTTCCTATAACCCAGGAACCAAGACGGTCGACGTCACCAAGCCCGGGGCGGACGTAAAGGTGACCGTCGGCAAGCCCGAGGTCATGATCAACGGCGAAACCCGTCCGCTGGACGTTCCGCCGGAGATCTACCAGGGTCACGTCGTCGTCCCCGTCCGCGTGATTTCCGAAGGCATGGGGGCCTACGTGCAGTGGGTTCCGGATCGCCGCGTCGTGGTGGTCCGCTATCTGCCGCCGACTCCACCGCCGCCGCCGGCTCCGGCACCGCCGGCTCCGGCACCGTCGGCAACCCCAGCTCCGACACCGGTTCCCACGCCGAACATCACGGCGTTCGTCGCGGGCGACTACATCATCTCGCCGAAGGTCTACAACGAGTTCAGCCCGGGCAACACCGGCTCGAACAGCAACGGCGGCTTCTCCTATCGAATCCACGGCGCGTTCGAGTTCGATCTCGGTAGCCTGCCCTGGATGATCGAGGGCGATTACCGGCAGTTCAACTATCCGCACACCCAGGGCGCCCTTACGGACGTCACCGGAGCTACCGGCGCAATTCCGGGAGCGCAGTGCGGAACCGGACTTCCGGGTAGCGCCGCCGGCGGCGATCCCGGCTGCGTCACCGCCATCGGCGGACAATTCCAAACGTTCGTTCCGGCATTCACCGTGCGCGACTACGATCTCGACGCGCGTCTAGGCCTGAAGATCCTGGATCCGCACATCTACATCGGCGTCGGCTACATGTGGCGCTCGGGCAACTACGGCTACCCGCGCTTGACCGGCGTAGGCGGCGGAATCGAGAAGCTGCCTGACCTCAATCAGACCGGCTTCACGTGGTTCGGCAGCGCGTACTACTATCCGAATGCAAAGGGCGACGGAACCGGTTGCCTCACGCTCGGATGCGTCCCGCCGGGCGCCGACTACACCCTTGCGTACAACATCTTCAAGTACGACATCGGTGGTGCGTTCACGTTCGGCCAGAACACGCCGATCTACGTTGAGTTCGGCTTCTTGGGCGACAAGGGCAACGGCAGAACCAACGCTCCGATCGACTTCACGCACTCCGGCCCGTACGTCGGTTTGGGCCTCAAGTTCTAAACGAAAGCGTCTAGAACGACAAAGAGCCTCGCAGCAATGCGGGGCTCTTCTGTTATCGTTCGGACCAGGGGTTTACGACTTCGAGGTTCTGCGAACCCGCCAACGCGGAAGTGCCGAATATTTCGAGTGACTACTGCAAGGCCGTGGACGTTCGCAATTGCAGCTATTTGCGAATCCGTGGCAGGAAGCGTCTGTCCCTTGAGGCGGGCAGCGGCGACGGCTCGGCCCAATCTCGTGCACAGGCAACGTCGAAAGGCAGGATGCGTTCCTGGAACTCGGCGATAAGATTTTGAAGCCACGATTCCAACGAACGACGTTTCCTTGAGGGCTTGAGCAATCTGATTTTGATCTCCAATCCGCCGATGGAAGGCGCCCCAACAAACGCCCCTTGCGAGCTCGGAGCCGACGTCCACGTTAGGAGCCCGGCGTTCGGGCGCAGTTTTGTGGGCTCCGAGAGCGCCGCCGTGTCGAGCAGGAACACCTATGAACTCTTGTCGTCAAAAGTGTCGGACGACGGTTCGTAATGTTGCTGGGAGTGCGACAGATCCAATTCGGAATGCATCAGCGGGGAATGAAGCAAAAACGACAGAAGCGATTTCCGCGGATGCAACGCTTCGTACTCTGCGACCGACACCACGGCGGCAGCGGGCTTGCCGCAGCGTAAGATAATCTGCGCCTTGCCGGACTGCGCCAGGTCCACCAATTCTGACAGTTTCGCTTTCGCGTCCTGAAGATTCCATGCCGATCCTTTGATCGTTCGCACCGTTAAACCGGACTAGGCTAGTTTATTTAAGGCGTCAAGAGCGTTGCAGAGCGGGTATGCCTGGAAGGATGATGCGTCGGGCGGGGAAGCGGTGAAGAACTCACAGCCGGCGTGGCGGACGCCCCCGTGGACGGCGCCGTCGAAGGGCCGGGCGCCGATGCGCTCGGTCCCGGCGAGGGCGATATGGTCGGTCCCGGCGAGGGCGATATGGTCGGCCCCGCCGCGGGCGAAGTTGTCGCTATCGTCCCGGGCGATGCAGTGGTCGACGGTGTGGGACTACCGCTAGGGGAGCCGGTTGCTGAGGGCTGCGGCGCCAGGGAGCCGGTGGGCAGCGGCGTCGGCGAAGGACTGGGCGAGGGGGAAGGCGTCGGCGTCAGACACGGCACGGGCAGGACTTCGACCTTCGGGCCGCCGGGAGCGGTGGTCGGCGTCGGCGAGGGCGTCGGCGTGGGACTAGGCAGCGGCGTTGCCGACGCGGATGACGTCGGCGAGGGCGTCGCAGAGCCGCCGGGCGCAGGGGGAGTCGGCAAATCGGCGCAGGCAACCGGCGTCGCAAAATAGTGCTCGGTAAACCCAACGCCGAGATCTTTCTTGAGCGCTTTGCCGAAATAGCTCGCCGGCCATTTCTCGATCACGATGTGCGCGTATTGCCATGCCTTGTCTTGGTATTGCTGCACCCACACCTTGCGATACAGCTGAAATGCCAAAAAATACGAGCGGGCGAGCTGCGGATCGTTCGGGTACTTTCGCGACCACGCGGTCATCGCTTCGTCCGCAAAATTCGCGTTTGCTATCAGTCGAGGGTCGGTGGTGTATGCACCTGCGCGGATCAGATCGTCGTGAAACGTGTTGTTGATGCCCAAAAAACTCATCTTTAGCCGGCCGAAATATTCGTCGCCGGGAGCCGATATGCGAAGCATGTCGCTGATGCGCTGCTGCCACTTCGACATCTTCGGCGCTGCGTTTTTTTTCCGCGCCGGGGGTGAAGCGGTTGGTTTTCCGGCGGGTTTTCCTGCCACGGGCGGCGCCGCCGCGATCGAACCGATGATGCCAAGACCAATCGCCGCGGCCGATGCGGACATGAACGCACGTTTCAAATACAGCCCTCGCTCCTTCGCTTCTGCTTTAGGAACCTCTTTACGGTTAACGTTCTTTCCGATTTGAGAATCCGCTTACATTACCTGCGAAGGCATGTGCATTTGCCGCGCCAAACACCCGCAACAATGCCGCACGTCACCGTCGCCGCAGTTCAGCCGGCTGCACACGAGCGTACGAACCTTGCGCGCGCATGGCCCGATCTTGGTGCCCGCATCCGCGAAGCTGCGGCATCGGGAGCGCAGCTCGTCGTTTTGCCGGAAGGCACTCTGCCGGCGTACGTTCTGGGCTACGAACGCTTCGAAATGCGCGAGATCGACGACGCGCTGCGAGGGTGCCAAGGGATGGCGCGCGAGCTGGGCATCGTGCTCGTGGTCGGTGCGGCGCGCCGCGACGGGCAGCGCCTGTTCAACAGTGCCGCTATCATCGATCGGGACGGTGCGGTCGCGGGGTACGCGGACAAACATTTCCTGTGGCATTTCGATCGCCAGTGGTTCTCGCCGGGCGAGCGTTTGGAGCCGGTGCGAACGTCCATCGGCACGATCGGCGCGCTCATATGCGCGGACGGACGCATACCGACGATTGCGCGCGCGCTCGTCGACCGCGGCGCGCAGCTGCTGGTGATGCCGACCGCCTGGGTCACCAGCGGGCGGGATCCGCACGATTTGGAAAACGTGCAGGCCGATCTGCTCGCGCGCGTGCGAGCGCGCGAAAACGGCGTTCCCTTCGTCGCTTCGAATAAATGCGGCACCGAACGGGGATGCGTGGCCTATTGCGGCAAGAGCCAAATCGTGCGCGCGGATGGGACGATTGCCGCGATGGCCGCGCAAGACGGTCCGCAGACGATCGTTGCTCGCGTGGAAGTCGGAGCACGCGTGCCAATTGCACGAACCCAAAGCGCTCCCACGCCGGAGTGTTGCCTCGATCGAACCGCGCGCATTGCCATCGCGGCGCGAGAGCCCCCGCGCGACGGGGAAGAAATGCTGCGCATCCTCGAAGCGGACATGTTGATTTCGCCGGCCCAACCGTACGCTTTCACCGTCACGGATGAAGTCGTCCTCGATCCCGGCGGTCTGGTAAACGCGCGCTTGTCGGGCATGAATTTGGCGGTGTGGGAAACCGCGTACGAGCCTGCGTGGCAGGTCACGTTCGCGCGCGCGCGCGCGCTCGAACTGCGCATGTACTTGGTCGTCATCGATGCGCAGCACGATCGCGCGTATGCGGTCGATCCCGACGGCACCGTGCTGTGCGGCACGTTTCCCGGCTATGACGTTGCCGCATTCGCTTACGATCCGGCACGCGCCGGCAATACGACTGTCGCTCCGCGGACGGACGTGCGCAGCGGACTGCAGCGCGCTCAGCATGCCGCGCCGTAGAATCGTGTTTTGGTGTGCCGCATTGCTCGCACTCGTCGGAACCGCTCCGCGCCAGCGTACGCGTATCGTCGGTTCGTTCAGGCTCGCGATACCGGCGGGGCCCTTCGTCTCGCAGAGCCGTTTGCCAATCGATGCGCCCGGAATAACAGGCGCGATCTCGGTGTCGGTGATCGGACCCGGTACACTCGAGCGCGGCCTTTTCGTCGCTCCGGCAGTCGATCGGCCGACGAGCACGCTGCTCGTCGCCGCTACGCGCGGCGCGATCGCGTCGACTTCGATCCATACCGTCCCGCCGCCGTCACCCGGAGCGCCGCTGCTCGCCGTCGCGACCTACGAAAGCGGCGTGGCGCTGCACGATCCCAAAACATTTGCGCTGCTCGGGTACGCACCGATCGGCGGCCCTCCCGGTGACGTCACGTTCTCGCCGCGCGGTGAAATGCTGGCTCCGGACACCGACGGACAATCGCTTGCGGCAACTACCCGATCGCCGTGGAGCATGCGTTGGATCGCCGGCGTCATCGCGGGCAACGAAGTGGCCGTTGACGCCCGCACGTCGAACATTTTCGTAACCGACCGCGACGTGAACGGATCGGGAGCGCTCACTCGGATCGCGCCCGACGGCCGGGTGCGACGAATCGTCACCGGCCAGACCGCCGAAGGGCTCGCGATCGACAGCACGCGCGGGATGGTGTACGTGGGCAACGTCAACGATGCAACCGTGGCGCAAGTCGAAGCGAACGGCATGACGCTGGTTCGAAAAATCCGCAGCGTCGAGCGAACGTTCGGCATCGCGCTCGATTCAAAAGCGCAGCGGCTCTACGTCGTATCGAACACCAGCCCAACGATGCATAAAAACGGCGGCTATACGGCGGCGATCGACCTCCGGCGCAGCGGCACGCCCATCGTCGCGAGAAGTTCGCCGATGCTTTTTCCACTGGGCGTCGCGCTGGACCCCTCGCGCAATCGCCTGTTCGTCACCGACGAAGCGGCGGACGAAGTGTACGTGTTGAACGCGCGGACGCTTCGCGCGACGCACGCGCCGCTCAAAACCTGCCGGACGCCGTGGCGCCCACGCGTCGCCGGTGATCGTCTCTACATTCCGTGCGCGCGTGCCGATGCAATCGACGTCTTCGATCTTTCCACGCTTGCACGGGCCAAGCACGCCCCATTTCATACGGGAGGTTTCCCGCTCAGCGTGGCGTTGTGGCCCTGAGCGCGCTGCTGCTCGCGATTGCCGCTGCGCTGCCTGCCTCACCGCAGCCCCCCGCGCCGTTTCCAAAAATCGTTACGGACGCATCGACGATCGTGGACGTGGCGCCGGGCGTGACGTACGGAAATTATGAAATGCGAACGCAAGACGGACCCCTCTCGATCCACGTCATTGCAGTCGACCCCCACAATCCAACGGTTCGCTTGGGTACTGCGCTCGCCGGCGATCGGCTCGTGTCCCGCGGCGAAACGCTTTCTTCCATGGCGCAGCGGCTGCACGCGGTGGCGGGCGTGAACGGCGATTACTTCGACATCAATCAAACCAATCAGCCGTTGAACATTCTCGTGCAGAATGGACGGCTCGTTCGCGCGCCGATGCATCGCTGGGCGCTCGCCCTGGATTCAAAAAACGACGCGAGCTTTGCCGAGTTCGCTTTGTCGCTACGGGCCGTGCTGCCGCAAGGAACGCTCCCGCTCAAGACGATGAACGATTGGCCGCCGCCAGGAGGCGGCGCCGTATTGATCACGCCGGAATACGGACCGCTGCGGCCCGCGGCAAACGTTACCGAAATTGCGCTGCAGCCGGCGCAGGGCGATCCGCCGTTGGGCGGATATCGGGTGTCGGCCGTCACAGACAATACGACCACGCAGAGCGCCGGTTATTATTTGGCCGTCGGACCGAACGCGTACGGCAGCGTTACGCTGCCTGAACCCGGCGACACGGTGGCCATCGAGGGCGACACGACGCCTGCGCTGGAAAACCTCACCGCCGCGATCGGCGGAGGACCGCTGCTGGTTAAAAACGGCGCGTGGTACTCGGATCCGGACGGACCGTCCACCGGCGAGTTCGCCACGCACATGCCTGCAAGCGGCGTAGCCATAACCAAAAGCGGCGCGCTCCTGCTCTTCGAAATCGACGGGCGCCGCCCGGCGTTGTCGATCGGACTGTTGCAGCCGCAGTTCGCTGCATTGATGATCGCCTTCGGCGCGGTTACCGGAATGCAATTCGACGGCGGCGGCAGTTCAACGCTGGTCGCGCGCATGCCGGGCGACGACGGCGCCATCGTGCAAAATCTCCCTTCAGACGGCAACGAGCGGCGCATCGCCGACGCGCTGCTCGTCTATAGCGATGCACCGTATGGGCCGCCTGCGCGCTTGTACGCAACGCCGCAAATCGTTCGTGCGCTCCCCTTGGCCCGCGTTGCCCTCAGCGTTGCCGTCACCGATGCAAGCGGCCATCCCGCACGCGACTGCCGTTGTCGCCGTGTCCATGCGCGTCGTTCCCCAAGATGCAGGCAGAATGGACGGGCAAACCTTTGTTGCCGGAGCCCGTGCGACGGACGCGATCGTACGCGTGCGCGCCGGCACGCTGCACGCACAAGTTCCGGTTCGCATCACTGCCACGCCGGCGTACGTCGACATCCTGCCCCAGAATCCGGCTCTGCGCAACGGAGGGAGCCTCGCGCTGCAGGCACGTGCATTTGACGCGCGCGGCTATCCGGTTGCGATTCCGCAATTGCTCGACTGGCAAACGGACCGCGGCATCATCGACCGGGATGGCCGCCTGCGCGTTGGCGATCGCAACGTCGAGGTCAGCGTGGCGCTGGGAACGGCCCGGGCGCGGACCTTGGTAACCGTCGGAGAGCACGAACTGGAGCTTCCGCTGCAGCGCTACGCGCGCTTTTCGACGGCGCCCAAAGCCGGCCCGGGCAGTTTGGAGCCCGGCACCCCGTGTGCCGACTGCACGACGCTGCGGTATGATTTCTCCGGAAAAGAACGTGCCGCATACGCGCAGGCTTCCATCGCGCTGCCGCAGCGCGCACTGGGCATCTCCGCCGACGTGTTTGGCGACGGCAACGGCGAGATTCTGCGCATAGCGGTGAACAATGCGATCAACGAACGGTTTTTATACACCGTCGCAACCGTGGATTGGCATGGTTGGCGCCGCGTCGAGTTTGATTTTCCGCCGGCGCTGCCCCAACCGATCACGTTCAAGTCGCTCTACGTCATCAACCGCGTGGGACCGTCCCCGCCGGTGCGAACGGCGGGCTTTGTTGCGGTGCGTAACATGCAGGTAATTCTGGCGGGCAATTCCGGCGACGCGCCCAAATACACGCATCGATGAGCTTCGACGAATTAGCGGCGCGAGCGTTGGACCGAGCCATGGGCCTGGGCGCGGAGTACGCCGACGTGCGTTTTGAAACGCATCGAGACGAGCGCATAGAAGCTCGCAACGGCGTCGTTGCTACGCTCTCCGACCAAACCAGCCGCGGATACGGGGTGCGAGCGCTGTTCGAAGGCGCGTGGGGTTTTGCCGCAAGTGGCGATCTGACGCCGTCCGGCATCGATCTTGCAGCAGCACGCGCGATGCAGATCGCCCGCGCCGGCGCCGGCATTGCGCGACGGCGCATCGGGCGGGTTCCACCACAGGCCTATGCTGCAGATTTTGCCACGCCGGTGGCGCGAGATCCGCACGGCGTGCCCCTCGGCGAGCGCGTGAGCATGCTGCTCGAGGCAGAGAAAGCGCTGCACTGCTCGCCGCAGATTAGCGTTGGACGCGCATGGATCGATCTCTGGGCCATCGAGAAGTATTTCTACAGCAGCATCGGATCGCGCATCGAGCAGTCCGTGCGCCAAACCGGCAGCGGCATTCAAGCCATGGCCGTGGGTGAAGGAGACGTTCAAACGCGGACGTTTCCGGGCGACGTTGGGCTCTACCAATCCGGTGGATGGGAAGTCGTCGAGCGCGCGCAACTGCGTGAGAATGCCCAACGCATCGCCGAAGAGGCGGTTGCGCTGCTCAAAGCGCCGCAATGTCCGAGCGGCACGATCGACGTGATCCTGGGCGGTTCGCAGGTTTCATTGCAGATTCACGAGTCGTGCGGCC
Source organism: Vulcanimicrobiota bacterium (assembly GCA_963767635.1). Taxonomy (GTDB): domain Bacteria; phylum Vulcanimicrobiota; class Vulcanimicrobiia; order Vulcanimicrobiales; family Vulcanimicrobiaceae; genus CAVYEM01. The sequence continues at coordinate 2,126,861 of CAVYEM010000001.1, forward strand.
ATCCCGCCGAATTGGACCGCGTGCTTGGATGGGAGGCCAACTTTTCCGGCGTGAGCTTTCTGGAAATCGCGCAGCTGGACCGGCTGCGGTATGGTTCCGGCGCAGTGACCATTATTATCGACAATACGCTGCCGCAGGGTTTGGCGACCGTTGGCTACGATGACGAAGGCACGCAGAGCACGAGGAGCGATCTGGTTCGCAGCGGCGTGCTGGTCGGTTACGAGATGAGCAACGATACTGCGCGGATCATCGGACGCGAAAGCAACGCATGCGTGCGCGCCGAAAGCTGGAAATTCGCGCCGATGATTCGGATGTGCAACCTCAATCTGCTTCCCGGCGCTACGCCGTTCGAACATCTCTTCGATGACGTGAAAGACGGCGTGCACATGGAGAGCAACCGCTCCTGGTCGATCGACGATCACCGGCTGAACTTCCAGTTCGGGTGCGAGATCGCTTGGGAAATCAAAAACGGCAAACGCGGGCGCATGCTCAAGAATCCCACGTATGCCGGCATCACGCCCGAGTTTTGGAACGCGTGCGATGCCGTTGCGGACGAGCGCTCTTGGGTTGCATGGGGCACTCCGAACTGCGGGAAAGGGGAACCGATGCAAACGGGCCGCACGGCGCAATGCGCCTCGCCTGCACGTTTTCGCAACGTGCGCGTGGGCGTTGGATACGATGGATAGCAGCCAGCGCGAAGCGCTGGCGCTGCGCATTCTCTCCCGTTCCAAGGCGGATCAAACCGAAGCCGTGGTGAGCGGCGGCCACAGCGCAGTCACGCGGTTCGCGCACAACGCCGCGCACCAAAACGTAAGCGAGAGCGATGTCAGCGTGAACGTGCGCGCCATCGTCGGCAAGCGGACGGGCGTCGCTGGCACGAACGCGGTAGACGAGCGTGGCTTGCAGACCGCCCTCGAGCGCGCTATCGAAATGGCACGCTTGGCGCCTGAAGATCCTTGGCAGCCGCAGCTGCCGCGCGGCGGCAATGCGCACGCCCCCGAGGGGGCATACGTTCAAAGCACGGCGGAGACATCGCCCGAGCAGCGCGCACGAATGTGCGATGAGGTTTTCGAAGCGGCACAGGAGCACGGTTGCTGGTGCGCCGGCTTCGTCGCGGACGCCGAGATCGGCGTGACGATCGCCAATACGAGCGGAGCGCGAAGTTCTTTCGACGGCACGCAAGCGGCGCTCAACGTGAAGATGAACGCGGCGGACTCGGCCGGCTACGCGGAAGCCTACCACAACGACGCGGCGCTTTTGGATGCGCGAGGAGCTGCTGCGCGCTCGGCGCACAAGGCTCGCGATTCGGCGCATCCGCGCGCCGTCGAACCCGGTGAATGGACCGTCATTCTGGAACCGGCCGCCTTCGGTGAACTCTTCTCACATTTGGCGGATCATTTCTCGGCCCAAACCTTCGACGAAGGCGCGTCATTTTTGAGCGACGGACTCGATCGCCCGTATCTGGGTGCAAACGTCACCGTCACCGACGATTATGCGAACCCGCTTGCGCCGGGCATGCCGTTCGATTACGAAGGCCAGCCCACGCAGCGTCTTGCCCTGATCGACGGCGGCGTCGCGAAGAACGTCGTTACCGACAGCCGGTGGGCGCACAAACTCGGCCGTGAGAATACCGGGCACGCACTGCCTGCACCCAATGCGTACGGTCCTGCGGCCTCGCACCTGGTCGTTTCTCCCGGCAGCGCATCGGTGAGCCGGCTCATTGCACAGACGCAGCGCGGGCTGCTGATTAGCCGCTTCTGGTACATCCGCACCGTCGATAGAAAAAAGGCAATCGTTACGGGCATGACGCGCGACGGCACGTTCTTGATCGAAAACGGCGAGATCGCGTGCGGAGTGCGCAACATGCGGTTCAATCAGAGCATTTTGAATGCGCTGCGGCGCTGCGAGTTCGGGAACGAGTTGCAGCGTACCGGAGGCTACGACTATTCGATCGTCGTGCCGGCGGCGAAGATCGAAGGGTTCACGTTCTCCAGCGGTACCGCGTACTGAGCGCCGCTCCCGTCAGGAACAACAGCAAACCCGCAATCAACACCGGAAGGTAGGGCGCGCAGGCCGCAACGATCGCGGGGTACGTGCCGACGCTGCCGCGCAACAGCAAACCGCCGATCAGTTTACGCTGCCCTGAAGCGACCAACCCGATCCCCTGCGGGACGGTTCGATCGCTTTGAGTGGAAACGGCAAACAGCACTGCCGGCTTGCCGAGAATCGGTGGATCGGTGCGCAGCTGCGCGGTCTGCTCTTTACGCAAAAGCACGGCCTTGACGTTCTTTTGCGCTGCAGGGACGGCAAAGGTATCGAAGCGCACGTCCATCCCGGCAATAGTCGTCGACTGCTGCATGAGCAGCACCGGCGAAAGGAACGATGCGTTGGAAGGCTGCGTAATCGTCAGATGGTTGCCGCGCGCATCGGCAACGTCCACGTACACGACGGTACGCTCGTATCTCCAAAAAACAAAGCCGCCGGCGTAGCGCCGGCGAGATCCGATCGTGACCGTGCCGGTTCCGCGCTGCAACGCGATCGGCCCCGCTGCAGGCGTAAGGGGAAACACGAACGTTCCGCCGACGTCATCGTCGCGCACGCTCGCGCCGGGCGCACCGACAATCATGTGCGTATCCGGACCCATCAGGCCCGCCGCGATACCGGCGAACACGATGACCGCGCCGCCGAACGCCGCCGCGATGTGCCAGCGATGCGCGCGCCCGCGAAGTTGTAAGGCGGCCACAATGAACAGTCCGGCGTCGACGGCATTGTACCAGCCGTAATGGTAAATGGGCTGACCCGGGACAAGGTCTTGCGCCACGACCATCGCAATCGCGCACGCCAGCAGCGTCCAGAACGAGGTCACGAACGTTTGGATAGAAGGGGCGAAATCGCTGCGGCCATCTGTTCGAACGAGAGCGGCCCGTCGAAGCCCCGTACTACGATGCCGCCGGCATCGACGATGACCGTCGTCGGCAAACCCAGCGCCGCATAAACGCGCCCGTATTGCTGCGTCTGATCGAGCAATATCGGGTAGTGAATGTCCAGCGCGCGCGCGAACGCCGAAACACGCGCAGCCGACTCGCCTTGATCGATCCCGACGACGGCGACGTTGCGCGACCGGTATTGCCGGTACAGGCGCTGTAGATCCGGCATTTCGGCGCGGCACGGCGGGCACCACGATGCCCAAAGATTCATGACGACGATGCGGCCGCGATACGCCTGGAGTCCCGAAAATCCGCCGGCGAGCGCGGGAACCGTGAAGCTGGGCGCGACCCGCCCCGTTAAAGCGGCAGGTCCCGCGGCTTGCGATCCGGCGTTGCCGCGAAAGTACACTCCGAGCACGATAGCGACGATCGCCGCTCCGGCGATCCAATACAGCCACTGCGTCCGCTCTCTCACCAGTCGCCCATTCGGTCCTGATCGACCTCGCCCTCGAACGCGACCATTCCGGGCGCCATGATTGCCGCACTTACGCGCACGCCGTCAAAGCGCAGCTCGCGGCGATGCCCATCGCCCGAGCGTTCGTAAATTTCGCAAAAGCGATCCAGCACGTCCGGACTGCAAAGCACCTGGCTCGGCCGGGCTTGATACATCTGCTGAAAGCTGCGGAACGCGCGCTCGAATTCGGCCGGACCGTAATGCCGGCCCAAGCGCACCTCCCGACGCACGCGCTCCAGGTGAGGCTCCTCTCACAACGAACTTGCGTTGCCGTGCCGGCTCGTATTTTGGACGGCCGCGCGGTCGCCGCCGAACTGCGCGCCGAACTGCTTGCTCGCAACGACGCACTTCAAGAAACCGGCATTCATCCGCGCCTGGTCGTCACCCTGGTCGGTGAGAACGAATCTTCTCTGGCGTACGTGCGAAATTTGGTGAAGACCGGCGAACGCGTCGGCATTGCGGTACACGTCGAAGAGTTGCCCGAAGCGTCTACCGCTTCCGCCATCCGCGAACGTTTGGATGTTTTGCGGGGCGACGCGAGCGTCCACGGCGTAATGCTGCAGCAGCCTCTCCCGCCGCATCTTTCGATTCGCTCGCTTGCCGATTCTATTCCGCTCCACAAAGACGTCGACGGGACGCATCCCACCAATCAAGGCCGCCTTGCATTCGGCAGCGGTGCCGAATTCGTTCCCGCTACGCCGGCTGCCGTCATGCTGCTGTTGGAGCGAAGCCCGCACTGGCCGCTGGGCGGCCGCCGTGCGGTCATGATCGGCCGGTCGATCGTCGTCGGAGCTCCCGTGGCCATGCTGATGCTCGCGCACGATGCGACAGTGACCGTGCTGCACAAAGAGTCCGAAAATCTCCAGCCGTACGTGCGCATGGCCGAAATACTCGTCGTCGCAACGGGCGTTCCGAATCTGATTACGGGCGCGGACATCGCCGCCGGCGCGACGGTCATCGACGTCGGCACGACGGTCGTCGATGGCGAGCTCAAAGGAGACGTAGAGTTTGCCAGCGCCTCGCGCGTTGCAGGCGCCATTACGCCGGTTCCCGGCGGCGTCGGCCCGGTGACGAACGTTGCGCTGCTGCGCAACGTCATCAAGGCGGCGCAGGCAATCGGCGAGGTTAGTTCGAGCTGAAGTATTTTCCGAAATACCGCTGCTGACCGCTGCGGCGCGCCTCTTCTTTCGGATCGTCCTTACGCGAGGCAAGCTCGGCCGCCCGTCGCGCGATGAGTTCGCGGACTTGCGGCAGGAGCTGGCGCAAGAAATCGAGTTCGAGCCCAAGGCGCTCTTTCGTACTGTTCGTTTCGAGCAACCGCTGTTTGAGCGCGTCTGCCACTTGCAGCGCATCGCCTACGATGAACGAGGTTTCGTTGGCGTCGGCAGGCAGATCGATCACTGAGGCGGTTCCGCGAAGTTGCACGATCAGTTCCTGATATTCCAGAAAGGCCTCGTGCACGTCGTCGCGCAGCTGCGGAACGTCAGAATGGCGGCGTTCTTCTTCGCGCAGCACGTCCGCCTCCACGGTAAGATACGGCTCGCGGCTCACGACGCGGCGGATCCGAAATCTGCGCCTGCCGACGGTGGAGACGTAATAGCGCCCGAACGGCAGTTCCGTGACTTCGACGATCTGCGCGATCGATCCGATTTCGTGCGGTTTTACCGACGGATCTCCCGCTTCTTCTCCATCGCGAATGAGCACCACGCCGAAACCTTCACCCGACTTCAGACATTCGCCGATCAGTTCTTTGTAACGCGGTTCAAACACGTGCAGGTTGAGGACCGCTCCCGGAAAGAGCACCGCATTGAGCGGAAAGAGCCGCAGGCGCGTCGACATCGGACCCGGTGCCTTCAGCCGCATCGTGTAGCGCGCCTGCCGCGCGCGCCGGCGCTGAACAGCGAGACGGCAACGTGCCGTGGGGGAGTTTTTCACAGCCTCCCAAAGATGCATTGCAATGCAGGACGCCTTGCGCAACCTTGAAGCGACGCATCCCACGCCGCACCCGCTTCTGCTCGAAATGGAGCAGCACGGCCGCAAAAACGGCGTATCGTCGATACCGCGCGAGGTGGGGCGCCTGCTCTCTACGCTGGTGCACGGCATGCAGGCCAACCGCATCTTGGAAATCGGCACCGGGTACGGTTCCGCCACGCTCTGGATGGCGCTCGCGCAGCCGCCGCTCGGCCGGATTTGGACGTTCGATCCCGACATGGATCGCTCTCACATCGCCGCGTCGTACTTTCGGCGCGCGGGAGAAGACGATTTCATCGAAATCGTTAATCAGCCGGCCCTGGAAGTGCTGCCGATATTCCCGCAGCGCAACATGGACATGGTCGTGGTCGACGCTCCGAAGACGGAGTATTCGGCGTATCTGGAGCATTGCGTTCCGCTTCTCAAGCTTTCGGGCTTAGCAATTTTCAACGGTCTGCTGTTGCATCGAACGCCGGACGATTTCAACCGGACATTCCTGAACCATCCCGATTTGGACGCGACGATTCTTCCGCTAGGCGGCGGTTTGGGCATCGGTGCGCGCAAGCGGTGAGCGCACATTCGATCGTAAGCGCCACACAGTTCAAAGCGGCGATGCGCCATTTCCCTACGGGCGTAACCGTGGTGACGAGCGTTCGCGAAGGCGAGCCGCGGGGCGTTACGGTCAGCTCGTTTGCCAGCGTTTCGGTGGAGCCGCCGCTCGTGCTGATCTGCATCAACCGCGAAGCGCGCAGCTACCTCTACATTTCGACGTCGAAAATCTTCTGCGTGAACGTTCTGGCGGGCGATCAGCAGGCGCTAGGCGAGCGTTTTTCCGGGAAGCGGCGCGAGAAGCAATTCGACGGCGTGCAGTATCACGTCGACGTCACCGGTGCGGCCGTGCTGGACGGCTGCGTGAGCCACCTGGATTGCGAGGTGGTCGAAGAGCACCACGCGGGCTCGCACAGCATCTTCATCGGCAGCGTGCGTTCGTGCCGGTCGCGTGCCGGCTCACCGCTGGGCTACTACAACGGCGAATTTCACGACTTTGGGATACGGATTGATTAGGGCTTATGCGCATTTTGGCTCTCAACGTCAAAGCCGGCGGCCTGAACGCAAAGATCGATGCACTGCTCGCGCGCGCGCTCGAGCATCGCGCCGACGTTTACGTGCTGAGCGAGTTTCGCGACACGCCCACCGGCGCGCGCATTCGCGAAACCATGGAACGCGAAGGGCTTTCCTACCAAGCGTATTCGCGCGGCCATCGCGGAAACGGCGTTTTAGTAGCGGCGCGCGAACCGTTCAATCCCGTGCGCAATCCCGGCGGGCTGCCCGACGACTGTTATCCCAACGCGATGATTGAGTGCGTTTTCCCGGGGCTGCACGTCATCGGCGTGTACTTGCCGGGGCAAGATCGCAAGCGCCCACACTTGGAATACCTCATTCGCTTGGCGCAAACGATGGACGAACAAGGCGTAGCGGCAATGGCGATCGGCGACTTCAATTCGGGGCGCAACGAGAGCGACATCGAAGCGAACGCCGGCAAAACTCGTCTGGTCGATGAGTTCAGCACGGCCGACCTGTACGCGTTGCTCGAGCGCCAGTGGCATGAAGCATGGCTGCACGTACACCCCGGCGACGCCGAATATTCGTGGTACCCGCGCATGGGAACGCCGCAGCGAAAGAACGGCTGGCGTCTGGACAAGGCGTTCGTTTCACGCGCGCTGCTGCCGCGCGTGCGCGACGCGTTTTACGATCACGCGTTCCGTACCGAAGGGCTGACCGATCATTCGGCGCTCGTCGTCGATGTGGAACCCAGTCCCGGCGGGCCATCGGCGAGGGGGTAGATCGGCAAGGCGTTCAAACAACGCCATCCCGGCGTTGTTTTACTTGACCGCTTTTTCGAGAGAACGAAGTTTTGAAGTCGACATCCTATCGAGCTCGAAAAAGTCGGACACTTGCCGATCTACCCCCTTGCCGATAGCCCGCTGGATCAGGACGATTTTAGCGCGGCAAATACTGGAGCGGATCGACCGGTCTATCGCCCATGCGTACTTCGAAGTGGAGGTGCGGGCCCGTCGAGCGTCCCGTCGTTCCAACCGCCGCGATGGGCTGCCCGGCGTCCACCGTTTCGCCGACGCGCGCGTAAATCTGCGAGCAATGCGCGTATCGCGTGGTAACGCCGCTTCCGTTGTCGATGACGACGAGGTTGCCGTATCCGCCGTCCGGTCCCGCCGAAATAACGCGACCCGGCGCTGCTGCGTCGATTGGGGTTCCGGTATCTGCCGCGATGTCGAGTCCGGGATGGAAATCCTCGCCTGCGCCCATCGGATTTTTACGTTCGCCGAAGCCCGACGTAATGTGTCCGGCGACGGGCCAGCGGAGCGCGGCCTGCACGCTCGAAGGCGCCGGAAAAACGGCGTTGACCAGAGAAGCGAATGCGCCGCCGGCGGCCGGAGCCGCCGGCGGAATCGCCTCACCCGTAATTTGCGCGATGCGTTGTTGCACCGCCGCAAGATCGGTTTGGATGTCCACCTCTTGTGCGTATCGGCAGAGCCCGTCGCCTTCCGTAGGCCCGGACAACCGCGGCGCCGTAACGAGCGCCGCGTGATGATCCAAACCTTTGCAGTAGGCGCTCTCGGGTGCAACTGCACCATACTCGGCGACCCGCAGAGCGGCGAGGCCATCGTCGTGGACGGCGGAGACGGCGTCGATGAAGTGGCGCGGCGACTTACCGCGCACAATTTGCGCGCGCGGTACTTGGTGCACACGCACGCACACATCGATCACATCGGCGATCTCGGCGCGCTGCGCGAACGTACGGGCGGCCGTGGGCTGCTGCATCCAGCGGACCTGCCGCTTTACCGCACGCTGGCAATTCAGGCAACGTGGCTCGGGCTTTCGGTCGCGCCCCGCATCGTCGACCTCGACGGCGACCTGCGCGACGGAGAGGCGATCTGCGCGGGCGACGTACGCCTCGACGTGCTGCACACGCCCGGCCATACACCGGGAAGCGTCTGTTTCGCGCTAACGGCGGATCTCGGCACGACGATTCTTTCGGGCGACACGCTGTTCGCCGGTTCCATCGGGCGCTGGGATTTGGGGGGAACGTCGATGGAAGACATCGTCGCCAGCATTCATCGAAAACTCATGGATTTTCCCGACCGCACCGCCGTCATACCGGGCCATGGCCCAGCTACGACCATCGGCACGGAGCGCGCGTCGAATCCATACCTGCAGCGTTAATGGGGAATCGTTTCAAGCTGTTCGCCGGCATCGCTCTGGGTTCGCGCACGCGCGCGCAATGTGCGAGCGTTGCGGAGCGCCTACAAAAAAGCGGGGTGCCGGCGCGCTTCGAGGCAGCGGAGAAACTTCATATAACGCTGGCGTTCTTAGGATGGGTCGATCCGCCGCAGGTCGATCCGATCCGTGAAACATTGCGCGGCGTTGCAGCGGGCACTGCGCCGTTTCCGCTCGCGCTCGACAAACTGGGCGCGTTTCCGAACGAACGTAATCCGCACGTGGTCTGGATTGGCGCGCGGGAAGCCGGCGACGCCTTTAGAGAGCTCGCGCGCAACGTGCGCAGCGCCTACGCGCAGCTCGGCTTCCCATTCGAGAAACCGGCGGTGGCGCACGTCACGATCGCGCGCATCAAAGAGCCGCGCGCACACGTGCCGTTGGTCGAGTTCGCGCCAATCCGGTTCGAGATCACCGCGCTCACGCTGTTCGAGTCACTGCCGGACGCGCGCACGACGCGCTACGAGGTTCGCGACCAAGCAGAGCTTAAAACCTTGCCATGAAACGGCTTGGGATCGCTTCGGCTCTCTGTTTTCTGATCGTCGCGTTCTGGCACAGCCCCGCGTCGGCAATATCGGAATTTTGTCCCGCTACGCTGAACATCCGGGCGGTCGGTGTCGGGGCATCTTCGGAGAGCACCCCGGCGCAGGTCTATGGCTTCGATCTCGGCGCAGTGGCTCCGCGGGCGCTCACTGCGACGCTCGCGTTCGACACGAGCGGCGGATGGTACACGTTGGCCGTTCCCCAAACCGAGCTGACGGAAAAAGATCGACACTACACGAGCCCGTCCGCGACATTCATCCGGCGCGATTACGTCTCTCCAATCATGTACGTTCGGTTTCCAGCGAACGTAGTGATCCAACGATCGTGGGTGTACGGCGCGCAGGCGTTCGACGACGGGTGGGCTGCGAAAGGACGCGTGACGTGCGATCCGCCCGGTTCTGCGAAGCCCCTCGCAAACCCGCGCAACGACACGGTGCTCGATCCGAAGGATCGCGATCGATTGGACGCACCGCCGGCTGCCGGCGATCTCGTTCTCGCGGCGCAGCATACGTCACCGCTCGAATCGACGGCATGCGCGCAGCCGTTCGAACCGGCGCAAGCGGTGAAAGCGGTCACACCGGATTTTCCGAATGAATTGCGGGGAATGTGGGGAATCGCCGAGAGCACGATCGAAGTCGCTCTGGGCGGCGACGGATCCGTGCTCGACGCATGGGTGTGGGGACCTTCAGGTTCGCAGGCTGCAGACCAAGCCGCGCTCCATGCTGCGGAAGATTCGAAATATCAAGGCGCGCGCGCGTACTGCCGGCCGGTGAGCGGCCTGTATCTCTACAAAGTCACGTTCAAGCCGAATCGCTATTAGCAGGCGCTATCGACGTTCCGCGATCGATGTTCGGAATATTGGCGTCGACGAATGGCCGCTCTGGCGCGATTGCCCGTTGGATATTTCAACACTAAGGCCGCGGGCATGGCGAGCGCTACAGCTGCGAGTCAAGGCGGAACAATCGAACTTATCTCGATGTGGGTGGCGCCAGAGATGACCCTTGCACTAGGAGCCTGTAGGGCTCGCTCATAGACTTCGTCCAGTGAGTTCTGCCGTTGTTTGCAGTACCCCAAGCATGTCGAATACCTTGCGGGGCTGCTAGAAGCCGTAGAACGCGGCGAAATATGCCGGCTCGCCATCAGCGCACCGCGGTCCACGGCAAGTCTTCAATGCTGCAAGCGTTTCTCGGATGGTTTCTCGGTCGCGATTCCGCACCGCTGCATTCTCGCGCTTTCGGCTTCAGAGTCACTCGCGGCGACGAAATTCGCGCGCAACGCGCAGCATAGCGTAAGTGATGGTTGGCCGTGGCATCGGACAAACCGGCACCGTCACCGGATTTCGAGCCGCAGGAGGAGGAGCCGCCAAAACGGATTGCACGCGCGAGGACCTTTGCGAGCGGTACGACGGGTTTCTGGCCGAAACGCAGGCAATTCTTTCACGAGGCGCGATCGGAGATTCAACGTTTTTTGAGGGTTGGTCGCCAAATGAACTGCGGGCACTCATTACCAAATTACGCGCCGAAACTGAGCCGCCAATCACGATCGAGCAGCACTGACGCAGTTTTGGGACGAGATTCCGAGGACCTGAAAGCCGCTGTTTTGACGACGGCGGCCTTTATGCTCTATTTCCTGATTTGGGTTACGGCCCCGGAGGACACGCCCAAAATATGAACCCGTTTAGCGCAGTTTGATCAGCAGTTTGCCGTCATCGCTCTGAGGAGCCGGCGTTGGCAGCGTCTCCGCAACGGGCTGCGCGCGTCGTTGGAACTCCGGAGCCGGCATCGCGCCGTAATCCGGGATCGCTCCGTCGGTGACTTTGCGCTTGTAGTCGTCGATCGCCACGTGCAACGCTTCAATCGCGCGCTGCGGATAGTCTTTCTTCTTTTCGGGATATCCGCTCAGCGCGCTCTCGATGTCGTCGGTGCTGATAGCCAGCGCGGCATCGATGGTTTTTCCCTTTGCGAGGTCGACCATCAGGCTGCACGTCGCCGTTCCGAACCCGCAGCCCGTGGTGAAATACGAGATGTCCTCGATGATCGCGCCGGGGCCGATCTTCAAGAAGAAGTTGTACATGTCGCCGCACGAATCGCTAAAGTACTCCCCGCTCGCAGTCGGGTTGTCCATGGTTCGGAAGCCGCTGCGTTCCTCGACCAATCGTTGAAATTTCGGGAAATCCATATTCGTAGGGCGCTCCGTTCGCTTACTGGCTTTAACCTCGAACCGGCAAAGGCTGCCGCCGGTTGCGATCGATTCGGTCTGAACGTGCTCGCCGCCGATTGTTTCGTCCAAGACGTGATGAATGACCGAACAGACTTCGGGATGTTCCTTGGCCACTTCGGAGTACGGGCAGTTGTGTTCGCGCAGCTCGAAGCCGCCATCGATGAGGCTATACTCCGCGACGACGCCGCCCTCGCGCAAGACCTGGGTGAGTTGCGCAAATCTTCCCTCGGCATCCGCGGCGTTGACGCGGGTTTTGGCTTTGGCCACCGTTCGTTTGGCAATGGCATCAAAAACGGCGGAGACGCCTTCCGGACCGAATTGCTGCTTCATTTCGCGCAGCACCGCACCCAGCATCTTATCGTAGTGCTGGGGAAAAAGCTTTTCCGCCGCCGCCGTGAGCGAGAACTCGTACGTCGGCTTGGTACGTCCGCGGCGGACCGACTTTTCGACGACCAAACCATCGCGCTCCAGCACGACAAGTTGCTGCCGCACCGCGTTGGGCGAGAGCCCGAACACCCCCGCTAAGTCGACGGCGGAGGCAGATTTGACGCGGCGCAGCTCCTCGACGATGCGCCCGCGGGTAGTCTGAAAAAAGCGGTCCCCTCCCATATCTGGCTCGATGCTAGCATGAATGTGGAAGATAGTCCAGGGTTTCCTTGACTTTCTCGGCGGGTACATCGTAGCATGGCGGGTGGGGCCGTCCCCGCAAACCGCAGTAAGGAGCAGCATACGTGTCCGACCGAGGCCTTCTGATTCACGACCTTTATGCCGGCGTGGCGGGGAACCATATTCTCAAAGGTATCGATTTAGAGATACAGCCCGGCAGCGTGCACGCCCTCATGGGCCCGAACGGCAGCGGAAAATCGACGCTGGCCTTCTCGCTGACCGGCCACCCCAACTACGTCATCCAGTCAGGGACGGTTAGTCTGGACGGTCAAGACTTGCTGGCCATCCCTCCGGATAAACGCGCGAAAGCCGGCCTGTTTCTCTCGTTTCAGTATCCTGCCGCGATTCCGGGCGTCAAGGTGGCGAATTTTCTGCACGCAGCCCGCCAGGCGGTGCGTCCGGGCGATTTGACGCCCTCTAAATTCCGCGCGCTGCTGATGGAAAAGATGGACGCGCTCGACATGGATCCGTCCTTTATGGGCCGGTATCTCAACGACGGCTTCTCGGGCGGTGAGAAGAAACGTTTGGAGATGCTGCAGCTCGCTGTGCTCGCGCCGAAATACGCAGTGCTGGACGAAACCGATTCGGGGTTGGACGTCGATGCGCTGCGCGCCGTCGGCGGGTCGGTCAACGCGATGCGGGAGAGCGACGAAGGACGGGAAACCGGCTTCCTTATCATCACGCACTATCCGCGAATTCTGCAGTACGTTCGTCCGGACGTCGTGCACATCATGATGGACGGCCGAATCGTCAAGCAGGGCGACGCGCAACTCGCGCAACGCATCGAGCGAGAAGGTTACGATACATTCCGCGAGGAGATCGAGCAGATTGCTTAGCGCGATGGCTGCCGCTTCGGCGCCCGCCAATCTGGAGCAAGCCATCGACGGACTCGACCAAGCAGTGCTGGATTCGGATCGCCGCAGAACGTTGCTTTCACGCTCGTTCGAGCTGCGGTCCGGACGTGAAAAGCCCGGGCGGTTCTGGAAAATCGATTTGGATGCGTTGGACCTGAGCGACCTCGCCGTAAAGCGTGCAGCCGCTCCGAAAATCTCCGTGCCTCGTGCTCGCGGAACGATCGCGTGCGATCTCTCGGCGGCAGTCCGTTCGCAGCAGGAGCTGGTCGCGCGCGCTTTCGACTGCACCTCGGCAATCATGAACGACAAATTTGCCGCGCTTGCCCTTTCGCTTTGCAACGCCGGCGCGTTCGTCTATGTGCCGGCGGACGTCTGCGTCGAGGAACCGATCGAGATCGTCTACGACGCACAAGGCGCACTCTTTCCCTGCACGCTTGTCCTACTCGAACACGGCGCGACGTGCACGATCGTCGAACGCTTCGAAGGCGGCTCGGGCGCATTCGTCTGTGGCGTTGCCGAGCTGGGCGCGGGCGAGAACGCCGGCTTGACCTACGCCGCCGAGCAACAACTGCCCCAAGACGCGCGGTCGATCTTTACGCGATTTTGCAGGCCGGCAAAAGCGGCGAACATCGTTTGCTGCGTAGCCGAACTGGGCGGCGCGCTCGCAGTAGGATCGATCGACGCAAGCGTCGATTATCCCGGCGCGGACGTTCAGATCAACGGGCTATTCTTCCCGCGCGGCGATCAGCACGTCGATCTGACTTCTACCGTCGATCACAACGTCGGCGAATCGCAATCGCAAACGCGGATCAAATCGGCGGCGACCGGCCGCGGGCAGGCGCGCTACCTGGGAAACATCCGCATCGCACCGCACGCACAAGCGACGGAATCCTCGCTGCGCGACGATGCGCTGCTGCTCTCCAAACAGGCGCATATCGATTCCGTTCCGGCTCTTGAAATCGCGGCCAACGACGTCAAGGCATTCCACGGCGCAACGGTAGGCGCTTTGGACGACGAGCAAATCTTTTACATGACCAGCCGCGGCATCGCGCCCGAAAATGCGGAGAAGATGATTGCTCTTGGTTTTTTCGAGCCGGTCATCGAGCGATTTCCGACCAACGTCCTACGGGAACGTCTACGCCGCGCACTGGAAGCAAAGGTGAACGCGTGATCCGTTCCCTCGATGCGCCGCATTCGGCAGAAGGCGCCAAACTCGACCGAATCATCGGTGATTTTCCAATTCTTCGCGATCGAACCTCGCGCGGTAAGCGCCTGGTGTACCTGGATTCGGCGGCAACTTCCCAAAAGCCGCAATGCGTCATCGACGCGCTCGTCGACTACTACACGCACTACAACGCGAACATCCACCGCGGCGTGTACGAAATCGCCGCTCGGGCGACCGACGCGTTCGAGTTGGCCCGCGCAAAAGTTGCCGGGTTCTTGAACGCTGGGCCGGAAGAGATCGTTTGGACGCGCAACACCACTGAAGCGATCAATTTGGTTTCGTACTCGTGGGGCGCTCACAATCTGCACGCAGGCGATGCGATCCTGACAACGCAGCTGGAACATCATTCCAACCTCGTGCCGTGGCAACTGCTGGCCGCCAAGAGCGGAGCCGAACTTCGCTTCATCCCGGTCGACGAGCGCGGCATGCATGTATTGGACGACCTGGACGAACTGCTGAAGGGCTGCAAGCTCGTCGCGCTCTCGCACGTGAGCAATACGCTGGGCACCATCGCGCCGCTCGAGCGTATCATTCCCGAAGCGCACGCTCGCGGAGCGTTGGTTCTTGTGGACGGCGCGCAAGCCGCGCCGAACATGCCGGTGGACGTTCAGTCGCTGGACGCTGATTTTTATGCGATCAGCGCACACAAGATGTGCGGCCCGACGGGCATCGGCGTGCTGTACGGCAAGCGGGCGCTGCTCGAAAGCATGCCCCCGTTCTTGGCGGGCGGCGACATGATCCGCAAGGTCGAATACGCAAGTACGTCGTTCAATGACCTGCCCTGGAAATTCGAGGCGGGCACGAGCAACATCGCGGACGCCATCGCCTTCGGCACGGCCATCGATTATCTGCAAGCCGTGGGAATGGAATGGGTGCGCGAACACGAGCGTACCCTGATGACGTACGCCTTCGAACGCCTTTGCGAGCTGGAACCCCGCGGTCTGGCGATCTACGGCCCGCAGGATCCGGACAGGGTCGCCGACGTCGTTTCGTTCAACTTCGGCGACATCCACGCGCACGATCTAGCCTCGCTGCTCGATACCGAAGGCGTCTGCGTGCGCGCCGGTCACCATTGCACCATGCCGCTCATGGAGAAGATGGGTTGGCCCGCAACGGCGCGCGCGTCGTTTTACATCTACAATACGCGCCAGGACGTCGACGCGCTCGTGGACGGTTTGCAAAAAGCTGCCACCGTCTTCAAGCTGTAGCGGTTCTCGGGCAAGCAAGGCATGGACGACTTTTACCGGGATTTCATCCTCGATCACTACCGCAATCCGCGTAACTTTGGTCATCTGGAGCAGCCGGACGCGTCCGCCGAGGATCTCAATCCGTTATGCGGCGATCGCATTCGCGTCGAGCTGGCCGTGAACGACGACCGCACGGTCCGCGACGTGCGCTTTTCCGGCAAAGGGTGCGCCATCAGTCAAGCATCGATGTCCATGCTCAGCGAAGAGATCAAAGGCAAAACGCTGGAAGAGATCGCGACGCTTCCCAAGGAGTCCGTGCTCGAGAACGTGGGCATCGGCATAAGCCCGACGCGGATGAAGTGCGCGATGCTGGGTCTGAAGGTTCTCAAGAGCGCGGCGGTGGGCGAACTGGCTAGCTGGCCGGACGAAGGCTGACTTCGAGCCGCTGCCGTTTACGGCTTGATTGCCGTTCTTTCGAGAATGCGCGCCGGCCCGTTTCCGCTCGCGACGATAAACGTTTCGAAGTACTCGCCTTTGCCGGTCTGCATGTTGACCGCAACCTTGGTGCTTCCGTCGGCGTCGCTGGTGCTCGTCAAATTCGTGATGCGCGTGTTCGCGTCGATAAACGCTTCGTCGGGTGAACCGTTCGCGAGATAACTTGCGGCGGCTTGCGGATCGCCCCGGCGCAACGCATCGATGTACGAGCGGACGGTTTGAGCCGCTGCATTTTGCTGCGGCGGACTTTCCGGACGGCGTGCAACCGGCATCGTGGCGCGCGGGCGTTCGATCGCAGCGATCGCCGGCGCAGCCGTTGCGGCCGCGGTCGGCGCGACGACCGGAGTGGCGGTTGGAACAACGGCCGGTGCGATGGTTGGAGCGACGGTCGGTGCTAACGTCGGCGCGGGGACCCGCGCGATCGTTCGTGTGCTCGCCGGCCGCGGCGATGAACGGGTCGGCGTTGCGGCCGGCGATGCCGCTGCGGTCGATTGCGGCGTGGGCGAGACCGTCGGGAGTGCCGAGGGTTCCATCGGTGAGGGCAGCGGCGTTATCGCCGGGACGCCTGATCCGCTCACCCGCGTGACCGCTCGGGATCTGGGGCTGAGCCACTGCGCGAGCCCTTGTCCCAAAAACCAGCCGCCCACGATCACGACGATCGCCGCAATCGCCGTGCCGAGCCAAGGGTTGAAATTGCTGCTTCGTGCGGCACTGCGCGGACCTCTGGCCGGGCGCCTGCGACGCCGGCGGAAGTCGTCGCCGCTCACTGCTCGCGCAACCGCGCCGCGATCCCGTCGGCCAGCGCGGGCGCCAGCTCGTCCACGATCGTGGGCGAACGCTCGATAAGGACCGTTGCAGCCTCTTTCAACAGTCCCGGATTGCTCTTCGCATATTCGACCAAGGCTCGCAGGGCGCTTCGATCGCCGCGCAGCGCCGCGTGCAGCGCGGTACCGGCCGCTTCAACCGCGTCTTCGGAAGATTCTCCGCGCTGCCGAAATGCATCGAAGATCGCTTCCACGAACAGCGCGCGAGCGGCAGGCGACATCGTGCGCTCACTCTGCTCGATCCCCGCAGCGAGATCGCGTTCGTCCATCTTGCTGATGAACTTGTCCGCCGCGTCCACGACCTGCGCGCGAGCATAGTTGGCGAAAACCGACATTGGTCAAATCGTTACTCCCCGGCGGCAGGCGGCTCCTCGAAAATCCGCAAAGAGATGGGCGCATGTTATGCCGAGTGCCGCTCGATATCCATGCCGTCGCCTGTGGCGGCTCGGGAGCGTTTGCGCTCGCCACGCCGCTGCGGGTTCGCGACGTGATTTGCTTGGCGGTGCGTGAAGCGATCGGTGCGCGCGCGCCCGCGGACAAGTTGGCGCGCAACGTGAGAACGACGCTGCTTGGCTTGACCGGCGGCCATTTCACCGTGGACATCGACGGCCGCCGCTTCAGCGATCCGGAAGAGGTTGTCGTGTGCTCTCACGTCGCGGAGATCCGGTTCTTCCTTCCCGCACGCAGACACCCGGTCCACCATTAAAGAAGTCCGGTCGTATCGCCCCATTGGCTTGGTGGCGATGCGTCTGTTTGCGCGGCGATGGCCGCTCTATACCCTCGCGTGCGTGGTCGTTTTCGCATTGGAAGTGGCGTTCTACACGTTCGTGCACGTGCGCTTCGCGAATTTCTATGCCGAATTGCTGGGTTCGCCGCTCATCAGCGCGGTCGTGATCGTCAACGTCGGCGCCGATGCAACCGGAACGCTGGAGCGAGGCTCGGACCGGCTCGAACGGATCGTCGATCGCGCGTGGGCCATCATCGTCATCGACGTGGGCATTACTTTAATCATGCGTATGGCTTTCCAAAGCATGAGTTCTTCGGATGCGGGCACGATCTTCGCCGGCGTGGCCGTGATGTTTCTTGGCGCCATGCTCGTCTACGCCGAACCGCTGGCAGCCCTGGAAAAAGACGTGCGGGTTGTGACGATGGTGCCGCTGGCCTTGCTGCGCAGCATGACGCTAGCCTGGGTAAACATCTCGCGAATCTTCTCGCTTTTCGCGATCCAAATCGCGCTCGCGATCGCCGAGATCGCGCTGCTGCGCGCAGCGGGGCCCGCCGGAACGCGTACGCTGGATGCGATCGATTTGGCGTACGTCGCGCTGGTGACGGCACCGCTCACCGCGCTTTTTACCGTCGCCTACCTCGATACACTCGAGCAGGAGCGGCGTTTGGCACGATAGAGGCCCCTTAGCGAGCCATCGACTCCAGGACCGCGGGCAGACGCCCCTGTCGTCCCAGCATCATCTGCGCAAACAGCGCGTTGGGCCATGCGAAATCCGCGCGGGTGTACTGTTCGGGCCAGTCGGCGTTGAACGATTCGTGCAAACGGTGATCGCCCGTGTCCGAGGCCGCGATGAACCCCATGACGCGATTGATCTCGCTCTGATCCGTCGTGGTGAGGGCCTGCATCACCAGCGAGAGCGGCCACACGTATCCGTGCGGGGTGTGCGGACTCCCGATTCCGGAGGCATACTTGCCCGCAAAGAAATACGGATTGCGCGGGCTCAAGATGAAGCTGCGCGTCGCCTGGTACACCACGTCGCGCATTCCCACGTACCCGAAGTACGGAATCGAGAGCAGCGAGGGAATGTTGGCGTCGTCCATGAGATTGGCGTGGCCGTATCCGTCGATCTCGTATGCGTAAATGCGGCCGATGCCCGGAATGTTCACGAGGCCGTCGCGTTCGATGGCGCGCTGGATCTCAATGGAGAGGCCCCAGGCGTTTGCGGCCATGCGGGAATCACGATAGACGTTTTTTTCGACGTCGGTCAGGTCGCGCAAAACGACCACGCCGAACATGTTGTCCGGAATGTTGTATTGATAGCGCGCGGCATCGTCCGACGGACGAAATCCCGTCCACACCAAACCGGTGTAGGCGACCGGCGTGCCTTTGCCGCCGTTAGCCAGTTCGGGGTGCCGGTACCTGGAGCGCGTCTCGTGGTGCTGCTCCGTGCGCAGCGTCGCCAGAACGGTTTGAAACGCGCGCTGGACGCTGGGCGTGAAGATGGAGTTGTCGCCCGTGGCCTTCCAGTACAGGTAGGCGAACCACACCGGATAGAGCAGCGAATCCATCTCGAATTTTCGCTCGGCAACCCGATAATCGTTCGTGAACGCGTTGGCGTACGGGTCGATTTGGATGTACCGAGTCTGACGCGCGATCGTACCGCGCAGCATTGAGCGCACGTACGGATCCGTCACAGCCAGACCGATGTACGGCGTCATGACTGCGCTGGAGTCGCGCAGCCACTCCATCGAAATGTCGCCGGTCGAAACGAAGGTCGTGCCGTCGCCCTGCAGGGTGGCGTGCCGGCTATACGCCTCGTCGTAGGCGCGCTGATAAATGCGTTGGAGGGTCACTGAAACCGGAGCGGGGCGGCTGATGTTACGCGGGGTCGGCGCGGCTGCGACGGGCAGCGATGCAACGGCAAAGAGGATCGTCAAGACGGTGGTGATGACGATCCGAGGCGGTCTCATGCTTGGAAGCTACCCATAGCCGCCTTCTTCATTCGCACTCCTCTGTAGAGATATCGGCAAGAACCCTAACGAGCGCATCGCGGAAAAACGTTGCAAAGGCGTTTCGCGCGAACCAATTTCCTGAGATAATACCGGCAGGACAAAACCTCGGACAGAACCGGAAAGAGAGCCCGCACCACCGTATGCGCATCCAGACTGCGGCCCTGAGCCTGGCTACGGCGTTCGTGCTCGCTTTACCCGCCAACGCAGATCAGCGCTATGCGGTCACGGGATACGACCGTTATCGAATCGGGGGCGGTGACGTGCGGACCGACATCTCTTACGCCGGTACGCAGCAGCTCACGGTCCGCAAAGACCGCGCTCAGACGCGCTTCACCGCACAAGCGCATTACACTCGGTCCGGCGCCGGTGGAAAGGTTCCCGCACAAGCCTCGTTCGTTCAGACGATGTCCCCCACGGGGGAGCTGCGCGACAAGACCGATCTCGATCCCGACTATCTCACGGTGCTCAACCAGCCTTTTGCAGTCGAGCTCGATCAGTCCACGCTCTCGGATTTGCTGCGGCTGCGAGGCCGCGTGCCCTTTTCCGTTCCGGCCCCTATGATCGGCGGGACGCTGCATGGCTACCTGGAGCGAGGCCGCATCGGCAGGGTCGCCTCGCGCCCTGCGCTTGCGGTAGACTTCGATGCATCGGGCACGATGACCGGACCGCTGCCGGACCACCCGGATATGTCCATTGCGGGTGCCATGCGCATGCGCGGCACGGCACACTACGCGCTGCGGGGCGATGCGCTGCTGCTTGCGCTGGACGAAAGCTTGACGATCTCCGGGACATTGCTCGAGCGGGGACGTCAATCGCCCGTGACGATCGTCTACCAGCGAGCGCTCAAGGCGAACGATTCACAGCCCGCCTCGACCGAAGCAAGCTCGCACTAGCATCGCGCCGGCGCGTTAACAGGCCCGCTAAACGGCGGTCGGCAACTCTACCGTGAGCGGATGCCGAAACGGGCGTTCCGTCAATGCGACCAGCGGAGTGAATGCCAAGTGGTTCTGGTGGCAGTCAATCAGCATCTCGATGCCGCGCTTCACGCTCCCGTTCTCCTCGATGTACTTGTCGAGCTTCTTTACAAAATATGAATGCGGATTGCGCAGCACTTTGGCGTAATAGGGATCGCCGGTGAGGCCGTCGGGACTTATGCCGTGCTTGGGCACGAACCACACGAACCACGGTTCTTCGCCATGCCGGTAACCGATGAGCAGCAGCGGGATCGCTCGCGAGGAGTCCAAGTTTGGAAGAAAGCTGCACATCGTGTACGCGTCGAAAGAAACTTCCCGAGGCTCGATCGCATGGTCCATACCGCGTCCCTTCTCATGCAATAAAAAACCGTCCGGCATTGTGCGCGCCGAACGGTTTGCAGATGTCTTGACGATCGCTGCGAGCGTCATGGCGGAGGCTTCCGTTAGGACGGGGCTGAAACCTTTGGACCCTTGCGTGGTGTTTGGACGCGTGTATGAGCGTGCTCGCAGCACCACTCCTAATCCGGGAGTGTATTGTGCCACCGTCGGCAGTCAAGAAGGCAGATAAAAATCTGTTCCGGGCGACGCGGGCGTCCACCGTAGGCGCGCCTTCCGTCGAGCGCTTCGATGCAATCGTCGATGAATTTCAGCGGCGCCTCTACGGCTTCGCGTTGCGCATGACGGGCAACCGAGAGGATGCCGAAGAAATCGTTCAGGACGCGTTCGTTCGCGCGTACCGTGCATTGGGCAAGATGTCCGGCGAGCAACGCGGCGAGCTGCGTCTGCAGCCGTGGCTCTATACCATCACGCTCAACGTGACGCGAAACCGGTTGCGCAGCAAGCGGCCGGCCAGCGTCGCGCTCGATGCCCTGGCCGATCCGGACGCGCTCCTGCGCGGCGCGCATCGCGAGTCGCCGCCGCAACCTGAAAAAATCGTGGAACAAAACGCCGACATGGCGCTGGTCGAGCGCGCGCTCCTTTCGCTGCCCATGCATCTGCGCGCCGCAGCAACACTGCGATTCATCGAAGGGCGCAGCCATCCCGAGATCGCCGAGATCCTCGATCAGCCGATCGGAACCGTGAAGTCGCATGTGCATCGCGCCGTGCGCATCTTGCGGCGCATCCTCGGGCCTCAAATCGGAAAACTCGTACCTCAAGGGGGAGATGCCATTCATGCGCTGTCGTGAAGTCGAGGCGGTATGGGACGAAGTACGCGACGGGATGCCGTCGTTGCGTCAAGCCGTTCACACCCACCTGCGCGCTTGCCCGCCGTGCCAGGACTTGTACGAAGAATATCAAGGCGTGGCATACTGCCTCTCGTGTCTTCCCGAGCCGCAACCCTCGTGCGATCTGACCAAGAAGATCGTCGAGCACATCGCTTCTCTGCGTCAGCGTTACCGGACGGATCCGATTTCCCTCACGTCGGTTCAAACGCCGATCGGACGAGTCTACGTCGGATTCAAAGACACGCGCATTGCGTTTATCGGGCTCGATCGGGGCGAAGGCCCCGACGAAATACGGCGTCACGTCGAACAGCGGTTTCGCCGCTCGGTCGTCGCGGGACACCCGCCGGCATGGCTCAAGAATCTTTTCGACGACTTCTTCAAGACCTGGCACGTTGACGAGAACGTCATGGACATCAGCGATCTTACGCCGTTCGAGCAAGCCGTGCTTAAAGCCGCCGCGCAGATTCCACCCGGCGAAGTACGCAGCTACGCCTGGGTCGCTCAATCGATCGGACGGCCTCGCGCCGCGCGCGCCGTCGGACAAGTCATGGCGCGCAATCCGCTTCCGCTCTTCTTCCCCTGTCACCGCGTAGTTGATTCAAGCGGCGATCTCCACAACTACGGCTATGGCGTCGAGATGAAGGCCAGACTGCTGAGCATGGAGGGTTATCGGGCGCGGCGCTGAACGTGGACCGGACATTCATCCGCAGATACCCTCAGAGATAAAAAAACGAGGGCAAACGGCCGGAAAAAGGGGGTGGTCGTCGTTAGTACAGACAGTAGCACGATGATCGGAGGTGCCGCGCGTTAGCGCGGCACCTTTGCTTTTCAGACAGGAACCCTCGCTCGCAGGTAAGGAACTTGAAGCAGTCTCACGGCTCCTTCGGGAGATTCTCGACGCAAAGGAAGTAGACCGCTGAACGACCCGCGTCTCATCGCCATTCCAGACGTTCACGGGCATGCGAAAGGCGAGCACAAAGCGTTCGCCGACGAACGTCCCATTGCATACTCGCCGCGCATGCTGTTCCTGTGGTTCTTTCATGCATGCCGGCGCGGCGCTCCGCGCTTCATGATGGTCACCGACCACATCAACTACCTCACGTTTGAAGATCCGGGCGCCGTCCACACGGTACGGCGCGCGCTCAAACTAGCCGAAGCCGGAGATCTCTACGGCGCCGCTGAAACCGCAGGCGTCGACGTCTCGCACGCGGCCGTAGTTTCCCAGGCCATGCGGCGCGGGATGCGTTTTGCCATCGGCGCCGAGCTGGACAACGACCCCCGCGCCCGCCCGGACGCCCAGAACATCGTCGATGCGATGCGCCCGGACGGCATGATCCGGTCCGTGCATTTTATCGTCATCGAGCATCCCGAAAAAGGCCCGGACTGGCAGTGGCCGTTCGACAGCCCGGAATTCCAAGAGCTGTACGACGTCGTGGGCACCGAGCGCGTCTGGGAACTCTACATGACTAAACTCCTGGAGGACGTGGAGAAACTGCCCGGACACATCGTCGGCAATTTTTACGCTCCGGCCGCCTTCGGACATTGGCCGCAGGCCGCAACGCTGGAGCGGTATGAGGACCGGCTGCTCGAGAGCTGCGCGGAGCGCGGAATGGCGGTAGAGATCAACACGCGGTTTTTGTACCGCGACCATGCCGAAGACCTCAAGGAACTCTATCGCCGAGCGCTGGCGCGGTTGATCCGCAAAGCGAAAGCCAAAGGGGTGGGCATTGCCATCGGCTCGGCGGCTCACAGCCCGAAAGATCAGGGTAATGCCTTCAGCGAGATTCTAAAAATGCTCGACGAGGCCAAGATCAACGAGATCGTGTTCCCCGTGACAGGACGACTCGCGCGCGTTGCGTTGCGGGCGACCAAGGAGCATCTGCAAAAGATCAAGGCCCAAGAACCGGCGCCGCCTCCCGGGAGCAGCATCAGCGGCTTCGGCCGAGCCGAACTCGGCTTGCCCGAGCGTGAGGACGGCCAAAAAGAGCCGGTCGGGGCGCACGGCAAGACCGGACACGATACCGGTCCGCGGCGACGTGCCGGCAGTTCGGAACGAGCGACACGCAAACCGGCCAAGGAAGTTTCCGAACGCGAGCTGCGCTCCAAGGCGGCGACCCAGACCGACGCCCCGAAATCTGCCGCCAAAGCCAGGTCTACGCCCGCGGCCGACAAATCTGCGGCCAAACCCAAGCCTGCGGCTGCCACGCCCAAAGCCATCCGCGTCCGTTTCGAAACCCAGCGCAACATCGCGGTCGCGTGCAGCTGCCCAGCAGGTTGCGAAGCCTACTCCAAAGCCGCAGCGCAAATCAGCAAGCATAAAGGCGACCTCCAAGGCAGCCTCCAAGACCGCCACGGCCTCCACGGCCGCCAAGGTCGCCAAGCCTGCCGCCAAATCCAAGCCTGCTTCGGCCGTCTCCGCGCGCTCTAAGCCCGCGCGCAAAGCCCAAACGCCGATTAAAAAAACGGCAGCCAAGCGGCCGCCGCCGGCCTCTAAGCGCGCAGCTCCAGCGGTGAAAAAGCCGCGGAATTCCGCAAAGAAGGCCGCTCCGAGGAAGGCGCTCGGGAAAAAAGCCCTGCCCGCAAAGAAAGCGACTCCAAAGCGGACCGCCGCGGCGCCGAAGCGCAAAGCTTCGGCGTCCAGGCGAACCGCAGCAAAGAAATCACCTTCCAAACGCCGGTAAGGAGTCTGGTATGGCGTCCGACACGTCACGCGTGCGCAACATCGGCATCGTGGGCTCCCACCACGCCGGAAAAACGACGCTCGTAGAAACGATTCTCGCGCACTGTGGAGCGATCGGGCGTAAAGGCAGCGTCACCGAGGGCACAACCACCACGGATTACGAGCCCGAATGCATCGGGCACGCACAGTCGACGACCGTCGGGTTCGCGCACTGCACGGCCCCGGCGGCGGAGGCTGGGCAAACCATCGAGCTGACGCTGGTCGACTGCCCCGGCTTCATCGACTTCTTCGAGGAGACGAAGATGGCGCTCGCGGGCTGCGATGCCGCCGTTATCGTCGTCGATGCCGAGCCCTCGCGCCTGGCGCAAACACAAGCGGTGGTCGAGTTCATCGAATCGCGCAAGCTCCCGCACTTGTTTCTCGTCAACAAAATGGACCGGCCCGGCGCCGACTTCGCCGGGACGCTGCGCGCGCTGCAGGAAGCGTATGGACGCCATGTCGTTGCCGAACAGTGGCCCATCGGATCGGCGGACGCGTTCAAGGGCTACGTCGATTTGGCCGATCGCACGGGCTATGCGTTCGAAGGCGCGCAGGTCAGGAAGATCGATGTTCCGCCTGAACTGCAGGAACAAGTCGAAGTCGCGCACGGCCAACTGCTCGAAGCCATGGCGGATTTCGACGATCACTTGATGGAGGAGTTGCTAGAAGGGCTGGAACCGCCGCAAGACGAGGTGGAAAAAGATCTGTGCGAGGAGTGCTCGCACGACCAAATCGTTCCGGTCTTGGCGGCGGCTGCGCTGCCGGGATACGGGGTCGCGGCTCTAGTCGCAGCCATGGAGAAATGGTTTCCTTCGCCGCTCGCCACGCCGCTGGTCGATGCGGAGGGACGGCCAATCGACGCTTCGGCGGAGGCGCCGGTGGCCGCCTACGTCATCAAGACGATCGTTCACCCGCAATCCGGAAAAATTTCGGTCGTGCGCGTGCTTTCCGGTACGCTCAAATCCGACGCGACTTTGACGAACATCTCCAAGAATTCCGAGAAAGTTCGCTCGGGGGGGCTCTACCGTCTGCAGGGGAAAAAACAGGAAGCGGTCGCGCAGGCGGACGCCGGCAGCGTCGTTGCGATCGGCCGGCTGGAGAGTGTTTCCACGGGCGATACGCTCACCGAGAATGGGCACAAGATTTTGCTCCCGCGCGTGCCGCTTTCCGAGCCGGTGTACGCAGTTGCGATCAAACCCAAGGAGCGGATGGACGAGGCGAAAATCTCCGCGATGCTCGCGCGGGTCATCGACGAGGACCCGGCTTTGCGCTTGGAACGCGCGCCGATCACCAACGAGCTCTTGTTGCTTGGCCGAGGCGAGCAGCACGTCACGATCGCGGTCGAGCGCCTAACGCGCAAGTTCAAAGTCGAAGCCACGACTGCGCCGCCGACGATACCCTATCAGGAAACGATCTCCACCGGTACGGAAGTCCATTCTCGGTACAAGCACCAAACGGGCGGTCACGGACAATTCGGTGACGTATGGCTGCGTTTCGCGCCGCGGGAGCGTGGAAACGGCGTTACGTTCGAAGAGCGCATCGTGGGCGGCGTCGTGCCGCGCCAGTTCATTCCCGCAGTCGAAAAAGGCGTGCGCGAAGCGCTGATGCACGGCAGCATGGGCGGGTATCCCGTCACCGACGTGCACGTCACACTCTTTGACGGCGCCTATCACGACGTCGATTCGAGCGAACAATCGTTCAGGACGGCGGCCGGAATGGGCGTACGTGATGCGCTGCCCAAGTGCGGTCCGGTCGTCTTGGAGCCCATCGTGCGAGTGAGCGTCACCGTGCCGTCGGCGTACACTTCAACGGTCATCCAGCAGCTCACCGGCAAACGCGGTCAGATCCTTGGGATGAACCCGGCGGAAAAAACCGGACACGACACGGTTGAAGCGGACGTTCCACAGGTGGAATTATCGCGCTACATCACCGAGCTGCGCACAGCAACGCAAGGCTTAGGCACCTACAGCTGGCGCCACGAACGTTTCGATCCGGTGCCCGGTAAATGGACCGGCCCAAAGGCAGCTGCCGGAGCATAGCGAAACAGCGATTTCCTGCAATTTGGAACCGGGGGATAAATCGTTGGTGAGACGTCTTCTCGCGCTCGCCGCGCTGGGCACGCTGCTCGCCGCGTGCACGCAGACCAGCCCGTCGCAAAACGGAGCGCAGCGGGCAGGCGGGCAAACCGGCACGTTGCGGATTGCGATTCAGCAGGACGTCAAAAATCTGAACCCTTTGCTGAATTCAAACACCACCGACAGCATGATCGCGTTCCTCATGTTCGAGCCGCTGCTGCACTCCAACCCGAGCGGCGATCCGGTCGGCATGCTGGCCGCGCTGGTTCCCACGACGCAAAACGGCGGCATCTCGAAAGACGGTCTCACGATCACGTATCATCTACGCAAGAACGTGAAATGGACGGACGGCGTGCCGGTTACTTCTAAAGACGTCAAGTGGTCGTGGCAAGCGCTCATGGACAAGAACAACAACGTCATCTCGCAGCACGGCTACGACTACGTTCGCAGTATCGACACGCCGGACGACTACACCGTGGTCGTCCACTTGAAACGCAAGTTCGCGCCGTTCATCAACACGTTTTTTGCCGACAGCGACCAACCATATCCCGTGGCGCCGGCGCACGTTCTCTCCAAGTATCCCAATATCAACCAAATACCGTTCAACAACAATCCGACGGTGACCGACGGCCCATTCAAATTCGTGCGCTGGGTGCACGGCGATCATATGGAATTCGCCGCAAACGACGACTTCTTCATGGGCAAACCGGGTTTGCGCAGCGTGTACATCCGCATCGTTCCCGACGAGAACACGACGATCAACCTGCTGCGCACGCACGAGATCGACTGGATGTTCGAGGCATCGATCAACAATTACCCGCAAGTGCGCAATATCCCAGGAATAAAGCTCGCGTGGGTTCACGTCAACGGCTACGAGTCCGCGTGGCTCAACATGCAGCGCCCGTATTTGTCCGACGTGCGCGTGCGTCGAGCGATCGCGTACGCCATCGACAAGCGCCGCATCGTGGACACTTCGACGTTCGGCCAAGAACAGATCGCAACCGAAGATCAACCTTCCTTCATGTGGTCATACGATCCGAACGTGCGGGACTATCCCTCGGACCCGGCGATGGCGCGGCGACTGCTGCAGCAAGCGGGATGGTCGCCGGGGCCAAACGGGATCATGACGAAGAACGGCCAGCCCCTCACGCTGGTTCTGGTCAGCAACAACAGCAACGTCACCCGCCGGAAAAACAGCGTGCTGCTGCAGGCTATGCTGCGCGATTCAGGGATCGCAGTAGAAGTAAAATACTATCCCGGCGACGTGCTGTTCGCTCCGGTGGGCGAAGGCGGCATTTTACAGGGCGGAAAATTCGACATCGCCCTTGCGGGCTGGTACGCGGGCATCGATCCGGACGATGCCACGCAGCTGACCTGCGTGAACGTCGCTCCGAACGGCTACAACTATTCGCGTTACTGCAATCCCGACATGGAGGCGGCGCAAAAAATCGCTCTGAACAACTATGACCGGCCCACGCGCAAGAAGGCGTACTTCCAAATTCAGCAGCTGCTGCATCGGGACGTCCCGATGCTCTTCTTCTGGTGGACGCGACAGATGCATCCCATCAGCGAGAATTTCAAAGGCTTTGCTCCCAATCCGTCTACAGAGTCTTGGAACGCCTGGCAATGGAGTATTTAGGAGGGTCCGATCCGCTCGCGCGGATCCCCGATCTGACGTGGCTTCGCAAAGTGATCGTCGAACGGGCGCTGACGCGCGGCGACTACGTGTTGTCCGGAGGAGCGAGAAGCGACTACTACATCGACAAGTTTCGGCTGTTTTCGGACCCGCACGTGCTGCGTCGCATCGCGCGTCTATTCGTGCCCGTCATTGCGGACGTGAACCCCGATTTGATTGCGGGAACGGGAGCTGGGCGGCGTCGTCATCGCAACCGCGGTTTCACAACTGAGCAGCATTCCGCTGCTCGCGGTCCGCAAACAACCCAAAGGCTATGGTGCCTTTCCCGGAGAGTACGTCGAGGGACCGTACGAACCGTATCAAAAAGTGCTGCTTCTGGAAGACGTAGTCACCACCGGCCGCGAGCTGCTGGCGGCCAAAGCGCGTCTGGAGGAATTAAACCTGCAGGTGAGCTGCTTTGCCGTCGTGAGCCGCGGCCTCGCACCGGTGCGCTCCCTCATACAATTTTCGCTGCCGCGCGGACAGGCGAAAACCGAAAATTCAGCTCGAAGCAAGCGTGCGTTAGGTCCTAAGGACCATGGAGCGCCGCCTATTGCTGACGGTGCGCACGGTCGATTGCTAGAACAAGGGTGAAAGAACGGCGATTTACACAAGGCTGACCCTTACGTTCCGATTTCCGGCGGTGAAGTGGCAGTTGTGCCGTGGCGGGGCGTGTTATCGTTAGAGTTCCGCGGTAAAGCCACGTATTTTTGTGGGAGACTTCGCTATCTTGCAGGCTAAGGACGCGAGCGAGAATCACACCGGACGCGCGGCCGGGGAGCCCCTGGCTCGCCTGCGCGCGCTTTGGGACTTAGCGTTGCGGGACGAAGCGTCCGGCACGCAGATCCTGGGCGTGCTGCAGGAAGCGCGCACGGCCTTGCATTGCGATTACGCCGAAGTCTGGAACGACTCGGCACGGTCGCGAACCGCTTACGCCGCCCATGAGAAGCCGCCGCGGCCCATCGGCTCCAGCGCGCTCTGCCGGAATGCCCCAGCCGATAAGCCCTCAATGTTCTTTCGGGACGCTGCCGAACATACGCCGGTGCAGGAGATCCTGCGATCGCTGGGCTGGTCAACGATTCTGATTCGGAGCTTCCAGACGGGCGAACGCCGGTCGATCCTCTCGTTCGCATGGAAAACACCGCGGCAGTCATTCGTCTCGGAGGCTGAACTGCAATACGTTGATTTTTTGACGCACGTCGTTTCGCGTCTGATCGAACTTGCCGAAAAGCAGCAGCAGATCAACGACAAGATGCTGATCGATCCACTGACCGGATTGCACAATCGTGCGGCCACGCTCGACCACGCCGCGCTCATGCTTTCCTCCGCGAATCGCACGGGTGCGCCGCTGGCGATCCTATACGTCGATCTCGATGGCTTCAAGGCGATCAACGACTCGTACGGCCACGCGATCGGCGATCGCGCCATTGCTGAAGCGGCCTCGCGCATGCGTTCGGCGCTGCGGCGGCATGAAATCGCCGGACGCATCGGCGGCGACGAATTCGCGGTCCTCGTCAACTTCACCGAAGGCGCCGAACTCGACGCCATCGCGCAGCGCCTGCTGGAAGCAATCGCGACCCCCATGAACCACGGCGGCAAAGAAGTGCGGTTGAGCGCCAGCGTCGGCATTGCGGTGTTTCCGGACGACGGAACGACGGCGGAAGATCTGCTCGCGCACGCCGACGCCGCGATGTACATCGCCAAGCGACGCAGCGGCGCCGGATACGCGTTCTACGAGAGCGCCAAATACGAGCCCATGCCGATGCAACGCCCCGAGCCCGAACGCATCTCCGCTGCTGCGGATCGGCCGTTCATTCTATGTTTTCAACCCATCGTGGATTCGCGCACCGGACGGATCATCGCGGCCGAAGCGCTCATTCGCTGGCTGCACCCCACGCACGGTCTGCTGCTCCCCGACAGTTCTGCTGAGAACGGCGGGAGATCGAGCGTTCCGGCACACGTCGATCGCGCCGTCGTCGAAGCGCTCTTCAACGGCGAGAAATACCGCGAGACGGCGCGAGCGATACCGGTGCACGTGAACGTCACTGAGGCGGCGGAAAATTTGTTCGCGGATTATTCCACTAGCCAAGCCAACGTCGCGATCGAAATTCCGGAAATGCTCGTCGCCGAGGATCCCCAGCGATATTCCGCATTCATCGCGCAGATTCGGGAACGGGGATTCAGCGTCGGCTTATCGAGTTTCGGCAATGCCGGCCTCGCGCTGCGGCTGCTGGCCGAACTTCCGCTGGATTTCGTGAAGATCGGCCCGAAGATTGATTCCCGGCAAAACGTTCGGCGCCGGATCCGCCGCTGCGGCTAAAGCTGCCATCAAACAAGCGCACCATTTCGGCTGGTCCGTCATCGCGGAAAACGTCGAAGAGGAATCGCAGCGCGAGTGGCTCGTTGCCGCGGGCGTCGACGCGTTGCAGGGCTACTACATTTGCAGTCCGCTCACGCAGCGTGATTTTGCAAATTGGCTGCAGTACCGCGCCGCCTTATGACCATGCACGCTTCGCTGACCCGAAGCAGGCTCACATTACGCCTGCAGGCCGCCGCGAAGCGCCCAGCCACGGTCATCTGCGCGCCGGAGGGCTACGGCAAGACCACGGCCGTTCGTCAATTCTTACACGCGCACCCGGCAGCAACGCTGGAGCTGGGCCTGCTTCCCGAGCATGGCTCCATCGTTTCCTTCGCGCGACGTCTTGCTGGGACGCTGGCGCCCGTGGCGCCTGGATTGCCGTCGTCGTTTGCGCGCGCGATGGAATTCGCGCTGCAGTCTTCCCACGTCGAAGACGAGCTGGCCATTTGGTTTCTCGGGCACCTGGACCGCCACGCGGTACGAACGGTCTTGCTCGACGACGTGCACCGAGCCGGGGACGACGCGCGCATTTTCCGCCTCATCGAGCGCCTCGTGTCCGAGTCTCCGCCGGGATACCGATGGCTGATCGCTTCGCGAGAAATGCCGCCCATCGTTCAGCGCTGGGTCGAAAAGGATCTGTGCACTGCACCGATCGACGAAAACGAACTACGCTTGACGAAAACCGAAACGCAGGAAATTGCAGCGCCTATGGGCCTCTCGCAGGCGCAAATCGCCTGGCTCTACGAGATGACCAACGGCTGGCCCTTGGCGTTCAGTTTGGGAGCCAGTCTACCAAGCTGGATCGATCGGCTCCAGCGCTTACGGCCGTCAAGCGCGCCAGGCGTGTACGCTTTTTTGGCCGAGCAATTTTTTCTGCAATGCGACGAGCAGTCTGCAAGAACTGTTGCTGAACACGTGCGTGTTTACGACGTTGGATCGCGACGTCATCGCGAAAAGCCCGTGGCAGGCGGCGTGGCCCGCGGTCGAACGGTTGGCCGCCGAAGGAAAACTCGTCTCGTTGCAACACGGCGGCACGGTCTTGCTGCGCGATCTGTTTCGGTCTTTTTTGGAAGAACGTCTGAGCCAGGCCGGCGAGAGCGCGATCCCGCGAGCGTGCAACGTTGCCGCCGCGCTGCTGGAAAGCTGCGGCCACATCGTCGACGCGCTGCGGCTGTACGCGCGGGGGGGCAACGATTCTGCGGTTCTAAAGCTGTGCGAGCACTACGGCTTCGCGCTCGTGGACGAAGGCCATTTGGACGAATTGCAGGACGCGCTTTCCACCGTAAAGTCGGAGAGCGCCGCGCACAGCGCGGTGGCACTCGCAGTCAAAGCCATCGCGGAATCCAACGCCAACCGCAGCGACATCGCCGAATCGTGGTATTTGCACGCCATCGAGGCGGCTGAGCATGGCTCGGTATTGCGCGCGGAAATTGCGTACCGGTACGGTCTCGACCTCGTGCGCCAAGGAAGGCTCGACGGCATCGAAATGCTGGAACCGTACGTCGGCAGCGCGCTTCCGGTCGAGCTCGACGCGTCGCTGCGCTCAACCCTCGCGACGGCTTATGTATTAGCGCAACGCTTCGATGATGCGCACCGCATGATCGAAACCGCGCTTGCATTGCTCGACGGATCCGCCTCCAAGCAGCTGCAGGCCAAGGTTCATCACCACGCCGCTTGGGTCGCGCTCCTAACGGGCCAGATTGAGACCGCTAGGGCAGGCGCTACGCTCGCCTTGGAGATGGCCCTGGACTGCGGCATGTACGACGTGGCCGCCCGCGCGTATTCCGTGCTGTATAACATCGCGTACGATATTGAGGACAGCCCTAAGCACGCGCTTGACATTTTGGATCGCGTTCTCGACTGCGGACTCAAAGCGGGCAGCGAACAGATGCGGTTGTTCGCGCTGCTCGGCAGCATCGACATTCGCGCCGAAATGGGCGACACCGAGGGCCTGCGTGCGGTCGAAAAGGCGCTGGCTGCACACGGCATTGATTACGCCGAGCAGGGTACGAGTGAAGCACTCATCCCTGCAGAAGCGCTTACGCTTGCCGGACGCGGCAAATTCGCCCTAGCATACGATGTGATCTTCCCAACGGGCGAGCGGCAAGCGACTCCCGATCGTAGAGCGCTTCGCTTTTCAGAAATCGCCTTTTATGCCGCCGCCGGTGGCCTCGTGACCGAAGCCGAAGCCGCGCTGCACGAAGTCAAGCGTTGCTTGCTTGAATGTGACGCGATCGGGCGGCGCACCGTACGAACGCAAATTTACCGCGCCCTCGCCGTACGCCAGTTGGGCCGCACAAGGGAGGCGTCCGCGATTCTGGATCACGTCAACGATCTCTCAGATATGATGTCGCCGAGACTGCGCGCTTTGTACGAGGGCATTACAGCGATTTTCCATCGCTGGGACGGTGCCGACAACTATGAAGAGCTCTATCAAGCGCTGCGCATGCTTCGCACCGAAGACTTCGGCGGCGTAGCCGCCGTGCTCGAAGCGCTTCCCTGCACGCAGGAGCAGATGCAAATTGCTGGATAACGAAGCGGTTTCGGGGCCGTATCTTGCCGGGCGCATCGAGATGTTGCGCGGCGACATCTCCGTCCGGGCACTCTCCCGAACGCTGCCGCCGGAGCGGCGATCCATTCTGGCCGACGTGTTGACGAAGCGCACTCTGGATCGCATCGTCGACTGGACCTCGCACCGCGATCCGTTCGCCATTTTCGATTGGGTCAACGCCGTGCTTGCGGATTACCCGAACGAAACGCGGCTGCACAATCTGCTGCCTTCGACCGTGAGCGCGACGCTCGACGTGCTTTCCGAGAACGTCCCGCTCTCTCCGCTGGTTCGCCGCGGTCTGAGCGATCTGCAGCAGCGCATCGACGTGCACATCGGCGGCTTCCGCGCCAAGCGCCAGGAGAATCCGGTCTACGCCGTCGACCTGATCGACGCCAAAATCGACGAACTCTTGTTTCGCTTGTCGGCGCAAGACTCGCTCACGGCGGAACACTCCCGCTCAGTCGGGATGTGGTGCTGGCGGATCGCCAAGCATTTGAGCCTGCCGCGCGGCGAGTCGTATGCCATCACGCGCGCCGGCCTGCTGCACGACGTTGGCAAGACCGCGACGCCGCTGGAAATACTAACCGCTCCCCGCAAGCTGACCGAAGACGAATGGGAGATTATGCGGCAGCACGCCGTGCAGGGCGAAGAAATCGTGGTCGCAGTGAGCGAACTGCGCCCGTTTGCGCCGGCGGTGCGTTCGCATCACGAGCGGTTCGACGGCCGGGGCTATCCCGACCGGTTGGAACGCGGATCGATTCCGTTCGCGGCCCGCATCGTTGCCGTTGCCGATGCGTTCAACGCGATGATCGCGCGCAGGCCGTACCGCGCGCCGTTGCCGCCCACGAGGGCGATAGAGGAACTCAAACGGTACAGCGGGACCCAGTTCGATCCCGCTGCCGTTCAAGCCATGATCAACGTGGTGCTTAGCGGGCGATAATCCGCAGCAGCCACGAAACGTCCAACGTCACCGGGGCGAGGCCGGGTACGCCGGCCAGCACTAGATATTTCGGCTTTGCTGTAACAGAGTCAAACGGTTGAGGACCCGGCTTTGCGGTCACGCTGTCGAACTGCACGGGGCCTGGCTTAGCGGTGACGCTATCGAAGTGCTTCGGTTTAGCGGTGACGCTATCAAACTGCTGAGGACTCGGCTTGGCGGTGACGCTATCCGCCCACGCCGGCGACGTCGCGCAAACCATTGCTATTGCTCCGAATACGAGCGTCCTGTACGAAGTCATAAATCACTCCCGTTGTAAGCAAGGGAAGTAGCGGGAACACCGCTTCTTTTAGGTGTATGCTACCGTGGTGGGATAGCGTTGAAAGCTCCCAACGATGCGAGCAGTTCACGCGCTCGAACGGAAGGAACTAGTCGTGATGATAGGTACGCGCCGGGCAGTATCTACTCAAGATCAGCGGGCACAGCTGTTACCCGATCACCTGGCTGTGCTAGCACGAAGGGCGACCCCCGCGCTTTTCGTCGTCGACAAGCGGTTACGAGTTCTTTTTTACCGCGTAGACCCCGCCGAACGGCGCAAAGAATTTCGGCCCTCGGAAGACGGCGCGCTGCCGCCGTCCATCGAGTACACGGCGCTCAAATTGCTGGCGCAGCGCGAGGAGAGCCCGGACGGCGTGTTGCGCGGGGCCGCAAGCGCCTCCGTCGCCGTGCGGATTCTGGAACTAGAAGGCGGAACGCCGGCCTATGCCGTGATGGTCGAGCGATTCGCCGTGCGCGACCAAATGGAAACGCTGGCCAACCGTTTCGAACTCTCGCCGCGCGAGCGCCAGGTGTTGAGTTTGGTCGTGAAGGGTCTTCGCAACGAGGAGATCGCGCAGCATCTGTTCATCTCCAAATCGACGGCCATTTTTCACGTCAAGCAGCTGCTGACCAAGACCGGCTCGCGCAACCGCACGGAGATGGTCGCAAAGATCATTTCCTAAGGTCCCTTAAAACGACAATTGCAATCCGTCGTGCGCGACGGTGACAGGACCGCCAAACTCGCGGCTTGCGGCGGCATGCAGATCCTGCGGGTCGAACTCGGCCCCATAGTGCGTGAGCAGCAAATGCTTGGCTTGCGCCTGCGCTGCCATTATTCCGGCCTCGCGCGCATTCGAATGACCGCGGGGAGCGCGATCGGTTCCGTGGGGTCCCAGCGAGCACTCACAGACGAACACGTCCGCGTTGCGCGCGGCCTGCACGACGTTTGGAGCAGGCGCGGTGTCGGCCGAGTATGCAACGATCACTCCGGCACATGCGGCGCGAACGGCATACGCCTCGACGTAGTGCGTCGTGCGCGCGAAGCGAATCTGCACATCGCCGATCTCCAGCACGTCCGACGGATCGTATTCATGCAAACGCATCGACGTTTCGAAGAACTTTTCGCTGCTCCCCGTTGAGGCCGCGCGCGCGTAAGACTGCAACCCGCGCAGACCGCCGGAATACACGTAGACCTCCAGCGGCCTATCGCGTTTGGTGGGCGGCAAGGTCGTGAAGTATCGCAGAGGGATTAAATCGACTACATGGTCGGCATGCAGGTGCGAAATAATGACCGCATTCAAGGCATTGGGATTTAAAAAGCGCCGCATGCTCGCGACCGCACCGGTGCCGCAGTCCAGCGCCAAGGTCGTGCTCGCTGTTTCGATGACGTAGCAGCTGCAGGCGCTTCCCGGCCGGGGCACCGCCGAACTGGATCCCACGACGCGCAAACGCACCGGGCCGGCCTTTAGATCAGCGACGCGTACACCTCCTGAGCATGGCCCTCAACGCTCACCTTGGGCCACACTTTGACGATCGTCCCTGCAGGATCGATCAGGAAGGTCGAACGCTGCACGCCGAGACTGGTCTTTCCATACATCGTCTTTTCGACGAGCACGCCGAAGGCCTCGCACAACTTCGCCTCGACGTCGGCGAGGAGCATAAACGGAATATCGTACTTGGCTTTGAATTTTTGATGGGAAGCCACCGAGTCGCGGCTCACCCCTACGATCCGGGCGCCTTTCTCTTCAAAGCGCGCGTAGGCGTCGCGGAACTGCGACGCTTCGTTGGTTCAACCCGGGGTGTCGTCTTTGGGATAAAACCACAGCACGAGCGTTCGGCCGAGCAGACCGCTCGTTTCAATCGTGCTGCCGCCGTCATCAAGTACGGCCACCACGGGCATTTGTGCGCCTTTGGACAGCATTTCCACCTCTACTCCTTCTTTCAGGCCGCGCGAAATTGCGAGAGCGGCACGACGTACAACAGCCGGTCCTCGGGCTGCATGTCGGCAAAATCGTGAATGGGCACCAACTTCCCTGCCCTCCAGGCGTAAAGCGGAATCGTGCCTTTCGCACGTGGTAAGCGGACTGCGCCGCTGCGCTCGGCGATGTTCAGCGTTTCGCCGCCCAGGCGAATCCGCCCGCGCGACCCCGGAAAGCGTGCCAGGCCGGCGATGGCCGGCGCCGTCAAATCGCTGGCCGAAAACGACTTGGCAATATTGAAATTGCGCTCGACCGATTGCGAGAACGCCGGATCGACGATGCGCATGACGACGGGAAGCCGGGGATTGCGATCGAGCGCTCCGAGGGCCGCTTCCAGGTTGGCCGTGTCGCTGTCGGTCACCGCGATCAGACTTTGCGCGGAACGCACGCTGCAGAAGCCCAAGGTGTCGTCGCTGGTCGCATCTCCGGCGAGCAAATCGATTTGACGCGTTCGCGCCTGCTCCAGCAGTACGGCGCTGGGCCGATGCTCGATGACGACCACGCGCTGATTCATGGCGAGTAAAAAGTCGATCACGCGCGTGCCGACGTTGCCCGCGCCGCAAACCACGACGTGATCGTCACCGTGAATCTGCCGCAACCCGCGCAGAGCCGTTTCCTGCGCTCGATTGAGCGCCGAACTGATCGTTGCGATGAAGATGCCGCCGATCGTCACTCCCACGAGCATCACTGCGATGGCAACGAGCAGCGAAAGAACTCCGGCGTGATGGTTATACGGCGTTATGTCGCCGTATCCGACGGTAAGCATCGTGGAAGCCGTGAAATACATCGCCTCTACGAAGTTCAGCTGCATTTCGAACATGAAGTATGCCGTAGCGCCGAAAAACACCACGATGCCGGCCACGAACGTGTACGAAAGGAGCGGTTCCAGTCGCGCCGCCGTGCGGACCGCCTCGCGCAGACGCATCCGCCTGCGCCCGCCGCTGCGCCGGCGCATGCTGCGCCGCGGCCACGCGTACTGCAGCGCCTCAACCGGACCGCACGCCAAGATTCGATCCTGCGGTCCGATGGCTGAGTCTGCATCCGGATCGACGCGATCGTCGATCGCGACGATGCGCAGACCCAAATGGCGTTCGGCTTCAAAAACGGAGCAATCGCTCAAACCGAAATCGCAAGCGCGGCGTTCGGAAAACCCGACCAAAGGGCCCTCGGCGGCGGGGAACTGCACTGCGTACAGGCATGCCGGGTCCAGCGCCGCTGCGGCAAATGTTGCAGCCGCATGTGCTGCCGGGGAGATCGCCGTGCAATTCGCAAGGTTCTGTTCGATCTTGCGCCCCAGGCCGCGGTTGAACTGGCGCAGCACGATCCGAATTTCGGGATTCAGATCGCGTGCTTTGAGCGCCACCTGCAGGTTGAGCCGATCGTCGTCGCAGACGGGCATGATGCATGCTGCTTCCCGTACGCCGACCGATGCGAGCGCATCGTACTGATTGGGCGCAAGTGCCGCAAAAGCGGCTCCCATGCGTTCAATGCGCCCGGATACATCCTTGCCGCCGTCCCATACGACTACGACCTCTTGGCCGTGCGTTTCGCATAATTCTTCGCAGACGCGCACGGCCAGGTCATTCGCGCCGACCACGATAATGAGCGGTAGCGAACGCATGAGCAACGATTCGCCGCAGGCAGCCAACCTCCGCCGTGCGCATCCGCTGGCGCTTGCGCTCATTGAGCGCATCGGCACGCGGGGAGCGCTCGTCTTGGATTTCGGAACCGGACGCGGACGAAACGCCGCCGCGTTGCGGGACGCGGGCTTGACCGTGCACGCGATCGACGATGCCGACGTGCAGACGGCTATGCTGCCGCCGGCCACCTACAATGCAGCGCTCGGCACGCACGCGCTGCTGCACGGGACGCCGTCGATCGTCGCACGCATGCTCGCCGGCATCGCGCGAGCGCTCAGACCCGACGCACCGTTCTATTGCACGTTTGCATCCAAGCGCGACAGCCGCTACGGCAACGGAATCCGTTTGGACGAAGACACGTACGCGCCGCAAGAGGGCGATGAAGCGAGTGTCGCCCACGTGTACTTCGATGGAACGGGTCTGCGCGAGGCGCTGCAAGGGCAATTTGCAATCGAATCGCTGAGCGAAACGAACGCGCAGACGATCGTCGGATCTTGGGCGCACGCCGTGCCTCCGGAGGGCACGGTGCACTGGTTTGTTCGAGCGCGCAAACGCGCGCTCTCAAAGACGTGCTAGTTCGTTATTTTACCGCGATCAAGTTCTGCATCGGGCTGGAGGCGTTCGCGTAGAGCCGTTTTTCCATCCGGCCCGCCAAGTATGCCAGCCGCCCGGCATGGACCGCATGCTGCATCGCCTGCGCCATGCGAACCGGATCTTTGGCGCTCGCGATGCCGGTATTCATCAGTAGCGCGTCGGCTCCGAGCTCCATCGCAATCGCCGCATCGCTGGCCGTGCCTACGCCGGCGTCCACAATCACCGGCACGCCGGCGCGCTCTTTGATGATGCGAATGGAATACGGGTTGCACACCCCTAGACCGCTTCCGATCGGCGCAGCCAGCGGCATCACCGCCGCGCACCCTTCTTCTTCGAGCTGCTTGCACGCCACCGGGTCGTCAACCACGTAGGGCAAGACGGTGAATCCATCCTCCACCAATTCCCGCGCGGCCGCCAGCGTTTCACGCGTGTCCGGGTACAGCGTCTGCGGATCGCCGATAACTTCGAGCTTTACCAGATCCGTTTCGAGTAACTCGCGGGCGAGCTGCGCTGTCAGCACCGCTTCTTTTGCGGTAAAGCAGCCTGCCGTGTTGGGGAGAATGACGTATTTGCTTCGATCGATGTAATCGAGCATCGTCTTGCCGGTCGCGTCGTCCAAATTGATGCGCCGGATCGCGACGGTAACCATCTGCGCTCCGCTGGCCCCGTGCGCCGCCTGCATTGTCTCCAGCGAAGGATACTTCCCCGTCCCTACGATCAGCCGCGAACTGAATTCGTATGCGCCGATTTTTAGTGCGTCGTTCATATTGTCCTCATGCGAAGTTGAATGGCTAACCGCCCGCGACCGCTTTAATGATTTCGATGCGATCGCCGTTCCGCACCGGCTCATGATCGTATTCCGTTCGCCGAACGACGCGATCGTTTTTGGCGACGGCGATTCCGCGCTGGGGGACCCGCACGCGCACGAGCAGCTGCGCCACGGTCAAGCGGTCGGGAAGGTCATGCTCTTCTCCGTTGATGGAAGCTTTCACACGGGAGACGTTCGCTGCTCGGCGTGCGCTTTCGTTCCAAAGCGCGCGAGCGAGAATGCGGGGGATGCATCGGCGTTGCCGGATTCAACCGCATCCGCAAGCAAGCGTGCAGTAATCGGAGCCAACAGGATGCCGTTGCGATAGTGGCCCGTCGCGACGTAGTAACCTTTGCGGGGCGTCCCGCCGAGGCATGGCCGTTCGTCGGGTGTGGCCGGCCGCAGGCCTGCCCACATTTCGCTGACGGTGAATTCGCGCAATGCGGGCGCGGCGGACACGGCAGCGTGGAGCAACTCCTGCATTCCGCCGGCGGTGACACGGACGTCGCCGCGTTCTTCAACGGTCGCGCCGACCAGCAGCCGGCCGTCGGCGCGGGGCACGAGGTAGGCGCCGGGCGCCCAGGTCGTACGCCGCATAAAGCCGATTGGAATTTCGATTGCCAGCATCTGGCCTTTGACGGGGCGAACCGGCAGTACACAGTCGAGCGGTACGCCCGCCACGCTGCCGGCCCAGGCTCCGGCCGCGTTTACGACAGCGATCGCGGAAACGTAGCCGGCATCCGAACGCACCCCCAAGGCGCGACGCCCGTCGAACTCGATGGCTACCGATGAGAGAGCGGTGTGCACCCGGACGCCGCGCGTCTCGCAGGCGCGAACCAACGCGCGCCCAAGGCGCCGATTATCGATTTGTCCCTCCCCGTGCACGAGGAGCGCTCCGCAGACGTTTTTTCCTAGCGCCGGTTCCGCCAGCAGCGTTTGGTCCCGCGAGAGCACGGCAGCGGAGCAGCCCCCGGCAAGAAGTTCGCACGCGCGCGATTGCAACCGCTCGAGCGCGCCGTCGTCGTACGCGGCATGGATGATACCGTCCAGTCGCAGGTGCGGATCGGGCGCACCCGCGTCGCGCAGTGATTGCACGAACGCGGGATACAGTTCGAGCGATGCTTCGCACAGATCACGCATGGCTTCATCGCTTAGGCGCTCCGTTCGCGGCGCAAGCATCCCTGCAGCGGCCCATGAGGCAGCCCTCGCCGGGACGCCGGTATCGTATACATGCACGGCGGCGCCGCGCGAAGCCAATTCGAACGCAATCGACAATCCGATCACGCCCGCACCGACGATCGCGACGTCGCCGCCGCGTGCTGCCGGACCGTTCATTGCTGCGCCGTTTTCAAAAATGCTCGAATCGTGCGCGGTTGTTCCATTTCAAACGCCGTGATCTTGATGTAGCGCCCGGTCTTCGCGGATGGCGCGCTCATGATCGCCTTGCTCACCACGATGCCGTGCAGCGCGCCGCTCCGGTCGAACGCGCCGGCACCGGAATCTCCCTTGTTGCAAGTGGGACAAAAGAGCAGCGTCGTGTACAAATGGCGTTCCGCTATGCCTGGTGAAGCGGTCCAACTCTTCGCGCCGGGATGGCCCATCACGATGAATTGCTGGCCCGTGCGGAACGTCTGGGGCGCCAAGTGAGCGGTGGGATACGCCGTTAACGGAACGCGTTCGACGTATACCAGCGCGAGATCGGCGTTCGGAGCGCGCACGATCTGGAGCGCATGCCGAATCGTGTGATCCGGGAAGATGACGAACTTGCGCCCGCTGTGCGCCACGATGTGTTGGGCGGTGAGGATTTCGATGCGATTCCGGCGCGTCCCCATGATCACGCCTGCGCCCATATACGCACTGTGCGGCGAGGTTCGCGTCGCGACGATCACGGTTTGCTCTCGCAAGCGCTGCGCGAGCGCGTCGCTGCCATGCACGTGATGCGATTCTTGGATCAGCCCGGCGTCGACGAAGAGATCCTTTTGCTCGCGGGCGTATATCACCAAGCCTCGCCCTGCATCGGGAAACGCTCGGGCCATCTGCCAGATGCCGCCGCCAAGCATGGCCAATACGACAACGAGCACGACCAACGAAAAATCTACGCGCAGCAGCCTCACAGTGCTTGCAACGAGCACAGCTGCCCGTACGGTTTCACGACGACGGCGGAACGGAGTTACGGCGCCCGGTCGAGCGGGAAAGCGCACAGGCATGGCCGATCGCCCCGACCTCCAGCCAATCGGAGACGCGCATCCCAAGCATCCCATTGCGGGACCGCCGACCGCGGCGGGCACCGTACACTCGGACGATCCGGCATCGCACACACAAACGTACGATGCCGCAGCGTTGCTGGTCGATCATCTTTTCACGCCCCGGCCCAGAACGATCGAAGGCATCGAATACGCGGTCGAATACCGACTGGCTCAAGGCGATGCCGGCGGCGACGTCGTCGACGTGTACCTCTTCGACAACGGCACCGTGGCTTTTTCCGTCAGCGACATTTCGGGAAAAGGCGCGCGTGCCGCCGTGCATGCCGCGCTCATAAAATTCGCGCTGCGGGCATACGCGTCGGAAGGTTCAACTCCGGAGAAGACGCTCCAATCGCTCAACCGCCTCTACATCGAAAACAGCGCCGACGAGGGAGCGCCCTCGTTCGCCACGGTGTTTTTCGGACAAGTCGACCCGGAACGCCGCGTGATGGGCTACGCCTCGGCGGCGCACGATCCGGTATTTCTCAAGCCGCTTGGCCAACCGGCGAGGGCTTTGCCGACCACGGCGCCGTTGATCGGCGTTTTTGATTCGCAATCGCACCAATTCAAGCAGCGCTACGTGGACATCGAGCCGGGCAGCATACTGGTAGCAGTGACCGACGGAGTCACCGACGCCCGCCGCGGAAACATCGAGTTCTTCGGTTTGGATCGCGTGCGTCGATACATAGACGAGCATTGCGAGGACCCCATGGCTTCGCTCGCGGAGCGTCTAATCCGAGATGCGCAAGAGTTTTGGTCGCCGGAACGGCAGCGCGACGACATGGCTGTGCTGGCCGTGCGCTTCACCTAAGTCCGCTACATCCCGGTGTAGACCGGTCCTTCGCCTCCC
Organism: Vulcanimicrobiota bacterium; assembly: GCA_963767635.1. GTDB lineage: Bacteria > Vulcanimicrobiota > Vulcanimicrobiia > Vulcanimicrobiales > Vulcanimicrobiaceae > CAVYEM01. Next base: position 2,169,268 of record CAVYEM010000001.1, read on the forward strand.
TGCGGCGGCACCCAGGTGATGATCTGATACGGATCGGCGATGTCGCACGTCTTGCAGTGCACGCAGTTGGTAAAGTTGATCGTGAGTGCTCCCTCGACATGGCCGTCGACCTTCTCGAATCGAGGCTCGTAGACTTGCGCCGGACAGAAATACTCGCACGGATTTCCGTATTCGACCGTGCATTTGTCGCGGCAGATGTTGGTATCGGAAACGTGCAGATGGCACGGCTGGTCTTCTTCGTGCATCGTTCCGCTGTTGTAGACGTCCGTGAGTTTATCGAAAGTGACGACGTTGTCGATGACGGCGCGGCGCGCCGCCTTTGGTTTGTAGCCGCGCTTTTCCATGCGCTCGTAGCCTTCTTCGCCACGCAGCCGTTCCGAAATGCCGAAGCCGCGCCCTGCGGTGAACATCCCAAGCCCGGTGTTGAGCATGCCGTTGATGAGCCCGTTGCGAAAGCCTTGATGAAAATTGCGCGCAGAGTACAGCTCGTCATACGCCCATGACGCTTGGAAACGGCGCTCCATTGAAGCGAGCTGCTCGGCATCGAAGCGGCCAGCCTGCAGAGCCTCGAATGCCGTTTGTGCCGCGAGCATTCCCGACTTCATCGCCAAATGCACGCCTTTGAGACGCATGCCGTTGAGAAACCCGGCAGAGTCGCCGACCATCAGCAATCCTTCGCCGTACATCCGCGGCATCGCGTACAAGCCGCCTTCCGGAATCGCTTTAGCGCCGTAGCGCACGAGCTTCGCGCCCGCGAGCATGCTGCGCACGGCCGGATGCGCCTTGAAGAGTTGGAAAATGTTGTGCGGGTCGGTCGTGGGATCTTTGTAATCCAGCCCGGTGACGAACCCGACGTCGAGCACGTCGCCGCCCATGCCGTAGATGAAACCGCCGCCGAACGTGTCGTTAGGGAGCGGATATCCCATCGTATGGATGACGCTTCCAGCCTGCACGCTGCCGGGCGCACACTGCCAAAGCTCCTTCACGCCGGCGGCGTACACTTGCGGTTCGCGGCCTTCATCCAGGCCCAGGCGCGCAATCGCCTGCTTTGCGAGCGTGCCGCGCGGACCTTCGCCGAGCACGACGATTTTTGCCAAGATGTCCGCGCCGGGTTCGTAATTGGGTTTTGGATTGCCGTGCTTGTCGACGCCTTTGTCGCCGGTGCGCACGCCGATGACGCGGTCGCCTTCCCAGAGCAGTTCCTGTCCGGGAAACTCACCGAACACTTGCGCGCCCGCTTCTTCCGCCAGCCCGGCCATCCACGTCACGATTTTTTGCAGCGAAGCGACGAATTTTCCGTGATTGTTCAGCATCGGCGGTACGATCGGCGCTTTGATTCGGCCGCCGTTCGTGAGCAGCCAGCAGCTGATCGTCGCCGACCGGCGCTTCCATCGGCGCCTGACCGCGCCAGTCGGGAAGCAGCTCGTCCAGCGCCTTGGGATCGACGACCGCGCCGGATAACGCGTGGTTCCCGATCTCGCCGGCTTTGTCGATCACGAGCACTTCCAGGTCTTTGCCGCTCGCCTTGGCCAGCTGCATGAGTTGGATCGCGCCGGCGAGCGAAGCCGGACCCGCACCGACGAAGAGGACGTCTACTTCGAGTGTATCGCGTTCAGCCATGATCGTTACAGGTTCGAAAGCGCCGCTAGGGCGGCCTGTACCGCCATGCAGTGGATCTCAATACGATCGGCGAGCGGCGGCGAGGTCGGCGTTTCGAACGTCAGCGCTCGCGTAGCCGCGTGCCGCGCGATGAGCATGGTGTACGAGAAGCCGCCCAGCGCGCTGCTTTCGAGCGTTTTGCCGGGCCGCACGATGCCGCCGCTCATTTCCGCTGCGGCGAACGGCGCTCCCAAATCGCACTGCTCCAAATCTTGAATGGCAACGCCGGCCGAGCGAAGCTTCGCAATGACGGCTTCGCCGATACCGTCCGTACCGTACTCGTAGCAATAAAAGCCGGAAGCGTCGCAATCTTCGTGCAGGTCGATCGAAAGCGCAAACTTGCGATCGCGGTTGGCGATAACGATCGCGCGCGCCTCCGGCGTTTGGCCGCCGCGACCGAAACTGCGATTGACGTCGGCGCCGTCCGCATTCACGCGGGTGTGCTCCAGATACCCGCTCGGATTCGTGCACGGCCAGATCCGGTACGCGTAGTGCGGATCGAGCGCTTCGGTCTCACATAGCGAGAGGAGCGCCCAAGGTCCCGCGCGCTCGTCGCCGTGCACGCCGGCGGCAAGGGCGATGGACGGCGCCGTCTGGGGCCCGCTCTCCACGCACAGCAAGGTGCGCGGTGCGCCGGCGCAGGCGACTTCACGGACCGCGAATTTACCGCCGGCGCGCAGCGCCTTCCACCGCTGCAGCAGGTCATCATATTCGTTCACGAGGCACCGCGTTGCACGTTGACGTGCACTTTCTTGCCAATCGCGCGCGCGTGTTGTGGTCGCCGCTTTTCAGCTACTAGTCTGCGGGCCGGACGACTCGTCGCTCAGTTTGGCAACTACGGCTGCGGCAGCACGTGCGTTCCAGCCGCGGCTTCGGCCGATTCGCAGAGCGTAAGCCATTGCGCGCGCGGCGTCTTGCTCTTCCACGCTGCGGCGTAACGCACTCCAGAGTTCTTGAGGCTCCGCCTTCTGCGGAAAACTATCGAAGACGACGTCGAGCGTGGCGGGCTCGCCCGACGTCCGCAGCGCTTCCAACAGGCGCGCTCGCAGCATATCCGGCTCGATGTTGAGCGCCGGCAGCAATCCTTCGCCGGGCTCGCAAACGCGCAGATAGCCCAGCAGCATATGTTCGACTCCGACATAATTGTGGCCCAGGCTCCTGGCATCTTCGAACGAGCCTTCGATTAGGCGTTTAGCGCGCGGGTCGAAGATCATCTCTTTGATGCGCTCTTGTGCGACACGATCTTCGCCGCGCGGAAGATCGGGCGCAAGCACAGCCTGCGCGGCTTGGAGCACGCGCGCTTCGTCGACTCCGAAGGACGCGACGACCTGCGCCCCGCCGCTCTCGTGGTTACTCATGATGCCCGCAAAGATGTGATCGGGACCGATGAAGTCGTTGCCGAATCGCAGCGCGACTTCCTGAGCCGCGACCATCGCGCGGCGTGCATGCTCCGAAAACGGTTCCCACATGCTCATTTTAATCGTGCGTCCATTCGAGCATCGATGCCCACTCGTTTTTCGGAAAACGCTGCTTGCTTTTAATCGCATCCACGTACTTGCGCTTTCCGCTGCGGTTGCCCTTACCCATGAAGCAGCCTCCGACCAGACGGTTTTCCCAAAAATAGAGCGCGCGATACCATTTCTTTTCCCGATCCACGGTGAAAACGGTTTCGATGTCGCCTCTATATTCCGGCGAGAGACCGAACTGGGTGATCGTTTGGCCTTTGAACAGCAGGCTGGAATACTCTGGGACGTCGTCGTACTTGACGCTGCCGCCCATCATGTTTTGGGCCGCGACTTTGCCGTGCGCACCGGCGTTGTTCCACGTTCCCATCCGATAGCGCATCTCCAAGATCGGGTCGTAGAAATCGGCGATGTCGCCGGCGGCGAAAACCCCCTCGACGTTCGTTTCCAAACCGTCGTCGCAGAGAATGCCGTTCTTGCTCGTCTCGATCGAGGTACTTTGGAGAACCTCGGTGTTCATGGTCAATCCAAGCCCGACACCGTAGCATTGCGCTTCGATCTCCGTACCGCTTTTCAGCCGGATTTTTTTAACGGCGCCGTTGTCGCGTACGAATTCGGCGACCTCGTCGTTGTAGTGCATGTGCACGCCGTCATTCTTGGCGGCTTGGTCGATCAAATCTCCCGCTATTTCGTCGAGCATGCGGTGCAGCACGCGGGGACCCCGCATGATCCAATGCGTTTCGACCTTACGCGAAACGAACGCCTCCGCCAATTCGTACGCAATGAACGAGCCGCCGATCGACACGGCCGCTTTGGCGGTTTCCAATTCGCGCGAAATTGCCAGCGTATCGCTCATGTATTGAAAGTTGTACACGTTCGCGCCGTCGGACCCGGTCGCCGGGTGACGGTTGGGACGTCCGCCGGTTGCGATGAGAACGGCATCGTACGGATATGCTACGCCGTCGGCCAAAACGATGCGGTCTTCGGGAACGATCCGTTCCACCTGAGTTTGCAGATGCAACTCGATGCTTTGCTTTTCATGCCATGCAAGGTCGCGCATGATCACTTTTTGTTCGGCAACCTGTTTACGCAGGAGCGGCGGAAGCGCGATGCGGTTATACAACGTGTACGGTTCGTCAGTGAACAGTGCGATCGAGCAGGAGGGATCGTGCTTACGCAATTGCTCGGCGGCCGTCGTGCCCGCAAAGCCGTTTCCGACGATGACGTACCGCCGCGAGTCTCCGACCGAATTCACGAAGGCCTGGTTCGGCGCCCCGGGAAAGCGCTCCCGTGATGGAGGTTCGGCTCGTGCAGCTTTTGGCGTCGTTCATTCGCGTGAGCGGTGACTACGCGCTTGCGCGGCTGGAATTTGCCCTACGGCATCCGCAGGCGCCGGCTCCCCCGATCATCGAACGGCCGCCGGACGCATCGGAGCAGACCTTGCGAACGCGCTGGCCAGAGATCGAGGTGCAACTAGAGCAAGCGCGCGCGTATGCGAAACAGTTTGGGGCACGCGAAGGTAGGGATGAACAGGAGGACACGGCAACGGGCTGGATGCAGCGCACCATTCAAGAACTGGATCAATACGCGCGGGCCATCCGCTGGGTACTCACCGTGACGGAACGATGAACGACGAAATTCTGAATAGAGCCGCGGCACGCATGGAAGACGCGCTCAAAGCCACGCAGGCGCAGACGCAGGACGCCGCCGCGCAGTTGGGCGGATTATTGCGTTTTGGCGCTCGTAAGCTCAAGCAGGTTGCCGACACTGCCGCCGATGCGATCGGCGAAGACTTGAGGAACCGCTAGACCGCGGCGAAAGCAATACATGCTTGCTGTGGCTGCGCTCCACGCCGAACCGTTGGATCGGGCGGCTGTAGTTAAACGGCATGGGACGCTCGGACTTCACCGCCCTGGTGTTCGTGCTAAGCGGCATAGCCATTGCGGTCAGACTGGCGCTTTGGAAACCGGAGATGGAAACAAATCGCACGCGAGTTCGCCGGACGATTGTGCGAGTGTTGGCAGTAATTTCTATCGCGGTGGCAGTTATTACCGCGGCAGTCAATCGCAATTTTTAATGACTACGCTGATAACCCCAATCCGACCATCATCTTGAAGCCCACTTCGAGAGCCGCCTCGTCGATGTCGTAGCTGGCGCTATGCTGCGGGAATGTCCCGCGCTGCGCGCCTCGCGCTCCCACGATGAAATACGCGCCCGGACGTTGCTCCAGCATGTACGCCATGTCTTCGGCCCACATTACAACATCGTGCGGATACACGACGTTTTGGGCGCCCAAAATGCGCGCGCCGACCTCGCGAACGATCTCGTTCATCCGCGGATCGTTTACCGTGGGCGGATAGCCGTAGCGATATTTCAGCTCGTATTCCACGCGCATCGCTTGACAGAGTCCTCGAACGATGCGCTCCATGCGCTCCGGCATCGATTCTCGCACGCCGGCATCAAAGCTGCGGACCGTTCCCTCCATGTGCGCTTCGTTGGGGATGACGTTGAAGGTTGAGCCCGCGTGAAACTTGCCGACGGTGAACACTGCCGGATCCTTGGGCGCAATTTCCCGGCTCACGATCGTCTGCAGCATCGTGACGACATGCGCACCGGCGACGATGGGATCGATCGCGCGCTCCGGCATGGCGCCGTGACCGCCCTTGCCGCAAATGTCGAGATGGAACTCGTCTGAGGAGGCAAAGAAGGGGCCGTCCCGCACGCCGATCTTCCCCACATCCAGCCCGCTGAATAGATGGAGCGCAAAACAGCGATCGACATGCGGATGCTCCAGCGCACCGTCCTGGATCATGAGTTTGTTGCCCGCATAGCCTTCTTCGCCCGGCTGAAAACAAAAAACGAGGCTGCCGCCGATCTCGTTTCGGCGCTGTACCAATGCTTTGGCGGCGCAGAGTAGGATGGCGATGTGGCCGTCGTGGCCGCACGCGTGCATAACGCCGTCCGTGCGCGAACGGTACTCAGCCTCGGAGACCTCGGATACCGGAAGTGCGTCGATGTCCGCGCGCAGCAGCGTCACGGGACCGGGTTTGCCTCCACGAATCGTTCCCAAGATGCCCGTGCGCCCTACTCCTGCGCGAATCTCGTCCAACTCGAGCATTTTCAATTCCCGCTCGATGTACTCGGCGGTTTTGAACTCCTCGAGCGAGAGTTCGGGATGCATGTGAAAATAGCGGCGATGCCGGACGAGATCGTCCCGGGGAACGTCGAGCGTGCTGCGGAGATCTATCATAACGGCGTAACGGTCGCTTTATAGAGGTAATGGCCGACGGTCGGTAAGCAATATGCGTTCGCCGGCGCGTATTTGGAGATCTTTGCGGCATCCAGCGCGGCTTGATCGAATCCGGAAGTGTGCGAACTGCCGATCAGTTTTGCATCGGACACCTTGCCGTCCGCCGACACGGTCACTTCAACGAGCGCCGTTCCGGGGAATGTTGCTTGCCGTGGAGGGAAACCGGGTTCCACGATGGTGAGCGCGCGAACCGGCGAAAACGGCTGCGCGCAGTCCATCCGTCCGTACGGCGCGCGAATCGCGGCGGCGATCACCGTGTCGCCCGGTACGGGTGGGCGTTCCATCAGTGGTCCCTGCCGCACAACGGGTGGTTGCCCGCCGTCCGGCGGATAACACGGCACGCCGGCCTCCTCGACCCAAAAGCGGCGAATAGCGATGGTTTCCGGAAAGCGGGCGTACAGTACGCGGGAACTGAGGCCGCCCGCGGATCGCCGTTCGATTCGAACGTCGGCGAACCGTATCCGGAACCACCCATGATCCGTATCGACGGCGATGTCGCCCGATATCGACCGCGCTCTGGGAGCGATCAGCATGAAACCGAAGAGGGTGCGCGCCGGGTTGGCCGGCAAAAACCCCACCGAAGTCACCGGACACGTGTCGGCTGCAGCCATCGCCGCGCGAGGGCACATCGCGCATGCGAGCAGCATGGCTACCGCGAGCAGCCGCGCGCGTCCGGACACGCCACTCTTCGTCATCGCCCAGGCCCTTCGCCCGTCGCAGGATTTGCGCCTGGCCGCGGGCGACTACGCTAACATCGTGATCTCCGGCACCCAGTCCTCGCAGCACTTCGAACGGCACGGGCTTTCGGACGAGCAGCTCGTGGCGTTGTGGCGCATCATGCTCACCCACAGGCGTTTAGAAACGCGTGGTTTCGAGCTGAATCGTCAAGGCAAAGTTCCGTTTGCGTCGGCCGGTGAAGGGCACGAAGCGGTGCAGGCCGGCGCAGCGATGGCATTTGAGCGCGGCAAAGACATCCTGGTTCCCTACTACCGCGATCTCGGGCTTGATTTGGGCATCGGCTTGACCCCGTACGAAGTATTGCTCTCGCTGTTCGCACGCGCGGACGATCGGAGCGGCGGACGGCAATTCCCGCATCACTATGCGAGCAAACGCTTGGGCTTGCACACGATTAAGCTCGATCATTGCGGGGCAGACTTCGCATGCCGTGGGCGCCGCCTTTGCGATAAAAGTTCGCAAACAATTCGGAAGAGCCGTTCTCACGACATTCGGCGACGGCGCGACCAGCGAGGGCGAATGGCACGAGGCGGTCAATTTTGCCGCGGTTCATGCGTTGCCGATCGTCTTTTTGTGCGAAAACAACGAGTGGGCGATTTCTACACCGCTCTGCGCGCAGATGGGACAGCCCGATGTGTACAAACGCGCGCAGGGTTACGGAATCCCCGGCGCAGCCGTCGACGGTTTCGATCCCATCGCATGCTACGGCGCGGTCAAACAGGCAATGGATCGCGCCCGTTCCGGCGCCGGTCCAACGTTGATCGAGGCCAAGTGCTACCGCTTTCTCGCGCACACGACCGACGATGACGATCGCACGTACCGCTCGCGTGAAGACGTAAACGCTCGACGGGTGAACGATCCCGTCCCCAAATTCGAGCGTCTGCTGATCGAGCACGGCGTGCTGAACGCTGCGCAAGGCGAAGCGCTGAAGGCAGCCATCCTGCAAGAGGTCAACGAGGCTACGGACCGGGCGGAGCGCATGCCGTATCCCAAGCAGGCAGAGTTGTACGCCAACCTTTACGAGGACGCATGCGAACCCTGGCAGTGAAACCCTTCGACAACCCTTCGACAGGCTGGAGGGTGACATGGCGCGGTTCGCGGTGACAACGTTTGTCATGGTGAGCTTGTCGAACCATGACCCTTCGACAGGCTCAGGGTGACATGGCGCGGTTCGGGGTGACAACGTTTGTCATGGTGAGTTTGTCGAACCATGACCTTGACAGGCTCAGGGTGACGCACAGAGTGCAACTGTCGAAGCGACAGGCTCAGGGTGACATGGCGCGGTTCGGGGTGACAACGTTTGTCATGGTGAGCTTGTCGAACCATGACCCTTCGAAGGCTCAGGGTGACATGGCGCGGCTCAGGGTGACATGGCGCGGTTCGGGGTGACAACGTTTGTCATGGTGAGCTTGTCGAACCATGACCCTTCAGAAGGCTGGAGGGTGACATGGCGCGGTTCGGGGTGACAACGTGTGTCATGGTGAGCTTGTCGAACCATGACCCTTCAGAAGGCTGGAGGGTGACATGGCGCGGTTCGTGGTGACAACGTTTGTCATGGTGAGCTTGTCGAACCATGACCCTTCAGAAGGCTCAAGGGTGACATGGCGCGGTTCGGGGTGACAACGTTTGTCATGGTGAGCTTGTCGAACCATGACCCTTCAGAAGGCCAAAGGGTGACATGGCGCGGTTCGCGGTGACAACGTTCGTCATGGGAGCTTGTCGAACCATGGCCCTTCGACAGGCTCAGGGTGACAAAGCCACAGGCTCAGGGTGACAACGGTTGGATCAGGATCGCAACGCTTGCTAAGGAACATACGATAGATGGCAAAAAGCGACACGCAAGTACGCACGGCTCTGGAGCGGCACGGACTTTCGGACGATCAGCTCAAGCAGATCTTCCGCAATATGCTGCTGCAGCGCCAGCTCGACAATCGCGGATTTCAGCTGAATCGCCAAGGCAAGGTGCCCTTTGCGCTCGGCAGCGAGGGACATGAGGCGCTGCAGGCCGGCGCCGCAATGGCGTTTGTCCGCGGCAAGGATGTTTTGGCTCCGTATTACCGCGATTTGGGACTCGCGATCGGCATCGGTCTCACGCCCTACGAGATCATGCTTTCAATTTTCGCGCGCGCCGAAGATCACAACGGCGGCCGCCAGTTTCCGAATCACTACTCTTCGAAAAAAGCGGGATTGATGACGTTTTCGTCGATTCTGGCGGCCCACATTCCGCACGCGGTCGGCGCCGCGTACGCAATACAGTATCGCAAGGAAACCGGCCGTGCCGTGCTGGTGACCTGCGGCGACGGAACCACGAGCGAAGGGGAATGGCACGAGTCCGTGAATTTCGCGAGCGTTCATCATCTGCCGATCGTCTTCTTGGTCGAGAACAACCGCTGGGCCATCTCGACGCCGCTCGAGCTGCAGATGGGACAGCCGCACATTTACAAGCGCGCCGACGGATACGGCTTGGCCGGAGAGCAGTTCGATGGGTTCGACCCCGTCGTCACCTACGACGTGGTCAACCGCGCGATGGAGCGAGCCCGCAGCGGCGGTGGTCCCAGTCTGGTCGAAGGGATGTGCTATCGCTTTTTGGCACACTCCACGGACGACAACGACATGACGTATCGCACTAAAGAGGAAGTGACCGAGAACCGCAAACACGATCCGGTCCCGCGCTTCGAACGCGTATTGCTCGAGGCGGGGATCATGACGGCGGCCGACGTGGAAGCGATGAAAAAAGACGTGCTCGCCCAAACGAACGACGCTACCGATAAAGCCGAAGCCATGCCGTATCCCGACGCGGCGGACCTATACGAGCATGTCTACGAAGGAGCTTGGGAACCGTGGCAGTAGCAACATCTTCTTCTCAAGTTCTCAACAACGTCGAAGCCGTACGTGCGACGTTGTACGAGGCCATGAAAAACGACGAGCGCACGCTGATTTTGGGAGAAGACGTCGGCAATCGCGGTAACGTGTTTCTCATCACCAAAGATTTCATCAAAGAGTTCGGGCCGGAACGCGTTATCGACACGCCCATCGCCGAGGCGTCGATCGTCGGCATAGCGGTCGGCATGGCGATGGAAGGACTGCGTCCGATCGCGGAGATCCAGTTCGCCGATTTCATCTACCCTGCGTTCAATCAAATCGTCGGCGAAGCGGCTAAGACACGGTATCGCAGCAACGGTGAATACACCTGTCCCTTAGTCATTCGCACACCGTACGGCGGCGGGGTGCGCGGCGCACTTTCGCATTCCGTTTCCATCGAGGCGCTGTTTTATCACGTCCCGGGATTGAAGATCGTCGCGCCCGCGTTTCCCAGCGACGTCAAAGGGCTGCTCAATGCGGCAATCGACGATCCGGATCCCGTGTTGTTTCTGGAGCACAAAAAGACGTATCGCCTCATCAAAGGCGAAGTGCCAACGGGCCATTACACCATTCCGATCGGTAAAGCCGAGGTGAAAAAAACCGGCAATCAGCTCACCGTCGTGTCCTACGGATTGTACGTTCACTGGGCACTGGAAGCGGCCGGTGCGCTGGAAGGCGAAAACCTTTCCGTAGAAGTGATCGATCTTCGCTCGATACGTCCCATGGATCGAGGCACGATCTTGGAGAGCGTTCGCAAGACGCGCAAGCTGCTCATCATCCACGAAGACAATAAATTCGGCGGCATCGGCGCAGAAATCAGCGCCATGGTGGCGGAGGAAGCGCTTTTCGATCTGGATGCGCCGATCAAGCGGCTATGCGCGCCGGACGTGCCGGCGATGGGCTACGCCCTTCCTCTGGAGGAAGAGTACATGTCATCGCCCGCCGAGATGGCGGATGCTATGCGAGAGCTGGTTAGGTTTTAAAGAATGTCGACGACGATAACGATGCCACAGCTTGGAGAAACCGTTACGGAAGGCACGGTCGAGCGCTGGCTCAAGAAAGCCGGCGAGGCCGTCGAAAAATACGAAGCCTTCGTCGAGGTTTCAACGGACAAGGTGAACTCAGAGGTGCCCGCGCCGGTCACCGGCACGCTTCGCGAAATCCTGGTGAATGAAGGTGCGACCGTGGCAACGGGAACACCGATCGCGGTCATCGACGAGACGGGAGCGGCGGCGGCAACAGCAGCGGCAGCGGCACCGGAACCCGCGCACGAGCGCATGGCCGAGAGCGCCAACTTCGAGCCCGTTCCGGGCTTCAACATTCCCCAGGCGCCGACCAAGCACGTTGCGCCCGCGGCAGCGTCGGACATCCGCTCGAACGGTCAAGGCGGCACGAGTCCGAACGGCGCTCAGGCGGCGCTGCGCGGCGCCTCACCGGCGGTCCGCAAGCTCGCGCGGGAGCATCAGATCGACATTCGCACGCTCAAGGGCTCCGGCGCAAACGGTCGCGTGCGGGCGGAGGACGTGCTGACAGCAGCGCGGCTTGGCCCCGCCGCTGCCGTCGGGCAAGCGATTGCAGTCGGAACGAATTTCGCTGCGACCGGCGCACCGGGCCAAAAAAGTACGAGCACCTATGGCGAGCCGGTGCCGGGAACGCTCATTCCGCTCAGTTCCGCTCGCCGAATCATTGCCGAGCGCATGGTCGAGAGCAAGCACACGGCGCCCCACGCATGGTCGATGGTGGAAGTCGACGTGACCAACGTCTGGAAGTGGCGCGCCCGCGAAAAAGACCGCTTCGAACGAGAAACCGGCTACAAACTCACGCTGCTGCCGTTCTTCATTCGCGCGGTCGTCGAATCGCTTTCGGTTTTTCCGCTCATGAATGCAAAGTTCACCCCGGACGGGATTTACGTCGAAAAGGACGTGAACGTGGGCATCGCCATCGGCCTGCCGACCAACCTTATGGTCCCGGTCGTCAAGAACGCCGACAAACTCTCGATTAAGGGCCTCGCGATGGCCTCGGGCGACATCATCGACCGGGCCCGCAGGAGCAAACTGGGTGCCGACGACCTTGCCGGCGGAACGTTCACCGTCAACAACAACGGCGCCAACGGTTCCTACGCATCGGCGCCTATCATCAACGGCGGTCAGGCCGGGATCGTCACGATGGAAACGGTGATCAAGAAGCCCGTCGTAACGGCGGACGACGCCATCGCCATACGACAGCTGATGAACGTCTGCTTGTCGCTGGATCACCGCGTCGTCGACGGATATGTCGCGAGCGGGTTCCTTGCCGACCTGAAAAAACGGCTCGAGGGAATGGGGCCTGGCGGAGTGCTCTAACGAATCATCGGCGTGGAGTACTGACCGACGAAAAAGTTCAGCGTAAAGACGAGCACCCAAAACGTCGCAATCGCGGCCAACAGCACGATGGACTCGGCACGCTCACGGAATCGCGCGCTTCGGCGCAGCGGGAGATCCTTCGGTAAAAGATCGGTTGCCGTATGCGCTCGCGAAAAATGGTGGCTCACAATGAAGATATTCCCGCTTCACCTTTAGGTAAATCGCGCGTGGCCGCTACCGGCTGCCTTTGCTTCATACAACGCGGCATCCGCCCGCTCCTTGATCGTTTCGATCGTATCGACCGGATAGCTCAGCGCGACTCCGGCCGACCCGCTTACCCGCTGGGTATCTGAGGCGGAAACCCGCACTGCTTGCAGGAGACGGGCGACGATCGCCTCGGCAGCCGCGCGATCGACGTCCACCAGGATCATCGCAAACTCGGCGCCTTGCAAGCGGGCCGCAAAATCGACATGGCGGGCGTGCGACCGGATCGCCTGCGAGAACCCTTGCACGGCCGCGTCAGGCACATGACCGCCGTGCCCCGCGGGCAACGAATCCGGCTCGTCCAGGCTCAGAAGCGCGAGCGCGAACGAGCGGCGACTGCGAGCGCTGCGCTGCAGCTCCTGTTGCAGCCGTTCTTCAAACACGCGCGCATTCGGCAGGGAGGTCAACGCGTCGGTGCGTGCAAGTGCCGCTACTTCGCTCGAGAGCGCAAGGTTGGCGTGCACCAAAGACGCCAGCTCGATGGCAAAGGCCAGGTCTTGCGCGGAGTCCTCCGCATCGAGGTCTTCGGGCAAGCCGTCCGCATACAGCAGGGCCGCGACCCGCTCGCGCTCGCGAATGGGCGCGAAGACATACGATCGCACATGGGCCGCCTGCGCCGGCTGCTCGCTCGGAAGCGGCAGATTCAAATTCACTGCCGCGCCCGCCGCACAAAGCACGCGGGCGGCTTCGTTCGGCCCGGAAACGGCCAGGACCGCGGCGCGCTGAAAACCGATCTCTGCCGCGAGCGTCACGAGCCGGCGATGCGCTTCGTCGATGGAACCGGCGTGCAGCAGGTCGAATGTTGCGGCTCGTGCGCGTGCGTTCATCGCAGGCTCAGTATGGCGGCGAGATTTGCGCTGGTATCGATAACGGGCTCAATCTTTCCTTGCTTGGACGTGAGCAACGACGTCACTCCGGGGCCGTGCCCCGCCACAAACGATCGTCCGTGTACGACGACGCCCACGGAGACGGCGCCGGTACGATAGATGCGGCCGTACGAATGATCCGCATCGACGATAGCGACGATATCGCCCAACCGCAGCTCCGGCAAACCGTACTTGCGCGCCATGTCGTCGTCGAAGGTTTGGATGTCGTAATCGCCGCGCGCAACGGTGGAACGCCCAAGACCCGATCCCATAATCGCCGCGGGAACCAGCTTGGTGACGCGCACGCGAAGCGATTCTCCAACGAGCTCGGGCGCCCATCGTTCCAAAAAATCCGGATCGGCGTTGAACACTTTGATCTCCGGCACGTCCAGCAATCGCATGCCGACGCCGCATCCCCACACTTGAATTTTGTCGCCGATGGCCATCCGACGCATGGCCTCCGGCGCGAAGTCGACCAGCACATGTTCGATGCCGCCGTGCTTGCCGGTGACGCGTCCCCGCGCGCCTTTAGCCTCTCCGTTCACCACCACGGCTTCGTTTCCGACGCACGCCAAAACGTTGAGCGCGGCATTCTGCCGCTCGTCCGGCGCTCGCACGCTGACGGCCGGTTCGATGTGGTCCGCGAGAAAATCGAAGGCGCCGTCGCCCACGCGAACATTGGGATTGATGCCTCCCACACTTGGTAGGATGAGCGGTTCGCCTTCGTATCCGACGTCGTACAGGCCCCAATTCAACTGGGCGGGGGCAATTTCGCCGGCGACGGCCGTTATAGCCAGTTCCGACCGGTTGACGCGAAGGCTCACGATACGGCGTACCTCGAAGCGGGTGGATGTGCAGATTCGTAAGCGTTTCCGGTTCGAGGCGGCGCACGTTCTCCCTTACCATCTGGGAAAATGCGCCCGTCCGCACGGACATTCGTATGTTTTGGAGGTGGGATTGAGCGGTCCGCTGCAGACCGAAGGCCCCGCGCGCGGCATGATCGAGGATTTTGAGGCCGTCGCCGGTGTTGTTGAGCACGAGATTCTAGACGTGCTCGATCATCGCTCGCTCAACGACGTCGTCGAAAATCCCACATGCGAGCGAATTGCCGCGTGGATTTGGGATGCGCTTGTGCCCGCGATGCCGGCGCTCGACGAGTTGGTGCTGTGGGAAACGGCAACCGCCTGCGCCGTTTTGCGCAAGAGCGACGCTCGCTGATGCTGCAGCTGACGGAGATCTTTTACAGCATTCAGGGCGAAGGACTCTTCAGCGGGACGCCCGCGGTGTTCGTGCGCTTGGCGGGATGCAACCTTTCGTGCGATTTTTGCGATACGGATTTTTCGTTGAAGTTTTTTGCAACGGTCGACGAGGTCGTGAGCCGCGTGCGCCGGATCGGCGGGCAGTGCCCGATGGTGATTTTGACCGGCGGCGAACCGCTGGCGCAGACTGAAACGGTGCAGCTGATCGACGCGCTGCGCGCAGCCGGCAAACGCGTGCACATCGAGTCCAACGGTACGATACACACCGATCTTCCGAGCGGCGTGTGGCTGACGGTCTCTCCTAAAGAGCGTGTCGACCCGCGCATGGCCCAGCGCGCCGACGAGGTGAAGCTCATCGTAGACGAGCGCGTTCCGGAAGAACTCCTGATCTTGTTCGAGGAGCGTCCCCAGATATTGCTTCAGCCCGAAGGCAACAAACCGGACAATATAGCCATTGCGCTCGAATATGCCAAACTCCATCCGCAACGCTTTCGCCTGTCTTTGCAAACGCACAAGTTCATAGGGGTTCGGTAAAGCCGTTCACGCGAGCGTGACGTGGCCTACACCGTATACACTTTGAGCACTTCGTCGCCGTAGTGGTTGATGACTTTGACGGCCGGTGCCGGGCTTTTTGAACGGACGGCTGGTAGTGCGATACAGCGTTTCCCAGGCAGCTTCGTCCACTTCGGCGCGCAATGCTTCTTCAGGCGTTCGTACGGGTCACCCGCGCCCACGAAATAGCGTGACGAACGAAGAAACTTTCGGCGTTGTAGTCCGTATCGATGAACCAGCACGCAATGTCATCGGTGTCGTGGCTCTTCACTGCGCCCGTGGTCCGATCGTAGATGTCAAGACCGCGGATTTCTGCGACGTACGCGCCGCTTCTTTTGCGGCCTCGCGGATCAGCTCCGCATCGACCGTTCCGTATTCAGGTCCAATGCAGACGGCGACGCGCTTATTTTTCGCGTCCTCCGTGTACTCGCCCGCAGCGTGGATGTACACGCCCCGCCATGTCTCCAGACGATCGAAGACCAGACGTTGATTCTTGATGGTCTGCACACCGGCTGCGCTTTACGGCCATCTAGGCCTCGACGAGGATCGGTAGGCGCGACACTTTCTTGTTGGCCGATGAACGTAAGGCATCATATAGATCGACGCCCATCTGGAGGTTGAGCCAATAGGTCGGCGTCGTCCGGAAGGCATGGGAAAGCCGAACGGCCATATCCGGTGTGATGGAGCGCTTGCCGTTTACTATCTCGTTGACCGTTGTGCGGTCGACATCGAGCGCTTCAGCCAAGCGCCCCTGGGTGAGACCCAGCGGCTCGATATAGTCTTCCCGGAGCACTTCGCCTGGCGTAATCGGCCGGCGCTTTGTAGGGATCATCCTCATGCTATTCTTCTCTTGTGCAGTCCCTAATGATAATCGACGATTTCCACATCGATGGTTTCGGCGTTTTCCCAGGAGAAACGGATTCGATACTGATCGTTGATTCGTAAACTCCACTGTCCTTTTCGGTCACCGCTGAGTTTCTCGAATCGGTTCCCTACGGGAATCCGGAGATCGGAAGGTTCGGCGGCGGCGTCGCGCTTTGGCCGTGTCGTCGCCGCGGTAAATGTCGGCAGTGTAGCCTGTTGTGCGACTGGCGTCAAGACATCATCCTTCAATACGTTTCGCAGAAGCTGCTTCGTTTCGCTGGGGTCCGTGATTTCCACGAAAGCCCATCGGCCGAACTCTCGTAGGTTATTGACGCTGGAACCCAGAGGGCGCGCGCCGTTGCAACCTTTTCCGCTTTTTCTCGGCGGCGTTCGCCGGTGTTGCTCGACGATCTCGTCGGTTATGCCGTCCTCGCCGAACTTCCAGTGCCGGCGAGGCTCTGCGAAGGGCGAATTCAAAATGGGATTCTCGATAACGACGCTGCCCATGCGACTTGTATTTCGCCTAGGAGATAGCCGGCCCCACCCTAGCCGGCGTTCTCGTCCGGACACTGGAAGACTGCGTAGAATGGCATTTGTTCGGCGCAGCGTATAGATTCCAAACGAATGCGTACCATCGTAAAGCCATGATCCTCATTGCGTGCGCCGTCGGAAAAGAGCTGCGTTTCCTTCGACCGCTGCCTCACGTCGAGATGCTGGTGACCGGCGTGGGACCGGTAGAGGCGGCGGCATCCGTTTCGCGAGCGCTGGCGCAAAGCCCCTACGATCTGGTAATCAGCGCAGGGATCGCCGGCGCGCTCGAAGGCGCTGCGGCGATCGGTGAAGGAGTCGTGGTTTCAGAGGAAATGTTCGAACTGAATCTTGAGACGGGCGGCGCGCTGGCGTTGCCGGACGACGCGCACGTGATCGACCGCGCGGGTTCCGATCTCTCCCTGGTGGACCGGTTGGTTGAACTGGGTTTCCGCAGCGTGCGCGGCGTTACCGTGTCGCGCGTGACTGCAACGGACGGCACGGCCGCCCGGCTGACGCAGATGGGCGCAGGCATCGAAAGCATGGAAGGCTTTGCCGTACTGCGCGCTGCCGAAATTGCAGGCGTACCCGCGATTGAGGTGCGCGGCATATCGAACGTCGTATGCGATCGCGGCCGAAGCCGCTGGGACTTCGAAGGAGGCGTGGCCGGGGCTCAAAAGGTGTTGCAGGCATTGCTCTCGTTAGTTCACGTCGATGGATAGACCGCTCACGCTCGCATACTCGCCGTGTCCGAACGACACGTATATCTTCGCGGCATGGGCGAACGGATTATTGGAAGGCGCACCGGAAGTGCGCGTCTCTTTAGAAGACGTCGAAAACCTCAACAACTCCGCGCTCAAAGCGGATTATTGCTTGACCAAGGTCAGCTATGGCGCAATCCCCTTGCTGATGCAGGACTATCGCATTTTGCGCTCGGGCGGCGCGCTCGGCCGCAGTTGCGGCCCGCTGCTCGTCGCGCGTCCGGGGAGCGGTGCGCAGCTGGAGGATTTCGCCGACAAAATCATTGCCATTCCGGGCGAGATGACGACCGCATTCATGCTGCTGCGCCTAGCGATGCGCTCGCGTCCGCAAACGGTGCAGATGCGCTTCGATCAGATCGTCGACGCGGTCAGGGGTGGAACCATCGATGCGGGGCTCATCATTCACGAGTCGCGGTTTACCTTCCAGGAAAGCGGCCTAGTGGAAATCGTCGATCTGGGCAACTGGTGGGAGCGGCAAACGCGCATGCCGATTCCCCTAGGCGCAATTTTGATCAGAAACGATCTCGACGATGACGAAGCCCAGGTTGCGGGTCAGACCATCCGGCAAAGTTTGCAGTACGCGCGCGAGCACGAATCCGAGGTGATGAAGTACGTCCACGAACATGCAACCGAAATGAACGAGGACGTTATGCGCAAGCACATCGATCTCTACGTGAACGAGTACAGCGAAGACCTGGGCGAGAGCGGCATCGCCGCCGTGAGGGAGCTGTTTCGACGAGCGCAAGAAGCGCGCATCATTCCCGTAACCGCCGAGCCGGAATTTGTTTAGGCACCCTCAACGAATCTTCCGCGGGTTCTTGGCACTGCTCGCCGCTCTGGCGGCGTTCGCGTTGCCGTGTGCGAGCGGCACGCTTCCGCCGGCGCACGTCGTGCTGGGCGACGAAGTCTTCTTGCGAAGCGCGTGGCGCGATCTGCACGGACGTTGCGTGGGGATCATCACCAACCAAACCGGCGTCACGTCGCGGCTGGTCAACATCGTCGACGCGATCCGCGCGAATCAACGGATTTGCGTCAAAGCGATCTATTCTCCCGAACACGGTTTGCGTGGAGACCGGCCGGCGGGAGCGTACGTATCTTCGTACCTCGACGCGCGCACCGGGCTGCCCGTCTACAGCTTGTACGGACCGCAGCGCCATCCGACGGCCCAGATGCTTGCCGGCGTGGACGTTTTGTTGTTCGATATTCAAGACGTCGGCTCGCGGACGTACACGTACATCTCGACGATGGCGTATGCAATGCAAGCCGCCAAAGAATACGGCAAGGAGATTTGGATTCTGGATCGCCCCAATCCGATCGGCGGAACGATCGTCGAAGGGCCGGTTCTGGACCCGCGTTTCAAGTCGTTCATCGGTCTATATCCGATTGCGATGCGCCACGGCATGACGGTCGGTGAATTGGCGCGCATGTTCGACGATCGCTTCGGCATCGGCGCGAACCTGCGAGTGATAAAGATGCTCGGATGGCACCGTCGCATGCTCTGGCCCGACACCGGTTTGCAATGGGTACAGACCTCTCCCAATATTCCGGAATGGAGCACGGCGGTCGTCTATCCGTGCACGGGCCTATTGGACAACGTCGGCCTGAGCGCCGGAATCGGCACGACGAAGCCGTTCAAATACGTGGGCGCGCCCGGTTTGGACGCCTACCGGTTGGCGAGCGTGCTGAACGAACGCAATCTCCCCGGGGTGTATTTCCGCGAGGCGTATTGGTCGCCGGCCCAGGCGAGCCACTCGCAGCAAGAGTTTTCGGGCGTAGAACTGGACGTGTACGACCCGCGGGTATTCTCGGCGGTGCTGGCCTCAGTCGAGATCGTCACCGCCGTTCGCAAGGTTTCTCCCGGCACACTCGCGATTCACGAGAAGCCGCTGGCGATCGATTGGGGAACCGATTCGCTGGCCAACGGCGTGCGTGACGGTCTGGGAGCGGAGCAAATCGTGCAGCGCTGGCAAGCGCAACTGGAACGCTTTCGCGCTATTCGCGCGCAGTATTTGCTGTATGATTGAAAAGGCGTATCGGCGTTAATCCAAATCGCCGTGGCGCGTGCGTAAAAAATGAACCTGCCACAAATGCATGAACCGCTGCAGCTCTTCCTCGACTTTAGTATCCATGCCGGCAAAAGCGATGCCGTGCTCGAACAAACCTCGCGCACCGTTGAACGATGCCGCCAGAACTCTGCCGCTCACGTCCATGGGCGCAAAGCCGGGCGGCTGCACCTTAATGGTTTCGGGACGCAGTCCGAACGGCGTCACATCGTAGAGCTCCTTTTCCACGGTCATGCTCGGCAAAAAGTCTGCCGGCAATTCAAATTCCAGGCGCACGAGCACGCCACTCTCGAGTTCTTCCCCGCATAAGAGACGCAAGCCGCCGGCACTCAGTTCATTTGCTTTGGCGGCGCGACCTTCGTCGCTGTCCGGCAGCATGTAGTGCACGTCGAACTCAACCGGCATTCGGAACGCCGAACGCTTCTCGTCACTCGGTGCAACGGGTCTGCGTCGCGGCTGCCGCTTCTTCTTCCGCAGGAACTTGAAAAAGAACATGCGTGCAACCTCTGAAGAATTTCCGCAGCGGCGAACCGGCCGAAAACAGCATGGCACTGCGCCGCGGGGGACTTTTTGGCAGGTTCCCCAACAAGTTCTCGTGCTCATTCCACGCCTGATCGACGCGCTCGGGACCGATGCGGTAAAGGCTCAAGCGGAAGACCGATCGGTCTACGCGTTCGACGCCTATTCCCAAGGTCAATTGCCCGCGGCGGTCGTGTTGCCGGCGTCCACCCGCGAAGTGGCGGCTGCCGTAAAAATCGCCAAGGACTGCGGCGAACCGATCGTGGCCCGCGGCGCCGGCACGGGGTTGTGTGGAGGTGCGGTTCCTGCCCGGGGCGGCGTAGTGTTTTCGTTCGCGCGCATGAATCGGATACTCGAGCTGGACGCGCCTAACCGCCGCGCTCGCGTGCAGCCGGGATTGGTCAACCTCGACCTCTCTAAAGCGGTTGCCGGCGCAAGCCTGTTTTACGCGCCCGATCCGTCTTCGCAAAAAACATGTACGATCGGCGGAAACATCGGCACGAACGCGGGCGGGCCGCACTGCTTGTCCTACGGCACCACGGTCAACCACGTGCTCGGATTGGAAGTGGTGGACGAGAACGGTGAAGTGTTTCACACCGGCGTCGAAGAGAACGGGTTCGATCTTACGGGGACGCTCGTCGGCAGCGAAGGAACGCTGGGAATCACCTGCTCCGCGTGGGTCAGGCTCCTGCGGTCTCCCGAAGCCGTGCGCGTGTGGCTGGCGGCGTTTACCAACGTCGAGGATGCCTCTGCCGCGGTTTCGGCGATCATCGGCGCCGGTATCGTGCCGACCGCGCTAGAGATGATGGACCGGCTCGCAGTGCAAGCCGTAGAAGCGGCTTTTGCATGCGGATATCCTACGGACGCGGGCGCCGTGCTGCTGATCGAAGGCGCCGGCTACGAAGACGATTTGAATTCCTACGAGTTTGAAATGGCGCGGCTGGCACGCGCTGCGGGTGCGATTTCGTGGCGGTCTGCGCGTTCGCAAGTCGAGCGCGAGGCGCTCTGGACGGGCCGCAAAGGCGCGCTGGGTGCAACCGGCCGTTTCGCGCCGAATTATTATATTCAAGACGTCGTCGTTCCGCGTACGAAACTGCCGCAGGCATTGCGGGCCGTCGAAGACGCGTGCCGCGAGCGCGGCATTCAAGTCGCGAACGTCTTTCATGCGGGCGACGGGAACCTGCATCCGCTCCTCATGTACGATCGCAGCGAACGCAAGCAAGTCGCAGCGGTGATCGACGCCGGCAACCAGATCCTGCAAGCCGCGATCGATTTGGGCGGAACGATCAGCGGCGAGCACGGCATCGGCTACGAAAAGCGCGACACCTTGCGGCGCATTTTTACGACGGAAGATCTCGCGACGATGGCACGCGTGCGCGAGGTCTTCGATCCCGGGCGAGCGCTGAACCCCGAAAAAATTTTCCCGGCGGGCGCGAGCTGCGCTGAAGTGCGATGATCGCCGAGCATTTTGCGCCGGCGGCGGTAGATGAAATCGCCGTAACGCTGAAAGCGTGCAATGCGCAAGGCCTGGCGGTAGCGATCGAAGGCGGCAATACCCTTGGGGAAATGGGATCGCCGTCCCCCGTGAATGCGACAATCGTTACGACGCGATTGAACCGGATCGTCGCACATGAAGCGCAGGATCTCACGTGCGCCCTGCAGGCCGGCATCACGCTCGCGGCACTCACGCGCGCGCTGGGGGAGCGCTCCCAATTTTTGCCGGTCGATGCACCGTGCGTCGAGGCGGCGACAATTGGAGGAACGGTCGCGGCCGGCTGGCTCGGACCGCGCCGGCACTATTACGGCCGCGCGCGCGACTACATCATCGGTTCGCAAGTCGTCCTGGCCGACGGTACGATCGCCCATGCGGGGGGGATGGTCGTGAAAAACGTCAGTGGATACGACATGAGTAAACTGTACGCCGGTTCGTTTGGGACCCTCGCGGTCATCACGCAGGCTGAATTTCAAGACGCTGCCCGCGCCGCAACGTCGCCGCGCGCTCATCGCGAAATTGCCAGAGCGGTCTGCTCCCAAGGCGATTGCCCAAATAATGACGCTGCCGATTGCGCCGGCCGCCGCCTGCTGCATCGAAGGTTTTCGCAAAGAGATAGACGGTGAGGATGGAATCGACGGGCGCCTATTCGTGCTGCTCGAAGGCTCGCGCGTGCTGGTGGAACGGGCCACGCGCGAGATGCGTTCGGCGCTTGGACGAGCGGGGGTACCGCAAACGACGATCGTCGACGAGGGCGCATCAGCCAGCTTCCAGCGCGTGATCGACGCCGCAATAGCCAACATCGGCCAGCGATCGATTACCTATCGTTCGCTCGGGCTGCCCAACAGCGCGCATGAGCGCGCCACGGCACTGCGCGACGCGGCGAATCGCCACGCGCTCTTTACCGACGTGCTGTGCGACATCCTCAACGGCGACGCGTTCGTGCGCGTATCTGAACGCGACAGCCGCGCATTTTCCGAAAGGATCGAAGCTTGCGACGAAGACCTGCGGGCCATCGATCCCCGCAGCAGCCTCGTGGCGGGTCGTGGGGCGATTCGCGCCGCGCTCTCGTCGTGGGGGGAGCCGCCGGCCGCCATTCAAAAGATGCGCGCGCTAAAAGCGCAGTTCGATCCGCGATCGACATTGAATCCCGGCCGCTTCGTGGGCGGAATCTAAATAGAAATGCTGGCCGACGAGATCGGCTGGGCGATCAGGCGCGTGTTGTTTGGCCCGGCGCGTCTGCGCGTACTTCTGCGCGGCGGCCTCGACGGCGCAGCCGATCTGCGGCGCTTTCTCGTCCACGTCGTGCCTTTGGCGCGCGCCGCGATCGATCGGCTGGAGCGTTTGGCGCAGCGCATTCCGGACGCACAGCTCCGCGCGCAAGCACTCTCGAGCCTTCAGGCAAAAGCGTACCACGTAGCCGGCGCCGGTATCTTAGCCACCTTTCTGCCGAGCATGGCGCGCGAGCATTATATCGAGATTGTGGCTCCTTTGGAAACGATATACGACTTCTTGGATTCGCTGTGCGATCGCCATCCGCAAACGGCGCCGGCCGCATTTCGTCAGTTGCACGAAGCGTTGGCGGACGCGCTCGATCCCGAGCGCCCCCTGCACGATTATTATCTTTATGGACCGCCTGGAGACGACGGGGACTACCTCTGCGCGCTCGTCCGCCGCGTGCGCCGAGCGCTTGTGCGGCTGAGCGATTATTCCATGCTGCTGCCCTACTTCCGGGAGGCCGCCGCGCTGTACGCCGATACGCAAACCTTCAAGCATTTGCCGCCCGGCGAACGCGAGCGGGCGTGCATCGAGTGGCACAAACGTCAGGCCGGCCGTTTCGGCGATCTCTCATGGTGGGAATTTGCCGCCGCAGCAGGTTCGCAATTTCAAGTGTACGCTCCGCTGTATGCAGCATTCTGCAGCAGCCTCGATCGCATCGGCCAAACATACGCCGCCTATTTCCCCGCATTTTCGGCGCTCCACGTTTTGCTCGATTCGTTCATCGATCAAGCCGAAGATCGCGCGCACCAAGAGCTGAGCTGGGTGGAATGCTACGCGGGCGAAACGGCGTTTCTGCACCGTGCCCGCATACTCGCGCGCAGATCCCGCGAAGCCTTCGCCGGGTTAGCGATGCCTCGCGCACACGAATTCACGATGCGGATCATGGCGCTCTTTTACCTCACGCACCCCAAGGTGGCCCAGCAACGCCTGGAGAGACGGGCCGTTTCACTGCTTGAAGTCTTAGGGAACTTCTAAAAGAGTGCGATCGGCCACTAGAGTGCGGCGATGGTTTTTAAGTCTTCCACGAACATCGACATTTCGCGACGGCGCCTCTCGTCGTCCGGCGCCCGCAATATCGAAGAGGGGTGCACCGTCGCGACCACGCGGGGCGCGAGCGGCGATGCGAATACTTCTCCGCGATGCTTGGTCAAGCGGAAACCGGATCCCAAAAGCGCCTGCGCGGCAGTCGCGCCCAAAGCCACGACGAGCGCCGGACGAACGGTTCGGATTTCCGCTGCTAGCCACGGCGCGCACGCCTCAATCTCGATTACCTTTGGTTTTGCATGGATTCGGCGCTTTCCGCGAACGATGAATTTGAAGTGTTTGACCGCATTGGTGATGTAGACTGCATCGGCGTCGATGCCGGCCTCGCCCATCGCTCGGCGCAGCAGCGAACCTGCCGGGCCGACGAAGGGATGTCCCGCTCGATCTTCCACGTCGCCCGGCTGCTCGCCGACGAACATCAACGCTGCGCGACCTTTCCCTTCGCCAAAGACGGTTTGCGTCGCGTTCTTGTAGAGGTCGCAGCCTCGACAAACCGCGGCAGCTTCGCGCAAACTTTTCAGTGAATCGCGCTGCGGTAAAAATTCCGCTGCAGATCGCTCAGTGCCGGCCATACCACTTATGCCCCACGCGGACGCGCGGGAGGTGGCTGAACGGCGCGAACCGACAACCATTGGCGCTTAGCGATAATGTGGGAAGTATAGTGGTGATGCGCAGCACCCTGATCTGGCAGTTTGCTTGCGAGGATGCCAAGAACGCTCTTCCGGTGCGTCGCACCCTGCTGCAAACCTTGCGGCAGCACCGCGACCGCGCCTTTGACGAAGAGACCGCGGAGATCATCTTCAGCGAGCTTGTCGCCAACGTGGTGCGCCATGCGCCCGGCCCTATCCGCATCACGCTCGAGTTAACCGACTCGACGGCCATATTAACCGTGCAAGACCGCGGCCCCGGCTTCACGCTCGCGCCCTCGCTTCCTCCGAACGTCTACAGCGAAGGCGGAAGAGGGCTCTTCATCGTCGCTCAATATGCGCTCGACGTTCGCGTCGAGCGCTTGCAGGAGCGCGGAGCTTCCGTCCGCGTCACGTTCTCGCTCGACGGCAGCAAACAACGCAGGCTGATTCGCGCGGTGTCGTAGCATGTTGCGCGCTTTTAGCGGCGGCCTGCTACCAACTCTTCGCTGCGCGCTATTTCGCCCGTCATAACCGCGCTCGGCCGCAAGAACGACTTCACGAAATTGTCATCTTGTTTGGCCATCAGCTCGTAGTATCGCGGCGCGTCGTCCAACGTGCCGCGATGCGTAATGATGAACGACGGATCGATATCGCCTCGGCGAATCCGCTCGAGCAACGGACGCAGGTAGCGATGCACGTGCGTTTGCCCCGTGCGAATCTGTAGGCCTTTTTCAAAGATGGAACCCATGGGCATCTTGTCGATGAATCCGCCGTAGACTCCGGGTACGGAAACCGTTCCGCCTTTGCCGCACGCTTGGATCGCCAGTCGCAAGACGTGCGCTCGATCCAGTTCCATTCGCAGTGATTGCTTGGCCTTGTCGGCGATCGCATCGGGCGTGCGTCCATGCGCCTCCATCCCAACGCAGTCGATGCAGGAGTCGGGCCCCCGGCCGCCCGTGAGCTCGTGCAGCGCTTCCAGAATATTCACGTCGTCAAAATTTATGGGCTGCGCTCCGCCGCGCTCCGCCATCTCCAGACGTTCGGGGATGCGATCGATGGCCACGACCCGCTCCGCCCCCAACAGGAGCGCGCTGCGCACCGCGAACTGTCCGACCGGTCCGCAGCCCCACACCGCCACCACGTCGCCCTGCTTGATGTCCGCATTTTCTGCGCCCATGTATCCGGTTGGGAAGATGTCGGTCAAGAACAACGCACGTTCGTCGTCAACTTCCTCGGGCACAACGAGGGGGCCGATATCTGCAAACGGTACGCGCACGTACTCCGCCTGCCCACCCGAATAGCCGCCGAACAGGTGCGAATATCCAAACAATGCCGAACATGAAAAACCGTACAGACGCTCGGCCATGGCCGCATTGGGGTTTGAATTGTCGCACAGTGACCATTGCTCGCGCAGGCACGGCTCGCAGTTTCCGCATGCGATGGCGAACGGCACGACGACGCGATCCCCACGTCGAAGGTTGCGCACGCTGGGGCCAACGTCTTCGACGATTCCCATGAACTCGTGTCCCAGCACGTCGCCGGATTTCATGGTCGGCATTTTGCCGTTATATAGGTGCAAATCGGATCCGCATATGGCTGTCGCCGTTACGCGCACGACGGCATCGCGGGGATTGATAATCTCCGGATCGTCGACGCGCTCCACCCGCACGTCGTGCGTCCCATTCCAAACAACTGCCTTCATGCGTATCGTCTCCCGGTAGGAATTTCGCCCGTCTCCAACAGCGCTTTCGCGCGCCTGAGCACTTCTTTGACGCCGTATTTTCCGACGCCGCGCATAGTGAGATATATTTCCGTCCCGCGATCCGCAGGCGCATCGCGCACTTCAAGCCGTTCGACGTTGCTGAGCCCGCGTTTGGATTCCAACGCTTCGATCATGCGCTCCCGGGATTCGATGAAGTCCTCCACGCGCGTGCGCGATGCCAGGACCGTCGTGGCCTGCGTAATCGGCTTGCGCATGCGCGCACGCGCATTACGCGTCAGGTACGTCATCGTAAAGCCGGCCGCAGCACCCGCGGCCAGCAGCGAGAAGGAAGTATTCCGCTCATTCATGCCGCCCTATTTTCCCGCAAAATGGGTAATCCCACGGCATGCGCCTGCCGTCGCCTTACAAAACAATTGCGCTCGTGCTCGCCGGAGCGGCCGCCTTGCGAATCTGCTCTCGCTTGCTCCGGCGCATCGACGTTCGGGGGCAAGCAGCGTTCATCACCGGCGGTTCGCGCGGGTTGGGATTGGCGATTGCGATGGAGTGCGCGCGGCGCGGAATGCACGTGGCAATTTGCGGACGAGATCCGCAAGTGCTCGAGCGCGCGGCCGCGCAGTTGCGCGAGCATACCTCAGACGCGTTGCCGATCGTCTGCGACGTTCGCAAGAGCGCGGACGTAGAATCGGCTATTCGTCGCGCGGAGCAAACCTTCGGCCGGATCGACGTCTTGGTCAACAACGCCGGGACCATCGCCGTAGGCCCGATGGAATCCATGACGCTCGAAGATTACCAAGATGCCATGAACACGCATTTTTGGGGCGCGTACCACGCGGTGGAAGCCGTGCTGCCTGTGTTCGAACGCCAGCGCGGCGGCCGAATTGCCAATGTGACGTCCATCGGTGGAAAGATCAGCGTCCCGCATTTGCTGCCGTATTGCGCGAGCAAATTCGCCGCCGTCGGCTACTCCGAGGGCCTGCGTGCAGCGCTGGCCAGAAAAAACGTAAGCGTGACGACTGTGGTGCCGGGTTTGATGCGCACCGGAAGTCCGCGCAACGCGTGGTTCAAAGGGCAGCACCGCAAAGAATACACGTGGTTTGCGCTTTCGGACGCGCTGCCCGGTTCGTCCATCGCTGCAAGCACGGCGGCACGCAGCATCGTCGACGCCACCTTGCGCGGCGATGCGCAGGTCGTGCTTTCCATTCCGGCGCAGCTCGCCGTACTCGCGGAAGGCCTCGCGCCAGGCTGGGTCGCGAGCATGATGCGCGTCGCTAATGCCTTTCTGCCCGGCCCGGGACGCGAACGCTCCGAGCGCGTGCAAGGCGCTGCAAGCGAAACGATGTTCACGCAGTCTCCCCTCACAGCGCTCAGTAAAAAAGCAGAGCGGGACTACAATCAACGCTAGGCCGACTAAGGAAGATCTGCACAGCGAACGGCTCGTTCTGGAACCGGTCCGGGCAACGCACGCCGAAGAAGCCTGGCCGTTCCTAGACGACCCCCGCATGTGGGAATACTTCCCGCAGCTGCGGCCCGCGACGCTGGACGATTTGCGCAGGCTCTACCAGCGATGGGAACGCGGTTGCGAGGACCCGGGCGAAATCTGGCTCAACTGGCTATGCCGTGAGCGCGCAAGTAAGTTGCCGGTCGGCGCAATGCAGGCCACAGTAAAGATCGAGCGGCAGCTTGCGTATATCGCCTACGCGTATTATCCGGCGCATCGGCGCAAAGGATACGCGCGCGAGGGCTGCATTGCGGTGATCGATTACTTACGGGAATACTACGGTGTCGCGCGCATTTTAGCCGACATGGACGCCCGAAACGAGCCGTCCTACCGGCTCGCGGAGTCCTTGGGCTTCGTTCGCATAGAAACACGCGCAGAGGAATTCGTGTACGAACTGGTCGTGCCTCAAAAGACGTCGTAAACGTCCGCGCCCTCGCCGGGATTGACCAACCTCGAGAGGGGGCACAGCGGTGCGGGCGTGCTCTCCCGCACCGAGGCCGCAATGAGATGAACCGTTACAATGCTGTGCTGATTGAATGAAACCGTGAAATACGGGGTGCACCGCGAGCGATAGCGTGCATCGTCGATATCGATCGTCGTTCGTCCGTCCGGCACAGTCAAAAACAGCGCATCTCCAGCGCGATTCGTCACCGAGACCAGATCCGTGAAGGCGTTGGTGAGCCGCACCTTACGTCCCACCAGCGGCTTGTGCGTTCGCGCGTCGACGGCGTGCACGGTCACCATGCCGTCCGCCAACGCCACCGCACCGCCGCAGAGCAGCAACACGGCGAGCAGCGGCGCAATCTTCATGCGATGGCCTCTTCTATAGGAAATTCGAGCGCCTCCAAGTACTTCTCGGCGTCCATCGCGGCGCGGCATCCCAAGCCGGCCGCCGTCACGGCCTGCTTGTAGCGAACGTCGTACACGTCGCCGGCTACAAACACACCTTCAACGCTGGTCGACACGCCGTCGGCTGATTGAATGTATCCCGCCCCATCCAGTTCCAATTGCCCTCGAAAAATTCCGGTATTCGGATCGTGCCCGATCGCGATGAACAGCGCTTGCGCGCGAAGCTTGAATCGGCTGCCGTCGACGACGTTGCGCAGCTTGAGTTCCTCCAGGTGCTCCGTGCCGACGGCTTCGTCGACGACCGTATTCCACAGAAATTCGATCTTCTGGTGCGCAAACGCTCGATCGGCCATGATCTTGCTGGCTCGCAGATGATCTCGCCGATGGATGACGGTCACCGTGTGCCCGAATCGCGTGAGGAAAAGCGCCTCTTCCATCGCCGAGTCGCCGCCGCCCACGACTGCGATGTGCTTCCCGCGAAAGAATGCGCCGTCGCAGGTGGCACACGTCGAAACGCCGCGCCCCCGCAAATTCTCCTCTCCCGGAATGCCGAGCCACCGCGCGCTCGCACCCGTCGCGACGATGACGCTCTTGGATTCGTATCGGGCTTCGGCGCTCGAAACCGCGAGCGGACGCGCGTGGAAATCGACGGCGACCGCATCGAAATTCTCGATGCGCGCGCCGAACCGCTCGGCCTGCTCGCGAAACTTCATCATCAAATCGGGGCCCAGGATGCCGTCGGGAAAACCGGGGAAGTTTTCCACCTCGGTCGTAAGCATGAGTTGACCGCCGTACATCCCTCCGGCAAGCACCAGCGGACGAAGATTCGCCCGAGCCGCATAGATGGCTGCCGTCAAGCCGGCGGGACCGGACCCGATGATGATGACGCGTTCCATTCCGGCCCCTTCGACCGTTTCGCCGCCGCTTCCGGTTGCGTGAGGAGAAGTGCATGCCCCTTGAAGACGAGTTCTCGGACGTTCTGACCAAGGCGTTGCGCGGCACCGGCACCAGCGTCGCCATGCTCGCGCGCGACACGGGGATCGCGGCTGACGCGATCGCGGCGTGGGCCGCGGGACGAAGCATACCGTCTGAAGACCAAGCGCGCGCGATCGCTCGCCCGTTGCATCTGGATCCCGCAAAGTTTGCCGACGCAGCCGCGCACCGCTGGCACCCCGACCAGATCGCCCTTCCGGACGTACGTCATCATCCGCAACACCCGCACCCCAGCAACGGCTACGTCTTCTTCTTGGACGGCGGAAAACGCGCCGCGCTGATCGATCCCGCCGGCATACCTGCCAACCTTCTGCGCGTACTGCGCGATGGGCACTATCGTTTAGAGTACGTGCTCATCACGCACAAGCACGCCGATCACTGCGATGCCACTGCGGAGATCGCCGCCAATTTTCCGAGCGCCAAGATCGTCATGCATGCCGCAGACGTCGCCGCGCTGGGCACGCTGAGCGACAAAGCGCTGCGCGTGAAGGATGGCGAAGAACTGGCGTTTGGTGACGTGCGCATTCGCATGCTCCATACGCCCGGGCATACCGACGGGTCGTCCTCATATTTGTTTAAGTCGACGCTCTTCACGGGTGATACGTTGTTCGCGGGCAGCGTCGGCGGGGCGTACGGCCAGGCCAGCACGTATGCGGATATTCTCAACAGCGTTCGCAGCAAGATCTTCTCTCTGCCGGAGGATACGGTGCTCATGCCGGGTCACGGGCCGCCCAGCAAAGTCGGCTGGGAGAAGGCGCACAACCCGTTCTTTAGTTGAAACGGTGTATCCGCGCGCAGCCTGTCCTGAGCGGTGCGAAGGGCGCTGCACGCCCCCCGTCGGCCTGAGCGGTGCGAAGGGCGCTCCACGTCCCCCGGCCTTCGGCTCCCATCTCAAATGAAACGGCTTATCCGCGCGAACTTTTTCGCCTGGTTAGCGCGAGCGCAAAAGCAACGACACGGCTCGCGCTCCGTCGGCCTCAATGCGCACGCGGGCACGATGCGGCGCGTCCGCTTGCACGCGGATGGCGCTGAACTCCAATCTGCCGTTGCCGCGGCGATCCAAGGCAAGCTCGTACCGGAACGGCGCGCAAAATACCGGGGTGCAAAACGTCGCTATCCACCCGGGCGGCAAACCTCGGGCGCGCAGATGCACGTAGCGGCCCGGTAAGCCGTGAACTGCAAGCGAATAGCGCAGCGCATTCGCGTTCGCCGTAGGAAATGAAGGTCCGGCCCACACGGAAAGAACCAGCGTCACCACCGCGAGGACGCTCACGCGCGCAGTTTGTATCCCATCACCGCCATGAGCAGCGCGATGCCGAGCGAGCATACCATGAGCACGCAGATCACGAGCATCGAAAGCCAGAGCGGCAGATATCCTTGTCCGGTGTAGCTGTACCGAAATGCATCGATCGTGTAGAACATCGGATTAGCGAGTTCGGCGTGACGCAGCACGGGCGGCAGCAGCTGCGCCGAAGTGAAGACCCCTCCCACAAAAACCAGCGGCGTGATCGCGAAGGTGGTGAGCACTGCAAGGTGATCGAATTTCTCCGCGATGAGGCCAAAGATGAGCCCCAGCGCGGAAAACAGCACCGAGACGAGGATCATCACCAAAAAATAGAGCCACCACGTGCGCGGAAGCGTGTGCACGAAGAAAAACCCGAGCGCCATGATCATGTTGGCAATCAGCATGGCGCGCGCGAGGCTGCCCAAGACGTATCCGAAGATCATTTCCGCAGGCGACATCGGCGCGATCAGCATTTCCTGAATCGAGTTCATGAAACGCCCTTGGAAAATCGAACTGCTGCATTCGCCGTACGAAGAATCGATGACTTGGAGCATGATGAGGCCCGGAATCAAAAACTCCGCGTACGAGACGCCTTGAACGCTTTTGATCCGGCTGCCCAGCGCCAAACCGAAGATCGACACGTACAGGATCGTCGTAATGACCGGCGGCCAAATGACTTGATTGATAATCTTCAGACTGCGCACCATTTCGCGCTTGATCAGCGTGAAGAGCGCAATCCAATTCATGCCGAGCGCTCCGCCCGTGAACTCCGCGGCCGTCACGATCGCGTCAATTCCAGAAAGACGTCCTGCAGCGGCTTACCTTCGCGGTCGAGCAGGGCTCGCGTAGATTCGAGCGCGACCAGCTTTCCGGCGCGAACGATTCCCACGTTGCGGCAAAGCGCTTCGGCTTCTTCCAGATAGTGCGTCGTCAAAAAAATCGTCATGCCGTCGCCGTTCAACTCCCGCAGGAGATCCCATAGTTCCAAACGCAACTCCACGTCCACGCCGGCGGTCGGCTCGTCCAGGATCAGCAGCCTGGGCGAATGCACGAGCGCGCGGGCGAGCGTCAAACGCCGTTTCATGCCCCCGGAAAGCTTCATGTAATCCTGCTTGGACTTGGAAGACAGCCCGAAGCGTTCGAGGAGCATGTCCGCCCGCTCCGAGACCTCGCGGGGTCGAAGCCCAAAGTATCCGGCTTGGTAGATCAGGATGTCGCGAATCGAGAGATACCGGTCGAAGTTATACTCCTGCGGCGCAAGGCCGACCAGCCGGCGCGCGCTGCGCCATTGTGAGACGGTATCGTAACCGTGAATTCGGATGCTCCCGGACGTCATGCGCGCCAAGCCGACCACGGCATTGATCGTCGTGGTTTTCCCCGCGCCGTTGGGACCAAGAAAAGCAAAAAAGTCGCCTGCCTGCACGGCAAGCGATATGTCGTCCACGGCAGTGAAGTCGCCGTAACGTTTAATCAGATGCGTGATTTCGATCGCCGGCGCTCCGGAGCGGGCGCCGTCTAAGGAACCAAGGTCTTTAATCGTTTGTACCGATGGCGGCGAAGGGTGGAAATGAGCTCTGCACTCTCGGGAATCCCGCAATCGGCCAGTTGGGTTGCAACTTTTTTTACGTCGAAGGCCACGCGCCGGTGCTTGACTTCCCACCCGCCTGGACGTTGCGTGAGCAAAGCGTAACCAGCCCGCGCGTCCCCGTCTTTCGGCAAACCGGCCGATGATACGTTGACGAGCAGTTTACCGCGCCACGCTCGCACGTAGGGAATGTGCAGATGACCGAACGCGATCGTGTCTGCGGTTTCCGCGCCGATGAGGCGCTCGAGCGTCGCATCGTCGGCATCGGGCCAAAGGTGCTCGTCGTCGGTGGTGGGGTTTGCGTGAACCACCAAGAGCTGCTGATCGTCCTGGCCGAAGCGCAGGGAAAATGGCAATTCGCGCAGCCAGCTCACCCACTTTTCCCCGAGTTCCTTGCGCTGCCATTCCGCTTGCTTTCGATCCCGCTCGTCCGCGCCGTGCAATTCATCCGGCTGCGTCGCGAAGATATATCGATCGGTGTTTCCTCGAATGCACTGCGCGCCAATCTCGTGCAAGCGCTGCAGCACCTTTTTTGAACGCGGTCCGTCCATACAGAGGTCTCCGGCTGCGACGATGACGTCGGCGCTGCCCTGGTGGGCGAGATCGGCCAGACACGCGTCCAATGCGACCAAGTTGCCGTGAATGTCCGAACAGATCGCTATGCGCATGCGCCGCTACACGCGTTTCAAATCCGCTACGAGCATCGAAGGCGCGATGCCCACTCGCGCAAAATCATAGAGATCGATCGCTTCTACGACGACGCCCGCTGCGCGGAGCATGTCGACGACGCCCGGAAAACGCATGTCGGCCAGCACGTGACGTTCCCCCAGGTTGAGAACGCCGGCACCCAATTCGTTGCCCGCCTGTGCGATATATTTGGTGAATCCGGCGAACGCCGCGTGATCGAGATGCTGTGAAGACGCGATCGCCATCGAGTCGCGCGAAACCACGCCGGCGACCGAACGCAGGCAGCGGGTCGTATTCGCGAGTGCCACTTCAACGACCGTAAATCCGTGCGCTCTTGCAATTTTCGAAAAGCCCGCGCGCCCGGCCGCATTGCAGCGCTTGCTCACGCCGACGAACGCGGTGTTCCCGGCCATGAGCACGTCGCTGCCGTCGAGCACGCCGGGCTCGGCGATGTGGCCGGCAATGGGAATGTCGCGCCGCATGAACGCTTCTTCGAGCCACGCGACCTCCGCCCGGCGCAGCATCGAGGATGGGCGCATCATGACGGCGCCGTTTTCGAACGCGATCGCCGCATCGACGACGACGCTCGCATACGGATCGTTCGTCTGCGGGTCGAGCAGGGTCGTAGCACAACCGAAGTATTCCAGCGTCTTGATCAAGATGTTTTGGGCGGCGGCGGCGCGCGCGTGCACCGCGTTTGGCTCACCGGCAAGCGGACGCGCTTCTTCAATTGCCGGTGGCGTTGCCACCAGGACCGCCGCGCGCAGCGCCCCGGTCGGCTGCGCTATTAGCCGCGGCCCAAAGGAATGGTCGGTGGTGTGCATACGGTTATTGGTTCTCTTGCAATGCCTGCAGTGCCGCTCGATAGAGCGCACGCTGCCGGGCAAAATATGCGCTCGGCGCCATCGTCGACCGCGCAGCGGCCAGCGCGTCGGCGCGCCGGGAAAGGTCCACGATGCGTGCAGACCGTTTCACGTCTGCGTCGGGACCGCTTTGATCGGTGCGCAGGAGCAGCGCGGCAATCCGCTGCCCCGGCGCGCTCGCCGTCTGCGTTGGAACCGGGAGTGCCGAATAGGGCGCCGTTTGCGGCGTGGCGGTAAAGAATCCGGACATGTCCGTAGCGAGCAGATCGCCCAGCGAGAGCGGCGGCAGACCCAATAGTTCCTCCTCCGTCTTTAGAATGCTCACGGTAGAGAGATGCGCTTGCCCGGTATACTGCCGCCTGGCATACGGCGAGACTACCACGGCATAGGTACGATGTTCGCTGACGTGGTCGCGCGAGCTTTGCGCATCGTCAGGCGTGATGAAGATCGCCGTCGAATCCCAGCTGGGCTGGTGCGAGAGAAAATCCACGATCATGCCGAGCGCGCGATCGCCGTCCGCAACTTCTTCGGGCAGCGGCGGAATATCGGCACCAAAACCGCCGTGATCGTCGGGCAGCCAAA
Source organism: Vulcanimicrobiota bacterium (assembly GCA_963767635.1). Classification (GTDB taxonomy): domain Bacteria; phylum Vulcanimicrobiota; class Vulcanimicrobiia; order Vulcanimicrobiales; family Vulcanimicrobiaceae; genus CAVYEM01. The sequence goes on from CAVYEM010000001.1 coordinate 2,203,826, forward strand.
TATAGGTAAAATCCGGAAGCGCGTTTTGACGTTCGAGTTGCGCATAATCGCGAATGAATTCTTTAGCGCGCCGCACGTCGCGAATGCGCAGGTTCCAGCCGGGATAATCCGTGTCGATGTGCCCTCCCAGCGCCGCAAGCGCGGGCACGTCGAGCGAATACAAGCCGCCCAAACCGCTGGTCGGCGCATCTTGATCCGCCATGCCGCTAAAATTGGGATCGTCGGCCTTCGGGTCGAGCGCCTTTCCTTCGTCGTACCCGGACAGCCGCACGAGATCGCCGTAGTCGCGATACGTCAGGCCCGAGCGAGCTGCGTTGTTGAAGATGTATCCCGCTCGCGGATAATCTTCGGGATCTTCGTTTTTGTTGACCAGCGGCACGCGACCGCTTTTGACCAGCAGCGTCTTTTCCGAATAGGCCGTCGTAATGCCGCCCGCCGCAAATTGATGGCCCGCATCCGATTCATCCGCATCCGCATACAAGTTGGTGGCCAGCGCAAAATCCCGCGCGAGCGCGTGAAGATTCGGCGTGATGGCCTCTCCGAAGGAAACCAACGAGGGATCGCCGCGACCGTACGGGCGTCCTTGGGCGTCGGTGAGATCGCCGAGCATGGCATCGTACGTCTTATTTTCTTCAAGAATGAAGACCACGTGCTTGACGACGCTGCTGCGCTGCAGCGAACGCAGCGGCGGAACGATCGCGTCGGCGCGCGGCCGCTGGGCGATGCGAAGGTACCGCAGCGCCGAATACGTCGTTTTCTCCAGCGGCAGCTTATGCAGATCGATGCGCTGCAGCGTGCCCCACAGCACGTTGCTGTCTTGCTCGACTTGGTAGATGTGGCCGTTGGGCGCCGTTCTGTACGGCGGACCTCCTTCGAAGCGCGGTTCCTGCCCGATGCCCTTCGCGTTGGTGACGTAGAGATAGCGTCCCGTCGGCGAAACGGCGATTCCCGTGGGGTACCAGCCGGTTGGGATCAGCCCCAGCCGATGGAGTTTGCGCGGATTGCGAGCATCGACGACTGCGACGGCGTTCATGCCGGCCAGCGCGACGTAGAGCCGTCTGCCGTCGGGACTGGCGGCAATGGCGTCGGGCTGCGTGCCGTACGGCGAGCGATCGAACAAGCGCAGTTGCAAACCGCCGACCACGCGAGGCACGCCCGACAAGTCGACGACTGCGACGCGATCCACGTTGGTCATGCAGACGAATGCGTACCGGCCGTCGCGGGAGAGCACGATGGCGCTGGGATGCGCGCCGCCCACGTTCGCAAGGCCGTCCGGCGGTTGATCCATGGGCGTGGAGGCAACGGCATCCTCTACATCTCCCGACGCGGTCAGCGCCACGGTCGTGAGCGCCGATCCTTGCACGGGGGCGGAAGGAACGTTGGAAAAGGCCGGATAGCGCACGGGACGCGGCAGCGTGCCGTACAGCATGAGGCCGGGATCCGTCACGTAAAGGCGATTTCCGGATTCGGCTGCGGCGTACGGAAAAAATCCGACCGGCACGCTGTGCATCACGCTGCGGCGGACAACGTCCAGCGCGCTGACGGTATTCGCCAGATTATTCACGACGTACACGACGCGCCGGTTCGCCGAGACGAGCAGCGAACCGGGAAACGCGTGATGTTGATTCGCATAGCGGGGGTCCGTGGGGACGGGCATCGCTAGGGTGGATTCCTCGTACAGTTTCCCGGCTTGGAGCCGGAAAAAGCGCACCGAATCGGCGCCTCCAGTGGAAGCCAATACCAATGTTTGACCCGGGTTTGCGGCGTCCGCCAGCACGGCCACACCTAAGAACAGCGAGAGATCCGGTGCCTTAAACACGTCGGAGACGGCCATCGTTCGCGTATCGATGACCGTGAGCGAGTAGCCGCCGCGTGCGGCCGGATTAAAGGTGCTGCGAGCCGACGATTCGCGTTCGTCGTCGTTGCTGACGATCGCGTACCGTCCGTCGGGTGAGAGCGCCACGCCTAACGGATTCATTCCGACGATAACGTTTTTGCCGGCCGGCGCCACGATGCGTCCGTTCGGTAGAACGACGTCGTACGGATAGATCGGATCGGTGGCTCCTGCGGAACGGGAACCTGCCGGGGCGGTATACACCGTCGGAAGCGGTGCGGCGGCGGTTAGGACGGCCGCCAGCGCCGTAAGGCAGACAAGTCGCAAGATCACGTCGCCAGGCATACGGATGCCGAGGCGAGCTCCCCTGCCCGGTAACGGCGCTATACCTTTTCTAAGAGCTCAATCCAGCGGTTCCAGAGCGCTACGTCGCCCTTTTCCGGATCTTCGGCGGTTTCTTTTGCGGCTTGGATCAATCGGGCTGTTTCCGGTTTGCCGCGCGCATCGACGTTTTTTTCCATGAACTCCGCTGCCGAGGCCAGCGCATCTTGCGGCTCGAGCGGATCGGCCGTGAGGGTGTCCAGAAAGCGTTCGTACAACGCGGGAAGTCGCGAACGGTCGCCGTCCATCTGCATGTTGCGTGCGACGTCTTCCATGCCGGCATCGCCGCTACGCGCTGCACTTTCCAGAAGCAGCTTGCGAATCGCTTCGTATGTCTGCTGTTTGGAAACAAATTCCATCGTGCCGCCAGTATACCCGATTATTTGCCGAACACCGCTGCGTGAAGGTGGCGCGCCGGACGCTATTTGGTGTCGAGACGGTAGCCAATCCCGCGGACGCTCGCGATCTCGACCGGCGCGCCGACTTCCGAAAGCTTCTTGCGCAGCGCGGCGATATGTACGTCGACAACGCGCGTCGGCACACCCGACGTGTCGTTCCAAACGTGTTCCAGAATCTGCGCGCGCGTGAGCAGACGTCCCTCTGCCTCCGCCAAGAACCACAGCAGGCGAAATTCGAGCGCGGTGAGCGAGACGTTCTTGCCGTCGTTGTTGAGCGTGTGGAAATCGCGTATCAACTTGGCTGTACCGACCTGCAGAACGCCGGCATCCTCTTTTTTTGCCAGATACTTCTCGCGTCTCCGCAAAAAAGAGGCGACGCGCGCAACCAGCTCGTTTCCCGAAAACGGCTTGGTGATATAATCGTCGGCCCCCAGCCCTAGTCCGAGCAACACGTCCTGCTCGCGCGAATGGCCGCTGACCATCAAAATGAACGCGTTGTTCGAATTGGACAGCGACGTGCAAACGTCCAGCCCCGAAATGTCGGGCAATCCAATGTCCAAAATGACGACGTCGGGCTTGTAGGTGTCGGCGACTTCCAGGCCTTCGGCACCGGTGCCCTTTACTCGGACCTCGTAGTCGGCGCGTTCGAGCACGGTTTGCTCGAGCTTGGCGATGTCTTCGTCGTCCTCGATAACGAGGATCTTTGCCTGCGGCATACACTCCCTTTATGTACTCGTGGTTATGTCTTCCCCTTCCGATACTACCAATTGCCGCCGCGCAACTCCCTCGTCGACGGCGGCAGCAGCCACCGCCTTTGCCACCGCTTCGACGACGCGAGCGTCAAAAACGCTCGGAATGATGTACTCGGGGCTGCGTTCGTCCTCCCCGACGATGGACGCGATGGCATGTGCCGCGGCGAGTTTCATCTTTTGCGTGATCCGGCCGGCTCGGGCATCGAGCGCACCGCGAAAGATGCCGGGAAACGCAAGCAGATTGTTGACTTGATTCGGAAAGTCGGAACGCCCCGTCGCAATGACGGCCACATGCGGCGCGGCGGCGTCGGGCATGATTTCAGGGGTAGGATTCGCCATGGCGAACACGATCGGGTCGCGTCCCATGCGCGCGATGTCGCTGGGCTGTAAAATCCCGGGCGCCGACACGCCGATGAAGACGTCGGTGCCGGCCAGCACGTCGGCGAGCGTGCCCCGGCGATTCTCCCGGTTGGTGTGTTCGGCCAGCCAGCGCCAGTGCGAGTTTTCGTAACGATCCGAGCGATTCAAAGCGCCGGCCCGATCGACGGGCACCACGTCGCGTACGCCTGCCTCCAGCAGCATTTTTATCGTTGCAGTTCCGGCCGCGCCGCTGCCCGCCACGACGATCTGTAGTTCGTCGAGCGACTTGCCCACGACCTTGGCGGCATTGATCAGCGCCGCCAAAATGACGACCGCCGTTCCGTGCTGATCGTCGTGCATCACCGGAATGTCGAGCGTTTCGATCAACCGGCGCTCCACTTCGAAACAACGCGGAGCCGAGATGTCTTCCAGGTTGATGCCGCCGAAGACGGGGGCGATGCGCTGCACCGTTTCGACGATTTCATCGACGTCGGTGGTATCCAGGCAGATCGGAAAGGCGTCGATGCCCGCAAACTGTTTGAACAGCATCGCTTTGCCTTCCATCACCGGAAGCGCGCCCAGCGGCCCGATGTCGCCCAGCCCGAGCACCGCCGTTCCATCGGAAACGACGGCGACGGTGTTGCGCTTGATCGTCAGATTAAACGCTTTGGTGGGATCGGCGGCGATCGCCATCGACACGCGCGCCACGCCGGGCGTATACACCGTCGAGAGATCTTGGCGCGTCTTGACCGGAATCTTGGGCTCGACCTGGATTTTGCCGCCGAGGTGCGCGAGGAAGGTGCTGTCCGAAATGCTGATCAGCGTCACGCCTTCTAAGCCTTCAACCGCATCGCGCACGGCTTTTCCGGTGACGTCCGAACTGACGTTTACCGTTACGTCGCGCACGACTTGCGCCTTGCTGATCGAACGCATGTCGACGGCCGCGATGACGCCGCCTGCATCTCCGATCGCGGCTGCGAGCTGATTAAAAGCGCCGGGGCTGTTAGGCATCTCCACGCGCATGATCAGCGTAAAACCAATAGCAACTTGCGGCATCGTCAATCTCCGCTCACGGTCATCTCGGCAACGCGAAACGACGGCGAGGTAACTGCGCCGTCGAAGCGCAGATCGTTCGCGATTGCGTCGATGCCGGCCAGCATCTGCGGGTAAGTGCTCGCAACCGTGAACTCCTCGATTGGATAGGCAATGGAACCGTTCTCGATATAGTACCCCCGCGCTCCGCGGCTGTACGTGCCGCTCGCGTGCTCCGTGGCGAACCCAATCGTATCCATGACGAGCACTCCTCGCGATGTTCGACCGATAATCTCCTGCACGCTCAGCTCTCCGGCTCGCAGGTAGAAGTTGTTCGGGCCGATCCCGCCGCCGGTGGAGTTGCCGGTGGATCGGGCGCCGAGCTTACGCGCATAATAGGAGTCGTAGAGAAACGTTTGCAGCGCGCCGTTCCGGAAGACGACCGTGTGCTGCGTCGGCACCCCTTCGCCGTCGAACGGGGCGCTGCCGAGCATCCCTTCCATCGTTCCGTCGTCCACGATCGTCACGAGCTCGTTACCGATGCGCTTGCCCACGCGGTCAACCAGCCATGAGTTGCCGATGGCCACGTTCGACGCGTTCACCGCGGCAAATACATCCGCCAGCACCGATGCCGCGACGTCGCGATCGAAAATCGCGGGCACGCGCATCGTTTGCGCTTTGCGCGCACCGAACATGCCGACGGTTCGGTGCACGGCTTTGCGCGCCACGGCCTCTACGTCTTCCATGTCACCGATTCGTCGTCCGGCGGTGCCGTACGATGCCGTGCGTTTAGCCTGCCCATCCAAGGCGACCGGGCTGGACGATCGATGGGCGCGCGTTGCGCGATACGCTCCGGCAAAGCCGTTGGAGTTGACCAGCACCGTCGTGGCGGCGGTATCGCCGACGTGCGATCCGTTGCTGTTGTCAACGCGAGGATCCAGTTCACGAATGCGACGTTCCAGCGCGAGCGCTTCGCCGATCTTCAGCCTGCGCGTCCCGCTCGGCGAGCTCCTCAGAGTAGAGGCGCAGTCCCGAAGAATCGGGGGTGTCTTGGTCGCCCTGCTCGGGCAGCAGCGCAAAGGGATCGTAAGCAACGTGGCGGGCCTGCGCGACCGCCGAAGCGACGGCCTCGCGCAATTGCTCGCGATCGAAATCCGACGTAGTGAGCGAGGCCTTTCTCCCGTCGACGAACACGCGCATATGCAACGAACGGCCGGTGGATTGTTCTAATTTGGTGATGGAGCGGTCGCGCGCTTCGGCGGAGAACCGGTCCGCGATGGAGAGCGTCGCTTCGGCTTGCGAAGCGCCCTCTTTGCGTGCAAGCTCGACCACCTCATGCGCGTATTCCAACGCTTCTGTTGCCTCTGCGGACGTCGCGCTTGCAAAGGGAAACTTATGCAACGTTCGAGCCTCCCACGGTGATCGTGGAGATCTTCACCGTCGGCATGCCGACGCCGACTGGAACGTACTGTCCCCCTTTGCCGCACGTGTAGTGACGATTGGCAAGGCGGCTGTCGTTTGCGACTGCCACGACCTTCGTCATAACGTCCGGACCGTTCCCGACGATCGTCGCGTTCTTCACGGGAGCTGCGATGCTGCCGTTTTCGATCAGGTATCCTTCAGCGACCATGAAGACGAAATCGCCCCGGCTGATCTCCACCTGTCCGCCGGCAAAAGACTTGGCATAGATGCCTCGTTTGGTGGAACCGATGATGTCTTCTACGGTGGACTCGCCGCTGGGCATGTAGGTGTTGCACATGCGCGGTTGCGGCATCACGCGAAACGATTGCCGCCTTCCGCTGCCCGTTGAAGCGGTGCGCATCAACGTACCGTTGAGATAGTCTTGCATGTAGCCGCGCAGGATGCCGCGCTCCACGAGCACTTTGTGCGTCCCCGGATTGCCTTCGTCGTCGATCGAAACGCTGCCGCGTTCTTCGGGAAGGTTGCCATCGTCGTAAATCGTTACCAAATCGCTGGCGACGCGTTCGCCAATTCGCCCGCTGTAAAGCGAGACGCCTTGGCGGTTGAAATCGCTTTCCAAGCCATGCCCGACGGCTTCGTGCAGCAGCACGCCGCCGCCGCCACACCCGACGATCATCTCCATCTCCCCCGCGGGCGCCGGCACGGCTTCCAGATTCGTCGTCGAGATGCGCGCCGCTTCCAGAGCGATCGATTCAGGCGTTCGCCGATCGTAGAACGCAATCGACGTCCGGCCGCCGTCGCCGACGAATCCGTGTCCGCGTTCGCCGTTCTTTGCGCTCACGACTTGCACGCCGAGCGAAATGAGGGGACGGCGATCGTGCAGCCACCGCCCGTCGCTGGTTCCGATCCACACTTCCTGCAGTTCGTCCGACACGCTCGCATTAACGGCAGTAACTCGCGCATCGAAGCGCCGCGCCGCCTCGTCAGCTCGCTCGAGTAGCGCCACGTATCGTTCCGACTCTGCATGCTCGTTCCGAACCGTGTCATAGAACGGTGCCACGCGCGAGGAAACGATGCGCACCGCCTCTCGTGGTGCGCCGGCATCGCGCGCAATGAGCGAGGCAATATGGGCTGCGCGCAAGAGCGATTCGGTGGAGAGATCGTCCGAATATGCGTAGCCTGCGGATTCTCCGACGATGACGCGGATGCCGACGCCCTGCGTGATCGTCAAGCCGCTCTCGTGTATGTGGCCAGACTGCAACCGAAACGACATCGCGAGGCGCCGTTCGCAGAACACGTCGGCGTAGTCGCCGCCGCGCTGCAGCGCTCGCGCGAGCAGTCGCTGAACGGTTTGTTGATCTATCACGATGCCCTATCTTTCCGCCAGGCTGTCCACAGCTGCTACGATTGCTGCGTCGGGGTCGCCGGGAGAGCCGTTGATCATGAAGGCGAAAACGACGCGCCCGTGCCGGCGCGTATCCACGTACCCAGCCAAGGAGGCGGCATCCTCAAGATGGCCGCTCTTGGCGCGAACGTGTCCGTTTGCGGCTTGAAAATGGTACATTTTGAGCGTGCCGTCCATACCGCCTCGCGGCAGAAGCGGATACAACGCATTTCCGTGAGGGTCCGCATCAAAGCGCGAAAGGACGCGTCCCAGCGTTACCGCGGCGATCCGATCCGCGTGCGCCAAGCCGCTGCCGTCCAGCAAACGTAGACCTGGAGTAGGTATGCTCTGCGCTGCCAGCACATGCTTTTCGGCGGAAAGCCCATCGCCGTCGGTTCCTGCATCACCCGACGCCGCACCCAGCGTGCGCATCATCTGCTCGGCGAAGTGATTGTCCGAAAACACCAGCATGTGCTTGAGCAACTCCGGCAACGGCTTGGAACGGTGTTGCCACAGAATTTGCGCGTCAAGCGGCATCGTACCGGTTCCGGGCGTCTGCGTGACGGCGACGCCGCTGCGCTGCAGTAACGCATTCGCGACCGATCCGACGTATTGCGGGATGCCGTGTATGGGCACCCAAAATTTCTCCTCAGTGCCGGGCGGTATGTTGCCGTCCAGCCGGAACTCGTTGGGCGTCTGCGTCGCGGCCACGATGACGTCGTCGCCACCGCCCGTAGTCACCTGGCCATAATATCGAACGCGCGGGCTTTGAGGCCAAACTTGCACGTGTGCCGCGAGCGGGGGCGTAGTCCCCGTTACGCGAAATTCGACGGTGTCTTCGTCGAGCGAAATGCCGCTGATCGCGGCCATGAAATCTTCGTTGCCGTCGTCTGCATCCCAGTACGGATTGATTTCTTCGCCTGCAAGCGCGGTGCCGTCCACGATCACCCTGCCGTCAATCCGTTTTAGCCCCGCGGTCGAGAGCGCGCGAACGGCGCGTTGCAAATCTTCGGTACGCAGGGATGGATCGCCCGAACCGCCGAGCCAAAGATCTCCCTCCAACGTGCCATCGTGGGGATGCCGCGTCGAAGCCAGCAACGTTTCGTAAGAGTATCGTGGGCCCAGCTGCGTCAGGGCGGCGTCGGCAACGATCAGTTTGGCAGCGGATGCCGGCGTAACCGCGGCCGAATCGCGATCGTCATACAAGATCGTCCCGTCCTGTGCGATAGCCACGCACTCCACGCGCGCGCGCCCGCCAGGGCCGGTGCGAGAGCGGCATGCATGGCCGCATCGAGCTCGGCGCGCGAGTTCGTCCCCCACCGCGGCGCCCAGGCTCGCCGCTCGCGCTGCGCCGCAACGCCGCGTTCGCGCACGGTGGGCGGAGGCTGCGCGTGCGAATAGGGGCGCAGCAGTAAAAACAGCACCAGCGCGCCGAGCACCAGGCCGAGGGCGGCGCCCAGCCGTCTACGTCCTCGAGAGCGCTTCGATCTTCTCTTGTATTTTGCGCTGTTCTTCACGTAAGGCATCAAGATCGCTTCGCAAGCCGGTGACTTGTACGGGAACGTTGAGTGATTCGCGGATGCGCATCGCCGCTTCGGCTGCATCGCGTCTGATGCGGCCGTCAAACGCGCTGATGGACAAACGGTCGAGCGCCATTAGGAAGCGGCGATCCGCAAGTTGCTCCGCAGCCTGAATGGCCTTGCGCTGCACCAAAAACATCAAATCGTCCATGTAAGCGCCGATCGCGTCTACGGCGGCGCTGCGCTCCGTTTCCGCCACCTCACCGTGGCGCGCCAGCGCTTGGAGCGCGGCTCGGCGCAGGGCTTCTTCATTTGCGCGGCCGGCCGCTTGCACCAGCGGAGTGGTCGCGCGGGCGTCGGCAAGTTCTCCTAAACCCAGTGCCGCACCGGACTCGACCACGCCGTTCCACGTTTTTTGCCCGAGCGCTGCAGACAGCACCTCGAACGCGCGGGAGTCCCGTGTTTTACCTAGTGAATGCAGCGCGGCCGCTTGTACGAAGTACGATGCATCCCCCCGCGCCGGGGCTAAAAGCGCGTCCGCAACACATGCATCCCTGAAATTGCCCAGCGCATCTGCCACCGCTCGACGAACTTTAGGATGCTCGTGCCCGAGCGCGCGCACCAGCACTTCGCGAGCCCACGGCGCGCGAGTTTCCCCGAGTGCCTGCGCAGCTTCCGCCAGAACGCCCCAAAATGTTTCATGCTCGAAAGCTCGGGCCAGGGCGGCTCGCGCCGCCGTCGATGCTTCCTTGGCGAGTTCGCGCGCAGCACGTATGCGTGAAACGACGTCAGGATCCGCTTCGAGCGCCGCTGCTGCGAAATCCGCGCCGAGCTCGTACGAGACGTCTGCCAATATGAAAGCGCCGGGATCGAAGCGGAACAGTTTGGGTTCGAACTCAAGCGGCACCGTCACTGTTTCGTGTGCGCTCGAGACATGGATGCGAATGCGGCGCTCGCGCTTCGTGGAAAGTTCGGGCGCGAATGCGACGTCCACGTCGAAAACGTACGCGGCGTTCGCGTCGTCGACGAGCTGCCGTTGATCGATGGAAATCGTTGCCGCGCGCCGTGCGGCATCGTACGAGACCGCCACCTTGATCTGCGGATGGCCGCCGCGCAGCACCCACTGGTCGAAAAACGCTCGCATGTTGCGTCCGGTGCTGTCTTCGATGGCGCGCACGAAATCGATCGTCTCGACGCTTCTTTGAGCGTTGTCGGCCACGTAGCGGCGAATGGAGCGCCAAAAGCGTCCTTCGCCCAGCTCGCCGCGCAACATATGCAGCACTGCCCCGCCTTTTTCATACAAGTGCCGGTCGAACAGTTCGATCGGATCCCGAAAGCGGTTATAGACGATCGGGCGCCGGTATCTGGCCGAGTCTTCGTGCAGATATCGCTCTACGCAGCCGAAGATATCGTACAAGTATTCGTCGTAGCCCAGGTCCGCTTCACGGAACACCGCTTCGAAGTAGGTCGCAAAGCCCTCATTGAGCCACGCGTGCGCCCAATCGCGGCATGTCAGCAAATCGCCGAACCATTGATGCGCCAGTTCGTGTGCCACGAGGGGATCGCTGGAGAAATCCAGGTGCGCGCGCTCGTCGTGCAGCGTACGATCGGTCTGCGTCGTTGCGGAAGTATTTTCCATACCGCCGAAGATGAAATCCGAGACGGCTATCTGCGAGTAGCGCGCGTACGGGTACTGCATGCCTAATTTTTCTTCGAAAATTGCGATCATGTTCGGCGTCTTGCCGAAGGCGCGTTCGCCGTCGGCCTCGCGTCCCGGCAACACGTAGTAGTACACGGGCAACGGTTCGCCCGCAGGCCGCGACACCGCGCGCTGAGGCATTTCGACGAACGGGCCTACCACCAGCGTCATCAGATACGTGGAGTGCGGTACGTCTTGCCGGTAACGATAGACCGTGCGATCCCCCTCCTCGCGCCGTTCCACCAGCGCGCCGTTGGAAAGCGCAAACTGACCGCGCGGAACGACGATCGTTGCGGACGTTGTTTGCTTTTCGTGCGGATAATCCAAGCACGGAAACCAATAGCGCGCGTTCTCGTCCTGGCTTTGCGTCCAAGCATGGCGCACTTTGGCGGGGCACTCCGGCGTTGGTTCGACAAAAAACAGCCCATGACGCGGACGATTTACGGCGTAAGAAACGGCGAACGTGGCTTCTTGCTCCGGCGCGATGGCCGGATCGAAATGCAATTCGAGTTTTCGCGCCCGGTGTGCGAAAGGCACCGGAATGCCATCCCGCGTTACGGATGAAACATCCAAATCGACCGCATCCAGAGCCAGCAAAGAAACCGGTTCGTCGAGCGCGCGCACCGTCGTCGTGCAGACGCCACCCAATGCTGCACGCTCCAAATCCGGAGCGAGATGGAGGTCGATGTGCAAAACGTCGACCGTTTTGTCGGGTCCGTAACGCAGTGAAGAGCCGGGCAGCGCAAAGGCGCGATGCCCCGATTGATCATCCGAGTGCATGCTACAGGGCCCGCGTTTCTGCGCAGCGGCGCCGGTTTCCCGGCGCCGCTGCCTGGCTCTTCGTGCGCGCTGCGGCGATTCGGCTCGAGTAGTTGATATCGCGCTCAATAGCGGCGCCGCTGGGCGAGGTGGACGTGATGATGACGCGCACCTGACCGCCGGAGATGACGTTGATCCCCATCGAGGTCGAGAAGTTCCCGTTGCCGTCGGCCGTCACGTCGGTTTGGAACGTGCCGGTACCCACCTGCAGCAAACCACCCAGGGTGCTCGCGCTCCCGGACGCGACGATGTGTACGGTCGATCCGGGAATCGTGTGGCCGCTCAAGGTGAAGTTTCCGGCGACCTTCGCGCCGGGTCCGGGACTGAGGCGGTTGATGAAGTTGGCTGCGGAGCCTGCGGCGGTCGTGAACGACCAGCCGGTGTTGAACGATGCGCCTGCGGCGGTTGTGCCGGTAACCGCAACGTGATGCGTGCCCGGCGCAAGTTCAAAGTTCGGCGCTACGTCAAAACCGCTCGCATTGGCGTAGACCGACGAGGTGACATCGCGCCCGTCCACGCTCACACGCAGCGAATCTCGGTTGACGCTCTCACTGAACGTCGCATGCAGCGAGGGATGAGTCGTATTGACCGTCGCGCCGTTGCCGGGACGCTCGTTGCTCAAATAAAAAGATTGGTTCGTCTGCGGCTGCGGCGTATAGTTCTGTGAGCCGCCGTTCGAGGAGATGTAGACGGTGTCCGAATTGCTGTCCCATCGCACGCCGGCGCCGAGCGCTTGAGCGACGAACCGCAGGGGAACCTCGGTGCGACCCGCCACGGAAAAGGGCGCGACGTCCATCGTGTAACGGCTGCCATTGATAGTTGCGTCCGTGGAGCCCATCGTCAAGTGCACCGAGCGGCCCCGGCCTTGGGCATTGATGTTGCCGTTGGAATAGACGACCGTGGAGCCTAGACGCTCGAAGATCGCGCGCATCGGCACGAACACGCGGTTATTGCGCATTACCGGCGGCTGATCGAACGTGAGTACCTGTCCATCGACGATGACGGTCACGTGCTGCGCCAGCGCCGGCCCCGCCGTTGCCGCTGCAAAGAGCAACGACAAAGCGAGCGCTAGGCCTGCGGGCCATTTGAGTGCTTGCATATCTAAAAATCCTCCGAGTGCGTGACAAGCGTATCTCTGTCTGCAGCAACGCTTACCCAGGCGTGCCGCGAGGCTCCGCACGCCTGTTGCTTTTTGTGCTACGTACTCGTCGGCACGGGGTGCATTTCGGCCCGGACGGCCCGCTTGTCGGCGCGGCGCTCCAGATAACCGATCCACGTGTTGTAGATCATCGGCACTAAAAACAGCGTGAGAATCAGGGAGCTGATGAGGCCGCCGATGATGACTGTGCCCATCGCCTGGCGCCATTCGCCTCCTTCGGAGAGCCCGATTGCCAGCGGCAGCATGCCGAACACCATTGCACTGGTCGTCATGAGAATCGGTCGAAACCGCGTTGCGGACGCCGTGAGCACGGCTTCGCGAACGCGCATGCCGCGCTTGACCAGCGTGTTCGAATAATCGACGAGCAAGATGCCGTTTTTCGATACTAGACCGAACAACATCACGATGCCGAGCATCGACAACAGGTTGAGCGATTGTCCTCCGTTGGGATCAATCTTGTGCATGAGCGCTAGCGCGACGAATGCGCCGATGATCGCCAGTGGGACCGAAAACATGACGATGAGCGGCTCCAAGAACGAACCGTACAGGATCACCATCAGCATGTAGACCAGCATGAAGGACGTGAGGAGGGCGATGCCCATGTTCTGCATGGTCTCCATCATGTATTGCGTGTCGCCTTGCGCGGTCAGCGTTACCCCGGACGGCAAGAAGCCGGGCTGGTGCAGCTTGCGCTCCAACGGCGCGGTTACCGCGCCGAGCGAATAGTTGGGCAAATGATCGCCGAAGATGTTTACGACGCGCTCGCGATTGAGCCGATCGATCTTGGTCGGCGCTTTGGTCCATGTGAAGGTTGCGACGTCGGAAAGCGGAACGAGTGTGCCGTCCTCCGCGCGCACGCGAACGTTTTGGAGATTCGCGACCGTATTGCGGGTAGCCGCCGGAAACTGCACGCGAACGTCGACCAACCCGTTGTCCGTGCGCACTTTGGTTGCAACCGCTCCGTCCACGGCGATGCGTGCCGCGAGCGCGGCCGCTGCCGGCGAAACGCCGATCACGGCGGCCTTTGAAGAGTTGATCTGCACGTTGAGGCGCGGAGCCGCGACTTCCGAGCTGGTTTCGACGTTCACGCTGCCCGGCGTGCTTCTTAGCGTTCCCGCCACTTTTTCAGCCGCGGCGTCGATTTCATTTTCCGGACCCGCAAGCGAATAAAAGATCGACGTTCCCGATCCGCCGCCGCTGTCGCCGGAGACTTGCAATTTGCCGCCCGGGATCAGATAGCCCAGCTTGCGAATCCGTTCGATCATTTGGTTCGTATCTTTGCGGCGGTTGTCCAGCGTGGAAGCATTGAGCTGCGCGTAATTGCCGCCGATCGCTTGCCCCCAGCCGAACGGTTTGTGCCCGACGGTCGAGCTGACCGATTTGATTCCGTCGATTTTCATGATCGCGTTCTCGAGCCGATCCACGTATTTCGCAGTGGTGAGGATAGGCGTGCCGGGCGGATACGTAACCGTCATGTTGATCGAGCCGGTCTGAATGGCGGGCATGAAGTCGAAGGTGATCTGCCCGAGCAGCGGCACGATGGCGGCGAGCACGATCGGCAGCCCAAAGGTGGCGATCGTTACGGGCTTGTTCGTCCCGAACGCGCGCACGCTGCGCGCCGCGAAGCGCCCGAGATTGCGCATGCCGTCGCGGGCTGCATGTTCCACGCGCACCGCGGCGTTGGCGCCGTTGGACGAATAGCTTGGCGAAAGATCCTTCTTTCCGGCCATCAAACGCAGGATGAAGCCTGCCAGAAGTCCTACGGCAAGCATTGCAACGACGAACGCGTCGAATCCCGTCGCCGCCATTCCGCCGGAAACCAGCATGAACGCGTTCACCAGCAGCAGCGCGCAGACGAACACCACGAGGAAGCCGTGCGCCAACGCAAACGGCAGCGCCTTGGAGCGATACCATTCGAGAATGCGATCGTAGCGCTGCACGAACACGTTGAGGATCACCAGCGCGATTAAGAATATCCCGGCGAGCTTGACGAAGTTGTTCGGAACCCACGCGAGCGCCACGCCCAAAACGGTCAAACCGATGTCCAGCCAGACGTTCTTGAACGCGTTCATCCACTTTGGGGCGGCCTGCGAGCGGCGCACCACGCTCCACTTCGCGGCGAGCAGCGGCGTGAGCGTGAACGAGACGAACAACGAGAACAGCGTCGCAACGACGACCACCAGGGCGTACTCTTTCAAGTACGCGCCGACGATGCCTGAAAGGAACGCAATCGGCAGAAACACCACGACGTCGACCATCGTGATGGCGACCGCTGCACCCCCGATCTCGCTGCGGCCGTTGACCGCCGCGTCGATGGGCTCTTGGCCCAGGTCGCGATGGCGCGTAATGTTCTCCAACACGACGATCGAATCGTCGACCAGGATGCCGATGATCAGCGAGAGACCCATCAGCGACATCATGTCGAGATGGAAGCCCAGCACGTTCATGACGATGAACGTCGAGAGGATCGAACTTGGAATTGCGACGAGTACGACGATCGCGTTGCGCCACGCGTGCAGAAAGAGCATCATGACGATCGCCGTCAAAAATATGCCTTCCAGCAGCGATTGCCACACGCCCTTGAGCGAGGCTTGGGTGTAGTCGGCGGGCGCGTCGATTTCGTGGAATTGCAGCTGCGGGAACTGCGCTTCGATCTGCTTGAGCCGCTCGCGCGCGATCTGCGTGGACTTGATCTCGTCGGCGTTGATGTCGCGCCCCAGTTCCACGTATAGGCGCGGCTTGCCGTTGTAGTGTGAAAAGGTCCGCTGCTCGACGTAACTGTCGGAGGCCTTGGCGACGTCTCCGATCGTCAAAAGCTTCGAAGACTGCCCTGGGACCACGAGCGGGATCGCGGCCAAATCCTGCGCGTTGTTAACTTCGGCATGAACCGAGACGCTGGTTTCCTGCGTCGGCTGCGTCATCAAGCCGCCGGGCAGCAGGGCGTTGTTAGCCGAGACCGCGTTGAAAACGTCCGGCAGCGTCGCGCCTAGCGCGACGAGTGAGCCGGGATCCGGCTGAACGTGGAATTCGCGTGTCTGCCCGCCATAGACGTCGACCGTCTGCACGTTCGGAATCTGTTTGAGGATCGGCTCGACGCTGTTGTTCACAAGATCGGTCAGCTGCGTGGGCGAGAGCGAGTTCGAACTAACTGCGATGTCCAGCAGCGGCTCCGAGGCGCCGTTTTTGTAAACGAACGGCGGATCGAGATCGCTGGGCATGAACACCCGGGCGGTATCGACGCGGCGCTGCACGTCCACGGCGGCCAAATCGAGGTCGGTGCCCAGTTTGAACTGCACGACGACCGACGCCGAGCCCTCCTGTGCGGTCGCGGAGAGCTGATCGAGATGGTCGATGCCGTCCAGCTGGTCCTCGATCGGCTTGACGATGAGGCGCTCCATGTCTTGCGGCGATGCGCCCGGATAGTCGGCTTCGACGACGACGATTGGAAAGGTGGTGCCCGGCGGGCTGGAGCTGCGGCCAAGTTGGAGATACGAAATGGCCCCGAAGACCGCCAAGGCGATAAAAACCATGGCAGTGATGACGGGCCGGTTAATCGCGAAACGGGTCAACCACACTACAAAGACTCCCGGACGGCTCTACGCCTTACTCTACGGCACAATCGTCTGCCGGGTTTCAGCAGTGACGGCTTTTTGCGTTCGACCGACCTGTGGGCCTCTGAAGCGATCGGACCTTGCAGGCGCCCGTCTTGCTGATAGGGACAGCGTAGCGCAAGCATCCTCCACGTCGCTAGGGCGATACGGTTATGGTTCGCACCACTGAGTTCGCAAAGAATCGCCCCTGCATTGCAGCGACGTTTTTGCGAACTCATGCGCGAGACTGGACTCGAACCAGCACGCCCTTGCGGGCGCTAGCCCCTCAAGCTAGTGCGTCTACCAATTCCGCCACTCGCGCACGGGGCTGTTTGTATTTGAAGGATGCGTGCCAAGCGCCCTCTTTAGCGCATGTTTGGATCGAGCGCGTCGCGCAAACCGTCTCCGATATAATTTATGGCGAGCACCGTCACGAGGATGCACAGGCCCGGAAACACTGCAGCCCACCAAGCGACCTCAAGATTGCTCTCGGCATTTGCCAGCATGTTGCCCCACGATGCCGTCGGCGGCTGAATGCCGAACCCCAGGAACGAGAGCGTCGACTCCAGGACGATGACGTTGGCCACGTCCAGCGTCGCCTGCACGATAATCGGAGCGATCGCGTTGGGCAACAAATGCCGCAGCATGATGCGCACGTCCCCGTTGCCCAGAGCTCGCGCGGCTTCCGTATATTCGCGCTCGCGCAGTGAAAGGTACGACGCGCGTACGAGCCGTGCAACCCCGGGCCAGGAAAGCGCTCCGATAATCACCACGATGACGCCAAAACCCAGCGATGCTTTGCTGGAGCTCGCGGCGACGATCGCGGTGAGCGTGAGCAGCAGCGGCAAGAGCGGGATCGATAAAAACACATCGGTAATGCGCATCACGACGTAGTCGACCCAGCCGCCGTAATAGCCGGCGACCGCTCCGAGCACCGTGCCGATCATCAGTTCCATCACGACCGCGGCCACGCCGACGGTCAGAGAAATGCGCGCCCCGAACATCAACCGTGAGAGTAAATCGCGACCGTTTTCGTCGCTTCCGAGCGCGTGCGCGCCACATTGCGAGGCATCCTGGAAACACGGCGGCAGCGGATTGCCCTGCCAGTGGACGTTGTCGATGGCGTTCGGATCGTACGGCGCGAATTTGGGCGCAAAAATCGCCACGACGATCATCAGCAACAGCACGACTGCGCCCGCCATCGCTAATTTGTGTTTTCGGAAACGCGACCAAACGGTATTCTTGCTGTAGACTACCTCGTCTTGCACCAGCGGCTGATTAACCGGAGCGGAAAGTGCCATGCTTCCTCAGTCGTACTTCACGCGCGGATCGAGCCACGCGTACGCCACGTCGGCGAACAAATTGAAAAATACCACCAGAAACGCGTTGAACACCAGATAACCCATCATCAGCGCGATGTCTTGCTGGCCCAGCGCATTGAAGAACAGCCGGCCTTCACCCGGCCAGGCGAAGATCGTTTCGGTCACGATTGCGCCGCCGAACAGTCCGGGCAGCGTGAGCGCCGTCACGGTCACCAGCGGAATGAGCGCGTTTTTCAGTCCGTGCTTGAAGAGCACGGTGCGAAAATTCAGGCCCTTGGCCCACGCCGTGCGCATGTAGTCCGTCTTGATGACTTCCAGCATCGAGCATACGCATGAACCTGCTGTAGAGCGCGACTTGCAGGAGCGCCAGCACGATCGCGGGCAAGATCAAATGCGTGGCGCGGTCACCGAAATCGAACGTGTCCGCGCTCGAAATGCCGGCCGAGGGCAGCTGAATCAAATACCCGCCGGGCAGCGGTATCCCGTGAACGGCGAACGCGAGCCTGCATCATGAGCGCGAACCAGAAGACCGGCATGGACTGCCCGAAGAATGCGAACGTCGTGATGAAGTAGTCCCAGATCGAATACGGTCGCACTGCCGCGAAAAGACCGGCGGAAACCCCGATGATGAACGCGATGACGAACGAAGAAACCATCAGTTCGAGCGTTGCGGGAAGCCGCTCGAGAATCGCGTTGAACACCGGCTCTGAATTGCTGGTCGAGTAGCCGAAATCGCCGATGACGACTCGTCCGAGCCACAGGACGTACTGAACGACGATGGGACGATCGTAGCCCAAATTGTGCTTCAGACGCGCGATGTCGGCCTGCGTGATATGCGGGTTCTGCAGGTACGGTCCGAGGCCCCCGCCCGGCGCGTTGTGCAAGATCACGAACAGGATCAGCGAGATCAAAATCAGCAGCGGAACCGCTTGAAGCGTCCGCCGGATGACGTAGGTGAACAGCGGCTAGTCCTCCGTCCTCACCGCCGCACCCGCTGCGGGCGCGACCATAGTTGCGTTCGTATGCGGCGTTTTCCTTGCCAGGCCCAGAATCGCCCGCGCTTCGTCCGGGCAGGCCACGGGGCGTCCGAGTTCACGCGCTATCCGCACCACGCGCGCGACCAGCTCCTCGTTCGTCGCCAGCCGCCCCTTCGCATAATAAATGTTATCCTCCAAGCCGACTCGGACGTGACCGCCCATGGCAATCGCCGCCATTGCCATGGGCAACTGCATTCGCCCGATGCCGGCGACTGACCACGTGCATCCCGGCGGCAGCGCGTCGACCAGGTCGCACAAGTTTTGCACGCTGGCGTCCAGTCCGCCCGGGACGCCCAGGACGAAGTCGACGTGCGCCGGGAACCGGATCAACCCTTCCTTCTCCAAACGACGCGCATTCGTGAGATGGCCTTTGTCGAAAATCTCCAATTCGGGTTGCACGCCGAACGCCTGCATCTTCTTCGCAATTGCGCGCATGATCGGAAAACTGTTTTCAAATACCTCGTCGCCGAAGTTGACGGTTCCGCACGTGAGCGTCGCCATCTCAGGACGCAGTTCGAGCACTGCCGCGCGCTCCTCCGGCGTCATGCCGATGGCGCCGCCGGTCGAAAACTGCACGATCAGATCGCTGCACGTGCGGATCGCTTCCTGTGCGGCGGAAAAACGCACGACGTCGTGCGTATTGGTGCCGTCGTCGTTGCGGCAGTGCACGTGAATGATGCAGGCACCGGCCTCGCGCACTTTGCCGGCGACTTCTCCCAGCTGCGCCGGGGTAACGGCCAGATGCGGCGTCTGTTCCGGCGTGAGTTCCGCACCGACGGGAGCGACGGTGACGATTAGGGGATCCATGGCCGTCCGCTTTCGGCGCCGAGCAGGCTGCCTGCCTCCGCGATGACGTCGTCGTCTAAGCCCAAAAGCCGTGCGAGCGCGATGGCGTCGCCTTGCGGCGGTTGCTCTTCGCGCACTTCCTCGACGGTATAGTCCATGGATTCCGCCAGCGCCGCAAGCGCCGCGTCGAGATCGTCGCTTGTCCGCATTCGCGGCATGCAGCGCAAGCCGCGCACGGCGAAATGCCGGACGCCGGCCGCGCCAGCGATTCCGGCCAAGTGCGTGGCGATCAGGCTCAGGCGGCGGCGCCGGCGCAGTCCGCGCACCAGCGCCACCAGCAGCGCTCTGCCCTCGTGGGGCGTAGTAGTGCGCGCGAATTCATCGATCAACACGAGCATCTGCGCCGCGGGACGCGCGAGAATCTGGACGAGCCGCACAACCTCGCGCGCGAACGACGAGAGCACTCCGCCGGCTTCTTCCTGTGCGCCGATGCCCAGCCACGCGATTTCCCCGAACAGTCCGCAGCGCGCGGATCGAGCTGGAACCGGAAGGCCGAAAGCCACGAGCAGCGCCATAAATCCGCAGGTCCGCAAGGCGACGGTTTTTCCCCCATGTTGGGACCGGTGATCACAGCCGCATCGTGGAGATCGAAAGAGATCGGCTCGTACGCCCGGCCTTGCGCTTCGAGCTGCGCGCGCAGCGGCAAATACGAACCGCGTTCGAACGAAAGCTCCTGCGCTTGCGGCACGAGCGCCACGGCGCACGAGTATTGCTGCGCGAAACGCGCCTGCGCCAAACGCACATCACGCTGCGCCAAGCCTGCGAGCAACGCCTGCAATTCGGCAACGCAGTCGCGCACGCGCTGCGATAAGCCGCTCCGAACCTCATGCTCCGCCGCCGCCACGCCCTGTGCGGCTTCGTCGCGTCTGCGCAATGCGGCCAGCGCCGAATCGTCGAGCTCCAGTTCGCACAAATAATAGGTCGGAGCTTCGCGCACGACGCGCACGCCGGGGGGTAACTGCATGATTGTATCGCGCATGATGATGAACTCGCCGCCCAGGTCTTCGCGACCGAGTACGTGGGCAACGCGTTCGATCGAACGCCCTCGCACGCCCTCGTATTCCGCTTGCGCGCGATCTGCGCCGGCACGCGCACGCGAGAGATTTGCATTGAACGCTTCAGACAGGTAAAACCCGAATTTTCCGGCACGTCCCAGACCCAACAAGTCCGTCAGTTCGCGGATCGGTTCGGAGACCAGCTGCGCATCGACGCGCTGCGCCGCGTCCAAGAAACGCAGCACCACGAGCAGCTGCGCGTCATCCAAGACCTGCCCCATGGCCGCAGCGGAGATCACGGGCAACGGATCGGGCGCCATTCGCAGCGTCTCCCGCATGGCGTCAATCGCTTCAATTGTGAGGGCGCGCGCGATTTGCACGATCTCTTCGGCATGCAGCTGCGCCGCATGTTCCTGACCCGGACGGTACGGTTCCAAGTCTGCGTACGCGCGCCGCCCGAACTCGCTTGCGGGCTGGAGGATCGCGTGCAGCCAAGACGTTTGCAGCGCGGCCGCCGTAAGGGGATCGAGGACTGCGGAAAAGTTCACGCGGCGCGCACCAGCGCACCCGCGTACACGTCGAAGGTCGGCAATCCCGTCGCTGCCGCCACTTCACGCGCGAATGTTCGCGGCTCGAAGTAGCGATCGCGGCCGATGGAAGCCACCGTAGCGGCGACCACGTTCACCGGGCACTCGCACCGCACGTTCAAACGGGCGAGCATTCCGAGCAGCGCTTGGCCGGACGCGGCGATCTGCGTGGGATACCGCACGACGACTTGCCGTTCTTCACGCTCTCGCACGAGTTGCCAGGCGCGTGCCGCCGTGAGCGCGCCGTCGATGCGAAGCAGCGGTTTTTGAAGATCGACGGACGCGACGCGCAGGCGTGCACAGAGGGCGCGGATATCGTCTACCGCTTCTTCCATCGTCGCTGCAGCAGCCGCTCCCGTGCAAACGATGGCCGAATCGGCACCTCCCGCAAGCGCTGCGACTCTATCCAGCGCACCGTCGACGATCGTTTGATCGCATCCGAATTCCGCAAAGCGACTCACGCACGCTCGAATGCCCCCGGCGGTCGATGGTCCGGCGAGTTCGTAATTCGCGCCGCTGCGCACCCTGGCGAAAACGACCTCACCCGCTGCCGTTCGCCAATCGGTGAAGTCGATCAGTTCGCACGCCGGATGTGGTGGAAGAAGATTTTGCGCAGTGGCGATGACCGTGCCCGGCCGCAAGAACAGCCGCGGTTTACTTTGCGAATCCGAAACGTCTATCGCTTCGCCGTCGCGCCCGCTGGAGGTGAGCCCGGCTCGCAGGCCCGCGGCGGCCGCGGCATGCGCGAGCGCGCGCATGGCGACGGTCTTGCCGACGTTTTTTCCGGTGCCTACGATAAATACGGAGTGCGCACCGTTCCCGCGTGCGAGCTCCAGCAGAGCGGCGCCCACGTTCATCGCCTTCATGCGCATTATTTGGAATTTCGAGGAGAAAGCTCCCTGTCAAGGGCCTACTCCTAGCCGATGTGAAAGATTTTAGCCAGGATGAAGCCCACGCCCGTGAGCATCAAAATGATGCCGGAAAACAGTTCCGCGCCTTCTTCGACGCGCCGGCCCAGCACGCGCCCTAAGGTCAAGCCGGCGACCGTGCTGCAGATCGAAACCACGAAGATGGTGCCCAGCGCCAACCACAGCGGCACACCGATGTATAGGATCGAAAATCCGATTCCTAACGAATCGAGGCTGATCGACAGCGCCGCGATGAAGAGGCCCCATCCGCGGGACATATCTAAGGGAACCTTTTCCTCTGCCTCCCGGACGGCTTCGAACGTCATGTAAGCCCCAACGGCCACGAGCGCTGCAAATCCGATATAGCCGGCGAGGGTGCCGAGAAGCCGGCCTGCAATGCTTCCAAGGCCGACGCCGATCAGGTTCATGACTACTTCGGCGGCCGCGAAAGCGATGCCGATGCGGATCTTCAGGGCGGGCGTCGTCTCACGTATCCCAACGCCGATGCCGACGGCAAAGACGTCGAGTCCCAGCGAGAAGGCGACGACCAGAATTTTTACGAGATGCATCTGCAACGCGTGGACGTTAGATGTTGTTGACGGAGCTTTCCAGCGGGTCCGCTTGCGGCCCCAGCAGCAGGCTGTTGACCGCCGTTCGCAGTTGGGAGATGGTGAATGGTTTGTTCAAAAACAGATTCGCGCCCGCGCTCTTGGCCCGGTCATCCATCGCGTAGTTGGTGTGCCCGGAGACCATGAGGATGGGCACCGAGCGCGTGCGTTCGTCCGCTCGCAAACGCTCGATCAGATCGATGCCGGAGATCCCCGGGAGCATGAAATCGCAAATGATGATGTCGAAACGCAACTCGCGATCGATCGCCACCAGCGCGCTCTCCGCATCGTTGCGAATCAATATCTCGTATGGTCCTTTGCGCAGTACCGTTTCAATGAGCGCGCATATCGCAGGATCGTCATCCGCTATGAGAACTCGCCACGTTCGTTGCATCATGTCGCGCACCACTTTCCCTTCATCGGCAGCAGGTGCCTCGGATGCGCTGCATGATTTGGTAAAGTTTGCATGAGATACGGCGGCGCAGCGCTCTTTTCCGCGGCAGCGGCTTTGCTCGCGCTCGTGATGATCGGACCGGTTATCGCGATGCTCGCCGCCGTACCGCCTTCGGCGGTGGTGCGCGCGTTTGCATCCGCGCCGGCGCAGGATGCGTTGCGCGTCTCGCTCGCTGCATCGTCGATCGCCGTCGCCGTCGCTTCGCTGCTCGGCGTTCCGGCAGGATACGCCCTCGCCCGCGCGCCGCATCGGCTGCGCGGCGTGGTGCTTTCGCTCCTGGCGCTCCCGCTGGCGTTTCCGCCGGTAGCCTCCGGAATCATGCTGCTGCAAACCGTCGGAACGCGCACACCGTTGGGCTCGGCGCTTGCAGCGCATGGTCTGGTATTCGTCGATTCGCTCTGGGGCGTTGCGCTCGCGGAGTTCTTCGTGGCCGGATCATTCGTGGCGATCACCGCCGCAGCGGCCTTTGGCTCGCTGAGCGTCATCTATGAAGAAGCCGCGCGAACGCTCGGCGCGGGTCCGGCCTCATTGTTCTTTCGCGTCGCGCTGCCGCTCGCGGCGCCAAACGTTCTGGCGGGCATCGTGCTCGCGTGGATGCGCGCCATCGGCGAATACGGAGCGACGTCGATACTCTCATATCATCCCACATCGCTTCCGGTGCAGCTGTACGTGACGCTGTCGTCTACCGGCGTTGGCGCCTCGCTGGCGCTCAGCTACGGCTTCGTCGTGCTTGGTGCGATAGCGATGGGCGTACAATGGGCTCTGCGCCGGCGCGTCGTATAGGCGCCGTGATGGCCGTACTCGACCGTTTGTTTGCGCCGGATTCGTTCTTTTCGAAACGATTTTTCTTTTTGGCAAAGCGATTTGTGGCGGGTGACACGATCGAAGCAGCGATCACCGCGGTGCGTGAACTCAACGCGCACGGCATGACTGCGACGCTGGATTTTCTGGGCGAAGACGTACTTGAGCCCGAGGCGGCGATCAAAACCAAAGACGCGTATCTGCGCATGCTGGATGCGATTGCGGCGGGCAGCGTGCGCAGCAACGTTTCGGTCAAGCTTACCGCAATGGGCCTGCTGATCGACGAAGAGCTGGCGCTTCGAAACCTGCTGGCAATCTTGGATCACGCCTCGCGCGTGAATCCGGATCCGTTCGTTCGCATCGACATGGAAGGCTCTCACGTCACCGAGGCCACCCTGCGCGTTTTCGAGCGCGCATATAGCCAAAGATCGAACGTGGGCCCGGTGCTGCAAGCGTATCTGCGGCGTACAGAGCAGGACGTCGAACATGCAATAGCGCTGCGGGCACGCGTACGGTTGTGCAAAGGAGCGTACAGCGAACCGGCCGAGATCGCTTATAACGACATGGCGCAGATCCGCGAATGCTATCTTCGCAGTGCCCGGATGCTGCTCGATGCGGGACATTACCCCGGCATCGCGACGCACGATCCCGCGCTCATCGAAGCCATTAAGACCTTCGCCTCGGATCGCGGTATCGGTCGCGAGTCGTTCGAATTTCAGATGCTCTACGGCGTGCGTCCGGCCTTGCAGAAGCAATTGATCGCGCAAGGATATCGTTTGCGCGTGTACGTGCCGTTCGGGACGCACTGGGCGGGGTATTTCTACCGCCGCGTTGCCGAGCGAAAAGAAAACGCGGTTTTCGCGCTTTCCTCCATCTTCTCCAGATAAGCCCGATGCGTGCGGTAGTGCAGCGCGTTTCCCGGGGGTGCGTTTTCGTCGCCGGAAAGAACGTGGGGCGCATCGGCACGGGGCTCGTGGTGCTCGTTGGCGTCGCGGTCGATGATGCGCCGGCTGATGCGCGAACCTTGGCGGAGAAGCTCGCCAACCTGCGCATCTTTCCGGACGAAGCCGGACTGATGAATCGCAACCTGCACGAATGCGGCGGCGGCGTGCTGCTGATCTCGCAGTTCACCTTGCACGGTGATGCGCGAAAGGGACGGCGGCCGTCTTTTGCAGCGGCCGCTCGGGAAGACGTAGCGCGGCCGCTGTACGAGCAAGTGGGAACGCTGCTGGAACGGGAGGAGATCCCCGTCGCCTACGGCATCTTCGGCGCGGACATGCAAGTCGAGCTCGTCAACGACGGTCCGGTCACGATTCTGCTGGACACGAAAAGGACGTTCTGAAAAACCTGCCCGCAGGCTATTCGCCGCGAGGGGGTGGACCGGCAAGACGTTCCAAAAACGCCATCCAGGCGTTTTTCTACTTGGCCGCTTTTTCGAGGAAACGAAGTTTTGAAGTCGGCATCCTGCCGAGCTCGAAAAAATCGGACACTTGCCGGTCCACCCCCTCGCGTCGATAGCGCAGCACAGTGGTACGCGGGAGCAGCGGTTTTGCTTACCGATCGGGCGGCGCATCCTCCGACGTGCCGTCCAAATATCCGATATGCGTGACGTAGCAGCGAATCGCTTCTCCTCGCGGCCGAGCGCCGCCGTTGTCAGCAATATCGAACTCTACTGCGCGCGTTTGACCGGGATCGAGTTCTCGCCTCAGCTTGGCCGACGCTGCAAAATGCGCGTAGCGAAAGTCTTGGTAGAATGCGGCTGTGAGGTCCAATTGCGCGATCGGCCGGTACGATTTGTTTTGAATCGTTGCCTGGATCGCCGTCTCGCTTGGCGTGGAAAGCGCGCCGCAGCCGGATACTCCGACAGGCAGGCGCTGCGGATTGCCCTCGCATCCCGCAAGCAGCGCGGCGCCGCAGAAGAAAGCCGACGCACGAAACCATCTCATTCCGAGGTGTCGGGCAGTCGTTCGATGCGGAGGATTCGATCCGATTCGACCAATCGGCCCAGAACGTCGAAACCCCAAAACACTTTTCCAAAGACCGTGAAATCGCGATTCAGATGCAGCTGCGGTGAAAGCGTGATGTAGAATTGCGTACCCGCGGAGTCCCGGATGGCGTGCGCGTTCGGCGGTTTTGTATAATTCAATCCCATCGAGATGACGTTGACTGTCTTGTTCGATCGGATTCTCTTCCGCGGGAACGGCATACCCGGCATCCCCGTTGCCGGTTCCGCTCGGATCGCCCGTCTGGACGACGAAATCCGGCACGATGCGAAACCACCGGTTGTCGTCGTAATACCCGCGATTTGCCAGATTCAGAAAATTCTCCACGGTGAGCGGAGCCCATTCCGGATAGACTCCACGTACACGTTTCCTTGACTCGTCACGATGCGAACGCGCGGATGCGGACCAATTGCAGGGCCCGTCAGCAATGCGACGCTGCGTGGATCGATCTTGGGTGCAAGCGCGACGGCGCCGGGCGAGGGCGGTTGTGGTTTTCCGGTATGAGGCGTTCGCGCACGAGCTCGCAGATATGCAAACCGGTCCGGCACCGGCGCGGGCGTGGTTACATCGCGCGGAATCTGGGTCAAATGCTCCGTCGGTTTACCGCCATGCAATATGCGAATCGACTCGAGCGTCTGTTCCTGCACGCGCCACGAAGAATCGCGCAGCAATGGACGCAAGAGCGCGATCGCCGCAGGATCTCCACGGCGGCCAAACGCGCGCACAGCCTGGATGCGCACCACTTCGTCGTTGTCGCGCAACGCTGCCGACAACAACGCGCGCGGCGCCTCCTTTGCAAAACCTCGGTACAGCGACCATACGATGTGCGCGCGCACCCACGAATCGCGTTCGCGGCGCAAGGATGCACTGAGCGCCGCAAGCGCTGCGGCGTCTTGCGGTCGGCCTGAAAACGCTTCGAGCGTCGTCGCCGCACGCGCACGCACCACCCGGTCGTCCGACCGCAAGAGCACGGCAACCCTTCGAACAGCCACCCGCTCTTGCGCGGGCATCATCGCGGGAGGTGCCGCAGTGGGACTTTCCAAACGGTCCGTCGCGTCCAGTGCCGCCACGCGAACCACATTGGTTCGGTCGTCGAGCGCCGTCAGGATGCTGGGGGCCGCCGCAGTACCGCCGATCAGGCCGATCCCATATACGACCATGGCTCGGATCGCTTCATCCGGATCGGCGGCGCGCCGCCGGAGCAATGCTATGCCGGCAGTGCGCTTGGTACGTCCAACGGCGAGCGCCGCCCGAATCGCCACCAACCGATCGCCAGATTCGAGCAAGGCAGCCGAGCTGACCGCTTCCCAGCGAACGCTGCTGCTCCAAGCGCTCGATCCGGCGGAACGGCCCGGAAGGGGCCGGCGCTACCGCTAGGGCGGCCAGCAGCAGCAAAGCGAGCGTCACGGGACGCCCGCGTGCCGCGTTCTTAAACAAATCTATACCAACTTTCCGGACCGAACTTGCGTTCTAGTATATGGAGCATGAGATTGCCGTCCTTCTGGGGCGGCGCAAAGAACCGAGGTTTACAAAGGTTAAGATGAATACACCCAACGGACCGGCTACCAAGAAAGCCGGCGGTATGACGGTCCGAGAAGCCGGCCAAAAGGGCGGAGAAACCGTCAAAAAAAAGTACGGTCCGGAATTCTACGAGGAGATCGGCCGAAAGGGCGGCCAGGCCACTAAGAACGCGCATGGCCATGCTTTTTACGAGCAAATCGGTAAGAAGGGCGGCAAGAAGGGCGGCGAGGCGACACGCGACCGGTACGGTCCGAACTTTTACGAGCAGATTGGGCAAAAGGGTGGCCAGAAAGTCAAACAGCTCATCGAAGAGGGCAAGCGCGCTGCAGCTGCCGCCTCGCAGATCGGAACTGCCGAAAAGAAAGCCAGTTAATCCCATACGCGCCCACATTCTCATCGTAGCGGCGGCGTGTGCCGCCGCTACGATGCTGACCGCGCCGCGATCCGCAAGGGCGATCGTCGTGCCCACTCCACCGCCGCCGCGCGCAGAACCAACGTCTATGCCGACCGGCACGCCGAACTCGACGATTTTACCGCTGGGCTCGAGTCTGTTTTTCGTGCTCGACGATACGGTCGGCTCGCGTTCAAAAGCGGGAACGCAAGTCCGCGCGCACCTGCGCGATCCGATCGTGCTCGCCGGCATGACAGTCGCTGCGGCCGGAACGCCGGTTACGATCGTAGTGACCCAGACCTCTGCCGCACAGATCGGCAACGTTGACGGGTTCCTCGACATGTACTTCGATGCGTTGCCGCTCGCGACAGGCAAAAGGCTTGCACTCACCACGCCCAGCGCGCACATCGATCCCCGAGTCAGCGCAGGCGCGCAATCCACGCGTTCCGTCACTGATACGGTGGGAGACATTTTTATTCCCGGCCACTACATCTATCATATTCTTCGCAAAGGCGCGGACGTGACGCTTCGCCCCGGCACCATCATTCGAGCGCGCACCGCGGCAACGATTCACGTCTCGGGCGGAGCAGTCGCAGTGAGCACGCCGCCGCCATTTGCCTCTTCGCTGGATACGCCGCATCCCGGGTTCGTACCCGAGCCGCTCACGACGCCTCGGGGATTCCACTCCCCGACGCCGAAGCCGTCCCCGACCGTACAGCCGACCAAAACGCCATAACGGGGCCTGGCCTTCGGCCCATACACACATCCATACGGAGTATTTTTATGAAACGTGCGTTTTTCGCGATGATGCTTGCATCAGTCAGCATGCTCACTCTGCCGGTCGGTGGTGCGCGAGCGGCCGGCATGGCGACCGCCAAGGTGCCGGACAAACCGCTCGCCGCAGAAATGCCGTTCGTGCAGCAAGTCACTGCCGATCTCAACGCCCGTTTCCCCACGCCAAGCGCGGCCGAGAAGGGCGGCTATTTCCGGTACAACAACGAAGACGACACCGGCGCGATCAGCTACGCGAACCTGCAGTGGAATAGTGCGACGGATCCGGCGCATCCGCAGCCCAGCCAGTTGTGGTACGACGTGAAGGGCCATCTGTTGGGCGCGGACTTTTCCGTTCCGCTCGCCGATGAAGCAACTACGCCGCGTCTATGGGGTTTGAACGCGCAGCGTTGGTTCAAGTTCGGGCACCCTCACGTGCACTACGTGCTGAAAAACGCCGACGGCAGTTTGAGCTACGGCCACGCGGTGAGCGGCAAAGCTTTTGCGGCGGCAGGCGGCAATCTGCAAGATCCGCAAGCCGCGACTTTGGTGAAGATGGACAAGGCCAAAAGCGCCGCGGAGATTGACAAAGTGTTCACGTTCCCCGCGCAATGGGACGTCGAGGTGTGGCTGACTCCGAACCCGCTGGGAGCATTCGCCGAAAAGAACCCGCTGGTGCACCCGAGTAAGGCCGCGGCCAAGGCGGAGGAATAGCGCGGACACGCCTAATCACCGCTGAACCTGCATGAGGGCCGAAGGCCGGAAGCCCCGTCGGCTCTGCCGACGGGGGGCGTGGAGCGCACTTCGGCGTTGCTCAGGACAAGCTACGCGCGGATACTTCTATTCAAGCCAGAGTTTGCATGAGGGCCGAAGGCCGGGGGCCCCGTCGGCTCTGCCGACGGGGGGCGTGGAGCGCGGAGCGCGGATACGCCTATTTCAACGAAGAGCAGTGCTTTGAAACAAGGTCGATCGCCGCGTCGGCGGCGGCATTCTCGGACCGATCGATGACGTCGCGCTGGCCGTCGAATCGTAGGTAACTCTTGACATCTCTCATATCCTGGGGCATCGATTGTTCGGCGAGCTCTCCCTGCATCACGTCTAAATCCGCAGGGGGCTGATAACTCATCATGGTTTGCACGATGCCGGCCACGTCCGTCGCGAGCTGGTACTGCTTGTTGTAGGCCAGCTGCAGTTTCTCAGCCACCTGGTGAAGCTGCGCTGCCTCCTGAGGATCCTGCGTCAACTTTTCGCCGTCGCGCAAACCGTTAATCTGCGATTGAATCTCCGGCAAACTCGAGCGAATCGCGCCTATCGACTTCATGAGATGGACGCGCACGCCGGAATACCGGATCTGATAGTCGGCATGATGAAACACGTCGTTGAGATCGACGAGCTGCGTATCAACGCGATCGAAATCGCGATCGTTGGCCAGCATCGGAACGACTGCAGCGTTGAAATGCCGGCCGATGGCGCTGCAGAACGGCGTGGTACGTACGGTGACGATCGTCTTGAGCTGGCTTGCCGGCGCGGCCGCGAGCAGCAGATAGGAGAAAAGCGCGCAGCATGCGCGCCGCCTCACTCGTTGCTCCAGTAGTCTTTAAGCGCTTTTCCGCGCGAGGGATGGCGCAACTTGCGCAGCGCTTTGGCTTCGATCTGACGAATGCGCTCCCGGGTAACGCCGAATTCTTGCCCGACTTCCTCGAGCGTGCGCTGGTGGCCGTCCTCTAAACCGAACCGCAGCACCAGTACTTTTCGCTCGCGCTCAGTGAGGTTTTGAAGCACGTCCTGCATCTTTTCTTTGAGCAGCATTACGGAGGCTGCTTCGGCCGGCGCGACTGCCTCTTGGTCTTCGATGAAATCTCCCAGATGCGAATCTTCTTCTTCGCCAATGGGCGTCTCCAGCGAGATCGGCTCCTGGCTGATCTTGATGACCTCACGAACCTTTTCGGGAGTTAGACCCATCTCAGCCGCAATTTCTTCAACGGACGGATCGCGACCCAGTTCCTGCAGCAACTGCCGCGAGATTTTGATGAGCCGGTTGATCGTCTCGACCATGTGCACCGGAATGCGAATGGTGCGCGCCTGATCCGCCAGCGCGCGAGTGATGGCCTGACGTATCCACCACGTGGCGTACGTGGAAAACTTATAGCCTTTGCGATAATCGAACTTTTCGACGGCGCGGATCAGGCCGAGATTTCCTTCCTGGATCAGGTCCAGGAAGAGCATGCCGCGGCCGACGTATTTCTTCGCGATCGAAACGACGAGCCGAAGGTTGGCCTCCGTCAACTGACGTTTGGCTTCCTCGCCTTGACCGACCACGACGTGATTTGCCGATCCGTTGGCCGTCAGCTGCTCGTTTTCGCCCGCTTCGATCTTCATGGCCAAATTTTTCTCATCATCCATGGAGAGGAGCGGAACGCGGCCGATCTCTTTGAGATACATTCGGACCGGATCGTCCAGCGCGAGACCAGCCGATATTTGTTCGGGCTGTTCCTCGGCGTCGGGCTTTTCGTCCTCGGCTTCTTCGATGACCTCAAGCGACGCCGCGTTCAGTTCGGTCATGAGATCGTCAAAAACCTCAGCCTCGTTCAGGTCGTCTCGCGTTTCGGCAAGACGTCCGACTTCGACGTTGATCTCCTCCAACGTGATGGAACCGCGCTTCTTAGCGCGCTCTAAAATCCTCTTTTTGAGCTCTTCTACCGACGTTGGCGCCGCTTCGGCCGTGGCGAGAGCGCCGTTGGTCGACGCCGTTTTCTTGCGTGGCATTCTGTGTGATTCACCCCCTTTCGCGCCCCCTACGTTTCGGGACCCTTCCGGCAATCTCATGGCTTGGCGCGGTCATCGCTTCAACTTGGCAACGAGCGCGTCGTATTCGCCGCGCAGATCGCTGCTGACGTGTTCCCCGGCCGTGACCAAATCGTCGATTCGCCGGGACAACTCCTGATAACGCCTTTTCTCGTCGTCGAGTTGCAGCCGCTCGACCACTCGCTCCAAATGCGCCCGGCGCTGGGTGGAGTCCTCGTAGCGAACGATGGAACTGCGGTCCGCTTGCCCCAGCGACGTCAATGCTTCCATCAGCTGGTCGTCTTCGGCAAAAAGTTCGAACACGTCCGCGGTCCGTACGATCCGCTCCGCGTGTTCCAGCAGACGCGCGTAGACGCGGGCGTGCGCATCGCCGCGAAAGCGCGCGAGTGGAATGCGCTCCGAGAACTCGCGCACCAGCGTGGGTTCCTCTACCATGATGGCGAGCGCTTCCCGTTCAAACGACGTCGGCTGCAAATTCGTGGGACGATGCCGCGTCTGAGGGGCCGCCCCAATCGAACGCGGCGCAAAATTTCCCGGAGCGGCCAGGAACCGGCTGTTCCGGAGGTCGTTCTCGTTGACCTTGAGTCGCTTGGCAATCCAAACACGCCAGCGATCCCATTCCATTTGCGGAGTCATCCGGCGAATCAACGCCTCCGCGTGCTTGGCAATGTCGGCCGGCGAATCGAAGCCGCGCGCAAGCCGCTCGGCTTCGCGTTCCAGACGGTACTCGATGGCGGGCTGCGCTGCGGCGATGAGGTCCGAAAACGCATTCGCGCCGCGTTCGCGCACGAACGTATCGGGATCCGTTCCGGATGGCAACTGCACGATGCGCACGGCCGAACCCGCATGCTCGATCACTTGCGTCGCGATCTCGATCGCCTTGGCGGCAGCCGCATTTCCGGCGGTGTCGCCGTCGAAGCACAAGAAAATCCCATCCGCGTACTTGCGCAGTTCTTTGGCTTGTTCTTCGGTAAATGCTGTGCCGAGCGAGGCGACCGCGTTCTCGAATCCGGCTTGGTGCAGCGCGATGCAGTCCAGATATCCTTCGACCACGATCAGGGCGCGTTCTTGTGCGGCCGCCCGCCGCGCGATGTTGAGTGCGAACACATGCCGGCCTTTGACGTAGACCGGCGTCGTGGACGTATTGAGGTATTTCGGTTCGGCCTCCCCCAATGCGCGTCCGCCGAATGCAATGACTTCCCCAGTCGTAGAGTACGTCGGCACCATGAGGCGGCCTCGATAGAAATCGTAGAATCCACGCTCGCCGCGTTTGAGCAGGCCGCCCTTGAGTGCAATTTCGGGATCGACCTCGTTGCGGCGAAGCTCCGCGGTCAGCGCATTCCAGTCGTCCGGCGCATATCCCAAGTGAAATTTTTCGATCGTCGCCGGCAAAATGCCCCGCCCTTCGCAATACGTTCGCGCGGGCAAGCCGGCGGCCTCGCGAAGCATCCGTTCGAAGAACGCCGCGGCGACCTGATTTGCATGATAGATTGCTTCGCGCTCGCTGCGCACGCGCGTAACCTGCGGATTCTCAGGTTCCAGCTCGACGCCGGCACGCTGCGCGAGCACGCGAATCGCGTCCGGAAACGTCAGATTGTCGAGTTTGGAAAGGAACGCGATGATGTCGCCGCCGGCGCCGCATCCAAAGCACTTGAAGAACCCCTTGTCGGGATGCACGTGAAAGGACGGCGTCTTTTCACTGTGAAACGGGCATAGCCCGACTAAGTCGTTACCGCGCTTGCGCAGCGGCACGTAGGAGCCGATAAAGTTCGCGATATCGATGCGAGCGTGAATCTCGCGGATGGCACCCTGATCGAATCTCATTGCGTCGTGGATTTGTTCGACATGCGGCGGACCGTTTCCCGACGGAGTCCTCGAGGGCGCGACCGAAGGGAGCATGAATGAAGCGGATTTACGACCCGGTGCACCACTTCATCGAGCTCTCAACGGCAGAGGCGCGGCTGCTCGACTGCGCGGTGATGCAGCGCCTGCGGCGATTGCGCCAGCTCGGTCTTGCGTATCTGGCGTTCCCTTCCGCGGAACACTCTCGTTTTACGCACGCCTTAGGCGCGCTCGCAATGGGCACGCGCGCGTTCGACGCACTGCTGCGGCACGGGAGCGAGTTCTTTCAGAACCAGGACGATGCCGCCTACCAACGCCGCCTGGTACGCGCCGCGCTCATCCTGCATGACGTCGGGCACGGGCCGTTCAGCCACGCCTGCGAAGCGGTGCTGGGCGTGCGCCACGAAGATCGCACGCGCGCGATTCTCGATCTTCCCGAACTGCAGGTGCAACTCGCCCACCTTCGGGTCGAGCCGCAGCACGTCCACGACCTGATTCTAGGATGTCAGCCGGCGGCGTACCCCGTGCTCTGCGAACTCGTCAGCGGGCCGAATTTGGATGCGGATCGCATGGATTACCTGCTCCGGGATTCGTACTTTACCGGCGTCTCGGGCGGCCGTTACGATGCCGATCAGCTCGTGGAATCGCTGCGCATCTTTGAACTCGACAACCGTCCGCATATGGGCATCGACCGGCGTGGCGTCGTGGCGCTGGAATCGTTTGTACTGGCACGCTACATGATGTTTGCTTCCGTGTATTTCCATCACACGACGCGGATGTTCGAACGGATTCTGCAGCAAGCGCTGCGCGAGATTTGGCCCGATCCCCGTGCGCTCGATCCCATTGCAGAGTTTCTGCAATGGGACGATTTTCGCGTGCTCGATCGATTGCGCGGGGCTTCTTCACAAGCTTCCCGCGCGCTGCGCGAGCGGCTGCGCCTCTACGCGGTTGTGGCGGAGTTCAATGCCGAGCGCGACCTGGGAGCCTACGAGCAGTGTGAGAGCGTCCTCCGCGAGCGCTATGGCGAGCACGCCGTGTGGAGCGACGAACAGTCGCAGCTCATGCACCGGCTGCCCATGCAAGCCGACGGGAATAGCGGCACGGTCTGGGTGGGGACGTCGTCCGGATCGATCGTCGACGCGCGCGAGGCGTCCGATCTCATCGCGAAACTTTCCGGCAAAGCGTATTGGCGCAAGCTCTTCGTCGAACGCGATCGCGTCAACGTGGAGGACGCGCGCCGCATTTGCCGCGAGATCGCGCGGCCGATTTCGGCATGATCCTAGGGAACCGCCGAGCTACCATCCAGAAATGCTTCGAAGGCGGCCAGCGCCTCGTCCATACCGAAGCGGCCGTAGCCGATCCGAAAGCGATCCTGCGGAACGGGGAGCAAATCGCTGCAATACATCGATCCGGGCAGCAGCAACACGCCGGCGTCCCGCACCAGACGCGCACAAAACGATTCAACGCCCTCTTCCCCCAGATACCGCGGAAATGCGACGCAGCCGCCGTCAGGCTCATACCAATCGAATCGCTGCGCATGCCGGCCGAAAAACTCCGCCAACGTCGTCAAATTGCCCGCGGTGATCGCGCGGTTGCGAGCCAAAATTCGGCCGCCCGCCGTCAGCGCGATGGTCGCCAGCACCTCGCTCGGGGCGGCGTTGCAGATCGACAGGTACTCCTTCATCGCCTGCATGCGATCGAGCACGCCGCGATCCCGGCAAGCGATCCAGCCCACGCGAAGACCGGGGAGGCCGTATGCTTTTGAAACGACATTGAGCGAGAGCGCGCGATCGTACCGGTCCGCCGCTTGCGCAAGCCGCTTTGCATCGTCGCGTTCGATGCCGCGATACACTTCGTCGCTGAAGAGATAGATGCCGCGCGCCTCGCACAGCGCTATCACCGCTTCAAAGGTCTGGGGGCTGACGATCTTTCCGGTCGGATTATTCGGAAAATTGACTGCAACGAGCTTCGTGTTGCGGCGCAAGGCGTTGCGGAGTTGCTCGACATCGAGATCCCACTCGTTTTCCGGCTGCAACCGCACGCCGGAAACCTCACAGATGGACCGTGGAACGCTTTCCATCGATTGATAGTTTGGAACGAGGACGACGGCATGATCGCCGCGTTCCAGCAACGCGTGCATCGCGCAATAGAGGCCCTCTTCCGCACCGGCGAAGCAGAGAATGTCTTCGGGCATTATGCGCTCGTAGGTTCGCGCGATCGCTGTACGTAACTGCGGCGTGCCTTCTGTCGGAATGTAGCCCAAATGCAGCTGCTCCCACCGCTCGCGGTCCGGCGCATCCGCCAAGGCCAGCAATTCGGAAAGGGCCAACGTCTGAGCGTCAGATGCGGCCAAATGATGGCGCGCCTGGAACTCCCAAATGCCGAAGTAGCGTTCCAGCCGAAATTCCGGCAGCAGCATGTCCAAAACATACAGCAAGCGCCGGGAGAAATCCCCGGCGCTTGCACATTTGTTGCGGGAGAGAGGCTAGTGTCCGTGCCCTGCATCGTAGTCGATGGCCGCCTGCAGCTCCCCGCGAGCGCGTTGCATTTCGGCGATGGCCGCAACGCGATGTCCGCCGTAGTCTCGCTGGTCGCGCTGCAGCTGATCGATGAGCCCTTCCAAGCGGGATTTTACGCGTATGATGCTGCGCGCGCTTCCGTATTCACCACGCAGCGCGGGGGCATTTTGCGCCTGTGCGCTCGCCGTGAAAGCCGCCCCCGCGCCGAACATGGACAACGATAGAATCAGCGCAGTGACGGCGATTTTCCAATTCTTGATCATCTGAAGCTCCTTTGGCTGAAGATGCGAGTAAGCAAGTTCTGCAGGAGCAACGCCGTACGCGCAAAACGCGGTTCCAACAAAGCCGCGTTTTTAATTGCAGGTTAACGGAGTCTGAAGAAGTCTAGGTTAGCGCGCCGATCGCGGCTTGCGCGGCGGCCAGCCGCGCAATCGGCACGCGATAGGGCGAACAGGAAACGTAGTTCAGCCCCAAGCCATGGCAAAACGCCACGCTGGACGGATCGCCGCCATGTTCGCCGCAAATACCGATTTTAAGGGAGGCCTGCGCCCCGCGTCCGCGCGTAACGGCCTGCTGCATCAACGCGCCGACTCCTCGTCTGTCGAGGACCTGAAACGGATCGTCTTTGAGGATTTTCTGTTCGAGGTAGCGCGGAATGAAGGACGCTTCCGCATCGTCCCGGCTGTAGCCATAAGTGGTTTGCGTCAGATCGTTGGTGCCGAACGAGAAAAACTGCGCGCCGGCTTCGGTGAGTTCGTCCGCGACGATGCACGCGCGCGGCAGACTCGATCATCGTACCGATGCGGTAATCCACGTGCACGCCCGTTTCTGCGATCACGGTGGCCGCAATCGCGCGCGCCGCAGCAGAAGTAACTCGCATTTCCTCGCTTGTGCCTACGCCGGGAATCATCACATCCGGCTTCACGTCGACACCGCGTTTTTTTAGTTCGCAAGCGGCCTCGAAAATGGCACGGACTTGCATTGCATAGATTTCGGGATACACGATTCCCAGGCGGCACACGCGCAGACCCAGCATTGGATTTTGTTCGTGCAGCTGCTGCACCCGGCGAAGCAGCGGCAGTTTGGCTTGGTACGCGGCGGACGCTTCACCCTCGCGCACGCGCAACTCGGTCGTCTCTACCAGCAACGCATCCAGCGAAGGCAGAAATTCGTGCAGCGGGGGATCCAGCAGTCGAATCGTGACGGGATAGCCCTGCATCGCCTCGAGAATGCCGAGAAAATCCTCGCGTTGAAACGGCAGCAGTTTGGTGAGAGCATCGGCCCGCGCTTGCGGCGTGTCGGAAAGAATCATCTCCTGCACGATCGGCAAGCGGTCTTGCTGCATGAACATGTGCTCCGTCCGGCACAGCCCGATTCCGGTCGCGCCCAGCGCGCGCGCTTTGCTCGCATCTTGCGGCGTATCGGCGTTCGCCCACACCTCGAGCGTGCGTGTTTCATCGGCCCAGTGCAAGAACGTCTGCAGCCACTGCGGCAGTTCCGAAGGCGGATCGATCAGCTCCAGGCGCTTGGCGATCACGGCGCCGGTCGTTCCATCGATCGTTATCCAATCGCCTTCTTTGAGCGTACCCTGCCCGATGCGCGCCACGCGTGTCCGACGATCGATCTGCAGGGCCTCGCAACCCGCAACGCACGGTTTTCCCATTCCACGCGCGACGACGGCGGCGTGCGATGTCGCGCC
Organism: Vulcanimicrobiota bacterium; assembly: GCA_963767635.1. GTDB lineage: Bacteria > Vulcanimicrobiota > Vulcanimicrobiia > Vulcanimicrobiales > Vulcanimicrobiaceae > CAVYEM01. The sequence continues at coordinate 2,241,285 of CAVYEM010000001.1, forward strand.
GCCCTTAGCCGTGAGGATGCCGCGAGCGGCAATCATTCCGTGCACGTCGTCCGGCGTGGTCTCAGTACGCACGAGGATGACCGCTTTGCCGGCATTTCCCTGGCTTTGCGCCGCGTCGGCATCAAAAACAATCTGTCCGCTCGCCGCGCCCGGCGAAGCGTTGAGGCCCTTGCAGGCGATCTCGAACGTTTCTTTGGGATCGATGCGCGCGTGGAAGAGCTGATCCAGCGACGACGCGCTTACGCGCGCCAGCGCTTCACGCTTTTGAATCAGTCCTTCGCCCACCATGTCGATCGCGATTTTCACCGCTGCCTCGGCACTGCGTTTTGCCGTGCGCGTCTGCAGCATGTAGAGTTTGCCGCGCTCTACCGTAAACTCGAGATCCTGCATTTCGCGATAGTGACGTTCGAGCTTCTCCGCGATCTCGCCGAACTGTTGGTACACTTGCGGCTGCGTGCGCTGCAGATCGACGATTTTTTCAGGCGTGCGAATGCCGGCCACGACATCTTCGCCCTGCGCGTTGCGAAGATACTCGCCGAAAAGCTTCTTTCGCCGGTGTTCGGATCGCGCGTGAAAGCCACTCCGGTGCCCGAATCCTCGCCCATGTTTCCGAAAACCATCGACACGACGCTGACCGCCGTACCCCAGTCGTCGGAAATTTTATTGTATCGGCGATAGTCTATGGCGCGTTTGGAATTCCAGGAATCAAATACGGCGCCGATCGCCAGATCGAGCTGCTCGTATACGTTCTGCGGAAAAGGACGCCCCGCGCGTTCGGCTACGATAGATTTGAACTCGCCGGCCAGCCGCTGCCAGGTCGGTGCATCGATTTGGGGATCGGCGTCCACGCCCATTTGCCGCTTTGCGGCCTCGATGCGCTCCTCGAACAGCTGTTTCTCAACACCCAGCACCACGCCCGCGAACATGCAGATAAAGCGCCGGTAGGCGTCCCAGGCGAAGCGGTCGTTGCCGGTGAGCTGTGCCAGGCCGGTCACCGTCGCATCGTTCAGGCCCAGATTCAGAATGGTGTCCATCATGCCGGGCATCGACACGCGGGCGCCGCTGCGAACGGAAACGAGCAGCGGATTTACCGGTTCGCCGAAGCGCTTGCCGGTGCGGCGCTCCAACTCCGTCATCGCGGGACGCAGATCGCGCGCCAAGTCCGGCGGGGTGCGCCGGCCCAGCCGATAATACTCCAAGCAGGCCTGCGTGGTAATCGTGAAGCCCGCAGGCACAGGCAGCCCCGCACGGGTCATCTCCGCCAGGCCCGCGCCTTTACCGCCCAGCAGGTCTTTCATCCGTCCAGAACCCTCTTCGAAAAACCAAATAGGCTTTTCGAGCGAAGCCGCCGGCTTAGGCGACGAAAGGGTCTCGGACATGCATAATCTCCGTGAGACGTGGTGCGTTTCCAGGGCTTTTACCCACCCGCCGAGCCAACCAGGCGTGCGCCGTTACGGCGGTTCTACGCGATCCCGCAGGTAGGCGCCCAAGGCCGCGACGGCAATGCGCTCCTGACGCATGGAGTCGCGCTCGCGCACCGTCACCGCCCTGTCGACAAGCGTCTCAAAATCTACGGTTAGGCAGAACGGCGTGCCGATCTCGTCTTGCCGCCGGTAGAGCTGGCCGATATTGCCTTCATCGTATTGCGTGCGAAAGCTCGGACGCAGCGAAGCTTCGATGGATTTGGCTTGCTCCACCAGTTCGGGCTTGTTGCGGGCGAGCGAGAACACCGCCACCTGCACCGGTGCAATCTTGGGGTGAAAATGCAGAACGACACGCTCCGTTTGTTTTCCGTTCGGATCCCTGCTGCACTCGTTCTCGTACGCGTCGATGAGGAAGGTGAGCGTCGTGCGATCCATCCCGGCTGAGCTCTCGATGAGCAGCGGCGTGTACTTCTTTTTGGCCGCCTCGTCGAAAAATTGCAGATCTTTACCCGACAGCTCCATGTGCGCGTCGAGATCGAACGTGCCGCGATGCGCGATCGATTCCAGTTCGCCCCACCCCCAGGGGAACAGGTATTCGACGTCGATTCCGGCTTTGGCGTAATGCGGGCGCTCTTCGGGCGTCAGTTCGTAAAAGCGTAGATTCTCGGATTTGATACCGTAGTCCGCATACCACTGCTTACGCCGCTCAACCCACTCTTTGAACCATTCTACGTCGTTGCCGTCGTCCGGCACGAAATATTCGAGCTCCGCCTGCTCGAACTCGCGCAGGCGGAACGTGAAATTGCCCGGTGTAATCTCGTTGCGGAACGATTTGCCGATTTGCGCGATCCCAAATGGCGGCTTCTTGCGCGCGGTTTGATAAACGTTCTTGAAATTGACGAATATGCCCTGAGCGGTTTCGGGGCGCAAGTACGCCGCCGAGGCCGTATCTTCCATCGGGCCGACGAAGGTACGCATCATCAAGTTAAAGTTTCGCGGCTCCGTTAGGCTATTTTTGCTGCCGCAGTCGGGGCACTGCTCCGCCGAGCGCAGATGGTCGACGCGAAAACGATGCTTGCAGACCTTGCAGTCCACCATCCGATCGTGAAACGCATCCACGTGCCCGGATGCCTTCCATGCCAGCGGATGCATGACGATCGAGGAATCGAATCCTACGACGTCGTCGCGTAACTCGACCATGTCGCGCCACCAGGCGTCTTTGACGTTACGCTTGAGGATCGAGCCGAGCGGACCGTAATCGTAAAAACCGCCAATGCCGCCGTAGATGTCGCTGGACTGGAAAATAAAACCGCGGCGCTTCGCCAGCGCCGTGATTTCCTCGAGCGTTACCTTGCGTGCGGCGCCCTGACCGGGTTCCATAAAGGCTTTTCGGTTTGGGCAGCTTGGCGCCGGGTCCTGCGCCGCGTGCGGCGTTCAGCGGAATACCGGCAACTGTTCAGCGAGCTGGTTGATCGGCTTGAGTTCTTCACCTTGGCGGGCAATCAGCGCAACGTCGTTGCCCTGAAGGATTTCCGACACCCATGCAACGTCGTTTCCAAGCATGGCGCCGAACGCGAGGACCGGCTTCGCACGTCCTATTTCAGCTCGGTAGCGGACGGAATAGTCGAAAAGCTGACCCATTCCGTATCGCATGCGATCCACCGTAGACACCGGCCTGGACAAGCTCTTTACTTCCACGAGCAGGCGATGCTCGTCGAATGTAGCGAGTAAGTCGACGTTATTGTTGTACAGACAGGACCCGCCGCGCCGTTCTACCATCGCCTTCAATAACCGCAAGGTGGCCTGGTGGTCCGCGCGTGCGCGCTCCTGCAGAGCAGCGGCCTCATTGACGTCCGGTCCGTTTCCCGTCGGCCGATATCCGGTTCCATCGGGGACGACCTTCAGCGGGCGTAACGCGTCACGCGGGGGCATCAGCAGCGGCGAAGCGCGGCCTGCGATAACGTCCCCTACCGTCGGCGCCTGAGCGAACACCGCTCCGGTTAAGCCGGCTGCGGCAAGAATGCGAAAAAAATCCAGATCGTCGACATGGCGAATGGAATGGCCTTGAAAACCGCTGCGATTCGCAAATCGCGACTCATACATTCGTCCGGCGGGATCCACGTACGGAACGGGCTTAGCGAAAGGTATGGGCTTTTCGATATCCGCAAAACGATGATTCGAGTCGGACGGATCGGCATAGACGTCCCCCAGTTCACCACAGCCGAAGTAGCAGCTTGCCTCCGATTCGCGGGCTCCTCGCGAGGGGCGGTAGTAGACGAATTTTTCTCCGCCTTGAATCTGGTCGAAATACTGCCGCGGATAGTGGTAGACGGCAAACTCCGTGTCCTTGTACTGAGGATCGTCGCGCCATGCTCTTTGCATCAAAACGATCGGCATGCTAACCCTAAACGCGCCGTCATGAATCGGCTAGAACGCTTACGAGCATGTCGAACGGATCGCGTACGCAACACCGCCGAACGCCCAAAGGTTCTTCTACCGGCCCTTACTGTGGGCAATCCGGCGCCGTTGACGCGCTCGAGCACGGCATCCAGGTCCCGTGGGATGCAGCTGATTTGAACGCTCATCTGCTCTGCGCACCCGTATGTAACGATCCAGCCATGGTCCATCAAAACGTCCAATCCCAAGATATCATGATAGAACGTTCCAGCCGCTGAAACGTTCTGCGTCTCGATGTTCGCTACGATGCGCCTTACCGTCACGTCAGCATCATACCAGCGTGACGGCCCCTGTGCCATACCCAGCTGCGGCAGTGGTGCCACACGTCATTCATCCCGCAGTAACCTATCGACCAACCGGCGATAGTCGTTTAAGAACCGTTTCGTAACCGCGAAGTGCTCGGTATCTTCGTATTGGACTTCGCGCACGCCGTCAGCGCCGAATTGCACGATTTTGCTGTTCGGGTACGCCAGCAAAATGGGCGAATGCGTCGCGATGATGAATTGCGAGCGTGCCCGAACCAAACGGTGGATCGACGCGAGAGCGCTCATTTGTCGCGTCGGCGACAGCGCCGCTTCCGGTTCATCGAATACATAGAATCCGTTGCCGCGGAGTTTGCGATTGAGCAGCACGAGAAATGCTTCGCCATGGGAACGCTGATGCAGCGGTATGTCGTCGTAGCCTCCCAGATAGCCGACTTTGTCCGTATAGGTCGCAACATTGTAAAAGCTTTCTGCGCGCAGAAAATAGCCGTCGTTCGGTTTGCGGAAACTGCGATTGGTGCGAAGGTACTCGTGCAGCGGCGAGACAGTGTCCGCCGTATTGAACAGCATGTTGCGCGTGCCGCCTTCTGGCCCGAATCCCATTGCCAGAGCGACGGCTTCCAAGATCGTTGATTTGCCCGTGCCGTTCTCGCCCACGAAAAACGTAACGTCCGGATGGAACCGCAGTATGCCCAGCTTCGCCACTGCCGGTATGTCGAACGGATATTCATTGGATCGCGCCGTCCGTTCGGGTTCGATCGATATCTCTCGAAGATATGGTTTTGGTTCGAGCGCGGGCACGGTACGCCGTCCTAAAAGATGCGGGCGCCGTTTGGGACCGCTCTTTGCGGAGCCAATAGGACCACCCGTCCTTGCTCGTCCGACGCCCCAAGCACGAGCACCTCACTGACGAAGCCGCCGATGCGTTTTGGCGCCAGATTCACGACGGCTACGACCTGCTTGTCGATCGGATCTTCGACTGAGTATAACTCCGTAATTTGCGCGCTCGAACGCTTGTGTCCGAGCTCCATTCCTAGGTCCAGCGTCAGCTTATAGGCGCGCTTACGCGCCTCCGGGAAGAGCTCCACCGCGATGACCGTGCCGACTCGTATGTCCGCTTGCGCCTGCACGGACCATTGCCGCTTCATCTGAGCTGTTCTTCAATACTGCGCGTTCGGTCGGTGATCACGTCTCCGGTATGCTGGGTGTCGACCGGTTCGATCAAAGCGACCCAACACTCCTCGTTGGCTACCGGATTATGCCGAACGTTACGCGGAACCACATAGAACTGCCCGGGGCCGATTGCTATTTCCTCGCCGCCTTCGAGCTCGATTCGTAGTCGGCCACGAAGCACCAGGAACAACTCGTCCTGACCGGCGTGCTTGTGCCACGCAAGGCTTCCCAGCAGCTTAGCGACCTTGACGTAGTGATCGTTGACTTGTCCGACGATCCGAGGCGACCAATAGTCGGTCACCTGCGCGAAGGCGCCCTCAAAGTCTGTCGCGCCCGGCATCATTCGTTACTCGTCCGGAACATAAAAATCTATAAGACATGCGCAGTGCTTCGGCGCTTGCGTGGCCCCCGCATGCGTCCACCGCGGAAAACTGCTTGTCGCTTGCTGTGCAAGGACTACCGCAATTCGCAGCCGTAAGGCTTGCTTTTCCGTGGGATGGATACCCGCTACGAAAGGAGCGTCTCATGAGCGGCACCATTCTCGATCATAATCAACGCTCTGCATCCGTATGGAGCTCCGGCGGAGAGGACTACGATGAGATCAGCGGTCAAATCTCCAGTGCCTTGGAGCACTGCGTTTGCCGGTTGAACCCAAAGCCTGGTGAACGTGTCCTGGATATCGCTACCGGTACGGGTTGGACGTCTCGCCTCATCGCGCGACGCGGAGCAAATACCGTCGGGGTAGACATCGCGCAAGGATTGCTCGCCGCAGCGAAGCAACGCGCCTCGCGTGAAGGGCTGCGCATCGAATACGTAACGGGTGATGCTGAGAAGCTGCCGTTCGACGATGCGGCATTTGACGCCGCGGTGTCGACTTTCGGCGTGATGTTCGTGAGTCGCCCGGAGGAAGCCGCGAACGAAATTGCCCGCATCTGCCGTAAAGGCGGCCGCATGGCGCTAGCGACGTGGCCGCCAGACGGCGCGGTGTTTAAAATGTTTTCCGTTATGCGAGCCTACATGCAGACTGCGACGCAGGCTGCGCCTTCTCCATTCGCATGGGGACGCCCAGAGCGCCTCCGGGAATTATTCGAACGTAACTTCGATCTGAAATTTGAGCAAGGTGTAACGAACTATTACGACCGTAGCGGCGCTGCGGCATGGAACGCCTTCGTCAGCGGATATGGACCGACTAAAGCGCTGGCATCGAGCTTGGACGAAGAACGACGTGCCACGCTGGCACGGGACTTCACCGCGTTTCACGATGGCTTTCCGACCGAACTGGGCATTTGCGTACCGCGCGAGTACCTTGTGACGGTCGGGATACGAAAATAGACGGCGCTACCGGGACCGCACCTGTGCTACGCTCGCGCATCAGGCGCGGCAAACACCGATCGAAACGCAAGGCGCCGCAGCAATGCGGCGCCTCATTATTTCGCTGCAGCACGCCTTCGGCTGCGTTTCGGCGCGGAGCTGTCCGCAAGTGAGCGTCAACCTTTCAGATTTGAGGCGGGTTCGACGGCTGGTACGTCGTATGGACTGCGGCCGCTCGGGGTTCGGCGATGGTCGCCGTGTGCCTGAGCGTCGCCGAGTTGGAACGCAGGCACGTTCGCGCGGGGCACCCCCTTTTTGCACCAGTCCGCGCCGGGAACGCCGCATTCACGCATGTTTCCCACGCCCATCGCGCTGCCGCCGCCCGCTATACAGTCCACCGGCCAGCGCGGCTGCGGGCTGCAGTGTGGATATTGCAACGAGCGCGAGAGCATACCATTATATCTCGCTCGACTGCGCTCGCGGTCCTTCGATACCTTAGGATGACAAAGCGTGCGCCTTCCGCTGCGTTTCCGCACGGCAATCTCCAGCCTCGTTCACAGTTACGTGCGAAAGGATTGCAGCGGCGGTAATGCGGTGGCTCGTTATTTTGCTGCCGCGGGCGCTTTAGACTCCACGCCATCGAAACGCGCAATCCGCCCCAATAATGCGGCGCCTCGTTTGGTTACGCAGCCGCCTGGTGCGCCTCAGGCTAAAGTCTGCGCTCTGAGCTGTCCGCAGGTCATCGGACGAAGCGCACTAACGTTTGTGACACTTCGCGTCGACGATTCCAAATCTACACCAATCAGATTCCGGCACGCCGTATCTGCGCATTTCGGATACGCCCATCGCACCGCCACCGCCTTCAACAAGCCGCCATCCACCGCTATGCTTGCTCCACAACGACATTCCACCGCCTGCACCGTACCATTCCGCTATCGCCCAACCATTAAAAACGATTACGTACGGGACGAGGGGCCCGTCTACTAAACGGCGCACCTCTTGGATGTCATTCGGTGGGCCAGCGTCCTTGCGGCCATTGCACATTCGGATATCGTTGTCGCTCGGTTTTGGCATACTAAGCATCAGTCTTTGTTCGGTTGGCTCGCCGAGTGCATGATCGCGCAACCGGCAACTTGCGTTGAGAATGTCCAACGCTTGCCATCCGAACGAGAAACGCTCCACAAGGATCGCTTCGCGAACCGGACTACTCTCCATGAGGCCGCCGCTCGTAAGAACCGTAGCGTAGGGACCAACGATATTTACGCGCCGAACTGCGACCGGTTTCTTCGATGCCGAATAAACGACGCTAAGCGCGGCGCGTTCCGGCGACGCCGCATACATGTGAGCTGCCAACAGCGCAACGATTTGTAGAAACACGAATCACCCCAAATTGATTTTCCCGGAAAGCTCCGCGTTCGCCGAGTGTCACGGTCTTCTTATCGATTCCCGGTTCCTCGCCACCCTTCGACAGGCTCAGGGTGACACGCTGCGTGAGGCTCACGGTGACACGCTGCGTGAGGCTCACGGTGACACGCTACGTGAGGCTCACGGTGACACGCTACGTGAGGCTCACGGTGACACGCTACGTGAGGCTCACGGTGACACGCTGCGTGAGGCTCACGGTGACACGCTACGTGAGGCTCACGGTGACACGCTACGTGAGGCTCACGGTGACACGCTGCGTGAGGCTCACGGTGACACGCTGCGTGAGGCTCACGGTGACACGCTACGTGAGGCTCACGGTGACACGCTGCGTGGTTACGGTAGCCTTATTTGCCTTCGGTTGAGTCTGCGCCCTTAATTGGCCGCAAGTCATCGGACGAGTCGAACTGTTCAACACCTTGTCGAAGCGCTCATCGGTCGTGAAGGTTCGGCGCTGGGGCGCTTCGATGGTCTCGACTGCCAGTCCGATACACTGCGCAGCGCCGGGTTCGATTCCCGGGCGCTCCAGCCGCGACGGCTCACGGCCTGTTGCGAATGCGGTGGAAATGTGGTAGGGTCGGCTCGTATCGGACTGGCATAACACATCGAAACGCGCGAGGCGCCGCAGTAATGCGGCGCCTCGTTACTTTCCTAGCGGTACATGTCCCAACGTGTCTAATGGCACTTCGCATCGTAGATTCCAAAACTACACCAGTCAGCTCGCGGAACGCCATACTCTCGCATCTCCTGAACACCCATGGCCCCACCGCCGCCCGTTGTACGACTCCACCGTCCATCGCGCCTTCGGAAAAGCGTCTCACCCCCACCGGCGCCGTACCATTCACCAATTGCCCAGTTTCCGGACACGACGACAGCCGGTACCAGCGGCCCGCGCATCAATCGTCGCACGGCTTCCACATCGGGCCGAGGGCCGGAATCTGTAAGTACGCCACGACAGGGGCGATCGTCTTGTGGCTTCGGCATTCCGCGCATTAGAAGCGCGTCTACGCGAGGTGTTAAATCGTGCGAACCGAGGCTGCAGCGGAAGTTTAGCAAATCAATCGGCTGCCATCCAAACGAAAAGTGCTCCACAAGAATCGGCGCCGTAACGTTTGAGCCTTCCATCATCCCACCGCTGGTGAGAACAACTGCATACCGGCCGATAACGTTTGTGTGTTTAACCGTTGCGGGAGTCTTCAGTCCAAAGCTGACGATCCGAACGGCGGCTCGCTGCGGTGTAGCGGCCTGCAGCATTGACATGGCAAGTAGTGTCGGGAGCATACAATCATATCCGCTCGACTGCGCTCGCGGTCCTTCGACGCCTTTAGGATGTCAGTGCCTGGGCCTTCGGCTGGGTCTCAGAACGTAACTGTCCACAGGCAGCGGCAATGTCGCGTCCCATGTTTTGGCGCACCGTCGTTGGAATGCCGGCAGCGTCCAAAATGCCGGCGAATTCCCAAATCTGCTCGTGCGCCGTTCCTGCAAACGGGGCGTCGGGCGTCGTGTTGTATGGAATCAAATTCACGTGATACAGGCGGCCCTTCATTCGGCGCGCCAGTTCGCGTGCGTCCTCGTGTGAGTCGTTGATCCCGCGCAGCATGACGTATTCGAAAAATACTTTGCGATGCGTCTTTTGAATATACCGGTCGCATGCAGCGAAGAGGTCGTCCATCGAAAACTTGCGGTTGACCGGCATGATGGCGCTGCGCACGTCTTCGCGCGGAGCGTGCAGCGAAATAGCCAGATTCACTTGCACGCCTTCATCCGCGAAGGCATCGATTTTGTCCACCAGGCCGACAGTGGAAATCGTGATGTGCCGGTGCCCCAAACACAGCCCGCCGGCGTCGTGCAGCAGCGCGACGGCGTTCATGACCGCATCGTAATTATGGAAGGGCTCGCCCATGCCCATGAAAACGACGTTGGTGATGCGCTTTCCCCGCGCAGCCAGCTCGCGGGCAAAATAGCGAGCTTGGTCGAAAATTTCCGTTGCTTCCAGCTGCCGGGTAAAGCCGGCTTGGCCCGTAGAGCAAAAGGCGCACGCGAATGCACAGCCGGCTTGCGAGCTGATGCACACCGTCGTGCGATCGCCGAAATGTTCCATCAGCACCGCTTCGACCTCGCTGCCGTCAGCGAGCCGGAAAAGCGCTTTGCTGGTTTGCCCGTCGCCGGAGCGCTGGACGACCACGGGCGTCACGGAGTTGAATGAAAGCCCCGAAGCGGCGAGCCGGGCTCGCAGCTCCTTGGAAAGCGTCGTAACGTCAGCAATATCCTGGACCAGTTCTTTAGCGGCGGCCCGATAGATCTGTGCGAGCCGGTAGGGTTTCAGACCGAAATGCGCGGCGAACTGCTGCGCGTCCGAAAATCCGGCACGCCGAACCTTCTCGGCAAACCAAATGAGCAGCGGATCGCGAATCACAGGAGGCATCGTAGCACAGAACCCGCTTGGCGGTTCGCCGGTTTAGAAACGCCCACAAAATTAGCCGTCAAAGAGCGTGAGTGGCGGCGCAGCAGGCGCGGACGGCGTCGGCAGCTCGTCGACTTTGGCACGCACTTTCTTGAGATCCGACCACACCATGCGTTTGGTGTCCGTCAGCGCCAGCCCACCTTGGCGTAAGACGTACGCGGGGTGGAACGTCACCATCAGGGGGATGGCAAGCGGTCCTTCGTACCACACTCCTCGCCCGCGCGTAATGCTGAACGCTGGACCGAGAAACGACTTCGCCGCCGGTGCGCCAAGCGCGAGCAGCACGTCGGGAGCGACCACTGCTATCTGCTCGTCCAAATATGCGCGGCAGTTTTCCATTTCGAGCGGAGTAGGAGCGCGATTGCGCAGTTTTTCGACTTCGCGCAACGTCGGCCGGCATTTCACGGTGTTGCAAATATACACGTCCTCGCGCGGCAAACCGATCGCCGCCAGCATTTTGTCGAGCAATTCGCCTGCGCGACCGACGAACGGCCGGCCGAGCAAGTCCTCCGTTTCGCCCGGACCCTCGCCGATGACCATCAAACGCGCGCAAGCATCGCCCTCGCCGTACACGTTGTTGCGCCGTTCGTAGCCGATCGCGCACTTTCGGCACGCGGCCGCAATTGAGGCGGCATTCTGGAGCCGCCGTTCGCGGCGCGCACGCTCCTCCAGGCTCACGATACGCGATCCCGGGTCGCGTACTTCTGAGGAGCAAGGCGAACGGCCTGACCGTAAACTGCGACTTGCGTCGACCCGTCCGGCTGTTCGAACGCTTCAAAACGGACCTTGATGACGGCATCCGCGCCAAGCGCTGCGGCTTTGCTCCGCAGTGCTTCGAGCGCTTCCTCTCGGGCGCGTTCGGCATCCGTCAGGTATTCGATCGGCGCAAGGCCCATCAACGCGCCAATGGATCGAAACGTCGCACGCAGCATGCTGTGCGGTCGCGTCGCGACCCCACTGACCGTGCCTAGCGAACGCAATACGCGAAAGCCGTCCGCGCCGTCCAGGGTTACGAGGTTCTCTTTTGCAAACATCGTCTCGAAGTGGCTAGTATTTCCCGCTCGGTGCTCATCGTCCGCCTGGATGCCATCGGCGATGCGCTCGCGACCGTACCGCTCATCGCCGCGCTTCGGGGCCGCGGAATGCGCGTCGGCTCAGTGCTGCAGCGTCGGAATGCGGCCGCTCTTTCTAGTCGCGCGCTGGATCGCGTCCACATTGCAAACGGCGCCGCTGACATCGCGGGCGAGATTCGCTGCGAGCGATACGACTACGCGCTCATCGCTTCGGAAAAGCCCCTTGCGTATCGAATCGCCGCCGCCGCCGGCATTCCGGTACGCATCGGCTTTCAGAACGGTTGGGGCAAGCCGCTGAAAGCCGCGTGGGTCCGCCGCATGTGCACGCAGACGGTTTTTCGGACTGCCGGCCCTGATCCCCACGCGCCGCATGAATGCGAAGTGCTTTTTAGCCTCGCAAGGCAGTTACTTCCCGACGAGGCGCCCCCGCGCGAGCTTGCGATTTTGAGGCCGCTCATCGTCGATGACATGCCTGCACCGGACGAACGCGTTGCGATTCAAGTCACCGACAAGTGGCAGAGGCTGGGCGCGGCCCTATCCGAAGTTGCGGAACTGGTTCGGCGCATCGCAATGCGGCGTTCCGTGCGGCTCATCGGCAGCGCGCACGAGCGCGCGTACTGCAGCAGCATCCGCAGCTTACTGCCTTGCGACGTCGATCTGTTCGCCGAGATCGAGCCCTGGAAGCAGAGCATCGCTGCAGCACAAGCGCTGGTGGCTCCGGATTGCGGAGCGATTCACGTGGCGGGAATGACCGGGACGCCGACGATTGCGTGCTTCGCCGCCGAAGGCTTTCGAATTCAGAGCGCCCGCTGGGCGCCTTGGGCCGCTTCGCACCGTGCCGTGCCCATTCAAGGACGGGCGTGGACGCCGGCGGCCGCGGATGCCCTCGAGTATCTGCTCAGCGACAATCCTGCGTCCGCTTATATAAGATGATCTTCCCGTCGCGCCGTGCGATGGCGTACGCGCGATCGCGAAGCAGCTGCTGCACGAGAGGCGCCGATTCGACGAGACGCGGCGAGCCCGGAAACGCGCGATCGAGCAAGATGTAGCACGCACCGATGGGCGTTCGGGGCGTTTCGGGCAGCAGTGCGGCGTTGGGATTGCTCGCCGCGATATGCGTGTAGGCCTCTTCTTGCGTTGCGACGGACGCGTCTTTGGGAAGCGTTGCGAGGAACCGGTCCAAAGCCGCGTCGGCCGGCGTCCGGGCGTGCAGAAAAAATCCAGGATGGAGCGGATCCGCCGCCGCAAATTCCGCAACGCACAAACCTACGCTCCAGTACAACACCACACGCGCACGTTGCGGGGAGCGCCGCCAGATCGCAACAATTCCGGTTGCGAACGCGTAGAACACCCACCCCGCCCATGCGCCGGCGTAATGCGATCCCATCGTGTACGTCGTGGACATGCGCGAGGCGAGCACCTCGCCCAGCGGCGCAATGGCCAGCAGCATGGCGGGTGAACGAAACGGCACGAACAGCAGCGGCACGAACGCAAGCAAAAGGAACCCAACGCGAGCCAAGAGTCCCCCCGGGAACAACGCGCGCCAATCTGCGGCGCTCCAAGCGTAAAACCGCACGGGCGCCCAACGCATCTGCGGCATGGCCGCGGCTCGAACGTGCGGAACGACCGCAGTGAAATACGCAACGAATACGACGGCACCTGCGGCGCCGGCGATAGCAGCCAGGCGCGCGCGCCGTGAATCTCCTCGGTACGCAACTGTGCCGATTGCGCCCGCGATTGCAAGAAAGAGCGCCTGATCTTCCTTGATGCTCAGCGTAAGCAGGGCAAAGACAATCGAGCCGGCGGTCCACCCCGCATCGAACGCCCACAGCAGCCACGCAACCGCGGCGGGCGCCAAGCCGTTTTCATGAAAATCGTTGAAGATCACTCCTGCAAGCGGCGGATAGAGAAACACGACCAGCGCGCCCAAACGCGCAGTCCGCCGATCCGCGTGATGCGCCAGAACGCCATAGACCGCGGGCGCCGTAAGCGCGCCCGCTACTGCTTGCAACGCCACGAGCGCGAGCGCCGACTGCCAGACGTGCATGAGCGCTCCGGCCAAGTAGAGCACCGGCGAGAAGTGCACCGCCCAATGGCTGCCTTCCACCGTATTGCAAAAGCACCCGAATGCCGAAGCCGCAGTCTGCGCGAAGATGCCGAGATCCACGAAGTTGCGATGCGCCGCATACCGAACCGCGCCCAACGCAAAATACAACGCTGCATACGCCGCGACGCCGCCCCACAACCAACCATCGCGCAGCAATGCGGCGCGCGCAGTTATGCTCGGCGCGCTTGCAGATACGGCCAGATGAAACCCTCGATGTCGCCGTCGAGCACGGCCTGCGTATTGCCGGTCTCGACGTTGGTGCGATGGTCTTTGACGAGTTGGTACGGGTTGAGCACGTACGAGCGAATCTGCGATCCCCACTCGTTCGCACTGCGCTCGCCGCGCAGCTGCGCGAGGCGCTGATCGCGCGCCTCCAGCTCTCGCGCGGCAAGCTTCGCTCGCAAGATGCTCATGGCGACCTCGCGATTCTGCGCCTGGGAGCGCTCTTGCTGCGAAGCGACGATGATCCCGGATGGCTCGTGAATGATGCGCACCGCGGACTCCGTTTTGTTGACGTACTGGCCGCCGGCGCCTCCGGACTTGAACGTTTCTATGCGAAGATCTTCAGGATCGATCTCGACCTGCGTGTTTTCGCCCGCTTCGATTTCCGGAATGATGTCGACCGCCGCGAATGAGGTATGGCGACGATGAGCCGCATCGAACGGCGAAATGCGCACGAGCCGATGCACACCGCGCTCGCCTTCGAGCATGCCGTACGCGTTGCGTCCGCGGATGAAGAACGTTATCGACTTCAAACCCGCCTCTTCAGCGGGAGATTCGTCGGCAACGCGGCTCGCGTACCCTTCGGCGTCGGCCCAGCGCAGGTACATTCGCGCCAGCATTTGGGTCCAATCCGCTGCATCGACGCCGCCTGCGCCCGCATAAACGCTCACGATGGCGTTGTGCGCATCGAACTCGCCGTCAAAATTCGCCGCCATCTCCAGTTCGCTCAACCGTTCCTGCGCAGTCAGGATGTTCGCGTCGACTTCGGCGCTGGCCGAAGAATCGTCCGCGAAGAGATCGAGCAGTTCGCGCGCGTCGCTGAGCAGGCGGGAAACGGCGTCCATTGCATCCCGATCTGCGCGGAGCTCCGCTAATTGCTTCATCGTGCGCTGCGCCGGTTCCGGATCGTTCCAAAACGTGTCCGTGCGTGAGCGCGAATCCAGCTCGACGATCAACCGGCTTTTGCCGGCGTAGTCAAAGACGCTCCTTGAGCGCGTTCAGGCGCTCGGATAGCCGCGCGATGCTGGTGAGTTGCGAATCGCTCATGCGGCGCACAGATTCGGTCGCTGCTCGCGTGGCCCTTTCGCGAACCGGCGGCGGCGTGAAATGCTTTAGGGAACCTCTTAGGAACGAATGGAGGCATACATGAACAACGTACAAGATCGTGCTCTGGGCGCAATGGGCGCACCGCTCCTGCAAGACCCGAGCGCGACCTGCGCCGATTTGACCGCAGCGCGCGCGTCGTCGAGCGCGATGAGCCTCGACCGAATCGGACGGCTCCCCTTGCCGGTGCTCCGTCAAGCGCCCGCAAACGGCACGCCGGATGGACTCTCCAGCATCATGGGGGGCGGCATCATGGAGATTCTCTCGCAGCTTCTTTCGCTGCTCACGCAAGTCGTCTCCATGGCCGGCCTGACCGCGAATGCAAACGCAACGTATTTCCAAAGCGCGACGGCGTCTTCGGAGGGTGACCCGCACTTGGCGTTTCGCGGCACCGACTCAACCGGCAATACGCAGCAAACGCATTTCGATAGCATGACCGCACACTCCGACTTGCTGGATTCCGATTCGTTCGACGGCGGCTACCGCATCTCGACCACGGCCACGCCGCCCGGCGCAGGCGGCATAACGTACAATCAGCAGGCTGCGATCGAGACTGACTACGGGCAGACGCGCGTTGCACTCGACGCAAACGGCAACGTGCTGGTGTGCCAGGGCGGCAAGCAACTCGACTTGCAGGCCGGCGGCTCATACGATTTGGGCAACGGCGAGAGCGTCGCTAGGGCGGCCGATGGTTCCCTGACCGTCACTGATTCCAATGGAATGGGCGCAAGCATTACGACGATCATGCGCCGCAACGGGCCGGGCGTCGATGTGGACGTGAACGCGCAGCACATCGACGTGGGCGGCGACATCTTGGGAGCGCAGCGCTGGAGCGGCCCGATTCCATCGAAGCCTCAACCATGGCAATCGTTCTGAATGACGCTACGGCGTCGCGGGATTGGGCGCGCGTGCCGCCTCTCGCACGTTTCCGGCCACGAGGAAGCCTACAAAGCATTGCACGATGGCGCAGAACACCGGAATCATTGGAAATAGGACCACGCGCGGAATCGCCGAGGGCACGGGGTTGAACGGAACGGCGATGAGGCAAGCCGCAATGGCTGCCAGCAGCACGAACATTTCATCGCGCATGCGCGCGCGCACGATGCCGTAGACGGCCAGCGCAACCAGAACGACCGGAGCGACCGTGCGAACCGCTCCGACGATCGTATATCGCAAGCTGCTCGAGAGCGCCGCGCGATACCACGCCGCAAACGACATGCCTGCGGCATGCGGTTCGTGCGCGTAGACCCAGCGCAGCTGCTCTCCGGCGCCATACGAGTGCGTGAGCGCCGCAACGATGATGAACGTGGGGACGGCGCTACACGCTGCCGCCAGCGGCCACCAGGTTCGCGCCGCTGCGCTCAGCGCCAGCGCTGGGACCACCAGCAAATACGGCGTCGGACGAGTGAGCGTGAGCAGAATCGATGCCAGCGCCAACGTGATCAGCACGGAAACATTGCGCCCTTGCATGGAGCGCGCCAGCGCACCCAATCCGAGCGTCCACCACACCGCGCTGAGCATGTCGGTGAGATCGCTTGCCGCCAGTTGCCGGGTGATCGGCAGCGCGAGCGCGAGCACGCAGAGCACCGCCGCAAGCCACGGTTTGCCGAACGCGGTCAAGAACCAAAACAGCGCCGCGCCGAAGGCGACATACGCGATGCCCGAAACGATGAAGAGCGCGCGAAAACCGGTGACCGGCAGCAACCGCGACACGAGCCACGGGTAGAGAACGCGATTGTCGAAGACGTGCGAGCGCGCAAACGACACCGCCGGAGCCAGCTCGATCAGCGCGCGGTATCGCGGCATCGCGATCATCGGCGTATGCTCGTAGAAAGCCCGGGCGCGCAGCGTTGCCTCGCGTTCGGTATATCCAGCATCGCGCGCAGCGAATCGAGCATACACGATGCCGTCGGGAGTGTATTGGGGATGCCGTAACACGCTCGCCGCTAAAACCGCCGCCGCAAAGAGCACGACCGCCGCGAACGCGACGGCGCTAACGGCTACACCGTTGCGGCGCCGTGGCACTTCTTATATTTTTTTCCGCTCCCGCACGGGCACATCTCGTTTCGGCCAACCTTTGGCTGACCGCGAAGCGCCGGTTTCGCAGCCTCGGCACCGTCGCGGTTCGTGTGCACCGCTCGCGGACGCGCCGCCGGCGCAGCTTGGGGCAGCAGCCGGCCACTCGGAATCGGCTCGAACGCGGGCGGACCGGCGGGCGCGCCCATCGGCACCGGCACGGGCTGTCCCAGCTGTTCGGGCGGTGGACCTTGCTCGATGACGACGCGGAACACGCCTTTGATCGCCTCGTCCGCGATGTTGTTTTTCAGGTCTTCAAAGATCTCGTAGGCTTCTTTCTCGTACTCCACGCGCGGATCGATCTGGCCGTATCCCCGAAGACCGATGCCGGTCTTGAGATGATCCATGACGTAGAGGTGGTCCACCCACATGCGATCGATGATCGGCAGCAGCAGATACCGTTGTTCGACGATGCGCAAAATCTCGGGGCTGACTTCCTGTTCTTTCTGTTCGTATGCAGCGCTCGCCGCGTCTTGAAGCATGCGGCGAATCTCATCACGATCTTTCTTTTCGAACATCGAGACGCCCATCGTGCTGCGAATCGGAAAGATCAGCTCGAGTTCGGCCAGCATCTCTTCGAAATCCCATTCGCTCGGGTGCGCGTTCTCGGGCGCATTTTGCGAAACGGCGCCCTCGACCTTGGCTTGCAGCGTCTGCAGCATAAATTCGCGAGAGTCGAACTGGCCCTCCAAAATAGCGCGGCGGTCGCCATAGATGACTTCACGCTGCTTGTTCATGACGTCGTCGTACTCGAGAACGTGTTTGCGTATCTCGTAGTTGTGCGCTTCGACTTTGCTTTGCGCGCGTTCGAGCGATTTGGTGACCAGCGGAGACTCGATCGGCGCTTCGTCGGTGAAGCCGACGCGCTCCATGATGTTGCTCATGCGCTCGCCCCCGAACAAGCGCATCACTTCGTCTTCCAGCGAGACGTAGAACCGCGTGGATCCCGGATCGCCCTGGCGCCCGGAGCGCCCGCGCAGCTGGTTGTCGATGCGCCGAGATTCGTGGCGCTCGGTGCCGATGATGTGCAAGCCGCCCAGCGAGGCCACGCCTTCTCCCAGTTTGATGTCGGTGCCGCGGCCGGCCATGTTCGTAGCGATGGTGACCTGGCCGGGCTGACCGGCGTCTTTGATGATCTCGGCTTCCTGCTCGTGGTACTTGGCGTTCAGGACGTTGCACTCCACGCCTTGGCGGCGCAGAATTGCCGCGAGCATCTCGGATTTTTCGATCGAACGCGTGCCGACGAGCACCGGGCGGCCTTTTTTATGCTCGGCAATGATGTCGTCGACCACGGAGGCAAACTTGGCCTTCTCGCTCTTGTACACGATGTCGGAGGCGTCTTTGCGCACCATCGGCATGTTGGTCGGAATGACGACCACGTCCAAACCGTAGATGTCGCGGAACTCGCGCTCTTCGGTCTTGGCCGTACCGGTCATGCCGGCCAAACTGTCGTACAAGCGGAAATAGTTCTGGAACGTGATCGTCGCCAGCGTTTGATCCTCGCTCCGTACCTTGATGCCTTCCTTGGCTTCGATCGCCTGATGGATACCGTCGGAGTACCGGCGGCCGTACATCAAACGGCCCGTGAATTCGTCGACGATAACGATCTCACCGTCCTTGATGATGTACTGCTGGTCGCGGTGAAAGAGATTCCAAGCCTTGAGCGCCGCGTTGAGTTGGTGCGTGAGCTCGATGTTGCGCTGATCGTAGAGATTCTGGATACCGAGCATTTTTTCGACTTTCGCAACCCCAGGCTCGGCGATCGGAACCGCATGCGCCTTCTCGTCCACGGTGTAGTCCTCGTCTTTTTTCAAGCGAGGAATGATCTGCGCGAACTTTTCGTATAGTTCGGTCGGTTCGGTTCCTTGGCCGCTAATGATGAGCGGCGTGCGCGCTTCGTCGATGAGGATCGAGTCGACTTCGTCGACGAGCGCGAAGTAGAGGTCGCGCTGCACCATGTCTTCGACTTGCCAGGCCATGTTGTCGCGCAAGTAATCGAAGCCCACTTCGTTGTTCGTCACGTACGTAACGTCGCAGTTGTACGCTTCGCGCCGCGCGGCAGGATCCAAATCGTGCTGAATGACGCCGACGCTCAAGCCGAGCGCCTTGTAAATAGGCGACATCCACTCGGCATCGCGCCGCGCCAAATAGTCATTCACCGTAACGACGTGAACGCCGCGGGCCTCCAGCGCGCGCGCATATACGGGCAACGTGGCGACCAGCGTTTTTCCTTCACCCGTTTTCATCTCGGCGATCCGGCCTTCGTACAACACCTGGCCGCCCATGATCTGCACGTCGAAGTGGCGCATTCCGAGCGCGCGTACGCCGGCTTCGCGCACCACGGCGAACGCTTCGGGCAAGATTGAATCCAGCGCCTCGCCGCCTGCGAGACGGCCGCGAAACTCCGAGGTCTTTCCTGCGAGCCGGTCGTCGCTCAGTTCACGCGTCTGGTTCTCGAGCGCATTGACTTTTTCGACCGTTCGGCGCAGCCGGGCGATCTCTCGCTCGTTCCCGTCAAACAGCGTTTTTAGGAATGCCATACTGCTACTACATACCGTTCTTTGGACACCACGGTTGCTACTTCGCGGCGAGCGGCAACGAGACCGTAAAGGTGCTCCCCTCGCCCTCCTTTGACTGTACCGCGATGCTGCCGCCGTGCACTTCGACGAACTTGCGGCTGACGTACAAGCCCACGCCCGAACCCGAAATGCCCTTTCGGCGAGCGTTGCTCGCCCGTCCGAAACGCGCGAACACGGCGTTCAGCTCCGTTTCCGGTATACCGATGCCGCGGTCCTGGATCGCAATCGTCGCCCCGGCCTCGCCGCGGCTCACCCGAACGTAAACCCGATCCTCCGAATACTTCAGGGAATTCATCAGGAGGTTGTCCAGCACGTGATTGAAGCGGGCAGTGTCCAACGAAACGACGATCGCTTCGGGCGGCATCGTTAACAGGATCCGCTCCTCCCCGCGGTTGTGCGCCTTTACGCTCGCCGCCACGATTTCGCGCAGATCGACGGCCTTGCGGTTCAAAGAAAATCCGCCGGCTTGCGTTTGCGCAAGCGCGACCGCGTCCTCGGATAGGCGCACGAGCCGCTGTGTTTGCGAGCGGATCGTTTCGAGTTCCTCGTGCACTTCCGAGGGCGCATGCTCGAGCAGCAGTTCGCAGTAGCCCATAATGACCGTCAGCGGACCTTTGAAGTCGTGAGCGAGCATGGCGATCAAGTCGTCCTTGAACTCATTGCTCTCCGAGAGCGCGCGGGCCAAGTGCTGAATGCGCTCGAAACCGCGAGCCCCAGAGAGGGCCAGTTCCAGGTGCGCGGCGAGCATATGAAAATACACGCGACATTCTGAATCGCCCCAGTCGTACTCGCCCGGCGATGCGAGAAAGACGATGAAGCCCCAGAGGTTTCCGTCGATCCGCAACGCGGCGACCAAACCTTCGTCCCCGGCAAAAAGCGCTCGTTGCGAATCGGCATCCAATGAGAAACTCTGCGCGATGTCTTGGCGCTCGAGTATCGGCAGCAAACCTTGCACTGCGACACGCTCCGGGGAGCCCTCCCGAGTCGAATCGACGGCGCGAACCGCACGCCGCAGCGCCGAGGCGCCGTCGAGTTCGTACGCCGCGCACGTGAGCTTGACTTCGTGCGAGACGGTCACGGCGAACACGAGCAGCACTTCTTCGATCGTCTGCGTGTCCCGCATCATTCGCACGACGCGCTCCAGCGACTCCGCGCGAGCACGCCGTAAACGCTCGAGGTCGTACAATTGTAGATTGGCCAGCGCGAGGCCGACGTGAGAGCCCACGGAGCCGAGCATCACCATGTCGATTTCGTCGAAGGCCGCCGGTTGCGCGAAATGCAACGCTATCGCATGTTCCACGCGTCCGTCGATCACGAGAGGCACAATCAGCGCCGAACCGGCGCCTACCGACGCCAACAAGATGTCGCGGGTATTGTCGCGCGTAACGCGAACGCGGCTGATCACCGATCCGCCAAAGGCGCGTTCGAGCCACGTCTGAAAAAGCGGCACGGAAGCCGGAACGGGAAATTCGGCAGCGGCGGATTCTGCGCACGCCAGCACGCGCGCACGATCCGGCATTGCCGCATCCTTACCGAACACCACGCAGCGTAACGCTCCAAACGACTGGCGCACGTCCGCAGCGACGGATTCCAATATGCTTTGCCGATCGAGCGATTTGCGCGCCCGCTCGTTGATCAGCGCGAGCAACGCGCTTTGCTTGGCCTCTCGTTCGGCCGCGGAGACGTCCCGTTCGTGAGCGATCATCCAGGCGGCGATGTCGGCAAACGCGCGCAGCTCGCGTACCTCTTCCTCATCAGGATCTGCATCGACATCAAAAATAAGCGCGCCGATCGCGCCCGCAGTCGTTTCCAGCGGCAAGATCAGGACATTGTCATCAGTGCGGTAATCGCTCAGGCCCGCAAGAGCGCGCAGCGAGGAGACGGGCACATAATACGCGCCGGCAACGGCGAACTTGCCGAGCGTGGGAAAGAACAACCGCCGCAGTCCGCGCGAGTCGTCGCGCAACCTGAATCCGTGGCCCGCAGGGGCGCTCGCGTACTCGCAGCGATCGTCGCCAAAAACGAGCACGCTGACGCGGCTGCAGCGCACGGTTGAATATGCGGCATCCGCCAGCGCCCGGCTTTTCTCTTCGAGCGAGGGGAGCGCGGGGAGCTGCGTGAGCAGCGCGAACCGGTCCACCGCCGCATGCGGCGAAAACCGGTCTACGGGGATAGCGCTATCCCCATGGCACTTCCGGCCGGTAGCGTAATAGCGGACGCCGGCGTGACGGTTCCGTACGTGTGCGCAGCAAAGATCAGCAGCTTGCTGTTGCTGTTCGGGCCACGTCCCGGATCGATGACGTAAACGTTGCCTACGGTATCGACGGCAACGTCGGTCGGATCCACGAACGCGGGATTCTGGCTGACGATCACGTGCGAGGGTGCGATGTTTTGCAGCCCTGCGCCGAACGGCGCATCAAAGATCAGGATCTTCGCGGGCAAAGGAATCGACGCGCTGCCGGCGTCTGAGACATACAGATTTCCCGCGCTGTCCAGTGCAATTCCCTGCGGCGCCGCGAGCTGCGTGCTGCCGCCCTGCAGCGTCGTGATGGGCGCGGTATTGCTCACGGGCGGCGGACTCGGTGAGGGTGAGCCGCTTGGCGAGACCGTGGGCGTGGGCGTGGGCGTAGGCGAGCTCGATGGCGTTGCCGAGGGCTGGGCGTAGATGGTCACCGACGGCGTGCCGTTGTTGGCAACGTACATATTTTGGTGCGCGTCCACTGCGACGCCGATGGGGACGTTGAGACCCGTGTTGTTTCCCGCAAGGGTTTGGGTCAGCCCCAGCGAGGAGTACACTATCAGTTGGTTGGGGTAAAATCCACCCGATTGCGTCACCGCCGCGACGAAGCCGGCGCTATCCGGCAAGGGCGCAATGCCGCGCGCGTGGACGTTTCCGGTCAGCGGCACGGAGTCGTACGGCAGCACGTTGCCGGTAGCAAACGTCTGGAATTCCAGCACCGACGAGGTTGCCGTGGCCGGGTTGTAGTTGGTGACGAACAGATGCTTTTGCGCGTCGAACGTGAGGTATTGAGGACCGCTGATCGTCGTGTTGGAGCCGCCGATCACGTACTGCGGCGTGGCGCTGGGCGCAGGCGAGGGCGTAAATATTTCCACCACTTGCTGCGTCGTGTTGCTGACGTAGATCGTGTCGGTCACAAAGTCCGGGCCCGATCCGGTTACGCCGCCGCTAGAAGGCGTGCCGGCGTTCGAGTTGCACGCGGCGATGGCGCCGGCGCAGGCAACGAGCGAGAGTCCGAGGGTCAAGCGACGCAGCATGGGTTCTCCTTAAGGGCCGGTTGCTGGATACACGCACGGCGAATTACTTTCCTGGAGCCGGCGCGTGCGCGAGATGGCCCCAACCGGCGAATGCCGCGATCAGAAGAATCGCCACGACGAGCACGATCAAGACGGTGGTGACGACGATCCTGCGGATATAGCGGGGGCGGCTCGATTCCGTATCGATGATCTGTCTGGGCATTCGAGGCTGGATTCTCCCTTTTAAACGGCACGTTTGGCGGGATGGTTCAATTCGGCCGGAGTTACTCTGGCCAGCAGCTGACCGACGGTTACGAACCGATACCCCGCGGCCCGAAAGCGCTGCACGACCGTGGGCAGCATTTCTACGGTTGCTATTTTGCCGCTATGAAGCAACACGATCTCCGGCGCGGTCGCATGCCGCTCCAAGTGTTCGGCCAAATGTTGCGCGGTAACCGTTCGCCAGTCGCCGCTGTCATCGGTCCAGAGCACCGTCTTGTATCCCAGCGATTGCGCGATGCGAACCGTTTGCACGGTATACCGACCATGCGGCGGTCGAAAGAGATCCAGCACGGACGGGTCGCGCACCAATTCGTAAAGGGCCGACCGCCCCCGCAAAATCTCGCGCCGAACCTGGTTGGGGGTCTCTTCGTCCAGGTTGGGATGTGTATACGTGTGATCGGCAATCTCGTTGCCCGAGAGTGCGATTCGCTGCGCCAACCGGGGCCACTGCTGCGCATCGCGTC
Organism: Vulcanimicrobiota bacterium; assembly: GCA_963767635.1. GTDB lineage: Bacteria > Vulcanimicrobiota > Vulcanimicrobiia > Vulcanimicrobiales > Vulcanimicrobiaceae > CAVYEM01. Next base: position 2,264,961 of record CAVYEM010000001.1, read on the forward strand.
CGATCAAGAAGAACGTCGCGTGCACGTTCAAACGGGCCAGCTGTTCCAGCAGAAGCGGCGTAAATATCGGATACGGACCATCGTCAAACGTAAGCGCGATGAGCTTAGGACGCGAGGAACGGTTGCCGTAGGTGACGTGCTCCCTGAACAGCCGCTTGAGATGACCACCGAGCGAGGGCGATATGGCCTGCTGCGCGTCCATCCTGGGCGTCACGATTGCCGGCTGAATGCGGCTTTCGTGCACGAACACGCGGTATCCGGCATATGCCAAGATCGCGCACGCAGCACAGGCGGCGATCAGCGCTCCCTTGGATCTCATCGCTGCGCGGACGCTTGGGCCGTGAGCGAACCGGCCAGATCTTCGCCCACGAGCACCGTAACGTCGCTTGGAGCCGGATTCGCGTCATCCGGTGCTTGCGTTTGAAGATCGGAGATCACGAGCGCGCGCTGAGCGGCTTTCCCGAGCGCCTGACGCACTTTGACGCCCGCTAGCGCGATCTTGGAGTGCTCGTGCAGCTCCGTCGTCGCCACGTCGGAACTAGGCGCGTTGCTCACCGCGCCGATCGCGAAGCCCTTCGCTCGCAAGACTGCCGCCACGCGACGCGCCACGCCCGGAATGGCGGTTCCATTTTCCACGTCGACGCGAACCGATTTGGGGTCGATGGCTGCAAGCGCGGCGGGATCGGGCGCAGGCGTGGGCACGGGCGGATCCAGCAGCATGTTTTGGACCAGTTCGGCCTTTTTGGCCTCGTCGGGAATGAGCACTTCGCCGCCGTTTGCCGCGATTTTCGTGTCGACGTAGGGGATAGTGGCGGTGTGGAGTCCGTTCTTTGGCATGCGAGCGAACGCGGTCGCCAAGCTCAGCTCTTCTTCGCGCGTCAGATCGGTTTGTACGTCGCGCGAAAACACCCCGATGAGATCGTTGAGGTGCAGCAGTGTGTTGAACCTATCGCTCCGCAATTTGTTCAACGCCGCCTGCATGACTTGATCTTGACGCATGATGCGGCACGGATCGCTGCACCAGTCATGGCGAAACCGCGCGTAGCTCACGGCCTGCTCACCCGTCATGTGCTGCATTCCGGGCTTGAAATGGATGTGCAGATGTCCCCAAGTGTCATCGTAGTCGATTGGGCCGTTGGGGCCGATGTGGCGCAGCGCGTCGGAATTTTTCGGATCGATTTCGATGCCGCCGATAGCATTGATCAAATCTTTCGTCGTGTCGATGCGTAGTAAAATGTAGCGGTCGAATCCAGGGATTCCAAGCCATTTTGCAATGACTTCGCGGGCTTCCCGCACGCCGCCATCCGACTGCGCCTGATTGATCTTGGATTCTTCACCGCTGGGCAGCACCGCGTCCATGTCGCGAGGAATGGAGAGCACGTAAACGTTGCTCGTTGGAAAGTCCAGATCGATTGCCTTAATGACGTCGCTGCGCGACTTGCTGGACGTCTCCTCGTCCTTGTCGTTGTAATCGTAATCCAAGCCTTCGGCCAGTATCAGCACGTGGTCTTTGCCGAAGAGCTGCTGCGGCGCAGGAGTGAGCCTGACCGGCCATGATGTCGAGCGGCGAGCGGTGCAACGCGACGGAAAATCCCGCCACTACCGCCACGAAACCCACGATAACCAATCCCAGAACGGTGAGCAGGATCTGCCGTCTATCCAACGCGCGCCGCTCCCCGTAATGCAACACGGCCGATGTAGTCGAAGGCCGTGCTCCGTTCCAAGCGCACGTCCGCGAACTCACCCACGGCGGCGTTTCCACTGAAATAGACGCCGCCGTCTACTCCGGGCGCTTCACCCATGGAGCGGCCGTACCAGGCTTGCGGCGATTCCAATGCCGCGCGCGCAGCATCCCATTTTCGCAAAGAGCGGCGCTGCTCCACGAGCACGCGAACGGTTTCTCCGATGCGTTTGGCTCTTGCGCGTTCGCCGGCCGCACGCTGCGCTTCGCGCAGCCGAACCAGACGACGGCGCTTCTCCGCCGCGGGCACCTGATCGGCCAGCCCGGCGCTGGGCGTATCTTCTTCACGGCTGTACGCGAAGAAACCGACGCGATCGAGCTGCGCCCGATTCAGCCATTCCTCTAAGTAGGCGACGTGTTCTTCCGTTTCACCCGGAAAGCCCACGATGAATGTGGAGCGCATCGTTATTCCGGGAATTCGCCGGCGAACGTCGTCTATGATCTCCAAGTAGCGCTCACCGTTTCCAGGACGAAGCATGGCGCGAAGCACGTCGCGGTGGGCGTGCTGCAGCGGCATGTCCATGTACTTGCAGACTTTCGGCAAACAAGCTATCGCCTCGATTAGTTCCGCGTCGACCGTAGCCGGATACAAATACAGCAGACGAATCCATTCTATGCCCGCGACGCCGTGCAGCTGCTCCAGCAAATATGCTAAGCCGCCGCGCCGAAAGCCGCGGTCGCGGCCCCACATCGAGCCTGTCCTGCGCGATGAGAACCAATTCCTTCAGCTCCGCCTTGCGCGAGCGCCCGCGCCTCTTTCAGAATCGATTCTTCGCTGCGGCTGCGGAACCGGCCGCGCAGCTGCGGAATGATGCAGAACGTGCAGGGATGATCGCAGCCTTCTGCGATCTTTAAATACGCGCTCGCGGGTGGCGTAGTCACCAAACGCGGCAGAAATTCATGTTCGGGCGGCGCATCCAGACTGCAAACGCACGGGCGAATGCCCCGCCCGCGCCTCGTCCAATATCTCGGCGATGCCGCCGTACGCGCCCGTGCCCACGATGCCGTCGATCTCCGGAACGAGCGATGCCAGCTGCTCGCCGTAGCGTTGCGCAAGGCAGCCGGCGACGATGAGCTGCTGTCCGGCGCGCTTTCGCGCCGCCTGTTTCATGATCGCATCGGTAGATTCGGCTTTTGCCGCATCGATGAACGCGCACGTGTTGATCACTACGGTATCGGCCTGCTCGCAATCCGCAGTCAGCTCCCAGCCCTGCGTGCCGAGTTTTGCGATCATTACCTCCGTGTCAACCAAGTTTTTGGCGCATCCCAGCGATACGAACGCAACCTTGCCGCTCATCGATAGTTGACGAACTGCAGCGGCAGTTCGTAGTCCGTCGCCTTGAGGGCGGCGATTACTTTCTGCAGATCGTCGCGACTCTTTGCCGACACACGGATTTGCTCGTCTTGATACTGAGCGCTGACCTTAAGCTTGAGGTTTTTGATCGCTTCCATGAGCGGTTTGCTCTTGTCTTTTGGAATGCCGCTCTTCACCTCGATCGTTTGGCGTACCGTTCCTTGAACGGATGGTTCCACCTTGCCGAAATCAAACGCCTTGATGTCGATGCCGCGCTTGATGGCCCTGGACTGAATGATGTCGATGACGTTCTTTAACTTCGAGCTCGTCGTCCGAGAGCACCGCGATCTTCGCCTTGCCGTCGTAGTCGATCTCGGTTTTGGTGTTCTTGAAATCGAACCGCCCCTCGACTTCCTTGCGCGCTTGATTGAGCGCGTTGTCGAGTTCTTGCTGGTCGACCCTGGACACAACATCGAAGGAAGAATCGCTCGGCACGAATGGCTCCTACAACACGAAGGATTTTTCGACGACGTCTCCGGGGCCGCCGAGTTTTCCAACCGTTCGGCCGTCGATTGCAATCTCCACACCGCCGGCATTCCCGACGCGCACGAGCGCGGTTTTGCCGTGGAACGTCTTGTTGGTGCCGGCCGGAAACGTACCCTCAATACTAACATTGCCGTCAACGATGACACGCAGCCAGGACGGCGCCGAGAGGTGGATCGCCAATGTTTGCCGCCGGGGCCGAAATGTAGCGACCGGCCTTGCCGAAGCCGTGGCCGTGGCCGTGGCGGCAGGCGCCGATGAGGCACCCGGACCGGAAGACTGCGCGAGCTGCGCGTTTCTCGGCGGCGAGACGTAGAGATAGACGACGAAGCCGATCAGCGCGAGCGCGATGGCGCCCGCGACCCATACCAGCGTTCCCAGGCTGCGGGGTTCCCGGCGTTCCGACGCCATGGAACTGCCGGCACCGGTACCGGGCGTGGGGTTGGGCATGGTGGCGTTATATTCTGCGACTGCTTGCTCTGGGTCCAAGGCAAGATAGCGCGCATACGTTCGCAGAAAACCGCGTGCGTACACGGACGCTCCGATTGCGCCCCAGTTTTCGTCCTCGATCGCCGCCAAATACACGGAGCGGATGCGCAGCTGCTCCGCAACTTCGGAAAGCGTCAGCCCACGTTCTTCCCTTGCGGCGCGAAAACGTTCACCCAGCGACATTGGGGCTTGGTGTTTGCGCCGCCGTCCTGTTATCCTGTCCAACGGAGCCATGGCAAAAACGCGCGTAATTGCCGCGATGAGCGGCGGTGTTGATTCCGCAGCGGCGGCGGCCCTACTGATCGAGGCGGGATACGACGTTATCGGTGTGACGATGAAGATGTATGCGCCGGCGCGAGCACCGCATGCAAAAAGCTGCTGCGGTATCGACGATTTCGATGATGCTCGGCGCAGCGCGGCCGTGCTGGGCATTCCGCACTACGTGTTGAATTTCGAGCAAACGTTTCGGCGCAACGTCGTCGATCGATTCATCGAAGACTACGCGAACGGACGCACGCCCAATCCGTGCGTTGCGTGCAACAACTTCGTGAAGCTCGGAACGCTGCGCGCATACGCGGACTCACTGGGAGCGCGCTACGTTGCGACGGGCCACTATGCGCGCTTGGAGCATCGCGAAGACGGACCGCACCTGTTGCGCGGCGAGCACGCCAAAGATCAAGCGTATGCGCTCGCGCAGCTGGCGCCGGAGCAGCTTTCGCGCTTGCTGCTGCCCTTGGGCGGATTCACGAAATCGCAGACGCGCGAGCACGCGCGCCGGATGCGGCTGCCGGTGCACGCCAAAACGGAATCGCAGGACATCTGTTTCGTGGAGGGTGGAGATTACCGCGAGGTTTTGGCCCGCGCCCATCCCGACATTCGAAAGGAAGGGGCCGTCGTCAGCGCGGCGGGCGAGGTCCTCGGCAGCCACAACGGCGTAGCGAACTTTACGATAGGCCAGCGTCATGGTTTGCCCGGCGGAAGCGGCTGCGCACGGTACGTCACGCGGATCGACGCTGCGACGAACACGGTCGTGGTAGGGCGCGAGGACGAGCTGGATGCCGATGGCCTCATGGCGGATCGCGTAAACCTGATTCGGCCCGAGCGATTTGAAGGGGTGACTACGCAAGTGCTTGCGATGGTACGCTATCGCGCGGCGTGCACACCGGCTCGCGTCACCTTACGCGAATCACAGCTGGAACTGCGCTTCGAGCGCCCGGTCAAAGCCGTTTCGCCCGGCCAGCTCGTCGCAATGTTCGATCGCGACGGCGAAGAAGTGCTGGGCGCGGCGACCATCACGCGCGCGCTCTAAAACATACCCGGCAACCGGTCTGAAGCTAAGGGAACGTTGACGCTTTCACCGGTGAGGTCAAGGTTGAAGGGACAAGCCGCACGTTAGAGTCCTTTAAGAGTTGCGTGGCAATAGCCTTAGGCACCCCATGCTCGGTCAGCTGCTTCACCTGATCGAAGTTCCCATTCGTAACGAAGGTCGTTTGCCAGCGTCCCTCATCGTTGTGCAATAACGTTGCAGCGTTGCCGTCGAGATCGCTCCAACCCACGATCGCGAAGTCTAACGCGACACTTAACGTGTCGGCAGTAACCGTGGACATGTCGTAAGCCTCTCGCGGCTGTAAACGCCCTCGCCACGCTTTAATGATACTTTGCTCGCGAACGCTAAGCGGCAAGAGGATCGGTGACGGATTCGGCCGGCTATCACCGAAATAGCCGAGTTTCTCGGACTGCATGTTCGTGAACCAGAGGCCGCCGTTATCGCTCAGGGACATTCCCATAATATCGCTGCCTAGCAGAGGAATCGGATGCCGTACGACGTTCCCGGACGCGTCGATGTGATCGATTGCACGGCCGCCGAGCTCGGGAAACCATGCATCACCGTGCTGCCCGCTGACGAGCAGTATCGCACCGAACTCCGAGCCCGAGTACGCATACGGCATCATTGCGTTTGGCGGCGTAAACCGCCAAATTGCATCGCGCTCTCCACGTTGAGTATAGAGCGTCATCCAAAGGCTGCTTGCCGTAGCGCGCACCATGTTGCGGATGCCATCTCCAGCCGCAGGCATCCTCACGGGAAACCGCTGAGCTCGGCCAGTAGGGTACAGATGCACGAATGCATCATCCTGTGCTACCCAGACCGAACCATCTGCGCCGGCCACCAGACTGCGTACGAGCTCGCCCTTCGGCCCCGGAAGCGGGAACTCTCTGATTTCGCCTGAATTCCTAACCCGTGCCACACGATGAGCCTCCATCTCGGAGACCCACACGCCGTTCGCTCCGGCCGATGCTATTGAACCGAGAAACGCCTCGCTGCGCGGCAAAGAATACGTCACGACACGTCCGTGCGGGGTGATTTTACCAATCCAATTGTGCGATCCGTCCATGGTAAAGGTCTCCGTAAACCATAGCGTCCCATCGCCCGCCATGGCGAGGCTCTGAATTTGAGAAGGTTCGTTGCGCAGGTCGAAAAGGCGATATGTGCCGTTGGCTCTCAGCTCTGCAATCCTTTGCCCTGCTTCCTCCGCGAACCACACGCCGCCGCGCGGATCGGTAACAATTGGCCCCGGTGGAAGTTCGAGCGCTGGTATGGGGTATTCACGCAACGAGAAGGACTCCACGGTTTGAGCCGCTGGCGTTACCGCGGTGCCGGTGCCCGCGACCAAGAGCACGACAAACGCAACGGAAACCGCCTTCATCTTAGCAAGACCCAGGAGCTTAAACGGTCTATTGACCACATGTTCAACAAATGGCCTAAACGCCACGGCCATTTGCCCGATTTCATCGTTGCTCCTGGAGGCTCCTAGTAGAAGTAAATGCCTTCGGGGCGTAAGCGCAGCGTCTCGTTCAATGCTTCGATTAGCGTGTCGCGGCGTTCTTCCGGCGCTGCGCCGGCGTACCGCGCGTAGCGCTCTTTCAGCATGCCGCGCAGTCCTTCGTGCACGAGCTGCGAGGCACCGTCGGCCACTGAATCCGCCGCATTCACCGGCTTGAGATCGCCGTCGATCTTGTTCGTCTCCAGCAACCGCAGGATCGTGTACTCGCAGGCCGTCCGGCGGTAGACGTTGCGCCGGGAGCGCGACTCCGGCAAGTTTTGGCGCGAGCGCATGAAAAACCCGTACTCTTCCAACACCGCAATGGACTCAAAGACCATCGTCGTGCTCAAGAGTCCCAAGTCTGCGCGAATCTGTTCGATGGTCGGGTGACAGATGCCGCGCTCGTCCGCAAGCATCGTCAAATACAGGTACATGCTGACCTGCCGCGGGTTGAGAACGTGGAACAAAAAGCCGCTCCACCACGCGGGGAGTTGGACCATGGGGGTGCACTCCGTTCGATCCCCATCGCGGGGTGCGGAGTCGTGGACGACGTTTAAATCATCCAAAATAGCCAACCTCGCGTTTCCTAAGAGCGCTACGGTTCCAGAAGTCGCAGTTCCAAAGGCGAGCTGCAGTTGCCTTCGCATCCAGCCGTACAATTATTTGAACGTGGCGCACGTCGCCAATGCTCGTTCAACCGTTGCCTTCCAGGCAACGCAAGCGGCGTCTACGCGATGGCCGGCAGGCGATCGCTGCGCAGATTCCAGTACGTGTCCCGGATCACCGGCTCGAACCCCGCATTTCTTATAAGGTCTTCCAAATCTCGGCGCGTCGCCTCGTTCGTTGAACCGGCATCGTGCACGACCTGCTCCTCGATGATAGTGCCGCCCATGTCGTCGCAGCCGTAGAAGAGCGCTAGTTGCCCCATTTTCAAGCCGGGCGTAAGCCACGAAGCTTGCAAGTGGGGCACATTATCCAAATAGAGGCGCGAAATGGCGAGTACCCGTAAGTACTCCAGGCCCGTTGCCTCTTTGCCGCGCAGCGGCGTTTTCCACGGCACGTAATACCATGGGATGAACGCCGTGAAGCCGTTCGTTTCATCCTGCAGCCGCCGAATGGCGTCCAGATGCTCGACGCGCTCGGCGTGCGTTTCTATCGAACCGAACATCATCGTGGCCGTCGTCGGCATGCCGAGCAACTGCGCCTCACGCATGACCCCTATCCATTCATCGGGCTTGACCTTTCGGGCGCTGATGCGTTTGCGCACGCGCTCGACCAAAATTTCCGCGCCCGCACCGGGCAGCGATTTCATGCCCGCTGCCTTGAGCCGCAGCAAAATCTCCCGGTATGAAAGATTCTCGATCTTCGCTAAACCTGCAACTTCGGAAACCGAAAGGGAATGAATGTCGACGCCGGGATATTCGCGGTCCACGCGTTGAAACAGCCGCTCGAACCACTCCAAGCGCAGTTCGGGGTTCACGCCGCCCTGGATCATGATCTGCGTTGCGCCTTGATCGGCGGCGTGCTTTACGCGCGCGAGCACCTGATCGTGCGACATGGTATAGCCTTCTTGGTGTTTCTCCGGGCGAAAGAACGCGCAAAACGTGCAGTGCACGTTGCACACGTTCGTGTAGTTGATCGTCGTGTCGATGACGTACGTCACGGCGTTGCCGGGATACATCCGCATGCGGCGCGCATGCGCCGCGGCGCCGAGCTCGTGGATGTCGGCCTCTTCGTACAGCCGTACGCCTTCGTCGTACGTAAGCCGTCCGCCGGCGGCGGATTTTTCGAGCAAGCTAAGTAGCGACACCGATGGCCTCCGGAACGACTGGCGGAATCGTGGTTATTTCGCCGATGGCGGCGAGCCGCCGGCAATAGGCGGCAAGGCCTCGCTGTGCGGCGGAGTGAAACGTGAAATTCAGTTTTCCGTAGTAAATTTCATAAAAGCCGGCGGGCCGAGGTTTGATGCTTTGCGCCATCCCGATGACGCGCTCGCGGTTTGCGCGGCCCCACGAATATGCGTCCGTCAGCGCGTGCAGACATTCGCGCACTTCGTTCAACCGGCGCTCGTAGATCTCGCGTCGCGCGACCCAAACAGCGGTCACTGACTGCTCGCCGGTCCAGTCGCGCCAGAGAGCGCCGAGATCGTAAACCTGTTCGCTCGGGAATTCGAATGCAGCGTCGATGGCCGAGTCGCCGATGACCATCGCCGGTTCCCCGGCCCGCGCGCGCTCCAACGGGTCGGCGCTTTCGACGAAGTTCGCCCGCACGCCATAGCGTTGCTCCAGCAGGATCCGCAGCAGGCTGCAGCCCGTCGCCGACTCCGTCGTCGTCGCGATCTTTACCCCCGCCAGAAGCGCCGGCGGCAAGCCGGAGATCAGCAATACGGAAACGATCTCTTCGCGCGCGCCGATGCACAAGTCCGGGAGAAGTGTGTACCGTTCTGCGTCAGTGGCGTATTCGTACGCGCTGACCGGTCCCATGTCCAGCTCGCCCTCGCGCATCATCGCGTTCAATCGCGCGGGAACGTCGGCTACGAGGGTTCCGGGATACGTCAGCGCGCCCGCGTCAAAGGCGGCGTAAATCGGCAAGTCATTCACGTATCGCATCCGGCTGCTGCGCAGCATTACGCGCGGGACCCTCGCACCCCAACCGTTTCGCGCGCCGGCGAAGCCATCACGTCAGCGGCGGCTGCCGCGGGCGTCCAATCGTGCGCGAACTCCTCGTACGTCGAGTTGCGCCGCACCGGCACGTATCCTGCCTGTTCGATCAGCCGGCGAAACTCCCGGTCGTCGACGTACTGGCCCGATTGCGTGCCCGCGCTGTGATAGATCAGCTCCTCGTCCGTGCTTCCGTGCGTTCCATCCATGTCGTCGGCGCCGAAGTGCAGCGCGACCTGGCAGACCTTCAGCCCTTGAATCATCCAATACGCTTTGACGTGATCGAAATTGTGCAGCATGAGCCGCGCAACGGCGAACATGCGGATGTCGTCCAGGCCGCCAGTCCATCCGCAATCGCTCAGTTCGTTGCCGTCGGGATGAAACGCCAGCGGAATGAACGCGTTGTACCCCGGCGACCGATCCTGCGACTCACGCAAGCGCACTAAGTGATCCAGGCGATCTTCCAGCGATTCGACGTGGCCGTAGAGCATCGTCGCGTTTGAGGCGACGCCTTGGCGGTGCAGCTCCTCGTGAATCTCGAGCCATTTTTCGGAAGTGACTTTGCCGGGACAAATTTTCCGGCGCGTGTGTTCGGCGAATATTTCGGCGCCTCCACCGTTGACGTTGTCCAGACCGGCCTGTTTGAGCATGGAGATCATCTGCGCAAAACTCATGCGGTGGCGTTTGCACATGTATTCGAGCTCGGCCGCCGTAAACAACGAGAGCTGAACGTGCGGCAGCCGCTCCTTGAAGCGGCGCATCAGCGGCAGCCAGTAATCCAGCGAAAGCTGGCGAGGATCGTGGCCCCCCACGATGTGAAGCTGATTGAAGTTCGTGCCCGTCTCCAGTGCCTTGGCCATCACGGTGTCGGCCGGCATGCGGACCACGCGATCGCGCTCTTTGAACTCATCGACGGCGAACGAACAGAACGTGCATCCTGCATAGCAGACGTTGGTCGAATTGATGTAGCGGTTGAGCACGTAGAAGACCTTATCGCCGCTCTTGCGCTCTTTGGCGGCACGCGCCATTCGCCCCAAATTGTGAATATCCCAGGTGCGAAACAGCACGAGACCGTCTTCGACGGAAAGCGGAGTGCCGGAGTCGACCTTGTGCTCGATCGGCACGAGTGCCGGATCCATCGCTAACGCTACTGCCACCTGGTAGTCCTTATCGGTGCGGAAGGGTGCTTGTGCCCCTACTGTACGGCGGGCACTCCGCCTTCCTTTACCCCTAATGATATTCGACGAGCCGTTGGCCGGCCATGCGCACCAAAGCAGCTCCGACGAGCGCCAGCACGCATCCCATGCATACCCCGCCGATGATGTCCGTTGGATAATGCGCCGCCAGCGCGAGGCGCGACCATAGAATGCCCAGCCATACCGCTGCAAACACGCCGAACGACGTCCAGCGCAGCCACGCCGGCAGTTCCGAACGCAGCAGCAGAACGCCGGCGAGAAGATAAAATGCCGTCGAGATCGTGGCGTGCGAGCTGGGATACGAGAAGGCGTGCTCGTGGCGAATTAGCCAGTCGAGGCGGCGTGGTCTACCGAAAAGCCGCTGCAGGCCGTCGGCGCATCCCCACGCGACGAGTGCCGTCACGACCAAGTATGACATTCGCACGCGCCAGCCCCGCGCGAAAACCGCGACGGCGATGCAGATCACATACAAAGGGGCGAGCACGGGCGCCCACCCGGCAATAGTGAACGACCATGCCACCCAAATGGCGTGTCCGCGCACCGATTTGGCGAATTCCCAAAGCAGCGGCGGCTCGCCGTGCGAATCCACGTAGAGCCCCAGCCACCAAAAACCCGCAAACAGCACGAGCGCCGCAGCGATGAACCCGAGTACCGCCCGAGTAGAGCGCCGATCAACCGCCGCTTGCGAAGAGATCCCGTTCTCCCGGTTCGCTGCGGCCCAAACGCGCCCCGATCTGCTCCAATTCGGAGAGGCCGATCAAAATGCGGCGGGGTTTGGTGCCTTCGTGCGGACCGACTACGTTGAAGTCTTCGAGCTGGCGCATCACGCGCACCGCGCGCGGATGGCCTACGGAAAACTGCGACTGCAGGGCCGCGGTGGACGCGTAGTTGCTCTCGATGATGAACTTGGCGGCGTCGTAGCAAAGCGGATCGACGTCTTTCTTCCCTTCGTCGTCTTCGGATATGGGCGTGACTTCGACGTCGAGCATGTTTTCAGGACGTCCTTGTCGCGCCCAAAAGTGTACCAAACGATGCACCTCGGTACCCGTGATCAGCGCGCCCTGAGAACGAACCGGTTTGGGCGCGTCGATCGGCAAGTACAGCATGTCGCCGCGTCCAAGGAGACGTTCGGCGCCCGCCATGTCCAAGATCGTGCGTGAGTCCACTTGCGAACTAACGGCAAAAGCGATTCGAGAAGGGATGTTGGCCTTGATCAGTCCGGTGATGACATCCACGGAAGGGCGCTGCGTTGCGACGATGAGGTGAATGCCTGTCGCGCGCGCAAGTCTGCGCGAGCCGCATGATGGTGGTTTCCACCTTTGCCGGCGCAACGAGCATGAGGTCGGCCAGCTCGTCGATGATGATCACGACGTACGGCAAATTCTCCTCGGGAAATTTCGCATTGTACTCTTCGATTTTTCGCACGCCCGCGCGCGCGAAGCGCTCGTACCGAGCGTCCATCTCTTTGGTCATCTCGAACAGAGCACCGGCGGCCATGCGGGCGTCCGTGATGACGTCCTTGATGAGATGCGGGATGCCGTTGTAGACCGTCAGCTCGACGCGTTTTGGATCGATCATGAGCATCTGAACCTGATCCGGAGTCGCGCTCACCAGCAGCGAGGCGATGATCGTGTTCAGACACACGGATTTCCCCGAACCCGTCGCGCCCGCGACCAGCAGATGCGGCATCTTGCTCAAGTCGCCGAAAACCGGACGCCCGGTGATGTCCTTTCCCAGCGCCATCCAAAGCGGCGGCACTTGACCGCGTTGGGGGAGCGCTTCCAAAATTTCGCGGATCGCTACGATGGAAACGATTTTGTTGGGCACTTCGATACCGACCGCCGATTTGCCGGGAATCGGCGCTTCGATGCGCACGCTGGTTGCCGCGAGCGCAAGCGCGAGGTCGTCCGAAAGGGCCGCGATTCGCGAAATTTTCACGCCGCGTTCCGGTTTGAGCTCGTACCTCGTGATCGACGGGCCGCGCTCGATGTGCACCACCTTCACGCATACGCCGAACGAGGCGAGCGTGTCTTCGAGCACGTGCGAGCGAGTGGAATCGTCGGCCGCCTGCAGTTGCGGAGGATCGAACAGCGAGAGGTCGGGCAACGAATAGGTAATCGAACGCGCTGAATCGTTGGCGGCGTACGCGGTCGTCGTGGGTCCTTCGTAATCACCGGCGATTTCGTCGGGATCGCTGCGCAGAGGTACCGGCATGGGCGTAGAGATCGGGCCCAATTCCACGGCGGCGAGCGGCGCACTCACCGCAGCATCCGCCGATTCATTCTTCCGCACGGACGTTTTGGGCAGCGCGAATGCTTCCCGCAAATCGGAATGTCCGCGCGGTAAGGCAATCGGCCCCGGCATGCGAACTTTGGGAAGACGAATCCTCGCGAGCGTGAAGATGAGCCAGCCTACGATCTTCTTGACCGACACGTTGGTCAGCCAGACGGCCAGAAGGAGCGCGCCTAGCACCAACACAACGCGCGATCCGGCTACGCCGACCGTCGCCTGCAGCGCGCTCCACAGATCTGCTCCAATGATGCCGCCGCGCCGCCCGAATGCTGCATCGACGATCAGAAAATAGCCCAGCGATGCGGCGCCGAACGTCCCGATCGTGCGGGGAACATTGATCTCCAGAAAGATGATCCCGCCGAAAAGTGCGACGAGCACGGGGAAAAGCGGCGCCGCTTCTCCAAACAGGCGGCTCATGGCGTGCGCCGCTGCGCCGCCGGCTATGCCGGCACGCGCCGGCGGCAGCGCCAGCGCGATTGCCAAGAGGACCGCAAGGCCGATCGCCGCAATGCCGGCGATCTCAAAGTTTATTCGCGTCTTCGCGGTCGCCTTACGGCGTACGCGTGCCATGAAACAGGTTCTTTCGTCATAGCCGAAGGAGTTCATTTGCCACCCTCAACGATCGTGGTGCTGGAAGGCGACCAAACCGGGCAAGAACTGCTGCTCGAAGCGTTGCGCGTGCTGGAGCGTTCCGTCATCGGATTGGATCTGCAATTCGAACATTACGATCTTTCGCTCGAGAAACGCCGGGCAACGCACAACGGCATCGTGCAGCAAGCCGCGGATGCGATGAAATCCGCGCGCTTCGGACTCAAAGCCGCGACGATTACTCCCGAGACGGCCGGCGACGTCGGTTCTCCCAATGCGCTTTTGCGCAAGGCCATCGACGGGAAAGTCATCGTTCGAACGGGGCGCCGCCTGCCTCGCGTGCGTCCCGTGGCCGGCGTGCACGCTCCCATTTCCGTGGTCCGCATGGCGGTCGGCGATGCGTACGGCGCCAAGGAATGGCGCGAAGGGCAAGGCGCCGCCGAAGTGGCGTATCGCACCGAAACGATCGAGCGCAACGTGTGCCGCATCGTCGCCGAATACGCGTTTGCGCATGCGGCGCGCATGAACGCGAAGGTTTTCGGCGGCCCTAAATACACCGTGAGTCCGGTGTACGAAGGAATGCTCAAAGAGGAGATGGACGCGGCGGCGACGCGCCATCCGGACGTAACGTATGAGCCGCAGCTCATCGACGCGACCTACGCGCTGCTGCTGAGCACTGACGGCGAGCGCGCGATGGTCATTCCCTCGCTCAACCGCGACGGCGATTGCCTCTCGGATCTGGTTATGCAGTTGTTCGGCTCGATCGCGGGTGCAGAATCGGTGCTGCTCTCGTTCCCTGCGGCGAGGTTCGGGCAGGCGGATTCAGAGCTGCGCCCCTCGGTCGTTATGGCTGAAGCTCCGCACGGCACCGCGCCGCGCCTATTCGGCAAGAACGTCGCGAACCCAATGGCAATGATCTTGGCGGCGGCGGCGCTGCTTTCGTACATGCCCGAAAAACCGGCGCAAAACGCCTCGCGTGCGATTTACGAATCCACGCTTGAAGCAGTGCACGAAGGGATCGCAACAAGCGATCTGGGCGGCCACGCCTCCACGACGGACTTCACGGACGAAGTGATCGATCGCGTGAAGCGCAAGCTCGAGATTTGGTCTACGCTGTAGTCAGTCTGCGGGTGTTCCAAATGAAAGCGCGTTCGCGCTTGATAGCCGGCGGCGATTTTCGTGAGCGCAAACTCGCCCCACGGGCGTCCCATGATTGCAAGACCCGTCGGCAGACGATGTTCGCCCAAACCGTTTGGAACGCTGATTGACGGCAAGCCCGCAAGATTTCCCGGGCTTCCCATCTCGACCTCGCCCGAATACTTGTCGGGATATGCTTTGTCGAACGGGATGCCGACGGGATACGCCACCGTCGGCAGCGTCGGGTACACGATGCCGTCATACGGCGCCAGCGCGTCGATCAGCGCTTCGTTCAAGAGCGCGCGGCGGCGCATTCCATCGACGTAGTCTACCGCCAGCGAACCGTACGCTTCATAACCGCCGATGCGATCGTCCACGGACTGCAGCTCTCGCGAACGTCCGCTTTCGATGAGGTCCCGAAACGCCGACGCGCACTCGCCGTTGAAGATGGCGCTAAATACCGGGCCGTAGGGACCTTTCGGTATCGCGACTGCCGGAACGAGATCGCAAAAATCGCGCAGCACGGCGAGCGAAGCCTCAAAGTTCTTGGCTACCGCAGGCTGCGTCTTGGCGGTGGCTTTTTCCACAATCGCAAGTTTGGGCCGGCGACCGCGTATCGCCGGAAACGGCTGGTTCCGTGAGGTTTTGTCGTTCGGATCGTGGCCGCCGATTGCTTTGAGCACCGCTTGCGCGTCGCGCGCTGAGCGGCACATCGGCCCTAGTTTGTCCGAGGTCCACATCAATGCCATCGCGCCGTGGCGGCTGACGCGTCCGTACGTCGGACGCAGGCCCGAAACGCCGCAAAACGCGGACGGCACCATGATCGAACCGTTCGTCTCCGAACCAATCGCAAAGCCGACCAATCCCGCAGCAACCGCCGCGCCGGGGCCGCTGGAAGAACCGCCGCTCCAGAAATTGCGATTCCACGGCGTTCTGCCGGGACCGGTGAACGACGCGTCGGCGTCGTTGTATCCGAAGCCACCGGCAAGCTCGACCATCGCAAGCTTCGCGCAAAGGACTGCGCCGGCTTCATTGAGCTTGCGAACGACGGTTGCATCGTAGTCGAATACCTGCGACCGGTACGGGGCTGCACCCCACGTCGTCGGCGCGCCCACGGCCGCCAGCAAATCTTTCGCGCCATAGGGCACGCCGTGCAGCGGTCCGCGGCGGCGGCCTGCGGCCAGTTCCTTGTCGGCGGCGCGCGCTTCACGCAGCGCGCGATCGTGCATGATTGTAACGACCGCGCCGTACGTCGAACCGTATTTGTGCAGGCGCGCGAGATAGAGGTTCGTCAACTGCACCGACGAGATCTCGCGCCTGGCGATCAGGCTGCCCAACGTCAATGCGTCGGAGAAGGCCAGCTGGTCTTCCGTCATTCCGGCACCGCGAACGTCGTCGCGGGTTCATCGGAGTTTTTGAGCGCGCGCCCTTTGGGATTGATGCGCGCGCCGACTTTGAGATTGTCGTCGATGCCGCCCGCAATATCGTGCAGCTGCTTTTCCGTCAAGTGCGGATCGTACTCGCGCATGCGTGCGGCAAACTCCCGCGCGAGCGCCGAAGGTTCGCGGCCCGCCGCTGGAGACGCTGTCGAGGACGGCGCGGCCGAAGGCATCGGCGAGGGCGGAGCCGCCGCAAGCAGCGGTACGGAAGCCGCGGCGGTAATAAAGCCTTTTCGCGTGGACATGGGGCGCGCCTTCGCTGCGCCGTGTGATTCTCCGTCCCTGCAGAGCGAATAACGGTATGAAATGAGCAGTACCGATCCCCAGGGGGAGTTCATGCGCCGTCTTGACGAGCATCGCGGCATTCTCTTCAAAGTGGCAGACTCGTACTGCAGCGACCGGGACGATCGCGATGACTTGGCGCAAAACATCGTGACACAGCTGTGGCGCGCGTACCCGCGTTTCGATGCGCGCAAGGCGTTTTCTACGTGGATGTACCGCATCGCCGTCAACGTCGCGATTTCGTTTTACCGCAGCCAAGCGCGGCGAGTGCGCAACATCGCCCCAGCCGAAGACGCACTATTGGAATCGATCCCTGCTCCGGAGCACGACGAAGGCACGGATCTGGCGTTCCTGGGCGAGTTCATCCAAGGGCTGGACGATCTGAGCCGCGCGCTCATGATCCTGTACCTTGACGGTAACCCGTACGCCGCCATCGCAGAGATCCTCGGCATATCGGAAACAAACGTGGCAACGAAAATCAGCCGGATCAAGCAGAAACTTCGCCGGCAGGCAACAAGCGCGTTCACTATCTAAAGAGGAGCGGCCAATGGAATCACAAGGTATCATCCGGCTTTGGCACGATTACGAGCGCAGGCTCGAATCGAGCATGCGTCTGAACACGCTGCTGTTGCGACGGGCCAACATGGGGAAGGTCGAAAGCCTGATGAGCCGGCTCACGCGCGGCGACATTTTTGAAGCGGCGGTCAACTTCATCGCGCTCGTCCTGATCGGCTCTTTTGCTGCAGACAATTTCAGGCAGCTCCGGTTTCTCGTTCCCGCGATCGTTCTGGGCGCCTACGCCGCAACGGTGTTTGCGGGCAACATCCGCGGAATGATCGAGATAGCGCATATCGACTATGACGACGGCGTGGTTGCCATTCAAAAGCGACTCGCGAGGCTTCGAATCGCAAGGATGGTCCGCGTTCGATGGATACTGGAGCTGGCTGCGCTGATGTGGACTCCGCTGCTGATCGTCGTCCTGCGCAGCCTGCAGGTGGACGCGTACGCCGCCCTTGGCGCGGCCTATCTGGCCGCCAACGTCATTTTCGGCATCGCCGTGATTGCGCTTGCAATCTGGATCGCGAAGCGTCATGCGGGCGTATTCGGCGGTTCTACCGGGATGCGCGCAGCGGCGGATCAGCTCGCGGGGCGCAGCTTACGTTCGGCCCTGGACCAGCTCGATACGATTTGCCGGTTCGAGCAAGAAGACTACGCTCCGTCCGGTTTCAAACTTCCATGACGACGGGCACGATGACCGGACGCCGTTTGTAGCGTTGATAGATCGCTTTGGAGAGACCGCTGCGAATATGCTCTTTCACGGTGTTCGCATCGCGAATACCTTCGACCGGCACGTCATGCATCATCCGAACCAGTTCCAAACGCAACTCTTCCAGCACGCCGTCGGCTTCAGGCAAGTAGAATACGCCGCGCGAAACCACGTCAGGTCCGGCGATGACCCGCGCTTCTTCGCTGTCGATGGTCACCACTACCATCATGAATCCGTCGGCGGCCAAGAGGCGCCGGTCGCGCAGCACCGCTTCGCCCACGTCACCGACGCTCGATCCGTCGACCAGCACGTGGCCTCCGTACGTTTTGCCGATCTTGTCGCCGTAGTCGTGTGTGAACTCCAGCACGTCGCCATTTTCCACGACGAACACGTTCTGCGGGTCCACTCCCGTGCGCTTGGCCAGTTTTCCATGCTGCACCAGCATGCGGTACTCGCCGTGCACCGGCACGAAGAACTCCGGCCTGACCAAATTGAGCATGAGGAGCAATTCCTCTTGCGACCCGTGGCCGGACACGTGCGAGCGTCCATCGGTGCCGTGCACGACGGTCGCACCCAAGCGGTAGAGGTTGTTGATGGTTTTGTAGACGCCTTTTTCATTTCCGGGAATGGGCGTCGCGCTGATGACGACGGTATCGCCGGGAACGATTTTGAACTTGGCGTGATCGCGAACGGACATGCGCGTGAGCGCGCTCATCGGTTCACCTTGCGAACCGGTGGTCATCACGACGATTTTTTCAGGCGGATATTCGTCTACGTCTTCAATGCGGATCGTACGCTCGGCCGGAATCCGCAGGTAGCCCAGCTCCGATGCAAAGTGCACGACGTTGGTCAGGGAACGCCCCAAGAACGCGATCTTGCGATCGAATCGAACGGCATGTTCGACGACCTGCGCGATCCGCGGAACGTTCGAGGCAAATGAAGCCACGATGATCCGTCCCTTGGCGTGCGAAAAAACGTTCGAAAACGCCTCGCCAACGATACGCTCCGACTGGGTATGCCCCCGCCGCTCGGCGTTGGTGCTGTCCGAAAGCATGCAGAGCACGCCCTCCTCTCCGATGCGCGCGATAGCGGCAAAGTCCGCAGGCTTGCCGTCGATCGGCGTTTGATCGAACTTAAAATCTCCCGTGTGAAAGATCGTGCCGACCGGAGTGCGCAGCGCCAGCGCGCACGCGCCGGACACCGAGTGATTGATGTGGATGAACTCCGCCTCGATCGCGCCGTACCTCACGCGGTCCTGCGGCTGCACGGTCACGAACTGCGCCTCCGCCATCATCTTGTGATCGCGCGACTTGGCTTTGATGAGGGCGTTGGTGAGCGGCGTTCCGACCACCGGAACGTTGAACTCGCGCAGCAGATAAGGAATGCCGCCGATGTGATCCTCGTGCCCGTGCGTCACGAGGAGCGCGCGGAATTTGCTTCGCCGCTCCCTGATGTACGTGAAATCGTTGATGACGATGTCGACGCCGTACATCTCCTCGTCCGGAAACATCAGCCCGCAGTCCACCACGATCATGTCGTCGGCCGTTTCGATCACCGTCATGTTCCGGCCGATCTCGCCGCAGCCGCCCAGCGGGATAACGCGCACGTATTCCGCGCTCGCCGGTTCTGGAACGACGAGCGGATTCGGAAGCGAATCAAGCATCTTGGCAGCGGGTCGCTTGGGCGTGATGGAGCAACATGTTCCTCCGTTACCTCGCCGCGCTGTTGCTGACCTTGGCCGTTACCGCCCCGGGAGCCTCAGCTGCCAAGACGATCCGGCGCGCGCAATGCACGCCTCGAGCTCCCCGGCCGCATGTCCAGATCGACGATCTCTATTCGCGCCGCGCGTTGCGGCGCGCCAGGATTCTCCTGCAGTTGAAACTGCTGGAGCTGCGAAGCGAACGGCTCGAACGCGTTCGAAAGGCAATCGAGCAAAGCGTTCCCATCGAACGGCTGTTGAACCCGATGTAAGCGCCCTTCCGAAAACGCTCCCTACAGAGGCCGCGTTCGCGACGGCCGTGAAACAATGCGTAACGCGATCGCATATCGCGGTCGGCACGCTTTTGTTTTAGAAGGAGTGACTGCATGAGCGTATCCGCTCCGGCAGCGAGCAATGCAAACGGTCTTTCCACCGTGCTGAACGTCATCACCGCGCCGCGCGAGGCGTTTGAAACCTTGCGGCCTTCGCCGATGTGGGGCTGGGCGTTCCTGGTCGCGACGGTGTTGACCGCAATCGGGCAATACTTGGCGATGCCGGCGACCGTTCACGCGATGCAGGCGTCGTGGCCCGCGCAGGTCGCTTCCAATCCGCAGCTCGCCGGCGCTCCGCCCTCTGCGCAGCAAAACGCCCTCAATATATCGATCGCCATCGTACGGTGGTCGTGGGTGTGGTCGCCGATCATCGTGCTCGTCGGTGCACTCGTGGCGGCGATCGTCATGGTAATTTTCAAAGCGCTGGGACGTGGCGACGCGGGATTCAAGCAGCTCTGGTGCGCCGCCATGAACGTGGCTGTCGTGAGCGCGGGAGTCTCCTCGCTGATCATGGGGCTGATCGCAGTGGTGCGCGGCGCGGCAAGTTACGAAACGACGCGGGATGCCTACAAAGCGATCCCCTCGCTCGCGTGGCTTGTGCCGCAGGCTGGGCTGAAGCTGTCCGCTTTCCTGGCGGGAATCAATGTCGTGAGCGTATGGGCCACGGTCCTCATCGCCATGGCGATGATCTACGTCGCGCGAACCTCACGCGGAGCGGCCGCGGCCTGCGGTTTGGTCATGCTTGCAATCGGAGCGGGGTTTCTCTCGTTGAGCGCGCGCTAACGCCGCAGATGCTGGTTCTTTTCCTGGTCGCGCTGTCGCTTTCTCAAGCCGTGGACTACGCCGTCGATCACAGCCCGGCAGTAGCAAAGCAGCGAGCCGCCGTCGCGCAGGCGCAAGCGCAGTACGTGCGCCAGCGTTCGCAGTCCCTGCCCAACCTGACCGGTCAGCTTTCGAACCAATTGCAAAAGTCGGCGAACTATTCGGGCGCCTACGGCGTCATCGGCGCATCGCAAGCCTCCGTGTTTTCCCAAAACACCGCGCAGATCGGCACGCAGTACACGTACAACGGCGGCCTATCTCATTTTCAAAACCTCGTCGCGCAGCAGACGTTCCAGCAAGCCAGAGCCGAGCTCAATCGAATCCGCGGGCAAATCGCAACGGACGTAACCAACGGTTTTTACAATTTCGCCAGCAAAGAAGAAACGGTTCGTCTGGACGAAGGCGACGCAAAATACCAAGAACTGCTGGTGCGCATCGCAATGGCGAAGGAGCGCGCCGGCGTCGCAGCCGGCGTGGACGTGCTCAGCGCCAGCGCGCAGCAAGAGAAGAGCCGGTACTCGCTCGACGCTGCGCGTGCGGATGCCGACAACGCGCGCGAGTCGCTCGCGCAAACCATTGGAGCGCCGCTTGAAACGCAGTTCTCCGTGTCGGAGCAGGTCGCTGCGCCGGCGCTTCCGTCCCAGCCGCTGAACGAACTGGTGGAAATGGCCATGGCCAACAGGCCCGAGGTTCTATCCGCGCAAGAAGGCATCGACATCGCGCAGATCAATCGCCGCGCCGCAGACACCGATCTATTTCCGCAAATTCAGACATTCGCGGCATTCGGGAACCAGTACTCCCCGACGCTGACCGCCCTGCAGCAGAGCCAGCTCGATCAGTTCAACGAGCAAAACGGCTTGCCGCCGGGAACGGTTCCACGCGGGTCGGCCGGATTCTGGAACGTGGGCGTCACCTCCCAGATATCGCTGCCGCTGTGGGATTGGGGCGCTCGGCGCGCAAACCATCGCAACCTGGACGAACAAATTGCGGCTCAGCGCAGCAATCTCTCCGCCACGCAAACGCAGGTTGAAATCGACGTGCGCCAAGCGTATAGGGCGGCGCAAACGGCGCTGGGTCAGATCGCCTCGGCCAGAGAGGAAACGCGCTATGCCTCCGAGGCGGCCCGCATCGCGCGTCTGCAGTACGAGCACGGCATCAAAACCCTTACCGACGTGCTCGCCGCGCAGCAGGCCTCGCTCTCTGCGCAAAACGACTCCTTTGCCGCGCGCGTCGCGTACGTTAACGCCGTGGTAAGGCTGCGAGTAGCGCTCGGGATCTACGATTCTCGCGCCGCCGTGGCCGATCTATAGGAAAGTACATGAAGCGCTTTCTGGTTTTGCTGGCCGTCCTGGCGGGCATCGCAGTGGTTTTGGTCGTCGCCAAAGTCGCGAACCGCGGCGATCGCGGACCGGCGTTGGCGGCAAAGCTCGTCACCGTTCATCGTGGGAGCTTTCAAATCAAGCTGCCGGAGAACGGCGTCGTGCAGCACCCGCGCACCGCCACGGTACCGACGCTGGTCGCAGGCAACATCGCGCAGATGTACGTCAAGCCCGGCGACTACGTCTCCGCCGGCCAGCTGCTCGCCACGATCGAAAATCCCAGCCTAGAGTCGACCGCCGCCGGATCGCAGGCCGACTACACGTCCGCAGTCGCCAACGTGCGCACTGCCCGCATCAACGAACAGAACGCGCGCGTCACGTATGAGGCGCAAGTGGACACCGCCAAGGCAAACTTGAATGAAGCCCAGCGCGTCTATGACGCCGACCTCGCGCTCTACAAAAACAAGGCGATTCCGCGTAACCAGGTGGACACCGACAAGGCGAATCTGGACAAAATGCGCGTCGCTTACGATCAGGCCGAGCGGCAACTGCAGCTTGGGGCGGTAACGGGCTACGGAGAAAACAGCGTGCAGTACGCGCAGGCTGCGGCACAGAAGGCGGCCATTGCGAATCAAGCCGACCAGCAGCAGCTCGCGTTCACGCGCGTGACGGCGCCTTTTTCGGGCATCGTGCAAAGCGTCGCCACGCAGTCGGGCGATCCGCTCTCGCCGCTGCACGAAGGCGATGCCGTCGCGCAAGGTCAGATGCTGTTCACGATCGCGCAAAGCGACAGCTACGTCGTCAAAGCTCAGGTTGACGAACAAGACGTGATCGACGTTCGCGTCGGTCAAGCGGCAATCGTGTCGGGTCAGGATTTCCCCGGCAAACGCTTGGCGGGACACGTTGCGGGGATCGCGCCGATTGCCGTGAAGTCGGCCGATGCTTCCAGTACCGCCAAACAAGTCGTCACGACGATCCGTCTGGAAAGTTCTCCCGACTATCTCAAAGACGGCATGACGGTCGACGTCGACATCCTCACGTCGGACCTACACAACGCCTTGACGGTGCCGAGCGATGCCATCGTGAACGAGGGCGCAGCCGCGTACGTTTTCGTGGTGCGTCGCGGCGTTGCGCGAAAAACACCCGTGCGCCTCGGGCAATCCAACGACGCGCAGACCGTCGTACGCTCCGGAATCGCGGCGGGTGATGAGATCGTCGCTCAGAAGCTTCCGTCCCTGCGCGACGGGTCTCGCGTGACGGCCGCGCCGCCGGCTTCACCGCCGCCGGCTTCGTGACACGCATCCTGGCCTACGTGGGCGAAGCCGCTGCCGCACTGTGGCGCAACCGCGCGCGCTCGATCTTGACGATGCTCGGAATGATCATCGGCACTTCTTCCATCATCGCGGTGTTCGGCATCAGCAAGGGCGCAACCAGCGGCATCAGCGCAACCATTTCCTCGCTGGGCGCTCCGCCGATCTTCGTCTACGTCGATCTCACCCAAGACTACCCTCAGTACGCGCAAATGCAATACCGCGATGTCGCCGCGGTGGCGGACGCTTTGGGCGACCGCGCCGCGGAAGTGCTTCCATATTATCAGCGGGTATGGCAAGTTCGCCACGGCAGCACGACGCAATACATCGCAGTGAGCGCGGACGGTGCGTATCATCCGGAAACGCTGAGCATGGCGCAAGGCCGCAAGATCGATCGCGATGACGTGAATTCGGCTGCACGCGTGGCCACCATCACCGCCGACGTCGCGCAGAAGTTCTTCGGTAGGGACACGGCGCTGGGCAAAGACATCACGATCGACGGAACGCACTTCACGGTGATAGGGGTGTATCCGCAGCTGCAAGGCTCGTTTTTTAATGCGCTCGCGGGAAGCAATGCAGTCGTCATCTCCTACACGGCGTTTCACCGCATCATGCCCGGCCAACTGGATGGTCTGCTCGTCTACCCGAGCGGCACGGCGAGCGCCGCGGAAACCGCCGCAATAGCGAAGCGCGCGCTGCAGCACATCCATGGACCGCGCGCCCAATACGACGATCAAAACGGGCAAACGCAGGTCGCGGCGTTCGAAAACGTGCTGAACATCGTCGGCGTGGGACTCTCCGCGATCGGCGGCGTCGCCCTGGTGGTTGCGGGCATCGGCATCATGAACATCATGCTCGTCTCCGTGACTGAACGCACCCGCGAGATTGGCATCCGCAAATCCATCGGAGCCAGCCGCAACGACATCGCGCTGCAATTCCTCATGGAAGCGCTACTGCTGGCCCTCATCGGCGGAGGCTTGGGAATGCTCCTGGGTTTGGGTGCAACGATCGGCGGCGCCGAGGTCATAAGCCGGCAGCTCGGCGCAGTGATCATCCCGTACGTGCTGATTGTTTCGCTGGCTCTGGCGTTCTCGATGGCCGTAGGCACGATCTTCGGCATGTATCCCGCCATCCGAGCGGCGCACATGGATCCGATTGAAGCGCTGCGATCGTGATCTATCTGGAAGAGGCGCTGCGCGTGCTGTTTTCCAACAAGGTGCGCTCGCTGCTCACGATCACCGGTCTCGTCATCGGCGTGGGCGCCGTCATCGCGATTCAAGTTCTAGGAAAAAGCATGGCAGGCGCCGTCGGCGGCGCACTCGGCAGCATGTCGGACGATTCGTTCTTCCTCGATCCCAACGCAACCCAGGCCAACGTCGAGCGCGCGATGGTCACGCGCTCGGATTTGGAGGAACTGGCGAACGTGCCGAACGTCTCGGCCGCCATTCCGCTCATGGGGGCGAACGATCTCGTTCGCCACGGCCATGCTCAAGCACGCTATTACATTACCGGCGATGCGGCGCAACCGATCAACACCACGCCGCTGCAGCTGGGGCGCCGCATCAGCGCGGAAGACGTAGAGGGCGCGGCAAACGTGTGCGTGCTCTCGGATCGCGCGTACCGCAAGCTCTTTCCCGACGGCGGCAATCCGCTGGGGACGAGCGTGTACGCGGGCGTGCATCGGTATGTCGTCGTCGGCGTGCTGTCGGCGCCGCACAGTGGACTGCTCCGATTCAATTTCGGAGGCGACGTCTATGCGCCGTACACGACGGTCATGAAACAGTATTTGCACGGAGATCGTATCGGTGCCGCACGCATCATCGTGAGCGACGTTTCTGCGCTTGCGTCCACCGAAGTCGCCGTCATCGCGAAAATGCGCGAGTTGCACGGTAACGAGCGCCTGCAGTACAACACCTTCGATAAAGCGCAGTTGACCAAGGGAGTCGACGGCATATTCGGCGTCATGACGATCGCCGTAGGGTTCATCGGCGCCGTATCGCTGCTCGTTGCGGGCATCGGGATCATGAACATCATGCTGGTTTCCGTCACCGAGCGCACCCGCGAGATCGGGGTGCGCAAAGCGATCGGGGCGCGTCGCGGTCAGATATTAGCGCAGTTCTTCATCGAAGCGCTGCTGTTGTGCGGCATCGGCTGCGGCGCCGGCATGCTGCTCGGCTTGGCAATCGGGGGGGCCGTCAATACGCTGGCGATCGCCAAACTTACCGGATATACGGCTCCGCTGCCGTGGCTGCAATCGCTCGCGATCACTGCCGCGTTCACGATTTTCGTCACGCTGGCGTTCGGCACATATCCGGCATACCGCGCTGCGGCACTGGATCCAATCGACGCGCTTCGCTATGAGTGAGCGCTCCTTCGTCATCGACGTTCGGGAGGTGCGCAAGCTCTACGCCTCCGGCGCCCTCGCAGTCGAAGCGTTGCGCGGTCTTTCGTTCACGATCGCTCCGGGGGAGTACGTCGCGATTATGGGGCCGTCGGGCTCCGGTAAGTCGACGCTCATGAACGTTCTCGGATGCCTGGACCGCGCAACAAGCGGAACGTACCTGCTCGACGGCGTCGACGTTTCGGCGTTGGACGACAACGCGCTGGCGCTCATTCGCCTGAAGAAACTAGGGTTCGTCTTCCAGGGCTTCAACTTGCTCGCGCGCACGGACGCGGTAAAGAACGTCGCGCTTCCGCTGTTTTATGCGGGCGTGGCCACCAAGGAACGAACGGCCGCAGCGCTGCGGCAGCTCGAACTGGTCGGGCTCGCCGACAGAGGGCATCATAAGCCCAGCGAACTTTCCGGCGGTCAGCAGCAGCGCGTGGCAATCGCTCGCGCATTGGTGAACGATCCGGCGGTGTTGCTTGCGGACGAGCCGACTGGGAACCTGGACTCCAAAACGAGCGCCGAAATTCTCGCGTTGTTCGAGCACCTGAACGAGGCGGGGCGCACGATCATCGTCGTGACGCACGACGAGAACGTCGCCTCTCATGCCAAACGCGTGCTGCGGCTGCTCGACGGATTGCTGGTGTCGGACGCCCCTCCGGCGCAGCCGGGCGGCAGCCTTCTCATCAAATCCTAAGAGAACGCTTCGCTACTTTTCGAGGGTTGACGGGTAGAAACCGCCATACCGCACGCCGTTTTACAAGTTGAGGAATGTTGAGAAATCGAGTATTGCCTACGGCCATCGTCGCTTTGGTGGGCGCCATCGTCGGCTCGTTCGTGATGATGCTCTATGCGAGCACACACTTCTCGAACGTCGCGGGCCCGAATAATACTCCGCCCGCCGTCAGCGCCGCTCCGCTCACCGGCGGCAGCGATCAAGATCGCATCGTGAGCGCGGTCAAGCGCGCCAAACCCGCAGTCGTCGCCATCTCGATCACCGTCAACGGCAAGCAGTACATTCCGGTGGATCCGTTCCTGCAGCAATTCTTCGGTCAGCAGGGACCCGGCATCGTGCAGCCTTACCGCGGCAAAGCTTCCGGCTCGGGCTTCATCTACAACAGTAGAGGAGACATCGTCACGAACGCTCACGTCGTTCGGCCGCCGATTCCCGGAGCGCAGATCAGCAACATCACCGTCACGTTTCCAAACGGAAGCCACGCCGAAGCACGGCTCGTCGCCGCGAACATCGGCGCCGATCTCGCCGTCATTCACGTCAACTCCAAGAATCTTCCGCCGCCGCTCGGGCTCGCGGATTCCGACAAACTGCAGCAGGGACAATGGGCGATCGCGATCGGCGAACCCTACGAGCTGCAGCAAAGCGTTACGGTCGGAGTCGTTTCCGCATTCAATCGCAGCGAGCCCATCCAAACGGATACCGGTCAAACGCTCACATTCAAAGGCTTGCTGCAGACGTCGGCCCCAATTAACCCGGGCAATTCCGGCGGTCCGCTCGTCGACGTGAACGGCGAGGTGATCGGCGTAAACCAGTCGACCTTGCGCGGGGGCGCGGAAGGCATCGGGTTTGCGATTCCGGCCAACACGGTCAGGAAGGTCGTCGATCAAATGATCGCGCACCCGGGCATCACACAACCGCCTGCGCAAGCTTTCTTGGGCGTCGTGCTGGCCAACGTCACGAGCGGATTCCGCAGCCAAACCGGATATCGCGGACAGGGCGGCGTGGCGGTTCTCCAAGTCGAGACGGGTTCGCCGGCCGACCAGGCCGGCATCAACCCGGGCGACGTGATTTTGCGGGTCAATGGGAAAGCCTATAACGACAACCAGGCGCTGGTTTCGGCCATCGGCAAGTTGCGGGCGGGCGACAAGGTCTCGATCGAGATTTGGTCGCAGGGCGCCCGGCGGCTCGTGCAGGCTACGCTCGGCTCCCGTCCGGCAGGAACGGGGTACCAGCAGCAGCCGCCCCAAGAGCAGCAGCCTCCGGATCAGCAAGGACCGTAACCGCTTTCAATGCCGCTGTGCAGGGGCGTCCGGTAACGCGCCCCTGCAACCCAAGATCCGCGCCGGCTGTTAAAAAACATGGAACACTAGCGTGACGTTGCCGTAGTATTGACGGCAATCACCAATCCTCGTAGCCCAGTAAGCGGCAAGGCTCAGTCGTCGGCACCGACTTCCGTAGCGTAGCGGAGGCGAGGGACGCCGAAGGCGACGGCTGGTCCATGGGCTCGGAAAGAGAGAAATTTTCATGGCTAAAGTGGTCGGAATCGACCTGGGCACGACCAACTCCGTCGTTGCCGTAATGGAGGGCTCCTCACCCACCGTCATCGCGAACGCCGAAGGCTCGCGCACCACGCCGTCCGTGGTCGCCTTCACCAAAACCGGAGAACGGCTCGTCGGGCAGCTCGCAAAGCGCCAAGCGATCACCAATCCGGACCGAACGATCTCCTCGATCAAGCGGCACATGGGCGAAGGCGATTATCGCATCAAAATCGACGGCAAAGATTACACGCCGCAAGAAATATCGGCGATGATTCTGCAAAAGCTCGTCAACGACGCGAGCAACTACTTGGGCGAGCGGGTGACCAAAGCGGTCATTACCGTTCCGGCGTATTTCAACGATGCTCAGCGCCAAGCGACCAAAGATGCCGGCAAGATCGCCGGCCTGGAAGTTTTGCGCATCATCAACGAGCCCACGGCCGCGGCGCTGGCCTATGGTCTGGACAAAAAGGGCAACGAGACGATCCTCGTATGGGACCTGGGCGGCGGCACGTTCGACGTTTCCATCTTGGAAGTTGGGGACGGCGTGTTCGAAGTCAAGTCGACCAACGGCGATACGCGTTTGGGCGGCGACGATTACGACCGGCGTATCGTGGATTGGCTGGTTTCGGAGTTTCGCAAAGAGCAAGGCATTGACCTGAGCGGCGACAAGCAGGCAATGCAACGTCTCACCGAGGCGGCTGAAAAGGCGAAGATCGAACTGAGTTCAGTCGTGCAAACGAGCATCAACCTGCCGTTCATCACGGCGGACCAGAACGGTCCCAAACACATGGACATCACGCTGACGCGCGCAAAATTCGAAGAGTTGACGAGCGATCTGACCGATCGCTGCGTGCAGCCGTTCAAGAACGCCTTGGCCGACGCGAAAATCGACATTTCGCAAATCGACGAAGTCGTCATGGTCGGCGGTTCGACGCGCATGCCCGTCATCCAAGAGCTCGTCCGTAAACTCACCGGGAAAGAACCCAACCTTTCGGTCAATCCCGATGAAGTCGTTGCGGTAGGCGCCGCAATCCAGGCCGGCGTACTCGCCGGTGAAGTGCGCGACGTCGTTCTGCTCGACGTAACGCCCCTCTCGCTCGGACTAGAAACGCTGGGCGGCGTCATGACCACGCTCATCGAACGCAACACCACGATTCCGACCAAGAAGTCGCAGGTCTTCACGACGGCCGAGGATGGTCAAACGTCGGTGGACATTCACGTGCTCCAGGGCGAGCGTCCCATGGCGGTCGACAACAAGACGATGGGGCGCTTCCGTCTGGAAGGCATTCCGGCCGCACCGCGCGGCGTACCGCAAATCGAAGTGGCGTTCAACATCGATGCCAACGGCATCGTCAACGTGAGCGCCAAGGATCTGGGCACGGGCAAGGAGCAGGCGATCACGATAACGGCTTCGACGAACCTGAGCAAAGACGAAGTCGAACGCATGGTCAAAGACGCGGAGTTGCAAGCGGCCACCGATAAATCGAAGCGCGAAGAAGCCGAAGTGCGCAACCAAGGTTCGAGCCTGATTTATTCAACGGAAAAATCGCTCAAGGAAGTCGGCGACAAGCTCGACCCGGGTGCGCGCGGCGAGGTCGAGAGCGCACTCTCGGAGCTTAAGCGCGTGAGCGAGAACGGATCGATCGCGGAAATCAAACCTGCGATCGAGCGGCTGCAGCAGGCCAGCTACAAAATGGCGGAGCTGCTGTATCAGAAGACGGCCGCGGCCGGCCCCAATGGTGCGGCGCAGGACGGGCAAACCGCCGGTGAGGGCGCGCAGCCTGAAGGCGGCGCGGCGCCCGGCGAACCAAGCGAAGACGTCATCGACGCTGAATTCAAGGAAGCAAAGTAAGAGCAGCACTCTTCGACGCAACTGTCCTCCAGACGCTCGAAGGCGGGGTCGTTCGGTAAACGACTCCGAGCCTTTCGGCCGGCTGGAGGACAGGCTTCGTCCAGGAGAGCCCCTTATCAAAAACCATGCAAGATGAATACGTAACGCAAGCCGACGTCCCAACTTCGCCGGACGGTGAGAACGCCGTTGAGAACGGTGAATTACAGGCGCAGCTGGATGCTGCCAACGCCAAAGCGGACGAAAATTACAAAAAGTTCCTGCTGGCGATGGCCGACTTCGAAAATTACAAGAAGCGCATCGAACGGCAGTTTCGCGAGATCTCCGATGCAGGGCGGCGCGAGCTGCTCGAAGCTTCTTGCCTGTGCTCGATAACTTGGAACGGGCGCTTTCGTTCACCGACGCGGATCCGCAGGCGCTTCGCAACGGCGTTTCACAAACGCTGCGTGGCTTTGAAACGGTGTTGGGAATGGAAGGCGTCAAACCAATCCAGACCAAAGGACGCAAATTTGATCCGAAGCTCGCGGAGGCCATCGGCACGCAGCATGCCGACGGCTGCGAGGAAGACGTCGTCCTTCAGGAAGCCGAGAAGGGCTACATGATCGGCGAGGAGCTGCTGCGGCCCGCCAAGGTCATCGTCGCGAAAAACGCCGCTGAATGAATTACAAGGATTACTATCAAGTCCTTGGCATTCCGAAAAACGCGGCCGATAAAGACATCAAGTCGGCGTACCGCAAGCTCGCGCGCAAGTGGCATCCGGACGCGAACCCGAACAATCAACAAGAGTCCGAGGATCGCTTCAAAGAGATTCAAGAAGCGTACGAAGTGCTCGGCGATCCGGAAAAACGCCGCAAATACGACATGCTCGGCAGCAACTGGCAGCAGGCGGCTCAACAAGCCGAGCAGCAGCGCCGCTATCGCAACCAGCAAAACGAAACCTTCAACTTCAACTTCAACGATTTGGGCTCGGGCGGCGGAGCCGGCGCAGCCAGCGGTTTCTCGGATTTTTTCGACATGTTCTTTTCCGGAATCGGACGGCGTAATACCGCGCAAAGCACCGGCTTCGCGCAGCGCGGGCAGGATCTAGAAACGACGATCGAACTCACGCTGCGCGACGTCTACGACGGCGGCAAAAAATCGGTGTCGCTGCAAGTCGAAGACGTGTGTCAGCGATGCCGGGGCACAGGAACGGATCGCGGCAATTTGTGCTTGCAGTGCCACGGCACCGGCCGTCTTATCTCCACGAAGAAATTTGAAGTAACGATCCCCAAGGGCATCGCCGAGGGCCAGCGCATTCGCCTGGCCGCGCAAGGCGGCGCCGGCGTCGCCGGCGGACCCAACGGCGACTTGTTTCTCATCGTCAAATTGTTGGACGATCCTACCTATAAGCGCAAAGGCGACGACCTATACGTCGACTTGCCCATCGTCGTTTACGATCTCGTCCTGGGCGGCGAGGTGAAAGTGCCGACGATGGGCGGCCAAGTGACGATGATGATCCCGGCCGGCACCCAGAACAATCGGCTCTTACGGCTCACGGGCAAAGGCATGCCCAAAGTGCGCAACGGCGGCATGGGCGACCAATACGTGCGCATCATCGGACAACTTCCCACCGACTTGAGCGATAAGGAAAAGAAGCTTTTCAAAGAGCTTGCATCCTTACGCAATGGGAAAAAGTAGTCGCCCTCTTTTCAAAAGGAGCCCGGATGATCAAAGATATCGCATTTACCGCCTACTCGGCAAAAGACGTAGCAGCCCTGCGCAAATTCTATTCGGATGCGCTCGGCATAAAATTCACGGAACCGTACGCGGAAGACGGCGTCGAAAAATACGCCGAGGCGCCGGTCGGCAATGGCTGGTTTGCCGTCATGAGCACCGAGTGGCTCGAAACTAGGCCTTGCGGCGGCATTGCTTTCGAGGTCGACGACATTGCCGCGACAGCCGACGGTCTTCGAGCGCGCGGCGTCGACATGGAAGAGCTGCACGAATTGCCGACGTGCAAAATCAGACTCGTTCGCGGACCCAGAAGGCAACAAGGTTACGCTTCATCAAACGCTCGCATCACAGTAAACGCCGCGTTGTCATGCTGACCCCTTTTGTCATGCTGACCCTTCGCCAAGCTCAGGACTTCGGCGTGTCGAAGCACGGAAGGCCGGGGGCCCCATGCGCTTTGCGCATGGGGGGCGTGGAGCCTGTAAGGCGGATACGCCTCTTTAAATGATGACCGGACACGGGCTGATGTGGTCCAGCATGTATCGGCCCGACAAACCTCAGGTTCGCAAGCGCGTCGATTGGCGAAGGATCGGTGCGCTTTTTGCGCCGTACTGGAAGCAGCAGAGCATCGTTGTGGCGTGCATCGTGATCGCGGCGCTGATCGGACTGGCGCCGGCGTACTTGATCGCGCATATCATCGACAAAGCGCTACCGCAGGGCAGTTTTCGGGAAGTTGCCATCGATGTGGCCGGCATGCTGGGTGCAGCAGTGCTCACCATGCTGCTGGGCGTCCTGCAAGGCTATTTGAACTCCATCATCGGCGAAGGCATCATGCGCGACATGCGCACCAACTTGGTATCGCATCTCCACAAGATGCCGCTGGTATTCTTTACCGGAACCAAGACCGGAGAGATCATGAACCGCGTCTCAAACGACGTGGACAACATCGACAACGTCGTCACCGGAACGCTCACGTCGATATTGACGAACGCGGTGACGATTGCGACGACGGTCGTCTGGATGTTCGTTTGGAACTGGCGGCTGGCTCTGCTCTCCATCGCCATCGTTCCCCTGATGGTTCTTCCACTGGCGCCGGTTGGGCGGCGCATGTACGAAATTCGCCGCAAAACGCGCGAAAAGCGCGACGAAATTGAATCGATCACGCAGGAAACGCTATCGATTTCCGGCATCACGCTGATCAAATCCTTCGCCCGGGAAGCGTTCGAAAAGGCGCGCTTCTACCGCGCCGGAACGCAGCTCATGGACTTGGAAGTCCATCTTGCAATGGTCGGCCGCTGGTTCATCGCGGCGATCACGGCGATGGTAATCATCGGTCCCGCGATCGTTTGGCTTGGCGGAGGCTGGCTCGCGCTGCGCCACGCGATTGCCGTCGGCGTGGTCGTCGCCTTCGTCCAGTACATTCAGGGCCGCTTGTACGGGCCGGCCGCCTCGCTTGCCGGCATTCAGGTGCAGATTGTCAGCGCTCTGGCGGTGTTCGAGCGCATTTTTGATTACTTGGACATGACCCCCGAGGAGTATCATCCCTCAGGCGCCGACGCACCGGCCGAGATCGCCGGCGACATCCGGTTCGAGAACGTGGATTTCGCATACGAAGGCGATCGCAGCGTGCTGCATGGCGTGAGCTTGCACATCGCGCCCGGCCAAGCCGCGGCGTTCGTTGGGCCTTCCGGTGCCGGGAAAACGACGATCACTCAGCTCGTGCCGCGTTTTTACGATCCGCAGAGCGGCCGGGTGCTGGTAGACGGGCATGACGTGCGGACGCTCACGCTCGAATCGCTGCGGCGCGACATCGGCATCGTCACGCAGGAAACGTACCTCTTCCACGACACGGTGGCAACTAATCTGCGCTACGCGCGCCCCGACGCGACCGAGGCGCAACTGCATGCCGCTGCACGCGCAGCGAACATTCACGATTTCATCATGTCGCTTCCGGCGGCGTACGATACCGTTGTGGGAGAGCGCGGCCACAAGCTTTCAGGAGGCGAGCGCCAGCGTCTGGCGATCGCGCGCGTGCTGCTCAAAGATCCAAAAATTCTGATCTTGGACGAAGCGACGAGTTCGCTGGATTCGCACAACGAAGCGGCGATACAAGCCGCTCTCGCGGCCGTCATGCGGGGTCGAACGAGTTTGGTCATCGCGCATCGTTTGTCCACAATACTCTCCGCGGACGTCATCTTCGTTGTGGAAGGCGGCCGCATCGTCGAGCAAGGAACGCACGCGGTGCTATTGGCGCGTGGAGGCGCATACGCGCGGCTGTACCGCAAGCAATTTCGGGACGAGGAAGCGCTGGCGGCCTCTCCGTGACGCAGGCGTAACGCATGCCTGCGCTGCAGGTCGCCGGTCTGATAAAACGTTACGGGAAAACCACCGCCGTGGACGGCGTTTCTTTCGACGTGCGGGGCGGCGAAATCGTTGGACTTGCTCGGGCCGAACGGCGCCGGCAAGAGCACCACCTTTTTGTGCGCAGCGGGCCTGGTGCGCCCGGACGCCGGCACGTTTGCCTGGGACGGCACGCTCCTGGCCGGCGCCCGGGGACAAACCATTGCGCTCATTCCCGAGACGCCGGACGTGTATCCGATGCTCACCGTTTGGGAGCACATGGTTTTCGTTGCAAAGAGCTGCCGGTTGGAGGCGGACTGGAGAGAACGCGCGCAAGCGTTGCTCGATCGGTTTTCACTGAGGGAGCAGCGAGACACGTTGGGCGGGGCGCTCTCCAAAGGGATGCGGCAGAAAACGCTCGTGGCAGCGACGGTGCTCGCGCGAACCCCCGTCATTTTGCTCGACGAGCCGTCAGTCGGCCTGGATCCGCTGGGGCAGCGGGAATTGCGGGATATCATTCGCGATCTCCGCGCGCAGGGGACCGCCGTCGTCATCAGCACCCACATGCTGGAACAAGCGCAAGCGATGTGCGATCGCGTCGTTATTTTGAAAAACGGACGCACGATTGCAAGCGGCACGTTCGATGAACTGGCCGCGCGAGCGGGAAGTCACGCCAGCCCCGAAGATTTGTTTTTAGAACTGACCCGGTAGCGACTCCATGTTTGCCGACGTGCGCGCGCTTTGCTATTTGGAATACCGGCAGATCGTCAATCGGCTTCGCGCCGCGGTGCGCTCGCCCGGACGCCTTGTGATGTACGTCTTGGCAATTGCGTACTTCGGCACAGTCGTGGTCTGGCGCTCGCATCGCCTGTCGCCGGCGCCCATGCGTTTTTACGAACCGTATGCCGGAGCGACGATGTTTGCATACGTTGCGTTGATCGGCATTTTGGCGTATGGCGCGGCGTCCGGCATCGTCGGAGCGTTCTCTTCAGCGGCGGACGCGCGCTTTCTCACGGGCTGCGCCATAGGTGAACGCACCGTCGCCATGTGGCTGCAACTTCGGCGCTCCGCGGGCAACATCGGGCGGATGATCTTTACGGTGTTGTTTTACGCCGTGCTGTTCTCGCGTTCGGCAACGTTCGCCGCCATCGCGTGGGTCACGCTCGGCGCAACGCTTATCGCCACGGCGCCGGCAATTCCCATGCTCAAACTCCGCCAGGCCGCAGGGAACGCAACGGCCCAAACCTTCGCGCTGGTAATGACGGCCATCGGTGTGGTCCCGATGCTGCTGCTCCTCTCGGGTTTGCCGGCGCCTTCCAAGGCTGCTGCAGGCATAGCGCACTTGGGCGCCGGGGCGGCGCTCAACGAACTGCTGGCAGGCAACCGCATCGCACTCGGCGCGCTGTATGCATTCGCCGTCGTGCTCGCCGGGCTTGCCTATGCGGCGGGCACCGATCTGTATCCGGAGTTGTACGCCGCATCACTGCGCGCGCTGGCATTTCGCGCCAAGCGGCAACGCGGTGCCGGTGCTGCCTTTACGGTGAACCACAAGTACGAGGTTCGCAGCAGGCACGGAGCGTCGTCACGGGTCCTGAGCGGCCTGAACGGTCCGTGGACCATTGCGTGGAAGGAATGGGTCGGATTTGCCCGCTCACCCGGCGCTCGGCGCGCATTGTACGCGGGACTGACCTTTTGCGGCGCGTTGGGTGCGCTCGCCGGGACGATTGCCGCGCGCTCTCGCGATCCGCTTTCAGCCGGCATTTCCATTGCCGCGGTTGCGGCGAACATGATCGTCGTCATCGTCGCGATGGGGTCAGCCGTCGCCCTGGGCGCCGACCTGCAAAAGCCCCTGTGGTGGATGGGACCGGATCCGCTGTTCATGCGTTTATTGGCGTGGGTGGTGAGCACGTCGTGGCGTCTATCCGCATGTCTTTGCGCCGGGGTTTTGGGTTGGGCGATTGCGGCGCAGAATGCCGGCATCGCGTTCGCGGGCATTCCGCTTGCCATTGTGACGGTGCTGTACTTGCGGGCGATCGGCCTTGCGCTTTACGCGCTTTTTCCAGCGAGCATCGATCAGCGC
Organism: Vulcanimicrobiota bacterium; assembly: GCA_963767635.1. Classification (GTDB taxonomy): domain Bacteria; phylum Vulcanimicrobiota; class Vulcanimicrobiia; order Vulcanimicrobiales; family Vulcanimicrobiaceae; genus CAVYEM01. Next base: position 2,300,832 of record CAVYEM010000001.1, read on the forward strand.
GGACCGCTGGCCATGTTTCGCGCACTCCTTACCTATTTGCTGGCGGCGCCTCCCGCCATCGCGGGCATCGTCGTGCTTGCGCTGGTGCACTCGACCGGCGCAGCCGTCGCAGCGGCCGTTACGCCGGCGCTCGTGGAAACTCTACTGCTGGTCGCCTTCGCCGCGCTCCGGATTGCCGGGAACGGCGCGGCATTCGCACGCGCCGAAGGAGCGTCAGCTAGTGTCCGTGCCGGCACAATATTTTATCGATCTCTATCGACGCCAGGCCGATCCCTGGCATTTCGAAACGAATGAATACGAGCGTGCGAAGTACGCCGCCACGCTAAACGCGTTGCCGCGAAACCGCTACGCCGATGCGCTCGAGATTGCGTGCTCCGTCGGCGTATTTACCAACATGCTCGCAGAACGCTGCGATGCGTTGCTCGCCCTCGATGTTTCCGCAGATGCTCTCCATCGGGCTCGCCGTAACTGTGCTGCGCATTCGCAGGTGCGCTTCGAGCGGTGCGTCGTACCGTTGGAATTTCCGCAGCAAACATTCGATCTCACGACGATCTGCGAGATGGGTTATTATTTGGACGCAAGCGACTTGCTGGCGCTGCGCGCGCAGGTCGTCGCGCACAGCCGCCCGGGTGCGCACGTGGTTTTGGTGCATTGGACGCCGGCGGTAGAGGGGCATGCCTCTACCGCCGAGCAGGTGCATGGCGCGTTTTTGGCCGCTTCGCAGCTGAGGACGCTGCACGGGTTTACGCAGCCCACATACCGTTTGGACGTATTCGAAAAACGCGCTAATTAGAGGTTAGGTGCGTTCTTGCGCTTCTGCCTTCGCTTCGCGGTATTCTTCAATGTGCGAGTAAACCCGGTCCGGGAATTTTAAATCGCGATACACGTTTCCGGCGTCGGGATCGTCAGGATTCGGAATGATCGGAAAGTCTTGCTGACGCTGGTATTCGAGAATCTTTTCACGCTTGGGCGGATTGTAGTCCCGATCTTCGACCTGCTTCACCAGCGCGCGAGCCTGCGCTTCGTCGACGCCGCTCTCTTTGCACAACAACTCGATCAGCACGGCTTCGTCGACGAAATGGCGAGCAATCATCACGAAGACAAGGCGCCCGTAATGCCCGATGTCCTCGCCGCGCTCCAGCGCGTCGAGCAGATGGCGCATCATCTCGTTCTTGCGAAGTTCATCCATGCGTTGCCTGTACCCAAACGTACGTTCGCATTAACGCTTCAGCAAGGCCCGTCGCGCGTTTGCCGCTCGTGCCGGCGGGTAGCATAACAGCGTATTTTATTCGCGTAGGAGCGTTCTGGTGGACGAATACGGTAAGCGCGGCAGCGAACGCGGAAATATCGAGCCTCGGAGAGGCCGCCAAGGCTACGGCAGTATGCTGGACTGGGAACCGTTTCGCGGATTTTTTCCTGGAAATTGGAACGAGATGTTCGGCATCGACGTGAACCGCCGCGACGACGGCTACGAAATTCACATGGCGGTTCCCGGATTTCGCCCGGACGATCTCGACGTGCGCTATCAGGACGGCGTTATCACGGTCGTCGGGCGCAACGAGCGTCGCAACTTCACGCGTTCGCTAACCGTGCCGGACGACGTCGACGAAGAAAATATTCAAGCCACCGTCGAGCACGGCATGCTGGTTCTCACGCTGCAGCAGCATCCCAAGCGCCAGCCGCGGCGCATCAACGTCGCAAGCGGGGGTGAATCAGCCAAACAGGTCGGCGCATCGAAGGAGCAAAGTGCGGGGTCAGGCCGAACGACGACGGGAGACACCACGTCGACGACGGATCAGTCGAAGACGCAAAGCCGCTAGCGCTTCCGAAGTGTCCTAGCGTATTCCCTCAGGAATACGCATAGTGGTCGGCTCTTGCGGAATATGGAGCTGCGTTCCGGTAGCAGCGCGTACTTCGTCGAGGGATACGCCCGGCGCAGTTTCGCGCAGCACCAAGCCCTCGGGCGTGACGTCGATCGTCGCCATGTCGGTGATGATGCGGTTGACCACACGCGCTCCGGTCAGCGGCAAGTCGCACCGCTCGACGATCTTGTGCGCACCGCCTTTGGCTACATGCTCCATCATGACGATCAAATACTTTGCGCCGTGCACCAAGTCCATCGCGCCGCCCATGCCCTTGACCATTTTTCCGGGGATCATCCAGTTCGCGAGATCGCCGTCGCGCGAAACTTGCATCGCGCCGAGCACCGCAAGATCGATGTGGCCTCCGCGGATCATTCCGAATGAAAGCGACGAGTCGAAAAACGCCGCCCCGGGGAGCACGGTAACCGTTTCTTTGCCGGCATTGATGAGGTCGGGATCCTCCTGGCCCGCATAGGGGTAAGGCCCCATGCCCAAAATGCCGTTTTCGCTCTGCAGAACCACGGTGACGCCTGCGGGTACGTAGTTCGGTATGAGCGTGGGCAGCCCGATGCCCAGATTGATGTACTCGCCGTCGCGCAGTTCCTGTGCGACGCGGGCTGCGAGTTGGGTACGCGTAAGCGGCATCAGCGCGCCTCCGGTTGGGGCGGCTCGGCAGGACGAACGGTGACGCGTTCGATGCGTTTACCTTGTGCTCCGACGGGAACGACGCGCTGTACGAAAATGCCGGGGAGATGCACATGCTTCGGGATCGATCTCGCCCGGTTCGACAAGCACCTCGACTTCGGCGATCGTAGTCTTGCCGGCCATCGCGCAGAGCGGGTTGAAGTTGCGCGTGGCCTTGTGAAACACCAGATTGCCGTGCCGATCGCCGATGCTCGCGCGCACGAGCGCAAAGTCGCACACGATGCCTTCTTCGAGCACGTAATCTCGCCCGTTGAACGCGCGCGTTTCTTTTTTCGGGGATTCTATGGCCACGCTGCCGTCGGGATTGTGCTTCCACGGCAGCCCGCCTTGCGCGACCTGCGTGCCCACGCCCGCCGGCGTATAAAACGCGGGGATGCCGCACCCTCCGGCGCGCAAGCGCTCGGCCAGCGTTCCTTGCGGCACCAGTTCCACTTCGAGCAGCCCTTGGAGGTACTGCCGTTCGAATTCGCGATTTTCACCGACGTACGAACCGGTAGTGCGTCGAATGCGCCCGGCGTCGAGCAGCACGCCCAGTCCCCAGCCGTCCACTCCGCAGTTGTTCGAAACGGTGACCAAATCCGTTGCGCCTTGCTCCAGAAGCGCCGATATCAAGTTGTGCGGTATGCCGTTCAATCCGAAACCGCCCACGGCAATGGAAGCGCCGCTGCGAATGTCTTGGACCGCCTGGGCGCACGAGGAAACGACTTTATCCATACGAGCCTGTAGATATGCTATGGCCGGTACGCGGGGTCCCGCCCGCCGCTGCGCGAAGTTTTGCCGCGCACATCCGCAATCAGGAGAACCGCTACGCCATGGCCGTCGCCAGCCCTCATCACGCATCGCCCGAGGATGAAGCGCTCATCCTCGACGTCGTGCGAGAACTCGTTGCCGAAAAAGTCGCACCGCGTGCGGCGGAGATCGACGAACGCGGCGAATACCCGCAAGACATCCGCAAAATTTTTGCCGAGAACGATCTGCTCGGCATTCCGATACCGGCGGAATACGGCGGCCTCGGCGGCACGTTTCTGACGTATGTCAAGGTCGTCGAAGAAATTGCCAAAGCCTGCGCATCGAGCTCGCTGATCGTCGCGGTACAAGAACTGGGCATGCTGCCGATCCTCATCGGCGGCAACGAAGAGCAAAAGCAGCGGTATCTTCCAAAACTGGCTTCCGGCGAATGGATTGCGGCGTACGCGCTGACGGAAGCGGGGAGCGGCTCCGATGCGGCCGGCTCCATGCGCACGCGGGCCGAAAAACGCGGCGACATCTACGTGCTGAACGGGCAAAAAATCTGGATCACCAACGGCAGCGTCGCGGACGTGGTCTGCGTGTTCGCCGTTACGGATGCGCAAAAGGGCGCCGCGGGCATCAGCGCGTTCATCGTCGAGAAGGGCTTCCCGGGCTTCAACGTCGGCAAGTTGGAAAAGAAGATGGGCATCCGCGGATCGCCCACCGTCGAACTCGTGTTCGACAACTGCGAAATCCCGGCGGCAAATCTGGTCGGTGCCGAAGGCCAGGGGTTCAAAATCGCGATGAAAGTGCTGGACAAGTCGCGGCCCGGCATCGCGGCGCAGGCCCTGGGCATCGCGACCGGCGCGCTCGACTACGCTGCGAAATACGCTCAGGAGCGCATGGCATTCGGCAAGCCCATCGGCCAGCAGCAAGGCGTCGGCTTCATGCTGGCGGACATGAAGACCGACGTAGAGGCCGCGCGGCTACTGCTCTACGAGGCCGCGCGCAAATGCGACGAAGGAGCGGCCGACGTGACGCTCTGGGCGGCGATGAGCAAACTGAAATGCGGCGACGTCGCAATGCGCGTCACGACCGATGCCGTTCAGGTGCTCGGCGGCTACGGTTATTCGATCGACTATCCGGTGGAGCGCATGATGCGCGATGCGAAGATCACGCAAATCTACGAAGGAACGCAGCAGATCCAGCGACTGGTCATCTCACGCGCCCTTCTGGGCAAGTGGAAGTCCAAATGACCTTCAGCGAGCTTTACACAAACTAAAGACGGCCCGTACGGCGCCGATGGAACGAGCCGCGGTCGTTCTGCGTTACCGCAGTGCGATACTCGCATTACGCCTCTTTCCAGAGGCGCGATGCTCGTATGGCGATTTTCGGAAGAAAGGAGGATTTGGTTTTGAAGAAACTCATCGCATCGCTCATCGCATCGGCGTTCCTTTTGACCGGCACGGCGATGGCTGCTGCTCCGTCCAAGGCACCCGCGGCAAAGACCGCGACCAAGGCGGCCGCTTCCAAGACGATCAAGTCGACCCCGAAATCGACGAAAGCCGCCAAGGCATCGAAGATCAAGAAGATGTCCCACAAGGCCAAGAAGTCCCAGAAAAAAGCCCGCAAGCATCATCTTAAGCCGGCGAAGAAAATCTCGCACCGGTAACCCGTCTTTATTCCGTATTCATCTGGAAAGCGCGGCCAAAGCCGCGCTCTTTTTTTTGGCGGGAAGCATTCGTCACAATAGCCGATAAATCGCCTCTTCCGCGTCGGTCCGGGACTCACCACGACGACCGGGACCCTGCAGTACAATCCGGCGATGACGATCCGGCACTAGGGCCTCGTTAAAAGCCTTGAGGCTGCCGTCCGAAAATCATGGGAATGAAATGGCCCGCGAGGAATGAAAGCGCAAAAACGATCGAACCATAGATTGCGATTTCCAAACCGCGAAGCCATTTGTTGCGCGAGCTGAGCGACCCAGCGTATAAGCCGATGCCGAACAATCCGAGCAGCGCTAGAATCACGCTCGCAATCACCGCCCTACCGCCGCCCAGTGCTCCGAAAAAGTAAGGGATAATGGGAATCAGCGAACCGGCAGCATACGAGAGTCCCATCGCCAGCGCCGGCACGACGTCGGAGGATTCGGCGATGCGCGGATCGATGCCGAATTCGTCGCGCATCATCTCATAGAGATAGATTTCCGGATTTTTCGCCAGCCGCGAAACGATCATGTGCGCTTCGTCGGCGCTGAAGCCTTTGAGCTTGTAATATGCGACTTGCTCGGCGAACTCGTCCTGCGGATTTGCCTCCATTTCGTGGCGTTCCATGTCGATGGACGCCTGGACGACTTCACGTTCCGATTTGGTGCCCTGGTATTCGCCCACAGCCATGGAAAGCGCGCCGGCAATGAGCGCGACCAGGCCGCTTACGAGCACGGTAAGGTGGCTCGAGGAAGCGACGCCGACGCCCGTGACGACGCCCATCGTCGTAAGGATGCCGTCCTTGGCGCCGAAGACGATTTCGCGTACGCGGCGCTGGGCTTCGAGCTGCCTTCGCTGCGGCGTATCGGGTATTCGAGGCGTGACCTTTCGCCAGCCCGGCGTGTCCACGACCACCTTAAAAGGCGGAGCCGTCGCCGGTTCGGGCTGCGTTTTCTTCATCGCAAGCGGACTTCACCGAATTACGCCGCGAATACTTGCGCAATGCCCGATCCGTTCGACGAAGAGTTCACCGCTCAAAATCCCATCGTCGCCGCCGCGATGCGCATTCGTGCCCGCCGCCAAATCGAGGGCGCGGTCGACGCTACGCTCGAGCCCACGACCTACGAAGACGCGGAGAGCGGTTTTGCGGCCTTCGGCGCCCAACTGCGCGCGGGCACGAAGCGATTGAATGCAATCCTCGGTGAAAGAACCGGCGTAAAATTCATCCGCTTGGAGAAACCGGCGAGGCTCCGCCTGCGATTCGGCGAGCTTCAGATACGCTTGGATTTGGACGAGGTACATCAGCTGGTAAGAATTTCAGGGATGGGACTGGAAGGCGAATGGCAGTTCGATCCGCGAGCTGCGGTGCCGTCGCTCATCAACTTGTCCAAGATATCGACGGAAGCCGATTACGGCACTGCGCTCACGCCTTCTTCCGCTTTGAAGTCGATCGCGCAGGACGCGCAGTTGCCGCGGCCGCCGCATCTGGACCGCTCCGGGCCTTTGACGTTCTAGCCAAAATCTTTGGGGTCGGGCACAGCTGCGCGGCAGGGCAGCGCCCGCACAGTGGCGTGGGCGCTTTGCAGATTGCACGTCCGTGCAGAATGAGCCAGTGATGCGCGTGGCGCCGCTTCTCGCGTGAAACCAGCCCTTCCAGATCGTTCTCCACGTCGCGCGGCGTCTTTCCCAGCGTGAACCCCATGCGGTGCGCAACGCGGAAGACGTGCGTGTCCACCGCGATCGCCGCCTCCTCAAAAACCACGGACAACACGACGCTGGCCGTTTTCCGCCCGACGCCCGGCAATGTTTCGAGCGCGTCACGCTCGCCGGGCACTTCTCCGGCGTGCCGTTGCACGAGTTCCTGGGAGCACCTGATGATGTTTCGCGCTTTGGTGCGAAAAAAACCGCACGATTTGATGATCTGCTCTACGTCCTCTTGCCGGGCCGCGGCAAGCTTTTGCGCGGTGGGATATTTCTTGAAGAGCACCGGCGTGGTCATGTTCACGCGAGCATCGGTGCATTGCGCGGAGAGAATCACCGCGATCAGCAGTTCGAAGGCATTTGAATAATTCAACGCGGTCTGCGCGTGCGGATAGCTGCGTTCGAGGATCTCTAATTCTACGCGAGCGACGTCTTTGGAAACTTTACGCGAAGGAAACGGAATTTTAGGCACAGACTCACTTCAAGTATTGAACGAGCCAGTCGATCCAGCGGCGATCGACGTCCATGGCACGAACGGGATCGCCGGGGAAATGCCCGGCGACGGGATACGCAAAAAAACGCACCGGAACGCCACGGTCCCGCAGCGCGCGAAACATCTCGTACGATTGGGTGATGGGCACGCGCGCGTCGCCCGTATCGCTCAGAATCAGCGTCGGCGTATCGATGTTCCACGCATACGTAATCGGCGACTGCGCGCGATACTGCTCCATCAGCTTGCCGGTCCACGGAGAACCGCCGAAACCGAACCGAACGTTGACGTTGTTGTCCGAGAGCGCGTACTCGTCGATCCAATTGTTCACGGCCGCTCCTGCAACGGCCGCTTTCCAAACGTGGTAATGTCCCTCCATCCAGGACGTCATGTAACCGCCGTACGACCAGCCCGTAACGCCGATGCGAGCGTTATCGATGCGCGCGATTCGCCGTACCGCCTCGATACCGGCCATGACGTCGCGTCCGGGTCCGGCGCCGGCATCGTTGAAAATAGCGTGCCAGTACGCTTCGCCCAGATTGTCGCTGCCGCGATAGTTCGGATTGAACACGATAAAGCCGCGCGCCGCCAGCAGCTGGTTCAACGCGCTGAACGAGGTCAGCGAGGCGGAATTGGGACCGCCGTGAATGACCAGTACCAGCGGGTATGCGCGGTTCGCCGAATATCCCGGCGGATACGTGACGACGCCGTCTTCTGCAAAGCCTTCGGACTGCCACGCGACCGGCTGCACGCTGCCCAGATTTAAAGCGGCAACGCTTTGATTGTACGACGTGAGCCGCCGCGGCGCAGTTCCAGGCGTTGCGAGGTAATACAGTTCGGTTGGATCGTGCGCCTGACTTGCGGTGAACGCCATGGCGCCGGTGCGGCTCAGGCTCGCGTCCAGCCAAAACGATTGCGTTGGCTGCACACCGCCCAGGTCGATGCGCCGCGCGCGCCCGTCAAGGGGTTTTATCCACAGCGCGGCGTCGGTGCCTTTGTGACCGGAAATCAAGAGCGCCTTCGAATCCGGCATCCACATCGCGCGCTGCACGTTCGTGTCGATCTCCGAGGCCGTCACGTCGACGCCGTTTCCGCCGCGCAGCGACGTGACGAAGACGTCGTTCTGCGCCGCGGGATCGCCGTGATACGGATACCAGTACGCAATTTTCGTGCCGTCGGGTGAAAACTCGCCGTAGCCTTCGAATTTCCCATGCGTGGTGAGCGTACGAATGGCTTTGGTGCGCGTATCGAGCACCGCGATGACGGTGCGATCCGCATCGGCGTAGTACGGCGTCGCCATTTTCGAAAAGACGATGTAGCGTCCGTCGGGAGACCACGAGAGCGGCGATGAGGGCGAACTGGGCGGTGCCGCCGGCGGCAAACTCCACGAACCTTCGGTCAAACGCGCGTTGCCGCTGCCGTCGGCATCGACCGTCCAGATGTGGCTCGGCGTGGGCGCCCGCGTCTCGGTGTACGCCTGATCGCCTACGACGAAGGCATCGAGATGATGCGCGATCGCTTTCTTATTGGGCGGCTCGTCCGCGGTTACATAGGCAAGCGCCGCCCCGTCGGGACGCCACGCGAACTGCTGCACTCCTTCCGATGCGTTCGTGATCGGCATGGGATCGCCGCCGCGCATGTCGAGCACGAAAATTTGTTCCTGAGCCTCTTTGCCCTCGCTCCGCTCTGCCAGGAACGCCAGGCGCGTTCCGTCGGACGACCATGCGGGCGATGCAATCCCGGAACGTTCGAACGTGAGCGCACGCGAGGTATCGGCACGCAAATCGTACAGCATCAGCGTGCGTTCGTACCGATCGTTTCGGTAGTCGGGCTTGGAAACGACATACGCGATCCGCGTGCCGTTGGGCGATATCGCCGCATCGGAAACGCCCACCAGGGATCGCAGATCGTCCAACTGCATGGTTCGCGGCGGCGCCGCCGCCGCGACCAGCAATGACGCAAGCGCGGCGCACAACACATGCTTCATTTGGAAACGAACCTTTCCAGGCAACCTATTTCAAATACCGATCGATCCACTGCAGCCAGCGTTTGGTGACGTCTTCGGATCTAACGGGGTCGCTGGGAAAATGGCCGTGCACCGGATATGCGACGAATTCCACCGGTACACCGTTGTCGCGCAGCGCGTGGTACATCTTGAACGAGTTCGTAATCGTCACGTTGTTGTCGCCGATGTCGCCCATGATGAGCGTCGGGGTGCGGATTTGCTGCGCATAGGTAATCGGCGACTGCGCACGCCACATCGCCGTAAATTTGGGATCCCAGGGAGAGCCGCCGAAAAACGGTTCGTCCGTGTGAACGTAAAACGCCACGTCGTAGTCGTCGAACCAATCGTTGAGCGCGGCGCCCGCAACGGCCGTTTTCCAGATGTGATAATGTCCGGTCATCCACGAGGTCATGAATCCGCCGTACGACCATCCCGAAACCGCGATACGCGAACGATCGACTTTGTACGATCGCTCCACCGTATCTATGCCGGCCATGACGTCCCGGCCCGGCCCATCGCCGGCATCGCGCGTAATCGCGTGTTCGTACGCGTCGCCCAAATTAGTACTTCCACGATAATTCGGATTGAAAACGAGATAGCCGTGAGAGGCGAAGACCTGATTTTGCGAACTCCAGCCGATGACCGAAGCCCCTTGCGGGCCGCCGTGGATCACCAGCACGAGCGGATAGGCTCGCGCCGGATCGTACCGCGGCGGAAGCGTCAGCACGCCGTCCTCCGCGAAACGCCCGTTGCGCCAGCGCACTGCAACGGGGCGTCCGAGATCGAACCTTGCGACGAACGCGTTCTCTTGCGTGAGCCGGATCGGATGCGCGTCCGGCCCGGAAAGCAGATACAGTTCTTGCGGGTGACCGGCCGTGGTCCCCACGAATGTCAGTACCCCGGCTCGCGACGTATTGCCCGCTTGCGAGACCGCTACGCCGCCGAGCGCAACGCGTTGCGCGCGCGATCCGTCCGCGGCGACGTACCACGCGGCCGAACGCTCGCCGTTCTGACCGAACAGATACAACGACTTTCCATCCGGCGCCCATGCCAGGTCGTCGATGTTGCGATCGATCTTGGCATGAACGTCGATCCCGCTGCCTGCACCCGGACGCGTCACGTAGACCGCCGCGCCGTTTGCGGGATCGCCGCCGGTATTGCGCACGTACGCGATGGCGGTTCCGGCCGGCGCGAACGCCGGCGAACCTTCTAAACCGCCGTTGCGGGTCAATTGTGAACGGCGTCCCGTGCGCGCGTCGACGAGATCCACGACCGCACCGAGCGAATCGCCAATCACCGGCGTCGGAAAGCGCACGAACGCAATCGTGCGGCCGTCGGGCGACCACGAAATTGGCGAAACGATCGTCGGATCGATCGTTTCCAGACTCCAAGCGCCGCGGGTGAGGCGCCGCGAACCCGTACCGTCGGCGGAGGTAACCCACAAATGTCCGGACAGCGATCGCGCGGTGTGCAGATAATCGTTGTCGCCGACTTCAAACGCGTCCAAATGTTCGGCGATGCGTTTCTTGTCGGGGTTCTCGTCCTGCGTGATGTATGCAAAACTCCGCCCGTCCGGACTCCATGCGAACCCGTCCACGCCGCTGGGCGCGTGCGTGATTTGCCGGGGATCGCCGCCATCCATGCGCAGAACGAAAATCTGCGACTGCGGTTCCCCTTTGCCGCCTTCTTTTGCATCGGCCAGGAACGCAACGCGCGCGCCGTCCGGAGACCAGCGCGGTGAATCGACGCCGGCGCGGTCGAACGTTAGAGCGCGCACCGCGCGCGTGCGAACGTTCAGCAGCATGATTTGCTGCAGCCGGCGGTCTTTCGCGAAGTCGGCCCTGCTGCGCATGAACACGATGCGCGCACCATCCGGCGAGATTTGCGGATCGCTCAGCGCAACGGTTTTGCGTAAATCCGGAAAATCGATGCTGCGCGCGCATACTGCGCCCGGCGCAAACGCAGCCAGCGCCGCCAACGCAAAGATCAGGCCTCGCATGCGCGATTCGTTATTTCACTCGCGGAGCGCAACCTGCTCCCCGCGAATCTCAACGAGTCCGTCGCGCTCCAGTGCCGTGACGATGGCACGGGTGTCCTGCGCCGTCCGCAGCGCTCGCGCGCCCGCTTGCGCATGCAGATCGAGCAGCGATATGCGCATCCCCGGAGCCAGCGCACGAAGGCGTTCGATGATGCGCCCGCGCGCGTAGCGGATCGTCTGCTCGAACGGAATCCGTTGCTGCGGCGGCGGCTCGGGGGCGAAGCTGCGGCGCGCGCGTTCGAGCCCCATCGCATCGACCGGCGCGGCCTTGCACGAACGCTGCAGCGGGCAGATCAAACACTTCGGCGTGCGCGCCGTGCAGATGCTCGCGCCCAGGTCCATCATCGCGGAGTTCCAGGCGTGTCCGCGGCCCGGCGGCACCAGCTCGCACGCCTGCGCATATAGTGCGCCCGGCGAAACCGCGCGTGGGTATTCGATTCCGTGCAGCACGCGGTGGACGACGCGGCGCACGTTCGTATCCACCGCCGCATCGTCGCAGCCGAATGCAAACGCGCGAATCGCCGCGACGGTGTATGGACCCAGGCCCGGCAGCGAGCGCAATGCATCTGCCTGCGCAGGTATGCGCCCCTCGAAGCGTTCCAGCACCGCGCACGCAAATTCTTTGAGCCGGACGGCGCGCGAATTATAGCCCAACCCCTGCCACATCCGCAGTACGTCCGCCGCCCCGGCGCGCGCCAAAGACTCCACGTCCGGGAACCGCGCGACAAATGCTTTGTACTTGGGCACGACGCGCTCGACTTGCGTTTGGGCCAGCATGACTTCGCTGACGAGGACCAGATAAGGATCGCGCGTCTGCCGCCACGGCAAGCGCGAACGGCCGTGCTGCTCGTACCAGCTCAGCAGCGATTCCTGCACGTCGTTCATTCTTCGTCGCTCCCGCACGCGCGATCGAATGCCGGCTGGGCGCGGCCGCGCACGTATTCACGCAGCGCCGCAATCTGAGCGCCGTTGAATACGACGTCGTCCGCAGTCTTCGTTCCGCGATAGAGCTGCAACGCATCGTTGATTACGGACTGATGCTCGTGCGGCACATTCGCCAACGCCCAAGACGCGGCTTCATCCTTGTTCAGAGGCGTCATTCGTCTGTCCGTCGCGCCGTGCAACACGCGGCAGGCCCCGAGCACGGCATACACCGGATCGCTTGACGCGCGCTCGCGCGCGCACTCGAAATCGGCCTGCAGCGCGCCCATGTACGCGTGCCACGGCACCGGCCCAAACAACGCCGAGGCCGGTGGCCCGACCAGCGCAACGCCGCGTTCACGCAGCTCGATTACGGGCGCCGCCAAATCGACGCCGGCAACCGTGCCCGAATAGTCGATGCGTCTGCGCCGAATCGCTTCATGCAACCCGCGATTGTACCGTATTTCGCAAGGCACGGGATGCGAAAAATTGCGAGCATGCTGCTGCGCCACCACGCTGATCTCGATGTCGCCGCGCGTGGGGCGCGAATCCGAAAGCCGCAACAGCGTGCGCGCGAGCGCTTCTCGCTCGCGCGCGGAAAGTTCTCCGGCGCTAACGGCGATCAGATCGATGTCACTGCGTTCGCGATGATATGCGCCCGTTGCGAGCGATCCATACACGTACAGGCCGCACAGCGCATCGCCCAGTGCATCGCCGAGCGTGCCGGCGATGCGAACGAGAAAGGCGCGCACGTCGAGATCGGCCTCGGCGAGGCTTTGTCCGCCCGGTGCGTTCACGCGCGCAGAGCCGCAACGGCGCGGCCGATGCGCCTAATGCCCTCGGGAATTTGTTCGCGCGTCGCGGAGGTGAGCGCGAGGCGAAAATGGTGATCGCCGCCGGAATTCGCAAAGAACGGCTCACCGAACAGGAATGAAGCGCCCAGACGCTCGGCCTGATCGAGCAGCGGACGGGAACGGATCTCGCGGGGCGTCGTCGCCCACAAGTAAAAGCCGCCGCCCGCTTTGCTCGTGCGAATGTTCGCGGGCCAGTGTTCCCGAATCGCCGCGTCGGCCATATTGCGGCGCAAGTGCAGTTCTTCGCGCAACTGCGCCACGTGCGCATCGTACCCCGTTTCCAAATAGTCCGAGATTGCCGCCTGCACGTACAAACTGGTCGCCATGTCGAGCGCTTGTTTACGCAAGAGCAGCCGTTCCAAAATCGTTCGGGGCGCAGCGAGCCACCCCACGCGCAGCGAGGGCGCGATCGTCTTGCTGAACGTGCTCAAGTACACGACGTAGTCCGGCGCGAGACCTACGAGCGGCACGCCCGTGTGCTGCGCCAGCTCTCCGTACGGATCGTCCTCGATCAATGGTATGCCGGCTCGCCGCGCAAGCGTGACGAGGCGTTCGCGCCGGTCCGCGTTCATCGTCACGTTGGTGGGATTGTGCAATGAGGGCATCGTGTAAATGAAACGCGGACGGCGCGTACGCAAAATCGCCTCGACGTGATCGACGCGCATGCCCTCTTCGTCCACGGGAACCGGAATCGCGCGCAGTCCGCAGATTTGGAAGATTTGCAGCGCGCCCGGATAGCTGGGCGTTTCCACGACGATTTCGTCGCCGGGCTCGGCCAGCGACTGCGCGACCACCATTATGCCTTGCGTCGAGCCGGTGAGCACGATGATGTCTTTTGGCCGAACGCGTGCGCCACGCGCGGCCATTCGGCGCGAGATTGCCTCGCGAAGGGGCTCGTATCCCTCCGAGTCGCCGTATGAGAGAATGAAGCGCGGGTCGCGCGCGACGCGTGAAAACGATTTCGCCAGTTCTCCCAGCGGCGAGGGTTCGTTGGGCGCAACGCCTTGCACGAAGCTGATCCGTCCGGGTTCCTGCTTGGCGGCCAGTTCGCCCAAGATGGTCGGAAATTCACCGACGCGCCATGGCGGCAGCGTAACCCACCAGGGGACCGCCGCCGACCGTTCCGGTTGCCCCGAGCGCAGCTGCGGCACGACGCGGGATCCGGATCCGACCTTCTGCTCGATCAAGCCGTCCGCAACGAGCTCGCGATAGGCATGCACGACCGTGCTGCGATTGACGCGTAGCCTGTCTGCGAGCGTCCGCTCGGGCGGAAGGCGCGTGGATTCCGGCAACGTTCCCGCCAGAATCGACTCGCGAAGCGACTCGTATATTTGGCGGTACAGCGGGACGATGCTCTCCCGATCCAAACGCGGCAGGGCGGCTAACCATCCAATTTTCGGCACTGCGGTCCACTTTAGCACATTGGATGGGCAAGCCCCTACTTTGGTCCGCTTGCGCAGGCCGCCGCCTTGTTAGAATGAAACGATTTCGCAAGCTTTTTGAGGAGAACGCGTGGCAGAGCATCAAGTCGATGCGGTCGTCATCGGTGCGGGTCCCGGCGGCTACCACGCCGCCATCCGGTTAGGCCAACTCGGCAAGAAAGTCATTTGCGTGGATCGCGACGAGGTCGGCGGAGTCTGTTTGAACTGGGGCTGCATTCCGACCAAAGCGCTGCTGCACGTCGGCGAGGTCGTTCGCCACATCGATCACGCCGCGGCGATTGGCCTGCAGGTCCCCAAAGCAACGGTGCAGCGTGAAGGCGTTGCTAAATTTAAGACCGACGTGGTCAATGCGAACGTGGGCGGCGTCAAGACACTCTTCAAGGCCAACAACGTACAGTTCATGTACGGTCAGGCCGCGTTCGCCGGCCCGACGGAGATCGTAGTGCAGACCAAAGACGGCGGCTCGGAAACGATTCGCGCGCAGCACGTCGTCATCGCAACCGGTTCTGCGCCCATCGACGTGAAAGCGTGGCCGCGCGACGGCGAATACATCATCAACTCCGACGACGCGGTGCAACTGCGACGGCTGCCAAAAAGCATGCTCGTCATCGGGGGCGGCGTGATCGGGCTGGAGTTTGCGACCGTCTACACGCGCATGGGCAGCAGCGTGCTCGTCATCGAAGCGATGCCGCAACTCATCACCGGAACGGATTTGGAAATATCGAAAACGCTCGGCCGCATTTTGAAAAAGCAGGGCGTCGAGATCATGCTCAGCACCAAAGTCGGCGCCGTTCAAAAGGACGGCGAGACGGTCAAAGTGACGTTCAACGGCGAGGGCACGGGCGGCAAAGACGAAACGCGTAACTTCGACTGCGTGCTCGTTGCGGTGGGCCGGCATCCCGTGACGGATGGTCTAAACCTCGAAGCGGCGGGCCTTTCAACGAACGATCGCGGCTTCATCGACGTCGACGCGCAGCGCCGCACCGCCGTCGAAAATATCTTCGCAATCGGCGACATCACCGGGGCGCCGATGCTCGCGCACAAAGGGATGAAGGAAGGCGTTATCGCTGCGGAAGTCATCGGCGGCGACAAGTCCGCCGCCTACGATCCCGTTGCGGTTCCGAACTGCATCTACACCGATCCCGAAGTCGCGACGATCGGGCTTTCCGAGGAAGAAGCCAAAGAGCGCGGGCATGAGGTGCGGATCGGGAAATTCCCGCTGGCGGCGAGCGGCCGCGCGCGCACGATGAATGAATCGGACGGCCTCATCAAACTCGTGGGCGATGCCCGCACGGACATGCTGCTGGGCATGCACATCGTGGCACCGCAAGCGGAATCACTGATCGGCGAGGGCGTGATCGCGCTCGAAATGGGCGCGACGCTCGAAGACATCGGTCTTTCGATTCATCCGCATCCAACGCTGACCGAAGGCATCATGGACGCCGCGGAAGCGGCGCACGGCAAGGCAATCCACGTCGTCAATGCCAAAAAACCACTCCCGCAGCCCGCCGGAGCGCGATAGCACGTTGTGGTGACATGATCGCTGCGCGTTTGCTCGATCTGGGATTGCAGCCTTACCGCCGAACGTGGGAGTTGCAGCACGCTTTGCACGATAGCGTGCGAAAGGGCGAACAACCCGAAACGTGGATCTTCGTCGAACATGAACCGGTGGTCACGCTCGGACGTAACGCGAACGTTTCAAACGTGCTGCTCTCGCAAACCGCTCTTCACGCCCGCGGCGTCGACCTCGTGCACGTCGAACGCGGCGGCGACGTTACCTATCACGGGCCGGGGCAGCTCGTCGTGTACCCCATTCGGCGGTTGGAGCGCTTTCGCGAGATCGTGCCGCTGGTGCGAGCGCTCGAGGGCGTTGCAATAGAAGTGTGCGCGCGCTTCGGCGTGCGCGCCCAGCGCTGGAGCGATCATGCGGGCGTTTGGGTCGGCGCAAAGCAGATATGCGCGCTGGGTCTGGCGGTGCAGAAGATGACGTACCTGCACGGCATCGCGCTCAACATTTGCACGGACCTGAGTTACGATACGTTGATCAATCCGTGCGGCCTGCCGGATCGCGGCATTACGAGTCTCTCGCGCGAGACCGGCTGCCAGTTGAGCCTGGCGCAGGTAAAACCGGTGATGCGCTCGGCAATCGAGCGCGCCTTGGGCGTAGAATTCGAATCTTGCAACGTAACGGCAAAGGCTTCGTAGTGGCAATCGACATCGATTTGATTAACGCAGCCGCTCCGCGGGCGCCGAAGCCTGAATGGCTCAAGGTGCGGTTGCCGCGCGGCGACGACTACGAGCGCGTGAAAGCTAAGGTCGGCACGCTGGCCCTCAACACGGTGTGCAAAGAGGCGATGTGCCCCAATATCGCCGAGTGTTGGGGCGCGGGAACCGCCACGATCATGATCTTGGGCGACACGTGCACGCGCGGATGCCGTTTCTGCAACGTGAAGACCGGCAATCCGCGCGGCATCGTGGATTGGCTTGAGCCGGTGCGCGTTGCGGACGCCGTGCGCGATTTGGGCTGGAAATACCTAGTCGTGACGGCCGTCGATCGCGACGATCTGCCCGACGGCGGCGCGCTCATTTTCGCGAACACCGTTCGCGCCATCCACGAGCGCGTGCCAGGGTTCACGCGTGGAGATATTGAGCGGCGATTACCGCGGGGACTTGACGGCCCTGGACATCGTGCTGGATGCGCAACCGGACGTCTTTGCGCACAACCTGGAGACCGTACGGCGTCTCACTCCGGCTGTACGCGACAAACGCGCCGCCTACGATCAGTCGCTGCATGTTTTGGAGCATGCGAAACGGCGCGCGCCCGGGCGCTTCACCAAAACCTCGCTGATGCTTGGCTTGGGAGAGCGGGATGAAGAGATCGAGCAGGCCATGGACGACGCGCGTTCGGCGGGCGTGGACATCTTCACGATGGGCCAATATCTTCGACCCAGCAAAAAGCATCTTGCGGTAAAGGAATTCGTCACGCCCCAAAAATTTGCAGAGCTCGGACGCTTGGCGAAGTCAAAGGGATTTCATCAGGTCGTTTCCAGCCCGCTCTCACGCAGCTCGTATCACGCCGAACAGGCCTTCGGAGTTTAGGCACGCCGGTTCGCTGTTAGAACGCTCACCATCGAACGCCAGGGGTTTGCGAACGAGGAGCGGTACTTTGCTGCACCTGTGCGCTATTTAATGATAATCGTCCGGTTCTGGAGATGAATATGGTTGGTGCGTTCGCTCGTACTTGCGCGGCGTTTGCGTCCTTGACGGTGACGATGTGTGCGCCCGCGTTAGCCGGCACCACCGGACCATTCGAAGCCGCAGTGCAGGGCGCGAATGCGGCGATCAAGCGGACGATGAACGCGCACCTTCCGGACGGCGTCCTCGGGCAAGTTCCGCCGGTCACGCAGCAACCCGTGGGCGGCAATCAACAAACCGGTCTACCCACCGGCTTGACGTACACGTTCGATTTTTCAGTAGCGCATTCGCTCGGCAATACCGGCTCCTTTGGTAGCCGATGGCTTGCAGGGGGAACCGACGCTGTGCTCGGTTACGGGTTCGATTCCACGACGCGTGTGGTCGCAAATTACTACGAACTGCAGCACTATCCGGTTGGCTTCAACAGCGGTACGGTGCCGCTGTATCTTCCCGCCGGTTTTCCGCCGGCGCTCGGCGTAAATCCGAGCTGCGTCGATTTGAGCGGCGCCGCGAGCGGGACCTGTCAGGGCATTTCGAAGCCCATCGACGTAACGACCAAAGACAAATTCGCGCTGTTCATGTTCGAAAAACTGTTCACTGTGGGCAAGGTCGCCGGCCGCAGCGTCCCGATAGTGGTTACGCCGACGTACGTTTCGCGCTGGTCAACGGTCAATGCATCCAACGGGAACAACGATGTGGTCCCGTTCGTCGATTCAAACGGCGTGCCGCACACCGACGTCAGTACCCGAACCGCGCAAGTGTACTCCCTCGCAGTGACGGTGCCGTTTCTCAAAACACCGAAGATGTTCGGCACCTTCACGGCGGCGCCGACGTGGCTCGTGCACACTGCCGGGCTAAATCAACAGAACCACGCGCAGATCTATCAAATCTTGTATTTGGAATATTCGATTTCACCACTGGCGAAGATTTTCTTCGAACCCCAGGTCTCCCGCGACTACTTGCCGTCGGATCCGTACGCGCAACACTTGGCGGCATATTTTCTCGGAGCGTCCCAGCAAATCGGCAAGCGCGGTTTCGTGCAGGTCGTACTGAACAGCGGGAGCCCGACCAACTACAGCCCGTATGGAGTCAAGCAACTCAATTGTCTTGCGCTGCCGTGCTCTGCCAACACCCTTCCTAGCGTCGGGGGCTTGAAAGCATCGCAGGTGCAGATACAGTTCGGCTTCGGCTCCCCCAGCGTCATCCAATTTTAGCGCCTGACGCGCTAGTATCGTATGGAGTTCGCATCGATGTTCAAATCGCTTCACCGCACGGTCGTGCTGCTCGCGATATCCGCGATAGCCGCATGCAGCTCCGCGAGCACGCCGTCCGTCACGCCAAGCCCGCTGCCATCCGGCGCGGGACTCACGCAGCAGGCGTTCGTGGGCGTAGGTGATAGTCTGACGTTCGGCGAGCAATCCGACGGACAGCTGGGTGTCTTGACGACGAGCCCCGTCTCAGGATTGCCGGGCGGCGTCGTCCCGCCCGGGCAAACGATGGGATTTTGGGCGCTGATGTACGCACAGATGAACGGAATCGTCGTCGATCCCGCGCTTGGTGTGTGGAACACCGATACGCGGTTCGGCGCGCCGGCGACCTCGCCACTGCCGCTGATAAACGCTCCGGGGCTAGGCGAGACAGCTCGTCGTTTCGGCAATGAATCCGCCGTTCGCCGCGACACATTCCGGGTGCGATCAATTCAATCAAGCGGCATTCTCACCCACGCTTTGGCGGCAGACACGCGCCAATCCGGCGGGTCCCATCGCGGATTTGGGCGTGCCGGGCATCACGATGCACGAGGCGCTGGCAATGACGGCGCCCTTGACGGGGCCGCCCAACGCGCCCGGCTGCGGCTATGTCACTCTGCCGGGCGATATTACTTCCGGCGGCCTGCAATCGCTCGTTTCCGGCGAGAGCGAACTATTCTACGCCGTTCTCGGGCAATTTCAGGATACGTTGGGACGAGGCAAAGTCACAGAGCTCGCCGCAGCGGTTTCGCTCAGTCCGAAACTGACGACGGTTTGGCTGGGCGGAAACGACGTGCTCAAATTCATCTTCTCTCACGGGCAGTCGCCCATCACGGATTCGCCGGCGCAAATGGCAACCGATCTAACGACGATCGTGACGACCCTGGAGAAGGCCGGCTCCAAAGTCGTCGTGGGCAACCTACCGGATATTTTGGGCAACCCGTCGACCGGCGAACTGCCGGTTCCGCAGTTCTTTCCGCAAATCAAGCCTCGCGGCAGATTTGACGGCGCTCGGCGTGAACCCGACGGCGGCCGGACAAATCGCAGGCTACATTTCGGCGACGTACACCAAAGGTAACGGTGGATTCTTGACGGAGAGCGGGTTTTTCAGCCTAGTTTCGCAACTCAAAACCAATCCTGCCGCGCTTCCCAACCTCGATCCGAATGGCCCGGGAAGCGGCGACGGCCCGCTGTATCTGGATCAATCGTTTGCCGCTCAAGTCATCGCGCTCAATGCCGGATACAATCAAACGATCAACGGCGTCGCGTCGGCGACGGGCGCCGGTCTCGCGGACGTTCAAAGCGTGTTCCGGAGTCTGAACCCCGGCGGCGTGCCGCTGGCTCCCGGCATCACGCTCACGCTCCAGTTCGGCGGCGGCCTGCTCAGTTACGACGGGGTGCATGCGTCCAATACGGGGTACGCGATAATTGCGAACGTGTTCATCGGCGCAGCCGATACGAAGTTCGGTTTGGCCATCCCGCCGCTGAGCACCGCGCAAATCGGCGCGATCGCACAAAACGATACGTACAATCCTTACGTCATCAAAGCCGCCAACCCGGCATGGCCGTTCCCGCTTCCGTAGGTTTGGAATACCATGGCGCGGATAAGGGATCGTCGCGCGGTGCTCTACTTCGGCAGTGGAAATTCCAGCTCGCGTTGGCGCAGCGCTTGCGCGAGCGGGGCTAAGCGTACACGCCGCGCAGCCGCAGCGCATGCACGACGCGATCGATTCCCATCATGTACGCTGCAGTGCGGTACGGAATGTGATGGCGCTGCGCAATGCCGCGCAGTTCGTGGAAGTTCGTAATCAACGTATCTTCTAGGCGATCGTTGACTTCGGAAAGCTTCCAGAAGTAGCCCATGCGATCTTGGACCCACTCGAAGTACGAAACGGTAACGCCGCCTGCATTTGCCATGATGTCGGGAATCACCGTGATGCCGCGCTCGTTGAAGATGTGGTCCGCTTCGGGCGTCGTGGGACCGTTGGCGCCCTCGACGATGAGCTTAGCCTTCACCAGCGGCGCGTTCTCGGCTGTGAGGACTTTTTCGAGCGCCGCCGGCACGAGCACGTCGCAATCGCTGGTGAGCAGCTCGGCGTTGCTGATCTTCTCGCCGCCCCGAAACGCTCCCAAATTGCGATCCTTTTCGGCGAGTTCGACGGCTTTATCCACGTCGATACCGCCTTCGTCGTAGTATGCGCCGGTGACGTCGGAAATGCCCACGACTTTGCAACCGCGCTGCCGGAAGAGCCGCGCGGCCCACATCCCCACATTGCCGAAACCTTGAATGACGACGCGTGCATCGCCCGGTGCGATGCCCTCCGTGGCCAGCTCGTCCATAGCGCAGATGGTCACGCCCCGGCCCGTCGCTTCGACGCGCCCTTTAGAACCACCGATTGCCAGCGGCTTGCCCGTCACAACACCGGGGGTAGACTGCCGTGTGTGCATCGAGTAGGTGTCCATGAACCACGCCATCGTTTGCGAATTCGTGTTTACGTCGGGCGCAGGCACGTCTTTGTCCGGGCCGACGACTTCGACCAGCTCGGCTGCGTAGCGGCGAGTGATCCGCTCGAGCTCTCCTTGCGAGAGCTTACTGGGATCGCAGGTGACGCCACCTTTGCCGCCGCCGAACGGGAGATCGACCACGGCGCACTTCCACGTCATCCAAAACGCCAGCGCCGTAACCTCGTCGAGCGTCACGCCGGGATGAAATCGGATGCCGCCCTTCGCGGGTCCCCGCGCGAAGCTGTATTGGACGCGGTAGCCGGTGTAGACTTCGAACTCGCCGTTGTCGCGCTGAAACGGAATCGAAAAGATGATCTGGCGAGTCGGGTGCGTGAGAATGGCGCGCATGGTGTGATCGAGTTGGAGCAAGTTCGCCGCTTCGTTGAAATAGGCGATGCCGTCTCCAAAAACCGATACTTCGCGCACGGCAGTGGTCATAAAGCGTTTAGAGCCTCCGCAAGCTGCAGACCGTACAGGTTAGGGAACCTATGAAAAAGTCCCGCGCGGCACGAAGCTTTGTCCGAAAGGCGGGGAGCCGCGTGCTTGGCGCTTGGTCGAATGCAATGCTTCACACGTTGAATTTGAAGTTCACCACGTCGCCCTCACGCATCACGTAATCCTTGCCTTCCTGGCGCACCAAGCCGGCGGTGCGAAGCGCTTCCATCGATTTGTATGCCGCGTAGTCGTCGTAGCCGACGATCTCTGCACGAATGAAGCCCCGTTCGATGTCGCTGTGTATCTTGCCGGCGGCTTGCGGCGCCCGGCTACCGCGCTGGATCGTCCACGCGCGAACCTCCTTTTCGCCGGCCGTAAGGAACGTCATGAGGCCCAGCAGATCGTACGCCGAGACGATGAGCCGATCCAAGCCGCCTCTCTCGATGCCGATTTCCGCGCGAAACGCCTGGGCGTCCGATTCGGAGAGGCCCGCGAGCTCCGCTTCTACTTTCCCGCAGAACGCCACGACGCGGCTGCCCTCGCCCACGGCAATTTCTTCCATGGCGCGCAGAAGCGGCCCCGGATCGGCAATCTGCGCTTCATCGATGTTTGCGACGTAGAGCAGCGGCTTGGCGGTCAGCAAAAACGATTCGGCGGCGACCTGCGCTTCGAGCGAGTCCCGTCCGAACGCGCGTGCAGGACGGTTTTCTTCGAGCGCCTTGAGAAGATTGTGCGCCGCGGCCACGCTCGATTTCAGCTTCGGGTTGGCTCGCGCTTCACGCTCCATCTTGTCGATGCGTTTTCGCAGCGTCGCCAAGTCCGCGAGGGCCATTTCGATGTTGATGATCTCGACGTCTCTGCGAGGATCCGGCATGCCTTCCACATGGCTGACGTCTTCGTCGGCGAACGCCCGAACGACCATGGCAATGGCGTCAGTCTCGCGGATGTGGCTCAGAAACGCGTTCCCTAGACCTTGACCGGAACTGGCGCCGCGGACCAAGCCTGCGATGTCGACGAATCGTACCGTAGCCGGGACGATGCGTTTTGAGTTCACGAGCTGCGCGAGGACGTCGAGCCGCTCGTCCGGCACGGGAACTTCGCCGACGTTCGGTTCTATCGTTGCGAACGGATAGTTTGCCGCAAGAGCCTGCGCGGACCGGGTAAGCGCATTGAAGATCGTCGACTTACCGACGTTGGGCAAGCCGACGATTCCGCACGAAAGAGCCATGGCGAACGCGCCCGTTCGGCCGCCGCCTTCCCTCGCCCTGGCTGCCCGGCTGCTTCCCTAAGGAATCTCCGAAAAGGTTCCCTAGGAATGATTGCGCGGGGAGCGCGTAGGATAGGCTCTCATGCGGCAAATGAAGGTTGACAAGCTGGGCATCGACCTGCTTACGCACGATCCGGTTGTCATCCTCAAAGATATAGACGGCAAGCGTTTCTTGCCGATCCTGATCGGCCCGTTCGAAGCGACGGCTATCGCGCTCGCGCTGGAAGGCGCACCGGTTCCCCGGCCGCTCACGCACGATCTTATGCGGACGATCTTTGAAACGCTCGGCGCACGGCTGGAGCAGGTCGTCGTTCATGACATCCGCGAATCGACGTTCTTCGCCAAACTCATCGTTCGCAAGAACGGCGAACTGGCGGAGATCGACGCTCGTCCTTCCGACGGCATCGCGCTGGCTCTGCGCATGAGCGCCCCGATTTACGTATCCGACAAGATCGTGCTCGAAGAATCCGTCCCGGACAAAAAGGGCGACGAAGCCGAAGTCGAGCGCTTCAAGAAATTCATCGACGATCTCAAACCGTCCGATTTCAATCGCTAACCTTTGTCATGCCGAGCCCGTCGCTAAATATCCCAATCCCACACCCGGTACCACGGCGTGCTGCTCGGGTTGATCTTAAAGTTACGCAGATCGGGTGAATGCACGCTGATTCTGCGGCGTTCGTAGAGCGCGATGTACGGGATCGTGCGCCAAAGAAGCGGCTCGGCACGGTGATATGCGGCGGCCCGCTCCAGCGGATCGTCGGTCGAGAGGCCTGCGGCCTCGTAGCGGTCGACTTGCCGGTTGCAGTAGCGGTAGACGTTTTCGCCGCGAGGATAGAAGAACTCGCAGCCGATGTAGTACAGCATGTCAGGATCCCACGAAAGCGTCGTGCCGTACGCGGAAAAGTCATAGGTATTCCCGTAAATCGGTCCGTCGGGCGTGAAAATGGCGTTGTACGCGTACGCCTTTATCGCTAGGCGCACGCCGATAGCGCTAAAGTATTGCTGCAGTTGCACAGCCGTCATTTTTTCAGAAGCGGATCCGGCGATGATGTCCAGCGAGTAGTCCAGCCGTACTGCGGCCTTGGTTCTAACGCCGTC
The DNA here is from genome assembly GCA_963767635.1 of Vulcanimicrobiota bacterium. Classification (GTDB taxonomy): domain Bacteria; phylum Vulcanimicrobiota; class Vulcanimicrobiia; order Vulcanimicrobiales; family Vulcanimicrobiaceae; genus CAVYEM01. The sequence goes on from CAVYEM010000001.1 coordinate 2,325,032, forward strand.
GGTCCCACGCTCATAACCGGCAGCGTCCAACGCCGCGTTAGCCGCTCGCGGATCGTACGCGTAAGCGGAATTCCGCGTGTAGCCCAAAGCCGTGGGCGGAATGATATCGTGCGCCTGCGTGGCCGTGCCGTGGGCCAGTTTGGCGATCAGCGAGGCGTAATCGATAGACATGGACAGCGCCCGGCGTACGCGCACGTCATCGAGTCCGCGCCGGCTCTGATTGAGGATCAATAGCACCTGCGAATTCCAGGGATAGAGCGCCGTAACGACGTCCCGCAGGTGCCGGTACTGCTCGTATTGCGTAACGGCCGGCGAGGCCACCAGATCGATATGATGCAGGCGCACTTCGTTCAAAATCGATTGGTCGTCGGGAATTACGTAAAATTCGATGCGTCGCAATTTGGGCACGCCCCGATAGTAGAGGGGATTGCGCACGAACAGAATCTCTCTGCCGCGGTCCCAGCGCACGAACTTGAACGGACCGCTGCCTACGGGAGCGGCGTTAAACGGCACCTGGTTGATCGAGCGATATTTCGAAAGCAAATGCGCCGGCAGAATCGGCTTGCCGCCTTCCTGCAGCGGCGCGAAGAATTTTGAGACGAACGGCGGGTAGCGGTGCTTTAGCCGGACCACGACTGTGTACGCGTCAGGCGTATCGATCCTCGTGATTTCGGTATAGCCTTCGCGGTGCAGCGTGTTGTTGTTCGGATTGACCACGGCTCGCCAGGAGAACTTCACGTCCGCAGAGGTTAATGGTGCACCATCTTGCCAACGCACGCCGTGCCGCAGGTGGTAGATGTAGGTTTTTCCGTCTTTTGATATCCCGCCGTCCGCCATCGTCGGCACGTGCGTGGCCAAATCGCCTTCCAGGCCTCCCCGATCGTTAGCGACGACCAGATACGAATACAACAGCGACGAGAGAAAGTACACGAGGTCCATCGTTGACAGATATTCGTTCAGGTTGTCGGGATCCGACAAATCCGCGATCCGCAAGACGTGCGGAATGCTCCACGTGTGGCGATTTCCAATCGGCGCCGTGCCCGTGCCCGCGTACCGGCACCCGGTTTGCGCCAGCACCGCAGCGCACATCAGAGTAGCGGTAAAGGCTCGCGCATGCGTTCTCATCCCGCACCTAGTTCGAGGGGTGAGGGCGTTTTCCCAGAATCCAGCGCCTCCTATGCAGACTCAAGAGCGCGCCGAAATCGGCGTTTTTGGCGGTTCGGGCTTCTATTCACTGGTTGAGAACGCGCGAGAGGTTCCGATTGAAACCCCGTACGGTGCGCCCAGCGACCAGCTCGCACTAGGAGAGATCGCGGGGAAACGCGTGGCGTTTCTGCCGCGGCACGGCAAAGACCACCGCTTTCCCCCGCAAGCCATCAACTACCGCGCAAACTTGTACGCCATGAAAATGCTGGGCGTCAAACGCATTATCGCGCCTACCGCGTGCGGTTCGCTCAAACCCGAGGTCAAGCCGGGTTCGATGGTCGTCGCCGATCAGGTCGTCGACCGTACCAACGCGCGGAAGGATACGTTTTACGACGGACCGATCACGACGCACGTGAGCTTTGCCGATCCCTATTGTCTGACGATGCGCCCAATTGCCATTGCAGCGCTTCGTTCGCTTGGAATCGATACTCATGAACGCGGGACGATCGTGGTCATTCAAGGCCCCCGTTTTTCGACGCGCGCCGAATCTCGCTGGTTCGCCGCTGCCGGATGGGAAGTCATCAACATGACGCAGTATCCCGAATCTTACTTAGCGCGCGAATTGGAAATGTGCTACGTCAACATCTCGCTCATCACGGACTACGACGTCGGACTCGAAGGAATCGGCGGAATCGAACCGGTCTCGCACCACGAAGTGATTGAAGTGTTCAATCAAAACAACGCACGCGTCAAGGACGGCATCCATCGCATCATCGAACGGCTTGACGTCGATGCGGATTGCAAGTGCCGGCACGCGCTCGAAGGAGCGCGAGCCTAAGGATGCGGGACCAAGGACTCGAGCCGATGCTGTACGTCAAAGCGCTTGGGGTATACGCAGGCAACTTAGGCGTGCTGCTGGCACCGCTCGTTGCGGCCGCAATTGCCTTGGGCCTGGAATACGCGCAGGGGCCGTTGTTCAATCCAATCGGCGGCGCGGGAGATCCAATCATCGGCTTTATCATCCAGATCATCCAGGGATTCGCGTTCGCGTTCGCCGTGATCTTCGCCGACGATGCGTGGCGGCACGGTCGCGCGGGCCTGCGAGCAGCGTGGGAGCAAACACGCCGGCGAGCGGGCGACATCTTTATCGCCGTTATCGGCTTTTTCTTCCTGATCTACGTCGCGCAGCTGATCGGCGGCATCATCGGCGGGATCGTGCGCGTACCGTACATTAGTCTCGCGTTGGGCGCGCTGGCGGTCTGGGCGTTCATCTACGCCATCCCTGCAGCGGCTATCGGCGGCATCCCCGCAGGCGGCGCCTTTTCGAGATCGCTGCAAAGCGCGCGCCGTTATCCGCTCTCGACGGCAATCTTGGTGATCGTCAGTCTGCTCGTGTATTACTACGTCGGGATGATCGTTCCGGATAAGCTTGGCCCGTATCTGGGCATCGGGTACGACGTGGCGCGGATCTTGCTTACCGCCATCGCGCTCGGCTACGTGGCGCTCATCGTTGCGCGCCAATATACGAACCTGGCGTTTCGCGTGCGGTGGTAATTACGCCGGCACGCTGTGCGTGCCGGTCAGCGTCATTCGGACGAATTCGGCAACCAATGCCGGAGTGACGTTCGTTCCGGCCAACCGCTGCGCTTGCGACATCTTCTGCAGCAGACGTATGGCGTGCTCTGCAGGAATCGGCCGCAGTTCTTTTATTTTAACTGCATAGTCGGCGGCGAGCAGTCCGACATCTTTTCCGGCGTGCGAGACCGCAATCCAGTCGCGCACGAGCGTCTTGAGTATTTCCAATCCTTCGTCGAGTGTTTCACGAGCGGCCCAGGTCTGATCGGGCCTGCCCCCTGCGACGGTCCGAAAAAACCAAGCCGCGACTTGAGCGCGCAGCTGATCTTCATCGTCCGTAAGCGCCGCAAGCGCACGCGTAACCGATCCCTGCGATAGCGCCGCACCGGCTCTCGCGTCCTTCTCAGCGAAGCCTCGCGCTTTCAAAATTTCCACGACTTGCGGCCGCCGAAGCGACGAGAACCGAACTTCGACCAAACGCGAGCGAATGGTGTCCAGCAATCGCGCCGGCGTGGGCGTCGTGAGCAGCAGCAGCACGTTGTCCGGCGGCTCTTCAAAGAATTTGAGCAACGCATTGGCGGCGGCCGGCGAGGCAAACTCTACGTCGCCCAATATAAAGACGCGATAGCCGCCCGCATAAGATTGCAGCGAAAGCAAGCGCACCAGGTCCCGCGAGGTCGTGTTCTCCGCTTCGTGAAAGCCTACGGTTTCGTCCGGCTCGCCGATCTTGAGCGGCCCCACGCTTTCCAAAAGATCCGGATGGCGCGTTTTTTCCTTGCCGAACAATACGCATGACTCACACGTCCCATCGTAGCCAAGCACACCGCGCGGGTGCGGCGCTCGGCACAGAATCGACTGCGCGAGGGCGTGCGCGAAGGTTTTCTTGCCCACGCCTGACGGACCGCTGAACAGATACGCGTGCGCTATCGTTTCCTTCGTCAAGCGTGAAAAGAATTGCGACGGTCCTTCGGCGCCGGCCACGTCGAACCGCAACGAGCTCATGCGAGCACGGATGCGAGCGCGGCCATCGCCGCGTCGATCACCGCGCCGGCAGGGCGCTCGCCATCGATGCGAACGACGCGCGAATCGCGCTTCGCCAATTCGAGAAAGCCTTCACGCACCCGCCGATGAAATGCACCGTCTTCATGCTCGATGCGATCGACGGCGCGCCCGCGCTCGGCCAGCCTACTGCGTGAGGTCTCGGTCGAAACGTCGACGAGCAGCGTGAGATCGGGCATTAAGCCGCCCGTAGCGGCCGCGCAGACGTTTTGCACCGTCTCCAACGGCAAGCCGCGCCCGTACCCTTGATAGGCCAACGTGGAATCAACGTAGCGATCGCACAGCACGGCGGTTTCCCGCGCCAATGCCGGCCGGATGATTTCATCGACGAGCTGCGCGCGCGACGCGTTGATGAGCAGCAGCTCGGCGCGCGGATCGAGCCGCATGCCGGGCTGCAGGAAGATCGCACGCACTGCGTCGCCCGCCGGCGTGCCGCCGGGCTCTCGAACGCCCAGAGTCGCATAGCCCCGCCCGCGCAAAACCGCGTCCACCGCCGCCATCAGCGTAGACTTTCCGCTCGCCTCAATTCCCTCGAATGTAATGAACAACCGCAATATGCCGGCGACGAAAGCCTGCTAAACTTCGCCGGCTTTGTATATCCGCACGCGCCGGTTGGGCTCCAAGCCGGTGCTCCTGGATTGCAGGCGGTACTTTTCCGCAAGCTGGTGCTGCATCCGGCGCACGTACGAGGTCTGCGGCGAAAGACTCGACGGCTTTGCTGTTGAGCAGAACCTGGTAGATCGCTTCCTCGGCCTCACGCAAAGCGATTTCTTCGGTGTCGATGGACGGCAGATTGAACACGTCTTTGAGCGAGTTCTGAATCTGCGTCGTGGTATTGGTTTTGATGCTGTAGATTGGGATGTTTTCTGAGGCGATCTGTTTGAGTTTGGGCTGCTCCTTGCGTTCGAGCGTTTTGAGCGTGAGGACCACGTCTGCATCGTCCCAATTTCTCGCGATTGAGGCATCGAGCCGCAAATTGTGAATGGCGCGCTCGATTTTGTTGCGGGAGACGCCGTATGGAAAGATTAGAAGCGGCTTTTCGCGGTCTTCGCGCTCGCCGTCGTCTTCGTGATACGCGTGCGCGGCGAGCTGCGGCATCGACTCCGTATCGGCTTCTTGAACGATCGCGACCTGACCGCCGGCAGTGCGCTTGCGAACTTCGGGCTGCGGTTGGTACCCGCGCAGAAGCGCGTCCACGACGTCGGCGACGTTCTTGTGGATCGCCACCGTGTCACGGTCGTGAATCTCCACGACGACGTCGAACGTAGGAGGCGCCTTGCGCTCCAGCACGGTCTTGCGGGTGCCGCGACGGCGAGCCTCTTCGTCCGAAAGCGTTACCGCGCTGATGCCGCCGACCAGGTCCGAGAGCGTCGGGTTCATCAGCAAATTCTCGAGCGTTTGACCGTGTGCCGTGCCGATGAGCGCCACGCCCCGTTCCGCGATGGTGCGCGCCGCGCCCGCTTCGGCTTCCGTGCCGATCTCGTCGATGACCACGACTTGCGGCATATGGTTTTCGACGGCTTCGATCATTACCGCGTGCTGAAGCGCCGGGTCGGCGACTTGCATCCGGCGCGCGGTGCCGATGCCGGGATGCGGGATATCGCTGTCGCCCGCTATCTCGTTGGAGGTGTCCACGATCACGACGCGCTTGCGATCCTCGGAAAGCACGCGCGCGCATTCGCGCAGCATCGTCGTCTTGCCCACGCCCGGCGGCCCCAGCAGGCAGATGGATTTCCCACTGCGCAGAATGTCGAGCAATATGTCGATCGTCCCGTACACCGCGCGACCGACGCGGCACGTCAAACCGACGATTTTGCCGGTCCGCGTGCGAATCGCGCTGATCCGATGCAGCGTTTGCTCGATGCCGGCACGATTGTCAGCCCCAAACGGCGATAAACGCGAAGAAACGTGCGCGACGTCGTCTTGCGTTACCGGCGTCTCGGAAAGATATGCGAAATCGTTCTCGAAACGCGCTTCCGGAGGGCGGCCGAGATCCAGAACCACTTCGATCATGTTCACCAGATCAGGTAAACGCAGCAGCGATTGCCTAATCGGAAGCGGAAAGATGTCGAGCAGTTGCGTGAGCTCCCAGTTGGGAGCCAAGGTTTCAGCTTTAACGGCCAATACTGACCCTCGGTTTCACAGCGTTTTGACCCCTTTTCCCACTATCGCTACGGCGCCCTGCAGGCGACCGTACGGCAAGGCGCGCGCCATCAGCCGCGCACGACGCGAATCGTCTTGAGCTCTTGGTCGAATTGCCCTTGCATCCGCACACCGGCCTTGAGTTCCAGATCCAGGTAGTCGATGATCTCTTCGTTGATTTCTTCTCCGGGAGCGATCACGGGAATTCCGGGCGGATACGGCGAGATCGTTTCCGCGCAGATCCGGCCCTTGCTTTGTTTGAAGCGCACGAACTCCGTGTCCGCGAGGAACGCTTCCCGCGGCAGCATGCGCATGTCCGGAATCTTCGGCAGTTGATACGTGCCGGTTTTCAGCCGCCGCTCCAACACGCCCGACGGGGAAAAGATGTCGATGGGCCGGTCCTCCCTGGCCAAAAACGCCACGCCTTCGACCAAACGATCGGCGGCGCTTTGCGAAGTGCCGATCGTAAAAAGCGCAACGACGTTGAACAAGTCCGCCAGCTCGACCTGCACGTTGTAACGGCGCCGTAAGATTTCCGAAGCTTCATAGCCGGTGTAGCCCAAATCTTTGACGGTAATCGTCACCTTCGTCGGGTCGAGATCGAAGACGCCCGGCCGCCCTTGCAGTTCCTCGCCGAAACAGTAGACGCCGTCGATCGTGTTGAGCTTGCGCCGCGTATCCTCGCGCGAGCGCGATCGTTCGAGACAACAACGCCGGCCCTTGCGTGGACATCTGCTTGCGCGCGACGTCCAGTGAGGCGAGCATCGGCAGATTGGGAGAGGTGGAGAGAAAAATTTTCAGCACCGCTTCCAGCCGATCGACGCGCACGCGTGGACCAATCTGATGCAGCATCGCGCACTGCGAGAACGCAGAAAGCATTTTGTGCGTAGAATTGATGCACAAATCCGCTCCCACGGCCGTCGCGGAAACCGGCAGGGCGGGATGAAAATGAAAGTGCGGGCCCCACGCCTCGTCGACGAGCAGCAGCTTATCGGCGGCGTGCACGATTTGGGTGATCGACTCCAAATCGGCGGCCACCCCGTAGTACGTCGGACTGACGATATAGACGGCCTTGAGATCCGGATGCCGCCGCAGCGTTTCTTCCACCGTCTCGGGTGTGACGCTGTGATCCATGTGCAGCGCTTCGTCGACGACAGGGTGCATATAGACCGGGCGCGCGCCGCTCATCACCAAGCCGCCCAGCATCGACTTGTGCGAGTTTCGCGGCACGGCGATTTTCTCTCCGGGATTGAGCGCGGCCATCATCATGCACTGATTGCCGCTGGTCGAACCGTTTACCAAAAAATAGGAACGATCGGCGCCATACGCCAGAGCTGCGAGCTGCTGCGCTTCCAAGAGCGACTCCGTAGGCTGCAGCAGATCGTCTATGCCCGGCATCGGCGTGAGATCGATGGCGCAGATATTGTCGCCTATGAATTCGCGAAAGGCCAGATCCATGCCGATGCCTTGCTTGTGGCCCGGCGTATGAAACGGAATGACGCCCGCGTCGACATAGTCGAGCAGCGCTTGGAAATACGGCGTTTTGGATTGATCCACGGGCACACGCTCCGTTGCGGAGAAGGCGAAAGGGGAAAAATGGCGCGGTTAACGCGCGCGTAGTCCCTTCGCCGTGTGGCTGTGGTGCGAAATGAGCCACGCGGCCATGCGCAGTGCGCGGCTGAGTCCGGCGTGCATGCGGTTGCCTATGTCTCGATGCGCTCTTCGATCGAAACGTTGTAAAGAAACAGAAACTTATGCCACTCGTCCGGCAGCGTGTTGCGCTTGATCTGAATCCACGGAATGTATTTGGGATGGCGCGGTTTTCGGCGCAATTTCATGTTGCAGTCTTGCGGGGCGCGGTTGTTCTTGCGATTGTTGCAGCGCATGCAGGCGCAGACCAAGTTCTCCCAGGTCGATGGACCGCCTTTGCTCTTTGGGACGATGTGATCGACGGTCATGAAGCGATCGCCGCGCACTCCACAGTACTGGCACGTGTGATCGTCCCGAATGAGAATGTTCTTTTTCGTCAGCGCGACTTTTTGCATCGGGCGGCGGATATAGTACAGCATCCGGATAATGGACGGCATGCGCATTTCGAACGTCGTGGACGAGATAATACGATCTTTGCCATGAACCATTTCGGCCTTGCCGGCGAAGATAAGCTTGACCGCACGCTGAAAATTGGTGATGTTCAGCGCCTCATAGGTGAAGTTGAGCACCAGTACGTCGCTCAACGCGGCACCTGCCGAACTTCCACCGCCGGACGTAGAAAGCGAGGCACTACAAACCTCGCTTTCTCACGAACGCCATGCGCGTTTCGGTCAGCAACTGTGTAATTGCCAACCGTTCTTGCGGCCTCAAGCGTTCTTTGACCCGCTCGAAGGCGCTGGTCGCAACGTCGATGGCAATCTCGGCGCCGGGCACGTCGGAATGCTCGCCCTCCTCTACCGCCAAGTAGGCGTGGGCAGCGAGCGCAAGACGCGCGATCGTATCCGTGAGCAGCAGCTCGACGGCCGGAACCTGCTCCATTTGGGTCGCGTCGTCCCAGTCCTGGGAGGGAGCCTGCGGGCTCATGCTCTGGAAATTACGCGACGCTGCGCGCCTTCCCTACGTCGTTTTGGCGCGCGTGCGCCACCATCTGCATGAAGTACTGGTGTACGCGCACGTCGGCGGTGAGTCTCCGGGTGGAACGAGGTTCCCAGGACATTGCGCCGGCGAACCATGACGCCGTGCCCGTCACGCTGCGCCAAGACCTCGACGTCCGCAGCCGCGCGCTCGATCCACGGTGCTCGAATGAAGATGGCGAGGAATGGTTCGCTCCCGAGCACTGGAATAGACAACGGGACTTCGGCGGAGTCGTTCTGGCGTCCGAACGCGTTGCGCCGCACGGAAATATCGATTAGGTCCAGCGAAGGCTGATTGAGCTCCACGACATCGCGCGCGATCACGATCATTCCCATGCAGGTTCCCCACAGCGGCATGCCGGCCAGAGCGCGGCGCACGATCGGATCGCGCAAATCGAAGCGCTCGAGCAGCTTCATCACCGTCGTCGACTCGCCCCCCGGGATGATGAGGCCGTCCACGTTTTTCAGCTCACCGGGTGTTTTGACCGGCACGGCGCGCGCGCCCGCGCGTTCCAGCGCGTGCAGATGCTCTACGACATCCCCCTGCAGTGCTAGAACGCCGATCCGCGATCTCAATTGCCGCGCGACGCCAGCAGTCTCCGATTCGGGGAGCTTGCGCACGTCGATTCCTTCCATCGCTTGTGCTTCCTTGCCCAGCGATTTGCTGGCCGCTACGATCACCTTGGGATCGCTGTAGTGCGTCGTGGCATCGACGATGGCTTTTGCAAACGCTTTGGGATTGGTGGACTTGAATATCCCGCTGCCGACGAATATGCCTTCGGCACCGAGCTGCATCATCAGCGCGGCGTCGGCCGGCGTGGAGACGCCTCCCGCGCAAAAGAGCACGACCGGCAGTTTTCCGTTTTGCGCGACATCTTTGATTAGTTCGAGCGGTGCACCGAGATCTCGCGCGCGTGCCACTGCTTCTTCGCCCGGCACGATGGTGAGTTCTTTGATCGCATCGGTGATGGCGCGGATATGACGTACCGCCTCGACGATGTTTCCGCTGCCGGCTTCACCCTTGCTGCGAATCATGGCGGCCCCTTCGGCGATCCGCCGAAGCGCTTCCCCTAAATCCCGCGCGCCGCAGACGAACGGCGTCGTGAATGCCTGCTTGTCGACGTGATACTTGTCGTCGGCGGGCGTGAGAACTTCCGATTCGTCGATAAAATCAATGCCGAGTTCCTGCAGCGCCTGCGCCTCCGCGAAGTGGCCGATGCGGACTTTGGCCATCACGGGAATCGTAACGGCGTCCATGATCGACTGCACGAGCTCGAGATTGCTCATTCGCGCGACGCCGCCGTGCGCGCGGATGTCGGCCGGGATACGCTCGAGCGCCATCACGGCCACGGCCCCCGCCTCCTGAGCCACGACTGCCTGCTCCGGGGTGACGACGTCCATAATTACGCCGCCCTTGAGCATTTGGGCGAGCCCCCGTTTGACGGTAAGAGTCCCGGTAGTTTGCGCCTCGCTCACGATATCTCCTCAATGTCTTGGTTGTGCTTCCATCATAACAGGGCCGGCCAATGCGGACATTGAGAACAATCTACTGCCCAACCGTTAGGGTTGCGGGGTGCCTCCGGGCACCGGTGAAGCGCTCATTTGGGGTCCGGGCGGACCGCTTTGCACGGACGATGCCGTCGGCAGAGGAGCGGCCCGGCGCCAGATCGGCACGTTCATGTTAGGCGTCGGTGAAGGCGTGGGCCGGCGCACGACCCGGGGAGGCGGCGTGTACTTGGGCGGTGGCGGCAGCGTCGGCAGCGGCACCGGAGGCACCCGCGGGTCCGGAAACTGCGGGTCCTCGGCCGCAGTCATCACGTCGGTGCGCTTCCAGTCCGGCCCGTAGGGCGCGGCGCTTCTCTGAACCGGCGCCGGAGTAACGGTTACGGGCGCAATGCTGTCCAAGCGCTTTTCGGTGACTTGCCCGATAACTTTGTCTCCGGCCCGCTCACCGAGCGCGATTGCCGCGACGAGCACGGCGATGCCGAGCATGAGTACCACGGTCAGAAAGCGTTTGGAAGGGTCGAGCACGGGAGGTACCCAGTACGCTCAAGCCGGCGCGAGCGCCTGCGGAACCACGTCTCGCGCAGCGGCGCGGGCCGGACGGTCGACCGGCTTGCCGAGCATGTGCAGCTCCAGCAGTTGGCCTGCGTTCAACGTCGCCCTCTCGGTGAGGCCACGAAATTCGACCGAAACGCTGCGGGCCGTATCGTTGAGATTGCAAAGGAATACGCGCACCGCTCCGTCTTCATCCTCGAAGGCCAGAGCACCGACTTCAACCGGCGAAGTCGTCACTTCGTCGCTTACGTCTTTTCCGGCGTACATGCAGACGAACGGTTCTTCCGAGGAAAGTTCGTTCATGTTTCCATAGATTACGTTGCGGTCGAAATCGATCACGTAGGTACAGAGTTTACCGCCCCAATGAACACGCGCTGCGGCAACCCATTTCCAACCCCGCGGCCGCAGCGGCACTAGGTGCGGACGGCCGCTCGTGCGGTACCCGTCGAGACCGCCGATCGTTTCGGCAATCGCCCACAGATACTTCGCGCCCGTCCACGGCGAGAGATACATTCCTCGATTCGTGAGCGACCCGCCGTCGAACCACTCGCCGAATTCTCCGGGAACGGTGTTGCGGACTGCGCCGGCCTCCATCGCATCGTAGATCGCCTCCATCCAGTGCACCGCTTTGTCCGTGAAGCCGTTGCGCGCCAGGCACATGACGAACCACAACGTCAAATCGGGCCACACGCCCCCCAGCAGCCCGAAACCATGCGAAGGAAAGTACCATGAATCGGCGGTTGAAATCGTGCGCAAGCCGACAGGCGTGGTAAAGTCGGCCTCGGACAAACGATCCAAGATGCGGCGGCGTTGTTCGGCGTCCGCGACGTTGAAAAGCACCGGGAACACCTCGTCCGCCGTGAAGTTGTCCTGATAGTTGTGCTCTTGATCGTAGTTCAGAACGAACGCGCCCGTATCGTCGTTGAACATGTACTGCATCATCGCTTGACGCAGCGACTGCGCCTCGTTCGAGTATTTTTGCCAGCGCTCGTGGTCGCCCACGACTGCCGAAAGCATCGCGGCCGCCTCGAGCGCGAAGACGCCTTCGGCATTGATTTCCGTTACCGCCCCGTCGAGCGTGTAATACGGAATGATGTTGCGCCAAGAGCTGATGCCGAACATGTCCACGCCGCTTGCACGGCAGAACAGCAAACCGTTCGCGTCCCGTTGCGTGAGCATATAGTCCGCGATCTTGCAAATCAGCGGGAACCAAGCCCGTACCCAAGCGTCGTCCAGCGTGGCGTTGTAATGATGCAGCATCGCGATGATGTGCAACGGCGTGTCGTCGTTGATGTTGAGATCGTACGAGGTTTTGAAGCCGCTCACGCCCCGCACGTATTCGATCATTTGGCCGCTTTCCTCGGTAAATTCGTTAAAGACCTCGATAGCGCGGCGGCTGAAATCCGGCAAAAAATAGTCGAAGCCGTGCACGAACCACGACGTGTCGCGCGAAACCAGAATGTCGGAGGGCGGGGAGTTGGTCGAACCCCACCCGTTCGGGTATTCCTTGATGACGCGCAGCATGTTCGACTTGGCCCACACCACGCCGCGGCTGATTGCGGCCGACGGACACATGAAGCGCGCGTCGTGCAACTTGCCGGCATAATAGCGCTGCGTTTCGTGCAGCGCTTTGGGATCGTGCAGAATCTGCTCCAGCATGGGGTGCGAGTGCTCGCGGCCGTCCTTGTGAAAGACGACGGCCAAGCGCAGCGATTCTCGTGCTCCCGGCGCGACCGTAATCCGGTACTCGAATGCGCCGAAGATGCGGCGGCTCACGTATTCGGCGAGTTGCGGAGTGACTTCGTCGAGATGGTCTTCGGCCAGAAGCGATCCCGTGCGCATGTGATGCAGAATGACCTGCTCGCGCAAACCGATGATCGACGCCGCCGGCGCGCGCGAGCCGCCCCACCAGCGCTCCGCGCCGGTCTGCTGATTTTTCGAGCAGATGTAGTCGCCCTCGACGAACGCGCGCACTTGGTGCTCCGGCTCGCCGTAAAAGCGTTGGCCCACGAGCAGCGCCCACGGAAACACTCCAACGTTCAGCGGGGCGGCGCCGGGGTTGAAGAGCGTGACGTCGACCGCAAAACTGACCAGCCGCTTGTGCGCCGGGCCGTGCGGAACGTAAAACGCCTCCGTAACGTGCAGGCGGTCCAGCACCGTGAACTCCGAAATCTGCGCATACGGCAGAAACGTGAATTCCCGTGTTATTTGGTGGGGGAACACGGTTTGCTTCAAATCGCGCAAGCGATAGGCAATCTGGTGCGTCCCGAAGATGATCTGATCGGTCTCGGCGTCCCACAACCCGCGGATGCCGCCTTTCGCAGTGGACTGCGCGTACGATTTAAAATTGCCGAGCAATAGTCCGTACGGCGTCTGTGCCTCGGGCATCACGTATGCGCAAAACTCGTTGTGCTGCGCGTCGTCAGCTCGGTCGCATGAATGCGGACTACGACGACTCGGAGGGATGTCCCGCCCTACGGACCAAGGTCTGCCGGCTATGAGGGCAAGCGAAACGCTGCGTGCTCCGGCGAAGCTGAATCTGACGCTCGAGGTTCTTGCGCCTCGTCCCGACGGGCTGCACGGCATTCGCAGCGTCATGGTGCCGGTGGACGTGTTCGACGACCTGCACGTGCGATTTGCCGGCGATTTTTCATTCTCGTGCGACGTTCCGGAATTGCAGCACGATAACTTAGTCGTCCGCGCGATTCGGGCTTTGCAGTTGCTCGATTCGAACATTGCCGTCGATTTGCGTAAACGCATCCCGAGTTCGGCCGGAATGGGCGGCGGATCGAGCGACGCCGCTGCGGTGCTCTTGGCCGCGCAGCGCGGTGTGTTCGGAGCGACGGACGCCGCGATCGATTATCTGTCGCTCGCACGATCGCTCGGATCGGACGTGCCGTTCTTTCTCGCGCAAACCGCCGCGCTGGTGGAAGGTACGGGCGAACGCGTTACCGCGCTCGGCGCGGTTCCCCCATGGCATGCCGTCGTGGTCAAACCGCCTGTAGAAGTATCGACTGCTTGGGCGTATCGCCGAATCGACGCTTCCCCGCGCGGATCGCGTGCGCGCAGTTCCTCGCGGAGCTTGCAAATGGCTCAAGCGTTGCAGCGCGCGGATTTTGACTCCGTAGTGTCGTTGCTGCACAACGATTTCGATGCGATCGTCCGGAATTGCACCCCGCAGGTGGCGGCCGCAGCGGACATGCTGCGGGCGGCGGGATCTTCTCACTCGCTGCTGAGCGGTTCGGGATCGTGCGTCTTCGCGCTCGCGCAAACCGCCGGCGAGCGCGACGATCTGGCCGCGCGCATCGCCGCGTCGGGCGATTATCGAATCTTTGCCTGTTCCTTTTGGAGCGGCGAGGCATGGCGCAGCGCGGCATAACGGCAATCGTGCTGGCTGGCGGCGGTTCCGACGAGTTGAGCGCGACCACGCCCGGAGCACCGAACAAAGCGTTCGTTCGAATCGCCGGCATAACGCTCGTCGAGCGCACGCTGCGAGCGCTGCGCAGTTCCGAGTCGATCGGACGCCTCATCGTCGTGGCGCCCGCCGGCGCACACGCGAATCCCGCGCTCGCGCAGGCCGACGAATGCCGCCCCGACGGCGCGCGCATCCGCGAGAGCTTGCGCAACGGACTGGCGGACTTGCCGGCAAACGACGACGTCTTGGTGAGCACGTCGGACTTGCCCGTCCTGAGCGCGGAATCTATCGACGACTACGTGCGGCGCGCGCAAGCGGCGGATGCGGACTTGACGTACGGGTGCGTAGAAAAGCGCGCGCATCAGGCACGTTATCCCGACGTGCCTCACACCTGGGTTCGGCTCGCCGATGGAACGTACTGCGGCACGGGATTCGTGACGATGCGCCCGCGCGTTTGGCCATCGCTCGAGCGGTTCATCGAGCAGCTGGGACACGCGCGCAAAAACCCGCTGCAGCTCGCGCGGCTTTTCGGATGGGGCGTTCTGCTGCGTTTTGCTCTTCGGCGCTTGAGCATCGCGCAAGCGGAGCAGCGAGCCTCTTGCGTTATCGGTGCGCGCGTGAGAGCCGTCGTTTCGCCGTATCCGCAGATCGGGGTCAATGTGGATCGCGTCAGCGACATCGCGCTGGCGGAAAGACTTGTTACTGAGGAGCGGACCAGCGCGTAAACAAGTCGTGTTCGATACCGAACTGGTCGAGCGCCTTGCCGACGGTATGGTCGACGATATCGTTGACCGTTTGAGGCTTAGCGTACATGGCCGGCATCGGCGGCAGAATCACGGCGCCGATTTGCGCGAGCTGCGTGAGGGTACGAAGATGCCCTAAGTGCAGCGGCGTTTCGCGAACCACAAGCACCAGCGTGCGGCGTTCCTTCAAACACACATCGGCTGCGCGCACGAGCAGGTTGGAATTGAACGAGCGCGCGATGGCCGAAGCGCTCTTGATCGAGCACGGAATGACCAGCATGCCTTCCGTGATGAATGAGCCGCTCGAAATCGACGCCGCCAAATCCTCGTCGCGATGCACCGTGTGCGCCAGCGCTTCGAAGTCTTGCACGGTCTTGTCGGTCTCCAATTCGATCGTTCGACGCGCCTGCGCGCTCAAGACCAGATGCGTCTCGACGTTGGCGTCGCGAAGCGCAGCCAGCGCGCGATAGCCGTAGATGCTGCCGCTGGCGCCGCTGATGCCGATAACGATCCGTCGCACCCCGGTGCGCGTTACACGCAAGCGGCAGGGCCGCCTCCGTTGACCTCCAAAAAGGCCGCGTGCGGTCTGCGGAACGTTCGGCATTCTTGACGGCGGCGACGGCTTGGAGCCGTTCGCGCGAGGAACGGTGGGCGGCGCGCATGCTGCGCTCGCCGTTTTCCGGCGTGCCGTCGGAAATCGCCGGCGCTTACGCGATGCTTTGGATGCGCGAAGGTTCACTGCTGGAATTGATCGGGCGTGAGCGGCTTGCCGTCGGGGCCGATGCCGGAGCCGCGCTCACGGCGTTTTCCGCAGCATTGCGAGATCTCGCGGCGCTGCCGCGTGACGCAACCGACGGCGAGCGTCAGGCCGAAGCTTCCCGACGTTTTGCGCACTGTTCCAAAGACGGCGAGAACGCAATTTTTCCCCAAGACGGCCAGGACGATTTCGCGCTGCGCGATCCCGTTCTTCCGGAAACGCCGCGCGGCGTGCGGACCGCCTCGCCGCGCTTTAGCGCATCGCAGCTCAATACCTACGTCGAATGCGCGCGCAAATGGTACTACCGCTACCTGTGCGCGGCCGTCGAAGACAAAGGCTCCTCCGCATCGTTTTACGGAACGGCGTTCCACGCTGCGCTGGAAAATTTTCACGCAGAGTATCCGCAGCCGGCGAGCGTCGAACCCGCCGAACTCGACCGCAAGCTGCAAGGTTACTTGAACGCCGCGTTCGAGCGGCACCGCAATAACTTCGAAACGCCGGTAGAGCGCGAGCTGCAGGTTCGACGCGCGCGGCGCACCGCGCGCAAGTACGTCGAATGGCTCGCGGCGCAAGGGCGGCAGGCGCCGTTTACCGTCGTGGGCTGCGAGCTTTCGGCCGAATTGCAGCTCGGAGGCTTCGATTTCATCGGCTACATCGATCGCCTGGACCGCGACGACGCGACCGGCGCCGTTACGGTTATCGACTACAAGACCGGATCGATCGCGACGAGTGCCGCCGAATACCGTGAAAAAGTCCGGCAATTCAAAGATTTCCAGCTGCCGTTTTACTACTGGGCGCGCACTGCCGCAGGCGATCGCGTCACGCGCTTGGCGCTCGTGCCGCTCAAAGATGCGCTGCTGGACGTGCGTCCGATCGCGCTGGAGGTCATACCGGTTCCGCGCGAGCCGGCGCGCTCGAACAGCCCGATCGGCGTGATCCCCATCGAAGAATTGGAACGCGCGCGCGAACGCATGATCGAGTTGTGCCGCGAGATTACCGAAGGAAATGCCGCGCAGTTCCCCGTCGCGCAGGACGCGACCGCCTGCACGTACTGCTCCTACGCCTTGGCCTGTGCCGATCGGCCATATCCGATCGAGGAGCGCTTCGCCCGATGAGCGTCTTTATCGTGGGACCCGCCGGCTGCGGCAAAACCACCGAGCTCGTTCGCCGCGCGCACGCTGCGGCGGACCGCGGTCGGATTCTGATCACGTCATCGTCTAATGCATCGCTCGACGTGCTGCGTTCGCGGATTGCGCATCCTAACGCGGCGTTGCTCCCTTTACACGAAGTGGCGCTCGAGCTGGTGCACGACGGCGAATCGATCGACGACGTTCGCGCCGCCAAGCTGTTCGAAGAGGCAGCGCAGCCGCTGCTCAGCTTGGAATGGACGGAATTCATCGAAGCGGAGTTGGATCCTGAGGTGCCGGGTCTGCGTGCGCCGGAACGCTTTTTAGACGCGGCGTTCCGCATGCTATGCAAACTGCGGGACGCCCGCATCACGCCCGAGCAGTTCTTGGAGAGTTCCCTGCGCGGAGCCGCGCAGTTCTACGCAAAGCCGCCCAATCTCGCGCATCCGGACTTACTGTACTACACCAAGGACAGCTACCGCGATTCGCTGGACGCCGACGCCGCGGAACTGCAACGCCAGTACCGTCGCGAAATCGACCTGGCCAAGATTCTGGCCAAGCTCTATCGCGCCTATTTGGATCATCCGGTTCGCCACGGGTGCCTTACCGCCCGCGATGCGATTGCCGAGGCGGCTTCGCGCGCGCAGGCCGGTCCCGCATTCGGACAACGCGCGCGCGATTGTTACCCGTGCGCGTTCGTCGACGACGCGCAAGAATTGACCCTCGGCGAACTGCAGTTTTTGCAAGCGATTTATGGCGACACGCTTACGGGAGTGACGCTGGCAGGCGATTCGGAATCGGCAACCTCCGCGTTTCGCGGAGCGCGGCCGGATCGCGTGTTTGCATTGCCCGGCGAACGCGTGACGCTGCCGGAACGCTCGCGCAGTCCCGTTGCAATCGACGTCGCCTGCCGGCACCTGCTCGGCACGCCAGGCGCACCAAAAATCGGCATGGATCCGGACATCGGGCTCACGCTGTTTCGCGCGTCCACCCAACGTGCCGAGGCGCAATTCGTCGCCGAACACGTCATCGAACTGCTCGACCGCGGCGTCGCGCACGATCGCATCGCGCTGATCTTTCGTTCGGTTGCGACGGTGCGTCCCTACCGCGATGCTTTGCTCGCGCGCAACGTTCGGGCGCAGGTCGTGGGCGACGTCAATATCTTCACCGAGCCCGAAGCGTTGGATGCTTTGGCAATTCTGTGGTTCGCGTACGATCCGTTCCGCCACGAGTATCTCTTGCGCGTGCTCGCTGGGGCGGCAATGGGCTTGAGCGATGCGAGCGTGGTTACGCTGTGCAGCGAACCCCCCGATCCGCAGACGCCGCTTTTCGGCGAACTGGAGGCAGGAACGGAGAACCGATCCGGCCGCTGGGATCCCAAGCGCGATTTGCGCTTGGGATGGAATGTACTGCGCGGCGAGCAGGATGCGCGTTTGCCGGAACTGGCCCGCGAGCGTATCGCGGCGTTACGCGCCAAGCGCATTGCGTGGCTCGATGCGATGCAGCGTTTATCGCTGACGCAGATCGTGCGCATGGTGTGGAGCGAGGGTCTGGCGCGCTCCGGACAGCCTGGCGGCGCTCGGGCGTTATACCAGCAGCAAACGCTCGCGCGTCTCTACGAACGTGTCGCCTCGTTCGCGCGAACGCATGCCGGCGCATCGCTGGGCGAGTTTCTCGAACACGCGCAAGAACGTATGGACAGCGCGTTCGAATCGTGCGAAACGAGCGAAGCGGCGGGCGCCGTGCGCATTTTGAGCCTCGATGCCGCGCGTGGACGCGAGTTCGATCACGTCGTTCTTCCCAACGTACGCGCGGGCGCCTTTCCGCGCTGGTATGTACCGGACGCGTTTCTCTACAGCCCAAGCCTGGGCATGATCGCAAAGGAAAACGTCGGCGATGCGAAAGCGGCGCGCACGGCCAAGTTCACGTACTATATGTTTCGCACCAAGGTGCGCGAGGCGTACAATCGCGAGGAGCGCCGGGCGTTCGTGTATGCGCTGCGTCGCGCCCGCAAAAGCGTGCTGGTGACGGCCAGCGAGCGCGCCACGCGAGGCGTCAGCGCGCCCGAATTCTTGGCCGAACTGCAAGCCGCGAACTTGCCCGGCGTGGTCGACCGCTCCGATCGGTGGCGTCCGGCCCTTTCGTTTTATTCCGGATGACGCTGGGGCTGCAGGAGCTTACCGCGCCGGCATACGCGCGCGAGGTTCTGCCGCTTACGCACACGCTTTGGAGTAACGGCCGAACGTTGGAATCGTACGTACGTCAAACGGCGGAACTGGCTGCAAGCACGTACGGTCGGCGCCATTACCGGACCTTCGCTCTAACGCAGGACGGTTCGCACGCGCTCGCGTCGTTCAAGCGATACGAGCGCGAAGCGCGCGCGGAGAACGAGCAACTGAACGCGATCGGCATCGGCGCGGTGTTTACGCCGGCGCCGCATCGCCGTCGTGGATACGCGAGCGCGATGCTGGGTCTGGCGCTCGATCAGGCGCGTCGCGAGCATTTCGACTTCGCGTACTTGTTTTCGGATATCCATCCGCAGTTCTACAAAGACGTCGGATTTGTGGAGCTGCCCTCGCGCTCGATCTCGCTGCGCGCCGATGCTCTGGGGAACGACCGCATCGCCGCTGCGCCGCTTGCGCATCGCGACTGGAGCGCGGTGCGCGCATGTTTTGCGGCAGCAGACGCCGGCCGAAGTTTCTCGTTGCTGCGATCGCCGGTCGTCTGGGATTGGATCCGCGCGCGGCTGCGCCACGGCAGCGAACACTCCGGCAGCCAGCCCGTAAACCTCATCGCGCGCCGCGCGAAAAACGTGGCGGCATACGTCATCGGACGGCGTGAGCCGCAACACGACGCGTACGTCGTCGACGAGTTCGGCTTTGCAGGCTCTGCCGGCGCGTCCGTCGTCGCGCCGCTTCTGCGCTGCGCGGCCGGCGATCTGCGCAGAATAACGGGCTGGCTTCCTCCCGCCCCGGCGCGGCGTTTGCTGCCGCGCGGTTCCGTACGCCGGCGCTCCGCCGCGATCTGGATGATCGCGCCGCTCACGCGCGCAGGCACGCATTTTTTACGGCTTGCCCGTGAAAGCGCGGACGCCGACGGAGTTTGGAGCCTGGATCACATCTAGGAACGTTAGTAACCGACGGCCCGAACGGCCGCACGCAACAAAACCAAATTTTCGGGGCCGAAGGCGGGGGCCCCGGCGGCTCCGCCGACGGGGGGCGAGGAGCGCGAAGCGCGGATTCGCCTTCTTCAGAAGAATAAGCTTTGCTGGCGAAGCGTTCCGTACGTCAGCGACGCGACGCGCGTGCCCAGCAAGCGCACCGGCACGTCAAACACTTCCGCGCGGGCAAGACAATGCGACGCGGCGGCAAAGATGCGCCGCGCGTCGGCGGTCGGTTCGCTCAAGTTCGTTTGTCGAACTACGATCTTGAAATCGGCGCGTTTGATCTTGATGCCGATAGTGCATGCCGAGAGTCCCTCGCGCTCGAGCTTTTGCGCGAGTTCGGCGGCTTGCTCGCGCAGCACGTCGCGCAGCCGGCCTTCGTCGCGCACGTCGTACTCGAATGTTTCTTCGGTAGAGATCGATTTGGTTTCGCGATCCGCTTCCACCCGCCGCCCATCGATGCCGCGCGCCAGCTCGACGACGTCCGAGGCGGCAGAGCCGAAGATCGCTCTGGCCCGCTGCGGAGTCAGAGCGGCAACGTTTCCAATCGTCGTAATGCCGCGTTCGAGCAAACGCGCTTGCGTTTTTGGACCCACGCCCCAAAGACGCCCGACGGGCAAGGGCGCCAGAAATGTTGCTTCCTCGCCGGGACGGATCGACTGCAAACCGTTGGGCTTGCACGAGTCCGAAAGGACCTTAGCGACCATTTTGCCGCTCGCCACGCCGGCACTTACCGTCAGGCCAACGGCCTCGCGCACTTCACGCCGAATCGTCTGCGCGAGATCGACCGCCGATTCCAGCGAAACATCGCCGAAGTCAATGAACGCTTCATCCATCGAGAGACCCTGCACGGGATGGCCACGCCGCTCGAAGACGGCAAAGATCTCCCGCGAGACGTCGCGGTATTTTTGCATGTTGGGCGGCACGACGAGCAGTTGCGGACAGAGCGCCAACGCTTTGTAGAGCGGCACGGCGGATTTTACGCCGAAGGGACGCGCCTCGTACGAGGCCGTGAGCACGACTGCGCGCCGGCTGGAGCCAGCAACGGCGACGGGTTTGCCGCGCAATGCCGGATTGTCACGAATTTCCACGTTCGCGTAAAAGGCATCGACGTCGAAATGCGCGATCATAGTTCGTGCCCGGCGCCCGCGAAAATTGCGCGAATCGTTTCCATGTTGCGCAGGTCGTCCGCTTCTTCTCCGGGCGTTTCCAAAATAGCGGTCTTGTCGCGCAATTCCGGGCGCAGCGCGAGCGCGCGAAAGCCCTCAAAGCCGATGTTGCCCTCGCCGATGTGATGGTGGCGGTCACGGTTTGCTCCCAGCGGCACTTGCGTGTCGTTGAAATGAAACACGTGAACGCGGTCGAGACCGATCTGCTCCGCAGCGGAATATAAGAACTCGTCAACGCCTTGCTGCGAATCGATCTGGTAGCCGGCCGCCCACGCGTGCGCGGTATCCAAGCACACGCCGAGCGCCGGATGATCCAGCGCCTTCACGAACTTGCCGAGTTCTTCGAGCGTTCCGCCGCAGAGTGCTCCGGCTCCCGCGGAATTTTCCATTACGAGCTGCACCCCATCGGAAATGTCTTCGAGCGCCCGTTCGAGCAGATGACACGCCGCAACGAAGCCTTCGCGGCGATCGCGTTTGCCGTACGAGCCCAGATGCGTGTTGACGTACGCGATGCCGCCGATTGCGGCTACGGCAAGATCGTTCTTGAGCAGGCCCAGGGAACCGTTCGCGATTTTGGCGTCTTCGCTGGCGAGATTGATAAGATACGGCGTATGAATCACGCACGGGTCGATCCCCGCGTCCGCGCGCGCCGCCTTAAAGGATGCGAGCGCCGCGTGGTCGATGCGGCTCGTGCGGTAGCTGCGCGGATTGGTCGAGAAGATTTGCAGCGCCGTACACTTGACGCGTTTGGCATACTCGATGGCAGCGGCATACCCCGCACCGACGCGAACATGAACACCAATGCGCATGCATCATTCCCGCGTCTGAGCTGCGGCGATGTTCGCCGTGAGCAGATCGAGTTCGAGCGGCTGGCCTTGCTCGAGTTCCATCGGCGGCAGATCGTCGAGCGAACGCAGCCCGAACGATTCCAAAAACTCCGCCGTCGTCTTGTAGAGCATAGGCCGCCCGACGACGTCTTTGCGTCCGGCTTCGGCGATGAGACTTCGTTCGAGGAGCGTCGAGACGACGCTGTCCGAGGCAACGCCGCGAATCGCTTCGATTTCGCTTTTCGTGACGGGCTGCATGTACGCCACGATGGCTAGTGTTTCTAGCGCCGGCGCCGACAAGTTGCTTTTGGGCGGCAGCAGATACGCTTCGACGATGTCGCGAACGGCCGGCGAACTGGCGAAGCGGTAGCCCCCGGCGATTTCGCGCAGCACGATGCCGCGTTCGGCGTAGTCCGCTTCGATGCGCTGCAGCGCTATCGCGATCTGCTCTTCCGTCGCAAGCGTCAGTTTCGCAATCTGCTTTATCGGCAGCGCTTCGCCCGCAACAAACAGCAGCGCTTCAATCGGACGGCGCAGGCCCTCGACGGCTGCCTCGAGCGCTTCCCTTTCGTCCTCTACGCTGATACTCTGCATCGCCTCTATGTCTTGCACTGCTTATGCGTTCGGCCCCATTGCAAAGAGCCGGATATCGTCGAACAAGGCGGGCTGCTCGTAACGCACGCGATGCCGGCGAATCAACTCCAGGATGGCCAGAAACGTGACGATGATCGAATCCCGCGTCATGCCCATCTCTTTGCACAAGTTCGAAAAGAGCACTTCGCCGTTCTCGCGCACCTTACGCGCGACGTAGTCCATCGTCGCCATGAGCGAGAGCCGCTCGCGCGCGATGGTTCGCCTTTCCGGGCGCGCGCTGCTGAGCATCGCGATGAATGCGCGCGTAAGTTTCTCGGGGTCGATGCGGTAGCGCTGCCGCAGCTCGCCGACCGGATCGCCGAGGTCGCGATAGTAATACGATGACGCTTCCAACGCGCGCGCGCGCAGGTTCTCTCCCACTTCGCGATACTTGGAATAGGCGATCAGGCGCCGGCGCAGGCGTTCCTCCACCTGTTCGGGCGTTTCCGACTGGTCGTCCTGAAATTCGGTCGGAATCGGCGGCAAGAGCGCCTTGGACTTCAAGAACACCAGGGTCGCGGCAATCACGAGATACTCTGCGGCAATCTCTACGTCGAGCGCTTCCATCATCGATACATATGCTAGATATTGCTCGGCCACGCTCGCCAAGGGAACCGTCGCGATGTCCAGCTGACGCTCTTTAACGAGGCTGAGCAACAGATCCAGCGGCCCGTCGAAAACATCCAGACAAACGCGCAATTCGCTGCGCTCGTCCTCGCTGGGCACGGGCTGTGCGGCGTGCGGGAAGATCAAGACGTGCGCTGTTCCGCCGTTCTGGCAACGATTTGCCCTTCGCCGAAAACGAGCGGATTAGCAAGCAAATAGTCCAGTCCCAAATCGATGAGGCGTTTTTCGTTTACGTATTTCAACGCCTTCTTCGCGGCCGTTATGTCGAACCAGCGCGCTTCGTCGACTTCGTGGTCGTGGTTGGCCGTGTCACCGGAAAGATAGCGCATCAGGTAAAACGTGACGGACTTCTTGTGCTTGTTGCGGTTCAGGTAGAACCAATACGAGATGTCGTTGAGTTTCGAGACGATCTCGGCCCAGCAGCCCGTTTCCTCGCGGACCTCACGCAAGGCGGCCTGCTCGTGCGATTCTTTGGCCTCGACATGCCCTTTGGGCAGCGTCCAGATACGGGGCGTGCCGCGCCCGATGAGCAACGCATCGTACGTCGACTCCCGGCGGCGCAGGACGAGTCCTCCGGCCGACACCTCGTATTTGATTCGCATTTCAAAGCCCCTAAGGACGGGAAAGGCGCCCCAACCGGGTCGCCTCCACATTACTTCGATTATACCGGACCGCCCCAAGAAGCGCCTCGGACAAACGGCGCTCCGGTGTGTGCTTAGTTCGCGCCAGTCGGCCCGGCAAGCGGCCTAGCGCACGGCAGAGACGCGGGTCTGCGCGGCCGGAAGTCGGCAAACGTGAACGTCAGGCGCGGAGTCTGCCGAGGGGCACCCCGGGTCGCCGGCGACTAGCGGAACCCGGCGTGACGGCACCGTGC
Source organism: Vulcanimicrobiota bacterium (assembly GCA_963767635.1). Classification (GTDB taxonomy): domain Bacteria; phylum Vulcanimicrobiota; class Vulcanimicrobiia; order Vulcanimicrobiales; family Vulcanimicrobiaceae; genus CAVYEM01. The sequence continues at coordinate 2,348,971 of CAVYEM010000001.1, forward strand.
ATGCCGCTGGCACTCCCCTCGCCGTTGAAGAAAACGCTGAACGGCGGATCGCCGAACGCGGTCTCATGGATGGAGCCGTTCGTGGAAAAGTCGGGGAGCGGCGCTGCACGCATGGAGCCGGCCGCAGTGGGCCGTCCGGCAAAAACTTGCGCCGTAAAGCCTGGCAGCACATCGCCTGCAGCGTCCCTTCGCGGCGCGAAGACGATCGTCGCTCCGTTGCCGTCGGTGGCCGCCAGCGTTCGGGCATAGGCGACGGCAGCATCGAATTGTACGACCGCAGAACGCATGGCCAATGGGCGCCCCGCGCCCGCAATTGCCAGCGGCACCGCCGCGAGCCCGGCGAGGATCGCCACGACGACCGCCAGTTCCAAGAGCGTAAAGCCGCGCTGTTCCACATGCGGTACAGTGCCCAGAACCTGTGCGACGGGATACGATCCGCAGTCAATTCCGCGAAATTCCGCATAACTGTCCGGTTTGACCGATACCATTTAGGTGGCGACCGGCATTTTTCAGCACGCGTAAGCGTCATATCTCTACTGCTGCTCATGGCGGCTTCGGTTGCGACTGCCACTGCCGGCGGCGGACACGGGAAAGCTCGGCCAGCCATGGCGGGCACGCCGACGCCGGCACCACAAGCGGCCGTCATCAGTGTGAATCTTATTTCCGCCGGCAGAGCCGCCCATACGCTCCAAGGCCTGTTCCCGCGCGACCGGATTCGCGTCGATGCACACGCCAACGCAGTCTTGGTAGTCACTCCGCCCGACGATGTGCAACAAATGCGCACGGTAGTACAAGGCATCGACGTGCGCAGCCCGCAGCAAGCCAACGTCGAGGTGGTCCAGCTGCATGCCATGAAACCCACGGCGGTCCAAGGTCGCTTACGCGCACTCTATCCGCGTGCGCGGATTGAGATTGCCTCCAAGCATTCAAAGCCCTTGTAGAGTTTAATGCCGTGGAGAATTGTAAGGGCAACAACGAAATGATGAACGCACAACTCTTATCAGTTCGAGCCGCAGTGCTTTGGTCGGTAATCGTACTTTTTGCAATCACCGTCGGCTTGTTCTCAAGCTCATGGCGCCTTTGTGGGACGCCGGGGTGGGCAGGCTACGCGATGTTGCCTCTTTTTTTGATGTACCGATACGTAGTCGCAGCTGCCTTGGTGTCCGCTTTTTTGTTTGGTGGCTTTTTTATTCGCTTTCCAACTCCTATCGTCTTAAGGACGGCTGCAGTGCTGATGGTTCTCGCCGCGATCCTAGGCGCAGTTATCACCCAGCCGCAGCCTGACGGCTGTGCGTATTTATAGCGGTGACCCGTTCTTGCTTCGTAGCGAAACCAAGTTATGTCAGAAATACTGAAGCTGGCCGGCTCTCGTGGGTACTTTTAGCTTGGCGAACAGGGATGTATCCATGACCAGAAAAACATCCGCGCCTCTATCCGTAGATTTTGGGCAGAACGTCGTTGAATCCGCCAGTCCGTCGCCGTATCGACGTACTACGACGGATGCCAGCGCAAATCGGGCTGACGCGCCGCGCGCGTCTCGTCGAGCCGGCCCACTACGGTATTGACCGGCGCCGCCAGAACGGTTTGCGGATCGGTGCGCGCCGTTTCACGATGTCGCGCAGCGCGTCGGCGAACGCATCCAGCGTTTCCTTCGATTCTGTTTCCGTCGGCTCGATCATCAGGCACTCCGGAACGATGAGCGGAAAGTACATCGTGGGCGCCATGAAGCCGCGGTCCAGCAGCGCTTTGGCCAGATCGAGAGCGCGCACGCCGGTGTCTTTCTTGAGTTCCTGCGCGGACGCGACGAATTCGTGGCGGCAAAACTCGTCGTACGGCGTTTCCAAAAACTCGCGAACGCGCACGCGAAGATAGTTCGCGTTCAAAACCGCCAGCTGCGATACTTTCGTCAAGCCTTCAAAACCGTTGGCGTAGAGATATGCGAGCGCTCGCACCGCATGCGCGAAGTTCGACCAAAACGAGCGCACCGGACCGATCGACTTGGGCCGATCGAAGTCCAAGTAAAACTCCATTTGATCGCTCGGCGAGGCTTTTCCATCCGCGTCGCCCTTCGAACGGGCGCGCACGTACGGCGTCGGCAGATAGTCGGCGAGATGCGCCGCAACGCCGAGCGGGCCGTGCCCGGCGCCTCCTCCTCCATGCGGAATGGTGAAGGTTTTGTGCGTGTTCAAATGCATCAAATCGAAGCCCATGTCGCCCGGACGCGCATTGCCCATGAGCGCGTTGGCATTGGCTCCGTCGTAGTACATCAGGCCGCCCACGCCGTGCACTGCCTGCGCGATTTCGGCAACGCCTTCTTCGAACAGCCCCAGCGTGTTCGGATTGGTCATCATGCACACGGCCGTGTCGGCGCCCAGAACGCTTTGCAGCTCCGGCAGACTCACGCGTCCACGCTGGTCGCTTTTGAGCGAGATGACTTTGAATCCGCACATCGCCGCGGATGCGGGGTTCGTGCCGTGCGCGGTGTCCGGCACGATGACCTTGTCGCGAGCGGTCTCGCCGCGTTCCTTGAAATAGGCTTTGGCGATCAGCAGCGCCGTCAGCTCGGCATGGGCGCCCGCCGCCGGATTCAGCGAGAACGCCGCCATTCCGAAAAGCGAGCACAAGCTGCGCTCCAGTTCGTACATGATCTGCAGCGCGCCCTGCGCGAGCTCGTCCGGAGTGAACGGATGCAGATCGCGCAGCGCCGGCAAATTCGCCATGGCGTCGTTCACGCGCGGATTGTACTTCATCGTGCACGAGCCCAGCGGATAAAAGCCTACGTCGATGCCGAACGTACGCTGCGAGAGGCGGGTGAAGTGCCGCACTACGTCCAGTTCGGTATTGTCGGGCAGCGGCAAATCGTCGCGCAGCGCCGCCTTTGGAAGAAAGTCGGTATGCGCGGCGCCTGAATCGAGATACCGGTTGGCTCGCCCTTCCTGGCCGAGTTCGAAAATCAGCGGCGAGGCGGTGTGATCAGACGCTAGCCGTGTCATTTCGAACCTGTTCTAAGCTGGGCACGCCGCGCATATCTTCAAGCGCGCGGCCCAGCGCGTCAATGTGCGCGCTCGACGTCACTTCCGTCGCCGCCATGAGGATGCAATCGGCATACTCGGGATAAAACCGCCCCAAATCCAGTCCGCCCAAAATGCCTCGCTCTTGCAAGTGCGCGAGCACGTCGCGCGCGGGCCGATGCACGTTCACGACGATCTCATTGAAGAACGGCGCATCGAACTGCAGCGAACATCCTGCAATCGAACTCACGCGCGAGGCCAGTTCACGCGAGCGCGCGAGGTTTGCCGCAGCGGCATCGCGCAGGCCGGTTTTGCCCATCAGCGCCAGATACATCGTGGCGATCAGCGCGCAGTGCGCCTGATTCGTGCAGATGTTGGAGGTGGCGCGTTCACGCCGGATGTGCTGCTCGCGAGCCTGCAGCGTCAGCACGAACGCTTCGTTGCCGTGCACGTCGACCGTCTTGCCGACGAGGCGCCCCGGAATCCGCCGCAAGTGCTCCTTTGTCGCGGCGATAAAACCGGCGTACGGACCGCCGTACGCGATCGGTACGCCGAAACTTTGCGCCTCTCCGGCGACGATTTCGGCTCCCCATGCAGCCGGCGTTTGCAGTGCCCCGAGCGAAAGCGCCTCGGCCACCACGCCAATGGGCACCGTACCGCTGTTTTTGATCGCGGCCTGCGAGGGTGCGTCGAAAGTATCGAGGTTGCCGAAAAAGTTGGGCGATTGGATCGCGACGCACGCGTAGTCTTTGCTGGCGAGCCGGTCCGCCAGTTCTTCGCTGTCCGTAATTCCCTTTGCGCAGAGCGATATCTCGTCGATCGCAACGTCCAATCCATCGCAATACGTTTTAAGCACCGCGCGATAGTTGGGATGAATCGCGCGCGAAACCAGCACCTTCTTACGCCCGTTGGCGTTGATCGCCATGATCACCGCTTCGGCCAGCGCCGTCGCGCCGTCGTACACCGAAGCGTTCGCAATGTCCAAGCCGGTGAGCAAACACATGTACGTCTGCCACTCGTAAATGGCTTGCAAATACCCTTGCGAAACCTCCGCTTGATACGGCGTGTACGCGGTAAGAAACTCGCCGCGCATCGCCAGCGCGCCGATGGCGGGCGGCGTGTAGTGCCGGTACGCGCCGGCGCCCAGAAACGAAATGTACGATGCGCCGGAATTTTTCGCGGCAAAATGCTCGAACCGCTTGACGATATCGGACTCGCACAGCGCCGGAACCATGTCTACGCGATCGCGCAGCCGGATCGTCTCCGGCACTTGCACGAGCTGGTCGAGCGATGATGCACCGACGACGTCGAGCATCTCGCGAATGTCTTTTTCGGTGTGCGGCGTGTACATGTTGCGTAGTCTTTTCGCGAGCGCTATTCGGCGGTCAGCTGCTCGTAGGCATCCGGCGAGAGCAGTTGCGAGGCCTGTGATGGATCGGATAGTTTGAGTTTGAACATCCATCCGCTTCCGAACGGTTCGCGGTTGACTAGCGCCGGATCGCTCTCCAGTTCGCCATTGACTTCGATGACCTCGCCCGCCACCGGCGTGAACAAATCCGAGACAGCTTTGACCGACTCAACCACTCCGACGGTGCCGAACTGCGCAACTTGCGCGCCCACTTTTGGAACTCCACGTACACGATGTCGCCGAGGGAGTTTTGCGCGTAATCGGTAACGCCGATTGTGGCGGTGTCGCCGTTAACCTTCACCCATTCGTGTTCTTTGCTGTAGAGCAGATCTGCCGGCTGCGCCACCTTCATTGACTCCTTTTGTAGAACGGCAGCGGCACGACTTGGGCTCCGTATGCCGTGCCTCTGATGTGAACGACGACCGGCGTACCTGGGACCGCCGCTTCTTTTTCGACGAGGGCCGTCGCAATGTTCTTGTTTCCCACCGACGGCGCGAACGAGCCGCTGCGGATTTCACCGACGCGGCGGTCGCCCAGAAACACGTGATACCCTTCCCGCGCCGGCGCGCGACCGTCCATGACGATCCCCGCGATGCGCGCGAACGTATCGCTATCTTTTTGCGCCTGCAGCGCCGCTTTTCCGATGAAGTCCGGCTTGTTAAACTTCACCGCCCAGCTCAATCCGGCTGCGAGCGGCGTAATCTCCGGCGTGAGTTCGTGACCGTACAGCGGCATGCCGGCCTCTAACCGTAAGACGTCGCGGGCCCCCAAACCAGCCGGAATCAACCCCGCGTGCGAATTGTCACGCAGCAGAGCGTTCCAGACTTCGCTTGCGTGCGCGTCTTCGAGGAAAAGTTCGAAACCGTCTTCGCCCGTGTAGCCCGTGCGCGCCACGACCGCCGGCTTTCCATACACGCTTCCTTGCGCGCAAAAATAGTACTTGAGCGCGCTCACGTCCACGTCGGTGTGCGAGGCGAGCATTTCGACGGACTTCGGCCCCTGGATCGCAATGAGCGCGGACGCGCCGTGAAGGCTCTTGAGCGCTACGCCTTCGTTGTGCAGGTGCGCGTTCAGATGCGCCCACATCTTGTCCGCGTTGCTCGCGTTGACGACCAGCAGCCAGCGATCCGGCAGCCGGTAGAAGATGACGTCGTCGAGCGCACCACCGCGAACGTCGGTGAAAATATTGTAGCGTGCTTGGCTCGGCTTCATCGTTGCGACGGCATTCACGGTGAGCCGGTCGGCCCACGCTGCTACGTTCTCGCCTTTGAGGACGAACACGCCCATGTGCGAGAGATCGAACAAGCCCGCGCGCCGGCGTACCGCTTGGTGCTCTTGCAGAATGCTCGCGTACTGCACGGGCATGTCGAAGCCGCCGAACGGGATCAGCTTGCCTCCCAATCGCACGTGGTCCTCGTACAGCGCAGTTCGCCGCGCCGCTGTACGCTGCGTCGTCATTCGTTCTTCGAAGGTTTCTCCGCGGAATAGGAGTTCAGGAAATTCAGCGTCGCATGCGCGACTAGTTTTTCACCGCTGCGCACGTGCACTTCGCCGTAGACGATACGTCGTCCAGCCTTGAGCACGGTCGCTTCGGCAATGAGGTCGTGCGGGGGCAGCGCGGGCGCAAGATAGTTGCACTGCAGCGCCACGGTAGTCGTGTCCTGATCGCGCCCGTACAATGACGCGAGCGCGAGATAAAAGCACGTATCGCACAAACTGACGATCGCCCCGCCGTGGACCGCGCCGGTGCCGTTGGAGATCTGCGAACGGTACGGCATGCGCATCGAGGCGCGCCCATGGCCGACACTCTCAAGTTTTAGGTCCAGCAGCTCGACGAAATGCGATTTTTCTTTGTCCCATTGGCGCCGCGCCGATTCTTGGTCTATGGACATTTTCGATACAGTCTAGCGGCCCGCGCGCACGGGAGTCTATTGCTTTTGTTCGTACGCCGAGCGCAAGCCGAGCGTGCCGTTCCCCAGCCAATGCGCGCCGTCCACGGGTAACGCGGCCCCACTGATCCAACGGGCCTCCTGCGAGCACAGCCACAGCGCCGCGCGGGAGACGTCCTGCGGCTCACCCAGCCGGCCCAGCGGAACGCTTGCGACGAGCGCGCGTTCGAGGCCGCGCTGCGCGTCGGGGGACGGGCCGCCGGCGCTCCACAAATTCTTGTCCGTGCCTTCCGTGTGAATCGGCCCAGGGGCGATCGCATTCACGCGAATGCCGAATCTTCCCCACTCTGCCGCGAGCGTACGCGTCATCGCGAGCACGCCGGCCTTCGCGCTGGCCGAATGCACGACGCCGGGTTCCGCGCCCCAAGCATACGTCGGCGATGATGTTCAAGACGCACCCCTGCGTTTTGCGCAACTGCTCGAAGGCAAAGCGCGTGCAGTAGAACGTACCGTTCAAAACGATGTCGACGACCGCTTTGAAGCCGTTGGGCGAGAGCGCTTCCGAAGGGCACACGAAGTTTCCCGCCGCATTGTTCACCAGCACATCCAAACTCCCGCAACGCGTAGCGATCTCCGTCATAACGTCGCGCACCGCGTCCGGCTCGCGCACGTCGCACGAACGAGCGAATCCTGCGGACATCATGGCGACGGTTTCATCCAGCGGCGTTTGCCGGCGCCCGATCACGCACACCGTCGCGCCTTCGGCCGCAAATGCCAGCGCCATCGCGCGTCCCAAACCGGAGCCGCCGCCCGTGATGCACACCGTTTTGCCGGCGTAGCGTTCCGGCTTCAAAACGTCTCTCCGCGCTTGGCGAGTTCTCGCCGCAGATACAGCGGCAGCGCAAAAATGCGGCGATGCGTTTCGGCATCGTAGAAGAAATTTTCCCCGCGCAGCGCTTGGCAATAGGCGTCGATGCGGCGCTGGTCCAGCGCGGCAAGATCGACGCGATCGCTGCATGCGATAAACGCCCAGTCGTTGTCGAATGCCGGCACGTGCGTGTAGTACGACGTGACGTGCGCGTAGTGCCGGCGCAGCGTGCGCGCCATCTTGGCGTGGAGCGACGAATTGTGAAAGCCGGCCGTGCTGGCTTGGAGCACGTAGATTCCGCCCTCGAAGAGCCGCTCTTTGATGCTGCGAAACACCGGCTCGCAGAACAGCGGGTTGCTGGGAGAATCCTTCGAGCGGTTCGGTGAGATCCGAAATGATAACGCCGTACCGATCCGTGTCGTTGCCCAAGAAGGCCAGCGCGTCTCCCACGATGACCCGCGCGCGCGGGTCATCGAATGCGCCGTTGGACCATTCGGGCAAGTAGCGCTTAGAAAGCTCCAATACTTGCTCGTCGATTTCCACCATCGTGCAGCGGCGCACGTCCGGACTGCGCAACACCTCGCGCATCGTCGCTCCCTCTCCGCCGCCCAAGATCAAGATTTGCGAACGATCCTCGGCTCCGGCGAGTGCGGGATGAACGAGCGCCTCGTGATAGATCTTCTCGTCGTGCTCAGAACTCTGCGTGTCGCCGTCGAGAACCAGCATCTTGCCGAGCACGGGCGTTTCGATGACGCCGACGCTCTGAAACGCGGTGCGACCTGCATAATAGACGCGGTCGATCGCATGCGCATGCCGTTCGGTGGGAAAGAATTCCTCGACGTACCACTGCCAATGCTCGGTTTTGGGCATAGGCCCCGTACATTAGCAGGCCTGAAAGAAAATCCCGCGCTACGCTAGTGCTGTGCTAAACCGCCCATCAATCCGAATCCGCCGACAGACGCCTGATCGGTGACTTGCACCGGCATGCCGGACGACGGCACGGACGGAACCGCGACGTATGCGAATCCGCCCAGCGGTGCGTGCACGGACGTGCTGCTGCCGTTCGCGGGCGTTGCAAACACGCCCGAGAGCGTCGTGCCGCTTCCGAACTGGTCGGCGTAGGAGCGCACGAGCGAAAGCGAGCCAAAATCGAAACGCCGGTCGGCGGAATTCACGCCCATCGTTGCGGCCGCCATCGCAAGCGCGAAATCGCCCTGCAAATCACCCAAAGACTCGCCCGTGATCGCTTGCAGATTCGCGGCGCCGACGCTGCCGCTCTCCTCCATCGCGTGCGTGTACGCATCGCTTCCGAAACGATCGCGCAGATAGCGCTGAAAGAGGTACGCGGCGCCGTAACAGCCTCCGGCGCAATTGAATTGCGGCGAGCTGCCGTTTCCGCCCCACGCAGGCTGATCGATGCCGCTAAAGCCGCTCAGTGAAAAGGAACCGGGATCGTTCAGAAACGCATTCGCGCGCGCCAGAGCATCGTCCGCGTCGAACTGCACGCCGCGCGAACCGTACATCTTCTGCACCGCGAGATCTTGCGCGAGCATCGAGAGTCCTTCGTTGATGAAGGTCGTCTCGCTGCCGTCGAACGACGCCGACGATGCGGCCGCCGCAAGAATGGAGTGGTTGACGAAGTTGATGAGATGCTGCAGTTCGTGGGCGGTAGAACGCACCAGATCTTCCTGCAGCTCGTACCAGCTGCCCTGTCCCGCGAACCATCCGACGAAGATGAACGGCGCCTCGTTGGATTCATAACCGCCGTTCAAGCAGTTCAACGCCGCTTGCGGCATGTAGTTGGCCGCCGAAAAATATCCGCCCAGGCCTCCCAAATTTTGGGAGTCCACCACCATGACGTTGATCCGGCGATCCTGCGGCTCGGTGATGTACGCCGAAGTCGTGCCTTGCTGCGAGCCTCCGGCGGAACATGCGGAATACTGGGGCTGCAGCCCGGGCGCATCGGACGAATAGTCGGGGGAGGCGAAGTGCGCAACGTCGGACGCGTACGCGTTTTCGAAGTCGGCGCCGATTTGCGGCGCGTCCGCCTTCAGGTTCGACGCGATCGCGTCGTCGATCCAAATGTTGGCGTGCGCGGTTTGCGCAACCAGCGTCGACCGCACTTGCACGTTCGTGCGGGAACCGCCGAGCGAACCGCGCTGAACCCAAATAGGCGCATCGGTGCCGACTTGCGAGGAGTCTTGTCTCACGCCGTAGAGCGAGCGACGGCTGCTCGAGGATGCGCTGCTCAGCGCACGCGCACGCAGGCGGCGCAGCAAGAGCGAGTCGTCCGCGGGAAACGCTTCGACGGGCGCCAGGGTGCGGGGCATTGCCTTGTGTGCGGTCTTCGCATAGGCTGCCGAAATCGAACGCAGCGCGCTTTGCGAGGTCGCCGCCGTGCCCACTACGAGCGTGTCCGAAGCGAAGCCGTCCGAAGATTCGGCGGCGCTCGACATGGCTGCAACGATCGCTTGGCGCGCGCCCTGCTGAATCGTTCCAACGCTCGAGAACGGCCCTGTGCTCTCCAGATAGGTCACCGGGCCGGTGGTGATTGCCGGCGCTAGCGAGGAAGCGGGCGCCGGAACGAAGGCGGTGCCGTGAGATGCCGCCGTGCTGCCCGCGCCGCCACCGCAGCCGGCCAGCATGATCGCCGCAGTAAAAAAAATCAGCAACCGAAAACGCGAGCAGGCAACCCTCACGTTCCTGGTATCGGCGTATTAAGACAAAGCGAACGCCGTTGTTACAAAAACAAAACGGCGCTTGCTCGGCGCCGTTCCGTGCTCTTGGCTTAGCGCGTTGGACTTTGTTCGGCGTAGTCGTGCAGCGCTGCCAGGATACGGGGCCAGCCGCGGTGACTGGCGCGGTCCTCCTTGGTTGCCAGGCCGGAATGCGTTATGCGAACCGTGGTGATGCCGGCGGTTTCGGTGAGGTCGAAGCGCACCAGCGTCTCGGACGGATTCTCGTACCAGTCGGGGCGCCACGTGAAACTCAGCACGCGCGGACGCTCGATCGCGCGATACTCTCCGCGCACGCTGGACGGCTTATCTCCCCAACTTTCAAACCGCATCACCCACTTACCGCCCGGGCGCAGATCCGATTCCATCGTCGGGGGCGCCGAGCCCGGTTTCGACCCCGGCCACCACTGCAGGCGCTGTTCGGGGTTCACTAACGCTTCGAACACCCGCTCTGCCGGAGCCTTGATTTCGATTTCCTCGACGATCGCGTCGCTCGTGCCGGTCTGGTTCATGTGTTCCTCCTCGGCGTAATGTTTGAGATTACGCAAGCTGTCGGCCCAGAACGCCTTGTAGTCCAAAAGCCACTCGTCGACGGCGCGCAAAGGTTTCGCGTTAAGTTCGCAAATGCGCGCGGCGCCCACCTGATGGGTGACGATCAAATGCGCGGATCGCAGCATGCGAAGGTGCTTTGAGACGGCGGGGCGGCTCATGCGGAAATGCCCCGCGATCTCGCCCACGCTGAGCCGGCCCCCCCGCAGCAAATTCAGAACCTGCCGGCGCGTAGGATCGGCGATTGCTCGAAACACCGCCTCACGCGGCTTGTGTCGTACTGTAACCATTTGGTTTCCTGAAATGTAACCGAACGGTTACGGCCTTGTCAACCTCGGACCAGGGCGCTGAATTTGCTAAGAGGCGCGCCAAACAGAATGGGGGCAACGCTATGCGGTAAGTGGGCGATCCTCGGCTTCCGTCGCCGTCACGACGTGCGTGAACGTGCCGTTCTTGGCTTCGATCCCACGCTTGAATTCAGTCGTCAGCATGCTTTTTGCATGCAGCGCTTTGGCCGCGTACTGACACGCGAGCCAGGGGTCGGTGTGGTCGCCGCACGTGTAAAAATCCATCGCGGCGTAACCCTTCTCGGGCCAAGTGTGAATCGACAGATGCGATTCGGCCAAAATGACGGTTCCCGAGACGCCTTGGGGTTCGAACCGATGGAAGGCGCTTTCCATGATTGTCGCATTGGCGGCCTTTGCCGCGGCAATCATCATGGCATGGACCGCATCGACGTGGGTAAGCGCTTCCGAGTCACACCCCGACAGTTCGCACACGATGTGCGTACCAAGTGCCTTCAATTTTCGTCTTTTCTCCTCGACCTTGGGGGAAATCCCACCTCCGGACTCGTCGGCTGGCGCCTGCGGTGCAGTCACGTCCCCGACCTATCGACGAGCTCTTGCCGGCGCTTTTCGGTGCGCGGGCGTCTCGCCGCAATGGCGCGTACGGGCGCGCCTCCCTACCGTGGCCCTCGATACCCGAGGTCCGGCGCGCTTTCGCGCTGCCGGGCGTTAGAGGTATGGGTCCGGCGCCTATAATAGCCCCTCAGACCCCCCCTGTAAAGCATTTTCCTGCAGAAACCGCCGGCGCCCGGCCGGGGGGCCCTTCATCGGAAACCGGCGTTTCGACGAAGGGGTTATAGGAGATAGTCAAGATAGGACTTAACTATATTGACTATCGATTCTGCCGAAGGTAGCCTGAATCGAGCCCTCCGCAAGCCCGTTAAGGAAAAGAAAGAAGCGCACTGCAAGCATGGCCACGCAACTGAAGAGCCCTCCCATCGTCGAGGACTACCGCCACGGGTTCCACGATCCGGAGAACTACGTCTTCAAATCCGAGAAGGGCTTGACGCGCGACATCGTCGAGCGCATCAGCGAGATGAAGAACGAACCGCAGTGGATGCGCGACTTCCGCCTCAAGTCGTTCGAGATTTTCTCCGCCAAGCCGATGCCGACGTGGGGCGACACCGCGCTGCTCTCCGAGATCGATTTTTCAAACATTCACTACTTCGTCAAATCGACCGACCGCGCGGAGCGTTCGTGGGACGACGTTCCGGACGACATTAAACGCACGTTCGACCGGCTCGGCATCCCCGAAGCCGAGCGCAAGTTTTTGGCCGGCGTTTCAGCGCAGTACGAATCCGAAGTCGTCTATCACAACGTCTCCGCGGAGCTCGAAGCGTCGGGCGTCCTCTTCTGCGACATGGATACGGCCGTCAAGCAGTATCCCGAGATCGTGCAAAAATATCTGGCGACGGTCATCCCACAAGCCGACAACAAGTTTGCGGCGCTCAATTCCGCCGTATGGTCGGGCGGTTCGTTCATCTACGTTCCGCCGGGCGTGGAGCTCAAAATGCCGCTACAGGCGTATTTCCGCATCAACGCGGAAAACATGGGCCAGTTCGAGCGCACGCTGATCATTGCCGACAAAGACGCGAAGGTGCACTATATCGAAGGCTGCACCGCGCCCAAATTTTCGACGAGTTCGCTGCACAGCGCCGTTGTGGAACTGATCGCGCTCGAAGGCGCTTCCATCCGCTACACGACGATCCAAAACTGGTATCGCAACATCTTCAACCTGGTGACCAAACGCGCCATGGCATACAAGAACGCGACGGTGGAATGGGTCGACGGCAACATCGGCTCGCGGCTCACGATGAAGTACCCCGCCATCTACCTGATGGGCGAGGGCGCGCGCGGCGAAATTCTGTCGATGGCATTCGCGGGTGAAGGCCAGCATCAGGATGCGGGCGCGAAGGTCATTCACGCCGCTCCGAACACCACTTCGGTCGTCACGAACAAATCCGTGAGCGCGCACGGCGGCAAGACGACGTACCGCGGCCTGGTCGAGATTCATCCCGGAGCGACGAGCGCGAAAACGCGCGTGAAGTGCGACGCGCTCATCATGGACGAGGAGTCTTCGAGCGACACCAAGCCGACGATGAAGATTCACGAGCAGCGCTCCACGGTCGAACACGAAGCCAGCGTGAGCAAAATCGGCGAAGAGCAGCTCTTCTACGCGATGAGCCGCGGTTTGAACGAGGCCGATGCAACGGCCATGATCGTCAACGGCTTCTTCGATTTCTTCGTCAAGGAATTGCCGATGGAATACGCGGTGGAACTGAATCGCCTGGTAAAGATGGAAATGGAAGGCTCCGTGGGCTAATCGCTCGGGGGCTCTCCGCTCCGTTTGCGACCACTCGAAAAAGCCCATCCAGGGCTTTTTCTGTTTATCTGCTTTTTCGCGCGAACAAGTTCTGAAGCGGCCATCCTGGCCGGCGCGAAAAAGTCAGAAATCGCCAACGAAGCGGAGAGCCGCCGAACGCTTTCACACCGCTTGCAATGACAAGGCAATCGAGTCTGGTTGGAAAATATGGCTGGCCTCATGGCAGACGGACCGGTAGCAAAAGTAAGCGACATCTCCGAAGGCACTGCGTTGCGAGTCGTCGTCGACGGCGTCGAGGTGCTGCTGTGCAATTATGGCGGAACGATCTACGCTATCGAAGACGTCTGCACGCACGACGGCGCACCGTTGGATCAGGGAGAGCTGCAAGGCTGCGAAATTACGTGTCCCCGCCACGGCGCGATTTTCGACGTGCGAACCGGCGCGGTACTCGCCCTTCCGGCCGTCATTCCGCTGCCGACGTACGCGGTACGCGTAGAAGGCGATGACGTCTTCGTCGACCTCTAAACCACCACGCAAAGTTCGGCGCTTTCCCGGCGTGGTAAGCCGATTGCTCGCGGCGATCGTTCTGCTCCTTTTGCTCCTCGCGCTGGCATGGGCGGTGTACGCGCTAGCGGGCTTGCGGGCCGCATCCCAAACTGCCGGAACGGTACGCGTGAGCGGTTTGGAAGGACCCGTTCGAATCATCCGCGACGATCGCGACATTCCGCACATCGTTGCAAGCAGCGAGCGCGACCTCATGTTCGCGCAAGGATATGCCGAAGCGTCGGATCGCCTCTTTCAGATGGACTTGCTGCGGCGATTCGTGTACGGGCGACTCTCCGAAGTGCTGGGCTCGGCCGTCATTCCGGCCGATGAGAACGCCCGCATTGCTCCGGTGCGCGAAATTATCGATGCGCAGTGGAGCAGGATGCCGGCATCCGAACGCGCTCTGGTGCAGGCGTTCAGCGACGGCGTGAATGCGGCGATGACTCGTGAACCGCTCCCCATGGAATTCCGGCTGCTGTTGTACAAGCCGGAGCGATGGCGTCCGCAGGATTCGCTCGCGGTCGGCATGGCGACCGTGCTGGATCTGATCGATCGCTGGGACGACGTCATTCGCCGCGACGCGGTTGCGCGCGCCGCCAACGTCGCGCCGCTCGCGGAGCTGTACTCCATAACGGATCCCGCGTACGACGCGCCCATCGCGCCGGCGTCGATACGCCCTGTGGCGCCGCTCTCTGCGCGACATTCGCATGCACGCGCGCACGTCGCCGTACCGAGTTTGGGCCTCGTCCGGCGACGACTACGCTGTAGGAAGCAACGAATGGGCCGTCGGCGCTGCGCGCTCCGGCTCGAAGCGCTCGCTCTTGGCGAACGATCCGCATCTGCGATTAGGCATTCCGGGCATTTGGTATCTGGTCGATTTGCGCAGTCCGGGGCTGCACGTTGCCGGCGCATCGCTCGCAGGAACACCCGGCGTGATTTTGGGCCACAACGAGAACATCGCATGGGGCGCGACCAACGGCACGGTGAGCACCGAAGTCGTGTATCGTGATTCGGTCGCGCAGGCGCGCCGCAGAACCGAAACCTTTCACGTGCGCATCGCCCACGACGTAACGTTCACGTATTACCAAACGCAGCACGGATTCGCCGCGGAAACGGCCGGCAAGATCCTGTACGCGGTCGATTGGAATGCCGTGCGCCTTCCACGCACGCCACTGACGGCGTTCCGGAAACTCGATGGATCGAAAAACATCGCGCAGGCGATCGATGCGCTGCGCGATTATCCGGGGCCGCCGCAGAACTTCGTCATCGCGGATCGCAGCGGAGCGGTAGCGTATCAGCTGGCCGGACTCATTCCGCGCGATCCGTTCTGGGGACTGCGCGTGCACGCCGGCACGGACCCGCTCTATCCCTTCGTCCCGTTCGATGCGCTGCCTCGCGTGCGCGGGTCGCGCACGGCGCAAGTCTTTACCGCCAACAATCGCATGTACGGAGACGGGTACTCGCTGCGGCTGAGTCCGAACTTTGCTCCGCCGTATCGTGCCCGGCGCATCGAGCAGTTGCTCGAGAGCACTGCGCATCCGGGCGTGCGGGACTTTGCGAAGTATCAGACCGACACGCTTTCGCTGCCTGAGCGCGACATCGCGCGCGCGGCGCTTGCAGCCCTGCGTCGAAAAGATTTGCAAAGCGATCGCGCGCTGCGTGCCTACGTCGACGCGCTCGCGCGCTGGGACGGTCGCTTCGATCCGGATTCGCGCGGCGCGCCGATTGCCTGGGAATTGCGCCGCATCGCCGTTGCAGATTTGGCTGCATACAATACGGGGAGTGCTACGCAAGCGTATTCGGCGAGCGCCGACGGTGCCGATCTCGTGCTGCTCATGCGCGTTCTTCGCGAGCGCCCCGCAGGCTGGTGGCCGCGCAGCGACTACGACGATCTGCTCGCGTACGCGTTTCGAACGGCGGTGCGAAACGACGGGACACGACTGCTGCAGCCCTGGGGCCGATACGGCGCGGTCACGGTAAAACATCCGCTCTCGATGCTGGGATTTTCATTTTTGAACGGCGCAACGTTTGCGGGCAACGGCGACAGACTTTGGACTGCACGTGCAAACCGCTACGCATTCGCAAAGCTTTCGCGCAGTGTGGGACGTCGGAAATTGGGACGCCGGCGGCATCGTGATTCCCAGCGGCGAATCGGGCGAGCCCGGTTCAGGGCACTATACCGATCTGAGCCCAGCGTGGATGAACGAACGCCTGCAGCCGCTGCCGTTCAGCGATTCGGCGGTGCGGGCGTCGGCCCGCGCGACGCTTACGCTCTTACCGAACTAGATTCTCTACAAATTTGCCGGCGCAGGAAAAATCGGGATAGGGCGGCGCGATGCGGCCACGCCGCCTCCGCCGCGCTTGACGGTATACATTGCTTTATCGGCGCCGGAGAGCAATTCTCCGATTTTGCGCCCATCGTGCGGGTACGCACTCCAGCCGATGCTCGCGCCGACCACGAACGTATCGCCTTTGGCCTCGTAGGGGCGGCTGACCGCAAAATGCAGGCGCTCCGCAATCGAAGCGATCGACGATCGGCTGACCGGCGGCGTGATAATGCACAGAAATTCGTCGCCGCCCATCCGAAAAACCAGATCTTCGTCGCGAAGTTCTTCACGCAGGCGTGCCGCAGCGCCGCGCAAGATCGCGTCGCCCGCGGCGTGACCGTGGCGATCGTTGACGCGTTTGAATCCGTCCAGATCCAAATACAACACGCCGAACGAGCGTTGCTGGCGCGCCTTGAGCAGCCGTGAGAGCGTGCTGACCGCCGCGCGCCGGTTCCCCGCGCCGGTCAGCGGATCGCGCAGAGCGGATCGCCGGTAGAATGCCGCGGTGCGCGCGAGCAGCCAGCCCGCGCATACGAGCAGAACCAGCACGGCCGCCGTACCGAGCGATGCGGTCACGCCCAGCCTTGTGAGCTCCAACGTACGTCTGCGCTGCTCGGCCAATCGTTTGCGGTATGTCGCTTCGGTCTTATTGTCCGTTGCGCGAAGACGGTCGAACAACGATTTGCCAGGCGCGAGCTCCGCTAGTGCATCGTCGCGCCGGCCGTCGCGCACCAGCCGGATCACGTTGGCGAAATACGCTTGCACCGCCGCCACGTTTCGGCGGTTTGCGGAATCGAGCTGCTGCGATCGCACCGCGTGCAGCGACGTTCGATAGACGTCCAGGAATTGCGCGTCGCCCGAAGCGACATACCCGCGTACGCCCGTTTCTTCGTTGACGAGTTGCAGCAGACGGTCGTGCTGCCGGTACGCAGCAGCCGCTATTGCCTGCTCGCGGATCACGCTTTGCTGCAGCAGCACGAACTCGACGACCGAGCTCGCGAGCAGCGCTAAAACGACGGTACACGAAACGACCGCAGCCAGCACCACGCGGCGCCCCTCGAAGGCCCTCACGGTAAAGTTTTCGGCTGGAAGCCGCGCGGCCTTAGCTGCTTGCTAGGGCCGCTCCGCGCCCGGCCTCAGCGGGCGAGGGCTGCAGAAAGGAACGAATAGATCCGTGGCCAGGCCTGTTGCCCCGCCTGCGTGTTGGCCTGGGCGGTACCTCCGAGCATGAGAGTAACGGGGCCCATCGGCGCTTGCGTCATGGGCCTGGACGCGCTCGAGAACAAAAACAAGTGCCCGGCGCCGGGATAGTGTAGATAAACGTCGGGAAACGTATGACGTTGATCGCGCAGATATTGCATACCAATCTCGCACTGCGCGACCGAATCCCAAATTTGATCGTCGTCTGCGGCGAGCATCATCACGGGGCCTCGAATGTTTTCCAAATGGAACATTGCGGCCGGAATCTGCGACTTGTTCTCCTGCATGGAAGCATCGTAGGCAGGGCGCATATCGAGCGGCTTGCCGGCCGTAAAGGCCGCGCTGAATGCATCTCCCATTTGCGAGGAGTATGCCACGTAGGGCAGCGGCTTGCCGTCGAACGTCCACGACGAAACCGGCGCTCCCGGTCCTCGCGGAATGCCTTGCCATGCGAACGGACTGGGGACGTCGGCCACGGCGGCGCGAATCTGCGGATAGACTGACGCAATAGCCAACGCTAATTCGCCGCCTTTCGAAACGCCAAAAATAGCGATGCGCGCAGAATCGACGTCGTCGCGTTTGGCGACCGTCGCAAGCGCCGTTCCGACCGTCTCCAGCGGAACGTTTTCAAGCGTTTGCGGCAAACCCGGCAGACCGAAATAGGCAACGGAAGCGGCAACATATCCGCGTTGCGCGAACCGCGGTGCGACAAGCGACATGCCGTCGCCGCCTTCCGAACCGCCGAGCAGCAGAATCGCCGGATGTTTTCCCGCTCCTGCGGGCGTGCAGATCGTGCCCGTAAAGCCGACGGCTTTATTGCAATTGGGCGGAAGCGCCGGTGCAGTGGCTGCGGCCAGAACCAATGCAATGCTCGCGAAGATCATGATGTGGTCCTTTCTTGTATTTGTTGCGCGCGCTCGAGGGCGCGCTGCGTGAAATCTCCGGTGATGCATAGCGCGATGAAGGCGTATGCGCCGTACGCCGGCGCGAGGATCCAAGCAAACACTCCCGCCGCCACCGATGCCGTAAAAATTTCAGCAAGTAGTCCCTGGACGATGGAGGGACGCGTGCCCGATTGTACCGGGGCCGGGATGAGGCGCGGAAAAAATCGCGGCACGCGGACGCAGTACGAGACAAAAGCGCCGCCGTATCGCTGAAGCATCGCACGTTCTTCGTGTCCGATCAGCGCAGCGATGAACGCGCCGTTGGCTATCACGATGAACGCCGCGCCGGACGGCGGCGCAAGGAGCGCGAAACCGTATGCCAGCAAGGCGTTTCCGACATAGAGTGGATTGCGCGTGTAGCGAAAGGGTCCGCCGGCGACGAGCGAATCCGTGCGCGCGTCGACACTCCACACGATTCCCGCCGTCAAGTAACTCGAGCCCCACGCTCGCACGATCAGGCATCCGAGCGTGCACGCGACGGCGAGCGCGAGCAGCGCCGCGATGCCCGCCTGCCCGAAATGCGATCCGAACGCGGCAAACGCGGGCACGTACCGGCGCTCCGGCGCAACCGCCCAGCCGCCGAAGAACCCGACGACGTAGATCGACGCAAAGATCGCCGAGCGCCACCGGTACCAGCCCGGAGAGTCGATGATGCATCGCCCTGTTCGAGCAGCGCCTGCATGTCGCGCACGTGCTGCACGAAGGCTTGACGGCCGGTCGCCGTAAGCCGATAGCGCGACTGGGGCCGGCGGTTGACGAACGTTTTCTCCTCCGCCACATAGCCATGCTCGACCAGCTTGGCCAAATGCGCTCCCAGATTGCCGTTGGTCGTTTGCGTGGCGTGCTGCAGTTGATTGAAGGCGGCCCATTCCGCGGTCAACAGCTCGGCGATGACGCCCAAGCGAATCTTCGAGAGCAGCAGCTCATTCACTACGCGTCCTCTCGCGGACCCGTGCCCAAGAAGAGCAGCCCCGGCACCGCGTAACCGAGTATGAATCCGGCGGCGAGCACGTAGCCCGGCATCTGCGGCAGGAGATAGTTCGCCGCCAAAACCGAGACGAGCAGCACCAGGCCCCCGGCCAAGCCGCGGCGGTCGCCGGAGAAACCGATGACCAGCATCATGATAGCCGCCCCCATGCTCCACACCGCCGCGCCGCCCCACCCCGCGAACACGTGTGGCTGCGCGAACGCGGCGACGACTACCGTAAACCAAACGGCGCCCATCACGCGGGCCATGCGAATCTCGTTAAGCGATACGCGTTCGAAGCAACGGTTACGCGCTATCGACACGCACACGAGGACGGAGTAAATGATTCCGATCAACAGGGCCGCGTCCGCGAGCCATACGCCGGCGTGACCGCCGAGGTGCGAAAAGTACAGTTGTTGCCCCGCGTCGATGGCGGCTGCCGCGAAACCCCAAACGACGATTAAGCCCGGAGTCAGCCGGACTGGTTGCTCGTCGGCTTGGGTCAAAATGCGGTCCACCATCTCTAGGTGCTCGCGCGCTTCGGAAGCGTTCATCAGCGAGGTACTCCTCTTTTAGACTAGTCTGTAATATAGATTGCTCTGACAATATACCTCTTCCGGCGTTCTCTGTCAAACGGTCACGACGAGGGTTGCGTTTGACAGCACGGGAGGAGCTTGGTAATCTTCCAAAGTCATGTACGCGATTATCGAGACGGGCGGCAAGCAGTATAAGGTCACCGAGGGTGATGTGATCAAGTGCGATCTCCTGCAGAGCGAGGTCGGTTCGGACGTCACGTTCGAGCGCGTGGTGCTTACGAGCAACGGCGGGGACGGCATTTCGGTGGGCAGCCCTATCGTGAACGGCGCCTCGGTGACGGGCACGGTGCTGCGTCAAGACCGCGACAAGAAGATTCTGGTCTTCAAATACAAACCGAAAAAGCGAGTCCGCAAGCTCACCGGGCACCGCCAGCGCTTCGCCCAAGTCAAGATTACGAAGATTCAGCTCGCCGTAGGGCGCCGTTGCTGGACGTGATTTTCCGCAGGGACGGCCGGCAGAGGCTGTCCTCTGTTTTTGCGCGGGGGCACGTCGAAATTCCGGAAACCAGCGCCGACGAATATTCGCTCGTGTGCGCGGCGGTTTCGGCGATCCTTCAGGCTGCGCGGCTGGGCCTGGAAGCGCACGTCAAGATACCCATGGACGTCACGCAACGCTCCGGCGAAATGGCGATGCGCTGGCCGGCTAGTGCCCGCGCCGACGAGCGCGTGGCCGCCATTCTAGAAACCGCGCTGCTGGCAGTCCGGCAGATCGGCGAGCAGTATCCGCAGCATGTGAGGCTGAGCGAGGATATTGAGGCGTAAGGGCCGTCGGCGGGTATGAATAGCGGCGAGATCTTTTTTGGAGGCCATCAATGTCAGAGACATTCCGGCCGGCGCAATCGGAACAGCAATGGTCCGGCAGCAACGGCTACAAGGGCACCTATGCGGAGAACGCCAGCGTGAGTTACGAAGATACGGAAAACGCCGGGGGGAACGAAGTCGGTAAGGCACTGCTCGTAGGCGTCCTCGGCGGCTTGCTTTCCGCTGCCGGATACCTGGTGTATCAACGGCTGCCCGAAGATCA
The DNA here is from genome assembly GCA_963767635.1 of Vulcanimicrobiota bacterium. Classification (GTDB taxonomy): domain Bacteria; phylum Vulcanimicrobiota; class Vulcanimicrobiia; order Vulcanimicrobiales; family Vulcanimicrobiaceae; genus CAVYEM01. The sequence goes on from CAVYEM010000001.1 coordinate 2,369,702, forward strand.
GAAAGACCGGCTGCAGCAGCAAGGTAAACAAATGCTGCAGCAGCGCATCAACGAAGTGCGTCAGAACTTCAACATTTAGTCCGCGGAACGAGGCGCCCGGGTACTACGGAGGATCGTGCAGCGCGCGATCCTCTTGGTTTTTGCATTGCTCTGGCTAACGAACGGCGTCGCGCGCGCGCAAGACGCGCTCGTGGGAGCGTACGCGCAAGCACTGCGGAACTTCAACCCGTTGCTGGGTGCCCCGCAATCGGCAATTCTCGCGCGCGAAGTGATCGTGCAAGCGGACGCGCAGGCGCTGGATGCGCGCTTGCTCGTGGCGCTGATCGCCGTAGAATCACGCTGGCATCCCGAAGCGGTTTCCTCGGCCGGTGCGATTGGGCTGGCTCAGCTGATGCCGGCAACCGCATCGGGTATGGGAGTGAGCGCGACCGATCCGCGAGACAACATCCGCGGCGCTGCGGTTCATCTTCGCGCGCTGCTCAACCGTTTCTCCGGTGTTGACCGCCGCACGCAATACGCTCTAGCGCTGGCCGCGTACAACGCCGGAAGCGGCGCCGTGCAAAAATACGGCGGCATTCCGCCGTATCCCGAAACGCAGCATTACGTCAGCGCGGTTCTTCTGCTCTGGCGCCGTTTGGCGGGGGACTCGTAGGCTCGGGCTCTTCATCGATCACGCGAACTTCGTCGAGCGGGGAGTGCGCCGCCGGCGTGTGCGGCTCGTTTAAGTCCGCCGCCCGCTCCATCTCGCGAATAAACGAATGTGAGGTGTTCTGCACCTCGCGCATCACTCGTCCCGCCTGCCGCATGATGCTGGGAAGTTTCTGTTCGCCGAAAACGAGCAGCGCCAAAACGCCCAGGATGGCCATGTCCGGAATCGAGAGCACGCTGCAGACTTTGCCGATTCTTTGCGCGCGCCTGCGGTAGCCGGAGCGCTGCCGCCCAAGCAGGCCTGCGAGGGCAGCAGGGCCTCCCTCCGGCGCCGTGCAAGGATGGCGGCTCGTGAAAATCATCTACACGCGGGGCAATCGCACCGAAACGCTGGCCTCGCTTGCGACGCTGCGCAAAATTCTCGGCCGCTTCGTCGCTCACCGCGTCTTTTACGAAATTTCGAGCCGGAACAAGCGCGGCCACGAGTTTTTTTCGGCGAAGAACGTGTTCGTCGTCGGCTCCATCGAGGTGACGAACCGCGACTATCTGACCATCACGATCTTTGATGCCTGCAGCCAAAGCCACTCGATCGAAATTCTGAATCCGGCGACCATGCGGATTTACGACGAGATGCCGGGCAAAGGCTTTGCCGTCTCGTTCATCAGCGAGCTGGAAAGCGGCGTGGAATCTCGATGCTATCTTCGCGACGAAGGCCCCGACGGTGAGGGCGGCAGCCGGCAATCCGCCTTGGAGAAAATCACCTTGCCGCAGCTGTTCGAATACTTGGAGGAGATCACGTCGGTCGAGCCGGTGAAATAGCTTTTAGCGATCATTTGAAACGCCCCGGGTTTTTTGCGGCGGCGCGCCCTTCCAACCGATGCGCGCGGCGTAGCGCGCGCACGGCGTCGGCGGTGCGTCCCAATCGCTTATACGCGATTCCCAAATGGTGGTGCGCCGGCGCGTAATTCGCATCGCTCTGCACCGCCAGTTCGTACTGCTGAATCGCCGCTTCGATCGCGCCTGCCTCCAAATGCATGTTGCCGACATTCACCAGCACCGGAGCGTAGCGCGGCGCGATGGAAAGCGCCCGCTCGAACGACGCGCGCGCCTGCTCCCGTTCGTGCATGTGCATAAAGGCGACGCCGCGTTTGTTCCACAACAGCGCGCATTCCTCGCTTTTTAGATCGGGTTCGCGCAGCAGTTCGTCGATGCGGCTAACGGCCTCGCTGTAGCGTCCCTGCGCGATGTCGCGCATCGCCAGCTCGAACGGCGTATAAAGCTCGGGGCGAAAAAGAGCCAAGAATCTGCGCAGGTTGAACACTGCGGCGTATGTTCACGATCGACGTGCTCACGCTCTTTCCCGAAGTGCTGGCGCCGTTCGTGGGTCTCTCGATCGTCGGCCGGGCCGTCGAAGCAGGCATCGTGCAGATTCGTTACCACCACGTGCTCGACGCGCTGCGCGAAAACGAGCGAGCCGACGACGCGCCCTTCGGCGGCGGTCCCGGTATGGTGATGCGGATCGAGCCGATTGCCCGCATCCTGGACGGCATCGTGGGCGAGGCTGCGCCGGACGAGCGGCGCCTAATCGTCGTCCCGGCCCCCAGCGGCACGCCGTTCAGCCAGCGCGACGCGCGCCGTTTTGCGCGCGAATACGAACGCTTGATTTTCGTGTGCGGTCACTATGAAGGCATCGACGAGCGCTTGAGCAGCCTCTATCCGCTCGAAGAATTTTCTCTGGGAGATTTCGTGATGACCGGCGGCGAGCTGCCGGCGCTGGCCATGATCGACGCGACGGTGCGATTGCTCTCGGGAGCGATTCGTCCGCAGTCGGCCGCTGCCGAATCCTTCACGTCCGCAGCTCTGGATTACCCCAGCTACACGCGACCCGCCCGCTTCCGCGGCGTCGACGTCCCCGCGGTGCTGCTCTCCGGGGACCACGCCGCCATCGCGCAATGGCGGCGGGAGCAGTCCCGGGAACGCACTCGCAAGCGTCGGCCGGACTTAGAAAGCCCTGGAAAAGCGGACGAATCGTAACGCGCATCGTCCTTGCGGAGTAGTAGGCACCGTGCTATTATGCCAGGGTTGCCGTGGGCACCCCACCGGCCTTGTTGGATTTCGTCCACATGAGCTTTATTGAGCAGAAGAGAAAGTCATGAACGTCATCGATGTCTTGAACCGCGAACAGCGCAAAGACAACGTCCCGCAGTTCCGTCCCGGCGATACCGTGAAGGTCTATTCAAAGGTGGTCGAAGGCGGCAAAGAGCGCGTGCAAATGTTCGAAGGCGTCGTTACGGTCCGCAAGGGCGGAAACGCGCAAGAGTCGATCACGGTTCGCCGGGTCGCCCATGGAGTCGGCGTCGAAAAAACGTTTCTTCTGCACAGCCCGCGGGTCGATCGCATCGAGATCAGCAAGCGCGGCATCGTGCGCCGCAGCCGGCTGTATTATCTGACCGAGAAGATCGGCAAAGCCGCGCGGATCAAAGAGAAGAAAACTGCCCGCTAGTCTTGCCATCTCGCCCCTGCAGTTACTCGGGCTGATCGGCGTCTTTGCCCTTGCGCGCATAGCGCTCGGCAGCAGATCGTTCGAAAAGCTCGCATCGGGTTCAGCTGCGGCGGCTCGCCGATGGTCCGGCGCGGCCGTTACCCTGCGCGAATATTTGGACGCGTTCATCGTCGCAGGGTTGATCGCGCTGTTTCTGATCACGTTCGTGGTCCGAACGTTCTACATCCCGTCACAATCGATGGTTCCCACGCTGCAGAATCGCGACGTGCTGCTCGTCGACGAGATCGCGTACCGCTTCGGCCTTCCGCACCGCGGCGACATCGTCGTCTTCACGCCGCCGATTGCCTCGGACAGCAGCTTCATCAAACGCGTCATCGGGGTTCCGGGCGACACGCTGCGCGTACGCGGCGGTGCCGTGTACGTGGACGGCCGGCGCTTGAACGAACCGTACATCGCACAACCCGCGGACTACAATCTCGCCATAAAAAACTACGGGATCTACGTCGACGGCGGCAGCGGTTTTGAACGGCTGAGCAGCGCGCAAGCCGACATTCCACCGCGCTCGATGTGGCAGGCACCCGACAGAATTCCACGCGGCTTTTATTTCGTCATGGGCGACAACCGCAACGATTCGGAAGACTCGCACGTCTGGGGCTTTGCTCGAGCTGCACGGCCGATTTGCTTCGGGACCGCTGGCAAAGACGCCGAAGACGGCAGCCTTTACCGGCCGCGCGTTTCTTTTGCTTTGGCCGTTCGACCGGCTTCGCGTGCTGAGATAGCGCGATGGGAGCCGTGGCCGTGACGCCGGTGGAATTGCTCGGGCTGGTCATCGTGTTTCTGATCGCGCGCATCGTGCTGACGCTGCGTCCGGTGCGAGCCGGTTCGCAGGGACGCTCGAGCGGTTTTGCGCGGGAATATCTGGACCCGTTCATCTATGCGGGCATCGCGGCGTTCCTGCTGATAACCTTCGTCGCGCGCACGTACTACATTCCCTCGGGCTCCATGATTCCGACGCTCAAAGTGGGCGACGTGCTGCTGGTCAACAAGTTCGAGTACCGTTTTCATAAGCCCAAAGAAGGCGACGTCGTCGTCTTTCCGCCGCCGCTGCCCACTCCGGACGACTTCATCAAACGTGTCATTGGCCGGCCGGGCGACACGCTGCGAATCCAAAACGGCGTGGTCTTCGTGAACGGGAAAGCCATGAGCGAACCCTACATCGCACAGCCTCCGGATTACAACCTCGTAATCAAAAATTACGGCATCTACGTCAACATCGGAGGCGGGTACACGGCATTGGATCCGGCGGAGGCGAACGTTCCGCCCCGCAAGGATTGGAGCGCGCCGGATCGCATCCCGAAGAACTGCTACTTCATGATGGGCGACAATCGCAACGATTCCGAGGACTCGCACATCTGGGGCTTCGCGCAAGACGCCGGCACGTTCGCCACCGGCGCTCAGGCCGGCAAAGCGGCGCATTTCACGGGCCACGCCTTTTTAATTTTCTGGCCCCTCAGCCACGCGCGGATACTCTGGCGCTGACGTAGAAGAACAGCTCCCGTGCCCCGGGAACTGCATTGGCGCCCGCTCGCGAGCGCAACGTTGCAAATCGCCGTTCTGCTGGCTCTCGCGCTCGCGTTTTTCATGCGCATGCCCGAAGTATCTGGCCGCTCCATGGCGCCGCACATCGCTTCGGGCGAGATCGTCATGATCAACACCATGGCGTATCGCTTCGGAAAACCGGCCCGCGGGGACATCATCGCCTTTCCACCACGACGCGCCCGCGCACGAAGTCTTCATCAAGCGCGTCATCGGACTTCCCGGCGATCGCATCAGCGTGGACCAAGGGCGCGTCTTCGTCAACGGCACGCAATTGAACGAGCCGTACGTGCGCTATCCCGATCGCCGCAGCTTTGAAACGCTCACGGTTCCCCCGAACGCGCTCTATGTTTTAGGCGACAATCGGGCGGACAGCGACGATTCGCGGTTTTGGGGGTTCGTTCCGCAAAATCAAGTTTTGGGCAAGGCGGTCATCGGTATTTGGCCGGTCGGGCACTTGGGTGCGCTCTAAAGCGGCGTGAATGGGTAGCGCTGTGAACGCCGATCGCGATTTCGAACAAGTCGTGCAATGGTATCCAGGCCACATGGCCGCGGCCATGCGCCGCATCGGCGAGCACATGCGTCTCATTGATATCGTCATCGAGGTGGTCGACGGGCGCGTTCCGCATTGCGGCGCCAACCCGATGCTCGACCTCATCGCCGGCAAACGTGCGCGCTTACTGGTGCTCAGCCGCGCCGACTTAGCGGATCCGCAGCAAACCGCGCGATGGCTGGGATTTCTGCAATCCGAAGGCAGAACGGTCCTGGCGGTAAACGCGCGCGAACGATCGGGCTTGAACGCGCTGCGCCGGCTGCTGGATCAGCTGACCGAAAAGCGATCCGGCGCGCAGCGCGCGATGGTCGTGGGCGTGCCCAACTCGGGCAAATCTTCGGTCATCAACGGGCTGCTGCGGCGTGCCGCGGCCCGCACCGAAGAACGCGCAGGCGTTACGCGTTCGCTGCAATGGTTTCGCGTAGGCGCGCACCTGGAGCTCATGGACACGCCCGGCATTTTGGTACCGAAGATTTCCTCGCCGGCGGCGCAATGGAAGCTGGCGCTCGTCGGAGCCGTCCCGCGCGAGCGATACGATCCGCAAGACATCGCCGAACGCTTTTATCGCTGGCTCCTGGAACGATCGCGAGGACGCACCCAGGTACCGGATCTGCAGACGTTCGCTCGCGCGCGCGGATTCATGCGCGCAGGCGGTGAAGCGGACTACCACAACGCCGCACAATCCTACATAAAGGAACTGCGCGATGGAAAATTCGGACGCATGACGTTGGAGCAAGCTCCTGATGATGACGCCAAAACAGCGTAAATCCAAAAACGCGTACGAGCGCGACCGGCGCCGTTTGCACCGCATTCATGCGTTTGAAAATGCCGCACGTGAGAAGGGCTTGGTGTACGTCGGCGGCGTCGACGAGGTTGGGCGCGGTCCGCTTGCGGGCCCCGTCGTGGCGGCGTGCGTGGTGGCGGGCGAACCGCTGATGATTCGGGGGCTCAACGATTCCAAACAGGTGCTGCCGGACCTGCGCATCGAGATCGCCGCGAAGATCAAGGCGCAATGCGCGTCTTGGGCCGTCGGCGTTGCCAGCGTCGAGGAAATCGATCGTTTGAACATTTATTGGGCGAGCGTTCTGGCCATGGAACGCGCCATCGCTTCGCTCAGCATTGCGCCGCAATATCTCATCACGGATGCGGTGCGCATTCGGGCGTTTCCCGGGCCGCAGGAACCGCTGATCAAAGGCGATGAGCGTAGCGCGACGGTAGCGGCCGCATCGATCGTTGCCAAGGTCTACCGCGATGGGCTGCTCGTCGAGCTGCACCGCAGCGATCCGCGTTACGGTTTTGCCGAACACAAAGGGTACGCGACTCCGGAGCATCTGCGCGCGCTCAGAGAGCACGGTCCTTCGCCGCATCATCGCTCGACTTGGTGGCGGGTTCGGGAAGCGCAGCTTGCGCAGCGCTAACGGCACTAAAGGCCGCGCCGGAGAGGATCGCGCCGCGGAATTTTTGCAGTCGGCCGGGTATAGGATCGTGCGCCGCAACGTGCGTTTGCCGGGCGGTGAAATTGACTTGGTGTGCCGCGAGGGCGATACGATCGTGTTCGTGGAGGTGAAGGCACGCTGGTCCGACCGCTACGGCAGCGCGCTTTCGGCAGTAGATGCGCGTAAGCGGCGAACGCTTCGCAGGCTCGCGGCGGACTACGCGCAAATCGTCGCTCCACGCGCCCGCTTTCGTTTCGACGTGGTCGCGGTAGACGGGGAGCGCATGATCCTGCACCGGAACGCCTTTTAAAAATGGACACGTTTATCGGACGAACGCTCGGCAGCCGCTACGAGATCCGCGAGCTGATCGGCCGTGGCGGCACTGCGGACACATATCGCGCGTTCGATAAAACGCTCGAGCGCGAAGTCGCGATCAAAGTCCTGATCGATCGCTCCGACGACATCAACAAGCGCTTCCTGCGCGAAGCGCAGGCAATGGCCAAACTCAACCATCCCCGCATCGTGCAGGTCTTTGACGTCGGCGAAGAATCCGGAATGTCGTACATCGTGATGGAACTGGTGCGCGGCAAGACGCTGCGCGACTTGGAAGGGGGGTCCATATCGTACCGGCAGGCGCTCACGTATCTTACCGACGTGCTTGAAGCGCTCGAGTACGCGCACACCGACGGCACGATTCATCGCGACATCAAGCCGTCGAACATCATGACGGTGGACGACGGAAAACACGTCAAAGTCATGGACTTCGGCTTGGCCCGCCGGACCAGCGACATGACGCAGACCACGCGCACGGGACAGATCGTCGGAACGATCGGCTATCTTGCGCCCGAGCGGTTTTTGAGCAAACCTGCGGACGTGCGCAGTGATCTGTACTCCGTCGGAATCGTCATGTATGAAATTTTCACGGGGACCGTGCCGTTCCGCAACGACAAGGACGATCTGGTGGCCACAATCTTCTCGCACGTTCATGACGCACCCACCGCTCCGCATCAGATCAACCGCAACATTCCCGAACCGCTCGAACGCGTCATCGTGCGTGCGATCGACAAAGATCCCGGCAAACGGTATCAGACTGCGCGAGACTTCATCGCGGATTTGCAGGTGCTGCTGTCGCCGTCCGCGGCGAAAAAACCACCGGCGCAGCCGCGCCCCGAGCCCAAGGCGAATACGGAGCTGCGCGCGGTGATCGACCGTGCGCTGGCACCCTCTCGCAACCGCAATGACGCCTACGAAGCCGTGCTCAAGGGCATGCTGGCGACGCGCCGGCGCCGCTACGACGAGGCGAAGGATCAGTTCATGGTCGCGCTTCACGAGCTCGCGGCCGTCGACAACCGTTTGGAATACGCTAAGACGGCGTTGAAATACGGTACCATGATTTTGCAGAAAGCCTCGGATGGGTTACGAGAGCGCAGCGAACTGCGCGAGGGAGTTCACAAGCTCAATGAGGCGTTGGAAGTCTTTCGCGATTACGATCTGGCGGAACACATGAGTGAGACCGAGTATCTGATCAACGCGCTGGAGCGAACGGCGATCGGTTACTAAGGGCCGATGGACGAACACCGCCAAGAGCTGCGCCGCTCGGTCACGCCGTGGGGCTCGTACTCGTGGGGCTACGCCGACGTGGGCGCAGACATTTTCGTCGCGCTCGGACTGGTCATCGGCGTGGCCGGAGGGGCGACGAATGTCGCTTTTCTCTTTGCGGGGCTCGTGTACGTGTGCGTGGGCCTAGCGTACACCGAATTAGCCTCCGCATATCCGGTAGCCGGCGGCGGCCAATATTTCGTGATGCGGGGCCTCGGCGATTTCCTGGGATTCATGGCCGGATGGGCAGTGCTGCTGGACTTTACGATCGACATCACGCTCTTCGCGTGGGGATGCGTCGGCTATTTGAGCCATTTACCGCTGCTCAATGCGCTCGACGCGACGATTCACCCGTTGCTGCATTTTTGGGCCGTGCTGCTGCTCATCGTGGGCCTGGCGATACTCAACGTCATCGGCGTGCGCGAAAGCACCGCGTTCAACGGCTTCGTAAGCGCGATGGACGTGTGCAGCGAAGTGCTGATACTTTTCCTTGGGTTCTTATTCACGTTCAGACCCGAGCTGCTGATTCACAGCATGCAGACGGGCTGGCCGAACACGTTTCAGTTGATGAACGGCATTTCGCTGGCGATCATTTCCTTCGTGGGCTTGGAGTCGATCTCGCACGCGGCCGAGGAAACCAGCCGCCCTGCTTCGATCATTCCGCGTACGTCGATCGCGCTGATTCTCACGATTCTGATCTTCGCGCTGGCGTACTCGAACCTGGCGCTGGGCATGCAGCCGTGGTATCCGGTGCCCCACGATGCCGCCGGCCACGCGCAGCAGTTCTGGCAGTACTTAGGCGCAACGCAGAATCAGGACAAAGCCGTGGCGGTCATGGCCTCAAACATTCCGTACTTCGGCTTGCTCGCGGCCTTTTACGTGCCCATCTTCGGCGCCACGCTGCTGCTCATTTCGAGCAATTCCGGAGTGTTCGGCAGCTCGCGCATCGCGTATTCGATGAGCCAGTTCCAGCCACTGCCCAGCTTGTTCAAACGCGTGCACCGCAAATTCAAAACGCCGGTCATCTCGATCGTCGTCTTTTGCGGAGTGGCCGTCATAGAATTGGTCTTTGCGGCGCTGCAAGGGGACTTCGGATATGAGTTCTTGGGCGATTTATACGCGTTCGGCGCGGCGGCCAGTACACGCTGGTGTTCATCGCGCTCATCGCGCTGCGCTTGAACGATCCGCTCACGCCGCGCAAATTCTTGATCCCGTTGAACGTGAAGATGAAATTCCGCGGCGAGCACGTTCACTTCCCGCTCGTGGCCATCGTCGGGTTCTTCGGCATCTTCGCGATTTTGGTATTCGTCCTGATCACGCATCACATCGGCCGCATTGCGGGCCCGTCGTGGCTGCTCTGCGGCATCATCGCCTATGCCGTATATCGGGTGCGCAAGAAGCTTCCCGTGTTTGGATCGGTCGCGCGCAATTGGAATCGCGATCAGGTTCAAATTTTGCGTAATGCGGGCGAGCTGGAGCTGATGGACGAATTGGTCGGCAAACTCAAAGAACGCAATCCGGACTTCACGGCGCGCGGGCAGTGAGCGTACCCCGCAGCAGACGTTATTCCGGATTCAGAGCCGTCACCAGCGTGCTCTTCGTCGTGTTCGGCGCGGCAATCATCTACAGGGTTTTCGGCGCGGCCGGTCTGCGCGTGGAGGCCGTGCCGGGATTGTTGCTCGGCGTGGCAATGGTGGCGCTTGGGGTTCATCGCACGATGCTGTTCTTGCGCTCAAGGCAATGACGGAACCGGTTCACATCACCGGGGCGGGGATAGCAGCGGCCTTTGGAACGGTCGCCGCAGCGGGAGCAACGTTGTGGTGGATGCTGCATCCGCCCAAGACGAAGGCAGACCTGATTGCAACGGCAGCCGAAAAGTCGTTGAAAGAACGCCTAGGCACGATCGTGGTCGTGTTTTCGTCGGAGATCCGCACCGAGCACATGATGGTGCTGGCTGCGCGCCTCGCGCGAGGGCAGAATTCCGAGCTGCTGGCGATTTACGTCATCGAAGTTCCGTTTACGCTTCCGACCAATGCGATCATGGAAGAAGAAGATCGCGCCGGGCTAGACATCTTGGCTTCGGTTGAAGCGATCGCCAAGCGCAGCAGCGTGGAAGTACGCACCGAGATCGTTCACCAGCGCCAAACCGCCCAGGCCGTGCTCGACGTCGCCAAACGCGAACGCGCCTCGCTCATCATCATGGGATCGTATCGCGAAGGCAAATACAGCGGCGCTCCGCTGGGGCGCGACATCGACCAAATCGCCGCTAGCGCCAAGTGCGACGTTCTGGTGGGCGTGGAAGGCAAGCACGGTACGCTGCTGGTCGACGAAGTAACGCAGGCGGGCGGAAACGAGCAGGTGCAAGCGAACACGACGGCATGAAAAAAGCGTTCTTCGTCCTCTTTGCGTGCGCCGCGTTTGTGTGGCCTACTGCGGCTTCGGCGTCGAACGTCCCGGCAATCGAGGCATTCGATCGGACGTTTGCGACGGTGAACGATTACACCGCCACGGTCCGCACGCATGAGGTGCTCGGAGATCGCGTTCAAGATCGCACCTACCATTACGCTTTCAAACGACCGGACATGGCGAAAACCGACATCGTTGCGGGCGATGGAGCGGGCAGCGGCGGCGTTTGGAAGGGCGGACAATCGGTTCGTGGGCATCTGAAGATTGCGTTTTTCACTATTCCTAAGACCGTCGATCTTCATGACGCCAGAGCAACGTCGCTGCGCGGCTACACGATTTCCGACGGTCTGCTGCAGAACGAGGTCGACAAGTACCGCATCATCGACGGCCGGTTGACGCAGCGCGAGGGCCCCCTCGTCGACGGCACGCCGACCGAAGAGGTCCAGTTAGAGCTGGCTGATCCCGCGCGTTACGGCGGCGTCACGCGCATGGCGATCGACCTGTCAAAAACGACGCACTTCCCCGTTCGCCAGATGCGTTTTTCCGGCGACAAAGTCGTCGCCGAAGAAACGTTTTCGGACGTCAAGACGAACGTGGGGCTGCGCGACTCCGACTTTCCGTTTTAACAGGCGTATCCGCGAGAATCGTCATGAGCGCCGCCGAAGGGCGCTCCTCGTCCCCCCAGGGGCAGAGTCGCCGGGGCCCTCGGCCTCTCTGCCGCGACGCTTCCCATCAAGCATCGCGGCCTAACGATCACACTCGAACTTCGACGCCGAATTCGATGACGTTGTTCGGCGGCAGGCCGAGCGAGTCGGTCAACGGGCGCGCGTTGCGCGCCATCCAACGAAACAAGCTGCGCTGCCAGGGAGGAAGACCGTGCGGGGTATGCGCGGCGCTGATCTTCGGGCTCGCCAGATAGTAGGTCGGGTGGGAGAAATCGACATCCGGGCGCCGTTTTCGCAGATGATGCAAAATATCGCGAATGCGCGGCTCCTCCATGAATCCGTACCACGCCTTTACGCGCATGAGCCGGGGCGCGAGCTGCTCGATCTCCACCCGGCGATCCGAGGAAACGAACGGCCGGCCGGCGTGCATGATCGTCAGCAGCACGATCGTATCGAAGACGATGTGGCTGCGCATCCACTCGTGCTGCAGCACGAACGGAATTCCGGACGGATCGGGATTTAGAAAGAATGCCGTTCCGCTCACCACGGTCGGTTCGCGCGCTTCGGCCAAAAACTGCTCCACCGGCATGACTTGCGCCGACAGTGCTTCCATCATGCGGCGGCGGCCGCGATTCCACGTCGTAAAGAGCGTGAACAGGATAAGCGCCATCCCGAACGGCACCCAGCCGCCTGAAATGAACTTGGAAGCGTTGCCGAAGAGAAACCCGAGTTCCCACGCCAGGAACAGCGCGATCAGCGGCACCCATTGCCACGCCGGCCACATCCACCGTTTTTTCAAGAGTTGGGAGAACGCGATAGTGTCCATCAGCATCGTTATCGTTACCGCCAAGCCGTAGGCGCCGCCCAAGCGTTCTGACGAACGGAAAGTGATGACGACTACGATACACGCGATACCGAGCATTGCATTGATCATCGGCATATAAATCTGCCCGGAGAAATGCCGAGAGGTGTGTACGATGCGAAACCGCGGCGTGAACCCGAGTTGCATGGCCTGCTGCGTGAGGGAAAATACGCCCGAAATCAGCGCCTGGGATGCGATAACCGTAGCCACGGTTGCGAGCAGCACCATCGGAATGATGCCCCATGCCGGCACCAATCGGAAGAACGGCGCGTGAATTGCGCGCGGATCCTGGAGCGTGAGCGCACCTTGGCCGAAATAGTTCAACAGCAAGGCGGGCAAGACGGCCGTCGCCCATGCGAGCGTAATCGGTCGCCGGCCGAAGTGCGCGAGATCCGCATACAACGCCTCGCAGCCGGTGACGCAGAGAACCACCGCGCCGAAGATCAGCAAACTGCGAAATCCGTTGTGAATGAAAAATTGCGCGGCGTACTCCGGATTCAGCGCTGCTAGTACGGCCGGATTGCGGATCACCGCGAAAACGCCCGTAATGCCGATTGCCGCGAACCATATCAGCATGATTGGACCGAACAACACGCCGATACGACCCGTGCCGCGCTTCTGCACGGCAAAAAGACCGACCAGCACGATGACGGCAAGCGGCACGATGAACGGATGTGCGGCGTGCGTCCATTCGTCTAAGCCTTCGATGGCGGAAATGACGGAAATTGCCGGCGTAATGGCACCGTCGCCGTAAAGCATCGAGGAGCCGAACAGCACCATGAGTGCAAGCGTCCCCAATGCCATCGGTTTGGCCGTGCGCTTAGGCGGGATCAGCTGCGCGAGAAGTGCAAACGTGCCACCCTGCCCATCATAGTCCGCTCGCAACAAGAGCGCGACGTACTTCCCGCAGACGACGATGATGAGCGCCCAAAAGATCAACGATAGAATGCCCAGGATATTCTGCGTTGTTATTGCAGCTGCGAACTCGCCGGTGAAGCACTGATGAAACGCGTACAACGGGCTGGTGCCGATGTCGCCGAAAACGACGCCCAACGCAGCAAGTGAAAGCACACCGAGGGGTTCAGTCCGCCGGCGGCGCGTTTGAACCGCCTCGGGAGACTGGTCTGGCGCAGCATGCAGGTCCGACATGATGGAACGCGACCTTCTACGTCGCGCGCAGATAGCGCTTGCGCATCTCGTCGACCACCACGGCCAGCAGAATCACGCCGCCGAGCACGATCTTCTGCGTGTAGGATTCGATGCTGAGCAAATTCATGACGTTGTACAGCATCCCGATCAGCAGCGCGCCGAAAAACGTGCCCACGATGGTGCCGCGGCCGCCCATGAGGCTCGTGCCTCCGACGACGACGGCCGCAATGGCCTCGAGCATTTCATCGCCGGTGCCGGTCTGCGGCGATCCGGAAGAAAATAATGCCATGAGCAGAAATCCGGCAACGGCTGCGCACATGCCGCTGATGACGTAGACCATCGTCTTGATGCTGCCTACGCTCACCCCGGCTAGACGCGCGGCTTCTTCGTTGCCCCCCAGCGCAAAAACGTAGCGCCCGAAACGCGTGCGCATCAGCAAGATGGAGCAGCCGATCACGATGACGATCATCCAGATGACGGGAATCGGCAACCCCGGCAGATGCAGCGAACTGAACAGCGGTCCCAAGAAAAAGCCGATGCCGGTGTTTTGAAAGTCTTGGCTTTCGAGCGGTACGGGCCGCCCGTGCGAGAGTTTGAACGAGAGGCCTTGCGCCATCAGCATCATCGCCAAGGTGGTGATGAACGGGGGCAGATTGAGTTTGACGACCGGCACGGCGTTGACGAAGCCGGCGGCACCACCCAAAAGCAGACCGACGATCAGCGTCGCGGCGATCAGCGGAAAACCGCCGAAGTGCATCGAGTTGGCGAACATCGCCATCACGACGCCGCAGAGCGAGATCAGCGACCCAACGGAGAGATCGATGCCGGCGGTAATGATCACGAACGTTTCGCCGACGGCCAGAATGCAGCCGTACGTGATTTGGCGCAAAACGCGAATGATGTTGGAGGGCTGCAGAAACGTGCCATGCGCGGCGAGATTTATCAGCACGGCGATGATCACGAGCAGCGCAATCGCGCCGAGCACGCGCAGCCAATACGTGCGGGTTTGGCGCGCTTTGTCTTCTTTGGCGCGGTTGCTCAGATCGGTCTGGATCTGGGCGTGTTCCATTTACGCTGCGGCTCCGGTAGCGGCCGCGATGACGGCATCGGGCGTCGCCTGTGCGCGGCTGAGTTCTAGAACGATGCGGCCGCCGCGCACCACCAGAATGCGGTGCGACATTCCCAGCACTTCGGGCAGCTCGCTGCTGACCATCACGATCGCCGCGCCGTTCTGTGCGAGCTTGACCATGAGGTTGTAGATCTCGGCTTTTGCGCCGACGTCGATCCCACGCGTCGGCTCGTCGAAGAGAAACACCTTGGCGCTGGCCAGCAGCCACTTCGCGAGCACGACTTTTTGCTGGTTCCCGCCGGAAAGATTACTCACCAACTGTTCGGCGCTGGGCGTGCGAATGCGCAGTTCTTCGATGTAGCGATCCGACGCATCGCCTTCGGTGCGCCGATCGATGAGGCCGGCTCTCACGAATCTGGCAAGTTCGACCAGCGTAATGTTCTCGCGCACGTTCATCCCTAGCACCAAACCTTGCGCTTTGCGGTCTTCGGTGATAAACGCAATCCCCGATGCGATGGCGTCGCGCGGACCGCGCGGGCGCAGGGGCTCGCCCTGCACGCTCAGCTCGCCGTGTTCGGCGATGTCCGCGCCGGCGATGGCCCGCACGATTTCGGTGCGGCCGGCGCCCACCAAGCCCGCTAAACCGACGATTTCGCCGCGCCGGACGTCGAACGAAACGTCCCTGACGACCGGACTGCGGACAAGCCCACGCACGGACAGGACGATCGGTGCGTCGGCGGGGATCGGTTTGATGTCGGGGAAATGCGCATCGAGGCGGCGTCCGACCATCGCACGCACGATTTCTTCCGGCGGGAAACGATCGATGGAGCGCGTTTCGATGGCGCTTCCGTCGCGCAGCACCGTGATGCGATCCGCGATACGCGGCAGCTCTTCCAGTCGATGCGAGATGTAGATGATGCCCACGCCGCGCGCCTTGAGCGTTTTGATGATCGCAAACAGCCGATCGATCTCGCGATCCGTGAGCGCGGCGCTGGGCTCGTCCATCACGATGATGCGCGCATGCCGCGAGAGCACCTTAGTGATTTCGACCATTTGCTGCTGCGCCACGGACAGGCGCGCCGCTTCCACGTTGAGCGGCAATTCAATGCCCAAGTCCGCAAAGGTTTTGCCGGCGCGTTCGCTCGCCTGCGCTTCGTTGATGAACGGCCCACGGCCCGGCTCGTTTCCCAGCACGATATTGTCGATGGCGTTCAATCCAGGCACCAGATTGAACTCCTGATAAATCATCCCGATGCCCAAGTTTTCTGCGGCGCGTGGCGAGTCGATGACGACCGCCTTGCCGTCGATAACAATCTCACCCGAATCAGCAGGCTGCGCGCCCGCCAGAATCTTCATCAGGGTTGATTTTCCCGCACCGTTTTCGCCGACGAGCGCGAGCACTTCTCCGGCAAACAGGTCGAGCGTGACGCCGTCCAATGCGCGAACGCCGGGAAACGACTTCCCGATCTCGCGCATTTCCAACAGGGGCGTGCGGTTCAGAATGAATTACTTCTCGGCGCCGGCTTTCGTGAATGTTCCCACCGGAACGTTCACTTTCGCGGGCACCTTCTTGCCCGTGAAGTAGTCGTGGATGATATCGATCATGTCTTTGCCGATGACGTCGGGATGCTGCACGGCGTCGCCGTACATTTGACCGCTTGCAATGGCGGTGCGCGCTTCGGGCGTGGCATCGTATCCGACAACGGCGACGTTGGAAAGTCCGGCTGCGCGGACTGCGGTTACCGCACCCAGCGCCGAGTCGTCGTTAATGCCAAAAACGCCTTTAAGATTCTTGTGCGCCTGAAGGATGTCGCCCATGTCGGAATTCGCTTTGTCGCGCGTGCCGCCCGAGTCGACTTGAGCGACGACCTTGACGTTGGGACAATGCTGCGCGAGCGCCATCTTAAAGCCCTTGACGCGATCCTGCACGCTGGTTACTTCCGGTTCGTCGAGAATCGCGACGTCACCCGATCCGCGGACGGCTTTGCACATCAGCATGCCCGCCTGCTCTCCGCCTTGCACGTTATCCGAAGCGACGTGCGCGATCACTTTACCTTGCTTGCTGGTACTCGCGATGTCGGCCGTAAACACCGGAATGTTGGCATTGTTCGCCTCGGCGATGGCGCTGCCGATCGCCTGCGAGTCGTACGGCGTTAGCACGAGCGCATCCAGTTTTTTGGAGATGAAGTCTTCGACTTGCGATTGCTGTTTGGCGCTGTCGCGGTTTGCGTCGACGAAGAGCAGGCGATAGTTGTACTTTTTCGCCTCAGCCTGCATCCCGGCTTCCATCTGCTGATAGAACTGCGCTTCCAGGTCCTGAATCGAGACCCCAATCGTTTTGGCGGCTGCTCCGCGAGCCGGCCCGGATTTCGTCGTGGCGGACTGCGATGTTTGGCTATTACTGGAGCCCGAGTTCGACGAGCAGGCGGTCAGCGCCGCAGCGATCAGCGCGGCCCCGATGAGCAGGCGGCGATTCTTCAAATCTAGACCCTCCCAAAGCATTCCGACGGGGGTTAACTATACCGGGCGCGACCGCCTCCGTAGGCCAAACTATCCACAATCGCAAGCGGCGTGCCTGTGAGCGATGTGGAGAACTGGGCCCTGTGCGCGCCGACACTAGCGCCATCCGGGCGCGTCGGTCGGCTCCAGCACATCCTGTGCGCGCCGACACTAGCGCCATCCGGGCGCGTCGGTCGGCTCCAGCACATCCTGTGCGCGCCGACACTAGCGCCATCCGGGCGCGTCGTGATGCAGAGGTGTGCTTTCACTGGCCTTTTCCGCGGCGATGCTCGGGATCGACGGGTACGTCGTGCGGGTCGAGGCCGACAGCTCGCCCGGCACGCCGGCCATCGCGATCATCGGCCTGCCGGATCGGGCGCTGACCGACGCGCGCGACCGGGTGCGGGCGGCCATCTTCAATTCGGGCTTTGCCTTTCCGGCGGGCCGGCTGCTCGTGAACCTCTCCCCTGCGGACGTGCGCAAAGAGGGACCCTCCTTCGATCTGCCGATCGCCTTGGCGCTCATGGCGATCGACGAACAAATCGATCGTCTTTCGCTGCAAAGTTTCTGCGCGCTTGGCGAACTCGCGCTCGACGGCACGATGCGTCCCGTGAACGGCATTTTGCCGATGGTGCTGGGCGCGCGCAACGCGGGTTTTACCAAACTCATCGTTCCGCACGCCAACGCCGACGAAGCGGCGTTGATCGAAGGCATCGAGCTGTATGCCGTCGATTCGCTGCAATCCGCGGTCGCGGTCATTCTCGGAAATGGTTCGAAATGGCGCATCTGCACCGGCGCGCCGCAGCTATGCGCCGGCCGAAGAACTATTTCACGGCGATTTTGCCGACGTTCGCGGGCAAACCGGCGCAAAGCGCGCACTGGAGATTGCCGCCGCGGGCGGGCACAACGTGCTGTTCGTCGGACCGCCCGGATGCGGCAAGACGATGCTCGCGCGCCGTCTTCCGTCGATCCTGCCGCCGATGCCGACGGCGCAAGCGCTCGAAGTGACGAAAATATACAGCGTCGCCGGATTGCTCGGCGCGCAGCCCGGCATCGTGCGCGCGCGTCCGTTTCGCTTTCCGCATCACACGATCAGCCAAGTCGCGCTCGTCGGCGGCGGCAGCACCGTCAAACCCGGCGAAATCAGTTTGGCGCATCACGGCGTGCTGTTTCTGGACGAGCTGCCCGAATTCACGCGCACCGCGATCGAAGTCATGCGCCAGCCGCTCGAAGAAGGCGTGGTGACGATCGCACGCGCCTCCGGCACGTTCACGTATCCGGCGCGCTTCATGCTCGTCGCATCGATGAACCCATGTCCGTGCGGCTATCGCGGCACGCGTCAGCGCCGAATGCCGTTGCGACGATGCGGCCGTCGCCAAATACGTGTCGAAACTTTCCGGACCGCTGCTCGACCGCATCGATCTGCAGATCGAGGTTAGCCGAGTGCCGTTCGACGATATGATCCGTTCCGAACGCGCAGAGCGCTCAGCCGCGATCCGCGAACGCGTGATCGCCGCGCGTGGGCGCCAGCGCGAACGTTTCGAGAACACGCCAATCAGCTGCAACGCCGAGATTCCCGGCAGCGCCGTTCGCACGTACTGCCGGCTCGACGCCGAGGCGATGCAACTGCTGGCGCAAGCCAGTGCGCGCCGGCAGTTTTCCGCGCGCGCCGTCGATCGCATTGCGCGCGCCGCGCGCACGATCGCCGATCTCGCGTCCTGCGATGCCATTACGAGCGAGCACGTCGCCGAAGCAATTCACTACCGGAGCTGGAGCGGCTGGATACCCGCGCGGCGTAGCGAGTTCCGAACTACCGGCTCAGGCTGATGATCGTACAAGCGAGAAAGCTCCCACAGGATGGACAAAGGCGGCCAGAGCCCACCTTAGCCTTGAATGCCGGCGAGTGATTACGCCGACGACGTCGTGAAAAATTCGTGCTCCAATGGCAGCGCTTCTTCGCCCTGCTGGCGGCAAGGACGCCACTTAACGGTTAGTCCAGCTTTTCGGGGCCGGCTCTTAGGATGCTTACGACTTATACACATGAAAAGATCTTTCCTCAACCGCTCGCGCTGCTCCCAATCGCGTTCGCATAATCCCAGCGTGACATGGTCACCGATGGCCTTACCGTGCGGCGGTCGGTGACGTGGAAATTGTATTTCTCCTCCAACAACCGGTTGCCCGTAATTTTGAACACTTCGTGGGTGTCAAGGTGCACTTCCCAGTACCACCCTGACCACTTCGGATCGCAATAGCAAACGACGCGAATCGGGAATGCATTTGGGTCGGGGAACAACTTCCATGGGTCAGGCGTACTGCCGTCGGCTCGATGCGGAGGCGATGCAACTGCTGGCGCAAGCCGGTGCGCGCCGGAAGTTTTCCGCGCGCGCCTTCGATCGCATCGCGCGCGCCGCACGCACGATCGCCGATCTCGCGTCCTGCGATGCCATTACGAGCGAGCACGTCGCCGAAGCGATCCACTACCGGAGTTTGGAGCGGTTGGATACCCGCGCCGCGTTGAGCAGGAACGTGCTCGCCGTCATCTTATGCTAATCCTGATAGAAATACGGATCCAGCACGGATACCGGCGTAACAACATCGACCGGCAGATTGTTTTGCGTCGCCGCTTCCCGCACGGAGGCCTCATTCGGGCCATCGTAGATGCAAAACGTCTTCGTCTTGTCGGCGGAAACGTATGAATGCACCCATGTTACACCGCTCGCTGCGTTGCGCCCGACAACGGCGAGACACGACTGAGAACCGCTCGGACTGGTCGGAATATGAAGTCCGTCGGGGAAGGTTCTCTCAACCATAAATCTCGGCACAGTGACATCCTCCAATCCTATACTCACGGGACCCGCCGAGTTCTCAGAGACGCGCGCGAATCCTTGTTTATCCCCAGTTAACCGGCAGCGAATGATGTGCGAGTATGCTGGTTGACCTTGGCCTCACGGCCAACGTGGCAAACGGTGATTCGTGGTGATTGTCCGGACATAACCGTCCACTTCAACGTCAGCGCAAACGCTTTGCCGGAACGCCGCTCACTTGCAACGCCGAAATCCGCGGCAACGCAGTACGCGCGTTCTGCAGCTTAGATTGCTCGCGCGGCACGGACGATTGGGGACCTGGCCGCATCGACCGAAACTACGGCCGAGCACGTCTGCGAAGCCATTCATTACCGCAGTTTGGAACGGCTCGATACGCGTGCCGCATGATTCGTTGAATGCGCCAGACGCCGTGCGCTCTCTCGCGTGTCGAATGCCGTTCGCACCTGGTTGCCTCGTATGGAAAGTGCTATGCTGTAGGCCCCCAGTCATCCGGCTTTGTCCGGAGGAGTAGTAATGTTTATTCAGGTCATCCACGAAATCGCCGATGCCCAGCGATGGAATCAGCTCGCCGCGGAATTCGAAAAACAGGGCACGCCGCCGGGCTTCACGCTTCACACGAGCGTGACCGCAGCGGATCGCAGCCGCGCGTTTTGCCTTTGGGAGGGTAAATCGATACAGACCCTATCCGAAATACTGGATCCGCTGACAGAACCCGCCGCCCACAATCGTTACTATGAAATCGCCGCCCAGGCTCCGGCGACGGTTCTGCCTCGCGTCGTTGCCCCCGCATAGGAGTCGGCTTTACGCGGCTCGTGCTGAAGCTATCCGACGACGTGCTCGCCTAGCGCCCTTCTGCTCGAAAATACGATTCGAGCGAAGCACACGTTGATCGGTGCGAGTCGATCGCACGAGCATCCGCAGGCTGGCGCAGTACAAGATCTGTCTGTGCCAGCGCTGCGTTACTGGCGGACAGCGCCCCGTTACTGAACCCACTTTATCCGGCCGCCAAAGAAGCTCGTGCGCTGCTTTTGGGTCTTGCGGAGGGATATCCCGAATATCAGCAGGTGATAGAATCGCGGCGGCTTCGCCCGCGCCGTCGCAAAAGGGGTGCGCGTGGCATGTCCTCCGTTCTCACCGGTGGAAGCGCACACGCCGCCGTTGGCGTCGCTGACAGCACGCGATTCTTCCTTGCCTCCTCTATTTGCGGACTTTGAACGGAGTTCAAATCGCTGTAGAGATGTTTTTAACGCTATAAGCGCCGTACGCGGTACAGCACGTGGCGCCGCAAACGGTGGCCTTCATCCAAACGCGGATGATCGAAATCGTCGGCGGGATCGTGCGTCATTCCCAGGCGCTCCATCACGCGGCGCGACCGCGCATTGATCGCCGCAGTCATCGCGACGACTTCGCTCCACCGCAACTCCTCGAAGGCAAAGTTCAGTGCGGCCCCGGCCGCTTCGGTCGCATACCCGCATCCCCATGCATTTACCATAAAGCGCCAGCCGATCTCTTTGGCGGGCGTGAAAGGCGCCTCAAAGGGTACCGGCTGCAGCGCGATCGCGCCGGCAAACGGCATACGATCTTTGACCTCTACCACGAACCAGCCGTACCCGTCGCGCTCCAGTTCTTTCCGCAGCGCGATTGCGGCGGCGATCGATTGCTGTGGTTCCTGCGTGCCGGGAAAGAACTCCATCACGCGAGGATCGGCGTTCATGCGCGCCCACGCGTGAACATCCTCGTCGTTCCAGCCGCGCAGAATTAAACGCGGCGTTTCAATAACCGGAATCGCGTTGCTCACTGCGCCGGATTTTCGGTGTGCGCGATGCCGGACCCGCTTCTTCCAGAAGGAGCCCCGGTTGTGCGTACCCGAACGCGATGAAAAACCATGCTGGGCGAGGTATCGTCATGTCTCCTATGCAGTATCTGATTCGCTGGTTGCAAACCGTCGTATTAACGGCGCTGAGTGTGGCCCTTTTGACCGCAGCCGCGTCGGCCAATTGCGTCGCGCATCAGCCCCCGAATATGCGATTCACGCCGCCGGCAGGATTAGCGCTGCAATGGAAGTGTCTGGCCGCGGGTCCGCTGTACGAACACGAACGCCGGTGGTCGATCGTCGTCTTCAAAGTCACAAACACCGGCGCAGCACGAACGGCCGCGATCAAAGCACAAGTCAATTACATCGACGCGTTCGGCGGCATATTGCTCAGCCTGCCGATCGTTGAAAATGCGAACTTGAGCACGGGCGACTCGGATGGCGCCGTGTTTGCATTCCATCCGCCGTTTCCGCCAAACAGCGTCGACCATGCCGTGTTTTACGTCCTCGCCGTAAAATTCGCGGACGGACACGTTTGGCATAATTCCGAGCATCCACCCAAGGGGGGCACTGCGGCGGGCTCGCAAATCGCGCTGCGGCGGTATCCTCTGCATTGGGATAGCTACGATATCGGCAGCACGATCGTTCCTTCGCCGTCGCCCTCGCCAAGCCCGACGCCGCGATACTAAAGAGCACCGTGTCCGTCGAACACGCGTTCAGCGTTCCCGTTTTGCGGACCGATCGGCTCGTGCTGCGCGCGCATCGCTCCGACGATTTCGCTGCGTGCGCGGCGATGTGGGCCGACCCGTTGGTGACGCGCCACATTGGTGGAAAGCCTTCAACTGCCCGAGAAACCTGGCTGCGCATGCTGCGATATCCCGGTCTGTGGGCGCTGCTCGGCTTCGGCTACTGGGCCGTCGAGGAGAAAGCGACGGGAACGTTCGTCGGAGACGTCGGCTTTGCGGATTTCAAGCGCGACATCGTTCCTTCGATTCATGGGAGTTCCCGAACTGGGCTGGGTGCTCGCCGCGCACGCGCATGGTAAAGGTTTGGCCACCGAGGCAGCCGCCGCCGCGCTTCATTGGGCCGACGAGCATTTGAGTCACTCCCGAACCGTCTGCATGATCGCGCCGGAAAACACGGCCTCGATTCGCGTTGCGGAGAAATGCGGCTATGGCGAAGCCGCAGCGAACCGCGTATCTGACAATCCGGTCATTCTGTACTCGCGTCATCTTCACGGGATGACTACGGACGCAGCGTCCGAAAGCAAGGGGGCGTAATCACAGGCGGCCCGTTATGCTCGCGCGCATGCTCGCTTTGCTTTTCGCCGTACTCGTAACGAGCGCAGCCTCCGTGCCGCAAGCGGCGCCGGCTGCAACGCCGCGTCCCGTTCAATCTCGATGACATCGCCCGGATCATCAGCGTGCGCGATCCCGAGATCTCGCCCGACGGATCGAAAATCGCGATCGTGGTTTCACGCAGCGACCTCGACAAAGATAAATCTCCGGCGCAGCTCGTGCTGGTCGACGTTCTCAGCGGCGATCGACGTGTGCTCACGCCCACACGTGACGAGATTTCGTCGCCCCAGTGGTCTTCCGACGGCTCGCAGCCTCGCCTTTGTCGCGCCAGCAGTAATGAAAAGGATGCCAAATCACAAGTCTGGCTGCTGCCGATGCGCGGCGGTGAAGCGCGCATGGTCACCAAGGCACCAAATGGTGTGCAGGCGTATTCGCTGCGTCCGGACGCGCAGGCGGTCGCATACACTTCTGCGGAAACGTCGCCGCAACGCAAAGCCATCGAGAAGCACCACGATCTTTTCGTCGTGGGCGACAACGATTTTCTGCAGCAGAAGGCGCCGATGCCCTCGCATCTTTGGCTGCAATCCGTCGACGGCGGCGCACCCAAACGTCTCACGAACGGCGTGCCCAGCGACAGTGGACCGATCTCGTGGTCGCGCGGACGTTCTCGATCTTGGGTCGGGACACGAAACGCTGCTCGGCGGCGACACGTGGACGAGCACGCCGATCTTCGCGCCGGAAGGCACCCGCCTTGCCTATTTCGCCGCCAAAAACGGTTCGCAGGCAGTTCAGAACGATCTCGTCGCGGCGCAGGCGGCAGACTCGCGCACCGTTGACGCGGCAGACGGGGTCGATCGCGATTTCCAGTGGTTCGCGTGGATGCCGGGCGGCAAAGCGCTCGCGTTTTCTGCGGCCGACCGCGTGTCGGTCGCGCTTTGGATCGGCGGACCCGGAGCGCTTGCGCATCGCGTCGATTTAGGCGCGGTAGAATTCGAAAACGGCAGCATCGCGCGCGACGGCGCGATTGCCTTTACCGGCACGACGCCCTCGATGCCGAGCGTGCTATACTATCTCGCGCCGGGTACACATGCGGTTAAGCGGCTGACCAACTACAATTCGTGGATTACGGCTTTGCGTCTCGGCGAGCCGCGCGAATTCACATGGCGCAACGGCGGATTCGATGAAGACGGTGCGCTGACATACCCAGTCGGCTACGTCAAAGGGCGTACGTATCCGCTGGTCTTGGGCATTCACGGCGGTCCCACACAGAGCTGCGTCTTCCGTAGGGTTTTCTTCGTTGCCCGAAGAGCTCGCGGGCCACGGATACTTCGTACTGCAGCCCAATTACCGCGGCAGCGATAATTCGGGATTCAACTATGCTTACGCAATGATCGGCCCGCGCGTCTACATCGGTGCCGGAAGCTGACGTCATCGCGGGAGTAAACGCCTTACTTTCGACCGGCATGGTCGATCGCTCGCGGATCGGCGTTTCGGGCTGGTCGGGGGGCGGCTGGATGACGTCTTGGCTGATCACGCAATCGCATCTTTGGAAAGCGGCGGTGAGCGGCGCGGCAGTGGACAACTGCGTGCTGCAATATTCGCTGGAAGACGTCACGGATTACCTGCCGGCGCTCTTCGGTGGACTCACGCCATGGAAAGGCAGCGGGATGGCCGCCTATCGCGCGAACTCGCCGATCACGTACGTACGCAACGTCACCACGCCCACGCTGATTTTGAGCGACACCGGCGACTACCGCGTGCCGGAACCTGAAGCGTACGAATTCTTTAAAGCCCTGCGCGACCAGGGCAAGACCGTCGAATTCGTCGCGATTCCGGCGTACGGGCACTTCCCGGAAGATCCGGTGCGCGTTATCGACACCTATAAGCGCTGGGCGGGTTGGCTGGAGAAGTATCTATAACGCACTAGCCCGGTTGAAGCGTGCCGTCGTGGTTCACGACGTGCGACGAGGCGGGATCGGCGTCCGCCGGCGGTGCTTGCGCTGCCCGGCACGCATCGCACACTGCTTCGGTGCCTGCAACCTCTGAACTCCGGCTCTGCGGAAGCGCCGCACCGCAACAAACGCAATCGGCTTTGTGCGCTTTGTGACTCTCACCGCGATTATGCTGTAGTCGCATGGCCGGTATTGTACCCTGACGCAGCAAAAAGACCGCGCTCGGAACGCGGCCTTTCGGGTGTTCGACGGGCGCCGGGCTAGCGGCAGTTCACCATCGCGATTGCCCAGCCGGTCGCAGTGCGGGTGCGAACCAGATAGCCGTTGGTGGTTTTGTCATAGACTTGATAGCCGGCGCGAAGAGCGGAAAGCAACGAGGGAAATTGCGGCAACGACGACATGAGTGATACCTCTCGCAACACATATCGACGTACGGGCACCGAAGTAAAGCCCGTTTTC
Source organism: Vulcanimicrobiota bacterium (assembly GCA_963767635.1). Lineage (GTDB taxonomy): Bacteria > Vulcanimicrobiota > Vulcanimicrobiia > Vulcanimicrobiales > Vulcanimicrobiaceae > CAVYEM01. The sequence continues at coordinate 2,395,034 of CAVYEM010000001.1, forward strand.
CGTTTCTTTACGCGCCAGGACCTTCGCCGGCTTGCTCGGTTACCGTAGATGCATGCAGCATTTCACGAACGACCGCGTCGAGAGATTCAAACGTGTACAGTCCGGAGAACACCGCTAAATCGCCGCTCGTATTGCGCAGCACGAACGAGGGCAACTGCGGCAACGCCAAATCGGCATACTCCTGCGTACCTTGCTCGATGCGGGCGCGCACCGCCGGATCGTCCATCGTGCGAGCGATATCTTCGGCGGGCAGGCCGCTGACGCGCGCCGCCTCCCGGACCGCGTTCTCGCGCCGCCAGACGGGCTTACCGTCGATGAGCGCGGCGCTCGAGAGCGCGCGGCGAACCTCCGATCCGGCATGGCCCAGCGCCCGTGCCGCTTCGGCCGCTTGATTCGCGTACACCGTCGTAGCTTGCGGCGAATCGACCCACTGAGCGTTGAGATTCACGCCGGAAATGCGTGCGGTTCGCGCGTAGTACCATTCCAATTGATCGCGCCGGTACGGCAACGGCCCGAACTTGAAGAGCTGCGCGATACGCCACTCGAAGCGTACGCTGCGTCCGTACTGCGCTTCTATGCGTTCGACGGCGCGATCCGCGATGTGGCACCACGACGAGAGCACGTCGAGATAGTAAATAACGTCGACATGAGCCACTACGCGTTGACCGGCTCGCGCGCGCGCAATGCCGGAACGGCGTCTCCCGCGAGAAACGCCGGCAGTTCTTCCACCGAAAACTGCACGCCGCTTATGAACGGGCCGAACGTCGCGTACCGCGCGCTGGCCTCGTCGAAGCGCATTTCGTAGATCAGTTTTTTGAAGATCACCGGATCGTCGGCATAGAGATCCACGCCCCATTCGTAATCGTCGAATCCGATGGAGCCGGAAATGACCTGCGTGACCAACCCGTGAAACGAGCGGCCGATCTTGCCGTGATCCAGCATGAGCACCGCGCGCTCCTCAAACGGGAGCATGTACCAATTCTCCGCTCCCTCGCGCTTTTTGTCCATCGGATAAAAACACACGTACCGGCGTTGCGGAATGGGCGCCCATAGGCGGCCCGCGTTGCGCGGGTGCCGCGTTTGCGCTGCAAGCAGTTCGTCGAAGGCCGCGTTCCATTCGGGAGAAAACCGTTTGAGGCCGCGCGCTTCCAGCTCCGCGTGAATCTTCCCCGTCGCATCATACAGCCCGAGCTCCAGCACCGAAACGTACGATTCGCGGAGCTGCAGATACTCCCGCATCTCGCACCGATCCAAAAGGAGCTCCGCGCTGGCAAGGCCCTCGAATGTCCTCGCGTAGTGCGTGAACATGAGGTCGGCCTTGTGGCCGACCGTCTGCGCGGCCGCGGCGTCGGATTCACCGTCCTTTTGCAGCCCAAGCAGCGTTTCTACCGCTTCGCGCGCGAGGCGGTTTTGCACGTCCGCTGGAAGTTGCGCCCAGCGCGTGCGATCGAAGGCGAACATGCGGTGGAGGATCCACCAGCCTTCTAGGGTTTCGTTTACGTCGGGATGGCGCATGGCTTAACTCTTACTCAGCGCTTTGACGCGCTTGACTTCGGCGTCGACTTCCGCCGCCAAGGTGTCGGGCCGCTCGCGATACTTCGCCCACAGCTGCGGCATGTGCGCGATGTCGTCGAGCACGCGGCAATATACAGCATTGACCGGTGTGGGAACGCCGCGATCCCGGCCGGCGCTCATGACTGCGCCGTTGAGATGATTCACTTCAGTCTGCGCCTTGCCGGCGCGCAAGTCGAGCAGCAGCGAGGGCGGTTTGGTTCCGCGGGCGCCCGCGACACGTCCGGCCAGCAGTTTTTTGGCGATCGGGCTCGGCAGCGTCGCAATGCCCTGCAGCGCTCGCACGGGATAGCGCGGCAGATCGATTGGCGCGATGCCCAGCGCCTGCATGACTGCGCGAACTTCGCGAATCGCTCGTATCTCAAGCGTGAACACTTCCTCGAAATGCACCAGGCGGTTGGGCAGGACGTTGAGGATCGCGCAGCCGGCGTTGGCCACGACGTTGAGCGCCAGCTTCGACCACTTGAGCGCGCGCCAATCCTCCACGACATGCGTGCGCAGACCTGTTCCGGCAAACGTCGCCACCAGCCAGTTGTAGGCGTTCTTGCCCAGAGGCGAGAGGCCCAGGCCGCCTTCTTTGGCCGGACGTCCGTGTCCATCCAGCCGCGGATTGCGATCGACCGGCGTGGTCAGCGCAGCTGCCACCACGTTGTCTTGACCGAACGCGGCAGCCAGCTTCTCCTCGTTGCCCACGCCGTTTTGCGGGCTGATGAAGACGCATTTTTCGGGATAGTGAATCGCCTTGCGCAACGTCGCAATCGCCGAGTCGGTATCGTACGATTTCACCGCGACGATGGCGAGGTCGGCGTCCACCGGAACGACGGCGTCGTATTCGCGCGGCGCGTACACGACTTCGATGTTGACGGCCCGCAGCAGGCCGCCCAGATACGTACCGACCGCGCCGGAGCCCACGATGTAGACGCGCATCATTCGCCGGCCGCGGGTGTGCCAACACCGGTGTGCCCGAAACCGCCGGCTGCGCGCTGCGTGTCGGGTAACTCGTCGACCGGATCGAACATCCCGCGCACCACCGGCGCGATCACCATTTGCGCGATGCGGTCGCCGCGCCGAACGACGAACGGCTCGTTGCCCAAGTTAGCCAGAACGACGCTAAGAGGACCGCGATAGTCCGCATCGATCGTTCCGGGCGAGTTCAAACACGTTACACCGTTCTTGAGCGCGAGCCCGCTGCGCGGGCGAATCTGTGCTTCGTATCCCGCGGGAACCGCAATGGCAAACCCGGTCGGAATGAGCGCGCGCCCTCCGGGTACCAGCGTTACGTCGGCAGCCACCGCTGCGCACAGATCCGCGCCGGACGCGTGCTCGGACATATACGCCGGGAGAGGCAACCCCGCGCCTTCGGGAAGGCGCTTGAGTTGAACGACGCGCAGTTCGGCCATACCGCGCGCTTACTTTGCAAGCAGCGTCGCCAGCTCTTCTGGAAGCTTTCCACGTCGCGAAATTGGCGGTACACGCTGGCGAAGCGAATGTACGCGACCTTGTCGAGATTGCGCAGCGCCTCCATCAACTTCTCGCCGATCGTCGTGGACGGCACTTCACTCTCGCCGCGCGCGAACAGGCCCCGCTCCAAGTCGGCCGCGACGGCCTCCATCTGGCTCTCCGACACGGGGCGCTTTTCGCACGCGCGGCGCAGGCCCGCCAAGATTTTCTCACGGTTGAACTGCTCCCGGCGCCCGTCTTTCTTTACCACGAAGAGGCGCGGCGATTCCATGCGCTCGTACGTGGTGAAACGGTGTTTGCAGCGCAGGTCCAGGCATTCACGCCGGCGCCGGACGACATTCTCGTCGTCACGCGAATCCACCACGCGCGTCTCGCTCTTGCGGCAGGTCGGACAAATCAGCGGCGTTACCTCTACGATCCGGCCGCTCACCGGCGGCTGTCCCACATATTGGGGCAGCCCCATTATAGGGCACTACGCGCAGCCGGGCAAAAACAAGGGCGGCGAGCCTTAGCTCGCCGCTCCAATCTTGAACATCTTCGTCCCGCATTCGGGGCACTTGCCCTCGGTGGCCGGACGTCCGTTCTTCATCGTGATTTGGACCGCGTCTTTGATCTGACGCTTGGTCTTGCACTTCACACAATAGGCCTCAGCTGCCACGTTTGTTCCTCCGAATAGTACCGGCACACCCAGATGGGTCGGGGCGGTGTATTCCCACGCGTCCCCGAGTTTCCCCCTCGTGAGCGCCCTTGCTCCACGAAGGGCGGTGCGTGATGGGAAGTCGCATGGATTCGCCTGTTTGCGTGCCCTTTTCGAGATTTTCCGCGGCGCGGCCCGAGCGGGCGATTTGGCCGGCGTTCGAGCATTTGTGGTGCTGCGGGTCTTTGGAGGGGCTTGCGCGACCCATGGTGGCAATCGTCGGCACCCGCGCCGCCACCGCTTACGGGAAGGCGCTCGCGCGGCGCTTCGCACAGCAATTGGTGCAAGCCGGCTGCTGCATCGTTTCGGGGCTGGCGCTCGGAATCGACGCGGCAGCGCACCAAGGCGCGCTCGACTGCGGCGGTCCCACGATCGGAATCCTGGGCAGCGGGCACCGTCGCTTCTTTCCGGCCCGCAATCGGCCCCTCGCGCAACGGCTGCTGGACGGCGGAGGAGCGGTGCTCTCGCCGTATCCGCCGGAACAGCCCGCTCAGCCTTGGCAGTTTTTGGAGCGCAACGGCATCGTGGCGGCGCTTGCGGATGCAGTGGTGGTCGTCGAAGCGCCGGCGCGGAGCGGCGCTCTCAACACGGCAGGCTGGGCCGCGGGCCGCATTCCGGTGTACGCGGTGCCCGGCGACGTCGACCGGGCGCACGTCGCGGGATGCCATGCGCTCATTCGGGACGGCGCGATTTTGGCGCGCAGCGCGCAGGACGTGCTTGACGATCTTTGTCCGCAGGTTCGCACAGCCGAACCGCGGGAGTCGCGCGCTTCGCCGGAACCGCGCATCGAAGATCCGTTGCAGCAGCGCATCGCGCACTTGCTGCGCGGCGGAGAACGCACGCTGGACGAACTCTTGACCGAAGCGGGGGAATCGCCGGCACACGTGTTCGCAGCGCTATCCATTCTGGAGCTGGCGGGTACGATCGACGCGCGACCGGGTCAGCGTTACGCGATGCGCTACAGAGAATAATTGCGCAGCGCGTCAAAACAGTTCGTAGGCAATGTGCGCGTGCGCGCAACGGTGTAATCCGGCCGCCGATACGAAAGCAGGCATTTCGGCTGTTTATGCTCGGCGACTGCGCTCGAAGGCCGGAATATTCCGACGCCGCCTCCGCGATCGAAGCGGACCTGCGCGCCGGCCGGAAATATCTCCATCAAGGTTGCGTTCGGAACCACGATAGTGGCGGTCGCGGTTTTTCGTACGCGATACGCATCTCCGATGACCGGAAATACTTCAAGGTGATTTTTCACTCTGCCGTTCGTTGTGGAGCCCATGACCTCGAGATTGCGTACGTACTGCACGCGCGTTCGCGGCGGCAATACAAATCCCGATGCGTTGGTTCCAACGATCGTTCCCGGCGTTCCGTCGAGAGCATTACAATACAAGACCGACGGCCCAAGCGCATTCTTCCCCGGCGGGGTAGGCGGTTCGGCTTGCCAGAGCACCGCTTTGCGGTTCGTAACCCCGCTGCGATCCATCCGTGCCCATCTTCCCGGATGGCCGCGGCCGTCGGTGCATGACACCGTGTAGGTCGCGTGTGGGCCGGCGAATCCGTTTTCGCCGGCGAGTGTCGCAGGAAGGAGCGAAGCGGCGAGGAGCAGCGCGATCATTGCTGTGGGGTGCAGCATTGCCGGGGGTTTGTCATCCTGAGCACTGCCGAAGGGCCACGCTGATTCGCGCCCCAATAGGCCGGCGAACCTTGGGGATGTGATGCTCCCAATACTCCTGCGAACGTCCGCTCATCACGAACAGACTTCCCGGCTCCAAGTCGCACGCAAACGTTCGCCGCGGCCGCGCTTTGCTGCGCACCAGCATTTCGCGCGCGGCGCCCAAGCTCAAGAGCGCTATGCAGGGAAGATCGATCAGTTCATCACGATGATCGTTGTGCCAAGCCACGCTGTCGTTGCCTCCGCGATAGTACTGAACCGAAACGGATGTAAACTCTACCCGCAAAAATTCTTCGATGCGCGATTTCACGGCGGCGATCTGCGGCGGCTTCGGGTCGCCCGGAGCAAACCGCGCGATCAAACGCGGCACTTGCACGGTGCGATCGTACATCCACATCGTCTCCGAGGACCACGGCAGAGACCGCTCGAGGACCTCGAACAACTCGTCGCTTTCCGCAGGCGTAAAAGCGCCGGGATAATAGACGATCGCGCCCGTCGCATCGTCGACGTACCGGTGGGGAGCGGCGGCGAACAAGCCGATTTGCTGCGCCATACGCTTCCAAAACACGGATGGGCGCCCCCGGTTTGCGAATGTTGCGGCGTGCAATTGCGGGTCATCGCGGTCGGCAAAATCCGGGAACGCTACGTCGCCCAAGCGTGCGCCGACTTTGCGGCACGGCTTGCGCCGTACTATCCGATCGAGGTAGTCGAGGTGCGCGCTTCGCCCGGCTCCAGGCCTGCCGAAGCGATGGCACAGGAAGCGGCGCGCATCCTAAAAACCGTCTCTGCGCAGGACTGCATGTGGCTAGTGGACCGCGCGGGTCGCGAGCTCTCCAGCGACGAGCTCAGCGGCATGCTGGGGCGCGCGGGTGTGTCGGGAAAGCGACGGATTTCTTTGGTGATTGCGGGGACGTACGGCGCGGACGCAACGCTGCAGGCGCGAGCCGATTTCGTGTGGTCGCTTTCCAGGCTGACGTTCTTGCACGAGTGGGCCCGCATGATCGTGCTGGAACAGCTCTATCGAGCGGCGAAGATCGCGCGCAATGAGCCCTATCACCACTGAGGGAACTCCTGTTCTTCCCGATGCCGCGCTCGGGCGATTCTCGCAGGCCTTAGAGCGCACGATCGCCGCGACGTTTCCCGGTTCGCCGGCAACGCGCATCGAGTTCGAAGCGCCCCGCCGTCCGGAGTTCGGCGATTTCGCCACCAATGCCGCGTTCGCGCTCACGCGCATTGCAAAGCGCTCGCCGCAGGACATCGCTGCCGCGCTCGCGGCGGGCGCGGCGGAGCGGGAGCCGCAGTTGCGTGAACTCTTCAGCGCAATAACGCCCACTGCGGGTTTCATCAACCTTCGCCTTGCACCGGCGGTGTGGCAGGCGGCCGTAGCGCAAATCCTGCGCGATGGGCGCGGCTTCGGCCAGGGACAGCCCCGGCAAAAACGCATTTCGCTGGAGTTCGGCAGCGCGAATCCCACCGGTCCGCTCGTCGTCGTGCAGGGGCGCACGTGCAGCATCGGTGCCACGCTGACGAACGCGCTGCGCTACTGCGGTTACGACGTGTTCGTCGAGTGGATCGTGAACGATGCCGGCGGCCAGATCGCAACGCTCGGCCGCTCGCTGTACGCGCGCTATCGCCAAACCTTCGAGCCGGACTATCCGTTTCCGGAAGACGGCTACCCCGGCGATTATCTGCTGCCGATTGCGGATGCCCTCGCGAAAAGCGACGGTCCGAAATGGAATGGCGCGCCAGAGCCGCAGTGGATGCCGTATTTTTCGAAGGTCGGACGCGATGCGTTGCTTGCGCAGCAAATGCGCACCGCCGAACGTTTCGGCGTGCATTTCGATCTGTGGCAAAGCGAAGCGGAACTGCACGCTGCGGGCAAAGTGCAAGCCGGCGTGGTCAGGCTGGTCGAAGGCGGCGCCACGTACGAACGCGACGGCGCACTCTATTTCCGCGCAACCGATTACGGCGACGACAAGGATCGCGTGCTGATCCGCAGCGACGGACGTCCGACGTACTTATCCGCCGACGTCGCGTATCATTACGAGAAGCTGCAGCGCGCGGACGAGGTCATCGATATCCTCGGACCCGATCATCACGGGTACATCGAGCGTCTCAAAGGTTTAGCGCAGGCGCTCGGCTACGGTCGCGATTCTTTGGAAGTGCTCATCGCTCAGCAAATCACGCTCATGCGCGGGCGAGAACAAGTGAGCATGAGCAAACGCGCCGGACACATCGTCACGCTCGACGACATCCTGGACGAAGTGGGCGTCGATGCGGCGCGCTTCTTCTTCGTCATGCTCGCTCCCGAATCGCCGCTCACGTTCGACCTGGACTTGGCCAAGGAACAAAGCAACGAGAATCCCGTGTTCTACGTGCAGTACGGCCATGCGCGCATCGCGTCCGTGTTCAAGAACGCGGATGCCGAAGACGTCGAAGAGGCGCGTCTCGGACGAACGCTCAGCGCGCTGTCGGGTTCGACGGAACTGATGCTGGCGCGCCGCCTGGCCGAAATGCCGCGCATCGTGCAGAACGTCGTCGATCATCTCGCGCCGCACCGGCTCACTCGGTACGCGCGCGATATTGCCGCAGACTTTCATCAGTTTTATCACGAGTGCCGCATTCTCGTGCCCGAACGCGACGTGCGGCTTGCCCGTCTGGGACTGTGCCTGGCCACGCAAAGCGTGCTAGCGCGCGTACTGGAACTCATCGGTGTGAGCGCGCCGGAATCGATGTAGGTTCGAACCGCGCTATAACGGTTTGCACAACAGACGCCGCTCGGTCAAATAGCCGGCGCGTTCGTAGAGCGCTCGCGCGGCGGCGTTGTCTTCGGTGACCATCAACCCCAAGTACGGCAGCCTGCGCCGGCGCGCTTCGTCTTCAGCTGCGGTGAGCAGACGCCTGCCGATGCCGCACCGGCGATCTGCGGGTTCGACGGCCATGTAGGCAATGAAGCCCTGAGGCATGCGCGTGACTTCGTCCGGCATCGTGTCCAGCATCAGGACGAACCCCGCGCGCTCGCCGCCGCACTCGGCCACGTACAGCACGTGCGGTTGATCGAAAACGAAATCCAACAAACCATCGTAGCTGGCGGACAGCATCGAATCGTTCGCATACCGAAAATGCGCGACGCTGTCACCCATGGTGCGCTTTCCCAAGTCCCGCACGAACGCGCGGTCGTCGACGCGACCCTCGCGGATGGCGAATTCTCGGTTCATGCAGTGCGGCGCGAGCCCGGATCGGTCAGCGGCTCGCCGCGCGCGCATTGCGGGCATTGCGCTGCATCATAGGACTCGATCGGCATCCGCAGCAACGCGTGAGCGGGAACGCCGAAGTCCGCCGGTTCACGCTCGACGATGATGCCCACGCCCGCAACACTTGCACCGCTCTTGCGCACCAGCTCCAGTACTTCTTTGACCGAACCGCCGGTCGTCACGACGTCTTCCACGATGAGCACGCGATCGTTCGGCTCCAGCCGGAAATTCCGCCGCAGCACCGCTTCCCCGCGTTCCTTCTCGACGAAGATCGCTTTGGTGCCCAGGGCGCGCGCGACCTCGTAGCCCAGCAGAATGCCGCCGACAGCCGCGCTCACGACCACCGACGGTCTGATCTCGCGAAATGCATCGGCGATCGTTCGCGCGACCGGCTCGAGCATCACGGGATCTTCGAGAATGCGAAATTTTTGGATGAACCGGTTGCTGTGGCGTCCCGAACTGAGTTTGAAATGGCCCTCCAGCAATGCGCCGCGGTTCTTTAACTCCGTTTCCAGATCAACGAACGCCACGGTACTGCGCTTCCTGCATTTCGGCGAGTATGTCGCGAGCGGCGTCAAGCGGATCGGCGGCTTGCGTGATCGGCCGCCCTACCACCAGATAGTCCGATCCGGCTCGCACGGCCTGGCCCGGCGTCATCACGCGCTTCTGATCGCCGTGCTGCGCGTACGCGGGGCGAATGCCGGGCGTGAGCGTAAGAAATTCCGATCCCAATTCGCTTTTTATCGCCGCGACTTCGCCGGCGGCGCAGACGACGCCGGCACATCCCGCATCGCGCGCCAAGCGTGCGAGCCGCATCGCGACCTCGTCGACGGTGCCGCCTAATCCCACATCCCGCAGATCTGCTGCGTTCATGCTGGTCAGCACCGTCACCGCGAGCACCTGCGGAGCGAAACAGTGCAGTTCTCGCGCTCGTTCTTGCACTGCCTGAACCGCAGCACGCATCATCTCGCTGCCGCCGAGCGCGTGCACGTTGACGATATGCGTGCCGTGCCGCACGAGCTGCCTGACGCTCGCAGCAACCGTCCGCGGAATGTCATGCACTTTCGCGTCGACGAAGTGGCGCACGTCGCGCATCTCCATGTACGAGAATATGCGTTCTCCGTAACCGTAGAGCGATTCGAGCCCGACTTTGTAGATCAGATCCAGTTCGTAGAGCCGCTCGATCAGCATCTCCGCTTGCTCGGGGTTTGCCACGTCGAGCGCCACGATGAGTCGAGAAGGCACGACGCTCTAGCCCTCGTCGCCTTCGTATTGATGCGGACTGGCGAAACCGAGGTTCGCCTTGCCGACGATGTCGCGAATCGACGCGATGCCGCGCTCGCTCAGATACTCGCCCAACTCTCGGACGATGCGAATGGGAATACGCGGATCGGTAAAGTTTGCCGTACCGATAGAGACCGCGCTTGCGCCGGCAAGAAAGAATTCGAGCGCATCGCTCGTCGTTTCGATGCCGCCTTGTCCGACGATCGGCACCGTAACGGCGCGGGCCACTTCATATACCGCCAGCACGGCGATGGGACGAATCGCCGGTCCAGAAAGTCCGCCCGTTATATTGCCCAACCGCGGTTTCCACGTGCGCACGTCGATCGCCATGCCGCGCACCGTGTTGATCACTGCCAGCGCGTCAGCCCCGGCATCCTGCGCTTGACGCGCGATGCTTGCAATATCCGTCACGTTGGGCGAAAGTTTGACGATGATCGTTTTGTCGGTTACCGCGCGCACCGCCGCAACGACGCGCGCAGTCAGCGCGGGGTCGCAGGCGAATGTTTCACCCTCGGACGCGACGTTCGGGCAAGAGATATTGACCTCGAGCGCGTGAATTTCGGCGCGAGCGGCGAGCCGCTGCGCGACGTACGCATAGTCATCCACCGAAAACCCGGCGACGCTGCCGATCACCTTGCACGGGCGGGATGCGAACTTGGCGACATCGTGCTGCAGATACCAGTCAATTCCGGGATTCTGCAGGCCGATGGCGTTAAGCATGCCTGCCGGCGTTTGCACGAGCCGAGGCGTCGCATTTCCCAGACGCGGCGCGCGCGTGACGCTCTTGAGCACGATGCCGCCGAGGCCGTCGAGATCGACGAGCGAGGCGAACTCCTCGCCCGTTCCGTAGCACCCGCTGCCCATGAGCGTCGGATACGCCAAATCGAGCGATCCGATGCGCACGCGCAGATCGGCCTCCCGCTGCATCACCATCGCAACTCGTGCGCCCAAAAGACGGGGCCCTCTTTACAGATGCGCGCATTGACGAATCCCGCGCCGGAATCGCCGGCAGGGAAACTCGGCGCCTGCGAACTGCGGCGATCGAGCGGCACCACGCATCCCCAGCATCCGCCCACGCCGCACGCGAACGTTTCCTCCAACGAGGAGCTGGGCGCGAACTCCCATCTCGCGCGCTGCAGCGGCGGTGGCGCGCAGCATCGGCGTAGGTCCGCAAGCTCAGAATCAAATCCGGTTTTTGCTCGGCCCGCGCCAGCAGCTCCGTCACGTAGCCATGGTGTCCAAACGAGCCATCGTCGGTTGCGCACGCGACCGAACATCCCTCCCGTTCGAAGCGGTCGCGCTCGACCAGCAGACTCGCGGTGCGAGCGCCATAAAAAAGCCGCACGCCGGTGCCCTTTTGCACTAATGCTTGAGCCGCCAGCAGAACGGACGCAATGCCTACGCCGCCTGCGACAATCGCCACGTCTTTGGCGTTCGCGAATGTGAAACCATTACCGAGGGGACCTGTAAGAGCAAGATGATCGCCTTCTCGCAATTCAAAGAGCTCGCGCGTTCTGGGTCCGCAGACGAAAAACAGAACGCTGGCACGATCTCCGCGCGCTTCGTAAATGCCAAGCGCGGTAGCGGCCCGCTCGCCCGCCGGCGGTATCGCCATGACGAACTGGCCCGGACGAGTCACGGAAACGAGCTTTGGTGCGTAAAATCCAAGCACTACTACGCCCGGCGCGAGTTGTTGTCGATCGAGCACGCGGGTCTCGTGGACGGCTGCGGATCCGGCTATCGGCTCCGAAAGCACTTCGAACATCGGCGTTACCGGCATTCTCTCAACCAATCCGACATACTTCCGAAACGCAATTTTTAACTCAATCTACGACATTTGACTGAACTTCTTCTCACCGTCAGCCGTTATAGGGTAGTACAAGGATAAAAATCGGAAAGGAGGGTCCACATAACATGGCAGGTCTCATGGTTTTTAAATCGTTAGCCGACGCGCTCAGAGCGGGCTATCAGGTCTACGACCGCACCTCGGACGGATATCTAGTCCGTACGCGAACTGCAGCTGGATGGGCAATAGCCCTGGTCAGTTGCAAGTGAACCCTCCGATGCAGGGATGACTGCAAGAAAAAACCGCCGGTTGCGACCGGCGGTTTTTTTAATTGTTCGCCTCCGTTTCAGGCTAGGAACGAGGTTCGGGCGGGGACGGCGGCTTTTCCAGTTCGGTCGTCGGGCCGGGACGCCAGGCGTACGGCCCCGGCGTCGCATTACGTTCGGCGGAGAAGGGCGGCTGCTGGTAATCGTGTCCGGGTTGTGCTGCCGGCCCCGGCCCGGGCATGCCGAGCGCTCCGAAACGCGCGCCCGAGAGCAGGGCGATGATGATTTGCGCGATGCCGACGAAGAGCGGAATCAGGCCGCCGAGCACCCACGGACCGTTCGGTCCTAGCCCGATAGAGAGTCCGACGTACAGCGCGATGCCGATGCATACCAGCGTGATGCCTTTGCGCAAGCAGCGGCCGCCCTGATATTCGGAGTAACCGTAGGGCTCGTAGGCAGGCGGAAATCCCGGAGGCACCGGACCGGGCGCGGCCATGCCCTGCCAGTCGGATCGCGCGGCGCGTTTGAACCAGCGCGGATCGGGCGGAGGAGCCATGCCGCGACGCAGCATTTCCATTCGTTCTTGATGCGCGTAGAAGCGGTTGACGATCGCGTATCCGAGCGGTAATCCGAAGATCACCAGAATCGCTACGACGCCGACAAAATCGCCCGAGTCTTGTGACATGGTTTATTGAGCTCCGTTCCCGGTAATGTGAATGCTTCCGTCTTGGGTTGAGACTTCGAGCGCGCGGCCGCCCGAACCGATCTGAAACACGCCGCTGCTGCCGTCGTCGTTCGAATCCACCCGGCGCCCGTTGAACGCAACGCGACCGTCCTGCGTGTGCGCACGCACCGTTAAGTCGCGAGCGCTCAGGTCGAGCGTCACCGAACCATCACGAGTCGACAGCACGCCGCTTCCGACGTCCAATTTGTTGGCGTGAATGGAGCCGTCCTCAGTCGACGCGTCGATCGAGGGTGCGGCGACGTCGTCCAAACGCAGGCTGCCGTCCTGACTGTGCAAGGACAACGCGCTCACGCGAAGGTTGGCGGCGGCGATGTGGCCGTCCACCGAGCGAATGCGCACCTGTCCGGTGGCGCCTCGCACGTCGGCGCCCGAGCAGCGCGCCACGTCGAGCGAACTGGCGGCGGGCATCAAGACGTCGACCCCTTCGCGGTTCCAGCCGAGTAGGCTGAAACGTGAGCCGCCGCTCTCCGAACGCCGAATGGCAACCCCGTCCGCGGTTCGCGTCACTTGCAGCGCCGGCAGAGAGGAATGGCCGAAGAACCAGCCGTGCAAACGGCTCGCATCGGTAACGTGGATCTTTCCGTCCGTGGAAGGCGCGACAGTGACGAACGAGTCGGGATCGTCGATGAGGACGCGCGGCGCGGCGCCGGCGTCGACCGGCGCGAACGCCTTGCCGCTCTGATCGACGCGGTGCAAACCGGCGGCTCTAACCGAGAGGCCGCCCCCGCTCAGCGACGAGACGATGGCCCCGGCAATAAAGACTTCGACCGCGAGCAAGACTGCGATGATGCCGAACCGCGAGTAACGCATGCCACATATACGGCCGCGGGGGCCCGGTGTTTCATGGGCCGTTTAACCGGCGCTGCGCCCTGCTTTAACCGGCGCTACGCCCGGCTTTAACCGGCGCTGCGCCGTCCATGGCTGCGTGCCCCCCGCATGCAAAGCGCGCGGGGTCCCCCAATTGAACCAGCCCCGCTGGCTGCGCGCCCGGCTTTAACCGGCGCTGCGCCATCCATGGCTGCGCGCCCCCCGCACGCAAAGCGCGCGGGGGCCCCAGCTTGCTGGCGGAACGCGGTCAAACTGAAACACTACCTCGCCCTCGGCCGTAGGTGGGGAGTGGCTGCGGCATTGATGGAGGCACCACCGATAGACCCGTCGGACCGGATCGACGATCGTACTCTGGTGGCGAGCGCGCTCGATGGAAACGCTCAGTCGTTCGCGACGCTGGTGGAGCGATACGATCGTGCCGTGTACCATCTGGCCTACCGCACGTTGCGCGATCCGGAAGAAGCCCGCGACGCGGCACAGGAAGCATTCTTCAAGGCGTATCGCAGTTTGCGTACGTTCAAGCCCGATGCGCGCTTCTCGACGTGGATCTTCGCCATTACGTATCACGGCTGCTGCGATCGACTGGCACGCCGCAAACGATTTTCGAGCGAAGAGCTTCCCGATCGCGCAGATCCGTCCGCGGGTCCCGAATCGCAAGTCATCGCCGGCGACGAGGCACGCCGCCTGCGGGCCGCGATAGCGGCGCTTCCGGAAAAATACCGCACCGTTATCACGCTTTACCATTTGCAGGGACGCCAGTACGATGAAATCGCGCAAGTCCTGGGTATGCCGATTGGAACGGTAAAGACGCATCTGTTTCGCGCGAAAGAACAATTACGACGGCTTTTGAACGAAGAAGCCGCGGGAGTATCCGAATGAAACCCTACGAAACCGACGACGACATCGAACGCGCGCTCTTTGCGCTTGCGCTGGAGGAACCACCGGCGGATTTGCGCGCGTCCATCCTGTCGGCGACGGTCTATCGCGCGCCGGTTGCGGTCAAAGGATGGGAAATTTGGGCTATCGGCGCGCTGTGTGCCGTTCTCGTGTGGTTTCTGCTGTTAGTGACTCGCGGCAGTGGTTTTCCGGAGTTTGCCGCGGTGCAAGGCTATGTCAACGAGGCGCTGGCGCTCTTCGCGCAGCCCAAGACGCTGTTTTGGATAGCCGTCGGCGGCGCGGCGGCCGTGTGGATTTCTCAGATGAATTTAACCATCGTGCCGGAGGCTCTGCGAGCAAGCCGTCGATAATGTAAGGGATGGAGACAGACTGCGCATCCCTTCCGGGTTTTGATCGTCGAGGATGATGCCGCTATTAGTCGCGTGCTCCAACTCGAACTCGAGCACGAAGGATACGCCGTCGAAATCGCGCGCGACGGTCTTTCAGGGCTCGAACGCGCGCTCAAGGAACCCGATCTCGTCATATTGGATTTGATGCTTCCGCGCATGGACGGCATGGAAGTGTGTAAGCGCGTGCGCGCCAAAAGCCGCGTGCCGATCATCATGCTCACCGCCAAAGATCGCGTGCCCGATCGTGTCGCCGGCCTGGACATCGGCGCCGACGACTATCTGACGAAACCGTTCTCCACCGAGGAACTGCTCGCGCGCGTTCGTGCGCGCCTGCGCGAGAAAGAGCCGGCCAAGAGCGTCATCACCTTTCGCGATTTGGTGATGGATCGGGACCGGCACGAAGTCGTGCGGGGCGGCAAACCCATCGCCTTGACAGCCAAAGAGTATGCCTTGCTCGAATATTTGCTGCTGCATCGCAACAAAGTTCACTCGCGCGACGAATTGTTCAACGGCGTGTGGGGCAGCGACTTTTTGGGCGATTCCAATCTCATCGACGTCTACATCCGTTATCTGCGCGGCAAGATAGACGACGGTTTCGAGGATAAGCTCATCGCGACGGTTCGCGGCGTCGGTTACACGATCAAGGATTAGCCGCGCCTTACCATGCATTCGCTGCGGTGGCGCATCGGGAGTGGGTATGCGATACTGCTGCTCGTCGTAATCGTGGCGCTCGGCACGGCAATCACGCTGCGGTTCGAGTACATCCTGCGCGCGCAAGCGCAGGAGCACCTGGTTGCGACGCTGCAGGACATCGCGCGCGCAACGGGGGCGGATCAGAATGCGTTCGGCTTTGCCGAAGGCGATGCGCTGCTGGCGCTGGAGAATCCCGATAATTTGGAGCGGTGGGCGTCAACCACGACGTTCATCGAAGTCGACGATCCGCACGGCTACACGCTCTCGAAAAGTTTCAACCTGGGAGCCGTTTCGACGTTCGGCCCGTCCGGCGTGATGCCGAACCGGCCTTTTACGGTGCGTGAAGTGCAGATCGATCGCCGTCCCTTCCTGGTTGCGAGCGCGCTGCTGAGCACGGGCAGCACCACGCTCGTCGTGCAGGTCGGCGAACCGCTGGATCAACTCTACCGCGCGTTTCATCAGACCGAACTTTCGATTACGGTTGTACTCGTTGCTGCGGTGCTTGCCGTCGTCATGCTCTCGTTTGCGCTCGCCTCACAAATCACGACGCCGATCAACAGGCTCGCGCAAGCCATGCGTGAAATCGGATCCGAAGGTCTGAGCCGGCGCCTGCGCTGGAACGGTCCCGCCGATGAAGTAGGCGCGCTCGCGCGCGCGTTCGACGACCTGCTCGCGCGTTTGGAAGAAGCCTTTGCGCGCGAGCGGCAGTTCATCTCCGACGCCTCGCACGAACTGAAGACCCCGCTCACGTCGATCAACGCGAACGCGCAGATGCTGGTGCGGTGGGGGGATCGCGACGAAATGATCCGCAAGGAAAGCCTGGCGACGATCGTCGCCGAGAGCGCCTCGCTGGCCGGCATGGTCAACGGGATGCTCACGCTGGCCAAAGCCGATTCGGGCGACGCCATCCCGAAAGAGCCGGTGTCGCTGGCCGCGGCTGCGGGGGAAGCGGTACACGCGACCACGGCGCGCGCTCGCGAAAAAGGCTTAACGCTTGCATTCGAATCGCCGCCGGAGTCGCCGATCGTCGAAGGCGATCCGGCCCTGATCCGCCAGATGATAACCAATCTCATCGACAACGCGATCAAGTTCACACCCATCGGCGGCGTAACGGTTCGCGTGTTTGCATCGAGTGAGGATGCCGTCGCAGAAGTGCAGGACACCGGTCCCGGCATCGAGCCCGAGCAGGTGCCGCTGATCTTTGAACGTTTTTATCGAACCGACAAATCGCGCAGCCGCGAAGTGCCCGGCACGGGACTGGGCCTGGCGATCGTCCGTTCCATCGCGCGCGTTCACGGCGGCCGCGTGGAAGCGGAACGTCCTGCGGCGGGCGGCACGCTTTTTCGCGTGCTGCTGCCTCGTATTCATTGAATTCTCATGGTTGCGCGCAGGGCCCACCCTACAATGGAAACGTGAACGGGAATCGCGCGAGCCGGCTTGCCGCGAGCGCCGCGCTGTGCGCGGCGCTTTTTGCCGCTCTTCCCGCTCGCGCCGAGATCGGGAACGACGTCACCATCGCGGTCCAGAATGCGCCGGTAGTTCGCGTGCAAATGCGCTCGGGCAACCTGACCATCCGCACGTGGAATCGTCCGCTCGTACATATAACCTCGAGCGATCCGGTGCGCGCACGGCGCGTCGGTCCCGACATGGTGGATCGGGCGTTGCGGGGCGGCGTCATTCCGATCTTTGCCGCATCCGTGCAGGCGGCCGGCGATCGCATCGTTCTGCCGCCGGAGGAGTTCGCAGTCACGTCGCTCAGCAACGGCGCGCACGACGGCATCATCGTTTTTGGCGGCGATAGCGGCGCGACAATCGCGCTTACCGTACCGATCTCCACGGCGTTCGTGTGGGCAGCCGTTGGTCGAGGCAGTCTGCATCTGCAGAATTATCGCAGCGGCGCATTCGTTGCGCTCGTCCATACGGGGATGCTGATGCTCAGCGACGTGAGCGGCGATGCCTACGCGCAAGTCGCCCGCGGCCCCATTGCGATCCGGAATTCCGCGTTCAACCGGGTACGCGCGCGCACTGCTCTCGGGAACATCCTGTTTGAAAACTGCAACGCTCGCCAGATCGAGGTGAGCAGCGTCAACGGCAGCATCGCGTACGATAACGGCACGTTCGTGCCGGGCCTCGCCCGCTTCGAAAGCCGCAACGGCAACATCGCCTTAGGCATTGCGGGCGGTGACGTGCAGATCGGCGCGCATAGTTCGAGCGGTCAGATCTATTCGGATTTTCTGCACGGAGCCAACGTGCGCGGAAGCGCTACCGATGCGCAGGCGACCTTGGGAAGCGGTGGCCCGATCGTGACGGCCAGTTCCGAGCGCGGCAGCGTCTATCTCTACGACGGCGCTTTTCGATCCCGCCCGAAACTGCAGCGCCGCTGGCGCCCGGTGGGCGACGTCATGCGCCGGCTCAGAGCAAAAACTTGCGCAAAACGGCCATGTCGAGCTTGAATGTTCGAAAACTTTCGGTGCCAGGAATCTGGTCGGCAGTCTTGATGCAACGATTAGCTTACCTCCAGAATCTCGACTCGCGTCGTCGGCGAGGGAGGGTACCGCCTTGGGAGCGGCGACCCTCAATGGCTAGGTTCCTGACTGCCCTTGCCATAGAGCGTCATGAGCAGATCGAGTTTGGATCTTTCCACTGCTACCGTGGTGGAATGCTGACTCGCGGAGTCCACTTCTCACGCACTCCTTCTGTAAGTTAAACCCGCCTGTTTCGCGTCAGTCATCTTTGCGATTGGACACCCCCAAGGGCATATCTACAAAGCGGAACTTCTGAGCTGGAACGTCGATTTGACGCGGCCCATCAGGTGACTGCTGCCCCCTTGCGTGGCCGGCCGCCCTTGCGTCCGTTTTTACGCGAGGCGGCTCGCTTGGCATCAGTACGAGCACGTCCACCGACCTTCCCGATTTCGCTCATCCACCGCCGGTTTCCAAATACGCCTTCGATCAGGCTTGGAAGGTAGTGGTCGACGTCGAGCGACGCCCAATGTAAGCTATCACCCGGCCCCCAAATCTCAACCTCGGCGGCTTGCGCCGGTGTTGCCCTTTCAAGTCCCTGTAAGAGCTTGCGCGGGATCGCAAGTTCGACGCCTGTCGCCAGTTTGATCGCGATCATGTCGTCTTTTGCGCGGTACGTTGCGGCCACCGCTTTCGGTCGATGCGGCTCGCGCAGCGTCGCCAGCGCTATAGCGGCGTCGATCTCCGCATCGCTTGTAACGATGCGAGGTTTCGTTTTGTTCATGGGTGCATCTTCTCCCAAGCCGCAACGAGCGCATCGAAGTGCTCTTCTGCGGCGGTTAGAATCCTTTTCACGTCATTTCGCTTAGCGTTCGCCGGTTTAATTCGGTCCTCGCGATCCGCGAGCGCTACGGTGCGATCATCGAGCAACTCCACGATAACCCTAACACCGGCGAAGAGTGCATGGACGTGTCGCGGCTCGTGGTCGACGGGAAAGAGCTGAAAGATGATCCCGCCGATCCGAACCGTGCTCACGGTTCAACTATAACCTAACCGCGTTTAGCTTTCAAGTGATCCGGCCGAGCGGTCCATCGCCACGGCGCTGAACCACTGAGACTTCTTCAGAGATTCCCTAAAGCAAAAACTTGCGCAAAACGGCCATGTCCAACTTGAACGTGTGCTGCGGCAGCACCGCCTCTTGCCGATAGCCACAGCGTTCCAAAAATTTTTGCGCGCCGCTCTCGTGGGGAACCATCGCGCTGAGTTTGTGACAGTTGTAGTAGTTCGCCGTGTCGGAAGCGGCCGCCAGCAACGCGCGGCCGATTCCCTGGCGGCGCCTATCCGCAGAAACGACGATCCGCTCGACGTGCGCCAGGGAGGCGGCGATCCGTAGTTCCACCGCTCCGACGATCTCCTCCGCTTCCACCGCGGCAAGATCGTGGCGTTCTTCGTGCCAAATCACGCTGAATTCATAGAGCGCTTTCAACGCCTCGCGCTCGGTACGCCGCACGAAATCGGCGACGGCCGCCGGCTGCACGTGAACCACGTCAACCGGCAAGCGCGGCGACCTCGGTTTCCACGTCGAGCAGCATGTTGTCGTACGCTGCGATGATACGCATGCCCAGCGCGTCTTCCAGTTCGCGAGCCAGCCGCGCCGGATCTTGTTCGAGCATTTTCGTGCCGAAATGCTGCATGACCGCAACGCGCGGCCGCACGATCTCCAGCACGCTGCGGGCGTGATCGAACGTGAGATGATCGACGTCCATCCCATCCCGATAGCGCAGCACGTTGATGACCAGGACGTCCGGCGCGTGCGAGGCATAGTCCTCGGCCAGGCCTTGAAAATGCCGCCCGCAAGGCAGATACGAGACCGTGTATCCACCGTACGAAAAATGCATGCCGTACGTTTCTACAGCGTGAACGTGCTGCACCGAGGTGCGGACGTCGACCTCGCCGATGCGGTACGGTCCACTGCGCTCTTTGGCGATTTCCAGGCGCTCCACGAACCGCTGCGCATAGGGAAACACGACCGGTTCTCCCACGAGCGCGTCCTGCGGCGCGAGCAGAACGCCGTGCCTTCGAAATCCGCCGGAGGTCATCGCTTCGATCATGACGTTCACGTCGTTGGCGTGGTCGAGATGCTTGTGCGAGAGCGCGATGCCGCTCAGTTCGCGCGGATTACACGGCGGCACGTGCGAGAGCGCGCGCACTAGCGCGCCCGGCCCCGGATCGACGTGGATTTGCGTACTGCCCATGCGCATCCACATGCCGCCCGACGCCCGGAACTGGCGCGCGACGACGAATCGCGCGCCGCCCGTTCCTAGAAAAAGCACTTCGAACACGACACGCGAGTTCGAACTCGCGTGTCGCCGTTACTGCCGCAGCGCGAATGGGCTCGCTTAGAAGCCGTTCGTGTTGTTCGGCGACCCAAGGCCCGTTTGCGGATTATACGCCGGGCCGAGGTTGTTGAGCGCCGCAGCGTGCTGATAGAGCAGCGCCGGCGTGATTTTGGAGGGATCGTTCGCAAGCGCGATGCCGCCCGCGACGATTGGAGCTGCCACGCTCGTGCCGCCGTACACCGCCCAACCGCCTGCACCGGAGTACGTGTCGTACACCGATACACCGGTGGAAGGATCGGCAACCGCAGAGATGTCGGCTGTCCCACGCGTGCTGCACGGCGAAAGCGCCTGCCACGACGGCTTGGCGACGTACGCGCTGCAGCCGAAACCTGCCGAACTCCATGCTTTTTCGATCCACGCTCGGCCGTTAGCGCTCGTTCCGCGCATCAGCGACGTGCCGCCCACCGCGATGACTGACGCATCGGCCGCCGGCCATGAAACGCTTTGACCGGCATCGCCGGAACCGGCGACGACTGGAATGCCCGGATGCTGGAAGACCGAATCGTACGCCTGATACAACGACATCAGCTGGCTCTCCGTCAGAGACCAGCTGTTGCTCACGACGGTGGGCTTGAGCGCAACGGCGTGCAAAAGCGCAGTTGCGAGATCGCTGGGTTGATCGGAATTCGCTTCGACGACCACGATCGAGCAGTTCGGGCAGGCCGCCGAAACCATGTCGACGTCGATCGAAGACTCCGGCGCCCAGTTCACATTCGCCGCAGGCAGTTTGCTGGTGCCGTTAGGTCCAATTTTTTGGAAACAGCCTGTAGCTTTCGAGCAGGCCGGTAAACCGAATTTGGAGCGATAGACGGCTAAATCGCTCTCCGCGTTGGGATCGTCGTAAGGAATCACGATCGCGACCGAACGGTGTGCTCCCGCCGACGCCGACGGCAGGTTGTACGCACTCTGCAAGTCCGCCGGGTGGTAGCCGGGAATCTGCGCAGGCAGCAGCGACGCAGAGTTGGCAACAGGAGGGATCGCCTTATCCTGTTTCCCGTGGCACTTTGCGCCGGCTCCGGACGCGCAGCCGGGTAGTTGCGAGGAGGCCGACGGCGTCGGCGTCGGCGAGCTGGTTCCAATCGGAATGGCGTGCATGGCGGACAAGGTCCCGTCCTGCGGATCACCGGACGAGAGCGTGCCGTTGCTGCATCCGGCGCAGAGCGCGCAGAGCGCGGCTAAAATAAGTACTAAACTCCTCGGCATCTGATGGTCCCCTCCCATTGGCTGCTGAGTCAGGGAAGCGGCCGCCCTATCGCGGCGGAGACTCCCTAGCACGCTCAATTTACAGCCGAGCGAGGGTTCGTTCACCTGCCGAATGGCCTAGTTTACACAAAAAATACCGGAATGTTCGCCATACGCAATCAGTGCATGATTGCGATCAGCGCGCGCACGATTTCAGGATCGAACTGCGATTCTTGACTGTTAATCAGTTCTTCAATGGCGACCGAAGGCAGAATGGGCGGCCGGTACGGCCGACGGCCGATCATGGCGTTGAACGCATCCGCGACTGCAACAACCCTTGCGATCAGCGGAATGCTGCTGCCCGACAAACCGTCGGGATAACCCGACCCATTGAGCCGCTCGTGATGATGGCGGATAGCCGGAATCAGATCTGCCAAGAACGGCTTGGTGCGCGCCAACTCATCGCCTTTGATCGCATGGCTTTTCATGACGATCCATTCGTCGTCGGTCAAACCGCGCGGCGCGTTCAATATCTCCAGCGGAACTTGCAGCTTGCCGATGTCGTGCACCAAGCCCGCGCGCGTAAAGAGCGTCGCGGAGGCGGCGTCGAATTTCAGCTGGCGTCCCAAACGCGAGCACCAGCTGGCTACCGCACGAGAATGCTCTGCGGACAGCGGGTCGTGGCGGTCGAGCGCCGTCATCACCAAATTGATGAAGGCATCGATTTCGTCTAGTTCGTCGGCGCTCTCGGGCGCCGCCGGCAGCCGCCGGTTGATAGCGGCGCACACGGCGTTCAGGATTTCTTCGACGTGCGCATGCACGATGCGATCGCGGCGCAGGGTGCTGCGCGCTGTCAGTGCGGAGATCACCGAGGGGAGCCCGATGAGCACTTCATGCGCAGGGCACACCGGGGATTCATCGATCCGCTCGACCCAGTCGAAGAACGGCGCGAGATCGCCGTCCGCTTCCGCTCGTATCAGCCGCCCCACGAATTCCTCGACAAACACGTCCGCGGCAACGGTCCATTGCGCCGGAGATTCCAACCGCATGAACATCTCGCTCGCAATGCTCCGGCGCTGCGATTCCAAGACTTCGCAAAGCGCCAGCGCGCAACGGGGTTCCAGCACCGGCAACGTCGTCGAGTTCATCGCCGCGCGGCTTCTACTGGTCGCGCCTGCGCTGCCAGCGGCAGGCGCGAAAAGAGCGCCGCAAATCCGCCTAAATCGGCGCAGCACATTTGCAAGAGCGCATCGGAAACTATTATGGCGCTCCCGCCGCCGTTCATTCTGTGATGAATCGCCGCGGCTCCGGCGAGCAGCGCCGTTAGACGCGGCGCGCCCGAAATCTGCGCTTGGCCTTGCACCAGATGCGAAGCGGCGTCCGAATCTAAGCCCAGTATGTCGCATGCAAGCGCCAAAAACGCATGCGCGCGAGCAGTTTTTTGGTTTGCGCGACTCACCTGTGCGAGGCGCTCAAGGGCGGCCGTCATTTCCTCGTACGCCGCTGCGGAGCGTCCTGCGGCCGCAGCATAGAGCGCGACCTGCGCGTGGCGGAGCGCGCGAAAGTCATCGCCGATCTGCTGAGCGGCACTGGGAGCCAGCAGGCAGAAGGTACGCGCGTTCGAAATCGCCCGACCACGTCAGCTGCAGCGCGCGGCTGGGCAAGAAGCCGTCGGACGTCAGCAGGCGCTCGTAGTGCAAATCGAAGGCACGCAGCGATCGCATCAGCCGATCGATCCGATCGTCTTTCTTGCGTTCCACTTCTATTTCGAGCATGGCGAGAAGCGCGTACTGCTGGAATTCCACGTTCCCGCTAAGCACGCTGCAGTTCGCCAGTTGATCGAGATAAAAAAGCGCTCCGCGAACGTCTTCGCGCTCCTGCGCGATGACGTTGAGTACCGAACAGCAGCCGATGGCCACCACATACTCACGCTCGTGGAGCGCCGTCTCCAGCGCTCGTTCCGCGAATTTCGAGGCCGACGCGTGATCTTTGCTCGCGTACAAAGTAACAAATGCCGCCCGGGCATCGATAAGCGCGTGAACCTTGTCGTCGTCGATGCTGCAGCGCTGTTCCAGCGCAACCTGGATATGCGCGAGCGCGGGATCGTTTTTGCCTTGCATCACGTAGGCTTGCGCCAGCGCTGCGCGAATCGTCGCTTCCCGGGTTGCCGCTATTCGCCCATCGTTGAGCAATTTCTCGAAGACCGTGCTGCAGTCGAAGCGATTGCGTCGAGAGAGGTCGCAGCCGTACAGGTAGGCGATCTCGGATTTGAGCCGCTCGTCGGCGGTCTCTATCGCATGCAGAAACAGCGATTCGGACGTGTCCAGCCGTCCCGCGCGCGATTCCGCCGACGCCTTCAAGGCCAGTACCACTGCGCCTTGCGAGAGTGGATGCTCGCCTAGCGATCGAACCGCGCGGTCGATGACATCCCCAGGTTGACCGGAGGCAATGGCCAACCCGTGCCGTTCGAGCAGCGCGGCCAGGGGATCGGTTTGCTCGGCGCGGACGTACAGCTCCAGCGCCGCGCGAAACGCCCCGGTGCGCTCGAGTGCGGCTCCTATATCCTGTACGGCGCGTGCGAGGATCAACTCGCCCGATCGCGTGAGGTGCTCGATGGCGAACCGCCGGAAGTCGCGATGATAGCGCAAGCGCTGCGGGTCCGGCTCGAACAAGAACGGAAAAAGTGCGTACAGTTCATGCAGAACGTGCGCGCCGCTTGGCATGCCGAGTTCCGCGAGAACGGATGAATCAAAATCTTTGAGCAGAATCGTCCGCCGAACGAACGCGCGCTGCTCGCAACTCAGGTCGGCGAGAGCGCGCGAGAGCCACTGCTCGTAGGTTCGCCGATCGCGCACTGCTTCGGCGTGGCAGAGACGACCAGCGGTCAACCACGCAATGCCGAGCGGCCAGCCATCGTATTCTTTGTAGTGCAGCGGTGACTCCGCCGGCAGGGCGCGCAGCCGTTTGCTCTCGATCGGCACGCTCATCAAACCCTGCGCCATCCACGACGCCACCGGAAGCGACCCTACGGCACGGGAGGTCAATAGCCACCGCACGTGGGCTTGGGCGCGAATCAATTCGTCGATCAAGCGCACGATTTCCGCATAGTCCACGATCGATTCCAAGCCGTCCAGCACGATCGTCGCTTCCAAACTGCGCAAGTGCGAAGACATCCATGCCGTAAGCGAAGAAACGCGATCGGATTGCAAAGGCAGGCGCTCGAGCAGCGCAGTGTACGAGAGGCGAGGGCCGTCAGTGATGTGCCCGAGCGCATCGGTCAGGCCGCGCACGAACCCCAGAAGATCCCCGTGCTCTTCGTCTATTGAAAGCAGCGCGCCGCGGTCGGGATTCTGCCTGCAAAGCGCACCGGCGATCTCCGACTTGCCCCAGCACGCAGGCGCGATCACCAGCGCCACGCGGCTTTGCGAATGGGCAATGTCGTCCGTGAGCCGCTCCACCCAGCCCGGGAGAAGCGCCCATTGCGTCTGCGGCGCTATTGCGCTGTCGGCTGCCACGGTCACATCCTTGCCTCGTTCCTATCATCGGTTCGCGAGCGGCAGCAGAGCGCGCGTTTACCGGTACTTTACGAAGATATCTCCGGGGCCCCGGCCTTCGGCCCCGAAGAATTTTGATGCGTTGCATGTGGCCCTTCGGGCCATCGGTTACTAAACCAAAGCACCGAGCGGCGGGAAGCGGCCCTGCAGTATTTTTTCGGAGGGCCGGGCGAGCCAGCGCTCCAGCACCGTTGCGTATACGCTGCGAAAGTCGGTTTGGAACCGCACGTTGCCGATGCTGCTTTGACTTAAATCCGGATACGCGCCGTAGAGCCCGCCCTTGACGCCGCCGCCGATGAGAAACAGCGGTGAGGCTTCACCATGGTCGGTGCCGCGGCTGCCGTTTTCGCCGATGCGGCGGCCAAATTCGGAGAACGTCATGGTCAGCACGCGAGCCTCGTTGCCGTGCGCCGACAAATCGTCGTAAAACGCTTTCATCGCATCGGAGAACTGTGCCAGCAGCCGGTCCTGCGTGGCTTTTTGACTCACGTGCGTATCGAACGAGCCGTGCTGCACGTAGAGCACGCGCGTGCCGACTCTGCTGCCGATGATCTGTGCGGCCAGCGAAAGACTGCGCCCCAGCGGCGTGGCCGGATACGCGCCGGCGGCTTTATAGCCGGCGATCAGTTTGGGTAATTCCTCCGAGCCCTTCTGTGCGTGATCCTCGATCTCCGCAACGTGAGCAAGATACGGCGAGCTGAACGGCAGACGGTCGTCGTTCACGAGCTGGGCGTACGCCGCGCGCGCCGCCCCGTTGCGATCGCCGACGAGCCCGTATCCGTTCACCTGGGCAACGGCCGGAACGTCGGTGTGCGTTGAAACCAACACTTCGGGAAGCACTTGCGCGACCGCGACGCCGTTGAACAAATTGCTCTTCGGCAAGCCTGCATCATCGAGATACCGTCCCAACCACCCGGTATGTTCGTAGCGCTGGGGCACGGCGGTTTGCCAGATCTCGGTCGATCGAAAATGCGAGTGGTCCGGATTGGGATATCCCACGCTCTGCACGATCGCCACTTTGCCGCCGTCGTACAGCGACTTGAAGGATTTCATGTTCGGATTGAATCCGATGCGATCGTCGATCGCGAGCACGTCGCCACGCGGTATCGCAAGGCTGGGGCGCATTTGATAGTATTGCGGGTCCCCATGCGGAACGACGCAGTTCAGGCCGTCGTTCCCGCCCTGCAGATTCACCAGCACGAGCACCCGATCCGAACCCGGCAAACCGCGTAACGGCGCATCGGCCAGCGCGCGCGCAAAGACGTGCTCCGCGTTCCCGACGACGACGAGCCCGCTGATCGCTCCGATGAGAAAGCCCGACCGTTTCATTTTAACGGTTCCCTGTTCAATTCAACTCATAAGCGGGCATCGCCATCGTCAGATAGGCTGCGCCGCGGACGCGTTCTTGATAGTTTTCGCCTGAAAGCATGCCCAAGGCCGACGTGTTCGCGCCGTTGAGGTAATCGACGAGCTGCGCAATCGCTTTGGGTGAAGCATCGCCGCATAGAATCGTCCGAACGAGCTGGGAGGCCGCCTGCGCGGCCTTTACCGGCACATTCTGCATCCAGCCGGCGCCGTTCATTGCCGGTGAGTTGATCAACCCCGCCACGAAGTTCTCGCGCGCAATGATCGTTTGAGTCGTCAGCCAGTTTGCGCCACCGGGCCAGCCTTCCACGTTGGGCGGATAGAACAAAATCTGCCCCATCTGCACCAGCGCCCGCTGCGCGCGCTCGTCGATCGGCGAGATCCCCAGCGCCTTGTACGTCCCCGCGACGAACTCGACCGGGCTTTTCACCAGCGAACGGTACGCGCGATCCGAAAAGAACACGTTGCTGCGCAGCAACGCGGACATTACGGGTTTGAGATTGTAGTCGTTCTTGCGAATCAAAGCTGCAACCGCGTCAACGAGCTGCGGTTCGGGGCTGTTGTAGACAAAGAAGTTCAGCAGGCTGCTGGCCCAAAATGTCGCGCACGCCGGCTGACGATAGATGATGTCGACGATGTCGCGGCCGCTCCAGGTGCCGGTGCTGCCCAGGAACGTCTTGACGCCGCCGTCGTGACGTCCCGGAACAAAGCGAGCTTTGCCCGTTCGCCGTACGACGGTCCACCCCGTCCACGCGCGCGCAGATTCCCGTACGTCGTTTTCGGTATAGTGATCGACGCCAAGCGTGAAGAGTTCCATCAGTTCGCGCGCGTAGTTTTCGTTGGGATGCTGCGCGTCGTTCTTGGCGTTGTCCAAATACAGCATCATCGCCGGATCGGTTGAAACTTGCCACGTCAGGTCGCGCAGATTTCCCAGCGCATTGCTGCGAAAGAGCTGATTCTGGTCGAACACCATCTGCGGAACGACGCCTTTTTGAATGGCCGCGCTCGTGAAATGGCCATGGAAATACAACGCCATCTTCTCCTGCAGCGGCGCGGGCGTGGTCAGCATCCGGTTGAGCCACCAGTTCTGCAGCGAGACGATCGAATTGCGCTCCTGTTTGCGGATCTGCTTGAACAGCGCGCGGCGCTGCACATCGTCGCCGAGCATGGCGCGCAGCGTTCCGCCCAGGTCGCTGCGCAACGTCGCACGCGGATCGTACAGGTCCTGCGGCGGCGGCAGCGTGGCGCTCGATGGAAAATCGATGAGCGAATTCACGGCATCGTGCACGGGCATCGAGGCCAGGCGGCCCGCATCGTCTTGGCTTGCGCCAAATCCGGCCCGGCGCAGCAGATGCGCTGCCAGACGGACGTTCCAGGGACCGCGGTAGGGTTCGAGCGCAGTGGCGACGTGCAGCGAGCCGGCGGGCCGGTTCATGCCCGCAATATCGGTGTGAGGAAGCTGCGCGCTTGCCATGTTCAATAGTCTATCGGACGGCCGCGCAAACGGGGTTAAAGCGCCATTGGAAGAAACGCCCGAGCGTGAGCGAACTGCAAACGCGCTTGGATCGCGGCAGCGATGCCTATGCGCGCAACTTCGAACGCATGTCGGACATGACCGCAACCTTGCGCGGGGCTCTGGGCGCGGTGCGCCTGGGCGGTGGGCCGGAGGCCACCGCAAAGCATCGCAAACGCGGCAAACTTACGGCGCGCGAGCGCATCGACCGCCTGGTGGACTCGGGCTCCGATTTTCTCGAGCTCTCCGCTTTAGCGGCGAACGGCATGTACAAGGACGCCGCGCCGTCGGCCGGCATCGTCACCGGGATCGGCATCGTCGAAGGGCAGCACTGCGTACTTGTAGCCAACGACGCAACCGTCAAAGGCGGCACCTACTATCCGATGACGGTCAAGAAGCACCTGCGCGCCCAAGAGATCGCGCAGCAGAACCATTTGCCGTGCATCTATCTGGTCGATTCCGGCGGTGCGTTTCTACCGCTTCAAGCGGAGGTGTTTCCCGACCGCGATCACTTCGGCCGCATTTTTTACAATCAAGCGCAGATGTCCGGAAAAAACATCCCGCAGATTGCCGCGGTCATGGGTTCGTGCACGGCCGGCGGCGCATACGTGCCGGCGATGTCCGACGAGACGGTGATCGTCAAAGGCAACGGCACGATTTTTTTGGGCGGCCCCCCGCTGGTAAAGGCGGCAACGGGCGAGGAAGTAACCGCGGAAGAGCTGGGCGGCGCCGACGTGCACACGCGCATCTCCGGCGTTGCGGATCATCTCGCGGATGACGACGAACACGCCTTGGGGATCGTCCGCTCCATCGTCGCCAACCTGCACCGCGAGCTGCCGCAACAATGGGATACCTGTCCGCCACGCCCGCCCAAATACGATCCGCGCGACATCTACGGCGTCATTCCCGCGGACAGCCGCATCGGCTACGACGTGCGCGAGATCATTGCGCGGCTGGTGGACGCGTCGGAGTTTCACGAGTTCAAAGCGCGCTACGGCACGACGCTGGTCACGGGGTTCGCGCGGATCGAGGGGCATCCGATCGGCATCATCGCCAACAACGGCATTCTGTTCAGCGAAAGCTCGCTCAAAGGCGCCCACTTCATCGAACTGTGCGTGCAGCGCGGCACGCCGCTGCTGTTTTTGCAGAACATCACGGGGTTCATGGTCGGCAAAGAATACGAGAACGGCGGCATCGCGAAGGACGGCGCCAAACTCGTTACCGCGGTGGCTTGCGCGGAAGTGCCCAAATTCACGGTGATCATCGGCGGCAGCTTCGGCGCCGGCAACTACGGGATGTGCGGACGCGCGTATTCGCCGCGTCAACTGTGGACGTGGCCCAACGCCAGGATTTCCGTCATGGGGGGTCCGCAAGCTGCGGGCGTGCTTTCCACGGTCAAAGGCGCGATGAGCGCGCACGACAAAGCCGAATTCGAGCGGCCCATTTTGGACAAATACGAACATGAAGGCAGTCCGTACTACTCCACGGCCCGCTTATGGGACGACGGGATCATCGATCCGCTCGACACGCGCACGGTCGTCGCCATCGGGCTGGACGCGGCCGCGCACGCGCCGATCCCGACGACGCACTACGGCGTGTTCCGAATGTGAAACGGCGGCATGGCCGCTGAATGGCTGATCGCCGCCGCAACGGCCGGCACGTTCGTCGTCATCGCAGCATCCGCGGTTGCAGCGCTCCTGCAACTGCGGCACATGCGCGGCAGCAATCAAATCGTCGCGCTCACCGAGTGCCGCGAGACGCTCGAATCGTCCCAGTTTCAAGACGCGCGCCAATTTTTAGCACAGCGCGTTCCCGAACTCATGAAAGACCCGCAGATGCAGCGCCGGCTCGCCGAACCGTTTTTCCCCGCGGAATTGCGTCCCGCCGGCAACGTCGCAAACTTTTTCGAATCGATGGGCGCATTCGTGCGCTTCAACATCATCGACCGGCGGATTGCGTGCGATCTCTGGTGCGGCGTCGTGGTTTCGTGTTGGGACGCCATGCTGCCCATAACGCGCATACGCCGGGCAATGGACCCGGGCATTTGGGAGAACTTCGAGTATCTGGCCGTACTTTCACAGGATTTCATGGACCACAATCCGAGCACGTATCCTCGCGGCGTGCGCCGCATGCCGCTCGATGCGTGAGTGGTTTGCGTGCGGCTTGCGTGCAGCCCTAGCCGCGCTGCCGTTCGCGCTCCTCGTCGCGCCCTCGGCCGCATGGGCCGATTCTTTTGCGGTCGCCGTTCCGATGCTGGCGGCTGCTCCGCACATGAACGGCACCATCGATGCGACGTGGTCGAAGGCGGTGAAGCTGCCGGTGCTGTTCGACTTCACGTTTCTGCGCAGCGGCGAGCCCACGAGCGTCCTCGTCGCGCAAGATCCCACCGGTCTGGATTTCGCCTTTGCAGTCGCGCAGCGCGAACCGTCGACCGCCTCCCAGCAGACCAACGGCGCAGGCGTTCTGAGCGACGACAACGTCACCGTGCAATTGTGGCCGCAGGGCGCAAGCGGCTTCGGCTACACCTTTTCCGCAAACGCGCTTGGCGCGCGCTACCAGACCTCCAGCGAGAACAGCGCCTACGCTCCCCAGTGGATCGCCTCAGGACGACGCACCGGCACCGGCTACGCCGTCACGATGCACGTTCCGTTCGACGTCATTCGAAGCGGCGGATCGACGGCGTGGCGGGCGCAGTTCGAGCGCACGACCATCGCCAACGACACGACGCAAGTCTGGGAGTACGCGCAAGGTCAACGTCAGGCGGCCGATCCCGCGTTTGCCGGCACTCTGACCGGCATTGCGGCAAGGGCGCAAGCCAAAGCGACGCGGCCCAAGCCACGGCTACAGATCTACGCGTTGGGTGAGGCAACCACGCCGGCATACGGCGGCAACACCTCACGCATGGGCGCGGACGTCTCGATTCCCGTAACGCCGACGTCGTCGTTCATCGGCGCTTTTCATCCCGATTACTCCAACGTCGAGATCGACCAGCAAACGATCTCGCCCAGCGCGTTCGCTCGCCGGTACGCCGAAGTGCGGCCGTTTTTCACCCAAGCGGGTTCGTTCTACAACAACACGTTCAGTTGCAACAACTGCGTCACGAGCCTTTACACGCCGGCCATTCCGACGTTCCGGCAAGGCTACGCGTACGAAGGCACGCAAGGGCCGTTCAGTTTTGCCGCGTTCGACGCGATCGGGAAGCAGCGGACCGACGACGCGCAAGTCCTCACGTACAGCGTCGAAAATCCACGCCTGATCTACCAAGCCTCGGCGCAGCGGGTCGCCGTGCACTTCCCCGGATTCGACGACGACGTGACGACCTTGGCAACGGGCGTCGGCAATCAGCACACGCACTTCATCGCCGGATTCAACGCCGGTACGGACGCGGGTTCGAACATCACCGACTTCGAGCTTGGCTCAATGGCGAGAGTACAGCGCCGGCTACGCGGACAAAGTGACCACGGCAATCGTTGATTATCAGCAGATCGGCAAACAATTTGCGCCGGCGGACGGATACGTGCAGTATCCCGACATCGACGGCTACTTGGCCGTGTATGGAAAGACGTTCTACTTTTCGAAGACTTCTACGCTGCACGATATCTTTGCAGAAACGCTCTACGGACGCTATCACAACCACCTGGGCCAGACGGACCAGACGCTGGGAATCGGTCAAGTCAATTTCGATTTCAAGAATCAGCTCTCGCTCCACCTCAACTTGGTCGCGCAAGGCCTGCAGGCCGCCGACGGCGAGTTTTTGCCGTTCAATCAAAACGGCTTCTACCTTGTCTACCGCGGAGCGACGACCACGCCCAGCTCGGTGGGCTACAGCAACGGTCCCTATTACCACGGGCATTTGGTTTCGTGGAGCTGATTCGTCCACCGTTGGGCTGAGCCGCCGGGTGAAGCTTTCGCTGGAAGCGGATGAAAACGCGTACGCGTCGTCGCTGGCGGTGGAACCGGAGGCGGTGCAGTGGCTCGAGCGCGCAAGCCTGGACTGGCAGTTCAGCCGTGAAGCATCGGTGGACTTCGGCATGCGGCGCATCATCGGGCGGAATCTGCCCAACGCCTTCCAGCCGCCCGACCTCCCGACGCCATCCGCTCCGCTCGGGGTCGTCAATGGTTTCGCCCCGTTCGACTATGTGGACGCAGGGAACGTCAGCTTTGCGTTTCACTTCTTGGCAGCGAAGAACGAGTTTTACGTCGTGTACGGAGATCCGAACAGTTTGGCAACGACGCCGGCGTTGTTTTTGAAATGGATCCGGTACATCGGCGCAGAGAAAGGAACGTAACCATGGCAGACATCCTTGAACGAGTCGCGCAGGAGCTAGGCGCGCAGCGGGCGCGCCTAGGCATTACGCTCGAGGAGGCGGCGAACATGGCGGCGGTTGAACCAGCGCGGCTCGTTGCTGCAGAAGACGCCGAAACCGTGCTCGACGAGAACGAGTTGCAGCGGTTGGCTGATGTTTACGGCGTTGATATTACGGCATTTTTCGGCGGACGGACGACTCCGAAGGAGTATCTCTTCGGCGCTTGACCGGCGCTCCGAAGCGCTGCTCGTCGTCGGCATGTACGCGCTCATGTGCGCGATCTGGGGCACGACCTGGTTCGGCATCAAAGTGAGCTCTGCGCTACGTTCCACCGATTGCCGGCGCGGGAATGCGCTTCATTCTCGCCGGCCTTGCGATGTACGCGTTCGTCGCTTTCACTCGCAAAGGCGCGAGCCGGCAACCCGTGCCGTGGAAGCTCGTCGTGGTGCTTGCGGCGTTTCTCTTCGGCCTGAACTACATCCTGACGTACACCGCCGAAACGCACGTGAGTCGGGGCTGACGGCGGTGCTCTTCGGCGTGCTGCCGTTCTTCATGTTCGGCTTCGGGCATTATCTAATCGGCGAACGGACGACGGCCAAAACATGGCTGGGCGCAACGATGGCCTTTGCGGGCGTGGCAGTGATTTCGCTGGAGGCGCGGGTGCACGGCTCGGTGTGGTATGCGCTGGCTGCGATGGGCGCGGCCATCTCGTCGGCGTTTGCCAACGTGTACGCGAAGCGCCACGCCGAGAACGACCCGCTCGTCTCGTTGCCGCCCGCGATGCTGCTCGCGGGCATCGTCGTGACGGTCTGCGGCGTGCTTACGGAGCACGTCGATGCCGGCCGCGCGTTCTCGTTACCTTCGTGGGGAGCGCTGCTCTATCTGGCGATTGCCGGCAGCGGGATCGCGTTTTTCATCAACTTGTGGCTGCTGCAGCGCATCGCCGCGTGGATCGTCGGCATGTCGTCGCTGATCATTCCCGTGATTGCCGTAGCCGTCGGCGTGCTGCTCGGCGGAGAGCATTTTGGAACGCGCGAGCTGGCCGGAGCGGCGTTAGTAATTATCGGTGTGTGGGTGGCGTTGAGAAATAGCGCGGCGTGACGCTCCAACGGCCGTTCGCGAAGGCGAGCGTTGCGCTCACGCGCGGTTTGGCCGGGCAGCACACCGCTGACGTCGGTTTGTAGTAGGGTCCGCGCAGCTGCACGGCCTGCAGCGTGCCGTTGGAAACGATGTTTGCGTCGAGGGAGCAGTAGTTGACGATCTGCTCGCGCGGGTGAACGCGCATATTTGCGTCCGCACCCAGCACCGTCACGCTCGCCAGACCGCAATCCGCGCCGGTTTCGTGACTGCTCACCACAACGTCTTGCACGCCCGCGCGCTCGAGCTCGGCCGCGCCGACGATCGTGAGTTCTTGAATCGGAAAATACATCTGCACTCCGTGCGCTTTTGTCACGCGCGCGAGCAACGCAGTTCCCGGACCGGGGGAGCGATACACCAGCCGAAGTGCATCGCCGGCCGCAGGCGCATACACGGAGAGATACCACTGATAGGCGGCCGTTTTGCCCATTTGTTTTCCGACCTCGACGCGGCTGGCGACGACGTGCCAGCGAGAGCTCATGCCTTCCCCGGAAAGGTAGGCAACGACGTCCTGAACGATCTGCCCGGGAGGCTGATTGTCGAAGTGTGGTTTTGCTGCTGCACCGGCGGTGCTCGCCGCCAGCGCAAAAAAAAGTGCAAAGGCAATGATACGGCGTCCCATTGGAACACCGTTCGCCTTAGAACACGCTAAATTCCCGCATACCACTCGTAACCTTGATCTTCCCAGTATCCGCCCTTGCCTGCGCCGATCGGTGCGAGCGAAGCCACTACTTCGATGCGATGCACCCATTTGGCGCTCTTGTATCCGAGCTGCGTCGGGATGGTCAAACGCACCGGCGCACCGCGATCGGGCGTAATCGGCGCGCCGTTTTGCGCCAGAGCGAGCAGCGCCTGCGGATGCGCCGCCTGCTCCAAACTCAAACTCTCGTAGTACGGCATGCCGTTCGCGTCGACGTCGAACGTATGAAACACGACGTAGCGCGCGTCGCGCTTCGGCGCTGCGAGCGCCACGACGTCGGCCAATCGCACGCCGCGCCATTGTGCCACGACGCTCCAGCCTTCGACGCAATCGTGGCGCGTAATTTGCGTGACGCGCATCATATGCCGCAGCTGCGGCAGCGTCCACGCCGCCGGGCGGTCCACCAGCCCGTTCACGATTAGGCGATACGTGCGGAATCGATCGCGCATCAAACCGGCGTATTGGGCGCCGGACGGCGTAGGGAGTGAATTGAGCGGAAAATCGCGCGAGATGTCGGCAGCGGAATAGAGCCGCGCGCGTCCCCGCGTGCCGATGAGGCGCCGGTTCAAGCCCTCGGCACTATCGAGCACGTCGCGAAACGTCGCATTCTCGTTCAGCTTCGTCCCAATCGGCGAGCACGCGCCAAGCGCCGCAGAAATGCCGGCAGCGATAAATAGCCGGCGCTTCATACGCCCGTCCCATCATGCGCGCCCAAGCGATAGCGGCCCGTCACCATGGAACGCATATGATTGAGCACGCCGGTCGTCAGCACCAGGATCACGTGCACGAGCACGAATCCGATCAATGCGATCATGGCGACGAAATGCCAGAGGCGCGCATACTGACGTCCTCCGAAGAGCTGTGCAAGCCACGGCGCCCAGGCGTCGAAGCCGGGCGAGAGCGCAAGGCCGCTGAGCACCAGCGCGGGCGCGAGCACGAAGAGCACCAGCGTGTACGAAGCTTTCTGCAGCGGATTGTACTTGCCGTGCGGCGGCGCATCTTTGCGCAAGCGCAAATAGTACAGCTGCATGGGCCAAATGTTGGGAAGGTCGCGCGGGCGCAGCACCAGCTCGCGCAAATCGCGCCGCGCGAATCCCCAGACAAGGTACGCAATGCCGCTCACGATCATGATCCAGGCGAAAAACAAATGCCAGCGCCGGCCGGCGGCCAAATCCTGATAGGCGGGAATGGTGAGCCAGCCGGGAAACGCCCGCGCGCTTTTGCCGCCCATGCCGTCGTCAGTCCACCCGAGCCATCCGGTGGTCGTAACGGCGCGGCCGAAGATGCGCACGGTGCCCACGCCCTGGGCGGGCGCGCCAATCTGCAGCACGCGATGCGCCGGATCGGTTTTGTCGGACGCGTCCAGGTATGGCGCGGCGTTGAAAATCTGCAGCCCGCTGCTGACCAGCACCAAAAACGCCACGAAAAATGCCCAGTGGGTCACGCGCGTGACAATCGAGTGGCGATAGACGATCGGCGGCCGGTCCTGCATTATCCGTAGTGTAACGCTTTTCGGAGCCCGTGTGGATGTATGGACGCCTTCACGCACGAATGACGGCCCGCCATGGCCAACGAGGTTCTCCAGCGGTCGCAAGACGGCCAGGTCGCTTACGTGCGCCTGACCCGCCCGGAGGTGCGCAACGCCTTCAACGCCGATCTGATCGCCGCGCTGCATCATACCTTCGAGGCAGTGAGCGGCGACGAAAGCGTACGCGCCGTCGTCCTTTCGGGCGAGGGAAAAGTCTTTTGCGGCGGCGCCGACATTTCGTGGATGCGCGCTTCGCTCGATCTGACGTACGAGGCAAACCTCGAGGACGCCCGCGCGATGTCCGATATGTTTCGCGCGATCGATCGTTGCGCCAAACCCGTGATCGGACGCATTCACGGCGCTGCGCTCGGCGGGGGAGCGGGCCTCGCAGCGGTGTGCGACGTCGTGGTCGCCAGCGCGGATACGATCTTTGGGTTTACGGAAGTCAAACTCGGCATCGTTCCGGCGGTCATCTCGCCGTTCGTGCTCGCAAAGATCGGCTTCTCGCACGCTCGCGCGCTGTTTTTGACGGGCGAACGCTTCGACGCCAGGCGCGCGCAGCACATCGGACTGGTTCACGAAGTCGTCGTCGCCGATACGCTGGACGTATCGATCGAACGCATCCTCAACGAGATCGCGAGCGCGGGTCCGCGCGCCGTGGCCACGGCCAAAGCGCTCGTGCGCAGCGCCGGCGCGTGCGGATACGATGAATCGCGCGAGCTGACCGCGCAGATCATCGCCAAGCAGCGCACGACCGCCGAAGGACAGGAAGGCCTGCGCGCCTTTCTGGAGCGCCGCAGCGCGAGCTGGACGCAATGATTCGCCGTCTGCTGATCGCCAATCGCGGCGAAATCGCGGTGCGCGTGGCGCGCGGCGCGCGCGAAATGGGAATTACACCGCTCGGAATTTACTCGCAGGCCGATGCGAACGCGTATCACCTGCGTTTCATGGACGAAGCGCAATGCGTCGGGCCGCCTCCCGCCGCGCAATCGTATCTGGATATCCAAGCGGTGGTCGCAGCCGCCAAAACGCTGCGCGCGGATGCGGTTCATCCGGGATACGGTTTTCTCTCCGAACGCGCAGACTTCGCGCAGGCGGTGAACGACGCGGGGCTCGTGTTCGTCGGTCCGCCGGCGCCGGCGA
The DNA here is from genome assembly GCA_963767635.1 of Vulcanimicrobiota bacterium. GTDB lineage: Bacteria > Vulcanimicrobiota > Vulcanimicrobiia > Vulcanimicrobiales > Vulcanimicrobiaceae > CAVYEM01. The sequence goes on from CAVYEM010000001.1 coordinate 2,431,865, forward strand.
TGTCCGCAATGGGAAGCAAGATCGAGGCGAAGCGGCGCGTGCGCGAATCCGACGTGCCCGTCGTTCCCGGCTATGAAGGCGACGAGCAATCCGCCTCGCGGCTGCGCGCGGAAGCGGCGCGCATCGGCTTGCCGCTGCTCATCAAAGCGAGTGCCGGCGGCGGCGGCCGCGGCATGCGCGTCGTGGAGTCGCTCGAGCAATTCGATGAAGCGCTCGAGGCTGCAAAGCGTGAAGCGCTCGCGGCGTTCGGCGACGATGCCGTGCTGCTCGAACGCTACCTGCGGCGACCGCGCCACATCGAGTTTCAAATACTCGCAGACGCGCACGGCCACACGATTCATTTGGGCGAACGCGAATGTTCCATTCAGCGGCGCCATCAGAAAATCGTCGAGGAGGCGCCGTCCGTAGCGGTTTCGCCGGAGTTGCGCGCAGAGATGGGTGCCGCGGCCGTGCGCGCCGCGGCGTCGGTCGGCTACGTCAATGCGGGAACCTGCGAGTTCATGCTCGACGAGGACGGCCGCTATTACTTCCTGGAGATGAACGCGCGGCTGCAAGTGGAGCACCCGGTTACGGAGCTCGCGTACGGCGTCGACTTGGTGCATTGGCAGGCTGCGCATTGCCGATGGGGAACGGCTCACGCTGGATCAAGCGCAGATCGCGCCGCGCGGCTGGGCGATCGAAACACGCATCTACGCCGAGGATCCGGCCAACGATATGCTGCCCTCGACCGGCACGATCGCAGCCTGGTCGCCTCCGCAAGGTCCGGGCATTCGCGTCGATGCCGGCGTGGACGTGGGAAGCGACGTTAGCGTGTACTACGATCCCATGCTCGCAAAGCTGATTGTGTGGGGCGAGGATCGCAGCGCGGCGATCGCGCGCCTCACGCGCGCGCTGGAAGATTTTTCCGTTGCGGGCGTCCGCGTCAACGTGCCGTTGCTGCTCTGGATTGCACGCGAGCGCGCTTTTCGCGACGGCGACACGAGCACACGATTTTTGGCCGAGCATCTCGACGAATCGCTCTTTACGGAAAAGCGTGACATTCCGCCGGAAGCGCTCGCGCGGGCCGCCGCAACGCTGCTGCGCGAAGGCCGGGCGCCGTGGCGCATCGGCGGCGTGGGCATTCCGCTGCGGCTGCAGACTGACGGACACGAGATCGCAATGGAAGCGAACGCAACCGCCGATCCGAAGATTTGGAACATTCGCGGCAATTACGAGGGCGACGTGCGCTTGGACGAACGCGCCGGTGCAGGTCAGGCAACTGCCGAGTCGGTGAGCGTGAACGCCGGGGACCGATCGTGGACGTTTCGCTTTGCGGGCTCGCCATCGAGCCAGGCTGCCGTTCATGGCCGCGCCGGCGGCGCAAGCGGGCGCATTCTCTCACCGATGCCCGGAAAGATCGTCAAAGTCGCCGTACGCGACGGAGCAACCGTCGCGATGCACGATCTGCTGATCGTGCTCGAAGCGATGAAGATGGAACATCGCATCGAAGCGCCGGCCGCGGGCACGGTTTGCCGGATTCAGGTGCGGGAAGGCGACATCGTCGCGAGCGAGGCGCTTTTGCTGGAGCTGCAGTGATGCAACCCGCAGCGTTCCCTCACACGATGATAATGGTGCCGGGTTACAACGAACCGCCCGAACACTTCGATTTGCTGCGACGCGGCACGCCGCTCGTGCCGGGTTTGGACGCCTACGGCATCGAATCGATCACGTTCGCGGAATGCGACGATACGCTGGGCCGGCGCATCGACCGCTTCGCGGACTTCGTTACGCAGTTGCGGCGCAGCGGACGGCGTTTTCCGGTCAGCTTACTAGGCTATTCGCTGGGCGGCTTGGTCGTGCGCGGGTTTTTGCGCCGCTATCCGCATCGTGCCGACGAAGTCAGCCACACCATCATGATCGCGACGCCGAATTGGGGGGTGCAGACGTACATGCTTCCGCAGATTCACGCGATGCTGCGCACGCCCGACAAAGCGTTCGGCGACATGGACATCTATTCGGATTTTATTGCTTGGCTCAACGGGACGTCGGGACACTGGGAGCGCACGCCTCGCAACCGATACGACTGGGTGCTCGACCGGGAGCCGTGGATCGGACCGCCGGCGGCTAAAATGATCTCGATTGCGGGATTGGTGCCTTCGCGCGGCGGAGATAACGACGGCCTGGTATGGGGAGATTCGGCCACGCTGGGAAGCCGCATCCCCGCTCACTTCATCGTCGGGCCGCACGCGAACCACATGAACATCATCGGACATTTCGATCCCCTCATCATGCTGAGCAAAGGCTTCTTGGCGAACGACCGCGTGTGGCCGCTCACGCTGCGCGCGGTGACTCGCTTTTTGCGAGCGCAACCAGCGCCGCGCGTGGAAGTTTCACAGATCGCATGAGCATTCCGAATTTCGTGACGGTCTGCGAAATGGGCCCGCGCGACGGACTCCAGAACGAGCACGCAAGCATTTCGACGGACGCGAAGGTACGGTACATCGACCTGCTCTCCGACGCCGGCTTGCCGGTGATCGAAGCCACCTCGTTCGTGAGTCCCAAGGCGATTCCGCAGTTGGCCGATGCCGCCGAAGTCATGGCGCGCATTGCAAAGCGTCCGGGAATCCGGTACTTGGTGCTCGCTCCCAACGTCAAAGGGCTCGAGCGCGCAAGAGCTGCGGGCGCCGACGCCGTTGCCGTATTTACGGCCGCTTCGGAAGCGTTCACCAAACGCAACATCAACATGACGATCGAAGGATCGCTCGAAATGTTTCGCGACGTCGTTCGCAGCGCGAAAGAAACCAACATGTGGGTTCGCGGCTACGTCTCCACGGCGTTTGGTTCGCCCTTCGGCGACGAAGTGCGGCCGGAGACCGTCGTCGACGTGAGCCGCAAACTGTTGGACATGGGATGCGACCAGCTCTCGATCGGCGATACGATCGGCGTCGGCGTGCCCAGTCAAGTAGACGAGCTCGTGCCGATGCTGGCGCGCGAAATGCCGCTAGCGAACATCGCCTTTCATTTTCACGACACGCGCGGCACCGCGCTCGCCAACGTGTACGCCGCGCTGCAGAACGGCATCGCGATCTTCGATGCGAGCAGCGGTGGCCTGGGAGGCTGCCCGTACGCGCCCGGGGCGACGGGAAACTTGGGAACGGAAGATCTTTTGTACATGCTGCACGGCATGGGAATTCGAACGGGAGTCGATCTCGACCACGTCCGCGCCGCGTCCCGCTTCATCGCCGGCGTGCTCGATCACGACCTCACCAGCAAAGCCTATCACGCGCTGGAACGCGCAGTAGCGGTTACGTGACCGCGCGTACGGTCATCCGGGCCGGTGTTTTCTACGACGGCACGCTTGCGCCGCCGCGCCGCAACGTCGACGTCGTGATCGAAAACGGCGGCATCGCGGAACTGCATGACGCCGGCGGCGAGTGCGATCGGCAAGCCGCGTGCGTTACGCCGGGTTTGGTCAACGCGCACGTGCATCTGGAAATGAGCGGCGAGCCGGATCCGATGGGCGCGCTCATGGCGACCTCGCCGATGCAGCGCATGCTTTCAGCCGCGCGCAACGCGCGTGCGTCGCTGCAAGCCGGCGTTACTACCGTGCGCGATCTCGGCGCGACGGAGAACATCGCCATCGAACTGGGCGAGGCGATCGCTGCGGGACGAGCCGCCGGTCCGCGCATAAGCGCGGCGGGCAAAGTGCTGTGCATGACCGGCGGCCACGGCTGGCCCCTCGGCCGCGCCGTCGACAATCCCTGGGAGGCGCGCAAAGGCGTGCGCGAGCAGCGCATGGCCGGCGCAACCTGCATCAAGCTCATCGCAACCGGCGGCGTGCTCACCAAAGGCGCGGTTCCGGGCCTCGCGCAGCTCACGCAAGAAGAGATGACTGCGGCGTGCGCCGAGGCGCATCGGCACGGGCTGCGCGTGGGAGCTCACGCAATCGGTACGCAGGGCATCGTGGACGCGCTGCGCAGCGGCGTCGATTCCATCGAACACGGCCACCTGCTCGACGACGAAGCGATCGCGCTGTTCAAAGAACGCGACGTGTATCTGGTGCCTACGCTCGCCGCGCCGACGTGCATACTCGCACATGCGCAGGACGGCGGCCAGCCCGACTATGTCGTTCGCAAGGCGCGCGAGATCAACGAACAGATGGCGCGCAACATCAAACGCGCCTATGACGCCGGCGTGAAAATCGCGGGCGGATCGGATGCCGGCACGCCCTTCAACTACCACGAACGTTACGCGGACGAAGTCGCGCTCATGCGCACGCTGCTGGGCATGTCCGCGCAGCAAGCACTGCACGCAGCCACCGCGGTTGCCGCGCAGCTCGTTGGCGTGCATCGCGGCGTGCTCGCGGTGGGAGAACCCGCGGACGCATTGCTTTTGGATGCGGACATCGAGCGCGATCCCGACGCCCTCGCGCGTCCGGTTGCGGTGTATAAAGCGGGAGAACTCGTCTCCGCGTGAACGTTCGCGGGCTTCGTGTTGCCGTGCTCGCACCCATTACGTGGCCGACACCGCCGCCGGGATACGGACCCTGGGAGCAGGTCGCGTTCAACATCGCTCAAGGCATGCGGCGCCGGGGCCTGGACGTCACGCTGTTCGCAACGGGCAATTCGCGCTTTGACGGACGCGTTCAATCCGTCGTTCCCGTCGGCTGCGCCGAAGATCCTTCTCTGAATGCCGACGTGTTCACGGCACTGCATATCGGCGCGCTGATGGAGCGCGCCGGCGAGTTCGATCTGATTCACAACAACTTCGACTGGAAACCGATGACGTATGCGCTTGGCAATAAAGCGCCGCCGATGCTCACGACGATTCACGGCTTTTCCAGTCCGCAGATCCTGGCCGCGTATTACGCGTGCGCATGGCGCAGCTTCTACTGCTCGATCAGCAATGCCGATCGCGATCCGGGGCTGCACTATGTCGCTACGACCTACAACGGCATCGATCCGCAAGAATTCACCTTCAACGAACGCCCGGGCGAGTATCTCGTGTTTCTGGGACGCTTCCATCCGGAAAAAGGCACGCATCTGGCAATCGAGATCGCCAAACGCGCGGGCAAGCAATTGAAGATCGCGGCAATCGCCCAAGACGAGGAGTATTTTGCAACGCAAGTGCGCCCGCACATCGACGGCGAGCAAATTCAGTTTCTCGGTGAAGTGCGGCGCGCAGCGCGCAACGAGCTGCTGAGCAATGCGCTCGCGCTCGTGCACATGACCACGCGCCCGGAACGCTTCGGCCTGACGATGGTGGAAGCGATGGCGTGCGGCACGCCGGTGCTCGGCGCCAACATGGGATCCGTGCCGGAGATCGTCGTGGACGGCGTCACGGGATTTGCGTGCGATTCCGTCGACGAAGCCGTCGCCAAGGTGCCCGAGCTTGCTTCGCTGGATCGTCGCGCGTGCCGCGCGCGGGTCGAAGCCGAGTTTACCGTCGATCGCATGATCGACCGGTATCTAGGCGCGTACGCGCAGGCCGTCGAAGCCAAACTGCCGCCGCCGCCCACGCCGGAGCAGACGCGCTGGCGGCATCACGACTGGTGGGATCGTCCGATGGCGTTTACCGAGATCCCGCACAAACCCCCGACCTTGCGCTTTTGAGAGGACTCCGATCGCATGCCCATATTGCCGTTCGTACCGCCGCAGCAAGTTTCAACTACTGCCAAGCATGGCTTCGATTACGTCACCGTCGATGCGGTGCATCGCCGGGTGTACGCCGCGCACGGCGGAAACAACTCGCTGCTGATCGTAGACGCGGACAGCGGCAAGGTGCTGGGCCAAGTGAAGGTCGGACCGATGGCGGGCGTAGCGGTCGACCCGGAGAACGGCCACGTCTACACCGGCGACGGCGACGACAAAGCGCTCTCGGAAGTCGATCCGGTGACGATGAAAGAGGTGCATCGGGTCAGCGTGAACGGGCCGGTCGACGCCATCGCGTACGATCCCCAGTATCACCGCATTTACGGCGACGAAGACGACGGCACGCATCTGTTCGTGATCGATTCGCGCACGTTCAAGCAAGTGGCCAGCATCATTCTTCCCGGGCATAAGCCCGAATTTTTAGCGATCGATCCGCAAACGCACGAAGTGTATCAGAACATCGCAACGGATAGCGAAGTGGCCGTGATCGATCCGAAAACGCTCACGGTGAGCCGCATCATTCCGACGCCGGACATCAAGAACAACCATCCGCTGCAATTCGACGAATCGCGGCGGTTCATCATCGTGGGCGGCGAAAACGGCGTGCTGAGCGTATACAACACCGCCGGCAAGCGGCTTGCGAGCACGTCGCTGCCCGGACGCGTCGATCAATGCAATCTAGATCAGGAGCGGCAGGTGCTGGCGTGCGCGGCGAACGGCAGCGTCGTTCTCTACGGCATCGGTGCGGACGGCACGGCAAAGATGCTCGCGCAGCGGCCCGTTAACCCGCGCATGCACACGCTGGCGATCGATCCCGGCACCGGACGCGTATGGGCAGTGTGGGGAACGCCTGCGGGCGATTTCGTTCAGGGGTTCACGTATCGTTAGCCGCCGCCGGCGGGCGCGAGCAAAGCAAATGCGCCTTGGGCCGCGATGCGTTCCCCCGAACGCAGCCCCGATCCGATAAGCGCCTGCGCGCCGTTCTCGTGCGCAACGCGGACGCTGCGCTGCTGGAATTTGATTGCTCCGCTTCTCTCGCGTGTTTGCACGAACACCAGTGTGTCGCCGGTTTGCGGATCTTGCACGATCGCGCTCTGTGGAATGATGATGCCGCGATCGGTCGAAACCTGAATGCTCGCTTGAACGGCGCTGCCGGCCGGCGCGCCGCTCGGAACGCCGGCAACCACAATCGTTGCAGCTTGCGTCGTCGGATCCAACGCGGGCGAAACGCCGGCGACCGTTCCGCTGCTGCGCAAGTCGGTTCCCGGGACGAACAGCGTTACGGGGGCGCCGGTGTGCACACGCGCAGCATCCGCGGAAGCGACGTCGAGCGTCACGTCGTGCGAGCTGCCTGGTCCGATAGCCAAAACCGGCGTCGTAGTGTCGACTGCTTCGCCGGGCCGCTTGTAGATTGCCGTGATCACACCGTCCGCCGGCGAGCGCAGCGTGCCGTTGGCAAGATCTCGCGCAGCGATGGCTGCGCGATCCGCCGCGCTTTGCGCTTGAGCGCCGGCGCCGGACACCTGCGCGCGAGCGCTGGCCGCGTCGGCGCGATCCTGCGCGAGCTGCGCACGGGCCGCCTGCACGTCCTTGAGCGCAGCCACGCCGGCAGCATAGAGCGATTCTTGGCGGCGCAACGCTGCTTCATCCACGGCGATTTTCGTGCTGGTGCGATCGACTGCGGACACGCGCGCGTTTGCCGACGCAGCCGCCGCATCAGCCTGCGCCTGCGAGGCTGCCAGCGAGAGCCCACCGGTATCGAGCTGGGCGAGCGCTTCGCCCGCCGACACGCGGTCGCCGATACGCACGCTCACACTTTGTAAGATTCCGGGCTCCGCAAAGGCGAGTTTCGTCATTGCACCCGCCGGCGCACCCACGCGTCCTACGGCGCTCACGCGCTCGACGTATTTCCCGTACGCTGCGGTGGCGAGCTGCACAGCGGGCTGGGCGCTGCGAGTTGCAGCGCTTTCGTGACCGCCGCAGGCGGCCAGCGCGAACAACGTTCCCATCATTGCGGCGCGTAGCCGCATCGTCACGGTCCCATCTCCTCTTGCAGGCTTGCTGCGGACTGCGCCTGCGCGTAGATCGCGGACAGTTCGTTCAACGCCGCTTGCACGTACGTTCGCCTCGCGTCGGCTACGTCCAGGCTGGAACTGGCACCGTTGCGATACCCGATTTGCGTGGCACGCAATTCTTCTTGCGCCGCGATGCGCGCGCGGGTAGCCGATCGCACGGCTCGAACCGTTTCTTCATACGTCCGCGCCGACGCGGAAACTTCGACGACGATCTGCCGGCGGATGGCGGCGACGCGGTCCTGCGCCTGCGCCAAACGGGCGCGCTCCGCCGTCGCGCGATCGGCCGCGGCGTGCGAAACCGGCATGCTCACGTTAATAGTGGCGGACGGTCCATGCACCGCTACGCCGGAATCGATGCCGCTCGTGTAGCCCACGTTTACCGCAATTGCGGGCAAGCCGGCGCGCTGCGAAATCCGAACCGCGGCTCGCTGAGCATTGACGGCCTGCGTCGCGGAGAAAAGATCGCTGCGCTGCGCGAGTGCGCGATCCACGGCGACGGTTGGGCGCAAGGATGAAGCGGTCGCCGTCCCCGCAGCCGCCAGGCGCGCGAACGCAGATGCCGGTTCACCGGTTTCGATCGCGAGCGCATCCCGTGCGTTGGCAAGGTCTACGCGTGCGGCATCCAGGTTCGCTTGCGCGTTTGCCAGCGCCACCTGCGCGCGAACCACGTCCAAACGCGGCGCGTCGCCGGCGCGATACCGCAACTGCGCGGCGCGCAAATCTCGGCGGGCTCCGGCTGCGTCCTGATCGCGCAGCGCAACGGTTGCGACGGCCTTGAGCGCGGCATAATATTGTCCGACGACTTTGATGCGCTCGGCGCGCTGCGCGTCCATCAGATCATATTGCGCTCCTGCCAGCGTGAACGCCGCTTGCCGTACGGTAGGAGAATAGGCAAAATAATCTCCGAGCGTAATCTGGCCGCCGACCGTAGTAAGGCGCTGAACGATCGTGTTGTTGTTGTTTCCGCCTTGCGGAGCTTGCGTGTAGTTGGCGGTGAGGGCGGGCGCAGCCAGTCCCCGCGCAGCCGCGAGCAACGCTTGATTTTCGTTCACGCGTTCGCGGGCTTGCGCGACGTCGGGAGAAACGGCTACGGCTTTGCTCAGCGCCACGCCCAACGGCAGGGACGCGAATTCTTTGGGCGCCGCAGTGATGAGGCCGAACACCAATGCAGCGATCATGCGACTTGCCGTTTTCCGGCAATCCCGGCGTACAGCACGGGGATGAGCACGAGCGTAAACGCGGTCGCCGTGGAAAGGCCGCCGATGACCGCGATTGCCAGCGGCTGCTCCATCGCGGATCCGGCCCCGATCCCGAGCGCCAAGGGCAAGAGACCGCCGATCGCCGCAAACGTCGTCATGACGATCGGGCGCAGACGCGTGCGTCCTGCCGTTACGAGTGCTTCTTCAACGGATGCGCCTTCCTTGCGGCGCCGGTTCGCGACGTCGATCAGCAGAATGCCGTTCTTGACGATCAAACCGACCAACAGCAGCAGTCCCATGAATGACGACACGTTGAATGCCGTTCCCGTCACGAACAACCCCAGCGCCACGCCGATGAGCGCAAGCGGTATCGCCGTGAGGATCACCAGCGGCAAACGAAAGGACTGAAACGTCGCCAGCATGACGAAATAGACGAGCGCAACGGCGATGAGAATGACGGTCAGAAACTCGCGAAACGACTGTTGCTGCGCTTCGTAGGCGCCGCCGATGGTCGCGGAGTATCCCGGCGGCAAAGCGATGCTGCCGAGCACGCGACGAACGCCGGCAATGACCGCCGAAAGGCTCGCACCGCCGTAGTTTGCCGTGACGATCATGACGCGCTCGCCGTTGATTTCCGTGATGTCCGTGGAAAGGCGATCCGCGCGAACCTGCGCCAAACTGTTCAACGCGACGATGCCGGACGAGGTCGGAAGCAAGGTCAATCCCAAATCGGAACTGCTGTCTGCCAAGCTGACGCGCACGGGAATGAGGTTGAGCGGACCCGCCACGTTGGTCGCCACGTCGCCTTGCGCGGCCGCCTGCAGCGCGGATCCGAGATCCGCCGCGCTGATATTGAGTGCCGCCAAACGCGATCCGTTGGGATTGATGCGCAAGGTCGGATCGTCGTAGTCGACGCCCGAAAATGCGTCGGCCACGCCCGGCACGCTCGAAATTTTGCCGCTGATGCCGGTGGCAAGATTCACGAGCGTCTGCTGGTCGGGACCGTGCAGCGTGATCTCGACGGGCGAACGCGCGCCCGACATATCGTTGATCATGTCTTCCAAGATCTGATGGAAGTCCAGCTGCGCGGCCGGCACGGCGGCAGCGAATTCATCGCGCAAGCGCCCGCTCACCGCCTCGTACGACGCTCGCTGCCCTTGCGGTTTCAGGCGCACGCGAATCGTGCCTTGCCGAACCTGCGTCGGGGAGAATCCGTTGGTATCGATGCCGGTAAAGCGGCCGACCGAGATCACGGCAGGGTCGCGCATGGCGATCCGTTCCATCGTCGTTGCCGCCGCATCGCTGGCTTCAATCGTCGTACCGACCGGCATCGTGTACCGAACTTCGAATTGCCCTTCGTCCAAATGCGGCAAAAAATCGCTCGGTAGACGCGAGAGCAGCAGCACGGTAACGACCAGCACCACGGCGGACCCCGCATAAACGATCGGACGGTGCACGAGCGTCCAGCGCAGCAGCGGCTCGTAATGCGCCAGGACGCGCGCGATCGGACCGGTGTCTTCCTTGTGCTCGTCGTCTTCGCGTATGAGCCACGTCGAGAGCAGCGGCGTAACGAAGAGCGCCAAGCCCAGAGACACGATGAGTGCTGAAGCCAGCGTCAGCGCAAGCGCGCGAAAGAAAAACCCGCTCACACCGGTGAGCAGCAGCAGCGGAACGAACACGACGACGGTGGTGAAGGTCGAGGCGGCCATCGGCGCGCCCAGTTCGCCCATCGACATCGTCACGACGTCCGCCTTGCGCATCGCGGGAAAGCGGTGCAAATTTCTGGCGATGTTCTCGACGACGACGATTGCGTCGTCGATAATCAGGCCGACGGCGACGGCGAGGCCGCCCACGCTCATTAGGTTCAGCGTTTGCCCTAAGCGGCTCATCACGAAGACGGCAATTGCCATGGCGATCGGAATGACGATCGCCGCGACCAGCGTTATGCGCAGGTTCCGTAAAAACACCAGGATGACGAGCACGGCGAGCACTGCGCCGATCAGGATGGCATCGCGCAAGCTCCGCTGCGATTCCACCACCAGATCCGTCTGATCCCAGTAGCGGTGCAGCGAAACGCCCGCAGGAAGTTCGGGTTCGATCCCTTTCATCTTCGCTTTGACGGCGTCGGCGAGTTTGACCGCATCCGCTCCCGGCAGGCCGTAAAAATTGACGACGACGCCGTGGTGCGCATCGTAGCTGACCTGCGTCGTGAGCGGCGCGACGCCGAGCGTTACGCTGCCGATGTCGCCCACTTGCACGGGCGCGTGGTTGGCATCCGGCACGACGATGCCCGCGATCGCTTGCGCGCTCTTGACGTTTGCATCCAGAACGATGACGTTGCGCTGGTAATACTGCGCACGAACCCCGAGCGCGTTGATCGTATTCGCATCCGAGATCGCCTTGGCCACGTCGCCGGCGCTCAAGCCGCGGGCGCTCAGAGCGGCCGGATCGAGCGTCACGTGGTACTCGCGCTCCGGACCGCCGATCAGCAGAATGCGCGCCAGGCCGGGAACGCCGTAGAATTGCGGCAACAGGGACTGCTGCGCCAGTTCGCGGAGCACCGTTTGCGAAAGATTGTTCGCTATCAGGGCATAGGAGATGACGGGTTCGCTGTTCGGGTTCACGATGACCGCCTCGACATTCGTGTCGGGCGGCAGCGAGGACCGCGCCTGCGAGATCGCTTGATTGACGTACTGCAGGTCGAACCGCACGTCGGTGTTCGGATCGAATGCGACGATCAGCTCGGCGCTGCCTTGCGAGGACGTCGTCGTCACGCGCGTGACGGAAGGCAGTCCTAAGAACGCCCGCTGGAGCGGCGTGACAACGGCAACCCGTATCTGATCCGGCGGTAAATTACCGGCATCGGCGACGACGTCGATGCGCGCAAAGCTCATGTTGGGGAAAATGCTTGCGGGCGTCGTGGAATATGCCCACACGCCTAATGCTGCAAGCACCGCCACCAAGAACGCGATGGTTTTCTGGTGGCGCAACCCCAAACTCGCGAGGTTCAACGGTTAGCTAACCGCTTCATCCGGACATCGTAGCCCGCGATTATGACGGCAATCTGAACGCGGGAAGTCTACGCTGCTGAAAATTGCAGGAGCACTTGGGCTCCTCCGCCATGAGGATTGCTGAGCGCGATTTTGCCGCCGGAGCCTTCGACGATCGACTTTGCAATCGCTAGGCCAAGGCCGCTTCCGCCACGCGGCTTACCGTCTTCGCGCCAGAACCGTTCCAGCGCATGTTCGAGGGCCTGCGGCGTGAAACCGGGCCCGTTGTCGCGTATGCTGACCTCGACCATGCGGGCTGCCGCGTGGACGGCGAGCGTGACGATCCCATGCTGCGGCGCGTACTCGACGGCATTGTGCGCGATGGCGAGAATCGCCCGTTCGAGCGCCTCTCGCTCGGCAACGACGATGGCCGGCGATTGCGCATCAAGATGGACCGCTGCACCTTTGGCGTGCGCGGTTGGGTTCAGGCGCTCGGCTACGCGCCGCACGACCTGCGTTACGTCGATGCGCTCGCGCGCCGCGCTACCGCTTTCCGCACGAGCGGCGGAGAGCAATTCGGCGATCAAGGCTTCCATGCGATCCGCTTCGGCCGCAATGGCGTCCATGGCGCCCCGGTATTCGCGCGGCGTGCGATCTTTGCGCAGCGCGAGATCCGCTTCGGCTCGAATGACCGCCAGCGGCGCGCGCAGTTCGTGCGAGGCATCCGCGGTGAAGCGCCGCTGTCGCGCGAACGCATCTTCGAGCGCTCGGCGCGTTACGGCGCCGCCGGCAATGACCGCGAGCGCCGCGATGACGATTGCAGCCACCGCGAACGCGATGGCGGCGCCTCGGTCGGTTTCGTTCACCCAATCGCTGGCGCGCCAGACGATCACCGTTCCGACTCTTACATCGTCGCGAACGATCGGAAGCACGAGCGCGCGCATGGCGGCGTCGCCCTTTCCGGCGGTGTAGTATCGCGGCACTGCGCGAGGAAGCCGGAAGAGTGCGGCGGGTGGCTGCGCGGCGCTCGAGAGTTTGACGTTTCCCGCCGCGTCCAGCACCATGCCGTCATCGCCCGCCGCGATGAGCGCCAAAAATTGTTCGCGATCGTCCTTGTCCGCCATGATCTCTCCGTCGTGGAAGTCCACCAGCGAAGAGGCGGCGTGCGCTTCGGCGTTCAGGCGTGAATCCATCGTGGCGCGCAGCGTGCGATCGATCGCGATAATCGCGGCCGCCGCAAAAATGAGCAGCGCGATCAGGATTACGGCCGCATAGGTTGCCGCTAATCGCGATCGCAGGCTCATCGCGCGCCGAATCTATAGCCTGCGCCGCGCACCGTGTGCAGCAGCTCGTGCTCGCCGTTCGCCGTCAGTTTCGATCGTAGGCGGCTCACGTACACGTCGACGACGTTCGAGGTCGCTTCGCTTTCGCGGTCGAAGAGCGCGTCTTCGATCATGCGGCGGGTGATGAGGCGCCCGGCGTTGCGCATGAAATATTCCAGAAAGGCACTCTCGCGCGCCGTAAGCTCGATGGTGCGCCCGGCGCGCTGCGCTCGGCGTGAACGCAGATCGAAAACCAAGTCCTTGCAGCGCAGTTCGGCATCGAGCGATTCGGCCGTTTCGCGACGGACGATACTTCGCAGGCGAGCTTCCAACTCGCCGAAGACGAACGGTTTGCGCAGATAATCGCTGGCACCGGCGTCCAAGCCTTCGATGACGTCGGCGGCGGTATCGCGCGAGGTCAGCAGCAGCACCGGCGTACGAACGCGCTGTTCGCGCAACGATCGTACGACGCTCAAGCCGTCGCGCTTGGGCAGATTGACGTCCAGCACGACCGCGTCGTAGGCACCTTCCGCCGCCCAATGTTCGCCTTCTTCGCCATCGCACGCAACGTCGACGATGTGGCCGGCTTCACTCAGGCCGCGGCGCAGCACGTCGCACAGCCGTGCGTCGTCCTCAACAATCAGCAGGTGCATCGCGCCAATGCAGCAGCGCGCGAGCCGCCTTCGCGCGCTCGATCGCCGCGTCCGTCACCGCTCCGTCGATCAGCATCGTAAAATGTCCCATCTTGCGCCGCTGCACCGCGTGCTTTTTGCCGTACATGTGCAGCACGATCGAAGGATCGCGCAAGAGATCCTCGGTGCCGGTGAGATGATTACCCGTTCCGGTGCCCAGAATGTTGACCATCACGGCGTTGCGCAGCAGCTGCGGAGGCGAGAGCGGCAGTCCGCAAATGGCGCGCACGTGCTGCTCGTACTGCGAGCAGGGCGTCGCGTCAATGGTATAATGTCCGCTGTTGTGCGGGCGGGGCGCGATCTCGTTGAGCAGTATCTCTGCCCTCACGCGTGACGAAGAACTCCACGCAAAACGTGCCGACGATCTGCATGGCGCGCGCAATCTGCTGCGCGGCTGCGCTCGCCTTGGCGGCGACTTCCGGCGCGACACGCGCGGGCGCGACCGACATGGAGAGTATCCCGCGATCGTGGACGTTTTCGGCGGCCGGATAGCTGACGACCTCGCCCGCGGCATTGCGCGTGGAGACCACGCTGATCTCGCACGCGAACGGCACGAACTGCTCGTAAATGAGCGGCGCATCGGCGGCCTGCGCGAACGCGGCGTGCGCCTCCTCGGGTGATTGAACGCGCCACTGCCCTTTGCCGTCGTATCCGCCGTGCACCGTTTTGATGACCGCGGGGAAGCCGACGCGCTCCTGCGCGCGCTGCAAATCGGAAGCGTTCTGCACGCCTTCGAAGGGCGCGACCGGAATGCCGCATTGACCCGCGAAGCGCTTTTCGAGCAAGCGGTGTTGCGTAATGCCCAGCACGCCGCTCGCCGGCGCGACGGTATAGTTCTGCGCTTCGAGCCGTTGCACCGATGCGATCCCGATGTTTTCGAATTCGTACGTGACCACGTCGGTGCGCGCCCCGAGCTCATCGATCGCCCGCATGTCGTCGTAGCTCGCTACGATCTGATCGTCCGCGACTTGGCCGCACGGCGAATGCGGCTGCGGATCGAGCGTGATGACGTCGTAGCCCATGCGCTTGGCGTCGAGGGCGAACATGCGCCCGAGCTGGCCGCCGCCGATGACGCCGATCGTTTGGATCACGGCTTAGAGCTTTGCGGAGGTCACGGCATCGCGCATCTGCTGCGCGTATCGCTCAAGACGTTCCTGAATGCGCGCGTCGCTCAGGGCCAGGATGCGCGCGGCCAGCAAGGCGGCATTGACGGCATTTCCAATGGCGACCGTCGCGACCGGAATTCCGCGCGGCATCTGCGCGATCGAGAGTAGCGAATCCAAGCCGCCGAGCGCTTTGGACTGCACCGGCACGCCGATGACCGGCAGCAGCGTTTTCGCCGCCGTCATGCCGGGCAGGTGCGCGGCGCCCCCCGCGCCGGCGATGATGACCTTCAGCCCTCGTGCCGCTCCGCCCGACGCGTACGCGAACATTTCGTCCGGGGTGCGGTGCGCCGAAATAACGCGCATCTCGAACGGGATCTCAGCTCTTCGAGCATGTCGCGCGCGCCGCGCATGGTTTCTTCGTCTGAAACGCTTCCCATGATGATGCCGACCAGCGGCGCATCCGTTGTGTTCATGTGCAAGCGTGCTTCGACGGGCCGCGCATGGCAAGCCTTGCCCGCAACAGCGTGAGGGCGCGGCGGACGGGGAAAGAAGGCCGCATGAGCCCGTTTCTGCTCGGCATCAATTATTGGCCCGCTCGCAGCGCCATGTACATGTGGGAACGCTTCGACGCGGGGAGCTTCGCGAGGATTTTGCGCGCATTCGCGCGTTGGGTTTGCGCGTCGTCCGGTTCTTCATCATGTGGGACGATTTTCAGCCGCAAGCCGATCGCATGGATCAGGGAATGCTGCAGCGGTTCGATGCGTTCATGGCGGCGCTCGCCGATGCGGGCTTGCAGGGCATGCCGACGTTTTTTACGGGGCACATGAGCGGCGTGAACTACCTGCCCGAGTGGGCGCTGGACCGAACGCGTACGCAGCTGCGTTTTCGGACCTTCGGGCGCGGCATGCGCGAATATCCATGGGGCGCGGGCGATTTCTATTCCGGTCCGCTGCTGGAGGCATCGCGTCTGCACGTTCGCGCGGTCGGCGAGCGTTGCCGCGGGCATAACGCATTGTACATGTGGGATTTGGGCAATGAATTCAGCAATCTGCGCGGCGCGGATTCACCGCAGGAGTCCGCGCACTGGTCTGCACGATTGTCCGAGGATCTGTTGGAAGTCTCCGGCTCGCAATGCGTTGCGGGAACGCACAGTGAGGATATGACGCAGGATCGCGGTATTCGCCCGTCCTCGTTTTGCGCGCCGCTTGCGTGCGCGGTGATGCACGGCTATTCCGTGTATAGCGATTTTGCCCGCAGCCGAACCGATCCCGACGTCGTGCCGTTTTTGTGTCAACTGTGGCAATCAATGTCGGGTAAGCCGGTGCTGTTCAACGAATTCGGGAATCCGACGTGTCCGCCGGGCACGGTGTCTCCGTACGATCGCCAGCCGCTGCCCGGCGATCCGGTGCCGGATGCACGGCAATTGCCGGCACATGCCGCGCCGTACGCCTGTTTGACCGAAGAAGAAATGGCCGCGTATTGTTATGAGGTATTGGATCGGCTGCAGCAGCGCGGCGCGCTCGGCGCGTTCTGGTGGAACTGGGCGGACTACGTCAAGGAATTAGCCGCTACGCCGCCCTTCGATCGCGCGCAGCACGAAATGACGTTCGGGATCGTTCGCAGCGACGGCTCGCTCAAGCCCGTTGCGCAAACGCTCGAGCGCTTTGCGTCGGAAAAGCGCGAGACCATGCCTGCGCCCGCGCCGATCGTGCGCGAGCAAGATTGGTACGGCAACATGGATAAAACGTATCACGCATCGCTCTATCGGGAGTACCTGGCTTCGCTTTCGAATGCCCATGCCTGAACGCAAAGTGATCGTCGTCACGGGCGCCGGCTCTGGGATCGGCCGGCAAATCGCCGTGCAATCCGCCCGCAAGGGCTACGCAATTCTGGCGGTTTCCAAGCACAAAGCCTCGGTCGACGACGTCGCCGCCGAAATTGCCGCGGACGGCGGAACGTGCGTGCCGGTTACGCTCGACATCACGCAAGCGGATGCGCCCACCCGCATCGAAGCCGCGGCGCAGGTGCGCTTTGGCCGAATGGACGTGCTGATCAACAACGCCGGTTACGCTACTGCCGGCGCACTGTTGGAACAAAGCGATGGCGAGATCGATGGGCAGTGGCAAGTGCACGTGGCGGGGCCACTGCGAATTGCGCGCGCGGCGCTGCCCATGCTGCGCGCATCGAGCGGCCAAATCATGTTCGTCGGTTCCGGCCTGGCGCGCGTGCCTTCGCCGTATTACGGCGCGTACTGCGCGGCCAAGGCCGCGATTCGAACGGCAGCGGTGCAGCTGCGGCGGGAACTGCGCGGCAGCGGTATCGCCGTTACCTACATCGATCCGGGATCGGTCCGCACGAACTTCGAAAAAACTTCCGGTATTGCATCGTATGGTCCGGATTGGATTCCGGTCAGCCCCGAGCAGGTCGCCACACGCATCGTGCGCGCGATCGAAACGCGGCCCGCGCGATTAAACGCCGTCCCGCTGCACACGCTCGGCGCGATGCTCGGCGAATGGTTTCCCGGCATGGCCGATCGCGCGCTCGCGCGTCGAGCACCACCGGCGCCGCGCGAGCCGCCCGCGCAGGTGCCGCAACCGCAACCGCAACCACAGCCGGGCCCGGCGCCGTCACCGCCGGCTATCGCGCAACCGGATTTCGAACGCGCGCTCGAACCCGTCGCTCGTCGCATGGAGCGCGTGAAGCTGCCGCCGGTATTTCTGGCGGACCTGCTGCGATCCGGCGCAGACGTGCATTTGAGCGAGGCGGCGATGCAATGGGCCGGGATGCCGAACAAAAACGAACGCGCCGCTATGGCCGAAGCGCTCGACGCGCTGACGCTCGGCGGATTCTTGGAACGCACGGGAGAGGAAACGTGGCGAGTCGTACGATCGGCGCCCTAATCGCGCTCGTGCTTGCGCTGCAGTCCGGAGTCTCTGCTGCGCCGCCGGTACGCGAGCAGACGGGAACGTTCGCGCTGTACGGAGCGCTGCAGCACTCGCAGTCGCACCTCCGGCGCATCGGCGCGAATGCGTTGGACTTGGTGCAGCTTGCGGGCGGTAAGCCGATCACGCAATATGAACCGGTGGCGGGCGCGCGCGTCCATTTTTTGCTGATACGCGATGATTTTCGGACGTACACCCATCTTCATCCGAGCGTGGAGCGCAACGGTCATTTCATGGTTCGCGTCGCGCTCGATGCAAATCATCGGTATTACGCGTTCGTGGATTCGTTTCCGCAGCGCATCGGCGAGCAGGCGTTCCGCTTTACCTTGCAGAGCGGCTCGCCGCCGCACCATGCCGACACCACGCTCGCGACGCCGTCGACCGCCGCTTTTGCAGGGCCGTACAAGATCGTGCTCTCGACCGCGCGGTTTCGCGCCAACACGCCGGTTACGCTGTCAGCAAGCGTGACGCGCAACGGCCGCATCGTTACGCCTGCCGGGGGCCAATCATTTGAAACCGTTGCCTCGCTCGTTAATACGGGTTCGCTGCGGTATGCGGCGATGTACGAAGGCGCGTCGATGGGCATGCGCTATCCCGGCGAATACGATCGTCCGCAGGTGCGGCTGCCGGCACTGCCGCGCGGCACGTACCGCATGTGGCTGCAAATTACCGTCAACAACGCGCAGTTCACCGCGCCGTTTACGCTCGTTGCGCAATAGCGCTGCGCAGACTGCTTTCCGCCGATGGCGACAAAGAACAAGACCGTGGCAACGAGCACGATCGTGGCGCCGCTGGAACTCTGCAGATAATACGAAAGATACAGGCCGCCGACTGCGCACATCGCGCCGAATAGCGCGGAGAGCCCGAGCATGCGCGTGAAGCGCGCGGTGAGCTGATACGCTGCGGCGGCGGGCGTGACGAGCAGCGCCGCCACCAGCACGATGCCCACCGCCTGCAGCGAGATGACGATGGTGAGCGCCAGCAGCACCAGCAGCACGTACTCGACCAGCGGCGCGTTGATGCCGCCGGCCTGCGCGACGATCGGATCGAACGAGGTGTAGAGCAGCGCCCGAAACATCAGCGCCGTCACGCAGCCGACAAGCAGCGCGAGGCCGACGATCATCCAGACGTCGCGCTGATTCACGGAGAGGATGTCGCCGAAGAGAAAGCTTTGCAGATCGATCGAATACGTGCGCTGACGGCTCATCAAGAAGATGCCGAGCGCAAAGGCGCCGGTAAACAGCACGCCGATCGCCGTATCCAGCGCGACGCGCCCGCGCCGGTGCACGAAGCCGATGCCGAGCGCGGTGAGAATGGCGACGATGCCGGCGCCGATGTAGTAGTCCGCGCCGCGCAGATACGCGATGACGATGCCCGCAAAGGATGCGTGCGCGATGCCGTCGCCGATGAACGAGAGGCGGCGCAGCACCACGTAGGTCCCCATCGATGAGCAGAGCACGCCGACGAACAGCGCGGTCACGAACGCGCGCTGCATGAACGCATAGTGAAACGGTTCAACGAGGCGTTCCATCAATCGACTCGCATGTGGCCGTGCGTATGCGTGTGTTCGCGAATAGCGGCATAGGCTCCCGAAGCGAGCACGTCGCGCGGCGTGCCGATGGCCAGCACGCGCCGGTCCAGCACCATCAAGCGATCGAACCATTCCGGTGCGCGATCGAGATCGTGCGTGGTCATGAGCACCGGCATGCCGGCGCCCGCGAGCGAACGCACGACCACGCGCAGCGCCTCTTCGGTTTGCGCGTCGACGCCGGTGGTCGGCTCGTCCAGCAGCAGCAGCTTCGGTTCCTGCGCGATGGCGCGCGCGACGAACACGCGCTGCTGCTGGCCGCCCGAGAGCGCCGAAATGTGACGCGTGCGCAGATTCGTCATGTTGACCAGTTCGAGCGCGCGCTCGACCTGCGCGCGATCGGCGCGGCCAAAACGACCGAAGAGGCCCAGGCGCGGGAAACGCCCCATCGCGACGACGTCGTACACGCTGGCGGGAAAACTCCAATCGACGGCTTCGATTTGCGGAACGTACGCGATTGCGCCCGCGGGCAGATCGCGCGGCCGTTTGCCGAGCACCGTTACCTCGCCAGCGCTCGGCGTGAGCAAGCCCGCGATGGTCTTGAGCAGCGTGGATTTTCCCGAACCGTTCGGGCCGACGATCCCGAGCGCTTCTCCGAAACTCACGGTGAACGAGGCCCCGTCGAGCGCGGTGACGTTCTCGTAGCGCACGACGAGTTCGCGCGCCTCGACGGCAACGCTCATCGCAGCGCCTGCACGATAACGTTCGTATCGTAGCGCAGCATGGCGATGTAGTTGCTCACGCGGGGATCGGTGCCGAGCGAATCATCGTAAAGATTCGTGACGACGCGAATGCCTGCGCTTTTTGCCAGCTTTGCGCCAGTTTGGGACTGTATTCGGGTTCGGAGAAGACGGCGCGCACGTTGTTTTGGCGCGCCAGATCGATCAAGTGCGCGACGTACGGCGGGTTGGGGTCTTGGCCCGGCGAGAGCTCGATCACGCCGACGGTGCGGATGCCGAAGCGCCGGTTGTAATAATCGAAGGCGTTGTGGAAGATGATCATGGCGCGCTGCTGCGGCGGAATCGTCGCAATGTCTTTGGCGATCCACGACTGCAGCGCTCGCAATTTCGCATCGTACGCAGCCGGCATTGCGATCGTAGTCGGCTCTATGCGCGGGGTCCATGGAGGCGAGCGCGTCGCGTATTTTAGCGACGTAGCTACGCGCGAGTGCCGGATCCATCCACAGGTGCGGATTGTCGTCGATGTGCGGCAAGCCGTCGGAGAGCACCACAACGCGCACGTTCGGATTGCTCGCGTTCGCAAGGGTGTTTTGCAGCCACGCTTCTATGCCGGAACCGTTTTGTACGATCAGCCGCGCGTCGCTGAGCGCGGCAATGTCCTGCGGCGCAGGCTGGTACGTTTCGGGCGATGCGCCGACCGGCACGAGATTGCGCACCGTGACGCGATCGCCGCCCACGCCTTCGACAAAGGAGTTCAGCGTCGAGAACGTCGTGACAACGGGAATAGTCTTGTCACCGCTTTGTCACCCTGAGCCTGTCGAAGGGCCCGCTCTTGTCACCCTGAGCCTGTCGAAGGGCGCTGTCACCCTGAGCGCCCCCTTGTCACCCTGAGCCTGTCGAAGGGCGCTGTCACCCTGAGCCCCTTGTCACCCTGAGCCCACTCTTGTCACCCTGAGCCTGTCGAAGGGCGCTGTCACCCTGAGCTGCCCTCTTGTCACCCTGAGCCTGTCGAAGGGCGCTGTCACCCTGAGCGCCACTCTTGTCACCCTGAGCGCCACTCTTGTCACCCTGAGCCTGTCGAAGGGCGCTGTCACCCTGAGCGCCGCTCTTGTCACCCTGAGCCTGTCGAAGGGCGCTGTCACCCTGAGCGCCGCTCTTGTCACCCTGAGCCTGTCGAAGGGTCCCCGCCTTGTCACCCTGACCCGGTCGTGCGGGTGAATTACAACTCACACACATTACAGCAAGCAGCACCACGCAAACGCACTTTAGCGACACGCCGCGCACCGCCCGAAAAACTCCATCGCGTGATCGTCCAGAGCGAAACCATGGTGCGTGCGCAGTTCATCTGCGAATCGCTCCATCGCTTCGCATGCCACTTCTTCGACTTTGCCGCACTTGCGGCAGATGGCGTGGTGATGGTGCGTCGGCGCGCAGATGACGTACGTCGCTTCACCGTGTTCGTCGACGCGTGAACTCGCTTCACCCTTGGCGTGCAGCAGATCGAGCGTGCGATAGACCGTCGAGAGCGACACGGTGGCGCGCGCATGCTTCAACAGCTCGTGGATCTCCGCGGCCGAGAGATATCGCCGCTCCTTGCGCAGGATCGCGGAGATCTTCTCCCGTGACCGGGTCGCATAATAGGTCCTCACATGCGCTCAATTTGCGACCGATTGCCAGAATCATTCTCAAATCCGCGCTCGGCCGGTTGCCAGGGGCTCCTGACCCGCCGTATAATGACCCGCGTTGCCCGTTTCGGTGGCGTGGGGATGTAACTCAGCTGGTAGAGCACTTGCTTCGCATGTAAGGGGTCAGCGGTTCGAGTCCGCTCATCTCCACCAATTGAAGACGCCATATTCGGTAAGGATTTCGGCTTTTTTATTTGCGCGGCTTTCCGAAGCGATCCGCCGCATTTACGACAACCGTACGACAAATGGGTTCGAGGCTGCGAAAATCTCGTCCGCGGTTTCAGCGGCGCGGCGCCCGTATGGTTGAAGAGATAGCCGTACCGCTCGAACATCATGCGCGTATCGGCGTGGCCCAAACAGCCCGCGATCGCAAGCGGATATTCGCCTGCTTCAACGGTAGCGAATTGGCGGTATGCCGCAGAATGTGAAACGTGACGTCGGGCAACTGGGCCGCCTTCAGCAGCGTTTGAAGACACGGCGAATGAAGTTACTCTTGCGCAGCGGTGTCCCATCGGGCGAGGTGAAAACGAAGCCGTCTTGAGCGAGTTCGGCTTGGTGCGCAAGCAGCGCATTAAGTGCGATCGCCGGAAGATAGATCACGCGGCGCGATTTAGCCGTCTTGGGATCGGTACGAACAAACTTACCGTCCAGGCCTCGGTCAGCGTTCTTTGACCGAGACGGTCCCGGCGTTCAAGTCCAGATCGTTCCAGGACAGCGCGAAGATTTCGCCGTGACGCATGCCCGTCGTGATCGCCAACGCCAAGAGCGCGCGCTCTTGCGGATCGCGAGCTGCGCCGAGCAACCGCATCGCCTGTTTGCCGTCGAGGACGAGACCTCGGGCCGCTTCGGTTTCGGCGTCGGAACGGTGCTGCATGGATTGCGATCGATCTTCTCTTCACGTAGCGCAACGTTGAACGCGCTTGAAAGCGTGACAAAGGCTGTTCGCTGCGTGGTCGCGCCGACTGCATCGTCCTTCCACCGCCGCAACAGGAAACGGACGTCTCTGAGGTCAACTCACCGAGTGGGCGCGCACCGATGTGCGGAACGATATGCTTGTGAATAAGATGATCGCGCAAGCTTGTACGTATTCGGTCGGATACGAGCGCATCGAGCCAAGCGGTCAGGTATACCGACAACATCATCGCGTTTCGAGACTGGATCGCTGTGCCATGTTGGTCGCGGTACTCGCGCATCAGGTCGGCGACCGCACCGCGCGTTTTTCCATAAAACGACTTACGCACCATGGATCCGTCAGGTGCCTTCAGCGGAAG
Organism: Vulcanimicrobiota bacterium; assembly: GCA_963767635.1. GTDB lineage: Bacteria > Vulcanimicrobiota > Vulcanimicrobiia > Vulcanimicrobiales > Vulcanimicrobiaceae > CAVYEM01. The sequence goes on from CAVYEM010000001.1 coordinate 2,455,045, forward strand.
TTACCCTCGTACGTTCCATTTCTGCGGCGGTAAATGGTGCCTTCACCGCGCGCCCGGATAGCCATTATGACGCCTTTCCTTCAAGACGTCCGCCACGCAGCCTTTCACAAGGTGTTGGACTGCACGATACTCGATGTGGCGGTGGCCGGTCTTCGTCTCGACACGTACGGAAGCAAGCCGCGCTTCATCAGATCGTACACTTTCGTTTTGTGGTAGCCAAGCAACTTGCATGTCTCTCGCACTGTCAAGAGAACGGGCAGCGCCCCTACAGCGTCACCGGCAGAATCAGGGAGAGTAATGCAGAGCATCTCCAGAGCCTGGCGAGCTTCGTCAAGGTTGTTCGCGGCGGCGGCCAATGCACGATCGATCCGTTGGACTGACGCGGGTTCGATCTCCGCCGGATCGAGGCTCGATGAATTCGTCACGAATAGCCGCTGATGTGGTCAGCTGCTTCTGATCTGTTCCATGGTCTTACAAAGCGTCGAGAAAAAGAAAAGGCCCCGAAGAAAGGGCCCTGCCGCAGGCCCGGATTTCACTCGCAATATAATGCGGGTGAAAGTCGGAGCGTAGCCTTGCTCCACAATTATCTCGCGATACAATGGCGGCGTCAACGGGCGCTACCCGTCCGACCATGCTCGCACAATTTTCTCGTAAATGTTCATAAACGCGGCGACGACCTCGTCGCCCGTAGCAAATGGGAGGGCCTGCTCAGCAGCGAGAGATGAAAGTCTCACTGTCCACGCCTGCGGGATGTCGATCGATGGCGGCCATGGATGCCCCGCACGCTGTTCAAAGACGCGAATGCAGGCAGATTGGACTGCCTTCGGATCGATGACTGAGCATATCGAGAAAAACGACGTCAAGGATGTCTCTCGCGCGGTTCTCGCCTTCGACGACTTGAGGATTTGTGCACGCGTGTAGCTCGAGCAACCTGAATATCAAGCGTAATACAGCGGACCGGCGAAGTGACCGGAATACCGAGCGCAGCGACGCCTCTGATCGTCGGCGCAACAAGATCTACCGTCGGTTCATCAGCGGGACCGAGATCAATCTGTATCGTTTGAAACCCGCGCCCGCGGTGGGTGATTGCGACATCAACGCGCACGGTGTCGACAAGTTCTAGGTCACGTGGAACTTTCACGCGGAACGTGAATTCATCGAACCCTAGCGTAACTGCGCGCTCAAGGGCCGCAAACCGGTCGCGGCGGGTATTGCCGGGCAAGCCAACGTCCATATCCTTTGTAGTGCGGGCGCGATCGACGAATCGTAGTTCAAGTGCCGCACCGCCCTTGAGATGGTAGTCAGTAATGACGCCTTCGTCGATCGCTCGTTGGAGCACGCCGCATAACGCGAGGAACGAGACCCAACGGCGCAGCCTGAGTTCGTCGACGTCGGTCTCTCTCGCAACTCGGTAAAGGGCCTTGTCAAGCTGCTCACGCGCCATGTAAGTTTTTCAATTCCTTGGTTAGCCGGCGACTTTCGATTTCAGTAATAAAGCCTTCGCGGCGCGCTTGCACGATGGCGTCGTAGCAAAACGCAATTGCCGCTCCGCGCAAATCGAGAACCGTTCGCGGGACGGATTGACGGGCAGACCCTCGTGTTCGATGACATCGCTGCTGTCGAGAATCGCGCGATGGATCGCGATGCGCGCAGGCGCACTGCGACGGAGCCGAGCATGCGGCGGAACCGTGAGCCAGATCGTCGACGGATTCGCGTCGGTAAGGCCAAGGACCGCAAGGGCCGTTTCGTGGAAAAATGCCACGCGCGGGCCTCGATGCGACCGGGCCCAGAGGATCGCTTCACGATACGGAGAGAGCGGATCGCGATGGGAGTGAACGAGTCGATAGACGCCACGCGAAAGGCGTTCCAGCCGGCCGCGTTCGACCATACCGGCCAGCGTTCGCCGCCTGATGCCTGCTTCGGCGGCGGACCGAGTGGTTACGAGGCCTTCATTCTCCGCTGCTAGCTCCAGGAGGAGCGTCGAAGTGACTTTGAGGCACGGTCAAAATGTTACCATAAAGGTGACATTCTGACAAGTAACTGAGGCGCGCTCTAATCGGGGTCGACGGAGCCATGGATAGGCGCGGGATGATTACCGCGAAGAAGAAAGGTCGGCCTATTTGCCGACCTTTCTTCTTTTTCGCGTGCGCTTCGCCGCCGGTGTGGTCTTGCCGCTTATGACGGCTCGCTTCTTCTTTTTTGCGGCGTCAAACTTTGCCGCCTGTTCTCCCTCTCTTTAGAACCATCGAGAGAGACTCGATCAAAGGTCGCTTGCCAAAGTATTCAATAGCGTCGATCGCCATTTTTCCGAAAACGTGAGAACGGCCTTGACTTCGGCGGCAAGATCCACACAATCACTGACGATTTTGCCGCACTTCAGGGGCTAATGTGGTCGCTCTTGACATAAGTATGTGCGTAAGCGCCGCGAACCTTGCTCAAGCGCGCGAGCGAACCTTCGAAGCGAAGAGGGTCGCTACCGACATCAACATTTAGGGGCCAGAACATTTGGCGGAGGTGCCGCATGCCAATACCGTTGTTTTGTCCCTGGATGTAATCCTGAAGATGCTGCAAAGCGTTTTCGACGCTGTTTCTTAGTACGTCCGAGTATTCAGGCAGTTTCGCTGACGTCTCGTAGAGTTTTGATCCAACCTTGCCATGATAAAGGCAAAGCGAAATCATCGCCGGGTTTGCCGTTCCTGTGGATGTCCAACGCTTCACAACATGATCGCCATAAGCAATAGCCCACGACTGAAACAGAAACTCCAAGGCCGCGTGACTGAATATGCAAAATGCCTTGACTTCTAGAGCGTAATCTTCGGGGCCATACTTCGCACGATCGACTAGAAACCGTGCTAGGTACTTGCCGCGCAAATCCACTATCGCCGATACAAACTGTTCGAAGAGAAGTGCGTAGTAGTTTTCGCGCATGACCTAGGGCTTTAGGAAGGTTGGCGCCGACAATTTTACGGTCAAGGATCGGTTGATCACCTTTTGCATGGCCGTAAATCTTATTCTGTATTGCTCAAAAGCCTTCGTCGTGCTCAACTGACCGCTGCCTGAAATCAGAATCCTCGAAGAACATCTTCTCAAACGCCTTGCGAAGTTTCTCTTCTTTTCCTAGCAAAGCTTCGGTTGATATAAGTTTGAAGTAGTAAATATCCCGACTTCGAAAAGCGCGCGATTAAAGCGTCGATCGTACCCACCGCCTTCGAGCGGACGCCGCCCGACCCCATCTTCCCAAAGACTTCGATTTTTTGAATGGCTGTGTTGAGATTCTTGTATTCTTCTTCAACCTTGGATCCAAATTTCGACCACGCTTCGTTTAGTCGTTCCATAGACTTGTCCAGGAAGTCCTTAAAGGTCGCCCCATATTTCTCCAGGAAAAGCGAGAACGCAAAATAGCGGAGCAAGACCTCGGAATCCCTATAACGATTGTCAGGTCCCGTCAATCCCATGGCAGAGTGCAGTTTCTTATCTTCCTCTTCGTTTTTCTGCTAAGGTATCGCGATAAATCTCCGCGGCTTAAAGCCTGCCTTAATTGTGTGCGCTCATACTCACAGAGCCTGAATTTAGGCGGTAAAAGACATAGTAAAGAAGGTCGTTTGTCGCCTCGCGGCTGGCGATCACAGCGCACCTGACGTCTGCGTTTGTAAGTTCTCGGTGGGCGTCTTTGTCCGTTTTCGCGAGCGATTCGTAGGACTCGCCGTCGAGGTCTTTCCTCAACTTGAGATTCTTCAGAACGGACTTGTTCCAGAAATCGATTTCCGGGTCTGACGAATCCGGCGATCGTGAGGAGCCGCTGCCGGCCATCGATCACGATGTATGACTTACGTTTTTCCGGATCCTCTAAGCAAACACGACTGCGGCACCGGGATGCCCACAATGAGGCTTTCTATCAAGCCGCTGCGCTTCTCGTCATTCCAAGCGTTCCGTCTTTGGAACTCTGGGTCGAGATTTATGTTGCCATCTTTGATCTGTTCAAGGATCTACCAACCGTCCAATCACGCGAATAGACCAAAAGCGACCGGTAATCGCTCGCGTGTATATCTTCGAGGAGTTCGTCATCGTCAGCAAACAGGTCGCCGTCGTTGTCATCATTCAATTGGTTATCCCCCAGCCCGGGCAGTGGCATGAGGCCGGCGTTCTCCCCGCCAATCGCCCGTCCCGCCGTGCTCCCGTCGGACCGGCCCGGCGGTTCTTCTGGGCCCGCAGTCCGATTGAACCATACGGGATACCGAGCGCACTCGCACCGACTTCTAACCGCTGAGGCCAGTGCTAATCCCCAAGAATAAAAAATGAAACAACAATGACCGTAGGATGGTCACCCTTGGAATAGAGCGGACTAGAATGCGAAAGCAGGGAACGCGCCGCACCCGACGGTTCCCGCCGCCCGCTCGTAGGGTGGAACGCTCGGGGCCACGAACAGCGGAGCGGCCTTAGCCATGACGTCCCGCAAGAACCCGGGACCCCAATAACGGGAGTCCCAGCTCCGCGGATTCCCGGCATAGAGCCATACCTTACCCCAGCCAAGGCGGTAGTCGCCCCGAGGCCAGGGCGATATCCGGCGGCCGACGCGGTCGCGCGCATTCGGCCGGCTATCCGGCAACAGGCACCCATTGACCGCTACTCCGTCGACCGAAACGGCGACGTCGTCGCCAGGGACCCCCGCGACGACCTTCAGCAACGACTCGCGGAAATAGAGCGGCTGCACGCCGTAGATCGGCGCCTGCCCGGAAGCAAAAACGAGGAGGTTCCCCGGGGCGACAATCTCGCCGGCATCGTTTTGTGCTGTCCGGGATGCCGCATCATTCGTCCGGGGTCAATAGCGGCCGCTGCGCGTCTTGCTCAGTCGCCATGGCGTGCGGAGCAACGCGTTCAGCCGGCGGCCGAATAGTTGCGAACCGTGTGCCGAACGGTCATCATGCCGCACATCTTCGAAAGCAGGCTCTGCGGTAGCGATGTCGTTCGGCGCCGAGGCGATACGGATCGCACAGTTTGCAATAAGCGTCTTGCTCTTGCTGCCCCAGGCCGTTTCAAGTTGGCTCAAGTCTTGCGAGATCAGGTACAGCTCCAGCCCGTATCCCCGGCCGAGTCCGAGCGCCGTCCCTACGATGTCGAGCGCGCCAAGTTCCGCGACCTCTTCCAACATAATGAGCACGCACGGCTCGAGAACATGCTCATGCGTGTCCATCAGCGCGAGGAGCATCTGCGTCAAGATCAGCCGTGTCAACGGTCGCAGGCGCTTCTTGTGCGCCGGCTGCACGACAAGGTACAGGCTCACACGCCCGGTGCGTAGTTCCGCGAGGTCGAAATTGCTGCCCGTGATGTTCGCGCCGATCACCGGATCGCTGTAGAGCGTTAGGAAACTCTGTGCCTCGGCAACGATGTTTGCCTTCACGCGATCTTCCATCGCGAGCATCTGCGTTGCGATCTGCGCGACGAGCGGATGCGTCGCGGTAGGCCGCCCTTCCGAATCGAGCCAGCCGCGCGAATGCGACGGGTCGTGCGCGTAGTAGCGCAGGTGCTCGAACAACTGGTCGAAGTCGTCGTAGCGCGGATCGGCGAGGGTCGCCGCGAAGCCCGGAAGCGAGTCATTGCGCGGATCGTCGTCGTGCTTGACGTGAAGGCTCAATGCAAGTAACAAGCGCTTCGCCATCTCCACCCAGAAGCGGTTATCGCCGCGCACGGGCTTCTCGCCCTCGTCGGCGATGAGTCGACGATGTTCTGAACGTCTTGAATTTCGTAGTCCGTCCCAAGACGAATGCGGTCAAATGGGTTGAGCCGCACCTCGACCCATCGGTCGCCGTCGGCTCGAACTTGTAGACGCGTTGCCCGAGCCCGCCACGCTGCGGGCTCGCTGCGCGCCAGCCCGCCGTCTTGTCCCAGATCTCACCTTTGAGGTCGTGAACCACGGCGGAGCGTTCCCACGAAAGCAGCGTCGGGATCACCAGGCCGACGGTCTTGCCGGAACCGGTTGGCATGAAGGCAAGGCAGTGCGTCGAGCTTGGATCGCGCAGGTATTTCGTGCGGTTCACTTGCGCGTCGCGCCACGCTCCAACGTATACGCCGCGATTGCGACCGACCAGGCCCGTTGCTCGAACTTCGTCGTGCGTTGCCCAGTGCGCTGAACCGTAGAGATCGGTGTGCCGCTGCAATCGGCGGATGCGCTGCGCAGCCATCAGCGCCGCGGCGATGACGCCAAAGCCGTTACCGAGCAGTACGATCTCGTACGCGTGAATGAAAACGCGATGAACCTCGACTCCGACACGCGCCGGATGGTCGAACTTCGCCGCCCACACGATCAACTCGAAGGGTGAATAGATGTGTCCGACGAGCGGCTGACCGAGTGGCGCTTGGTAGCCGAGTGCGCGCGCAACCTCCTGCGTCGCGGCCCAGCACGACGCCGCTCCAAGCCAGATAATGATGCCGATCGACGGAAAGATAACGCCCATCGGGTCGCGCTCGCGCCGCGGAAGCGTGTACAGGTTCGGATCGGACGATGGTTTCATCAGCGTTCACCACGAGACACGCGAACGCAAAAAGAAAAAGCCCCCAAAGCGCTTGTGCTTCAGAGGCTTTACACCAGCATTATTATGCGGGCGAAAGTCGCGTGTACTCTTACACGCCTATTATCTCGCGGGTGTCGTCGATCGTCAAGGCGCGCTACATCGTCTCACGTGCGGCCCGACATGGTGCTGCCGCGCGGCGCCGTCACCGCCGGCGCGGAGGCTCAGCGTCAACGCCGAGTGCAGCGAGCCGAAGGGAAGCGTTTACGCGGAGTAGCGCCGGTGGTAGCCTCGATGCCGGCAGCGCCGGAGGGGCCGCTTTCTATGCTTGCGGCTACCGGAATCGCTCTCGCGACAAACGACATCTCATCATGAACGTCATTTACATCTCGTCTCTAACGTTAAATTTTGCTTGGATCGCGCTTGCTCGGTCTTCGATATCCGAGGCGAGCTCTTTGTCCGACCCGGCCATAGTTGTATTTGATGGTAAAGAGCTGGTGGTGCAACTCTCCGTCGTCGAGCTTCGAAGTGAGCCAGAGAAGGTGTTTTCGTATTTCTTCGCGTTTGGTCTCGTCTGTAATCGAGCGATTATTGACTTCCACGCTATACCAAGTGTAGGATTCCGGTTTGGTCTTCACAGAATCGGTTATAGCGCTTGCATGTTGCAATTTTGTGGATACTTCGTTTCCGCTGGATGAACTTGGCTGCCCTGCGCCGGCATATGCAGCTCCGCTTTTAGCCGCCGGTGCCGGGCTCGCCGTGCGCCTCGACGACCGGCCGCGCTTCACCGGCCGGAACGGTCTGGTGCCGACGAATCTGAATCTGGACGGAATTGATCGCGATCTCTTTTGGGTTCTTGACCTGCAGCGCCACGCCATCGGAGCCAACGATACTCCCAGCCACCTGTCCCCGGGCCGACGCCATTCGCTTCCTGCAACCAACAGAAAGATAACCTCGCGAATATCATCGAGAGTTGGCACAAGCGGAAAATCGGTGGGTGTTGTTGTAAAACGACGATACAACATCGCGGAGCGTCAGATGGCGATTGAAGCCGTCGAGCAACATCGCGACGTACTCTTCGGAAAGAGGTTTTCGTTTGCGACGCTTCTCCACAGGATCGAAATAATCGCCGACAGCGCGATTCGCACAAACGAGAGCAGTCCAGAGATCGTTGCCGAGAAGAGCGCTCTGTTTGTCATCTTCGACCTTAGGGAAGGCGATCTCCAACTTATCGCCCTTGCGTGTAACATAGGCGTAGTGGCGATAGGCCTTTAGGATCGTCTCCTTGAGTTTCTCGCGCGCTGTCACAAGCTCTGCTGATATCTCGCCGCCCTCATCTCCGTCAATAACTTGCTCGGCGACGATCTTCCACGTGAGTACGTTTTGCGCAGCCTTGGACTGCATGTCGGCGCTGGTACGTGTTGACCGCCGCTACGACGCAGTTTGCCGCATTGTCAACCACGAGCGGATTGTCACCCACGCCGAGGATTCTGCAAATATCTTCGCGAGATTTCGAGTCTTCGCCGTTGAGCAGCGTCCCGAGCATCGAGGGTCGAGCACTAGAAGGCGGTTTCTCTGCGCGTCAAATCCGGCGGCAACCACGCTAAGGTCCTGGCCGCCCGTTGGCATTTGAACGGGCAACAACACTTTGTCGAATTGGCCTTTGGAAAGAGGGTCTTGTGCGGTATCCCAAATGAGATCGAGGCAATGGGCTTCGTGGACCTGATCTGTTTGCGGAATTGAAGAACATTCGCAGCGTCTGCTTTGATCGTCAACCAGTACCGATACGTTTGGTTAGTCGCTGATTGACTCGCTTCTAGCGCTCCCAGGCCGTCGGCACTTGTAAGAGCGTTGAACACTTCCTCGGCAGCCGTGAACGCGCTCGATCTGTCGTTTGATGGAAGACAGGATCGCTGCCATTAACTCTGGTTTGGTTGCGCCACGCTTTCCTTGGCTGCGCGCAACGAGACTGTAGTTGAACAGGGCAGTTGCCATCCTAACCGCCGGATTAGGTTGTCCAACATCAAGTTTCGCGGCAGCGAGGTTTTGATCGGTCTTTACGGCCTGACCGCTGGAACCGTCCGCAGATGTGATGTCCGTCGTCGCGACGGCCCGGTAGCCCTGGATCGCCCGATCGTTTCCGAGAAGAAGGCCGGAGTTAAGCAGCGCCTCAAGACACCTCGCTTGCGGAATCTTTCCGCTGCCATTGATCCCGCCAATCGGTAAGTCTCCGACGCCAATAAGGGCGAAGGTCCGATGCGCCGCCGTCGGCAGCGCGACTCCAGTGCAGCGCGGCGAGCGCAAAGATAGCAACTGTAGAACGCACGCGCTGGAAGCCTTGCGTCTTCCCCCACTCGTTCTGTACGAGGTCCATCAGGTCAGGATGAAAGGGATATGTCTCTGGAATCCGCTTAGCGAGGGATGTCGCGCCCTTGCCCGACCCGAGGCGATCTAGTACTTGTGAACTCCAACCGGGTATCTGCGGTAACGACCTTTTGGTAGGCGATTGCTACTTGACTAGCGGCCGTTTCAAACTTGGCTTGTTCGAATATTCGCCTCCGTATGATTGCGGCGAAATCGCCAGTTTCGGTTACGGCGATCGTGGCGCCGTTCCGGTTGATTCCAGCCCGAAAGGTACTCACGAAACCCTTCTTCTTCGGCCGACGGCGTGTATCCTTGCTGATCGAGTTCCGTACGAATCATGACCAAGACGAAGGCAACCCTGGGGAACGTCGTCACAGGCGTCCATCAATGCATTGAGAAACGCCTGCTCCTGATCGGGGCATCGTACCGAGTGCGTCGGCGTTCGATAACTCCCATAGCGTAATCCATGAGTTCGTCGAGTAGTATCAGGACGGGGCGATTGACGCTAGCCAACGCCTCTGGATTGTGGCTTTATTTGCACCCTCTGCTACGGCTGCGTCGTACCTTACTCTATTTCACCAGCAAAACAGACCCCAAAGAAAGCGCTCGAAGAGATTGGTGGCTGGGCCGAACGTTTCCGTGGCTTTTCCAGGTGAGAAATGGTCCGCTGTGAGGGTAACAACTCTGAAGCATCGGTAAACTCGATATTGGAGCCGCCGGCTCGTGATTCCTTAAGTACATCTTTTCCAATGTGGGTTTGAAAGAATGCGCCTGCCCATTTGCAGCGCCATGTGATAGAGACCAACAAGCGCATGCGACTTTCCACCTCCCATTCCCTGATCCAGGTGGTACAAGGCAACCGACTCGTCCGCGCCAGACAGTCGTCGCGCGATACGCGCTAAAAAGCTCAACAAGATTTGGCGTCGGCTCGGTAATATCGCCGTAGTAAAGGAGACATCTTGATAAGGCGCCTTTGCAGTTTGGTACACCGCGCGATGAAGACTCATTTGCAAGTCGCCGACGCCGCCATCAGAGACAACCACCTCCGGCTGAAGTCTTCAGGACCTTTGTCCAACTCTGAGTCGGCATTACGCTTTTAGGCCTCCGCTGTATCAAATAGAGCAGTTTGTATGATTGCATTTTGTCCGCTGGCAACGAACGTCGCAATTGTCGCGGAGGACCGTTTGATCCCCGCTAACGCCTTTGCGACCCTGTCTGATGCCGGTAAGTGATTCGCTAAATCGCCGACGACCGCCCAGAGATGATGATTGTTGGGTTCAACATTGGCCGACGCCATGATATTGCCCACTGCTTCCATGCCTCCCATATCCCAGGCATGTGCCATTGCACGCACGACCTCAAATATGGACGATCCTGGCGCGACTGGCTTTTCGTTTTTTGAAGTCGATCTTTAAAGCCCGCTTTGCTCTCGGTTAAGATTCGACCGCGCAGGTCATCCAGGCGCAATTCGTCTGCCTGCGCGAAAAAACGTGCCTCACCCTTCGGGACTTCCGCCCGACCTTTCGCGCGCAGCCAAAAGATTGCGAACCGCGTGATCGCGTCAAACGTTTCGAGGGGCAACTCATCTACGCGAAGGCGCATTGCATCCCGAACCGCACGGCGCGCAAGGGCGAGATAGTGGTCAAAGATCGGCATTGGTTCCATCGGGGTTCATACGCGGCTATAACGGCCATATACTTCCATCGCGGGCCCGTACGATGCCATCAGTTGGTCTTCAAGAGCAAGGCCGTCCGCATCCCATTGCGCCACGCGTTCGGTTACGGCATCGGTCACCTCGCGATCTACCTCCGAACCGATTCCAACGGGACGATTTGAGCAGCGACGCGGCAACCGATTGTGATGGTCACTTTAATCGACGCTACTCCAGTATTCGCACTTTCAGTTCGCGATGGCCATGCCGACGTTACGATAAATCCGGCGGTTTGAAGGGCCCCAAGGAGCCGTCGCCACTGAATCAGGATCCGAGTGACCAAACATCACGACAAGATGCCCGTCAGGTTTTAGGACGCGGCGAGCCTCCGCGAAAGACTTCGCAAGCATATCTTGGTAAAAAGCAGTATCATGCTTTACACGGTTCGGCTCATGTACGCGTCGGACAATGATTTCGTCGTTCTTGTCTTGGAGACCATCGGGCTTTTGAATTCCTGGTCCAAACAAATCAGGTTCGATGTCATACAAAATTCTCTTGAGCCAAACGTCAAATAGGTCAGACGCATCAGCATACTCGATCATGTCATAGTATGGAGTAATAATTGTAACAACCACATCTACGGAGGCATCCCGGAGTGGTAAAGCCGTTGCCGATGCAGCTCCAATCTGACGGGGGTCCCAAATCTCTCGACACGAATCTTTTTTAACGCACGAACGGCGCTCAACGACGTCGACGCCCAGGTTGCAGAACCATCTCCTAATCCCGTCTCAGAGCCAATCGAATTGAAAATTGAGTTTGGATTCGTTTGTGAAGAGATTGCCTATACTCAACATTATTGGCTTTTGAGCCGTCCTCACTCCCAAATGGTCTCAAGCGCACCCCCCGCGTCGAGTATCGCATTCTCCGGCAGAGCGTGGCGGCTCATGCATAACCGGCGAGAGCCTCTTGCGTATTGCTCAGAACAACCGGCACTGCGAAGATCGGAGACCACCTCTCGAATGCAAAGTAACACTTTCGGGCAAAAGGCCCAAGGTTTGCCGGTCGCACATAAATTCGCCAAACTTATTGTAGCCATAGCCGCTCGCCATCACCGAATGTCCGTTTCCAGGCGAAATTCGTTCATCGGGTACGACGGAATAAGGTGACTCCGCCGTAAGATTCAGTAGCGCTACCCGGGCATCGCTCGCGGCCTTGAGTTCCGCGGCAGTTGGGGCTTAAAGTATCGTTTGCCGCTTACATCTACATCAACTACCAGTAAAAGCGTGTCTTGGTATTCGCCTGCAAACCCTTTTGCCTTTACTGTTTCGAGAGTGTGAACTGAGCCGCAAAAGGTACAGCGCGCTGTCTTGCCCTTCTTTTTTTTACCGTCAGATTTCAGTGCCGAGGAATACGGCGCTG
>CAVYEM010000002.1:0-84104 GCA_963767635.1 Vulcanimicrobiota bacterium
TGCTCGGCGCAATCTCCGCTACTGCGCCCGCGCAGGTCCTGAGCGTCATGGAGCGTGCCGTTGCGTCGGGTTTGCTGCAAGAACCGGCGGAGGCGCCCACCAAGTTCCGCTTCCGCCACGCGCTGATCCGCCAGGCCTTGGCCGATCAGCTGGTGCTTGCCCTGGCAGCGCCGCTGCACGTGCGCATCGCGCAAGAGATTGAGGCGATGCCCGCCGCACGCAGCCGCGCCGCTGAGCTCGCCTATCATTGGTCGGCTGCGCGCGTCCCGGAAAAGGCACGCATCTGGAACGAAGCTGCCGCGCAATCCGCGTGGGACGTGTATGCCTACCGCGATGCAATCCGCTTTTATACCGACGCTTTGCGTTGGGGGTATCCGGCCGGGACGCAGCGAGCTGCCGTGTACGAACGGCTCGGCATGCTGCTGTACATCGACGGCTGCGGCGAAGAGCCCGCGCAGTGGTTCGCCCGCTCGCGGCAAGAGTATGATTCTTGCGGAAACGCGGTCGGCGCAGCGCATGCGCTGCTGCTGCAGGCGGATCAGAGCTGGGTCGATGCGCGCACGCAAGAAAGCGTGCGCGCCGCTTCGGAAGCAGCAGTCGCGCTCAAGCGCCTGGGCCACGTGCAAATGTACGCGCAGGCGCTTTTGACGGTCGCGCGTTTCTCAATCACGCTCGGACACGTCGATCGAACGCTCGCGCACCTGCGCGCAGTCGATGCCGTGCACGCACACTTAGATCCCGGTTCACGAGCCGCTCTGCACGAGGTTCGCGGAGAAACCCACGCGGTGCTGGGACGCACCCAATTGGCGCTGGAGGATTTCCGGCAAGCCGCGTTACTTGCGGCACAAAGCGGCGTGAGCGAGCTCATCTCTCAGATCGAAAACAATTTTGCGCTCGCAGCGTTCGACCTAGGCGACTTGGATCTGGCGATGGCGCGCCATCAGATCGCCGTCGACGAAGCGCATCGCACCGGAATGATGTGGCGCATTGCATACTGCTCCTTGAATTACGCGCGCACGCTGACGTTCAAAGGCCGTTTGGAACGCGCGCGCGCGCTCACGTGGGAAGCGCTGGAGGCGGGTGTGACGACGGCGACGTTCAAAACCAAAGCCGCCAGCGTCGGCATTCCGCTTGCGCTGCTGCTGAACGACCGCGCGCTGCTCGAAGCATGCGCCGACGAATCGACGCTCGAGCTTGCGGCGCAGTCCGCAGAGATTCAGCGCATCGCTTCGGTCACCGCAGCCTTTGCGAGTTTACGCGTGGCGCAAGGCAGCCGCGCCGAGGCCCGGGCGCTGCTCTCGCCTGGGATTCGCGCGATTCCGCACGCACACCGTGCGTGGGAGCTGTTCCTGGCTGTCGCCCAGTGGGGCGATCGCGACGACGTGCAGCTGGCTGCAGCATTATTGGAAACCGCGGCGGGACGTCCCGTTTTGCGGCGCGCGTATCGGCTGCTATTTGCCGCGTTGTGCGAGAGCGAGAAGAATGCCGCGCGCGCGGAGCGTTTGGGCGTTGCCGCCGCAAGTCAATTCGCGCGCATGGGCGACGTGCTTCACGAGGCGATCGCTCTGCAGGCCGCCGGCCGCGCGAAGGACGCGCGTACGCGCTATCGCGCGATGGGCGCCGTGCGCGATGCCGATCGCCCCGGCAAAGACGAACGCCCCAAGGTCTCCGTCCAACTCACGCTGCGGCAAAAGCAAATCGCGCAGCTGGTCGCGCAGGGAGAGACCAACCGAGCGATCGCGCAGCATCTGCACATCAGCGAACACACCGTCGAGCATCACCTTACGGGCATATTCGTGCGGCTTGGGTTGAAGTCTCGGGCGCAGCTCGCGCATATTCTGGGCTTGAACGAAGCGCTATAGCGGGATTCCGGGATACCTGCGGCGGGCAGCCGAATGTATATTGAACGCGACTAATGTCGTTGGAGGGCGGTATGGTGCTTTGCATGCGTAGCTTCCGCGTTTTCGCTGCGGTGTTTCTCACTTTTGCGTTCATCGCCGCGACCATCCCGGCGGCATTCGCCGGCACGACCGGGGGACTTAGCGGTACGATTGCAGACGCGCAATCGCAAAAGCCCATTGCTGACGCCGCCGTCACCGTCACGAGTGCCTCTCAAACCGCCACGACGACGACGAATGCCGCAGGCAAATACGTGTTCGTCTCGCTGATGCCGGACACGTACGCGGTCACGGTTGCGCGTCAGGGATACGAACCGCTCACGCTAAGCGGCATTTCGATTTTTGCGGATCAAGTTCAGTCACTGCCAATCAAGATGCGCGTTAGCCTGCGCACGATCGCCAGCGTAACGAGCCGGTCCTCGATTTCTCCGGTAAAGCCAGGCGTTACGACGGACGTCTATTCGGTCAACCCCGCGCTTACGCAAGCCGCCGCGCCCGTCGGAGGCGGCGGCAACTTGGACAATGCGTATTCGGCGATCGCGTCGATGCCGGGCGCCTACGTGCCGCCCGACCAAACCGGCGTCAACCAGACCGTGTATATCCGGGGCGGAAACTACGATCAGATCGGCTATGAGTACGACGGCGTGCCGGTAAACCGATCCTTTGATAACTACCCCTCGCACACCGCCTCGACGCTGGGGCAGGAAGAATTGCAGATCTACACTGGGGGCGGTCCGGCCAGCTCGAACGCAACGGGGCTTTCCGGGTTCATCAATCAGGTCGTCAAGACCGGCACCTATCCCGGGTTCGGAAGCATCTCGGCGCGTGTCGGCTCGCCGTCATTCCACCACGAGTTGCAGGTCGAAGCCGGCGGAGCAACCCCTAACCGCTTGTTTTCATACTATGTGGGCTTGAGCGGATACAATCAGGAATTCAGATATCTTACACAAGACAACGGCGCCGGCGTAAACGCAGAATTTCCGCAGTTCTGGCCCGAGCTACGTTACGACCAATCTCTCGTTCTGGCCCGCCGTTTATCCGACGTGCAACAACAACAAGCCGAGCGACTTGTACACCAATCCAATACTCCGCTCTCCGACGGTCGCTCTCTGGAACGATCCCGGCTGCTACGATTATCTGGGCTCGAACATCGATCTGCCCGCCGGAATCAATGGCCGCGAAACTGTCGCCAACGTGCACTTCGGGATCCCGCACAAACACGATGGCGGCCGCGACGACGTTCAGCTGCTTTACACGAACTCCTACCAGCTGATAAACGCCTACAACTCGCCAAACGACTTCCAGCCGATGCTTTCGACGTTTGAAAAGGATACGGCGGCATGCTGCGACAGCAGTGGAAACCCCATCGACGTCGGACAGCTTGCGTATGCCCCAATGTGGCCGGATTTTTATACCTTTCCGGCCGGCACATCGTTCCTGCAGCCCGCAACGGCTCGGGTTATCGCCTACCCGTTCCCGGGATCACCGTCGAACCGCTGCTACAACACGAACTGGATAGGGGGCCAAGACAGCAATGCGCCGGCTCCCATTACCGTGCCGGGACAGTGCGGCGCGGGAGGTTATTCCGGTCTGCCTAACACGTATCGCGACGGCGAGAATTACCAAGCCAGCATCGTCAAGGTGCAGTATCAGAAGAACATCGGCAGCCGCGCGTACCTGCGGCTGTTCGGATACTCGTTTTTTTCGACGTGGGATCAGGGCGGCGCGATCGGAGACGGCCTAACGGGTCCGAACGGCGGCTTGTCGCTGGCGGGTTATCGGACAGGCTACGATTACGAGATCGGCTCCCACGCGCGCGGAGGGCAGATCGAGTTCGCGGATCAAATCAACGACGCCAATCAACTGAGCGCGACGTTCAACTATGTAACCTCCAACACGCTGCGCTCCAACAATTTGAACGATCTCAACTACGCAGGCGCACCGTTTAACGACTATACCGGCTCAGGCGGCGTTGCGGTGAGCAACCTGACCAATGGAACGCAGTGCTTTGCCGCCTACGATACGACGCAGAATCCCGACGCCAACGGCATCGATAACTACACTGCCGGGCAGCCGGCGCCGTGCAACGATCCAATCACGCAAGGCTCCTTCAGCGATCTCACCGGAAATTCCGACTACGGGCCCGCGCAAAACCAGAGCTGTTCGGGTGGGGCGGCCGCACCGATTCCTGTCGCTGCGTGCGCGGCCGGAGCGTCGTGGAGAATGACCTATCTCGGCAACCAGGGCGACGTCAACAAAATTACGCCCAAGTTTGCCAATTTTTCCGTGAGCGACGAATACAAGCCGAACGACAAGCTCGATATCAATGCGAGCATCCGTTTCGAACGCGACCAGTTCGATCTTACGCCGATTGCAGGCGATCCCGCCAAAGACTTCTGGTTTAGGGCAGCTCAGAAAGAGTATTGCTACGATCCGAAGACGCTGCAATTTGCGCTCATCCCCGAGCCGCCGCAGTTTTTGCGCGACATCCAGCCTTACGTGACGTTCAACTGTCCGATCAACCCGGTCGACGGCGAGCAGACGGTACATCCCGACGGGCTAAACGGACACATTCTGATGACGGATCAGTTCAACCCGACATACGTGCAGAATTATTTCTCACCGCGGTTCGGATTAACGTACACTACCGATCCGAATACCGTGCTGCGCTTTTCGGCCGGCCACTACTTCCAGCAGCCTCAGACGTACGAGATCGAATACGATACCGAGCAGCCCAATTTGCCGGCGCTGCTCGTGGGCTTCCTGCAGTTTGGCTTCAACACGCCGTTTCACCCGGCGAAGGCGCAGGAAGCAAACAACTTCGACTTCTCTTACGAGCACCAGTTCCCGCATAGCGGCGTTGGCCTGAAAATGACGCCGTACTACCGGTATGCCACCAATGAAATCTACTCGGCCAATGTTCCCACGCTGTTCCTGGGAACCGGCTTCAACTCCGGAATCGAGAGCACGTACGGCGTCGAACTGCAAGTAACCAAGGGAGACTTCAGCAAGAACGGCTGGTCCGCGGCGCTCTCGTACACGTACACGCATTCGAAAGAGAAGTGGGCGGACTATCCCAACTCAACGATCAACCCGGTCGACCCATTCAACCAAGACATTCTTGCCTACAATGCGCTCACGAAAGCCGGCGGCGGCGCGCCATGCTACTCGACGGAAGCGCAAGACTCCGCGGCCAATCCCACCGGAGCGCTACCCGCTTGCAGCGGCTCAGCGACTAGCGCGTACGACGATTGGTCCATCATCGCCAATCCGTATTACAACAAGTCACCGCAACCGGCGCTTGACAAGAACGGGTGGTACGACACAGGTCTGGACGGCCCGTATATCTCCCCGAACGTGTTTGTGCTTCTGGTCAACTACAAGCACGAAAAGTTCTCCATCACGCCGGCGCTGATGCTCAATCAAGGCGCGTCATACGGCAGTCCTGCTGATTTTCAGGGACTGGACCCGCGCACGTGCCGGCAAAATCAAGGACCCACCGGCGCAAATATCCCTTCGGCTCCCAGTTTGCTGACTCCAGACTACACATCATGCCACGCGGCAGCCGTCGGCGCGAGCGGCAGCACTCCCGGCTATCTCTTCATTCCGAATCCGTACACGGGCGCATTCGACACGTTCGGGCAGTTCCACCAGCCATGGCAAGTGAACCTGGGCTTGCAGATGCGGTATGACATAAACCCCCGCGTCACGGCACATCTGACCATCGCCAATCTCTACCAGCGCTGCTTCGGCGGCTCCAGCGAACCCTGGACCAAAATATATCCGCCGGATCACAATGCGTGCGCCTACTACCGCAACCAGTTCTACATCAGCAATTTCTACAACGGCAGTAGCCCCAATGACGCCGCAGCGAACGGCGTCCCGCTCAATCCGTACTTCACCGCTGCGTTTGCGCCGTCGTTCGACGGCAACGACGTCGCCAGCTACAACCAGGTCCTGCCGCTCCAACTCTATTTCGACGTGCAAATCAAACTGTAAACTCCCGGAGCGTTAGGCCGCTAAGCAAGCGAGCACGCAGCCGTAAAAGCACGCCGATATAGCGGAACTCCGGGATACCTGCCGCGGCTCCCGTTTCCTATACTGAGGATCAGCCTGCATTCTCGGAGGAACGGCATGGTTTTTCGTTTTCGCGCATTTCGCACGTTTGCTGCCGCGCTCATTTCCTGTGCGATGCTCTTGGGTCAAGCCGTTCCGGCAGTGGCCGGCACGACCGGCGGTCTGAGCGGCACGGTCACCGACGTGCAATCCGGCGCGCCGATGGCGAATGTGACCGTGACGGTCGTGAGTCCGTCGCAAAGCTCCACGGCGGTCACGAATGCGGCCGGCAAGTTCGTCTTCGTTTCGCTCCTGCCGGACACGTACACGCTGACGGCTCAAAAATCCGGATACGAACCGGTGTCGATCGCCGGTATCGCCATTTTTGCGGATCAACTGCAGTCGCTTCCGGTATCGATGCGCACCAGTTTGCGAACCATCGCCAGCGTCACCAGCCGTTCCTCGCTCTCACCGGTGAAACCGGGCGTAACGACGGACGTCTATTCGGTCAATCCTGCTCTCACGCAAGCCGCAGCTCCGTTGGGCGGCGGTGGCGGCTTGAACAACGCGTATTCCGCGATCGCTGCGATGCCGGGCGCGTTCGTTCCGCCCGGGCAGATGGGCGTAAACCAAACCGTATACATTCGCGGGGGCTACTACGATCAAATCGGTTACGAATACGACGGCGTTCCGGTGAACCGCGCGTTCGATAACTATCCCGCGCATTCGGCTTCAACGCTGGGCCAGCAGGAACTCGAGATCTACACGGGTGGCGGCAGCTCGACGTCAAATGCGACGGGCCTTGCGGGCTTCATCAATCAGGTCGTGAAGTCAGGAACGTATCCGGGATATGGAACCATGCTCGGGACGCTCGGCACGCCGACGTTTTATCATGATGTTTCGGTCGAGGCGGGCGGCGCTTCATCGAACCGGCTTTTCTCCTATTACGCCGGTTTAAGCGGCTACAATCAGGATTTTCGCTACTGGGACAACGCTAACGGCGCCGATTTGACGGATATGTTCCCGAACGCGGGCGAACTGACGACCGGCCCCAACGGCGTCACGTCCAACACCTTTGCTTTTTATCCAGCCGTTTATCCTACGTGCAACTGGAGCAATCAGAACCTTTACGACAATCCGGCCTACGATAAGTACTCTCTCGGCACGGATCCGGGCTGTTTCGCGTCCATTAATCCGGCGTACGGAAACGTTTCCACGATCAACGGGCGTGAAGCCGTGGCGAATTTGCACTTTGCCGTCCCCCATCGGCATGACCACGGCCGCGACGACATCCAGCTCCTCTATACGAACTCGGCGCAATTTCGGCAGTATTACACCGGCGTGAACGACGCCGGTCCGGATGTCATCAACGATTTGATTTACGCGAACGAAAATTTGAACATCCTCGGTATCCATCAGCCCCACTGGCCCGACTATCTTACCTTTCCGTCCGGAACCGCGTTTTTGGCGCCGGCGACGACGCAACCTATTGCATATCTTTTTCCCGGCTCCCCGACGAACCGGTGCAACAACGCCATCGCACCGTTCGTGAACCATGCACCGGCGGTTCCCAATGCATGCGCGGCGGGCGATTACGCAGCGCTGCCGCCTGATTACCGCGACGGCCGCTGGGACCAGGCCAGCATCGTGAAGCTGCAATATCAAAAGAACATCGGCAGCTCGGCCTATCTGCGCCTCTTCGGTTATACGTTTTACTCGAACACGAATCGCAGCGGCGCCGCGCGGCGCGGCATCGGCTCAGGGTTTTCCGGAACGAACTATGATTACGAGGTGGACGCCCACACGCGCGGCGGGCAGACTGCAGTTTGCCGATCAGCTCAGCGACACGAACCAAATTTCGGCAATGGCCAACTACGTTACTTCGACGACGTTCCGGTACAACAGCGACAATTATCTCAACACCGCCGGCCAGCAGATTAGCAATCTTACCAATGGGAAGCAATGCTTTGCCGCGTACTCCGGGACCGGTGACAACGGCATCGACACCTACACTGCGGGGCAGCCGGCCCCGTGCAACGATTCAATCAGCCAGGGAACCTTCCGTTATCCGACCGGGCTGTCCGACAACGGCAATCCGGAAAACGTGAACTGCTCCGGCGGGGCAAACGACCCTATTCCACCCGCTGCGTGCACGGCACGGGCTTCATGGGCGCTCACCTACACGGGCAATCAGGGGCCGATCAACAGCGTGACGCCGAAATTTCTCCATTTTGCCCTGATCGACGAATGGCGGCCGAACGAGAAATTAGACATAAACGCGAGCGTGCGGTTCGAACGTGACGAATTTGATCTGGCCAACACCGACACGCCCGGAAAGAACTTCTGGTATACCGCGGCTCAGAACGAATTCTGCTACGACCCGGCCACGTATCAGCCAATCTTGGTGCCGCAAGCGCCGCAAAACGCCTCGACGCTGCAACCGTACGTGACTTTTAACTGCCCCGTCGTCAACGGCGTTCAAACGCTGCATCCCAACGGCCGCGGGGGCAACATCCTACTTTCAAATCAATATCCGTCGACCTACAGCCAAAGTTACACCGAGCCTCGGTTCGGCATGACGTTCACGCTCAATCCGGACAACGTGCTGCGGTTTTCCGCCGGGCGCTTTGCGCAGGAGCCGCAAAACTACGAAATCCAGTACAACAGCGCCGAGGAAAACCTCGCGTCGGAACTCGTCGGTTTCTTGCCGTTCGGTTTCTTCACGCCGCTCCACGAAGCACAAGCGCAGTTTTCCAACAACTACGACTTCTCGCTGGAGCATCATTTCAAGGGCACGGACATGTCCTTCAAGCTCACGCCGTATTATCGCTGGGCGACGCGACCAGCTGTATGAAACCGTCAACGTGCCGACGCTCAACGCATCACCCTCTCTCAATTCCGGCACTGAGCGCACGAGCGGCGTGGAACTGCAGTTTACGAAAGGCGACTTCAATAAGAACGGCCTAGCGTTCGTACTTTCATACACGTACACGAATTCCAAAGAAAAATGGTCGAACTACGCCAACGTGCCGATCAATCCGGTTGACCCATACAACGAAGACATTCAAAACTTCAACCTGCTGACCAAAGCGGGGGGCGGCGCGCCATGCTACGACCCGACGAACAGCGGTGCACCGGACGCGTGTACGCTGGCGACCGACGTCCGTAACCCATACTATGGCATGTCGCCGCAGCCGCTGCTCGATAAATTTGCCTGGTACGATACGGGCCTCGACTACCCGTACGTTTCACCAAACACACTTGCGCTCGTTCTCAACTACAAGCACGACAAGTGGTCGATCACGCCGGCCTTGAGCTGAACGAAGGCGCAACCTACGGTACACCGGCGGACTTCATGGGTTACGATCCGCGAACGTGCGCTCAGAACCAAGCCACGGCGTTGATTCCGACCGGGGATCCGCGAAAAGCGGATTACACGTCATGCAGCTTCGCGGAAACGAGTACGGGCACGAGCGTCGGAAATCTGTACATCCCCAATCCGTACAGCGGCAAATTCGACACTTTCGGGCAGTTCCGCCAGCCTTGGCAATTCAACCTCGGGCTGCAAGTGCGGTACGACATCTCGCCACGCATCTCGGCGAACGTCACCGTAGCGAATTTGGTGAACTCATGCTTCGGCGGCTCCAGCGAACCGTGGACCAAGCAATATCCACCCGGCCGAAACATCTGCGGCTACTACACCAATCCGTTTTACATCAGCAATTTCTACAACGGAACGGGGCCGAACGATACCGTCGCCAACGGCGTGCCGCTCAACCCGTTCTTCAACGCGGCGTTTGCGCCGGCATACGGCGACGCCAACTCCTACAACTATCCGCTGCCACTGCAGTTCTTCGTTCAACTCCAAATCAAGTTGTAGATGCGCGCCGCCGCCCTAGTATTGGGTGCCGCTCTCCTGACGGTGAGCGGCACTCCCCTCGCGCGCGCCGATGCGCTGGGAAATCTGACGTTTCGCTCGATCGGGCCGTCCGTGTCGGGCGGGCGTTTGGGAGACGTTGCGGGCACGAACCAAGATCCGTCGCTGTATTATGCCGGTGCCGCAGGCGGCGGCGTGTGGAAATCGACGGACGGCGGGATCGATTGGGAGCCGGTGTTCGATGCTGCAGGACGTTGCGCCGATCGGTGCGGTGGCGATCGATCCGACGGACGAAAACGTCGTATGGGCCGGAACGGGAGAAGCGGCTCCGCGCAATGACGTATCGTACGGCGACGGCGTCTATCGCACGAGCGACGGCGGCAAGCACTGGCGGCGCATGGGCCTTGCCGGCACGTCACAGATCGCGCGCATTCTGATCGATCCCGCGCGGCCGGCGATCACGTCTTGGTCGCGGCGCTCGGCGATCCGTTCAAAAATTCATCGGAGCGGGGCGTGTACGAAACGACGCGACGGCGGCGCGACGTGGAAGCGCACGCTGTATGTCGGCGACTCGAGCGGCGCATCGGATCTGGCATGGGATCCTGCGCAACCCGAGCGTCGTGTATGCGGGAATGTGGCAGTTCCGCCGAACGAGCTGGTCGATGCAAAGCGGCGGCCCGCAGGACGGCGTGTACAAGTCCTCGGACGGCGGCGCGACCTGGACGCGCCTGAGCGGCCACGGACTTCCCGACGGCGAGATGGGACGCATCGGTTTGGCGGTCCGCGGGCACTCGCGTCTACGCGCTCATTCAATCGGCGCACGGCCTGCTGTGGCGCAGCGACGATGCCGGGCAAACCTGGCGATTCACGTCGGCAAACACGCTCATCAACGAGCGGCCGTTTTACTTCAGCCGCATTACGGTCGATCCGACGGATCGCGAATCACGCCTTTGCCAGTTCCGTCGCGCTCGCGGAAACGCACGACGGCGGAAAAACGTGGAAGCGCACCGGCGCGCGCCTGCACGGCGATCATCACGCGATGTGGATATCCGCCGACGGCCGGCGCATTCTGGAAGGCAACGACGGCGGCGCTGCGCTTTCGCTGGATCGGCGGCAAACGCTGGGCGCGCGTGAATCTGCTGCCGATCTCGCAGGTCTATCACGTCGGCTACGATCGTGCCGTCCCGTACGACGTGTGCGGCGGTTTGCAGGACAACGGCACGTGGTGCGCTCCGTCGGACAGCCTGAGCAACGACGGCATCCTCGCCAAAGACTGGCAGAAGATCGCGGGCGGCGACGGAACGTGGACGTGGCCCGATCCCGTCGATCCGCACGTCATCTGGTATTCGAGCGGAGGCGGCGACCAACGGCGGCGAGCTCGTGGCTGTACGACGAGCGCACGAAAACGGAAACCGCGATCTCGCCGTATCTGCGCGATCAAAACGTCGTTCCGCCCAAAGCGCTGCGCTATCGCTTCAACTGGGAGTCTCCGCTCGCATTCGATCCGTTTCGACCCGCGCGTCGCATACTACGGCGGCAACGTCGTGTTCGTCACCGGCGATCGCGGCGCGCATTGGCGGGTTATCAGTCCGGACTTGACGCGCGACATCAAGGCGCATCAGCTCATCACCGGCGGCATCACGAACGAGGGAACGGGCGCCGAAACGTCCGATACGATTTTGGTCATCGCTCCCTCGCCGCGTGCGCGCGGCGTGATATGGGTGGGCACCGACGACGGAAACGTGCAGCTCACGCGCGACGGCGGAGCGCACTGGCGCAACGTGTCGATTGCCGGCCTCGATGCCGGCTCCCGAATCGAAACCGTGGAGCCCTCGCATGTGGACGCCGCGGCGCGCGTACGCAAGCGTGGACCGGCATTTTGCGGGCGACCGCCGAGCGTACATCTATGAAACGACGGATTTCGGCGCGCACTGGCGATCGATTTCGTCGAATTTGCCGGCAGACCAGTTCGTTCGCGTCGTGCGGGAAGATCCGCACGATGCGCGAGTGCTCTATGCCGGGCTCGAACAGAGCTTTTGGATGTCGTGGAACGGCGGCGCCGACTGGCAGCGCATCGGCGCCGGATTGCCGCCTGCCTCGGTTCGCGACATTCGCGTGCAGCCGGACAGCCACGATTTGATTCTGGCCACGCACGGGCGCGGAATTTGGATACTCGACGACGCGCGGCCGCTCGCGCAGCTCGCGCAGTTGGACCGGCCGGCGCTGCTGCCGGTGCGAACCGCGTATCTGTTCAACCGGCATCAGGACACGTTCAACCTGCTGGCTCCCGGTGCAAATCCCCCGGCGGGCGCGCTCATCACGATCTATCAGCCTACCGCGGCCGGCGCTGCACCGCAAATGGACGTTGTAGACGACCGCGGTCGGATCGTGCGCCGGATCACCGTTCAAAACGCCGCGGGGCTGCAGCGCGTTGCGTGGCGGCTGTGCGTCGATCCGCCGCAGCCCTGGCGCAGCGCTCCGGAGTGGAACCGTGGCGAAGAATGCGGGGCGTTTACGCCGCCGGGAACGTATCGCGTGCGGCTGCGTATTGCGGGGCGCACGCTCGAACGGCGGGTCGTCGTACGCGGCGCTCCGTTCTTCAACTATACCTGCGCGGACTATCGGGCCCGCCACGCGCTGGCCGTGCAACTTTTTGCGATATACGATGGGATCGACGGCGAACTGAACGCGCTCGATGCATGGCGCGCGAGGGCGGGAGCCGCCGGCGCGATACGCGCGCGCATCGACGCGCTTTTGGGGCAGCTGAGCGCCAATCCGCAGAATTCGCAGGATGACGATTTCCTGCAAGACATGCTGCGCGAACGCGTGCAAGGCTTGCTCAGCACGATTGACGGCGCGTATTCTCGCCCAACGGCCGCGCAATACGCGCAAGCAGCCGCGATTGCCGCGCGCTACCGCGAACTTACGCGCGAATTTCAGCAGGTGCGCGGTGCCGTCTCCCGACTGTGATGTCGCCGTCATCGGCGGCGGCCACAACGGCTTGGCCTGTGCCGCGCTCTTGGCCAAAGCGGGACTCTCCGTGCGCGTCTTCGAGCGCGCGGACGTACTGGGCGGCGCCGCCGTCAGCGAGCCGATGTGGGAAGGTTATACGGTCTCTGCCGCATCCTACGTGTGCACGCTGCTCGATCCATGGCTGATTCAAGAACTGGACCTGCAGCGGCACGGCTACAGCGCGTATCGCAAGGATCCGGCGACGTTTAACGCGCTGGGCGACGGGCGTTCGCTGCTCTTGGGCTGCGACGAGCAGGCCAATGCACAAGAAATTGCGGCGTTCGACAAAGACGACGTGCGCGGCTTCATCCAAGCCGACGGGGCGATTCGCGACTTGGGAGCGCGCCTCTTTGAAACGTTCTCCGACGCGCAGCCGTCGTTCGATCGTTTTCCACCGCACGTACAACGCGATCTCACCGGATCGGCCGCGCAAATCGTCGAGCGCTATATTGGCACTCCGGTGCTTCAAGCCGCCATTGCAACGGACGGAATCATCGGAACGAACGCCGGCCCGCGGGACGCGGGAACCGGATACGTTTTGGCGCACCACTACGCGGGACGTGCGCTCGGCGTGCAAGGCGCTTGGGGATACGTGCGCGGCGGAATGGGCGCAATCTCGCGCGCGCTCGCAGACGCCGCGCGGGAACACGGCGCCGAGATACACCGGAATGCTGCGGTAACGCAGATCCTGCTGGAAGACGGCCAAGCTACAGGCGTTGTGCTGGCGGGCGGCGCGCAGGTTCGGGCGCGCATCGTCGCCTCCAACGCGCACCCGCGCACGACGTTTTTGGAACTGGCGGGCGAGCCGGCGTTGGAACCGGCGTTCGTTCAAAAGGTTCGCAGCTGGAAGAGTACGGGCGCGTCCTTCAAACTCAATCTCGCGCTGGGCGAATTGCCGAACTTCAAATGCCGCCCCGGAACGCATCCGCAGCCCCACCATCGCGCCACCATTCACGTTGCGCCGTCGATCGACTATCTGCAGGAGGCGTACGAAGATGCAAAAGCGGGCGGCATCTCAAAGCAGCCGATGCTGGAGTGTTTTCTGCAAACGCCAACGGATCCGCAGCTCGCTCCGCCCGGAAAGCACATCTTATCGATCTTCGCGCAATACTACCCGTACGATCGCAGCGACGGTTGGAGCCGCGCGCAGCGTGAAGCGGTGGCGGATCGCATCGTGTATTTGCTGGGACAATACGCGCCGAACGTCCCCAGCGCCATCGAGGCCCGGCAGATCCTCAGTCCGGTGGACCTGGAAACGCGCTTCGGCCTGGTGGGCGGACATATTTTTCACGGGGAACTGCTGCCGGGGCAGATCTATGGCTCGCGGTTCGCCTCGCGAACTCCGGTGCGCAACTTGTACCTGTGCGGTTCGGGCGCGCATCCCGGAGGATGCGTGAGCGGCTTTCCCGGCAAGCGGGCCGCGCAGGCAATTTTGGCCGACGTTCGCGAAATGCACGCGGCGACATGAAGGCTTGGAAAATGGCAATCGCGCTGTGCCTGATCGCGGCGGCGAGCGCAGCGAGCCCGCAGCAACGCTTTTCGATCGAGGCAATGCAGCGCATCGTCGACGTATCGGCACCGGCGATATCACCCGACGGCAGCAAAATCGCGTTCGTCGCGTCGTACGTCGATCTCGAGCACAACCGGCACGACGACACGTTGCAGCTGTACGATCGCGTGAACCATACGTTGCGTCGCCTTGCAGCGGATCACCGCTCGGTTGGGGCACTCGCGTGGTCGCCGGATGGAATCAGGTTGGCCGCCGTGCTCGATTCGCCCGGCGACGGCGCGGATCAACTTTTCACGATCGATCCGGCAACCGGATCGCAGCGCAAACTTACGGCCGGAAAGACCGACGTGATGAACGTCGCATGGTCGCCGGACGGCGATCGCATCGCGTTTTCGCGACGGAACTACGTCGCACCCAAAAGAGGCGCCGCTGCGTATCGCGACGGCTTCGAAGTGAGCGACAACGCGTATCTCGTCACAAAGCCCGCTCAACCGGCGCATCTGTGGTTGGTCGATATGAACGGCAAGGAGCAGCGTTTGACGCAAGGCACGTGGAGTGTCGCGGACGCGCCGCTCTCGTGGTCCTCCGACGGCGGCTCGTTGCTCTACCTGCGCGCCCCCAGCGCGGTGTACGGCGTGCAGGATCGCACCGTTGCCATGCGCCTGGATGCGCGCACCGGCCGCAGCACGTTGGCAACGCCGCAGCAAACGTACGAGGACAATGCGCTGTTCTCGCCCGACGGCGCGCGCATAGCGTACCGGTACAACCGCAACGGCGATCCCATGAACGAAGAGGACGCCCACGTCGACGGCCGCAACGTGTCGAAGGCATTGGATCGCCACGTCGAAACGCTGGCGTGGATGCCCGACAGCGCGTCGCTGCTGCTGCAGGTGTACGATCGCGCGCAGGCGCCGTTGTACGTTCAGCCGGTGCACGGCGCGGCGCGCCGGCTTGCGCTGGGCCCGGTGCTTTCTGCCTCTATTATGCCCTCGGGCAGCGTCGCGCGTGACGGAACGATCGCGTTCGTCGGTGAGGAAGCGCGCAGCCCCACCGAACTCTACGTGCTGCCGCCGCATGCGCGCGCGCCTCAGCGACTAACGTTTTTCAACGCGGATATCGCGGCCCTGGACCTCGGGCGCCCCGTTCGCATCGCATGGCGCGGCCCCGGCGGCATGACCGAAGACGGCGTGCTCACGTATCCGCCCGGGTTCGTGCCGGGCAAAAAGTACCCGCTCGTGCTGCGCATTCACGGCGGTCCCACGGAAACCTCGACGGTCTCGTTCGATCCGTTTCGTCAGCTTGCCGCCGCGCGCGGTTATCTGGTGTTTGCACCGAACTATCGCGGCAGCAACGATCTGGGCAATGCGTACGAACACGCGATCTTCAACGATGCGAGCATCGGCCCCGGTAGAGACGTCATGGCGGGCATCGAAGCCGTCGAACGGTTGGGAATCGTCGACCGCGCGCGCATCGGCGTTTCCGGATGGTCGTACGGCGGCCTGCTCACGTCGTGGATGGAATCGCACTATCAGATCTGGAAAGCCGCGGTTGCGGGCGCAGCGGTGAACGATTTAGTCGTGGACTACGCGATCGCGGACGACATCGACGCCGACGCGGTCTCGTTCGCCGGCGGATCGCCGTACAAAGGGCGATATTTGAATCTTTGGCGCAAACATTCCCCGATTTCGTATTTCAAGGACATCCATACGCCCACGCTGATTTTCGGCAACGTGTACGACGTGCGCGTGCCGATCGTCGAATCGTATGAAATGTTTCACGCGTTGCGCGACAACGGCGTGCCGGTGAAGTTCTTCGCGTATCCCAGCACGGGCCATCTGCCGAACGGACCGGTGCGTTTGGCCGACGTTTACGAAAAATGGCTTTCGTGGTTCGATCGATATCTTGCGCCCGGAAAGGCGGCACGATGATCCATTCGTTGCTTCTGGCGGCTGCATTGTCTGCCTCGACGTGCAAGCCGACCGTGTACGCGCCGGCCGGCACCTGGCATGCCGATCGCGTGCGCGGTCCCGGTTTGGTGCTTTCGGGCGGCGGCCTCATGGGGATGCCGTACGATACCGTGCTGCGCTGGATGCGCGATCGAATCGCCGTACCGGGCAGCGGGCGGGGCGGGAATCTGGTGATTCTCAAGGCTTCCGGCGCGCGCGACTACAGCGATCTGTTCTATTCACACAGCAGGCTGGGGTCGGTTCGCGAAATTCTGATTCCGCCGTGCGCGAAGCGCAGTCAGATCGATTCCGTCGTGCCGTACGTCCGCAGCGCCGACGCAGTGTTGTTCGCCGGCGGCGATCAGGCGCATTACGTCGCGTGGAAGGGCAGCGCGCTGATCGCGGCCGTCAAGCGCGTGTACGCGCGCGGCGGCATCGTCGGAGGCGGAAGCGCGGGGCTGGCGATTCAAGGCGCGGTCGTGTTCGACTCCGTCGCGGCCGATCGCGTATTGCCCGACGACGAAGACGTGGCGACGCGAGATGCGGTGAAAAATCCGTACGAAACGGCAATAAGCTTTACGACCGATCTTTTCTCTTGGGCGCCGCTGCGCGGGAGCATCACCGATACGCACTTTGCGCGGCGCAACCGTTTCGGCCGCCTGGCGGCGTTCATGGCGCGTTCCTTGCAAGATCGTCTGATTCCAGGGGATCGCATCTACGGCGTGGCGGTCGACGAAGGTGCCGCGCTGCTCGTCGACGCAGGCGGCATCGCCACGATGGTGGAGCGGGCGCGCACGAGCGACGGCTACGTGCCGCGCGGCGCGTACATCCTGACAGGAATGCGCGGGCCGCAGATCGCTCCGGGGCGGCCGCTCCGCTATACCGTCGAGGTTACGCACCTCTCCAAGGCGGGATCGCGGTACGATTTGTCCTCCCATCGCGGCGCCGGCGTGCGGTATCGCGTTACGGTAAACGGCGCGAGCGCGAATCCGTACTCGACAAGCCCGTATTGAGCGGAAGATCGGCTGCCTTCCTAGCCGGCGCATGCGGTTGAAGCGGCGAGCAAGCGGGGTACGACCGAAATAAGGTGAAAATGGCGAATCCGCGCTTCGCGCTCCTCACCCCCCGTCGGCAGAGCCGCCGGGGCCCCCGGCCTTCGGCCCACGACAATTTTGATACATTGCGTGTGGCCCTTCCGTTCACCGGTTACTAACCTATGTTTCTAGAGGGGATTCCTATGCGCATGTTCCGGCTACTCTCGGCAATCGTTTTTATGAGCGCCATCGCTGCGCCTCAACTGGCGTTTGCGGGCAAAACAAACAACTTCTACGGAGAAGTCGTACACGTTTCGCTCAACAACGTTAAAGTGTACGATCCGAAGGCCCAACAAACGCTCAGCTTCATGTTGACGCCCAAGTTCGATCAACTCTTTTCAGCCGACGGCAAGACCACGTATCAGATGAAGATGCTCAAGCATGGTCAGTACGTGCGCGTCGTCTACGATCAGAAGGCGCTAGGGATGCGTCATGCGGACAAAATTTACATCCTGAACAACGCCAACATGAAAAAGGCCAAGCAAGTCCCCTCGCACATACACTAGGTTCCCTAGGTGTGTTTGCGCGCGTACACTTGCCGTGCAAACGCGCGTACGATTGCGGTGAACTGGGCCGGCCGGCGCAGCGGCGCGACGTGATCGCTGCGCGGAATGACGACGAGCCGAGCGTTGGGCGAACTGGTGAATTCCGTCTCGTCCTGCCGGAACAGCGGGTCCCATTCGCCGTTGACGACGAGCAGCGGCTTGCCGTAGAGGGCGAGCCGCTCGCCGTACGATATTCCGAGCGCAATACGGCGGCTGGCTTCAAAGACTCGCTGGTCGAAACGAAAGGGAATGACCGTTTCGGCAACGTGACGCGGCAAGGTCAACCGGAAGAATACCGCCAGTGCGCGCTCGAGCAGTTGCGGAGAAAATTGCGCCGTGAGCGCCACGCCGGCTTCATAGAGGAGCGCACGCGCTCCGATCAAGTTGGTCGAACAGCCCGTCAACAGCAAGGCGCTGGTGCATTCGGGCTGATCTAGCGCGTACCGCATCGCCAGGTAACCGCCGAGCGAATAGCCGACGAACAACGCCGGCCGTGCCGCGACGCGTTCTACGAGTTCGCGCAGAAACGCCTCGAGCACCGGAATCTCGAACGGCACATCGGCCAGAGCCCCGTGTCCGGGAAGGTCGGGCGTGATGACATGAAATTCGTCTGCGAGTGCGAGCGCGTGTTTGCGCCAAATTTTTCCGCCGAGACGAATGCCGTGCAAAAATACGATGGGCGGAAACCGCGGGCTGCCGTACGCTGTTATGCCGCGCGCGAAATCCACGCTACGAACCGCCCGTCGCGTGAGAGTTGGCCGCGTTCATGGTAGATCGCCCTAATGAATCGGTACGTTGCGGCGGTCCTGCTGGGCGCGGCGGCGGGTATGCGGACGAGCGTTGCGCCGCTGGCCGCGCGCCGTCTTACGTCCCAGGGAGTCTCGATCTCCGGCGTGATGGGCTTTCTTGCAGAGGCTGCGCTGGACAAAATGCCGTTTATCGGCCCACGTACGGCGCCCGGTCCGCTGCTTGCGCGAGCAGGCGCTGCCGCGTACGCCGCGAGGTCGTTGCACGTAAAGCAGAAAATTGAAACCGTGCCGCTGCTTGCATTGGCAGCAGCCTGCGCGGTATGCATGGCGTTCGGCGCGAGCCGGCTACGCGCGGCCGTGGTGCGAGAAACGGGGTGGCCGGACGCGGCCGTTGCACTGGCCGAGGACGTTGCCGCGCTAGGGCTAGCCTTCGCAGCAGTGGGTTTCTAGCACTCCGCGCATCCGATTGCTAATCGAGGAGGTTATACCGGCTGATGGATTCCGTGGTCCGCTTTCGCTCCGGCGCCTTGTGGGAGCCGAACGCCGACGTGGTCGTCGACGAGGGCTCGGGGGTAGCTCTCGTGCGCGTTGAGCTCGCTGGAGCGGAGAGTGAAAGTTTGCGCGTGTTTCTGGACGAGCGGTATTTGGTCATTGCGGGACGCCGCTCCGAAACGGCGCGTTTGCGCAAGGGTTCGTTCTTACAGAAAGAAATCGCAAACGGCGAGTTCGTCAAGAAAATTCATCTGCCCGTGGCGGTTTCGTACGACGAGGTGACCGCGACCTACGGCGACGGCATGCTCACTATCGCGTTGCCGATTGCCGCCACGGAGTACATTCCGGCCTCGCGCACGGAAATTCGAATGATCGTTAAAAGGATTCTCGTTTAAATGGTCTCCCAACAACAACCGACACCGGCGACGTCGCTGGTTCCGGCAGGCCTGCTCGGCATTCTGCCGCTGCAGGACGCCGTGCTGTTTCCCAATACCGTTATTCCGCTCGCCGTGGTCAAAAAGCCGGGCATTCAACTGGTCGAAGAGGCGTTGCGCGAAGGCAAACCGATCGGGTTGACGGTTTTAAAGAATCGCGAAATCGAAAATCCCGGTCCGGGCGACGTTCACCGCGTTGGTACGATAGGGACTGTACAGAAAATGCTCAAAGTCCCGGACGGTACGTTGCGCTGCATCGTCGCGGGACAGCAGGTTTTCAAGATCGAGCAGTTTACGCAGACGGAACCGTATTTGGTGGCCGCGTATAGCGAGCTGCCGGACGTCACTGCGCAGTCCGAAGAGCTGATTGCGATGCAGCGTAACTTGGGCGGCTTGTTCCAAAAGCTGCTTGGATATCTGCCGCAAGCGCCGCGCGAGATGGAAATGGAAGTCCAGAACATTTCTGATCCGAACCTGCTGACCTATTTCGTGGCCTCGACGATGCGGCTGGAAACGCCGGACCGGCAAGCGATCTTGGAAGAGCGCAACACGATGAAGCGGATGCGCAAGCTGACGATGCTGCTCACCAAAGAGCTCGAGGTGGTCGAGCTCGGGCACAAGATTCAGTCGGACATCCAACGCGAAATGGAAAAGAATCAGCGCGAGTTCTACCTGCGCCAGCAGGCTGCGGGCGATTCAGGAAGAGCTCGGTGAGGTCGATCCGCAGCAAGCCGAGACCAACGAGCTGCGCCAAAAGATCGACGAGGCGCAGATGCCCGAAGACGCCAAAAAAGCGGCCGATCGCGAGCTGGATCGGCTTTCCAAAGTGCCGCAGGCCAGCCCCGAATACAGCGTCATCCGAACGTATCTGGATTGGCTCGTGGCGCTTCCCTGGGGCAAGGAAACCACCGACCATATCGACATCAAAAAAGCGCGCGAGATTCTCGATGAAGATCACTACGATCTGGAAAAAATCAAGGACCGCATCATCGAGTACCTCGCAGTCGGCAAGCTGAAGAACCGGTTGACGGGCCCCATTCTCTGCTTCGTTGGCGCGCCGGGCGTCGGCAAGACCTCGCTGGGACAGTCGATCGCGCGTGCCATGGGGCGCAAGTTCGTGCGTCTCTCGGTCGGCGGTGTGCACGACGAAGCCGAGATACGCGGGCATCGCCGCACGTACATCGGTTCGATGCCCGGCACGATTCTGCGGGCCGTCCGCGACGCCGGCACGCGCAACCCGGTTATGATGATCGACGAGATCGACAAGGTCGGCGCCGACTTTCGCGGCGATCCTCAGTCGGCGCTGCTCGAAGTGCTGGACCCCGAACAGAACAATTCGTTCCGCGACCACTATTTGGATCTGCCGTTCGATCTTTCGCAAGTGCTGTTCGTATGCACGGCCAACACCTTAGACACGATCAGCGGACCGTTGCGCGATCGCATGGAGATCATTCAGCTCTCGGGATACACTGAACTTGAAAAGACGCAGATCGCCAAGCGCATACCTGATCCCTAAACAGCGCCGCGCCAACGGGTTGAAGGAAACTCAAGCGCAAATGAACGACGCCGCGCTGCGGCTCATTATTACGGATTACACGCGTGAGGCCGGGGTCCGGAACCTCGAGCGCGAGATCGGAACGGTCTTTCGCAAAATCGCCCGGCAAATCGCGGAGTTTCCGCGTTACAAGGGGCGAATAAAGCCGGAAAATCTGCACGAGTTTTTGAGCAAGCCGCGGTTTTACAGCGAAGTCAAAAAGCGGGTCGCGTCGGTGGGCGTTTCGACCGGAATGTTCTACACGCCGGTCGGCGGCGACATTCTGTTCATCGAAACAACGGTGATGCCCGGCACCGGAAAGCTCGTGCTTACCGGCCAGCTCGGCGACGTGATGAAAGAAAGCGCCCAGGCCGCCGTTTCGTTCCTGCGCTCGCGCTCGAACGAGCTCGATCTGCCCGAGGATTACTTCGCCAAGCACGATTTGCACATCCATGTTCCGACGGGCGCTACGCCCAAGGATGGCCCGTCCGCCGGCATTGCGTTGGCAACGGCGATCACCTCACTGCTCACAGGCACTAAGGTCGATCCCGACGTCGCCATGACCGGCGAAATCACGCTGACCGGCCAAGTGCTGCCGATCGGGGGATTGAAAGAGAAAGTGCTCGGTGCCAAACGCGCCGGCATAAAGATCATCATCCTGCCCAAGCGCAACGAGATCGATCTGGACGACATTCCGAAGGAAGTGCGCGACACGATGACGTTCGTGCCGGTCGAGGAGCTCTCGGAAGTGCTCTACCATGCGCTGGGCAAGCGCGTCATCACGCCCGTCGAACTGGGCGAGGGCGTGCACAAGGACAACGTCGTTCCCATGCGCCGCCGCAACGGCAGCATAAAGCGCGATCGCGTGGGGGAGCGCAAACGCTCCCGCACGCGCCGCTGATGCCGCTTCCCTAGGGCATTCGCGTCGAGAGCACGAGCCGCCACGTCGCCGGCCCGAGCACGTTGCCCGTCGTCGCGCCCGTCTGTCCGCCGTAGAGCGCGATCGGGACGCCCCCGCCCGAAATCGGCAAGATTCCCGGATAGGCGTTGAAGATGTTGTCGCCGGAGAGTTGTAAGTCAACCGTGCGCGTCACCGGATACCGCAGCGTCGCGTATGCGATACCGAACGGCGGCTCGTTGAGCGAGTTGTTGTTTCCGTAATAGGTGTCGCCAAGCGAGACGAACGCGCCGTTCGCAAAACGATACGACAGCTCGGCGTTGCCCTGCGAATACGGGATGCGCATGTTGCCGTTGTAGGACACGTTGTAGAATCCCACCGGGATGCCGTTGGTATTTTGGCCCGAAATGACGTTCAAATTCTGGTCCGGGGTGCAGCCGGGGCGCGGAATCGAGCAATAGAAGTAGGGCGGTAAGTCGTAATAGTAGCCGCGCTGCAGCGCTCCCGAAATATCGAAGCCCAGCCCCACGGTAGGCTCGCGCCGGAGCGACAGACTCGATGCCCTCGAAGCGCGCGTTGCTGATGTTGGTGTTCGTCTGATTGAGGACCGGCGCGGAGGCGGGAGCTCCGGAAGGAGTGCAATTCCCCGTTTGTCCGCACGTTAGTCCGGTGTTGACCGTTTGCCCGAAGAACCGGTTGAAAAGGTTCGTCAGATACACGTCGCCTGAGACGATCGTGGTCTGATCTTTGAGCCGGACGTCGGTGCCGAGATCGTAGCCGAAGGCCGTTTCGGGCCGCAGGTTGCCGTTGCTCTGCGATTCGATCGCAACGCCGGTCGCTGAATCGTAGGCCGGCGTCGAAGTGATCTGGTTGAGCAGTCCCAGGTACGGCGGCGCGATCGCGCTGCCCAAGGCAAAGCGAACCGACGTGGCGGCGTTCGGCCGGAAGGTCAAACCGAGGCGCGGGTCGTCGTGCTGGTTTTTGGTCGTTGCGAAGAAGACGCCGGTTCCGTACTGCGCATCTGCCTGCGTGTTGCAACCGGTCGCAACTTGATCGGCGCAGCCGATCGGGTACGTGCTGCTGTAAGTGTTGTAATAGTTGCTCAGCGTCGCGTCGAGCTTCGGGCTGAGGAAGAAATGCCCGCGCAGCAGGTACGTCGTGAGCACCTGCGACGTGCCGGGGGGCAGACTGAAAGAATAGCCGGACGGTCCGATCGTGTAGTCGGTGCTCTGCGCCCACGTGCGATCCGCCGAAAACGTGAGCAGATCGTTCGATCCGAGCGGATGCTGAATCTCGAACGAGCCGCCGGTCAGCTTGTCGGTTTCGGGCTCTTCGTAGAGATCGGAGTATCCGACGGTCGCCGGCGTCCCGTTGAAGGTTTGGTTGATGTTGCCCGAACCCGAGGAGGCGCCGTAGAGCGTGGCGTTGTTGTAATCAAGCGCGTCGGAATTGAGGCCTTGATATTGATATCTGGAAACCGTCGCGTGGTAATAGCGCCCGATGACCGTATCCTTGCCCAGCGTCGTGGACGCTTCGGCTTGAAAGATCGGCTCGTTGTTGAATTCGCCGCTGTAGGCACCGGGGTAAACCGTCGCAACTTGGATGGGCCCGGGGGACAGCGAGCCCGTGTAGCCGGCGCCCGGGATGAATTGCGCGTTGATGAAGTCGGACGTATTTCCGTTCTGATCGGCGTAGGACTGCCCGCCGAGATAACTGAGCGTGACCGCGGTCGCCGATGAGAGCTTATAGCGCAGTTTGACGAGTTCGGCGGTCTGATCCAGGTTGCCATACAACTGATAGCAGCACGCCAGCAGCGGATACTGCGTAGTCAGCTTGCTCGCGGTGTTTCCGATGTGCGTCTGGCCGGTATCGCCGGACAACGTGCCGCCGTTGAACGTGCCGTAGCTCGGATCGTAGTACACGCCCCTGCCGTTCAGCGCCGAGACGTTGTTTTGCGTTGCGAAGTCCACGATGAATCCCAGGCGGCCGAGCGTATCGGAAAAGCTCAAGTTGCTCAGCGTTCCGCCATGGTTGTCGAAGCCGAAGAGGACTTGCGGCGAGGGAGTCAGGGTCGGATCCTTCGTGCGGAAATTGGTCGTGCCGCCGATGGCGTTGTTGACGACCGGTGCGTCGGCGCCGGGCCCTTTGACGACTTCGATGTTGCTGAACATGAAGTCGTTGAGGAACGTCGTGACGTTGTCGCCGTATTGCCCGACGGAAATGTAGTGGCCGTCGATCAGCGATGCCGTCTCGTAGGACGTGGCGCCGCGAATGTTCGGAATCGTGATGGAGCCCGGCGACGCACCGTTGGAGGAGTTCGACGGGAACGAAATCTGCAACCCGGGTACCTGGCTGAGCACGCGCGTGACTTGCGGCTGGGCCTGGTCGATGAACGTTTGGGTCGTAACGACGTTCACCGAGGCCGGAGCCGTGTTGAGCCCGCGCCCGGTCGTGCGCACGCTGGCGATCGTACGCAGTGACGAGAACGTTGCGGTGCCCATGCGCACCGCCAGGGTCGACGTTTGCCCGGCCAGCACGGCGATGTCGTTTTGAACCGCGCTCGTGTAGCCGGCTTTCGCGACCGACACGACGTAAATGCCCGGCGTCACGCTGGCGAACGAAAAGGCGCCCTTCTGGTCCGTCTGAGTCGTTTGAACGCTAGGTCCGCGAAGAACGACCGAGGCGGCCGGGATGGGGGCGCCGGTTTCGTCGAGAACCGTGCCGCTCACCGATGCCGGCGCGGACTGGGCGGACGCGCGCAGCGGAGGCGCGCAGAGTATGAAAAGCGCGGCGATTGCTATGGCAACGGACGCGAACCATTTGTGCATGTCGATTCCTCCACGGGAGTGAACGTGAAGCGGCTGCGGGCGGCTTTCGTGGGCCATGATTGCCGTCCCCGCCATTGAAGCGATCTCCTCGTCAGTCTGGTTTTGTCGCGGTGCAGATTGACACAGGTGCACGTTCTTGTACTGGCACTACTTTGTGTTCGTTCATGGCGGCGGGCCGGCGCATGCAGCGACCACTCCGGCGGTCCCAGCCAAAGCCAAAGCCTCAACCAGAGTGGCATGCTGTAGTGACGGCCAAGTTATTGCGGTAGCGGAAGGAGTATCGTCTAGTGCTCATGGAGTAGGTGCAGGCTAGTCTTCCGACGGGTAGAGCACGAATTGTGCTTACTGCGCCCTGTAACAGGCGCGGAACTTTAAGGAATATATATGGTGAGCGTTTGTAGATCCAAGTTCGTATCCTTGATGCTTTTTGGATTAAGCGGAATGGTCGCCGGTTGTAGTGGGGGAAGCCAGACTTCCAATACTTCGATGCCGGCCATGCGCTTACCTGAGACGTCGACGATCAAGGGTCCGTTCACCGAAAGAATTGCCGGCCAGAAGATTTACTACGCTCACGTTTCGTTGCGGGTACCGGGCGAAATTGTGTCGGGGACGGCTTCGCGTATTATATCTGACAACGGACATCTTATGATTTATGCCGGTAAGGCGGGCCTGCACTTTGTTGCTGACAGCACCAATAGTCGTGAATCGAGCATCACAATACAGCCGTAATGATGGACGCGTTATGCAATGTGCGAAATTCGTCCGTGGTCCTCGCACCTCGCTTTTGGCCGGCATGCATCGGTATGACGGCGCGTCGTTCCGCGCGCTCGGTTGTCAAAAAAGGTCAATCGTTCGTTGTAAGGGCGTTGCCGAAACGCCAGGCTAGAGTACGGCGTCGTATGTCGGACTTACTTCAACGCAGGTCTGCGCAGCCTCGTCGAACGCGTGAAACCGTTCGATCGGATGCGCGTAGACGTGAAGCGTGGTAACGCCGCCGTCACCCGCAACGCAGCGGTGGAGGTGCACGTCGTCCTGGCGGTAGTCGATTGCACCCGCGCCCAGCAGCTCTCGTCCCTCCAAACGGATGCGCGCGTGGCCGGCGCTCGTTCCCGCGTCGTAGCGAAGATAATTTTCTATGCCCATCGTGCCGTTTGAGACGGCAAACCAGCAGTGCGCGCCGCCGTGATCGTGAATGGAGCTGACGCAGCCGGAACGCCAGTGCAGCACCAGAATCTCGAAGAGTTCGCTTTTGTGAAGCAGCGTTCGCGCATACGTGCGATGCGCATCGCGCAAGGGCGGCACGGGAATTGCCGAAGCGATGCCGTTCACCGAGCCCAGCCACCGAACGACCTCCGCGTTCGTGCCCTCACCACTCCGCGCGCGGCGCAAGCTCTGGGCCAGTTCTGCGATCGGTCCGCGAACGCCATCCAGCATGCCGGAAAAGTCCCGTTTGAACGGGCGATTCCCCTGCTTCACGCCGAAGGCTGCGGGTATCGCTCACCGCTGGGAGCCGGCAACGCATCCAGATCGCGCATGTCCTGGGCGCTCAGCCGCACGTCCGCCGCCGCCACGTTTTGCCGTAGGTACTCCGCGTGTTTGGTTCCCGGAATCGGAATCGTTACGGGGCTTTTTGCCAGGAGCCACGCGAGCGCGACTTGCCCTGCGCTCGCACCGGCGCGTTCCCCGATGCGCTGCACGCGATCGACGATCGCGCGGTTGTGTTCGAACGTCTCGCTGGCAAAGCGTGGAAGCCTGGCGCGAAAGTCGTTACCGGCGATATCCGACCGCTGCAGCTTTCCGGTGAGCATTCCGCGGCCCAGCGGTGAATATGCGAGCAACGCCACGTCGTGCCGTTCGCACCACGGCAGAATCTGCGCTTCGACGTTCCGCTCGAACAACGAGTACTCCGACTGCAGCGAGGCAATCGGGTGCACGCGGACAGCGCGTTCGAGCGTCGCAACGTCGACTTCGGAGAGCCCGATCGCCCGAACTTTGCCGGCAGCGACGAGCTGCGACATCGCCTCCACGCTCTCTTCGATCGCAACGTTCGGATCCACGCGGTGCAATTGATAGAGATCGATGATCTCGATGCCGAGCCGCCGCAGCGAAGCATCGCAAGCATCACGAATGTGCTGCGGAGTTCCGTCGCGCTGCATATCGAAGTTCTCGGGATCGCCGTGCACGACGATTCCGCATTTGGTCGCC
The DNA here is from genome assembly GCA_963767635.1 of Vulcanimicrobiota bacterium. Taxonomy (GTDB): domain Bacteria; phylum Vulcanimicrobiota; class Vulcanimicrobiia; order Vulcanimicrobiales; family Vulcanimicrobiaceae; genus CAVYEM01. Next base: position 27,079 of record CAVYEM010000002.1, read on the forward strand.
ACGACGACTTCGCCGCGGCGTGCGCCCAGGACTTTGCCGACGAGCTGCTCGTTGGTGAACGGTCCGTACATGTCGGCCGTATCGAAAAGCGTGACGCCCGCATCGATCGCCTCGTTGAGCAGCGCGATGGCTTCGTCTTCGTTTTCGGCGGAAACCGGCCGGCCGTACGCCCAGGTCAATCCCATGCACCCGTAACCGATTTCGGACGAAACGATGCCCGAGGATCCCAATCTTCGTGACTTCATACCACCGTATACCGCCGCACCACCTCGTCGAATCTCTGCAGCTGATCCAGCCGCCACGCGCTTGCGCGTCCGAGCGCGCGCGTCAGCACGTCCGCGGCCGCGGGAGTCTGCGTCCGCGCTTGCGCAGCATCGAAGATCAGCGTACGCCGGCGCCGCGCGAGCACGTCTTCGAGGCAGCGCGCCATTTCGTGACGGACGGCATGTTCGTCGCTGGGAACGAGCGGCACGTCACGCAAGCGCAGGTCGCGCGTGCGGCAGGCTGATGCTGCAAGACCCGCTGCGGCCGCAGCGGCGTCGACGGCGTCCTGCGCCATCTGCCGGTACGTCGTCCATTTGCCGCCGGCCACGGTAATAAGTCCGGAAGGCGCGACGTCGATTAGGTGCTCGCGCGAGAGTGCCGCGGTAGTTGCAGCGCTTCGTCGAATCAGCGGGCGCAGCCCGGCAAACGCGCTTGCGACGTCGCTGCGGCGCACCGGCGGATCGACGTAGGCGTTGAGCGCACTGAGCATGTCGTCGATTTCGTCCGAAGACGGCAGCGGCTGCGAAGCCGCCGATTGGACGGCGACGTCGGTCGTTCCCACGAGCACGCGGCCGTGCCACGGCAACGCGAACAGCACGCGGCCGTCCGGCGTACGCGGCACCAGCAAGGCCGTTTCGCGCAATTCGACCGCCTGCGCGCGAACGACGAGGTGCGAGCCGCGGCTGAATGCCAGGAGCGGCGCGGCATGCGGACGATCTTGCGCACGCAGGTCGTCGGCGAACACACCGGTCGCATTGATGACGGCATGGGCGTGGACCGCGAAGCGTTCGCCCGACTCGCAATCGATCGCCGAGGTTCCGCATACGCCGGTGCTGCAGTGCAACAGACGATCGGCGCGCACGTAGTTGGCGATTGCCGCGCCGCGATCGACGGCGGTCTGCGCGATCGCAACGGCAAGGCGGGCGTCGTCGAATTGCGCATCCCAATATATGATCGCTCCGCGCAGATCGCGCTTGCGTAGGCTTGGAACGGCGCGCACCGCATCATCTGCGTGCGCGAGGATGCGCGTGTGCGCGAGCTCTCGGCGACCGGCAAGCGCGGCGTACAGACGCAGACCCGCAGCGAAATACGCGAACTGCGGCCACGTGTAAGCCGGAACGAGCAGCGGCAGCGGGCGCACCAGGCCCGGCGCATTGCGCAGCAATCGGCCGCGTTCGCGCAGCGCCTGGCGAACCAGTGCGATATTGCCTTGCTGCAAATAGCGCACGCCGCCGTGAACGAGTTTGGTCGACCGGCTCGATGTTTCGCCCGCGAAATCGCCGCGTTCCACGAGCGCGGTGCGATATCCGCGCGCGGCCGCGTCGAGCGCACAACCCAATCCCGTTGCGCCGCCGCCGACGACGAGCACGTCGAATTGTTCGTCTCGCAGCCGCTGCAGGCCGCGCTCACGGTTCACTACGACCAGCGCCGGCTGCGCTCGACGGCATCGTGCCAGCGATCCATCAGCGCGGCGCGACGTTGGAGACTCATCGCGGGGACGAAACGCGCTTCTTCCCGCCACGCCGCCGACACTTCTTCGAGGTTCGTCCAATAGCCGATCTGCAGCCCGGCCAAAAAGGCCGCGCCCAGCGCCGTGATTTGCGTCACGAACGGCCGCACGACGGGCACGCCGAGCACGTCGGCTTGAAACTGCATCGCGAGCCCGTTGGCGGCTGCACCGCCGTCGACGCGCAGCTGCGCCGGCCGAACTCCGGAATCGCCTTCCATCGCGGCAATGACGTCGGCGCTTTGGAACGCGATCGATTCGAGCGCCGCGCGCGCGACGTGCGCACGTGTTGTTCCACGCGTAATCCCCACGATCGTCGCGCGAGCGCGCGGATCCCAGTACGGTGCGCCCAAGCCCGTGAATGCCGGAACGAAATACACCCCACCCGTATCTTCCACTTCCCGCGCCAGCGCTTCGATCTCCGCGGCATGCGCGATGAGGCCGAGTCCATCTCGCAGCCATTGCACCGCCGCCCCGGCCGCAAACACCGAGCCTTCCAACGCATACGCCGTCTCACCCGATCCCAGTGTCCAAGCGATCGTCGTGAGCAAGCCGTGCCGGCTGGTGATGGGCTGCGCGCCCGTGTTGAGCATGAGAAACGAACCGGTGCCGTACGTGTTTTTCGCCAGACCGCGGAGCAAAGCAGGCTTGTCCGAACAGTGCGGCTTGCTGATCGCCGGCAACGCCGCAAATTCGCAGCCGGGATCCGAACAGCGGCTTCTCGGCGGCGCCGAAATCCGCCGTGCAGGGCAGAACCTGCGGCAACACGGCGCGCGGAACGTTGAAGTCGCGGCAGAGTTCGTCGCTCCACGCGCGGCGGTGAATGTCGAAGAGCAGCGTGCGGGCGGCATTCGTGACGTCCGTTACGTGACGAGCACCGCCGGTCAAGTTCCAAATCAGCCACGAGTCCACGGTCCCGAATGCAAGCTCGCCGCGCTGCGCGCGTTCTCGTGCACCCGGGATGCGATCGAGCAGCCAAACCAATTTCGTCGCCGAGAAATACGGATCGATCAGCAGCCCGGTTTGCTCGGCAACGCGCTGTTCCAGGCCGCGCGCGCGCCAATCTTCACACATGCTCGCGGTTCGCCGGTCCTGCCAAACGATCGCGTTGCAGAGCGGTTTACCCGTGCGGCGATCCCATAGGAGGGTCGTTTCGCGCTGATTCGCAATGCCGATCGCCGCAACGCGGCTCGCCGGCATGCGCGCCGCGCGCAATGCCTCGCGCGCGGTTTGCAGTCTGCGATTGCCACAGCACTTCGGGATCGTGCTCTACCCAGCCGGGTTCGGGAAAATGCTGCGCAAACTCACGCTGCGCGAACCCGATCGTCTCTCCGGCAGCGTTGACGACGAGCGCACGCGAGCTCGTCGTTCCTTGGTCCAGCGCCAGAATGACGTGCGAATCGCGCAGATCAGTGGACGGCGATGCCCTCACCGTCGCGCACCTTTCCGATGACGGTGCAAAGCGCGCGCGCGCCTCCAAGCGCCTGCGCAAACGTCTGCAGCCTGTGCGCAGGCAAACTGATCAGCAAGCCGCCCGAAGTTTGCGCATCCGACAACGCGACGCGCAGCGCCGGCGAGACTCCGTCGGCAAAATCGGTGAAGTCCGCGTGCAGCGCCGCGTTGTCCTTGCTGCCGCCGGGAACGATGCCGCGCTCGATCAGTTCGAGGACTCCCGGCATGATCGCAACCTTCGCGCTTTCGATCTCGAGCGCGACCGCGGAAGCGCGCGCCATCTCGGCAGCGTGGCCGAGCAGTCCGTAGCCGGTGACGTCGGTGGCGGCATGCGCGTGCGCTTGCAGCATTGCCGCGGCGGCGCGATCGTTGAGCGCGATCATCCATGCAACGGCTTCTTCCATCGCGCGCTCGTCGATGGCGCCGCGCTGCAGCGCGGTTGCCAGAATGCCCGTCCCGAGCGGCTTGGTAAGAATGAGAATGTCTCCGGGGCGGGCACCCGCGTTGGTAACGACCGCGTTCGGGTCGATCGTTCCGAGCACTGCCATCCCGTATTTTGGTTCCGGATCTTTGATCGTGTGGCCGCCCACTATCGCGACGCCGGCTTGCCGCGCAACCTCCGCGCCGCCTTCCAGGATGCGCTGCAGTATCGCCACGTCGAGCGTTCCGATTGGAAACGCGGCGATATTCAGCGCGCTGATCGGCACGCCGCCCATCGCGTACACGTCGGAAAGCGCGTTGGCTGCAGCGATGCGGCCGAAATCGAACGGATCGTCGACGATGGGCGTGAAAAAGTCGACGGTCTGCACCAGTGCCAAATCGTCTCGCAGCTTGTACACGCCCGCGTCGTCGGAGGTACCGTAGCCCACTAGGACGCGTTCGTTCGCCGGTGCGGGCAAGCGGCGCAAGACCTGCGCCAGCTCGGCAGAGCCGAGTTTACTCGCTCAACCCGCGCAGGTCGATAATGCCGTCAGCCGGACGCGTTCGAGTTCCATGGCAGGCGCTTCGCTTCCGGACGTGCATGCTCCGCCGAGTATGTTTCGGGGGCGCGCGCACGGCTTGCGTGTAAGTACGGGACCGTGAAAAAGAATCTGCTGTTCATTCCCGGCCCCGTTACCGTGCCCGAGCAGGTGCTGGCGGCAATGAGCAAGCCGCTCATCGACCACCGCGGGCCGCAATTTGCGGCGCTGGCAAAACGGATCGACGAACAGCTGGCACCGATCTTCGGCTGCGGCCGCTCGAATATTCTGCTGCTGGGCTCTTCGGGGACGGGAGCCCTGGAGGCCGCGATCGCGTCGACATTTTCGCCGGGAGACACCGTGCTGGCTGCTCCCGTGGGCGTTTTCGGCCGCCGGTTGATCGCGATCGCGCAAACGTACGGCATTCACGTCGATGCGCTCGAAACGCCTGCGGGCCACGCGCTCGATCCCCTCGCGCTCGCGCGGCGGCTTCGAGAAGATCGCGATCGCCGCTACAAGGGCATCCTGCTCACGCACAACGAGACCTCCACAGGCGTGCAAAACGACATGGCGCAGCTCGCGCCCATCGTGGCACGAGCACGGCGCGCTCACGATCGTCGACTCCGTAAGCGGCCTGGGGGCCACGGACTTCCGGATGGACGAATGGGGCTACGACATCGTGGTGAGCGCTTCCCAAAAAGTCCTCGCTGCACCGCCCGGCGTTTCGATGGTGGCCGTGAGCCGGCGCGCATGGAAAGCGATCGAAGCCTCGAAGACGCCGCGCTTTTATTTCGATCTGCTCAAGGCGCGCGAATTCGCGCGTGCGGGACAGACGCCGTGGACGCCGCCCGTTTCGATTTTATTCGCGCTCGATGCCGCGCTGCGCCACTATCACGCCGAGGGCGCGGACAACGTTGCGCACCGGCACGAGATGTACGCGCGCGCGATTCGCGACGCGTTTACGGCGCTGGGCCTGAGCGTCTTCTCGCAACCCGGCGCGCATTCGGTAACGGTCGTCGCCGGTAACGTTCCCCAAGGCGTCGACGCAGCGACGCTGCTGCGAAAATTACGCGAAGAGCGCAACGTCTGCCTGTCCGGCGGACAGCTCGAACTCAAAGGTAAGATCGTGCGCATGGGGACGATGGGCGACGTTTCGCAGACCGACGTGCTCGGTGCGCTGGGCGCGCTGGAGATTGCGCTGCTCGAATACAACGTTCCGGTTCGCGTGGGCGCCGGCGTGCAAGCCGCGCTGCGCGTGTTTCTGCACATGGCCGCCGGAACTAGACACGATGCCGAGCAAAGATCGGATGGACGAACGGACGCGCAAACCACGGCAGCGATGCAATGATCTTCTCGTCCACCGCTCGATTGGGTTGCGTGATGTATGCGGCCAGCGTCGAACGATGCAGATCGGCGCGAATGTCGCGCGAAAGCGGAAAGAACAGCGCGATGTAGAGGATCGCCCAAACGCCGATCAGGCCTTTGAGCAACCCGATGGCCCCCCCGGCAAGCGCGTTTCCCAAGCCCAGCACCGGCAGCTTGGCGACGGCGTTGAGCATGCGCGCCAGAATCAGAATTGCCACATACGTCGCGATGCCGACCAGGAACATCGCGACGACGTGCGCCGAACCGGCGCCCAAGTGCAGCGCATTTGCCAGCGTACCGTCGAACGCGCCGTTGTAGAACCAGGGCGTGATGAGCGAACAAACGAGCGCGATCGCTCCCGAGAGTTCCATCACGAATCCGCGCTTGTAACCCTTGAGGGTGGCGATCAGCAGGATCGCGCCGATCAGGATATCGGGCCAGACCATCTCAACCTCTTTGAACGATGCCGAATTCGGCCGCGAGCGCCGATAGCGCCCGTCCGATCGCCGCATCCGCCTCTTCGTCCGTAATGGTGGCATCGCTGCGTTGCAGCGTAACGCGCACCGCCAAACTTTTCTTCTCGGAAGGGATCTGCGCGCCGCGGTATTCGTCGAAGGCCCGCACGCCGGTGCACAGGGAGCCGATGCTTTGCGCGACGACATGCTCGACGGTCGCAGCCGCAACGTCGGGATCGCACAGCAGCCCGAGATCGCGATACGTCGAAGGATACTTCGACGGCGGCCGATACAGCGGCGCGACGTAGTCAGGGAACCGCTGCAGAAAGATCCAGCATCCGTACACGGGCAAAGCGACGTCGAATGCTTTCTGCACGCGCGGATCGACCTGGCAGACGAACGCGATCTCACGTCCGTCGAGCAGCACCGCGGCAGTCTTACCGGGATGCGCGCCGTTGCGCGCGTCCGCAGCGTATTCGAAATCGCGCCGTCCGGTGAGCGCGTGCAGCAGCGCGTCCGTATCGCCTTTGAGCGCGAGAAAGTGCGAGTCGCGCCAAGCAGGTTCGTCCAGCGGCCGCGCGCTAAAAGCGAAGCCGACCATCGGCGTTTCCAGCGGTTGAGCGTCTTCGCGATAAAACACGTGGCCGATCTCGAAAATGCGCTGCGGTTCTTCAATGCGCGCGAAGTACTGCATAAACGCGGGGCCCAGCGCAAAACGCAGATAGCGCTGATCCTCGGAGAGCGGATTGAGTACCTCCACCGGAGTGAACGATGGATGCAGCCCCGCACGCTCCAAGCGCTCGGCGATCTGCGCACCGTGAAGGGCGATGCTGGCGATTTCGCGGTAGCCGAGCGCGCATAGCGTGCGCGCGATGCAGTCTTCCATTTCGAAGCCGGTGCTGCGAATGTGGTGCTGCGCGATCGCCGGGACTGCGCTCTCGATGCGTTCGTAGCCGACCATGCGCGCTATCTCTTCCACGACGTCGGCCGCGCCGCTCACGTCGCGCCGCCAGGCCGGCGGCGTAACCAGTACCCGGCCGTCGCCGTGCGGAAGCACCGCAAAGCCCAAGCGGTCCAAATGCTCGCAGATCTCCACGATGCTCAGTTCGTAGCCCAGCAGCCGCTTCACGTCGCGCGCGTCGAAATCGATCGGAGGCGCGGATGCGAGCTCTTCGCCGAACGCTTGCGCAGGATGCGCGCTCGCGCCCTGCGCCGCGAGCAGATGCGCCGCACGCCGTGCGCCGAAATCCGTGAGCGCGAGCGCAAGCGACTTCTCGTGCCGGGTGCTCGCTTCGGTTCGGATGCCAAGCCGCGCGCTCGTGCGCCGAATGCGAATCCCGGTAAAGTTCGCGCTTTCCAGCAGTATCGCTCGCGTGTTTGCGGTGACTTCGCCGGCTTTGCCGCCTTTTAGGCCGGCCAAGCCTTCGGCGCCGCGCGCGCTTGCGATGACGAGGTCCGCGCACGAGAGCCGGTGCTCTTCGTCGTCGAGAGTCACCAGCTGTTCGCCCTCCACTGCATCGCGCACAATCAAGCGCCCACCGGGGATCTTTGCGTCGTCGTAAAAGTGCAAAGGCTGTCCGGTTTCCAGCATCACGTAGTTCGAAATGTCGACCACGGTGTTGATCGGCCGTTGACCTGCGAGCGCAAGGCGGATGCGCAGCCAGGCGGGCGAAATGCCGGCGCGCACGCCGGTGAATCGCTGCACGACGAACCGCCGGCAATCCGGCGATGCGATCTCGACGCGCGGCGGCGGCTCTTCATCGGCTTGGACGGCGTATTCGAACGACGGCAACCGCAGCGGCACGGCTTGGTACGCCGCCAGTTCGCGCGCAAGGCCGATCATCGACATCGCGTCCACTCGGTTGCTCGTAACGTCGACGTCCAGCACCGCTTCGGTCAGACGGAAGTGTTCGACCACGTCCGTTCCCGGCTGCAGCGACGGCTCGAGCTGCAGAATGCCGTCCTCGAACCACTCCGCCGGCAGCGCGAGCTCGTCGGCCGAGATCATCATGCCTTCCGACTGCACCCCACGCATGGCGCGCCGTTCGATTTTGAGTTGCGGCAACTGCGCGCCCACGATCGCGACGGGGATCGTCTGCCCGCGCTCGACGTTCGTGGCCGCTGTGGCGATCGTCAGCAACGCGCCGTTGCCTACGTCGATCCCCGCAACTTGCAGGCGATCGGCGTTCGGATGTTTTTCGAGCGTCTCGATCCGTCCGACGAGCACGCCCGTCACGACCGGGCGCTCTTCGATTGCGTCGACGGGAAATCCGATTTGCGCGAGCAGCTCGGCAATCTGGGGCGCGTTCGCGGGGAGATCGACGTATTCGCGAAGCCACGCAACGGGAACTTTCACGGGATTCTCAGCGCCTTAACCACGCTTATTGCAGCTGGTACAAGAAGTCGGGATCGTTTTCGTAAAAGCGCCGGATGTCGTCGACGTCGTACCGCACCAGCGCCATCCGCTCCACGCCGAAGCCGAACGCCCATCCGGAATATACGGACGGATCGAAATCCATGTTGCGCAGGACATTGGGATGCACCATTCCCGATCCACCCAGTTCTATCCAGCCGGATCCTCCACACATTCGGCACGCGCCGCCGTTGCCGCGGCAGAGCGGGCACGTCGTATCGACTTCGGCGCTTGGCTCCGTAAAGGGAAAGAACGACGGCCGGAAACGCACCTGTTGTTCGCGGCCGAACAGTTCCCGGCACATTCCTGTGAGCATGCCCTTGAGGTGTCCCATGTGCACGTCGTCCCCGACCAGCAGACCTTCGATCTGCGTGAACTGAAAAAGATGTCGCGCGTCGACGGCGTCGCGGCGATAGCAGCGGCCCGGCACGACGACGGCAAGCGGAGGACGATGCTGCTGCATCGTGCGGATCTGCATCGGCGAGGTGTGCGGCCGCAGCAGCAGGCTATCCGTCAAGAAGAACGAGTCGAAACCTTCGCGCGCCGGATGATCGGGCGGAATGTTGAGCGCATCGAAATTATAGTATTCCGGCTCGATCTCCGGACCCAGCACTACGGCGAAGCCGTGGTTTTGAAAGAACCGGCAGACGTCGCTCACCACGCGCCGAATGGGATGAATGGATCCGATGCTCGCCGCATTCGCGGGAAACGTTACGTCGATCCGTTCGGAGAGCTGCGTTTCGAATGTACGCGACTCCAGGGCATCGGCGACGGACTGCAGCGCAGTCTCCATCGCCTGCACGGCATTGTTGATCGCGTTGCCGGCGCTTGGGCGCTCGTTCGCGGGCAGCCGGCCGATGCTGCGCCGCAGCAGCGTGATCTCGCCGCTGCGTCCCAAGTACGCCACGCGAACCGCGTCCAGCGCCTTGGCATCGCGCGTTTCGCGGAGCGCTTCGTCAAAGCGCTCTCGTACTTCCAAGAGCCGCCGATCCAAATCGTTCATGATCATCGTACCGGTGTGTGATGCCGCGCTACGGAGCCTGCAATAAAAAGCGCCCGGACATACTGTTCCGAGCGCTTGAGGAATTCTTCTTTTTCGCCGTGGGTCAGGTTGCGGGCGCCGAGGTCGGATGGAGTTGCCGGTATATCAGATAGGCGTTGATCGATCCGGTGTCTTTGAACAGTTTCCAAAAGAATTCGGAGGTCGCCATCGGCTTTATGCTTCTCCTTCTTTGCGGCGTTTTTGCTCCGCACGCCCGTGCGAATGGGTGCAGTATAACATGCGACTTATGCGCACGATAGTCTTGACTTTTTCTGCCGCGTGGACTGCCTTGACAACGCCACGGAAGAGGGTTTTATGCTGAACGATGCTGGTGCTTGGTTGCTTCGTACAAGGCAATTGAGCCGGCGACTGCGGCGTTCAGGCTTTCTGACGGCGCGTGCATCGGAATCGACCCGAACCTCCCGCACAGGGCTTCCCATGGCCCCAGGCCGCGCCGCTCGTGGCCGACGATCAGGAGCGTGCGCGCTTCCCATGCCAGGGTTGCCAGCGGGCTTGCATGGGCCGCTAACCCCGTAACTTGCCAGCCGGCAAGTAAGCCGGCTGAGCTGCGCCGGTTCGGCGACCGCAACGCGCCGGCGAAACAGTGCCCCCATTGCGGCGCGGACGACCTTGGGGTGATGCGGCTCGACCCCTAGCGCGCCGAAAATCACGCGGTCCACGCCGAACGCCTCGGCAGTCCGCAGCAGCGTTCCCGCATTGCCGGGATCGCCGACGTCGGCCAGCGCCAAAACTACGCCGGCGTCCCGCAGCAAGTCCGTCGCGTCCCAAAGTTCGAGCGGCGCGACGGCAAGCACGCCACTGGGCGTGTGCACGTCGGATATTTTGCGCATCGCACGCTCGTCGATCAGATAGACGGGCGTGCCGCGGGCTTCCAGTTCCTTTGCGGCCGGAGTCTGCTCGTACGCTTGCGCCGTGACGAACAGCGAGCGTATCTGCGTGCCGCTGTGCATCGCTTCGCTTAGCAACGTCGGGCCCTCGAAGGAGAATGCGCGATGTTCGCGTCGTCCCTGCTTTGTAAGGAGATCGCGCGCCGGCTCGAGGCGCGGGTTATGCGCGCCGAGAGCGATAGGCACGCAGCGCGATCCATGCCAAGCCGGAAACGATAGCCGCAATGATGACGGCGATGCGATCGTTGAAATGGTGCGGCACGAGATACCGCAGCAGCAGCACGGTCAGCGCGACGAACATGACCAGCCACGCCAGCAGCCAGAGCAATTCTTGACCGATCGACGAGTGCGCGCGTTGCACGCTTGCTCCTTACGAGGTCGGCATCGAGTTTCCCTGAAAGTACGCGTGCATGCAGGATCGCCCGCAAGTCGTACGCACCGAGCGCCTCTACAAGGGACGGGTGTTCTCCGTGCGCGCCGATACCGTGATTCAAGATGGCAAAGAGCGCCGGCTCGACATCGTCGAGCATCCCGGCTCGTTTGCGATCGCGCCGGTGCCCGATGAGGGACGCTTGGTGCTCGTGGGACAGTACCGCCATGCTGCGGGACAATTGCTGTGGGAACTCCCCGCCGGCACGGCCGAAGAGGACGAGGACTGCGAAGCTGGTGCGCGACGCGAGCTGCGCGAGGAAACCGGTTACACCGCCGATCGGCTCGAGCTGCTCTGCGCGGTCTATCCGACGCCGGGCTTTTGCACCGAACGCGTGCATATTTACGCGGCCTACGGCCTGCACGCCGGTCCCCAGCACTTGGAGGACGACGAGCGCATCGAGGTTCGCGAAGTTTCGTTCGCGCAGGCTTGGCAAATGCAGGCAAGCGGCCAGATTATCGACATGAAGACGGTGACGGCGCTTCTGTGGCTGGCCGGCCGGCCGGATAAATAAGTTTCCATAAGAGTCGATAATCTATGTACGAAGCTGCTACGGAATGTGCTACTGTTGCGTTTAGTAACTGTGGCGGTTTCTGCCATGGAGGTATTAGCACGTGGAGACTCCGCGAGACATCAATGCGGTCTTGAAATATCTGCTCAGCGAAGGCACGGATGCCGCAACGCAGACCGTTTTAGCCCCCGAAGACGAAGCCTATCTCAACAAACTGATCGCAGCTGTCCGCGCGGGCAAGCGGGCGGTGCTCATCGTCGAAGACTCGGACGACAAGCTGAAGTACATGTTCAGCAATGCGTCCCGCGCCGAAGCGGTGAGCATGTTGGGCAAAGTCATCGAAGCGACCGGCCGTCGCTTGGCCAACGGCGACGATTAGGACGATTAGGCTGAAGGAAGCTCAGGCGTAAAGAGCAACCCGTCGATTTTGCCGTCCGGAGCGAGCGCGAAATCATAGCGCAGCGCACCGTGCGCGAACTTGACGTCAAAGACGTACACCGTGTCGCCCGACCGCTCGAAGCTTTCGATCGGCACCATGGATTGTACCGGACCCAAGCCCTTGAGATCGGCTCGTATAACGACCTGATCGGTTAGGTATTGGCCGAATTGGGGCGTGAGCTGCGTGCGGTCCAAATCCAGCCGCTGCAGCCGGCCCAGCCACTCGCCGGCACGCTGCATGATCACGTTCCCGAAGCTTGCCGGCGGCAACGGCGCTACGATATCCAACACGTGATTTGCCAAACGCTCGGGCGACACCGTCGTTTGCGCGTGAAGCGAATCGGCATTGCTGAGCACGATGACCGCGACGTGCTCGTCCGGGAGCAGTGCATTCATCGCGTGATAACCTGCCAGTTCGCCGTTATGCCAGACGTAGCGATGGCCGCCTCGCTGGTCGACGATCCATCCCATGCCGTACTGGGTCCCGCCCGGGGCGCCGCTCGCGCTCCACATTTCCCGCACGGAATCCACGTTGAGAATCAACGGCAATCCGATGTCCCACTTCGCCAGATCGTCGACCGTGGTGATCAGATCGCCGGCGCCGAACAGCCACGAAGCATCCCAGGGCTTGACTTGCACGAAGCGACCGTTTATGCGAGTGTACCCGCGCGCGCTATCGGGCGAGATGCCCTGGTCGCCTGCCAAGAACGTCGACGTCATGATCAGCGGCTCGAAGATGCTCGACTGCATGTACACGGAAAGCGGCTCCCCGCTCACGCGCTGCACGATGAGTCCGGCGATCATGTAGTTGAAGTTGTTGTATGCGTATTGCGTGCCGGGCGCCGATTGCATCTTCATGCGATTGACGGCTTTGATCATCTCCTCGAGTTTGATCGGTTTGGTAGGGTCATGATTGACGCCCGGCGCCTGCGTGTAATCCGGCAGGCCGGATGTTTGCTGCAGCAATTGCGCGACGGTGACGTCTTTGGCGACGGACAATTCGGGGACGTATTTTGTGACCTTGTCGCCGAGTGCGAGCGCTTTGTCTTGCACCATCAGCAAAATCGAGGCCGCAGTGAACTGCTTGGCAAGCGATCCGGTGAAGAACTGCGTCGATGCGCTCACGCGCCGGTGCTTGGCGAGATCGGCAAAGCCAAAGCCGCGCGAGTACACCAGCAGCCCGTCTTGAACGACCCCGACGGCCAGGCCGGGAGTCGATCCCGCACGCAGTTCCGCGCGCATCATCGCATCGATCGCGTGCGCTTTAGCGGCCGTGAACGGCGAGGGCGTTGGGGGCGTTTGCGGAAGCGCTTGCTGAGCAAGAGCGCGCAGCGGAAGTATGGCTAGAGCAAGGACGATGCAGGCGACCCGGTTTCGCATTTTCCCCGATTTCGGCCGGTTCCCAATCGGAGCCTCCGGCCGCTTGTTCCCATCTCTTGCAGCAGGCCGTTAGTAGACGAGTCGGGCGTCGGCCACGACGGTATGGCCGCGAAGCAGCGCTAGCCGTTCCATCTTGTGGCGAATCGGCAAATACAGCGTGCCGCTTTCTCCGTGCACGGCTATCGCGCCCAGCATCTCCATTCGCCCGTCATGAACGTAGGCGACCTGCATGTCCGATGCGGGATGCATCACCACGACGTAGTACCAATCTCCGCCGGGGCCATAAAGGACTTTGGCATTCATCGGACGCCGTCGCGGCGACATAAAGACGCTGCGATCGAAAGCGGGGGCTGCGGCGATGCGCGCGAGTGCGCGTTCGTCTTGGCGCATGTTTTGAACTGCGAGCCGGGACCGATCGACGGCCACCCACGTCGGGATCAGCGCCAGCGCAAAAGCCGCCGCCAGGGCGAAACCCACGGGCCACCAATGGTGCGCCACCGTGCTTCTCTTGCTCTCGACGGATTCGCGCAAACGGCCGTGTAACCGCTCCGGCGGCTCGTGCTGCGGCTGCGCTGCGGCAAGCGCCGCCACCGTTTCCTGCGCCTGCGACAAGCGAAGCGCACAGGGAACGCACCGTGAAACATGTTTCTCGACCTCGCGCCGCTCGCGATCTTCCAGCGCCCCGACCGCGTACAATTCCGCCGATTCGGCGAGGTGCTCGCTCACGAGGGGCTTTCTGCTTGCAGGAGCGCGCCCAGTTTACGCAAGCCCGACGAGATGCGGCTCTTCACCGTTCCCAGCGGCGCGCCTGAGATACGCGCGATTTCGACTTGCGTTTTGCCGGAGAAATACGCCAGCGTCAACGCTTCACGCTGATCGTACGGCAAGCTCGCGAGCGCTTTGCGCACGCGCGCATGTTCCAGAAAGTCGGCCACGTCGAGTTCTTCGTGGCTTGGCGTTTGCGCGGCGATGCGTTCGGTCGCACGCTCCTGCCGCTGGGCTGCGCGCTTGCGCGAGACGGCGTCGTTGCGAACGCACACGACTAGGAATCCTCGAAGCGATCCGCGGTCGGCGGCAAAGGTTTGCGGTTTTTTCCAAACGCGTGCGAGCGTATCGTGCACGCAATCCTCGGCGTCCTCGTCGTGCGCGAGCACGTTGAGCGCGACGGAAAACAGCAGCGAACCGTAACGCCGATACGCTTCTTCGAACGCCCAGCCCTCGCGCCGGGCGAACGCCTGCGCCAACGTCCGTTCTTGCGGCTCGTCGAAGGGTGCCCCGGCCGTCGCCATGCCTGTGCGACTTCTTCCACGTGCATGGTACGCCTGCACCTGCGGGCGGGATGAGGTCAGCGGCCTGCGGGCCCCACTAATGCGGGATTTTCTGCAACGCCCGCAACTCATTCTGGAGCGTGCGGTCGTGGCGCTTCGCCAGCGCGCGCAGCTCCGCATCGCCTCCGCTAGACATCTCGACTTGCTCGTTGCTCCGGGCAATTCGATCGTCCACGCCGAGCAACTGCACGAAGCGGCGATCGAACTCCGTTCCGTGCAGCCCGGCGAGTCTGCGAATAGTGATACGACGAGCGGACCGAGGGATGCGCGGCGACGGGAATGCCGTTTTTCTTGGCAATTTTGTCCAAGGCTCGCGTGTGCGCGGTCGCTTCGGCGGCCATGGACCGCGCCAGCTGCTTGAGTTGCACCGAACTGGCATGCTTTTCCGCCAGCGTGGCAAGCGCGTAGCGTCCGAGCTGGTTTTGCATTTCAGCCCGCAGGTAGCCGGCGTCGCGGTTCGAGAGTGCCGCAATCGCACCAAGCGGCAGCATCAGCCCCAGCGCGAGCAGCGCGATGGCGTGCTTCATGCTACTTCCCCGCCGCCTGCTTTGCAGTTTGCAGTAGAGAACGAAACGCCGCCGCATCGGAGATCGCCAGTTCGGCCAACGCTTTGCGATTGAGCGTTACGCCGGATTTCTTTAGACCGCTCATGAAGACGGAATACGTTATCCCTTCTTTGCGCGCGGCGGCGTTGATCCGGCTGATCCACAGCGAACGGAAATCGCGCTTGCGGACGCGGCGGTCGCGGTAGGCATAGGCCAGCGAATGCAGCAGCGCTTCGTTGGCCACGCGATAATTGCGCCGGCGCGCGGCGCGGAAGCCCTTGACCAGCTTCATCACCTTGCGCCGATGCTTGAGTCCATGCAGTCCCCGTTTGACTCGTGCCATGTGCTTCCAGAGCCTCCTTACACCAAATACGGAATGGTGGGCGCCAAACGCTTGAGATCTCCGGCAAACACCGGCTGATCCTTGCGGAACTTGCGCTTGCGCTTGCGCGTCTTCTTGCTCAAGATATGGCCGCAGCCGCTGAACTGATGGCGGTGCGTGACTTTACCGCCGGCACTGACTTTCACGCGTTTGGCGGTCCCGCGGTGGGTACGGATTTTAGGCACTGGTTGGCTCCTTCGAGGCGTCGCTTTCTTGAACGGGTCGGCCTTCGCGCTCTTTCTCGTGCGCCGACAAAAATTTCGGCGGACCGCTCGGCACTGGGCGCGGCGCGAGGATCATGAACATATTTTTTCCTTCGAGCTTCGGATCGCGCTCCACCGATGCAATCGGCGCCATGTCCACGGCCATGCGATCCAGCAGTTTGCGTCCAAAACTCGTGTACGTGATCTCGCGTCCGCGAAACATGATGGTGACCTTGATCTTGCTGCCGTCCAGCAGCAAGCGTTCCGCCATTCGGGCTTTCGTCTCGTAATCGTGCGTCTCGATCTTCGGTCGAAGCTTCACTTCTTTGAGCTCGAAGCTCTTTTGCTTTTTACGAGCGTCTTTGTCTTTTTTCGACTGCTCGTATTTGAGGCGTCCGAAGTCGCCGATCTTGCATACGGGCGGTTGCGCCGTGGGCGAGACTTCGATCAGATCGAGTCCGCCGGTGCGCGCACGCGCGAGTGCGTCTTCGGTGAGCATGATTCCGAGCTGACTTCCGTCTTCGTCGATCACGCGCACTTGTCGAATGCGGATTTGGTCGTTTACCCTGAGCGGTCGAGCTATGGCAAATACTCCTGTGAAAATGGCGAATCCGTGCGCAGCCACGGACTGGCGGAGCGCCGGTTAGACCTTGGTCCCAGTTTTGTTCGAAAAACAAAAATGGGGTATTGCCGAAGCAACCCCATCGTTGGAACCTACCGGCGGTCCCTGCGAAGAAGACCGGAATCGCCCGAGGGCATCCGGTGAGGGCCCTCCGGCCCTACTTCGGCCGCACGAGTGTATCACGCGCCCCGGGGGCAGCGTCAAGGACACGAAGTGGCCGCATGCAACATTGCGGCTTGTGGCAGCGCTGCGATTCGGCTCCCCAGGCGACCTTCCGGTACTGGTGCAGCTCTGGCACGACATGTTGGTGGAGTGCGACTTAGCGGGTTCCGGGTTCGTATCGGACTGGCGGGTACGACTGCAGCAGGCGTTTCGAGCGGACATGGAAGCAGGAAGCGGCACGTGGTTCGTCTCGGAGCGGGACGGCACCATCGCGGGAACCTGCGTTGCGTTCCGGCAGGTCGGACGGTCCAACGTGCTGCTCGACGTAACGGTGATCATCGCGGGCATGTACGTCCTTCCCGCATACCGCGGACGCGGCATCGCCCGCTCGCTGGCGCAGTGGGCGCTTGAGTGGTGCAAGGACGACGGTTGCAAAACCGTGCGACTCAACGCATCCGCCATGGCCCGTCCGCTCTACGAATCGCTTGGATTCAAACCTGCACCCGAAATGATGCGGCTCGACTTTCGCTAACCTACTGCGCCGCGCGGCACATTACGTATTCGGTGCCGGTTCCTCGTGCAGCACCTTTCCGGTCTTTGCGTCGACCTTGCGCTGGGCGCCGTCCTCGCTGAGCGCTACGATGATGCCGACTTCATCGCGGATCGCCGTGTACCGGTTGCGGGGTTCTTGCGACGGGCGCGGTTCGATCTGCCAAAGCACGTCACCCTGTCCACTGGAGGCCAAAGATGTTTTGCGGATAGTCTTCGCCGGGTGGGACGTCAAGCAAAACTACGTGGATCCCTTCGAGCTCCTGGCGCTGCCGGACCGGATATGCGGGCAACCGGGAAACTGAGCTGCCGTCATGATTACGAGCATACCCAAGCCGCCGCGGCGCGCATGAGGGATTGCTTTGCGTAGCGTATCGTGACGGCATGCTCTCCGCCCTTATACTCGCGGGTGCGCTGGCGGCGCAGCGCCCCATCACCCTGCTCGTCGACGCGTCGCTCGCTCCAACGCAGAACATCGTACGCACGCACGAAGTCGTGCCCGTCGCGCCGGGAAATCTACAGCTGTATTATCCGAAGTGGATTCCGGGCGAGCACGCGCCGGCCGGTCCTATCCAAAACGTTGCAGCGCTTCGTATCACGGCTGGGGGCGCGCCCATCGCGTGGAAGCGCGATCCGATCGACCTCTACGCATTCGATGTGACCGTGCCGCCCGGCGTGAACAGCTTGGACGTAAACTTCACGTATTTGGGAGCGACGTTCGGCAACTATTCTTCCAATCGCTTGTCTTCTCCGAACATCGTCGTCATCGATTGGAACCAAAACGTGCTCTATCCCTCAAACGGTACCAATGATGCGACGCTATTCGATCCGACGTTGATTTTGCCGGGCAACGATTGGCAGTTTGCCACCGCGCTGTACGAGCCTAAACGGACCGGCGCAACAGTGACGTGGAGCACGACGCCGTTGGGCCGGCTGATGGATTCTCCGCTGGACGCTTGCACAAACTTTCGCAGCTGGAACTTGTGGCACGGACCGCAGTCGTTCCCGGGAACGGCAAGCCTGAACGTGTGCGCCGATACGCCCGAAGAACTGGACGCAAGCGATGCGACGATCGATCACTTCCGCGCGCTCGTGAACGAAATGCTGGCGATGTACGGGGCCAGGCACTGGCACGATTACCATTTCCTGCTGACCGTTTCGGACGTCATGCCGGGTGAGGGCGTCGAACATCACGAGTCCAGCGACGATGGTGATGCCGGCAATTATTTAATCGACCACCAGGCGCTGCAGCGCGGCGGCGATCTGCTCTCGCACGAGTTCAACCATTCTTGGGACGGCAAATATCGCATGCCTGCGGGCCTGGACCGCCAAAACCTCAACATCCCGTACGACGATTCGCTGCTGTGGGTGTACGAGGGAATGACGCAATACTATGGCGACGTGATGTCGTATCGTGACGGCATTCGCGATGCGAAGAACTGGCCGGATCACATCGCGGCCATCTATGCGAATTACGATAACGAGCCCGGGCGCCGCTGGCGTCCATTGGGCGACACGGCAACTTCGGGCCCGTTTTTGTACGGAGTCTCCGCGGGGCTACTATGCCGAGCGCCGCGGCGTCGATTTTTATTCCGAAGGCGAATTGCTGTGGCTGCTTGCCGATGCCGTCATTCGCAGCCGAAGCGAAAACCATCGCTCGCTCGACACGTTTGCGCGCGAGTTTTTCGGGCGCGAGAACACGGGCCCCGTCACGGTCCCCTATACGCGCCAAGACGTCATTGCGGGGTTGAACCGCGTGCTGCCGTACGACTGGACGAGCTTTTTCCACACCTGGGTGGACGACATCGCCGTCCACCCGCCCGCGGGTTTCGAGGCGGACGGCTGGAAACTCGTCTACACCGACAAGCCGTCCTCCGACGTAAAAAAGAACAACTTTGTGTATTCGCTCGGGTTTACGGCAGCGCGCGGCGTCACGGGCGACGTGCACTTCGGTTCGCCGGCGTGGAGAGCGGGGCTTGGGATCGGAGAAAAGCTCGTCGCGGTTGACGGACGTGAATACAGCGACGACGTGATGTACGACGCGATTCAGACGGCGCGCCGGTCGCACCGTCCGATCGTACTGCTCGTCGAAAAAGATTTGCTCTATCGTTCGATATCGATCCCGTATTACGACGGTCCGCGGTATCCGCATTTGGTCCGCGCGAACGCAGCGGCGGATCGTCTGACGGAGATCGTTAAACCGTTGCGGCGCTAAAGGCTGCTCAGCGGCACTCCGAACTTCTGCAGCCAGCGGCTCTCGATCCCGGCTTCGTGCGCGTCTCCTGCGACAATGCAGCGTCGCAGGTGCGGCACGCGAAAATTGGAAGCGTCCGGCAAATCGAGCTGCGCGCCATAATCCTGCAGCGGTTGGCAAAGGATCGTGATCTGAGACTCGCGCACCAAATTCAGCCGTTCCCGCGCGTCAAATGCTGCCTCGTGCACGACCGCCGCGGCGCCGCGCCACCACGGCGCCTGCAAGAGCGCGAGCCACTGCTCGCTGCCCATCGGGAATGCCGCCCAGACACGGTCGCTCGCGCCTGCGTCCAGCGTATCCGACGCGAGCGCGCGCATTTCGTACACTGCGCCGTAATCGAGCACCTGATCGTCAAAGACCAGCGCCATGTCGGTGGATTGCGTGGTGACTCCGCGGAAGGGCCTGGCCGAATCGGCCAGCGTGTCCAAACG
This sequence comes from Vulcanimicrobiota bacterium, assembly GCA_963767635.1. Lineage (GTDB taxonomy): Bacteria > Vulcanimicrobiota > Vulcanimicrobiia > Vulcanimicrobiales > Vulcanimicrobiaceae > CAVYEM01. Next base: position 46,679 of record CAVYEM010000002.1, read on the forward strand.
CGCCCACCCCTCGCGCGTCTCTCCAATCAGCATGCAGCGCAGCTGGCCGAGAAATGCATCCCGCACCGCCTCCGCCGCAGGCCGCCGCTTGCGGCCGGCGATCACCGCATTTACGGAGGCGCGCCGCGCGCGTTCGAGCAGCTGCTCAAGATCGAGTTTTTCGGCGCTCGGTACCGCAACCGCGCCCAATCTCGCCAGTCCGAGCACGGTGAAGACGCACTTTGCCGTGTTCGAAGCGCACAACAGCACGCGGTCGCCCCGTTCGATGCCGAACGCACGTAACGCGGCCGCATAACGCTGGCTTCGGTCGCAGACTTCTGCGAACGTGTAATCTCGGCGGTGACCGGCATCGTCGACGAAGATCAGCGCCGTGCGCTGCGGGGCCGCGACTTTGTCGAGCACGTCCTGCGCGAAGTTGAAATTGAGCGGAAGCATCTGCTACGCGAGGACAAGCACCTCTTTCAACGTTGCGAGCAGCAGTTCGGTCTCTGGGTCTTCTATTACGAGCGGCGGTGCGATGCGCAGCACCGTTTCGTGCGTATCTTTGGCGGCTATGCCTCGCTCCAAAAGCCGTTCGGAAAGCGCGCGCGCGGACGTTGCGAGCTCGATTCCGATCAGTAAACCCCGGCCGCGAACCTCGCGAACGGCGGGCGAAGCGATGGAACGCAGGCCTTGCATGATCTTTGCGCCGGAATACCGCGCGCGCGCCGCGAGCTTTTCATCGACGATCACTTCCAGCGCCGCGAGCGCCACGGCAGACGCGAGCGGATTGCCGCCGAAGGTGCTCCCGTGCTCGCCGGGGCGAAAGAGCAGCATCAAATCGCGATCCGCAAGCACCGCCGAAACCGGATAGAAGCCGCCGCCGAGCGCTTTTCCCACGATGAGCACGTCGGGGCGAACGCTTTCGTGATCGCACGCAAACAGATCGCCGGTTCGACCGAATCCGGTTTGGATCTCGTCCGCCATGAACAGCACGCGATGTTCGCGGCACAGGCCCCACGCGCGCTTGAGAAATCCGTCCGGCGGTACGTTCACGCCGCCTTCGCCTTGAATCGGCTCGATCAGCACCGCGCACGTGTTTTCGCCGACCGCGCGCGCCAGCGCAGCGTAGTCGCCGAACGGCACGTGCACGAATCCTGGAGTGAACGGGCCGAATCCGTGACGGTACTCGGGCGTCGAGCTCGCGCTGACGGCGGCGGTGGTGCGCCCGTGAAAATTGTTCGTGAAGACGACGATCTCGGCGCAATTCGCCGGGATGCCCTTTACTTCGTAACCGTAGCGGCGCGCCAGTTTGATCGCCGTTTCGACCGCTTCGACGCCGGTGTTCATCGGAAGCGCCATGTCGTAGCCGCACAGACTCCGTCAGCGCTTTGAGAAATCCGGGCATCCGATCGTTGCGCATCGCGCGGGAGGTGAGCGTCACTTTTTGCGCCTGCGCCGTCAGTGCCGCCGCAATTTTCGGATGGCAGTGCCCCTGGTTGACGGCAGAGTACGCACTGATGCAGTCCAGATACCGTTTGCCCGTAACGTCGTAGAGCCAGACGCCTTGGGCGCGGTCAACGACGAGATCGAGCGGATGATAGTTGTGCGCCCCGTAGCGATCCTCTTGCGCGATGAGGTCTTCGGCCGTATTGCGAACGTCTTGCATTGTTTTCCGTGCGCGCCGCGCGTGTTTACTCCGAATCGCGCAGCGGGAGCCCCGCCGGCTCGGAGGACCGCAGGGGCGCTCGCGCCTGCGTTCCAGGAACACTTGTGCTTTGGACTTAAGGACGGCTCGCTCGGCTACCTCTTTTTTATGACGGACGATGGTTACGCACAGGCGCGGGAACGCTTGGATCGGTTCATCGAGCGCGATCGCGACTACATCGGCGAGGCGGGGCGGACGCTCGTATTCGATCATGGGCGCCGCACGGAGCGCGCCGTCCTGCTGTTTCACGGCCTGAGCGCAAGCCCGCGCCAATTCATCGGCGTGGCACGTGCGCTGCACGAACGCGGACACAACGTGCTGATTCCGCGCCTTCCGCGACACGGATACGGCGATCGCCTCTCCGAAGCGCTGGCAACGATGAACGCACGCCAGCTCACGGACTGTGCCGCCGACTGCACCGACATCGCGCACGGTTTGGGCGAGGTCGTCAGCGTCGCAGGCTTTTCGCTCGGCGGTCTGCTCGCCGCGCACGTCGGACAAATGCGCCGCGTGCACCGCGTCGTAGCGGTTTCGCCGTTTTTGGGCGTTTCGCTGGTTCCCAATCGCTTCCGCGCGCTGCTCGCGCGCTGGCTGCTCGCGCGACCCAACCGGTTTTACTGGTGGGATCCGTTCGCGCGCGAACGGCAGCTGCCCGAACACGGCTACCCGCGGTACTCCACGCACGCCGTCGCGCAAGGGCTCACGCTGGCGCACGAATTGCTCGAAACGGCGCTGCTTTGCGAGCCGCAAGCCGACGAACTGGTGCTGGTCATCAACGCGCGCGAACCTGCGGTCAACAATAGCGCGATCGAAATGCTCGCGCAGCGCTGGCGCGCGCGCAAGCCGGGGTCCGTCCAGGTCGTGCGCTTGACGGGCTTGCCTTACGCACACGACATCATCGAGCCCAAGCGCTATCCCGGCATCGCCGAGCGGGTAGCCCCGGCCATCGTGGAATTGATCGCGCGATGAGCGAAAACCGTTCGCAGGTGCAGCGATGTCAATGGGCGGTCAGCGAAGCGGCCGTAGCATATCACGATAATGAATGGGGAGTGCCCCTGCACGATGATGCGGCGCTGTTCGAAATGCTCACGCTGGAGGGTGCACAAGCGGGTTTGAGCTGGGAAACGATCTTGCGCAAGCGCGAGGGATACCGGCGGGTGTTCGCACGGTTCGATCCGCGGCGCGTCGCACGCTTCTCCGGGGAACGCGTCGAACGGATTCTGCTCGATCCCGGCATCGTCCGCAATCGCGCGAAGGTGCGGAGCACGGTGTCCAATGCCGCGGCGATCTTGCGGGCGCAAGAAGAGTTCGGCAGCTTCGATGCGTATCTGTGGCGCTTCGTCGACGGCAGGCCGGTGCGAAATCGCTGGAACCATTCACGAGAGATGCCTGCCAGTTCGCCTCTGTCCGATGCGTTGAGCGAAGACTTGCGCAAGCGCGGATACTCGTTCGTCGGATCGACGATTTGCTATTCGTTCATGCAGGCCGTCGGTATGATCGACGATCACGTGACGTCGTGCTTCGCTCGCCGGACCTGAATCCGGCGCGCTCGTACGCGCAAGCAATCGACGGCGTTCGGGCGTTGCGGGCCCTCGACGACGATCGTATTCTTCCGCAAGCGCGCACGGCGCTATTCGAGCATGGCGAGCGCACGCCGCTGGCAGCCGTGCTGCTGCACGGGTTTACCAATCACCCGGGACAGTATCGCGAATTCGCGCCGATGCTTTTCGGCCGTGGCGTTAACGTGCTCGTTCCGCGCTTGCCGGATCAAGGCGATCGCAATCGCATGACGCGGCGTCTTGCGGGGCTGACTGCGGAATCGTTGCTCGCGCGCGCCTCGCAAGCCGTCGATATCGCGTGTGGCTTGGGCGAGCGCGTGTGCGTGGCGGGTATCTCGACGAGCGGACTGCTTTGCGCGTACTTCGGTCAGCATCGATCCGACGTGGCGCGCGCTATCTGCGTTTCTCCGGTTTTTTCGATTCTGGAGCTGCCGCATTGGGCCAGCTCCGGGGCGATGCGCCTTCTGCGCGTTCTTCCGAATATGTTTCTGTGGTGGGATCCGCGCCGGCGCGATCAACAGCATCCGGCAAGTGCCTACCCGCGCTTTCCTACGCGGGCACTCGCGCAAAGCATGCGCATCGGCGACGACGTCTATGCCGCCTGCGCAAGCCAAGCGTACGCGGCCGGTTCGATCGTCACGCTGACCAATCGCTGCGATCCCGCCGTGAACAATGCCGTGACGGCGGCAGTGGTGCAGCGATGGCGCCGGCGGCGCCCCGATCGCGTCAGCGCGTTCGAGTTCACGGATTTGCCGCGCAATCACGACATCATCGAACCGGACAATCCGAACGCACGCACGGCCGTGGTGTATCCGCGCTTGCTCGGCGAGATTCTGCAGACGCCGGCTTGAGCATCAGCGTTTCGATGCTACTGAAACTTACACGGGTTATCGCAGCAGCCTGCCTCATCGCTGCGCTGACGGCGTGCGGCCGCCAACGAGCGCAGTCCACACGCGCAAATGCAGCGGGCACCATAACTGTTGCAGGTTCGACCGCGATGCTTCCGCTGGTCAAACAAGCGGCGCTGGACTATCAGCGCCGCCATCCGGAATTGAAGATCAGCGTTTCGGGCGGCGGATCGATGACCGGCATTACGCAAGCCGCGCAAAAAGGCGTCGACATCGGCAATTCCGACGTGCTGCCGGTGAATCAGCCCGCTCTGGTTGCACGGCCCGTCGCCGCGGTAACGTTCGGCATCGTCGTCAATCCGCGAGCAGGCGTGAAAAACCTCACCATGCGCCAAATTCGGGACGTGTTCAGCGGCAAGGTCACGAATTGGAAGAGCGTAGGCGGCCCCGATCTCGCGATCGCGCTGATCAATCGCGCACGCAGTTCGGGGACGCGTGCGGTGTTCGTGCGCAAGCTGATGCATGGGCAACAACCTTCGGAAAACGCGCTCACGCAAGACGCGTCGGGTACCGTCGCAGCCATCATCGAGCAGACGCCGGGCGCGGTCTCGTACTTGGCGATGAACTACGCCAAAGCGCGCGCCGAGTATGCCGTTTCGATCGACGGCGAGCCCGCAAACGAGGCCGCCGTGCGGACCGGAAAGTATCCGTTTTGGTCGTACGAATATATGCTCACCAACGGACAGCCGAGCGCGCAAGTTGCCGATTTCATCAATTTCGTCCGAATCGACGATCCGTTGCTCGCGCGGCTGGGATTCATTCCGGTCGGATCGATGCAACGCTCGCGCTGAACGAGCGCACGCGTTATTGCGGATCGAACTCGTTCTGGAGAATCATTCGTTCGGAGATCTCTCTCGCTAATGTATAGCGGTCCACGTCCTGCGGTGAGGCGTGCGGCGTTTCTTTCAAAATGCGCTCCAGCTCTTCGTCGAACATCGCGTCCAGCGATTTCGGCGTGTACGCACCTGGATGGCGTATGCGCTGCGCGATCATTAGGCGATAGATCCGGTCGGTGGCCAAATCTTCCATGTAGCCGTCGAGCAGGCTCGCGCCTTTACCGTCCAGCACGCCTTTACGATACCTGATGACGGTGCGCACTGCGGCACGGGTGGCGGCGAGCGTCGTCGTGCCGACGCCTTGTGGGCTCGGACGCAGGTCCGCGCGCAAGTCCACGCCGGCCGGACGGCGTTCCATCTGATTGGGAGATGGAAACTGCCGCACGGCGATGTCGTTCTGGTCGGGGTGCCCCGTCCAAGCACCGTCCATCAGGCAATCGGCTTCGTTTTTTTTGTCGCGCGCGAGAACGTCCAGGGCGCGGGCGTTCAATTGCGCATCTTCGCGGCTGGGATACAGCGCGGTCATGCCGCCGATGGCGAGCATGCCGTGCTTGTGGCAAATCTCTGGTATCAGCGTACGCAGGCGCTGAAAAAACGGCACGTCGATCGGAATGGTGTTGCGATCGGGAAGCACCCAGTGCGGGTCCGCCAAATTATAGTGTATCAAACTCGCCATGTAATCCCAGCGTCCCAGATTCAATCCAAGCAGATGCTTGCGCAGCGCGTACGTGAAATCTTCGAGTTGGTACGCCAGCGGATGGGCTTCGACCAGCGCCATGCACTTGATGGCTTCGCCGGACCAATTGCGAGCCGCCGCGACGGCATCGAACACGTCGCGCCACCATAGCGCTTCCTCCGCCGATTCCGATTTTGGAATGTAGATGCAGAGCGTGCGATTGGGCAGGCGTTCGATGTCGATCCGGTAAGCGAGCAGCGCAACGTCGAACAGCGAGGCCGGCGTCGGTTCGGCCAGGACTCCGTCTTGCCGCAGGTGCAGTCCGCGCACGCGAGTCCACACCACCGTCGGCGAGGCTGCGATTCCAATGCGTCCTCCGCGCTTTGAATCTTCGTACGTCAACTCGCCGTAAAGCGAAGCGACCAGATTGCGATGGGCTTGCATGAGGCGATCCCAGGTGTTGGCCATCGAATCTTCGAGATCGAGCATTACGCCGGGCGCGCCCGAATTGAGCATCTTGACGACCAGTTCCGCGTCGTCCGCGGGTCCGGTCATTTGATTGCGCTGGTCGCAGCACCATGCCGGAAGCGCGATGCGCCAGTCGGTTGGGCGCACCTTGGAGGCGTGTGCGTACGTGGGCAACTCGCCGCCGTGCGCGCGCTGCAGCACGGCACGGCGCCGCTCGGCCAGCTGCTGTTGCTGCGGCGTGAACCGCTCGTGCAGTGGACCGTAGAAACGCGCGAAACCCGCCGGCAAATCCCGTTCGATGTCGAAGTTCGCCGGTGCGCTGTTCGGGGCGGCAACGGTAAGCGTTTGCATTACGCTACCGCCGGCGAGGCAGTTTCGCAGAATTGTTCGCTTTCGGTGGAACCTTCCAGCGCTGCGGTCGATGAGGTTCCTTCGGATACGATGCGGCCGATCTCGTCGAAATACCCCGTACCGACCTCGCGCTGATGGCGCGTTGCCGTGTAGCCGAACGGCTCGCTCGCGAACTCCCGCTCTTGGAAATCCGCGTATGCGCTCATGCCGCGCGCTCTGAAATCTCGCGAGAGCTCGAACATACCGTGATTGAGCGCGTGGAATCCGGCCAACGTGATGAACTGGAACCTGTACCCCATGCTTGCGAGGCGATCGCGAAACGCGGCGATGGCGTGCTCGTCGAGCTTTTTCTTCCAATTGAAAGAGGGCGAGCAGTTGTACGCCAGGAGTTTGCCCGGAAACTCCGCGTGCACGGCGCCGGCAAAACGTTGCGCTTCTTCGATGTTCGGTTCGGAAGTCTCGCACCAGAGCAGATCCGCATACGGCGCGTACGCTACCGCGCGCGCAATTGCCGCCTCGATGCCCCCACGAATGCGATAGAAGCCCTCGGCCGTCCGTTCACCGGTGCAAAACGCGCGATCGCGCGGATCGACGTCGCTGGTGAGCAATTGCGCCGCGTTTGCGTCCGTGCGCGCGACGATGATCGTCGGCACGTCGAGCACGTCGGCGGCGAAGCGCGCGGCCGTTAGGTGGCGCACTGCCTGTTGCGTGGGAATGAGCACCTTGCCGCCCATGTGCCCGCATTTTTTCTCCGAAGCGAGCTGATCTTCGAAATGCACGCCGGCCGCACCGGCCTTAATCATCGCTTTCATGAGTTCGAAGACGTTCAAGGCTCCGCCGAAACCGGCTTCGGCATCGGCAACGATTGGCGCGAACCAGTGGGTGTCGCGCCGCCCTTCGCTGTGATCGATCTGGTCCGCGCGCTGCAGCGCATTGTTGATGCGCTCGACCACGCTGGGGACGCTGTTGACCGGATAGAGGCTCTGATCCGGATACATTTGTCCCGCCAGATTGGCGTCGGCGGCGACTTGCCAGCCGCTCAGATAAATCGCCGGCAGCCCCGCCTTGACGGCTTGCACGGCTTGATTTCCCGTCAGGCACCCCAGCGCAGTGACCGGATCGCCGGAAGCTAGCAACGCCCATAGGCGCTCCGCTCCCAAACGCGCGAGTGTGTGCTCGACGGGCACGCTGCCGCGAAGGCGCTCCACGTCACGGGCGCGATAGGTGCGGCGAATTCCCAGCCAGCGAGGATCGGTTGACCAACGGCGTTCGAGGGTGGATGCGGCGGCTACGCTCATATAAAAAGCCCCTCCTGCGGCCTCTATCGCAACGCTTGGACTGGGTCCAAGGCAATTGGAGCAATCCAATTGGATGGGCGCCTTTGGGACGTTGGATGAGCGCCAACTCTAAGGCGCATGGTTTACCCGTCCGGGTGCACGCTTTAAACGCCCGGACGCATAACCTGGGCCGGAAGGCCCGGCTGCAGTCCGGCGACATCGCTAAAAACGACGGGGGGCGTGGAGCGCCCTTCGGCATCGCTCAGGACGAGCTCCGCGCGCATACGCCAACGTTGCATGGGGGCCGAAGGCCGGGGGCGTGGAGCCTCCTTCGGCATCGCTCAGACGCTCCGCGCGCATACGCCAACGTTGCATCGGGGCCGAAGGCCGGGGGCCCCGGCGGCTCTGCCGACGGGGGGCGGAGCGCGTAGCGCGCATACGCCTCTTCTACGGCAGCGTCGGCAACGGCAGCGACGGCCGCGTGCTCAGATCGGGATACGGCTCGACGAATTGCTCCGCGGCTTGCGTCACCAGACGCAGCGCGCATTCCATTTGCGGGTCGCGTTCTTCCGCATAATCCTGCGGCGCAATGTCTACTTCATAGTCTGGATCGGTGCCGTAGTTTTCGACGTTCCAGCCGACGTCTTTGAACCAAAACGAAAACTCCGGCTGCGTCGTGATCGTGCCGTCCACCAAAAAGTGATACGGATTGATGCCCACGACGCCGCCCCACGTGCGCTTTCCGACCAGCGGCCCCAAGCGATATATTTTGAAACAGTGGCTGAAGATGTCGCCATCGGAGCCCGCGAATTGATTGGTGATCGCCACGATCGGTCCGGCTACCGATTCGGGCGGATACGGCACCGGCTTGCTGCCGTAGCGAGCGAAATCGTAGCCCACGCGCTTGCGCGCCAGCTTTTCGAGCAACAGCGGCGAGACGTGACCGCCGCGATTGTAGCGTACGTCGACAATCAACCCCGCCCGATCGAATTCGTTCAAGTATCCGCGGTGAAATTCCGAAAAACCCCAGGGCCCCATGTCGGGAATGTGCACGTAGCCGATCTTTCCATCGGTCTGCTCGTGCACGCGCCGCCGATTCGATTCCACCCACGCGCGATATCGCAGCGGCTGTTCGCTCTCCAATGCCTTTACCGTCGCGCTGCGTTCGCCGCGCTCGTCCTGCACGATGATGGCGACGTCCCTGCCGGCTTGATTCACCAGCGCTTGCTGCGGCGAGAATTCGCGCGTGAGCCGCTTTCCACCGATCGCGATGATGCTATCGCCTTGGCGAATCGCGAGGCCCGGTTCAGCTAAGGGGGAATCGACGTTGCGGTTCCACGAGTCCCCGCGGTAAATCCGATCGATCCGCCACGCGCGCGCGCTCTCGTTCCAAACGAAATCGGCGCCGAGAAATCCGGTATCGTACTCCGGCGGCTTGCGCAAGTCGCCGCCGATCTCGTATGCATGCGAGGTGCCCAGCTCGCCGTGCATCTCCCAGATCACGTCGGAGAGCTCCGCTCGGGTGCGCACGCGCGGCAGCAACGCCGCGTACCGATCGTACACGCGGTCCCAGTCGATGTCCGACATGTCCTCGACCCAGAACTGTTCGGTTTGCATGCGCCAGGCTTCACGATACATTTGACCCCACTCGCTGCGCGGTTCGACCTCCAAACTGATGCGATCCAAATCGATCCAACCACTTTTGCGCCCTGACTCGCTGGGCGGTTTGATGTCGTCGGTCTCTTCGGGCAAGTCGCTGAGCGCGTCGACCACCCGCAACCGGTCCTGCGAACGGTACGCGAGCGTATGGCGATCGTTGCCAAGCGCGATGTCCGAAACGTCGTTTGCAATCGTCGCGCAGCGCTGCTGTTCGAAGTCGTAGGCCAGCAGCGTGCCGCCGGGCTCGTGTGCGTCCCAATCGCGATCGCCCGGCTTGATGCCGCGCACCTCGAACCGCGTGAACAGTACGCGATTGCGAGCGGCGACGATTTCGCGGTACTCCCCCTCGTCCACCGGAAACGCCAGAATACGGCCGTCGATGCCTTCGAAATCGATCTCGATCCGTGGTGGCTGCTGCGCGCGTTTCTTTTCCTCATCCGCGCTTTCACGATCGTGTTCGTGCTCGCGATGCACCGGCTTGGGCTTTGGAGCAAACGGATTGGGAACGTCCGAGCGCAACGTCACGAGAAAAGGGCGCTGCGCCTGCGGGAAACTCAAACCGAACTGCAGCGCGTCGTAGACGGGATCGAAATCGCGTGCGGAGATGAAGTACAAATACTTGCCTTCGGGATCCCAGGCGGGAGAAGCATCGACGCGCATCTTCGGCGTCACGTCGTGGATTTTTCCGGACTTGCATTTCGCGATGCGCAGGATCGCCGTATTGTCGCCGCCGGGCCACCACACGTATGCGAGCCACCTTCCGTCCGGAGAGAACGCCAAGTCGCGAATGCGGTTCCCGGGGCTCTTGTCGATCACGCGCATTGTCCCGTCCGCGTCGACGAGCATCAGTTCGTAGCGGTGGTTCGCAAACGCAATGCGGTCGTTTACCGGCGAACATGCGATCTCGGTGACTCGTCCGATATCGCCTTTGCTTATCGCACGGGGCGCATGTCCTGCGTTTGCGTCGTGCACCGCGATCTGCTCGCAACCGCTCTCGTCCGTCGACGTCACGAAGCGGTCCCCGTCGTGCATCCAAGCGATATTGCGGTAGCGCACCGCGCTTCCGACGCCGTGATGCACCGGCGCTTCTTCCCAAAACGGCATCAAAAACGGCTGACCGCGCTCGATAAGCGCGAGACGCGTGCCGTCCGGCGAAGGCGCGAACTCGTCCAGTGCTTCCGAGCCGTCCAAAAAGCGCCGAGCGGTTTGCGGCGCAGCGGACGCCGCCGTCACCGGAACCTCGCGCACGTCGCCGCTCTCGAAGATCCAAACAAAAGATCGAAGCGCCGGCCGTGTAGACGATCCTCCGGCCGTCGGTGCTGGGGAAGCGCACGTAATAGTCGTTGTGGTTCGTGTGGCGCTGAACGTCACCGCCATCGAGCAAACAGGAATAGATATTGCCTATTCCTTGATGATCGGCCAAGAAAAATATCCGTTCGCCGATCCACATCGGCCACACCGGATTGCCGTCGGGCAGCGCGAGCTTCTCGAACTTGCGCGATCCGTCGCGATCGATCCAGATTTCACCCGACGTGCCGCCGCGGTACCGTTTCCACCTTGCGGGATCGCTTTCGTTGCGGCCGATCGTCAGCGCCGCTCCCGGCCCGGGAAAGAGCGACTTCATGTGCCCGAGGCCGAGTTCGCGCGGCGTGCCGCCGTCGGGGCTCACCGCAAAGCCGCGCGTTTCGCGCAGATACCATGCCGAAGGATTGGCGACAAAGAGAATCTCGCTGCCGTCCCGGCTCCAAGCGCACGCCGATGCCGCGGAGCTTCCAAGATACGTGAGCCGCCGCGGGCGCCCACCGCCGGCCGGCATGAGGTAGAGCTCCGGATGCCCCTCGTCGTTGGCCACGAAGGCGATGTGGGAACCGTCGGGCGAGATGCGCGGCGTGCTGCAGCCGCCCGGGGTCGCGGTCAGCCGGTTTGCAGCGCCGCCCTCGCACGGCACCGACCACAGATCCTCCTCGCAGACGAAGACGATGCGGTCGCCCCAGACGGTGGCATAGCGGTAATAACCCTGGTCCATGAGGCGCACACGTTAGCGGCGAGGGGCGCGCGTCCCGCTTGCTGAGCCAATTGACTTTGTGATACAAAGTAATATATGGCAATGCACGCCGCGCTCGAACAACAGTTCCCGGCGCATGTGGCGATCATCATGGACGGCAACCGGCGGTGGGCGCAGGCGCGCGGTTTGTCCCTCGTGGAGGGCTACCGGCGAGGAATCGGCGCCTTGCGCAGCACGGTCAGCGCCGCTCTCGATGCCGGCGTGAGCGCGCTCACCGTCTACGGATTTTCGGCTGAGAACTGGCGGCGCGACGCCGGTGAAATCGCGATGCTGATGCAGATGTGCGCCGTTTTCGCACGCTCCGAGCGCGCGCTGCTGGTTCGTCAAGGCGTGCGCGTTCGGATCGTCGGCGACATCGAGCCGTTTGCCCTTCCGGCCGCGGCCGGATTGCACGCATTGGTGCGCGCGACGCAGCACAACGGCAGGCTGACGCTCAACCTTGCGCTCAACTACAGCGGCCGCGCGGAGATTCTGCGCGCGGTCCGGTCCATCGCGGGCGATGTCGCGCGCGGCGCGGTGAACGCGGACGACGTGGACGAAGCGCTGCTGCGCTCGCGATTGTATTCGCCGGAAATGTCGGACCCGGACTTGCTGATCCGCACCGGCGGGGAACTGCGCGTGTCGAACTTCCTGCTCTATCAACTGGCGTACACCGAGCTGGTGGCGTGTGCACAGCTGTGGCCGGAATTCACGAACGAACACTTCGCGAACGCCGTGCGCGAATTCGGGCAACGCCGGCGCAGATTCGGGACTTAACAGGCCCCTCAACAGGCCTGTTGTCGCCTTGGCGGGCTCGATTTACCGCTTTTTAGGTTTCCGCACCGCAAGGGTACGAACAGCCCGGACATAGCTGGCGCTCGAAATCCAGTGCCGTCGTACCGATTAGTACGGGTAACGACCAGCGTCGTCAAAAAAAAACTACGCCATAGTGCCTTTGACTACCGTGCACTATGGCGTAGACTGCATTCATGAAGGGAGCCGAGCGAAACCCATGCATCAAGATCGCGACGACGCGCCGGCGCAGCTCGTTCTTGTTGAACTGCATCTTGCGCGCGCGCCCAAAACCATTCCCGGAACGCGCGAACGGAAACGTTTACCGTGCAGCGTTTTCGATGATCGCCCGATCGACCGGAATGATCGTGCGTCCGTCGGCCTGCGCGAGCAGCGTCGTCAGCGCCTGATAGATCAGCGCGCTGTTTTGGATCTGCGTGAGCGGATGCACGAGCGTCGGCGTTGCGCTGGCCGTTTCGAGCGCCGTTGCGGTGCGTCCGTCGGGCAAGAGCGGTTCGGCCGCAAAACCGGCGACGCTGCGAAATACCAGTTCGGCGTAAAACGCGTTCGCCCAGCCGAATTCGGCGCGCGTGAATCGCCAGTAGCCGTCGGGATAGAAGCTTTCGTGGATGAGGCCGTCGCCGCTGTCCGTTTCGGCGAGCGTCGTAATGCTTTCGGCGGTCTCAGACGAGGACGTCGCGGTTAGCGCGCGCGAAATGATGCCGAGCGGCCATACGTAGCCGTACGGCGTGTGCGGGCTGCCCAGCCCCTGGGCGTAGGTCCCGCTGAAATAATACGGGTTGCGCTTGGAGAGCGTGTACGCGCGCGTGTTCAAGTACGTTGGATTTCGAGCCGAACACCATCCCAGCGCCGGCAATCCCGTGAGATTTGGAAGGTTGGCATCGTCCATGAGCACGTCGTGTCCCAGTCCATCGGTTTCATACACGTACGCCCAGCCGCCCAACTCCGGCCGCCAGATTCTTCCGTACCGTTCGATTCCGGTGTGGACCGCGGCGGCTATCGAAAGCGCCTCGTTCGCAAGGTTGCCGTCACCGTAGCCGTCTACCGCCAGATGCGCGATTTCGCGCAGCGCCACGACGACGATCGCTTCTTGGGGGATGTTGAAGCGGTAGCGTACCGGATCGTCCGATGGACGAAAGGCGCTCCAGACCATGCCGGTGTCCGGATTGTATGCTCCGCTCGTATCCGGGTCGTCCGCAAACCGGTACCGGCTGCAGTGCGAGTGCAGCTGTTCGCAGCGCCACGTGTTTACCGCGGTTTGCAGCGCTGCGTGCAGGTTGCGGGTGAATAGGCCGGGCGCATGGGTGCCGTTCCAATAGACCCACGTGAGGAGCACCGGCCACGCCAGCGAATCGGGCTCCCACTTTTCTTCCCAGACGCGGTAATTCGCGCGAAAGGCGTTGGCGTACGGATCCGCGAGGATATTGAGCGCGTTCCGCTGGATGACGCCGCGAAACCGCGCGGACAAGATCGGATAGGTGCGTGCGAAGCGTACGTACGGGATCGTTTGCGCGGAGGAGTCGCGCAGCCACATCGCGGGGATGTCGCCGGTCTGCACGTACGTCGTGCCGTCTTGCTCGCTGAAAAAGTCGGAGAACAGCGTGTGAAACAGCGTAGCGGCGCGGATTGGCCTGGCGCGGTGACCCGTCAGCGGAACGCTCAGATTCTGCGAGCGCGCGGCGCCGCACGGCAGCAACGCGAACAGCACGACCGTTACCGCGGCGATCAGCGATCGTCGAATACGGCCAGACCATCGACGAGATTCGATTCGCGCAGGCGGACCTCGATCGCCATGCGAGCGCCGCCGGCGAAAGTTATCTCGTAATACACTTTTCGGCAGCTACCCGAAATCAGACGCCGCGTAAAGCCCAGCGAGGCAACCGCGCCAAGCGGCTGGAGCCGCTCGCGCCAGCGCCGTAGGTTGCCGCCGCGCAACACAGCGGCAAAACGGGGCGTGAGCAGCGCTGCGTCCACGGTACCGGATTGCAGGTCTTGCAGGAGCCCGCGAACGATCCGGGTTACGTGCGCATCCTCGTTTTGCGCCGGAAGGAATCCCGCCGCAAAGCTGCGGTCTGTGGGCGGTTCCAATGCCGCAAACTCGCTTTTCGCCAGCGGAACGAGATCGAGGGCATCGGCATTCGTCAGAATGACGAGCGCATCGCGCGTTTGCGGCGCGATCAATGCAAAAGCGCTGTAGCCGTCGACGCTTCCGCTCGCATAGATCACCTCGTGCCCGTACATTTGGGCGGTAAAAAAGCCATAGTACGGCGCGCGAACGTGCGCGAGCCACCGGAGCAAGTCCGGAACGTTCGAGCTCATTCCCGCCGCGGCGAACGCGTACGAGGTCGACGACGGCGCGACGGGGGACTCGAGTGCGTCGCGCGCATAGCCGCGCGCCTCGCCGGGACGATCTCCGTAACGCGTGTGGCGCAGCCGCAGCGGATCCAGCACCGCAGTCTGCAGGTACGCGCCGAACGGCATGCCCGCGACACGCTCGACGATCGCGCCGAGCACCGCGTAGTTGGTGTTGCTGTATGCTACGCGAGTGCCCGGGGCAGCTGCCGGCTGCGCCGTTGCGGCTTCGACGAGCTCGCGCGGCGTGTAGTGCCGATGCCGATCCACGTACGCCTGATCCGTGTACGATGGAATTCCGCTGCGGTGCGCGAGCAGATCGGCGACCGAGATTGTGCGCGACCAGGGAAACCATGGCAACAGACTGCGCCGCGGGTGCATCGAGTGCGAGCTTGCCGCTATCCGCCAAATGCACGATCGCAGCCGCAGTAAACGCTTTGGTGAGCGAACCGATGCGATACACCGTTTGCGCTTGGGCGGCCGAGTTGCGGCCCAGATCGCTGCGGCCGTAGCCCTTTTCGCATTCCACCTTGCCGCGATGAACGATGCCAAGCGAAAGCCCCGCGACGCGCTGCGTGCGCATGACGAGCGCAACCGCATCGTCCGCCGTCCGGCAGGTGGTGAGGGCAGCCAAAAGCAGTGCCAGCACGGCGCCTTTCTTCGAACCTGCGCGCGGGAGGTCCGTGCGAGCGCAGGCCGCAATCTGGATAGAACTTTGACGGAAACCAACGGCTACGCGAAGCTCCTGCAAGCCTTCGAGGCGCGTGTGCCCCGCGCGCTTGCGCGCGCGATCTCGCAAGCAGAAGCGGGACGCGGCGCGGAATTGGTTCGGCACGTATTTGCCGGCACGGGCCGCGCGATGACGATCGGATTGACCGGACCGCCCGGCGTCGGCAAGTCGACGCTCAGTTCGGCGCTCGTTCGCAAAGCTCGCGCGCTTGGAAAGACCGTCGGCGTCGTGTCGGTCGATCCCAGTTCGCCGTTCTCGCACGGGGCATTGCTGGGCGATCGAATCCGGCTTACGGAGCACTTCACCGACAGCGGCGTCTTCATTCGGTCGATGGCAAGCCGCGGTCATCTGGGCGGCCTCGCCGGCGCAACCGCCGATGCGATGTTGCTGATGGATGCCTTTGGGCTCGACGTGGTGATCGTTGAAACGGTCGGCGTGGGGCAGTCCGAGATCGAGATCGCGGAGATCGCGCAAACGACGATCGTCGCGCTGCAGCCTGGAAGCGGCGACAGCATCCAAGTGCTCAAAGCGGGCATCATGGAAGTCGCCGACGTGTTTGTCGTCAACAAAAAAGATCACCCGATGGCCAATCAGCTCAAGCGCGAGATTCGTTCGATGATGGAGATGCTGGATTTCAGCGGGTGGGTGCCGGAGCTGGTGATGACGCAGGCGACCAGCGGTGAAGGCGTGGACGATCTTTGGAGCGCCGTCGAAAAGCACGTCGCCTATTTGCAGCGCAGCGGCGAAATGCGCGAGAAGCGCCGGGAAGCGTTCAGGCATCAGGTGCGGCAGCTGGCGCTGGGACATCTGCAGCGCAAGCTCGACCGGGAACTGGACAGCGAAGTTGCCGCAGGGGTAGACCCGTACGCCGCAACCGAGCGGATTCTTCAGAATTTCGGCATGACGGCGGAGCACGGCCAAGAGCGTACCCGCTCGGCCCCCGTGCGGGCTTCCGTGAAAGGCCTGACCTAAACGGTTGCCGGGCAGGCGCAATATTGGGAAAATACAGCCCTGACGCACCGGTGGGCAGACACATAGGAGCAGTCTTGGCCAAAATGATCGAGCGCCCCAGCGGCCTGGGCGCGCAGCCGACCAACGAATTCATTTCGCAGAAGGAGCACTGGGAAGCAGCCTCGGCGCGCGGAGTGGGCCGCAAAGGACCCGGTTCAGGCGCGCTCGACCGCACCATTTCCGATCTGCCGGTCAGCGAGGTTTACGGTCCTCAGGACGTCGCGCACCTGGATTTGGCAGGCGACCTGGCGTGGCCCGGTCAGTATCCGTATACGCGCGGCATTCATCCGAACATGTACCGCGACCGGCTCTGGACGATGCGCCAGTTCGCCGGCTTCGGCAACGCGAAGCAAACCAACGAGCGCTATCACTTTCTGCTCTCGCAGGGACAGCACGGCCTTTCCGTCGCTTTCGACATGCCCACGCTGATGGGGTATGACTCCGATTCGCCGCAGGCCCGCGGCGAAGTCGGGAAGTGCGGCGTGGCGATCGATTCGCTTGCCGACATGGAGACGCTCTTCGACGGCGTGGACATGGCGGACATCACCACGTCGATGACGATCAACGGCCCCGCGTGCATCGCGCTCGCGCAGTACGTTGCTGCGGCGGAGAAAAAAGGCATCTCGCGCGCGCGTCTCGGCGGCACGCTTCAGGCCGACATCTTGAAAGAATACATCGCGCAAAAGGAATGGATCTTTCCGCCGCGCCCGCACATGCGCGTCATCGTCGACATGATGCGTTTCTGCCGCGATCAGATGCCCAAATGGAACACGATTTCAATCAGCGGCTATCACATCCGCGAAGCCGGCTCTACGGCGGTGCAGGAGCTGGCGTTCACGCTCGCCGACGGGTTCGGGTACGTCGAGGCGGGTATGAAGGCCGGCATGGACGTCGATTCGTTTGCGCCGCGGCTCTCGTTTTTCTTCAACGCGCACATCGACTTTTTCGAGGAAATCTGTAAGTACCGCGCGGCGCGCCGCATCTGGTCCCGCCACATGCGAGAAAAATACGGCGCCAAGGATCCCCGATCGTGGCAGTCTGCGCTTTCACACGCAAACTGCGGGCTGCAGCGCCACGGCACAGCAACCCGAAAACAACATCGTGCGCGTCGCGTATGAAGCGCTTGCCGCGGTGCTGGGCGGCACGCAGTCGCTGCACACCAATTCGATGGACGAAGTGCTCGCGCTTCCCACGCAAAAGTCCGTCGAGATCGCGCTGCGCACGCAGCAGGTCCTTGCGTACGAAACGAACGTCACCAACGTGGTCGACCCGCTCGGCGGATCGTATTACGTCGAAAGCCTGACGGACGAAATGGAGCGCGCCGCCGAGGACTACTTCAAGCAAATCGACGAGTACGGCGGCGTCATCGAGGCGATCGAAGCGGGGTTTTTCCAGCGCGAAATCGCCGATGCAAGCTATCGCTATCAGCGCTCGCTCGAGACCAAAGAGCGCGTCGTCGTCGGCGTCAACGCATTCCAAAAGCCCCCGGATGAGACGGGGATGGACCTGCTCAAAATCACGGAAGAGATCGAGCGCAATCAGGCCTCCAGCGTCCAGACGGTGCGCGCAAAGCGCGATCCGATCGCGCTGCAGGCCTCGCTGGAACGTTTGCAAGCGGCGTGCAGGGACCCGAAAGACAACGTCATGCCGCACCTCATCGACTGCGTGAACGCCTACGCGACCGAAGGCGAGATCGCGCAAGCGATGGTGGAAGTGTACGGCCGATACACCGAGCGCGCGGCGTTCTGATGCAGATTCACAACGAAGCCGAGCGAGCGGCCGCAACCGCCACGCTGCGGGAGGTCATGGTAAAGCTTCGAGGAAGCGCACCGCTTGGCGCGCGAGCAGGAGCAGCATCGCGTCGAGCGCGGCAGCGTGAGCTTTGCTTCCCTTAGAGGCGCTGCGCAGCGTGGCTAGACCGCTGCGCGTCGTGATCGCGAAAGCGGGGCTCGACGGACACGATCGCGGCGCGAAAGTGATCGCTCGCGCGCTGCGCGACGCGGGCATGGAAGTAATCTACACCGGGCTGTTTCAGACGCCGGAACAGATCGTGCAAACCGCGATTCAAGAAGACGCCGACGGCATCGGCCTGTCGATTCTTTCAGGCGCACACATGACGCTGTTTCCGCTCATCGTCGAGCAGCTCAAAGCGGAGGGCGCGCAGGACATCGTCTTTTTCGGCGGCGGCACCATTCCGCCCGAAGACGCCGACGAGCTCAAGCGTCGCGGTGTGAAGGAAATTTTCACGCCGGGCGCGCCGCTTTCGCAGATCGTATCCTTCGTGGAACGCGAATGCGGCGACCGCCGCCAACTCGTCGGTTGACTCTTCCATGCCCCGTCCGGGGCATGGAAGAGTCAACCTACTCGTCGCTGGGATCGAACAAAGGCAGTGACCGTTAGAACCAGGATAGCGCCCTCGCCGACCGGCGATCCGCACGTGGGTACGGCGTACGTGGCACTCATCAATTACATGTTCGCCAAGAAGCACGGCGGTGCGTTTCTGCTGCGCATCGAGGACACTGATCGCGCGCGCAGTACGCCCGAGTCCGAGCAAGCCATTTTGGATTCGCTGCACTGGCTGGGACTTTCGTGGGATGAAGGGCCGGACGTCGGCGGCCCGCATGGACCGTACCGGCAGAGCGAACGTTCCGCCATATACGCGAGGTACGTGCAGCAGCTGCTCGAGAGCGGGAACGCGTTCAAATGCTTTTGCACGCCGGAGCGGTTGGAGCGCATGCGCGCCGATCAGGTCGCCGCAAAGCAGCCTCCGCGCTACGACGGTACGTGCGCGCGTTTGAGCCGGCAGGATGCGGCCGGACAAGAAGCCGCCGGCACTCCGTACGTCGTGCGCATGAAGGTTCCGGCCGAGGGGACGTGCATCGTGAACGATCTGCGCCGCGGCGACGTCTCTATCGCCTGGAACACCGTCGACATGCAGGTGCTGATGAAATCGGATGGGATGCCCACCTACCACTTGGCCAACGTCGTCGACGATCATCTGATGGAGATCACGCACGTCATCCGCGGTGAAGAGTGGCTCTCGTCGGCGCCCAAGCACCTGCTGCTCTACCGCTATTTCGGGTGGGAGCCGCCCGCGCTGATGCATCTGCCGCTGCTGCGCAACCCCGACAAGAGCAAACTCAGCAAACGCAAAAATCCGACCGGCATTCTGTTCTATAAAGCCATGGGCTATGTGCCGCAGGCGCTGCTCAACTTCTTGGGATTGCTGTGCGTCACGTCCGCGCAAGGCGAGGAAGTGATGGACATGGACGCGTTGATCGCGCGCTTCGATCCGCAGCAGATTTCGCTGGGCGGCCCGGTATTCGACATCGCCAAGCTGAACTGGCTGAACGGCCGGTACATTCGCGAGCGCTACGATCGCGACGCGTTTTTGCGCGCCGTGCAGCAGTGGGGCTTCCAGGAGCCCCGCGTGCAGCGCATTGCCGAACTGGCGCACTCGCGCATCGAGCGTTTGAGCGATCTGGGGTCGCTGCTGGGCTTCTTCTTTCAGGGCCGCGTCGACATCACGGCAGATCAGCTGCGGGGCGGCAAGCTCGACGACGAGTCGCTGCGCAAAGCATTTGCGCTGGCGATGTGGGGATTCGATGCGCTGCACGCGTGGGACCTGACGGAGATCGAAGGCGTGCTCACGGGGGTGGCGCGCACGCTCGGAAGAAAATTCCGCGACGTCGCTCGCCCGTTTTATGTGGCAATCACCGGAAGCCCAACCTCCGTGCCGCTGTACGATGCGATCGACATGCTCGGGCGCGACGTCGTGCGCGAACGTCTTCGTCATGCGCTGGAATTGCTCGGCGGCGTGAGCGGCGCGGAGCAGCGTGCCTGGAAAGCGCTCGAGCCAGCAGGCGCCGACGCGGAAAGCGTGGCTTCGTGAGCGTTCGCGCGATCGTTCTGGCGGCCGGCAAAGGCACGCGCATGAAAAGCTCGATTCCCAAGGTGCTGCACGAAGTCTGCGGGCGCCCGATGCTCTGGTACATCCTGCGCGCGCTTCGCAACGCCGGCGTGGATGAAACGATCGTCGTCACGAATGAGCAGTTGCACGCGCGAATCGGCGAGCTCGGCGTGCGGGACGTCGTGCAGCAGGAACAGCTCGGCACGGGCCACGCGGTGCGTGTCGCGCTCGACGCGCTGCCTGCCGACTCCCAAGGGCGTGTTCTGGTCGCGTACGCCGATATGCCGCTGGTGCATGCCGAGCTCTTCCGTGGCGTCATGGGGTCGCTGCGCGGCTCGAACGGCGATGCTGCGGTGCTGGCGATGGTCACGGTGAAGATGCCGCTGCCCTGCAACTTCGGACGGGTAATCCGTCGGGGACACGACGTCGAACGCATCGTCGAAGCGCGCGATGCGACGCCGGCCGAATTGGCGGTCGACGAGATGAACGCAGGCATCTACGCCTACGACGAGACCGCACTGCGCGAAGCCGCGAGCCGTTTGCGCAGCGAGAACGCGCAGGGGGAGTATTATTTGACCGACACCGTTGCCGATTTCGTGAACTCCGGAAAGCGCGTCGTACCGGTCATGGCCACGGATCATCTGCACGTGCTTGGGATCAACGATCGCGTGGAACTGGCGCGGGCGCGCAAGGAGATGAACCGGCGTCTGTGCGCGCAGCACATGCGTGACGGCGTGACGATCGTCGATCCGGACGCGACGTATCTAGAACCTGAACTGGAGATCGGCCGGGATACGGTCGTCTATCCGAACAGCAGCATCGGCCGCTTGTCCGAGATCGGCGAGCAGTGCGTCATCGGGCCGAACGCGCGGCTCTCCGCGGCAAAGATCGGCGATCGCGTCGCGGTTCGCGAGAGCGTGATCGTTGAAAGCGAGATCGGCAGCGACGTCAGCATCGGCCCGTTCGCGCATTTACGCGGGAACACCGTGCTTGCCGAAGGCGTTCGCATCGGCAACTTCGTCGAAGTCAAGAATTCGCAGCTCGCCGCCGGCGTGAAGGCCAGCCACCTCACATACTTAGGCGACGCGCGCGTGGGCGAAGAAACCAACATCGGCGCGGGCACGATCACGTGCAATTACGATGGCCGACGGAAGAACCCCACGGTGATCGGGCGCGGCGTATTCATCGGTTCGAACACCTCGCTCGTGGCGCCCGTAACGCTGGGCGACGGTGCATTGACCGGCGCGTCGGCCGTCGTCACCAAAGACGTGCCGGCCGGCGAGCGCGTCGCAGGAAACCCCGCGCGGCCGCTGCCGAAAAAACAGTGAACGAAGGGGCGTTCCCTAGACGCCCCTTCGGAGTGCTGCATGGCGGGGAGGTGATGTTCTCTCTGTTTCCAGCATACGGCACCCGCATGCGAGGTAACATACCGAAATTTGAGTAGGCGCCGGGCTTACAGCCCTACCACACCGCTGGGCGATCCCAGGCCCGTAGCCAAGTCGTAGCCCAGGGGCGCGATGTCGTGGAACGCGGTGCGGTGCGCGTACGAGTAGGACGGCCCCTGCGGGTTACGCGACAAGGCGTAGGCCGCGGCGACGAGCGGCGCGCCGACGCTCGTGCCGCCCGCTACGAGGAAGCCGCCGGCCACCGAGTCGTACATCGTCACGCCCGTTTGGGGATCCGCGATTGCGGCGACATCGACGGTGGAGCGCTTGGTGCACCCCGTCACTCCTTGCCAGCTCACGGTCGGCTCGAAACGGCTGCAGCCGCGAGCGCCGTAGCGCCAGGGTGCTTCATTCCACGTTCCTCCGACCGACGCAAGCGAAGTGCCGCCGACCGAAGTTACGTACGGCGATGCCGCCGGATAAAACGGACTGACTTGATCGCCTGCGCTTGCGGTGATCGCGATGCCGGGGTGCCGGTAGTGCACGTCCAGCGCCCGTTCGCCGGACCACTCGGGACCGTAATAGCTGTTCGAAATTGCAGCGGGGTGCAGCGAGGCTGCCGTGTCGACCGCCGCCCCTAAATCGTTCAGCGAGGGCGAATTCGCTTCGACGAGCAGGATCTTGCAATAGGGACAAGCGGCGGAAACCATATCGAGGTCGAGCGAAATTTCTTCGCTCCAACCCAAGTTGAAGGCGGGGTATCCGCTGCTCTGACCGCGTTGATTGACTTTACGCAGGCATCCGTTGCTCGCGGTACACGCGGGAAGGCCGAACGCGCGGCGATAGATGGCCAAATCGACTTCGGCAAGGGGATCGTCGTACGCGTCGACGATTGCGACCGTGCGGTTCGGATTCACGAGCGCAAGGCCGTAGCGGCTGCGCAAATCGGCCGGATGCAACCCCGAGAGAAGATCGGCAGGCGTCCTGATATCGCTAACGGGTGGGATTACGATGTTGAGCGCGATCGTGCAGTTCGCTTTGTCAGCTTCGAAGGTGAGATCGCAGCCGAGCTGCGCTCCTGGAAGCGCGGAAGGGCTATCGCCCGGCAGCGCGCTGGGGCTGTCGCCGGGCAATGCGCTCGGGCTGTCCATCGTGCCGCGATACGGCGAACCGGCGGAGGGCACAAGCGCAGCATGCTGGGCGCTGCACGCTGCAAGTGCGCCAACGCATGCCAAAGCCAGAGCCCGCCTAAAAACCACCGATCGTTCCCCCGCAATTGCTCCGAGGTGCAGAGTTAGGTCTGTACCCAGCCCTGGCTGGTTGCTAACGCCACCGCTTCCCGGCGGCCGTTGCAGCTCAGCTTGCGGCAAATCGATCGGATGTGGGTGTCAACTGTGTAGGGACTCCGGCCGGTTCGCGCCGCCACGTCCTTCGTGCTTGCGCCTCCGGCGAGCAGTGCAAAATTTGCCGTTCGGACGTCGTGAGCGTCGCATACCCTTCGCCGGATTCTATGGAGAACGGCAACGCCGCGAGCAGGCGCGCGATCCCGCCGAAGTGCTCCGCGCGCAGACGTTCGAGCGCGCCCGAAAGCGCGGCATTGTCCGCTTGTCCCAAGCGCACCCGATACAGCGTGCGCGCCGCGTGGACGAGTGCGCGAACGCGCCGCATCTGCGGAGTGAGCGCGCGTTCGGCTTCGGTCAACTGGCGGTTTGCCGCGCTCGAATGTCCGCACAGCAGCTGCGCGAGGGCGATGAATATGCGCGTGCGAACGGTTCGCCGCGTTTCGCGCTTGCAGCGTTCGAGCGCGGCGTCTGCATCCGCCAGTGCGTCTTGGCCCGCTTCCCGTTCGCCTGCGGCAAAGGCATACAGCGCGATCTCGGACGCGCGCAGCGCGCGGCGATCGTCGACGGAAAACTGCGATGCGGTGCCGGCGAGCAGGTGCAGCGCGCGCTTGAAATCGCCAATCCACGCGGCGCGCAAGGCATCCGCCGGCAGCAGCGTTTCCGAATGAGCCCGCGGCAACGCGCTTTGAATTTCGTGCAGCGCGCTATCGAGCCGCTCCAACGAGGCATCGTCGCCCCGTTCGACTTCCAATTCGTACGCCGCCGTGAGTGCGAACATGCGAGCCTGATTGCTCGCCCCTTTGCGCGCGCATTCTTCGAGTTTGTCCAGAATCGCAAGGCAGGCGATGGGGTTGTCGTCCTCGTTGTACGTGACGCTGAACAGCGCGCTGTACGCACGTGCGGCGACGTCGAAAAGGTTGCGCGGCACCGCCAGTTCGATCGCAAGCGTCGAATAGGTTCTGGCGCGATCCCGCTCCGGGCCGAAGTCGTAGATGTAGGCGGCTTGCTGGTACAGGCGCGCCAGCATGTCCGGGCTCATCGACGGATCGACCAGATCCAGCGCGCGTCCGATCGTCGCCAATGCTTCGTCATACCGGTCGGAGGCGACGTATGCGGTTGCGAGCGTTCCGAGCAGCGGAACGCGCAGATCGTCCGCCAGCGATCGATCCGTCGCGTACGGTTGCAAAAAGCCGACGCAGTCGCGATCGTGACGCACCAGTTCGATCGCGTACCGGTGCGCCAGCGTCGTCCGCAGCCGAACGTCATCACGCGCTTTGTCGATGGCGCTCAAAAAGCCGCGCTGCGAGAGCTCGAAATGGCCGCGGCTTGCCTCGAGCATGGCGCGCAGACCCAAACACGTCGCATCGTGTTGTTTGAGCTCTTCCGGAACCGCATCGAGCGCCCCACCGAGCATTCCGCCCTCACCGTGTTCGAACATGGAGAATCCGCTGCGATCGAGGATCCGCTGCACGTCCTGTGCCACGCGCGCTTTCGTGTAGAGCGCAAGCGCTGCAGCCTCGTCGCCTCGCGCTTCCAGCAGCTGCGCTCCCCGGGCGGTCGCATGCGCCCATTCGCGCTCGCCGCAGCGGCGCAGCTCCCATTTCTAAAAAATCGCGGAAGAGATCGTGGTAGCGGTATTCGCCCGGAGCGATTTCGTTCAGGAACGCGATCGACGCGCGAACGTCGGCAAGAAATTCGGAGGTTGCGCCCAGCGCCTGCGCAATGGTGCGATCGAAAGTCGAGAACACTGAACTCGCGAGCACGAAGGCGCGCTGCGAGGGCGATAGGCCGGTGAATACCTGTTCGGCCAGGTACCGGTACACCATGTCGCGCGTGCCCGACGACGCGCTGCGCAAATCCGCCGCGTGCGTGCGCGTACGCAAAGCGATCGCCAGCGCGACCGGCCAACCTTCGGTCAGCTGGCGCAACGCTTCCACTTCTTGCGCCGCCAAATCGGCGGACGCCGCATCGGCCGTCGCGAGCGCTTCTTCGATAGTGAAGCGCAGGTCGTCTTCGCCCACCGGCATGTCCATGCGGCCGTAGGCTATCCACGTCGCGATTGGGAGGCCGACGTCGCTGCGCGTCGCGATAATCCACTGTATGCGTTCCGTGGTGCGCTCGATCAGTTCGATCAAGAGCGCAATGGATGCGTGGTCGACCGCAGCGTAATGCAAGTCGTCGATGACGATCGTGCACACGGTGCGTTTGAGATGTTCGTAAAACCAATCGGCGAGCGCGCGAACCGGCTCGTCCGATGCGAGCACGCGTTCCTGCATTGCAGGGAACGCGGCGGACGCGCTGGGCGCAACGTCTTCCAACGCCTCGCTCAAGCGCCGAACGAAGGCCAGCAGCGTGCCGTCCTCGCGCCGGACGTCGTAGCGAATGGCTTCCAAGCGCGAAGTTTCCGCGAAGTCACGCAGGGCGACGCTTTTGCCGAATCCGGCCGGAGCCACGATCAGCGTCACGGGGAAGCGCGTGGCGCGTTCCAGCCGCTCGTTGACGCGCGAGCGCATCAAGCGGGTCGTGTGAATGCGGCACCTCCTAGTTCATAGGTCCTGGCTACGTCGGCTTCGGCATCGCTTCCCGCATGGAGCGGCCTCGCCGAATGGCCGCCCTCCGGCACGAGCGGGCACTGACGGCACGGTGGATGGAGCGGGCGTGATGCTTGCCACGCTTGCGTGCGCGGCAGCCGGCGCTTGGGCGGCATATTGCGCGATGCGCATGCGCGCTCTGCGCGGCCGGCTGCAGGTGGTGGAGCGACGGGAATCCGACGTTTTGGAGGCGGTCCGCGTTTTGACGGCGGCCTCGCGTGAATCTGCCACCGCTGTTTTGACCGCTCTCGACCGCACGCTGCGCGTGCTGGACGCGTCCATCGACGCCGTGCTGGTCTTTGCCCCCTCGGGAGACGAACTCGCATGCGTGTACGCGCAAGGGGCGCGCACAGAGCACTTCCTGAATTCACGCGTGCGTCGCGACCGGGGATCTTCGCCGGCGGCGCAGGCGGCGTTGTGCGAACATCGCGTCGAACTATCGAGCCGCGTGCGCCCGATCATTGCGACGGACCGCTATGCACTTGCTATCCCGATGCTGGCGGGCTCGGGACTCGCGGCGGTCGTCTACGCGGCCTCCGCGCGAGAACCGATCGCCAACGGCGACCTTCTGGTACGTGCCGTCGCGCAGGCCGCTTCACCGTACGTGCTTGCAGCGGAACGGGAAGCCGATCGGATGAACGCCGCGTACGATGGGCTCACGGGCTTGCACACGCCGCGCGCTTTTCGCGAGAAGCTGCAAGAGGAAGTGACGCTGACGCGGCTGGGGCGGCACACCACCTTGTGTCTGTGGTTCATCGACACGGATCACTTCAAGCGCGTCAACGACACGTTCGGACACGCGGCGGGCGACGTCGTGCTGCAGCGAATGGCGTCGCTGCTGCGCGATCATACGCTGGCCGGCGTCGACGTCGTTGCTCGCAACGGCGGCGACGAGTTCTGCGCGATCGTGCGCAACGTGCACAAAACCGCGGCGATCGAACGTGCGCAGCGGTATTGCGACGCAGTGGAAATTTGCGATTTTGGTGTGAGCGCGCGCATCACCGCCAGCATCGGCGTTGCGGCGTTTCCGTACGATGCACGC
This sequence comes from Vulcanimicrobiota bacterium, assembly GCA_963767635.1. Classification (GTDB taxonomy): domain Bacteria; phylum Vulcanimicrobiota; class Vulcanimicrobiia; order Vulcanimicrobiales; family Vulcanimicrobiaceae; genus CAVYEM01. Next base: position 73,321 of record CAVYEM010000002.1, read on the forward strand.
GATGCGAGCGAACTGCTGGAGATCGCCGATGCGGCGATGTATCACAGCAAACGCGCGGGACGCGGCCGCGTTTCATTCGCCGTCGGCCGCGCGTCCTTCGCCGTATACCGATAATCGTTCAAAAAGCAATCCGGCGGCGTTTCGCGAACGAAGCCGCAAATGATGGGCCGGCCCAACGCTCTGGATCGCGCGGTTGACGCGATTCCCGCGCACGATCTGCTGACGCGCGCGGCGTTCGATCTCATCGATCCCGCCCGAGCAGCAGGCGCCGCGCACCTCGAGCAGATTCGAATACCGGTGTGGATCGTGATGGTCGCCGTGCAGATCGCCGTGCTCGCGTGGTTTTGGAACACGGGCCTGTCGGCGCAATTGCGCGATCGCTTGCGTTCGGCGGTGCGCTCGGAATTTCTCGTGCGCTTTTGTTTTGGGGCGCTCCTCGCGCTGCTCGACAAAATCGTCGCTCTGGTTCCGCAGGCGGTTCAATACCGGTTTTCGCGCATCATGGATCTCACGGCGATCCTTTTGCGAACCTGGCTGCTGGACTGGATCGCGGCCACGGCGATTGCAATGATCGTCGCCGGCGTCATCGCCGCGGTGGTGCTCTGGCTTGCAGATCGGACGCGCCAATGGTACCTGTACGCGATCGCCGGCGTGATCGGTTTCACGCTGTTGATTTCGTATGTGAACCCGTACGTGATTGCGCCGGCGTACACAAGATTCGTGCGCGCCCCCATTCCGTCGCGCGAAGCGCGCGGCTCCCCGGCGCGCACGTCGAATGACGTGCCTGTTCTGGAAGAGCGCATCGGTAGCCGTACGCGCACGGCGAATGCGTACGTCAGCGGTTGGGGCGCTGCGAGCCGAATCGTGGTCTCGGACACGATGCTCGCGAGCGCGACGCCGGCCGAGCTGCGTTTCATCGTGGCGCGCTCGTACGCGTGGATTGCCGCGAACAACGGGCTTCACCTGGCTTTAGTGCAAGGAGCCATCGTCGTCTTGGGCACCGCCCTTGCGGTGTTCATCTCGGATCGCATCGGGTTTCGGCGCGACGACGATCCGGTCTCCCGTCTAGCGCTGCTGGGCGCCATTTTGGGTTGCGTGTATCTGGTGGCGCTGCCGTTCTACAACGGCTACGTCCGCAATCTCGACATGATGAGCGATCGCGACGGCATCGCGCTCACGCGCGATCCTGCTGCGGCCATTCGTCTGGAAGTGCGGCGCGCGGATCAATCGTTGCTCACCGCTTGCCCCAATCCGTTCGCGTACTGGTACCTGAGCGCTCAACCGTCGCCGGGGCAGCGCATCGCCGCGCTGCAAAACCGCCCGAACCCTTGCCTCAGCCGGCGCCCGTAAAAACGCTGCCCGTGACACGCGTGCCGAAATGGTGCGCGGTCAGCAGTTCCACGACGGCCGCATGCGCGATGCGCCCGTCCACGATGTGCGCCTGCGCAACGCCGCCGCGCACGCCCATGGCTGCGGCCCTGATCGCGGCCCGCAGGTCCGCAGCGACGCGCGGATCGTCCGCGATGGCCAGCGCTTCGGCGGGAGTGAGTTCGCTGATGAGCGCTTCGCTTTGCGGATCGGGTACGCCGCCGAAGGCGTGAAAAAAAATCGCGCGAATCGCGTCCGTCGCGGCGGCAACTGCGCGCGCAACCTCGTCGGCCGCCACCTTGCGATCCCGCTGCTCGAATACGGAAAAGGCGGTCGGTTCGATGACCGGGATGTATCCGGCGCGCGTGAGCGTTTCAAGGATGCCGGTCTGCACGTTGCCGATGCCGCCCGCGGCCTGAGGAAGCATGGCGGCGTCCGAACCGGAAAGCCCGACGGCGGTATTGCCGCTGCGGTTGATCGCCCGCACCAGCGCCCGCCCCGCCGTAGCCGATGGCGCCACGACGATGGGATGCACGCTGCGGCGCGCCAGAAATGCGAGGTCGTCAAAGAATGTGGTCTGCGGCGCGAGGGCGGTTGCCTCGTCCACGCGGACGACGAATGCTTTGCCTGCGAAACCGTCCATCGGGCCTCCGTTATTCTCTTATCGACCGTTCCCATTCAAAGATAACGCACGGACGTTACAAAACGGCGTCGTGCGGTGCTATAACGACATGGTGGCCGCAACGGCGATAATGGACGTACCGCCGCGCTCCTTCGAGCGCCTTTTCGCAGATGAATACCGGCGCGTCGTTGCAGTGGCGTGCCGCATTACGGCGGATGGAGCGGAGGCCGAAGACGTGGCGCAAGACGTGTTCGTACAGTTCGCGCGGCGGCGTCCATGCGGTCTGCACGCCGCAAAGACGTGGCTCTATACCGCCGCAGTGCGTGCCGCGCTCAACGCCGTACGCGCTCGCCGCCGGCGCGCGGAGCGCCAGATGCGCGAGTTTCGTTTGAGCGCCTCCCTCGAGCGTTCGCGGGAAGGCACCGGCGATCCGCAAGAGATTTTGGAGCGGCGTCAGGAGGCGCTGATGTTGCGCGCGGCGCTTGCGCGCATTGGGCGCTCGCACGCGCAGATCCTCGCGCTGCGCTATGGCGGACTCTCGTATCGCGAGATCGCCGAGATCGCCGGCGTTCGTGCGGACCAAGTCGGTACTAGACTCGTGCGCGCGGAACGCGCGCTCAAAAGGGAGATCGAACGTGAACCATCTCGATGACGGAGAACTGCGCCGTATGCTCGACGAGCCGGGGGAATTCGGCGAACCGGCGCGCGCGCACTATCGCGCGTGTGAATCGTGCCGCTCGCGCGGCGATGCCGTCCGCCTGGACGCAGAACGTGCGGCGCGGCTGTTCGCGGGCCATTCCGAACCGGCATCCGCCGGCGCGGCGTACGGACGCATGCGCGATCGTCTTGCATACCCGCCGTCCGGCGCCCGGTCGTGGCGCTCTGTGGCCGCGTGCGCGGCGGCCGCGGCGTTCGTGCTCGCATTGATCGTTACTCCGCTGGGTGGATACGCGCGTTCCTTCCTGACGATTTTCGAGCCGCGCCAATTCGTGCCGGTGGAGATCTCGCGAAGCGAATTGCACGATTTGCGTCTGCTTCCGCAGGCGAACGACGTGGGCACGCAGCGTGTTGTTCGCAAACTGCTGCGCAAGGAATACCACAGTTTTGCCGCCGCGCGCCGGCACGCCGCATTCACGCTGCTCTCCCCAGCGACGGTGCCGCCGCGGTTTCATCCCGACGCCTACTTCACGCTGGCGCCCGGCGAGATGACGTTCACTTTCAGCGGCGCCAAAGCGCGCGCGTTCGAACGGCGCGCGCACAAGACGCTCCCGCCCATGCCGCCCGCGCTGGACGGCACGACCGTTCGCGTGCAAACGGGCGAAGTGTTTGCCTCGGAATATCGCCGCGGATCGGCATTCTTTGAAATCGTACAGGCAAACGTGCCGCGCATAACGTCCACCGGAGCTTCGCTGGACGTGCTCGAGCGGTATCTGCTCTCGATGCCTAACGTTTCGCCGCAGCTTGCAGCGCAAATTCGGGCGCTCGGCGACATCCAAACCACCGTTCCGGTTCCGGTCGTCATCGACAAACAAACGGCGCGGCGCGTAAACGTGAGCGGTACGCCGGGTTTGGCGATCGGGGATAATACGGGCCTGGGCGCAGGGGTGATGTGGCAGAAGAACGGCAGAATCTACGTCGTGGCCGGGCCGGTGTCGATGGATGAGGTAACGGCCGTCGCCGATGGTTTGCGATAGCGTCGTCGACGTTCATCGCCTAGCCAAACGCTACGGCCGCATCGAAGCGCTGGCCGATTTGACGCTGCGCGTGCAGCCCGGTGAAATCTTCGGTTTTTTGGGGCCGAACGGTGCAGGCAAAACCACCTCGGTCAAGTCTGCTCGTAGGGTTGGTTCGTCCAACGGCCGGATTCGGAACGGTGCTGGGCTTCGGGCTTGGCGATCGCCGGGCGCGCACGCGACTGGGATACTTGCCGGAATTGTTCCGGTATCCCGAATGGCTTTGCGCGCGAGAAGTGCTCGGGGTGCACGCGCGGCTGTGCGGCGCGAACGTTCGCACACGCGACGTCGAGGAAGCGCTGAGCCTGGTGGGACTCTACGCCCGCATGGACGACCGCGTGCAAACGTTTTCGAAGGGCATGCAGCAGCGACTTGGGCTGGCCGTAGCGCTCTTGGACCGTCCGGATTTGATCGTGTTGGACGAGCCCACCTCGGCGCTCGATCCGTCGGGGCGTTTGGAAGTGCGTGCCATCCTGCACGATCTGCGCGAACGGGGCGCCGCCGTGTTCTTGAATTCGCATCTGCTCACGGAGGTCGAGCAGGTCTGCGATCGGATCGCGATCGTCACGGGAGGTCGCGTGGTCGCGCAAGGGACGATACCGCAGATTCTGGGTCCTCGCCACGACGTGCGCGTTCGCGCACAAGCCGACGGCGTGCCGCTGGAGCCCGTCCTGCGCGCGTTCGGTCCGATTGAGCCGGAGCGCGGCGCAATCGTGGTGCGCGGCGTGCCGCCCGAGCAGGTGCCCGCGATGGTCAGCGCGCTCGTGCGTTGCGGCGGGGCGGTTCACGCGGTCGAGCCGCTGACGGCGACGTTGGAGGAGCGCTTTTTGGAACTGACCAGCGAACGCGGCGCATGACGCAGATCGCGCTGCTGACGTTGAAAGAACTCGTGCGGCGCAGGTTCGTCGCGGGCTCCGCCGTCGCGACGGCCGCGCTGGTCGGAACGACGGGCTGGGGCTTTTCGTACCTGAACGGCATGCACACGGCGCGCGGCGCGCCGGTGACGCACTTGGAAGTGCTGACGATGACGGCGGTGCTGCTGATTCTGATTTCGTATCTGTTCAGCTTTCTGCTCGCGATGGCGGCGGTATTCATCGCCGCCCCGTCGTTCGCCAACGACATCGAATCGGGCGTGCTGCTTCCGGTGTTGACGCGCCCGATCTCGCGCACGGCGATTCTGAGCGGAAAGGCCGCGGCGCTCGCGCTCGTGATCGCGGCGTATGCCTTCGTCACGGGCGCGTGCGAGTTCGCCGCCGTGCGCGTGGCAACAGGTTACGTGCCGCCGCATCCCGTCGCGATGCTGGCATTTTTGGCGCTGTCCGGCATCGTGATGGTCGTACTCGCGTTGCTGCTGAGCACGCGCGTGCCGGCACTCGCGGCGAGTATCGTGGCGATCGTGCTGTTCATCATTGCGCGCTTGGGCGGCATCGCGCAAAGCATCGGCAGCTACTATGCCAACGAAACGGTGCGCCACGCCGGAACGGTCGCGCAGCTCTTGTTGCCGAGCGATGCGATGTGGCAGGCTGCGCTCTATCGGCTCGAGCCCGCAGGCATGATTGCGACCATGAGCAGCGCGCACGTGTGGCCCGGGCCGTTTTTCGTGACCGCGCCTCCGCCCACCGCCATGCTGCTGTGGACGGTGGGCTGGATCGCCGTCGTTACGATCGTAGCCGCGCGCAGCTTCGAACTACGCGATCTCTAAATTATTGATGAACTGCATCGCGGCATCGATTCCGTGGTCGAACCAGCGCAGCGACGCGTCCGCCGCCGCAGCGACGATCTTCGGCAGCAGCAGCTGCTCCTCGGGCGTGAACGGACTGAGCACGTGGTCGATGCTTTCAAGTGCCGGGCGGCCAAGACCGATGCGAATGCGGGGAAAGGCTTGCGTCATCGTTGCGATGATCGAGCGCATCCCGTTGTGCCCACCGTGTCCGCCGAACGGGCGCATGCGCACCGCGCCGAAGGGTAGGTCCATATCGTCGTACGCGACGAGCAGCGCCTGCGGCGGCGTTCGATACCAAGAGGCGATCAGCCGCAGTGGCACGCCGCTGTTGTTCATGAACGTTTGCGGCTGAACGATCACGATGCCGCGCCGCCCGTCATAGGCTTGTCGCGCGCCATCCTTCACTTTCCAGTTCCCAATGTCGAGCCGCCGCGCCACTTCGTCGACGACCATAAATCCGACGTTGTGGCGCGTATTCGCGTATTTGCGGCCCGGATTTCCTAAACCGGCCAGGATGCGCGGAGGTGCGGCCGAGTCGTTCCCTGGCGCTATTCGGACGTACCTGCGCCCTCGGGTTTACCGACGAGCTCCGGCTGACTCTGCTCGAGCACCGCGCCGGCTTCCGCCTCTTCGAGCGCGCGCGCCGTCTTGGATGCTTCCACCGTAACGACGATCGTGTCCGGCGGCGTGACCAGCCTGAATCCGTCCGGTAAGCCGAGCTCGCCGGCGGCGACGTGCCGGTGAATGCCCAAATCGTTCACGTCGATCTCGACGTTCTCGGGAAGTTTGCTGGCGGGGCCTTCCACTTCGATCTCGTGTATGACGACGTCCATCACGCCGCCCAAGTTGCGCACGCCCTCGGGCGTGCCCACGGTCGTGATGCGCAGCTTCGCATGCACCATTTCGTCGGCCGAAACGCGCTGCAGATCGACGTGCACTGTGCGCCGCGACACCGGATCCCGCTGCACTTCGCGCACGAGCGCCGTGTCGAATCGCCGGCCGCCCAGCTGCAGTTCGATGAGGCCGGCGCGGCCTACGCGATGGAGCAAATCCTCCAGCGCGCGGCGCTCGACGGCGATCGGTTCCGTAGAGCCGTGGCCGTACAGCACCCCGGGTACTTTGCCCGCGTTGCGCAGCGCGCGCGCTTTGGTGGTACCGCTGCCTTCGCGGCGCTCGATGGTGAGAGAGACTTGTTGTGCCATGCCTGTTCCTTACGTGACGATCGCCGGTTCGGGGATCGGTTGCGATGGTTCCTCAATTTTTTTTTGATCGCCGTCTTCGGTGAAGAGTTCCGAGACCGAACGGTTGGTGGTAATGCGGTTGATTGCGTCGGCGAACGTTTGTGCGATGGAAAGCTGCACGAACTTCGGATGCTCGTCCACGCTCGGAAATGGAATCGTGTTCGTCACGATCACGCGTTCGATCTGCGATTCGTCCAGCACGCGGATGGCATCGCCGGCGAAGATGCCGTGCGATGCGACGGTAAACACCCGTGTCGCGCCTCGTGCGATGATCGCCTCGGCGGCTTTCGCGAGCGTGCCGCCCGTCGAAATCATGTCGTCAACGACGACCGCCACTCTCCCGCGGACGTCGCCCACGATGTCGGTCACCTCCGACACGTCCGGCTCGGGACGCCGTTTGAACACGATGGCCAGCGATGAGTTGAGCCGCTTGGCGAAGAGCTCGGCGCGGTGCACGCCGCCCGCATCGGGCGAAACAACGACGATGCGATCCTCGCAGAGCCCCTCTTTTTTCAAATAGTTGCAGAGCGTAGGCATCGCCATCAAGTTGTCCACCGGTCCGTCGAAAAATCCTTGGATCTGCGCGGCATGCAAGTCCATCGTCACCATGCGATTCGCTCCCGCCGTTTTCAGCATGTCGGCGACGACTTTGGCCGAAATCGGTTCCCGTCCGGTGGTTTTCTTGTCTTGCTTGGCGTAACCGTAATATGGGACGACTGCCGTAATGCGGGCGGCGGACGCGCGCTTGAGCGCGTCGATCATCAGCAGCAGCTCCATCAGCGCGTCGTTCACGCCGTTTCCGCCCGGCGACTTGCACAGCGACTGGATCGCGAAGACTTCGGAACCGCGCACGTTTTCGCCGATCTGCACGCGTGTCTCTTCGTTCCTGAATTTCGAGACGAGCGCTTTGCCGGTGTGCAGCTTCAGCCGCTTGGCGATTTCCTCGGCCAGCTGTTTGTTCGAGTTGCCGCTGAAAAGCAGCGAATTTTGGCTCAAAGGGCGGTCTCCGGCAAGTGGAAGGCGGAACATGAGGTTCCCGTGGTTGCGCACGCAACCCTCGCACGCCTGCGCAACCCCGCATCCGTCCGCCATGTCGAAGGAAAGCGATGGCCCAGAAGTTCGAACTCGTTTCGCCCTACCAACTCGCCGGCGACCAGCCCAAGGCCACACAAGCCCTGGCCGAAGGCGTCGCTCGCGGCGATCGCGCTCAGACGCTGCTGGGCGTGACGGGCAGCGGCAAGACGCTGGCGATGGCCAAAGTCGTCGAATTGGCGCAGAAGCCGACGCTGGTGCTCTCGCACAACAAGACGCTGGCCGCGCAACTCTGCGCCGAGTTCCGCGATTTCTTTCCTCGCAACGCCGTCGAGTATTTCGTTTCGTATTTCGATTACTATCAGCCCGAAGCATACATCGCGCACACCGACACGTATATCGAAAAAGACAGCTCGATCAACGATGAAATCGAGCGGCTGCGCCACTCGGCCACGCAATCGCTCATTACGCGCAGAGATACGCTCATCGTGGCGTCGGTCTCGTGCATTTACGGCTTGGGCTCTCCCTCGGATTACATGGAAATGTCGGTGAAGCTGCGGCTGGCCGAGGAGATCGATCGTGACGCCTTGCTGCGCAAGCTCGTCGACATGCAATATCGCCGTAACGATCTCAACATGGTTCGCGGTGCGTTCCGCGTGCGCGGCGATACGCTCGAGTTCATGGGCGTGGACGAAGAACTGATCCACCGCATCGAGTTCTTCGGCGACCAAATCGAGGCGATCAACGTCGTGAACATCATGACGGGCGAGTACGTGGAGAGCAAGGACGAACTGCTGATTTTCCCGGCCAAGCATTTCATTACGCCGGACGAAAAGCTGCGGCGCGCCGTTTCGTCGATCGAGCAAGAGCTGGAAGAGCGGCTGCGCTATTTCAAGGAACGAGGCAAACTGATCGAGGCGCAGCGGCTGGAAATGCGCACGCGATACGATCTCGACATGCTGCGCGAGGTCGGCTATTGCAACGGCATCGAAAATTATTCCCGGCATTTGACCGGCCGCGAACCTGGCTCGACACCGTGGTGTCTTTTGGACTTTTTTCCCAAAGATTGGCTCGTCTTCGTCGACGAGTCGCACGTGACGCTGCCGCAAGTGCATGCGATGTTCGGCGGCGACCGATCACGCAAGCTTTCGCTGGTGGAACACGGTTTTCGCCTTCCCAGCGCCCTGGACAACCGGCCGCTCACGTACGATGAATTCGAAGATCACGTCGAGCAGGTCGTCTACGTGTCCGCGACGCCGAGCACGTATGAAGTCGGACGCAGTTCGCAAATCGTGGAGATGATCATCCGGCCCACGGGTCTAGTGGACCCGGAAGTGGACGTGCGTCCCACCCGCAATCAGGTGGACGATCTCATGGAAGAGATTCGGGGGCGCGTCGAGCGCAAAGAACGCGTGCTGGTCACGACGCTGACCAAGAAGATGGCGGAGGATCTGACGGACTTCTTGATCGAGATGAACTTCAAGGTGCGCTATCTGCACAGCGAGGTCGATACGCTCGAACGCGTCGCGATTCTGCGCGATTTGCGGCTGGGCGTTTTCGACGTTCTGGTGGGCATCAATCTGCTGCGCGAAGGGCTCGACTTGCCGGAAGTCTCGCTCGTCGGCATCCTGGATGCGGACAAGGAAGGCTACCTGCGCAGCGGGACCTCGCTGATTCAGACGATCGGCCGCGCCGCGCGAAACGTCGAAGGCAAAGTCGTCATGTACGCCGACATGGTGACCGAATCGATGGCGCGGGCCATCGGCGAGACGCGCCGCCGCCGGGAACTGCAGGTGGCGTACAACCACGAGCACGGCATCGAACCGCACACCGTGCGCAAAGAAGTACGCGACATTCTCGCAATGGTCGGCGCGGCCGAAGACGGCCGCACGGACATCCGGCGCGAAAAGCTTCCGCGCGACGTCGCCATGCGGATGGCCGCAGACATCGAGAAGAAGATGCACGAGTTCGCGGCCAATCTGGAATTCGAAAAGGCGGCGGCATTGCGCGACGAGCTCATCGAATTGCGCAAGCAGATCGGCGGCAACGAGTCGCTACTCTTCCAGGGCAAAGCGCCGAAGATCTTCGAACACGCGCTCAAGGAACTCGTCGGAAGCTAGCAGGGGTTGAAACTCGAAGAATTCGAGCGGAACGCCGCGATCGCGCGTCTGCGCGGCACGCTCGCGCCGCAAGCGCAGGCTGTTGCGTTGCGCTACCGCACGCGCACCGGCGCGCTGCTGCGCGTCGACGGGCTGGCGTTCGGTGCGTACGATCGCGAGCATCGTGAGGTCGTACTTCCGCCGTCGGACCGCGAACGCGAGTTGCTGCTCGAAGTCGAGCTCCAGGCGTTGCCGACCAACGGGCTGCCATCCGGGCCGGGTATCGTGTGGTGGTACATCAACGCGCGATCGCACGAGAAACCGCGAACTGACCTCGATGTTCGAGCGTCCCACGTGCTTCGACAGGCTCAGCATGACAAGGGCGGACAGGCTCAGCATGACAACGGCGGACAGGCTCAGCATGACAACGGCGGACAGGCTCAGCATGACAACGGCCGACAGGCTCAGCATGACAACGGCCGACAGGCTCAGCATGACAACGGCGGGCAGGCTCAGCATGACGGGCGCCTCGCCCTGGTCGGGCACAGCCACCTGGACGTAGCGTGGCTGTGGACCTACGAACAGACGTCGCGAAAAGCGGAACGCACCTTCGCAATCGCCTGCGATTTGCTGGATCGCGATCCGGCGTTCCGTTTCATTCAAAGTCAGCCGCAACTCTATCGCTTCGTCGAAGACGCCGATGCGGGGCTGTTCGAGCGGGTTCGCGCGCACGTGGAGACCCAAAGATTCGATGCCGACGTTGCGGCGCTCTGGGTCGAATGCGATTGCAACATTCCGTGCGGCGAATCGCTGCTGCGCCAAATGCTCTTCGCGCACGCCTACTGCACGCAGCGTCTGGGCATCTCACCCCAGATTGCATGGCTGCCCGACAGTTTCGGCTTTGCGGCGACGCTTCCGCAACTGCTCGCCCATGCGGGCATTCCATACTTCGCAACGACGAAGCTG
>CAVYEM010000003.1:0-444606 GCA_963767635.1 Vulcanimicrobiota bacterium
CGCGGCATCGAATTCCTCGCCGATCACCGCCGCGCGAGACAACATGCCGCGTTCTTGCGCCGAGAACGGTTGGAGCCGCTCGCTCAGAATCGACTGCAAGGTGAGGGGCATCTGCGATTGAAACGCGAGCGCGCCGCTCTCGATGGCGACGCGCGCCAGCTCTTCGGCAAAGAGCGGGTTGCCTTCGGCGAGGACCTCGATCTGCGCCACCATCGCGGGATCCAGATGCAGGCCGCCTTTTTGAAGCGACGCTTGCACGAGGTGTTTGATTTCGTGCCGGCGCAGCGAACGCAGCCGGATCGCGCATGCCCGAGCGCGCGAGGCGGCGCTGCGCAGCGCCGCTGCCGCCGGATTCTGCGCGAGCGTTTCGGCGCGCAGCGTAACCAGGATCAAACACCGTGCCGCTGCGATGCGGGCGAGCAGAAAACGCAGCAGTTCGATGCTCGCGCTGTCCGCCCACTGTGCGTCTTCGATCGCGATCACGACCGGACGGCGCGCGCTCTCCGCACGCAGCACGTCGGCAACGCCGTTGAAATACGCCCACTTCTCGTCGCTGTACGATCCTTGCTCGCGAGGCTTGAGCGCCGCAAGACGCGCACGAGGATCCAGACGTTCAACGATTTCGCTGAAGGGCAAATACGGTGCGCGAACGTGCTCGGCGCAGTGGCCCGTGGCGATGGTTGCGTGCGCTTCGACGATCCGGAAAAATTCGTGCAGCAGACGCGACTTGCCGATGCCGGCTTCGCCCTCGATCGTGAGAAACCGCATGCGCGAATCGCAAGCGGCTCGAAATTCTTCGCGCAAAAATTCGAGTTCGTCGCGGCGTCCCACGAATTCGTCGCTGTAAATGGGCTTTGAAATCATAGGCGATCCCGATGCTGCTTCGAATGAGGTCGCATGAACCCTTCGCGCGCGAGCGGACTGGTGCGGCGCCTGGGCCCGTACGATGCCGCGCTCATCGTCATGGGGGGCATCATCGGCTCGGGGATTTTTCGCAATCCCTCAGTCGTTGCGCAGCGCGTGCATGCGCCGTTGCTCATCATGATCGTTTGGGCGTGCGGCGGCATCGTGGCACTGCTTGGCGGATTCGTATTTGCGGAACTTGCAGCGCGCCGGCCGAGCGAAGGCGGCCTGTATGCCTACATGCGTGATGCCTTTCACCCGGTCGTAGCGTTCATGTACGGATGGACGCTCCTGCTGGTATCGCAAAGCGGCGGCGCGGCCGCATCCGCAATCACGTTTGCGGGTTATCTGCAGCGCTTACAGCCGGGAGTGCGCTTTGAAGAGCCGCTCGTCGCGGTCGGAACGCTGGCTTTCTTAACCGTTGTAAATTGCCTGGGCGTGCGCGCCGGAAGCAACGTGCAGAACTTTTTGATGGTGCTCAAGATCGGCGCGATCGGTGCGATTATCGGCGTCGGATTGTTTGCGAGCCCCAACGCCGGGGCAGCGCACGCAGCTCCGGCTATTGCCGGCACGGCGGACATGCTGACCGCGATGGGCGTGGCGATGATTCCGGTTCTTTTCGCTTACAGCGGCTGGCAGACGTCGAGCTTCATGAGCGGCGAACTCAAAAATCCGCAGCGAACGCTATCCCTGGGCTTGATTTGGGGCGTGCTGGGCGTGGTCGTGCTGTACATGCTCGTGAATTTCGTGTGCGTGCGCGCGCTTGGACCGTCGGCATTGGCGGCGACCGACACGCCCGCCTCGGACGTGCTGCGTCTGCTGCTGGGACCGCGCGGCGCGCAAGCCATCGCCGCTGCGGTCATGCTCTCTACGTTCGGATTCATGAGCAATCAAATTCTTACTTCGCCTCGCGTGTACCACGCCATGGCGCGCGACGGTCTGTTCTTTGCGCCGGTCGCGTGGGTTCATCCGCGCTCCCGCGTGCCGGTGATCGCGATCGCGCTGCAGGGCATCTTTGCGGCGATCGTCGCGCTCTCGGGCCGCTACGATCAGATCCTGAATTACGTGACGTCGGTCGACTACGTGTTTTTTACGCTGGCCGCGCTTGCGTTATTCATCTTTCGCGCTCGCGACGACCGCGGCGCAACGCGCCCGCCGCAAGGGTTTCGCGTCCCAGGGCATCCCGTTTCCACCGGCGTGTTTTTGGTGGCGAGCGCAGCGGTCGTGCTGGACACGTATTTGAAATATCCCCAGAACAGCCTCATCGGTCTGGGTATTCTGCTGCTGGCTATTCCCGTCTATTATGCGTTTTTGAACCGGTCCGCTGGGCGCCGTCCCGATCTTATCGAAGGGCCCTGAAGTTCGACGCTTACAGTTCGAAATCGCCGCAGGAAATCGGATTCTTACCGCTCCCGCCGTCAACGACGATCGAATAATGGCCCTTTTTGATCTCGCCCACGGTAACGCCCGCAACGTGCGATTTTGAGGCGCCGTTGACGACCGCGTGCAGCGGTTTCCACTCTCTGGTCGCAGGGCGAATGCAGTTGCCGTGGCCTATGTAGGCGGTTTCCGAAACGCCGCGCGGCTCGTTCTCGACCTTGACTGAAACGTCTAAGCCGTGCGAGGCATCGCCCATGCTTGCGCTGCCCCACTGATTGGAATGGCGCAGCGCGCCCATGTTGACCGTCAACAGGTGGTCGGTCATGTAGTTGTGCGCAACGTGCAGCGGATTGATCTGACCAACGGGACGGCCGCCGTGGCACGAAACGAGCGCCGCGGCGGCCGCGAGGAGGAAGCAACTGCGCTTCCGCATGGAATTACGGCGTGAGGTCTCCGCAGGAGACGTACCGTTTGAGGTCGTGTGCGTCATGAACGTTGATCGCGTACTGGCCCTTCTTGATCTGCGCGACGCTGACTCCGGACAGGTGCGTCATCGACTGGCCGTTTTCAACCGGGGTGAGCGGCTTCCACGGCGCGGGGTTGAGTTTGGTGCACGTTCCGCGGTGAATGTGCGCCGGCTCGGTGACGCCTTTCGGCTCGGACTTGATGTGGATGGCGACGTTCACGCCGCCGTTGTGATCGACGACGCTGGCATTGCCGGCCTGACCGGAATTGTTTTGCTGTCCCATGTTGATCTGCAGACTGTGCCCGGCGATCGCGTTGTGGGCGGCGTGCAGCGGATTCATCTGCTTGACCTGTTGAGAGCCTTTGTTTCCGCCGTTTGAGCCCGGGTTGTTTCCGGCGTTCTTGTTGTTGTTGCCGCCCCCGCCACCGCATGCGGCCAGCGTTACCGCCATCCCGAGTGCGATCGCGACCGATGCGACCTTTGCTTGCTTCATTGATTTGCCTCACGAAAAGAACAGGAAGTCGCCTAGGATTATTGCCCGATCTGTTCGGGTGCTAACAGCCCAAGCGAGCGGATTGCTGCAAAAAGGGGCCCCGCGTTGTCGCGGGGCCCCTTTCGGCGTGCTCGTTGCGCGCGGTTACATCATGTCGTAGCCGCCCATGCCTCCACCGCCGCCCGGCATCGCGGACTCTTTCTTCGGCTCGGGCTTGTCGGCCACCAGAGTCTCCGTGGTAAGAATCAACGAACCGATCGAGGCCGCGTTTTGCAGCGCGGACCGCGTGACTTTGAACGGCTCGACGATGCCGGCTTGAAACATGTCGACGATCTCGCCGGTCATGGCATCGAAGCCCTTGGGCGCTTGCTGGCCCTTGACGTTGTTGACTTCAACCGAGCCCTCGAAGCCCGCGTTGTACGCGATCTGACGAAGCGGCTCTTCCAGCGCCTTGCGTACGATGTCGATGCCGATCTTTTCGTCCGCAACGGTCGCCGCGTGACCGTTCGTCGACGGCGGGGTGTATTTTTCGATCGCCTTGACCGCGTGCACGAGCGACGAACCACCGCCTGGGATCATGCCCTCTTGCACTGCAGCGCGCGTAGCGCTCAGCGCGTCTTCGATGCGGTGCTTCTTCTCTTTGAGTTCGGTTTCGGTTGCGGCTCCGACTTGGATGACCGCAACGCCGCCGGAGAGTTTGGCGAGACGCTCTTGCAGCTTCTCGCGATCGAAGTCGCTGTCGGTCTCCTCGACCTGACGCTTGATCATCTCGATGCGGCCTTTAATCTCGCCCTCTTTGCCGGCGCCGTCGACGATCGTCGTCTCTTCTTTGGTGACTTTGACGGTCTTCGCGCGTCCGAGCATTTCGGGATTGACCTTGTCCAGCTTCAGGCCCAGCTCTTCGCTGATGACGGTCGCGCCCGTGAGCGTGGCGATGTCCTTGAGCATTTCCTTGCGGCGATCGCCGAAGCCCGGCGCCTTGACCGCAACGGTCGTGAACGTTCCGCGCAACTTGTTGACCACGAGCGTGGCGAGCGCTTCGCCTTCGACGTCTTCAGCGATGATCAGCAGCGGCTTCTGCACCTGCACGATCTTCTCGAGCAGCGGCAGAATGTCGGCGATTGCCGAAATCTTGCGCTCCGTCACCAAAATGAACGGATCGCTCAGCGTCGCTTCCATGCGCTCGGAATCCGTCACCATGTACGGCGAGATGTAGCCCTTGTCGAACTGCATGCCTTCTTTGGTTTCGACTTCCGTCTTCATCGATTTGGATTCTTCGACGGTAATGACGCCGTCTTTACCGACCTTCTCCATCGCGTCCGCAATGAGCAAGCCGATTTCTTGATCGTTTGCCGAGATGGAGGCAACCTGCGCGATCTTCTCTTTGGTATCGACCTTCTGAACGAACTTCTCCATCTCGCCGACCGCGATCTCCACGGCCTTCTCGATGCCGCGCTTGATCAGCAGGGGGTTCGAACCGGCGGTCACGTTGCGCAAACCTTCGCGAATGATCGCTTGCGCGAGCACCGTGGCCGTCGTCGTGCCGTCGCCGGCGACGTCGTTGGTCTTGGAGGCAACTTCTTTCACGAGCTGCGCGCCCATGTTTTCGAAGCTGTTCGAGAGTTCGATCTCTTTCGCGATGGTCACGCCGTCGTTGGTAATCGTCGGCGAACCGAATTTCTTATCGAGAACGACGTTGCGCCCTTTGGGGCCAAGCGTCACCCGGACCGCGTCGGCGAGCATGTTCGCGCCGCGCTCGAGCGAACGGCGGGCGTTTTCGTCAAATACGAGTTCTTTTGCAGCCATGTTGTGTGTCTATAACTCCTTCTAAACGCCAGCCGGAACTTTGTCGACGATGGCGAGAACGTCTTTTTCAGAAATGATGAGGTACTCGGTACCCTCGAGTTTGACTTCGGAACCGGAGTACTTCGAATAGATGATGCGATCGCCGACCTTCACGTCCATCGAGAGTTTTGTGCCGTTGTCGAGGGTGCGGCCGGAGCCGACGGCTTTGACGAGACCTTCCTGCGGCTTCTCTTTAGCAGTGTCCGGGAGGAACACGCCGCCGGCGCTTTTGTCTTCCTGCTCGACGTGCTCTACAACCACGCGATCGCCCAAAGGCTTGAGATTCACGAAAATCCTCCAACTACAAAGTGATGAAAATGGCTTCCGAAGCAACGGCCTGATCCTTACGGCTTGTCACGCGTACCTAGGCAAAGCGCGTCTGTCACGCTGAGCCTTCCTCTGTCACGCTGAGCGTGTCGAAGCGCCCGCTGTCGTGCTTGGCCTGAGCCCCTTCGGAAGTGTTGGCACTCTTAGCAGTAGACTGCCAACCCGCAAATTTTAGCAGAGTACTTAGGCGAGTGCAAGTGGTTTTAGCGCCCTATCGCGGTAAGACGCGCCACGCTCCGCGACCAGGCCCGAAGTTGGCGGCGCGTGATGTGGCAGAAACCCGGGCTGCTGAAGGCCGGCTTCCTTGCCTCAATGTATGAATATGCCGGTCAACCGTTCAAGAAGACCAGCTCAGGCATAAATGCCTCCCAACTTGCTTGGATGGACTCGCAAGTGTCACGGCGCCGGCGAAGGTGCGGTCCTATCGGAGTTTCAGGTGCTGAATGAACCGACGGGACCTACTGCTGTGCAGTTTGAGCTGGGCTGATTCACATAGACGCTCACGACCTGATTAGGCGCGAAGGTTATGCCAGAAAATGAACTGCTCTCGTACTTGGGGTTCGCAAAGGACGGGGTAGTGTTCGGCGTCGGGAACGGTGGAGTCGCCGCCGTCAGATTTTGCCCCGGTATTCCCCCGGGGTTCAGAGCGTCGCTGACCACGACGTTGTATCCGGATCCCAGCGCCGTCGTGGACCCGAGGATGATCTGTCCGAAGGTCCCCGGCACGCTCGTTGCACCCGGCGCCGGGTAGACGAGAACCGTCGTATTGCCCGCCGGCGTGGGGCAAGGGGTCGGCGAGGGTGAGGGACTTGGGCTGCCGCCGCCGCACGCAGTCAGTGCAACGGCGCATCCGAATGCGGCAAACCAAAAAGCAAGACGTTTCATGCCATGCATGTTTCCATCATTGGCTGAGATTTTCCCAAGCGACCGCCATGGAAAGCGCGAATGCTTCGCCGATGAAGCGAGCGGATTTTCTCGCGCTCACGGGCACGACGCTGCTCGTCCCCAGCGCACCGGGCGGCCGCACCTTCCTTCACGCGTTCGGATCGGCGCCGTATCCGCATCCGAGCCGGGCAAACGGTCACGTGTATCAAGGAAAACTCTACGATGTGTTGGGCCACTACAGCGACGCAGCCGTGGCGCTCTACGTGCCGGCAGGCTATCGCGCATCCCAAGCTACGGATTTCGTCGTTCACTTTCACGGCTGGAACAGCGACGTGCGCCACGTGCTCGCGCGCTATCGACTTCGCGAACAGCTCGACGCGAGCGGACGCAACGCGATCTTAGTTGTGCCGCAGGGTCCCAAAGACGCACCGGACTCGGGCGACGGAAAGCTGGAGCTCGACAACGGCGGCTTTGCGAGATTCATGCACGACGTCGCCGCGTGGCTGCGCGCAAGCGACGCGATCCCCACGGATCGTATCGGACGCATCGTGCTCACTGCGCACAGCGGCGGGTACGGCGGAGCCGGAGGCGTCCTGGCGCGCGGTGGAATGAACGCCACGATTTCCGACGTCATCTTGTTCGACGCTGCATACGGATACTACGATGCGTTCGCAAGTTGGACGAACGGCTCGCCGTCACGGCATTTGCTCAGCGTGTTCACCGACGACACCAGCACCGGAAATGCCGCGCTCATGGCCATGGTGCAGTCGGCGCAACCCAATATTTTCGTGCGGCTGGGGGACGGCTTAACGCAGGCGCAGCTGCAGACGCGTGCTCCGACGTTCGTGCTCACGACGACCATTGCGCACGACGATTTGCTCACCGCGCGCGATTGGTATGCAATGTTCTTACGCGCGAGCTCGCTTTAAGGATGCGGTTGAAACGGATCGACATCGTCGATGACGTGCTTGAGCTGCCGCTTCAACCAACTCTTGCGCGGTTTGGGCGTCGGCGTCTTGAGCGCAATCTTGTGCGGAACGGCGACGGGGGCCGCCGTCTCTGCCGGCAGCGGCGTGGCGTCCGTGTACGCATCGGGCATGTCGCTCACGTCGAGTGAGGTCGGCTGCGGCGTAGGAGTCGCCGCGGGAACCGCGATCGTCGCCACGCCCGCGGCGGGCGGCGGCGTACGCTGCGCGCTGCGCGCGACCGGCGGCTTGGTAAAAGCGACGAACGGCCGCGCGCTGAACGGCGCGGCGACGGGCGCAGGCGCCGACGTTGAAACTGCCGGGCTCGTGCTTTGGGGAGCGGATGGAGCCACGGGCTTGGCCGCCGGTCGTTCCTGCGGCTGTGCTACGACCAATGCGTGCGCATTCGCAGGCGGAGGCGGCGACGGCGTGACGTACGTTTCGGCCGGTATGGCCGCCGATTGCGGTGCCGACGACGCGCTGCTTTGCGCGCGTGCGTTTGAAATGACGTGTTCGCCGACGGCTCCCGCCAAGACCAATGCGACCGCGATGCCGCCGATCAGCGCCGCGCGCGTATTGCCGCTGCGCGATTCTTCGCCGATTGCGACGGCGCGATCCGCGGGCACATACTGCAGGATGGCAGCAGTGAAGGCGGGACCGAAGATCGGTATGGCCCGCAAATTGCTCTTGAGCAAACGCGCCAGCGCCCGTTGAAACGCTTCGTCACCGTGAGATTCGCGCACGATCTGCGCAAAACGGCGATCGTCCAATTCCTGCGCGGCAGTGCGCGGTCCGCTGTAGTCTTCTTGCAACAGCCGCACGAATTCCGCGCGGTAGTACGCACCCATACGGCTTGCGGCGTCGATGACCAAGGATTGGATGCGCTCTGCGGAAAGCGCGTGCACGTATCGCTCGAGCGCTTGCGCCAAGTCGAAGGGATCGGTTCTGGCGAGGACGCGATCGAGACGGTGTACCAGCACGGCATACAGTATACCCCACGCTCCGAACAGCTGCGACGACATGGCGACGTGTCGATCGCCTGAGGGGCAGCAGTGCCAGGCCGACGCCGGCGCGGCGCGAACTGTCGCTTGCGCCATGCCCTCGACGCAACCATTGAGCCGCCTGCGGATATCGCTTGACGCGCTGCGGTTCAATGCGCGAGCGCTCGCGCGGCTGATTGCTCCCGCCAAAGCCGCCTTCGTCGTAAAGAGCAATGCGTACGGGCACGGGCTGGTCCCCGTAGCGCAGGCGCTCGCGCCCTTGGCGGACCGCTTGTGCGTCTACTCGCTGCATGACGCCGTCGCGCTGCGCGAAGCCGGGATCTCGCAAACGATCCTTGTGATGGGACCCATCGACAGCGGCGACTTAGAAGAAGCGTTTGCGCGCGACGTGGAGATCGCACTCTGGGACACCGCATCGTACGCCCGGGCCGTGTCCTGCGCCGCTTCAAAACGCGGCGGTCGTTTTCGCGTCCACGTCAAGATCGACACCGGCGTCGCGCGGCTAGGATTGCAGCCGGCGGTAGCGGCCGATGCCATCGCGCGCTATGCGCGCACGCCGGAGCTGCAAGTCGCCGGCATTTTTTCGCACTTGGCGGCGGCAGAAGAACTCGACTCGACGTTCACGCAGCGGCAGATCCACGCGTTCGAAACGGTCTTGAGGGCGGCGGCCTTCTCGATGCGTGAACCGGACGTTCGACCGCTTCGGCACATTGCAGCCTCGGCGGCGGCCATGCTTTGGCCGCGTACGCGCTTGGACATGGCACGATTCGGCATCGCCGCGTACGGTCTGTGGCCTTCGCCGCAGACGCGGAACGCAATGAGGCACGTAGATTTGGAACTGCAGCCGGCCCTGTCGTTCACGGCACGGCTCGCCGCAGTGCGCTGCGTCGAAGAGGGAAGTCCCATAGGCTACGGCTGCACGTACCGGGCGCCGAAGGCGGCGCGCATCGGCACCGTTCCGGTGGGATACGCCGACGGGATCCCGCGATCGCTCTCCAATTGCGGTGCATTCGCCGTCGCGGGCGCGCGCTGTCCCATCGTGGGGCGGGTATGCATGAACATGACGATGATCGACCTCGAGCAGGCGCCGAATGCCCAGCCTGGAGATACGGTTACGCTCATCGGGACGGACGGAGCGACGAGCGTGAGCGTTGAGGATTGGGCGCGCTGGGCCGGCACCATTAACTACGAAATCGTCGCGCGATTGCCGCAGCATCTTCCTCGCGTTATGGACGACACCGATGCTTGCCGTCAGCGTTAACGACCCGGTACTCGACCGGAGCGGCGACGTTTACAGCGCTTGGCGTACAGATCTCATACGATGCGCGCTCGCAAACGATCCGTATCGCACCGGCAAAGGCACAGCCTGAAGCCAAAGGCGCCGTCGTAACTGCGCTCGATCCGCCGGCAAACGCGACCGTCGCTACCGCATATCCCACTATCTCCGCATCGCTGGTACAGGCGAGCGCGAAACGCAGCCGGATCGAACTGACGATCGACCAGCAAGATGTAACGCCGCTCGCTTCGTTCGACGGTTCCACGATAACGTTTATGCCGCGCACCGGACTCACGCGCGGTTCGCATACGGTCAAGTTTTCCGGAAAGACGGAAAGTGGACAGCCGTTTTCGGAAACGTGGTCGTTCGCAACCACCCTCGCCGCACCACCCGACGCGGCAGCGAACATGTACGAGGGCTACGATTATCGCTTTTACGTGAACGGTTCGAGCGCATTCTATCCCGGCGATTGGATGCACTTCGTGCTGCTGGCTCCGCCGGGTGGCAGCGCGATGCTGCAAATGTGCGGACTAGGATACCAATATGCGTTTTGGAACGGCGGATACGGCGGGACGTATCAAGCCAGCGTGCTTGCGCCCTTCGGTTATCAACTTCCGTACTGCCGCGTGACCGCCGTCTATACGTCGTGGTCGGGCGTGCAGACCGTGGTTCCGATCCCCGTGTTCGTCGGTCTGTTCACCCAACCGCGCCTCGGACCGGCGCCCCAGCCCACTCACCGGCCTGTACCACATTTGCCCCGCAAAACGGAACCAACGCCGGCGCCGCTGAACACGCCAATGCCGCTGCATACGCCGATGCCGCTGCGCACCCCGATGCCGTTGCGCACGCCGGCGCCGGTGCAAACGTACCGTCCGGTTTACACGCCCATTCACGTGCCGATTCCGCGGCCTCGCCGCACGCCTTAGAGTACTGCAGTAATCGCTTCTTTGAGGTCGACCGTTCCCTCGTAGAGCGCGCGCCCGACGACGCACGCGTCCACGTTCGCGGGAGCCTGCTCGTGCAATTTGCGCAGATCGTCAACGGTTCTGGCGCCGCCGCTTGCCGTGATGCGCAGCTCCGCAACCCCCGCAACGGTCCGCAGCGCTTCCATATCGTAGCCTTCTCCGGTGCCGTCGCGCCCGATTTCCGTAAATACGACGCGACCCACTCCCCACTGGGCGACGCGCTGCACGAGCGCATCGCGGTCGACCGGCGTGCCTTCTTGCCATCCGCGGACGGCTACCCGATCGCCGCGTGCGTCGATGCCCGCAAAGATCTTCTCGCCGAGCGAGCCGATGATGTAGCGCGCCATGCGTTCGTCCTGCACGAGCAGCGTTCCGAGGATGAGATACGCCGCGCCGGCATCCAAACGCGCCTGCGCCTGCGCCTGCGTGCGGATTCCGCCGCCCGTTTGCACGGGCACGTCGACGGCCCGGCAGATGCGCGCGATTGCTTCGTGGTTCTCGCCCGAACCGAACGCGCCGTCCAAATCGATCACGTGCAGCTGCTGCGCCCCCGCGGCGACGAACGCTTTGGCTTGTTCGACCGGATCGGTATCGTATGCCCGTTCGCGATTGGGATCGCCCTGCTGCATGCGCACGCATTTGCCGCCGCGCAGATCGATGGCCGGAATGACGAGCATTATCCGGGCGCTGGACGGGTGCCGTTGCGCGAGCGTTGAGCGATCGGCTCGAACGGATGCACCGCCGGGCCGGAATACGAGGCTTGCGGCCGGATCAAGCGGTTGTCGCTCAGCTGTTCCAAAATATGCGCAGTCCAGCCCGCAATGCGTCCGCACGCAAAAATCGGCGTGAATTCGTCACCGGGGAATCCTAGGCTGTAGAAGAGCGGCGCGCTGTAGAAATCGACGTTGGCGTAGATGCGTTTGTCCGGCTTGGTTTCCTGCAGCACTCGATTGGAGGCGTCTTCGAGCGCGCGCGCGATCTTGTACCACTTCGGATCGGTGATCTCGCTCAGGCGCTTGGCCACCGCTTCCAGATGCTGCGCGCGCGGATCGCGCACCTTGTATTCGCGATGCCCCATGCCCATGATGCGTTCGCCGCGCGCCAGCACTTCGCGAACGTAGGTTTCGGCTCGTTCGGGCTTGCCGATTTCCAACAATACGCGTCCAACCGCGCTGGCGGCGCCACCGTGCGCCTCGCCTTGCAGCGTCGCAATCGCGGCGGTCACGGCAGCGTAAAGATCGGCCTTGGTGGAAGCGGTTACGCGGGCGGAAAACGTCGAGGCGTTGTACGAATGGTCCGAGAGCAGCACTAAGTAGGTGTCCATCGCGTCTTCGGCGACGTCGCTGGGGACCTGGCCGCGGCACATGTATAAGAAGTTGGCGGATTGAGAGAGATCCGTGCGTGGCTCGATTGGTTCAAGGCCGCGGCGAATGCGATCCCACATCGCCACGATCGTCGGAACCTTTGCGACGAGTTCGATGGCGACGTGAACGTTCGAGACGTGCGCGCCTTTGGGATCGACGGGGACGAACAATCCCAAGCCCGAGAGAATCGTGCGCAGCACGTCCATGGGCCAGGCATCCTTGGGGGCGCGCTCCATCGCATTGATGAGCGGCTCGGGAATCATGCGGTGCGCGCCCAGTTCTTTTTTGAGCGCGGTCAGCTCCGAATCGGTCGGCAAATTACCGTAGAGCAGCAAGTGCACGACTTCTTCGAAACACGCGTGCGGCGCGAGATCGTGGATATCGTAGCCACGAAAGGTCAGCCGTCCTTGTTTGCCCTCAACGTTGCTGAGCAGCGTGCTTCCAACGACGACGCCTTCGAGGCCGCGATCGACCGTGATACCGGTTGTGGACATGGCTTTAGAGGCATTCGGCGCGCCGTCGTCGGTACCCCGCGGGCGGCAGCTACGTCGGGGCTTGATCCTTGTTTTGCGCGTATTCGCGCGGATCGAAATACCACGAGGGCAGCGAACTTGGAAAGGAGATGTCCGTAAAATCGAAATTCACGGTTCGGCCGTCGCCGTCGTAGACGGTTTGCGTCCCGTCGGATTCAACGCGCGGCTCCACCACGCCGTGCAGCCGCGTGATCACCAACACGCCCTGCAGATAGCCGAGCGTGTACGTGAACGTCACGGGAAACGTCCCTTGGTCGTCCGTAAAGAGCCGGTCGTGCGCGATGATTTTGCGCAGCTCGTAGGTGTGTTTGTCAACCCAGATTTCGCGCAGCACGTTGCGTTCGGGATCGCGGCGAGGCTTGAGCACCAAGTCCAGCAAGTTTCCCTCCACGGTCATGCGCGGCACGTTGTAATCCGATTCGCCGAAGGCGACGACGGAAGTGATCGTCTTGAGCGGCGGTCCGGAAGGTTCGGGCGTCGGCACGTAGGAGAGCGGATTGGGGTGCTGCCTGATCGGAGCCGGCGCAAAAACATCGACGGTCGGCGGTCCGGGATCGGTCGCTTCGTTCAACTCGGGGCGCTGAAACGACATGTCGCCTTCGTAATCGTCTCGGAAGAGTTTGCGCGTGAGCGCGGCGCGATCGGAATTGCGCACCCAGTACTTGGTGGTGTACGAACCGGCATAGTCGGGATAACCGTAATTGGTCATTTGCGAACGGACCATCGTATAAATTTCGTACGGCGGCGGCGGGCGGTGCGAACGAAAGACTCGCCGGACGAATCCGAGCACGCGCACGGGCGTGAGCGTCTGATACGGGGGTAAGGTAGACGCCGGCGCCGGGTCCGCCGCGCGCGTCGGCACGGCAAAGGGGACGGCAAGCGCTGCAATCAGCAGCGTAATCCAAACAAGTTTCATGGCCTTTCCCTTACAACGTCGCGCACCCCGCTTAACGTTGCCTGGGAGCTTGCGGTGACGCAAATTTTTACGGCGTTCGGCCAAGCGGGCGTGCGGCATCGTGGGGCCTTTTACTAGCCGGCGAGAACCCGGTGCCCGCTGCGTCCAAGCGCATACCCGATAAGCCGGTCGATAAGGGCGCCGTAGGATATGCCGACCGCGCTGCATGCATCGGGCAGCAGGCTGGTCGGCGTCAAACCGGGGAGCGTATTGATCTCCAGGATGTACGGACGCCCTTCCTTGCTCACGATGAAATCGGTTCTCAAGTAATCGCGCAGTCCGATCAACCGGTGCACCGAAAGTGCGAGCATCTGCAGGCGCGCGCCGAGATCTTCGGAGATCTTCGCCGGAACGATGTGCATGCTGCCGCCGGCTTCGTACTTGGCATCGTAGGAGTAAAATTCGTCCCGATTCGCAATGACTTCGACGATGGGCAGCGCTTCTTCGCCGAGCACGCCGCACGTGAATTCGCGTCCCGGAATGAATTCTTCGGCGACGATTTCAGTGTACTCTTGCGCGGCATCGATCATCGCTTGCGTCCACTGTTCGTGGGTTTTGACGATGCTGACCCCTTCACTGCTGCCCTCGAATCGCGGCTTGATCACCAGCGGCAGATCGAGCGAACCCGGCAAGAGCGGAAGCGTCCCGCCGGTGAGATCGAACAGGTCCCAGGCCGCGGTCGGCAAGCCTTCGGCCGCGCACAGTTTCTTGGTCAAATGCTTGTCCATCGCCAGGGCCGCGGGCTCGATTCCGCTGCCGGTGTACGGAATGTGCAGATACTCCAGAATACCTTGAATTTGTCCGTCCTCGCCGCCGGGACCGTGAAGGGCGTTGAACACCACGTCCGGCTGCAGTTCGCGTACCGCGTCGACGAAACGGCCGTCGTAGTCGAGCGATTGCGCGTCATATCCGAGCTCGTGCAGCGCTTGCATGACGCCGGATCCGGTTTGCACGGAGATGGGACGCTCGGCGCTCGTGCCGCCCATGACTACGGCGACTTTGGCGCGCTTCTTACTCGGCGTCATCAGTAAACACGCCGACGAGATGCACTTCCAGCTGCAGATCTATGCCGAATCCTTCCGATACCGCGCGCCGGACTCGCGCAAGCAGCGTCGCGACGTCTTTCGCGCTTGCATTCGCGAGATTGTTGATGAAGTTCGCATGCAGCGGCGAAACTTCCGCGCCGCCCTCGCGCCACCCCTTAGCGCCGGCCGCTTCGATCAAACGCGCGGCCTTTTCGCCGTCGGGATTGCGAAAGCACGAACCCGCATTGGGCAGTGCGATCGGCTGCGTGTCTTTGCGGCGCACCAGCCGTTGCCGCATCTCTTGGCGAACGCGCTGGGGATCGCCGCGCCGGAACTGCAGCGTAACGCGTGAAACGACGGCGTCGCGCGCCAGCGAAGTGTGCCGATAGTAATACTGTACCGTTACGGAGTGCGGCTGCGGTCGGGACGGCGACTGCACCCAGACCTCGCGAACGAAATCACCAATCTCCTTGTCGGTGCCCGCGTTCATGCGCAGCGATCCCCCCACGCTGCCCGGAATGCCGGCGAGGCAGCCGATGTCGACCGCTCCAGCGGAAGCCGCCTTTGCTGTGAGCAGCGCCATCCCCGCCGACGCGCCGGCGTCGATCACGACGTGCTCCTGTTCTTGCCTTACGGCGATCTGCGCGAATTCTCCAGAAAGCCGAAGCACCAAACCGCGAACCCCGCCGTCCCCAACGAGCAGATTGCTTCCGCTACCCAGGACGAACCACGGCACCTTACGCTTGGCGCAAAAACGCATCACGCGCGTGAGCTGCTCCTCGCGCTCCACGACGATCCACGCATCGGCGGGGCCGCCGATCTTCCACGACGTGTACGGCGCGAGCGCGTGGTCGAAACGCACCGCAGTTGCCGCGATGTCTTCCAGTTCGGATCGATCCTCGTGCGATAAAATGCTGCGCACGCCTTCGAGTGCTGCCGTCATGCAGACGCTTCCGCACCGATGTCGTGCGCCAATTTCGCCGCGACGGCGGTTATGTCTCCCGCGCCGAGCATGAGCACGAGCGCGTTTTGCGGGACCTCCAACGGCAGCACGCTCTGAAGTTCATCAACGCTCGCTACGTAGTGCACCGGCTTTCCGGCACGCTCGAGCGTCTCGCCGATGCTGCGTTCGTTCACGTCCTCCATTGCCGGCTCGCCGGCCGAGTAAATCGGCGTCAGATACACCGCGTCTGCGGCGGCGAGCGCGCTCGCGAAGGCTGAAGCCAAATACGCCGTGCGAGTGTAGCGATGCGGCTGAAACGCGACGACGAGCGGGCCTTTGTGGTAGTGCCTTGCAGCGGCAATCGTCGCGCGTACCGCCGTCGGATGGTGGGCGTAATCGTCGACGACGATCATGCGGCGAGTCTTCGCCAAAATTTCGAAGCGGCGCCGCACGCCGCAAAAACCCTCCAACGCTCGCGCGATGGTCTCGAATGGGGAATCGAGCGCGAGCGCTGCGCAAATCGCGGCGAGAGCGTTTTCAATGTTGATCGCGCCCGGAACGTTCAAGCGCACCGTCCCCAACGGGCGATCCTTCACCGTGACGTCGAATAACGATCCTAAATCGGCAAAGCGGATATTGCGGGCGCAAACCTGCGCATCGCCGGCAATCCCGAACGTCGTCGTGTGCGCTAAGCGTGCCGCATCCGAGATCGAGCGGCTCTGCGGATTGTCCACGCCCACGACGGCGGTTCCGTCGCGCGGCAATTTCCCCAAAAAGCGTTCGAACGCCGTGACGAGCTTGGGCAACTGTGCGTCCGAGGAGAGATGATCGTTTTCAACGTTCGTGACGATGGCGATGCTCGGATCGAGCAACGCGAAGGATCCGTCCGATTCGTCGGCTTCCGTCAAAAACCACGGCGCGCTCCCGTTATGCGCGTTGCAGCCCGTCGCGACGTCGATGCCGCCGAGCACGAGGCTCGCGTCGATCCCGGCCCCGCGCAGGATTGCGGCCGCCATGGCCGTGGTAGTAGTTTTCCCATGGGTTCCGCACACCGCGATGCCGCGACGGCCTTCCATGATTCGGCGCAGCATTTCGCCTCGCGGAACGATCGGGATGCCCCGCTCGGCGGCATACCGGTATTCGGGATTGGCGGCATCTATGGCCGAACTTATGACGATCGCACGCGCCCCGTTGATGTTGCGCGTATCGTGACCGATGGCAATCCGCGCGCCATGGGCGCGCAATTCCTCGATGATGGCCGAACCGCGCTGGTCCGATCCGGTGACGCGCTCTCCGCGATCGAGCAGCACGCGAGCGATGGCACTCATGCCGATGCCCCCGATGCCGACAAAATGCAAGGTTGACAAGCTGAGCAGCGCCCGGGCTCGTTTGGTCTCATACTCAAGCAGTCTTTCGCGAAGCCAGGGCGTCAATCCGCGCAAGAATGGCGGCTACCGGGTCGCCCGGTGCAAGCGAACGCGCAGCCCTGCGCATCCGCGCCAGATTCGCCGGTTCCATTGCGCCGTGCAGCGCCTGCCGAAGGGAATCTTCGTCCAGCGCGCGGTCGCCAAGCACGATGCAGGCGCCGGCGGATTGGAACGCGCGGGCGTTGCGCATCTGATGGTCGTCGGAGGCAAAGGGATAGGGGACGAGCACCGATGCAATGCCCAGAGCCGCCAGTTCCCCGAGCGTCGAGGCTCCGGCACGCGCTATCACAAGATCGGCAAGCGCGTATGCGTCGGCCATGTCCGCGATGTAGGGCATGAGCACCACGCGATTGCCTGCAAACGTTGTCCGCTCCTGCGCTTGCACCGATGCGTAGTCGCGTTCGCCGCTCACGTGCAGCACTTGCCAATCCGGCGGAAGCGCGCGATGCGCGACCAGCGCCGTTACGGCCGTGTTAATCGACCGTGCGCCTTGGCTTCCGCCCATGACCAGCAGCGTTCGCATCGCCGCATCCAACCCCAGGCGCCGCGCCGCTTCAACGCGATCTCGTTGGCTGAAAAGGGTCGAACGCACCGGAATCCCGGTGCGCACGAAACGGTTGTTCCACGCGCGTGCGGGCGATTCGAACGCGCCCCAAATCTCATCCACCAACGGCGCCAGCAGGCGATTCGTCAAACCCGGCTGCGCGTTGGGCTCCAGCAGCGCGAGGGCCGAACGCAACAGCCCGGCCGCGCGCAGCATCTTCGCCGCAACCATCACCGGAAACCCGACGTACCCGCCCGTCGCTACGATGACGTCGGGGCTGAATGCGGACAGAATGCGCGCGGACTGTAAGATTCCCAGGGCATTAGCTCCGGCAGTGCGCACCGTCTCAATCGATACCGCGCGCCGCAGCGGTCGCGCCGCAACGGTCTGCAGCTCGTACCCTGCGCCGGGAACGATGCTGGTCTCCAAACGATCCGCCGTGCCGACGAAACGGATGCCGGCGCGTTCTCGCAACGCATCGGCGAGCGCGATCGCCGGATAGAGATGGCCGCCGGTTCCGCCGCACGCGAACAGTATTTTCATACGCGCGCAAGGTTCCAACGTAGACTCGTTGCCATGCCCGTCGGACCGCGCGATGCATCGTTCCTTAAAACCCGGCCAAACGGTCAGGATCGTTTCGTATGCGTCCTTTGACTGTTCCATGCGAAGCCATGCGAACGGCCGGGAATCGGCGGCTTGATTGCCAATTCTCGCAATTGCGGCAGCAAGCACGTCGCGCATGGAGCGCGTCATGTGTTCCGTGATGACCGTGTGCAGCGCCACGGTGAGCGCAGACGGCACAGGATGGCCAACACTCTCGATCCATTCGGCGCCATCCGCCGTATCGAGCGCAACTGGATGTTTCCGCGCTATGCCGACCGCCGAGCGTAAGCGGTCGATACGATGGATCTGGTCCGCCCAAACGAAACCTAGCAACGTATCGACGTCCGTGTCGCTATGCATGTGTAAAGGGTGCAAGTCGCAGCCGCGACGAGCGAGAATGCGCAAAGGCGCATCTAGATGCGGTGGCGCAGTGAAGTCTGCTTTGTAGATGAACGAGCGAACCCGGATCGCCCACTCCAGGCGGGGCCGCTGTACCGATACGAGTCTAGGTTGAGCAGTAGCCCGGCACTCGAGCCGATCTCGAAAAGGCGCAACGGTAGGCCGAAGGCGGCAGCGACGGTGAGTAAAGCCCCAAGAATCGGCGTTGCGCGTCCGACCTCATTAGTTTGCACCGGTCTGGCGAGCAGTTCATCATATTCAGCATCGTTCGCCCGTATATCATCCAGTATCGCGCTCCACGCACGGGCCGGCTCCGGTGCGCCGCCGGTTGACGGAAAGTGCGCTGCGATGCGAGGTGCGTATCCGCGCAGCGCGCGAAAGTGTGCAGCTCCCAACAGCCGAATCGCTATTCTAGAGCGAGCCGCATGGCGGTCCAGCAGATGCGAAAGCGCGGTCTCGTCGGCATAGGCCTGTGCGGCGAGCAAACAGAGAGCACCATATAGCGGCGATCCCATCGCGCTGCATGCGGATGCCTGGCGTTCGATGCGCTCCGGGATCGAATGCACCGTAGCCTACTACGGCAGGTCGACGCGACGATGGCGCCCGACGTTGATGATCAGCGCGACGGCGACGAGCGAGACGATCAGCGAGTGCCGCCGAAGGAAATGAACGGTAGCGGCACGCCCGTTACGGGCCAAGACGACGTGACGACGCCGATGTTCACGAACGCTTGGATCGTGATCATCGCCGCGCAGCCCGTCGCCAGAAAAAAACCGAACGAGTCTGGCGCCGCGATTGCAATGCGGATCGCACGGTACGCCAGCGTCACGAACAGAACGATGACGGTGATCGTGCCCAGCACCCCGAGCTCTTCACCCAGCACGGAGAAGATGAAGTCCGTGTACTGTTCGGGCAGATAGAAAAATTTAGCGCGCGATTCTCCCAGACCCACGCCCATCAATCCGCCGCTCCCAAGAGCGAGCAGCGACTGCACGATATGGAAACCGGTGTTCTGGGGGTCCTTCCAGGGGTCGATGAACGCGAAAATGCGTGCCCGTTTGTAGGGGCTGGCGAAAATCGTGAGGATGGCGGGCGGCAGCGTCACCATGGTGATCAGGGCTAGGTGTTCGATGCGCGCGCCGGCTGCGAAGAGTAATGCAAACGCCGTAAAAACCAGTAGGCTCGCAGTACCCATGTCGGGCTCCACGAGCACCAGCATCGCCATAAAGAACACTAGCGCAACCAGTGGGAACAGGCCGCGCACGAGCGAGTTGATCCGGTCGCCGCGAACCGAGAGCACCGCTGCCAGATACAGCACGAGGCCGAGCTTGGCAAACTCCGAAGGCTGCAGCGAAATCATGCCGGCGCCGATCCAGCGCCGAGCGCCGTTGACGGCGACGCCGACGTGCGGAACCAAAACTGCGAGGAGCCCCAGCACGCAAAGCAAGAGTGCATACGGTGCACAGCATTTCAGCTTGCGATAATCGATCCGATAGGCTGCATACGCGAGCACCAATCCTACGGCCAGATAGATCAGCTGATGTTTGACGTAGTAAGCCGTGTCGTGGTGATCGGCGTATGCCTGCGCGCTCGATGCGCTGAAGATCATCACCAGTCCGATCGCCACCAGGATCGCAACGGCTGCAAAGAGCAGGGTGTCGGGCGGAGCCGGCACGAACGCGCGCGGCGCTTGAGCACGTGGGGTTTGCCGATACGAAGGTGCACGGACCGCCGCTTTCATCTATGCCGTCGTCCTCAGCGGGCCGTAGGGCGGTTTTGCGAGCGCGTGGACGGCCGCAATGAACTGCCTTCCGCGATCTTCTGCGGATTCAAACATGTCGAACGATGCGCAAGCCGGTGAGAGCAGCACGACCTCGCCGCTATTGGCCAGCGACGCTGCACGGCGAACCGCGTCCTCCATCGATTCGGCCCGCTCGGTGCGCGCACGGTGCACGCACGCGGCGATCTCGCCGGCGGCCTCGCCGATCGTCACCAGCGCCTGCGCGCGTTCATCGATAACGCGTCCCAGCTCCGCAAACTGCGTGTTCTTCGATTTGCCGCCCGCAATGAGCACGATCGGACGATCGTAGGCCTGAAGCGCGGCGATGGCCGATCCGGGATTGGTGGCTTTGGAATCATCGACGTACAGCACGCCGTCCACGGTCGCTACGCTCTGCAGCCGATGCGCCATGGGGCGGAAGGAACGCACCGCTTGCGCAAGACCGCGATAGTCGAGACCGAGCGCCAGCGCGGCGAGCAGCGCCGCCATGACGTTCTGGACGTTATGCGCTCCCGCGAGCGGAATGTCGCCTGTGCACAGTACGTCCACGGGACGCGGGTCGCCGCTGTGCGGGGCGTACACGATCGCATCGCCGCGCAAGTACATGGCCGCATGTTCTCGCGCAGTCCCCATGGTGAACCAGAGCTGGCGCGCGCGCACCCGCGTTTCACCAGTGTGCCAATGCAGCATGCGCACGCGTTCGTCGTCAAAATTGCCTATGAAAAAATCCGATTCGTGCTGGTTTGCAAAAATGCGGTATTTGGCCTCTGCGTACTCGTCCATCGAATGGTATCGATCCAGATGATCCGCCGAGATATTGAGCACGACGGACACGCGCGGGCGGAACGAACGAATCGATTCCAACTGGAACGATGAAACCTCCGCGACGATCAGATCGTGCGGAGCGGCGCCGATCACTTCCGCTACGAGCGGATTGCCGATGTTCCCGCCAACTCGCACTTCGGAAATACCTGCCGAAGCGCCGCAACTGCGCACGAGATGTCCGATGAGCGAGGTCGTGGTCGATTTGCCCTTCGTTCCCGTCACGGCAACGATGGGCGCTCGGCACAATCGGTACGCCAGCTCGATTTCGCTGTACACCGGTACGTTTTCGGCTTGCACGCGGCGAACGAGCCGGCCGTTGAGCGGAACGCCGGGCGAAAGAATCGCGGCCGTTACGCGGGTCAACACGTCCGTGAGCTCGTCGGGCGGCACGAGTGGGACGCCGAGCGAGCGCAGGTGGGCGAGCGCATCATGCAGATCCTCCGGCGGCTTCTCATCAACGGCGTACACGGTTACGCCCCGCGCAAGCAGCACCTGGGCCGTCGCTTGGCCGCTGCGTCCGACGCCGACGATCAACGCCGTATCTCCGCGCTCGAACTTCATCGGACGATCGCCAGGCCGATGCCGGAAAACAGGACGGACGCGAGCCAAAACCGCGCAGTTACCGTCGTTTCCGGCCAGCCGATCAGTTCGAAGTGATGGTGCAGCGGGCTCATGCGAAATATGCGCCTTCCACCCGAACGCTTGAAATACCCAACCTGAAGAATGACGGAGAGCGCCTCGGCAACGAACACGCCGCCGATAAGCAGCAGCAGCAGCATCTCGCCGCTCAAGATCGCCAGGCCCGAAAGCAGCGCTCCGAGCGCCAGCGATCCCGTATCGCCCATGAACATGCGCGCGGGATGACGGTTGTACGTCAAAAAGCCGAAGCATCCGCCGATGCCCAGCAAGGCGACAACGGGCCATGTCGACGCCGTTACCGCGTCCATGTCCAGCGCAACGATCAGCAGCACGACCAGCGGAGGAACGATCGTGCCCGCAACCAGCCCGTCCAAGCCGTCCGTCAGATTCACCGCGTGCACGGATCCAGTCACCGCCAGAATGCCCAAGAGTAGCCATAACCAGTGCGGCACGACGAGCGCGTAACTGCCGGCATGAAAGATCGCATCGCGCGGGAAGATCGACGTGGAAGCGTCGATGAGCCGCAAGAACATGACGGCGACCAGCGCGGTCAGCAAATATTTCGTCCGCGCGCGAAGCCCCAGATTTTTGCCGCGTTTGATTCCGATGACGTCATCGACCAATCCGATGGCCGCGCACGCAAAAACGAGAAACATCAGCCACAGCGTGAGGGCATCGTAGCGTGCCAGCGCGGGCAGCAATGCTGCAAGGATCGCCAGGCCGCCCATCGTCGGTGTCCCCGTTTTTTGCCGGTGTGTCTGCGGCGCATCCTCGTACGCCGTTTGCCGCACTTGCAGAGCCGGCAGCGTCGCGAGCAGCAGCGCTCCGGCCGCAACCGCAATAAGAAAGCCGATGAACAGCGTGACGATCACGGACGCGAGCGTCATGCCGTGCCGTGCTCGAAGAGCGGGTTCGCTTGCGCGGATCGCCATTTCAGCACGACGACGGGCGTCTGCTCGTCGCCGTTGCCGTGCGGATTAGAACGGAGCGCGAGCTCCACGGTTCGCCGGTCGACGCCTGCACTCGCGCCCAGAACCTTGGCTTTTTCGAGATCGTTGGCATCCACGACGCATGCCGCGATGCTCGTGCGCTCGAAGAGCGACTGCGCGAACGCATCCGGATGTTGGGGCGCGAACACGATCGTGCGTTCGAACGGCGGAAGGGTGCCGGTGTACCCATCGATCGCGGCGATCGCTTCCCCTAAAATTTCATAGAACAAGCCCCGCCGCCGCAGCAATCGTCCGGCGACGTGCGCCCCCGCCGCGTACAGCACTTTCCAAACCCCCGCGTGATCGATGACGATCTGCAGCGATTCAGGTTGGCTTACCGTCGCCAGGGCGCCCGCGCGTCTCGAAAGATAGTAGGCAATTTTGGAGGGTCGCACGTATTCGGCGGCCACTGCCTGCCCTTGCGCGATCGCGACTGCCGTTTCGGAGATCGCAAGGACGTCGCCCGGGCGCGCGATGCCGGCGACGGTTCGCTGCACGAGGTCGATGAGATCGTCGCCGGGACGCACCAGCGGCGTGCGAACGGGAACCGCAACGATGCCGCGCGGCAACTCACGGCGATCCACGTGCAGGCTTTTCACGCCGACTCGCCGCGAGCATCGTCCGGCCTAAGCGCCGCGACGATCTCCTCCAGCCGGTATTTGCGCGAACCTTTGAGCAGCACGACGTCGCGCGAACGCGCATGCAGGCGCAGCCAGCCGACGGCGTCGGCGTTGCGCTCGTACGTCACGATGCGATCGGGTGAGAATCCCGCAGCCACGGCTCCCGCCACGAACGACTGCGCATACTCGCCGCCTGCTAGCAAAATGTCGATGCCGCTCGAAGCGGCGTGCGCGCCCACGCGTTCGTGCATCGCGGGCGCGTCTGTGCCGAGTTCCGCCATGCTCCCCAGCACGGCGATTCGCCGTTCCGCGCGTTCGCCGGCAAACGCATCGAGCGCCGCGATCATTCCGGTCGTGCTGGCGTTGTACGCATCGTAGATGAGGCGCATTCCGCCGGCGGTTGGGATGCTTTCGTACCGGCCCGGCGGCAACGTAAGGCTTGCAACACTCGAGAGCATGCGTTCCGGCTCGATTCCCAATACCAGCGCCGCGGCCAGCGCGGCCGCCAAGTTTTCGAGGTTGTGCGCTCCGGGAACGCGCACGTCGATCGGTAATTCGCGTACCGTTTGCCCGTACGTCAGCATGAGCGCGCGCGCATCGCGTACCCACACGCCTGCGACGCCCGGTTCGCCGGTGCCGAACCAAAGCGGAGGCGCCGAAAGTTCGCGGGCACGCATTTGCGATTCCCCATCGCGCGCATTGAGCACCGCCTGCGCGCCCTGTGAAAACAAGCCCCATTTCGTGCGCGCCAGCTGCTCGCGCGATCCAAAAATCTCCAGGTGCGCTTCACCGATGTTGGTCAGCACGCCGATTTGCGGACGCGCGATGCGCACCAACTGCGCGATGTCGCCCTCGTGGCGCGCACCCATTTCTACTACGAGCGCGCGATGCCGTTCTTGCACCGCAAGCAGCAGTTTGCTCACGCCGATTTCGTTGTTTTCGTTAGCCGGAGCGGCCAGCACGCCGTCGCTGCCATACTGCGCGGCCAATAGCTGCGTCAGAAAGTGCTTCGTCGTCGTCTTTCCCGTGCTGCCTGTGATGCCGATGACGGAACCGCCGTATTGCTCGCGCGCGGCCGCGGCCAGATTCATGTACGCACGCTTGGTGTCCGTCACCAGCAGCGCCGGAATGCTCGCCGGCGCCGCTCGCGGATCGTCGATTACAAGTGCCGCGGCGCCTCTGGACACCGCATCCTCGACATAGTCGTGTCCGTCGAAGCGCTCGCCGCGCAGCGCCAAAAAGGTGTCGCCCGCGCCAAGCGCGCGCGTATCGGTCACGACGCGTACGATCGCTGGAATGCGCTCCGCATGCACGACCCGTGCGCCGGTCGCACGCACTGCCGCTTCCCACCCCAGGCTCATCGATGCAGCGCCTCGCGGTGCGCCAGGGCCTCTCGGGCAACAGTGAGGTCGTCGAACGGGAGGGCTTGCGTACCGACGATTTGGAAGCTCTCGTGGCCTTTGCCGGCAATCAGCACGACGTCGCCTTCGCGCGCACCGGCGATGGCCGCTTCGATCGCTTCGCGTCGATCGAGGCGCACTGCGTGCGGTGCCGCGCCGATGCCCGGAAGAATTTCATCGACGATTTCCTGCGGATCTTCCGTGCGCGGGTTGTCGGAGGTGACGTACGTGTAATCGGCGTAGCGCGCGGCAGCTGCACCCATTTGCGGGCGCTTTCCGCGATCGCGATCGCCGCCGCAGCCGAACACGACCACCAGACGACGCGCAGCCGTTTCGCGCAGCGCGCGCAGCACGTTTTCGAGCGCATCGGGTGTGTGAGCATAGTCGACGACAACGTCGACGCCGTTCGCGTGCACGTGTTCCATGCGTCCGGCCACACGCTGCAGGGACGCCAAACCGTCCGCCGCGTGCGCATCGCCGGCACCGAGCATGCGCGCGATGCCAATGGCGCACAGCGCATTCGCCACGTTGAATCGCCCCGGCAGACGCACCTCGAAGCGCCGTCCGCTCAAATAAAAGACGCTGCCGTCGGATCGAACCTCGACGTTCTCGGGTCGCACGTCGGCAGCGGCTCGCATCGCATAAGTCGTCACGGGCTTGCGCGCACGCAACTCACTCGACCAGCGGGCGCCCAAAGCATCGTCCGCATTGAGTACGCAGCGATGCGCAGCCTCGAACAGCGAGCGTTTCGCCGCCGCATACGCATCGAACGTCTTGTGGAAGTCGAGATGATCGCGAGTAACGTTCGTGAGCGCGCCAACCTCAAAACGCACGTCGGCCACGCGCTGCAGCGCCAGTGCGTGCGAACTCACCTCCATAGCAACGGCCTTCGCGCCGGCATCGCGCATCTGCGCCAGCAGCTGCGCAAGTTCGCAGGCAAGCGGCGTGGTGTGCTGCAAGCTCCACGTGCGTTCGCGCATGTGCGCGCCGATGGTGCCGATCGACCCGCACGCAATCGCGGCGGCATTCAGAATGGCGGCAGTCATCTGCGCAGTCGTGGTTTTGCCGTTTGTGCCCGTGATGCCGGCCACGGCCAGATCCTCCGACGGACGGCCGTTGAAGGCGTGCGCCAGCTGCGAGAGCGCCCGCGCAGTATCGGGCACGATGACCGACGTCACGTGCGCAGGCACTTCGCACGGTTCTTCCGTCAGCACGGCGACGGCGCCCCGCTCTACCGCCTGGCCGATGAACCGGTGCCCGTCCGTATGTTCGCCGCGCAACGCGACAAACAGGCTCCCCGGCCGGACGCTGCGCGAGTCTATCTCGAGCGCGTTCACCGCAACGCTGGCCGGGCCCATGATGCGCGCGCCGCCGGCAAGCGCGGACAGCAGCGAATCCAGGGTGCAGCGGCGCTCCATGTCCATACGTTCACCGGGTCTTCTGCGCGGCGTGCCGCCTGACCAAGCGTTTGTCACCGAACGCGAGCGGGGGCGCCTTGAATTGCGGCAGCACCCCGGCGTGCAGCATCGCGGCCTTGGCGATGGCGACGAACGCCGGAGCGGCCACAATAGAGCCGTAGATGGCGCCTTGCGGCTTTTCGACTTTGACGTAGATGACGTACCGCGGGTGCGGGTAGGGAACCATGCCGATGAAGGACGCGACGTACGAACCGGGATCGTATCCGCCGTTTTCCACCATCTGCGCGGTTCCGGTTTTTCCGGCCG
The DNA here is from genome assembly GCA_963767635.1 of Vulcanimicrobiota bacterium. Taxonomy (GTDB): domain Bacteria; phylum Vulcanimicrobiota; class Vulcanimicrobiia; order Vulcanimicrobiales; family Vulcanimicrobiaceae; genus CAVYEM01. The sequence goes on from CAVYEM010000003.1 coordinate 26,277, forward strand.
TCGCGTAGCCCGGAATTTGAGCTGACGGGTTCCCGGTGCCCCGCACGACGACAGCGCGCAAGAAGCCGCGCAGCACCGCCGCGGTCTTCTGCGAGAAAACGCGCCGTTCGATCTCGGGCGGATACGAGTAAATCGGATCGCCGCTCGCATCGAGGATCGAGCGCACGATGCGCGGGCGAACCAGCAGGCCCCCGTTGGCGATAGCGCAATAAAAACGCGTCAGCGCAATGGGCGTGACGGACACGCCTTGCCCGAACGACATCGTCGCGAGCGAACTGCCGCTCCACTGCGCGGGCGGCGGCACGATGCCGGGATTTTCGCCGGCCAGCCCGATCTGTGTAGGCATGCCGAAGCCCGCGCGGCGCTCCATGTCGTAAAACGTCTTGCTGCCGATGAATAGACCGACGTCCGCAGCTCCGACGTTGAGTGAGTCGGCGATGATCGTTTCCAGGGTATCGCCCGCGGGATTGGGCGTGAGGCCGTCGACGGCGTTGTAAATGCGGCTGCCGCCAACTTCGAGGGGGCCAATCGAATTAAAGCGGCGGGTTATCGAGACTTTGCCGCTGTCGATCGCCGCGGCAGCCGTGAGGAGCTTGAACGTCGAACCGGGTTCGTACGCGTCTTGAACCGCGCGGTCGCGGTAGTCGTCGGCGGAGTATTTCCAATAGGCGTTGGGATCGAAGTTCGGAGCGTTCGCCATCGCCAGCACTTCGCCCGTGTACGGGTTCATGACGATGGCCGTGCCGCTGCGCGCGTGATACGTCGTAACCTGTTTCTGCAGCGCGGACTGCGCGACGAACTGCAGATACGAATCGAGGGTGAGCTGCAGTGAAAGCCCCGGCTTTGCCGGTTTGACGACGCGGTGCTGGCCGAAGGGAATCGGCCGCCCGAACTCGTCCGCTTCAATCGTCACGCGTCCGGACGATCCCTTGAGCAGATTGTCGAAGGTGTACTCCAATCCGCTCAGGCCGTTCTCGTCGATCCCGACGAATCCCAAGACGGTCGATGCGCTGCGGCCTGACAGATCGACGCGTCGCCCCGTATCTTCTTCGATAACGGAAATGCCCGGAATATCGAGCGCTTCCACCTTGTCGGCTTGATCGTGTGGAATCTTGCGCGCGATCCACACGAATTGCAGATGCCGATCGTGCAGCAGCCGCGCGGTCGCCGTGTCGATCTTGCCGACGAGGCGGCCGAGTTGCCGTATCACGACATCGGGATCCGAGAGATCGTGCGGCACGGCGTAGACGCTCTCGGAGGGCAGCGAGCGCACGAGCACGTTGCCTTCGCGGTCCAAAATGCTCCCGCGACGCGCGAAGACTTCGATCGAATCGCTGCGCTGTGCGAGTGCTTCTTTTGCGTACACCGGGCCTTTGACGAGCTGCACGTATGAGAGGCGCCACGACAGAAACGCGCCGATCGCCATCAACACGTAAAACAAGAATTTCGCGCGGCGAGGAGCCACGCGCGCGAAGATTCGTTTATGCAAGGCCTTACTTTTCGGCGAACAAACTTGCAAGGCCCGAGAGAAGGGCCACGTGGGCACGTTCGTGGTGCTGCAACGGTGCCGGCAGGGTGACGATGGCGAATCGATCGGGATCCTGCATGTGGAGGCGAGCCGCCACCCCGGCCAAACGATCGTCGGACCGCAGTGCCGCTATGCGATCGTCCAGGCGCGCCGTTTCGGCGGTCAGCATAACCCTCTCGCGTTCGCCCTTGGCCATCGCGTAGTTCAACCCCGTCAAGCGAGCCGTCAGCATGACGTACAACATCACTAGGCACAGCACCATTGCGAGCCCGGCGCAGAAGCGCAGCAGCCCCGCGTACCGCGCGCGTTCTTTACGCGAGATGCGCCGCTGCGTCGCCTGCTTTGCGGTGCGAACGTTTTGTACACGCGCCTGCGCGAGCATCAGACGGCCTTTCGCTGCGCCGCGCGCAGTTTCGCGCTGCGCGCACGCGGATTGCGCTCGATCTCCGCTTCGTCGGGAACGATTGGCTTGCGCGTGAGCACGTCCAGGCGTTCGTCCTCACGCATCGCGTGCTTGACGATGCGGTCCTCGAGGGAGTGGAAACTGATCGTCACGATGCGTCCGGCTCCGCGCAACCGATCCGCCGCGGTATCGAGGCCGTCTCGCAACGCGTCCAGTTCGTCGTTGACCGCAATGCGCAGCGCCTGGAAGACGCGCGTGGCCGGATGGATGCGTTCACGCCGCCCGCTGCGATACAGCAGGCCACCGATCATCCGCCCGAATTCCACGGTCGTCTTCGGCAACGTTCCCGACGTTCGCCGGTGCACGATTGCGCGGGCAATCTTTCGAGCGGCGCGCTCTTGTCCGTAGAAAAAGAAGATGTCCGCGAGTTCGGCTTCGCTCGCAGTCATCAATACCTCGTAGGCGCTTTGACCGCCGCGCGGATCCATACGCATGTCGAGCTCGGCGGATTCGCGAAATGAAAAGCCGCGCGACGCATCGTCAAATTGCATCGAAGAGACTCCCAAATCGAAGAGCACGCCGTCGACCGAGCCGATCCCCAGCCGGTCCAGCTCCGTCGAAAGATCGCGGAAGTTCGAGGGCACGAACGTAAACGCGGAGTGGTCCAAGTGCGCCGCCCGCGCCTGCGCCTGCGGGTCTGCATCGAATGCAATGAGCCGGCCGTCCCGTAAGCGCTCCAAGATTCCCCGGCTGTGGCCACCCGCACCGAAGGTCGCATCGACGTAAATACCACTCGGCCGGATCGCCAAATACTTCAACGCCTGTTCGTACAAGACCGGAATGTGTTGTTCCATCGATCCACTCGGGCATCAGTACAGTCCTGAGCTCTGCCATGAAACTCGCGACCTCGCCTTCGGGTGCGGCGTGCTCGGCGTAGCGTTCTTTAGCCCAAACCTCGACGCGCGTGAGGGTTCCCACCGACGTCACCTCGCGCTCGACGCCGGCGTATCCCCGCAGCGCCGGGGGGATGAGCAGGCGCCCTTGCGCGTCGCACGCCGTTTCTTCCGTATGGGCGAACACGTGGCGAACGAAGCGCCGAAACGTCTCATCTTTTTGCGGGGCGGACTCGAGTCGATCGCAAAAGGCGGCCCAGGTGGCTTGAGGGTAGAGCGCCAGGCACGGCTCGGGCGCCGCGATGGTTATAATGAAGCCTGGACCGAGCCGCTCGCGGAACCGCGCGGGCACGATGAGGCGCCCCTTGTCGTCAAGGGCGTGCTCGACCGAACCGGAAAAGCGCGGTAAGTCCGCGTGCAAGCTCGCCTCCCCAAGTCACCACTGCGCACCACTTTGCACCACTATACGCCCCAGGTGAACGGGGCGCAAGCGGACGGCCCGTGAAAATTCAACAGTGGCTGTAGGTTTCATAAGGTAGCGGAACTGCAGAGAAGCTGACGGGAATTCCGGAAGTAAAAGGGAACGGCGCCGCCCCTCACGGAGTAGCCGCTGAGGATGCCGCTCGTAACGACCGAGCGCTGTTTCGATCGAGGCCGACATTGACGCGATTAGCGTTCGCCAATCGCGTCACGTTATGACGCGATTAGCGACAAGACGCGATCCTTGCGGTATAATTGCGTCAAAACATGACGCGATTATATATCTGGGAGCGGGCAGGCTGGCCAAGATTCTCATATGATGCTGCCCGCTTGCTAGCTGCGCTGGGGAACGCCCGTAAGGCCCAAGGCCGGCTCGCCGAGGCAATGGCGCGCGTCGGCTTCACCGAGCGCGAAGAAGCCTTTCTTGAAACGCTTACAACAGACGCGGTCGAAACAAGCAAAATTGAGGGTGAGGACCTCGACTACGCAGCGGTGCGTTCTTCGGTAGCGGCGCGTCTAGGGATGCCACACGCCGCGCTGGCGCCTACCGACGCACGCACTGAAGGCGTCGCCGCTATGGTGCTTGATGCAGTCCAGAATTACGATAAACCGCTCACAGGGGACCGGATTTTCCGCTGGCATATCGAGCTGTTCCCCGGCAAACAAGAAATCGTCATCGGCGATTGGCGAGCGGGTCCTGTTGGCGTTTACCGCTATGGCCGCGTCGACCAACCGCCCACTACCGAGTACATGGCTCCACCTGCGGAGCGCGTGATCGTCGAAATGAAACGCTTCTTCGATTGGTTCAACGCACCGAGCGGTACCGACGGCATCGTTCGCAGCGCGCTCGCGCACCTATGGTTCGTCACGATCCATCCATTTGAGGACGGCAATGGTCGGATTGCTCGCGCTATAGCAGATATGGCATTAGCTCAGGACGAACGATCGACTCGTCGCTTCTTCAGTATGTCTCGCCAAATCCGTGAGGAGCGTAAACACTATTATGCCGTGCTCAAAGAAACGCAGCACGGGCCGCTCGACGTTACTTCGTGGCTTGAATGGTTCTTGCAGTGTTACGAAAAAGCCGTGCAGCGCGCCATGGACACGCTTGGGCGCGTGCTACGTGCCAATACATTTTGGGCCCACCACAGTGCCGTAACGTTTACGGATCGCCAGCGTAAGGCGCTCACACATGTTCTACAAGGGTTCAAAGGCGCCATTACGACAAAGAACTGGCAACGTTTGGCGCAAACCTCGCGCGAAAGCGCCACACGCGACTTAAGCCATCTCGTGCAAAAAGGCGTCCTGCGCTCCGAAGGTGCTGGAAGATCTACGCGTTATGAATTACTCGAGTAAGTTCCGGATCGTAACGGCCCGGCCGAAAGCACGTCGGTTTTGGCGAAATCCTGGCTTTTATAGAGCAGTGGCTTGCCGCGGTCGATGGCGAGCGCGTATGCAGCGCAATCGCCGAAGTTCAACGATGCCGCGTGGATAGCTTCCACGGATCCAAAATCGACGCCGTGGCAGCTCCGGCTCTAAAATGGGACGAGACTTGCTTCCAGATACGACACGCAGGCGGCGCAAACGCGTAGCTTCTCTAACCGTACTCCGCGCGGTGATGGCAGCCGTGGTGTTTGATGCCTACGCCGGAGACTTACGAAAATAGGCGGCGTTGAGTTCGGTGTATTCGTCCCACTTATGCGGAAGGTCGCTGTCCGCGAAAATCGCTTCAACCGGACACGCCGACACGCAGGCCCCGCAGTCGATGCACACCTCAGGGTCGATGTAGAGCTGCGGGTCCTCCTCGGCGCCGTGAATGCAGTCCACCGGACAGACGTCTACGCATGATTTGTCCTTGGTCCCCACGCAGGGTTCGGCGATAATGTATGCCATAGGAGTCAAGCGTAGCGCCTCCGCACTGCTGCGCGGAACGACCGCAGTAGGCGCATAGCTGCGACTTTTCCACACTATGCAGACCATTGAACGACGCATCGACGTGCGACCCTTGCCGCCGGCCGACCGCCACACGGTGATTTTGCGCGCGTTCGACGACTTGGCCGAGGGGCGGGGTCTGGTCGTCGCGACCGATCACGACGCGCGCCCGCTGCACATCGAACTCGAGCAAACGCGCCGGTCCACCTACGCGTGGGCGCAGCGAAGGCTGGCGGAAAACCACTGGGAGATCACGCTTCGCAAAATGCGGCCGCCGCGCGGCGGCGCCGCGTCGGGCATGGAGCGCTCGCCGGTCTTTGCGCGATCCGCGCCCAGCTCGACGGCGGTGCTTGCACCGCTGGCGCGGCGCGCAGCGATTAAACGCGATCGCGCGGTGGTCGAGCAGGGCGTCTCGTGGCCGTACGTCGGACTGGTGGAAGCAGGCATCGTGCAGGCGGTGCTGGCAAGCGGGAGCGGACGCGAGCAGGTGCTCTTCGATTTACTGCCCGGCGACGTCTTTGGCGAGGCCGCACTGATCGATCGCGGTCCGACGCTGGTGCGGTACATCGCGCAAACTGTCGGGACGATCGTGCTGCTGTTTCCGGTCGAAGCCGTGCGCCGCCAATGTGAAGCCGACAACGCACTGTTTCACGCCCTCGCGGATTTGAGCTCGCAGCACACGCGCGCCATCCTCGATCGATTCGCCCTTCTGCTTGCGCAACCGGCCGCTGCGCGCATCGCGTCCGTACTGCTTTCGTATGCCGCTCCGGCGCAGGGATTGCGCGCAGCGCTGCCGCCGCTCCCACTGATGACGCAAACCGAAATTGCGCGGCTGGCGGGGACGGTCAAAGAGATCGTGCAGCGATTGCTTCCCAAATTTGAAGCGGAAGGAGCAATCCGGCGCGCCGGCGGCCGAATCGTTGAAGTCGATCGCCGTAAGCTTTTACACCTCGCCGAGTGAGCGCAGCGTCACCGCTCCGAGGGGCGATCGCGGCGTTCGAGATTCCATTCGCGCTCGGCAAAGTCGTGAACGTCGTCTAAAAAGCGATTCATCGTGCGCTGCGCGATGTGCCGCCCGATGATGCGATCGAATATCCGCCCCGGCAAACCGAGCGGCGCCGCATACGATCCTTCCATGCGCAGCTCCGTTGACGCGCCATTAGGCCGTACGGTAATGAGCCCGCGCATCACCGGCAGCGGGAACCACGAACGCGCGTGCCAGTGAATCGTCAGCGCATCGTGAATGCGCGTCGTGTCGGTGTGATCGGGCACCTCTTGCAGTTCGTATTCAACCCGCGTACGCAGCGCCGAAAACGGCCCGACGCGATGCTGCACGCCCTTGCTGTGGAAGCGTTGGATCATCTCGATCGTGGCGCTGAACGGACACCGAACGTCGCGTTTTGAAAATATTTCCGTCATGGCTCCCTCCCCGTTCACGGCTTGCGGACACGCTTCGCCGGCATGCACAGGCGATCGAGCGCACGGCATGACGCCTCTGTCCACTTAAGACGTGTGCCGGAGCGGGCTTCCGGAATGGGTACAATGCATCCCTAAGGGGAGCCCTACGATGACCACAGCCAATCGTCCGGTCTACGCGGTAACGGGATCGATTCAAGCGTCGATCCGCGCTCACCCGCACGTTTTGGCCGCGGTGTTCACTTCAGCTCCGCGATTTCGCGTTTTTCGAGGCCTGCGTGTCACCGTGCGGCTGGCGCGCGTCAAACATCACCGTCTGAGCCGAATTCTCCGCTGCCATTGGCACATCACGCGGGAGCACAGTTCCTGGAGCCGCGCCTAGAAAAAATGGGCCGGCGCGAGCGCCGGCCCATTTTGTTAGCGCCGCAAATGCTACAGCGCGTTTGCCAGAGACCAGGCTTTGGGCGCTCCGATGCCCGTGACTAGGTCGTAGCCGGCGACCGCGTTGTACGCGCCGTTGTTGCCGGATGTCACATCCGTGTAATCCGTGTACGCGCTGTTCTTGAATACGGTATACAGATTCGGATCCACGAATCCGTAGTGCGTATTGCGCAGCTGATTCACTTCGGCCATGAAGGCGACGAACTCCGGCGACGACCACGACGTGCCGTCTACTTTCATCCATCCGCCTTGACCGGCCGCATACACCGCGACGCCGACGCCGGGAAGCGAGACGTCCGGCTGATTGCGTCCCGAGCTGTTGGTACCGGACACGCCCGACTGGTAACTCGGCAGCGCAAACACCGTTGAAACACCGCCGCCCGACTTGAATCCGTTGGACGAGTCGGATCCGGCGGTGATGCTCGTGAGCGTACCGCTGCTGTTGTCGGTGAAGTTCACTGCACCCACGGACACGAAATACGGGCCGCCCGCCGGCGCGCTTACGCCCAGCGAACCGCTGCACTCGTTGCTTCCCGAATCGCCAGACGAGGCCGAGAACGTGATGCCTTTGGCCGCGGCCTGCTGCGCGATGGAGTTGGTCGTGTTGGCGAATGACGTGTCGCTCGACTCGCATCCGCCGAACGAGGAGTTGATGACCGTTGCGAGTCCGTCGGAAACGGCTTTGTTGTACCCGTCTTCGATGTGTTGATCGCTCAGGTCTGGGAAGTCGTAAACGCGAACGTTGGCGCCCGGCGCAAGACCGGAGATCGTTTCGACGTCCAGCGCCGTTTCAACGTAGTCGCTGCTGGATGCATTGCCGCCGCCGTCTACGGCGACGTTGGTGATGCTGCCGGTTTGGCTAACGCCTGCAGCGCTCAAGTAGGTGCTCACGTCGCTCGCCGTGATCGGCGTATCGATCTCGACCGCGACGGTTTGGCCTGATCCGTTGCAGCCGTGCTGTACTGGGTAATCGAAGGCTTTTGCAACGCCCGTCGCATACCAGCCGTTCGAACCGCTCAGCGGCCCGTTCAGTGCAGCCGCACCGTTACAACCGCTCGGCGGCCCCGTGGGTGTGCTGGTCGGTTGGGGCGTGGGCGTAGGAGAACCTGACGGCTTGGGAGTCGGCGAGGGAGTGCTCGTCGGTTTGGGCGTCGGTGTCGGGGACGGCGAAGGCGTCGGCGTCGAACCGCCTCCGGAGAGGCTGACGTCGTCGATGAACTGCTGCGTGTAGAGATACGAATAGCCGTCGCCATGCACGCCGAAGTACAGATAGTACGTTTGGCCGGCATACGCGCTTACGCTATAGCTCTTCTGGACCCAAGACGGCACGTTGTTGACGCTGTAGTAGAAGTTCTGCACGACATTGCCGTTGCCGTCGAGCAGATCCGCTTCTTGCCATGCGTAGGACGTGTCGCTCTCGTCCGATCGCTGATACGCGTAGAACGTGAGCACGCCGCTGGCAGGAATGGTGACTTGCTGGCACACGCCCGTGTCGCCGTTGGGTTCGCTGCTGCCGTTGCCCGACTTCTCGTCGTATCGGCCGGTATGCGGATGTGAGGTCGTGACGGAAGCGTTGATGTTTCCGCATTGGAACCAGCCGCTGTTGACGCGGCCGCTTTCGAAGCCGGGATTGGTCACGACATTAGCAGCCATCGGCTGCACAGCCATACGGCGCCGCGCGGAGAACGGCGGGACGGCGATGCGCGATGGAACCGTCCGGCGCGAAGAATCGGCGCCCGTGTGCACCACGATCAGATTGTTGAGCGAGAGATCCTTGACGTACTGGGAAATGCTCGCCGGAATGACGGCAACCTTAGCGTTGGTGTACCGCTGTCCGAATTTGCCTTGGCTGACCGTATGCATTTGCGTGCTAAAGAAGCGCTCGACGGCGGAACTCGGCGCGCTTGCATCGACGATCGTGCGATTTGCGAATCGCTGCGTGATCGTAAAGCCGGCGGACTGCAGCGCATGCACGACCGCGGCTTCCTGCGCCGAAGTCGGCGCGTAGTACGCGTTGAATTGCGAGGTCGAAAGATAGCGATGATACATTGGCGAGGAGCGATCGCTCTGCTCGCGCACGAGCGTGTCGAGCTCGGCTTGGTGATTGTAGTGCAGGGTGATCGACACGTTGACCGGAGCCGAGGGCGCGCGACGGCCGAGATCGCTGAAGGCCAGCCGCCCGCTCGGATGCGGCACGCCGCCGCTGACCGCCCTGACTTGGCTCTCTGGACTTTGGCTAGCCGCGCCTTCATCAGTCGATGCGCCGCCCGGGGTGAAAGGTACGGAGGAGTGGCCTCCGCAGGCAGTGAGCGCGAGCCCAAAACATAGGATGCCCGCGACCGCTCGAATGGATCTTGGCATGTAGTTCCTCGCTGGTGCCGGATGCAATGACGTGATGCGCGGTACTCCACAGCGCCGCACGTCCCGCTACTGTAAAGTCTTTTATGAAGCCGCGTCTAGACGCGGTTGCACGGCAGGCGAAGCGGGCGGACAGGCAACTACGGCGCAGGCCGGGTACCACCGATACAAGAAAAGGGCGTTTGGCGATGAGGAAACTGCTGGGGCTGTTCATGCTTCTGGGACTGCTGTACGGATGTAGCGGCGGCGGGTATTTGCCGTACGCTCCGCACGCGCTCTCACCGGATCAAATTCAGAGTCTGGTGTCTGCGGCATCCGCACGCAACGACGTGTCGCCTGGGCTGGTGAATGCCGTAGTCATGGCCGAGTCCGCGGGCGATCCGTCGGCGATCAGCGTGGCGGGCGCCCAGGGGCTCATGCAGCTGATGCCCGGAACGTCCGCCGGGTGCGGAATCGACAACCCCTTCGATCCGGCGCAGAACGTCGAATGTGGAACGCGCTACCTGCACGGCCTGCTTGCGCGGTACAACCAAAACGTCGCCTTGGCCGTTGCCGCTTATAATGCCGGTCCCGGCGCCGTCGATCAATATCACGGCGTGCCGCCGTACGCCGAGACACGCGCGTACGTGTCGCGCGTTTTGACCGCATACCGGAACTACTAAGCGGCAGCGCAAAAGGACCAAACTATGGCGTCCGTACCCGGAGTTCGCACGGCGCCCGTCGGCATTCTGCGCCAGCTGCGTCTGCCGATTCTGGACACGTACGTCCTCAACGAATTCCTCGGCCCCTTTCTCTTTGCGTTTTTGGCATTTTTCCTGTTCTGGGCGTTCAACATTTTCTTCTTGGCCGCCAAGTATTTGATTACGCAGAACGCGCCGTTTTTTCTGGTCATGCGGTTCGTCGTGTTCCGCATCCCCCAGTCGATTCCGATGGCATTTCCGTTTGCCACGCTGTTCGCGACGCTGCTCGGAATGGGCCGGCTCATGGCGGACAACGAAATCAATGCTATCCGCACGTCCGGCGTGTCGCTTTGGCGCCTGGCGCTCACGCCGATCATCTTCGGTTTGTGCGCGTTCTTGCTGGCTTACGGCATGAACGAATACATCGCGCCGCGCGCGGTCGACCTCTCGACGCGCACGTTCTACCAAATCATCTATCACACGGCCTCGCTGCCGGTCGAGCCGCAGTTTTTCCGCAAAGATCCGGACACCGGCAACGTATTGTTCGTGAGTCAGGTTCTGCCCGACGGCAAGACGATGGCGGGGGTGCAGATCTTCAAGCCGGGACGCAACGGGTATTGGAATCAGACTATTCAAGCGCAAACCGCGCGCGTGCAAGGCGCGACGCTCGTGATGACCAACGCGATCATCACGTATTACAACGCCGAAGGCTACATGACTACGCAGGCAAAGCAGCCCGAGGTCCGCATCGGCCTGCCGCTCGCCGAAAGCGCTGCTCAGTTCATGAGCACCGCCAACAGCGACGCGTGGACGATGAACTCCAAGCAGCTCTCCGCTCAGGTCAACGCCTTGCGTTCCCAAGGGATTGGCGGCGAAGCGCTGGGCAATCTGCAAGTGAATCTGGCCGACAAGCTGGCTTTTCCGTTCGCCGCCTTCATCGGTGTGCTTATCGCGTTGCCCATGGCCATCAAGTTCGGAAAAAGAGGGCGCGCGATGGGAATGGCGCTGGCCGTCGTTTCGTTCTTCGTGTATTACGTGATGACTGAAGCCGCATCCGCATTCGGCAGCACGGACCGCATCAATCCGTATCTGGCCTCGTGGCTCCCGAACATCATCTTCGGCATCGCCGGCGTGGCGTTGCTCTGGAGCGAAGAACACTAGCGCGTGCCGCTGTGCATGGAACGGCGCGTGTGGCGCGCGCTCGCGTGTCTGCTCGCGTTCGCGACGGGAATGCTCGCGCCACAGCTTTCCTCGGCGCAGACGTTCGAAGATCCGCAATCCGCGCGCGTGACGGCCCTGCTCAACGGCCAGCGCTGCGGCGCGCCCGAGCGCGAGCTGATCGCGCAGGTCACGCCCACGCCCGTTGGGTCGCCCTCACCGCTGCCCTCGCTGCTGCCGGGATCGCAAGGCGGCTCCGGATCGCTCTACGCCACACCGTTTCCCACAGCATCAGCTCCCGTGACGCCGCCTCCCGTGCCCACGCCCACGCCGGCAGTGACGAGCAGCGCGGGACCGGTGTATCTGGTGCGTCCCTCCGGCGCGCCTTCCATCGTGCCCAAGCCGCAGGAAACGCCGCAGGCCTCACCCACTCCGGCTGACGTTCCGACGCTGCGTCCCGGCTACATCGCCGTGCTGGCGGACCATCTCACGGGAAGTACGAAACCCGGCGTTCCGGGCGACGCGACGGGCAACGTGCACATCTTTTACCAGGACGAGATTTTGGTCGGGGATCGCGCGCACTACGACGGGCTGCGCACGATTACCGTGACCGGCAATCCGTACATCATCGACCGCACCAAAGATTCGGTGCTCTACGGCGACAAGATCACGTTCGATACGGTCGCGCAAAAGGCGGAGCTGTACCGCGGCCGCGGCCAAAGCTCGCAAGGCGTCGAACAAGGGCTGGTCTATTTCGGTGCGCAGGACTTGCGCACCGATCAGCACGGCATCGCGCACGGCAACGACGCTACCGTCTCCACGTGCGCGCGGCCCAGGGCGGGCTATCACGTCACCGGTCGCACGATCGAGGTCATACCGGGCGACAAAATCGTCATTTCCAAAGCGGTTCTGTGGCTGGGCGCCGCCGCAATATTCTTTCTGCCGCGCGTGGTCATTCCGCTGCGCACCGTGAGCGATGAGCGTCAGCGACCGCAGTTCTTTCCGGACGTCGGCTACAACTCATATCAGGGTTATTACGTGCGATCGCGCCTCACGTTCGGGACGGACCAGTACTACTTCGGCTATTACACGATCGAGTTCTACAGCAAGCAGGGCATTACGCTGGGATACAACGGCACCTTCAACAAAAAGAACGGCCGTCGATCCACCAACATCGCGATTCAGCGCGTTCAGGATCGCATCGCTCAGAGCACCAACTACAACGTCGGCCTGCTCGATACCGAGAACTTCTCGCAGACTCTGCACGGACAGACTGCAGTACTCGTACCAAAGCGCGTTCGGACCACTCACCCAGTTTCCGCCGACGCAAGGCTTGAACGCACAAGTGATCCACAGCTCCCTGACCGAGTCGCAAACCTATAACTACACGCGCCAGTCGACCGGATCGCAAGCATCGTCGGACAGCTTCGGTTTTGCCGACACACGGCAATTCGGGACGACGCTGCAAAACAATTTTACTGCGAACCTGAGCCGCTCCCAAACGGACTACGGCTACGGCACGTTCATCTCCAATGCGACGGGCAGCGTCAACGATCTTCTGCACTGGAGCACTCGCGCCGCCGACTACGAGCTCACGTATCAAAAGGCGTTTTCGCAAACGCCGTACGGCATCAACAAAGAACCAGAACTGCAGATTCGACCGTACGCGTTCCTCTCGCACTTTATTTTTCCGATCGCGCCCACGCTGACGGTCGGCGAATACAACGAGCCGGCGACCCCGGAAACGACCTCGCGCGCCGATTTGGCGCTCAACATGGGGCCGGCGCTCTACCATATCTTGGGCAGCGACTTCAGCGCGAACGTCAACGTCGAACAGTTCGCGTACGGAACGGGCGACATGAAGGCCAGCATTCAGCAGCAGATGTCGCTCACCACGCAGATCGGCTCGCACGTCAACAACATCATTTCGTACAACGCGCAGAGCGTACAACGGGCCTGCCTCGGTGCCGTTTTCCACTATGGACCTGCAAAGCACGCAGAACAGCAAGGATGCCACGGACACCCTGCGGCTTTACAACGGCGATGTCTACAATCTCACGTTGAACTTTTCGACCGCGTTCAACGAGACGGCACAGCCGGTCGGATACCAGCTGACGACGCGCCCGTCGCCGCGTTCGTATCTCGTGTTGACCGGTGCGTTCAACCCGGGACCGGGGCAAGGTTTTTACTCGACGAACGCGCAGTTTTCCACGCCGTTCGGCCGCGACGCGTTTTTGCAGTTTCAGGGCGACATCGATTGGAAGGAGGGCTCGCGCATCGAAAACAAATCGATCTACTATAGCCGCATCATCGGCGACTGCTACGAAGTTCAGCTCAGCTACAACCAGAACGCGCGCGAGCTGAACGCTACGATAAACCTGCTCGCATTCCCATCGCATGCCGCGACCTTCGGGCTGACGAGCCGCGGTTCAATGATTCCGTCGAGCTTCAACGGTTTCGGGTATCCGTAGCGTTGTCATGCTGCCCCGAAGCCTGTGCTGAGCGAAGCTGAAACTGTCATGCTGAGCTTGTCGAAGCATTGCCGAACCAACGCCCCTTCGAGGAGCTGAAACTTGTCATGCTGAAGCTTCTCGAAGCATTGCCGAACCAACGACCCTTCGAGGAGCTGAAACTTGTCATGCTGAGCTTTCTCGAAGCATGGCCGAACCAACGACCCTTCTAGGAGCTGAAACTTGTCATGCTGAGCTTGTCGAAGCATTGCCGACCCTTCGACAAGCTCAGGGTGACAAGCGCTGAGCGAAGCTGAAACTGTCATGCTGAGCTTGTCGAAGCATTGCCGAACAACGACCCTTCGACACGCTCAGGGTGGCAAGCGCTGGAGCAAAGCTGAAACTTGTCATGCTGAGCTTGTCGAAGCATTGCCGAACAACGACCCTTCGACAAGCTCAGGGTGACAAGCGCTGAGCGAAGACTGAAACTTGTCATGCTGAGCTTGTCGAAGCATTGCCGAACCAACGACCCTTCGACAAGCTCAGGGTGACAAGCGCTGAGCGAAGCTGAAACTGTCATGCTGAGCTTGTCGAAGCATTGCCGAACAACGACCCTTCGACACGCTCAGGGTGGCAAGCGCTGGAGCAAAGCTGAAACTTGTCATGCTGAGCTTGTCGAAGCATTGCCGAACAACGACCCTTCGACAAGCTCAGGGTGACAAGCGCTGAGCGAAACTGAAACTTGTCATGCTGAGCTTGTCGAAGCATTGCCGAACAACGACCCTTCGACAAGCTCAGGGTGACAAGCGCTGAGCGAAACTGAAACTTGTCATGCTGAGCTTGTCGAAGCATTGCCGAACCAACGACCCTTCGACACGCTCAGGGTGACAAGCGCTGAGCGAAGCTGAAACTGTCATGCTGAGCTTGTCGAAGCATTGCCGAACCAACGACCCTTCGACACGCTCAGGGTGACAAACAAGCGCTACGGCACGTCGCACTGCGGATGCCCGCAGTCGCACGTTTCGGACTCCATGCCGTTTTCAGCTGCGTTGCGGCAAGTTTGGCTGCAGTACTCTTCCGTCTGCATCTCCGCGGTGAGGACACAGTTGCAGTTCTCGTGCGCGCATTCGATCGTCTGTTGCATGCGCAGCTCTTTCCCGCCTACGGGCTGTTCACTACCTCGCCGCCGACGATTTGCGAAGACGGATTCGGCGCCGCAGGCACCGCCGGAGGCAACGGCTGCGTCCAGGGACTGTCGAACTGCGTCGTCATATCGTACTGCTGGATGAACGTCGTATCGGTGATGCCGAACGAGCCTGCTGCCGAGATGACCTGGCCAGTCGGATTTCCCGTAGGCGAGGCGACGAACCAGTTGATGAACCACGTCGAGGCGGGCCCGTTCAGCGGCGTCGATGTTGGAGCGGGAGATCCTGACGGAGTCGGGGACGGAGACGACGAGGGCGAAGCGCTTGGCGAGCTCGAGGGGGCAGCGGTCGCGGTGATGCCGTTAAAGACTTGGCGGTTGATCGTCACACAAAACTGAGTTTGCGTGTTGTTGCAGTTCGGATTGAGCACGATGTCTTGAGGATTGTATTGTAGCCGATATGGCTGCTTTATCGTGCCGCCATTGATGCTTTGCGTGCTCACGAACTGCCACAACGAGACCTGAACCTGGCTGCCGGCGTTAGGTTGCCCCACGACGATTTCAAAGGACCAGTCCAGCCAGTTCTGCTGCTGATTGCCGAACTGAGCATACGGCTCGGAGCCGGTCCCACTCGTGTTGAAAGCAAGGACGTAGTAGTTGTTGACGAAGTCGAGCGGGCCTTGCGTCGAGAATTTGATCTGCATTTGGCCGGGCGTCAAGCCGCCGATGCCGCGGTCGGGCGTGACCTGATGGCCGCACGAGGACAGCGTGAGCGCTAACGCGCAGACCGCGAAGATCACTTTGCGTAACATCGGCACCTCCGTGCGCGTGCCCGAGCTCGCCGCCTCGCTGCTCGGCGCCATCGCGCTCGCGTTAGCGTTCCCTAAAACCGGACAAGCCTGGCTTGCTCCCCTTGGGGCGGCAGCCCTGTTCTGGTCGTGGCATCGCCTGGCCTGGAAACGCGCCTTCTTTACCGGATGGTTCGCCGGCACGATTTTTTTTGCCGTCAACTTTTCCTGGTTCACGTACACGGTGGGCGATTACGTGGGCGCGTTCGGATTTGCGCTGGTGCTCGTGCCCGCGCTCGTCGATGGGCTGAGCTTTGCTCTTACGGCGCTGTGCGTGGGGCTTGCGTTGCGGTGCGCGCCGGCCCCGCTGGTGCCGTTGGCCGCGGCGGCGGCATTTACGGTCTTTGAATGGCTGCGCTCGATCGGCGTGATCGCCATTCCGTTCGCGCAGGTCGGGTACACGCAGAGCGCGACGCCGCTCGGCGTATTTGCCGCGTACATCGGATGTTACGGCGTCACGTTCATCGTCATGTTGCTTGGCGGATATATTGCGCACGCGGTCGCGCTGCGCCGCGCCGGCGCGCTCGCAATCGTCGTGCTCGTCGTCGCGGCCGCGTGGTCGCTGTGTTACGCAGCCTGGCCGGCACGCCATGCTGCACTGCCCAGCATGCGCGTGGCGGCCGTGCAAGGCAACATCGCGCAATCCATCAAATGGGATCCGCAAACGCTCCCGCGCAGCGTCGATCGCTACACTGCGCTGACAAAACGGCTAGAACCGCTGCATCCGGCGCTCGTCGTGTGGCCGGAAACGGTGATCACGACCGATCTGAACGACGCGCCGGTCTACTGGAACTGGGCCGCCGGAACGCCGCAACAGCGTGCGCAGCTGCAAGCGCTGCTCGCAACGGACAGCAGTTTGCGCGCGCGGTTTGGACGGCTCGCGCGCGAGCTGCGCACGACGCTCGTCGTCGGCAGTTTGGATCGGCATGTGGGACGTGAAGGCGTCAAGGAATACAACGCGCTCTACACCTTTGGCCCCGACGGGTATTTGATCGACATCTACGACAAGCGCCAACTCGTGCCGTTCGCGGAGTCGCTTCCTGCGCCGGCGCTGTTCTCTTGGCTTCCGTACGCCACGCTGATCGGGCGCTTCGGACACGGTACTTCCGATACCGTGATTCCCGCGGGGAACATGCGGTTTGCGCCGCTCATCTGTTGGGAATCGGCGTTTGCGGATTTGGTCCACGCGCAGTTGCAGAATGGCGCGCAGTTCTTGGTGGTTCCCACGGACGATGCGTGGTTTGGTCCCAGTTCGGGCACCTACCAGCATGCGCAGATCGCGCAGATGCGCGCGATTGAGTCGGGCGAGTGGGTCATCCAATCCGCGTCCACCGGCGTGAGCGGCATCATCGCGCCGAACGGTTCCTGGATCGAGCGCACGCAGCTCGACCGCGAAGCTCTTGTCATCGGAAGCATTGGTTCGCCGCCGGGCTCCCTCTTTGCGCGCATCGGTCCGACCCCCGTCGCGTATGCGATGATTGCGCTGTATCTGTTCGTGCTGTCCATCGGCGTCGTTCGTCGCCGGAGACCGGCGTGACGCGCTGGCGGGCCGCAGCGCTCATCGTGGGAGCAGTTCTGGTGGTGTGGCTTATCGTCGGCATCGTCATGGCCGGGCGTGAGGCCTCCCCTCTCCCGCCCGGCACGCAGCCGGTAACGCTGCGCGGCGGGCGCGTGAACGGCAACCGCATCAGCACGCGATCGTGGACGTTCGACTACCAGCGCGCGCAGATGTCGCCCGACGGCACGTTCGCCACCGTCGACGGCGTGCGCAACGGCGTGCTCTACAAAAAGGGCAAACCGTACTTGAGCATTGCGGCGCAGCACGTGTCGCTCAATACGCAAACGCTCGATTTCACCGCCATCGGCGACGTTCACATCGAGGCGCTGAACCCCAAGGACGGCGTGCGCAAATCGTTCGACACGGATCTCGTGCAGTGGACCAACGCGACGAAAATGCTTGCGCTCTCTCATCAGTCGCTGTTTCGCACCGGCGCAGAAACGCTCAGAGTCGCTTCCATTACCGTAAATTTCAATACAAACGACATTCACGTGGGACGCATCGAAGGCTCGGTGCAGGCGCCCGGCCCGTGATCCGTTTGCTGCAGGGCGACATCACGCTGGTGCGAGCCGACGCCATCGTCAACGCGGCCAACAGCGCGCTTGCAGGGGGCAGTGGCGTGGATGGGGCGATCCACCGCGCCGGCGGGCCCGAAATCATGCGAGAATGCCGCGCGCTCGACGGATGCGCGACGGGCAGCGCGGTGATCACGGGCGCGGGCAACTTACCGGTACGCTACGTCATCCATGCCGTCGCACCGATATATCGCGGCGCCCCCCAGGATGCGGCTTTGCTGCGCGGGGCTTATGCCGGCGCGCTCGCGCTGGCGCAGGCACACGGCCTGCGCAGCATCGCCTTTCCGTCGCTGGGCACCGGCGCCTACGCCTACCCCATCGAAGAAGCCGCGCCGATCGCGATTTCGACCATCACCGAGCACCTGCAGCAAAACAGCACCCCGCTGCGCGAGGTGCTGTTCGTCTTGTTTAGCGAGCGCGATTTTCGCGTCTATGAACGCGCGCTGGGACGCTAAGGCTCCTTGGTCCCTTCGGCTTCCGTGCCGAGCTGCTTCTTGGCCTCGGCGATGAGCTTTTTGACCTTTTGCCCACCCTTGTGGCCGATTTCCTCGTAAAAGTCGGCGCCGTACTTTTCCTTGACGACTTTGCCGCCTTTTTGTCCGATGGATTCGTAAAATTCGACACCATGCCGCTGCCGGGTCGCTTGCCCGCCTTTGCGGCCGATCTCTTCGTAAAAGCCCGAACCGTACCGATCGCGGACGGTATTGCCGCCCTTTTTGCCGGCTTCGCGTACGGACATCTCGCCACCCGGCTGCTTGTCGTCAGGCGCGCCTTTGGTGGGTTTTGCCATTGGTTACCCCAGCGGGAAAGAAAAAAGAGTTTAAGACGTCTTGCGTTTCAGCTTCTGACCGCCCTTTTGGCCGATCACCTCGTAGAACGAGGGGCCATACTTTTCCTTGGTCGCTTCCCCACCTTTGCGGCCAATGGCCTCGTAGAACTCCGTGCCGTACTTTGCCTTCACGCGTTCTCCGCCCCGCTTGCCTGCTTCGCGGACGGTCATGCCGCCTCCGGGACCCGACGATTGTTCTTGTATAGCCATACTGGATTCGCCCCTCGAAGAAAGAAAGTACATCGAAGTAAATACCCACTCGACCGCCTGTTAAACGACGCAGCGGACAGGACTATCGTTCCGTGATATCGACGGTTCTCGAAAACGCATCCATAATCGACGGCAGCGGCCGATCTCCTTATACCACCGATGTCGGCATTATCGATGATCGCATCGTACTGATTGGCAATTTGCGCGATCGCGATGCGGTTCTGCGCGTCGACTGCGCGGGCAGAACGCTGGCTCCCGGGTTCATCGACGTGCATTCGCACTCCGACGAGCTGTGGCTCGCGCTTCCGCGCTGCGATGGAAAGATCGCACAGGGCGTCACCACTGAAATCGGCGGCAATTGCGGCATGTCGGTTGCGCCGCTGCACGGACCGGGGCTCGAGCGCGTCCAGCGCAGCGCCAAGCACGTGGGGATCGAGGTCGAATGGAGAACGCTCGAGGAATTTTTCGCGCGCGTGGAGCGCAGCGGCGTCGCGCTCAACGTCGCAACGCTGGTGGGATTAGGGACCACGCGCCAAAACGTTGCGGGAGACTCCGAGCGGCGGTTGGAGCCGGATGAAATCGCTGCGCAGACACGCGCCGTTCGCGATGCGTGCGAGCACGGCGCGCTGGGCGTTTCAAGCGGCCTCATCTACCCGCCTTCGATGTACGCCGATCTGAACGAATTGAGCGCTATGGCGGCTGCAGCGCGCGAAGCCGGCGCGGGAATTTACGCCACGCACGTGCGCGACGAAGGCGACGAGCTCGTATCCGCAATCGAAGAAGCGCTCGAAGTCGGGCGCCGCGCCGAGGTGACCGTGCAGTGCTCGCATCACAAAGCCTCCGGAAAAAATAACTGGGGAAAAGTGCACCGAACGCTGGCCTTGATCGACGCGGCCCGCGTGCGCGGCGTCGATGCATGGTGTGACGTGTATCCGTACGTTGCGAGCTGGACGGAGCTCGCCACGATACTTCCGCCGCAAGCGCGCTTTGGCGGCGTACGGGCGGCGCTCGATCGCCTAGCCGATCCCGAAAGCGCGGCCGCAATCGCAATGCAGTTGACGCTCAAGCAGGATCGCGCGTGGCACGACATGCTCGTGACCGAGGTGGCGTCCGAGAAAAACCGCGAGCTTGCCGGAATGCGCATGGACGAGATCGCACGCATGTGGTCGCTTCCGCCCGCACGCGCGGCGATCAGGCTGCTGCGCGAAGAAGAACTGGAAGTGGGTGCCGTCTTCTTCAAGATGAACGAGGACGATGTGGCGACGGTGATGTCGGCGCAGTTTTGCTGCATAGGCAGCGATGCGTCGATTCGAGCGCTGCTGGGGCCGACCGCTCGCGGCATTCCGCATCCGCGCACGTTCGGCACGTTTCCCCGCGTCTTCGGACGGTTCGTGCGCGCCCGCGGCACACTCGACATCGTGGATGCCGTTCGGCGCATGACATCGCTGCCGGCTCACATCTTCGGATTGGCGCAACGCGGTGAAATTCGAGTCGGCAACTTCGCCGACGTGGTCGTGTTCGAACGCGAACGGGTGCGTGACACCGCGACGTACGAACGGCCGTACAGCTTTCCCGTCGGCATCGATCACGTGTTCGTCAACGGCCGTGCCGTGCTGCTGCAGGGGCAGTTCACGGATGCGCTGCCGGGCCGGGTGTTGCGAGGCGGACGGTAGCGCGGGGTTCGGGCGAGCGCGTTTCGGAATTGCGAGGGCGTGGAATATCAATGGTGCAAGTAGGACTAGAGGAGAAGTCCATTGGCGTAGGTTGAGTGGGGGCCGGTTTCGTACCGGCCCTTTTCCTATGCTTTTGCCGCTAGCCGAGCGTAGAGATCATGCACGCGATGCCTCAAGGCCGGCAGATCGCCGTCGTTTTCGATGAGGTAGGTCGCGCGTTCGCGCGCCCGGTGCGGATGAATTTGAGCGGCCATGCGGGAGCGAGCCTGCTCCTCGCTCATGCGATCGCGTTGCGCAAGCCGGCGCAAGCGCAACTCGTCGGTCGCGAACACCAGAATGCTCGCATCGACGCGCGCCTCGTATCCGGTTTCAAACAACAACGGCACCACGTGTACGATCAGCTGGCCGGGCGCGGCAAATCGTTCCGCCTCGTCCGCCAGCCGGCGCACGTGCGGGTGCACGATCGCGTTGAGCCGCTCCCGGGCGCTCGGATCGGTGAATACGATGTGCGCGAGGCCGGCTCGGTCCAGGCGATCGTCGAGAACCACCGCCGGCCAAGTCCGGGCGATTTCGCGCAACGCATCGCTGCCCGGAGCGACCGCTTCACGCGCGAGTCTGTCCGTGTCGATGACGTACGCGCCCAGCGATTCAAGGATGCGGGCGACCTCGCTTTTGCCGGCGCCGATGCCGCCGGTCAGCCCTACTCGCACCTACGCCCCCGCGCACATCCTGTGCGGGCGGCAAATGCTCGCATCCCGCTCGCGATGCCGCCGGTTAACCCTACTCGCACGGTGCGGGGGTTCGACGAGGCTTCGACAGGCTCAGCCTGACAATAAGCGGCTGGAACTGACAATAAGCGGCTGGAGCCTGACAATAAGCGGCTGGAGCCTAACAATAAGCGGCTGGAGCCTGACAATAAGCGGCTGGAGCCTGACTACTCTTGGGGCGCGACCTCCGCCGGGCTCTCCGCGACCGGGACCACGACGTCGTCTTCGTCGATGGCGTACTTCTCGATCTCTTCCGGTGGAACGTCCGCAACGTGCTGAATCGACGCGGTGATCCGCCGCGTCGAGTGGTTGATCGTCAGCAGCGTGACTTCGACTTCTTGGCCTGGGCTGAACTGCGCGGAAGGATCGAACTCGCCTTTCGGCACCATGGCCAGCACGCCGGGAACGATCTCGACGAGCAGATAATTCGGCGTGACTTTGACGATCTGCGCAGCAAGCTTGTTGGTCTCGTACAGCTTGTCCGCATGTTCGTCCCACGGATCCGGCAGCGTGTGCTTGAGCGAGAGGCTCACTTTCTTGGCGTCCGGATCGAACTTCATGATCTCGACGTTCACGACGTCGCCGATCTTCACGACCTCGGAAGGGTGCTTGATGCGCGCATAGCTCAGTTCGCTGTTGTGAATGAGGCCGTCGATGCCGCCCAAATCCACGAACGCGCCGAACTCCGCCAGCCGCACCACGACGCCCTCGCGGATCTGTCCGACTTCGAGCGTGCCGAGCAGTTCTTGTTTCTTGGCGTTGAGCTCTTCTTCGAGCACCAGCCGCTGCGAGAGCACGACGCGATGGCGCTTGTGATCGAGATCGATCACTTTTAGCCGCAGCTTCTTGCCGACCAGTTCGTCGAGATTTCCCACCGGCTGGCGGCGTATTTGCGATGCCGGAACGAAGCCGCGCATGCCCAAGTCGACGAGCACGCCGCCCTTGACGACCTGCGTGACGGTAGCCTCGATCACTTCATCGCGATCGTGTGCTTCGATGACCTTTTCCCAAGTCTTGAGCGCGCGGGCGCGGCGCTCCGAGAGGAACAGGGTGCCGTCCATGTCGTCGATGCGATGGATCATGACTTCCAACGTGTCGCCGACTTTCAAATCTTTGGGCTCGATGGCAAGCGAGAGTTCGCGGAACGGCAGCACGCCTTCGGATTTTCCGCCGATGTCCACCAGCAGTTCGTCCTGGTATTTGGCGACGATCACGCCGCCTAAAACTTGTCCCTCGTCCAGGACCTTGAGCGATTCTTCGTAGAGGCGCTGCTCGAGCGCGTGCTGATCCTCTTCTTCGTGTTGTACGGGAGCGATGTCAGTCGTAGAGATTGTTGAAGTTCCTACCTTTGTCTTATTTTTGACAGCTGCGGCACCACCAGGTTCCGCGTTGGGCAATGACGGTCCGCACGATCTCGCCGTCGCAGCGCGAGCACGAGGCTCCCGCTCTTCCATAGACGGAGAGCGCGTTTTGAAAACCGCCCTTGCGTCCCTGGGCATCCACGTAATCGTCCACGCTGCTTCCGCGCATATCGATAGCGCGTTCCAGTACGTTGACGAGGGCGTGATGCAGTCGGCGAATTGCCGGTCTGGTCAGCGTTCGCGCGGGTTTGCCCGGACGGATCCCGGCTTCCCACAGCGCTTCGCAAGCATAGATGTTTCCGACGCCCGCAATACGCCGCTGATCGAGCAGCAACGCCTTGATGGGCGTTGTCCGCCCCGACAGCATAGCGATAAAGCGCTCCGGAGTAAAGTCCCTCGAAAGGGGTTCTGGACCGAGGGCGCCGTCCCAGGGCTCCGCCGGTTCGACCAAACGCATTCTGCCGAACTGCCGCACGTCCGCAAATTCCAGCCGGCTGCGGTCCTTGAAATGCAGCACTACATGCCCGTACGGAGTCGGCGCAGTATCAGGCGTTGCGACGACCAGGCGGCCGGTCATCCGCAAACTTACGACGAGGGAACGGCCCGAATGCAAGCCGATGACTACGTATTTCCCCCGGCGCGTGACTCCCACGACGCGCTGGCCCGCAACCGCCTGCGCGAATGCCACACCCGCAGGCGCTACCGCCATTTTCTTGAGCGAAACGACTGCGCGCGCGACCGCTTTACCGACGATTGCGGTTTGCAATCCTCGCGCAATCGTTTCCGCTTCGGGAAGCTCGGGCACGACGTCGGAGCCGCTAGAGCTCGGCCAAGCCGCGTACGCGCTCGCCTACGCGCAGCCCGTCCACCGCCGCCTCGCCCGCCGGCAACTCCAATACGTACTTGGCGCGCCCTTGTTCGAGCGGAATTTCGCCCTCGGAGAGCGCGCGCGCGACCACCGGAACGTTTGCATAGACTTCACGCACGGTTCCCGAGGACGCGATGAAGACCATGTCCAGCGGAATGAGCGTGTCCTTCATCCAGAATGCGACCGGGTCGTCCCGTTCGAACACGAACAGCATGCCGGTGCGCGGCGCGAGCGATGTAACGCCCATCAAGCCGCGTTCCCGCTCCGCCGCCGTCGCGGCGAGCCTGAACGCGCAGCGCGGCCTTGGGCGCCTGAACGACGATCGTGCGCAAAACTTGCGGCGTCGGGATCGGTGCAGGCGACGGCGAGGCGAGCAGCAAGGCGAGCATTACGTTACAGATCATCGGTTTGCTCCACATCGTACCAATTCGTGCCCACTTTGGCGGTCACCGTCAGAGGAACGCTCAGCCGTACGACGTTCTCCATTTCGGAGCGCACGACGGCGGCCGTTTCCTGCAGCTGCGAACGGTGCACTTCGAAGATTACTTCGTCGTGAATTTGCAGCAGCATGCGCGCGTCCAGGTTTGCGGCCCTCAACCCGCGGCCGATGCGGACCATCGCGAGCTTCATGATGTCCGCCGCGCTGCCTTGCAGCGGCGCGTTCGTCGCTTCCCGTTCTGCGGCGGAGCGCAGCATGTAATTGCTCGAGCGCAGCGCGGGCATGTATCGCCGCCGCCCGAGCAGCGTCGTGACGTACCCGTCTTCGCGCCCGCGCGCGATCACGTCGTCGATGTAGGCACGCACCTTGGGAAAACGGGCGAAATAGGCCTGCGTCATCGCTTTGGCTTGCGTGCGGTCGATCTCCAGACGCTGCGCGAGGCCGAAATCCGACATGCCGTAGAGCAGACCGAAGTTGACCGATTTGGCCATGCGGCGTTGATTGCCGTCGACGCTCGTATCGCTTCCCAGACCGAAAATCTGCCGCGCCGTGAAGTCGTGTATGTCCTCACGCTGCTCGAAGGCCTCGCGCATGGCATCGTCACCGGATAGATGCGCCATCAGGCGCAGTTCGATCTGACTGTAGTCGGCGGCCAGCAGCACGTACTCGCCCGGCGGCGCGACAAAGGCGCGTCGAATGCGCCGCCCCAAGTCGCTGCGCACCGGAATGTTTTGCAGATTGGGATTGGTGGAACTCAGACGGCCGGTTGCAGTGGCGGTTTGGTTGAAGATCGTGCGAAGGCGGCCGTCCTGCTTGTCCGCGAGCGCGGGAATCACGTCGACGTACGTGTTCTTGAGCTTCGTCACTTCGCGGTATTCCAATACCTTTGCGCAAATCGGATACTCGCGCGCCAGGCCCTGCAGCACTTCCACACCCGTCGCCCAACCGGTTTTGGTCTTTTTTCCTCCCGGAATGCACAACTTGCCGAACAAGATATTGCCCAGCTGCATCGGCGATCCGATATTGAACTGTTCGCCGGCAAAGTCGTAAATTTTTTTCTGCAAGCGCTCCATGGCCGCGTCGATCTCCTTCGCGAGAACCTGAAGTTCTTGGGGATCGATCAGGACGCCGGTCCACTCCATCTGCGCGAGGACCGGAGCGAGCGGAACCTCGACGTCCTCATACAAACGAAGTTGATCGCGCGCCTGCAGTACCTCTCGCTCCTTCTGTACCAGCTGCAAAACCGCGTCCGCGTGCGCGGCGACGTCCTCACCGGCGGAGAGCGCCAGCAGTTCTTGCGTGGCATCCTCAATCTGCGCGAACGTGCGGGAAGGATTGAGCAAATGCGCGCCGATCATCGTGTCGTCGGCGAACTCGCGGGCCGGCAAGCCGTGCGCGTGCAGCGCGTGGAGCACGCTCTTTGCATCGTGCGCGGCCAAACGCTGCGCACCGCTCCAAACTTTCGCAAAGGCGGACTTGACCGGTTCGTGGGCAAGGGCGCCCGACGCAAATGCCAGTCCCGCTCCGGCTTGTGCGCTCAAGCCCACCTCGCCGTCCGCCTTGACGGCGAGCGCCAGAATCTGCGCTGCGTCAAACGCTTCCAGCTCTCGCGCCAGTTGTTCGAATTCCGGCGGATCGGTCGACGCGACATACGAGCGATAGCGTCCCTTGATGCGCTCCTGCGTTTCGATCAGCGGCATCTCCAGCGGCACGTCGAGCTTGCCCAGAAGCGTTTTGAATTCCAAATCGCTGTAGAGCCGGTAGAGTTCGTCGTTGCCCGGGGGCGTGTACCGCGCACTCTTCCCAGTCCAGCGCGAGATCCAGATTCTTGCGCGCAACCGAAACGTCGCGGCACACCTGCGCCTGTTCACCGTACTCTTCGATCAAGGTTGCGAGCTTCGGCGAACCGGCGAGCGAGGGACGCTCGACGAGCGCATCGAGCGACCCTGCCGCTTTGATGAGCTTGATCGCGGTTTTCTCGCCGACGCCCGGAATGCCGGGCAGATTATCTGACGGATCGCCCTTGAGCCCACGATAGTCCGGCAATTGCGTGGGCGCCAAGCCGTCATAGCGATCCAGCACTGCTTGGCGGTCGTATCGGCCCAGTTCGGTGATTCCGCGTCGCGTCATGAGGATCGTCGTCCGCTCGTCGACGAGCTGAAACAAGTCGGTATCGCCGGTGACGACGATCGTTTCCTCACCGGCTTCTTCTGCTTGCCGCGCGAGCGTGGCGATGATGTCGTCCGCTTCCTCGCCCTCGATCTCCACGATCGGGATTCGGTTGACGTCGAGAATGCGCCTTACGAGGGCGAACTGCGGACGCAGATCGTCGGGCATCTGGTCGCGCTGAGCCTTGTATTGCCGGTACAGCGTTACGCGATGCGCAGGCAGGCCTTTGTCGAATGCCGCCACGATATGCGTGGGCTTTTCGTCCCCAACGATCTTGTTGAGCATCTGCGTGAAACCATACGCCGCATTGATCGGCAAACCGCGCGTCGTGGTCAGTGGCGGCAGCGCAAAAAAGGCGCGATACACCAGCCCGTACGTGTCGAGCAGCATCAGTTTGGCGCTCATCGCACAATCAGATCGGTGGAGGCGGCGGTGACGCGCCCGTCGTCACAGACTTTGAGCACCGAAAGCACGTAGTTACCGGGTGCAGCGGGAACCGGGAGGCGTAAGGAATTGCCGGTTTCGCGTTCCACCTTCCAGTACAGGTTCGCGGTGTCGGCTTGCGTCATGGTCAAGTCCGGCGGCGGGGCGGAGCGGCGCACGAACGATTGGATGATGGCGTGATTGCCCGTTGAGGCGACCCAGGGATGCCACGATTTCTCTTCCGCTGCCGTGTCTTGCGTCGTCGTCGTGCCGATCGCGAGCAAGTCGGGTGCGCTCGCGAAGAGGGCCGAACCGGTCGGCGCGCCTTTGGTGATGCGCACGATGACCGTGCCGTCTCCAGGACGCACGTCTTGCATGCGCGCCGTCGCATCGCTTCCTGGAGTGTACGCGGATCGATCGAGCGTCAGCGGCGCAATGAGCGGGCAG
This sequence comes from Vulcanimicrobiota bacterium, assembly GCA_963767635.1. Taxonomy (GTDB): domain Bacteria; phylum Vulcanimicrobiota; class Vulcanimicrobiia; order Vulcanimicrobiales; family Vulcanimicrobiaceae; genus CAVYEM01. The sequence continues at coordinate 53,327 of CAVYEM010000003.1, forward strand.
CCCGGAGCATCGACGACGAGCGGCTCGCTATCCCATACCAGCGCACCGTCGCGCACAAAAACGGCCCCCGCGGCGAGCACGCCGGTCGCCTCGCCGATCCGCAGCGCGGCGGACGCGCGGCCGTCCACGACCGGAACGATGCGGATCTGCGTGCCGCTCGCGCTTTCCAGCGTGATCATTGCGCTGCCGCGTGCGCCGGCTGCATACGCGCTCATGCGCGTTTGTTCGCCGGCCGCATATCGATCGCGATCCAGCGATATGCGCACGGTCTGGGAACCTGCCGTATTTTGCGTTTGCAGCGTTTGCGGTTCTACTTGCAGCTGCGCGGCATCCATGGCCGGCTCGGTGCCGGCTGCACGAGCCAAGATCAAATTGGAGCCCACTTGCGGCGAACGGAAGACGCCGCGAGCGTGCCCGCGCGCATCCAGCGTTACGACCTGCTCTTGCACGGACGATCCGTGCACCAGCTGGACGCGAACGCTCATGCCGGGCACCGGCTGAGCCGTCGCAACGTCGTGGACGTACACGTCGAACGACGCCGGCATGCCGATCCCCACGTCATCGCGATCGAGCGCGAGCCGCAACGCGATGCGCGACGTCGGCACGACGACGCGCGTGTCGGCCGTTGCGCCGCCCGAGCGAACGCGAACGCCGTACGTTGATGCCAAACCATCGGAAGGGCGTGGAATCTCGACGAGCGCCCTTCCGTCTCGCCCGCTGATGACCGTCGTCGAATACCACTGCGCAACGCCCCACGGACGCTCCGGTGCGGCACCCAGGTACACGTGCGGCGAACGAACGATCGTGGCACTCACCGGCACGCCCGCGGCGGGCAACCCTGTGCGTGTTGCGCGTACGACGACCGGAATGTCGGCATCCGGCGCACACCGGCCTTCGCACTGCGGCGCCAGCGAAAGCGAGAGGCCGCCGGCATTTGCATCCACGTGCACGGCGGCGCCTGCCGAGGCTCCACCAACCGTTGCGATAACCGCGTAATCGCCCGCGTGCGCGTACGGCGGAACGTGAAGCGTTGCGGTGAATGCGCCGGATCGATCGAGTGGAACCGATATTTGCGCCGCGGTTCCGTACGCGGACCGCAGTAGGACCGATGCGCCTCCGCCGCTCGCGCGCAAACGGCCTCTGCCGCGCGATCGCGCAAAACCGACGATTTGCAGGTCCTCGCCGGCATGGACGACGGCCGAAGCGGTCTTGACGCCGACGATCGTCGATGGAAGCGGCGCCTCCGGCAAAAACGAGAGAAACGCCATGCCGGCGCCCCACTGCGCCATTGCAAAAATCGGACGCGAACGCGCGCGCCACACGAGCACACCGCTCGCATCCGTGTACCGATCGGTAAAACGCCCGTTCACGATCAGCGACACGCGCATGTGCGGGAGGGGATTGCCCGTTCCCAAGTCTGCGCCGTAGAGCGTTATGCCTGCCGTCGTTTCCTTTGAGAGCAGTCCGATGCGCGTACGATTGATCCAGACCTGCTCGCCCACATTTCCGCGACGAGCTTCCACGACGAAAAATCCTTGGCGCGATCCGAGCGGAATAGGCACGTCGTTGCTTTGAAAGCGATAACCGCCAGGGGGCGCGTATTGCCAGCGAGCGGCCGCGCGCAGACTCCGTGTATCGATTGCACGCGGCTGCGTCGTGGAACCTGCGACCAGCACGTTCGCGGGATCGACTTGGTAGACGGAAAAATCGATCGGTGCGCTCGTGTACGTGTCCAAGCGAACGGTCGCAGATTTCCACGGCACATTCGAATCGTGCGCGTACAGCGCAAAATATGCGTCGAGACGGTGATAATCGAGCAGCGGTCTGGCCGCGCGCGCGGGCACGGCTGCGGCAACGCACGCGAGCACGAGCCCGAACACCGGCCATCTGGAACGGCGGAGCATCGGTACGGGCCGCTTCGACGGTGCGCATCGACTGCCTTGTGCGGCAGGGCGTTCACCGCGTTCGGCGTATCGGGAGCACGTGCGAGAGCAAGGCGGTCTTAGCAAAGGTATCCACGCGTATCTCGCTGCCGCGGCGTGCGTCTTGGTTCCGATCGTTGCGTTTGCCGCACCGCAACCCAAGCCCGTACCGATTCCCACGCCGAATTTGCCGGCAAAGCCGCTGCACGTGCAGTCTGCTCGTCGAGGTGAACAAACACGGACAGGTCGTCCGCGTTGCGCACGGCACGCTTTCGGGCGATCGTTCCTTCGACACGATGACTTTAGGCAACGCGATGCAAATGTGGATACGCCGTCCCGACGGCAGTGCGCAGACTGGGATGTACCGCGTGAGCTGACAATTACAATCCGCGCGACCATCACGTCGATCGCGTTCCCGCATTGGTCAAGGCCGGCGGAAACTGGGCCGACAAGCCCGGCGCCGCCACGCTGATCATCCAGGACGCCCGCCGTCAAGTCCGACTCGCCGAAGCGCGTCTTCGTGCAGAGCAATCGCACCATCAAAAAGCAACGCGAAAAAAATCTTCCTGACATCAACGCGGCGATTCGGCGCGCTCAGGTTCGCCCTACGCACCACCCGTAGCCGCGTGACGCGCAAGCGCGCGCGCAAGCCGCCGCCTCGCATAGCATTTTTTGAGGATCCCGGCGCGAACGTAGAACGCTCGTGCCGATCGAAGGACGCCTACGCAAGCGCCGAGCACGCGCGCGCACACGCGTTGATGCTGGGCAAAGCGGGCGCACTGAGCATCTACAACTGCAGGCATTGCGGTTTGTGGCACCTAACGCACCGCAAGGATCAACCATGCGATACGTGAGCTTCCACCGCGACGGGGCCGTGCGGCCCGGACTGCTCGAGAACGATCGCATCACGCTGCTCGCCTGCGATTCCCTGGTGGAATACATCGCGCTCGACGATGCGGCGCGCATGGAGCGACGCACGAACGAGACGCAGGACTTGCATCAGACCCGCCTTGCGGCGCCCGTCCGGCCGAACAAGAACGTGTACTGCGTCGGACGCAACTATCTCGAGCACGCGAAGGAAGGCGCACGAGCCGCGGGCCGCGATCTCAAGCTGCCGGACGTCCCGACTTTTTTTTCCAAGGCGCCCACGGCCATTGCGGATCCCGATTCGATTCTGCATTTCCAAGCGCGCGTGTCGAGCGAGTACGATTGGGAAGGCGAGCTTGCCGTCATCATCGGTCGCCGCATCAAAGATGCAGCTGCGGAAGACGCGATGGAGGCCGTGTTCGGCTACACCTGCCTGAACGACATCACCGCGCGCGATCTGCAGCGAACGCACCTGCAATGGCTCAAAGGTAAGAGTTTGGACGAGAGCTGTCCGCTGGGCCCGTGGATCGTGGGAGCCGACGAGATCGCGGAGCCGCACAAGCTGCAGCTAACGACGCGCGTAAACGGCCGCAAGAAACAGGAATCCAACACGGGATCGATGATCTTTCGCATTCCACGGTTGATCGCCGAGTTGAGCAAAGGCATGACGCTCGAGCCCGGCGACGTGATCGCGACCGGGACGCCCGACGGCGTCGGTTTCGCGCGAACGCCCCCGGAGTTTTTTGAAAACGGTGACGTGGTCGAAGTTGCGATTCAAAAAATCGGCATATTGCGCAGCACGATCGCGATCGAATGATGCGGCCCACGCCGCTCGCGAACCGGCTTGCGAGAATCGCGGGCGCCGGCATGGTGCTGGTAGGATTACTGGGCACGGCATTTCCGGCAGCGCTGGCGCAGAGCTTCGGCTTGCCGACGCGCGATCCGAACGGCCTGGGTTTCGTGCGCGCCACGGCGATTCGCGACATCGCTCTGGGATCGCTCACGTTCGCGGCCGCTGCCGGCGAGAACGCGGACGTGCTGCTCGTCGCATCGGGCGCAGGTGCCGGCATTTCGCTGCTGGATTTTTTGAACGCGTACTACACGGACGGGAAGCGGTTGCGCAGCCGCCTTGCCGCACACGTCGCAGGCGCTGCATCTTTTGCCGTGATTTTGGCACTGCTGCTGCGCGAGCGCGAATAAGCATCGCAGGGTTCGTTTAGCGCGCGCTGAACGAGCGACGCATGAACGTCGCGGTACCTCGTGAAGCAGGTACGAATGAAGCGCGCGTCGCGCTCGTGCCCGAAACGGTCGCCAAACTGGTCAAACTCGGCATCGCCGTAAATGTTGCGCAAGGCGCCGGAGAGCGCGCCGCGTTTCCGGACGAGTCGTTCGCGCAGGCCGGCGCCTCGATCGTCGCAGACTCCACCGCATTGCTTTCAGACGCGGATTTGCTGGTGACGGTGGGACGCCCGGACGATCGTGTGCTTCCGGCGCTTCCGAAACGCGCCGTGCTGCTCGGCATGCTGGGGCCTTTGGGCGATCCGCAGTACGTGCGCCGGCTGGCGGAGCTCGGCATCACGGCGCTTTCAATGGACGCCATCCCTCGCATCACGCGTGCCCAAAGCATGGACGCGCTCAGTTCGCAGAGCAATATCGCGGGTTACAAAGCCGTACTCATCGCCGCGCTGGCGCTGCCGAAATTTTTCCCCATGCTGACCACGGCGGCCGGCACCGTTGCGCCGGCAAAAGTGCTGATTTTGGGTGCAGGCGTTGCCGGGCTCCAAGCCATTGCGACCGCCAGACGATTGGGCGCCGTCGTGAGCGCCTACGATACGCGCGCCGTGGTCAAGGAGCAGGTTCAGAGTTTGGGCGCTACGTTCTTGGAGATCGATCTCGGCGTCGATGCGCAGACTGCCGGCGGTTATGCAAAAGAACTCACGGCCGAGCAGATCGACAAGCAGCGAGCATTTATGGTCAGCGCGATCGGCGGCTCGGACGTCGTGATCACGACGGCCCTCGTGCCCGGTCGTCCCGCGCCGCTGCTCATTACCGAAGAAGCTGTGGCCGCAATGCATCCGGGCGCGGTTATCGTCGACCTTGCTGCCGAAGCGGGTGGAAACTGCGCGCTCACGCAACGCGATCGGACCGTAACCTCGCAAAACGGCGTGCAGATCGTCGGGGCGACGAATCTACCGGCGACGATGCCGTACCATGCCTCGCAGCTCTATTCACGCAACGTACACACGCTGCTCGCGCATTTGCTCAAGGACGGGAAACTGAATTTGGACATGGATGACGAGATTACGCGCGGCACGACTATCGTGCACGACGGCACGATCGTTCATCAGCCCACGCTCGACGCGCTCGGAACGGCTGCGCGCCCGTGACGACGACGGCGTTCATTCGAGATTTGTTCGATTTGCTTCTGGTGTTCGGCTTGGCCATCTTCGTCGGCTTTGAAGTCATATCGAAGGTGCCGACGACCCTACACACGCCGCTGATGTCGGCGACCAATGCGATCCACGGCGTCGTGCTCGTCGGCGCGATTTTCGTGGTCGCAACGGTGTTCGGCGCACACATGAACGGCGCGCTGCTGACGGCGCTCGCCATTGCCGCCGTGGCGCTCGGGACCATCAACGTGGTCGGCGGCTTCGCCGTGACCGAACGCATGCTGCAGATGTTCAAGAAGAAGGAGCCCGTCAAGAAGTGACCTCGCCCGGCTCGTATTTGGAAGCGCGCGAGATCTTTTTCTATGCCGCGACGCTGATCGCCGTCGTGCTCTTCATCGTCGGCCTCAAGCGCCTCAGCTCACCCGCGACGGCGCGCGTGGGCAACCGCTACGCGGCCGCGGGAATGTTGCTCGCCATCGCAGCTTCGATTTGGGAAATCGACGCCGTCGGCTGGTGGGCGATCGTCGTGGGCATCGCGATCGGGGGCATCATCGGCCTGTTTTCGGCGATGAAGGTCAAGATGACGGCCATGCCCCAAATGGTCGCGCTCTTCAACGGCGCGGGCGGCGGCGCAGCGGCGCTCATTTCGAGCTCTGAGTTTTTCGTCAACGCGTTCGCGCACGGCACTACGCCCGCGCCCTCGTTCAATCTGCTCATCGTCGTCTCGCTGGTAATCAGCGCAATCATCGGAGCCGTCAGTTTTTCCGGATCCATCGTGGCGTTCTTGAAATTGCAAGAATGGATGACGGGGCGTCCGATCACCTACAAAGGACAACAGGTCGTCAATGCGCTGCTGGCGCTCGCGATCTGCGCCATCGCACTGGTGATCATGGCGAGCATCGGCAGCGTGCCGTGGTATTGGTACGTGGCGATGCTGGCAGGCGCGGTGATCTTCGGCGTGCTGTTCGTGCTGCCGATCGGCGGCGCCGACATGCCGGTGGTCATCTCGCTGCTCAACTCGTTCACGGGCGTCGCCGTCGCGATTACCGGTTTCGAATTGAACTACCAGCTGCTGATCGTGAGTGGGACGCTCGTCGGCGCTTCGGGCACGCTGCTCACCATTCTGATGGGCAAAGCGATGAACCGGCCGCTCACGAACGTGCTCTTCGGAGCATTTGGCGCAAAAGGCGGCACGGATCTCGCGCCGGCGGGCGGCGGAGCCGCGCAAAACGTTCGCGCGGCGACCGTCGACGACGTGGCCGTCATGCTCGCATACGCGCATCAAGTAGTCGTCGTGCCGGGCTACGGCATGGCCGTCGCGCAGGCGCAGCACAGCGTTCGCGAGCTGGCCGATCAACTCGAAAAACGCGGCGTCGCCGTGAAGTACGCGATCCATCCCGTTGCCGGCCGCATGCCCGGGCACATGAACGTGCTGCTGGCCGAAGCGAACGTTCCATACAATCAGCTGTACGACATGGACGACATCAATCCGGAGTTCGCCCGCACCGACGTATCGCTGGTGATCGGCGCCAACGACGTCGTCAATCCCGCGGCGCGCAACGTTCCCTCCTCGCCGATTTACGGCATGCCGATACTCGATGTCGATCGTTCGTCGAACGTGATCGTGCTCAAGCGCTCCATGCGCTCCGGATTTGCGGGCATCGAGAACCCATTGTTCGAGCACCCCAATTGCGCGATGCTGTTCGGCGATGCCAAGACGACCGTCGACACGCTGACCGCGGCCGTAAAAGCGCTCTAGCCGGCCTACGGGTACAACACGGTGCACGGGATGCTGAAGGCGTTGACGATTGCGGCGCTCTCCATCGCCCTGCTCGCGTCGTGCAGTTCCGGATCCCGCTCGGCAGACTTGCACGTTTTGCGAATCGTAACGCTGACCGATCCGGCCTCGCTCGATCCACTGCTCGCTCACGACCAGGAAACCATCGGTAACGATTTGCTCGTCTGCCAGACGCTGATCGGGTTGAACGAGCACAACCGCCTGGTGCCCATTTTGCTCTCGCGTATTCCAACGCGTGAGAACCACGACGTTTCAGCCGACGGCTCGCGCATCGTGTATCATTTGCGCCGCGGCGTGCGCTTCGCGGATGGAGCCCCCCTTACGTCCAAAGACGTCGCCTTCACGTATCGCGCGATCTTGGACTCGCGCAACAACGTGCTTTCCTCCGATGCGTATCGGCGCATCGAGACACTTCAAACGCCGGATCCGTACACGGTCGTGGTTCGTCTGCGGCGGCCGTGGAACGCTGCGGTGAGCGATCTCTTTGCACAGTCCGACTTCGCCTTCGGGATCCTCCCGGCGCATGCGTTCGCCGACACCAGGCTCGTCCGCTCCCCATGGGAGATGCGTCCGTTCGGCACCGGACCGTTTCGCGTTGCGCAGTGGCGTCGCGGCGACCGCATTATCCTGGTTCGCAATCCGTACTACGCGCCCAGACCCAAACTGGATCGCATCGAGTTGCGCGTGGTCCCCGACGGAAACTCGGCGTTCGTCGCGCTTCGCACGCGAGAAGTTGACGTCGCCGCGCTCACGACGCCGCAGATGCTGCAACAGGCTCGTGGGATCGCCGGCATACATGTGATTCGCACGCCCGAAAACGGCACCGAATGGATGAGCCTGCAGACGACTCACCCGCCGCTGGCGGATATTCGCGTTCGAGAAGCAGTGGCATATGCGCTGGACATGACGCCGATCCGCAAGAGCTTCGATGGCGTCTATCCGCAAGCCGGTTCGTTTCTTCCACCGGTGATGCGCCCGTGGCACGTTGCGGGCATCACGCCGTATGCGCATGATCTGCGCCGAGCTCGCGCGCTGCTCGCCGGAAAAACGATAGACGCTACGCTAGTGATCGTCAGCGAAAATCCGCTGTGGTCGCGCATCGCGACGGTCGTTCAGCAAGAACTAGCACCCGTGGGCATACGCGTGAGCATCAAGAAATATCCGACGCCGCTTTTCAACGCGCCGGACGGTCCAATACGCAACGGCCGCTTCACGATGGCGATCGACGGGTGGCTGGGCGGCGCCGATCCCGAACAATCGATCGTGTTCACGTGTTCCCAAGCTACCGTCGACGGCGATAACATTTCGCGGTACTGCAGCCCACGTTTCGACGCGCTGTTCGCCGACCAGGCCACTACCTCGAGCGCCGCCGGGCGCATTGCCGATTTCGCTCGCATGCAAACGATGATCCATGCGGCCATTCCGGTCGTGCCGATCTTTTACTGGACGTGGTACGATGGCGCCGATTCTCGCGTGCACGGGTTCGCCCGAAACATGCTGCAGTATCCGGTCAACTCCGAACGCTGGGACGCATATTGACGGGAACCCGCCACTGCCACGCGTTCCACGTCGGCAAAAACGCGTTCGGTGCGAAACCTTGTAGGGACGTCCGGTACGCGTAGAGGTAATCGGCGTTGAACAAATACACGATCGGCACGTCGGCAGCGACGATGCGCGCAATTCGAGCGTAGATGGCCTTACGGACGTTTTGCGAGGTTGCCGAAAGCGCGCGAGCCTCCAGCGCATCAACCTGCGGGTTGCAATACCGCATGTAGTTTGAGGGTCCGTGACAGGCAAGAATCGACGAATCGTCCGGATCGGAGCCCATCGTGAACGGCACGTACGCCATGTCGAACTGTCCGCTCGCCAGCGTACCGCCGCGCGAAGACGGCAAAAACAGCTGCGCGTTGCTGACCGATTTGAGTTCCACGGCAATTCCTCGTTCGCGCATCTGCGCCTGCACCGCCGTCGCAACGCGCACGCCGGTCATCGACTCCGGAAACTGCACGTAGACGAGCGATAGCGGCTTGCCGTTCTTGCGGCGCAGAGCGTGAGCCGAAGCACGGCGCCATCCGGCTGCGTCCAGCAACGCGTCGGCCGCGCGCGGATCGTACGCCGGTTCTCGAACCGCCGGATCGTACGCCCACGAGAACTGCGGCTGAATCATGTTCGTGACGGGATAGCGCCCGAGCGTAATTTTTCGGCTGATGCCTGCACGGTCGATCGCCATCGCGAGCGCGCGGCGCACGCGCACGTCGTTCAGCGGAGGATGCGCCAAATTCAGCACCAGACCCGCCACGACCGCGGTCGGAACGGCGCGCAAGGCGACGTCGCGCGCGCCGCTGAGCGAGGCTTGCTGCGCGGGCGCGATCAGGTTCCAGTCGAGCTGCCCCGAACGCAGCATCACCAGGTTCGTTTGCGGATCCGGAATGACGCGAATGTCGAGCTGCGGTGCCTTTGCCGAACCGCGCCAGTAGCGCGGATTGGCGCGATACGTCAGCGACTCGCCGCGCTGCCACGAAACGAACGTGAAGGGCCCATCGCCGACGGTCGGCGCCGCGTTGAACGGCGCCTGCGCTAGCGGTGCCTCTCGCTCGAGTATGTGTTTGGGCAGCACGAATTGCGGCCGGAACCCGTAAGAAAACAACGTCGTGACGGCCGGCGCCCACGCGTGCTTGAGATGGAACACGACGGTGTGCGGATCGCGCGCGTACGCGCGGTCGATCAAATCGTACCCTTCGTGCGAAGGCACCGGATTTCGCGGATCCAAAATCGCGCGCAGCGTCCACAATACGTCGTCCGAAGTCAGGGCAACGCCGTCGCTCCAGCGCGCTTGCGGGCGCAGACGGTACACGATCGTCCGCCCGTCGCGCGAAAGATCGCCGTTCGAGACGCTGGGGATGCGGATGATCAGCTCGGGCCGCAGACGCCCACGCTCGTCCAGATCGATGAACGGTTCGAAGGCCAGGCGCGCCACCTGCTGCTCCACCGAAGCAGAGTCCTGGTGCAGGAACAGCGGGTTGAGATTAGCCGGATCCGCCGCCAAATCGAAGCGAACGGCGCGACCGCCGTTCTGTCCCTGAGCCGCAGGGCCGGAGCAAGCGGCCAGCAGCAAGGCGGCCAGTGCCCCTAGACCACAGAAGCGCATCGCCGGCACCATTTCGCTGCGCGTGCCGAGCCTCTTGGAAGATTCCCTCTTGCCCGAACAAATAGACGGTGCTATAGTGAATGTACCGAATATCATTCGGGATTATGGAGAAAAGAGCGAATATCGCCGTCGAGTCTGCGGAAGTCGACGAGCTGGACCTGCGTCTGTTGGAAGCGTTGCAGCGCAACGCGCGTTCCACTTTTGCCGAGCTCGGCTCCTCGTGGGACTCAAACCGCCGGCCGTGCACGACCGCGTCAAACGCCTAGAGAGCAAAGGCTACGTGCGCGGCTATGCCGCCCAGCTCGACAGCAAACTGCTCGGCCTGGAATTGGTGGCGTTCGTGAGCTGTTACACCGCGCCGGACTGCAGTTACGATGCGTTCACCCGTACGCTGGCGCAGATGTGCGAAGTGCTCGAAGTTCACAGCGTTGCCGGGGAGGAGTCGTTCGTGCTCAAGGTCATGACGCGTTCGACCGGCCATCTCGACGAATTGCTCTCGCGCCTGAAGGCCGTGCCGGGCATGGCGCGGACGAAGACGACGATCGTTCTCTCGACGCCGTTCGAGCGCGGCGGGATTTCGGTTCAGTGATTCTTCGCCGCGCGCACCCGCTCGGAACGCACCGCGTCATCGATCCGCCCGGCGCCATGCCGCAAACCGCGAAACGGCTCGACAATACGCCCATTGCGTTCGAAAACGAGATTTTGTGCCAGGTCGAAACGCTGAACATCGATTCCGCCTCGTTCAAGCAGATTCGCGACCACTGCGCAGCGGATGCGCAGCGCATCGCCGAACACATCGCGGCGACGGTGCGCGATCGCGGTAAGCAGCACAACCCCGTCACGGGGAGCGGCGGAATGTTCATCGGTCGCGTCGCGGAGATCGGTGCGGAGCTGCGCGAGAAGATCGCGCTGCGTCCCGGCGATCGGATCGCATCGCTGGTTTCGCTCACGCTTACGCCGCTCCACTTGGAATCGGTTTCCCGCGTCGACGTCGCAACGGGCCGCATCTGGATCCGCGGCCACGCGATCTTGTTCGCGTCCGGATTGTGGGCACGGTTGCCGGCCGACATCGACGACGACGTCGCGCTGGCCGTACTTGACGTCGCGGGTGCGCCTGCGCAAGTGCGGCGACTTGTTCGGCCCGGGATGACGGTGTTGATCGTCGGCGCCGACGGGAAGTCGGGCATGCTGGCGTGCGCGCAAGCCAAGGCGCAGGCGGGCCCCGACGGATTCGTCGTCGGCGTCGCCCCGGATGCGAATACCGCCGCGGCGCGGATGCTGCAGCGTGCCGGTTTGGTGGATGCGTTCGTCCAAGCCGATGCGCGCGATGCATTGGAGCTTTCGAGAGCCGTCTCGCAGGTCGCGCCGGGTCTGGCCGATCTCACCGTCAACTGCGTGAATGTGCCGGGAACGGAACTCGGCTGCATTCTGTGCACCAAAGACGACGGCATCGTGTATTTCTTCTCGATGTCGACCTCGTTCACGGCCGCGGCGCTCGGCGCCGAGGGCGTGGGCAAAGACGTTACGATGATCGTCGGCAACGGCTATACTAAAGGCCACGCCGACATCGCGCTGCAGACGCTGCGCGACAATCCGGAGATTCATTCCTATTTCACTACGACCTACGCGGGGAGCCGCCCATGATTGAGATCGCGCACAAAAAGCCGCCGGTTGAGCCGGAAACGCTGGAGTACAAAAACCTCAAACAGGGGGAATTTTGGCGTCACGTTCCGGCGTACCAACACGTCGACGAGGCGACCTTTCTGGATCACCTCTGGCAGCAAAAGCACGCAGTAAAGACCGCCGAAGAGTTGCTCGAGACGATCAAGGATCTGGCCTCGAAAGCCTTCATCGACGACGCTGCGGAGGGATTCCGCCGCGCGCCGATGGCGGTGCGCGTTTCGCCGTATGCGCTCTCGCTGATCGACTGGCACGACCCATACAACGACCCGATTCGCAGGCAATTCATTCCCGTCGCAAGCACGCTGCTTCCGGATCACCCGCGCCTGACGCTGGATTCGCTGCACGAGCAAGACGATTCGCCCGTCCCGGGATTGGTGCACCGTTACGTCGACAAGGCGCTGTTTTTGCCGCTCAACACGTGCCCCGTCTACTGCCGGTTCTGCACGCGCTCGTACGCGATCGGGCCGGACACCGAAAGCGTCGATAAGGCCACGCTCGCCAAGACCCCCAAGCAGTGGGAAGATGCGTTCAAGTACATCTCCGAACGTCCGGAACTGGAAGACATCGTCATCTCCGGCGGCGACACGTATCAAATGGCGCCTAAGAACATCGAGCTCATCGGCAACGCGTTGCTCGACATTCCGCACGTGCGGCGCATGCGCTTTGCAACCAAAGGGCCCGCGATCATGCCGATGAAGATCATCACCCACAAAGAATGGCTCGATGCGCTCACTTCGATCGTCGAGCGGGGGCGCACGATCGGCAAGGACGTCGTGCTTCACACGCACTTCAACGCACCCGAGGAGATCACGTGGATTAGCGAGCGCGCCATGAGCATGCTGTTCGAGCGCGGGATCTTCGTGCGCAATCAGTCCGTGCTCATTCGCGGCGTGAACGATACCCCCGAGCGCATGCAGCTGCTCGTCAAGCGCCTGGGCCACGTCAACGTGCATCCCTATTACGTGTACATGCACGACATGGTCAAGGGCGTGGAAGAACTGCGCACGACGATCCAAACCGCGACCGACATCGAGAAATTCGTGCGCGGCAGCACGGCCGGCTTCAACTCTCCCACGTTCGTGTGCGACGCGCCGGGCGGCGGCGGAAAGCGCGACGTGCACAGCTACGAATACTACGATCGCGAGAACGGCATCGCCGTCTATGCGGCGCCCAGCGTCAAACCCGGCAAAGCGTTCGTGTACTTCGATCCGATCGACAAACTCTCGGCGCAAGCGCAGGCGCGCTGGGCCGTCAAAGAGCTGGCGGAGCGCATGGTGCACGAGGCGCTGAGCAAAGCCGGCGCCGGAGACGAGCAGCTCGTCCTAGCCTAAGGACCCTTGGCCGCGGGCGGCCGCGTTTGCTATCGTAGGCGAAGAGCGCGCCATGCAGGCGCGCAGAGGTGGCTATGGCACTCGATCTGTCGGCGGTTCAAGCGCAGCGCAACGTGTGGGACATGGCTCAAGAACAGCTCGACGGGGCCGCACGCCTCATCGGCCTGGGCGACTCCATTGCGGGCTTTTTGCGCGAACCCAAGCGCATTTTGGAAGTTTCGGTGCCGGTGCGCATGGACGACGGCACGTTTCGCATGTTCAAAGGCTACCGCGTGCAGCACAATCTGTCGCGCGGGCCGTCCAAAGGCGGAATTCGATTTCATCCGGACGTGACGCTGGACGAAGTCAAGGCGCTGGCCATGTGGATGACGTGGAAATGCGCGCTGGTCAACATTCCGTTCGGCGGCGCCAAGGGCGGGGTGATCTGCGATCCCAAGTCGCTGTCCATGCAGGAACTGGAAAATCTCACGCGCCGCTTCACCAGCGAGATTTCGATCATCATCGGTCCGGAAAAAGACATTCCGGCGCCCGATGTTTACACCACGCCGCAGATCATGGCGTGGATCATGGACACGTATTCCATGCAGCGCGGCTATTCGGTTCCAGGCGTGGTTACGGGTAAACCCGTATCGATCGGCGGATCGCTCGGGCGCGACAAAGCGACGGCGCGCGGCTGTTTGTACGTCGTCGAAGAGGCGATGCAAGTGCTCGACATGCCCGTTGAGGGCGCGCGCGTTGCCATTCAAGGCTTCGGAAACGCAGGGATGTATGCCGCCGAGCTGATGGCCGAGCGCGGCTTTCGGATCGTCGCCGTTTCGGACTCCCGCGGCGGCATCGCCAACTCCGGCGGACTCGACGTTGCCGGCGTGGTCGCGCACAAAAACGAAACGGGCTCGGTCGTAGGATTTTCGGGAGGTGATGCAATCAGCAACGCCGACCTGCTGGAAGTCGACTGCGAAGTGCTCGTGCCGGCTGCGCTCGAGAAGGTTATTACCGCAGACAACGCGCCGCGCATTCGCGCGAAGATCGTTGCCGAAGCCGCGAACGGTCCGACCATTCCGCAAGCCGACCGCATCCTGGAGGATCGCGGCGTCATGGTGCTGCCCGACATTCTCGCGAACGCGGGCGGCGTAACCGTGTCGTACTTCGAATGGGTGCAAGACCTTCAGGAGAACTTCTGGGAAGAGCACGAGATCAACGACCGGCTCAAACGCAAGATGACGCGAGCGTTCCGCGAAACGCACGAGATCGCGCAACGCATGAATATCGACATGCGGCGCGCAGCGTACGTCGTTGCGGTCGGCCGGGTCGCGGACGCCACCAAACTGCGCGGGCTCTACCCCTAAACCCCGACACCAGCTGTTGCGCTGCGCATAAGCACCGGGCCGCGCGGGCGCAGCGTGATGATGGGATCTGGCCATACGGTTTGCATGGGCGAGTCCAGTTCGAAGCAGAAGCGCGACGCCAAGTTTGCAAGTTCGATGCGCGCTTCCGTCCACGCAAACTGATCGCCCAAGCATTTGCGCGAGCCGCCGCCGAACGGGAAGTACGCGAACGCCGGCAGAGCGGGCGGTTCTATCCATCGCTCCGGCTTGAACTGCTCGGGATCTTCGAAATATTGCGGCGAACGGTGCATGACGAGCTGACTCATCAATACCGTCGTGCCTTTGCGAATGTGCCAGCCCGCCGCGTCGACGTCTCGGAGCGCGTCTCTGCCCAAGACCCACGCCGGCGGATACAGGCGCAGCGTTTCGCTGAGCACCGCATCGAGATACGCGGTATTTTCGCCGGCGCGCAACTCTTCCCGTAAACGCCGCGCAACGTCCGGCGTGGTGCGCGAGCAAGTACCACGTCCACGTCAATGCGTTTGCCGTCGTTTCATGGCCGGCGACAAAGAGCGTCATCACTTCGTCGCGGACCTGCGCGTCGTCGAGCGTCTCTCCCGTGTCCGCATCGCGCGAGGCCAGCAGCATCGAGAGCGCGTCCCCCCGATCTTCGCCGCTGCGGCGCCGCTGGGCGACCAATCGCAGCACGATTTCGTCCAACACCGATCTGGCGCGGCGGAAACGCTGCATCGGCCCGAACGGCAGCCTGCGCGTGATTGCACCGAACGGTCCGAGCACGTCGGGAAAGATCGTTACGACTTCATGAAGGGCCGCCGCAACGCGATCTGCCTCGTCGCCCGCATCGACGCCGAACAACGTTTTTGAGGCGATGCGGAGCGTGAGCTCCATCATCTCGGCGTGCATGTCGAAAACGCCATCCGGCGGTTTCCAGCGCTGCGCGTACTCGCGCATCGTGCGCGCGTATCCCGCAACTCGCTCCTTGTGAAACGCCGGCTGCACGATGCGGCGCATGCGACGGTGCAGCGGCTCTTCGGCGGTCACCAAGCCTTCGCCGAGCAACGTTCGCATCGCGCGCGTGCCTTCGGACTTGACGAAATCGTGCTGATGCGTAACGAGCACGTCTTTGATGGCCGCCGGTTCGTTCAAAAAGCAGAAACGCCGCCACGGCACGCGGAAAGAAACAACGGGGCCGTACCGGCCCGCGATTTCCCCCAAGAACGTTGGAAATTCTCGCAGCGGGGTTCCGCGCAGACGGCGATACGTCTGCCACATTCCGGGCCCGGGCGGTTCACGCATGGCTGCAGCTTCCGGAAGCTATAACTGGATCAGCGGGATGCCGACGTCGGGACGGTCGACGCGGTACAACGGCGAGTTGCGCTCGCCGACCATGAGTTCCAGCGTCGGGCGCACGATTGCGCCTAAGAGATGTCCGCCCGTCGTGTGGCCGTCGCGATGCCCGAGGACGCAGTGCGCGTGAATCTTCGGCTTGCCTTCGTACTGAGTAACGTTGCCCAGTATTGAAAGCAGCTCGACCTGTTCGTCGACGTCGATTGGCTCGTAGCGCCGCTTTTCCATGTCGTAGTACCCCACGCTCGCGCGCCGCAGACCGCCAATGCCGCAGAGTTGCGCGGTTGCAACGTGCTCCGCTTCGCAAAACCGCTGCAAGTGCTCCAGCAAGTCGTCCTCCATGTCGAAGACCAGCGCGAAATTGCGCGCGCTGTTCTCTGAGTCGAGCACCTGGTACTTCATCCTCCGGCCTTCTTGACGGTGTGGCCTTTTGCTTGCAGAAACGCAATGATGGCCTCGCGGTGGTCGCCTTGAATTTCCACCACGCCGTTCTTAGCGGTGCCGCCGGTGCCGCAAAGCCGTTTGATCGCCGAAGCGATGGCGCCCACGTCGCGCTGCGGCAGTCCGGTGACGATCGAAACGACGCTCGCTCGGCGACGTTCGCGCATGACGCGCACGATGCCGTCGTTCGGCACGCGATTTTTCACGCGCATGCGGTTCGGCAGGCCGGTACGGCCGCCCCGCCAAAACGCCGCCGCATGCAACGCCGGCGTGTGGCACTCTTTTGCGGCGCGCACACCGGTAATGGTGTGCGATACGTCGAGCGTCGCCGAAAACGTCGCACGCGCTCTGGCATCTCGCGATCTCGGCATCGTGTACGGCGGCGGCCGCGTCGGTTTGATGGGCGTCATCGCCGACGCTGCGCTGCAGGCGGGGGGCGAGGTCACCGGCGTCATCCCGCAATCGCTTGCGCGTGAAGAGATCGCGCACGGAGGTCTGACCAAGCTGCACGTCGTGCACAGCATGCACGAGCGCAAAGCGCTGATGGCGGACCTAAGCGACGGGTTCATCGCGCTTCCGGGAGGTTTCGGCACGATGGACGAGTTCTGCGAGATTCTCACCTGGGCGCAGTTGAACATCCACGCGAAACCGATCGGACTGCTCAACGCGTACGATTACTACGCGCTGCTGCTCGCGTTTGTTCGAGAACATGGTGAACGAAGGGTTTGTCACGCCGCACAACCGCGCATTGTTCCAATCGGCGCCCGGGATCGAAGTGCTGCTCGATTTAATGGGCTTTTAGCGCGCGCTTTCAGCGAATCTTGAACGCGATGACCTTGCCGATCATCGTTCGCAGCGCGTCGATCTCGGCGGGAGCAGCGGTGTAGCTGCGCAGCGTCCCATCCGCTAAGCGCACCGTGGCCTGCGTGCCGTTCACCGCAGTGAGCGTGCCGTACTGAACGCGCTGTGGCATCGCGCGCGGCGTGGGTGTTCCACTTGATGACGACCCCCGCGGCAACGGGCGGCGGCGGAGCGGCGAATGGCGCCATGCCCGCCATATACCCCTCGTCCGGCCGGCGACTAACGCGCCGCTTGGCTCCTTTTGTCAACCACGCGCTTGAAGACGGCCATGGCGCTGAGCGCCTTTGGAAAGCCCGCGTATGGGATCAGCGTCATAATGGCTTCGACGATTTCCGTTTCGGTCAGCCCCACGTTGAACGCGCCGTGCACGTGCGTTTCCAGCTGCGAATCGCAGCCGCCCATCGTTGCGAGCGATGCGATGGCGATCAGCTCGCGATGCCGCAGATCCCCTTCGCGCGCGTAGATCTCGCCGAACGCGAATTCGATCAAATACCGCGTGAAGTCGGGCACGAGGGGATCGTATGCGGCAATGAGATTGTCGGCGACTTTGTCGCCGTCGATTTTGCGCAGCAGTTTCTCGCCGCGCTCGTAGCGATCGCTCATCGCGTCACTCGCTCAGCGCTTCGGTCAGAAGGCGCTCCTGCTCGGCGGCATGCGCGCCCGGATAGCCTTCCGAGGGCGATGCGCGATACGGACGGCCGACGTAGTCGATCTCGAGCGAATCGCGTTTGCGTTCGATCAGACGCCGGCGAACGTACGCACGCGCGCCCATGTTCTTGGGCTCTTCCTGCACCCACACGAGTTTTTTGAGATTCGGGTAGGTCGCAATGACGTCGTTGATTTCGGTGTACGGCAGCGGCGAGAGCAGTTCGATGCGAACGATGGCGGTTTTGGAGAGCCGCGCGTGGAGCTCGTGCTGCGCGAGATCGTGATAAATTTTTCCCGTACACAGCAGCATCCGTTCGACGCGGCTCTTGTCTTTGACGCCGGGATCGTCGATGACCGGATGGAACTTGCCGTTGGCCATGTCCTCGACGCGTCCGCCGGCGAACTCGGCGCGCAGCAGCGACTTGGGCGTAACGATGACCAGCGGAACGGGTTGCGGCATCGTGGCCTGCTGGCGCAGCAAGTGATAGTAGTTCGACGCGGTGCTCAAATCCGCCACGCGCAGATTGCCCTCCGCCGCGAGTCTGCAAAAAGCGTTCCAGGCGTGCGCTGGAATGTTCCGGTCCCATGCCTTCGTAGCCGTGCGGGAGCAGCAGCGTCAGCCGCGCCGTCTGGCCCCATTTTGCTTGGCCCGCCGCGATGAATTGGTCGATGACGATTTGGGCGCCGTTGTTGAAATCGCCGAACTGCGCTTCCCAAAGCACGAGCGCCTTCGGGACCGACGCGCTGTAGCCGTACTCGAATCCCAAGCACGAATATTCCGAGAGCGGGCTATTGCGGATTTCGAACGACGCCTTCGCGCCGGAAATATGCTGCAAGGGAATGTACTGCGCGCCCGTTCGAGGATCGTGGAGAACGGCATGCCGGTGGCTGAACGTGCCGCGTTCGGTATCCTGACCCGTCAGACGCACCGGCGTTCCTTCGGAGAGCAGCGACGCGAATGCGAGCGCTTCCGCCATCCCCCAGTCCATGACACCCTTTTGGTGGATGCTCGTCTTGCGCCGCTCGAACTGCGTCTGCAGCTTCTTGTTGATCGTGAAATCGTCCGGCACCGCCACGAGTTCGTCGCTCCAGGCGACCAAACGATCTTTGTCCGGCTTTGCCAGCGGCGCAGCCTCCACGGGTTTGGCCACGATTTTCGCAAGCATGCCGGCCACGTCGTGCTTGCCTTTGATGGCGCGATGCGCTTGCTGTAAGCGCGAAGTGGCCTGCGTCGCGAGCTCCGCAGCCTGTTCTTTGCTGAGCACGCCCTGCGCGAGAAGTTTGTTTGCGAAGAGCTCGCGCGCACTGGGATGCGTCTTGATGCGATCGTACATTTCAGGCTGCGTGTACGCCGGTTCGTCTTGCTCGTTGTGTCCGAAGCGCCGGTAGCCGATGACGTCGAGCAGCACGTCGCGTTGAAAGCGCTTGCGGAATTCCACCGCTAGGTGCACGGCCCAAATGCACGCATCCACGTCGTCCGCGTTGACGTGGATGATCGGCACGTCGAACCCTTTGGCCAAATCGGACGCATAACGCGTCGAGCGGCTGTCGCGCGAATCGGTCGTGAATCCGACTTGATTGTTCGCGATGATGTGAATCGTTCCGCCGGTTTCGTAACCGGGAAGCGCTTGCAGGTTGAAGACTTCGGCCACGATGCCCTGGCCCATGAACGCGGCGTCGCCGTGAATGAGAATCGGCGCCGCCTTCTTTACTTCGTGCGCGGGCACCGGCGCGGAGTGATCGGTCTGCAACGCGCGCGCCGTGCCTTCGACGACGGGATCGACGGCTTCCAGATGACTCGGATTGTTGGCGAGCGTCACGCGAATCGCTTTGCCGTCGGGGCAGCGGTACACGCCGGTCGCGCCGTGGTGGTACTTGACGTCTCCCGTAACGTCGCCTTCCGATCCGACCTCGCCGCGTTCGTGCGCCGCTTCGAATTCCGCCAAAATTTCTTCGTATGGCAAATTGACGACGTGTGCGATCGTCGCCAAGCGTCCCCGATGCGCCATGCCGATCACGGCGTTGGACGTGCCGTCGTGCACGAGCATCTCGAGAATTTCCTCGAGCATCGGGACCATTGCGTCCAGCCCTTCGCCCGAGAACGTCTTCTGGCCCAAAAACGCCTTTCGCAAATACCGTTCGAACGCTTCGACGCGCGAGAGCCGCCGCAGCAGTTCGATCTTCCGATCGTTCGAGAGCGCGCTCTTGTGTTTGCCGGATTCGATGACGTCGCGCAGCCACTCGCGTTGCTCGGTATTGGAGATGTGCTCCACTTCGTACGCGATCGTCGAACTGTAGGTTTCGCGCAGATGCGGCAGCACGTCGGCAAGAGTGTTTCCCGGCACCTTGACGCGCAGCACGGAGGCGGGAATTGCGGACAGCAGCGCAGGCGTGAGGCCCCAATTCGCAGGCTCCAGCGACGGATCGCCGATCGGCGGCGTGCCGAGCGGATCGAGCATCGCGGCTAAATGGCCGTGCGTGCGATACGCTGACACGACCGCCATGCCGGCCGCGACCGCGCGCAGCATTTCGTCCGATGGAGCGGCTCCCTGCGGCTCACGCGTAGCGGCCGCGGGCACAGCCGCCGCGGGCGCTTGTGCGGGTGCCGTTGCGCTCAATCCGAGCGATGCAAAGATCGCCTCGTAGAAATCGTCTTTTCCCTGCAGCAGTTCGTCGACGCGCGCCAGATATTCGCCGGACTGTGCTCCCTGAATCACGCGATGATCGTAAGTCGACGTCATCTGCATAATCTTGCCGACGCCCAGCGACGCAAGCACCGCTTCATCAGCCTGCGTGAATCCCGGCGGATATCCGATCGCGCCGGCCGCAATGATCGCGCCTTGTCCGGCCATGAGCCGCGGCACCGAAGCTGCGGTTCCAATGCCGCCGGGGTTGGTCAGTGTGAACGAGGCGCCTTGCAGTTCGTCGGCAGTGAGTTTGTTCTCGCGCGCCTTCGCGACGAGTTCTTCATATTTAGATCGGAACGCGGGAAAGTCCAGCGCGTCGGCCGATTTGATCACGGGAACGAGCAAAAATCGCGTTCCGTCTTTGCGTTCGGCGTCCACGGCAAGGCCTAGATGAACGCCGGGCTGCACGCGCAGCGGCGTTTCATCTTCACGCCGGAACGACGCGGTAATGAACGGCAATCCGTGCGCCGCGCGCACGAGCGCATACGCGATCAAATGCGTAAACGAAATTTTCTCCGAACGGCCGGCCGCTTTGATCGCGGCGTTGAGCTGCTTGCGCCGTGCGTCCAAAACGCGCACGTCCAGCGTGCGAAAGCTCGTCGCGGTCGGAATCGTCAGACTTTGCTCCATATAGCCCGCGAGTGCGGCAGCCGGACCTTTGAGCGGCGTGCGGGTCGACTCGGCCGATACGGCGGGAAGCGGCGTCGACGGTTGGCGGCGTTGTGGCGCTGGGCGGCCGTCCGGCTCGCTTGGCGCCTGGACGGCCACGTCAGCGCGCAGCACCAGCCCATGAGGTCCGCTGCCCTTCACGCGCTCTAAGTCGACGCGGAGCTTGCGCGCCAGCCGGCGCGCCTGCGGCGTCGCGACGACTTCACCTTGTGCAGTCTCCTTGGCGGCGACCTGCGGCCCGGGCTGTTTGGCGACCTGCGCCCCAGGTTCTCTGGCGGCCTGCGCCCCAGTCTCTGTCACCCTGAGCCTGTCGAAGGGTTCTGTCACCCTGAGCCTGTCGAAGGGTTGCCCCACCACAATCTCCGCCAGCGGCGCTCCCACCGCCACGGTCGCGCCTTCCGCCGCCAGGATGCTCGCAATGACGCCGGACGCCGTGGCAGGCACTTCAACGTCGACCTTGTCCGTGGTGACGTTGACGAGCGGGTCGCCTTCGTTCACGGCGTCGCCAACGCGTTTTTGCCACTCGACGATCGACCCTTCGGTGACGGATTCGCCCATCTCCGGCAGGCTCACGGTAACGGTCGTCGTTGTAGGCGCACCGCGCGCGGCGCCGTTGCCGCCGGCCGCGGAAGTATCGATACGCGCCAGCACGGTGCCGACGCCGACCGTGGCGCCCTCGTTCACCAAAATTTGCTCGACGACTCCCGGAAGCGGTGGCCGGCACCTCGACGTCCACCTTGTCGGTCGTCACCTCGACCAGCGGATCACCTTCGGCAACGTAGTCGCCGACTTTCTTGCGCCATTCCACGATGGAGCCTTCCGTGACGGACTCGCCCATCTCGGGCAGAGTTACTTGAACCATCGCCTCGGGCACGCGCGCACTGCTCCTTTCCGGCACGTCCATCTTACTGCGTCAAAGACGTACGCGCCAATGCCGGATGCATGCAAGATTCATGTCGCGGGAGGCATGAATAGTCGGCATGGAACTCCAGCAGCTCGAGTATTTTCGCATCGTGGCGCGCACGCAGCACGTCAGCCAAGCCGCTGAGGAGCTTGGCATCACGCAGCCCGCCATGAGCCGCGCAATGGCCAGGCTGGAGCGGGACGTGGGAGTGGCACTCTTCGATCATCGCGGCCGCTCGGTAAAGCTGAACCGATACGGCTTGGCGTTTTTGCGGCATGTCGAACGCGCGTTGGCGGCAATCGAACAGGGACGGCGCGAACTCGTCGACCTCTCGGATCGCGACGCTGGCGTGATTGCTTTTGGGTTCGCGCACGCGCTCGGCACGCGCATCGTTCCGGATCTCATCGCCGGCTTTCGGCAGCAGCATCCGCGAGCGCGCTTTCAACTCGTGCAGAACGCCTCGCACATCATCTTGGAACAGACTCGAAGCGGGAAACGTCGATCTCGCGCTCGTTTCGCCGATTCCGGCGGTGAGCGACCGCATCGAAACGATCGACCTGGCCTCGGAAGAGCTCTTCTTAGCGGTTCCGCACGATCATCGCCTTGCGCAGCGCTGCACGGTGAAGTTGACCGAACTGCGCGAGGACACGTTCGTGTGCTTGCGCGAGGGATACGGGCTGCGTTCGCTGACGGATCACTTTTGCGCACAGGCGGGCTTTACGCCGAAGATTGCGTTCGAAGGCGAGGAGATCGCAACGCTGCGCGGGCTAGTCGCAGTCGGTCTGGGCGTCGCGATGATCCCCGCAGCGAGTTCGCCGGGCGAAACCGCGCCGCCCGAGCTGCGCATCAGCGAACCCGTGTGCCGGCGCAGCATCGGCCTCATGTGGGAGCCGGGACGGTACCAACCGGAACTTGCGTTCCAATTTCTCAACCACGTCGTCGCAAGCTTTCACGCCGCGGCGGATCCTGAATGACCGTTGCTCACCCGATGTGTGCGACGTGCGCAATCGCTAAACTGCTCAGGGCAATCGTCGCCCATAACAAGAACCCCAGCGCCAGCGGCCGCACGCCGGCAGCGCGAATCGCGCGCGCGTTCGCGGAGAGCCCGACACCCGTGAGGGCCGTCACGATCAAAAACAACGCGGCTTGCGTAATGGCAGCATGCGCGCCGGGAGGCACCAGGCCGAAGGTGTTGATCACTGCCGCTGCAAGGAACCATGCAATGAACCACGGCACGATTTTGTTCCAGTCGACGTTGCCGCCTGCCGTGCGCGCATCCCAAATCCGTTTACCCGCATAAAACAGCACCAGCGGAACGATCAGCGTGGTGCGCGTCAGCTTGACGATCACCGCTTCATTTCCCGCGGCATGTCCGTACACATAACCCGCCGCGACGACCGACGACGTGTCGTTGATCGCGGTGCCGGCCCACAATCCGAACGCGTGCTGCGAGAGCGCGATCAGGTGGCCGATCCACGGAAACGTCAGCACGGCGGCGATGTTGAACAAGAACACCGTCGAGATGGCGTACGCGACTTGCGTCTCGTTCACGTCGATGACGCTCGAGAGAGCCGCAATGGCGGAACCGCCGCAGATCGTCGTGCCGACTCCCAACAGTCTGCGCAGGTCGCGCTCGATGCGCAGCAATCTACCTAGCGCGTACGCCGCGCACAGCGTGATCGCGGCCGTACCCAGCATCACCGGGAGCGAATGCAGTCCACTGCCCACGACTTGTCCCAATTGCAGATTTGCTCCCAGCAAAACGATGGAGAGTGCAGCAGCTGTTTGGCCGCGAATTTCACGCCTGCGGAAAATCGCGGCGGGAGCGGACGCGGCAGCGCCACGAGCATGCCGATCACGATGCCGAATACCGGTCCGCCCACGATCGGCAGCGCATGCCCCAGCGCGAACGCGACCACGGCGATCAGCAAACACAGGAAGAGGCCCGGTAAAATTAGCGCTGCGCCTTCCCGCGTGCATACGAATTTGCCATCTTACTTCAGAAATACGCTGCAGGTTGCGGCGGAAACGTCACCATGCGCGCCTTGTTGAACTTCGGCCGCTCGTGCCTGAGCACGAACGCCGCGACGTCGTACGAATCTTGATCGGACAGCGTTCCGGGCGCGTTCTGCGGCATGTTGTAGCGCACGAACGACGGCCATCGTTTCCACGCGATGCATGCCGGCGCCGCCGTTGAACGACGTGCTGCCCCAAAGCGGCGGATAGACGGCGTTTCCGGCGCCGTTCGCGCCGTGGCACATCGAGCATTTTTGCGCGTAGATCGTGCTTCCTCGTGCGCCGTCGGGCGCGTGCTGCGCGCGGAACTGCGCGAGCCGAGTGCCGGGATCGGGACCGTGGCCGATCGGCGTGCCTCGCGAGAGGTCCGTGATGTAGGCCACCATCGCAATCATTTCGCGGCTGTTGTACGCGGGCGGATGTCCGTTCATGCTATACAAGAAGCACTCCGCCAGGCGGTCCTGCAGCGTGATGACCCGGCGAGATCGCTTGTTCCACTGCGGGAATTGCGCGGCGATGCCCACGAACGTTCCGCCGCGCGGCTTGGTGCCCGCGTTCACGTGACAGGCCGAGCAGTCCATGTTCGCCGTGACGTACGGCTTCATGTGCGCGCGCGTGTGCACGATCAGCTCGCGGCCGTACGCGGCCAGATCCCCGACCGGTCCGCTCGCAGCGGGCTGAGGCGGCGGCGCGCCGCTGCTCTGCGAATGCGAGCATGCCGCCACCGCCGCTAGCAACACAAGGGCAATGCCGCGCATCACATCACCAGCGTAACGTACGAATAGTGAAAGCGCTGCTGCAGCACCGCGACGGTGGCCACCATCGAGGGCACGACGTGCGTTCCCGGAATCAAGTGCGTAAGGATATCGTCGGCCACGTCCGCTCCGCTCATGCCGGACGGTGCGTTCCCGCCTTTGACGAGCGCCCGCGCCTGCTCTTCAACGGCCGTGTGGCAGGTCAAAAACACGACGCCGCGGCTTTGCAGCGTCTGGATCGACGTGTCTTGGAAGATACCGTTCTCGTCGTCGGGATCAGGCGAAGCCGGAGAACGGTTTAGCGGGTTTCAAAAACACGTTGCTCGTGACCGGGTTGCCCTTGGCGTCGGTCAACTTGTAGAACTCGCCGATTTTGTATTTGGCCCAGATATCGTCGGCGTACGTGTACGAACTCGAGGGACCGTGCGGACAAAACGCCATGGCGATGCGGTCGGGCGCGTAGCCGTAGCCGAAGCGCAGGCCGTTCAGCGAATTCTTCATGTTGTTGAACACGCCCGGGCGAAAAGCGACGGCTTCCCACATTTGACGGATGTCGGCCGGTTTGCCGACGAGCCGCGCGAACTCGGCTTCGTTGAAATCGGCCTTGCGTTCTACCAAACGGCTACCGCCGGGGACGTTCTCCGCCGCGCCGGCTCCGGCGCCGGCGGCGGCAACGAGCGAGGCGGACGAAGCCAGAAACGTGCTTCGGTTCATGCAGTTCTCCTATGAGCAGCAACGTGGAAGGAGTAAACTCGCGCGTTCTTCTGCATCGGCGGCAGGGAGGCTTGCGTGGCGGACGACACTCTATCGCCGGGGGACGTTGTAATGATCGGTCGAGGGACATTCGTGAGCCTTGCTGCGGGCGCGGCCGCGGGAGCAACGCTGGGAAGTGCGAGCGCGCAAAGCCTGCGCGTTTCTCAGGACGATCCGGCAATCCATGTCGAGAACGTAGATCTCGCGCGCCCGGACGTGGCCCTGCCCGCGTATGCCGCGCTGCCGCGCGATGCGGCCGCAAGCACGCCGGGCATCGTCGTCGTCATGCACCTTTGGGGCGTCGACGAATCGATTCGTGAAGTCGTGCGGGGCTTTGCCAAGTCCGGATTCGCCGCCATCGCGCCGAATCTTTATGCGCGTTCGCACGCACCCAGCGGCGACGGCGCAGAAGATTACACCAAGTTCCGCCCGTTTGCGCAGCAACTGCAGCCGGCGCAAGTGGACGGCGATCTGCGCGCGGCAGCGCTTTGGCTCAAAGCGCGCACATCCGAACGGAAAGTCGGCATAACGGGCTTTTGCATGGGCGGCGCGATCGCGCTGCGCCAGGCAATCGACAACAGCGACGTTTTTTCTGCGGATGCCGTCTGGTACGGCAAAGTCGAAGGCATCGATCCGGCCAAGATTCGCATGCCGCTGCTGGGCAGCTACGGGGAGCGCGACACGAGCATCTCCGCCGACTCGGTACGCGCGTTCGAAAAAGCGCTGCCGGGGGATCGCGACGTCGTCATCTATCCCGGCGCGGGACACGCCTTCTTCGACCATACGCGGCCCTCGTATGAAGCGCAGGCCGCGAACGACGCTTGGCGGCGAACGATTGCGTTTTTTACCAAGTATTTGGCGAGCTAGCGCGAATAATTCCCGCAATGACGCGCCGTATGGATTCCGATTGCCCTGCTGGCCGGGCTGATCGCGGGCGCCGCGATCACGTGGCTTGTCATGCGTGCCATGGCGAACGCGCGCAGCAGCGGACTCGACGCCATCGCGGATCGGTTAAAGAACGAGTTGCACGAAGCCAACGCGCGCACCGCCGAAACGCAGCGTGACTCGTTCCTCGCGCTGGCGAACGAGCGGTTTTCCGCCGTCGTTTCGCCCGTGCAGCAAAAGCTTACCGAGTTCGACGCGCTGGTGAAATCGATCGAGAAAGATCGCATCGGCGCCTACGAGGGCCTGCGCGAACAGATCGGCGGCCTGATCGAGCGCAACGGCAAAATGGAAATCGCCGCATCGCAACTCGCCGGCGCGCTACGCAATCCGACGGCTCGCGGTAAATGGGGCGAAGTGCAGTCTGCGGCGCGTGGTCGAGCTGGCCGGGATGGAGCCCTATTGCGACTACGGCGAACAGCAAACATTCGACACCGGCGAGGAACGCGGGCGACCGGACATGACGGTGGCGCTTCCCGGAAACGCCAAAATCTTCGTCGATGCAAAGGTTCCGCTCAGCGCCTATTTGGATGCGCTGGACTGCAGCGACGAGCCGGCGCGCCGCGAGAAGTTCCGTGGGCATGCAGGCGCGTTCAAATCGCACGTCGATGCTTTGGCGCGAAAGAGCTATCAGCGCGCCGAGGGCTCGGTGGACTTCGTCGTCATGTTCGTTCCGGGCGAGGCGTTTTTGAGCGCCGCGTGCATCGAGAATCCGGATCTCATCGAATATGCCGCCGGCAAGGACGTCTACATCGCCAGTCCACTCACCCTCATGGCGTTGCTGCGCTCATACGCGCTGGGATGGCAACAGCGCCGGCAGGAAGAAAATGCCAAACAGATCGCCGAGGCGGCGCGCGTCCTGTACGATCGCATGCGCGGCTTCGTGGGGCACTTTTCCGCAATCGGCGCCGGACTGCAAAAGGCCAACGACGCCTATAACAAAGCCGTCGGTTCGATGGAGAGCCGCGTGCTGCCGCAAGGACGCAAAATCAAAGAGCTGGCTTCCCTGCCCGACGCGGATCTGACCGAACTTCAGGCCATCGAAACCGCGCCTCGCGAGATCACCGCGATCGATGCGGTTTTCGACGAGCTCGTGAAAAGTCCGACAATGCGCGGACCGGTTCCAGGAAACGCGCCAATCAGGCGAAGCTCTTTACCGACGATACGGTAGCATAGGCCGGTTTAGCGCGTCTTCTGCGCACTTTCGAACGTCTTGAGGACCGACAGGGCGTGCTCGACGTGCTGCTGCGGGTGCGTAAGATCGGTCAGAGTCGCCAAGATCTTCCCGTCGGGCGCGATGACGTACGAGGTGCGGTTTGCAAACGAGGGATGTTGCGGCAGCACGGCATCATACTCTTTCGCGACGGTCAGCGACGGATCGGCGGCGACGGGGAACTTACTGCGGCATTCGCTTACCGAAAACTTGTTGAGGATGTCGATCCCATCGTGAGAAACGCCGATGACGCTCGCATGCAGCGCCTTGAATTGGCCCATGGCGTCTGCGAACGTATGCGCTTCGATCGTGCAGCCCTTGGTGAATGCGGCCGGATAAAAGTACAGCACCACCGGCCCTTGCTTGAGCGCATCGGCCAAATCGAAGGTGAAGACTTTTCCGCCCAGTGAAGCTTGAGCCTTGAACGGCGGCGCAGTCGCGCCCACGGAGAGCGCGGCAAGAGCCGGAGCGGTGAAGACGGCGGCAAGGACGATGGCGGCGAGGAATGGACGCATGGCAGAGGCACCTCCGGACTCCCCGGCGTTTCCAGATGGCGCGGGCGGCGGCCTTCGGGGAAAAACAGCAGCATGGCTGACTGGTCGTCCTACTTCGCCCGCATGGAAGGCGCGCCGATCTCGATAGCGGTCGACCTCGACTTTCGCGGCCGCGCGCCGCTCGGCGAGAAGCCGTCCGCGTACACCGTGGCGGTAGCGCTTCGCCGGCCGGACGAGCACGGCCTCACCGAACAGGGCGAGTACGGCGCGCTCCAGGAAATCGAGGACGAACTGGCTGCGGCGTTGGAACCGCACGGCATCATCGAGGTAGGTCGCGTCACCGGCCGCGGAATGCGCACGTTTCACTACTACGGGCCGCCGCTCCGGAGCGCAGCCGAGGTCATCGGCCAAGTCATGAACTTCCACGCGGAGTACAACTATCGCACGCTGGTTGCCGAGGACCCGGCGTGGGCGATCTACAGCACGTACCTCTACCCCGACGAGAATCAGCTCGCGTTCGCCAACGACATGAAAGCGCTGCAGGCGCTGCTCGACGCGGGCGACGACTTCGAGCGCCCGCGTCCGATCGAGCACACGATTACGTTCGACGATCCCGGAAAGCGCGACGTGTTCGCGCGCGCGATGGCGGATCACGGATACGAACTCGCCGTCGAGGAGGTGCCGATAGCCGTAAGGTGCAGCAAACGGGACACGATCGATCCCTTCAAAATTACGGAGATGCGCACCGCGCTCACGACGTTGGCCGAAGAGTTCGGCGGATTTTACTCGGGCTGGGCGACGCTGGTGCAGCGGTAAGTCGCCGGTCACGTCCTTTCGACACGCTGGTGGTTGACAAGCCCCAAGCGTGCGCTGAGGCGAAGCCGAAACTTGTCATGCTGAGCTTGCCGAAGCATCGCGGACCCTTCGACAGGCTCAGGGTGACAAGCCCGAAGCTTGCGCTGAGGCGAAGCCGAAACTTGTCATGCTGAGCCTGTCGAAGCACCGCCGAGCCCGAAGCTTGCGCTGAGGCGAAGCCGAAACTTGTCATGCTGAGCCTGTCGAAGCACCGCCGAGCCCGAAGCTTGCCCTGAGGCGAAGCCGAAACTTGTCATGCTGAGCCTGTCGAAGCACCGCCGAGCCCGAAGCTTGCGCTGAGGCGAAGCCGAAACTTGTCATGCTGAGCCTGTCAAAGCATCGCGGACCCTTCGACAGGCTCAGGGTGACAAAGCGGCTCATGGTGGCAAGCCCGAAGCTTGCCCTGAGGCGAAGCCGAAACTTGTCATGCTGAGCCTGTCGAAGCATCGCGGACCCTTCGACAGGCTCAGGGTGACAAAGCGGCTCAGGGTGACAAAGCGGCTCAGGGTGACAAAGCGGCTCAGGGCGATAAACGCGCCGATCACAAACCCATCATGCGCGCAATCACCACACGCTGCACCTCGTTCGTGCCTTCGCCGATCTCGTTGATTTTTTGATCGCGGTACATGCGCGAGACGGGGTATTCATCCATGAACCCATACCCGCCGTGGATTTGCACCGCCTCGTTCACCACGCGGCGCGAAAGTTCGGCCGCATAGAGCTTGGCGAAGCTCGCGTTCTGCGCGAAGTCTCGCTTCTGATCTTTCTCCCATGCGGCACGCAACACCATCAGCTCCGCATGTTCGATCTCGCACAGCATGTCGACGAGCTTGAACTGGATCGCCTGAAACTTTCCGATCGGGCGCCCGAACGCGGTCCGCTCTTTGGCGTACTTGTACGCCTCGTCGAACGCGCCGCGCGCGAGGCCTACCGAGAGCGCAGCCACCGAAATGCGCCCCCCATCTAGGATCGTCAGAAAGTTTTTGAGGCCTTCGCCGCGCTCGCCCAGGACGTTCTCCGCCGGAACCTGCGCGTCGACGAACGACAGCTCGCGCGTGTCCGACGCGCGCCAGCCCATCTTTTTGTACTTCTTGCTGCGCGCGAATCCCGGCGTATTTTGATCGACGATGAGGTTCGTGATTTCCGGCTTCCCGTCCGGCCGCGATCCGGTGACTGCGGTTATCGTCGTCCCGCCGCTGATGTCGGTGCCGCTGTTCGTGATGAACGCTTTGGTGCCGTTCACAATCCATTGGCCGTCGCGGAGCGCGGCTTTGGTCTGCGTGTTGCCTGCATCGCTGCCGGCATTGGGTTCGGTCAACCCGAATCCCCACAGCATCTTTCCTTGCGCGAGCGGCACGAGGTATTTTTGCTTTTGTTCCTCGGTGCCGAACAGGTAGAAAGGAGTGGCGCCAAGCGATACGTGCGCGGCCATCGTTATGGCGGTCGACGCATCGACGCGCGCAAGCTCCATGACGGCCAGCGCATAGCTCACCGTATCCGCAGCAGATCCGCCGTACTCTTCGGGAAACGGCAGACCCATGAGCCCGAGCTCGGCCATGTCTTTGACGAGCTCGTACGGAAACGCTTCCTCGCGATCCATCTCTTCGGCGCGCGGCGCGACGCGTTCAACGGCGAATTCGCGGACCGTGCGGCGGATGGCCTGTTGTTCGTCCGTAAGGTCAAAATTCATTATAGCCGGAGGTATCCGCTCCGGCGCTTTGAAAACCCCTCTTGCAGCGATGATCTCATTACGCGGCGTTTCCCTCACATATCCGAACGGAGTACGCGCCATCGACGGCATCGATCTCGCGATCGGTAAAGGCGATTTCGTCTTTCTCGTCGGCCACTCCGGAACCGGGAAGTCTAGTCTGCTGCGGCTGCTCTACCGCGAGATGACCCCATCGGTGGGCGAAATCACCGTCGACGGCATTCGCGTCGATCGTCTGCGCCGCTCGCGCGTTCCCGCACTGCGCCGGCATTTGGGCGTCGTTTTTCAGGATTACAAGCTCCTGACCGACAAGACGGTCTGGGAAAACGTGGCGTTCGCGCTGCAAGTCACGGGCGCGCACACCTCGGACGTCAAGCGGCAGGTGCCGCGGTGTTTGGACTTGGTCGGGCTCTCGCACAAGAGCCGCATGTATCCGGGCGAGCTCTCGGGCGGCGAACAACAGCGCACGGCCATCGCGCGCGCATTGGTCAACAATCCCAAAATTCTGCTGTGCGATGAGCCGACGGGCAATCTCGACCCGCAGAACACGACCGAAATTATGGAACTGCTGGGCCGCATCAATCTCAAGGGCACGACGGTCGTTGTGGCCACACACAACCAAGCGGTGGTCGACCGAATGCGCCGCCGCGTCGTGCGGCTGGACAACGGCCGCATCGTCACCGACGAAGAGCGAGGCTACTACTTCCTTGGACTGGGGCAAAACCAAGTTCTTTCTGGGTGAAGTCCTGCACAACTTCACCCGCAACGCCGGTATGCAGGCAACCGCCATCGGCACCGTTGCGGTAACGATTATCCTGCTGGGCGCTTTTCTCTTCGTTCGCGCGGAATTGGCGCACATGGGAAGTGACGTCTTGAGCCAGATCAGCATATCGGCGTACATGGATCCGAATGCGAGTGCCGCGCAAATCGATTCGGCGCGCACGGCGCTGGCCAAAGACAAGCGCGTGCTCGACGCGCAGTATATTACAAAGAAAGAGGGCTTGCGCGAGCTGCGAGAGCGGATGAAAGGCCAAATCGACACGTCGATTTTGACCGAGAACCCGCTACCGGACAAATTTCGCGTGCACGTGCGCAATCCCGAGCAGGTGCCGGCCGTAGCCGCCTCCCTGCGCAAAATCTCCGGCGTACAGAGCGTCGACTACGGTCAGGACGTGGTTGCGCGGCTGCTGCAGCTGGGCGCGGTTGCGCGACGCGTCGGCATCGCGGTGATCGTGCTGTTCGTCGTGGTTGCGGGCATCATCATCTCGAACACCATACGCCTGACGGTGTTCGCGCGGCGGCGTGAGATATCGATCATGCAGCTGGTTGGAGCGACGAACCTGTACATTCGCATGCCGTTCATCTGCGAGGGACTGCTCGACGGCGTGCTGGGCGCGTTCGTAGCAATCGGCCTGCTCGCAGCGACGCGCGCGTCGCTGCTGCCCAAGCTCTCCGCGGCCCTGCCGTGGCTGCAGATGAACGCCGTGCAGATCGATCTCTCTTCGCTGGTTTTGGGAGTTGCTCGCAGTGGGCGGTGCGGTGGGTGTGGTCGCCTCGTGGATAGCGGTCGGACGTTACCTGCGCACCTAGGTGCAGACGCCGGCGCCGAGGGGCTAATTCACGTCGACGGCGACCGCCGAATCGTGCGCTTCAACGCGGCGGCGGAACGTACGCTCGGCTATTCGTCGGGAAGCGTCATCGGCAGCGAGTTGCGTGCGCTGCTGCACGAATCCGCCGCTTCCGAGTCACTACCGGCGCAGTTGCCGGTCGAACCGCAAATCCTGCGGCTGACGTTTCGCGGCACGAGCGGCGAACCGGTGCGCGTGCAGGCGCGGTGCGCCGCAATCCTGCGCGAGGGCCGTCCCGAAGGGTGGGTCCTGTTGTTCAGCACGTCGGAGCGCATCGACGAAATCGAGCAGCTCAAGAACGAGCTGGTCAGTACGGTTTCGCACGAATTAAAAACGCCGCTGGCCGCCATCAAAGCGTACGCGGCAACGCTTCGAAATAACCCCACGCTCTACGAATCGCGTCGCGACGAATATTTGGCCGTTGTGGAAGAGCAAGCCGATCGGCTCGCGCGCCTGGTTGACGACATGCTGATGGTCAGCCGCGTCGAAGGCGGCTTATTGCTTCGGCAGCGCGTACTGGTGCCGCTCGAACCGCTTCTCCGCGAGGCGGCCGCGCAGACGTGCGCCGACCCGGCGCGCCATCCGATGCGGATTCACGCTGAAGGCGTACACGTATCCGGCGATCCTGACCGCCTGCGCGACGTGTTTCGCAACTTGATTAAAAACGCCGTCAAATACTCGCCCGCCGGCGGCGCCGTTTCGATCGCCGCTTCGCAAACCGAGGATTGCACGTACGTCGAAGTGCAAGACCACGGCGTGGGCATCGCAGCAGAGCATCAGCCGTTTATCTACGACCGCTTTTACCGCGTCGAATCCGATGCTGCGTCGAGGGTTGGGGGCAGCGGGCTCGGCTTGTACATCGTGAATGCGCTGGTGCGCGCGCACGGCGGAAGCGTCGACGTGCACAGTGCGCTCGGCGAAGGAACCACGTTCACCGTGAGATTGCCCCTGCGATGAGGCGGCTGGACGACGCGGCCGGCAAACGCATCCTCGTCGTCGACGACGATCGCAATCTGCGCAAAATCATTCAAACCAATCTGGAGCTGTCGGGCTACGACGTCACGACGGCGGCCAGCGGCGACGAAGCCATGCGGGTGCTCGATGCGCTCGTTCCCGATCTGGTCGTCCTCGACGTGATGATGCCGGCGATGGACGGTTACGAAGTCGCGCGGCGCATCCGCCGCCATCCTTCAAATACGCACGTGCCGATCATCATGCTCACCGCAAAGGGCGAGGTCGAAGACAAGCTGGCGGGTTTCGACGTCGGCGCCGACGATTACATGACCAAACCGTTCGGCCCGCAGGAATTGCTCGCTCGCGTCAAAGCCAAAATCCGGCGCGTCGAGGTCGATTCGTCGCTCTCGCCGCTCACGCGGCTGCCCGGAAATCTTGCAATCGAGGCGGAACTTCGGCGACGCATCGAGACGAACGAGCCGTTCGCCGTGCTCTATCTGGATCTGGACAATTTCAAGGCGTTCAACGACGTGTACGGCTTCACGCACGGGGACGAAGCCATCCAACTAGTGGCCTCCACCTCCGTCGAAACCGTGCGCGGACGCGGAACGACGCAAGATTTCGTCGGGCACATCGGCGGAGACGACTTCATCATCGTCACGCTGCCGGATCGCGCGGAAGAGATCGCCAAGACGATCATCGATACGTTCGATCGCGACATCAAGAACTTGTACACGGCGGTGGACCTGCGCCAAGGGTACATCGAAACGCGCGATCGCCGCGGAACGCTCAACCGCTTTCCAATCATGTCGCTTTCGGTAGCCGTCATTTCGAACGAACAGCGCAAACTCGAAAACTACGCGCAGATCGGCGAGGCTGCAGCCGAACTCAAGCGATACGCCAAATCGATTTCAGGCTCCGTTTACGTGAAGGATAAACGGCGCAAATGATCGGCCTACGCTGGAACGTCGCCAAAACGACGCTGGCGATGCTGCTGATCGCCAGCGTGATACCGGTTGCGGCAAGGCCTTCGGGGATCGACTCCCGCATAGAAGCGCAGCGCCGCAAGACCCAAGCCCTGCACGCGCAACTTCACGAAAAGCGCTCGCAACTGCGCATGGCCACCGTTCGCGTCGGCGATCTCCAGACGGAGCTGCAGCAGACCAACGCTTCGATCGCGCAGGTCAACGCGCGGCTTGGCGATCTCGCGGATCAGCAGCGCAGCACCGAACGCCGGATTTGGTGGAACACCATCCAGCTGAATGCGGCGCAAAAGACGCTGCGGCTGCACGACGATCTGCTCAAGCGCCGCCTAATCGACGTGTACGAACATGGCGACTCGGGGTATTTGGCCGTGCTGCTGGCGTCCCGATCCTTCAGCGATTTCGTGGAACGTTGGGAAGATCTGCGTTTGCTCATCGCTGCCAACGAACGTGCCGTGCGCGAGCGCAAGGCCGCCGAAGGTCGCGTAGCGACGGCGCAAACGAACCTGGTGTCCACGCAAATGGCACTGCAAACCCAAGAACAAGCGCAGAACCGGGCACGCAATCAGCTCGATTCGCTGGCCGACGAACGGCAGAATCTCGTCGCGGCGGCCGATGCGCAGCGCCGGCACATCGCCGGAGAAGTCGCGCAAATCGAAGATCTTTCAGCGACGGAAGAAGCGCAGCTCGAGGCGCTCATCGTCGAGCGCCAGCGAGAACTGGAAGCGCAGCGCGAGGCGGCTCGCCGCGCCGCCGGCATCGTCGGGCAAGAAACGGCGCCCGGCGCGCTCTCGTGGCCCGTATCGGGCACCATCACCTCGCCCTTCGGATATCGCCGCAATCCGTTCGGCGGAGGCATGGAATTTCACCAAGGGCTCGACATCGCCGCGCCGATGGGCACGACGGTCACCGCCGCATCGGCCGGAACCGTGATCTCGGCGGGCTGGTACGGCGGCTATGGCAACTACATATTGATCGATCACGGCGGCGGCATGGCGACCGGCTACGGTCACCTTTCGCAGATCTTCGTCGCGTCGGGTCAGCAGGTTCAAAAGGGGCAAGCAATCGGAGCGGTCGGCTCGACCGGCATGTCAACCGGGCCGCATTTGCACTTCGAGGTGCGCATCAACGGTAAGCCGACGGATCCGGCCGCGTACCTGCACTAGCCGGACCGCGAAACCCCGGCGCCCGCATGTGGGTACTAACGGGGTGACCTCATTCGTCGATAGGAAGGACGCCTGTTCCCGTAGTGCCAGCCGCCATTCGGGCCCTTTTAGCCGCGCTTCTGGTCGCCGTCGTCGCGTTCGCCGGCGCGTTGTACATTGGGTACCATCGCGGTCTGCACGCAGCCGAAAACGGCTACGCATCGTCCAACCGCATCGCATCGCTCGATTTAGGCAGTTTGCTGGGCCCGCGCGTAGTGGACGACCAGCTCGTCGGCCTTGCGTTCCGTCAAGTGGAGCGCGTCTATTATCGACCCGTCGAAGCGCAGACGCTCGTCGAAGGTGAACGCAAAGGGCTGCTGACCTATCTGCGCCAGTATTTCAAAGGCAAACACGTCCAGATCACTCCATCGCTTCCGGCTTCGGCGGCCACGCCGGATCAAGGCGCCGACTTGCACGCCGTAGATCGACAGACTCGCCTACGCGCAGCAGCATTACTCGCAATACTTAGGCAAAAGCGGCCGAACGGAACTCACGCAAGCCGCACTTGCGGGAATGCTCGGATCGCTCGGGGATCCGTACACCGTCTATCTCTCCCCCGATCAGATTCGCCAACTCAACGAGCAGTTGAACGGCGGAAATTTCGGCGGAATCGGCGTGTTCATCTACCAGCTCAAGAACGGGCAAGTGATTCTGCAGCCGATAGAGGGACTACCCGCCGCGCGAGCCGGCATGAAGGGTGACGAGGTGGTCGAGACGATCGACGGTTCCTCCATTTCGGGCATGGCGCTGGATCGAATCGAGCGCATGATCCGAGGACCGGAAGGCACCGGCGTATCGATTACGACGCACCCATACAATAAGCGCAAGCCCTCGCGCCGCTACCATATCACGCGCGAGATCATTCACGTGCCGACCGTGCACGCAAAAATGGAGAACGGCTACCAGTACATCCGCCTGTCCGATTTCGGTGAAACGTCCGCGGACGAAGTACGCAAAGCGCTCGCCGACGGCAAAGCGCACGGCGCGAGGGGCGTCATTTTGGATCTGCGCGACAACGGCGGCGGCCTACTCGACGCGGCCGTGAACATCTCCAGTTTCTTCATTCCGCGCGGCGTGATCGTTACGGAAATCGATCGATACGGCAACCGGCAGCCGCAGTACGCCACGGGCAACGTCATGCAGGGCGTCACTCCGCTCGTCGTGCTCGTAAACGGCTACACGGCGAGCGCCTCGGAAATTACGTCGGGAGCGTTGCAAGATTACAAACTCGCCACGCTCATCGGAACCAAAACCTTCGGGAAAGGCGTCGTGCAAGGCATCTTTTCCATGCCCAACGGCGGAGCGCTCAAGATCACCACGGAGCGCTACGTGACTCCGTTGGGACGCGACATTCAGCACAAGGGTATCGCGCCCAACATCGTCGTCACCCAAAGTCCCGCGCTGGAGATCGTCGACACGCCGCGGGACAAGCAACTTCAAGCCGCCAAGGCATTTTTAGACCGCCAGACACGTTAGGAACATATGAAACGCCTTTCAATCGCCGCTCTTCGCGCCTTCGCCCTAGCGGCGGCCGCCGCGTTTGCTCTCACCGCGACGCAGATGCCCCGCGCCGGCTCTGCGGCCGTCTCCGGACTCTCGGCGCTCGACGCGACCGAAATCCAGATCAGCTACGAGAAGCTGCGCTCGGACTATTACAAGAAAACGGACCCGCAGGACATCGTGGCGGGAGCACGCGCGGAATTGGAACGCCAGCTGCATACCGCCGGCGTGCAAGCAACGCTGCCCCCGATCTTTGCCAGCGATAATGCGACGCGCACGGCCAAAGCGGTCGGCCACGAAGTAGACGTCGCCTCGCGCGTTGCGCACGGCAAGATGAGTTCGCACTTGCTCGCGTATGCCGCCATATCGGGCATGCTGAATTCCGTGCACGATAAGTATACCGTATTCTTAACTCCCAAAGACTACGCCGCGCTCAACGAAGGGTTGGACGGCGGCTCGTTCGCAGGTACGGGCATCGTTATTCAAGTCGACGATAAGACGAAGTACATCGACGTGAGCAACGTCGTCCCGGATGGCCCGGCCGACAAAGCCGGCATCCAGCAGGACGACCAAATCGTCGCCATCGATGGGCGAACGACGAAAAATCTCACGCTGCAGCAGGCCTCTTCACATCTTCGCGGCACCGCGGGCACCCAGGTCCAACTGAGCATCGTGCGCGACGGGAAGCCGCTGCAGACGCCGATTACGATTACGCGCGCGCAAATTCATCAGCTTTCCGTCTACGAAAAGATGCTGCCCAACAAGATCGGCTACGTCGAACTCACCGTTTTTGGACGCGATACCGGCGCGGAGCTGGCAAAGGCGCTCGACCGCCTGCAGCAAAACGGCGCGCGCGCCATGATCGTCGATTTGCGCGACAACGGCGGCGGCTATTTGGAAGCCGCGCTCGACGTGAGTTCGAAATTCATTGCCAGCGGTCCGATCGTTTCAGTGGAGTCGCGCGCTTCCAACGTCACGACCTATGAAGCCGAAGACACCGCCATCCCGCCGCTGCCGCTCGCAGTGCTGGTGAACGGCCACACCGCTTCGGCGTCTGAAATCACTTCGGGCGCGATCCAAGACAGCGGCGTAGGAACGATCATCGGCACCCGCACGTTCGGAAAGGGCGTCGTGCAGGAGATTCTTCCGCTTCCCGATGGTTCGGCGATCAAAATCACGGACGCGCGGTATCTAACGCCGCACAATCGCGACATCAATCATTTGGGAATCGCTCCGGACATTCTCGTCGATGAAAACAAGGGCGCGCATTATGGCGATCCCACGCGCGATACGCAGCTGAGCCGGGCGCTCCAGTTTCTAAACGATAAATTGGCGCACGCCGACGCGGCCGGCGCATCCACCACGCAGTAACGGGTATCATTTTCGACTGAACGATCGAGGCGCAGGCGCATCCGTTCATGCTCAACGCTGAATCGGATGCGCTTGACAAGCCTGCGTATATTATCTATTATGCAGATATAATGGCGAAAGGCGAGTATCTCGGAGAATTCGAGCACGTCGTGCTGCTTTGCGTTCTACGTCTCGGTGAGGGCGCGCACGGGGCGCTGATCCGCAACGAAATCGAATCGGCCACGGGCCGTTCGTCCGCAATTGGTGCGGTCCACGCAACCTTGGAACGCCTGGAGCGCAAAGGACTGGTCTCGTCATGGATGGGGAAACCGACCGCCGAGCGCGGCGGCAAAGCAAAACGTCATTTCAAGGTTGAGGCCGCGGGCATACGATCGCTCAAACACGCCCACGCAACGCTCACTCGCCTTCACGCGGGCGTCACCTTGAGCGCGGCAGCGGCGTGAAACCGCCGCTTCTCGCGCAAGCGCTTCTCGCTGCTACCTGCCCGCCAACGGATTATGACAGCGTTGCAGGCGACCTCCATGAAGAGTATGAGCGCCGGACAGCGTCGCTCGGTGCTGCAGCCGCAAACTGCTGGTACTGGTCGCAGACGCTGCGATCGATTCCATCACTGCTTTCATATTCTCGCGGGGCGACGACGGTAAGCGCCGCAGCGGCAACGACGTCCATCGTCATCGCGGTGCTCTTGGGCATGCTCGCGTTCAAGGACGTTATCGATCGCGTGCTCGACGCGTCGTACGGCGGGCATCCTCATATCGCGCACTGGCTGTATTTCACGATTGATTGGGCGATTGCAGCCGTCTCCGGCTTGGTTCTCGCGTTCGCGGTTCGCCGGCACGGCGTCCGTTTAACGCTGCTGGCATCGCTGGCGCTTTTAGCCGCTTTCGCCATACCGATAGCCATCGGCGTATCTCCGCGTTTATCTCTACCGGCATGGGTGCTGTTGGCGGGTGCTGTCCCCGCGATGTGTCTTGGCGCAAGCGCGTATCAGGTGCTTCGCCACCGCACGTCGCTGTAAGGAAGGTATGTCGATGCTTTACCGCTCGGGTGTGCGCATGCTGTGCGCGCTGTTGCTCCTTTGCGGCGCTTACGCGCATGCCGCGCCGCAGCCTTTGCTGGGACTGCATTTGGCGCCATGCACGCTCGGAAAGACGAAGGCAGCCGGCGAGTGCGGCACCTTCGGGATCTACGAGAATCGCGAGACGCGTACCGGCCGCATCATCCCGCTGCACGTCGTCGTTATGAAGGCGCTGCATCCGGCGCATCAGGCAATTGCGGAGATTGCGGGCGGCCCGGGAGAAGCCGCAACCGACTATCCGGCGTTCATCCTCGACGGCGACTTCGGGGAAGCGCGCCTCTCGCTCCACGAACGGTACGATTTCGTCTTCGTCGACAACCGAGGCATGGGTACGTCAAACCCGCTGCCGTGCGATATCACGCCGCCGTCGAGCCCAAAGATCTATTTCCGCAGTCTCTTTCCGGACGCGATTATTGCCGGGTGCCGCGCAAGCAATGCCGCCACGCACGATCTGAGCTTGTACAACACGCAAACGGCCGTGGACGATCTCGACGACGTACGCGCCGCGTTGAGTTATCCGCGGCTCGTTCTCGACGGTGGTTCCTACGGCACGTTCTTTTCCATGATTTACCTGCGGCGCCACGGCGCGCATGTTGAAAGCGCCATACTCGACGGCGTAACGGCGCCGCATTTCCAGCCGCTTCCCGGTTCACCCGACGGTGCGCAGAACGCGTTGAACGACTTGGAAGCCAAGTGCAAGAAGGATCGGACGTGCAGTACGCACTTTCCCGATTTTGCCGCCCATTTTGAGACCGTGCTGCATCGCTTCGATGCGGGGCCGATCGCGATGCGCGTGCCAAATCCTGCGACGAAGCGGCCGCAGACGGTCGCGCTCTCGAAAGAAGTCTTTGTGGATCAAGTACGCCACATTCTCTATGTGCCGAAGGCAGCGGCGTATCTTCCGTATATCATCGAGCGCGCCTACCGGCGTAACTATGCGCCCCTCGCGAACATGATCCAGACCGTAGCGGTCGGCATGGAGCAGGGCATGCCGATGGGAGCGAATCTGTCATACACCTGCAGCGATTGGATGCCGTTTCTGAATCCTGCGCAAGTCGCATCTGCGCGGCAGCACACGTTCGCCGGCGATTTGCGCATCCGCGCGCAACAACACGCATGCGCGATATGGAACGTGCGCCCTATGCCCCCAGCATTCAACAACCCCGTGCGCAGCAACGTTCCCGTGCTGATGATTTTAGGTTCGGACGACCCGGCAACGCCCCCGACGTACGGACTGCAAGCTCTTCGGTATCTCCCGAACGGCCGCGCAATCCTGGTCAAGGGCGCCGGTCACGGCGCCGACGATGCCTGCACCGACGCTTTGCTGCTCGCGTTCCTGAAACACGACTCAGCAAAGAACCTCGACGTCGATCGATGCAGCGCGTCGTTCGCCCTGCCGCCGTTCGTCACGTCGATGAAGGGCTGGCCGTAGAGCGTTCGCGCTTATCCTTTCGCTTCGCCCGGCGCAGCCGGTTGATCGACGCGATCGGCATGCTGTTCCGACTGCCGCCGGTTCTCGGCTTCTTCCGCTTCCCCCGACTCTGTTCGGGTGCGTCTTTCTCGTACATGTCGCCCTCTTACCCTCTGAATAGCGTCGGCGCGATCTGCGCAAAGGAATCGAATGCGGTAAACGGCACCGAGCCGGCGCGCAGATACGCTTCTAGGGATCTGCCGCGGCGCGCATAGCGCAGGTCCGCCGCTTTCGCCGCCTCGTAGTCCGAAATGCCGTCGCCGACGTAGACCACCGTTGCTCCGGTCTTTTGTGCCGCCGTGACGACCGCGGCCTTGTCGTGCCCGTACTCCGAGGCATCGCGGAAGTTCATCGTCCACCCGCCGGCATCGGCTTGTGCGTCATTGGACATCAGCGGCACGCGTGCCAACCCGTTTCGCGCGAGCGCGCGTTCGATGAGCGGTCCCAGACCACAGCTGAGAATCGTCAGCGGCACGCCCTCTCGCTCGCAGCGCTCCACGAAAGGCGCGAACGTGGGATCGAATTGCGTCATGCGCGCGATCGCCTCGTCGGCTTCGTCCAGCGTGCAGCGCAGCAGTCCCGCCTGCGCGGCAAGCGCTTCGCGCAGCGTCATCGCGCCGGATTTCAATTGCTCGCCGAGCTCCTGCCACGCTTGCGGCCCGGCGAAGACGTCGACGAGCAAATCGAACGTATCCCGATCGGTGATCGTGCCGTCGTAATCGACGAACACGCGCATCAACTGCGGTTCTTTTTTCGCGTGCTCCTCTTGGCCGTACTGCTGCTTTTGCGCGCCGGAGCCGCTTTGGTCGTCGCTTTCTTTCGCGCGGTTTTCGGTTTAGATTCCGCTTTCGGCGCCGCAGGTGGGGAATTCGCCGGTTTTGCGCCGGCTTTCGCCGCCGTCTTGCGTGCAGGCTTTGGTTTGGCAGGCGTGGGTTCTTCCACGGCTTTCTTGCGCGTGCGTTTCGGCTTGGGCGTGTCGGCGGCCATTGCCGGTGCCGGTTGCGCGGCCGGGAGCGCCTTCGTTGTAGCGGCGCTTAGTTCGCCGCCGGTTACCCGGGGCTCCTGAACGGCGGTCACGCGGCGTCGCCGCGTGGGTTTGGTCGGGCGAGCCTCTTCCTCCGGGGCACGCAAATGCGGAGGCGGGGGTTCCACGGCTGGGGGGCCGGCCTTTCGATTCCAAGGAGCAATGGCACGCCCCGGCTCCCGTGGCGCAGTCTCGCCGGTTGGTTCGGCGCTGCCGTCCGCGGCGACCCGGAAGATGTGACGGTCCGGAACGGCCGGTCCTGCGCCGTTCGCGGCGGCTACTGCTGCTGCAGGGTCCACGCCGGTCAGGCCGCGCCCACGGCGGCGACGGCGGCGGCGACGGCGACGGTGTCCGCCCTCGCCCTCGTGTATCTCGGAGACGGAATGTTCTGCGGGTTGCGGCGCTTCTACCGGCGCGGCAGCATCGACCTGTACCTCGGCACTGTGCAGCGGGATGCCCGCCTGCGCGGCTTGCAGCATCTCCTCCGGACGTCCGCCTCGTCCTCGGCGACGGCGACGGCGGCGACGGTGCCGGCCCTCGCCCTCGTGCACTTCGCCTTCGGCGATGACGATCGCCTCGGGCGCATGCTCGCCTTTGGCTTCGGCGGCGACGGACTTGTCCGCGCGCTCCTCTTCCTCGGTAATGCTGCTGATGCCGATCGGCGGCCGGGCCTGCGAGAACGTGGCCGCTTCCTCCGCCAGCACGCGCAGCTGTTCGGTCTGCTCCGCGGCAGTGAGGGTTTTGGCTCCGCGGCGACGGCGCTTTTTTCTTTCTCCGACGGCGGCCGCGGTCAATTCGGCAAGAGCCGAGTCCTCGTCCACGTCGATGACGCGAATGCGCGCCGTTTGCCCGGCCATGCTGGCTGCATTTTCGACCTCGATGATGCGTCCGGCAATCACTGAAGCGGCAGAGTTCGCATTGGGCAGGCGTCCTGCAAGCAACTCGACCTCGTGCTCGTCACCCACGCGCAGCTCGCCGTTGGTCCGCATCTGCGCAACGCTGCGCACGCGCACTTTTTCGGGATGCAGCATCGGATCGACGCGCACGTGCACCGGGGCACCCAAATCCTCGCTCAGATGCTTGCGCTCCTCGTCATACCAAAACTCGAGTTGCGCCGCGACGGTCGGCGCCGTTTCGACGAGCAATTGGTGTCCATCGGTATCGCCGTCGTGCGAGCGGATCTTGCGCAAAGCATCGATGGCGATGGATTGGGCCGACATAACGGTGCCAAGGCCGGAACACGTTGGGCAGCTGCCCCGCAGCTGCGATCCTAAATCTTTTCCGACGCGTTTGCGCGTGAACTCGAGCAGTCCCAAATTGCTGAACGACTGAATCGTTGCGCGAGTCCGGTCTTTGCGAAGGCCGCCCTCGAGCGTTGCGATCACTTTATTGCGGGCCGCCTCGGAGTTCATGTCTATGAAATCGCACACGACGATGCCGCCGATGTCTCGCAAGCGTACCTGGCGTGCGATTTCCGCCGCCGCTTCGATGTTCGTTTTTACGATTGTGTCTTCCAGGTTTTTTCCGCCGGTAAATTTGCCGGAATTCACGTCGATGACGGTGAGCGCTTCCGTCGTTTCGATGACGATCGATCCGCCCGAGGGCAGATTGATCTTGGGCTTCATCAGTTTTTGCAGCTCTTCGTCGATCTTGTACTGCGCGAAGAGCGGCCGGTCCGCATCGTAATGCTCGACGCGGTCCAGATACTG
Source organism: Vulcanimicrobiota bacterium (assembly GCA_963767635.1). Taxonomy (GTDB): domain Bacteria; phylum Vulcanimicrobiota; class Vulcanimicrobiia; order Vulcanimicrobiales; family Vulcanimicrobiaceae; genus CAVYEM01. The sequence continues at coordinate 97,028 of CAVYEM010000003.1, forward strand.
CGGTCCCAGCAGCTGCAGGAACGTGCAAATCTTTTTGTACTCCTGCTCGCTATCGATATACACATGATCGACGTCCGCGGTGATGAAGTCGCGCGCAGCTTTATACACCAGATTCATGTCTTTATGCAGCAAGGCCGGCGACTGGGCGCGCTTATACGATTCCAGGATGCCGTGCCACATCCGAATAAGGACGCCCAAGTCGGCGATCAACTCCGCCTCGCTCACGCCGCCGGCTGCGGTTCGCACGACCGTGGCCATTCCTTCCGGACGAATGCGTTTCATCACGGACTTGAGGCGATTGCGTTCCTCCGCAGATTCGATTTTCCGCGAGACGCCGCTGTATTTGCCGGTCGGCATGAGGATGAGATAGCGCCCAGGCAGCGAGATGTTCGTGCTGATGCGCGCGCCTTTGAGCCCGCGGGGCTCTTTGACGATCTGCACGAGCACGTCGTCGCCCCGATTGACCTTCTCGCTGATCGTCCAGCCGCTGCGGCCCTGCGTAATCTCGACGTCGCCGATGTTGAGCGGCGTTTTGTTGATGTCGTCGACATACAAAAAAGCGTTGCGGCCCAAACCGATGTCGACGAAGCTGGCGCCCATTCCGGGCAAGACGTTCTGGACTTTTCCTTTGTAGATCGAGCCGATGACTTTTTCTTCGCGCTCGATGTAAATTTCCGAGAGGACCTTGTCCTCGAGAATGGCGACCCGGTTTTCCCAAGGGTCGCTCGAGATGAGTATCTCGGTTGACAATTTTACCTAACCTTTGCAGGTTGCCGCGCCTTGGTCAGCCGTCGAACTCCTCCGCGAGTGCGACCTGCATCCGCCCCGAGCTTTTCTCAAAAGGGCTCCTGCGATCGCCATCGAGCGGGTACTCTAGCGAGCTTCCGGCGCTCCTACCTGTAGACTGAACTAAACCTATTCCCGGGTGCCGCATAGCAAGGCGACACGTTCACCGGTTGCGGAATTTCCTTCCCGGCCCGTCCTGCATGGACCTGCCCGGGCTGAGCCAGCCACCGGTTCGACCGTCAATACGCCGGCGGAGCGTAGACGTTGAAGGTGACCGCCGGGCTCGCCGCGCGATTTTCGAAGCGATGCGCCGTGCCCTTACCGACGATGACCGAGTCGCCCATCTTCATCGTGAAGGCGCGGTCTCCGAGCTCCGCGTGCAGCTCGCCTTTCACCAAATACAGCACCTGCTCGCTGGAGGGGTGCTCGTTCTCTTTTGGGCCGCTCGCCTCGCCCGGTGCAAGCGTCATCCATGCGGTCTGCGAAGTCTTGACTGGTTTCGATGACGGAAAACTTCATGCATCGCTCTTTTCCCGGGCTGCTAACGCGGATCACGCATGAGCCCATCGCCGCTGGACGTTCTCTGAAAAGTATAGTACCCTTCCGTCGATTATACTTTTGCCATCATAAAGTATATTATCGAGGGAATGGACATACGTCAGTTTCGGGCTGACGCTCCGGGGCGGCTAGTCGCGATCACCGATGCGCTTGGCAACCAAGGGAAAGCCTTTCTGCCTACGGCGCTGCCGATTGAACTCGACTTGAGCTCACGCAAGCTGCGGCAGGCTCTCGCAGCGGCGGATCGGGGGATAGCGCGCCTGGAAGGGTTGGCACGCCAAATCGAACGCCCGGACCTACTGTTCATTAACTACCTGCGCCGAGAGGCGCTCCTTTCAAGCAAGATTGAGGGCACCCGGATTACACTCGCCCAACTGGCCCTTCTCGAAGCCGGCGGCCGACGCGGTGATGATCAAGATGCCTCACAAGTACAAAACTATGTTCGAGCCTTCGAATATGGCCGTGAACGTCTGGGAGATGGTCTGCGCATCGGGCTGCGCCTGCTCAACGAAGTGCATTATATTCTGATGCAGGGCAGCGACGAGGTGCGGACCACGCCGGGCCGCATTCGCGACTGTACCGCACTTATCGGCTCAAGCCGCTTACATGAAGCGCGGTTTGTGCCACCTCCTCATCTGCACGTTCGCGAGCTCATCGAAAACTTGTACGCGTACTTGAACGATGAGCCTGAGCATGAGCTGCTGAAGGTTGCGATCGCCCACTACCAGTTTGAAACGATCCACCCATATCGCGATGGTAATGGACGCGTCGGACGCCTCTTAATTTCCCTCTATTTGCAACAGCAGGCTATTCTTACGGCGCCTATGTTGTATATTAGCGACTTCTTTGAACGGCGGCAACAACAGTATTACGACCTATTACTGACGGTCAGTGAGATCAACGCGTGGGAACCGTGGCTGTTGTTTTTCCTCGAAGCGGTTGCCACGCAAGCCATGGATGCAATCGCCAGAACGGAACGGCTCGCCCAATTGCGCCAAGAGTTCTACGACCGCGTACGTGGAAAACGGGCTTCACAAGCGTTGCACGACCTAATCGACCAACTCTTTATCGTGCCGATGCTGTCGGTCCCTGAGGCGGCCCGCGTCACCGACGTGACGTATCCCGCAGCCAGGAAACACGTCGACCGGCTTATTCAAGCGCAAATTCTTGAAACCGATGCCGTGGAAGTCGCCGGCACAAAATACTATCATTCACGCAAGTTAATCAACGCCATAGAAGGAACCCTCGAATCCCTTTAGGCGTTGCCCAACATTCCGCGATCTTTTTGCGCGTAGATGTTGAGCAGCACGCCGACCGCGGCAAAATTCGTAATGATCGCCGAGCCGCCGTACGACATGAACGGCAGCGGTATTCCGGTGATCGGCATGATGCCCATCGTCATGCCGACGTTCACGATGATGTGAAACGCGAACATGCCGACGATGCCCGCGGCCAGCAGAAAGCCGAACCGGTCGCGCGCGGCCAGCATCGCTTGGATGCCGCCGTAGAGCAGCACCACGTAACAGCCGATCATCGCGACGGCGCCCAAAAATCCGAGCTCTTCCGCGATGACCGTAAAGATGAAATCGCGCGAATGTTCGGGCACGAAATTCAACTGTGTCTGCGTGCCGTGATGCAGCCCGCGACCGAACCACTCCCCGCTGCCGACGGCGATCTTCGACTGATTGAGGTTGTAGCCCGCACCTTGCGGATCTGCTTTGGGATTGATAAACACCAGCAGCCGCGCCTTTTGGAACGGCTTGAGAATGACATTCGTACCAACCGTCACCGCCGCGCACGCCGCCACGCCCAGCGCATACAGCGCGAAGTACTTCAGCTTTTCCAAGCCGAAAAACAGCTGCGTCGAAAGAATTGCGAGCAGCACAAGCGTCGTGCCGAGATCGGGCTGCTTGACGATCAGCAACGCCGGAACGCCGAGGGCGACGAGCGGACGCGCGAGGTCTTCCACGCGCCGGAACGGCCATTTGCACAGGCCCCAAGCGATGAAGATCGCCAGAATAAGCTTCGCCGGTTCCGAGGGTTGGAACGTGCCGAGCGGACCCAGCGAAATCCATCGCTGTGCACCAAGTGCGTTGTGGCCGCCTTTGAGGACGAACGCCAGCACGAGGAGGTTCGCGCCGTACAGCCATGGCGCCCATCGCTGAAAATTGCGATAGTCGATGCGCGAGAACGCGTACATGACGGCTACGCCGACGATCGCGTAAAAGATCTGCTTCTTGTATTCGGAAGACGCATCCGCCGCATGCAGATCGGCAGACTGAATCGCGATGATGCCGAACAGCGTGAGGACGGCTGCGGCGGCGATGAGGTACCAGTTGACGTTGCGCAGATAGCGCCGCGTCTCGTACGTCAAGGCTAGGGTTGCCATGTATCTTAGAGTATCGGCCGATGGCGGAGCGCCGCCCTGTCAAGCGAGCGGGCCGTCTTTAGCGAATCGGGGCTTAGGCTTCCAGCCTCTCCACGACAGCGGCTAGCCGCCCAACCAGATCCCTAAATCGGAAAGCGGCTGCGCCGGGCATAGGCCGCGATCTTCCTCACCGTTGATGTATGCCTGTTCGCTCAGTTCGGCGGAGATCGCGTGAAGATGTTCGCTCGGCCGCCCATCGCCGAAGCTGTACACTTTGCCCGTAAGATTCATTCGCTGTTCTCCGATCGTGCGCCGGAGGCGCCCTTTGGTTGCAATAGATTCCAACGCGGATCCAGGATCCGGCCGGGAACGCACGCTACTTCCTTCGAGCGTGAACGCGGAATCGACGGCAGGCGGTCCCCCTGAGAATCTCAAGAGCGACGTAGCAGCGAAACAGGCCTTTTGCGCTTGGCTGCTTGCCCACGGCTACTCGCAGGCTGCGGTCTGCGCGTCGCCGGCCGATGTCGTTGCACACAAGAACGGCATGGCGTGGCTGTTCGAAGTAAAATTCACGCGTGCAAAAACCCTGTGTTTCGGAGCGGCAACCCTGACCGAATGGGTTGCAGCGGCCGAAAATCCGGAACGCTTTCGGTTCGTTGTGGCATACCAACGACAATACGAGTGGAAGTTTGATATCTAAATCTATTTCTACGTGCCGCTCGACCGCCGGGCGGCTAGAGAACGTTCGAAACGTTCCAAACGCGTACACCTGACCAAAGAACGCATAGCAAGGATGCGCGAGCAGTTTGAAGAGCTGCGCGCTCTGCTTGAGGCTCCGGTTACGTCGCCGTAGCGGGTTTACCGCTTTGCGAAGCAGCGGCGGGTTTTTTGCGGCGCCGCTTGCGCGAGGCGGTGGCTTTGCCGTTTTGAGTGTATGCTTCGACAGGCTCAGCATGACAAATGGATGGCTCAGTCCCCGCTTCGACAGGCTCGGCGTGCGCTTCGACAGGCTCAGCGTGACAAGCTCCGGCGACAGGCTCAGCGTGACAAGCTTCGGCGGCAGGTTCAGCATGACAAGCTTCGGCGGCAGGTTCAGCATGACAAGAGGATGGCTCGGCGTTGCCGGCACCGACAGTGCGATTTACGCCCGTGATCGGAATGTTCGCCAGCATGGCGAGCGCATTGGCCTGATTCTCGAAATGCACGTCGATCTTGTCGCGATCCACTTCGACGTAGCGGGAGACGACGTCGATCAGATCGTGCTTCATCGCCTCGATCATCTCGGGCGCGAGCGAAAGATGATCCGACATGAGCACGAGGCGCAGCCGTTCTTTGGCCGTCGCGCCGGAGCTCTGCCGCCCGAACAGACGGTTGAGGAATTCGATCATCTACCGGCGACCCCCGAACAGCGAACCGAGCTTGGACATGAAGGACGGCTTGTACTCGACGCTCGGCGCGGCAACGTCTTCCCCTGCGATGCGCGCTGCAATGGCGTGATAAGCGGCCGCGGTTTGCGAATCGGTGCGCAGCGCCAGCGGTTCGCCTTTGTTGGTCGAGACGATGACGTCCGGTTCGTCGGCAATGACGCCGAGCAACGGCAAGCGCAGGATTGCGTTGACGTCGTCCACCGAGAGCATTTTGCCCTTTTTCACCATTTGCGGTCGCATGCGATTGACGACAGAGCTGCGGCGAGAACCTGTTGCCGAGGAGTCCGACGACGCGGTCGACGTCGCGCACGGCCGACACTTCGGGCGTGCACACGACGATCGCTTCCTGCGCTCCTGCAACGGCGTTGTAAAATCCCTTCTCGATGCCCGCCGGGCAGTCGATGAGCACGTAGTCGAAGCGCTCGCGCAAGTTCTGCACCAGTTCGATCATCTTTTCGGTATCGACCTCGTCCTTTTCGCGCGTCTGCGCCGCGGCAAGCAGGTACAGCGACGCCAAGTGTTTGTCGCGCACGAGCGCCTGATCGATCGGCGCTTTCTGTTCGATGACGTCGAGCAGGTGGTATTTGACGCGGCTCTCCAGGCCCATGACGATGTCCAGATTGCGCAGTCCGACGTCTGCGTCGATCAGCGCCACGCTGGCGCCGCGACGTGCGAGCGCCGTGCCAAGGTTCGCCGTCGTCGTCGTTTTTCCGACGCCGCCTTTGCCCGAGGTTATGACGATCGATCGTCCCAGATTCACGGCTGCGCCGCCGGCATCGTGCTCGTCACGTGCATCGTCAAAAGGTTGTTGAAGAACCTGCACCTTAGCCTGCTTTCAGCGCCCCGAAGAGGCGTCCCAAAAATCCCGTCGCGTCCAAGTTGGTGAACGCCACCAGCTCGCCTTCCAAACGGCGTGCAATTTTGTCATAGATTGCGGTAAGGCGGTTCGCCTCGCCCAGAACGATCGGTTCGCCCTTGTTCGTCGTGTCGATGATCTCTTCGTCGTCGGGAACGATGCCGAGGAACTCCGCGGAAAGGATTTCGCATACGTCGTCGACGGAAAGCATGTCGCCGGTGCGGACCATCTCGGGACGAATGCGGTTCACGATCAGACGCACCGGCAGCGATCGTTCCGCGAGTTTGCCGATGACCCGATCGGCGTCGCGGATCGCGCTGACTTCGGGCGTCGTCACGACGACGGCCTCGCCCGCGCCCGCGATGGCGTTGCGAAAACCACCTTCGATGCCCGCCGGACAATCGATGAGCACGTAGTCCGCCATCGCGCCCAGCTCGTCGATGACTTTGGACATCTGCGCCTGCGTCACCGCATCCTTGTCGCGCGTTTGCGCCGCCGGCAAGATCGAAAGCGATTCAAAGCGTTTGTCCTTGATCAGCGCCTGCCGCAGACTGACAGCGTCCTTCGATGACTTCGACGACGTCGAATACGATGCGCTTTTCGAGGCCCAGCACTAAGTCGAGATTGCGCAGTCCGATGTCCGCATCCACCAAAACGACGCGATGGCCCCGCTTGGCCAGTGCCGCGCCGACGTTGGCCGTGGTCGTCGTTTTGCCGACGCCGCCTTTACCGGAAGTAAAAACGATTTTGCGAGCGCTCACGTCGGTATGTTCTCCGTTGAAAATATCGCAATTCGCTCCGCTTGAACGCATGCCGCTTCCGGACGTACGCCTCGGTTCTTTTCCGAGCCCGAATCCGAGGCGATGAACGTTGCGATGCGCAGCTGCGTGGGCGCCAGTTCGAGTGCGTACACCTTTGCCCGAGCATCGCCATGGGCGCCTGCATGGGCCACGCCTCGCAGTGCGCCGAATACGACGATGTCGCCGCTCGCCACCACCTCTGCGCCGGGATTCACGTCGCCGACCACGACGATGTTGCCCGCGTGTTGGAGGAACTGACCGCCGCGCAGCGTGCCGGTATGGTACAGCGTCGACGCGCCCGCCTCGAGCCCTGAGGGCATAGAGGCCGCAGCCGAAAGCGCGGCAGGCGGGCGCGCCGCCGCTCGCCGCACACTGGTCTCGCCTCGCGATCGGCGCACCGCGATGTCGGCCCGCGCGCCGGCGAAATCCGCAACCAAGGAACGGGCGGCGTCGGAAAGCTGGACCTCCCGTTTAGGGCGCAAGGCCCGTCTGCGCGCGAGCTCTTGCCCGCCGTCGTCAGCGGGGGAAAATTGCAACCCAAAAGCCGCGGCAAGTCGTTCTATAGAGGGACCACCGCTGAGCGCCGTGAGCGCAATGCCGTGGTCGGCCAGAACGGCGCGCAGGCGCTCGAGCTGCTCCGCGGAGAGGTTCGACGCACCCAGCGCCGCTGTGGCGCGGCTCCCGCCGTAAAAGGCGGGACGCTGGCCGAGTTTGTCCTGCAGCTCGGCAAAAGCTGCTTCGAAATCGCGTTCTTCCAGCGCGACCTCCAAGCCCAAGCCTTTGCCGCGCAACACCGCCATCATCGCGGGCGGTTCGACGGACGCCTGGGTCGTCAACCTTCGTCCTCCACAGCCGGTACACAAGTTCTTATGGTTATCCACAGATCGTACACACCCGCGCGCAACGGTAACGGCGCGGCCCCCTGCAGCGTTCTTGGTGTGTCCTTGCCGTAACATCGACCCATCCCATGGGTAGAGGAACCTAATCGCATGCTTCGTCGCATCATACCGCTCGCGGTCATTCTGTCATTGCTGGGTGCCATGTGTCCGTCACCGGCGCTTGCCATGTCGACGCAAACCGAAATCGAAATGGGACGCCAATACGATCAGCAGATCGTGCAGTCCAGCGTCATCGAAACCGATCCTCTGCTCAACCAGTGGGTCCAAAGCGTCTCGAGCCGGTTGTGGGCCGAGACCGCTCGCAAAGATGTCCCGTACAACATCAAGATTATCAAAGATACCGACATCAACGCGTTTTCGACGCTCGGCGGATACGTCTACGTCAACGAGGGACTGCTGGACTTCGTGCAGTCGGACGACGAGCTGGCGGGCGTCATCGGCCACGAAACCGGCCACATCGAGCGGCGGCACGCGGTCACGATGCAGACCAAGTCGCAAATACTTGGCCTGCTGCTTGGCATCGCTTCGCTATTTTCCCCGTTCATCTACAACTTCGGAAACTTGCTGCAGGCCGGCGCGATGGCCAAGATGTCGCGCCTGGACGAACTGCAGGCGGACCGGTACGGTCTCTTGCTCATGGCGCGCACCGGATACGATCCGGAAGGCATGCTGACGATGCAGCAGCATCTGGGCGCGCTCGAAGGCGAGCACAACGACTTGGTGACGAAGTACTTTCAGGATCACCCCGGCTCCGGACAGCGCGTGTCGCATTTGCTCGGCTATCCGGAGTTGGATCCCACTAAAACGACCTCGCAGCAGCGGCTGGTGTGGGCGTTGCACGATCTGGATGAAGCGCGCTATAACGTCGCCGGCCTGGAACTCGCTCAAATTCTCAAAACGGATCCCGGCAACCAACAGGCGCTGCTCGCGCTGGGCCAGACGCAATTGGCGCTGGGCTTGACGGGGAAGAGCCGGCAAACGCTCGGGGAGCTCGCGCAAAGCAGTTCGCCGCAAGTCAAAGCGGCCGCCCAAGCACGCATCGAGGCGTTGCGCGCGATGGAAGTTCACAAGGTCGATCTGTCGCGTCCCAACATGGCCTCGCTCAATCAAAAGATGCAGCAGGCGCTGGAGGTTCAAACGCAGGCGGTCGCGCAAATCGGCGCGCGCCACGACGAAGGGCACAGTCAACTCAAGTCGCTCCAGCAGCGGCTAGAGACGATCGGATACGAATTGCCGGACTTCAGCCGCATCGAAATCAAGCACGGGTCGCGCTTGGAAGCGGTTCAAAACAATTTGAACGGCATGGCGCGCTCCGTCAACAGCGCGATTGCCGATGCAAGTACGGTGATCGAAGAGGTTGGATCCGTCGATACGAAGACGAACAAACCTACGGGTCTGCTCAAAGAGAACGCCGACATTTTGAGTGAGATGCAGGCGCCGCTCAAAGTCAATCCCATTCCGTCCGATTCGATCGCGATGTTTCCATCGTATCCGCAGATGTTCTCCGAACTATCTTCCGCCGACGGCGACATGGTTCGCGCCGTGGACGCCGGCCGCGCCGCCGCGATGCAGCTCGACCAAGGATTGGGCGACCTGGACGCATTCGTCAAGCGCCTGCAGCAAGTGCAGCTCAACTACTTCAACGACATCTCGGACATGGACTACAACGCGCTGGTGCCGTACATGCAAAAGGCGCAAGCAAGCCTAGGTCAGGCCGCGGTTTCCGCTTCACAAGCGGCGCAGCTCTACAATATGGCGCGCGCGCGCCAGCTCTCGGCGCGCATCAGCGTACTGGGTTTGGGCACCTCGCCGCAACGGTATGCGACGCTGCAGCGCGCAATCAACGTGCGCTGGAACGTGGACGATTTGAGTTACATCGACATGCTGCACGACGACGTCACGCCCGGGGAAGTTGCCTCCGCGTCGATCGTCGCCGCCGATACGCGCACTACGCCGCAGGCAATCATTCGTGAAGCGCACGAATCGCACCGCAGCATCATCGACGTCGCCAACGCCAAAGGCATGCACGCCGAAGCGCTGGAGATATTCATGGGGCTGATCTATCTGGACTACACCGACGATCCCGCCAAGGAGGCCCATCCGAACGGCGGCCCGCCGGGACAGACGGGCAACGTCTAACAGGAGATTCGATGGCAACGGCAACCGGCGACATTTTGCGAATGGTCCGCAAAAGGATCGACGTGCGGACGGTCCATGCGCACACGCGTAAACCGTTCCGCTTCTACTTGTGCGGCGACCCTGCGCTGGTCGCCGCGATGCGGGCGCTGCTGCTGTCCGGGCACAAAGACGACGACATTCCTTTGGACGCCGCCGCGTGCTTGGAAACGATCGCCCCAGGCATAACGCGCGCAACCGTCGCCGCGGAAGCGCGCGTGGTCCTGTTCCTTGGGCGCGGCGGCGATGTGTCGGGCACGACGATTGCGCCGCTGCGGGCGCTCAATCTACCGATTATCGCCATTACCGTGGACGACGCCGCGCAAACCTCGGGCCCGGCAACGCCTCCGGCGCGCGGAACGTTCGCCGAATATACCGTCGGAGCGATTTCGCGGGAGGCGTTGCGCGGACGGGTCTTCCCGCACATCGTCGAGTGCGCGAAGGGAGTCGAGATCGCCGTGGGACGCCGGCTGCCGGCCCTGCGCGAAGCGGTGGCCGCCAAGCTCACGCGCGACGCGGCCAACAGCGCGCTGAAGATCGCGCTGGCAAGTGCGGTCGTCGATCACATCCCCGTCGTCGGTCTGGTGATGGGCGTGTTTGCTTCCGCCGGAGACATGGTCGCGATTACCGGCATCCAGATGATGCTGATGCTCAACATCGAGGCCGCTTACGGCCGCGATCCCGACGTGCAGCGCATGTGGCAGATATTGCCGGTGATCGGCGGCGGATTCGGATGGCGATCGCTCGCCCGAGAACTCTCGGGCTTCATCCCCGTAGCGGGTATCGCGATCAAAGGCGCGATTGCGTACGCCGGCACGATTGTGGTCGGCGAAGGCGTCGCGTTTTATTACCAGCATGGTCGCCACATGAGCCCGACTCAAGCAAAAACGATTTACGAGAGCACCAAGCATGAAGCGCTTGCGTTTGCGCGCGACCTTCTGGGACGCATCACGAAGCGCTGAGCCGGCTCAGCAGTTCTTCGTCGGGTAACTGCTGCAGATCGTACGAGACGCGCGGCCGGATTTGCTGCGCAATGCGAGCGGCAATGCGCGCGCGCACCGCGGGCGCGAGCGAGAAGCGGCGCGCTGCAAACATCGCGATCAGCGCGTGCTCCCGTTCGGTCAACATGCCCGCGCGCGGCGCTTCCTGCGACTGCGCTAAGAGCGTGGCGAGCGAGCCCAACGCCGAGTCACGCACCACCAGCGTCCCGGCCGCCATGTCGCCGAGCCGTTTGTTTTGGGGCGACGCGATGCACGCTATCGCGCTGACGGCGTAGAAGCCGATCGCCATTTCACCGACGCGAATCAAATTACGAACCGCCGCAGCGGTGAAGTCGATGGGATAGCCGCCGTCGCGGACGACGCGCACGCCGATGGCCCTTTTCCCGGGCGTGCGACCCTGCCAAAACGCTTCAAACACGATGAAGTACCCGAAGAACACGACGAAGACGACGGCGACGATGAGCGCGATCGCAAGCGAATGCGCGGATCGCGAAATCCCGGCGGCAATTGCACGCGTGCGTGGTTCGTGAGCCGCCAACAGCGTGATTCCCAACAAGACTGCGCTCAAAATGGCGATCTGGATAAGCAGATCGATGACGACGGCGAGAAAGCGGCTTCCCAAGCCTGCGAGCTCGTACGAGAAGGCGATGCTTTCAGGGGTGCGGACGCTTAGGGTGCGTTCCATTTTAACAGGCGCTTCGGCCTCAGCCGCAGACTGTCCTGAGGAATCGAAGGGCGTTCAAGGAACTCTTCCGCGATGGATCAGCGAGCCTTCGTGCGCCGGCGCGGCAGCGCTTGGGAGCGCCTCGAATTGCTGCTCGCGCGCGTTGGACGGCGCGGGCTGCGCCGTCTGGACGCGCAAGAAATCTTCGAACTCGGGCGGTTGTACCGCCGGACGGCTTCGGACCTAGCCTTTGCGCAAAGCCGCCGCTTCGATGCGCAGACTGCTGCACTATTTGAACCGCCTGACGGCCCGCGCGCACGCCGTCGTGTACGGGCCGGCCATAGAAAGCGGGCGCGCAAGAATCTGGCACTTTATCAGCCGCTCGTTTCCGCAAGAGTTTCGGGCCTCATGGCCATACATCGGCACGTGCATCGCGCTGACCGTGCTGTGGGCGTGCGTCGCGTACGTCATCGTTCGACACAATCCGTCGGATGCGAATGCGCTGCTGCCGGAGTGGATGATTCCCGCGCACATCACCAAGAGTCTGCACGATTCGAACTTTGCATTCGGCTCGCAGAAATCGGCGGAGATGTCCTCCCTGATCATCACGAACAATATCCGCGTTGCGATTCTCACGTTCGCTGCGGGCATCGTAACGCTTGGCGTGCTCACGATCTATCTCATCGTCTTGAACGCACTGATGCTGGGCGCACTCGGAGCGTTGTACGCGCAAGCCGGCTTTGGTCCCGATTTTTGGGCAACCGTCGCCCCCCACGGGTTCATCGAGCTCACCGCAATACAAATCGCCGGCGGCGCGGGACTACTGGTTGCGGCAGGCGTTTTGCTGCCCGGCCGTCTACGCCGGCGGGATGCGATCGCGCGCAACGGCAGGCGCGCCGGCGTGCTGATCGGCGGCGTCGCGCTCATGCTGTGCGTGGCAGGAGCTATCGAAGGGTTTTTCTCGCCGCTGCGTTTTCCGGCGGACGTTCGCGCGACGGTCGGAATCGTCACCGCGCTCGTACTCGTAGCGTACTTCGGATTCGCGGGCCGAGGAACCGCTACAACGCCCCCCGCTGCTTGATGCGCAGATATTTCTCGATCAACGCGGCGCTGAGATCGCAAGCGGGTACGTCGATGATCTGAACGCCCATCCGGGTCAGCGTTGCGGCCGCTACGCTTCGCTCCTCGCGCAGTTCAAGCGCCACGCCCGCCGCATACGCTTGCAACGGCGAAGCAGGCACGCTCTGCAGGGCGCGATCGATGGCGGCATCGTTCATGAACGCGCACACGACCAGATGACGACGCGAGAGCGTAGCAATGTGCGCCAGCACGGCGCTCTGCGCAACGGGGTCGAGCATATCCGTGAAGAGCACCACGAGACTTCGCTTGCGCAGGTGCGTGCGGAGGTAGGCGAATGCGCGATCGTAACCGGATTCTTCGAAACGCGGCTCCACGTCGTGCAACTCTTCGGCGATTCGAGCCTGCGGAGCGCCCGCAGGGTCGCGGGGCGAATGCGCGCAGAATGTCTGCGGCAAACGCGAGCGTCCCGACGCGATCGTTCACCAGCGCTGCGATGGACGCTACCGACAGCGCGGCGGTCACCGCGTAGTCGAACTTTCGTTGCTCTCCCACGCGCGGCATCATCAGCCGCCCCGCGTCTAGCACCAGCATGACGTTTTGGCTGCGCTCTACCTCGTACTGCGCGACCATTATCTTGCCGCGGCGCGCGGTCGCTTTCCAGTCGATCGCGCGAAACGGATCCCCCGCGCTCCATTCCCGTACGCTTTCCGTTTCCGTACCGGCACCGCGCAAGCGCATGCGGCGCAAACCCGCTTCGATCAGCCGGTTGCGCGCGTGCAGCGATCCATAGCGCTCAACGGCCGAAAGGTCCGGATAGACGCGAATCTGCGAGGAGGCGGACGCGCGTCATCCGCCGGCGCAGCAGTCCGATGGGGCCGTCCATCGTCACGAACATGTTTTCGAGCGAATCGGAGCCGCGCGCGACCGGCGTGACGGGCCGCTCCAGTCGAACTTCGCTGCGCGGCGGAACGAGCCCACGCAGTTCGTCGAATTCATAACGCAGCAGCGGCGTCGGCGCTTCAACGATCGTAATGCCGACGGCGCACTGCGTTGCTGTTACGAACGCGATATGCAATGCTGCCGGCGCGCCGCAGCGCAAACGGTTCGAGCGCAAGACGTTCGATGTGCACCGAGCGAGCTGCGCGGCCCAAAAAGGCCGTCACGCAGCAATGCCGCGACGAAAACGCCAAGCGCGGCCATCGCCGTCCACAACAGCGGTGGCACGGCCCCGCCGATCGCGCAGAGTATCGCAACCACCGCAAGCGCGTAGTAAGCGCGCGGTGCCAGCCAGTACGGGACCCATACATTACGCAGATTCACGCGGCACCGCCACGGCCTGCAGGATTTCTCTGACGACCTCGCCGCTTACGACGCCATCGATTTCCGCCTGCGGCTGCACGATCAAACGATGCGGCAGCACGAGCGATGCGGCAGCCTTTACGTCGTCGGGCGTGGCGTAATCCCGGGCTTCGATGGCTCGCAGCGGCTTGCGCGGCGATCAGCAGCGCCACGCCGGCGCGCGGACTCGCGCCCAGCGCAAGGCGGCGATGCGCCCGCGTCGCTTCAAGCAGATCGATCACGTACCGCCGCACGGCGCCGGACACGTGCACGCGCCGCACTTCGGCTTGCACGTGCAAAATTTCGGCAGGCTCGCACACCGCCTGTACCGCCTCGGGTTCGATCGCGCGCGCCTCGAAGCCGTTGCGCCACGCGTTCGAGCAGTTGGAGTTCCGCCTCGCGTCCGGGATACGTCGATTCGAGTCTCACCAAAAAGCGATCGAGCTGCGCTTCGGGTAGCGGATACGTTCCCTCGTACTCGATCGGGTTTTGCGTTGCGCATACGAAAAACGGCGCAGGCAAGCGCAGCGGCGTGCCGTCGATCGTGACGCGTGCCTCCTCCATCGCTTCCAACAGCGCCGACTGGGTCTTTGGCGGCGTGCGATTGATTTCGTCTGCCAGCAGGACGTTGGCGACGATGGGCCCCGGACGAAGACTGAACTGCGCGCTTTGCGGATTAAAGACCATCGTGCCGATGAGATCGGCAGGCAGCAGATCCGGAGTGAACTGCACGCGCCGGTATTGGGCGCGGATGAGTGAAGCAAGGGCGCGCACCGCAAGCGTCTTACCGGTTCCGGGAACGCCTTCGATCAATGCGTGTCCGCGCGCAAAAAGTGCCAGCAGCAGACCGAACGTGGTGCTCTTGCCGCCCACGATGATTTCGCTCATGGCCGCGTCGATGCGCGTAGCCAGTTCGGCCGCGGAAACCGTTACCATCCATACTCCTTGCGTACGCGCGCGAACAGGCGGCCGGCGGCGAGAACGTCCTGCGAACCCGGTGACGAGATCACCTGCAGCGCGCGAGCTCGTTCCAGCAGCTCGCTGCGCGTTCGCATCTGCGCGCGCACGCGGTTCCAGCACCGTGAAAGCGTGCGCGCACAACCGGCGGATCATTTCGCGGCTCGTTCCGCCGCGTTCGAGCATGCGCGCCACCGAAGCGATGTAGTGGCTGGAATCGCGCTCTTCCGGCTCGTCCGCCGCGCGCGCGGGCGCAAAGGGCAGGTTCGCGCCGGCGATTCCCGCTACAACCGCGACACACGCAATAACGACGGCGAAGCGCATGCCGAGCGGCAGCACTTGCCAAAACGTGCGTCCGGCGATGTGGCCGTAAATCCGTTCGTCGAACGCCACCGCGCCGCGGCCGGCAAAGAGCTCGTACGCGAACGCCGCGTTGTCCCGCTCGCTCAAATACGCGTTTTGGAAGATGGTCGACGTCGTCGCGAAGATCACCGTGCCGCTTCCGCGTGCATACTGCAGCGCGACGGCGTGTCTTCCGACGGCAAGCAGCGTCGCATGCGTGCGCGTGCAGCCGCCGGGCGCACCGTGCGTGAACGTACCGGCCGCGACGATGTTGCGCGGCTGCAATCCGCACGAACCGCTGGAGAGCTCGGCGTTCACCGCGGTAAGCGGCGGCAGGCCCAGCGTGCCGTTGGCCTTGCGCGGCGAGCTGCCCAAAAGCACTAGCGTTCCGCCGCCGCGCACCCAACTCTCTAACGCCTGCATGCGTTCGCGTGAGGGCGCAGCCTGCAAGAGCGCCTCCTCGCCCGCGATGACGAGCGTTCCGCGATGCGCAAACAGCTGCGCCGGCGGCAGCTCGAAACGCTGGACGGGCACGCCTTCGCGCGCGAGCAGTGCGTACAGCGCGGCGTATCCGTGCGCGCCGGTGTCGTATGTGGACGGCACCGAAACGCGCCCATCGCTCAAGGACGTGCGCAGCGCCAGCAGCACGACCAACACCACGAGCGCGGCGCGCCAAAATCGTGATGTCGACCGCGCGGTTACGCGCCACGAGCGACGTCCTTCGCCAGTTGCGCGTACGCTTGGCGCGCCGCGTCCCACTGCGCCCTTGAAGCGGGCGCCTCGGCATAGACTGCCGCGGTGAAGGTTCGGGCGAGCGCTTCGAATGGTCCCAGCGAACCAGGGGCGCGCTCGTAGAGGGCACGGCGGCATTCGTTGACCGTGCGGCTGGGCTCGTCGTGAAGAACGCCCCGTACGTTCAGCATTGCGAGCGCCGAGCGAAAAAGCAGCGCGATCGCGCCGGGGTACTCGCCGCGCTCAGCTGCGCGCAGGCTTTGCGCGTGCAGCGCATCGGCGTTCGCCGCCGCGGAGTCCGACCGTGCGACCGCAGCAGGCGATGCGGTAGCGCGCATGGAGTTCGCCAGCAGGCGAACGATCGCGACGATGACAACCGCGGACACCACCGCCAGAATGATGTCGCCCGCCGCGACGCTGGTTTTTGCTGCGACGTGCACGTGCCGCGCGAAAGCGCCGATTAGCTGCTCCCAGCGATCGTGCAGCCACGCGAGCACCGCGTCCCACCACGTCTTGCGCGCAGGCAATTGCACGCGCATTCGGAAGCGGGGCTCCGAAAGAATCTGCCGAGCCAGTGCGCGCGGATCGAGCGGCGGCCTGTGCGAACCAATCGCCGGCAGGCCGCGCAGGATCATGCAGGTGTGGCGAGCGAGTCGAGCGCAGCCTGCATGTCCAGGCCCTCGTGGCGTATGCGGACGTCGTAATAGTACACGGCGATCAGCACGCCAATGAACCCGGTGGCCACCAATGAAATGACGGCTTGCGCGATCGTTGCAAGCGCCGGTTGATGCGCGAGCCCCTCGATCAAACTGCCGGCGATCCCGGCGACGACCGCCAAACCGATCTCCACGGCCAGGAAAACCAGACAGATCAGCGTCGCTTTCCCGAGCTCTCGCCGGTTGAAGACGCGCGAGAAGCCGCTGCGGATCGCGCTCAGAAACGCTGCCTGTTCGATGCCGATGGCCTCGAACGCGAGCGCCAGCGCCAGATAGCAGAGCATCATCCAAACGATGTATGCAACGAGCAATGCTATTGCAACGACGATCATCGCCACGCCGAGCGGTGCCGAGCTGCGCACGAGCAAGAACGCCGCGACGAAAGCCAGCCCGAGCACGAACGCGCCGGTAAAGGCGACGGCGATCAGAACGATCGCTTCGCAAATGACCGTCGCGAGAATCCCGCCCGCATGGCGAAGCGCTACTCCGTAGGCGCGGCGCCAATCGGCGCTTTGACCGTTATAGATGCGCGCGAGCGCGGATGCCATGGCGACATACATGAAGGGCGTGCAGACGAACGAGACGCCGACGAAGACGCCTAACCACGGCCCGAACGGCGTTGCCGGCGCGGTGCGGGACGGGTGCTGCATCTGCTGCAGGATTTGCACCCACGCTCCGCTGCTTTGAACGGTTAAAAAATACTGCGCCACGCTCATCGGCACGACGACGAACGCAGCGATGATTGCAAAAAGGAGCCAGTTGCGAACGTACAGCGTGACGGCACGGTCCAGAATTTCACCGACACCCAACGGCCGAAGTTGCACCGGTTCGAAGGCGGCACTCATGTCCACCGGATTCTTGAGGATTCGTCAGGCCTCCTATAGTATTTCCCGGCATGATCACACTCGGCGCGCTGGCCGCCATTTGGCGTTATCCGATCAAGAGCTTGGCGCCGCAGCCGCTGCAGAGCGTCCGCGTCGAGGCCGACGGTTTGGCGGGCGACCGGACCGCGGCACTGACCGTTCAGTCCGGACATGCGCGCGTGGGCAAGCCCTATCGCGGCAAGGAGCACAACTTACTGCATACGGTGTCCGACGCCGGCTCCGCAGTTGGACTCGCGGCACAGCGCGGCGTCGCTCTGAGCGTCGAAAGCCGGCCCGAGACGCGGTATTTCGACGATGCGCCGGTTTCACTGGTCTTCGATCGTTGGATCGGCGAAGTGGAAGCAGCGCTCGAAATGCGGCTGGATCCGCTGCGCTGGCGGCCCAATTTCTATGCGCGCGCTGCTGCCGTGTTCGACTGGAGCGAAACGCAGCTCCTCGGCGCAACCGTGGAGATCGGCGAGGTGGCGCTTCGGGTGCGAGAGACGATCGGGCGCTGCATAACGACGACCTACGACGTGCAAACCGGCGAGCCGACCGACGACGTGCTGCTGTACGTCGCACAGCGCCGGAACAACGTGATGGGCGTTTACTGTGAGGTCGAATTGGCGGGGACCGTGCGCGTCGGCGATGCTTTGCGTTTGCGCGCGCGCTGAACGTCGCGAACGACCTCTTCGAGCGCGTCGATGTATCCCAAGAAACGCTCGCGCCCTTCGCTGGTGATCTGCACCGTCGTTTGCGGACGCCCTTTTCCGGTGACGCGCTGCGTGCGCACGATTCGCAGCTCCGCGAGCGCGTGCAGATGACGGTTCAGGTTCCCGTCGGTGAGATCGCACGCTTCCTGCAACTGGGTAAACGTCAGACCATGCGCATGCGCCACGAGCGCGCTGCAGATCGCCAGCCGCCCGCGCTCGTGAAAGACGCGGTCGAGCGCGCTGTACGCATACGGCTTTTCTGCAGAACTCCTGTGCTCGCTCATGCGCGTACCGTGCGTTCGCGCATTACCCACGCGCCGATCGCGATTTGTCCGAGGCCAAACCCCAGAGGCAGAACCCACCAGCTCAGCGCGACGGCGGCGGGCACGAACAGCAGCGTCATTCCCACGAGCAAAAATGCCGCAGCGATCGGTGCAACGGCGCTCGGTACCATCGTTCGCGATGCAAACAACCCGACGCCGTAACATCCATACCAAACGCCCGGCAAAAACGAAAACAGATTCGCGCGCAACAACGCCAGCGAGAGCATCGCTCCGAGCACCAGCGCCGGCAGGATGCACAATCCCACCGTCGCCGTCTGCCAGCGATCGCGCGCGGTCGCATCGTTGACGTACCAGTGTGCGATCGCGCCGTAATTCACCAGCATCGAGGCGGCGCAGCACGCGAACCACAACGCGAAATACAGGTGCCCTTCGTGTACCGTCTGCACGCGCGGCAGCAGCAATGCCTGCAGCAGACCTGCGGTCAGCGCGAAGACGCCGGACGTCATCGCCGCGATGCCCGAATACCCTTTGAACCGCTGAACGTGGCCCAGCCGCTCGCGAACTTCCGCGATATCGGCCAGTGCGCGTTCCAGATCGCTCATCGCAGTATACTTTGTATCACAAAGCGATGCCGCGTTTCAACGCAGCTGTTCGAGGCGGCGCACTATTGCGTAGTAAATGCTCCAAGCGCGAAGGTTTGCGCCGGTTGTCCGCAGGGCTGCGGCACGCTTGCCGTCGCGGTATAGTGCGTCGTCCTTTAGCGATTTAGCGCAGCGACACCCGGGAGGGATAAAAGCGGCCCGCGCGATCTTCGGTCCCTGTGCCGGTGACGCGTTGGCCCACCCGAAAGCGGAACGCATCGTTCACCACCCACGTCCCTTCCGTCCGCCGGGCAGGTTCCCAGACAGCCAAGGTGTGCCCGCCGACCCGCCGCACGATGCCGGAGAGCGTGATGGGACGCACCGATCGTGCCGGCCCGCGGTCGCGATCGGTATCGTAGGCGAGATTGCGCCCATTAATCGTTTGCGGATAAAACGTGCCGCCCGGGGCGAGCATGCCTGTGGCGCGCACGGATTGGCCAACGTGAAAATCGTCCGTATCGGGCACGTACCACGTGCCATACCCGCGCCGCGTTTCTGCGACGACCAGATAATCGCGTTCGATGCGCCGCACGACGCCGGAAAGCGATTCGGAATATGTCGACGGGCTTCCCGAGAGCGTCAGCCTGTTCGGCGTGAAAGACGCCGTTCGGCGCCACGCACCCGTACGCGCCGACGTAGGTTCCGCGGCGCATGGCGTTGCCGTTCGCGTTGACCCGCGCGCCGGCGTCGAGCTCCACGGAGGCCCAGTGACCGCTGGGCGTGCGCACGTCGAGCGCATTACCGTTCACGCGTTCGATGCTCCCGAAGAAACTTTGCCGCGTGGGACAAAGGGATGCGGCATGCGCGGGCGCGGCTACGAGCAGGGCGCCTCCCGCGAATGCCAGCAGGGCGGCGAGTGTTGCAGCAGTGCGAGCCATGGTGCATATCCTCCGTTGTAGCAAGTGTACTCAGGACAACGCAAGGAGAACGTCGCTCGTCGTCGCTTTCTCGCATGGCATAGGAGCAAGCGCTAATTCAGATCGGGCGGCGGCCTTCGATTGCCCGTGAGAGCGTAACCTCGTCGGCGTAGTCGAGATCTCCCCCAATGGGCAGACCGTACGCGAGCCGGGTCACGCGCACGCCCAACGGCGCGAGCAACCGCGAGAGATACAGCGCGGTCGCTTCGCCCTCCGCGTTCGGGTTGGTCGCAATGATGATCTCGTGCGGGTTTTCCGCGCCGACGCGATCGACGAGCTCTTTTACGCGCAGTTGCGCCGGACCGATGCCGTCCATCGGTGAAATGAGGCCGCCGAGCACGTGGTACCGGCCTTTGAACGCCATAGTACGCTCGAGCGCGAAAATATCTTTGGGCTCGGCGACCGCGCAGAGCGTTTTTGCATCCCGGCGCTCGTCCGTGCAAATCACGCACGGGTCGTGTTCGGTAATCGAATAGCATACTGAACACAGCCGGACGCGATCTTTGACCGCAAGAATCGCTTCCGCCAGCAATTGCGCTTCGTGACGCGGCCGGTTCAGCAAATAAAACACCAGCCGCGCGGCCGTTTTCGGACCGACGGTAGGCAACTTGCTGAATTCGTTGATCAGGCTTTGTACCGGGCCCGCGAGCGAATCGGGCAAGCTACATCATGCCGGGAATCTTCATGCCGCCCGTCAGCCGCCCCATCCGATTCTGCGTCGTTTCTTCGACTTTCTTGAGCGCGTCGTTGATCGCGACCGTCAGCAAATCTTCCAGCGTTTCAACGTCCTGCGGATCCACGGCATCTTGGGCGACCTTCACCGCCTTCACGCGATGATCGCACGTCATTTCGACTTTAACGCTCTCCCCGGCAGCTGCGCCGGTAACGACGGTGTCCGCCAGTTCGTCCTGCGCCTTCGCCATCTCTTGCTGCATTTTGCGCATTTGCGCCATGAGTTGCGCTTGGTTCATGCTTCGGTGATCCGTTGGTTCAAGTAGGTAAAAAGCTTCCTCGGGATCGTCATTCGACGCGCTCGCAGGCACATCTGCCCCATCTCGCAAGGTGGTTCCGGAACGTGCCGCAGCGCCTTTGACTCGTGGTGCCGGAGCGCTGCCGGCCTGAAACGTCACGGTGAGCGTTACCCCGAGCGCCTCCCGAATGGCGGATTGCACGAGCGCCGCATTATCCTTGAGCACCGCTGCGGAGAGCGCCCCGGGCACTTTGACGATGAGCGCGTTGCCTTCAATTGCATCCGGCATCGTGCGCAGCAGTTCGCCCCGCAGAGATTGCTTGGAGCTCTGAACCTTCATGCGGATCGATTCCCATGCGGCCTTGACGCGCTGAATCGTCACGTCGCCTGCCGCCTCATCGCAACGAACCGGCGCCTCCGGCAAATCCAACGCAGCCGCGGCCGCGGTGGGTCGTGCACTCGAGACCGCGCTCGGAGGCGGTGCCGGCGGATGTGCGACCGCTTCCTCCAAAGCACCGACGCGCGCGCCGACGGCGTCCAGCGTCGTATCCTCTGCAGCCAGTACGTACCGGAGCAGCGCGGTTTCGATCTCCAGCCGCGCATGTCCGGAAGAGCGCGCCGTCGCCACCGCTTCGGAAAGCAGCCGCAGCGCGCGCACGATCTGCGCTTGCGTGAAGTGCTTGCTGCGTTCGACGGCGTGTCGCGCATCTTCGGGAGCCAGGTCGCGGGCGAGCAGACCGGAATCGATGCGTGCGACCAGCAGATTGCGGAATTCCGCAATCATCGTGCGCAGCAGCACCGCCATGTCGGTGCCCGCCTCGCTCGCGTCGTCGATCGTCTGCAGCACGCCCGCGGCGTCGCGCGCCACGATCTCGTCGAGCAGCATGCCGGAATAGTTGCGTCCGCTCGCACCAAAAGCCAGATCGATCGTCTGCGTGGTGATGCGTTCGTCGGCGAAAGCGGCGGCTTGTTCCAGCATCGTGAGCGCGTCGCGCAGTCCGCCGTCGGCGCGGTACGCAATCGCCGAAAGCGCCGCATCGTCGATCGCGATGTTTTCAGCGGCGGCGATCTCTCGCATCCGCTCGATCATCACCGGGATCGCGATGCGCCGAAACGCGTATCGCTGGCAGCGCGAGAGGATCGTGACGGGCAGCTTTTCCGGCTCCGTCGTCGCCAGGATGAATACCGCGTGCGGCGGAGGCTCTTCGAGCGTCTTGAGAAACGCGTTGGCGCCCGCGCCGGTGATCATGTGCGCTTCGTCGACGATGTAGACTTTCATGCGCATCGCCGAAGGCGTGAATTTGACGGCATCGCGCAGCGCGCGTATTTCGTCGATGCCGCGGTAACTGGCCGCGTCGATCTCCAGCACGTCCAGGGCCGTGCCGTCCAATATGGCCCGGCAGTGCTCGCACGTGTTGTCCGGCGTTGCCGTCGGGCCGTGCACGCAGTTGATGCAGCGCGCCATAATTTTTGCAGCGGACGTTTTACCGGACCCGCGAGGACCGGAGAACAGATACGCGTGCGCGAGCTTGTTCGATTCCAGCGCGCTGGTGAGCGTGCGTACGACCACGTCCTGGCCGACCAGGTCCGCGAAGGTTTTCGGGCGCCACGTACGATAGAGGGACACGCCTTGTAGTACTTTTTGGTGTTTCGGCGCGCCTGCCGCCGGGTATAGTGTTCACATCTTCGCTCTTTGATTTCTTAAACAAAGGGGCGAAGGTCCATGTCCCCGCCGGGACGTTCGAGCAGGTGAGGTAGCGCCGTGAATTTGCGAACTGCGCTTCGTGAGAAGTTCGGTTTCGAATCGTTCCAACCAGGTCAGGAAGAAGTCGTCACCCGCGTGGTGAGCCGCCAAGACACGCTCGCGATTTTAGCGACGGGCGCGGGAAAAAGCCTGACCTATCAGTTGCCTGCCTTGCTGCTTCCCGGCACGACCGTCGTCGTCAGCCCGCTCATTGCGCTGATGAAAGATCAGATCGACATGCTGCGCGAGCTGGGCATCACCGACGTCGTCGCGCTCAATTCGACGCTCTCGGAAGACCAGGAAGCCGCCGAGCTGGAGCGCATCCGCACCAAGCGCGTCAAAATCGTGTTCGTTACGCCGGAGAAGCTGGAAGACGAGCAGTTTATTTCGCTGCTGCAGTCGATCGACGTGCCGCTCTTCGTCGTCGATGAAGCGCATTGCATCAGTCAGTGGGGCCACGATTTTCGGCCGGCGTACCTGGCGCTCGGACACGTCATCGAACGGCTGCGCCATCCGACCGTACTCGCGCTCACCGCCACCGCCACACCCGCAGTGCGCGAGGACATCCTGCACCAGCTCGGCATCCCGAGCGTCAAGCCGATCGTCAAAGGGTTCGACCGGCCGAATCTCATTTACGACGTGCGGCGCGCCGAGAAGGAAGCCGACAAGCTCAAAATACTCAAACATTTGTTTTTGAACGACGAACTCGAGGGAACCGGCATCATCTACACGGCGACGATCAAAAACGCGCTGGAAGTGCAGAAATACCTGCAGGACCAGCTCGACATTCCGGCGGCCGTGTACCACTCCAAGCTGCAGAAGCAAGACCGCACGGCGGTGCACGAACTCTTCATGGACGAGCACATTCGTGCCGTCGTGGCAACCAATGCGTTCGGGCTTGGAATAGACAAGCCGAATATCCGTTTCATCGTGCATTACGATCTGCCGGGTTCCGTAGAAGCCTACACGCAGGAAGCGGGACGATCCGGTCGCGACGGCTTGCCGTCGCGTTGCACGCTGATCTATCGCATGAGCGACACGCGCGTTCAGAACTATTTTTTGACGGGCAAATATCCGGACATCGAAGAGGTTCAGAAAGTCTTCGGCACGCTGGAAATCTTCGGAGCGCAGGAAGGCGGCGTCTCGATGACCGACCTGCGCAAGATTCTGCAGCTCCCGCTGACCAAGCTCAAAGTCATTTTGGCCTTGCTCAAAAAGGGCGGGTTCATCGAAATGCCGGGACGCTCGAAGTACTGCCTGACGGACGCCGCGCGCAAAAATCGTCACTTGGTCCTCAATCTGGCGAGTTACGAAACGAAAAAGTCCTACGATCAGAGCAAACTCGCCATGATGCTGCAGTACGCGGAGAACGATTCGTGCCGCCGCCGGTTCATTTTGAACTACTTCGGCGAGGACTACGAGCGTCAGCGGTGCGGCGCGTGCGACAATTGTTTGCGCGCTGAAGCGGCCTCCGCCTCCGCGTCGCCGGAGCCTCGCCGGTTGGCGGACGTTTCGGGCTATCGCATCTCCGATATCGTCTTTCATCCGAAGTTCGGACAGGGCACCGTGGAGCGGGCCGAAAAAGACTTGGTTACCGTGCTGTTTCCGAGTGTCGGCTATAAAACGCTGCTCGCCTCCGCCGTGAGCCGCGAAGAAGCCAAAATCGCATAACGGGTGAAGTCTTCCCGGTTCTCGGGCGCGGCTTTGACGGCCGCGTGCTTGCTCGCGTGCGTCGCGGCCGCGGTCGCACAGGTGAACCCGCCCGCGCCGATCTTTACCAATCCGCCGCCCTCAGCGGCTCCGGCTGCAACGGCGGCGCCGGCGGGTCTGCCCACGCCGTTCGCCCCGCCCGGGGTGTCGGCGTCTCCCTCCGCCGCACCCACGCAGCCCCCGATTGTCGTGCAGCCGCAGGCGGCGCAAGTCGCGGTCGGCGATACGCAGGTGCTGCACGTTGGTTCGGTGCTTGGAACGCTCACGGTCACCGTCGCGGACAGTTCGGTGCTCGCTGCGGCGGTCGATCAAGGCACGCAAACCGTGACGCTGACCGGCAAAGCGCCGGGCACTACCACTGTCGTCATTACGGATCAGCGAGGCCTCACAGCCCGCGTGCCGGTTCGAGTGGCCTACTACGCCGGCAGCATCGCGCCCAGCACCGAAGTTCGAATAACCGGAGATCCCGCCGGCGCCGACTTCGTAAAGCGTGCCGCTCTTGATGCCGCGCTGCAGCTCGTCGCGGCGCGGCCCGGTGCGCAAGTCGTCGCGACGGCCGACGAGATCGCGGATGCGGCGCCGCTGGCGCAAGACAACGTGGCCAACGTGACCGTTCCGGTACTGATTCAAGGCGACCAATACTTCACCGTTGACGGCAGCACGCGGGTGCGTGTCGAGAACGTGGCGGCGCCGAAAATCGTGCCGGATTCGCTGATGGTGAGCGACTACCCGGAGAAGCTCACGGAAAACGGCGTCCTCTTCACGGCCGATTTAAAGCGCGCGCTGCCTTCGCGGTTTCTGTACTTTCATTACAATCCGCCGGGCGAACCCGATCGTCGCGTGGTGCTGCGGGCGCAAAATGTTTCGCCCGAGCCCGCTCTGGTGCAGTTCATCAGCGGCGCGGGTGCGGACACGAACGAGATGGCGGCGGGACACGATGCAACGAACCGATTTCTCAAGCACCTCGTGCAGAACGAAGGGCGTATCATCGTCATTCCCGCAAGCGGCACGCTTAACATCGTCGAGCAGCTGCTTCCGGCCAAGACGATTGTGTGCAACCTTCTGCAGCTGCGCGTGCTCAACGGCGGAATCGTGCACCTCACGTTGTTCGCGCAAGATGCAAACCGCTCGCCCGATGAATCGCTGGCCACGACCGAACTGCTCTCGGGAGACCATCCGCATGCGCGCGGCGTGTATAAGATTCCCGAGTTTCATCACAGCGCGCTGTGGAATGTCGACGATGCCTATCTAGAGTTGCCGATCGGCCAGATACCGTTGCCGAATCTCATCAAAGGCGAAGCGCTCGCAGGCGACTACGGCGTGCTGCAATCGTTCGTCATCAAGGTGCAAAACCCGACGGCGCAGCCCGTGCCGATCGCGGTCTATGAAAACCCGCGAGGCGGACGCGCGACGGGCACGTTTCTCATCGACGGCGTGCTGATTCAATCACACCAAGTGCCGCCGTTCTCGCGCTACAAGCTGCGTCAATACGTGGTGCCCGCGCGCGGCTTCGTGCGCGTCACGATCGAAACGATTCCCGACAGCGGCTCCAGCTATCCAGTGCGGTTGATCTTCGCGCCCGACGACGGCAGCGTCGCACCAGGCGCGCCCGGTTCGCCCGTGTACTGAGTTTGCGGCGATGTCATCCCTCGGCGAGGCGCTAGAAAAACGCCATCCCAGTCGGAAATTGTGTGACTATTAGTTCAGGTCCCTCGGCAAGTGTCCGACTTTTTCGAGCTCGACAGGAGGTCGATTTCAAAACTTGTTCTCTCGAAAAAGCGGCCAAGTAAAAAAACGTCAGGATGATGTTTTTTGAACGCCTTGCCGAGGGACCTGAACTAGTAGTCAAGCCGCATGCGGTACGTCAGGAGATCGGAGAGCTCTGCGACGCGATCGTACAGGCGGCACGCGCCGTTGTCCTCGGTCGTCACCCAGCGCACCTCCGTCCAGCCGTTCGATCGCGACTCTTGCGCGACGCGTTCGATCAGCGCTCGGCCCAAACCCGCGCCGCGCGCGGAGCCGTCGACGTAGAGATCATCCAGATAGCACGCTTCGTTTCCGTTGAGAGTACGCGGGAACGGACGGTAGTGCACGAACCCCGCCAACGCCTCGCCGTCGAACGCAAGAAACGCCGCGATGCGGTGCGTGCCTTGCATGATCCAATCCCACAGCGTGCGGGCGTCGGCATGCGTGGTTTCGGGCGAGCGGACGCTGCGCGAATACTGCATGTACAGCGGGAGCCACTGCTCGTAATCGCCGCGCTGCGGGGACCGTATCGTGAATCGCGTCATGCGTTCGTGCGTTCTCGGGCGGCGCGCTGGTACACCCCTAGCATCGCCTGCGCGCTGGCGTCCCAGCAAAAGCGCGCGACGGCGCGTTCGCGTTGGGCGTCCGCGCGCGCCTGGGCCGCCGCGGGATCGCGCAAGACCGCCGCGATCGCATCCCGCCACGCGGCCGCGTCCTGCGCGGGGGCGATGCTCGCGCTCTCGCTCACCACTTCGGGAAGAGATGCGCGATCCGAGACGATAACGGGCGTTCCCGCACAGAGCGCCTGAGCCGCAGCGTAGCCGAAGCCCTCGTAGAGCGAGGGTACGGCGACCAGCGCGCAGCGCGCATACAGATCCAGCAGCTCGGAGCGCGCGACGTACCCGCGCAACTCCACGCGATCCGCGACGCCCAGGCGCCCGGCAAGCCGTTCGCAGTCCGCCCGATACGGCGTAAAGGGACCGACGGCAATGAGCCGCGCCGAAGGCAACCCGGGAAGCGCGCGGATCAACACTTCGAAGTTTTTTCGCCGTTCCAGCGTTCCAGGCACGAGAATCACCTGCCCAGCGTGGTCGCGGGAACGCTGCAGCTGCGCGAACGCGCCATCCACTCCGGGATAGATAACGTGCACGCGGTCGCGAGGCAGATCTACGGCCTCCAGCAATTCCGCGCGCGAAAACTCCGAATCCGTGACGACGGCGGCGGCGCAGCGATAGCGCCGCAGCGCGAATGTCCCGAAGTAATATCGCGCGTACGCGCGCACGTGGCGCTGCGCCTTGAGCCAGGCCACGTCATGAACCGTGACCACAGTGGGAAGGGCGCAGCGCAGCGGCATCGTTCCCGATGCGCAATGTAGCAGATCCGCACCGCTTGCGCGCGCTCGCGCCGGAAGCAGGAATTGGTCCCACATGACCCGCCGATCGAACCGCCAAGGGTCCAGCCTTGGTTCGCTCAGCTGGACGATGCGTACGCTGCGCCGCTGCAGCGCAGATGCCAGCCCTTGCACGTACTCGCCGATGCCCGTCGCCGTTCCAAGCGACAGCTGCATGTCGAGCGCGACGATCATTTGAGCTGCGTTTGCAGCGTCTGAAGCGGGGCCGATGCAGGATTCAAGGAGCGGCTGCGGGCGGCATACGCTTGCGCGGCCGTCCGATCTCCCGCAGCCAGCGCCGCCATTCCCGCGCCGGCATACGCGTCTGCGCTGGACGGATCCACGCCGATGGCGCGTTGGAAGTATTGCCGAGCCGCGCTCAGTGCGTGCAGATCGTAGGATTCAAATCCTGCGGCGAGCAGATACTTTCCGGAAAGCGGCGAGAGCGCCACGGCGCGGCGGTAGTTTTCCAGAGCCGCATCCGGATGGCCGCGACGCACGGAAAGGACCCCCAGCCGCCAATACGCTTCCGCAACCGCATCGGGATGCGTGCCGCTGCCCGCAAGGCGATCCTTGAGCTGCGTTTCGAGTGCGTACGCTTTCGCGGGATCTCCCCGGGAAAGGCGATCGACCTCGCTGCCGATGGCGAAAACGTCGCCTGCGTCGATGAAATGCTGCTGCGCCGAGCGAGTGTCCCCGCGGGCCAGCGCGATGCGGCCGAGCAACTCGCTGCGGCTCGCGGACGGCGGCAATCGCCCCGCGTAGCGCTGTGCCGCCCCAAGCTCGCCCCGTTTCAACGCCGCGCGCGCGAGCATGTCGCTCACGTACGGCGCGGGAGCGACGCGGGCAATGGCGCGGTATATTGCAACGCCCGCGGCGGCCGTGACGTGCGAAGGGAGCGCGCGGGCGGTAGCGGCCCCGGAAAAGATCCCGTCCGAGGCGACCTGAACGGCGCCCAGCGCAGTAACGAGTGCGAGAACGAGCACAGCAAGCGCGCCGAAAACAACGGCGCGCCGGGGAGCGTCGGTCAGAATTTTACCGTGAAGTTCAGGTCTGCGCGCGTCTGGGTGAGGTTGAAGTTCGGAGCAAACGCATCTTGATAGCGGTATTGCCGCGCGGAAAGCGTGATCGCGCTCGAGGTGTTCGGCAACTGATACGTCACGTTGCCCAGATACGTATCCTTGCGCGCGGAAAAACCGGGAAGCAGCGCGCTGCCGTAGTCGCCCTGATATTGCGCACGATCGTATTGCAAGCCGATCGTGACGCGCGGCGTTACGGGAACCGCCAGCTTGGCACCGACTCCATGCGAAACGACGTCCGTCAAACCGAAATACGAGAGTCCCGCCTGCGCGTCCGGATCGAGCGGGACGTACGGAAATATGCCCGCCGCCGCATTGCTCATGTGTTCGATGCTGCTCGTGAGGCCGACGTTGACTGCGCTATTGCCGGTGCGCACGTTGAAGCTCGTTCCGGCACTGAAGCTTTGGGCATTGGCGTCCCGTGCAGACGCGCAGGCAGCGCCCTGATCCGCCGTTCCGCATACTTGCATTGCGCGAAATGCCGTCTGAAAATGCACGCCGCCAAGGCGGACGGGAACGGAAACATTTGCGTCGACGCCCGAGAGTGCCGGCGTGTACGGCGCGTATGTGCCGAAGTGCACGGATGCGATCTGCGCCTGCGGCAGTTCGGCCGTTGCGCTTGGTACGCTGACGGAACCGTACGCCGGCTGTGGCGAGGGGACGTTCAGCGCAGGGGGCGCCAGATGCGGCGAAGAGGCGGTCAACGCAGTCGGCGCGTACGATGCGCGCAGCCTTGGAATCTCCAGGTTGACGCCGGCAACGCCGGCTCCGGTTCTCGGCAATAGGAACGCAGGCTGATCCGCCCATCCGTTCGCGGGCGCGCCGGCCACGTTGAACAACGCGATGTCCATGGGCGACATCGGCCGCGGCTCGAAAGAAGCGATCGCGATCAGCGACTCGGAAAGAGGGTTGAAGACGCGAGCCGGATCCAAGCGCGCGGGGCCGCCGATGCCGACCCAATGCCATGCAGCACTCGCCTGCGCCAAAGCGCACAGTGCGGCAAGCACTGTCGAAGCGGCAACGCGAGCGATGCGGGTCATTATTCCTCCATACCCGTGCGGGGCTATTCCCTTTCTAGTATCGGCTAAATGCCGGATCGATTCAATACTCCGGCGCCTGCCTTACTCCCCCGGCCGATGTACCGTCTCGCGATGAGCAAAGCGGCGTAGTCGTCTATAGGGCGAGGGGGCAGCTGCAGGCCGACCGGAACGAGCCGCCGCCATCCGCGCGGCGGATTGTCGGCAAAGTACAGCGCCCTGGCGCGATAGGTGGTGTTCGTTTCGTCGATCACGTGCACCGGTACGCCAACGCCTTCGAACATGCGCTCCAGGTGCGCGGAATTCGTGCCGGCCCCGAGCGCCACCGCGCGAATAGGGTGTTCCCGCAGTAAAGCGGATAGCCGGTCCATCAACCGCGCAACCGGTTCGATACCCAGTGCGATAGGCGGCGACACCGCGTCCCGGACGAGGGCGTAGCCGGCTTTACGCGTTCCGGGATCGATCCCGAGCACTGCCTGGGCCACGGCCGCGTGCTCCGCTGCACTCACTGGCCCGGAACCTTCTGCAGCGTGATGACGACCGGCACGCCGTACGTGTGTGGAAAGATGTCTTGCGCCGCGAATGCGGTGATGATGTAATTGCCGCTCTGCCCCAGCATTTTTTGCATGTCGGATAGCGACGGGAAGCTCTTCTGCAACTGGACGTTCCGGGCGAAATCGAAAAGCATGCC
Source organism: Vulcanimicrobiota bacterium (assembly GCA_963767635.1). Taxonomy (GTDB): domain Bacteria; phylum Vulcanimicrobiota; class Vulcanimicrobiia; order Vulcanimicrobiales; family Vulcanimicrobiaceae; genus CAVYEM01. The sequence goes on from CAVYEM010000003.1 coordinate 127,512, forward strand.
GCGCGCGGCCATTTCACGCGGGACGCCGCCGCGCAGCAATTCGGCGACCGCGAGATCGGCGCTGGCGTTCTTTCCGCCGGGAATCGGCCCGAGCGTCGCGATAGCCCGGCCCGCCGGGACGAGCAGCCGGTCGGGAACGGGCGTGATGCCGAAATGTATGGCATCGTTGGGATACAAATTTTGATCCGCCGTCACGACGAGCAGCACGTCGCTCTGTGAAGTCCATGCCTGCATCTGGGGGCTGTCGACCAGCGAGTCAAGCATCTTGTCCACGTTTGCGGGCGGCGCGAACTTCTTGAGCCGATACGGCGGACCCGTGTAGACGCGATTGACGTACGCGACGGTTTGATCGTAGAAGCTCTGCACGATGTCCTTGCGCAATCCGGCCGGAGCATTTTGCGGAATGCGCCCGACCGAGGTGCTCATAACCTGCCCAAGATTTACCAAGACCGGTGAACTGGTGACTTTTTGTTCGAGCTCGCGCGCGTGTGCCTGGGCCTTCTCGATTTCCGCGTAGATCTCGTTCAAATGAAAGAACGCGGTCTGAACCTGGTTGGAGGCGAGAATTGCGACCAGCATGATGACCAGCGCGATGATCATGCCCGTAGCGACCGCGATGATCGTCGACGTGTAACGGGGCCGGATGTTGAACAACGTGAGACGCTTGCGGCCGACTTGGTGCCCGACGCGATCTCCGATGTACGCGATGACCCCGGCCAGGATCGCGATGAAGATCACGATGCCGACGCCGCGCAGAATGCTGAGCGCGTGCACGATCGCGATTCCTACGCCATGGCCGCGCGGTACAATCGCCGCGTGCCGATGGCGGTGAAGATGATGTTGGGCATCCATGCGGCCAGCGCGGCGAAGGGCAGATACGCCTCGCCGATGTACGAGAAGATCGTCGAAACGATGTAATACACGAACACGATCAGCACGGCCAAGCCGAATCCCAAACTTGTGCTGCCCCCGCCGCGAATCGATCGGATGCCGTAGGGAACGGCGATGAGCGTGAAGACGAAGCACGCGAACGGCTGCGCCAGCTTCTCTTGAAACGCCATCGTGTACTTGCGCAGTTCGGTGGCCGAGAGCTGGCCGCTGCGAATGATTTGAGCGATTTGCGCGCGGTTCATGTCCTCCGGATTGTTGTTCACCGCTCTTTTTACGATATCGGTTGGCTTCTGCCCGATCTCGACCTGCAGGGTGGGCGTACTGGCCGCCGTCACCGTTTGGGCATCCGGTTGAAACCGGTAGATGCGCGCGTTGTCGAGCGTCCATTTGTCCGCGCCGAAGACCGCGCGGTCCGCAAGAACGATTTGCGCGGGAGCTCCCGCGCGATCGTACTGCACCAGCGTGACTCCCAAGAGCGCTTCGCAGTTCTGCGCGCATGCCCGCGCGAACGTCATTTGGCTGCCGCCTCCCGGCAGCGGCGCCGAGACGTTGAGGCTGGTGGCAAAAGCGCCGGCCTTCTCGATGATGGTATTTTGAATGATGTTGAACTGCTCGCGAGCATACGGCACCACGCGCTCCTGCAGCAGCAGCGTCACGAACGAGAGCAGGAATCCCGCGATGAGCATCGGCGCGACGATGCGCAAAAAGGTGATGCCGCCCGCCTTCATCGCCGTGATTTCGCTCTCGCCGCTCAGGCGCTGAATCGCCAGCAGCGTGCCCAGGAGCAATGCCATCGGGATTGCAAGCACCACGATCGGCGGCAGCTGCCAAAGGAACGCTTCGATCGCGGCCCACAGCGGCGCGTGCGTTTCCGAGACGACCCTGCCGATGTTGATTATTTGCGTGGCCGCAAAGATCAGCGTGAACGCGGAAAGGCCGAAAAGAAACGGACCGACGAGTTCTCCCAGCATGTATCGGTCCAAAATCCGCGGCCGCAGCAAGGTCAAAGGCGAAATCCTTCGCCCAAATAAAATTGGCGAGCGATGGGGCTTTCGAGCACGTCGTGCGCGGTGCCGGAGACTTCGATTTTGCCGTTGTTCAAAATGTACGCGCGATCGACGATGGCCAGCGTCTCGCGTACTTGATGGTCGGTAATCAGCACGCCGAGGCCGCGATCGCGCAGCTGGCGGATCATCGCCTGAATGTCTGCAACGGCGATCGGATCGATTCCGGTGAAGGGCTCGTCCAGCAGCAGAAACGCGGGTTCGGTGGCGATCGCGCGCGCAATCTCCACCCGCCGCCGCTCGCCGCCCGAAAGGCTGTCGCCGCGCGCGCTGATGAATTTGAGCAGACCGAACTCCTCGAGCAGCGGAGTCAGACGCTTTTCCTGCTGTTCGCGGGCAACGCCGTGCATCTCCCAAATGAGCCGCACGTTATCGCCGACGGAGAGCTTTCGAAAGATCGAATTCTCCTGCGCGAGATAGCCAATGCCGCGCCGCGAACGCATGTACATCGGCGCGCCGGTGAGGTCGACGTCGTTGCCGTCCATGCTGAGCACGACCGTGCCGCTGTCGGGCTTTACCAGGCCCACGACCATATAAAACGTCGTGGTCTTGCCGGCGCCGTTGGGTCCCAGCAACCCGACGATTTCACCCGTGCGCACGTCGGCATCCACGCCGTTCACCACGGCGCGCTCGCCGTAGCGCTTGACCAGGCCCCGCAGTTGTATGTGGTTGCGTTCTATTTCATCACCATTCGCGTGAGTTTCACGTCCGACGTGAAGCTTGTTGCCCGTGAGCACCTGCTGCGTTCCGCCCTGCATGCCGGCGATCCGCACGTTCCCGGTTCCGTGAAGCAGCCCGGTCCGCTGATCGTATGTCAGGCGATCGCACGTCAGCGTTAGCCCGCTGCTGGTTTTGGCATGCACGCCGCCGGAGAGCACTACCTGCTTGTCGCCTTGCAGCGACGCCGCCGGGGAGCGAGCGGTGAGCGTCGTGCCGTCCTTGTCGAAAAACGTCACCGTGGGCTGCGAAAACGTTCCTTGCGCAATGTTTTGCGCCGAACGGCTGGCATACGAATGGGCAACCAGCTGGTAGACCTTACGATTACCGGACTGGTGTTCGATGGTGACGGGACGTCCGGATGTCCCGTGCGCCGTTATCTGAAAGGCAGGCGCGGCGCTCGGCGTTGGCGGTACGGGAGTAGCCTGCGCGCTGTTGGGCGGTGCAGGGTTGCACGCAACGGGCAGCAGTCCCAGCGTAGCGATGATGCACGAAGGTTTCATACGTCTCCCAAGCCGTAGGCAGCCGTCGCGAGCGCCAAGGCCATTGAGGGCAGCCACAGACCGAAGATGACGACGCTGACGGTGTCGATGAGGCCTTGCACCCAGGTCCCCGCCAATCCCGCCGTTACCGCCAGCGCGATTGCCGCGTGCTCCGGAGGCGCGGTCGCGAGACGTTCGCGCAGCGCCATGCCGAAGCGCCACCACGCCGCAAGGACGGCGGCCAATCCCAACAGGCCGGTTTCGGCGAAGATCGTCAGCAGAAAGCTGTGCGCATGAAACGCCTGCGCGTCACCGTCCGGCAAACGCACCAGCGGATAGACCCGCGCGAAATCGAACGGCCCGACGCCTGTGAGCGGAAAGCGGCGCGCGATCTCGACGCCGGCCTGCCAAATCGAGAGTCGTGTATAGTTCTCCGCCGGATTGTGGTGCGCGTTGAACACCACCAGCACGGCCGCCAAGCCGGCGAGCAAGATGAGCGGCGCGTACCGTCTGCGCACGCTTCCGCTCAGAAATGCATAAAAGGCAATCGCTGCGGCGAGCCCCATCCATCCGGCCCGGGAGAAGGTCAGCACGAAGGCTGCGGCGCCTAGCGTGAGCGCGCACCACGCCGCCGCGCGCAAACGGGCATCGCGGCTGATGCGTGCGACGGCGAAGGCGATCGGCAAAAAAACGATCAGGTAACCCGCGAGTTCGCCCGGGAGAATGAACGTTCCGATCGCGCGTCCGTGGCCGATTGCGTACTGATCGGCAGGCCGGCGCGCGATCACCATGACGATCGCTGCGAGCGATGCCAGCGCTCCGGAAACGAGGTAACTCCAATAAATCGCGCGGCTCACGCCCGGCTGAGCATAGTAACGCAGCACGTTCAAATGCCACACGAGGCCCAAACCGAAGATGCCGATGAACAGCATTCCGGCTCCCGGATCGAAACCGAGTACCGCCGACGCAAAGGCCGCGAGCAGCCAGGCAAAGAGTGCGTTCATGGTCGGCGGCCGCTGAACCGGGCGGCGCAGGAGCGTGGCCGTTCCGTACACCGCCAGCATCGCCATGAGCGCCAGGAGCGCGACGGCGAAACTTCGTGGAACGAGCGAGACGCCGGGAATCGTCACCGACGTGAGTGCGATGAACGGCGGAAACAGGGGCAAGACGATGTACGGCAGGGCGAGTGCAGCCGGCATCCAGCGCGTCAGCGGCACAGTCGAACGATCTCCGCCGCAATCTCCGCCGCGCCGCCGGCAGGCCCCATGCGTTCGCGCCCGATGCGGCCCATGCGCGCGCGGCGCCGGTCGTCCACGATCAACTGCGCGATCTGCTGCGCGGCCGAACGTTCGTCGCCGCTCACCACCAGCAGCGCCTCGCCGAGCAGCGCGATTTGACGCTTGCGATACCAGGCGTACTTGCCCGTGCGTTCGTAAGCGACGACGGGAATGCCGGCGGCGGCGGCCGCTTCGTTCGCGGTGCCGGCTTGCCCGAGCACCGCAACGGCTTCACGCAGCATGTCTGCCGGCGATCCGCGCCAAGCCCGCACGAGTTCGCGTTGCTGCGCATACAGCGAAAAAGGCGCCGCCGCGTCCTCCCGCGGGCGCACGTCCCAGCCGTCCCTCGCCAAGGTCGCGCCCATGCGTGCTGCATCCAGTCCGGGCGCAACCGAAAGCATCGCTCCCAGCGCGCTGCGTTCACGCGCGAGCTCGCGAACGATCGCGCACAGCGCCACGGCATCGGCATACGCCGCCTCGCGGCTTCCGGGAAACACCGCGACGCAGGGATCGAACGCCGCATCGATCGGACCGCCGTTCGCGCGCGCGTAGAGATCGACGATCACGTTTGCGGCGCGCGCCGGAATGCCGTCCCGGCGCAGCCGCTCGGCAGTGGCGCGGTCGCGCACGAACACCGCTTGCGCGCGGCGAATGACACGCTGCTCCAGTGGGCCGTAGGGCGCCACGTACAAACTCTTGGCCGTTCCGACGTACACCGTCGCGCACGCCCGCGCGCACAGCGCCATGACCAGCGCGAACACGTCTCCGACCGCGACCGCCACGGCGTACGTTTGCTGCACTCCACGCAAAAATCGCAGCTGTGCCAAGCTGTGCCCGAGCAGTCCGGCGCCGATATCGCGGGCGATTCCGCGCAGGTTTCCCATCGCGATGAGCCCGCCGCTCGGCATCGTGCGTCGCGGTCCGACGTCGCGCATCGACGAGGCATGCACGAACGCCCCGACGAGCGCGAGATGATCGCGGGCGATGCGCTCGGGAAGTTCCTGCGCGATGCGGGCGGAAATGGCGACCTCGCCGTGTCCGTTGGAAACGAACAGCACCCGCTCGGTCACGAGAGCAGTGGCAGCAGCGTAAAATCGGCCACTTGCCAGCGGTCGCCGTCGTACCGCAGCCTCGTGCGCGAAACGTGCCGGCCGTATGGACCTGCATGCACGATCGGAACGCCTGCGACCACGTCGGGCTGGGCTAGCGTGTCGTGACTGTGCCCGCCCAGCAGCAGATCGATGCGGGGCACAGCGCGCGCCAGCGTTCGATCGAGCCGCAGGCCTAAATGGGAGAGCACGACGAGCGGCTCGTTCGCAGGCACGCGCGCAGCCATTTCGCGCACGACGTCGATCGGATCCAAGAACCGCCATCCGAAGCATCGCTCCCACGGGCTGCCGATGCGATACTGCATGATGAGCAGTCCGAGCACGTGCACAGAAACCGGCGCCGCACCGTTTGCCGTGCGGTATTCGATCGTGCAGCGACGCGCGAACGGAAGCTTTCGATTTTTTACGTCAACCAAGTTGCTGCAGACGAGGGGGTGGCGCATCATCGCGGCGCGCGCGCGAAGGCAGCCGAAGAGGTAATGAAACTCGCGATTGCCGATCGCCTGCGCGTCGTACCCGGCGCGATCGATCTCTGCGACGATGGGTTCTCGACGATGGAATACCGTTTGACTGCCGCGCAGCGAATCGCCGCAGTCGAACAGCAATCCGGGCTCGCGCTCCCGCAGCGCGCGCAACGGCTGTGTGAGGCCGCGGTGATCGTGTAGGTCCGACGTGTGATACACCAGCACTACACGGCGACTCCGCGAGCCAGTTCCACCGCGAATTGCGCGCAGCGCTGCAGCGCATCGGGCGGCCCGAGCGCTTCGCGCAGCTGCGCAAACCCGGCGTACTGCGAGGCGGGATCGCGCAGCAGTTTCTCCATTGCGTCCGCTAGCGCAGCGGGGCTCGCCGCATCCTGCACGAGTTCGGGAATCAGCTCTCGCTCGAGCACCAAGTTGGGAATGGTGATAAACCGTCCGGAATACACGCGCTTTGCATGCTCGACCAGCGCAGGAGCCAGAACGTAGAGTGCAATGGCAGGAACGCCCGAGAGCGCACACTCCAGCACGGCGGTCCCCGACGCAACCCACGCCGCATCGGCGGCCGCAATTGCCGCACGCGTGCCGCGCACGTATTCCAGTCCTGCCACGTTGAAACGCGCGGCTGCAGCGCGAAACGTTCGTTCTGCATTCGCGTCGGCGCCGCCGACGACGCCTCGAAGATTCGGCCGCCGCTCCAGCAAACGTTCAAAGGCGCCGCAGAGCGCCGGCCCATGATAGCGCAGTTCCGCGCCCCTGCTGCCGGGCAGAATCGCAACCGTCCCACCGTCCGGCGGCGGAACCGGGTGCGAGGGACGAACGACGTACTGCGAAGCCAGCGGGTGCCCGAAATACACGACGCGCAGGCCGAGTGCCCGATAGAAATCGCGCTGGTGTGCAAATGCCGGGAGCGGTATCGCGACGGCGCAGACCTCCCGCGCCGTGCGTTCGCTGTCAAGCCATGCGCCCGGCGGAAAAACGTCGAGTATCGGGCGATCGTACCCGATGGCGCGCAGCCGCTTCGCCAGCCGCAAATTGAACGCGCCGAAATCCACGAGAATCACAACGTCGGGTTTGCTCCGAACGATGTGGCCGGCGGTTGCGATCATCGCCGCGAACAGCTTCGGAATGCGCGGAATGGCCGCGAGCGGGCCGATGCTGGCCCAGCCCGTATGGTCGCGCCAAAGAGCGATGCCGGCCTGCTGCATGCGCGCTGCTCCGATGCCTTCGAACTGCGCGCGTGCATCCACCTCGCGTATCGCCATGGCGAGCGTCGTGGCGGCCAATTCGCCGGACGCCTCTCCGGTTGAGAAGAAGTAGCGCATGCTATTTCAAAAGAATGCCGCGCTGTGATTCACCTTCCAAGAATTCCAGCATGTGGCGACCCGAAGTGGTGTTGACTTCCCCGCGCATCGCTTCGATCGTCTTGGAGAGCTCGAGCTTGGAACCGTTGAGGAGCTTGTAGAGTCTTTTGATCTCGGCGCGCTCGTCTTCGCTGAAGTTGGCGCGCCGCAGCCCCACGCTGTTCAAACCGTACGGCGTTGCGGGATTGCCTTCCACCAAAAAAAAAGGCGGCACGTCGCGCGTCACCTTCGAATCGCCGCCGATGAACGCGTAGCGTCCCACGCGGACGAACTGATGCAGCCCCGCCATGCCGGCAATCGAGGCGTTGTCCTCGATGATGCAGTGTCCCGCCAGCTGCGCGAGATTGCTCATCGTAATGCCGTTGCCCAAGATGCAGTTGTGCGCGATGTGCACGTACGCCAGCAGCAGGCAGTCGTCGCCGACCGACGTGACCTGATCTTCTCCGGTGGCGCGCTGAATGCTCACGTATTCGCGCACGATCGTGCGGCTTCCGATACGCGTGTGCGCCCGCTCGCCGAAATACTTTTTGTCCTGCGAGGCCGCGCCGATCGTCGCGAACGGGTAAATGCGGCAATCCTCGCCGATGCTCGTCCAGCCGTTGACCACCACGTGCGCCTGCAGGACCGTGCCGCGTCCGATCGAGACGTTCTCGCCTACGATGCAGTACGGGCCGACCTCGACGCCGCGTTCGACTCGCGCATTCGGATGCACGATCGCGGTTGGATGAATCATGCTCCACGGGCCATGGCGGCGCCCCCGCTCGGTATGGAAACCCACCGCACGTTCACGCGTGCAGAACCGTCGCGTCGAATCCGAAAAGCCGCGGATCCGAGGCAATGGAAAACATCAGTTCCGCCGACACGACGAACTGATCGTCGACGCGCCCTTCGGCTTGCACCCAGCCGATGTTGCGCTTGTGTTTGGTGAGGGAGACTTCCATCGTAAAGCGATCGCCCGGGACGACGGGGCGACGGAACTTTGCGCCGTCGATGCCGGCCAAATACGGCGTTTTGCGAGAAAACTCGCCCGGTTCGAGCACGACGCACCCGCCCAGCTGCGCCAGCGCTTCAATCATGTACACTCCGGGCAGCAGCGGATTGCCTGGGAAGTGGCCGGTGAAGACCGGCTCGGTGGCCGTGATGTTTTTGTAGCCGACGGCGCGCACGCCGGGCTCTAGATACGTAATGCGGTCGACGAGCAGAATGGGATAGCGGTGCGGCAAAATCTCCATGATCTGCCGGATGTCGAGCTCCGCCACGCTATTGTACGCTCGCTGAAGATCGCGTCGTGCGCATGCCCGCGCGCAGCTGCGTCGTGGCGATGCAGTGCAGCTTGTGCCCGCTTTTCACCGCGAGCACCTCGCATTGCGGCCACGCGCCCAGCAATGCAAAGTCGCCCAGCAAATCGAGCACCTTGTGGCGAACGGGCTCGTTTTCCCACCGCATCGGCTGCATCGGACCATCGGGCGCGAAGACGAGCGCGTTTTCGAGCGTTCCGCCGCGCGCCAAACCACGCTCGCGCAGCGCTTCTACTTCGTGCAGGTAGCCGAACGTGCGCGCAGCCGCGATCTCGCGGCCGAATATCTCGGGGTTCATCTCGCTCTCGAAGTATTGCGTGCCGATCGGCGGCGCGAAGTCGGCCAAAAAGCGCACGCGAAACTGCGATGCCGGCAGCACGATGATCGCGCGATCGCCGTCGCGCACGAAATCCGGTACCAGAGGCGCAAAACGCGGGCGCACTTCGCGCTGCGCGATTACGCCGACCGCAGCGATCGCTTCGGCAAACACTTTGGCGCTGCCGTCGGCGACGGGAACCTCCGGGCCATCCACGCAAATCTGCGCGTTCGAGAGGCCCATGCCGAAAACGGCGGCCAATAGGTGTTCGATCGTGGAGATGGTCACGCCGTTTTTTCCGATGACCGTCGCGCGCGCAGTTTCCACGACGTTTTCGGCGACGGCCGGTATCTCGACGCCGCGAGTCACGAACCGCAGGCCGCTGTCCGGAGCAGCGGGCAACACGTCAGCGCGACACGGCACGCCCGTATGCAGGCCGACGCCTTCGAAGGTCAGCCGGTCACGCAACGTCGTCTGGTATTCCATCATCCCGACGACAAAAATGCGCCGGCGTTAAGTTGCGCCGTCTTCCGCCTCGGGCTTACCGCAATGCTGCGCATCTTGGGATTGCTGCTTCTCGAGGGCGTCGACACGAGCCACCAGCTTAGGCAGTTTGCGAACCATGACCTCTCGGCGCAGCTCTTCCCCGTGCGGACGCGCCGGGCGTCCACTCACGAACGCGTCGTCTGGGACGTCGCCCCAAACCGCGCTGCCGGCGCCGATTTTGACGCGAGAACCGATCGTGATGTGCCCTTTGAATCCGGCTTGCCCCCCGATCAATACGTGGTCGCCGATGTTGGTGCTGCCGGCTAGTCCGGTTTGTGCCGCCATGCCGGTGTTGCGCCCGATTCTGCAGTTGTGTCCGATCTGGCACAAATTATCTATTTTGGTGCCTTCGCCGACATGCGTACTCCCGGTTTGCGCGCGATCGATGCACGTGTTCGCGCCTATCTCCACGTCGTCGTGCAGCACGACGTTGCCTACTTGCGGAATCCGCTCGAAGCGCTGCTCCACGAACACGTAGCCGAACCCTTCGCTGCCCACCGTTGCGCCCGGATGCAGAATGACGCGCGCACCGACGATGCAGCCGTCCATCACGCGCGCTTGCGGATACAGCAGTGCGTCCTCGCCAATCTGCACGTTTTCACCGACGAACGCGCCCGCTTGAATGACTGCGCGATTGCCGATGCGCGAACCCGCGCCGATGACGGCGTTGGCGCCAATGACGACGTGGCTGCCGATCGTCGCGCTGGCGTGAACGCACGCGCTGACGTCGCGCGCCGGTCCCATTTGACGCGGCCGGTCGAAAGCTCGCAACAGACGCATCAGCGCAACGCGCGCATCCGGCACGACGATGAGCGCTTTGCCGGCGCACCCCTCGCCCACGAGCGCGCGATCGACGAGTACGGCAGCTGCCGATGATTTCAGTGCCGCTTGCAAGTACGCCGGCGTCGTGGCAAATGTGAGCGCGTCGGGGCCGGCTTCATCGATTGCGGCGATGCGCGCAATCGAGATCGCGGGATCGCCCACCGCGCTCCCGCCGGCGCGCTGCGCGAGCTGCGCGAGCGTTCCCAAGCTGCAGTGGCTCGCCGCGTTGCCGCTCAAGAAGGCGATCCTACGGTGATGGCGAGGGTGAGGCGCTCTCCGTAATTCCCATCGCTTTCTCGACATCGGGGGTGATGTCCACTCCCCCGTACCCGACGAATTCACGCGTCACGATTAGTTTGAGATTTTTCTGCTGCGCGACCTTGGACGCCGCGCTCTTGATCTGATCGACGAGCCTGCGCCGAAATCGACGAATACTTGGCCTGCATCTGCGCGACCTCGCGCTGCTTTTGCGCGGGCGAGCCTTTCCCCATCTGCACTGCGCGCTCGTCCGCGAGCATTTGGTTGTTCGCGTTGGCGTACTGCGGCCAATTTGCGGTGATGCGCTGCACGTCGATGAGCCCTACGGGGCTTCCGCCGCCACCGCAGCCGGAAAGGAGAGCCGCGGCAAGCGCGGCCAAAAGTACGCTCTTCTTTTTCACTGATGCACGCTCTCGATGTCCTTTTCGACGTCGCTGGTTAGATCGATTCCGCCGCCCGCAGCTTCAATGCTCATAAAGACTACCTGTAATCCGCGCTTCGCGCCGACTTGGCCCGCATCGCGCTTGATCTGATCGACCATCTTGTTGTAAAGGTCGTCCCGCTGACGCTGCAGGTCGGCCAGTTGTTTACCCGCTGCCCCCGTTGCGGCGCCGTCCGCGCCCTGCAGCGCGGCATACTGCGCATCTAAGTCCGCCTTGGTTTGCTGATATTGGGCGATCGTCTTCTGCGCGTCCGCCGAAAACTGCGATTTGTATTGCTTGTCGATCTGCGCGAGTTTCTCACGCGTGGCGGCCGGCAGATTCGCGGGTACTCCTTGCGGCTGCAGGCCCGCGAGTTGCGAGGCGGTTTGCTGTGAAACTTCGTTGTGCCGCTGGGCGAGTTTGCTCTGCGTCTGTGCGTGAACCTTTTGCGCCGCCGCGGCGAGCTGGCCTTGGGTACGGCTTCGTAGCTGCTGCTGATAGGCGGCCAGCGTCTTTTGGTCGTTGGCGTGCTGCGTCGCGACCACTGCCGCTTCTTGCCGGTCCAGCGCGGCCAGACCGTCGCGATATTGTTTGCGCTGCGCATCCGAGAGCGCCAGATTGTTCAGCTTCATGCGCAAATCCAAACGTTTGGCAGCATCTTGCTGGGAAAGTTCCAAGCTGAGCTGCGACTCTTGTTCCTGCAGTTGCGTGGCGCGTTGGCGATACGCCTGGTCGGCTCGCCCGCTGAGCTGATGCTGCAGTTGCGCAACCGCTGCGCTATCCTGCGCGATTACGCTGCGCTGATAGGCTCGCAGATCGGCATTTGCCTGTGCCGAAACTTGGGCCGCCTGCTGCGTGGAAACGCTCTGCATTTGCGAGGGCGCTTGCGCGCCGTTCGTGCCGGCACCCGAAGCGGCGACCGCCGCCCGGATCGCGGCCTGCTCGCGCTGCTGGTAATCTTGCTGCTTGCGGTGCAGCATCGCATTGGCACGCTGCTGCGCGGCAACGAGCTCCCGGTTCAGCTCTCGCGTCTGTGCGGCGATCTGGGCGGGGGTGTGCGTGCCGGTACCCGCACCGACGGACTTGAGGTTGAGCGCGTCGATTGCGTCCTGCAATTGCGAGAGCTGCGGGTAGAGAGGATGCCTCTTGAGCGCGTCATCGACGCGCACGTAACCGATGCCGCGAACGTTCGGATCGTTCGGCTGCGGCGCGCGGCCGCACCCCGCCACGACGAGTGCAGCCAGAACCGCGCCCACGAAACGAATGCGCGCGTTACTTGAGCGCATTTTGGACATCCTGCGTGATGTCCGTCCCCCCGTAAATAATGTCGGCACGATCCACGACGAGGATCAAGTGCTTTTGCTGCGCGACTTTGCTCATTGCGGCGCGTGTCTGATCGACCAGCGGCTTGAGCATTTTGTCCTGCTGCGCAGTCAGCGCTTTCTGGTAGCTTTGGAAAATGGTTTGCTGCTGCGCAGGGTTGCTTTTTGCGCCCTGCATCTGCTTAAGCGCTTGCGATCGCTGTTGGGCGGCGTACTTGAGAAAGTCGTCGTTGGCTTGTTTGATTTTGGGGACTTGGTCGATTTGACTTTGATCGACGAATCCCACGTCCGCCGGAGGCGGCGTTGCCGCCGGAGGAACGACCGCTCCGGGGCCGTCGACCAAATCGATCACGCTTTTGGTGATATCGGTGCCGCCGTACACGACGATGCGCTTATCGACGATTACGCCCAACCGCTGGTTGGAACTAACTTGAGCGATCGCCGCCTGCGCCCGGCCGAAGAGCGGCCCGAGCACTTGCCGCTGTTTGTCCAGGAATCGCTGCTGAAATTGTCCGGCGATGCGCTGACGGTCGGCGTTGCTGTGCGCGCCTTTCATTGCCGCCGCGAACTGACGGTCGAGCTGCGCTTTGTATTGTCCCACGTCACCGTTGGCGCGGGCGAACTGCGGCAACGCGCCGATCGCGGCTTGATCGATGTAGCCTACGTCGGTAAGGTCGGCTCCAAGCACTGCCGGCGCAGCAATCAGCGACGCGATCGCGGCTGCGGCCAGAAACGGGATGGTTTTCCGAATGTTCATGGATCCTGTAGTAGCATATGGCCTTGAAGGCCGGATGGAAGCAACTGGAAATGCATAGAGGCCGAAGGCCAAGCTACGCGCGGATACGCCATGTTCAAAAACTTTGTCCGATGCCGAAGCTGGTGTGCGTGCCGTTGGCGCCGCGCGCAAAGTCGATGCGAATCGTGTGTAGGCCAAGCTGCGGCACGTCGAAGCGCAAGCCCAATCCGTAATCGCCTTCCGCCGACCAATTGCCCGGATACCCGATGATGCGGTTAGTGTACGGGTCGAGCAGCGGTTGAGCGCCGCGAACGCGGAATGCGCCTTCGTCGACGAACAGCGCCACGCCGAATTTGCGATCCGGCGTCAGGGGTTTACGCAGCTCGATCTGGGCGAGCGCCGTGTCGGTACCGTAGAACACGGAATCGTATCCCCGCAGCTGCTGGTCCGAAAACGTAAACAGGTTGCTGGGTGGAATGGCTCCGGTCGACCCACGAACCTGTCCGTGGAACCCGAGCGTCGAGTCTTTGAGCACGGGCAAGAATTTGGTTGCATCGATGCTGGTTTGCGAGAAGCGGAAATTCGATCCGAATCCCGGCGCGGAGATCGTCTCGGAGATCGATGCCGTCTGGCCTCGGCGCGGATTGAAGATGTCGTCCAGCGTCGCGGCGGAATTGGTACCGATGCCGAAGGTGACGGTATTGAGCGTATACGGCTGGCCGGTGTTGATGTTGGCGATCGAGGTGGCGACGATACCGAAGCTGCCCGTGTTGTTGGAAAGGCTGTTGAACGGCCCGGGCGAGGGCGCAATCACGATGTTGGGCTGGGTCGTCTGGAAGTAGTACGGTGACGGCACCGTGGTACTGTTCGTGACACGCTGCGCACCAACGCCGACCGAGGCGGTGACGAAATCGGTGAGCCGGCGTCCGACCTGCACGCTCACGCCTTGAGACTTCGCGGTGCTGGTGGAAACGATGCCGGAAAGAAGCTGCGCGTTTCCGCTTGGCAGCAGCGTAACGGGAATTGGAACAGGGCTTTGTCCGGGTGCGGGGGAGGGCAGCGCGGCGGCGCCCACCGCGGTCGAGTACACCGGGTAAAAATAGGTGTAGCCGTTGGCAAACAAGGTCGCGCCGAAGCTATACCGCTGAGACGCCTTGGTGTTGCCCACGTAGGGAATGGTGAGTTGCGCCTGCGTCACGTAACTGCGGGAGCCGCGCTCGAACTGCACCGATACGCCGTTGCCGGTTCCGTGCAAATTCGTGTCGGCATACCCGATCGTCCCATACAGGCCTTGACCGGTAATCCCGCCCGAATATCCGGCGCCCACCGAAGCCGACGCGGTTTTTTGTTCCGTGACGATCCAATCCAAAACGACGCAACCCGGATCTTTTTTCGACAGTGCTTCCGGGCAGGGCTTCGGATTGACGTCGACTTTCGAGAAGAAGCCGGTGTTGTTGAGCCGCTCCAGATCGCGCTGCACGCCGTTCTTGCTCAAAACCATGCCGGGTCGCTCGAACAGCTCGCGCCGGATCACCTGATCCTTGGTCTTGGTGTTGCCGGTTATCTGCACCAGGCCGACGCGCGCGACGTAAATGTCGTACTTCACCCTGGCGGTACCGGCCTTTTGGTCGATCGTTGAGGGATCGATGCCGCCTTCGAAGTCACCGACGAGCAGATTGTACTTGTCGTAGAGTTTCTGTACTGCCTGCGCGTCCTGCTGGCGTGTTTGATCCGAATACTCTTGGCCCGGCTTGGCGCTGAGCACCGGCAAAATCACCGTCGGCGGCAAAAGCGCATCGCCGCCGATCCCGACGCCCGAGATAACCAGGCCCTCCTGCACGTCGATCGTCAGCGAGCCGGTCTTGGGATCGATGTTCAGATTCTTGACGTGGGAAGGAATTTGACCGCCGTACCCGATGCGGTCGTAGTATGAATTGATCTTTAGAAAGTCTTGACGCAGCGTGTTCGTGTTGAGCACCTGCCCGACCGACGTGTCCATCAGCGCAAGCAGCGTATCGGCGGGCACGTGCGAGTTGCCGCTGAAAAGAATCTTGGTGATTACCGGATTCTCGATGACGCGGTACGTGATCGCCACGCCGCCGGGACGCTGGCGGATCAGCGGAGCGGCCTGATCGGCGAAATACCCCAGCGCAAAGATGCGCTGCAGGTCGCCTTGTACCACCTTGGGATCGTAGGGTTGCCCCGGACGCGCTTGAATGACGCCCATGATCGTTTGCGTTGGGACGTGGACGTTCCCGGAAACGTCGACCGAAACGATGCTCGGTGCGGGCGCCGCGGCGCCCAGCGACGGCGTGACGAGCATCATGACGGAAGCAAGTGCGAGCACCAGGCCCGCACACCGGTGGAGCGCGCCGCGCGCACGCCAGAGGCTTGAGGTCATCAACAATCTTTCCCTATGAGAGCTCTTTTGGTCCAACGCTCGTAGCGTCTGCCCTGTAACGCGCCCCGAGCACGCGCCGTTTCGACCCGCACCGCCTGTTCGCGAAGGCCCCTCCAGTCCCTTGCCGAGTGCTGCAGCGCTCGTCTTCCCCCCGGCGGTTTGCCGTTAGGGGGTCGCGCAGCCACGGATGGCGCAGCGCCGATTAAAACAATCTCTGGAACAGAAACGTAAAGCCGTCCTGGCCCTGCAGCGCTTGCCCGGCACTAGCGCGAGGATTGCTCGAAAGCGTCTGGTTCGGGGCCAGAAACAGTCTGCGTCTGCCCCTGCTGAACGAACATCGTGAACTGCGCGGACGTGAACGGATTGGGCTGGTACGCAAAGCCGAACGTCTGCCGAACCGGCACCGTGAACGTCGTCCCGTACACAGCGTAGAAGTTGCTGCCGAGCAGCCGGCGCAGGCTTACTCCCAGACTGCCGGTGTAGTCGACGATCAAATTCACGTCCGAGAGTCCCAGCGTGCTGCTCAGTGCCGACTCCACCGGCGCAAGGATTCCGGTGGTGAACTGGGCGTTCAAGATGTTGAACGCTTCTTGCCCGACTGTAAGCGTACCGTTCTGGCGACGCACCAAAATGTCGGGAAGAACCGCGCCCGTGCCGGGCTGCGGCGCGCCCGCGAGCTGTCCGGCCGGCAGCACGACGCCGGTATCCGTGAACTGGATGGGGCCCACCAACCCTCCCAGCGGCAGCAGCAGCGCAATGATTTGCTGGTCCGTGTACCCGGGCGGATTCGATTGGAACGCGATCTTGGGACTAGTGACGGGGCCGGATACCGTAACCGTGATGTCCGCCGTTCCCGTTGGATTGCGCGCCGTATTGGGATCGGGGTTGGTGACGTGTGTGACGCCGATAGCGTATACGTCCGGGATGACGCCGTTCGCGGGATCGAACCTCACACGGCCGGTTTCGACTTTGAACGCATGATCGATGTAGGTCAGCGTGCCTCCCGCAGACTGGAAAAGACCCGACAACGTGGGATTTGCGAGCGTGCCGGAGAGCCGCGCGTTGCCTTCCCCGGAAATGTCCAGGCCGAAGACGCCGGCACCGCCGCCGCGTACGCGCACGTTGCGGCCGGCCTTGATGCCGAGATCGAAGGCGAGATTGAACGGCGGCCCCGCGCTCTTGCCGCTCCCTGCTCCGCCGAATTTCAAGAAGGCCGCAAATGGCACGGCCGCGTCCGTGATCGCGACGTTGCCTTTGAGCAACGCTAGTTTTTCCGGGGCGCGCTGCAGGTTCAGCGCCGAATCGAAGGTGCCCGAACCGAATAGCGGAGAGCTGAGCTGCGCGCTCCGAGTCGTCAGCGCGATGGCATAGCCCAGCGGGCCGCCGTGCAGGCCGCCGCCAAAGCTTAACGTACCGGATCCGTCGAGCGTGCCGCGTCCGAGCACCGCGTGCAAGCGGTTCAGCGTGGCGTGCGTGCCTTCGAACAGTATCTGCGCGACGGTCTGAGTGATCGGCGTGGTTTCAAGCGGGCTCACGTAGCGAACGTCCTGTGCCTGCAATTGACCGAAGATCTGCGGATTGCGCACGCTGCCCGAAACGCCGACGTGTCCGCTGAGCGTACCGCCGAGTTTGGTTCCTTGGCCCAAGAACGGCGCAAACGCGGAGAGATCGAGGTTTTCCGCCGCGACGTCCATGGCTACGGGCGCATCGAGGGGCCCGAACGCGAACGGCTGCAGTTGCAGCGGCAACGAACCCGCAAGCGTCGCCCGCCCACTCGCGAAGATGAATTCCGCGTTTCGCACGATGAGATCGCGATGACGCAGCTGCAGACTGACCGACGAACGACGGAATGCGCACGCCGAACGCGCTCACGTCGGTTGCATCGACGCCCGCGCCGAAAGTCGGCGCTTTGAACGTGCCGCCGATTGTAATCGTCGACTCGATTCTCCCGCTCACGTCAAGCCGCTTTTTCGAAACGTGCGCAACCAATTGCGGCAAGTTGTCCGTCGTTGCATGGAACTGGAGATGCATGGGCGCGGTCGGCGTGAGGCCGAAACTTCCGCTGCCCGTGGCCTGCAACGCGGGCAACGCAAACACGAGCCGCGTGATGTCGATGCGATCGTGCGCGCCCGTCCGAGCCGACAGCTGCGCCGTTTGAATCGGCAGCGGACCGATCGTGCCGTCGCGGATCGACGCGTTGCCGGCCAGCGCAAGGTGAGGATACGCGCCGCGGACGCGCGCCTGGCCGTTCACGCGACCCGTGAGCGGCAACTGCGGAAAGCCCAGTGCCGGCAGCCACGTCGTCAGATCGAAATCCTGGAGCGATGCGTTGATATCGTAGTTCGAGTGCGTAACCACTTGCGCGATGTGGTCGCTTTGCGCGAAGCCGATGGTTCCGGCAGCCCGCAGTTTGCCATGATCGCCCCCGACGGCAATCGTGCCCTGCGCCACGTTGCGGCGGCTAGTCCAACGCGCGTCCGTATCGCCGATCGGAAAACGGCGATACCGAAACCCGTGCAGGTTCACGTCACCGGACGTAAACGTGACGTCGGCCACATGCGCAAACGAGACCGCGACGTCGCCTTTGCCCGCCAGCGTGTCGCCCGTATCGAAGTAGTCGTTGAAGTCCGAAAGATCCGCCCGCGGCGCGCGCATCGAGAGCGCAATGCGGTTTTTCGCCACCGCGGCGGAGAAGTGTGCGGTCGTGCTGCCGATGGTCACGCTCGCATCGCGAGCGGATACGCCGGCGCGGTTCGCCGAAAATTGCGCGCTCGCGTCACGGAACCCTAGACCATTGATTTCGCCGACCGGAACCGCCACCGAACCGCTCACGCGGGGATTGGCAACGGTGCCGAGGATTCCAAAACTGCCTGCAAAGCTTCCGTCCGCGCCGTGGGTCGAAACGCGCGCCAATTGCGCCATCGACGCGATGCTCCCGACCGGCACTTGCGCGCGCACGTCGAACACGGGCGTGCCGGCTGCAAGATTGCCGATGCTGCCGTCCACGTGCGCGAAGGTCGATCCGAGTGAAGCGATCGCATCACGCACGTGCATCGCATCGTTCGCAATCGACACGTCGGCGTTTGCGTCAAAAGGTCCGTAGCCTGCAGCGCGCCCTGCGCTGAGCACGACGCCGGCATCGACGTCCGGAATCGCCCGTCCGGGTTGAATCGTACCGATGGCGCGCAACGCGCCGCCGGCGATCGGTACGCCGAAGCGGTGCAGCACGCTCGCATCGAGCTGCGTCGTTGCAAGCGCCATACGGGTGGGAGCGGTTCCGGGCGAGGTTGCAAACGTGCCCGCCGCGACGACCGTTCCGCCCGCCGCATGGGCCTGCGCCGAGTACACGCGCAATACGCCGTTCTGAAACGACATCGTTCCGGTCATGGAGGATATCGGAACGCCGTGAATCGTGGCGGCGCTGAGCTGCGCATTTTGCGCTTGGACGTAGATTTTCTGCTGCGCGATCGCGATCGCCATCGGCCCGCGAATCGCGCCTTGCGCCGGAAAGTTCCCCATGAACATGCGCAAGCCTTGCAGCGTGCCCGCATAGTTGCCGCGCGCCACGATCAGATTCGGCGCGAAGGTTCCGGCGCCGTCGAACGTTCCCCATGGCCCGTCCGCATGCACGCTGCTGATCCGTGAAGCGGCGAACGGCCCGGCAAACTGTGCGGCAATCGCGTCGAACGGGACGCCCGCAATCGTTGCCGGCGACATGTACGCGTTGCCGCCGATCACCACGTTGCGTGCCGAACCCGTTCCGGCCATGTCGGCTTGCGCGATGTGCGCATCGATCGGCGGGAGCGCGGGAATATTAACGCCCGGCAACCCGATGGGTACCGGCTGACGAAGCCGGACGTCGCGTGCCGAAACCCAAAACGCGCTTCCGCCGTTCGGGCGGTCCAACGAAAAGCCCGCGACGAGCGTACCGCCGCCCGGTGTCGTAATGCCGATTGGACCGAACGTGCCCACGCCCAAACGATTCAGATGGTAGAATCCGGCCACCGCTCGGGGATCCGCGAGCGACACGATGTAGCCGCGAGCGTCGACTTTTAGATCCGTTCCGTGCAGCAGCGCTTCCGTCGCGATAGGCTGCTCTTTGACCAGCGCGCCTAAGTACGGAATGCGCGACGATGGCCCGACGGCGTGCAGCGCCAGCACGCTTTCCACGGCTCGGCCAAGGCGCAAGTTTCCCTGAACGTGCATCTGGATGCCGCCGTACTGCGCGTGAAACGGCAACACGATGAGGTCGCTCTTGTACAGCGCCACTTCGCCGCGAGGCCGGTCGATCGGCACCGCACCATAGTTGAAGCGCGTGCCGTCAAAGCCGATAAGCAACACGGGGCTCGCGACGCCTCCTTCGATCAGCGCATGAATACGCACGCCCCCGAAGATCGGCAATCCGCCCGCCACGCGAAGCACGTCTTTCAAGTGGCGCAAGTCTCCGCGTCCTTCGACGCCCAGTCGAAATTGCGGCGAATTGAAATCGAAGATCCCGCCGGCGCAGACGATCTGCATGTGCCCCACGGCTGCCGTCAACCGTTTGGAGGCAAAGCCCGAATCGAAAAGCGTGATGCGTCCGCGCAGCCCCGTGATAGGCGAATCGAGACTGCGCACGGCGATGCTGCCGTTCTCCAAAACGCCGCTTCCGGCCAAATGATACGCAGGCGCGGGCGATCCCATGCCGCGGCTGCGCGGATCCCAGAACGACCACGCGCGCAGGTCCATGTCATGGACGGTGCCCGTCAAAACGTGTGCCGCGGGGGAATTGATGAAGTAATTGGAAATCGTCGGGAGAGGAATCGCGCGCACGCTCACGTGGTGCAGCGCGTAGCCGTTCGTGTAATCGATCGACCCGGCCATCCGAAACGGTTGCGGGCCCGAACTCTGCAGTCTTCCCGTCGCCAAATACCGCGTCGTCTTCGACGTGTCTATCGCCGCGTCGACGTTGATGCCGTTGATTCGCTGCACGCGGCTTTCCTCGTAAAAGCGATACCGGTCGATGAGCGTGGCGGACGCGTCGCGCACCCGCACGGTGAGGTTCAGCGGAACGGAATTGCCGGCAGCCGGCGCTTGGGCGCCCGCCGGGGGCGCGCTCGGAATTTGAACGTTGTACGTGCCGTCCTGGTTATGCACGATCGTTATGCGCGGCCGGTCGATCGCAATGCCGAGCAAACCGAAGCGGTGTTTGCTGCCCGGGAGCAGATCGCCGGGACTGTAGTAGAGATCGATGCGCTGCGCTTGCAGCACCGGCTGACCGCCGTGCGTGACGCGCACGTCGACCAGCGCGCCGTGACGCGCGCCCAAACGGACGTCGGCGAAGTGGATCGAGTAGCCGGTGCTCAGCCGCACGATGCTCGGAAGTGCGACGCGGGCGGCCTCGTCGTGAAACACCGCTGCGAGCACTACCACGATGACAATCAGCGCTCCCAGTGCCGCGCCGAGCAGTTTGCGCACTCCGTCCCTCCGCCGGGCTTATACTCCCAACGCGACGAAGAAGCCCGCTGGTTCTACAGATCCAAATTCTTCACGCTTTTAGCGTACTCGAAGATGTACTGCTTGCGCGGTTCGACTTTGTCGCCCATCAGGTCGGTAAAAATCTGCTCCGCTTCGACTCCGTCTTCAACTGTAATGCGCTTGAGTCGCCGGTTGCCCACTTCCATCGTCGTTTCCGCGAGCTGCTCGGCATCCATCTCACCTAGGCCCTTGTATTGCTGGACGACGTAGTCCTTACCGTCCTCGCCGACGATAGACTTCAGTTCCGCGTCGCTGAACGCATACCACTGCTTCTTGCCCTTGCGGATGCCGTAAAGCGGCGGCTGCGCGATGTACACGTAACCGTCCTCCACCAGCGGCTTCATCTGGCGATAGAAAAACGTCAGCAGCAGCGTGCGGATGTGCGAACCGTCCACGTCGGCATCGGTCATGATGATGATTTTGTGATAGCGCAGCTTGCCTGCATCGAATTCATCGCCGAAACCCGTGCCAAGCGCCGTAATCATCGTGCGAACTTCTTCGTTGGAGAGCACTTTGTCCAAACGCGCTTTCTCGACGTTGAGAATCTTGCCGCGCAGCGGCAGAATCGCTTGCGAATTCGGATCGCGCCCACCCTTGGCGGTGCCGCCGGCGGAATCGCCTTCAACCAGAAAGATTTCGCTCTCGGCCGGATTCGTGTTCTTACAGTCCACGAGTTTACCGGGCAGGCCCGAGCCTTCCAAGGCGTTCTTGCGCCGCGAAAGATCGCGCGCTTTTTTGGCGGCGTCGCGCGCCCGCTGCGCCTGCATGCACTTCTCGACGATGGCGCGCGCGTATTTGGGGTTCTCCTCGAAGAAAAACTCGAGGCGCTCGTTGACCAAGCCGTACACGATCGTACGCACGTTGGCGTTGCCGAGCTTGGTCTTGGTCTGGCCCTCGAACTGCGGCTCGGCCAGTTTGATGGAAACGACCGCAGTCAGACCTTCCATGCAATCGTCCGTTGAAAGGTTGCTCTCGGATTCTTTGAGCATGCCGCGCTTTTTCGCATACGTATTGACCGCGTTGCTGATGGCCGTGCGGAAGCCCGTCAAGTGCATGCCGCCTTCGATCGTGTTGATGTTGTTCGCGTATGATGAAATGATTTCGGCGTACGTGTCGGTCCACTGCATGGCGACTTCCACGTCGACTTTATCCCGCTCCACGTGCGTGGAGATAATCGGATGCAGCGGATCCTTTTTTTCGTTCAGCCACTCGACGAAGGAGACGATTCCACCGTCGAACTTGAAGGTGCGCTCGCGTACTTGTTCAGGCCTCTCGTCCCGCAGCGTGATCGCCAGGCCGCGATTGAGGAATGCCAGTTCGCGCAGACGCTTGGCCAAAACGTCCCAGTGGAATTCGGTGACTTCGAACATGTCGCGGTCAGGCAAAAACCACTGAAACGTGCCGGTGCCTTCGGCTGGCCCGACCTTCTTGAGTTTCTGCGCGGTAATCCCGCGCTCGAACTTCATTTCCCACGTTTTTCCGTCGCGTTTGACGCGCGTGGTCATTTTTTCCGAGAGCGCGTTTACGACGGAAATACCGACGCCGTGCAGCCCTCCTGAAACCTTGTAGCCGCCTTTGCCGAACTTTCCGCCCGCGTGCAGCATCGTCATGATGACTTCCAGCGCCGGCATGCCTTCTTCGGCGTGGACGTCTACGGGGATGCCCCGGCCGTCGTCTTCCACCGAACACGCGCCATCCTTGTAGAGAATGACCGTAATGTTTTTCGCATAATCCGCTAGGGCTTCGTCCACGGCGTTGTCGACTGCTTCGTACACGAGCTGATGCAAGCCGCGCTCCGCGGTGTTGCCGATGTACATTCCGGGACGTTTACGAACCGCCTCGAGGCCCTTGAGGACTTCGATTTGCTCCGCGCTATACGTGTCTGCCATAAATCCTTTTAACGAGTGTCGTTACCGTAAAGAATGTCGTGCAGCTCGTCACCGAGCAACTCGCGCACGACGACGGGGGCGATGCGTTCCGGATCCAGCTCGCTCTTGAGCAAGACATAGGAGCTCGCGATCATGCGATCGCGCGTGCCGTGCGCGCGGCCCGCCCTCTTGATGCGTTCCAGCGCATCTCTCCAATGCCGGAGCACGCGGAGCCGAATCGCTGCATATTCCTGCGGCGTCAGCCGTTCGGTGAGCGGCGCGATGCCCGCGTAACCGAGCCACGGCGCTTCAAACAGCAGCCGCGCCACGCGCGCATCCCGTTCTTGCACGCGCGCGTTCTCGCACGGCGTACAAAACGGCCCCGCTATAGGAACAATCCGAACGCCGCACCGGTTGCACTCTTTCCACCCCGCGCGCGCTTTGGCCCGCTGCGCGGCAACGACGTCGGACTGAAAGCGCTCCAACGCGGATCGCAAGGTTGGAGCCGGTCCGCGAACGTCCGTCCGCGCGCGGCGTACTTGACGCGGCGTGCGCGCCGGAACGGGCGAGGGCGCATTTAGGCGCCCGACGCGAAAGCGCAGCCGCTGCACGTGCACGCCGGTCCGCGTCTGCAGAGCCTGCAGGATGGTTTCGTTCAAAAATGAGAGCTGCTGACTCCACGCGCCGGATCGCGTGACGATCAGGAGCGCGTCGCGCACGATTTGTTCCGGACGGGAATGGGCCGCGACGTTTTGGCCAACGATCGCGGGCCATTGCGCGCGCATCGCGTCGAGGGGATCCGCCGGCTCTCGAATGCCGGGTTCCCATGATGCAATGGCCGCGCTCAGGGATCTCATTGCGCGCTGACCATCGCGTTCTCGATGGAGTGCAATTGCGCGGGCGGCAAGGCTTGTGGGGTTTGCGTCGCGGTGATGAAGGCTTGTTCGAACGCGCCGACGCCGTCCATGAACGCGTGGGCACGCTCGGAATCCAGTTCCGAGAGCACGTCGTCCAACAGCAGCAACGGCGCCTCACCCGAGCGTTCCAGCATAACGGCGTATTCGGCGACCTTGAGCGCGAGTACCGCCGTGCGCTGCTGTCCCTGCGAGCCGAACGTCGAAAGCGAACGACCGTCCAACAGCAGTTCGAGGTCGTCGCGATGCGGTCCGACCAGCGTGGCCTGCCGGGCGCGTTCCTGAGCGGCGTTCTCGCGCAACCGCGCCGCAAACGCACCGGCGACGGCGTCCTGTGAGGGCACCTCTAACGGCACCGTAGGCCGGTACCGCACCTCCAGGGTCTCGCTTCCGCTCCACTGACGATGGACTACCGCCGCGCGCGCAGCGAGCGCTTCGACCAACTGCGCGCGCGCCAGGATGATTTCCGTACCCGCCTGCACCAGCGTTTCGTTGTAAATGGCCAGCAACTCCGAGTCGGGCTCTGCATCGGCGCGCAGCAGCGCCGCTTTCTGCGCTAAGGCTTTCTGATACCGCGCCAATTCGTGGTAATAGGCCGGCTGCTCTTGCGCGAGGGCGGCGTTCAAGAAGGAGCGGCGGCCACCCGGCGTCCCGACGACGAGCTGCAGATCGGCCGGCACGAACGTCACCACGCGCAAACTCCCCAAGAACTTGGCGTAGCGCACGCTGCGTCCGTTGATCGCGTACATTTTACGCGTACCGCGCGGCGTCGCCGAAATCGTGCACCCCAAACGGAGCGTGCCGGCCCGCACGCGCGCTTCGCCGGCTATCGTCGCCAGTTCGAAGCCGTCGCGAATGAGATCCCGCTCCTTTGACGTGCGGAACGACTTCCCCGTGCCGAGCACGCAGATCGCTTCGAGCAAATTGCTCTTGCCTTGCGCGTTTCGCCCGAGAAACACGTTCAGCCCCGGCGCCGGCTCCAGATCCAAATGCGCGTAATTGCGTACGTTCGACAGATGCAGGCTGACCAGTCGAATCGGATCTATTGCCGCAGCGGCATCAGCACGTACAGTTGCTGCGCGCCTTCCGGCGGCTCCACCGGGCGAATCGCGGCCGGGGAAAGCGGCCCCAGAAACTCCATCACCGTTTGAGGAGAATCGATATGGTTGAGGATCTCGATCAAGTACCGCGCGTTGAACGCGATGGTCAGGTCTTCGCCTTGCTGCTCCACCTCGAGTTCTTCGTACGCGTTGCCCGAAACGTCCGAACTCGCGGTCGCGATGAGAGTTTGATTCGTTACCGCCAGTTTGACCATGCTCGCGCGATCGCCGGCGACCAGTTCGGCGCGGCGCAGTATGCCGATCAAGGCTGCGGTGTTCGCCGTCACGGATCGGTCGAATTTCGCCGGAATGACTTGCCCGTAATTCGGATACTGACCGTCCACCAACCGCACGACGATCGACACGTCGCCGGAGGCGAACATGAGCTGGTTACCCTGGGCTCCAAGCGCCGCGACCTCGACGCTCGCCGCGTTCCCGACGTTGCGCGCGGCCTCATTCAGCGCTCTGGACGGCACGATGTACTTTTCCGCACCGGATATTCCGCTCTCGAGCGTTGTCTGATAGCGCGCCAGCCGGTAACCATCCGTGGCGACCATCGTAAGCGATTCATTCTGGATCTCGAGCAGCGTCCCCATCAAAACCGCGCCACGCGCCTCTTCGCCGGAAGCCGCAAAGATCGTGGCGGCAACGCCGTCGCGAAAGCGCTTGCCCGCGATGCTGAAGGTTTGCCCGCGCGCAGCGCTGGGCAGCGGTGGATATTCCTCCGAGGGCAGCGCGTGAAAGTCATAGTTGCTGCGCTCGCACTTCACGCTCGCGCGCGTAGCCGTGCCGGTCAGTTCGAGCATACCCGGCTGCAGATTTACAAGATAACTGCTGAAGAGCTTGGCCGGAACCGTAACGCTGCCGCCCTCGCTGACGTCGGCCGCAAATGCATGCTGCAGCGTGAGTTCCAGGTCCGTTGCTCGTACGGCGATTTTGCCTTCCTGCGCCGTCAGCAGCACGTTGGAGAGAATCGGGACGGTGGTGTGCGCGTTGACGACTTTGCTCGCGGCACCGACGGCTCCGGCGATTTCTTTGGTGTTGCAAGTGAACTTCATCTACAAGGGCTCCCATCGTGCTTGTGACGCGTGAACGGACGTTGGCGCCGAAGGCCGGTGTACGCCATTCGGACCTTTTAAATATAAGACTTAACCGTAATAGTAATAACGCGGTGCAATCTGCGAACAAGCGCCGATCCGTTCGTTCCTACGCGGGTTTGCGTCCGGAACAACCTGTGCAGGTTCGGCCCAACGGTACTGCACATCCCGCACGCCGCATCGCACTTAGTGCAGTTATCCACGCGCGCGGACCGGCCCTGTGCAGCAGAACGTGCATAAAGCGGAATGCGGCGCAAACGGCAGCGGCCCGAGGACGCTCCCCGGGCCGCTGCATTCCCGCGCGTGCGGGTCAATCGCTTTGGCAGAGCGCCACCAGCGAACGAATCTTGTTCCGATATGCCTCGTCGCGCTGCATCTGGTCTTTAACCTTGTCACGCGCGTACATCACGGTGGTGTGATCTTTTTTGTTGAATTCCCGCGCGATGTGCGGCAGGGAGTCGTCGGTAAGTTCGGTGCAGACGTACATTGCAATCTGACGCGGCGCCGCAACGCGTTGATCCCGCCGGTGGTTGTCTAATTCTTTGACCGTGAGGCCGTGGGCCTTGGAAATCTTCTCCTTGATCGAAAGGATCGTGACCCGCCGCAACGGAGCCTGTGCAAGCGCGTTCTTGAGCACCTCCGCAGCCAGATCGACCGTAATGGGGGACTTGGTCAGCGAGGAGTATGCCACCACGCGGATCAGTGCGCCTTCCAGTTCCCTGATGTTGGACGGTATGACTTTGGCGATAAACGAAGTGACTTCGTCGGGGACGGGGATTTTTTCCGACTGTGCCTTCTTGCGCAGGATTGCCTCGCGGGTTTCGAGATCCGGCGACTGGATGTCGGTGAGCAGACCCCACTCGAAGCGCGACCGCAAACGATTTTCCAGCGTTTGAATTTCTTTTGGCGGCCGATCGCTGGATATGACGAGTTGTCTGCCGGATTCGTGCAAGGCGTTGAACGTGTGGAAGAACTCTTCTTGCGTGCCTTCCTTGCCTTCGAGGAACTGGATGTCGTCGATGAGCAGCACGTCGACTTGCCGGTATTTGTTGCGGAAATCCAGCGTCTTGTTGTTTTGTACCGCGATGATGAACTCGTTGGTGAACTTTTCGCTGGACACGTACACCACGTTGGTATCAGGACTGTCCAAGAGTGCCCGATGGCCGATCGCGTGCATGAGGTGCGTCTTCCCTAGGCCCACGCCGCCGTAGAGGAACAGGGGGTTGTACGCACGAGCCGGCGCGGCCGCAACTGCCTGCGCGGCTGCATGCGCAAACCGGTTGGAGTTGCCGATGACGAATTCTTCAAACGTGTACCGCGTGTTCAGGTTCCCCGGCCGAAACTCGCCTGCGGATGCTCTCTGCCCACCCGCGGGTGCGGCACCCGGCGCGGGCGGGGGTTCGGGCGCCTCGGCCAGCACCGTGAACTGCACGTCTACGCCCGCGCCGAAAATCTCCGCCAGCACTTCGACGAGCTGGCCCTTGAGCCGGTTCTCGACCCAATCACGCGCAAAGTTGTTTTGGACGCCCAAGAGCATCTCGTTGCCGGTAAGGGAGACCAGCCGCAACGGCTTGATCCACATTTCAAAAATCGGCTTTGAGAACTTGCGTTCCAGCGCCGTCAATGCCGATTGCCAGAGCTGGTTAGAGATGTCCGGATTGCCGACCGCGAGCGCCATCCTTTAGTCCTCACCTACGCTACATAGTTTCGGGACTGGCAGGCGAGATCGCCGACGCAAGACCCGGGCGTGGAGGCTCCGATATTGTCTTAATCGGGCGGCTATCCTGCGGTCGCGCCGCACTTTTTTATCCACTTATCCACAGGCGAAAAACGCTCGATTTTACAGGGAAATTCATGCGATCGACACCGCCTTTCGAGCGAAGTTGAAAACGCCGAAAAGCATGGGAAAACGGTACGTTTGCGGGCACGCCGCACCTCGCCGCGCGAACGATTTCCACAGCATTCTCCACAGGTGTGGAGAGCGCTCCGGCTTGACGCTCGCCAGGGCAAGTCCTATACTAAGGGGCTGTGCCCGCCGGCAGAGTGGCGGCTTTCCCAGGAGACGTATAAGCTACTATGAAGCGGACCTATCAGCCGCACAACCGCCGCCGTAAGCGCGTTCACGGCTTTCTAGAGCGGATGGCAACGAAAAACGGCCGTCGCGTGATTAACGCGAGGCGCCGGAAGGGACGTAAGCGGCTGACCGTTTGATGCGCCGCTTCCAGAGCCTGCGGCGCTCCGGCGATTTCGCGCGCTTGCGCGCGCGCGGCCGCCGCACCGTTACCCAAGCCCTGACCATTTTCCGTGATAACCCGCGGGTGGGCGATGATGGTACGTTCGTGGGCATCGTCGTTTCCAAAAGCGTCGGAACGGCGGTCGTGCGGAATCGCACGCGGCGGCGGCTGGCGGCGTGCCTGCAAGAATTTTTGCCCCACGACGCACCCATGCGCCTGCTGCTGATCGCGCGGCCCTCGGCGGCCCAGGAGCCGTACGCAGCATTGTGCGCGCAAGTGCGTCGCGCCCTCGCGTGATTGATTCCGCCGTACTGGTACTGCTGCGGGGGTATAAGCGCTTGATCTCTCCGCTGCTTCCTCCGGCTTGTAGATTTTATCCGACCTGTTCGGAGTACGCACTGGACGCGGTCGCGAAACACGGCGTGTTGCGCGGGGGTATGCTGGCAGCGTGGCGGCTTCTCAAATGCCATCCGCTGCACCCCGGCGGCGTCGATCCGGTTCCCGAGCGGCTTCGCCCGCATTCGAAGTGAAGGTGGCGAATCCGCGCGTAGCCTGTCCCCAGAAATCCCAAAGGATGCTCCTCGCCCGCCGTCGCCCTGAGCCGTGTCGAAGGGCCCGGGCCCCCGGCCTTCGGCCCCCGAATCCGGATTTGTTGGGTGTGGCCCTTCAGGGCCATGCCAAACTGAAAGGTAATTCTTGCACGTACTGCTGGCCGCGTCGTGGCTCGATCCGTTTACGCACTTGGTGGCATCGATCATCGGTGCCATCGATGGTGTGGTGGGAAATCGCGGGTGGAGTTTGGTTCTGTTTGCGCTGCTGTTGAAAATCGTCGTCTGGCCACTGAATACCAAGCAGTTTACGGCGATGATCAAGATGCAGCGGCTCGCGCCGCAGCTCAAGAATATCCAGCAGGGTTACAAGCAGAAAGAAGAACAGGCCAAGCGCAAGGGCGACGACGGTCAAGTGCGCGATTTGCAGGCGCAGATGCAGCGCGAGACGATGGAACTGTACCGCAAGAACGGCGCCAACCCGCTCGCCGGCTGCTGGCCGATGCTGGTTCAGTGGCCGTTCATAGCCGCGGTCTACTATGCCGTAACGCTCAAGGATTATCGGCCGCTGTACCAGGGGCAGCACTGGCTCTGGATCGGTACGCCGTTCACGCAGCATTTGCCCGTCGTGCCGATCTGGAAGGCGCCGCTGCTCGCGTCCAGTCTCACGATGCCCGACATCGTGCTGCTGATCGGGTACATGATCTCGATGTATTTGTTTTCGCGCTATGCGACGATGCCGTCTACCGATCCGCAGCAGGCACAGACGCAAAAATTGATGGCGATCTTTTCGCCCGTCATGCTCGGATACATGGGCTTTCAGTTCAAGTGGCCCTCCGCGATGGTGCTGTACTGGTTTTCGTACAACGTCTTCACGATGGGCCAGCAGTTTTATCTGCTCAAGAAGCACCATCAACCCCTCTCGATGCTGGACAACGAGCACGCGATTACCGACATTCCGGACCAACCGAAACCCGCCGCCAAAGCTCTTGGCGGCAACGGAGCCGTTGCCAAAGCGGCGCAACCCGCGAGCTCGCCGAAGAGCAGATCGAAGAAAAGGAAAGGCGCGAAAAGATAAGATGTTCGAGGACGACTTTGAGTTGGAAGACCAGCCCGCAGACATTCGTGACCGCAGCGTCGGCGGACGGGCGCCTAACGCCGGCGGACCGCGCGGGTTGCGCGGAAAACGGGCGCCTCGCGCAAACGGCTACGCGAACGAACAGGCGCCGCGCGTGCCGCGTGAGAGAACCAAGCAGGAGCTTCCGGAATCGGCGAAACCGGCGCGTGATTTGCTCGTGGAGATCCTCACGCGCATGGGCGTTCCGCACGTCGAAATCGATTACGTGCCGCGGCCCGAGGGAGAGTACTTGGAGGTGAACGGCCCGGATCTTGCGATGCTGATCGGGCGGCACGGCTACACGCTCGAAGCACTTAATTTGGTATTCAACAATATTTTGAATGCGGGCGTTCGCAATAACCGCAAGTACTACACGATCGACGCCGAGGGTTATCGCGCGCGGCGCGCCGATCAGCTCAAGAATTTGGCGCTGCTCACGCTCGAGCGGTGCATCCGCGAGAAGAAGCCGCAAAAGCTCGAGCCGATGCTGCCGTCCGAGCGTAAAATCGTGCATCTCGCGCTGGCCGAGAATGTGTTCGCGCGCACGGAGTCTGAGGGCGTGGAACCAGAGCGCCGCGTGGTGATCTTTCCGAAATAGCGGCGGCCGGCTGCAGCGGTCCGGAACCGCGTGCCGAGCCGCCGCGGTGCCCTTTGAGCGTGTGGACGAAAAGCGATGATGCACGACGGCACGATCTGCGCGATTGCGACGCCTCCGGGCAAAGGCGCGATCGCGATCGTACGGTTCTCCGGCTCCGGGACGCGTACGCTTGCTGCGCGTCTTTTTCGTTCGCGCCGCGCGCTGCGGCCCCGCATGGCAACCTATGGAACCGTCGTCGACGAATGCGGCACCGCGATCGATCGCGGCCTGGCGATCCTCGCAATCGCGCCGCACAGTCTACACCGGGGAAGATACGCTGGAATTGCACGTGCATGGCTCGCCGATCGTCGCTCGCGAGGTGGTGCGCGCCGCTATCGCGTGTGGAGCGCGCTATGCCGGCCCCGGCGAGTTCACGCGCCGAGCGTTTTTCAACGGCAAGATGGACGTTCACGCCGCGGCAGCGGTCGCGGATCTGATCGACGCGGAAACGCGGTCCGCGGCGCGGGCGGCGCTGGCAAATCTGAGCGGCGGGCTTGCGGCGCAAGCGCGCCGGCTGCGCGACGCTATTGCGCAGATGTTAGAAGAGCTCGCTGCATCCATCGATTTTCCCGATGAGGTTCCGGAGCCGGATACGTTCGGTCTACGCGAACGAATCGAACGCGTCCGGGCCGCTTTGCGGGACTTGCTCCGTGATGCGCAGGCCGGCCGTTTGGTGCGCGAGGGCGTGGCTGTGGCCATCGTCGGGCCGCCGAATGCCGGCAAATCCTCGCTGCTCAATGCGTTGCTCGGCGAGGAGCGCGCGTTGGTGTCGGACGTTCCGGGCACCACGCGGGACACGATCGAAGAATCGGTGAGCGTGCAGGGCATTCAGCTGCGCCTCATCGACACCGCTGGAATTCGACACCACGCGGATCGATTGGAGGCCGCCGGCATCGAACGGACGCGGCGCGCGCTCGAAGGCGCGCGCGTGGCAGTCGTGGTGATCGACGGATCGCAGCCGCTCGGTGCCGAGGCGCACGAGATCTTGGCGCTCACGCGGCATTGCACGCGTGTGGTGCTTGCCAACAAGGCCGATCTGGGCCGCATCGGTGCCGATCAGCTGGCCGGCGTTCCGCACGTGCACGGCAGCGTGGGCACCGGCCAAACGCTGGACGCCATCCGTGCCGAAATCGCGCGGGCCGTCTGGGGCGCGCAGGCGCCCGATCTGCAACGCCCGCACCTAGCCGCACTCGTGGAGATCGATGCCGTCGCGCGCGCGCTCGAGGCGCTGGATCGCGCGAATGAAACGCTGCAGCGCGGGGATCCCAGCGATCTGGCTGCCGGAGAACTCGCTACTGCGTATGGGGCGCTGGCTCATGTTTGCGCGGACGAGGCGAACGAGCAGCTCTTGAGCGGCATCTTCGCGCGCTTTTGCATCGGAAAATGAGCCGGCTGCGCCGCTGAAAACCGACGGCAAAAAGAAGGGCGGCGGTAAAAACCGCCGCCCTGCCGATTTCGAGTAAGCTACGCCGTTACGGTGAATCCGTGCAGCCGTGGTACTTGTTGGAGTACTCGCGCTGAATCCCGTACGTATGGCCGTGCAGGTTGATGTCGGCGATGAGGTACGCGCACTCGTCGGCGATCTCGCCGTTGTACGTCTGGAAGTTATACCAGCCCGTAGGCGGATCCGGATCGGTGATGGTTTCGAAAGTCTCGTGCGAGAGCGTGCTGTCGGTCGAATCGATCAGCGAGCCGTTCGGCGTACCGGTGATCTGACAGCCCGGAACATTCTGATACGGCTGAACGGTCATCAACGTGTGGCCGATATCGCTGTACTGGACGCTCCCGTGATAGGCGCAAAACACCCAGTTCGGCGGATTGTCGGGCGAGTAGCACTCCGTCGACTGGTCGATGCACGTGTCGACGCCCTGCGGAAGGAAGATGTTGTAGATCTTGCCGTAGCCCGTGCCGTATCGCGCCGCAGCAGCGTGCAAGATCGCGAGCAGATCGTTTTGATAGAGCGTATTCGTGAAGAAGTTGTATCCGACCGGCACGTTGCCGGCCCACGTGTACCGGTTGTTCGCCGTCGAACCGACGTACGGATCCGTCACGTGGATGAAGGAACTGGCCCCCAAATTTCGCAGGAAGCTCCCAGGCGAGCCCCAGCAGCTCGCGGCGCAGTCAACCATAATGTTGTAGATGGACGCCTTCTTCACCAGCGCGCCGCCGCTGTAAACGAGATCGTCGGGATACACGATAGAATTCGGGTGCCGCGTGGCCGGTGAGCCGGTGCTGCCCGTCGTTTTCGTTCGCAGCGGCATCACGTGATACTTGAAGCTGGCCGCGGCGCTCGCGGCCGCAGCATAGTCGGTCTTGGACAGTGATTGGGATTTTAACGTCGAGTCCGTGGACGTGGGGGTGTGCGCGACGGACTGCGTGGACGGAAGTACCGCCCCGTTACTGCCGGCTCCGCCGCCCGAGCACGCCGCCAGGCCGACCAGCGCACCCACTGCGCACAAAGACGAGATAGACCTAAACGTCAAGGCTGGTCTCATGTCGAAAAGAAACGCCTCCATATGGCTAAAACCCGCGCGGCTCAAGCCGACGGTCCGCAAAATATAGCACTGCGAAACGTGGCTGCATAGGAGCATCCAGCCTAGGCAAGCTTGCTTTCTAAACGTTTTTCCGTACTTGCGATAGAAATAGACGTAATGCGTATACTGGGACCCGATCATGCGGGCGTCATCGTCGTCGGCGGAGGGCATGCCGGGCTGGAAGCCGCGCTCGCCAGCGCGCGCCTCGGGGTGGCGACGATGCTCGTTACGGGCGACCCGCAGCGCATTTGCACGTTGCCGTGCAATCCATCGATAGGGGGCAGTGCCAAAGGGCAGCTCGTGCGCGAAATCGACGCGCTGGGCGGTGAGATGGGCCGTATCGTCGATCGCTGTTCGCTGCACTCGCGCTTCTTGAACGAATCGAAGGGTCCGGCGGTGCGGGCGCTGCGCGCGCTGGCCGATAAACCCGCTTACGCGCGCATCGCGATCGAAACTCTAGGAGCGCAGACGAATCTGCAGATCGTGCAAGGTTTGGTGGAATCCATCGTCATCAGCGCCGGCCAGGTGCGCGGCGTCACCTGCGCGGACGGTTCCACGTATCGAGCTCGCCGCATCATTCTGGCGACCGGAACGTTTCTGGCCGGAAAGACCTTCCGCGGCCAGGTCGTCAAGCCGGAAGGCCGGTTCGGCGAAGCGCCGGCCGTCGGGCTGGCGCGCGCGCTGCGTGATGCCGGCTTTCCTACCTGCAGGCTGAAAACGGGCACGCCGCCGCGCATCGATCGCGCCAGCGTAAACGTGGACGCGATGCAGCGCGCAGCCGCCGAGCGCGGTGCCCCTGCCGTTCTCGTATCGCAGCCAGGCGCGCTTTGCGGGACCGCAACTGCCGTGCTATATCACTGAAACCAACGCACGCACGCACGCGCTCGTGCGCGAAAATCTGCGGTTTTCGCCCATGTACGGCTTGGATTTAATCGACGGAATCGGCCCACGCTATTGCCCGTCGATCGAAGACAAGGTCGTCAAATTCGCGCACAATCCGCAGCATCAGATCTTCATAGAACCCGAGGGCTGGAACGAGCCGACTTGGTACGTCGGCGGCTTTTCCACCTCGCTGCCTGCGGAAGTGCAGTTGCAAATGCTGCGCACGCTGCCCGGTTTGGAAGACGCCGTGATGCTCCGAGCGGGATATGCGGTCGAATATGACATGGTGCCGCCGACCGAGTTGCGCGACACGTTGGAAGCGCGTCGCCTCGGCGGCCTCTACCACTGCGGCCAGCTCAACGGCACGTCGGGATACGAAGAAGCCGCCGCGCAAGGGGTGATCGCCGGGATCAACGCCGCACTGGCGGCCAAAGGGCAAGAGCCGCTGCGCCTTGAGCGCTCACAAGCGTACATCGGCGTGCTCGTGGACGACCTCGTCACCAAGGGTGTGGACGAACCGTATCGGATGCTCACCTCGCGGGCGGAGCACCGGGTTCTGCTGCGGCACGACAACGCCGACTCGCGCCTCACTGCGCTGGGACGGCGCGTCGGCTTGGTCGACGACGAGGAGTGGGAAGCATTTCGATCGCGCGCCGCTGCATTAGCGGCCGCGATCACGCAGACGAAGGCCACGCGCATCGGCGTACCTTCAATTGGCGTGGATCGTTTCGAACGGGGAGACACCGTCGCCGATGCACTGCGGCGGCCGCAACTGCAATTTAGCGACGTCGCCTCCGCCGTGCCGAACGTCGCTCCGGAAATCGGAGAGCGCGCCGCCATCGAAGTGAAGTTCGAAGGCTACATTCGCCGTGAGGAATTGGCGGCGCAGCGAGCCGCCAAGAACCGCGACGTCCCCATACCGTCCGACTTGGCGTACAGCCAGATCCGCGCCCTTTCACGGGAGGGGCGCGAGAAGCTCGACGCAGCGTAAACCCCGTACGCTGGGTGCGGCCGAACGCATTCCGGGCGTCACGGCCGCCGACGTGGCGGTCCTGGCCCTCTACGTGCAGCCGCGCCGCGCGTGAGCGACGAAGCGGAGATCGCCGGTCTGCTCACCGAGGCGCATGTGCAACCACAATTCGTTGCATTGTTGGCGAAATATGGCGCGCTGCTGCTCAGCGCCAATCGGCGCTTCAACCTTACGGGAGCCTCATCGCCAAGAGAACTGTCGCCGCATATCCTGGACAGCCTCTCGGTCGGACCATACGTCAGGGGGCCGCATCGTGGACGTCGGCTCCGGTGGGGGCCTGCCCGGCGTTCCGATCGCGATCGCGACCGGCTTGGGCGTAACGCTGATCGAACCGAGCGCCAAGAAGGCCGCATTTCTGAGGCACGCGCTGAGCGACCTGGGCCTTACCGGCCGCGTGATCGCGGAGCGAGCCGAAGTCGCTGCGCACATGCCGGATCTCCGCGAGACGTTCGAGTCCGCGACGTGCCGAGCGGTGTCGAGCGCGCCGACGGTCGTCGAGTTGACTCTTCCTTTCCTGCGCGTAGGTGGCGTCGCGGTGCTTCAACGGGGCAATATCGAAACGGAAGAAAGGAATGCCGCGTGCGACGCGGCATCCATGGTCGGTGGCGCGCGCGTTGAAGAAGTGGAGTTATCGCAACGGCGCAGGTTGCTGTGCTTTCGCAAGACCAACGCTACGCCGCCGAGGTTTCCGCGGCGAAACGGCATCCCGGAGAAGCGGCCGCTCTGCTATGGACGTTCCACGTGAAACAGTGAACAGTAACCTTCCATCTGCTTTTGTTGGCGCCAGCCGTCGCATTATTCCGTTCGCCATGTTGCCGGAGGACCGGGCGCTCGCAGGCGTGCTGCCGCCGGGGTCGCTCTTTGCCGTTGGGGGCAGGGTGCGCGATGAGTTGCGGGCCGAGGCCGACGGTATTGACATCCCATTGAAGGATCTAGACTATGTCGTCACCGGCCTGGAATCTGAGGATCTGCAGCATCGCCTGAGTCAACTTGGGCGCGTCGATCTGGTCGGCGCTTCATTCGCGGTCTTTAAGGTAACCACTAACGGGCGTACGGTGGACGTTGCGTTGCCTCGCCGGGAACGCTCGGTGGGCCTGCGGCACCGCGACTTCACCGTGGAAAGTGGACCGGAGATTGCGCTAAACGAGGATCTCGGCCGGCGCGACTTCCGCATGAACATGGTCGCGCGCGCGTTGCCCGGCGGCGATCTCATCGATCCGTACGGCGGCGCGCAGGACATTCGCGCGCACCGGGTCGATATTTTGCACGCGGGCACGTTCGCGGAAGATCCGCTGCGGATGTTGCGAGCTGCGCAGTTTTGCGCGCGTTTCGGGTTTAGCATTACGGATCAGGCGCTGCGCGCGATGTGCGAGGCCGCGCCCCTCGTCGCGACTGTGTCCTTGGAACGCATCGCTGAGGAGTTGAGCAAGTTGCTCGCGGAGGCACCCCGTCCGTCCGTTGGCTTGGAGTTGCTGCGAGCAACGGGGGTGCTCGCGTTCATTTGGCCCGAATTGCTCGAGGGCGTGGATGTGGAGCAGAACGAATGGCACGCATATCCGGTGTTTCGTCACAATCTCGCGACGGCGGACGCAGCCGCGTCCGGCGATCTGACCTTGCGGCTTGCGGCGCTGCTGCACGACGTGGGCAAGCCGCGAACCAAGGACGGCCCTCACTTTTATCGCCACGAGCATGTCGGCGCCGATATGGCGCAAGCGATGCTGGCGCGCCTGCGCTTTCCGAACGAGCTCGTCCAAACCGTCCGGCACTTAGTGCTCGCGCACATGTATTCGGCCGACCCGGACCTGTCGGACGTCGCCATTCGCCGCTTCATCCGCCGCATCGGCGTGCAGCATTTGTCTCGTCAGTTCGCCTTGCGCGCCGCCGACATCGCCGGAAGCGGCTTGCCCAAGCGCGATGATTCCAACGAGCGGTTTGAAGCGCGGGTGCACGCCGAACTCGCACGCAAACCGCCTTTTTCGATCAAAGACCTGCGTGTCGACGGCACGACCGTGATCGCAATGATGGTTGAGAAGGGTATCGCTCAGCCCGGATTCGCGGGCGATCCGCGCGTCGGCGAAGCGTTGCGATTCCTGTTCGAGAAGGTCACCGAACAGCCGGAACGCAATGAGCGCGGCACGCTCATCGCGCTGCTCCGGCAGTATTTCGGGGGTACGTAACACTGTCGCGGATCATCGCGCTCGTCAATCAAAAAGGCGGAGTCGGAAAGAGTACGACGACGGTGAACTTGGGCGCTGCGTTGGCCGTGCTCGGTAAAACCGTGCTCGTCGTCGATTTGGATCCGCAAGGCAATACCACGACGGGGCTTGGCACCAACAAGTCGGAACTCAAGCGCGACGTGTACGATCTGCTCATGCATCATGCAGCGATCGATGAAGTGCTGCGTCCAACCGAGATCGACAACCTTCACTTGATCCCCGCGACGATTAACTTGGCGGGTGCTGAAATCGAACTCGTTTCGGCGCTCTCGCGTGAGAATCGGCTCAAGGGCATGCTCGCGCCGATCGCAGCGAACTACGATTTCGTTCTTATCGATTGTCCGCCCTCGCTCGGACTGCTTACCATCAACGCGCTGACGGCGGCCGCAGAGATCATCATTCCGGTGCAGGCCGAATACTACGCGCTCGAAGGGCTCTCGCAGCTGACCAACGTGGTGCGGCGCGTGCAAGAAGCGCTCAACCCGCAGCTGCGCGTCAACGGCGTGCTCGTCACGATGTTCGACGGGCGCACGAAACTGGCCATGGAAGTGCTCGACGAGCTCAATGCATATTTTCCGCGCCAAATGTTCAAGACGCAGATTCCGCGAAACATCCGGCTCTCCGAAGCGCCCTCGTTCGGCAAGCCGGTGATTCTCTTCGATTTGAAATCGCGCGGCGCGCAGGCGTATATGTCGCTTGCCGGCGAGATGCTTGATGCGCAGCACGGCTCGCGAGCGCTTGCGCAGTGATGAGGAGCACGCCGAAGCGGGGCGGCCTGGGCCGCGGATTGGGCGCGCTGCTTGGCGATGCGCCGGCGCGCGATTCCGAACCCGCAGCAAATCACGGGCAAGCGGTGCGAGACATCCCCGTGGAACGCGTGAGGCCCAACCCGCAGCAGCCGCGCAAGACGTTCCGCACGGAGACGCTGGACGAGCTCAAGACGTCGATCGAAGAACACGGCGTGCTGGTTCCAATTCTCGTGCGCGAGCGGGACGGATGGTTCGAGCTGATCGCCGGCGAGCGCCGCTGGCGCGCGTGCGCGGCGTTGCAGCAGTCGACGATTCCGGCGATCGTGCGCGCGAGCGACG
The DNA here is from genome assembly GCA_963767635.1 of Vulcanimicrobiota bacterium. GTDB lineage: Bacteria > Vulcanimicrobiota > Vulcanimicrobiia > Vulcanimicrobiales > Vulcanimicrobiaceae > CAVYEM01. The sequence goes on from CAVYEM010000003.1 coordinate 165,798, forward strand.
ATCGCGCGAGCCTGGAAATGGCGATTATCGAAAACTTGCAGCGCGAAAATCTCAATGCGCTCGAAGAATCTGCCGGAATCGCGCAGCTGATCGAGGCGCACGGCTTCACGCAAGAGCAAATAGCGCGCCGTTTGGGAAAGAGCCGCCCCGCCATTGCGAACGCGCTGCGCCTGCTGACGCTGCCCCAAGCCATTACGGCGATGATCGTGGACGGTCGCTTGAGCGCCGGGCACGCCAAAGCGCTGCTCGCTGCACCGCAAGCGGCGCGGTTGGAACTGGCCGCGCGCGCAGCGAGCCAAGGATTGTCGGTGCGCGCGCTCGAGCGAGTAGCCGCGGCGCTCAGCGCCGAACCGGCCGTCAAACCCGCGCGCGCCGAGCGCGCGGTTTCTGCCGAGGATGGCGAATTCGAAACGAATCTGCGCGAGCGAGTTGGAGCAGCGGTCGCGTTGCGGCGCAGTGGACGCGGCGGCAGCATCGAGATTCGATTTAGCAGCGAACCGGAATTGATTCGGATCGCCGAGATTTTGCTGGGTCGATAAGCCGATGGCGGGGTTGCAACGCGTCATCGCGATGATCATGGCCGCTGCAATGGTCTTCGTCTTTTTGGTGCCGCTCGGCATGGCGCGCCACGACTACCGGATCGTCGCAATCGTCATCACGATATTTGCAGCGTACCTGGCGGTGAACGCATGGATCTTCATACGCATGCGCCGCCGCTCTTGAGCGGCGTCTACGCCATCGTCAACGAGGGGCAGCCCGAACCGATCGAATTGACGCGAGCGATCTTGCAAGGCGGCGCGCGGATCGTCCAGTATCGTGCGAAGTCCGGCATCGTGCCGGCACATGCTCGTGCGTTGCGTCGACTTGCTGACCGGCATGGCGCAGTCTTCATCGTTAACGACGATTGGCGCGCAGCGCTCGCGTATGGAGCGGACGGCGTTCATCTGGGGCCAGACGATGCACGGGCGCCCGAGCCTGCAAGGATTCGGACCGCATTGGGCGATCGGATCCTCGGCGTCTCCTGCGGAACGCCGGGCGAAGCGCGCGCCGCGCAAACTGCAGGCGCCGACTACATCGGCGTGGGTTCGGTATATGCGACGTTCTCAAAGCCCGACGCCGGGATTCCGATTGGCATCGAGGGCTTGCAACTTATCGCGCGAGCGGTACATATTCCGGTTGCGGCCATCGGCGGCATTACGCTTGAAACGATCGAGCAGGTGCGCGCTTGCGGCGTCGCGATGGCGGCAGTCATATCGGCAATTTGCGGCGCGCCGGATCCGGCGCGCGCGACGTCCCAGCTGGTTCAAGCGTGGGCGCGGCGATAAACGCGGCGCTCGTCGCATCCATCGGAACGACGCATCCGTGGAACATCGCCGGCGTCGGGCTGGACGCGCGCGTCGCCGCCGATTACGGCGTCGGACACGTTGCCGCGATTGCGGCCGTGAGCGCGCAGGATGTGCGCGGTCTGCTCGCGCTGCAAGCGATTTCGCCCGACGTATTGCGCGCGCAGGCTCGCATGCTTTCCGAGCGGCGTGTGCGCGTACCGCATCGGCGCACTCGTTTCGAGCGAGAACGTGCGAACGGTGGCGCAGTTTCTGCGCGAGAACGTCCACGTGCCGCTCGTGGTGGATCCGGTCGTTGCCGTTACGCTCGGCGGTGAACTGCGCAGCGACGATGAGTTGCCGTCCGTTCTGGCGCATGAACTCCTCTCGCTCGGGGCGATCGTGGCTCCGAATTTGAACGAGGCGGCGGCGCTCACGGGTCTGCGCGTACGCACCGTGGACGAGATGCGCATCGCAGGACGCCGGCTACTCGATCTTGGCGCGCGCGCAGCGTACGTCAAGGGCGGACACTTGCATGGCGAGCCGACCGACGTGCTCGTTGCACCGCGGCGTCGAGCGCGCCTATACGAGCGCGCGCATCGCGGGCTCCATGCGCGGCGCCGGCTGCACGCTGGCAGCCGCACTGGCGTGCGAACTCGCATCGGGACGCGATCTGGAATCCGGCCGCGGAATCCGCGCGTGCATACGTGCGCGCGCGCATCGCTGCAAAGGCCATGCGCGGCGGCTTGCAGGTCGCGTTTTGAAGTGCGTGCAAAGCGGCGTGCTCGATGATCGCCACGACCGCTAAGCGACCTCGCGTCATGTCGGGCATGCGCCCGACCGGGCAATTGCACATCGGCCACTATATCGGCGTGCTCACGCAGTGGGCGCGGTACTGCCGCAGCGCCGACGCGTACTTCGAGATCGCCGATCTGCACGCATACACGACCGGCTTTGCCAAGCCGCAGGCGATTCGCGATGCGCGCAACGAGATGGTGATCGATTGGCTTGCGGCCGGAGTCGATCCGGTGGAATCGACGTTCTTTCTGCAATCCGGCATTCCCGAGATTGCCGAGTTGCAGGCACTGCTCGGGATGATTACGCCAATCTCGTGGTTGGAGCGCGTACCGACGTACAAAGGACAGATCGAGGCGCTGGGCGCGGAGATCGCGACGTACGGTTTTCTGGGTTATCCGCTGTTGCAGCTGTGCGACATCGCGGTGTTTCGCGGAGAGGAAGTGCCGGTGGGCCGCGATCAAGTTGCGCATTTGGAATTCGGCCGTGAAGTCGTGCGGCGCTTCAACTATCTGTACGGCGAGGGGCGCGAGATATTGGTCGAACCCAAAGCCATGCTGGTCGAAGGCGGCGCCGAAGTTCCCGGCACGGACGGCCGCAAAATGAGCAAATCTTACGATAACGCGATCCTGATCGCCGACGACGAAGCCGCGACGACCAAAAAAGTTCGCGGAATGATCACCGATCCTCAAAAAATCCGGCGCAACGATCCCGGACGGCCGGAAATTTGTCCCGTGTTCGCGTTATGGAAACTGGTCAAGCCGCAGCACGTGCCGCTGGTGGAGCAGGATTGCCGGTCAGGAGCGCTCGGATGCGTGCAGGACAAAACGGACTTCGCGCAGGCGTTGAACGAATTTCTGCGCCCCGTACGCGAGCGGCGCGCGATGTATGCGAACGACGTGGCTCAGGTCGAACGCATCGTGCAAGACGGGACCGCGCGCGCCAGAGAGATCGCCGTTCGCACGCTCGACGACGTCAAGCGCGCGATGCGTCTACTGTCAGCTTTGCCCTCGCGTGAAGCGCCGCGCTGGGCGATGCGCTCGCTCTGCGCGTCGATCGCATAGCTCGGATCTTTAGCGGAGATACAGCCGGCGCGATAGACCGCGAACCGCTCGGCCAAACCGCCGGCGAGCAGCAGCGATCCCGCAATCTTTGAAACGACGTCACTCTTTTTCGAAACGGCGGCGGCGACCGTTCCGGCGATGTTGAGGGCGCGGGCGGCTTTGGACAACATGCCGGCTTGCCCGTGTTCGTAGGCTTGCCGCTGGCGGGGTCCGAGCTCCGCATGCACGCGCTCCAGCGCGATCGTGACGCCGATGCCGCCCAGCACGGTCAAGCGGCGTGCGGCACCCGCGCGCGACGCCGGCGCAAAGAGTAGACCGAATGCACCCGCACTCGACGCCGAAGTGGCGGCGAACAGCGCCGGCATCGAGGAACGCGCGTAATGCCAAGCCGGAACGACGGTATCCGAGATCAGCACCGACGTGTACACCGACATTGCCGGTCCCAGCAGCGCGGACACGCCTTCCGCAACGCGGCCTATCGGGCGAAAAACCCCCGTCACCTCGCTCGCGGCTGCGGCGAATGCCGAAGCGCCGAACGCACTGAAAATATAGACGCCCACGCTCATGGGTGAAGTAAGTTTGAACACGCGCAGCATGTTCATGAAGCGTTCCGGACGTTTGAGATCCGCGATGAGGCAGAATCCGCTGACCGCTGCAGCGCCGGCAGCGCCGAGCACCATAACGCGCGCGAGGTCGTCGTTTTTCGCAATGCGCTGCGAAAAGCCCAGAACCGCAGCCGTACCCGCAAGGCCGCCGGCGAAGAAGTACGTCGGGATCAGATCGGTCCATTCGGGCGGCTTGATCAGCGGGCGTCCGTAATACCCGGCACGCTGTTCCTGCATCTGGGTGGGCGTAGTTACCATTTGCGCACTCCGGCGCTGAGCGCAACCGCTCCGGCCAGCAGCAGCATTGCTGCGCCCGCAGCTTTCCACATCTGCAGCAAATGCATCGTCGGTACGACAGGGTCGGGTGGCAAGCCGTACACTTCCGGTTTGTCCAGCAGCAGCCACATCGAACCGCCGCCCCCGATGCCGTCGTTCGGATCCGTCAAATCAGAGCTGCGCACCCTCGAAGCGCTGTTCGACTTGCTCCAAGCGACGCCGAGCGCGCTCCCGCAGCTCGTCGACCGCTCCATATTGAATCGAATCCGTCGGGCACGCTTTCGCGCACGCCGGTTCTTCGCCCACTTTGAGCCGATCGTAGCACAGCGTGCATTTCCCCGCGGTACCGGACGCGATGCCGTGCCCGGTTGCGGACCCCGCGGGCTTCGCTTGCGGCGGCGCTGCCGGCTGCGCCACCTCCTCCGCGACGCTGATGACGCCGAACGGACAGGCAACCACGCAGTACCCACAACCGTTGCAGACGTCGTCTTGAATGACGACGGTTCCAAATTCCGTTCGGACGATCGCGCCGGTCGGGCACACGTCCAGGCAGCCCGCGTGCGTGCAATGCTTGCACACGTCCGACTCCATGAGCCAGCGCCCGGCCGCGGCTTGCGGCGGTTGTTCGTTCGAGCGCTCGAACTGTTCGACGAACGCGACATGCCGCCACGTCGTCCCGCTCAGCTCGCCCGTATTGTCGTACGATTGACCGGTGAAATCGTAACCGTCTTGCGGTAATTCGTTCCACTCTTTGCACGCGACTTCGCAGGCTTTGCAGCCGATGCAGAGCGTGGTGTCCGTGAAAAATCCCATGCGCTCGCGTTCGGCGGCGCCATACGTGGCCGCTTGGCTTTGCGCCGAGGTCATTGTATCTGAGTGAGGTGAGGTCGATAAGACTGCTCACTGTCGAAAGATGCGCCCGCGTCCGCACCTCCTCCAAAAATTGATGCAGTGCGCGACCGCGCGGGCGTCTTCCGGGGCGAATGTCGCACGTGAGGCCTTTAGTTTCCTGAATGTGTACGTTCGGATCGAGCGCGATGTGCAGGAGATCGTTCGCCGAGTCGCCCGTCACGATGCCGCGCTGTCCGAAATGATACGGCAATCCCACCGAATGCAGCACCGTGCCGCCGTCCGAGCCGTGCATGCGAATCGGCTGCACGCGCTGCGTAACCATGACTCGCGCTTCGATCACCGCGCGCACGTTGTAGATCGTCGCCCATTCGCCGTGCCGCAGCCCACGCAACTGCGCCAGCCTCCGGGCTGACTTCGCAAAACAGCTCCGGCTGCAGCTCGGAAAGGTGAGGAACGGTGCGGCTCATTCCGCCAGCGGTGTGATGCTCGGTCAAGCGATACGTGTAGAGTACGAAGGGGAACAGGTCGCCGTGCTCGCGCCCGGGCGAAGGGTTGTAGCGATTGAATCTGCGTGGGAACGTCTGTCGCGCCGGATTCGCCTGCACGCCGTAGAGCAGGTTTCTCACCGGCGATTCGTGCGGTTCGTAGTACGTTGGGAGCGGGCCGTCGACGATGCCGTTCGGCACGAAGATCCAGCCGAGGCCGTCGTCTTGCATGATGAACGGATGCCAGCCGGCGATCGCATCTTCGCGTTTTGCGCGCTTGGGCGGTGTGTAATCGGGGCGCTTCGTTTTTTCGAAGTCCGGCGTGTCGTGGCCGGTCCACTGCCCTTTTTCAGCGTCCCACCAGACGTAGGCTTTGCGCTCGCTCCACGGTTTGCCGTCGGGATCGGCCGATGCGCGATTGTAGATGATGCGCCGGTTAGCGGGCCACGCCCAGCCCCATTCCGGCGCAACCCACGATTGCTGCGTGCGCGGTTTGCGCCGTGCCGTCTGATTTTCTTCGCCCTCGTAGCAGCCGCAGTAAATCCAACACCCGCACGCCGTACTTCCGTCGGCTTTGCACTCGGTGTACGAGGAGAGCGCTTTACCCGAACCGTCCCAGCCGTTGATTTCGCGCAAGACCATGTGCGCGTCGGGCTCTTCGATCGCGCCTTTGAGGGGATAGTCCCACGTCAGCGTGCGGATCGGTTCCGAAAACGGCTCGTCCTGCAGCGCGATTTTTTCCCGGATGCGCCGGCCCAAATGGTAGTAGAACCACAGTTCCGAGCGCGCGTCGTCCTGCGGCTCGACGGCTTTATGATGCCATTGCAGCAGCCGCTGCGTGTTGGTGAAGGAGCCGTCTTTCTCCGTGTGCGCAGCAGCCGGCATCCAAAACACCTCGGTTTTGATCGCTTCGGTTTTCAGTTCGCCCGATTCGATCTCGGGGGCATCGTGCCAAAACGACGCGCTCTCTATTTCGCTGAAGTCGCGAACGACCAGCCAGTCCAAACTCGCCAGGCCGCGCCGGTGCAATCCGGCATTCGCGCTGCCGACTGCGGGATTTTCACCGATGCAGAAAAAGCCTTTGACCTTTCCGTCGACCATGCCCATGAAGCTGCGGTACGTCGAATGATCGCCGCTGATTCGCGGCAGCAAATCGAAGCAGTAGTCGTTTTCTTCGGTAGCATGCTCCCCGAACCACGCCTTGAGCAGGCTGACCACATACTTGTCGAGATTGCCCCAATACCCCGTTTTGGCGCCTTCGGACTCGATGTAATGCTTGAGATCGTGATGCGCTTTGGCGTGCGGCATCGGAATGTAGCCGGGAAGAATATTGAAGAGCGTGGGGATGTCGGTCGAACCTTGAATGGACGCATGGCCACGCAGCGCTAAGATGCCGCCGCCGGGGCGTCCGATGTTGCCGAGCAGCAATTGAATAATCGCTGCAGTCCGGATCATCTGCACGCCGAACGTGTGCTGCGTCCACGCGACCGAGTAGGCAATTGCGCTGGTGCGCTCGCGGCCGCTGTTCTCGCAGAGCGCTTGCGCGACTCGCGTGAACTGCTCCGGCGTTACGCCGCAAATTTTTTCGACGATCTCCGGCGTGTAGCGCGCGAAATGCCGCTTGAGCACTTGATAGACGCAACGCGGATCTTCGAGCGTCTTGTCCATGTGCGGCGGCTCGCCGCCTTTGAGCGCGTCTTCACGCTGGCTGAACGCTTTGGCCGATCCCAGCGCGGATTCGTCTTCGCGCTGGCCGGCCGAACCGTGCAGGTCCATGCCTTTGTACTGCCAGCTCTCGAACGTATAGCCATGGTGGTCTTCATGCCAGCCGGAGAAAAAGCCGTCGAGATCCTCCGTGTCTTTGAAATCGTCTTTGAGAATCACCGGCGCGTTGGTGTAGTTCACCACGTATTCTTTGAACGCGCGATCGTTCTCCAGAATGTAGCGCACGATGCCGCCCAAGAACGCGATATCGGTTCCGGGACGGATCGGCACGTGCAGATCTGCCATCGCGCTCGTGCGCGTGAACCGTGGATCGACGTGAATGAACGTGGCTCCGCGCTCGCGCGCTTCCATCACCCACTGAAAACCGACCGGGTGATTCTCCGCCATGTTGGAGCCCATGATGAGAATGCAGTCGGCGTTTTGTAGATCCTGCTGGAACGTCGTCGCGCCGCCGCGGCCGAACGAGGTCCCCAAACTGGGGACCGTCGAGCTATGTCATATTCGAGCCTGGTTCTCTACCTGCACGATGCCCAGCGCAGTGTAGAGTTTTTTGATGACGTAGTTTTCCTCGTTGTCCAGCGTCGCGCCGCCCAAGTGCGCGATGCCCTCGCAACGATTGATCGGTTTGCCCTCTTCGTCGCACTCGCGCCACGTTTCGCGCCGCGTCTTGAGCACGCGGTCCGCGATCATGTCCATGGCCCGATCGAGCGGAAGCTCTTCCCACTGTGTTCCGTACGCGGGGCGGTACTTCACCTTGTACTCGCGCAGCGGGCTCTGCACCAGCGTCCGCGTGGCGGCGCCTTTGGGACACAGCCGCCCGCGCGAGATGGGACTGTCCGGATCGCCCTCTATTTGAATGAGCTGCTCGTCTTTGACGTACAGATTTTGCCCGCACCCCACGGCGCAGAAGGGGCACACGGATTTGACCACTTTCGCTTGGTCGGTGCGCGCTTTCCAGGCTTTCGTTTTGTCGGACTGAGCCGCCGCGCCGAAAGCGAGCGGATCGCCCTCGAGCTGCCGCATAACGGGCCACATCGGCCGATCACCGTTCATTTACGGTACGTTCCTAGAACATCATGCACCTAAACGAGAAGGCCACACCATTGCTTGCAGGGCGAACAATCGTCGCTCAGCGCGTTACGGGAACGTGCATCGCCGTGAGGCTGGCAGAACGCGTTCCAATCGGCTCAGTGTACTGAACCTTAAATGGTGTTGCTGATTATGCAATTTTGTGATACCACGAATCATGCCGCTTCCTCCCCAGCTCCACCGCTAAAAATCAGGCCGAAGGTCCGCCGTGAACTCGTTAGGCTTTTATCAAAACCGAGCCACGATCCAACGCGCAACGAAACGGGCACGCATCGTGCTTGACGCGGCTAGCGGTGTTTCGAATGCCGAGATCGCTCGCAAGATGGGCATCTCCCGCCAACGCGTCGCAGACATTGGCGGCGCTTCGAAGAACGCGGAATGGCCAGCGTCTTGGGCGATGCGCCACGCCGGGGCCACCCGCGAGAGATTCGTGAATTGACTGTCGCGAAAATCGTCGATGCAGTGCTCAAGGGGCCTCCGCAAAAACGCGACGCACTGGAGTTCGCGAGATTTGGCCGAGCGGTTCGGGATTGGCGCAAGCAGCGTGCAGCGGATTTTGCGCGCCAACAATCTCAAGCCGCACCGTTGGGAATCATTCAAGTTCAGTAAGGACCTGGAGTTTGCCGCGAAGACTGCCGTGATGTCGTGGGACTCTATATGAACGCGCCTACAAACGCCGTGGTCCTGAGCGTCGATGAGAAAAGCGGCACGCAAGCCTTGGAGCGAACCGCTCCGATGCTACCGAATCCGTTCCGGCCTGCCGGCGCGCCAAACACTCGACACGACTACCGGCGCAACGGCACGACGACCTTGTTTGCGGCGCTCAACACGCTGAACGGCAAGGTTCTTCAGCATTGCCAATCGCATCACACGCACGTCGAATTCATCGAATTTCTCGAAGCATATCGACCGCAACGTGCCCAAACGGCTTGAGGCGCACATTATTATGGACAACTACGCCACCCAGGGAACATCCGAATACGCGCCCCTGGCTAGAAAAGCACCCAGCGTTTTCATGTCCATTTCACGCCGACCGGACTGATCATGGCTCAATGCAGTTGAGCGCTTCTTTTCGGAAATCACGAACAAGCGCATCCGTCGTGAATCGTTCCCGAGCGTCCCTCGATCTCATTAAAGCGATAACGGAGTTCGTCGAAGAGCACGAATACTCACGCAAAGCCGTTTGTCTGGACGAAGTCAACGCGAGAACAATATCTTGGCAAGATCAAGAATGCCACGCCATTACGAGCAACGGCGGCGGTCAAATCGATGGAGTGCGGAATAAGGTCAAGCGGATCATGGCACTGCATAACCTCTAGCGGGAGGGGCGTATCTACAATAGCGTCACGCGTGACGCTGAACGGACCCTCGGGGCCGAGCGCTCGCTTCAGCATCGGTAAGTTCCAGTCGAAGCGCCAACTGGAGCTTCGAATTCATCGTAGGCTGGCAACCGCGAAGCGCTGCCAGCGGTAAAATATACTATTTTGCTGCACGACAGGACCAAGTCCCTGGTGTACATCGCGACGTCTGCGATGGTCGACTCCGAATTGTGATAAGTAGCACAACTGTGACTGACGCCAGCTGGACTGGAGACTTGTACTGCTAATGAAGCTTCTAGCACTTCTTATCAGCTGCGCTGTGCGGATCTGGACAATGCGCCTTGGCTGACGTTCCCATTACCCCTGCCTTCGAGGCAAGCATTGTGCAGCGCGATTTCCCGTTGACGCCGGAAAGTATCTTCAGCACCACAAGAATCATTCCACTGCAGGGAGATCGCGCCGAAATCTGGGCCAATGCCGGTCCGTGTTATCGCGCAGTTAAGGCACGAGACTACGTTCATCCCTTTATCTACATTTTGACGCGATATCATGAATCAAATATTCGCGTCGGTGAGGCCTTTGCTCTAAAGTTCGTTGCGTCCAATCAATACTGGGCTCGACGCTTGACCGCCGAAGAAGAACGAAACTACCGGCTGTGTCGCTGGTAGCGCCGTGCTCCGAACACACAATCCCGAGCGCTAGCACCCCATCTTGTATAATCTCGCCTCCGGCATAATCCTTGCAGCCCCGGCGCGGCTGCGATCGTGCGACGGCGACCAGCCGGCAGCGTCGACCATGTAAGTGAGCAGGTACGGATCGAGGCCCGATTCGCGCAGTACGCGATCAACTTGCATGACCTCGCGAACTTCGGCTGGCTTTGGATCTCGCCCCACGATCTGAGAGAACGCGTGGCTGAACCGTGCGACTCCGTTGAATTGTCGTCCGGCGTTGGCTGCGGTACTACGCTCATCGCTGGCCCGTCCTAAGTACAGATCGCACGGTTTCGATTTGCGTGTAGGTGCGCTGCACTCAGAGGCTGCAGTACGATCGGCTACGCCTGCCCCGTTGCGGCTCAGATCGGCGAACCTGATCGGCGGGTTGCCGCCGAAGGTTTGATCGAACGTGCGCTCAGCGAGTTCTGGTAGGTCGATCTCGACGCCACCTTGTGCGAGTAGCGATGCTCGCGTCTTGCTGTCGTTCCACCGGCTGAAGCGAGCTGGCTGGCCGTGAAAAAGGTATCGCGACCGTTTTGCTTGCGGGGAACACCTGCAGTGCCTGCTGCAGTAGCCGGACTGAAGCCCATCCGCGGTTGAGTATCCATGCGAGTGCCGCCGTGCGTTTCATCTCGCCGACTGCTCCGAGCAGGGTGCTGATTTGCGTCTCGAAGTCACCGCTGATTCCGCCCGGCAGCGAGATGATTGCATTATAGAGCCCAGCGGCTCACATGGGCTCGGTCTCATTAATGAAATTGAAAACGGCTCATCGACCCAAGACAAAGAGAGTCACTGGACGATTAGATGTCGGTTCGCACCGTGCGGGGAAAGACCTCTGTTCGTATTCCGGCGCTTCGGCTAGTCTTACTCTGTAAACAGCGGAATGCAGCGCGCCATCTGTGCAAGCGCGTAGTCGATGTCTTCGAGCGAAGCCGCATACGAGAATCGCAGATAACCCTTCCCAGCTGCGCCGAACGCCGAGCCGCCCAAACACGCGACGCCGCCTTCCTTGAGCAAAAATGCCGCCAGCGCTTTGTCGTCCTGCGTGATGCGTTTGACGTTGGGGAACGCGTAGAACGCGCCTTCGGGCATGGTGCATGAAAGGCCCGGAATGGCGTTCAGGCCGTCGACTAGGCGGTCGCGGCGCGTGCGAAACGTTTCGTTCATGAGTTTGACCGGCTCGTCCGGCCCGAGCAGCGCGGCGATGCCCGCATCCTGCACGAACACCGGAATGCACGAGAACGTATTGTTGTTGAAGAGCGTGACGATCTTGGCCAGCTGCGGCGGCATAATCGCGTACCCCAAACGCCAGCCCGTCATCGCGTACGCCTTGGAAAACCCGTCGACGATAATCGTGCGCTCCCGCATTCCCGGCAGGGCGGCGATCGACTTGAACTCACTCTCGTAAAAGTTGCGGCTGTAAATTTCGTCCGCAATGACCAAGAAGTCGTGCGTTTGCGCCATGTCGGCGATGCGCTCGAGGTCGTCTTTGGTAAGCACGCCGCCGGTCGGATTGTGCGGCGAATTGATCATGATCGCGCGCGTCCCGTCGGAGACGCGCCGCTCCAGCTCGTCCAGGTCCATGCGCCAGTCTTTTTCTTCGTGCAGCGGAATCGCCGTAACGTTCGCGCCCAAATAGCTCGCGCATGAGGCGTACGCCGGGTAGGCGGGATCGAAGTAAACGAATTCGTCGCCGGGGTTCAGGATCGCGCTCAAGATGTTCCAGATGACCGGTTTGGCGCCGGGCGCCACGACGACGTCCTGTGCGGTGAACGGCTCGATGCCGCGAAACCTCGCTGCATAGCTCGCCACGACTTCACGCAAGCGCAGTATGCCGGCCGACGGCGAGTAATGTGTATTGTTCTCGCGAATCGATCTGATGCCGGCTTCTTTGATGTGATCCGGCGTGTCGAAATCCGGCTCGCCGATTTCCATGTGTACGACGCGCTTGCCCTCGGCTTCCAGCGCCTTCGCGCGCGCGAGCACTTCGAAGGCGCTCTCCGATCCCAGCCGCGAGACGGCATCGGCGATCGTGAGGATTTTGGTTGCGAGCATGGACTGTAAACCTTTCGCGGTGCCGGAACGATGTCAAGGGGCCGGTTGGCCTACGGCGAAGTCCCGACCTCAAGTCATGCGCACCCTGTCAGACGTGTTTACGCCGGGAGCACCGACGCTGCCCGAGGGACTTCGAACCCTCGTCGTTTCGCCCGAACGCGAGTTGGAACCTGGGATGACGGTACGCGCGGCGTTTACGTTTCGCAACCAGGGCGGTGCGCCCGCGACGGGCGTTCGCGTGCGCTTCAATCTTCCCGAGGGCCTGGTGTATTTGGTCGGCACGGGGCAACTCGACGGCGCCGTGGTCGACGACGAGCATGGCAATTCACCGCTGTTGGCGCGCGCCGGTGCGGACATCGGCGATCTGGCGCCCGGAGAAGAACGGCGGATCGAAGTTGCCTACAGCGTCGCCGGGGCGATCGAAAACGGCTCGATGGTCGAGCTTCAAGCCGCGGTCGCCGCGTTCGAGCTTGCGCCGGTCGGTTCGAATATCGTCAGGCTGGTAGCGCACAGTCGTCCGGCACTGCAGAATGCGCTCACGAACGTCGCAGTCGAATCCCGCCAGCACGAAGCGCGCGCGGGGAGCGAGGCGACGATCACTGTGCGCGTGCACAATGCCGGTGAATCCAGCGCGCACGATCTGGTCGTGGTCGCGCCCATTCCGGAGCACACGACGTACATTGCCAACACCGCGCGCGTAAACGGCCGAGAACTGGAGCGCGATCTGCCCGCACCGTTCGACCGCGTGCACGCGCCGGTAATCGCGCAAATCCTGCCGGCGAGCGCAACCGTGACCCTGCAGTATCGCGTGCGCATCGAGGATCCGATCGCGGACGGCACGATGATCGTTGCGCGTGCGGAGATCGCCTCGCAAGAAACTGCCGCTTTCCATCTGGAAGCGGCCGCCCTGAGCGTGCGCGCTCACGCCGATTTTGAGGACGAACGGACCAGCTTCGTCGTCGAACCTGCGGGCGACGTGTCACCCGGTTCGCGAATCGCGCTGCGCCTGAACGCATTCAACGCCGGCACCGCCGGTGCGCAAGGCGTTGCCGTCGCGTTCGAGCTGCCCGAGGGCCTCATTGCCGTTCGCGGCAGCGCGAGCATCGACGGCCAACCCCTGCGGGAGCGCAAGCCCAACGCGCTCTCGTACGAGCTCGGATCGCTGCGCGCGCGCGAGAGCGTGAAGCTCACGCTCGAAGCGATGGCGATTTCACCGCTTGCCGATGAAACGCAGCTCCCCATTCGCGCCACGCTGCGCTGGGACGCGACGGCAAGCGCCGATCGCCCGTCCGAACGCGCATTCGAGCGAATCGTGGAGATTCGTTCCCGGCCGCATCTGCACGCGCGCCGAAATCGCATCGAACGCGCCGGTTCCTCCATCGTTCGTCCTTCGGACGAATGTGAAGCGATCGTTACGCTTTCCAACGACGGCAGCGCGGCTGCGACCGATGCGGTGCTGCACCTGCACGTAGATGCGGCTCTCGAGGAACTGCGAGTCCTCGACAAGGCCGCGAAACTGGACGTGATAAACGAGTGCGTCGAGCTCGGTTCGCTCGAACCGTATTCCATGCGAAGATTCACCGTGCGCGCCAGCGTACGCACGCCCTACGCCGATCGCAGCGAGATCCGCTTGAGGGCCGGCTTGCACACGCAAGAACTCGGCGAAACGCCCTTAGGTGAGGCGGCGTGGCGGGTCGATTCGCATCCCGCGTTTTCGTCCCAGGGTTCGGGTTTGAGTTTGGTGCAAGACGACGTGTTTCGACCCAATCAGCTCGTCGACGTGTTCGTGCGGTTGTGCAACGAAGGAACGGACGTCGCGCAGAACGTGCGGCTGCGGTTGTATGTTTCACCGGAAGCGCGGCTGGAAACCGTCGAGGGCGCCACGCGCGAACGATCGACGCTGCTGTTTGGTGAGATTCAGCCGGGCGCGAAAGTCGAGGCGCGATTGGGTGTGCGGCTGCTGCGCAGCTTGGCCCGCGCGCACCCCGTTTCGATCGAGTCCGTGCTGAGCGCCGATGCGATGCTGCCGGTGCCGCTGCCCGTGCTCACAGTCGTGACGACCGCCGAGCCTGCATTCGCAATCGGCACGTTACGCAGCGAGCCCGAGGAAGTCGTCGATGCCGGTGAAGAGGTCGAGTTCGTACTCCACGTGCGCAACAGTGGCGACGGTCCGGCGCACCGCGCGAAAGTTTCGATCGATCCGCTCGAAACGCTCATTTACGTGCCGAACAGCACGAGCGTGAACGACCTACCGGTGCGCGACGTCGGCTCGCAGTCGCCGCTGACGACGGAGCGCGGTCTGGTGATGAGCGACGTCGATCCAGGCGTTGAGGCCACAATCCGGTGGCGCGAGGTCGTCAACAACACCGTGCCGTCCGGAGAAACGATTGTCCGAATTGCGCGCGTGTCGTACGACGGCGACCGCGTGGACGAGATCGCGGCGCACGAGGTGAAGGTACGGTGCGCACCCGCGTTCGCCAACACGATCGCCGGGCTGCCCTTCGTGCTCGACGGCATGCTCGGCGCCGCCCTGGGGTCGCATCAACGTGCGCTCACCGGCAGTGAATTCGTGGAATTGCCGCCTGCGACGCCCGTGCCGCGTGCGGCGGAGCTTCCCGCGCGAACGGTGCTGTCGATTGCTTCGGCCAACGGCAACGGCCACGCGCACCTCGACGGACCGGCCGACGCGCAGCAGGAAGCGCTGGGCCCGGACGGCAGCGTGCAGGTGTGCGCTGCATTCGATCGTGATCGGCTCGATCGCACGCTGCGTTTTCTCTCCGAGGCGCTGTTTCCCGGCCTGGTGCGCCATTTGTTCGCCATCCGCGCCTTCTTCCCGGATGCCGCCGGTTCACAGGCGCAAGATGCGCTGCACGAAGTGCGGGAAACGTTGCGCGAAACGCTCGACCGGCTGTTCATCAAGCTGCGTTTGCCGAACTACGTCATTGCGCCGCGGGACTTGGAAAGCGCGCCGGCTCGCGCGGCAATCGTGTCGCTGTTGGGCGTACTTCACGGAGACGATCGGCTCGATCGGCTTGCGGGTTCGGCGGTCCTGCGCGGGACGTGCGAAGAGGATGAACTGCGCGCGCTGCGCGATCGCCTGACGGACGCTCCGCTGGCGACGGCGCTGCCATGGGCGACGCTTGCGCGGCTGCTGCCTTCCGATAGCGAGGGATTGCAGAATTACCGCACCCTGCTCATCTCCGCGTTGGACGACCTCGTGCCGGCGGACGAAACGGCGTTCGTCGACGCGTTGCAGCGGCGCTCGCATGTCGTTTTGGATGCGGCGCTCGATGTCGTGCGCGTGCAGTTGGCAAACATCGTTCACGCATGACGGCGGTTTTCGTCGTGCTGGCCGTGGTGTTCGTCGTCGGGGCCGCGATCGGCGTCTATGCGTTGCGCGCGCCGCGGGTCCATGAATTGCAACCGGTTGCCGTTGTGCCGCTGGAACCGTGGCACGCGAGTACCGATTGGACAGCGCAGGCCGGCGCCGAATTCTCGGGGCTTTCCGAATCGGCGCGCTGCGATTTGATTTTTGCCGTGTGCGATCTGAACGATGCGCGCTCGCAGGACATGCTGATGCACGCATTGGACGATCCCTCCGACGCCGTTGCGCTTGCGGCGGCGCACGCGCTGGCACGGCGCGGGTCCACCGACGCGGTCAGCGGTTATGCGCAGCGCCACCCCGGCGACCGTGCGCAGCGCATCGTGCAGACCATTGCGCTGCTGGACTGACGCTGGCCAGGTCGCCCGCTCGAATGTAGGGAACACTCGCACCCGTGGCAGTTCCTGATCGGCCTTCGTCCGGCGCGCTGAGCGGAGTCTTTGCTCCCGGCGCTCCGCCGCTCATGGAAACGCTGCGAACGCTGGTGGTCGCACCGCGCAGGGCTGTTTCTCCGGGCGAGATCGTTCGCGTCGAATTCGCGTTTTCAAATCTGGGCGGTGCGCCCGCGACCGGCGTGCGCGTGCGCTTCGCGAATCCCTCCGGCGTTACGTACGTCGAAGGCGGCGACACCGTCGACGAAGCGCCGCTGGCGCAAGAAGCTTCGTAGCGAACACCGGTGCGGCGCTGGGCGATCTGCCTACCAATGCGCAGCGGCGCGTCGCGTGCAGTTTCCGTGTGAACGAGCGGATCGAAGACGGTTCCGAACTGCTCTTTCAGGCGGCGCTCGTCACGGATCAAACCGCAGTCGTCGCCTCGAACGTCGAGCGACTTATCGTTCGCAGCGAACCGGTGCTGCAGAATCCGTCCACGCTGGTGACGATCGCGTGTAGGGACCATCCCAAGCCCGACGATACGCTGCTCGTTCGCGCGACGGTGACCAACACCGGATCGTCCAGCGCTCACGACGTTTCCGCGCTGCTCCCCGTACCGCAGCACACCCGTTATATCCCGCGCACCGCCCGCGTTGCGGGACGCGCGCTGCTGGATTCGGGCGACGAACCGTTCGATTACGCGTCCGAACACGCGATCGCGCAGCGGTTGGCGCCCGGACAATCGGTGCATTTGGAATATCAAGCGCGCATCGACTCACCGCTTGCCGACGGCACGCGAATTAAAGTGAGCGGCGCCGTTTCTTCCCGCGAGATTGCGGAATTCGACGTAGAATCGTCGGAAATCGTCGTGTCTTCGCCGGCGGATTTCGCGAACGACGAAACGGCAATGACCGTGTTTTGCGACGACATCGTTTCTCCGGGCACCCGCGTGCCGGTGTCCGTGCGCGCCGTGAATGCCGGGAGCGGCGATGCTCAGAACGTTTCGATCAGCATCGATCTGCCGCCCGGCATCGCCTACACACCCGGCTCCGCGCATCTGGACGGACAACCGGTCGCCGACGAAACGTTCGCCGGCGCAACGTTTTCGCTTGGAGTGGTACCGGCTGGGCGCGCCGTCGACGTTGGAATCTCCGGCATCGTCGTGCTGCAAAACGGCGACGATCAGCCCATTGCCGCCACGCTTCGCTGGAAGGCTCCCGCCACATCGGCTGCGCGAGCCGAACGGCGTTTCTCACGCACGTTGCGCGTGCGCGTGAGCTCGCGGTTTACGCGCGCACGCAATTATCTGCAAGCCGATCGCAGCCTCGTGCAATCCCGCGAGGACGTCTCGTTCACCGCGCACGTCTTCAACGACGGCACTGCCCCCGAGACGGACGTACGCCTGCGCGTGATACCGAGCGCATTTTTAGAGAACATTCGCATCGCCGAATCGCTCGAAGAACCCGCCGCGTACGCCGAGCCGTTCACGTTGGGCATCGTGCAGCCGCAAGCGCAACGAACCTTCACGATCCACGCGCGTGTTGCCTCGCCCGTTCCGGATCGCACTCAGGCTACGCTGGGCGCCGTGCTTGAGTTTGCATCGGGAGCGTTCGATTTAGGTGTAGCGAACGTCATCGTGCGATCCCGTCCGCATGTCTTTGCCGACGCGTGCAGGTGGGTGTGCGAGCAGCCCGAAGCGTTACGGCCGGGACATACGCACGAACTGACGATCCGCTTTACCAACGACGGTTCCGACGTGCTGCGCGATGCCCGGCTGGATTTGCTGCTACCGTCCGAACTGGTACTGGAGCGCGCGCAGAATGCCCGCCGCGACGGCGCCGCGCTGCTCTTCGGCGACGTTGGATCGCAAACGATGCATGAAGCGCGTGTGGGACTGCGACTGGCGCGTCCGCCCAAACACGAGCGCGCACTCACGATCGAAGGCACGCTATCGGGGCGAGGAATCAGTTCCGTGCAGTTCGAGCCGCTGGAGATTCTCACGTTTGCCGAACCGGAATTCGGCTGCGACGCGCAGTTGCGATCGAGCCCGCTCGAAAACATCAACGCCGGCGAACGCATCGCGTACGAAGTGCAGATGCGCAACAGCGGCGACGGACCGGCGCAGGAACTGCTGATTCGAGCCGTGCCCTCGAATCTGGCCGTCTACGTTCCTGGAAGCACGCAGCTCAACGGCGTGACGATTCCCGACGATCTCGGGACGTCGCAGCTCTGGTCCCAGCGCGGCTTGGCGCTCACGGACGTTAATCCGGACGTGGAACTGCGCGTACGTTGGGAAATGCTGGTCATCTCGCCGATTGCGGCGGGAACACCGATCGATGCGCGCGTCGTCATTGAATGGGACGGCAATCATTCCGTCGCGCTCGCTGCGCCGACGCTGCACGTGTTTTCGGCGCCTTCTCTGCAGGCCGGCACCGCAGGTACGCCGATCTCCGTCGCGCAGCTCGCTGCCTTCGCTGGAGACGCCCGCACGAGAAGCGATGGTTCCACCCATCGCGCCGACTGCGCCGCGCGAACCGGCCGCTGCGCAGGTGCAGGTGCCGGAAGCGCCGGCCGCACCCGAGCGTGCCGAAGCGGCGGCTGCACCCGAGATCGCCGAAGAGCCCACCGAAGAGCCCACTGAAGAGCCTACCGAAGCGCCGCCGGCGCGGGAGCCCGTTGCGCAGGCTGCTGCCGCCCCTCCGGCTGCGCCGCAACCGCAAATCGCCGCAGAATCTCCGCCGCTGAAAGCAGTCTGCGCCCGAACCGGACATCGCGCCCGCGCCCGAACCGGACATCGCGCCCGCGCCCGAACCGGACATCGCGCCCGCGCCGGAACGGCAAACGATGCAAACGGCAGCGGTGCAGCCTTCCGCGATTTTGCAGCTGCCGCAAACTGCAGAGCAACCGCAAGCACGCGAGGAAGCGCAACTTCCCGCGGAGCAATCGACGCAGCCGGTTTTGTACGCCGATTTTTCGCCGGATCAACTGGCGCGCACGATCCGCAGTCTGGAAAAGAGCGATGCCGGCGGCCTCATTCCACATATTTTTGCCGTGCGCGCGCTCTTCCCTAAAGCGCTCGCCGGAGCCAATCCGAGGACTGCACAAATCGTCGAACATGCGGCGCGCTCGCTGCGCGCACCGCTGGATCGCTTTTTCGTGCGGTTGCGGATGCCGCGGTTGGCCATTACTGCGAAGGACTTGGAGGATCGCGAGAGCCGTTTTGCGCTAAGCGATCTGGTCGGCGCGGTCGTGGATGCCGCGCCCATTGCGCCGGCGCCGCGCGAAGCAGGCATCGTCCGCGTGTCGGGCTCGCCCAACCGCGATACGCTGCGCGAAGTCAGGCCCGAGCTGGAGTCCGCGCCACTGGGCTCCGTGCTGCCGTGGAGCATCAACGCCGAGATGCTGGGCACTCACATCGAGTACGGCGGTGATTCAAGTTCCGGCGGTGTGGTGGGCAGCGACGTCATCGCAATGTATCGCTTGCAAGTGCGCAAGGTGTTCGGCGTGCTCGAAACTCTGCCGATGGACGAATTTCATCGTGTGCTCAGTTCCAGTGTCAATCGCACGCTCGACGAAGCGCTGAACGCAGTGCTGGAAACGTTGCGCGCGGCTGCTCACGTTGTCGTCGATTAGCTGGGATGTCGCAATCGGTCTGGCCTTCGTGGTTGGACTGCTGCTGCTGGGCATCGGTTCTTCGATGCTGCGCAAAGCGCGCGCCACAGCGACAAACGCGGCGCGCTGGCCGCAGCTCGTCGATGATGGGCTCGCGGGCGCGGACAAGTCCCTGCGCGCCGACATGATCGATCGCTTGAGCATCGTGGACAGCGAATGGAGCCGGCATGTTCTGCATCGGGCTCGCGACGAAGAGCGCGATCCGGAGCTCGTTGCCGCTATCAATGCGGCACTCTCGGTTTGATCGGTTGCTACGGTTTCTTGTGGAAGTACTCGACCATGATCTGCCGTGCGATCGGCGCCGCAACTTGAGCGCCATATCCGCCCGAGCGGTCGACAAAGACGGCCATGGCAATCTTTGCGTGTTTCGCCGGAGCGTAGGCGACGAACCACGTCGTGTTCGGGCCTGAACCGCCCGCCGTTTCGGCGGTTCCCGTTTTTCCGCCGAACGGCAAACCGTCGATCGCCAATCCGTAAGCCGTGCCCCACGGTTCGGTCACCTGATCCATGCCTTCACGCACAGCCTTAAGGGCTTCTTGCGTAACCGGAACGTGTCTGATGATCTTCGGGGCGAACGTCTTGACGAGGTGTCCGGTTCGATCCCGAATCTGTGAGACGACGCGCGGCGTGTAGAGCGTGCCGCCGTTGATCACCGCCGATTCGACGTTCGCCATTTGCAGCGGCGTGGCTTGCAGCGCTCCTTGCCCGATTGCCAAGCTGCACACGTCGGACGGCTCCAATGGAAGGCCTGCCACTTTGAGCATCCACGCGTTTGTCGGATAGTTCCCGGCGAATTCGCCCGGGAGATCGATGCCGGTCTTTTGGCCGATGCCGAAGTACCGCGCATATTTGCGCAGGCGGTCGTTCTTGAGGCGATACCCCATCTGATAGAAATAGCCGTCCGACGATGCCGCAAGCGCGTGCACGAACTGCGTGGTTCCCAGACCGCCCGAAGCCATGTCCACAAACTCGGCTCCGTAACAATTCCATGCGCCGCTGTCGTACACGTTTTCGTTGACCTTCACCACGCCCGCGCTGATCGCCGCTGAACCTGTGACCATTTTGAACGTAGAGCCCGTCGGGGTTGCCGCTTCGATGGCGCGATTGAACAACGGTTGCGAAGAGTCCAGAAGATAGTACGCAACTTTTTTGTTGTCGTTCGAAGCAAAAGCGTTGGGATTGTAGTTCGGATAGCTTGCCATCGCGAGCACTGCGCCGGACCAAGGGTCCAGGATGACCACCGCGCCGCTGACTTTGCGCTTTCCGCCGGTCCAGCTGCGAATGCCGCCGGCCAGTGCGCGTTCGGTAATCGCCTGCAGACGCCAGTCGACGTTGAGGATCAGGCTGTCGCCGGCAGCGGGTTGTTTGGCGGGAAGTTTGATGCTCGGAACGACCTGATTCTGCGAATCGACGACGATGCGCTGGCCGCCGGGATCGCCCCGCAGATAACTATCGTATTGGTACTCGATGCCGTCCTTGCCGATGACATCGTTCATCGAATAGCCCTGGCTGCGGCGCTGCTTGTATTCGTCCGGCGTAATCTGCCCGACGTAGCCGAAAATGGCTGAGCCGAACCCGCCGTTGGGATAGTTGCGTACGGCTTGGACTTCGAGATCCACGCCGGGCAGATCGTTGAGGATCTCCGAAAGTCTGCTGACCTTGGCTACGGGAATATCGGTGGCCAGGATTACCGGGCCGTACGGCTCGTACGCCGAGACTTGGTCGAAATCGGAATAGTTCACGCCATGATGATGCAGCAGCTGGCGGCGCAGTTTGGTGGCCGGCACGCCGATGGTCTGCGCGACGGTCTTGAGCTCGCCGTCGATGTCTTTGACCTCCGAAGGGATGAGCGCCACGACGAACGAGGGACGGCTGCGAACAACAACTCTACCATTCCGATCGAAGATCAGCCCGCGCGGAGCGGCCACGGGAATGAGCCGTATCTGATTTGCTTGCGCTGCAGCGCGGTATTCTTGTCCGTGCACGAGTTGAATCTGCGCGAGCCGTACGACGAGCGCGATGAGCGCCAGCACGAAGACAAGCGCGAAGAATCCGATGCGCCAGGGCGAGTACTGCCACTGCGCCGGCCGCCGCTGATACCCCGTCTTCATCGCGCCGCTCGCTGTTCTTTTCGCGAAGCTCGCTGCTCTTTGCGCGCCGCTCGCTGCTGTATGCGGCGTTCGATCGCTACGGCGGCAATTGCGAGCGCCCCATTGAGCAGCGCCGTCCAGAGCGCTTGATGAAAGTGCAGGCGCGCATAACCGGCCGGGTAGCCTTCGAGCGCCATGACGATCCAGAAAACCATCCGCCGCAGGAGCGTAGCGGCGAAGGCGACGCCGCCCATGACGGCGATAGAGTCGGCGAAGAACCATCGCGACAACGCGGCTGCGAAGAGCGCCGTCAGCGTCGTGGAAATGGTCCATGCGCCGCCCGTCTGCGTTGCGAGCGCGTCCTCGCACAATCCGGCGATCAACCCGAACGCCGCCGCGCGCCGCATGCCGGCGTGTAATGCATACCAAACGACAACGACGAGCACGAGGCTGGGCTGCGCATTGCGGAAAGCGGCGTAGTGCATGACTTGCGTCTGCAAGAGCAACGCGATCGCCAGGAATGCGGCGGCGATCCACCACGCGGGTCCGGAAAACGGCGCCTCGTCCGGACCGGTGCGCGTGTTGACGCGCACGCCGGTGGGTTCGCTACTTCGGAATAACGACAATGCGATCGAGGGTTGAAAAATCTACCGCGGGCTTGAGCAGCGCCGTTTGATACAGACTGGAGTCGCCGCGCTCGATCTTCACGATCGTGCCGATCAGGGCGCCGGAGTGAAAGGAGCGCGCTTCTCCGGTAACGATGCGGTCGCCGACGCGCAGCGGCGCGTCTTGAGAGACATAATCCAGCCGCACGCTGCTTTGATTGCCTTTGGCCACACCCCAGTACCGTCCGCGCTGAACGATCGCCGGAATCGTGCTAGTCAAATCGGTGATGAGCGCGACCTTGCTGACGAACGGCCCAACCTCGACCACACGGCCGACCACGCCGGCTCCGGCCAGGACTCCGTCATCCGGCGCGATACCGTCGCGGCTGCCCTTGTCGATGGTCACGCTTTGAATCCCGTTTTCGGGCGGAAATCCAATGACGCGCGCCTCAACGGCATGCGCGTATTCCTGCAGGCGCGGAGCGATGCCGACCTGCTCGCGATACGCCGCTACCAGCTCGTACATGTGCGCGTTCTCGCGCTGTAGGCGCACATTCTGAGCCTGCAGCGCCTGGTTCGTTCGTTCGAGCGATGGAATGTTTGCAAGCGCCTGGCCGCCGGACCTCGCTCCGCCGACGGCCGCGGAAAGCGCCTCGTCGAATGCCAGAGCTACCGAGCCCACCGCGACGGACACCGGACTGGACGTACCGGTTCGGGTAGCGCTCACTTGCACGAGCGCAACCAGCGCCGCGACGATGATCACGCTGATGATCGCGAAGAGTGCTCGCTCGTCCCGATATGTAAAAATGGCCTGCTCCGGTCGGCTATCTCGGCGTGCCGCCTAGATTCGTTATCGGCAGTGCAAATCCCAACTCGCGCAGCGTCCGGTTGAACCGGGCGAGCGGGAAGCCCATGACCGTGTAAAAATCGCCACGTATCGTCTCGACCAGCGTAGCTCCGTAGCCTTGAATTCCATAGGCGCCCGCCTTATCCATGGGTTCGCCGCTTGTGACGTAGGCGTCGATTTCGTCCTCGCGCAGCGGAAAGAACGTCACCTGCGTGCTCTCGCACCGTTCGATGAATTGCTCGCGCTTGGGCATAGAAACGGCGAATGCCGTGTGCACGACGTGCGTTCGCGCCGAAAGGTCGCGCAGCATGCGGCGCGCATCCGCGCCGTCGCGCGGTTTGTTGTACGCTACGCCGTCCACGTCGACGACCGTGTCCGCGGCCAGAATAGGAATCGTTATTGCGCCTACGCGATCCGCGACGTCGCGGCACTTGCTGCGCGCGTGCGCGATTGCAAGTTCGCGAGGCGTGAGATGCGCAATCTCCGGTTCGTCGTATTCGCTGGGTATGACGCGAACCTTCAGCTGGAGCGACTGCAGCAATGCAAGGCGGCGCGGTGAAGCCGAAGCCAGAACGAGACTATCGATAACGCCGGCCATCAACCTCGATGTATCCCGCAATATGCCGTCCGCCGGGATCGCGATGGGTCCAGTGGATGACGCCGTCGTCGCATTCGAATTGGCCTTGCAGCTCGATCGGCTCGCCGCGATGCAGCGGAATCGGTCCGGTGATGTCGACGTTGTCTTCAACTCTCCAAGTGCGTGAAGCGATCGCCACCAAAAACCCTTCGTGCATCCCGCTGCGCGAGTCTCGTACGCCCAGAACACGTACGACGTCGCCGCGCTCGCGTATTTCGTCGTACCGTGCGCCGCTCTGGCATGCATGCAGCGCTTGCGTGAGGGTATCGAAGCGGGGGGCAGCACAGGATGAGAGCAGCAGTGCCGTCACAATCAACCCCGCAATCCTCACGGAGCTAACCATTCGAAAAGCCATACAGCCGCTGCTGGATAACGTACTGCCAAACCGCCTCCGGCACCAAATAGCGCACCGAACGTCCTTGGGAAAGCAGCGTGCGCACCAGCGTCGCGCTCTCGGGCATCTCGGGCAAATGCAACGTCTTGACGCGCGAGCGAAGCGTTACCGGCACGGCGGCAATCACGCGCGCGACCGCCTGCGCGCTCGTGCCTGCCCGCGGCGCGATCACGAACGCTTCCAGCGATTCCAGCACTTCTTCAAAGCGAACCCACGCGTTGCTCGCCAGCGAATCGGCTCCCGTAATGAACGTGAGCGACGCGCCAGGATACTCAGTTTTGATCTTCGGCAGCAGATCGGCCGTGTAACCCGTTGCGCCGGGCCTCAAGTCCGTCTCGTCAAGGAAGAAATCGGGATTCGACTCGATTGCGCGCGCGATCATCGCGCAGCGATCTTCGGCCGCCGCTTGCGGCTTGGTTCGATAGTGGACGGTGCTGGTCGGAACGAACAGCACGCGGTCGAGCCGTTCCATGATGCGGGCCGATTCCGCCACGAATAAGTGGATGTTGTGAATCGGATCGAAGGTACCGCCGAAGATCCCCACCCTCACGAATACGTAAACTCGTGCGGACCGATTCGCACCGTATCGCCTTCAGACGCGCCGAGTTCGCGCAGTCGCTTGTCTACGCCCATCTTGGCTAAAATCTGCTCGAAGCGCGCGAGTCCTTCGTCGGAATCGAAGTTCGTCATGGCGGCCAGCCGTTCGACGCGCTCGCCTCGAATGATGAACGCTTCTTTCTCCTTGTGAATCGTGAACGGCTCGGCGGTACGTAGCACGATGTGCGCCGGCGCCGGCGTTGCGAACTCCGGCAGCGGCGCATGCCGAATCGCGTGCCACACGGCGTAGACGAGTTCGCGCACGCCCTGACCGGTCGCAGCGCTGATGCCATGCACCTCGCCGAACTGCGCTCGCAGTTCCTCCAGGCGTTCGCCGGCCTGCGGCAGATCGAGTTTGGAAACGACCAGCAGCGCCGGCTTGCTGCAAAGATTCGCGTTCCATGCCCGCAGCTCTCGCTCGACGGTGGCCTTGTCGGCCCGCAGCTCGTCCAGCGTCTTGGCTCCGTCCAGCAAGTGCACCAGCACGCGCGTGCGTTCGATGTGCCGCAAAAATTGATCGCCCAGCCCGGCTCCCAGATGCGCGCCCTCGATGAGACCGGGGACGTCGACCATGACGAACGACTCTTCATCGGAAACCCTCACGACGCCAAGCTGCGGTTCCAGCGTAGTGAAGGGGTAGTCCGCGATCTTCGGACGTGCTGCCGAAACAACGGAGAGCAGCGTCGATTTCCCGGCGTTCGGCAGTCCCACGATGCCGCAATCGGCGAGCAGCCGCAATTCGAGCCGTACGGAAAAATGCTCGCCCGGTTCGCCTTTTTCGGCGAAGTGCGGCGCTTGCCGCGTGCTCGTGGCAAAATGCTGATTGCCCAAGCCGCCTCGTCCGCCTTTGGCTACCAGCACGCGATCGCCGGCAGCTTGCAGGTCCGCCAGAAAACCTTCGGACTGTCCCTCCTTCGTGCGATACACGAGCGTGCCGACCGGTACCCCGATCGTCAAGTCTTCGCCGCTGCGCCCCGATTTGTTGGAGGTGCCTCCGGGTTTGCCGGAATCTGCCGCGAAGGCCCGTTTGAATCGGAATTCGACGAGCGTGGAACGTTCCGCATCGGCTTGCAAATAGACGCCGCCGCCGTGGCCGCCGTCGCCGCCCGCCGGTCCCCCCTTTGGGATGTACTTCTCCCGGCGCCACGCCACCAGGCCGTCGCCGCCGTTGCCGCCCGCCACGGAGATCGTGGCTTCGTCGATGAACTGCATGCTCGTGCGTCTCGCGAAACAGAAAGAGGACCCGCAGGTCCTCTTGCAGCCGTGTTCCTGCGCTTCTTACGCGAGAGCCGGTCGAACGTGCACGTGCTTGCGGTTACGATGCATGGCAAACTCTACGGTGCCGTCGCTCAACGCGAAGAGCGTGTGGTCCGTTCCAATGCCGACGTTCTGACCGGGGTAGAAATGCGTGCCGCGCTGGCGGATGATGATGTTTCCTGCGATGACCTGCTGGCCGCCGAACTTTTTCACGCCCAACCGCTGAGCGTTGGAATCGCGGCCGTTGCGCGTAGAACCCGCGCCTTTTTTGGACGCGAAGAGTCTGAAGGTCGAAAAGGAACATAGCGGCGCTACTATAGCAGAGCCCTGCGAAGGTCGTCAAATGCAGGGTCCGCCGCCCTTCGGCGGAGTCACTGCGAACGCGACCGCATGCCGGCTCCGCTGGGCCACAAACAGGGCACGAGCAAACTGCCCGGTATTCCATTCGCTCAATACGCGCAGGCGCGTCATCTCCAAGCGATTCTGGGGCGGTAGGACGTACGTCCGGTCTGTCGTCACGCCGAGCCGGACGTTTGCCCGGCACACCAGCGCGAGCGTTTCGCGATTGAACCGCCCGGACGGATACGCGTACGAGTCCACCGGCACGTGCAGGGTTCTGCGCAGCGCGCTCACCGAATCGTCGATTTCAAACCGTTGCTGCTGCGGCGCCATTCCGGCAAGATCTTCGTGAAGCACGCCGTGCGCGGCAATGTCCATGCGCTGAGCCAGCATGGAGCGCAGGTCCGCCCATGTCAAATGCCGCGGACGTCCCAGTTCCCCCGTGACGACGTAAAACGTCGCGCTGTCGCCGTACCGGTGCAGCAGCGGCACGGCATAGCGAAATTGATCCGCATATCCGTCGTCGAAGGTCAGGACGACCACGCGATCCAGACTCTGGCCGCGCTGGAGCCGCCGTTCGAACTGCGCCATGCTGATAGCAGCAATGCCTTGGCTTTTCAAATACGCGAGCTGCGTGCCGAGCTGTGCCGGACGCACCGTCAGTTCACGGCCGACGAGTCTCCGCGGGACGATCCACATCGACCCGATGGTACATCAGTATGGGCGGCGGCACGAAAGTCGCGGGCAATGCTGCAGCGGGCCCCGCAACGCTCGCAAGCAGAAACGTCAAAACGGCAATGGGCGGCATTACGGTACTTTTCGTAAGAGGGACCCGGTTGGACCCGCCGTAACAGAGGGACGTTTTGGATGCTTCGACTTACGCCGCCCCGGTCAAGCGCCGCGTGGTGGTCACGGGCCTGGGGGCGGTGACGCCCTTAGGGAACACCAAAGATGAATTTTGGCGCAGGCTGACGGCCGGGGAAAGTGGTGTCGGGCCCATCACTGCGTTCGATGCAACGGATTTCTCCACGCGGTTCGCAGCGGAAGTAAAGGACTTCGATCCGGAAGCGCTGGTCGGCAAGCGCGAATCCAAGCGCATGGACCGCTTCTCGCAGTTCGCCGTCGTGGCGGCAAAGGAAGCGCTCGACGATTCCGGACTGGACTTCGCGGAACCGGGATTGCTGGAAAGCAGCGGCGCGATCATCGCTACGGGCATCGGCGGCATTCTCACGTTCTGGCAAAGCTCCGAAAAGGCCAAAAAGGACGGTACCTGGTCCAAGGTCACGCCTTTCTTCATTCCAATGCTGATGGCGAACGCGGCCTCGGCGCAGATCTCCATGGCATACGGGCTGCGTGGTCCGCTTTTCGCGGTTTCGAGCGCGTGCGCCAGCGGCAACGACGCAATCGTCACGGCCTACAATTACATCGCCAACGGTGAAGCCCCGATGATGGTCACGGGCGGAAGCGAAGCGACGATTTCTCCGTTGGCGGTGGGCGGCTTTTGCTCCATGAAAGCAATGTCAACCCGAAACGACGATGCGCAGCGCGCCAGCCGTCCGTTCGACAAAGAGCGCGATGGATTCGTGCTGGGCGAGGGCGCCGGCATTTTGGTGCTCGAAGACTACGAGCATGCGCAGGCTCGCGGCGCGCGCATCTACTGCGAATTCTTCGGTTACGGGCAATCTGCAGACGCTTATAATCTCGTTGCGCCGGATCCGGACAGCCGGGGTGTCGAACTGGCGCTCGGGCGCGCGCTGGCCAATGCGCGCGTGCAGGCTACCGAAGTCGACTACATCAATGCGCACGGCACGTCGACGCAGCAAGGGGATCTCGCCGAATCGCAGGCCATCGCGCGCATCTTGGGAGCGGACGCGAAGGTCGCGGTCAGCTCGACCAAATCGATGCACGGCCACGCGCTCGGAGCGGCAGGCGGCATCGAAGGTGTTGCGACAGTGCTGGCCGTTTACGACGATCTCATGCCGCCGACGATCAACTATGAGATTCCCGATCCGGAGTGCCTACTGGATTACGTGCCGAACGTTGCTCGCAAAGCGCCTGTAGATGTTGCGCTTTCGAATTCGTTCGGTTTCGGCGGCCACAACAGCGTGGTTGTCTTCGGCAAGTTACGTTGAAACGGCAAATCCGCGCGAAGCCTGTCCTACAGGAATTGCGAAGGGCGCTTCTCGCCCCCCGGCCTTCGGCCCCCACTCGGCCGATACACGGGGCATGTGGCCTTTGGGCCATCGGTTATTGAAACGGCATGCCGGGTGAACAACGGCGGCGTCGCTTGCGGGCTTTGCTCGAACTTGCGGAGGCCCCGGCCATCGCCCTCGATCCCATCGAAGCCGCGTTCGTGCACGAGAGCGCGGCCAAGGAGCAGCGCCTTCTCTCCAACGAGCGCCTCGAGTTTCTGGGCGACGCAGTCCTTGGATTGGCGGTCGCGCGCTGGCTCTACGCAACCTATCCCGACGAGCAAGAAGGCGCGCTCACCAAACGCAAAGCGGCCATCGTGAGCGACTTCGCGATCGCGCAAAGCGCCAGGCGGCTTGGCTTCGGCGAGCTGGTGCAGCTCGGCGTAGGCGAGCGCGCTCAGGGCGGAAACGAACGCACGTCGACCCTTGCCGACGCGTTCGAGGCGTTTGTCGCCGTGCTCTTTTTGGAACACGGGTTTCCGGTGGCGCAGCGGTTCGTGGAACGCCAGCACATCGCGAGCGTCGATCACGCGCATGCCGCATTAGCGGATCCAAAGACGCAACTGCAGGAGCTCACGCAGGCCCGCCTAGCGTGCACGCCGGTCTACCGCGAGCATGGTGAGGGACCGCCGCACCTTCGTACGTTCACGTCCACGGTCACGATTGCGGGCGAAACGCTCGGAACGGGCGTGGGACCGTCGAAAAAATCCGCGCAGCAAAACGCCGCCGCGCAGGCGCTGCAGACGCTCCGAGAGCGTTTGGGAATGGTCAAACCTTTGGCTGCGGACTCTGCGCCGCTTGGATCGATCGATGCAACTCAAGCGAATTAAAACGTTCGGCTTCAAGACGTTTGCCGAGCCCACGACGCTCGATTTCGGAGCGGGAATCACGGCGATCGTCGGACCGAACGGATCGGGCAAATCCGATCTCGTCGACGCATTCCGATGGGTGCTGGGCGAGCAAAGCAGCAAGAGTCTGCGATCCGGCAAGATGGAGGACGTCATCTTCGCCGGCAACGATGCACGCAAACCGCTGGGTCTGTGCGAAGTCGCGATTACGTTCGACAACGCCGATCGCAAGCTGCCGATCGATTTCACCGAAGTCGAAATTACGCGGCGCGCGTACCGTGCCGGCGAGATCGAATACTATATCAATCGCAACCAATGCCGGCTGCGCGACGTTTTCGATTTGCTCATGGGCACGGGGTTAGGCCCGGGCTCGTATTCGCTCGTTTCGCAGGGGCAAATCGACGCAATCCTCACGAGCAAGCCGGCGGATCGGCGCGCACTCTTTGAAGAAACCGCGGGCATCAACAAATTCTTGGCGCGCAAGAACGAATCGTTGCGGCGCCTGGAGCAGACCGAGCAAAACGCCATTCGGATCAACGACCTCATTGCCGAGCTGCAACGGCGAATTCCCGAGCTCGACACGCAAGTGCGTCGCGCCAAACGATATCGCAAGTTGAGCGCGCGCGTTCGCGAACTGGAGATTCTTTCGTATCTGCGCGCAAGCGCGTCGCGCCGGGAAGAGCGCGAGACGCTCAAAGTGCAGCTGGAGCGCAACGAGGAAATTCGCAGCGCAGCCGCGGCGAGTGCCGCCTCCATCGGCGCGCAATTGGCCCGGGCTCGCACCGGCGCCTATCAGCAGGAACTGGCGCTCGAGGAGCTTCGCGCCAAAACGCAGAGCGTGCGCGCGGACCTCTCGCGAACGGAAGCAGAATACGCCGCCGCGCTGGCGCGGCGAGAAGCGCTCGAAGCGCAAAACACGCAGACTTCCGAAGACGCGCAGCGGGTGCGCCGCGAACGGGAGCAGCTGGAGCAGAACGTCGGCCGCCTGCAGGACCGTATCGCGCCGTTGCAGGTGGATCTCGAGAATGCTCGCGCGCGCGAATTGTCCGAGCAACGCGCTCTCTCGCAAGCGCGCGCCTCCCTCGACTCCATTTTCTCGCAGCTGCGCGAGGTGGAATCTGCTGCGTCGGCACTCGCGGCGCGCAAAGCCGAACGGCGCGCGCTCGGAGAGAATGCCCGCAAAGACGCCGAGCGGCTAGAGGTCGATATCGGTGCAGCGCGTACGCGCGCACAGGAACTCGAGATTGCTTCCGGTGCGGCGACCCACAAATTCGAGGCGCGCGAAACGCAGCTCGCGCGCTTGGAAACACAGCTGCTGGAAGCCCGTGCCCGAGTCGAGGACGCCGAGCGCGCTGCAGCGCAGACCCAGCGCGACCTCTCGCATGCGCTAAGCGCCGCACGCGACTATTCCAGCGAAGTGGCCGCTGCCCAATCCCGCTTGCACACGATCGAAGAGCTGGAGAATTCGCTCGAGGGGCATGTGCCCGGGACGCGCGCCGTCGTCGAAGCATGGCAGCGCGGCGAACTGCACGGCATCGAAGGAATTGTTTCAAATCTCATCACCACGGACGAACCGTACGCGCGAGCGATGGACATCGCGTTTGGAGCGCGTCTTTCGAACATCGTGACGGCCGCTTCCGAAGACGCGGAGCGAGCCATTCACTACTTGACGATGAAGGAAATGGGCCGCGCGACGTTTCTGCCGCTCGACACGCTGCAAAACAGAACCGGAAAAGAGCTCGTTCCCGACCTGCGCGACGTACGCGGCGTCGTGGGATATGCGCACACACTCGTTCGCACGCAGCCGCAATACGAGTCCATCGTCCGCTTTTTAGTCGGAAACGTGCTGGTGGTGGACACGCTGCAGACCGGCATTCATCTCGCGCGCGCCCGCGGTTTGCGCGACACGATCGTCACGCTTTCTGGCGAGCAGATCATCGGCGGCGGCGCGATCACCGGCGGCCGGTACCAACGCGAGCGGTCGATTTTGTCGCGGCGCGTACAGGCCCGTACGCTGCGCGGACAACTGGAACGAATGCAGGGAAGGCTGGCGGAACTGGAATCGGAGCTCCATGCAGCGACGCGCGCGAACGAGCACGCCGCCGGAGAACGCGAGCAGTCCGGCCAAGCGCTGCGCGCAGCGGAGGTGACGGTTGCCGAAGTGCGCGCCGAGATGCTGGCGGTCAGCGCGGAGGTCGAGCGCGTACAGGGCGAGCTCGAAGCAGTCGGCGCGCGCATCACGCAGCTGCGGGATCAGTCGGAAGAGGCGCGCCAGAGGGAGCGCGAGCTCGAGAGCGCCGCACCCGAAGAGACGCAAAGCGATGAAGATCGCGAACGGCTGGAGAGCGAGCTCGCTGCAGCTCGCGAGCGCATCGCGAACGCGGAAGCGGCGCAGTCGCGCGCCGCGGCGCAAGCCGGCGATCTGCGCGAACGCTTCGCCGCGCTCACGGCCCAGCGCGACGGCGCGAGCGCGCGCCTGGGCATCATCGATCAGGACCGTGAACGCGCCCACGCAGCGCGGGAACGCACGATCGCGGAAGTCGCGAGCTTGGCGAAGTCGATCGAGCGCGCCGCCGGTTCGCTGGAAACGCTCGGTTCGCAAGTAGCGCAAGCCGATGCAAACTTCCAGCAGGCACGTCGGGAACGCGAGGCCTTGAACGAACGCATGATGGAATTGGAATCCGCGCTGCGCACTGCCGAGCTGCAGGAGCGTGAAGCGCAATCCGGCGGCGAACGCCATCGCATGCGGCTGGCAGAGGTCGAAGCCGAGCTGGGCATGCTCGTCTCGCAATTCGCGCAGAATCCGGCAACGCAGCAGGAGTGCCATGAGGTCGAAAGCCGGTACCGCGAAGAAGCGGATACGGTCGTTAAGGACTTGCCGCGGCTGCGAGAGGATTTGACGCGCCTTTCAAACGTGAACCTGAGCGCGGAGGCCGATCGCGAAGAACTTGCGGCGCGCGAAACGTTTTTGGGAGCGCAGCTGGCCGATCTTTCCAAGGCGCGAGAGACGTTGCTTGAATCGATTCGCCAAGTCGAGCAGCAGACGCAAGTGCGTTTCAACCAGACGTTCGAACTGGTCTCCGAAGCGTTCACGCAGATGTACGCGAAGCTGTTTGCGGGCGGTCAGGCAAAAATGTGGCAAACGAACCCGGAAAACCTCTCCGAAACAGGCATCGAAATCTCCGTGCAGCCGCCGGGCAAGAAACTCATGCCGCTCCCCGCGCTTTCAGGCGGCGAGCGCGCGATGACGGCGGCTGCGCTGATCTTTGCGCTCATCAAAGTGCGTCCTTCGCCGTTCTACCTGCTGGACGAAGTGGATGCGGCGTTAGACGACGCCAACGTCGAGCGCTTCTCCAGCATGGTACGAGAGCTTGCGGGCGACTCGCAAATGATTATCGTGACCCACAACAAACAAACGATGGAGCTGGCGGATCGCATGTACGGCGTGACGATGGGAGAAGCGGGCGTGAGTTCGATCATCTCGGCGGAGCTCGCAAGCAAAGTACGCGCGCCGGAGCCCGTGCTTGCCTGACGCCGCTCTATTTTCTCTTTCCGATAAAACGGGCGCCGTAGAGCTCGCCCAGGCACTGACCCGACGTGGCACGACGATCTATGCGACGGGCGGCACGCGGGCTTTTTTGGCGCAGCACGGCGTAGATGCGCACGACGTCGAAGATCTCACGGGATTTCCGCCGCTCTTCGGCGGCCGCGTGAAAACGCTGCATCCAAAACTGTTCGGCGCCATACTGTATGACCGCAGCGATCCGGCGCACAACGATCAGGCGCGCGTCTATGCGATTCACGACGTGCGCGTGCTGGCGGTCAACCTGTATCCCTTCGAGGCCACGGTCGCTCACGAAGGCACCGCGCTCGCGGAAGCGATAGAGCAAATCGACATCGGCGGCGTTGCGCTACTGCGCGCAGGCGCGAAGAACTTCGCGAACGTCACGATTCTGAGCCATCCCTCGCAGTACGGCGGATTTTTGCATGCGCTTGCGCACGGCAGTCTGGACGAGCAGGCACGGCGCCGGTTCGCGGTCTCCGCGTTCGAGCGAACGGCACAATACGACGCGGCGATCGCGCATTATTTGGCCACCAAGGGAGAAGTCCCGCCCAGCGAGCTGCCCGGGGCGCTCTCGCTCGCGATGCCGCTGGCGCAGCCGCTGCGCTATGGCGAGAATCCGCAGATGCGCGCCGCGTTCTATCTGGACCGCGCGCAGCTGTTGCCGGAGCAGTTGCACGGCAAAGCGCTTTCGTACAACAATTTACTCGACTTAGACGCGACGCTGCGGCTGCTCTCGCGCGCCGCCATCGGCGCGGAGATCGGATCGCAGGCCGAGCGCTTCGTGCGCGCGGCGATCGTCAAGCACACCGTCCCTTGCGGAGTGGCGCAACGGTCCAGCGTTTCCAAAGCCGTAACGGATGCATTGGAAGCGGATTTGATCTCGGCCTTCGGCGGCATCATTGCCGTGGACGGCAGGATCGACGTCGAAACGGCGAACGCGCTGAGCCCGTTTTTTCTCGAGATCGTCGCGGCGCCGGATTTTGATCCGGATGCGCTCGCGCTGCTCAAGAAGAAAAAGAACTTGCGCATCATGCGCTATCGCGACGATTTGCCGGATCGGCTGCAAGGGGAATTGCAATTGCGAAGCGCCCTGGGCGGCGTCCTCGCGGAGCACCAGGACGAGCGCTTCGCTCCGGAGTCGTGGTCCCTAGTGAGCCGCCGCAGTCCCGGCACCCAAGAATGGCATGATCTCGCGTTCGCCTGGGACGTCGTGCGCCACGTCAAAAGCAACGGCATCGTCATCGCCAAAGGGGGATCGACGCGCGGAATATGCGCGGGCCAAACCAATCGCGTGAGTGCGGTGGAGATCGCCGGCGCGCGCGCGGGCAAACACGCGCGCGGAGCAGCCTGCGCGAGCGATGGGTTTTTTCCTTTTGCCGATGGACTGGAAGCCGCGGCGCGAGCAGGATGCAGCGCCGTCATCGCACCGCAAGGTTCCATGCGCGATGCCGAAGTGATCGCCGCGGCGGACAGTTTGGGCATCTCGCTCGTATTTTCGACGCACCGCTATTTTTTGCACTAAGGTTCCGGAGGAGAGGTTCGTGCCATGCCGCGCTTTCTGCACACGTCGATTTTCGTGAACGACATGCAAGAGTCGATCGATTTCTATACCGAGAAACTCGGCCTGCGGCTGCTGGACGGTCCGCACCACTATCCCGGCAACGCAGACATGGCATTCGTCGGCTCGAGCTGGGATGCGTACGTCGAACTTGTTTACGATTTGGAAGAGCATCCGCCGTACGAGTTGGGAAACCGGTACGAGCATTTGGCAATTGAAGTCGACACCGACTTGTCGCGATATGTGTCCGAGTTGCGATCTGCCGGAGTGGCGATCTTGAAGGACGTCAAGCGTTCTCCGGGCGGCACTCGCGCGATCGCGTTCATCGAAGATCCCAACGGCATTCCGGTCGAACTGCTCGAACCTCGCCGAAGCTCCTAGCGTCATCGGCCGTTGCCCCGAACTAGCGGTACACGAACGGATCGGCCGGCGCCGCAATGCGCTGCAGCAGATCTGCGTGCAGCCGGAGCCCGCCCGCATTTTGCACCAGCACGCCCTTCGCGCGTGCCCAACCGCGCAGCGACGGCGTGTCTTTGGCCAGGCGGATCACGACCGGCGCAGCATCGGCGCGGCAGCACGTAATGGCATAGCGGACGAGCGTCGTCGCATCGCCCGTGTGCGTGACCATGCCCGTAAAGTCCACGTGCTCGCCCGCAAAGGCGTCGGTGAGGGAGGTTTCCGTCGCGTGATACTGTGGAAGCGGTGCGGACAGTACCGCGCCCGCGAACATGATCGCCGGCGCGATGCGCATGCGTGCGCTGCGCTTGGCGCGATGCCGGTACGCGAGCGCGCAGCACGCAACCGCGCAGAACCATAACGCGAACGCAATCCGTGGATGTACTAAACCGGCGCCGCCCCGCGCCGCGACGATGGCAAAGGCGAGCGCCGCGATCGCATACGCCAACGCATCGTGGCGGCAATGACGATGCGGCGCGCGCAGCCACGTACGAAGATCGGCAATTCCGGCGACGCACAAAAATCCCACGCTTGCTGCCGGCAGCGTGCCGCGCAGGGAGGCGGCCAGTCCCATCGCGCCTAGGCCGCACGGCGCGATCAAAAACGCTGCGATTGCCCCGCCGGCAAAAGCCTTCGCTGCAGGCACATGCGGGCCGACCAACGTCGCGGCGAACATCGAAATCACCGATCCCGTCGCGGCCGGGCCGATCAATAGCCACAGCTGATCGAGCGCGGAGGGTTCAGGATGCGAACACGCGTGCCGGCGCCGGACGATCCGGCCGGCGAAAAGCGCAGCGCCGAAACGCGCGCATGCGACCGCGGGCCCGAACACCATATACGTGGCGGCGGCAGCGGGCAACGAACGCGCAGACGGTCCCGTCCCACACCCGCATCCTAGGTACGGGACCATCCACGAGCTCCGCCGCAGCGGCGTGCGCGCGATAACCGCGGCGGCAAGAATGAACGGCGCGCTCTCCATGAGCGTGGCGGCCGTGGTGACCAGCAGCGCCGTGACCACACTGCACGTATCACGCACATCGGACGCCGGACTAGGCCGGCGTGGGACTTTTTCGCAGGTTCCCTAACCTTGGCGCCTATGTCTTCGAAGATCGCGGCACCGCGCGGAACGCAGGACGTGTTGCCGTTCGAGAGCGCGCGCTGGCAGCAGCTGGAGGCGCGCATTCACGACCTGGCGCGGCGCTACGGATACGGCGAAATCCGCACGCCGCTTTTCGAGGCAACCGAACTCTTCGTGCGCGGAGTCGGCGAAACGACGGACATCGTCGAAAAAGAAATGTACACGTTCGAAGACAAGGCCGGCCGCCGGATGACGCTGCGCCCGGAATGGACCGCGCCGGTCGTGCGCGCCGGCATGCAGCACAATCTTTTCGGCACGGCCGCTCGCCGATTGTATTATATCGGGCCGATTTTTCGTTACGAGCGGCCGCAAGCGGGGCGCTACCGGCAGTCCCACCAGTTCGGCGTGGAGTGCGTCGGTTTTGAAAGCCCGCAGGCCGACGTCGAGGTCATTGCGCTGGCGATGCACCTCTTGCGCACGTACGGCATCCCCGTAACGCTCAACCTGAATTCTATCGGCGACCGCGCGTGCCGGCCGGCGTACCGGCAAGCGTTGCTCGCACACTTTCGCCCGCATCGCGACCGGCTCAGCGCCGATTCCGCGCGGCGGCTGGAGCGCAATCCCTTGCGCTTGCTGGACAGCAAAGCGGATGAGGATCAGGCGTTTCTCGAAGGCGCGCCCGCGTTCGAAGCCTACTTGTGCGCAGCGTGCCGCGAGCATTTCGATGCGGTCAAGCGGTATTTGGATCTGATTGCGGTTCCATATGTCGTGAACCCGCGGATCGTGCGCGGACTGGACTATTATACGCGCACGGTTTTTGAATTCGTGTCCGACGCGCTCGGCGCGCAAAGCACCGTTTGTGCGGGCGGCAGATACGACGAGTTAATCGGCGATCTTGGCGGCCCGAACGTGCCGTCGGTCGGTTTTGCTCTGGGTCTGGAACGTTTGCTGATGACGATTGCGGCCGCGAACCCCCAAGCGGAAACGACTCGCAAGGGAATTCAGGCTATCGCGCTGGGCGCTCCGGCGCAAGACTTCTTGATGGCGCTCTCGATGCAGTTGCGCTTTTCCGTCGAGGTTGCGATCTTTATGGATTACGGCAATCGCAAACTGCTCGCGCAGCTCAAGATCGCGGACGCGAACAATGCTCGCTTTGCGTTGATCGCGGGAAGCGACGAGCTGGCAGGCAGGCAGCTCATTCTGCGCGATCTGCGCGAGCGTTCCGATCGCCGGCTTCCCGTGGGAAAAGACCTCGCGCCCCTCCTCGTGGAACTGTGCAAGCATGAATCGTGATTTCGGCGTTCCGGCGGAAGGGCAAAGCGCGGGCACCCCGTCCGGGGGCGCCGCTGCACCCGAGGCGCAGGAAACGCAGACCCTCAAAGCGCTGCTGGCGATCATGCACGAACATGATCTGGACGCGCTCAAAATCACGGTCGGCGGCAAACTGTTCGAACTGGTGCGCCGCGAGGCGGGCATCACGGTCCCGGCTTCGACCGCGGCGGGCTCGGGGGCGCCCGCGGCGTCCGCACCGGCTGCCGGCAACCCCGCAGCCACGTCGGCCACCAAGAAAATCACTGCGCCGCTGGTCGGGGTGTTTTATCGATCGCCCTCGCCCGATACCGAACCGTTCGTGAAAGTGGGCGATCGCGTCGAACGCGGTCAAGTGCTGTGCATTCTGGAAGCCATGAAGTTGTTCAACGAGATCACGAGCGATTACGACGGCGTTATTGCGCGTATCATTCCGGAGAACGGCGAACTGGTGTCTCTGGGCCAGGAGATGTTTTGGATAGAACCATAGACGTAAAGGCGCGTCGCGGCTTCGACGAGCTGCTTGCCGATCGCCGCGGCATTTACGATGCGCCGCGCTACCGGGCGCAGTGCGAAGCCATTGCCGACGCAATGGTCAAGGCGCTTCGGCGCGGCAATAAGATCTTATGGATGGGCAATGGCGGCAGCGCGGCCCAAGCGCAGCACATGGCTGCCGAGCTGAGCGGACGCTTTTTGCGCGAGCGTCCCGGTTTGTACAGTGAAGCGCTTTCGGTGAATACCTCGACGCTGACCGCGGTCGGCAACGACTACGGCTACGACGAGATTTTTCGGCGGCAGATCGAAGCGTTCGTTCAAGCGGGCGACGTGGTCGTCGGACTTACGACGAGCGGTACGTCCAAAAACATCGTGCTCGCGCTCGAGGAAGCAAAGAGGCGTGAAGCGCTTGCAGTCGCGTTCACGGGGAACGGCGGCGGAAGCGCCGGACGGATCGCGGACCTGATCCTGATGGGTCCCGACGGTTACTCCGCGATCGTGCAAGAGGTGCACCAAACCATGGCGCACATCGTATGCGATCTGGTCGAGCAGCGCATCATTTTCGAATGGTGAACGCTCGGGCCGGCGCGGCAGCTTCGTGCAGACGCTAGCGCCGGTCGATGCGCGTTCGCTCTTCGAGCGCATGCGCGCCCGTCGCGTCCTGGTCGTGGGCGACGTAATGGTCGACGAGTGGATTTGGGGAACGGTTACGCGCATTTCGCCTGAAGCGCCCGTTCCTGTCGTGGCGGTCGGCGATCACTCGTTCACGCTCGGTGGCGCCGGCAACGTCGCGAACAACTTGCGCGCGCTGCACGCGCAGGTCGAGTTTGCCGCAGCCATCGGAACCGACGCCTTCGCGCACTACGTCGGCGAGTTGCTCGCCGCCGAAGGTATATCGGATCGCGGTGTGATTACCGTGAACGATCGTCCGACGACCCGGAAGACGCGCGTGGTGGCGCACAACCAGCAGGTGGTTCGCGCCGATTGGGAATCGACGTGTGCGTTGACCGAGCGGGACCGGCGGCGCCTTTGCGAGATTGTACGCGAGTACGCCGAGCGCGCCGACGCCGTGGTGCTCAGCGACTACGCGAAGGGGCTCTTCTCACGCGAGCTGGTGGAGGCTGCGCTCGAATGTCCGATCGTCTTCGCCGATCCCAAGCCGCAAAACGCAGGGCTCTTCACCGGCGTAACATGCATTGCGCCAAACGTGCAGGAAGCCGCGCAAAGCACCGGCATCCCGATCTCCGACGACGCCTCGCTCGAATGCGCCGGCGCGGCGCTTCTGGACATGCTCGAGTGCCGGTATGTCGTTATTACGCGCGGCGAGCAAGGCATGTCTCTCTTCGGGCGCGACGGCCGCCGTTTGCACATTCCGTCCGTTGCGCGCACGGTATTCGACGTGAGCGGAGCCGGCGATACCGTCGTCGCGGTCCTCTCGCTCGCGCTGGCCGCGGGCGCAACGATCGAACTGGCGATGCAGCTGGCAAACTTTGCCGCCGGCGTCGTCGTGGAAAAATTAGGCACCGCCACCGCGTCCGCCCATGAGATCCTCGCGCTGGTGGATCATGAGCGGGTTTGACGCCGAGACATCGTTGGGTGAGCTCTTTGTCGATTGGCCGCAGGCGGTAGCATGGCGCGAATCGATGCGGGAGGCAAAGAAGCGCGTAGTTTTCACCAACGGCTGCTTCGACGTGCTGCACGCCGGCCACGTGACGTATTTGGCGTGGGCGCGCGCCCAGGGCGATGCGCTGATCGTCGGCCTGAATACCGATGCGTCCGTGCGAAAAATCAAGGGCGCGAACCGCCCGATCGCCGGATTTGACGATCGAGCCTGCGTGCTGCGCGCGCTGCGCAGCGTGGACGCGGTCGTGGGCTTCGATCAGCGAACTCCTGAAGTAGTCCTCGATGCGCTCAAGCCGGACGTGCACGTGAAGAGTGCGCAGTATCGCGAGGAAGAACTTCCCGAACGTACGGTCGTGCTGCAACACGGCGGTATCATTGCGCTCGCGCCGC
The DNA here is from genome assembly GCA_963767635.1 of Vulcanimicrobiota bacterium. GTDB lineage: Bacteria > Vulcanimicrobiota > Vulcanimicrobiia > Vulcanimicrobiales > Vulcanimicrobiaceae > CAVYEM01. The sequence continues at coordinate 205,802 of CAVYEM010000003.1, forward strand.
ACGTGCAGGGCGCAAGCACGACGGATACGATCGCTCGCATCGTTGCGCGCTATTGTCACGGAGCATCGCTCGAGCGCTGATGCGCCTGATCTTCACGTGCAACGGCCCCGGCGAAACCGCCGGATGGCTGTTGCCCCTGCTGCGCGAACTGTTCGCGCGCGCGAGCGATACGGAAGTGCACGTGTTCTTCGTACCGGACGACTACGCGACCGGAGGAGAGCCGGAGATGGTGCGCGCCGCATATCCGAACGCCTACGTCTACGGCAGTAAGGCGTACCTGCGTGTTGCATTCGGCGCGCGCCTCGACGGCTTGCCGGAGCACGCCGATGCAGTACTGTATCTGGGGGGCGATCTCATGCACGCCTTCCGTCTGCGCAAGCGCTTCGGCGGCGCATTTATGACATACAAGTTCTCGAGACCGCGCTATGCCCGCGCAACCGCGCGCGCCTTCGCCGTGGACGAGCGCAACGTCGCCGAGCTTGCGACATGCGGCGTGCCGGCCGACCGCATTCGCCTCGTAGGCAATCTGGCGATCGACGGAGCGCTGATCGAATCGGCCGCTCGGCTCGATCCGGGCGCGCCTGGCGGCGGCATTCTGATCATGCCGGGCTCGCGCGCGTACGAAGTGCGTCACCTAGTGCCGTTCTTTTTTACCGCGGCGCTCGCCATGCGGCGCCAGAACGCCGGTATGCCGATCGCCTTCGGCATCTCGCCGTTCACGCATCTGGATGCCGTTCGAGCCGCGATAGAGGAAGGTGGGCATCCGAGGTTCTTCGCGCAGCGCGGCACGCTGCTCGAACGGGACGGTCAGACGTTTCTGGCATCGCTGGACGGCAAGCTGCAGTTTCCCGTCGTGCGCCACGCGTTGGCTGCAGCGCGCAGAGCATGTCTGGTTCTCACCATTCCCGGCACCAAAGTAATCGAGCTTGCCGCGCTCGGCACGCCGGTCATCGCATGCACCCCGCTCAACGCGCCGGAGCTGGCTGCCATCAATGGACCGCTGACCTATTTGGATCGCCTGCCGCTGATCGGCGTGGCCGCCAAGCGCGCCGCCGTCGCGGCGTATTCGCAGCGCCATCGCTACCATACGCAACCCAATATCGACGCGCAGGCGAGCATCGTCCTGGAATTGCACGGTACGCTCACGCCGGGACGCGTTGCACGGGTCGCGATCGAGCGCGCGGCAGACGATGCATGGCTCGCACGTACGTCGAAGGCACTGAGCGTGCTCTATCGCGAACACGTCGGCGCCGCGTCGCGAATGGCGGCCGGCATCCTTTGCCTGCAAACGCCCGGTGAATCCTAGCATGCGAATCTCCGTCATCATCGCCACCAGAGATCGTGCCGAATATCTCGACCGCGCCTTGGGCTCATTCGAAAAACAGATCGGCGCCCCGCCGTTTGAGGTCATCATCGTCGACAACGGCTCGTCTGATGCGACGCCGCACGTGATCGACCGCGCCCGCGCGCACCTCACGTTCGAGATTTCCTACGTCTACGAGGAGCGGCCCAATCGAGGCGCGGCGCGCAACCGCGGCATCGCGGCCGCACGCGGCGATCTCGTGCTGTTTTGCGACGACGACGTGTATGCTCCGCCGGGGTTTCTGGCGGCGCACGATGCTGCACATGGGGTCGACAATCTGGTCGTGAGCGGTCCGATCGTCAACGTGCCGTCGTACCACGAGCGGCCGAAACCGACGCTTTCCAATTACTCGCGTGCATACTTTTGCACGTGCAATGTCTCCACGCCCAGGCTCGCTTTGAATGCCGTCGGAAGGTTCGACGAGCAGTTCCATCTCTACGGTTGGGAAGACACGGATCTCGGGCTTCGTCTGCGCGAACGCGGACTGCGCCGGAAGTTTGCATGGGACGCGTACATTTGGCATATCAAGCCGCCGGAAGATGTCACGCTCGAATCCGAGTTGCAAAAGACGATGGAAAAAGCGCGCATGGCGGTCAGATTCGTGCGCAAGAACTCGAGCGCGCGGGTGCGATCCGCGACGGGCGCGCATCGCGCCAATTTGGCTCGCGCCAAAGCCATGGAGCGGCTTTTGCCGTGGTTCGCCGGCGTCGCGACGGATGCGCGTTTTCCGTCCGCGGTCCGATCCATCGCGCGCGCGCAGTTGCTCGACGGCGCGTACACGGCCGAACTCGCGCGCGAACTGCGCACTGCGGAGAACAGGCTGCCCAACGGATCGCGTGCCGGATAGGGCACTGCTGTACTGCGCCGGCGGCGGAATCGGTGATTCGCTCGTGGCCAGCGTCGTCGCGCGCGCGCTGCGCGCGCGGTTCGCTATCGTTGATGCGCTCACACTGCCCGCGCACCGGGAAGCGCTGCTGCGCGTTCCCGATCTCGACGACGTACTTGTCGACGAAGGCTCGGGCGAACGGGAGATGGCGCAGACGTTGCGGGCACGTGCCTATGATGCCGCAGTAGTCACGTGGGCGACGGTGCGCACGGCGCGCGTGCCGCAGCTTGCCGGCATTCCGGTTCGCGTAGGACAGGCGCGCCGCTTGTATTCCACGCGGTTCACGCATCGTGTGACGGTGCGCAGCGAGCGCGGCGACGTCACTTCGCACTGGTCGCAGATTTTGCTGGATTACGCACGCGCGCTTGGATGCGACGCGAACGACGCGACTCCACGCATGAGCGTAACGCAGGCGGATCGCGCGCAGGCGCAAGATGTGCTCGTGTCAGTGAATTGCGGGGACGGCCCGTTCGCGATCGTGCACGCGACCAACGCCATCGCTCCGGAACGCGGCATGTGGCCGGTGGACGGATGGGCGGCGCTCGTGAATGCGATACGCGAGCGGTTGGGCGTGGCGGTCCTGCTCAGCGGCGCAGACGCCGATCGCGAAATCGTCGAGGGCATTGCGCGTCGAAGCGCCGGTATCGCGATTGCAGGCCGAACGTCCATTGGAAGCTTTGCCGCATTGGCGCAGCGTGCCGCCGTCTTCGTAGGAATAACGACGGGCGCGATGCATGTTTGCGCGGCAGTGGGCGCGCCAACCGTCGGCATATTCCCGTTCCAATCGGACATGCCGGAGCGATGGGCGCCGCTTGGTGTGCGCACGGCCACCGTGCGCGCGAGCTATCCGTGCCGCCCAGGCGAACGCAAAGAAACGTGTCCCGACTACGCGTGCATCGCCAATTTGGACGTTCCCCGAATCGTCGCGGCAGCCGAATCGCTGCTCGCGAGGGGTAGTGCGTTAGAGCGCCACGCCGGAGGGAATTAGCGCAAGGTGAAGATTTTCCACGTCACGCTCATCGGCGTGAGCCAGCTCAACGCCGAGAAGGTTCTCCTGACCTTGGCTTTGATTGCCGTGGTGGTCATCGCCCGGTACGCGCTGCATTACGCGATTCGGCTGTTCCGGCGATTCAACAAAGCGGACCGTTTTCGATTCTGGGGGCACCAGGCGATCAACCTTGCTTCCACCGCATTCTTCATCGTTGCGCTGATTTCGATTTGGGTGGGGCCGCACGCGCACTGGGCCACGGTGGGTGGATTGATCGGTGCCGGCATCGCTTTTGCGCTTCAGCAGTTCATCATCGCAGTGGCAGGATACTTCGTCATCCTGCGGGGCAAGCATTTCAGCATCGGCGACCGCATCATCATCGGCGGCGTGCGCGGAGAAGTCATCGCATTGGACTTCATTCAAACCACTGTGCTGGAAATGGGACAGCCTCCTTCGGTCGAGGACCAAACCGATCCGGCGGTGTGGGTGCTCGCGCGGCAATATACCGGGCGCATCGTGACCGTAAGCAATGGCCTGATATTTACCGAGCCCGTCTACAATTATTCGCGGGATTTCCCGTTCATCTGGGAAGAAATTCATGTCGGCGTCGGCTACAGCGACAAGTACGATCGCGCGGAACAGATTCTGCTCGAAGCGGCGCGCGAGCACACGACGGACTGCGAACGCATGAGCGAGGCGGGGCGAGAGCATCTGCGCCGCATTTACAACCTTCAGCCGCCCGACGTCAAGCCGCGCGTTTTCTACAGAATGACGGACAATTGGGTGGAACTGGCGCTGCGCTTCGTCGTACCGGATCGCGGCATCCGGGAGATCAAGGACGCGATGTTTCGAGACATCTTGCGCAAATTCAAGACGGAAGGCATCAGCGTGGCATCCGGAACTTACGACATCGTCGGATTTCCTCCCATTCGCATCGCAGGCGTTGCTGCATCTGCGCGAGGTGACGTCGTTATCCCCGGGCCGCGGCCGGACGCAGACCACGCGACATAGAACGCTTGCGGTTCTTGAACGCCGGATGAGGGCGACGATCCAATTCTGCACGTACAACCGCGCGCGGTTGCTCGAGCGCGTGTTGGATGCATGCTTCGAGCAAACCGTTCCTGACGATGCATACGAAATTGTGCTGGTGAACGACGGCTCGACGGATGACACGCCCGAAACGATCGAGCGCGCCAAAGGCCGCGCGACATGCCGCTTCGCCGTCATCGATCAGCCCAATTCCGGGCTTGCCGCCGGCCGCAATGCCGGCATTGCCAAGGCCGCCGGCGAGCGCATCATCTTTATCGACGACGACGTGCTTCCGTTGCCCAACTTCGTGGCCGAACATCTGCGCTCGCACGATCGGCGCCCGCAAGCGATCGTCCGCGGCGGTGCGATCAACGTGGAGTCATTCGACGATCTGCCGGTGCCGGTGTGGTCGATCAAAGACTATAGCGGCAACTTTTTCTGGACGACGAACGTGTCGGTACCGCTGCAAACGATTCGTGCTGTGGGCGGATTCAACCAGAGCTTTGCGGAGTATGGATGGGAAGACATCGACGTGGGGCTGCGTTTGCGCTTTGCGGGAGTGAAAGCCGTCTTCAACAAAAACGCGCTCGCGTTTCACTACAAACCTCGTCCACGCAGCGGTAATGTGGAACAGATGATCCGCCAGTCTCGCGCGCAGGCACGTACCGCAGTGCAATTGGCGCGGCTTCATCCCCACTGGCGCACGTATTTAGCTACGGGCGACAATGCCGTGGCGCGGCTGATCCACAAATGGATGCGCGGGATCGGCGCGGCTCGTCGCTACCGCGACGTGCTGGACGATCTCCGGATGGATCGGCCGCTCTCGGCCCGCGAGCTTCGCGCCGCCCGCCGGCTCGCGCGCCAAGTCTACTTCGAAGAGCTGGAACGTGCACATTCTGCTGGCGCGCACGGATAGAATCGGCGATCTTATCCTTTCCACGCCGGCGATCGCCACGGTGCGCGCGTCCTTTCCTTTACTCGCCTGACGATGGTGTGCAGTCCGTACAACCGGATCGTGATGGATCGCAACACCGACGTGGACGAGGTGTTGGAACTGCCGCCGGACATGCGGCCGGCGGAGTTCGGTGCTCGTTTCGCAGGCCGGATCGATACGGCGATCGCGCTTGCTCCCCGCAGCGCGGACCTGCGGCTGGTCGCCGCCACCCGCGCGAAGGTTCGCGTGGGGTACACGTACGTGCGCCGTTATATCGCCAGGCTCAGCGCGCGACTGTATCTCAATCGCCTGATGATTTCCGAAGCCGATCCGGATCTCTGCGAGCGCGATCCGCATCGTCACGTGCGGCACGAAGTCAATCAGCTGCATCGATCTTGTTGGCCTAGCCGGCGCAGCGCATCGCGTGGAACACTTGCGGCTCGACCTGACCGAAGACGATCGCGCTTCAATCGCCTACCTGCCGCACGATCCGATCGTGCTGCACTTGGGACTTCGCTGGTTTACGGACGGGGGCACGCTGGAATCTACGATCGCATTGATTTCGCAACTGCATCGGTTCGACGTCCCATTGGTGGTGACGTACGCGCCCGATTGCGAACGGTACGTCGATGCGGTATCCGACGCGCGCGTGGCCGACGTTGTGCTGGGCGGCTTGCCGTTCCATCGCTGGGCGGCGGTATTCGAGCGCGCGCGGGTGGTCGTTACGGTGGACACCGGCGCCACTCATGTCGCAAGCGCCGTGCGGAGTCCGACGGTGGTGGCGTTCGAACATCGGTATTTCCGGTTGAGTTCGCAGGAGTGGGCACCCTACGGCGTGCCGTGCCGGCTCGTGCAAAAGCCGGCCGACGAGTCGATGGAGTCGCTGAACCGGTTTCGCGACGAAGTGCTGCAAGCCGTCGAACAACTGCTGCATGCTTGAACTCTCCGTCGTGATTCCGACGTACAACCGCATCGACACGCTCCGTCACGTCGTGCCTTCGCTGCTGGAACAGCGCCTAGAACCGCAGTCGTACGAATTATTAATCTGCGATTCGAATTCGACGGACGGTACGGCCGAGTACTTGGCGCAGGTGCGGGAGCAGTACCCGAACGTGCATTACCTGCCGGGCGCATACACCGGGCGGGCGATGGCGCGCAACGCCGGCATCGCAGCGGCGCAAGGCGAGATCGTGCTGTTCAATGATTCCGACATCATCGCCGATCCCGGATTGCTGCAGGCGCACTTGCGACGGCACCGTGCAGCAAAAACGCCGGTTGCCGTCGTCGGCTGGGAGGTCCAAGTCAGTTCGTTGGAAGAGTACGAGCGCAAGCGCGCGCATCCCGGCGAGCGAAGCAGCCTGCATCCTCCTTCACGTAGAATGTTGAGCTGGCTGTACTTTCTTACGGGGAATGCGTCCGTGGCGCGCGACCGGCTGCTGCGCGTCGGCGGCTTCGACGAAAGCTTCACGGGCTATGGTCACGAGGATTTGGAATTGGGATACCGTTTGCAAAAGAGCGGAATGGCCATCGTCTACGAACCCGCTGCGATCAACTATCATTGCCAAGACGTCCCGCACGAGGATCAGGTCGGCAAAATGACGCTGGCCGGCCGGTCGACCGTTCGATTTTATCGAAAGCATCCGCACTTCGCGGTAATGGCGAATTTGGGAATGACGCCGATTTCACTGGGTTTGCATGCAGCGCTGACGAAATGCCCATGGATCTTGGGCTTTTTCGATCGACGCGCGTCCCGCTCGAAGTTCGCGCGCGATTTGATCCAGCAATACTACTATGTTTCCGGAATAAAAAGCGCGTTGGGAGACAAACACGATGGCGAGTAGTTCGGCGCTCAAACGCTCTTGCGGCGCGTTGCGGTCAGACCAGGTGGGAAGCCGCGTCGAGCTGAGCGGCTGGGTGAACCGCAGACGCGACCACGGCGGTTTGATCTTTGTCGACATTCGGGACCGCGGGGGCATTACGCAGATCGTCTTCGATCCGCAGCATCCCTCGTTCGACCAGGCCCAGCATCTGCGCCATGAAGACGTGATTCGCATAGGCGGGCTCGTGCGCTCGCGTCCGGCGGGAACCGAAAACGAAAAGCTCGCAACCGGACAGGTCGAGGTCGGCGTCGACGAACTGGAGGTGCTCAGCCGGTCCCTCGTGCCGCCCTTTCCCATAAACACAGACGACGACGTCGACGAGAATCTGCGCCTGGAGTACCGGTATTTGGACCTTCGACGGCCGCGCTTGCAGCGCAATATCACCGTGCGGCACAAGATCGTCAAGGCGATGCGCGATTTTTTCGACGAACGGGAATTTCTGGAAATAGAGACGCCGATGCTCATCAAGTCCACGCCTGAAGGCGCGCGCGACTATTTGGTGCCGAGCCGAATCTACAACGGTTCGTTTTACGCGCTTCCCCAATCTCCGCAGATTCTCAAGCAGATTCTGATGATCGCGGGCTTCGGCCGCTACATGCAGATCGCGCGCTGCATGCGCGACGAAGACCAGCGCGCCGATCGGCAACCCGAGTTCACGCAAATCGACGTCGAGCTCTCCTTTGCCGGTCAAGAAGAAGTGCTGGACCTCATGGAGTCGTGCATGCGGTACGTCTGGAAACGCGTGCTCGACGTCGATCTGGAGCCATTTCCGCGCTTCACCCACGCTCAGGTGCTCGCGCGATTCGGGAGCGATAAACCGGACCTGCGTTTCGGCTTGGAGCTCCAGCAAGCCGGCGATATTTTCACCGGCACGGAATTCGGTGTTTTCAGGTCGGTGCTCGAAGGCGGAGGTGCCATCGTGGCGCTGCGTTATCCGGGCGGCGCTTCGCTCTCGCGTCGCGATTTCGACGCGCTGGGCGAGCTCGCAAAGCAAAACGGCGCAAAAGGTCTGGTGTGGATCGCGCTCGGTGCTGACGGCACGAAGAGTTCCGCCGCCAAGTTCGTAGGCGAGGCGCACGTCGCGCAGCTGCGGCAGCGAACGCAAGCGCAATCCGGCGATGCCGTGCTGCTCTTTGCCGACGCTCGCGAGGCCGCGCTGACGGTCGCCGGCAAGATGCGCGGCGAAATCGGCGAGCGTTGCGGCTTGCGCGATCCGCAGGCCTACGCGTTTGCATGGGTGACCGACTTCCCATTGTTCGAAATCGACGAGGGGACGGGGCGGCCTGCGCCCGCGCATCATCCCTTTACCGCGCCGGCTCCCGGCGAATGGGAACTGATCGACACGGATCCTCTGGCGATGCGCGCGCAGCACTACGACATGGTGCTCAACGGTTACGAGCTCGGCAGCGGATCGATTCGCATTCACAAGCCCGAATTTCAGCGTCGAGTTTTTCAGATGCTGGGCATGACCACCGAGCAGATCGACGAGCGCTTCGGGTTCTTCATCCGCGCGCTGGACTACGGTGCTCCGCCGCACGGCGGCATGGCGCTCGGCATCGATCGCATCGCGATGCTGGCGGTGGGCGAGACGAGCATTCGCGACGTTATCGCATTCCCGAAGAACCAGCTGGCGCGAGACGTAATGATGGACGCACCCTCCGCCGTCCCGGGGCGGCTGTTGCAGGATCTCGGTCTGGCCCCGACCGGCGTGTAAAGGGTTGGATCGCTGAAATGCGGCGCCGATGCGCCGATAACGACCTACGAGATGCATCGAATCCGGATTCTCGCCGCAGCCCTCGCGTTGGCGGGCGGCGTGCTCGTCTTCGCGTTTTCGCACGCGCGCGCCGCAGGCGGCCAATCCTGCGGCGAAACCACGTTTTCGAAGGACGGCGTGGTGTACCGCGTCCTGTTCGCCAAAAACGGCGCCGTGCAGGCGTACGACCTCTCGCAGAGCACGCACAACGTCGAACAAGATCACGACGTGCTCAAGGATCTGCAGGAGCGCTACGGGCCGGCGGGCATAAACGCGCCTGCGCCCCAGATCGTCAGTTATCGTCCCGGAACGGGAGGCATGATGATCCCGGACAAAGCCGTCGATTCATGCGGCCGCGTCAGCGATTTTCATTGAGCTTCTTCCAGTTAGTAACCGATGGCCCGAAGGGCCACATGTAACGCATCAAAATTATCGGGCGCAGGAGGCCGGAGCCCCGGCGGCTTTGCCATTTTCACCTTAGGATACTAGCAATTCACGCGCCCGCGTAAAAATTGCATCGAACATCGCCACCGTGAGTTTGCCCGTGTTGGTGTTCTGCCGGCTTGGATGAAACGAGGCAATGGCGGTGATGATGCGCGACTCCTTGCGCGCCTCGATCTCGACGCCGTGCCCGAAACGCGGCCGCGCAGGCTCGATCCGGAAACCGTTCTCGCGCAGCGCATCGAGTGCGGCTTTCGCGCCGATCGCGCCCAGGCCAACGATGACGCGCGCACGGCGCAACAATCCCAGCTCGTGTACCAAATAGGGGAAGCAGCGGCGAAGTTCCGCGGGCGTCGGCTTGTTCTGCGGCGGTGCGCAGCGGAGCGCAGCGGTGATGACGCAATCGCGCAGCAGGAGCCCGTCCTGGGCGCTGACCGATGCCGGTTGGCTGGCAAATCCCGCGCGATGGAGCGCGGGATACAAAAAATCCCCGGACCCATCGCCGGTGAACATGCGGCCGGTGCGATTGCTGCCGTGCGCCCCGGGCGCCAGACCGACCAGAACCAGGCGCGCACCGGGATCGCCGAAGGCGGGAACGGGTTTGCCCCAATACGTCCAGTCGCGGTACGCGCGTTTTCTTTCGGCGGCAACCTGCTCGCAGTACACGCGCAGTTCGGGGCATTTGGTGCAGCGCACGACTTCTTGCTGGAGCGCCTCGAATTTGCCCGTAGCCATCGTTACACCAGCTCCGGAAAATTCAGCCGCGCCAGCGCCGCGTACGCAACGATGCCGGCTGCGGTCGAGAGGTTGAGGCTGCGAACTGCCGCAGGGCGCTGCGGAATGCGAAGAACGCGATCCGGATAGGCATCGATCAACGGCTGCGGCAAGCCTGCCGTCTCCTTTCCAAACACCAGTACGTCGCCCTTCTCGAACGGTGCCTGCGCATACGGAAGCCGTCCGCGGGTTGAAAGATACCAGCGCTGCAGCTGCGCGGTGCATTCCAAGAACGCGTCCAGGCTGCGGTGCACGCAAACGTCCACGTGCTTCCAATAGTCCAAGCCTGCGCGTTTGAGCGCCCGATCGTCGATGCGGAATCCCAGCGGCTCAACCAGATGCAGCCGGCATCCCGTAGCGGCGCAGAGGCGGGCGACGTTGCCGGTGTTCGGGGGTATCTGCGGTTCGACGAGGGCGATGTGCAATGGCGCGTCGCCGCGCACGCCCGCGGTCACGCTATCTTGCGGCTGCATCAAGAATTGACGAGCGAGAGAAAATCGCGTCCTACGGGCGCAACCGCATACGCAATCCCGTTGTTGCGTTGCCAAATACGTTCGATCGCGGCGCGCGGATACACCATTCGCACGTTCGGCGCCGCCGGGTCGTTCATCGCGCAGTCGCCGTTCTGCGTGAAGCCGCAGAGCACGGCGAGATGGCCGTCGGAATGTTCGATCGGCGCCTGCGGCAATTCGTGCGCCGTCCAACCGTACGAGAGCGCCACCGGAATGCCCGCATCGATCAAACGCTGTGCGTGCTCCAAATTGCGCAGGTACGCGACGGCAGCGCGCAGCCCCAGACTTCCGCTGAATGCAACGTTGAACGCCCAGTTTCCGGTGCCGTTGTACGCGCGATCGAACACCGCGCGGGCCGTCGTGGGCACGTCGTAGTCCAAGCCATGGTACGCGTTGAGCATCGACAAGCTCAGCCGGACTGCACCACCCGCGTTCCCCTTCGACGACGTATTGGGAACGGGCCGGCACGTCCAAGATGCGGGCCTTCCCGATGAAGGGCAGCGAGCGCTGCGTGCGTGCGGGACTCGCGAACGCGATCGCCTGGAATTCGACGCGCGCCGCGCGAGCTTCGATTCCGTCGAACGGCGTCGAGCTTTTGATGACGTCCACGTCGACGCGCACCTCGCCGTGCTGCGGACTGAACGAGCGGCGCCCCTCTGCGCTCCATTGTGCGTACTGCAGCCACGGCGTCGCCGGAACGTGCGCGCGCAGCAGGCGAAATTCAAGCGTGCCCGCATCCGTGAGCGTATTCCAGCTGAGCACGCCTTCCCGCGCCGGTTCAAAATGCAGCTCGGCCTGTTCCTCGATGCCCGTACGCAGCACGAGCAATCGGTTAGATTTCCCACTGCCACGAATTCCACGTGTCTTGTATGAATGCGGCGGGACGATAGTTTTTGAGATCGCTGTTGACGGCGGTGTATTCGTTCTCCCAGTAAAAATACTGCGAGGGAACCAGCTGATGAATGCGCTCCTCCTCCTGCTGGTAATACGCCTTACGCTTAGCGCGGTCGAACGTCGAATTTGCCAGCTCGGAGGTGCGGTTGACGATGGGATCGTTGAGCCAAACCGTGTTGGCGCCGTTGGGGGGAATGAACTTGCCGTTCCACAATCCCCGGTTGTCCGGATCGGGTCCGTTCGTTTCGATGCTCCATTCCAAATCGTATTTCCCGGTGTAGAGCGGTCCGTCTTGGGCGAAGAGCAGACTCGTCGGATAATTGCGAATTGCGACGTCGATTCCGTACGGCCGCACTGGCTTTGGATTTGGACTTCGGCTTGCTGGTTCTCTTGCTTTTCCGTGTTCGTCGAAATAGTGATGTGCATCGCGAGGCTGCCTTTGTGCAGCACGCCGTCGCTGCCCACGGACCAACCTGCTTGCGCCAGCAGGCGCTTTGCGCCGGCGGGATCGTAGCGGTACGGCTCAATCTTGGGAGCGGCCCACAGCTGCGGGTAGACGTCGCTCACCGCCAGCGTGTTGTAGCCGTGGTACACCGTGTCGTTGATGCGCTTCCAGTTGACGGCCTCGAGCAAGGCAAGCCGCACGCGCGCATCGTGCAGCTGCGGACGGCTGGTGTTGATGCCCATGTGGCGCCAATTCGCGATGAGCTTCTTGATCACGGTGATGCCGTGGACTTGCGGCAGCCGCGCGATGTCGTTCTCGTCCACGCCGAGGTAGACGTCCACTTCATGCGTCTGCAGTTGCGCAAAGAGCGTATTGACGTTGGGAACGATCTTCCACACGATCTTCCGCAGCTTGGGGCGTCCGCGGAAGTAATAGGGATTCGGCGTGAAGATCAGCGAGGCGCCATGGTTCCACTGCTGCAGCACGTACGGCCCGCTGGAGAGTGGATGCCCGTTGAAGGCGGCGCGGTTGATGTCCGGCAGCTTTGCGAGCAAATGCACGGGCAGCGGCGGATACGCCGCCCCTCCGGCCACGCCGAACATGCCTAAGATGGAGGCGTCCACACGATTGAGGCGGACGATGAGGGTGTACGGATCCGGCGTTCGCACCCACGCGATTTCGTCCCACCCGTAGCGCGTTTTCGTGTTGTTGGCGGGATTCATCACGGCGTGATAGGTAAATACCCAATCCTGCACCGTGAGAGGTACGCCGTCCGACCAGCGCACGTTGCGGCGCAGGTGAAACGTCAGCGTCTTGCCGTCTTTGCTGATGCCGCCGTTTTGGTAACTCGGAACCTGCGTGGCGAGATCCGGGATGTAGTTGCCGTTGTCGTCGTATCTGAGCCAGCTCGAGTAAATTAAGCCGGCCACTTGATCCGTGGCGTCGGTGTGCGCGAACATCGGATTCAGACTGTCCGGTTCGTCGGGATTGCCCACGCGCAGTACTCCGGCGATCGTCCACGGGTTGCGTGTTCCGGGGCGGTGCGAGGGCTGCGTTTTGCTGCACCCGCACAGGAGCAAGCTCAGCACGGCAGCGAGCGCGAAACAGATGCGAACGTTCATGCAGTGACCTCGGCGCAGAGAGGGCTGCGCTTGCGCAGCTGCGGCGCGATAGCGTCCCACAGCGCGTGCGGCCCGAAGCGGACGACGTCGTCTGCGGGCAAGCCGCTTTCCTTACGCGCTCGAGCGATTTCTTCACAGGCACGCGATTCTGAAAGCCCGTGCGTATTCAACGCCAAGCCCACGACGGGCGCGGGCTTCACCGTCGCGCAGATCGCTTCGTACGTCGTGATGAGTTCGCCGTACGAAAGAATCGGCGTTTCAAATACTTCGATGCGCGTGCGCACCGGATCGACGACGAGCAACAGGCAGTCGGGTGCGGCGCCGAACATCAGCGCCAGCGTTACCGGCGCGTACGCGGGGTGGTTGATGCCGCCTTGCCCTTCGACCAGAATGTAATCCGGCTGCCGGCGCGCGGCTTCCAGAACGATCTGCTCGCTCGCGCCGGTTGCGAAGTCCGAAATGACGCGATCGATTGCGATGCCCCAGCCCGCAATCATGATGCCGGTCTGCCCGGTGGGAACGAACTGCGCGCGTTTACCGCTTTGGGCGGCCGCTCCCGCAAGTTCCAGCATGACCGTCATCTTCCCGACGGCGCAATCGTTGCCGACCGCCAGCAAAACCGGCGCGCGCACGCCATACGCCTCGCCGCTGAACAACGGCACGTCCGGCGGCCGGCGCACGTCCCAAATGCTCGCGTCATGCTCGCGCGCCGCGCGCGCGAACTGCGGATCCTCCGCCATCATGTCGTGCAGCCCGTTGACGATCTCCAGGCCTGCCCGGATGGCGACCAACACTTCCTCGCGCCACTCTTGCGGCAGCCTTCCACCCTTTGGCGCCGTGCCGATCAGCAGCGAGGTCGGCGTAAAGATCAGGCCTTGCGCAACGTCGGCAACAATTGGGGCGTCGCTGTGCAGGTACGGTACGACCTCGCTGACTCGAGCGCCGGCGCATGAAGGATCGACGACGGCGACGATTTCATCGCTGCCGTAACGAATGACGCCGTGTGCAGTTTTTGCGTCGTCTTTGAACTGATGCGGCGCGAGGACGAGATACCGGCGTTTATGCAACGCCGGCCTGCTCCCGGACCCCTAAGCCGGGACCGTCGGGCAAGACGATCTTGCCGTTGTCATACGTAATGCCCTCGAAGGGATCGTCCTTGGTCAAAAACGGTCCGTCGATATCGGCCCAGTCCACCAGTGGAGAGATGTGCGCGGCGGCAGTAGCGGAGATCTGGCTCTCCACCATGCATCCCAGCATGACCTTGAATCCAAGGGCACGCGCCGTGTCGATCATGCGGACCGCTCCCCGGATGCCCCCCGTCTTCGCGAGCTTCACGTTGACGCCGTCCACGCATCCATAGAGCTTCGGGAGGTCGCCGGCCTGGAGGGAATCCTCGTCCGTGACGATGGGAATCGGCGAGCGTTCTTTGACGTACCGTAATTGCTCGGGATGTCCGGCCGGAATCGGCTGCTCGCAGAACTCGAGCTCGAAGCGCTTCAATTCGGTAAGAACGCGCACGGCTTGTTCGGCACTCCAGCCCTCGTTCGCGTCGATTCGAATCGTGCCCCCATATTGCGAGCGGATCATCTCTATCGTCGCAATCTCTTGGGCGACGCTGCCGGCGCCGAGTTTGACCTTTATCACCGGATGGCCCGCGATCTCACGCACTTTGCGCATCGTCGTTTCGGGATCGGCGATCCCAATCGTAAACGACGTTACCGGCGTCCGCCGCGGGTCCAATCCCAGCAGGCGGTAAAGCGGCTTGCCGCAATCCTTTCCGATGAGATCGTGCAGCGCGATGTCGAGCCCGCAGCGAGCGGCGGGCGGAATGTCGGAAGTGAGCAGCTCGTCCAGCAAATACGGATCTTGCGCGCGTAACGGATGCTCTTGAAAATAGGCGAGCACCGTTTCTACCGATTCGCCGTAACGGGCAATGGGAACCGACTCGCCGAGGCCTTCAAGGCCGTTCCACGCAACCCGAAAGACGGCCGTGCGCGCTTCGTCTTCGGTCCCCCGTGCAATTCTGAAGGGGTGAACGAGCGCGAGTTCAAGCGTAGTCATCGACAATGAGAGAGACATGGCGTGGACCATTCCACCGCGCAGGGTGAGGTCCTCGACTTGCTTGGCGCGCCTTCGGTTGTCCCAGACGTTGTCGCGGCTGGAGCCTATCGCTTTATCCTACTCGGCGCGGGCTACTGGTCGTCGTCCTCTTGAGGTTCCCGGCTGATTGCCGAGTCCGCCGTCCCGCGCTCTTCGGACGGTTCGCCGTCCGCCGTGCCCGCGGTATTGCCGTGTTGCGTGCGCAGGCGCTCTTCTTGCGAGAGCGTCCTGCTCCCGTAGTCGCTGGGGTGACCCGTTAAATTTTCGCGCTGACGTTCTTCCATATCGCACCTTCCCTGCGCGAATCTACCCATGGCGGGATGAAACTCACCGCGACACCGGCGTGGCGACGCGGAACGTCGTTCCGCGGTGATCGAATCGAACGGCCTCTCCCAACGTTTCTGCTGCATGCCGCTCGGATCCGCAGATGACGCGCCGCTCTTCGAGCGTATCGTAGCCCCTCACCGTTCGAGCGGCCAGCGCAGATTCGCGGCGCGGCGCTTCGACGGCGTGCGCGATTTCGTGGCCCAGTCCCAACGCCGGTGATTGCGTTCCGCCGCGCGTCGTGCGCAGCGCGCTGTACGGATCCCACGCGATCACGTCATGCGAAGGATCGAAATGATCGTCGTTGCGGTGATTGATCTCCAGACGAAACCGCCGCTTTGCATGTTGCAGTCGACCCAAGAGCGCTCGCTCTTGCGGGTCCCGGCACAAATACGCTTTAGCGAGCGTAAAGTCGGCGCGGCCGCTTGCCGGAATCGTAATCGCCATGGCTCACGTTCACGCGTAAACGTGCCAAGACAAGGCTTGACCGCAGTGA
This sequence comes from Vulcanimicrobiota bacterium, assembly GCA_963767635.1. Lineage (GTDB taxonomy): Bacteria > Vulcanimicrobiota > Vulcanimicrobiia > Vulcanimicrobiales > Vulcanimicrobiaceae > CAVYEM01. Next base: position 221,742 of record CAVYEM010000003.1, read on the forward strand.
TACAGTTAGGAGCGTCGACTGCGCGTAGCGCGCACCGCACCATAGGTGCTGGACCAACGAGATGACCTAGGGAGCATCAGCTCCGGATACGACGGTACGGCTTGGCCCTCGTGGTTGCTGTACCGGCGCCCGGGCCGCACCCACCTGCGAGAAAGCAGGTTCAAACCTCGTGCGGAAGATGCTACGTGCGGTCGGCGACGGCTTGTTCAAAAAGCGTCCTTCGCCACGCGTGAAGGACGTTTTTCATCTGTTGCGGGCTCGCGTCGCCGGCCCGCGCGTCGAGCGCCACGAACCCTCGGTAACCGTTCAGAAGACTTGCGAGCGCCGGCGCGTTTTCCGGCCCGACGGCGATCTCTTGCCACACGAGGACGACTTTGGCAAGCAGTTCCTGGGGCCGGCTGCCGGCCTCCAGCGCATCGAACTGCGCTCCATAGCGCAGCCAGGCCGAGTCCGCTTCCTTCGATACGCGTTTCATGTCGTACGTACTCGCGGCAAACGTGTGCGGGGCGTTGCGCGCTGCCAGCGTAACGTTGAGGCGCTTTGCACTCGCTGTGGCGTGTCCTAGACGGGCCTGCACCTCGCTCCAACTCATCGTGGTTTCCGCGGGGAGCGGGCACGAAACCAGCGGCGCCCCGAGCGCCAGTGCTCTACCCAGCGACGCGTCCATGTGCGCCGCTTCTTGGCTGAAAAACTGTTCGTCGTAGAGTGCGGAGAGGATCAACCCAAGGTCCGCGGCCATCTTCTTGACTTGGGCGAGGTAGTCGGTGTCCGCGCGCGGAAAATGCCGCACGTCAACGACCACGCCGTCGACGGCCAACTCGTGCGCGCAGAGATCGATCCACTCCAGTTGCGTGAGCTCACCGCTTGCCAGCAGTTCATCGAATGCGGAACTCGAGCACGCCAGCTTCATCGGCGTGCGCTTCGACCGCTCAGCTGGAGGCCCTGCGCCACGACATGAACATCGCCCTCGCCGCCGATCACGCCGGCTTTGTCGTAAAGAATCGTCTTGCGCAGCTGCTGCGCGATCGCGGCCATACGGTTTTAGATTATGGAACCTGCGACGAAGTGCCCGTAGATTATCCGCAATTCGGCTATGCCGTGGGCGAGGCGGTGTCCTCGGGCCAAGCTCAGCGCGGCATCGTCGTCTGCGGATCCAGCTTGGGCATCGCGATGGCGGCCAACAAGGTTCCCGGCGTACGCTGCGCGGCGGTGTTCGAGCCGTTGATGACGGAACTGGCGCGCCGGCACAACGACGCAAACGTCCTGGCGCTCTCGGAACGCCTGACGGGGTGGGAAATGATCGTCCGGCTCGTCGAGGTATTTTTGAGCACCGCGGCGGAAGCGGGACGGCATGCATATCGCGTGCAGCAGCTGTTCGAATACACGGACGCACAGCGCGCGCGCACGTTCAAAGCGATCGAAGCCGGAGCGGTGACGGACGCGCAGACTCCGTCCGCATTGGTCCAAGCGCCGGTATGAACAGCCGCAACGGCCTCACGCTCATTTTCGTGCTGGCTGCGCTCGTCTGCGGATACGACGCATACGCCGCCGTTCGTGCGCAAGGCCATAACATCGTCGCATGGGCGCTGGCGGCCATAATGGCGCTTGTTGCGTTGAGCGCGCTGCGCAAACTCATTCGCAAGGACTATTCCAACTCATGGTGGTGAACGACGTGGAACTTCTGAGCGCATCGCACATCGAAGCCCAAGACCCGCAGATCTTCCAAGCCATTGCGGACGAGGAGCGCCGTCAGCGCGAAAACTTGGAACTCATCGCTTCCGAAAACTATGCCAGCAAAGCGGTTCGCGAAGCGATGGGCTGCGTCATGACGAACAAATATGCCGAAGGCTATCCCGGCAAGCGCTATTACGGCGGCTGCGAATACGTCGACGTCGCGGAAAATTTGGCCATAGAGCGGTTGAAAACGCTCTTTAACGCCGATCACGCCAACGTGCAAACGCACGCGGGGGCGCAAGCCAACATGGCGGTGTTCATGGCGGTGCTGCAGCCCGGAGATGCGGTCCTGGGCATGTCGCTCGCGCACGGCGGACATCTGACGCACGGCACCAAAGTAAGCTTCAGCGGAAAGCTCTACGACGCGCTGGCATACGGGGTGCGCAAAGACACCGAGCTGATCGACTTCGATCAGGTCCGAGAACTGGCGCGCGAACACAAGCCGAAGATGATCATCGCCGGCGCCAGCGCGTACCCGCGTACGATGGACTACGCGCCCTTCCGCGAGATCTGCGATGAAATAGGCGCCGTCTTCATGGTGGACATGGCGCACATTGCGGGTTTGGTGGCGGCCGGATTGCATGCATCGCCGGTGCCTTACGCCGATTTCGTGACGTCGACGACGCACAAGACGCTGCGGGGACCGCGCGGCGGCCTGGTGCTGTGCACGCAGAAGTGGGCGCAAGCGCTGGATAAATCCGTGTTCCCCGGAATTCAAGGCGGTCCGTTCATGCACATGATCGCCGCAAAGGCCGTTTCGTTCGGCGAAGCGCTCTCCGAATCGTTCAAAACCTATCAGCAGCAGGTCGTGCGCAACGCCAAGGTGATGGCGCAGGAATTCACGCGCAACGGGCTGCGTTTGGTCGCGGGCGGCACGGACACCCATTTGATGCTCGTCGACGTTTCGGTCAAAGGGTTGACCGGAAAAGCCGTGGAGGGCTATCTCGACGAAATCGCCATCACCGTCAACAAGAACGCGATTCCCTACGATCGGCAAAAACCAATGGTCGCCAGCGGCATCCGCATCGGCACGCCTGCAATAACGACGCGCGGCTTCGGCGAAGACGAATGCCGAGAAGTGGCGCGGATCATCTGCGACGGATTGGACGATATCGAAACGCGCGCGAAGATCGCGTCTTTGCGTGGGCGCGTTCGAGAGCTGAACGTCGCGGTTCGACGTACCGTAGCTGGTGTTCGATTGGGTGCCATAGGCGTGGCATGGCAGGAGCATATAGTCGACCTACAACGATGAACCTTCGAGCTTATAATAACGGAGACGGCATGTGGCTGTAACGCTGGAGCATCCGGCGGGTACTGCGGTCCTGCCGCCTCCGCTAAAGTGGGCCGGCGGAAAACGCTGGCTGGTTCCTCACCTAAAGCCAATCTGGCTCAAACACGAACACCGCCGGCTTTTGGAGCCGTTCGTCGGAGGGCTGGCTATGGTGCTTGGCCTCCGCCCCAAAACCGCGCTGCTGCACGACGCGAATCGGCAATTGATCGAATTCTATCGTTGGCTGCAACGCGGCTTGGATGCACGCGCAATCGGTGTGCCGCTGACTCCCCGGCATAACGATCGCGAGATCTACGGCCGGTACCGAGCGCGCTTTAACGAGCTGATCGCCATTGGCGCTTCGGATAGTGCAGAGGCCGCTACACTGTTCTATTATTTGAACAGGACAGGGTTTAACGGGCTTTGCCGGTTCAATAGCTCGGGGTTTTTCAACGTGCCGTTCGGCCGGTACAGGAGAATCGTTTACAAAGAACAGTTTGAGGAATACCGGGCGGCGCTTCAACCGTACACATTTTCGCATGGAGACTTCGAAAGCATTACTCCCGCAGACGGCGACTTTATCTACGCGGATCCTCCATACGATGTGGAGTTTACGGCTTATTCGGCGGGCGGCTTTGACTGGAAGGACCAGGAACGTCTAGCAAACTGGCTCAAGGATCACGGCGGCCCCGTTATTGCATCAAATCAGGCAACTCCTCGCATAAAAAAGCTCTACCGGCGGCTCGGTTTCCATGTTGAAACGATCTCAGCGCCGCGGCGCATAAGTTGTGACGGAAACCGCGAAAACGCGACGGAAATGCTTGCGTTCAAGAACATATGAGCCCAGGCGGTTCCGGCACGAGAAGCGGCGGGGTTTTTGAGGCGGTCGTTAAGCCGGCACTGGAACGCAACGGTTACGTCGTTGGATCTCAACAAATTATCGGTACAGGAATAGGCGGCGGGAGACATCGCCTCGATCATTACGCAGTATCGAGCAGTGGCGATAGAATTCTCGTTTCGGTGAAGTGGCAGGAAGTCGCTGGCACTACCGACGAGAAGATCCCTTTTGAAGTATTAAAACTCCTTGACGTCTTACAGCAGACTCCGCAATACGCTCGGGCTTGCATTGTACTGGGCGGCGACGGTATGCGACGGCACTTGGAAACATATTATACCAACGGCTCCTTAAGTAAATGGATCCCGGCAATGGGCAATCGCGTGCTTTGTATGACCTTGAACCAATTTATCAAGGCATGCAACAGGAAGCAGTATGAACGAAAAGGTGGCGTCGTTCGACGCAAACCTGCACGTCGTCAATCATCCGGCGGTGCTCGATCGACTGGCGCGATTGCGCGATCGCGACACGCCCACGCCGGTGTTCCGTAAGCTCATCGAAGAGGTCGGCGCATTTTTGGCGTATGAGGCCACTCGCGACCTTCCGCTGGGGAATCACCCCGTCCGGACGCCCATTTCCGACATGGTCGCCGCGCGAATCGCAACGCGCCCGGTCGCAGCGCCGATCCTGCGCGCGGGCCTGGGCCTATTGCCCGGCTTCCTCGCCGTGATCGACGACGCGGTCGTTGCACACTTGGGATTCTATCGCGATCCCCAAACGCTGCAGCCCGTGCCCTATTATGCGAATCTGCCCGACGATCTCTCCAAGCGCCACGTCTTCGTCCTGGATCCCATGCTCGCAACCGGCAATTCGGGCGCAGCCGCCCTCGATGCGCTCGCGAGCCGCGGCGCGAGCGAAGTCACCTTCATTGCACTCATCGCCGCTCCCGAGGGAGTCAAAAGAATCCACGCCGCGCACCCGAGCGTGCAAATCGTCACGGGGTCGCTCGATGAACGGCTGAACGATCACGGCTACATCGTGCCGGGCCTCGGCGACGCCGGCGATCGCATGTTCGGGAGCACGAGCTCGGTGCCGGTCACGGTGAGGCCCAGGCCGTAAACGGGGTTTGTATCGAAGGCCACCCCATGCGCCCGGGATGGGACGAGTATTTCATGCAGATCGCGCGTACGGTAGCAACGCGCGCGACGTGCCCCCGTGCCGCCGTGGGCGCCATAATCGTTCGCGAACATCGCATCTTGACAACCGGCTACAACGGCTCGCCGCGCGGCGTGGCTCACTGTACGCAGGTCGGCTGCACGCTCGTGGCGGGCCACTGCATGCGAGCCACGCACGCCGAAGCCAACGCCATCGTGCAGGCTGCGCTGCACGGGGTGAACGTCGCGCATTCCACGGCGTACTGCACCCATCAGCCGTGCGTGAATTGCTCGAAGCTCCTGATCAGCGCCGGCGTCGCCAAGATCGTCTACGAAGCGGCATATCCCGACCCGATCGCGCAGGATCTGCTGGCCGAAGCGGGCGTTGCACTCGTGCCTTTTGCGAGCTTGGAAGGAGCGCGCGCCCCGTGACGCAGCCCATTTATCTGTATCTGTCGGGCTTTGCGCTGGCTGCCATTGCTTCTACGTTGCTCACGCCGTTCGTCGTGCGCTTGGCGCATCACGTCGGGATGATCGACGACGTGGGCGAGCGCCGCATGCACGACGTGCCCAAGCCTCGGATCGGCGGGATCGCCGTGTTCTTCGGATTCGCGTTCGCGCTTTTCGCGGTGCTTGGAGTAGCGCTCAGTCACGTGCATGGATTCTTCCCGGCCGATCCGCATGAATCGCTGCAGGATCAGCTGCGCGATCAGCTGGAGGGCGCGCACAATCTGGTGGGGTTGCTGTTCGGCAGCATGCTGATCGTCGGGGTTGGAATATGGGACGATCTCATGGGGATGCGTCCACGCTACAAGTTTGCGGCACAAATTCTCGTCGCGGGCGTGTCGATGATCTATGGCTTTGTGATCCCCGACGTGCAGAACCCCATCACGCACCAGTATATGGACTTTCCGCTCTGGTTCAGCATTCCGATCACGCTGCTGTGGTACCTGGGCATGATGAACGCGATCAATTTCATCGACGGCCTGGACGGCCTGCTCTCCGGGTTTACCGCGATTTCGTGCATCTTCTTGTTCGCGATCGCGATCACGAAAGAGAACCCCGTGGTCGGCTTGGTGGTCATCACGCTGGCCGGTGCCGCTCTGGGCTTCCTGCCGTACAACTTCAATCCCGCGCGCATCATTTTGGGCGACACCGGCTCGTTGTTCATCGGATACGTGTTCGCAACGGTCGCGATCATCGGAACCAGCAAAACGGCGATCGCGGTGGGGCTCATCGCGCCGCTAGTGGTGCTGGCGCTGCCGATCGCCGATACGGCAGCGGCGATTTACCGCCGTGCGCGATCCGGCAAAAGCATCACCGAAGCGGACCGCGGGCACTTTCATCATCAGCTGATCTTTCGGTATGGGCTCAACGTGCGGCAGGCGGTCTTGCTCATCTATGCGATTTGCATCGTGCTCGGTGCGGTGGCCCTGTTTTTAGCGGGCGGATTTCGCGCGTTCGTGAGGGCGTAAGCGCGCGGTGCAGCCGCTGGCGATTATGTCGGTGTTCGGCACGCGGCCGGACACCATCAAGATGGCCCCCGTGGTTCACGCGCTCGCGCGCAGGCAGCAAATTCGCAGCATCGTCTGCGTGACGGCGCAGCACCGGGAGATGCTTGACGATCTCCTCGCGCTCTTCGAAATTCGCCCCGACTTCGATCTGAACATCATGACGCCGGATCAAACCTTGACGGACATCACGACGCGCGTGCTCGGCGGGATGGAAGGCGTGCTCAAGTCTGCAAAGCCGGACGTCGTGCTCGTGCACGGCGATACGACCACGAGCACCGCCGCAGCGCTCGCGGCGTTCTACCAGCAGATTGCGGTAGGCCACGTCGAAGCCGGGCTTAGAACGGGCGATCCGTGGCTACCGTTCCCCGAGGAAATGAACCGCAGAATCACCGGCACGCTCGCGCAGTATCATTTTGCGCCCACCGGCCTGGCACGGGATCACCTCGTGCAGGAACACGTTCGCGCGCAGGACATCGTCGTGACGGGCAATACCGTGATCGACGCATTTTTGCAAACTGCGCGGCGCACCGATCTCCCCAAGCCGCCCGGGTGGGAGCGGTTGGACCCGGCACGTCCGATCGTGATCGTGACTGCGCACCGGCGAGAAAACCACGCCTACATGCGCGACATGTGTGAGGCGATGCGCGACATCGTTCAGCTGCCCATGCGCCCGCAAATCCTCTGGCCGGTGCATCCCTCTCCGCGCGTGCGCCCGGTCGCCTACGCGGTGCTCGGCGCGGAACCGGGCGTCGTGCTCGACGATCCCCTCGACTACGCGCAGATGGTGGCTGCGGTCCGAGAATGCACCTTCGTGCTCACGGATTCGGGTGGCGTCCAAGAGGAAGCGCCGTGCCTTGGCAAGCCCGTGCTCGTCATGCGGGACGAGACCGAACGCCCGGAGGGCGTTCAGAGCGGCACGCTGGAGCTCGTCGGTCACGACCGCGCTCGCATCCTCGGAGCGGCAGCACGGCTGCTGGAGGACGCCCGTCACTACGAACAAATGGCGAAGGCCTCGAACCCCTACGGCGATGGTCAGGCTGCAGACCGCATCGTGGACTGGCTGCTTGCACGTTTGCGGGAAGGCCGGTACCCGCGGCCGTTTGCCGCTAATTCGTGCGCTGAAAAGGGCCGTGCCGAGCCAATCTAGCCATACCCCCCAGGTCGAAGCGGCAGACGCCTTAGCGTTCTACCGGCGGCTCAAGCGGACTGCAGTCCTGGGAACGCTGCCCGCTATCGCGCTGGCGGCGCCGATCCTCGCGGTGTGGAAGCCATGGTTCGGTATAAGCCTATTCGCGGGCGCGATTGCCGGCATCGCAAACACGATGCTTTCGGCTTACGGCAACGAACGACTCCTCGATCGCCGCAGCGTTGCGGCGTTCGTCTTAAGTAGTTTTGTCCGCATCGGGCTCTTCGGTATAGTGCCTGTGATATTGGCGGTCCGCGCGCCGTCGATATGGACGCTGGGATGGTACTTCATCGGGTTTTTTACGCCGCTCGCGCTCTCGGGGATTACGGCCGTTCTCCGCGAACGCCCCGGCGGCTCATCCAAGGTTTGATGGAGCGTACGTGCACGAAAAAATAGGCGAGCATTTTACGTGGCACTGGCCCGGCTTGGGCGTGGTGCACTCCGACACGATCGTGACGACGTGGATCGTCATGGTGATTTCGCTTGTCTTTTTCGCTTGGGTCGGCTCGAGCTACCGTTCGGCGCGCGTAAACAAACGTCAAACGATCATTGAAGGCGTCATCAATTACATTGCGGATCTCGCGACGGGCGTGCTGGGCGAGCACGGCGAGCCGTACGTTCCGTTCTTCATCGCGCTGTTTATCTTCATCTTTTTGCTGAATCAGTTCGGCTTTTTGCCGCTCAAGGCGTTCAACACGCCGTTCGGCGGTTCTCCGACGGCCGATCTCAACACGACGGCGGCCTACGCCATCATGGTGTTCGTCATGATTCAGGCCGCGGGCATTCGCAAGTACGGGCCCGGATTTTACAAACACCTCGCTAAACCGTTTTGGGTGCTCACGCCGATCAACCTTCTGGAAGAACTGGCGCGTCCCGCAACGCTCGCCGCCCGCTTGTTCTTCAACATTTTCGTGGGCGAGCTGCTCTTCATCATCATCGCGTCGATTATCACGGCAAAGGTGATGATTGGGCCGGTCAATCTCTCGCTGGCCGTGACCGTCGTGCCGTTTTTCATTCAGTTTTTCAATTTCTTCGTCGGAACGGTGCAAGCGTTTTTGTTCACCCTTCTCGCAATCGTCTATCTCTCGCTGGCGGTTAGCGAAGAACACTAGGAAAGGTACCTTCTTGAGTCCTGAAGCGTTAGTTGCCGCGTTTACCCTGCTTGCGTTCGGCATCATCATCTCCGGCGTGGCGCTGGGTTCGGCCATCGGCGACGGAAACGTTGCGTCCAAGGCGGTCGAATCGATTGCGCGCCAGCCCGAAGCTCGTCCAAACATTTTAACGTTCATGTTCCTGGGCGTCGGCGTGCTGGAAGCCTTCCCCATTATCGCGCTCGGTTTGGCGTTCTACGTGCTGCTCGTCGTTGCCAACGTGCCAAAGCTGCTCACGGGCTTGCACCCGTAAAGGGAACGCGCTCGCCGTATGTTTCTCAAACTCGACGGAACGTTTGTCGTACAACTGATCAACTTCGCGATTTTCTTCGCGCTGTTGAACGTCGTATTCATTCGTCCCGTCGGCAAAGCGATCGTCCAGCGCCGTCAATACATCAACAGCGTCACGAGCGACTACGATCGCTATCAAGCGGAAGCGACGTCGCTGCGCACGCAAGCCGAAACGATTCGCGCCGCAGCGCGCCGCAGCGCACAGGCGCACCTATCCATGATGCGAGCACAAGCCTCGAACGAGTCGGCCGAGCTTGCCTCTGAATATAGCCGGCAAGTCACGCGCACCATCGAAGACGCCAATCGCACGGTGGCAGCAGAGATGCAGACGGCGCGAGCTTCCGAGGCAAAAGTCGTGCGCGAACTGGCGAGCCTCATGGTGGAGCGTACCTTCGCGGAGGCCGCTTCGTGAATTACGAGGCCGTTGCGCAATACAGTCAGGTCGCCTCCGCGGTGCTGTTCGTCGCGGCGATGGTTTGGATTTGGATAAAATTCATTCAGCCCGCCGTCGTCGCAGCGCAAGAAAACGCCAATGCGCAGCTCGCCCAAGCCGAGCGCCGTCGCGATGAGGCGAAGGCGGCATTGGGCGGTCTGCAAGGCGAGATTGCGAACGCCCAGCGCGACGCGGCGGCGATTAAGGACCGCGTCGAGGCGCAGGCGCACTCCGAGCGCGACGCTATCGTGCGCGAAGCGCGCGAGGCCGGTGAACGGGCGCTTCACAATGCCGCGGGCGAACTGGCGCGCGCGCGTGCGGCTGCGCGCCAATTCCTGCGGGACGAACTGCTCGACAAAGCACTCGATTTGGCCCGTTCGCAGGCGGGCGCCCGCGTCGATCCCGCGATGAACGAACGCCTCGTCGGCTCGTTCCTTTCTTCATTGGAACGCGACGGCACGCGCGTAATTCAAGACGTGCGCGCATGATGATGAACGAAACGCTGGCGCGCCGGTATGCGCAGGCGGTGTTCCAGCTTGCAAACGAGCGCGGCGCCGTGCAGCGCGCCGGAAAAGATCTGCATACGCTGGCGGACGCGGTGTACGGCGAGCCCGCGGCCAAAGAGTTTTTCCTCTCGCCCATCATCGACCGCAAAGAAAAAATCCGCCTCTTCGCCGTCGCCCTGTCGGGAAAGGCCGACGAGATCGCGCTCAACACGCTGCTGCTGCTCGTTCGCAAGCGTCGTGAATCGCTGCTGCCGCAACTCGTTCGCCAATTCGACGCGCTCGCGCAGCAGGCGCGCGGCGCCGAACCGCTCCTCATAACGTCCGCAAGGGAGCTCTCCAAGGAAGAGCTTCGCAGCATGACGGCTAGACTGGAGCGCGTGTACGGAAAGACGTTCGAGGTGAAGCAGCGAGTCGATCCCAAACTGATCGGCGGCGTGCGGGTGACGATGGGCGACCAGCGGGTCGATGGTTCCATCGAAGGCCGCCTGCAGGAACTCTCGCGCACCCTGTTTGCAAAGAACTAAGAAACCCGAAGTCTAGGACGGAGCGCCTCAATTACATGAAGACGCCAATCGGGCGCCCACGGGGAGGTCTGAATCAGATGAAAACCACGATGCGCCCAGCGGAAATGGGGGCCCCGTTTACGGGGGGCGTCGTTCGACAGACTCACGATAAACTCAAAGTCTAGGACGGAGCGCCTTTTAAAATGATCAACGCAGACGAAATCGCCGGCATCCTCAAGCAGCAGATTGCCAATTTTACGACAGGCATTCAGGAAGACGAAATCGGGACGGTGATAGAGGTCGGCGCCAATCTTGCCCGCGTGTATGGCTTGCAAGGCGTGCGCGCATCCGAACTCGTCGAGTTTCCGAACGGACTGCACGGCGTTGCGCTCAATTTGGAAGAGGACAACGTCGGCGTGGTGATCCTGGGCCCGGACGAGGACATCAAAGAAGGCGACAAAGTGCGGCGCACCGGGCGCATCGCGTCGGTTCCCGTGGGTGAAGCGCTGCTCGGCCGTGTAGTGGATCCGCTGGGCAATCCGGTCGACGGCAAAGGCGCAATCGAGACGCACCGCTACCGGACGATTGAAAACGTCGCTCCATCGGTCGTACAACGTCAGCCGGTGAAGCAGCCGCTCTTCACGGGCATTCGTGCGATCGATGCGTTGATTCCAATCGGCAAGGGACAGCGCGAGCTCATCATCGGCGACCGAAGCACCGGAAAGACGGCCATTGCGATCGACACAATCATCAATCAGAAGGCCAAGAACGTCTTCTGCGTATACGTCGCGATCGGTCAGAAGAATTCGACGGTGGCCGCGTTGGCGCAGACGCTCGAGCAAAAAGGCGCGATGGAATACACGACCATCGTTGCATGCGGTCCATCCGACGCCACCGCGCTGCGCTGGATCGCTCCTTTCGCCGGATGCGCGATGGGCGAGGAATTGATGTACGCCGGCAAAGACGTGCTGATCATCTACGACGATCTCACCAAGCACGCGCAGTCGTATCGAGAGATGGCACTGCTGCTTCGCCGGCCGCCGGGTCGCGAAGCGTATCCGGGCGACGTCTTCTTTCTGCACTCGCGTTTGCTCGAACGCGCTGCCAAACTCTCCGACGATCTGGGCGGCGGCTCGCTCACAGCGCTGCCCATCATCGAAACGCAGGCCGGCGACTTCTCCGCGTACATCCCGACCAACGTCATCTCGATTACCGACGGACAGATTTATCTTACACCGCAGCTGTTTTTCCAAGGCATCCGCCCGGCCGTCGACGTCGGGCTTTCCGTGTCGCGCGTCGGCGGCTCCGCGCAGACCAAAGCCATGAAGAGCGTCGCCGGTCAGCTCAAGCTGCGAGCTTGCGCAATACCGCGATCTCGCCGCGTTTGCGAAGCTTGCGAGCGATCTGGACAAGGCCACGCAAAATCAGCTCATGCGGGGTGAGAAGCTGACGGAGCTGCTCAAGCAACCGCAGTACCAGCCGATGTCCAACGAAGATCAGGTCGCAGTCATCTACGGCGCGACCAAGGGTTTTGTCAACGACATCGAGACCTCGCGGTTGCAGAACTGGCTGCGCGGCTTCGTCTCGTTTTTACACGAAAAGCAGAGCGAGGTTCCGCAAGCCATTGCTTCCAGCGGTCAAATCTCCGATGAAACCAAGCAGAAGCTGGACGCCGCGCTCACAGAGTTCAACAAGAGCTTCTAACCTATGCCTTCGGTCAGAGACCTGCGCGACAGAATACGGTCGCTCAAGAACACCCAACAAATCACCAAGGCGATGAAACAGGTCGCCGCGGCGAAGATTCGCCGCGCCGAGGTCGCGCGCAGGCAGGCGCGCCCCTATGCCGACACGCTCTCGGAGATGCTGCGGGATTTGATGGCGAGCGCCGGTAAGGTGGATCATCCTTTCATGAACGAAGGCGCGGCCGGAGCGCCTTCCGGCGTCATCCTGATGACTGCGGACAAAGGTCTTGCGGGCGCATTCAACTCAAACGTGATTCGCGCCGGCGAGCTTTATCGGCGCGAGTATCCCGACGCGCGGTTCTACGCGGTAGGCATCAAAGCGCGCAACGCCGTTCGGCGCTTTGGGCAAGGCAACGGACCCAGCTGGCAGCTGAACGCGCCGTCGAAGCTCGATGCAGCGCGCGACGTAGCCAACCGCGTGACGGATGATTTCGTTGCCGGAAATATCCGCGACATCACGCTGGTCGCCGCAAAATTCGTTTCGATGATTTCGCAGCGTCCCGAAGTACGGCGACTGGTTCCGATCCCGCGCTTCAACGAAGGGCGGCGCGATGACTCGGGCTCGAAGGGCGCGGTCGAGTTTGCGCCTTCGGCCGAAGCGGTGCTCTCACGCCTGCTGCCCAAATATCTAGAGTTTACGATTTTTTCCGCAATGCTCGAAACCGACGCGGCGTTCTTCGCCGCGCAGCTGCTTGCCATGAACAACGCCACGGAAAACGCAGGCAAGCTCATCGACGAATTGACGATCGCGATGAACAATGCGCGCCAAGCGGCAATTACGAAAGAACTGTTAGAGATCGTAGGAGGCGCGGAGGCGTTGGCCGGATGAGCGTGCGCACGCGCCAGCTCGTGTGTGTTTAGTTCGCGACGAGACGCATTGTCGAGAAGATTGCTAGTAGATTGCTATAGGAAAGTTGAAATATATGGCTGCCACAGGTAAAGTCGTACAAGTGCTCGGCAACGTCGTGGACGTCGAGTTCTCGCCCGAAACGCTTCCCGGAATCAACGACGCGCTCATGGTGCGCGTGAACGACGATCGTGCCGGCGGTGGTTTGGCGCAAGCCTCGAACGGCGCGCCGCCTGCGCAAACAGGCGTGGAGCTGGGCGGCACCGCAATGCAGGCGCGCGATCTCGTGCTGGAAGTGCAAGACGAATTGGGCAACAACCAAGTGCGCTGCCTGGCCATGGGATCCACGGACGGTCTAATGCGCGGCGCGAGCGTCGCCTCCACCGGCGCCCCGATTCAAGTCCCCGTCGGCGAAGGCACACTCGGCCGCATTTTCAACGTGCTCGGCAAAGCCATCGACACCAACGAACCGGTGAAAGCCGCGGCGTACTGGCCCATTCACCGTCCCTCGCCGAATTTTCAAGCGCAGGATCCAACGCCGAAAATTTTTGAAACCGGCATCAAAGTGATCGACCTGATGGCGCCGTACACGCGCGGCGGCAAGGTCGGGCTTTTCGGCGGCGCCGGCGTCGGCAAGACCGTGCTCATCCAGGAGCTGATTCGCAACATCGCTTACGTGCACAAAGGCTTTTCCGTGTTCACCGGCGTGGGCGAGCGCACGCGCGAAGGCAACGACCTGTGGCTCGAGATGAAAGAGTCGGGAGTTTTGGCCAACACGACCCTGGTGTTCGGCCAAATGGACGAACCGCCGGGCGTGCGTTTTCGCATCGCGCAGACCGGCGTAACGATGGCCGAGTATTTCCGCGACGAGCTGGGCTCCGACGTGCTGCTGTTCATGGACAACATTTTCCGCTATCTGCAGGCGGGATCCGAAGTCTCCGCGCTGATGGGACGCATGCCGTCTGCGGTCGGCTACCAGCCGACGCTCGCCACCGACATGGGGACGCTGGAAGAACGCATCACCTCCACGCACAAAGGCTCGATCACGTCGGTGCAAGCGGTCTATGTCCCCGCCGACGACTACACCGATCCGGCGGTCGCAGTGACGTTCGCGCATTTGGACGCCACTACGGCGCTCTCGCGTCCAATTTCAGAACTCGGCATTTATCCTGCGGTCGATCCCCTGGCGTCCAGTTCCCGGATTCTCGATCCGCAGATCGTGGGCGAAGATCACTACCGCGTTGCCCGGGGCGTTCAGGAAACGCTGCAGCGTTACAAAGATTTGCAAGACATTATCGCCATCCTAGGCGTAGAGGAGTTGTCGGAAGAGGACAAGATCGTCGTCGCGCGCGCGCGCCGCATGCAGCGCATGTTCTCGCAGCCCTTCTTCGTCGCCGAACAGTTCACGGGCGCGCCCGGCAAGTACGTGAAGCTCAGCGAGACGATTATCGCGTTCGCCGAAATCCTCGAGGGCAAAGTCGACGAATTGCCGGAGCAGGCGTTCTTCTATGCCGGCGGGATCGACGACGTGAAGGCGGCGGCGGAGCGTTTGGGCGCCGCAGTATGACGTTGCAGTGTCTATCTTCGGCGCGCACGGGAGGAATGCAATGAGCACTGGCTGTACGGCGCCACGGCTAGGGGGCCGCAAAGGCGTGGCGCAGGCTAGGCCACTAAAATGCAAACCATTCCGTTCAAGCTCATCACCCCCACGAAGGTCGTCTTTGAAGGCGACGCTGAACTTGTCATCGCCGTTACGACCGAGGGTGAAGAGGGCGTGCTCGCGCACCACGCGCCGTTCTTGAGCGCGCTCAAGCCGGGAGTGCTGCGTGCGAACATCGTTGAAAGCGGTGCGGCGCGGCGTTTGGAATTGGCCACGAGCGAAGGTTTCATGCAAGCGCTTCCGGATCGCATTACGGTCTTGGTCGACGAGGCGCTGACGTTTGAAGAAATCGACGTCGCGCAAGCGCGCACCGAGCTGTCGATGGCGAGCGAGCGGCAAAAGGCGGCTGGGCAGCCGCACCTGTACGCGCGCGAACAAGCGATCGTCGATTTTGCCAACGCGAAACTTCGGCTAACCGGACACCACTAAGCGCCTGGCGAAACAGCCTTCCGTGCGACGCGCGACCGGCTGGAGTGTGCTGGCCATAACGGCCTTGGAGTTGCTGGCTCTAACCCTCTTTTCTCGACTTTTCCCGAGCGGCTCGCTGCGACCGGCGCGAGCCGGCTCGCGCAGGGACGCAGTTAGCGGGTATGGTGCGCCCCAGCCGGCGCCTCCGCGGGCCTCCGCGCCGCTGGAATTTCTGATGGAGATCGTTGACGAGCGAGCGTGCTACTATCGCGCGTTCGATCAGCAGGGTCAGGTGCTGACCGGCTTCTATTCGGACGGGCGTGTGCGTGTAGCCGATTCCGAACATCGCTTGGCCGGCATCGTCGAGGGAGGCCGCGCGCACCTGCTCGATGTTTCGAACGATACGTGGAGCGAATTATTCGTCCGCGAGACGCCTGCCGGCGCGCTTCAGCTTGAGATGCGAGACGGCCCATACGAGGGGCGCATTCTCGCGTGTGAGCCGCTGGGCGGCCTTGCTGGGGCCCAGGACAACCCGTGACGACGCTCGATCGATTGGAAACCACGTTACGCGTTCGCGGCGGATCGCCGCTGGAGGGCAGCGTTCGAACGCAAGGCGCCAAGAACGCTGCGTTGCCGATCATGGCGGCCTCGCTGCTCGCCAAAGGCAAAGTCACGTTGCACCGCGTGCCGCGCATCACGGACGTGTCGGTCATGTGGTCGTTGTTGGAAGCGTTAGGCGCACGCCTGCGCCAAGAAGCGGACGATGCGGTAACGATCGATACCAGCAACGTGGCCTCGCATCGCGCACCCTATACACTCGTGCGCAAGCTCAACGCAAGTTTCGACATCGTGGGCCCGCTGCTCGGCAGATTTGGTCGCGCCGAGGTGCCGCTGCCCGGCGGCTGCGTGCTCGGAACGCGCGCGACCGATATGCACGAGCACGCGTTTTTGGCGCTCGGCTGCGAAGTCAAGAATGCCCACGGGTATCTGATCGCCACCGCGAAGCGCAAGCGCTTGAACGGCGCGTCGATCGAGTTTCGCATGCCCAGCGTGGGCGCGACAAAGAACGCGATGCTGGCGGCGGTTCTTGCCGAAGGTACGACGACGCTTCGAAACGTTGCGATGGAGCCCGAAGTCGTGGATTTGGCCGACTTTCTCGTCGCGATGGGCGCGCGCATCGGCGGCGCCGGATCGGATACCATCGTCGTCGACGGCGTAAGCGAATTGCAAGGCGTCGAGTATACGATCATTCCCGATCGCATCGTAGCGGGCACGCTGATGCTCAGCGGCGCAGCTACGCGGGGGGACGTCACAGTGGCAACATGCGATCCGCAGCATCTCCAAGCGCTCGTTCTCAAACTGCAGGAATGCGGTGCGGTGGTCACCGTCGGCCAAGACTGGGTCAGAGTGCAAGCCGCCGGCATAACCGGCGGCACCGATATTTTGACGGCTCCCTATCCCGGCTTCCCGACGGATCTGCAGCCGCAGATGGTTTCGTTTTTGTGTACAGCGCCCGGCAACAGCGTCGTGGAGGAGTCGATCTTCAACGCCCGTTTCTCGTACGTCAACGAACTGGCGCGCATGGGCGCCGACGTGCGCGTGTCGATGGAAAGCAACACCGCAATCGTCAAAGGCGGCGCGCCTCTATCAGGCGCGCCTGTCGAAGCTCCGGACATTCGCGCCGGCGCGGCTTTGGTCGTGGCGGGCCTTGCGGCGCAAGGCGAAACCGAAATCATCGGCTTGGAATACATCGATCGCGGCCACGAGCGCTTGGAAGAAATGCTTTCGACGTTGGGCGGCCAAGTGCAGCGGGCCAGCGGAATCACGCCGTTGGTGGAACCCAACGGAGTTTTTGAAACGAGCGCGTATCCTACGACGCGTGCGCGGCAAAGCTCTCAATGAACGCGCGCGTTGGCGTGCGTTCATTTGGGGTCACCCTTTTGCCGGGGCTGGAGGGCAGGTTGGGGGGCGCGCAGGCTAGGCCGAAGCGCCTTATAGACTGGAGATGATATTGGACATCGGTATCGACTTGGGAACGGCTAATGTGCTCGTGCACGTGAAGGGCAAGGGCATCGTCTTGCGCGAGCCGTCGGTGGTGGCAAAGGACATGAACAATGGCCGAACGCTCGCCGTCGGTGAAGAGGCGCGGCTGATGCTCGGCAAAACGCCGGCGCACATTCAAGCGATTCGGCCGTTGCGTGATGGGGTCATTGCCGACTTCGAAGTCACCGAAGCGATGTTGAGTGATTTCATCAAAAAAGTGATGAGCGACCGTTCTTGGCTTTCTTCGCTGTTCAAGCCCAAGCCGAACGTCGTGATCTGCGTGCCTGCCGAAATTACGAGCGTCGAGGAGCGCGCCGTGAAAGATGCCGCCAAACTCGCGGGGGCCAAGCACGTCGAAATCATCGAAGAACCGATGGCCGCCGCCATCGGCGCCGGTTTGCCGATCGACGGGCCCTCGGGCAGCATGGTGGTCGACATCGGGGGCGGCACGACGGACGTTGCCGTCATCTCGCTGGGCGGCATCGTCGTTTCGCAGTCGCTTCGCGTCGCCGGCAACAAAATGGACGAGGCGCTCATTCGCTATATTCGGCGCGTGTACAATCTGATGATCGGCGAGCGTACCGCCGAAGAGATCAAAATCAAAATCGGATCGGCCTACCGGTTGGAGTCGGAACTCGCCATGGAGATTCGGGGTCGCGATCTGATCAACGGCCTGCCCAAAACCGTCAAGATCACGAGCGAAGAGATTCGCGAAGCGCTTTCGGAACCCGTCGGCGCGATCGTCGAAGCGGTAAAATCGGTGCTCGAGAAGACTCCCCCAGAATTGGCCGCCGACATCATCGATCGGGGCGTAATTCTAACGGGCGGAGGGGCGCTGCTGCGCGGATTGGACAAATTGCTGGCCGAAGTGTGCGGCATTCCCGTAATCATCGCCGAGGATCCGCTCTCGTGCGTTGCGCTGGGCACGGGGATGCGCGTGCGTTTATAAAGGCGTATGCGCGCATAGCTTGTCCTACAGGATGCCGAAGGGCGCCGGGGCCCCGGCCTTCGGCCCTCACGCTGTGGAATACCGGGGCGGTCGTGAGCCGGCTCGGGTATGAACTTCACAGTGAAGGTTGCAAACGTTATGGATGCACGCAAGGAATCGCACGCTCGCGTTTGCGAGGAAGCGGCGAGCGTCGTTTTCGGCGGCGGGACGGTTATTTTTCCTACGGACACCGTCTACGGCATCGGCTGCGATCCGTACAACGTGACGGCGATCGCGCGGATCTATGGCGCGAAGGAACGCCCCGCGAACCGGCCCCTCTCCCTGCATGTAGCGACCGTGACTGAATTTCTGGAATACGCTGACGATGATCGCGACGCGATCGCCGCGGCTCGCCGCTTGATGCCGGGGCCCGTGACGATAATCATCGTCAAGCCCTCGTTCATCGATCAGGAGGTGACTGCCGGACTTGCCACGCTTGGATTCCGCGTGCCTGACGATCCGCTGTGCATGCAAATGCTGGAACGCTGCGGCCCGCTCGCCGGGACGAGCGCGAACACCAGCGGCGAGCGCGCCTACAGCGGCGAGGGCGATGCCGAAGGGCTTCCGGCCGCGGACTTATTGATTGAGAACGGACGCACGAAATATGCGCGTGAATCGACCGTCGTCGACATGAGCGGCTCCCAGACGGTCGTCTTGCGCGAAGGAGTCGTATCGGTGGAACGGCTCACCCAGCTGTTGGGACCGTCGGTTCGCCCTGCGCTTGCGATGCGAAGGACATGATGCATCGACGCTCGTTGCAAGCCTTCGCGGCAGCGCTGGCGATCTTGACGCAAGCTGCGCAGGCATCTGCGCCAAAGAACGTTTCGGGCATGCCGGCTGGCACAGGCTTCTCGTTTTCGGATTGGCACGTCACGACCGGACAACTGGACGCAAACTGGCAAAGCGGTTCCTTCACGACGCCGGGGCACATCGTTCTCACGCGGCCCGGAAGCGACATTCAAGCCGATCGCGCGAGCGGCAATTGGAAATCGCACCAAGCGACGCTGACGGGACATGTGGTGCTTCACGACAGCAACGGCGTGCTCACCAATTTCGCGGGACAAACCGGATCGCACGCGCCGGCAACGCTCACGTGCGAAAATCTGACGATCGACGGCACGACTAAGACGTACGTCGCTACGGGAAACGTGCACTTCATGCAAGGCGGAAGCGACGTGCGAGCCGATCGTGCGGTAATGAACGGCCTGACGCATGACATTCACCTGTACGGAAACGTGCAGCTTTCGCAATGATGCGCTCCATCGCTCTCGCAGCTGCGCTCGTGCTGGGGGCGGCCGCCGCCGCTCCGCAGCGTGTTCCGAATCGCGCGCCGCATCGGCCAACGGCGTCGGCAGCGATTGGCGAGTGGAACATGCAGACGGACCGCCTCAGCGCGAACATGGGTTCCGGGCGGTTTTCCGCTCCCGATCACGTCACGCTCACGCGCGCGGACGGATCGGTGATTCAAGCGGATCGCGCCACCGGGAACTACAAGCAGCGACAAGCCGCGCTCTATGGCCACGTCAGTTTGCGCGACACGGGGGGAACGTTCGGCTTGAAGAGCGCGCAAGGCGCGCAAAGCCGCGGGCCCGCCACGCTTACGGCCGATGAGATGCACGTGGATGATACCGCGCGCCTCTACGATGCCGCCGGCAGCGTGCACTACGAGCAAGGCGATACCAGCGTTGACGCGCAAACGGCGCACTTGAACGACGCGACGCACGACTTGAATCTGGCCGGCAAAGTACACGTCGTGCAAGGGGATCGTACGCTGTATGCCGATCGCGCCGCGTATAACACGCAAACCGGCAACGGCACGGCCGACAGCAACGTGACGATGACGTTTCCGGGCATCACGCCCACGATCGCGACACCCAAACCGATCGTCATCAAAAAGCCGAAGATTCCGTAACCTTTTTTGGAACCATCGCTTTTCTCGACCGAGGACTCTTCCCGCGAACCGCTGGCGGCACGCATGCGCCCGCGCACGCTCGATGAGTTCGTGGGCCAGCAGCATGTCGTCGGCGCAGGGCACGCGCTTCGGCGGGCAATAGAACGCGACGCGATTCCTTCCATGGTGTTATGGGGACCACCCGGGACCGGGAAGACGACGCTCGCGGAGATCATCGCTCGCGTAACGGGCGCACATTTTACTTCGCTTTCGGCGGTAAGCGCCGGCGTCGCGGATTTGCGCAAGGTCATGGCGCAGGCGCAGCAGCGGCGATCCTTGGGGAAACGCACCGTGCTCTTCATCGATGAAATTCATCGCTTCAACAAAGCACAGCAGGACGCCGTGCTTCCCTATGTGGAGAACGGCACCGTCACGCTGATCGGGGCAACGACCGAGAATCCGTCGTTTGAAGTAAACTCGGCGCTGCTCTCGCGCTCGCGTGTGTTCGTGCTGCAGGCATTGAGCGATGAAGAGGTCGGCACCATCATCGATCGCGCCCTCGAAGATCGCGAGCGTGGCCTGGGTTCTCTGGGCGTGCGGCTGGATCAACAAGCCCGAGCCGCGTTGATAACGCTCTCGAATGGAGACGCGCGTAGCGCGCTGGGCACCCTTGAGTTCGCAGCCGGCACCGCGCCGCAGCAAGACGACGGCACCCGTCTGTTGACCGCCGAGCTGATCGCCGATGCGATGCAGCGGCGCGCCGCATCATACGACAAAGGCGGAGATCAGCATTACCAGGTGATTAGCGCGTTCATCAAGAGCATTCGCGGAAGCGATCCGGATGCCGCGGTGTACTGGCTGGCGCGAATGGTCGACGGCGGAGAAGATCCGCTCTTCATCGCTCGGCGTTTGGTTATTCTTGCCTCTGAAGACGTCGGTCTCGCCGACTCGCGCGCCATCGGCATCGCCGTCGCCGCGCAGCAGGCCGTGCACTTCATCGGCATGCCCGAAGGGTTTTACCCGCTCGCGCATGCGACGTTGTATTTGGCCGCCGCTCCGAAAAGCAACAGCGTGGGGCGCGCGTACGGCGCGGCCATGCACGACGTCGAACAAACGCGCAATGAACCTGTTCCGCTGCATCTGCGCAATGCGCCGACCGGGTTGATGAAAAACCTAGGCTACGGCCGCGACTATGAATACGCTCACGAAGCGGACGAGTACCGCAGCCATCGCGGCGACTTGCCGCCCGCGCAGCGTCTGCAAGCGTATCTGCCGCAAAATCTGCGCGATCGCCGCTATTATGAACCGGGGACGCAAGGCGAAGAGCAGCGCCTCGCCGACTGGGCGGCTCGCCGCAACGCGGATTCAGCGAAATGAAAAAAAAAGAGCGGCCCGGTTTCCCGGACCGCCCACCGTTGCTACTTCTCGGAGTGTGCAATGGAGCTTCGCACGACGATATCGTAATGAGCCTATCTGAGAATCCGCTGTGATCGAACGCATCTATTTGGACTACGCGGCGACGACGCCGGTTCGGCCCGAAGCACTGGAGGCGATGCTGCCGTATTTTTCGCAGAACGCCTACAACCCGAGTTCGGCTCACGCCGAGGGACGCGCCGCTCGCATGGCGCTGGACGACGCTCGTTCGCGCATCGCCGGGTGCATCGGCGCGAGGCCAAAGGAGGTGCTCTTCACCGGCAGCGGTTCCGAGGCGGACAATATGGCGCTGCTTGGAATCGCACGGGCGTTGCGCGCGCATGGACGGCATATCGTGTCGACCGCCGTGGAGCATCATGCGGTCCTGCACGCACTCGATGCCCTCCGAGCCGACGGCTTCGAAATCACGCTTCTGGGAGTCGACGATCAGGGACGCGTCGATCCCGACGCGTTCGAACACGCGCTGCGCCCGGAAACGATCCTGGCTTCGGTCATGTACGTCAACAACGAACTGGGGACCGTCCAGCCGATTGCGCGGCTCGCGCAGGCCGCCCGCGCTCGCGGCGTCGCTTTTCATACCGACGCGGTGCAGGCGGCGGCGTATTTGCCAATCGACGTGAAGGCGCTGGGCGTGGATGCGATGTCCTTGGGCGCGCACAAGTTTTACGGTCCCAAGGGCGTTGGCGCGCTCTACCTGCGCGAAGGCACGCCGCTCGTGCCAATCGTGCACGGCGGCTCGCAGGAGTTTTCCAAACGCGCGGGCACGGAAAATCTGGCGGGTATCGCCGGCATGGCTGCTGCGCTCGAGCTTTCGGTGCAGGAGCAAAGCGCCGCGACGGTGCGCCTTTCGGAAGCACGCGACGCATTTGAATCTCACGTGCGCGGCAGCATCGCGGACGTGCGCGTCAACGGTCGCCAAGCCGAACGAGCGCCTCACATATCCAACCTCGCATTCGCGCACGCGCAGTCCGAGCCGCTCTTGATAAGACTCGACTTGGAGGGCATCGCCGTTTCTGCCGGCAGCGCGTGCGCGTCCGGGGCAATAGAGCCCAGCCACGTCATCGCGCAGCTCGGCCAGGAGCCTGCCTGGACCGGCGGGGTCCTACGCTTCTCGTTCGGACGGGGAACCACGAGCGCACAGGCTCGATCGTACGGCCGAACTGCTGGCGCAAGCAGTAGCCGACTTGCGGAAATCTCCGGGAGCGCGCCTGATACGAGGCTTTTGAGGAAAAAGGGGAATAGGTGGTTCACGGTCGGGGCAGATAACCCGACGGAGGTTAAGCGTTGAGCACAGGCTTTGATTGGTGGTCTGTTTTTCTCGATGTCGCCGGCGGCGTCGGAGCGTTTTTAGCAGGCCTAGGCATTTTCGTCGCGATGGCGGCGGTCGCGCGCACGTTGCGCCGGCTGAATCAGACGCTGGACGGGCTCGACGAGCAAGTCGCATCGCTCGGAAGGCCGGTGAGCGAAACCTTGGCGCACGTCGGCGGCATTGCAGATACCGCAGACCGGACCATCGCCAAACTTTCGGGCGTGGTGGCGTCCTTGGAGCGTGTTGCGGCCTCGCTTGCGAACACCGCAACCCTCACCCAAGACGCGCTCTCGCCCGCGATCGTGAACGTCGGAGCGACGCTCGGCGGCGTGAGCGCCGGTCTTCGCCGGCTGGTTCGCGGCGGCAAACCGCCCGGTGAGGGAGGATGAGCCAAGGCAAGGGCGGCGGATTTTTCGCGGGATTCACGTTGGGAGCGCTGGCGGGGGGCGTTCTGGCCTACATCATCATGCAGGATGAAGCGCGGGACGTTCTGATGGGCAAGGCGCGCGAGGCGGGCAACTTTGCCGTCGATGCCGGCGGCGATCTGCGCGGCCGAGTCAGCGACGTTGCAGCCTCGATTCAAGGCAATGCCGCCGACCTGTATGCGCGTGGAAAAAACGTCGTGGAAAACGCGCGAACCACTATCAACGCCGCAGTCGACGAAGGGCAAACGACGGCGGACCAAGTGCGCGGCGACTTGTCGCGCAAGTCCCAATCGCAGTCCCAAACTCAATCACCGGACTCCTAGGAGCAAGCGTGGATATTAAAGTAAACGTCCGAGAGGCGCAGGGCGACACCTACGTCGTCGATTTAAATGGCGAAATCGACGTGTACACCTCTCCGAAAGTCAAGGACGCCATCGGCGATCTCATCGACAAGGGTCATTACAATCTCGTCATCAACTTGGAAAAAGTGCGCTACATCGACTCGACGGGTCTAGGCGTGCTCATCGGCGGACTCAAGCGCGTGCGCGAGCACGGCGGAACGGTCAACTTGGTGTGCACGAACCCGCAGATCAAGAAAATCTTCGACATTACCGGCCTGGTGAAGATTTTCGGCATTTATGACGACGAGGACGCCGCCATGAAGGCGCTCGTGTGAACCAGCCGATCGCCGATTCCGATCGGTCCTTAGGGATCGTGGAACTGCGCATTCCCAGCAAGGCCGAATGGGTTGCCGTTGCCCGTCTGGCCGTGGCTGCCGTCGCGAACCGCTTGAACTTCTCGATCGAAGACATCGAAGACGTGAAGCTGGCGATCGCCGAGGCGTGCACGAATTGCATCCAACACGCGCACGAGAGCGATCAAATAGAGATCATGTGTGAAACCGAAGCCGACGCGCTGACCTTGCGCGTTCGCGATCACGGTCGAGGAACGCGGCCTGAAACGATTCAGTCGCGGCGCGTCGACGAGCCCCGCGTCGGCGGCCTCGGCGTATTTTTGATCCGCTCGCTCATGGATACGGTCGAGTACGACGTGCATCCCGAGAGGGGCACGAATCTGGTCATGACCAAAAAAGTCTCAACTTAGCTTTGGCCGTGCATCAGCATACCGAAGAGGAGCGTTGGGACCGCCAAAAAACACGCGAGGCATTTGCGCGGTTCGCCGACGCGAAAAAGCGTGCGGGCCATCCCGATCACGAACGCTTGCGCAGCGAGCTCGTCGTCGCGCATCTGAATCTCGTGCGCTACCTTGCGGTCAAATTTGCCAATCGCGGCGAATCGTTGGACGATCTCATTCAAGTCGGAACGGTAGGACTGCTCAAAGCGATCGATCGTTTCGACCTGGAGCGCGGCGTCGAATTTACGACGTATGCGACGCCGACGATCGTGGGCGAAATCAAACGCTACTTCCGTGACAAAGGCTGGGCCGTCAAAGTCCCCAGACGGCTGCAGGAGCTCAACCTTGCGGTCAACCGCGCGATTGAAAAGCTTTCGGTAAAGATGGGCCGCAGTCCGACGGTCTGCGAACTGGCCGAGCATTTGAGCGCCTCCGAAGAAGACATTCTGGAAGCGCAGGAACTGGGACAAGCCTACAACTTGCTCTCGCTCGATACGGAGCTCTCCGGTGAGGGCGACAAAAAGTCGCAGACGCTGGCCGACTACATCGGAACCACCGACGCGGGCCTGGCCCTACTCGAGGACAAGGCCAACCTCGAGCGCGCGTTCGAAGTGCTGACCGGCCGCGAGCGCGTGATCCTCTACCTGCGGTTCTACGAAAGCGTCTCCCAAACGGAGATCGCCAAACGGCTGAACGTCTCGCAGATGCACGTTTCGCGCTTGCAGCAGAAGGCGCTCGAAAAGCTCCGGCACGTTTTGCAAGAGTAACGGCAGGCCCGGCGCACGCCGTAGGGCCAATATCACGTTATCCCATGATGAGAAGCCAAGAACTGCGCTCAGCCTTCGTCGAGTTTTTTACGCAGCGAGATCACCGGCAAGTCCCTTCGGCGAGCCTAATTCCCGACGCAATGTCGACGACGCTCTTTACGATCGCCGGCATGGAGCAGTTCGTTCCCGCCTTTTTGGGAGAAGAGCCGCCTCCGGCGTCTAACGTCGTAACGGTTCAGCGCTGCCTGCGCGTAGCGGGCGGGAAGAGCGACATCGAAAACGTCGGGCGAACGGGGCGCCACGGCACGTTTTTGGAAATGCTGGGCAACTTCAGCTTCGGCGGCTATTACAAACCCGAAGCGATCCGGTTCGCATGGGATTTTCTCACGCGGCGCCTTGCGATCGATCCCGCAAAGCTCGCGATCACCGTGCACACCTCCGATGACGAGGCCGCTCAAATTTGGCGCACGGAGATCGGCTTGCCGCCCGAACGTATCTCGCGCTTTGATGAAGATAATTTCTGGACGATGGGATCCACGGGCCCGTGCGGCCCCTGCACGGAAATTTTCTACGACACCGGAGCGCAAAACGCGCTCGGACCGAGTGACGACGGACCCAATAAGGGCAATCGCTGGGTGGAAATCTGGAACTTGGTATTCCAGCAGTACAATCGCGGCGTCGACGGCACGCTGCAAGAGCTGCCGCGCAAGCAGATCGACACGGGAGCCGGGTTAGAACGCATGCTGGCGGTAGTAAACGGCAAAGCGTCCATGTATGAAACGGATCTGTTCACCGATCTCATCGACGCGCAGCCGCCTATCGGCGTGAATGCACTCTCGGAAACCAGTCGGCTGGAACGGCGCAACATCATCGCAGATCACGCGCGCGCGGTGACGTTTCTGGTCAACGACGGCGTCTATCCAGGCAACACCGACCGCGGCTACGTGCTGCGGTTCTTGATTCGCCGCGCGATCCGCAACGGACGATTGCTGGGTTATCCGAATGGGTTTCTTACGGATCTCGTGCCGGCGGTCGTTGCGTCGCTGGAATCGGGGTATCCCGAATTGCGCGCCAATATCTCGCGCATTCAAAGTGCGCTGCGGACTGAAGAGCAAACCTTCGATCGCACGTTGGAGCGCGGCCTGAACATGCTCGACGACCTGCTCGCGCAGATTCCGCAAGGCGAAACGCTGAACGGCCGGGACGCGTTCGTGCTGCACGACACGTACGGCTTCCCCGTGGAGCTCACGCGCGAGATTGCCGCGGAGCGGAGCGTTGCAATCGATCATGCGGGGTTTGAGGCGGCGATGCGCGAGCAGCGCGAGCGCGCTCGGCGCGACGCTGCAGGCAAACGCGCCGTCGTGTCGCTCGCCGATCTGCCCGCCACGAAAAGCGAATTCTTAGGATACGAAGGACTCGAGGCAGACGGACGCATCGTCGGCATGCTCAAGAACGGCGAGCTGGTTGAAGAGATACGCGAAGGCGAAGAAGCGCAGATCCTCCTGGACCGCACGTCGTTCTATGCCGAGAAGGGCGGTCAGATCGGCGATCGCGGCACGCTGCGCACGAGCAATGCCGAATTTGCCGTGGCGGACACGCAGTATCAAGGCGAGGCGATTGCGCACTACGGGAAGCTCCGGCGCGGTGTGCTGACGGCCGGCGAAAACGTGCACACCCAGGTCGATCCGCAGTGGCGCAGAGAGATTCGGCGCCATCATACCTCTGCGCATTTGCTGCAGCGCGCGCTCAAAGACGTCGTGGGTGAAGACGTCGCGCAAGCCGGTTCGTGGGTCGGTATCGACCGCATGCGCTTCGATTTTCGCTCGCCCGGCGGTGCGCTGACGACGCAGCAGAAGCGAGAGGTCGTGCGCCGCGTGAACGACATGATCCGCGATGACGTGCCGCTCGAAACGCGCGTGCTGCCGATCGAGGAAGCCAAGGCGGCCGGCGCGGTCATGATGTTCGGGGAGAAGTACGGCAATCGCGTGCGCGTCGTCAAGGCGGGACCATCGATCGAGTTTTGCGGCGGCACGCACGCGCACTCGACGGGCGAACTAGGAATGTTCGTGATCTTGAACGAGTTTTCGATCGGCTCGGGCATACGCAGAATCGAGTCGTGCGTGTCGCGCGCCGCCCAGGAGTTCACGCTGCGTCAGCAAGAGCTCGTCGGCGATTTGGCAGCTTCGCTCGCAACCACTCCGGACGAACTGGGCGAGCGGATCGCCAAACTGCAGCGTGAGGTAAAAGATCTGCAGAACGCGATGGGCGAGATCAAAGCGCGCCTTGCCGCTGCGGACGCGCAGACGTACGTGCAGTCGGCGGAGCGTTCCGGCGGAAAAACGTTCGTCGGGGCCGTCGTCCACGAAGCCGACGCGCCGGCGCTCAAGCATCTGGGCAGCGCGATTCGGCAACGTCTGCGCAGCGGCGTCATCGCCCTTGCCGGCGTGGACGACGGTACGGTCAGTTTGCTCGTGAGCGCGAGCGACGACATGGTGAAAGCCGGCGTGCACGCGGGCAACCTGCTCAAGCTCGCGGCGCCGCTCGTCGATGGGCGCGGCGGTGGTCAAGCCGCCCAGGCGCAAGGCGGGGGAAAAAAGCCGCAGGGGGCAGACGAGGCCGTGCGGACGATTCGAACGGCGGTGCTGGGCGCGTGATCCGCGTCCTGGCGCTCGTGCTGCTGGCGGTGGCCGGCGTCTCGCCGCTCGATTCGCAAGTCGTGCTCGACCGTTACGCCGCGCGTCTGCTGCGCGAAGAAGGCCCCAAAGTGCTCGTATTCTCGTACACGGTTACGCAAGCGGGCCCGCGCGACATCGAACAGACGCACCGCATTTTCCGCAGCGGCGATCTGGTGCGCGACGAAACGCTCACGGTCGACGGGGTCCGGCAAAAGAGCATCCGCATCGCGCGGTATCGCAACCGCTACACGCTCGACAACCTGGCTCCGCGTATGACGCAGTATGCGTTTTTGTTCGAACGTTCGGCGCGCGCGGGCAGCGCGCTGCAGTATACGTACCACGCCGTGCCGCTGGGCGCGCCGGCGGCCTTCACGATCGACGGCGTGACGATCGACGGGCGTACGTTTCTTCCTTCGGTGATTCGGTTTCGCACGCTGGGCGCAAGAACGAAAGGCAGCGGCACGATTGCATTCAGCACTGCGGGCAAATATTGGGTGCCGGTGTCGGTGAGCGTCGAAGCGACCATTGCGGGCAAACCGGTGCGCGAACGGATTGCGTTCAGCGGCTATCAATTCCCAGCGAGTCTGCCGAAATCGACATTCCAACCACCCAAACCTCTTCCGGCGCCGGTCTTGCCGCAGTTCTGAGCGCCGGCGGCTTACAGCGACGCGTTGCCGCGTGGCTCGCTTGGAGCGTTCCCTTCGGCATCTACGTCGCCTCGCTGAGCGGCGCCGTAGGCTACTGGGACACCGGTGAAGCGCAGGTGGTGCCATGGATCTTCGGGATCATGCACGCCACAGGGTTTCCCGCGTTTACGATCCTCGCGGGCATTTTTGCGCATGTGTTTGCACTGGGATCCGTCGCCTGGCGCGTTGCGTTATTTAGCGCGCTCGCGATGAGCGGCGCGGCGTGGCTCGTGTGCCGCATCGTCATGGAAAACGAGGGCGATCCGTCGATCGCCGCCGCGGCAGGCTGGCTCTTTGCGTTCGGGGAGGTTGCGTGGACGCGCGGCACGCGCGCCGAGGTCCATGCGCTGGCGGTATTTTTCGCCATGGCTGCGCTGTATTGTGCGGTCCGATGGTACCGGAGAGCCGAACCGCCGCTCTTGATCGTCGCCGCGCTGTCATGGGGGCTGGGCATTGCTACGCATCCCATCGACGCGTTGCTCTTCCCGGCGCTCGCCATACTCATCGGCGCGCGCATTCGCGCGATGAACCTTCGAACGGCGGGGTTGGCGTTCGCTGCGCTGATGTTCGGCCTCGCGTGGTATGCGTATCTGCCTGCACGCAGTGCCGCAGTTACCGCCGCGCGCTTGGATCCCACGCGTTCGCTCGGCATCCCGCCGGGGCGATCTTTCTGGGACAACGATCATCCCTCGTCTTGGCACGGTTTCGTACGGGAAGTCAGCGGCAACGACTTCTCCGCCGGAGGCACGCTGCAGCGGATGGTTTCGCCACGCACGTATGCCGGCGGGGCGTCGCAGTACGCCGGCTCGCTGCTGAACGAACTCACGCCCTTCGGCGTGCTGCTGGCGCTGGGAGGATTGTATGTCCAAGCGCGTCGAGACGGATGGATGGCGGCGGCGTTGCTCGCGGCCTTTATCCTGCCTACGGCGTTCGCGCTCGCGTACACGATCGAGGCCGATCCGCAGCGCTACTACCTGATCGGGTTTGCGGTGGCGGCAGTACTTGCGGGCTGCGGCTGCAGCCGGATTGGCCGTGCGCTGCCCTCACTGCGGAGCACAACGATTGCGGCGTTCTTCGTACTTGCCATCGCCATGCTGATCGCCAATCGTCAAACGTTCGATCAGCGCCAATCGACGGGCGCGCAAGCGGTGATCGACACCGCCATCAAGAAGACGCCGCCCGATGCGGTGCTCATCTCGCCGTGGACTTACGCGACGCCGCTGGCCTACGGCGCGTACGTCGAACACCGGCTCGGCGCAAGGATAGTCGACTCGGCGTGGCTGGCAGAAGACGCGCAGCGCGTTCCAAAGTGGATGCGAACGCGCCCGGTGTACGTGGTGGGAACGGTGTTCGGTCACGTTCCGCGATATCGGCTGGTGAAGATTCCGGGCTCGCCCGAGCTCTATCGCATCGTGGCACCTTAACAGCCGGCACCGCGGTACTCGCCGGCATCGTGGCCTTCATCATAACGATGATCGTCGCGCACGGCCGTTCCACGCCATACAACAATTACGTGCTGCTGGCCGATGCGTTCGATCACGGCCGCGCATGGATCAATTGGCCCGGCATGACCAGCGACGCGCTGCTCTATCACGGTCAGCGCTACGTCATCGAAGCGCCGCTGCCCGCATTACTGCTCATGCCGTTCGTGGCGATATGGGGTACTGCGGTCAATCAAACGCTGTGCGCGGCCATTTTGTGCGGCGTTGCCATCGGCGCGGCATGGGAGCTCTGCCGGCGTTACGGTTTGTCATACGCGCGCAGCGCGTGGCTCTGTGGGTTTTTGCTGGCGGGCACCGATCTGCTGTGGTGCGCGATGCTGGGCGACGTGTGGTTCATTGCGCATGTCAGCGCGGTGTGCTTTACGTTGCTGGCGCTCGTCGAGCTTTCGGGGAAGCGCCGCGGATGGCTGGTCGCCCTGTGGGCGGCGTGCGCGTTCGAGTCGCGGTTCTCCCTCGTGCTCGCGCTGCCGGTGTACGCATATCTGATCCTCGCCGACGATGACGCGCCGCGGGTGCTCTCGCCACGGTGGCGATTGCAGGCCGCCGGTTTCGTCGGCGTGCTCGTTCCCGTGGCGGCGCTGTGGGTGTGGTACAACTTTGCGCGTTGGGGATTGTGGTACGACATCGGTTATACCGAGTGGTATCACGAGGATCAGCTGGGCTCTCCCACCGGCTCGCCGTTTCAGCTGCGTTATCTGCCCTACCAACTGTGGTCGTTTTTCGTGCAAGGCGTACACCGGCTGCCGCAGACTCCCTGGTACGCGCCCACCATGTCGGGCCTTGCTTTAACGTGGTCCAGTCCCGCATTGATCCTGGCGTTCTGGGCGCGGCGCCCGGCGTTTCGCGTGATGGCGCTTTGGGCGCTGGCGATACTGACCGCGGCTCCCAATTTCGTGTACTACGTCAACGGCGGCGCGCAATTCGGAATGCGCCACGCACTGGATTTCGAACCGTTTCTGTTCGCGCTTATGGCGCTCGCGGCGCGCAAAGCAATCCCGGCATGGGGTTACGTGCTGCTGGCATATTCGATGCTCGTCGGGTTGTGGGGCTGCTGGCTCTGGAACGAGTACATTCGCGCCATGTACGCGATGTCGTATTGAGCGCGCAGAGCGGAGTGCCGCCTGTTGCCGGAACCACAGTTCGATATTCGTCTGTGGTCGCCGGCGCGTTGAGTTTGATTCCGCTGATCGCCGCCGCGCACGGCCGCGCGACCGATTACAACAACTACGTGTATTTGGCCGACGCGTTCTTGCACGGCCGCGTCGGAATTCGAAACTGGCCGGGACCCAATACCGTCGACGCGCTGGTGTATCACGGCAAAACGATCGTCATCGAGGGCCCGTTTCCCGGAATTTTGATGATGCCGCTGGTTGCGATGCACGGTTTCACAGCAAATCAAACGTTCTTGGCGCTGCTGCTCGGCGCGATCGCGGTCGGCGCGGCATGGGAACTCTGCCGCCGGTTGGGCTGCTCCGCGCGCACGAGCTTCTGGCTCGTGCTGTTTTTCTTCGCCGGCACCTCGTTCTGGTGGTGTGCGATGCTCGGCGACGTGTGGTTCATCGCGCACGTTACCGCGGTCTGCGCGACGCTGCTCGCGTTCTTGGAATTCACGGGACGCCGGCGGGCATGGCTGATCGCCCTCCTCGCCGCCGCGGCGGTCGAATCGCGCTTCACGATGATCGGAGCGCTGCCGTTTTATGCCTGGATGCTGTACCGCGGCGTGCCGTTCGGCGGCGGCGGCGAGCCGGACGGCGTCGCGCAACCTTCAGCGGCGGCGCTGCGCACGTTTGCGCTGACGCTGCTGCCGATCGCCGCATTGTGGGTCGTCTACAACGACGCGCGCTGGGGGACGCCGCTCGACATCGGATACACGCTGTTCTATCACCAGGACCCCTGGGGTCAGCCCACCGGATCGCCGTTTGGGCTGCGCTACGTGCCGTACCAGCTGTATTCGTTTTTCCTGCAGAGTCCCACTCTGGTGGAATACCGGCAGCAGGCGCAATGGCCGATCTTCAAGCCCGACGTTCACGGGATCGCGCTCACGTTTTGCAGTCCGGCACTCGTGCTCGCGTTTCTGGCACGCGCGCCGCGTGCGTTGGTCACCGCGCTGTGGGGTGCGATCGTGCTCATCGCGATTCCGAACTTTTGCTACTACTTGAACGGGTGGTGGCAGTTCGGCATGCGGCACGCGCTGGACTTTGAGCCGTTCCTGTTCGTGCTGATGGCGCTGGCGGTGCGCGACCGTTTCCCGCGCTGGGGCATTGCGCTTTGCGCGTATTCTGCGCTCGTCGGAACGTGGGGGATCTGGTACTGGGACACGTTCGTGCGCACCGGCAATTAGCGAACTTGCACGTTCAGCGTGTCGTATGCGGCGCGCAGCTCGGCCGCGTCGCGAACCGGAGCAGCGCAGGTTTGCCCGCGGCAAACGTAGGCGGCGGGATGCACGCCGGGATCGAAGCCGCGCTGCGCGAGCGCGGATCGTTCGCTGGTTTCGATCGTGCGCGTGCACACGATCGACGCCGGCAAGCTTCGCGCGGCTTCCCGAAGGCCGGACGTTTGCTCGGCGCTCCCCACGAGCACCACGCACGTCGCCGGCGTCAGAGCGCGGCGCACGGCGCGGGCGTAGGGCGCCGCGAACGTGCCCGCGCGCTCGTACGTGGTTGCGTACAGCCCTAGTGTACGCTGCGCCGTTTCTCGGTAGCGCGGCTCTTCGTCGAGAACGCTCAAGCGCAAAAAACACTCCGCGAGCAGCGCGTTATCGGGCAGCGGCCGATCGCGGATCGCAAGGTTTCCGAGCGGGTCTTCCATCTCGGCATGGTCATAGAATCCGCCGTCCGGAGCGCCAAAGCGGCGTTCCAGCGCATCGGCGAGAGCGCGAGCGCGCGCGAGAAAACGCTCGTGGCCGCCGTATTCATGCGCGTCGAGCAGCGCCGCAAAATACGCCGCCTGATCCGTCAACAAACCGCGCACCGCCGGTGCGCCGTGCGGTTCGAGAAAGTGATGCAGCAAACCGTCGCCGTCGCGCATTTGGTCGTGCAGCGCGTCCAACGTTGCTTCACCTTGCGCCGCAAGCCGTTCGTCGTCGAGCGCGTACGACGCGCGCATGAACGCACCCGCCATGGCCGCGGTCCAATTCGAATACGACGTTCGGTCGACGTATGGCGCCGTACGGGCGCGGCGTTCGTCCAGGGGCAGCGCGTAGTACGCTTCGTCGGCGTCCTGGCTCCCGGCAAACAGGCAGGTTTGCGGATCCCGCAGCGTGTCGCGCACGTAGCCTATGGCCGAAACGAGCGTGGCGCGGAATCCCTCGTTCCGGTTCATCCGCACCAGGCCCGCGAGAACGCGCAACAGCCCCGCGTGATCTTCCGTCATTTTCTCGAAGTGCGGAATCGACCAGTCGCGCGTCGTCGAGTACCGGAAAAAGCCGCCCTCCACGTGGTCGTACATGCCGCCGTCGGCCATGCCGAGAAACGTGCGCGCGAGCATGTCGTAATAGCGCTGCTCGCCCGAAATCGCGTATTCTTGCATCAGCAGATCCAGCACGTCCACCATCGGAAACTTCGGCGCGGTTCCGAAACCGCCGTACTCCGGATCGTAGATTTGTTCGATCGCACTCAAAACACGTTCGACGATCTCACCGCTCAGCGCGCCGAGCGTCGCATGTTCGCCGCGCCTGCCCTGCGATGCGGACTCCACCGCGCGCGCGTCGATCTGCGCGCGGTTGGCGCGGTAGAAGTCATCGATCTGTTCCAACGCGCCGCGCATATGTTCCGGCGGCAAATAGGTTGCGCCCGCGAGCAGCGCTCCGCGCGGCGTGAGGAACGCCGTCGTCGGCCATCCGCCTTGATTGTACCGCGCGTTGATGTCCGGGCGCCGATCGTTGTCCGCCCGAATGGCGACGAATCGCTCGTTGATCGATGCGATGACGGAGGGGTCGGAGTATGAGGTCTCGTCCATGACGTGACACCAATGACACCAGACGGCCGAAATGGCGAGCAGTATTGGCTTGTCCTGCGCCTGCGCGTCCCCGAATGCTGCTTCTCCCCATTCGCGCCAATGGATCTCTCCGGCTCGATTCGGGCGAGGAGAAAAATGGAACGCGGAGGGGTGCTGTTCGGTGGTCACCGTGCATGCTTGGCGGGGCGCGCGGCTTTTCACTCCTCGTCCGAGAAGCCGCGCGCAAACGACGAGAAGTAGAAGATCGCGATCAAGACGTACGCAGCAAGCAACGGCACTGTCGGTAAGCCGCGAACGAAAATTGCCGCCAAAAACAACAGCGCGAATGCGGTACCGATCAGCGCGTATGCGCGGTCGGAGCGCGCAGTCATGCCGTAGACGTCGGCGGCGTAGAAATTGCGCTTCGCGCGCAGGCTTCTAAACGCCGCAAACAACGCTGTTCCAACCGCGAGCGCAAGGCCGATTTCCGCCCACATCGGTCACCCTTTTCGCGCCGAATGTGTGAGCGCTTGCCGGTCGTGGGTATAACGCCCGCACTGCAACAGAAAGGAGCAAGAACCTGTATGGCTGACGGTCCGGTTGTAGTGAACGAGGGTGGCTCCGGCGGCAGCGCAGCGGCGCTGGGCATCGGCATCATCGTTGTAATCGCTATTCTCATCGCGGTCTTCGTATGGCACCCGTGGTCGAGCTCCAGCACGGGAGGCGGCACTACGGGGACCACGACGACCAACTCTAGCAGCACTACCTCGCAGAATGGCGGGGGCGGAGGACACTAAAGCATGGCCGGAATCTTGTGGGCCATTATCGTCGTCCTGTTCATCCTTTGGTTGATCGGATGGCTGGCCTTCCACGTCGGTGGGATCATTCACATCATCATCGCCGTGGCGGTGATTCTTCTCATCATCAATCTGTTGACCGGGCGAGGCGCACGAATATAGCGGTTCGCGCGGAATCTTAACCGGCAGCATGCCGGCGCGATCAAACAAGGCGAGCCGGGGAACCAAAGAAACCGGCTCGCTTGCGCGCTACCATCAGAAGCGCGATTTCAAAGAAACGCCCGAACCGCGCGGCGCGCGCTCAAAGAGCAGCCCGCGCTTGCGTTTCGTCATCCAAAAACACCGCGCAACGCGTTTGCACTACGACTTTCGTTTGGAAGCCGATGGCGTGCTCAAATCTTGGGCGATCCCCAAGGGACCATCGTTCGAACCCAAGGATCGGCGCCTGGCGATGCACGTCGAAGATCATCCGATGGACTACCGGACGTTCGAGGGAGTCATTCCGAAGGGAAATTACGGCGCCGGCGAGGTCATCGTGTGGGACGAAGGCACGTACGCGCTGGCGGAAGGATCCGATCCGGCCGCGGAGATCGGCAAAGGCAAGATCAAATTCCTCATGTACGGCAAAAAGGTGCGCGGCGAGTTCACGCTGGTTCGCATCCGGGGGCGCAGCAGCGAAAGCGGCGATCCGTGGCTGCTCATCAAGGATCACGACGAATTCGTAAATCCCAAGTATGACATCGATACAGACAATAAGTCCGTAAAAACGGGGCGCACGGTGGAGTCCTACGCCGACGATCCGCAAGCGCCGCACTGGATTTCGAACAAAAAGTCCTCGGCAGCGGCCGCCGCGCAAAAAAAAACGGCGGCGCGCGAAAAGCGTGATGCTCTGCCGCGAATCGTGTCGCCGATGCTTGCCACGCTCGTCGACGAACCGTTCGACGATGACGATTGGCTGTTCGAAATCAAATGGGACGGGTATCGCGCGATCTGCACGGTGCGCGAGGACGGAAGCGTAGAATTGTTCTCGCGTAACGGTTTGGATTTTTTGAAAAAATTTCCGGAAATGAGCGCGCTTGGAAGTGCGTGGACGACGCTCCCTATCGTGGTGGACGGCGAAATCGTCAGCCTGGACGACCAGGGACGCTCGTCGTTTCAGCGCTTGCAGGAGTCGCTCACGAGCCGCCGTGCCGCTCGTCCGAAGAAGCCGAATACACTCACCTATGTGGCGTTCGACGTTCTCTATGCCGACGGGCGCGATCTGCGCAAAAAGCCGCTCGAGGAGCGCAAAGCCGTGCTGGAGCGTTCCATTGCCGATGCGAACGTCGTGCTGTATTCCAAGCACGTCGTCGGTCGGGGCACGGCGCTCTTCGAACAGACGCGCGAGCGCCGGTTGGAAGGCATTGTCGGCAAACGGCGCGATTCGGCGTATCAGGAACGCCGGACGCGCGATTGGGTGAAGATCAAAGCGCAGCTCGTACAGGAGTGCGTGGTCGGCGGCTTTACCGAACCGCGCGGCAGCCGCGCGGGCTTCGGCTCTTTGCTGCTCGGCTTGTACGAAGACGACAAGCTGCGCTACGTCGGCCATGCGGGCACGGGCTTCAACGCCAAAATGCTTGCCGCAATGACGAAAGAGCTGAAAGCCATCGAACGAAAGACCTCGCCGTTTGCCGGCAAAGTGGAGGCGAATACGCGGCCGCACTTCGTCGAGCCGAAAATGGTCGCGCAAATTCGCTTTACCGAGTGGACGCGTGACGGCTACATGCGCCAACCGGCATTTTTGGGACTGCGCTTGGACAAAGATCCGAAGAGCTGCGTGCGCGAGCGTGCAGTCCGGGTCGGCGAGGTTGCCTGATGCCGGCGCCAAAGGTGACGATCCGGATCGGCGATCGCGCGCTGCAGATTTCCAACCAGGACAAGGTCCTCTGGCCGCGGGACGGCTATACCAAAGGCGACCTGATCGCGTATTATCGCAGCGTGGCGCGCTGGCTGCTTCCGCATCTTCGTGATCGGCCGCTGACTTTGCAGCGATTTCCCGAAGGCATCGACGGGCAGTCGTTTTTTGAAAAGCAGGCGCCGCGATTCAAGCCGGATTGGATCCCGACGATTGCGCTGGCTGCCGACGAGGGTTCCCGCAAAGTTACGTACATGCTGTGCAACGACGAAGCGGCGCTGGCGTGGTGCGCGAACCTGGCGTCCGTCGTCCTGCACGTGTGGTATTCGCACGTGCCGAGCACCGACTCACCCGATTACGCGCTTTTCGATTTGGACACGTGCGAGCAGACCACGATAAAAACGCTCGCAAGCGTGGCGCTGGGGTTCCGCGATGCGTTAACCGGCATCGGCCTGCCGTCGTTGGTGAAAACCTCTGGTGGCTCCGGTTTGCACGTGGTCATTCCGCTCAAGGCCGGCTACGATTACGATACAATTCGTACGTTCGCGGAAATCGTGGCACGGCACATCGCGGCGCAGTTTCCCGAGCTCACTACGCTGGAACGCACGATCTCCAAACGCCCGAAAACGTCGGTGTACTTGGATTGGGTACAGGTCGGGCGTGGAAAGACCGTCGTTCCGCCGTACGGCGTTCGAGCCCGCGACAAAGCGCCGGTTTCCATGCCGCTGGACTGGCCCGAGGTGGAGCAACTCGCACGCAGCCGCAGCGCGCTGCAAAGCGTTCTCGCGCAATGGAACATTTCGAACGCGCGCGAACGTCTGGAGGCGCGCGGCGACCTCTGGGCCGGCCGGTATTGGAAGCCGGTAAACTTGGAGGCGGCGCTAAAGAAGGCCCAGCGCGTCTGGGCCGCCTAAGGGCGCCGCAGGGTATACTCGAAAAACCGGCTTTTCGGATGGCCGGAGGGGAGAGCGCAACGCTTTATGGCTCACGCAATATGGTCGGGATCGATTAACTTCGGGCTGGTGACGATACCGGTCAAGCTCTTTACCGCCGTGCGCACGAACGATCTATCGTTCAACATGCTGCACGCGAAAGACGAAGGACGGATCAAGTACGAGCGCTTGTGCTCGATCGACGAGAAGCCCGTACCCTGGGACGAGATCGTCAAAGGGTACGAATACGAAAAGGGCGAGTACGTCATTCTGACGGACGACGACTTCAAAAAGGTCAATCCGGAGGCTACGCAGAGCGTCGATATTCTGGAGTTCGTGGAGCTCGAAAAGATCGATCCGATGTTCTTCGACAAGCCGTATTATTTGGAGCCCACCAAGCAAGGACGGCATGCGTACGCGCTCCTGCGCGAAGCGCTCTCGCGGGCCAACAAAGTGGCGATCGCGCGCGTGGTCATTCGCACGAAGGAAACGATTGCCGCGGTCAAACCCAGCGGTGATGCTCTAGTTCTGGAACTGATGCACTGGGCGGACGAACTGGTCGAACAAAACGACTTGGAGTTTCCGTCCGAGATCACGCTGCCCGAACCGGAAATGAAAATGGCCAAGATGCTGATCGACTCGATGAGCGTGGACGAGTTCGAGCCCGGCAAATTCACCAACCGGTATCACGAAGAACTCATGGCGATGATCGAAGCGCGTGCGGCCGGCAAAGAAGTGCCGCGCCCCAAGAAAGCCCCCGGGCGCGCCAAGGTGGTGGACCTCATGGACGTGCTGCAGCAGAGTCTGCAAGAGAGCAAAAAGCAGCGCGAAGGACGCGCGGCCGCGGCGCCAAAACGCGCGGCCCATCGCTCGTCCCCTGCCGCTTCCGGCGAACGCCGCAAGAAAAAGAGCGCGTAAAGTTCGCTAATCCGTAGCCGGAACTGCGTCCGAGCCGGAAGAGGTGCCCACCGCATCTCGTTTGCCGCTGTGCATACCCATCGCCAACGCCACTGCGGCAAAGAACAGCGACGACATCGCTGACCACGGGGAGCCGAACGCGCCGAGCAGGCCCGTGGAAAGCGGCGGCGAGATGATGCCCGAGAATGAATCGAGCGACGAGGTGACGCTGAGCACGGTTCCTTGCACCGCGTCTTCCGCGGCGCTGCTGATCAGTGCGAGCAGTCCGGTATTGCCGAATGCCATGCCGACGCTGAAGATGGCCGACATAATCGCGAGCTGCCACACGGTGGCGACGAACGGGACGAACGCGAAAGCGCACACCAGCGAGGCCATGCCAATCGTCGACATCGCGCGGTTTCCGAGCCGATCGGAGACGCGGCCCAGGACGATAGCGTTGACGAACACGTTGATCACGGAAATGTAAATCATGAACATGTACGTCTGCCGAAGTCCGAAATGGAGTTGATGCGCGAAATACAGCGCCATCACGCCAAACCAGCCGTACAGTGCCAGCGAGAGCGCGAGCTTTTGCCACAATTTGGGGGAGAGAGACGGGTTTTTGAAGGTGCGAGCGATCTCCGAAGGGCCCACGACTGCGGCTTTGTCGAGCTTGTTCTCGACTCGGGCAGAACGATCAGCGTGACGATGAGGGTGATGAACTGCAATCCCGCTGCGGTGTAGAGCGGAACGGCGAATCCGTACACCGACAGTACGGCGCCCATGGCCGGCCCGAAGGCCATTCCGGCCGCAAAGGTAGCGCTGATGTAAGCGAATGCCCGCGCGCGATCTTTGGGCACGACCAAGTCCGCCACGTACGCTTGCGTGACGCCGATGTTGCCGCCCGAGCAGCCCTCGATGAAGCGCGCGACGAACACCCATACGATCGTCGGTGACCAGCCTAACATGGCCCACCCGATCGTTGCGCCGATTTGACTGATGACGAGCACACCTTTGCGCCCGATACGGTCGGAGAGATTGCCCCACACCGGTCCGCTGAGCAGTTGGCAAAAAGAAAAAAGCGCGAACAAGCCGCCGACGACGATCGCGGATTGATGAAAATGCAGCACGTAGTACGGGAGGAGCGGAATCAGCAGACTGAATCCCAGGATGTCGATGAACGTGATGCCAAGGATCGGCGCCAGGCGAGGGATCACGCCGCTTCGATAGGTAAAACCAGCGGTTGGATGCGTTCGCTTTTGCGCACGATCGTGAGCCGATAACTCCGCTGCAAATCGAGCAACGTGAGCTCTCGATGCAGATCGTCGATGCCGCGCACGGGTTGGTCTTCGAACGCCACCAGAACGTCGCCTTCGCGAATGCCCGCAGTTTCCGCGGGACTCCCCGGCTCGACGGAAACGATGAGAATCGCTCGCGCACCGGTTAATTCGTGCAGGCGAACCAGGCGGCGCGGCAGATCGATGTCTTGTCCGGCGATGCCCAGATAGCCGCGACGCACGTGCCCCTCGCGCATGAGTATGGGGCCGATGAGTTTGGCGGTGTTGATGGCGATGGCAAAGCAAATGCCCTGGCCGGGAAAGACTGCGGTATTGACGCCGACGACCGCGCCGTCGGCCGTGACCAGCGGACCGCCCGAATTTCCGGGATTGAGCGCCGCATCGGTTTGAATGACGTTGTCGATTAGGCGGCCCGATTGCGCGCGCAGCGAGCGTCCCAGCGCGCTGACCACACCGGCAGTGACGGTGTACTGCAAACCGTACGGATTGCCGACGGCGACGACGAGCTGGCCGGGCCGAAGGCGTGCGGAGTCTCCGAAGCGCACCGGGACCAAATCGGCGGCGTGGATGCGCACGACGGCAAGGTCCGTATGCTCGTCCTCGCCCACGAGCTGTGCCGGCGCTTCGCGGCCGTCGAGAAGCGAGACGACGATCGTTTCGGCGCCGCGAACGACGTGGCTGTTGGTGAGTACGAACCCGTCGGGTGTAAATATGAAGCCGGAGCCGTTGCCGCCGCGGCGGCCCGTGCGGCTTTCGATGGCGACGACCGACGGGCTTACCGCTTGCGCCGCGTGCGTGACGGCTTGCGAGTAGGCGTCGAGCGGCGCGTCGGCCGCATCATCGGAGACTAGGCGGAAAGGGAGGGCAGACATGGTGGCATCACCAACCGCCCGCCGCTGGTCGGGGTTTCATGCCCCAGTTCTGTCACCCTGAGCCTGTCGAAGGGCGCGTCTTGTCACTCTGGGCTATATCTTGTCACCCTGAGCCTGTCGAAGGGCGTCTCCTTGTCACCCTGAGGCTTATATCTTGTCACCCTGAGCTTGTCGAAGGGCGTCCCCTTGCCACCCTGAGCGTGTCGAAGGGCGCCCCCTTGCCACCCTGAGCGTCTCGAAGCGCGCATCTTGTCACCCTGACTATATATTGTCACCCTGAGCCTGTCGAAGGGCGCATCTTGTCACCCTGAGCCTGTCGAAGGGCGCATCTTGTCACCCTGAGGCTTATATCTTGTCACCCTGAGTGTGTCGAAGGGCTGAGCGAGTCGAAAGCTCGAACGAGGTGACGGCGCGCCCGGATGGCGGAATTGGTAGACGCGCTGGTTTCAGGTATCAGTGGCCGTAAGGCCGTGGGGGTTCGAGTCCCTTTCCGGGCAGTAGATTTATGTTCAACTCCAAAAACTGCGAGGTTTTTGGAGTTCCGGACACGGGTTGTTGGTTTTTGTAACGCGTGACATTTAACGTGACGTTTTTGTAGTTTCCGGCTGCAATCGCGCACGATGCTAGCGCGAAACGCGTTGTGCCAGGCGCGTGGCGCCCCACGCACTTACATTTTAGCCGCCGTGCTTAGACGAGAGGGAGTACTGACCAGCGGCGATCGGCTGGCGACGCAGATCTATCGGCTTCGACGCTTTGCAGAAGGTGCGCTCTTGCGAGCACCTTCTGCAAAGAAAGCGATGGAAACGTAATGCAAGGACCAGAGGAAACCGGAATCAGTCCTCTTAAAGAAGAGGCGCTTTTCATGCGCCAGCTGCGGAATTTGATCTTCCGCGTAGCGCCTTATCAAGGCGTTTTGAGCGTCACGTTCCTCCGGACGACTTTGCCGGACAAGAGTGGGCCTCATGGCGACGATTCCTTTTCGTTGCCGAAATTGGCGGTACAGGCCCAAAGCCCGTGGTCCTTAATCCCGTCACGCGGCCATTTTTATCCTTAATGAACGTTATATGAAGCGACGGATCGTCGCTTCCAATGAACTGCGTCGCCGAAACGGGCATGAAGTGAAACGCGGGACCCATGCCCGGGTCAACTTTTAGGCCCTTCGTTTCTGCGGTGACGACGATCGGCGGCGGCTTCATGTTCATGCCCCGCGGCAGCACCGGCGCATACGAGCCTGCGACGGCATTCAAGTCGGCTGCCGACACGGCAACCGCTTTCGGTTTTTGGCCCCCGGTCAACGCAACTCTGATTTTCGGATCGAGCTCGAACGCGGCGTTGTCGTAATTGGTAAGGATCGAAACGACGTAGCCCAGATCGGGATACATATCGAGCACGCCCTGAATGCCCGGACCGCCGCCTGAATGCCCGACAATGCGCACGCCGTTTTCAATGCGTTCTTCCATGCCGTACCCATAGCGCACACCCGGGCGGCCCGTGTTGACATGTCCATGCAGGGCGAGCTTCGTGTATGCGCGATTCAGCAATTTGTCCGTCTGCAGCGCTTCCGCAAAACGCCACAGATCGCCGACCGTTGAATACCCGCCGCCGGCAGAGCCGCCCCGCTGCAGGAAAAACACGTTGGATTTGCGCGGCGCGCCGGGCGCCGCGGTCATATTTGTATAGCCTATTGCGCGATTCGGAACGTCTTCATCCGCAGGCCAATTGCCGGTATCGCGCATTCCTGCCACGTCGAATACATGGTGCTGAACGTAATCGTAATACGATTCGCCGGAAACGTGCGCGATCACTAAGCCGAGGACGATGTAGCCCGCATTGCTGTATTGCCATGACGAGCCGGGCTTGAACAGCAGCGGCTTCCGCACGAAAAACGGCAGCAGCGATTCTAAGGTATCGTAGCGGCTCATGTTGTTGCGCACGAAGTCCGGTCCGAAAAAATCGCCGAGCCCGGACGTGTGCGTCAATAATTGCCGGATCGTAATTTGCGATGCGACCGCGTGATTGGGATATGCGGGTAAGTCTTTCGCTAAGCGGTCGTCGAGGGAAATTTTTCCGGCTTGCGCGAGTTGGAGAATCGCAACGCCCGTGAACATCTTGCCCATCGAGCCGATGTTGAATTTTGTCGCGACGCTGTTTTTGACGCCGAACGAATGGTCCGCGTAACCGTACGCGCCTTGGAACAACACGTTGCCGCCCTTTGCAAGAAGCGCGGCTCCCGAGAAGCGGTCTTGCGCGGAGAGCCGCACAAGGCTCGATCTCATGTCGCTAACGACGGTCGGCGTAGGCGCGACCGACGCGCCGCTTTGCAATGGCATGATTGCCGAGAGGACGAAGGCGCTCGGCAATACTTTGAGCCTAAACAGATCATGCATAGGAATCTCCGTAGGTTTTCCGCGGATCATTACGGGCGCGAATGGTCTCCTTTCGAAATCGTAGCGCAACGTTCCGTTATGGTCCACGAGATTCGAGGAACTAGAGGTTGAAACGGCAGCCAAAGTGCCGCACTAATGCGTCAGGCGTAGACTCCCTGTCTGAGCACTTCCAGGCGGTGAACAGTAATCTCGTCGAGGGCGGCCGGCATGGCAGCCAAGAGCCCACGTTCGTCGGTACTCAAGACCTGGAACCTCGTAAAGATCCGTCAAAGCATGTGCCCTGGTTGTCGCTTGATCATCGTGCGAATCCTGAACCGGCAATCATGC
The DNA here is from genome assembly GCA_963767635.1 of Vulcanimicrobiota bacterium. GTDB lineage: Bacteria > Vulcanimicrobiota > Vulcanimicrobiia > Vulcanimicrobiales > Vulcanimicrobiaceae > CAVYEM01. The sequence continues at coordinate 265,170 of CAVYEM010000003.1, forward strand.
CGTCAGGGGTGATCATCACATTGCACTCGCGGGTGGACCCATTCGCAAATGAGAGCGCGTACCGAAACATGGTGCCGCCATTTCCTTCAGATTTACCGGTAAACGTGAACGAGCGAAGTTCCCCAAGGTGAAGTATTGTCTGCTGGACCTTTGCGAGCAGTTCCGGCGTTAGCTGCGCCGAGAACGCTGGAGTAAGCTTGCTGCGATCGAGATTTCCATGCACAAGTTGGTCCCAAAATGCGCGCACGACTTGATGCGTTGCGGCGTCCTCGACGGGAGCGGCACTTGCGCTCGGCTTCGGCGACGGCAGCGTGCCGATACCGTACGCCGCGGCAATCTGGCGCACCATTCGCTCAGGCTGTCCTTCGGCGTCCGCGCTGTTCGTCAGGACCACAACCGCTAGATGGTCGTCCGGAAACACGGCGTTGTAGCAGTATCCGCCAGTTTCGCCCGCAAGACCGTTGTGCCAAACTTCGCGATGTCGCGCGAGTTGCGTCTCGACCCAGCCCATCGTATAACGCACGGAATCTTGTCCGGTAGCCGCGCCGGAACGCCACATCCGTGAAACGTCCGATCGTGGCAGCACGACGCCCGCCATAAGGGCGATGTCCCAAAGGGCCAGATCGTGGGCCGAGGAAACGACCGCGCCAGCTCCGCTGTAGAGGTCCAGCGTCAACGGCGGATCTTCCGCCTTTCCGCCGGAGTAACCCATTGCGATTCCGCCACGTTGTTGCGAAGCAAATCCGAAGTCGGTTTGCGTCATGTGAAGCGGTTCGAAAATGCGCCGGCGCAAAAATGAACTGAAAGGCAATCCGCTTGCCTTTTCGGCGACGGCCGTCAATGCGGCGTAGTTTGCGTTGCTGTATTCCCACTTGGTGCCTGGCGCAAAGTCCGGCTTGTCGGTCGCGAGAAATCGGAGAATATCGGAAGTTGCAACGGGTCCGCTAGTCCGCCAAGGATGTTCAGAGAGCAGCGGATAGTTGTGAAGCCCGCTTGTTTGATCGAGCAACATGCGGATGGTGATCCCACTTGCGTCGGGCAGCGACGGGACGTATTTTGACAGCGTATCGGTCAGACGAACTTTGAGGTTGTCGGCAAGCATCAAAATGGCGGCCGCGGTGAACTGCTTCGATAGGGAGCCGACGGAGAAGCGCGTCTCGGCGGTAACGGGCACGTTCGATGTCGTGTTCGCCACACCGAAGCCGCCTTCGTAAATGATGACACCGTCCTTTACGACCGCGAGCGCGACTCCCGGCGACGTGCCACTCTTGACCGGTGCGGCGCCGACGTTGTCGAAAAATGCGCGCGGCGGTGCTGCTGCCGCGGTTACGGGTTCGGCAAGCAGTATTGCGCAAGCGGCGCTGGTCATCCAATGGCGAAGTTTCATCGTATCCTTGCTTTCGTGATTTCAAGTTGCGGATTAGAGAGACGCAGCGTCATGGTTCGGGCCCGTCGCGGCGGCGAGAACTTTATCATTTCACGAACCCTCGCAGCGCGGCAGCGATTTCGACTTGCGAGTACCCGCGATGCACCAGCGACTCGAGAAAACGCGCGATGGTCTCCTGCAAGGTGCCCGCTCGGGTTTTATCGCTTGTCCGGACGCCTGAAGCCACGCGCGTACCGCGTCGCCCGTCGCATATCAACCAGCCTTCCTCTTGAAGGTCCGCGTAGGCGCGCGCGACCGTATTGGCGGCAACGCCAAGATCCCGCGCGAGCTGACGCACAGTCGGCAGAGCGTCGCCTGCGCGCAATTCACCGCGTTCGATGAGGCTGCGGAACTGTTCCATTATCTGCTGGAACGGCGCGAGATCAGGATCGACCGTGAGGAACAGATCCTTCACGACGTCGAGCCTGAGCGCCGGTCGAGATGGTGCGAGTACAACACGACCCAGGCGCCCAATGCTGCCCACGTAACGAACGAAACGAGAAGCGAGAGTCGTTGCAACGGGAGCACGGCGGGCAGGCTGGAATTCACGGAAGCTGATGAATACGAAGATGCTGCCGATTGCGATCACCGCGGGTACGCCGGCCTTGCGAGTGCGTGAGGCACGATCGCGCATGCGTTCGTCTCGAATGTTTTCGCCGCGCAGCTGGACTGGCCCACTGGCGACGCGCCAGGCGATGCCGGCTATGATGAGGGCGCACGTCCCGACCATCAACGCAGCACCGCGCTGCTCGCCGAGAATCACGTACGGCGCGAGTATGAGCACCGACGCCGCGGCGACTGCGACCCAAACGGTGGGCACCGCTTCCGCGGCCGGACGCGGAACGAGCGATGCGGCTCTGCGCCTACGCACTTGCTCGTCCTGCAGCAGGTCAAAAAGTTGAAAGATCGCCAACGCCAAGCAGAGCACCGCGTAACCGACAACGGCTGAGGCGACGTGCAGAAGAACGAGCGCGCCGATGATGAGCGAGGCCACGACGGCGAAGAAGTTCGAAAGTGCAGACGGCACATCGCCGCGGCCCGTCCGAACGGCTCGCAGCGCATACGCTATTGCTGCCGACACGGCAAACGCGCCAACTGCGAGGCTGCCGACATACGGGTGCGTGTTCATTGTATCAATCAGTAACCCAAAAACTTGGTTTGTGTCAACCGCAGGTACAAACGCTATCGACTCCCGCGCCCCACGCTGCGCGAGGACCGCGGCGGCCTGCCGCAGGCAAAAAACAAGGCTTCTCGCGGATCGAGGCGGCGCAACGCTCTGAAGCCGAGTCAAGCATCACCGGCAAACGCCCGCGTAAGTCTGAGCAGCGCGCACCACATGGTCCTACGAAGCAGGTTGCGGCAGTGGCAATTCTGCAGCTCAAGGAATCCGGGCAGATCGATCTAGACGCGCCGGTTTCCAGATATCATTAGCGGCATTCCGTCCGTATTAAACGGTTGCTGAACGAGCCTGCGCCGCGTCGAGTCAAGGCGTTTTTCGCGTTCCGGCCCGTCGAATTCGGTTTTCGGAAGACGTGGCCTGCAGACCGGGGTTTTGTTACTGAGCCGTAGATTTAGCGACTTTCTGCGGACGCCAGAAGTCCAACTTCACGATGGGCTTGGGCGGTCCCACACGCAGAAATATCGCCCGCAAGGCGGCTCTTGCGCGGCAGCTTTGAAGTCGTACGCGCACCGACCGAACACGTGTGCGGCAGTCTTAGATCACTTCTTCGTGCGCGTGTGCCTTGGCAGGAGCCGCGTGCGCCCGCGTCTTTCTGAAAAATGGAATAGATGCGAGCAGACCATCGATTCTCTCGTAAACGAACGGCAGGTCCTCCCGTAAATGCGCGCGCAAGCGTGGCCACGTATCCATGATGCGCTCACGCATTTCGTGCGCGGCCGTAAGAACAATGCGTGGCGATAAGTCCGCACGTTTTGCGAACCGATCGAACGCGTCATCATCGATCATTGAGAGCGCCTTCACTCCACCCAGGTCCAGAGCTAACTCGTTGCCCCCCGCTATTGCGTACGCGCTCGTACACAGGTAATCGTACGCCGGCGCAAGCTCAGGCGTACGCGTATCGCGGTAAATAAGCGACCAGTTCTTCAGGTGCATATCCGTGTTTCCGATCGCCATGGAAAACACGACGCGCCGGACGAAGTCCTGTGCCGCCTCTACGCCCATCCATCGGTAAATGTCCCGGACCATTTCGTTATAGTCGTGACTGTCATACTTATCGCTGGGATACTGCCGGTAGACCTGATTGAAGTCTTCTATGTGAACTCGATCTTTGCCGTCGTTACGATCAAAACGGCGAATCGCGAACGCCTTTTTTTCGTCCAGCGGCGGAATATCCGCAGGCATACCCTCTATCTCGCAGACATCGACGAGACGGCAGTCCGTAACGTCGAGGCCGACGTCTGCGGCGAATTGCATCATCGCATATTCGTTTTCCGGCACCCGTGCGAAATGCGTGGAAGGCAGTTTCACGATGTAATCACCGTCGCGTCCGGATACCGGAATCGTTAGTCCTCCAGTTGCGTTGCGCATCGCACTGAACTTCAGTTGAACGCCCGCAAGGGAAAATCTAAAGAGGCGATCGATTGGAGTAATTTCCGGACCTCCCGCAGTCACTGGAGGGAGCGGACGGCCTTGCGGATCCCGAGCGGTAACGGCGCCCGGCAAGTCGCTGCCCGTCAGCCACAGCAACGCGAACTCATCGCGCCGATCGATACCCGCGCGTTCGCTAATGTAGACGCGCAGGTCGCCTTCGGGCAAGAGATTCGTGAAGAACGGAATGATGCGGCCCACCCGACCGGGTCGGACGCGTAGACGACCGTAAGCGTCGATAAAGCCTTGCGTCAACGTCGGACGCTGATGGTTCTCTGCGTACGAGTCGTCGAACGTGAACACGGTCTGCCGACCCTGCAACGCTACAATGCTGCCTACAAGGATGTCGCGAAGATAGACTTGCAGGACCGCTGGGTGAGGCACGTCTACCATTCTTCACCGGCAAGCGGCGGTGTTTCGGGTGCGTCACTCATTTTCAGCACGGCCTCTACGGCGGTCATCCGTTCACGCGAGACCAAGACCGGTTGCAGGTCGAGCGCCTGGCTGAGTGCAAGCACGAGCCCCCAACTTGGACTCGTTCGCCCAGACTCTACCCGAGCAAGCGTCGAGCGTGGGATGCCCACCAGCTTAGATATGGCCGCGGCACTCTTGCCCAGCGCTTTCCGCCGCTCACGTACGACGGTCCCAACGTCCGAGGTGTTGCTAATAAGCGCCATTGCGCAAATATTGTAGCATATCCGCTACGGCGCCGGCATTGGACCGTTCCCCCGGCGCCGGCATTGGACCGTTCCCCTCAGCGCAGATATGGCGCGAGCGGAGCGACCGTCTGCGCCATGAAGCGGTGGTACCGCTGCATGGCCGCCGCGTAGCGTGCATCGAACGCGCGCGCGAACCGCAGCGTTTCCGCCGTCGGCGGACGCAGCGAAAAGCTCGTTCCCGCCGGCAGATCTTCGCGCAGCGACCCCGCTTCGAGCGCAAAGTCTTCGCCGTTGCGGTAGTTTGCCGTGAATGCGGCAAAGACGGCGGCACGCTCGCGCTGCGCTGCAGCGATGCGCGCCGCAAGCGCCGCGTTGCCGGCTGCAGCAGTTTGCGCCTTGTCGAGCTTCGCCGAGAGCGCGTCCAAATTGTTGAGTACCGTGTCGATGTTCGAGGTCACGGCCACGTATTTTTGGTTGAAGCGATAGGCTTGCTCGTATTGCGCCTGCGTCCACGGCGCAAGCGGATCCGCTTTCACAATGACGCGCTGCGTTTCGCTGCGGACGCCCGCAATAAGACGTACCGTATACGTTCCGGGCGGCACCGGCGGACCGGAGCGCACCCGAAACGGTCGCGCCGCTCCCTTCCATTGCAGTGCCGGCGTCGCGTTCAGATCCCAAACGAAGCGATTGAGTCCCGCTTTGTTCGGTATTTTGGCGATGCTTCGAATCAGCCGGTTTGATGCATCGTAGATTTGCGCGGACGGCGCCGTCTTTGCGGCGCCGGATTGATAGAAGGAGATGACCGCGCCGTTGGGCGGGTCTTCGCCGGAAAAGCGTCCGTACAGCCCCTGCTGGTCCGAGTGCAGCACCCAATGATATGCCGGTCGCGGCGCAAAGAGCATGAAGCCGCGGTTTTCCGCCGAGGAAAGTTGTTCGAGCGGCGTGATGTCGTCGAGAATCCACAAACCGCGCCCGTGCGTCGCTGCGACGAGATCGCGATCGGCCGGCGCGATGCGCAGATCGCGAACGCTTACCACCGGAATGTTGTTGCGCAGGGTCTGCCAGCGCGATCCGCCGTCGAACGAAACGTATAAACCGCGATCCGTTCCAGCGAAAAGCAAATACGGGTTGGCGATATCCGGACGTACGGTGCGAACGAAGTCGTCTGACGGCAGCCCGTTCACGATCTTACGCCAGGTGTTGCCGTAGTTCGTCGTGACGAACACATACGGCGCATCGTCGCCCGAGCGGTGCCGATCGATGCTTGCATAGGCAGTTCCCGGTGCAAGCGGTGAGGGCGCAACGGTTTCGACGCGGCCGAACGGCGGAACGCCGGGCGGGGTGACGTTGCTCCAGCGTTTGCCGCCGTCGCGTGTGAGCTGCACGAGGCCGTCGTCCGTTCCGACCCAAATCTCGCCGCGCGCAGCCGGGGAGCCTTCGATGTCGAGAATCGTATCGGAATATTCCGTGCCGAAGACGTCTTTGGTAATCGGACCACCCGACGGCGCCTGATGCGATTTGATGTTCAGCGTCAGATCGTGGCTTATCGGCGTCCAGTGCTCACCGCGATCGCTGCTCTGAAAGACGACGTCGCCGCCGTACCAGAGCACGTGCGAATCCCACGGTGCGAACGCAATCGGCGAATCCCAGTTGAAACGATAGGGCGCCAACCGCAGATCGAAGCGCTGCGCCGAGGTCGCTTCGTACGGAAAGATCGAGCGCATCTCTTCGTCCCGCCGGTCGTACCGCACCAGCCACCCGTCTTCGGAATCCGCGAAGATGTAGCGCGAATCGGAGGGGTCGGGCACGGACCACATCCCGTCGCCGCCGACGGTGACGTACCAATCGCGTCCTGTGATGCCGTCCGTCGAGCGCGCGTTCGAGGGGCCGCAATAGGCTTGATTGTCCTGAAGTGCGGCGCACACCGTGTACGGATTTTCCGCGGAAAGGCCCACGTGGTACACCTGCTCGATCGGCAAGTTGCGCGAAAACCAGAAGCTCGCACCACGATCCAGCGAGAGGGCGAAGCCGCCGTCGTCGCCGATGATCATGCGCTTGCCGTCGTCCGGCGCGATCCACACGGCGTGCGTGTCGGCATGCACTTCATTGCCGAAGCGTTTGAACGTCTTGCCGCCGTCGGTGCTCAGCGCGAGATCCATCGAGAGCGTGTAGACGCGGTTTTCATCCTGCGGATCGACGGCCAAATGTGAAAAGTAGAACGGCCGCTGATTGATGAGCGTGCCGGAAAACATACGCGTCCAGTGTGCGCCCGCATCGTCGCTGCGCCACAGAACGCCCGCGCGCGATTGAACGAGCGCATATACGCGAGCCGGGTTGCTTGGAGCGACGGCCAGGCCAATGCGTCCGGTCAGGCCGGACGGCAGACCGTTGCCCTGCAGCCGCGCCCACGTGCGTCCGCCGTCGGTGGATTTATACAATCCGCCGTTCGAACCGCCGCTCGAAAACGTCCACGGCCGGCGCCTGAATTCCCACATACCGGCGTACAGCACGTTCGGATCCCGCGGGTCCATCGCAAGATCGCACGCGCCGCTGTCGGGCGCCAAATACAGTGTGTTCTTCCACGTCGCACCGCCGTCGAACGTTACGTACATTCCGCGATGGACGCTGTCGCGAAAGACCCCGCCGAGCGCCGCAACCACGATATGCTTGGCGTCCGCCGGATCGATGGCGATCGCGGCGATGTAGCGGGTCTGCGCAAGGCCGACGTTCCGCCAGGTTTTTCCGCCGTCGGTGCTGTGATAGATCCCGTCGCCGGCAATCACGTCGTTGCGCGGATTCGACTCGCCGGTTCCAACCCACACGTCGTTCTGATCCTGCGGATTGACGGCAATCGCGCCGATCGACGCGACCGGTTCCCGGTTGAATACGGGCGTCCATGTTTGTCCGCTGTTCTGGGTTTTCCAAACGCCTGCGCCGGCGGTGCCGATGTAATACAGGAATGGATTTTGCGGCGTGCCCGCCACTGCGGGTACTCGCCCACCGGCGGTTGCCGGACCGATGGAGCGCCACGACAACGAAGAGTACGGTGCCGCGCTTGCGGGAAGGAATGCAACAAACACGATTGCGACAGTGAGAAGAAACGTCCGCTTCATGCGTACGAATTTCCGCAAAAGGTTAGGTGATCCCCCGCAAATTCTAGCGCGATGACTTGAAACGCCGTCGGCGCGAATCGGTTCAGTTACGGTCTTGAAGGGCGATATACGTGACGATGTCCCATGCGTTGCGAATGCCGACGAAGATCAGCAGCGCAACGCCCGCCCCGAGCGCGAACATTGCGCCGATCGGAATGCGCAGGAGCATGATGGCGCCGGACAAAAGCGTTGCATACGCGATGAACGGAAGGGCGCTGTACCACGCCCAGTCCTCGAGATCCGCTTCATACATCGTCAGATTTTTGGTGCGAAACATAATGCGAAGCACGAACGCGAGACCACCCAAACCGGCCAATCCGAGCAAAATTGCAGGATGTACGAGCGCGCGCCATGGTGCACTCAAAATCGCCGATGCGAGAAGGGCCGCACCGAAGTGCACGACGGTCGGCGTGCTGAACGTGGAAATCCCGTCGCCGTTTTTGCGCAAGCGCTCCGCTCCCGTCACCAACGTGATCACGATGAACATCAAGCCCGTTAGGGCGGCGGCCGAAGAACCGGTCATGACGTAGAAACTCGACCACGGCGTCAGGATGGACGAGGACGTTTCATTCATGCGCTGGCGGCCTTTTCGAGCGCTGCTGTAACTTCCCGCGCGGCGCGCGTACCGGTTTCGAGTGCACCGTTGACCGTGCCGCCTTGTCCGTCGTCGGATGTCGCCTCGCCGGCAAAGAACAGCGTGTCGTCGAGGGGCGCCGCGAGCGTACTGCGCGCGTTTGCGCCGCCGACGAGCACGTAGCTATACGCACCGCGCGCAAACACATCCCTACTCCAATTGTGCAAGGCCCCCGCTTCGAATTCGGTCTGCGCGAGCTCGAGCTCATCAAGCAGCGCGCCGAATTCGCTGAGCGCGCGCGCAACCAGTTCTTCCTGTGAGGAACCGCTCAACGCCGTTGCCTTTGGACCTCCTGCCCATGCCACGATGAGCCTGCTGCGATCGGGAAACCGTGTCCAATACGTCGGAAACGCCCCGTTCGGGCAGCGAAAAAAACCGGCGTCCCGGTATCGCCCGCCGTGGATGCGCTGCCAGAACGCCGATCGAAATCGAAGCGTTACCTTGACTACTTCCCCCATTTCGATGCGCCCGAGCGCCGCACGTTTTGCGGCCGGCAGAGCCGGATCGAAAGCGATCGTGGAATCGTCGCCGCTATGCCGCAGCACGCCGACGGGAAGCGTTATGACGGCGGCTCGAGCACGAATCGTTTGCGTTTTGCTGGAGTTGTTGGTGACGTCCACGGCAACGGCGCCGCGGCGCCAAGAAAGCCTGCGAACGATGGTCGAGAACTGTGTTTTAACGCCGGCCGCAACGCAGCAATCATACAGATGATCGAACATCGGCATGTAGCCGCCACGCGGTCGTGCGCTTACCAAATCCACCCCCGATCCCCATTCATCGGCGATCGCCTGCGCGCTTGCGATCATCGGATCGACGGCGTCGAATCCCTCCACAAATGCGCGTGCCGCAGCAAGCGTTTCACGCCTCACGCCCTCGCTCTCCAAGCGCCGCAGAAAATGATCGACGCTCTCGTCATTTTCACGCGCGCGGGCACGTTCAAAGATTGCGGCCTCCGCTAGAAAGTCATCATCGGCGCGCTGCAGTTCGCCGTTCTCGCTGCAGATCCACGAATCGCCCCCGGTCGCGATTGCCGTGATGCCGGCCTCACGCAGCAAGGCTGCCGTCTCTTGTGCCTGTCCGTGGATGAACTCAGCACCCAGTTCCGCCGGCACTGCAGCGTCCTCAAACGCGACGGGCCATACGCGGCCACCGACGCGCTCGCGTGCTTCGAGGACGTGCGCGCGCAACGATCGGCCGGCTGACTCGCGCGCCGCGGCCAAGCCCGCCGCTCCTGCACCGATAACAACGACGTCCGCATCCATGCGAGCGGCTTCAACTACTCCGCGCGAGCGCCTCTCACAGGCCGTGTCGCGCGATGCGCCGCTGCCTTCAACTAGGCTTTCGCATACGCGTTATGATCGTGATGCTATGATGTGCTATGCATTCTATGGAGTTCGTCAGAAGCGACCCGCCGAAGATCGAGTACCTGGACGGGCGTCCCTATCCCAAAGTGAGTCCACAGACGCCGCATGGCGCGGTTCAGGGCGCGCTGTTCGCGATCCTAAGGGCGGCGGGCCGCCATCGCGGACTTGCGGGGACGGAAGCGCGCTTTTATCCCGGCGGCGCGCGCAAAACGGACACGAGTCTGATTCCGGACGTCTCGTTTGTCTCACGGGAGCGCCTGGCGTCGCTTCCCGAGAAGACGCAGCGGCACAAACCGCCGTTTTCACCCGACATTGCGGTAGAAGTGCGCTCGCCCTCGGACAACCTCACGTTTCTACGCCGGAAAATCGATCGATATCTTGCGACGGGATGCACGGTAGTATTAGACGTCGATCCGCAAAGCCGGACGATTGAGACGCACAGCGGCGCCGGCATCATGCGGTTCAGGAGCGGTGAACGCTTTCGTCATCCTGCCGTACCGTGGCTTGAGTTCGACATCGACGAAATCTTTGCCGATCTCGACGAATTTCGTTTATAGCAACGAGATCGCGGTACGCACCGTTTGAGGAGGTATCGAATGCCTTGCTTGAGAGGGCCAATCATTGCTTCTATGATTGCATCGGTTCTTGCTGCGTACGCGATCGTGTACGCGCAGCCGGCTCGACCGAGAGTTCCGGCCGACAGCGCCGTGCGCGGCGATCGCGCCGAAGGATGGCTGCAGCAAAGCCGATCGCCGATCCTGGCGCGCAACGGGATCGTCGTGACCAGCCAGCCGCTCGCGGCGCAAGCGGGCCTGCGCATCTTGATGCAGGGTGGCAACGCCGTCGATGCGGCCGTCGCAACCGTCGCAACGCTGAACGTCACGGAACCGATGATGGTGGGCATGGGCGGCGACGTGTTCGCGATCATTTATATTGCAAAAGAGCGCAAATACTACGCGCTCAACGCGAGCGGAAAAGCGCCGACCGGCGCTACCATCGCGCGTTTCAACGCGCTCGGATACAAATACGATCCGGCCAATTGGGGACCGGGCTCCGGAATGCCGCCGGGCGGGATCCTCGACGTGACCGTGCCCGGTTCGGTGTGGGGCTGGGGCGAAGTGCTGCGCCGCTTCGGAACGATGAAGTTCGATCGCGTGCTCGCGCCGGCAATCGAATACGCGCAGAATGGGTTTCCGGTTTCGGAACGGATTGCGAGCGACTGGCGGCTGCCCAACGCGCTGCCGTTGCGAGGCTGCTGCACGCAGCTGGATCCGGATTCCGTGCGCACGTGGTATGTCAACGGCGCCCCGCCGCGCACGGGGCAGATCTTCCGCAATCCGGATCTCGCGCGTTCGTTCCGGCTGTTGCAAAAATACGGGCGCGACGTGTTTTACCGCGGCGAGATCGCTCGAGCGATCGTCGCAAAATCACGGGCGCTCGGCGGAACGATGACGCTCTCCGACCTGGCAAATTATCGCGGCGAATGGGTGCAGCCCATCGACACCACGTATCACGGAGCGCATCTTTTAGAATTGCCGCCGCCCTCGCAAGGCTTTGCGGCAAACGAAGCACTCAATATTCTGGCGCAATGCGTGCCGAAGCTCGTGCCGGGGCAAACCCTTGCCTCGCTCGGGCCCGCAAATCCGCGCTATTGGCATCTGCTCGTGGAAGCGAAGAAGCTCGCGTACGCGGATCTCTACCGATTCAACGCCGATCCGGACGCTGTGCACGTGCCCGTGGCGCGCATGCTTTCCACGCAGCATGCCGCCTCCTTGTGCGCAAAGATCGATCCCGATCGCGCATCGACGCCCGCGCCGCCCGGTCCTGAAAGCGGCGCGAGCGATACGATCGTGCTCTCGACCGCCGATCGCTGGGGCAATATGGTGTCATGGGTCAATAGCAACTACGATGAGTTCGGCTCCGGCCTCACCGTGCCGCGGTATGGCTTCATTCTGCACGATCGCGGCGGTTTGTTTTCGCTCGATCCCAAGAGCCCGAACGCCATTGCGCCGCACAAGCGTCCGTTCAACACGCTTGCGGCGGGATTCATCGCGCGCGATGGGCGGCCTCTGATGACGCTCGGGCTGATGGGCGGCGATATGCAGGCGCAGGGGCACGAGCAGATCGCGGTCGACATCATCGATCTGCACGCAAACGTGCAGCAAGCCGGCGACATGGCGCGCTTCCGGCATTCGGAGATTTCGAACACGCTGTGGCTGGAGTCGCCGCTGTACGCATTGGTCGGCGAACGTTTACACGAAATGGGCCATAACGTGCGATCGACGAACCGCGCGCCGATGGGCGGCTATCAGGCGATCATGGTGTTGCCGAACGGCGCGTATGCCGCCGGCTCTGATTTCGGAAAAGACGGAGAGGCAGTGGGGTGGTGACCGAACCGGCAAGTTCGCATCCGATGTCGCACCTCACGTGCGCACTATGGAGAATAAACCGTCAAGATCCGCAATCGCGATTACGTGCGCCTGTCGCGGAAAAATCTTCTCGGTGAGGAATTCGTGCACACCGGGCTGCGGGTCGGCGCAGGCGTCAGCAACGACGAATATTTGGTAATCCCGGTCGGCCGCATCCCGCACGGTTGAAAGCACAACGCCGCTGGTGCTGACTCCCGCCAGGAACAGTGCGGTAATTCCTTTCGCGCGGAGCTGTTGATCCAGATCTGTGGTGGAGAACGCACCAACGCGCGTCTTGCGCACGACGATATCGCCCGCTTCCTGCGCAACACGTTCGTGAACCGCAGTGCTCGGCGAGTCGTTGTGTACTGCTCTACCTGCGGCCGCGAGGAACGGCGCGAACCGGCTGTGTGCCGGCACGGCATCGTAGTCTGCGTCTTGGAACGCAACGCGCACGTAGCCGACGTATCCGCCGTGGCGCCGGACGATGGCAATCGCCTCCCCCACGCGCGAGAGCAAAGCCTCTACGTCCGCCAGCGAACCCAGCACTGCAGGTTGATAGTCCATCACCAGCATTGCGGCGTGCTCAGGATCAATGGCGGGAAGTGTGTCGCTCATCGGTGTTCCGTTCGATGTGGACGCTTAAGAAGCCGCTCTCCGGCCTCAGTTGCCGACATGACCGTGCGCCCGCCATCTGTGGCGGAGGGATAGGGACCGCGTGGGACTTTTTCAGAGGTTCCCGTAAGAAGGTACTACGGCGCGTTTCGCAGCGAGGCCGTATCTCATTCTAGAGGTGCGTATGGGTTGGATTCCGTGTTCCGGCCTGGATTCATTGGCAGGGCTGGTATGGTTGCCGCGACTGCTGCAGAAGGCGCGTCACTGTGAAACCTTGGGGAATGAGCATCTCGTCGACGGCTACTGCTACGGCGATAATGATTTTATCGACAAGCAGCTCATCGCGTTTTTACGAACCAACGACGCGGCGATCTCCGCACTCGTAAGGCAGCATGAGTCGGATGCACAGGTTGCCTCAATGCTCGTCGACCGCAGCGGGCGCAGCACCGCCGAATGCGCAGCTTTCAGCAAAGCGTTGCGCCGAAAGTTCTTCGATTTTGCGCTTCTCGAGGCCGACGAAGGACGGCTTGCGCCTGGCCCCAAGGCCGCGATACTCAAGTTCGTGTACAACAACGTGATGATGCCGATCGTTTACCGCATATTTGCGCGCGATGAACGCAGCAGAAAGGCAGATCATACAATTGCGGTCAGCGAATAGCAGCACTACCGCTATGTATCGTGGATTCGCTCTGCTGTTCGCCCTGACGCTGGCGTCTTGCGGCGGCGGCGCAACCGGCGGCACGCCGGCGGTAAACGCGCCGCCTCTAAATGGCGCGCCGTCGGGTGGTCCATCGAGCGCGCCGACCGCTGAGCCATCGAACGCGCCCTCGACTGCACCGTCGAACGCTCCCTCGACGGGTTCAACGATGATCGCCGATACGACCGGACGGGTCGGCTTGTTTCAAGAATTCGACCGGCTGATGTCGCCCGCGCAGATTGTGAGCGATGCGCCGCGGTACGATGCGGTTTGGGGTGCCTCGCAGCCGCAGCTGTGGCTCGGCGCTCATCCCGGCATGGTCGTTTCTCGTTATTTCATACCGCAGGAAGACCGCAGCCAGCTTTCCGGTCACGATTTGAACTGGTGGCAAACCAACCATCCCGATTGGATTCTGTACGCCTGCCGGTCGAACGGAACGCCGACGCATGACTACGCTTGGTGGCCCGGCGTAGATGCACCCGACGTGCCGCTCGATTTTCACAATCCCGACGTCATCGATTATCAGGTACGTCAGCTGAACGGCCAGAACGCCATCCAAAATGGCGACAACGCGCTGGCTATCGATCAAGTGATCTTTCAAGACGCGATGGTGGGCGGCAATCCGAACTTCGGCCAGACGAGCAAACCCGGCGAATACGCGTGCGGGGTTTGGAGCAACGGGGCGTTCGTGCGCCGGTATTCGAGCGCGAGCGATCCGGCGTGGACTGCCGACATGCTTGCGTTCGTTACTACTGCGCGCCGCATCGTCACGACGGATCCGGAGCTCGCGCCCCATCACCTGAAGATCATCGTCAATCATCCGCAGGGCTCCATCGGCGATCCGAACGAGCAGGCGTTGCTCGGCGCCATCGACGGCTTCGTGGATGAACGCGGTTACGCCGATTACGGCCGTTATGCCGCATCCACGGACGCTGCCCGGTTCAATTCGCTCACGAAATATTTGATCTATCTGCAGAAGCGTGGAATCGCCGTTTTTATCATCAACTATTTTAAGGATGCGGCGGTTACGCCGCAGCAGCGTGAATATGCGGTAGCCGCCTATTTCATGGCGAACGAAGGAGGGGCGGACTTGTTCATTACGCCTTCGACCGGCGGCATGGACAACAACTTCCCCGAATATGGAACGCGGCTGCGCGCTCCATGCGAAGAGTATCATGGCGGCCCGTTCATGTACTACCGCCGATACAGCGGCGGTTTGGTCGTGCTCAATTCGGGTTCATTGCCTGCGCTGCACATGCAGGCTGCGTTGCCAGCAAACCACAATTACACCGATGTCGACGGGCGCAAAATCACAAATCCGCTCGACGTAGCATCGAACGACGGATATGTATTACTTACGAGCAACGGTTGCTCATGAGCCGTGACGCCTGCCGCTGCACGGGTACAACCGTTCTATAAGGAGGAAACATAGATGATGCATAGGTTTGGTCTAGTCGTCAGAGTGGTACTGGCGCTCGCATTGTCCGCCGGAGCGACGGTCCCGGCTCTGGCCGCCGGCAGTCTCCCGCCCGGCGGCAAATATCATGACTGTCACGGGTATGTGCGGCACGTTTCCCTAGAGAACGTGCGCGTTCACTGCATCGACGGCGTCCCCTCGGACATGTCGTTCTTGTCGTGGCCGAAATTCGTTTCGTTACCCAGCGGAAAGACGATGCAGTCCAAGGATCTCAAGCCCGGCACTCCGGTGCACGTGATTTTCTCGCAGTCACTCGGCGTGCGTCACGCGTACAAAGTGTACGTGGCAAATCCCAAGGGACACGGCCTGTACGGCTTCAAGACTTAAAACGGCAAAAGAGCCGGCGGCGCTAACGCCCGATCCCGAGCTTTGCGTGCAGATTGGCGCGCACTGCAGCCCATTCGTCAGCGACGATGCTGTACACGTAGGTATCCCGGAGCGAGCCATCCGCATGGCGGGAATGGCTGCGCAGCACGCCATCAAGTTTGGCGCCAAGCCGTTCGATCGCGCGCCGGCTTTGAAGGTTGAACGATGAGGTTCGGAATTCCACGGCGATACATCGCAGGTTTTCAAAGGCGTGGGTAAGCAATAACAACTTACATTCAGTGTTGACGCCGGTGCGCTGCACCCGCCGGGCGTACCACGTCGAGCCAATCTCTACGCGACGATGCACTGAATCGATGTTCATGTACGTGGTCATACCGACGACTTCGCGCGTCGAATATTCAATAACGGCGAAGGGAAGCATCGAGCCGAGCTTCTGTAGATCGACGCGGCGTTCGATTTCTGCCTGCATTTCCTGCGGGGCCGGAATATTTGTGTACCAGAGTTTCCACAGCTCGCCATCGTTCACGGCGCGCTTCAATCCC
This sequence comes from Vulcanimicrobiota bacterium, assembly GCA_963767635.1. Classification (GTDB taxonomy): domain Bacteria; phylum Vulcanimicrobiota; class Vulcanimicrobiia; order Vulcanimicrobiales; family Vulcanimicrobiaceae; genus CAVYEM01. The sequence continues at coordinate 281,079 of CAVYEM010000003.1, forward strand.
TGGGAATGACCGAGCGAGAGCGGTTCCAGCCTGACGCGCTCGCCCTGTAACGTAAGAGGTTCTGGCCAAATTGCGGGTTTGGACACAAGCCCGGCTTCGCTTTGAACCGTGCAAGGCATCCTTGACGGCTCGCTGTTCATGCGGTACTGTTTGAGTACTGTATGGTACCGGGCGGTTGACAAACCCTGCGGGCGTTGCCGGGGTATTGTGAAGGCAAGAGAAAAACTGCGTGAAATCGCCGACGACTCGCTGCGCGCGCTGGTTATGGACTGCGCGGCCGAAGTCATCGCCCGTGAAGGCGTACACGGGCTTTCGATCGAGCAGATTGCGCGGCGCCTCTCTATTTCAAAGTCCACGTTTTATCGCGTGTTCGATTCGAAGCGGTCGCTGCTCGTGACGCTTGCGATCGAAGATTACGATGAATTCGCGCATCTTGCCGACAAGCTGCTGGAAGGCCGAGTCGTTTCCGTCAAAGCGCTCGAAGAACTGTTTCGCGCAGCGTGCGACATCGCGTGGAAGCGAAAGGGCGGGGCGCTGGCGCACGCGTTGCTGCCGGTACTTCCCGAGGTTGGCTCGCATGCGCGTTTCCGTGAAGCCGCCTCACGCGTGCTGAACAGGACCAGCGCCCTCATCGGGCGCTGCCGTACGCGCAAGTCCCGGGCGCTGCTACCCGCTGCGGAGATGGCCCGCTTCGCGCTCAGCGCGATTGTCAATGCGGTTCCGGATACCGGTTCGTTCAACGGTTCGGTGACCGATGCCCGTGACGCGTTAGCATGGACCATTGCCGCTGCATGTGTCGCATACACTTGAGGACTGTAAGCAGGCCGGCGTGTTAGCACATGCGTTTTTGGCGCTGGCGCTGGCGCTTGCCGGCGCCGGCTCCGATGTCACCGCGGCCTATCGCGTCGCGGGAAGTGTGGTGTATGTGGGAATCGACGGTGAGCCGCCGGGCCGGCCCACAATACAATACTACGATTCCAAGTCGCAGCGCATGGGCACGCTGCAACACGTAACCGGCAACCGGTACCGCAGCAGCGACGCACCTGTCAAAACCTTCAACTTCACCTCGCCGTCCGTGATAGTCCAAGAAAGGCGTTTCATCGTCGGCGGCGGTCAGGATCAAATCGGATTTTCCCTGTGGTATGCGCAGAACGCGGTGCATCGTCCGACGATCGTCCTGATTCAAGGCGCGGACGATTCCACGCGCCAAATGGGCTTTCTCGTTCCGTTCTTCGTCGTGCATGGTTTGAGCGTGCTGACGTACGACCAGCGCGGCACAGGGCAATCCGCCGGCAATTGGCGCTACGCCGGCCCAGTTGCAAAAGCGCACGACATCCTCGCGATACTCAACGCCGCAAAAACCGATAGTGCAGTGGATCCACAGCGCATAGGCGCATGGGCGGCCAGCAACGGCGGCTGGGTCGCGCCAATCGTCGCGAACCGCTTTCCACTCGCCTTTTTGATTTTGAAAAGCACCCCCAGCAGCACGATCGAAGAAAATGTGCTGTATGAGATCGAGCAGGATTTGCGCGAACGCGGCCAATTCTCTCCGCAGCAAATCTCGCAGGCGCTGGCGTTCGAACGGGTCATGTTTTCGGCATTGCAGTCCAACACAAACTGGAACCTTGCCGGTCAAGCGTTAGCCGCGGCAAGGACGCAGCCGTGGTTTTCGCACATGCGCATCCCGCCCGGCATGGCTACTCCGCCGCCGCCCGCAATGCTCGCCGCCATGCAAGACTTCGCTGATCTACGATCCAACGGCCATGCTTACGCAGCTTCGCGTTCCGACGCTCGCGGTGTTCGGCGCTCTGGACAGGGAGGTGGACGCAGCGAGCAGCGCCGCAAGACTGCGTGCAGCATTCAGCCGGTCCGGTCAACGGGACCTCACGATCGTGACGTATCCACATGCGGGCCATTTGCTCGTTGCATCAGCAACCGGTTATGAAGATGCGCCGTCGTTGCCGGTACGCTACGTCGGCTATCCCGAGGAGCATGATCCGCTGGCTCGCCGAACGGGGCTTTGTGGGCGCAAAATAGCGTTCGCGCCGCGCGCTCGACGGGTTGACGTTCTCTGGACCTTCCGGGCATATGCTGTGCCGATGCACATCTTGGGAGCGTTGCCGTTCGCAGCAGCGGCGACGTCTGCGGCGAAGAACCAGAACTCGATGCGGATCCTGATTATCGAAGACGATCGCGGCATCTCCGCGCCCTTCTCCGGCGATTTGCGTCGGCAGCAGCACGTGGTCGACGTCGCCGAGGACGGGCACGCCGGTCTGAGCCTACGCTGAATCAAACGTTTACGACGTGATTTTGCTGGATATCATGCTGCCCGGGCTGGACGGCTTTGAGATCTGCCGGCGGCTGCGTTCGGCCAAGATTGAAGCCATGATTTTGATGCTTACCGCCAAAGATACCGTTGGGGACAAGGTCTTAGCATTGGATGCGGGCGCCGACGACTATCTGGCCAAACCGTTCGACCTCTCCGAACTCTCGGCGCGCATTCGCGCCCTGGGGCGCCGCGCCTCTGAAGACCGCGATCCCGTGATCGATCACGGGTCTTTGCGGTTCGATCCTCGAAATCGTACGGTGACGTTTCACGAGCGCTTAGTGCCGCTTACGCCGACGGAGTGTGCGATCCTCGAAACGCTGATGAGAAACCCGTCGCAAGTTTTTAGCCGTCCCATGCTGCTCGACAAGGTCGCATCGTTTGAGAGCAACACCGGCGACAGCGCCATCAAAACCCATATCACGAACATTCGGCGCAAGGTGCGGGCGGCGGGAGCCAGGCGCGATCCGGTGATGAACGTCTACGGTGCCGGTTACCGGCTCGCAGCGGCGGAATAGCCGCACCGCGCAAGTGCCGCGCCGCCTGGAGCGGCGCCTCTTCATTTCGTATTTTGTCGTTTTCTCGGTGTTGCTGCTGGCGTTTGCGCTGGCGATTCATCTCTCGTTCGTAGCGAGTTTGAAGTCGCAAATGGCGGCGCGCTTGGACGCGCTGCTGCTGGCGGGCGTTCGAAGCGTGCACATCGGCGGCAGTCACATGGCGGTCCGAGAAAACTTCTCGCCGACTGCTTTGCTTGCAGCAGGGCAGGGACTTCAATGGTTCGATGCACGAGGGAACGCTATCGCTTCGGAAGGATTGGTTCCGGCTGAAAACCACTTTGACGGCAGCACCGAAGCGGTCTATCATGTGGGCTCTACCCGGTTGCTGCGCACGCGCACGCGCGTGATCCTGAATCCGGAGACGGGAATGATCGTCGGCTGGGTTCGAGCGGCCCAAGATGTCGCGCAAACTGGAGCTGAAGCCTGGCGGTTGGATGAAATCCTCATTATCGGCGCGCTTGCCACGTTGGCCGCCAGCGCGCTTGGCGGCAGATATCTGCAAATCCGATCGGTGCAGCCGATTCGGACCAGCTACGAGCGGCTCCAGGAATTCAGCGCCGATGCTTCTCATGAATTGCGCGGTCCCATTACTGCAGTGAACAGCAACGCCGATGCGGCGTTGCGCGACGCAAGCGGAATGCGCGCGGCGGACCGGGAGCGCTTTGCATCGATCTCGCAAGCGGCAAAGCAAATGGCGCGGCTTACCGACGATTTGCTCTTGATCGCCGGAGCGGACCGATCCATCGAACACGAGACGTTCGTGGTCGATCTGAGCGTCCTGATCGAGAGGTTGGTGCGATTGTATGATGCGGAAGCGCAGCAGCGTGGGGTTCACGTTTTCGATCGGGTGTCGAGCGGGCTGACTGTCTACGGGAACCCCGACCAGATCGAACGCGTCTTCGCAAACCTGCTCGAAAATGCGCTGCGCTACACGCCCCGCGGCGGTCGAGTGGAAATCCAGGGCGGCCAACACCGTGGCGTCATCGCCGTTCGCGTGCGCGACTCGGGAATCGGAATTCATCCCGACCACATGGATAAAATCTTCGATCGCTTTTGGCGCGCCCAAACGGCACGCACGCGTTCCGGCGGCACCGGCTTAGGCTTGCCGATCGCGCGCGCCCTCGCACGGCGGCACGGCGGCGACGTCACCGCGTCAAGTCAAGACGGCCATGGCAGTGAGTTCAGCGTGACGTTTCCGTCCCGCCCGCCGACCTAGGCTGCAGCGCGACGATCGCCAGGGCGATTTTTCCGCCGGACTCCCTTGATGTTTTCTTGACGATTCGGTGAGAAGATCGCCCGGCACCGCTGCCTCGCGGCACAACAGCATTTTCTAGGAGATACAGATGTTTAAGAGCATACTCGTTCCCATAGACGGTTCGGAGCCTTCGGAAAAGGCGCTCACGTTCGCGCTCGAACTGGCATCTTCGCTGCGTGCGAACGTTCGCTTTTGCCATGTCCCGGTTCGTTCGATGGTCAACGAACTTGGTGCGCAGATCCCACTCTCGCGCGGCATCGTGGAGTCGCAGTGGGAGGACGCTCAGCGCACCGGCCAGGCGATTTTGGATGCGGCGCGTTATCGCGCCGAAGAATATGGAATTAGAGCCTGAAACCGCTCTACGTTCGGGGACGCCGGCCGACGCTATCGTGCGGCTCGCGGAGCAAGATGGAGTAGACCTCATCGTTATGGGCAGCCACGGATACGAAGGCCCGATGCGCGCGGTCCTTTCAAGCACGGCCGAGACCGTGCTGCGCGGTGCGACCGTGCCGGTTCTTATCGTGGGCGCTAACGCCGTGTGGGATGCCGGCGCGTCTCAAACGCCGGTGTACTCGTAGAAAGCGGCAACATCGTGCAGTGCATTAGCCCGTATCAACAGCGCGTCATCCATTTTTCCGGCGATCTCGACGTCTTTTCACGAATGTCCACGGAGCGAACGCTGGAGCAAGTGGATGCGGACGTTGCGATCATCGATCTCTCCGATGTGAAATTCATGGACGCGGGCGCGCTGGGCAGCTTCGTAAGTTTGAAGAAGCGCCTGCGTGAACGCGGCCGGCTCGGCCTGGTGCGGATCGTCACGAGGGATGTGCGGTTCCGCCGGCTGTTTCAGATCACTGGGCTCACGAAGATCTTCGATCTTTGCGAATCCTTACGCAGCGCGGGCGCTGCGCAGACGTGATTGTGCAGGAAGCAGGTTGAAATGTCCGCACCATCGCACGCCTTCGATGCGCAGGTCACCGCATTCCTCATCTCGCTGCTGCCGATAGCCGCCCTCTCTACGCTCATCGGCGTGGCAGCGCTCGGAGAACGCGTTGGCAAACTCAAACCTCGCGTTCGTCCGGATGGCGGTAGACTGCCGCTTCGTCCGCACGGGCTGCGTCCTGGACCCGGCGCGTCAACTATCAGGCAAGCCTCATTGAGGCGAACGGCGCAGTAGGAAGCAGCGCCTTCCTGGGGACTGCGAGCTGTGCCTCTAGCGCCTGCAGTCGTTACGGCGGCGCGCACGAACAACAGACGCCGATGGAAGGCATGCATCTCGGCGTCGTAACGGTCGTAGTACTTTTAGCGGTCGCGATGATCGTCGGTGTACTTGCCGAGCGTCTGCGAATTCCATACAGCGTCGCATTGCTCGTCGCGTCGGTGCCGTTTCAGTTTCAATCGACCGCCTCGCATTTTGCGCCGTCGCTGCTCTTTGTGTTTTTGCCGGCGCTCGTTTTCGAGGCGGCTTGGAATGTGGATCGCTCGGCGCTGTTGCGCCGGGCGCTGACCGTCGCGGTCTTGGCTTTGCCAGGCGTCGTGGTAACGGCGCTTATCGTGGCAGCCGGACTGTCAGCGGCCGGGCAATTGCCGTTTACGCTGGCGTTGCTGCTGGGCGCGATTCTAGCGGCAACCGACCCCATCGTCGTTATTCCGATACTCCGACGCGCGTCCGTGCCGACGGAACTCGCCGCGATCATCGAAGGCGAATCGCTCTTCAACGACGGCGTGGCCATCGTGCTATATACCGTCTTTTTGAGCGCAATCGTGTCCCACTCTAGCCCCGGAGCGTGGCAGATTGGGGTGCAGGCCGTGACGGTTTCCGTTGTCGGAGCCGCGATAGGGTTGGCTTGCGCAGCGCTCACCGCCCTGACATTGCGTGGAAGCGGCAACGTGCTCTTGAAAATCGTCGGGACCGTCGTGGCTGCCTACGGCGCCTACTTGATTTCGGATCGGCTGCACTTTTCGGGAATATTCGCCGCGGTCGCAGCAGGCATCGCGCTGCAGCGGTTCCAGCGGTCCGCAAGCGATCTGCGAAGCGAGGATGCAGTGCAATTTTTTTGGGAAGCGCTGGCCTTCGTGGCGAACTCGCTGGTATTTCTGCTGATGGGACTACGCATCGAGTTTGTGCGGATCGCGCATGCGGCTATATTGGTTTTGCTGACCGTCGCGCTTCTTGCCGTTGCACGAATCGTGTTGTCGTACGCCATTCTTCCGATGGCGGGCCTGGTAAGGAAACGCGCCTGGCAGCATGCCGTCGCGCTTTCCGGCATGCGCGGCGCATTGTCCGTCGCTCTGGTGCTAGCATTACCTGCCGGGTTGGCGCATCGAGGCGACTTGGTTGCGGCGGTGTATGGCGCGGTGTTCGTCAGCCTCGTGGTGCAGGGCTTTACCATCGGTCCCGTGTTGGGCCGCCTTGGGCTAAAGCAAGGCTGAGCAATCTGGAGATCCTTGAAACTTTAGGACGCAACCAACCGCGCCCCACGGTGGTATAATGGCTCATGGAATTCCCGCCCTCCGTCGTTACTCTCGACGGCGAGTTTGATGTTTACACGGCCGGTGAAGCGAGTGCGAAGCTCGCCGCCCTGGACGAAGCCGAGTGCGCCATCGTCAACCTCGAAGCCGTGCGGTACTTCGACGCGTCGTTCTTGGGTTCGCTCGTGAAGCTGGCGAATTTACGTAGCAACCGTGGCTTGGCGAACCCCTGTATCGTCGTGCCGGACACGTTCCAACGGCGCTTGTTCACGCTCACGGGCCTAGAGCAGCGCTTCCGGCTATATGCGACCCTGGACGAGGCGCTAGAGGGCTGCCCCGCGCAACCGCAGTCGGTTTAGGCGAATCCCGGGCTGCGCGTATCCGCCGCCAGGCGCTTCGTCAAACGAAGATGCCTTCCGCCGTCCGTGTACCTCACGGTGTCCATGAATCTTCGCATGATGAAGATGCCGTATCCTCGCGTCCCGACGGGCCGCGGCGTGACCGCTTCGGATTCGTTCCAGTTTGCGAACCCGCGGCCTTGATCGCGGATATCAACGACGAGGCATCCGTCATCGAACGCGCATTCCACGGTAAATCCGCCTGCTTCGGTATGCCCGTGCTCGACGGCGTTGGCCAGTGCTTCTCCGACGGCGCTCTCGATTTCTTGCAGCGCTTGACCGTAAAAGCCCGACGACTTGGCGAAATTGACAATGCACCGCCGGGCCGGCCCGACGGCAGAGTACGTACTTTCGAATCGTGCCTCGTACTTCGCCATGCTCGCGTATGCGAAAACTTGCCGCTGATGCGGCCTCGGGCCTGATACCCCAATTTTTTGGATGCTTAACAGGCGAGGCAAACATATGCGCGCGCGGCTGATCCTCAACGAACATTCGCGTCTGGGTGCTCGCGACGGCGCGCTCGTGTGCCGTTGCTTGGCGCAAGCCGGGATCGAGTGCGAGCGCGATGGGGACGCGAAAGACGTGGCCGCAATTATCGCCGCGGGCGGTGATGGTACGGTCATCTCCGCCGTTGGGGCGGCGATGGAGCGCGGCGTGCCGCTGGGCATCGTGCCGCTGGGTACCTTCAACGATCTGGCGCGGGCCATGCGCGTGCCGATGGACGTGTCCGAGGCGTGCGCGTGTATTGGTTCCGGCAGCACGCGCAGGATCGACGTGGGTAAAGTAAACGGCGTGTTCTTCGTGAACGAAGCGAGCATCGGATTGTCCACCCGCATCGCGCGCCGGCAAACGCCGCAGATCAAACGGCGCTTCGGGGCGCTGGGAATCGTTTCGACGACGCTGCAGACGTTGCACCAAACGCGTCCGTTTCTGGTCGATCTCGACTACGATGGGCGCAGGGAAACATTCCGCACCGTGCAGTTGACCGTTGCAAACGGCGCGCGGTTCGGCGGAGTTTTCGAACGCGACGACGCTGCTATTGACGACGGGCGGCTCGATCTCTACAGCATCGAGGTCGAGAACTGGCTGCAAGGGCTGCGCGTTCTGCGTAAGATTGCCCGAGGTGACCCCTCCACGGGGGAGGGCCTGCGCACGCGACGTTCAACGGCGTTCACGGTGCGGACCCGGCGAGCGCATCACATCGCGGCGGACGGCGAGCCGGCCGGAAGAACGCCTGCAACGTTCGAAGTGATTCCCAATGCCATCGACATTTTCGTCCCATAGGAGTAGCAGTGCAGTATCGTCGTCTCGGACATTCCGGCTTGCAGCTTTCCGTCGTGGGGTTGGGTTCGTGGCTTACCTACGGTGGCAACGTAGGCGCCGCGACAGCCCGCGACTGCGTGATGCGAGCTTGGGAACGCGGCGTCAATTTCATCGATACGGCCAACGTATACGCCCATGGAGCCGCCGAAGAAGTCCTCGGGCCGATCCTCAAGGAGCTGAATCGCGACGCGCTCGTGCTCGCGACTAAAGTCTACTTCCCCATGGGCGATTCGGTGAACGAGCGCGGGCTTTCCAGAAAACACGTGCGCGATCAGCTGCATCATTCGCTGCGCCGCTTGAACGTCGACTACGTCGATTTGTATCAATGTCACCGCTTCGATGCGAACACGCCGCTGGAAGAAACGTGCGAAATGATGAACGATCTCGTGCGCGCGGGAAAGATTCTGTATTGGGGGGTTTCCGAATGGAACGCCGATCAGCTCGCCGGTGCGGTCACGCTTTGCCGCGCGCGAGGATGGGCTGTTCCAATCAGTAACCAGCCGCAATACAGCGCGCTGTGGCGGCGCATCGAAGAGCGCGTGCTCCCGGCCTGCGAGAGCTACGGCCTGGGCAATGTTGTGTGGTCGCCGCTGGCGATGGGCATTCTGACGGGAAAGTACGTCGACGTAAAGAGTCCGCCCTCAGGCACGCGAGCCGCCGGCGCCGGGGCGGACATGATGGAGGATTACTTCAAGCAGCCCGTTCTGGATGCGGTGCAGCGGCTCAAACCACTCGCGCAAAGCGCGGGCTGTTCGCTCGCGCAGCTGTCGCTTGCGTGGTGTTTGCGTCAGCCGGCCGTGACCAGCGTCATCGTGGGTGCCACTAAACCGGAGCACGTGGACGATAATGTGGCGGCAGGCGATTTGAATATCGACGGCTCTGTATTCGATGAGATGAATCGCGTGCTCGAGCCGGTGCTGCCGTACGAACCATATGTAAGTTGAGTACATGGCGCAGCGCCGGTTAAAATTAAACGGGGTGCCCTGCGGGCTTTGCCCGTAGGGGGCGCGCAGCCATGGATGGCGCAGCGCCGGTTAAATTAAACGGGGTGCCCTGCGGGCTTTGCCCGTAGGGGGCGCGCAGCCATGGATGGCGCAGCGCCGGTTAAAATATTTGGGCTGGCGATGGTGGAGTCATCGCCAGCCCGTCTTGCTGCACTCTACGAGGTAGGGATTCGAATGGGCTCCGTCCGTGGAGGAGGACGTCGCCCATTTTTCATTCGCATGATGCCATGCGGATGAAACCTGTTAGATGCGCTAGTTCCAGCTCTTCAATACGATGCCGGCGCCGGCGACCTTCGGGCCCCATCCGCTGAAGGCGGACGTGTCGGGCCCCGTTAGCATGGCGTTCTCCAGCGTAATGGTGGGACGCGGTGCCTCGGGCTGCGGCTCTTTGATTTTCGCTTGCGGTTTCGCAGCGGGTTTCACGGTATAAATCCTTTATGTTGGCGTGGAACGCACACCCGCGTTCCATCGGTTACTTTACACGGGCTTATACGGCGCCGCTACAACTTTTGTTTCAAACTGTGCGGATTTGGTTTTTGCCGGACTCGTCGTGTGACGGTTCGACGCGATTTCGTGGCGAGGTGTGTCATATCAAATCACGTTCCTGCTTCTCCTCCAAAGCGGAAAAGATACTTTACTATCACGCGATTCAGCGTGTACGGCGATGCCGGCGTACCGAAATTGAAAAAGAGCTCGTCGCCGTTGCGGAACTTGCGATGATACGCCGCGGCCAAATTCATGCCGGGAAGAGCGAACCCGCCGCGACCGTTGATCGCGCGCAGCGAAATAGTTACATTCGAGTCCCTGCCCAGCAGCGCGCCTAGAGAGATGCGGCGTAGCCACTGCGAATCCGAAACGCCGCTTGCGAGTGCGCGTTCGAACGTGCCGTCGTATTCTAAACCCAGCGAAAGAAATCGTCCGATGGGCCGCGAGGTCGCGACGGTATACAAGTGCACGAAGTCAGGTCCGTTGTCGTTCCCGCCGACCGAGCCGTATCCGAAGCGCCCAAACGATACCGACGCATCGATCGGCGTTGGCGTACCGTCGCCGTATCCGATGGGTACGCTCATGACATTGAAGGCGTCGGTACGGCCGCACCGATACGTCGGGAAGCCGGTGAAATACGACCGTGGAAGCAGCGGATCGCTGCACGTCGTGCCGGTCGAGGCGGGATCGACGAGCGCATACGAGCGCAGTTCTCCGATTGACGGACCCAAGCCGTTTATGGAAAGGCCGTTGCGCAGCGTCGCGTTCAGCGAAAGCGAGGCGTCTGCCTGATGGATGGCGCCCGAGCGATCCATGAAACGATCGGTGTTAAAAAATATCGCGTAGTTCTTCACGAACGGCGTCGAGCCGCTTGCGTACGAGAACAGCGCAGGTCCGCGGACGTCGGAATCGGTGGTAAACCCGTCGATGGGGTTGTAGTTCGGCGAGATGTCCTGGTAGGCCACGTTCACTTCGTAGTTGGGTTTGTGCACATCGACGAAGCCGTTGAGGTTGCGGGCGGAGCCCTGCGGGACCCAGTTTCCGTACTCCCAAGCCTGATCGAGCGCCCACACGAACCCCGTTTTTAGATTGCGTCCCGCTATGCCGAATTCGTTCGTGCTGTCGTTTCCGAAGATGCTGTGATGCGCGAGCACTCCGTCGGCCCAATAGAGGAACGAGCGGTTCTGCAGCGCGTGCTTGTAGCCGTAGGCCGTGTCGTTGAACGTATTGCCGGTCGTTTCGTCAAAGCCGTGGAAGTTCAGAATTCCGAACGATTGTTTGCCGAAGGTTCCCTCGACTTTCTCGCCGCGGTCGAACGGGCCGACGTCCGGTGAGTAAAACACCACGTCGGGACCGATGGCGGCTGCGTTTGCGTTGATGAAGGCCGCACCTTGCGCGAAAAACGGCCGGTATTCGATCAATTGCCTGCGGAATTCTTGCGGTGCGATCGTTTGCTGGTCGATTTCCACGTTAGAGAAATCGGGATTGAGCGTGCCCACAAAACTCACCGTCGGCGTGAGCGGATACGTCAAGTCCAGGCCGCTCGTGCGAACGGGCTGGGGCACGAACGCACCGTTTGCCTGTTGGAATACATTGCGATCGCGACCCGCGCTCTCCAGACCGTAAAGCTCCAGGCGCGGCTTCGGACGCGCCGCTCGCAGCATCGCGGCGGAGACGCGGATGCTGCTCCACGAGGCCCAGTACCGCACGTCGACAAAGTTCGGCCAGCCGTTACCAACCGTGCCGTCCTGCATGAGGCCATTGTATGCCCACGTGTAGTGCTCGTCCAAAGCCGCCACGTTGCGGATGATATTGATCCGCCAGGTTTGCGGAGAACCGGGGTGGATGCGCATGATGTTCAGCGGCAGAATCATCACGGCGGTCCACGCCGTTCCGCGCACTGCCGCTGCGGCGCTCCATGCCGGTTTGTAGCGCGCATTTTCGTTGGCTTGCTCGTAGCGGATGCCGCGCGGAGTCGTTTCAAAATAGTAGGCCTGCGTCCCCACGCCGCTCGTATCAATTCCCACGCCGACGAAGTCGTCGGTCCCAAAGCCCACGTCGTTGGTCGTCTGAGAGGCGGTGATCGGCGTGCCGGCTTGGTCGGCGCGAAACGCCACGTACAGATTGTGCTCGTCGTAGAGCATCCAAACCCACGTGCGGTGAGCCGCCGGGGCGCGTGTGGTCAAATTTTCGAACCCGCCCGGCGTGGGCAGTGCGCCGGCCTTCCACTCGGGATCGGACAGCGAAGGATCGAGCGCGAGCGGGTGTGCGGCCGCCGCCGCAGGCACTGACGTGTCCGTCGTCACGGCGCCCATGGCGGGAGCGCTTTCGAGCAGGGCCAGCAGGACGAGCCCGGCGCAAGCCTTGGTACACACTAGCTGCCAGTATAGCGGCAAGGCCGGCGCGTGAATCTTGAGAAATCCATCAAATCGGCCAAAAGCCTCCATGGAGCGATCATGAGCACTTACCGGTTTGGTCCGTTCTCGCTGGAGAAGTCCACGCTGCTGCTCTGTCTGGACGGCGCGCCGCTCTCGCTGGGACCCAGAGTTGTTGAGACCCTCTTGGCGCTCGTCGAACGGCCGGGAGAAGTGATCTGCAAAGCGGATCTGCTCGACCGCATTTGGCCGGAGGGCTACGTCGAGGAAGCCAATCTGGCGCAAAACGTCTACGTCATTCGAAAAACGCTGCGTGCGCATTGGACCGGACGCGCGATCGAAACCGTGCCTCGGCGCGGCTACCGCTTCGCACGTGAAGTGACCGTAGAGACCCGTCGGAATATCGCAGTATCGCGCGGCGGCAGACGGTATGGACTGCAGGCGGCGGCTGCGGCGATGCTGGCGTTGGCTATAGTCGCGAGCTCTTTCACGTTGCTGCGCGTACATAGGGGCGGGGATGCCGCGCAGGCGTTGCCCGATTCTGCCGGCCGGCTTTACGCGATGGGACGCTTTTATTGGAGCCAGCGCACCCCATCCGGCATCGCGAAGAGCATTAGATACTTCCAAGCCGTGCTGCGGCAAGATCCTCGGGATCCGCGCGGCTATGCGGGACTGGCCTCGGCGTACGCGATCGAGGCCGACTACGGTTTTGGTCCGCTCACGGCCGGTACGGCGTTTTCGCGCGCCGTGAAGAACGCGCAAAGAGCGCTCAGTCTCGATCCGAACTGCGCCCAAGCGCATGCCGCGCTGGGTTTGGTTGCCGTCGACGGGCAAGACGTTGCGCGGGGTGAAGCGGAATACCGTCGAGCGATCGCGCTGGATCCGAATTACGCGACGGCACACCAGTGGTACGGCGCATCATTGCTGATGGGAGGTAAAACAGCGGAGGCGTTCGCGGAATTGCAGCGCGCCGCCGATCTGGACCCCGCCTCCGTCGCGACCGCGGACTGGCTCTCCGAAGCATCGTATATCGGGCGCCGGTACAGTGACGCAATCACGTACGCACGTCAGACGCTCGATCTTTCGCCGCAGCGGTATAGCGGCTATCAAATCATCGGCCTGGCCTACGAAGCGTTGGGCAACTATCGCGCCGCCGAAGCGGCGTATCGCGCCTACGAACGCAGACTGCGGCGAATGCGGGTACGATGCCGCCGCCTTGCTCGCGCACGCGTATGCTGCGACGCACGATTACGTGCGCGCGAGAATCGAGCTGCAGCGTGCTCAGCGCGGCGTCGCAGCGGGTCGCATCTCTTCCGACAACGTGGTGGCGGCGCTCGTTGCGCTGGGCCGCAGGAACGACGCGCTGCACATGCTTCGCAAAGACTCCACTCTCGCGGCCGCGCGCGCTGCTCGCATTGGATCCGCGCATGGATCCGGTGCGCGCCGACTCCCGGTTTCGCCGCTATATGCGAGGACCCGGCTAGGTGGCGCGGTTGCCTGCAATCGACGAGCAGAGCAGCGGCATGCCGGACGCGCTTCTGCAAACGATGGCGGCGAGTCCGCAAGTGGCCAGGACCGCGCTGGCGCATGCGCAGACGGTGATGGACGGCGCGGAACTGGCCCTCACCAAAGCGCTCTGCGCGGCAATGGTGGCCGGACTGAACTTTTGCCGTCCGTCCCTCGTCGCCCACCGCAGGCGCGCCCGCCGAGCCGGCGCAGACGCAGCGATGCTCAACGATTTGTGGGACTACGCGACCAGCGAACGTTTTACAAAGGCGCAAAAGGCCGCGCTCGCGACTGCCGTTGCCATGACGCGCGAAGCGCGCGGATTACCCGATGGTGTATGGAACGCACTGCGAGAGCACTATGAAGACGCACAGATCGTCGAACTGCTGTGCGCCATCGGTCTGGCAAATTATTTCGATCGCGTGAGCAACGCGCTGCAAACCGGCGATTCGGCGAACGATTAGGTAGCGCCCGCGCGCGCTAGCGCCCTTTCCGTTTTGATGATGCGCGTCCCGGAGAGCTTGTCGTGCAGATAGACGCGTGAGAACGGGCTCAACGGGATGATGATCCAGATCAGGACGAGGCCCAGTGCGTAGCGCCAAAGGCTCTGCAGTATGCCGGGTTTCGCAAAGCCGATCGTCACGACTTTGATTCCCACGACCATCATGCCGGGAGTTTGTCCGGCCAGGCCGACCAGCAATCCGAAGTACAAGCAGATTTCAACCGGCAAGAACATCCCGGTGACGCCCGCGCGCACGTCGCTCCATCGCATGGCCGTGTTCTTGCCGAACGTGATGCCGCCGGTGTGAATGCCGAGCGGGCCGATCGCGAGCACGTCCCCGGATTCACGCACCTGGGCGCTTTGCGGCGTACTCACCGTCGTCTTGCCGGCTTTGTCGTCGATCGTCACGACGCCATGGCCGGAAACTCCCAGCAGCGTCGTGATGAGCGCCTGCACGATAATCCAGTCGATGACCACTGCGCTGACTCTGCGCCACCAGCCCGCGCAGTCGCGATTGCTGACGGCCTCACCGCGCGCCTGCAGTGTGGGAATCGGCTGGGCCGAGGTCTCGCTCAAAAACCGTTCTTCGTGTGCACGATACAACACCGAGGCAAAGAATTCGCGCATGGACTCGATGCGCCGCGTTGCGTAGGGCATGGAGCCAAGCCATTCACCCAAGCGCAGCACCGTATCGGAGTTCACTTCTCGGGATTGTTCGGCAAAAACGAGATGGTCGATCTTGCGGCCGAAACTGTGAAACGACGCGATGATGATCGCGCGCATCGCCGCATCCAGCGATCCGCAGCACAAGAGGCCCACGCGATCGCAGGTCAGCTCCGTTTTGCGCAGCCACGCGCCGAAGATCAGGGAAATGAACGGGTTCTCGTTGCCGTTGACGCTGAGCAGCGAGGTGAAGCGTGCGTGCCCGGAGGCGATATGGCCCAATTCGCGTCCGATCATGAACGTGAGCTCGTCGTCTTTGAAGTGTTCGATCCAGTTGCTGGAAATCACCAAGGAATACGGATCGCCCAAACCAACCGTGACGATCGGCACGAAAAGATCGTCGCGCACGAAGACCATCGGCATCGGGAGTTCCAATCCCGCTGCGCAGCGCTTGACGATTGCGAACACGCGCGGATATTGCGCCTCGTGAATGCGCACGCTGCTGCCGACCAAACGCCCGCGCGCCAGCGTAACGTACACCATCGCGATGACGAGCAGTACGGCGATTTGCGAGGGGTGGATCTCCTCGCGCAGCACGAAGCCGATTGCTGCAGCCGCGGGAAACGCGAAGAGCAACGTGAGGAAAAACGCAAGGCGTTCGCCGCGGTATGTGAGGGACTGCGGCCCCCGGAACAGCTCGCGCATTCGTGGCGGCGATTCGCTCAGCCGCTGCCGGTTCCCCGGCCGGGGCTTCGCAAGGCCTTGACAGGGCGGAAGATTGTGCTATTATACTAATGTACTAGTTCAATAACGTACTAGGACAGCCGAAATGAAGGATATCTCAATGATCGTTGCTGCAGGCCCTCAAGTCCAGCCCGCCCGTATCCAGAGCCGCCGCGCTCAATTCCCGTTGGAACAGCAGCCAGGCAGCCTCTTTCTGGGCTGGGGTCCGAAAATCTAAGCCGCGGCAATCATGCCCGCGATTCTTACCGTCGACACGCGCAGCGGTGTCCCGATCTACCTGCAGATCATCGAGCAGGTGAAGCGCTCCGTCGCTCTGGGTGTGCTGGTTCCCGGCGAACAGCTCCCGACCGTCAAGCAGCTCGCGCTCGATCTAACCGTCAATCCGAACACCGTCGCGCGTGCCTATCGGGACCTGGAGCGTGACGAGGTGATTGAAACCTCGCCCGGGCGCGGATCGTTCGTGCGCCAAAACGGCACGGCGGTCTCCTCGGCGCGCGCCGCCGGGAGCGACTTGGGTCGCGAGGCGCTGGCGCAGGCGGTTCGGGAAGCGAAATCGCTGGGCCTCACGCGTTCGCAAGTCCGCGCACATCTCGACGCCGCGCTTTCGCGGTGGTTTCCGGAGGAAGCATGAGCATCTCCATCGAGCATTTGAAAAAAAATTACCGCGGCTTTGCCGCCGTCGACGACGTGAGCATCGAGATTCCCAGCGGCTCCGTTTTCGGTTTGCTGGGCCCCAACGGTGCCGGCAAGACGACGACGTTTAAATGTGTGCTGGGCTTGACCGGCGGCTGGACCGGAAGCGTTCGCTTCGACGGGAAACCGCTTGAACCACAAACGTTCGAGCGGCTCGCGTATGTTCCCGAGCGCAGCGCGCTGTACGAGTGGATGACTGCGGGCGATCATCTCGCGATGCAGCGCGGCACTTTTTCACGCTACAGCCAACAGCGTGCCGCGCAGCTCATGGAGTCTTTTTCGCTCGATCCGCGCAAGCGCGTTCGCGCCATGTCCAAAGGCATGCGAACGGCGCTATCGGTGGTGCTGGCGTTCGCGATCGAACCCGAGATTATGGTGCTGGACGAACCGACGGGCGGATTGGATCCCGTGAATCAGCGCGCCGTGCTCAAACTCATCATCGATGCATCCGCGCAAGGCTGCACGATCGTGCTTTCGTCGCATCAGATCGGCCAAGTCGAGCGCGCCGCGGACCACATAGCCGTGCTTCGAGCCGGCAAAGTTTGTCTGGCAGGCGCCGTGGACGACTTAAAGGCCGGATCCAAAATCGTCGAGGGAGTCTTTCCGTCCGATGCGCCGGCGCTCAACGGGCTTGGGAGCGACACGCGAGTGACTCGTCTGGAAAGAACCGGGCGCATCGTACGCGTGACGGTAAGCGACGCCGGTCAGACGTTCGCAGAACAGACTCGCTGCAATGGGCGCGCAAAGCGTGCGGATCGTAGACCTGAACCTCGAAGACATTTTTTTGAACGCTGTCGACGCCGGGCAGACGGCCGACGTCGTGGAGACTGTGTGATGGTGTATTTCGTCGAATATATGCGTGCCAAGGGCGCCCTGCGTATCGCGCTCATCCTGCTCGGTCTTGCGCTGCTTGCCGCGATCATTGTGCGGCTTTCGGTGCATGGCGCCGGGGTAAACGACTGGGCGTCGACTATCGAAACTTCACCGACCGCGCACGTGACGCGCACGCAGCTGCCCGACGGTTCAACGCGAATCCTCGTCGACGATCCGGCGCGCCGGCGGCATGCAATTATTACCAAGCATAACGGCTCGGTGGTGATGGATATTCGCGAACCCGGAAGTAGTTCCGACCGATCGCATGACAACGTCGTTATGGGCAGCATGGACGTCAACACGAGTTCGCATGGCGGCGTATCGCACGTTATGGTGCACTACAATCCCCGTTTCTCATTCGATCTCGGGCTGCTGTTCCTGGCAACGATACCGATGGGTTTGCTCGTCGGCACGATCCTCGCGGGGCCGCTGGCGAAAGAGAACGACGGTCACTTGGAACTGGCCTGGACAAAGCCGATCTCACGCGAGCGCTACGCGGTGCAAGCGTTCGGCATCGACGTGCTGGCCATCGCGCTCTCCCAGGCCTGCACGTTCGCGATTATCCTGCTGGGAACGCTGCTGTTCATCGTCCCGGGTTTCACGTATCCGGCCGGTTTGTGGTGGTACGTCGTGCTTGCCGCCGTCGGTCCCATCGCGTGGTACGGGGTACTGACGGCTGCCAGCTCTTCGCTCAAACGTGGGCCGGGATTAGTGATCGGGCTGGGATGGTTTTTCGCGATCTTCATTCCCGCCATAGCGGGAGCGCTTGAAGGAGCGGCGCGGGTCAACTCCGTCGCGGCGGGGTTCCATGCAATCTTCCGCGCGCTCTCGTATCTCGATCCGATCGCGTACCTTTCGATCAAAAGCGGACCGAGCACCGCCACGTCGCTGTACCTTGGTGCGTCGTGGGTTACCGTTGCGGCACTGGCCGCGCTCGCCATCGTGTACTTGGCAGTGTCGGTCGTTCAGTGGCGCCGCGTGGAGGCATAACATCATGGAGCTGTTCGGTGCGAAATTTTCGATCGCGCTCGGCGCGTGGCGGCTGCGCTTCGTCTTGATGCTCGAAGATCCGGAGGAACCCGTTAGAGAACGAACGACGTTGCGTGCGAGGGAGCGAGGAACTTGAACTTGCCGTCCGCGACGGTATAAAAGTACACGAGCGGCGCGATGGGATCGCCGGTGGGGTAAAACTGAAACTGTCCCACGATGGTATTGTACGATGACGGCGCCTGGAGCGCCGTCATCGTCGCGAGCCGGTTGCCGGCGCCGGTACGCCGCACCGCTCCCATTACGATCTGCGCGCAGGCGTAGGCGAATGCCGAAAGCGCCGTCACCGGATAGCGCGATCGAAAATCCGAAAGCGCAGTAGCAACGTCGGGGGCGAGATCCAGCGGCGGAAGCGACGTAGAAAGAATGGCTTGCACGAATGCATCGCCGTATTGGCGCAAGGCTTGTTCGTTGAAAAACCCTTGGGAGGCGGCGAACTTTCCCGCATAGCCGGCCTCGCGCAGCGCCGGCACGAGGGGTCCCATCGGCCCTTCCGCGCCGCAAAGGTACAAAAAATCCGGTTGCTTTTGCAAAATCGTCTTCGCTGCCGCGGCATAGTCCGGCTTCTCGAACGGAAACACGTACTCGAGCGCTTGCATTCCGCTGGGTTTGGCCTGATTGAGAAAACCTTGCGCCACGTCCCCGCCGTAGTCGCCGTCCTGCGTAACGGCGATCGCAAGTTTCGGCTTTGCACGTTTGGCGACGAACTGCGCGGTAAGTTGCCCTTCGATCGAATCTTTGGTCGGCAGCCGCCAGACGTTGCGATACCCGCGCGCGGTAATGCTGTCCGCGGTGGAGCCCGGCACGAGTAGCGGCATCTGCGCGCCCTGATACGTCGTAAGAGCCGCGGTAATGAGCGATCCGTCGAAACTGCCGACCATCGCGATGATCGTGGGATCGGCTGCGGCGAACTGCACGTTGATCATCGACTGCGCGAGCGCGTCGAGATCGTCGAACGTGCGCACCGCGAATGCGCTGGAGAACGTGCCGCCGAACCGGTTGGCGTAATCGACGGCGGCTTGCACGCCCCCGGCGATTTCGCGGCCGGCCGCGCCGCGGTCGCCGGAGAGCGGAACGTTAACGCCGATGGTCAGCTGCTGCTGGTACGGGCGCGGCAGCAGCTGCGCTTGCGCGGCGATAGGCGCAGCGGCGGCGCAAAACGCTCCGGCTCGAAGAAAATCGCGACGGTTCATAGTCATCGCAACGAAAAACCGAAAACGCTCGTTATCAAAAACACGACCGAGAACGCCATATTGGCGGTAAAGATGCGCTCGTTGAGGACGAACACGTCATGCGAATGCTCGAGCAGCCGGTCTTCATACAGCACGAGCACGAGCGCGCATAAAACGCCGAACGCATACGGCCAAGATGCGCCCTCGAGGATGCCCGCTGCCAGCAACAGCGCGGACATCGCCACGTGCAGCGCGATGGGCAGCACACGAGCGCTTCGCTTACCAAAGCGCGCCGGGAGGGAGCGTATTCCCTGCTCGCGATCGACCCTCAGATCCATGAGTGCGTAAATGACGTCGAAACCTGCGACCCAGACCGTGACCGCCGCGAAAAGCAGCAACGCCGGCCACGACACGAAGCCCGCGACGCCGATGAACGCGCCGAGCGGCGCAAGCGCATCGACGCCGCCCAGCACGAAGTGCGTGAGCCAGGTAAAGCGTTTGCACAATGGATAGAACAAGACGCCGAGGGCGGCGATCGGCAGCAGCTTCACGCAGAGCGGGTTGAGCTGCCACGCGGAGCACACCAGTAGAACGATGCCCAGCAACGTCGCGCCGAGCATGATGGAAGGCGAGATTTTTCCGGTGGCGAGCGCGCGCCGCGCCGTGCGCGGATTGCGCGCGTCGATGTCGCGGTCGAAATACCGGTTTGCCGCCATCGCCGCGGTCCGGGCACCCAGCACGGCAAGTGTGATCCACAGAATCTGCCGCGCCGACGGAGCCCCCGCAAATACTGCGCCGACATAGGCAAACGGCAATGCGAAGAGCGTGTGCTCGACGCGGATTTCTTTGAGAAACACACGCACGGCATCCGACGCGTTGCGAACCGGAGCCACCATGCTCATGATAGTAGCCGCCGGAGCGCCTGCGGACCTTGTCCTGACCAGGCGTTGCTGCGAAACGAGCGTTCCAAATGCTGCAG
Organism: Vulcanimicrobiota bacterium; assembly: GCA_963767635.1. GTDB lineage: Bacteria > Vulcanimicrobiota > Vulcanimicrobiia > Vulcanimicrobiales > Vulcanimicrobiaceae > CAVYEM01. The sequence goes on from CAVYEM010000003.1 coordinate 301,454, forward strand.
GCCGAACTCGTTCCACCGCGCGCTCACGCGGCTTCTTGTCGCCTCGTCCATGACCATATCGGGCGGCCACGGACGCGTGTAACCTTCCGCAGCGTCCTTGCGCGTTGCGTCGATGCCGATTTTCACGCCGAGCGCCGGCACGTACGATCCGTGGTCCAAGTCGTCGACGGGACCGGGCATCATCACGACGTCGTGCTGCGCGTCCAAGTTGTTGAGCACGAACCACGCCGTGCTGCGGGCGTCCTGCACGTCCACGTCTTCGTCGACGATGACCAGCAGCCGCGTGAGCATCATCATGTGGCCGAGGCCCCACAAGGCGTTCATCACCTTTTTTGCATGGCCCGGATACGCCTTTTTGATCGAAACGATCGCGAGATTGTGGAAACCGCCCTCGACTGGCAGATTCATGTCGACGATTTCCGGGACCACCATCTGCAGCAGCGGGAGAAAAAGCCGTTCCGTTGCCTTACCCAGCCACGCGTCCTCCATCGGAGGCTTGCCAACGACCGTCGCCGGATAGATCGGATTACGGCGATGCGTCATGCACTCGACGTGAAAGGTCGGATAGCGATCTTCCAAACTGTACACGCCCGTGTGGTCGCCGAACGGTCCTTCGACGCGCATGTCCGCGTTGTCGACGTATCCCTCCAAAACGAATTCTGCGTCGGCTGGGACTTTCAAGTCCACCGTTTTGCACTGCACGAGTTTCACCGCCTTGCCGCGCAGGATGCCCGCGAACGCGAATTCATCGACAACCGGCGGAAGCGGCGCAGTGGCCGCATACGTCAGCGCCGGATCAGCACCGATTGCCACTGCGACGGGAATTCGCTCACCCCATGCGTGCGCGTGCATGCGCCCTTGTTTGTGTCGTTGCCAGTGCATGCCGGTTTCGCGCGCGTTATACACCTGCATGCGATACATGCCGACGTTGGGACGCGCCGTTTTGGGATCTTTGGTAATGACGAGCGGCAACGTAATGAACGGCCCGGCGTCCAAAGGCCAAGTAGTCAGCACGGGCAGCTGCGTGAGATCCGGCTGCTCCATCACGACGTCTTGGCAGCTGCCTTCGCTGACGGTCTTCGGGATCGCGGCGGCAAGGGGCGCCAGCGATAAGGCTTTTGCGATCCGCTCGATCGCGCTTGCCGGCAGCGAAAGATCGAGCATTCGGCGAATGCGATCTGCAGCGGCGTCTAAGCTTTTTGCTCCGAGGGCCATGGCCATGCGTGCTTGCGAGCCGAATTGATTGGTCAAAACCGGAAAGCGCGACCCCTTCACGCGCGTGAACAGCAGCGCCGGTCCGCCGGCTTTCACGACGCGATCCGTGATCTCGGCAATTTCGAGTCGCGGATCCACGACGGCATCGATGCGATGCAGCTCTCCCTTGCGTTCGAGCGCTTCGACGAACGCGCGGAGCGAATCATAAGCCATTGCGATGCTCTTAGACGGTTGGAACACCCGGTCATGCTGGCCGGAAGCCCGTGCCCTTATCGTCCCAGGCTGCGAACAATCAGACGATCGCGCCAGCGTTCGGGCAACAGCGTCGCGATGCGGCGCTGCCAGCCGGGTGGATTGCCGACTGCGCAGCGCGCGGCAGGCTTCGCCGCTCGCAGCGCCTGCAGCACTGCGCGCGCGACGACCTGCGGTTCAATCCCGGTACGCTCTTCGCGTTCGGTCGCGCGTACAAGTTGCTCGATTGCCTCGCCGTAGTAGTCGCGCGCCTGAGCCGGCATGCGCGCCTGCATCTGAGATCCCTCATCACGCCCCTTCTGCCAAATCGGCGTGCGTACGCTGCCGGGCTGCACCACGCATACCGCAATGCCGAACGGCGCCAGTTCCATGCGCAGAGAATCGGCAAGCGCTTCCAGCGCGAACTTGGAGGCGGCATACGGTCCTACGAACGGCGGCGCGATCTGTCCGGATACGGAACTGATGAAGACGATGCGCCCGCTCGCGTCGCGCAGCAGCGGCAGTGCGGCTTGCGTGACCGCCAGCGCGCCGAAGACGTTGATTTCGAACTGCCTTCGAAAATCGTCAAGGGGCACATACTCCAGCGGACCGGCCACGGCGATGCCCGCGTTGTTCACTACCGCGCGCAGGGTCGCGCCGCCGCGTTCGATCGCTGCAATTGCTTGCGCAATCTCGTCGGCGTTTCGCACGTCCAGCGTGACGGGAAAAATGCTTGCATGCGCGGAGTGCAAATGCCGCGCATCTCCCTCCGTTCGCACGCCGGCGAAAACCTGATATCCTTCGCTCGCGAGGAGCTGGGCAGTTGCATATCCGATGCCGCTGGATGCTCCGGTAACGAGAACTCTCTCCACCACATCGTAAACGTTGAGGCCCGCGTTGCCGCGGGCCTCCCCGAGTTACTCCATTCGACGCCGCGGACGCCGCGGGCGCCTACTATCGTCGCCGCCGGCGCCGGTGCGCGCCGGCTCGTGTCGATCGGCTGAACCGTTGCCCGAAGGCGCAGTGCCCGACAACACCGCTTTGCGCGAGAGATTGATGCGGCCTTGCCCGTCGATCTCCATCACTTTAACCATGACTTCGTCGCCGACTTTGACGACGTCGTCCACTTTCTCCACGCGCGTGGGCGCAAGCTGGCTGATGTGGACGAGACCCTCTTTGCCGGGAAGAATCTTCACGAACGCGCCGATGTTGATGATGCGCGTGACCTCGCCCATGTAGGTTTCGCCGACCACGACGTCCTTTGTGATCGCTTCGACCATGGCGCGCGCCTTGTCCGCGGATTCGCCGTCGAGCGAGGTGATAAAGACTTTGCCGTCGTCTTCGATGTCGATCTTCTCGACGCCGGTCTCCTCGATGATCTTGTTGATGATCTTGCCGCCGGGGCCGATCACGTCTTTGATCTTGTCCGGATTGATCTGCACGACGATCATGCGCGGCGCGAACTTGCTGAGTTCGCCTCGCGGATGCGCGATCGTTTCGCTGAGTTTATCGATGATGAAGTAGCGCGATTTCTTGGCTTCTTCCATGGCCTCGCGCATGATCTGCACGGTGATGCCTTGGACTTTGATGTCCATCTGAATCGCCGTGATGCCTTTGCGGGTACCGGCCACTTTGAAATCCATCTCGCCGAGCGCATCTTCGAGTCCTTGAATGTCGGTCAGCACCGCGTACTTCTCGCCCTTGAGAATCAACCCCATCGCTACGCCTGCAACGTGATCGCGAATGGGCACGCCCGCGTCCATCAACGCCAGCGTGCTCGCGCACACTGAAGCCATCGAAGAAGAGCCGTTGGATTCGAGCACTTCGCTCATCAGGCGCAGCGTGTATGGAAATTCTTCCTTCGGCGGGAGCACCGGAAGGAGCGCGCGCTCAGCGAGCTGCCCGTGGCCGATCTCGCGGCGGCCGGGTCCGCGCATCGGGCGCGTCTCGCCCACCGAAAACGGAGGAAAGTTGTAAAAGTGCATGTAGCGCTTGTTTTCCAGCGCTACGATGCCGTCTAAACGTTGGGCGTCACTGATGGAGCCGAGCGTCGCCGCGGTAAACACTTGCGTCTGGCCGCGTGTGAAAACGCCCGAACCGTGAACGCGCGGCACGTAATGCACTTTGGACCATATCGGACGTATTTCGTCCGGCTTGCGGCCATCCGGGCGGATGTGCTCGTCGACGACCATCACGCGCAGTTCGTCCTCTTCCATCGCCTTGACGATCTTGCCGAAGTCCTTGGCGAGGATCGGGTCTTCGAGCATCGCCTTGATCTGCGGATCCTTGCAGCGCGCGATGGCCTCGGAAGCCGAGAGTTGGCCGAAGGCCGTTTCGCGCTCGAGCTTATCGACGACGCGCATCGCCTTGGCGACGTCGCTGCGGAACGTCTTGCGCACCCATTCCTCGAGCTGCGAGTTGACTTTTTGGACCGGATACTCGCGTTTGGCTTTGCCGGCCTTTTTGGCGAGCTCTTCGATCGCGGCGACGATTTTTTTGATTTCGCCGTGCGCGAATTCCACGGCTCCCAGGAAATCGTCCTCGCTGATCTCGTTGCCGCTGCCCTCGACCATCATGACGGCGTCGGCCGTTCCCGCGATCACGATGTCCAAGCCGCCGGTTACGTATTGCGGGAGGGTCGGATTGCAAATGTACTCGCCGGTCTCGCTGCGCCCCACGCGCACGGCTGCGACCGTCTTCTCGAACGGGATGTCCGAAACGGCCAGTGCGGCGCCGGCGCCGCACACGCCGAGCACGTCGGCGTCCAGCTCGGGGTCGATGGAAAGCACCGTTGCGACGACTTGCACGTCATTGCGGAAACCGTCCGGAAAGAGGGGGCGAATGGGCCGGTCGATCTGCCGGGAACTGAGTACGGCGTGTTCCGGCGGGCGACCCTCGCGCTTGATGTACCCGCCCGGGATTTTGCCGGCCGCGTACATTTTCTCTTCGAAGTCGCAGGTCAAGGGAAAAAAGTCGATGCCTTCGCGAGCTTTCTCGGAGGCGGTGACGGCGCAGAGCACGACGTTTTGATCACCATAGCGGACCAGCGCGGAGCCGTTTGCCTGCTTCGCCAACTCGCCGGTTTCGATGACCATCGTGCGCCCGCCGATCTCAAGTGAGACGGACTCTGGCACGGTATCTCCTACATCTTTTCGTATTGTTTTGAAGCGTGCCGGGTTCGGGAAGGGACCGCCGATGCCCTGGGCGCCGCTTGAGAACGGCCGCCGTCGGGTAGCCGCACAGGCGATGCAGGTGAGTCCACCGTAGCTGCATGGCGGCGTGAAACCGCTCCTCACTCTGCCCCGGATTATCGGCGCCCTATTGATCGGGTGCGTCGCATGCGCGCCGTTGGGAGCCCGCACGCCCTCGTGGCGGCGACGAGCACCCCGCACGCGGCGCGCATGCCGTGATTGCCAGCGAACAGCAGTACGCCACCCGGGCCGGCCTGGAGATCCTCAAGCGCGGCGGCAACGCCGTCGATGCGGCCGTGGCGGTCGCGTATGCGCTCGCCGTCGTGGACCCGTGCTGCGGAAACATCGGCGGCGGCGGGTTCATGCTCGTGCGCATGCACGACGGGCGCGCGCGCTTCATCGACTTTCGGGAACGGGCGCCGCTGCGCGCTAATCCGCACATGTATCTCGACAAGCGCGGCGACGTCATCCCGCACGCGAGCACCAAAGGCTATTTGGCCGTTGGCGTTCCCGGTACGGTCATGGGTTTGGAACGAGCGCGCGAGCTGTTCGGCACGCGTTCGCGGCGAACGCTGTTGGCGCCGGCTATTTCGCTGGCGCAGCAGGGCTTCGTGCTCGCAGCGGGCGATGCGGCGGTTTTTCAGGGCGCGTCGGCACCGCCGTATAGCGGCGCGTACACGTTTGCAAACCAGCCCAACGTGCGGAAGATTTTCATGTCGCAGGGGCGCTTGCCGCGTGCGCGCGATCGCCTTCGCCAGCCCCAGCTGGCTGCTACCCTGCGCGCGATTAGCACTGAAGGAACTCGCGCATTCTACGAAGGGCCGATCGCGCAGGCCGTCGTGAGGGCGTCCCGAGCGCACGGCGGGATACTGCAGTTGGAAGACTTCCGGCGCTATCGCGCGCAGGACCGCGCGCCGATTCGTTGCGCGTACCGCGGATATCAGATACTTTCAGCGCCGCCGCCGAGCTCGGGCGGCGTCACGCTGTGCGAAACGCTGAACGTCGTCGCCGCATATCCGCTCTCAGTCTGGGGTTGGCATTCCGCGCGCAGCGTGCATTACACGATCGAAGCGGAACGCCGCGCGTACGCGGACCGCAACACGTATTTGGGCGATCCGGCGTTCGTTCGAAATCCGGTCGCGCAGTTGCTTTCACCGGCGTACGCTGCCCGTCTGGGTTCGACGATTCTGCCGAACAAAGCCACGCCTTCTGTGCAGGTGCATCCCGGTTTGGGTCCGGTCGCGCACGAGAACGGCGACACGACGCATTTTTCCATCGTCGACAAATGGGGCAACGCCGTCGCGGTCACGTACACGATCAACGATTGGTTTGGCGCGGGCGTCATAGCGGGCGACACGGGCTTTTTCCTCAACGACGAGATGGACGATTTCACGAGCAAGCCCGGCGTGCCCAACATGTTTGGGTTGGTGCAAGGCGTTCGCAACGACATCCGGCCCGGAAAACGTCCGCTCTCGTCGATGACGCCCACGATTTTAACCAGGGGCGGCAAGCTCTTCATGGTGACCGGCAGTCCCGGCGGAGCGCGCATCATTACGATCGTGCTCTCGACCATACAAAACGTCGTCGATTACGGAATGAACGTGCAGCAGGCGGTGAACGCGCCGAGGATACACATGCAATGGCTGCCCGACGAACTGCAGTACGAACCGGGTGCGCTCAGCGATGCAGCGATGAACGATTTGCGCGCGATGGGGTATGCGTTCAAGGAAATTTCGTCGTGGGGTTCCGCGCAGGCGATCGTCGTCGATCCGAAAACCGGGGTGCGGTACGGCGGAAGCGATCGCCGCCGCGCGGCTGGCTTGGCCGCGGGATACTAAAGACTGACTAAGAGCGATCCAAACGCAGTCCGGCTTCGATTGAGCGGCGGCCGCGGAGCCGTTCGCTTCCGATGAACCAGCGCACTGAATCGAGCAGCGGTGCGCTTATCGAAGCGTCGACGTGCGCGTCGGGTTGGTAGTCGATGAGATCGCTGCGCCAAATGAGATCGGCACGAAGCCCGTGCGGATTTTCGTAGGTTGCCCAGATGGAGGCGGGCGTCGCAGGGAGCGGCGCTGCGCCGAAGCGTAGCACGTCGGCAGAAGGCCGCGTCGTATCGTCGAAGTGCAGCGTCCATGCGCGCAGCGATAACTCCGGGGCGATTTGCCATGCCAGCGATGCGCCCATCGCCGTAACGTTACCATTATCCAAATTGGACACGCGCGCGCTCATCGCCGTGAACGATGCGCGCAGGCGATGCCGGTCCGTGTATCCTAGCGTAGCGCTTTGCTGCGTATAACGATCGAACGCAAGCAGGTGATCGTCGCGATCGTACGCATACGCCTCCAGCAGCGTAGGCAGCCGGAACGAAACGCCGGCGTCGACTTCCAAGTTCCATCGCGGCGTGAAAGCATACCGGACCTCGGCCGACGGTACGATGATATCGGCGGACAGCGGCGTAGAGAACCCACCGGTTCCCCCAGCATAAGCGGCATCAAAGGCGCTTAGGCCTGCGGTCCACGTGAACCGATCGCTTTGGTAGTGTGCACCGACGCTGACGTGCGTTTGCACCGATGTTCCAGCCGCACGCAGATGGTCCGTTTCATAGGCATCGTAAAAGCCGCTCGAAACGCGAGCGCCCAGCTCGGCAAAAGCGGAGACCGGTGCGGTCGTGCTCATGCCGGCCCTTAATTGCACGTCACTCCAAGCGCCCGCCGCGTCTGCCGACGAAAAGAAAGCGGCATACGCTGCGCGATCCGCGACGAGATCGGCGTACGCGTGGATCGACCGCGTGCGATCCCAATGGATGAGAACGGCGCTCACATTGCTCGCTGCGTTCTGGTCGAAAACACGCTCTCGATCGCGGGCAGCCACGGCCGTTGCGGAGAACGTGTCGTTTCCTGCAAGGAAGCGTGCCGATGCGTCGGCGCGCGCGTGCGAATCCGAGTCGCCGGACGAGTCGGCGAACGAGTACGAAAGTTGCGGCGCCGCGCTTGCAACATCGAGTGCCGTATGTGTTCCGAAAAGCGCAGTCGTTGATTGGCCGCTCTCGGGTCGCGTGTCCACGAAAAACGTGCCCGCGCCGGCGAGGTCCCCATATCGGAACGCTTGACTGGAATCGGCTTGCGCAACGGATGCAGCCCCGTAGTCTGCAAACGAGCGCCACGGCGACAAACCGGCCGCAAAATCGTACGACGCGATCCCGTCGTCCAGCACGAGACCGCCGAAACGGGATAAGCCGTAGCGTGAGACGCGGGGTCCGGGAAGCACGCCGCCGCTCTCGTTCAACACGATGAAGGGCGCTAAAGCAAGCGCCGATTCCACGCGGGCGTACGGTAGCGCTCGCAAATCTTGCGGCGAGGGCGGCTCCGCTGCCAGTGCGTGATAACGCTGGACGATCGCCGCAACTGTCCCCTCGTTTGATACGCGCGCCTCCGTAGGCCGGCAATACGTGCACGTGATCCGCACTCGCGCTGCTGCAGTGCGTAGTGCGAATGTGCCGTCCGCGCTGGTTTGGGTTCGCGCGTCGCCGGCCTGGACGGTGGCCGCTTCGATGGGATCGCCGAACTGGTCTCGCACCGCTCCGGCGATGAGCGGCACGGGAAGAACGCCATCAAGTATGGCGGCCAAGCCTAAAACGGCGAGCGTGCTTTTCACGGATTCTTCAGAGATTCGGCTATACTGAGAGTGATGTCAAGGCGCGCCCTTCGTTCGCTGCTTTACGCCCTGCTGGCAGCAGCGGCGATCAGCCTTGCCGCCGCGGGCTTTGCCGGCGCATCCTCGATCGAGGCAATGCTGGAGGGATCCTTGCAGCCCTCTGCGGCGCCGGCTTTGCTTGGACCGATCACCGAGAGCGGCCGGACCGGCTGGGCCTGCAAACCCGAGCGGGCTGCCGCGGCGACGGACGCTCGCGCAGCCGAACTGCCTTCCACCGATACGCCGTGAAATGCGCTCAACGGTACCGGCGCTCGCGCTGAGTTTGCTCGCGTCAACGAGCACCGGCGCATTGGCGCAGGATTATCCCAGCTCCACGCCCGTGCCGCGAACGACGTCCGTGCCGCAGATGTACGCCCTCGCGCGTGCTCGTGAGGTACGCGAGCGGTTTGCGATCGGCGTAGCTGCGGAGCAACGGAGCCAGTGGGCGCAAGCGGCGGCTGAGTTCGAACGAATCATCGCGCTGCGTCCGAGCGAACCGCAATACTCGACGGCTCATTACGATCTCGGGATCGCGTATGCCAATCTCAACCGCTTGGACGATGCTGCGGCCGAATTCGAAACCGCGCTTGCGGACGATTCGGGCTTTCTGGCCGCAATGGCGAACTTGGTGGCCGTCGACATCGCTCGCGGCAAGACGCAGGAAGCACGGCGGATCGCCGATCGTTTTGTAAAGGCCGCGCCCGATTCCGCGCGTGCGCTCTACTCGCACGGCTTGGTGGCCTTGCGTGCCGGCGATTTCTCCGCCGCGCAGCGCGATTTCTCGCAGCTGCTGCGCAATGATCCGCAGTATGCGCTCGCACATTACAATTTGGGAATCGCGCAGACTCGCCTGGGCGATTACGCCTCCGCACAGCGCGAGCTGAATATCGCGCTCGACTTAGCACCGTCTTATGCGCGCGCCAGTTTCGCTCTAGGGACTGTGCTGCTGCATGAAGGCAAACGCATGGAAGCGCGTCGCAGCTTCGATCGCGTCGTTCGCGATCCCAACGGCGATCCTGCGCTGCAAAACCTCGCACTGACCATGCGCGACGCCATTCATACTCCGTAACTCTTCAAACTTTTTTCATCACTGCCCCCTACGCTGTCCGTGACGATTAACGTCAGGAGGGTTTTGATGAAACGATACTATGCAGCGCTGCTTTTCGCCGGAATCGCATCCCTTAGCGCATGCGGCGGCGGAACCGGAAGCGTGAATCCGCCCGCAGTCGGAGGCGGCGGCATCCAGAGCACGCCGCCGCCTCAATCTAGCGTCGGTGCAAACACGATCGGCATCGCGCTGCCCGATGGAGCGATCGGCACCATGACCAACGGCCAATTCGGAAAAATCGGAGGCTACACGCAGTCCGTGTACTCGCAAGTGCTCGCCTTTGCGCCTGGCACGACCATTACGCTTAAGAACCTGTCTTCGACCACGCCGCATACGCTCAACGTCCTAGGAACGAACGGTTTTCCGGTCGAATCCGGCGCTCTCTACGGCGGCGGCCGGCGGCAAAGCAGTGACGATGGGCTTTCAAAGCGGTTCGATCGCCCCGGGCGGCACGATCAGCGTGACACTCTCCACGCCGGGCACCTATTACATCGGCTGCGCATACCACTACAACAACGCAAACAGCATGCGCGACGTGCTGCTGGTGAGCGCGAGCGCGACGCCAGGCCCCCAAGCACCCGCAGCCTTCGAGCGGCGGCAGCGGCGGGTGCGTGGGATTGTACGGTTGCTGATGCGCGTTTCTTGCAAAGCGAGCGCGATAATGCTCCTGGCGGGGATTATTGCGCTCGCTCCTGCGGCTCGAAGCCGCGAGACCTCTCCGCCTCATCGATCAAGCGGGACATGCTTTTACGTTTGTTTCGCTGCGCGGAAAGCCGCTGATCGTTACCTTCGTTTCGGCGCATTGCACGGATGCCTGTCCGCTGATCGACGGGCAGTTCGCGCGAGCTGCGCAAGCATTTGCGAGCGCGCATCTGCCGGTGCGCCTGTTGACGATTACGCTCGATCCAGAACATGATTCACCGGCGATCATGCGCGAGCTCGCGCGCCGGCTCGGCGCTGATCCGCGGAGCTGGCTTTTGGCGAGTGGCACCCGTTCCGACGTCCATTCTGTGATGGCTTCGTTCGGCGTGCGCGCGCAACGCGGTCGCAGCGGGTACGCGGACGTCCACACGACGTTCGTATACATCATCGACGAGCGTGGCGCGCTGCGCAAGACGCTCTTGGCGTCAACAGCGTTGGGTTCGCAGCTCGTGGACGAGGTGCGTACGCAGTGGAAGGTTCTCTCGCAATGAAATCGCTCGTCGCGATCGCGCTGTTTGCCGTGGCGTCGTGCACGCCGGGCGGGGTGTCGCCCCTCGCCGGGAAGTCCGGGCGGTGAAGCGGTAGCCACAATCGACGTTAACCTTACACTACACGCACGCGGCTATGCGCCCGATTCGCTCTCGGTTCGTGTCGGAAGCAGCATTCGTTTCGTGAACAGCGACGGCTTCGCGCATACCGCGACGCTGATTTCCGATGCGGCTACTTTTCCTAGCGGTTCACCATTTGCCGCCTCCGCGCAAACTCAGCGGGGCTCACTCCTCTCCAAGCCGTGGAGCATCGGGAACGCTGCAGGCCGGCGCCGCATCGCAGACCATTACAGTCGACGCTCCGGGCACGTACTTGTTCGGGTGCTTTTTTCACTACGGCGCCCCATGCGAGGAACGATCGTTGCGCAGTAAGAGGTTCCCTAATGTTTCCCGCGCGGTGCTGGGCGTAATGCTCAGCGCGCTGGCTCTCGGCTTGACTCGCAGTCCCGCGCAGGCGATACCGCTGTTCGCCCAGCGTTATCATTTGCAGTGCGGCGCGTGTCACAGCGTGCTGCCGGAACTCAATGCATTCGGGCAATACTTTCGTGCGCACGGATATCGGCTTGCGCTTCCCAAGCATGGAACCACGGGAGTCGCGCTGCGCTACCAAATGGAGTACGAGCGCGATCCGTCTGCGGGAAACCGGCGCTTTTCGCCTGGAGGCGTGCTGCTTTCGAACGCAGACATCGGCGCCGTGAGTGCGTTTCTGCACTACAATTTAGGCGCGGGCGGCGGGCCGTCCGCCGTGTTCTTGGGATATCTGGCAACGTACGATGCGCATACGCAGTCGTTGTATCGTGCCGGACTCTTTGAGTTGCCGCTCGCGCAGTCGCCCGGACAGCGCTTAGACGATTTGGCTGCGTACGGCTACTACGCGTTGCACGTGGGCTTGAACGATCTCTCCCTCGCATCGCCGCGCTGGGGCGTACAAGCAGAGCGTACGATTGGATCGACGCTGCTGGATCTGACCGTTTCGACGGGCGAGTTCAAAGGCGCTGCATACGGCGGCAAACCGATCGATACCGGCGAAACGACGTTGGCCGGGGCTCCGGAAGCGGGACTCTTCGTGCGGGTGCCGTTGAACAGCCGGGCCGAGCTCGGCGGCGAGGCGATCGTCGGTTCTCGAAGGATCGTCCCAACCGGAAGGGCCGGATTCGAGGATGCGTACCGGCGCACCGGATTGTACGTGCACGCAACGACGGGCAAGTTGGACTTCCAAGCCGAACAATGGTGGGGATCCGACGCAAACGCCGACGGATTCGGCACCGTCATCGGCAGCAGCGGCGGTTACGTGCGCTTCAAATACTATCCGACGCCTCACGCGTACGCCGGCATCCGCTACGATGCGGCGGCGAACCCGTTCTTGCAGCGCGACTTCGTGTATTACATCGCGTTTCACGTTACGCCGCACGCGCGGTTGCTTTTCCAGCAAGTCCAGACCGTCGGGGGGCGTGGCAGCTTCGGCGGCGCGCTGACGGTGGGAGTACCCTGGCCGCCGAAACTATAAACTAGGAGGTCCGGCCGGCATGCGCATATTGGTCGTCGAGGACAATGCTTCCGTCGCCGCAGCCGTACGGACGATGTTGGAACGCCGCAGGTATGCCGTCGACGTGGCAGGCGATGGTGACGAGGGTGTGGACTGCCTGCTGCGCCAGCCGTACGATGCCGCAATCGTCGATGTCATGCTTCCGCGGCGGGATGGTTTCGACGTTGCCCGCACCGTGCGCGCACGAGGCGTGCAGACGCCGCTGCTTATGCTGACCGCCCGCGACGCCGTTGAAGACCGCGTTCGCGGTCTCGACTGTGGTGCCGACGACTACTTGGCCAAGCCGTTCCTGGAAGAAGAGTTGGCGGCGCGCCTGAGAGCGCTGGCGCGTCGCGGAGATCGACCGGTCCGCGACGTCCTGGAGGCGGGCGCGATCGCGATCGATGCCGCCGCGCGCCAAGCCACATGTCTCGGTAAGCCGCTTCGCCTTGGCGCGACCGAGTTCCGCATGCTCGAGTTTTTCGTTCGCAACGCCGGCATCGCGCTGAGCCGCGACATGCTGCTGGAGCGACTGTGGGAGTACGACTTTGAAGGATCGAGCAATATCGTGGACGTGTACGTCAGTCAATTGCGCCGCAAGCTCAAACGGGCCGGAGCACATGATGCCATCGTGACGGTGTGGGGCATGGGATACAAGTTCGTAGCATGACGCTGCGCTTGGCGTTACGCTATCTGGCGATCTTTGCGATCGTCCTCGCGGCGTTGAGCGCAGGCGCGTATGCATTTCTCGGACGTGAATATGCCGCTTTGCTTGAACCTGCCCTCGGCACGCCCGAAGCCGCACGTGCGTACGCCGCCGCCATGCGGCGCGTCGGATTCACCATCGTCGCGTTCGATCTTCCGCTGCTTGCGCTGTTCGGCGCCGTTTCGTGGCTGCTCGCGCGGGCCTCATTGCTGCCGCTCATCGAAGCCGGCGAACGGGAACGCGCGTTTGCCGTCGACGCCGCGCATGCGCTTCGATCTCCGCTGGCAACCATCGCCGCCGTTGCTCAAGCGGAACGCGTCGACGGCGAGCCGCGCACCGCGACGGCGTTCGATACGATCGCGCAGGCCGCGTTCGACGCATCCGCCGTCGTCGCCGATCTTCTGACGCTTGCTCGCAGCGCGCATCCCGACCGCTTGATTCGCGAACCGCTGGATCTCAGCGCCATCGTTGCCGACACGTCGAAAGAATTCACGCTGATTGCGCGGGAGCGCCGGATCGATCTACAGCGCGATCTGCACAGCGCGATCGTAGACGGTGACGAGCGACGGCTGCGCGAACTCACGCGCAATCTGCTGGACAATGCCCTGCGCCATGCGCGGGCGCGGGTCGTCGTGGCGGCGCGCCCGGCCGGCCGTTGGGTCGAACTAGCCGTCGCGAACGACGGCGACGAGGTCGGGCCGCAGCATCGCGAGCGCATTTTCGAGCGCTTCTTCAGCGCGAACGGCAGCGGAACCGGTCTGGGTCTTGCGATCGTGCGCTGGATCGCGCAGGCCCACGGAGGCTCAGCATTCCTGCGTGTAACCGGCGGCGGCGAGGCGGAATTCGTCGTGCGCTTGCCGCTTGCGTGAGCGCCGTTCGACTCGTCTCCCCTCGCGAGGCTCCGGCGCGCCATGCGGGTATGTACGCCCTAGTATGCAAGCTCTTTCTCCCGAACGCCTGACCGAATTGCAGGTGCAGGCCAACTTGTGCCGTCAGGGCATCATTCGTTCGCTGCTGGCTGCCGGTTCCGGACACTCGGCCGGTTCGCTCGACATGGCGGACATTTTTACCGCGCTGTATCAGCACGTGATGCGGCACGATCCCGACAGGCCGGACTGGCCCGACCGCGATCGCCTTCTCCTCTCGTGCGGTCACATCGCGCCGGTTCGATACAGTGCGATGGCGTACGCCGGTTATCTTCCGGTGGAGGAGTTGCTCACGCTGCGCAAATTCGGTTCGCGTTTGCAAGGCCACCCCGAACGCGTGCGCCTGCCGGCGCTCGAAACGACGTCGGGTCCGCTGGGCGAGGGGCTCGCACAAGGCACGGGCATGGCGCTTGGAGCGAAGCTGGATGCGAAAGCTTGGCGCGTGTACGTGATTACGTCGGATGCCGAACACCAATGCGGCCTGCACTGGGAAGCAGTGCTCACCGCCGCCAAATTCAAACTGAACAATTTGATCGCCGTCGTCGATCGCAACTTCATCCAAATAGACGGCAGCACCGAAGCGATCATGCCGCTCGAACCGCTAGCCGACAAGTATCGCGCATTCAATTGGAACGTGCTGGAGTGCGACGGTAACGACATCGCGCAGTTCGTTGCGACGGTAGAAAAAGCGCAGTCCTGCGAAGGCAAGCCCAGTGTCATCATCGCTCACACGGTGCCCGGCAAAGGCGTGAGCTGACATGGAAGGCGACTACACGTGGCACGGCAAACCGCCGAACGCCGCGCAAGCAGACGAAGCGCTGCGCGAATTGCAGGAACAGCAGGAAAGGATTCTGTCCCATGGCTAGCGCGAACGCACTGAACGGCGCCGCGGCGCTGCATTTGGCTCCGCTGCAAGACCCCAAGAGCGTCAAGCAGGTCCCCACGCGCAACGGCTTCGGAGAAGGGCTGATCGAGGCCGGGAAGGTGAATCGCAACGTCGTGGCAATCTGCGCCGATCTCTCCGAGTCGACGCGTATGCTCGGATTTTCCCAAGCGTGTCCGGACCAGTACATCGAGATCGGCGTGTCCGAACAGCTCCTGGTTGCGATGGCCGGCGGTTTGGCGAGCACCGGAAAGATTCCGTGGATCGCCAGCTACGCGATGTTCAATCCGGGCCGTTCGTGGGAGCAAGTGCGCACGATCGTGGCGCTCAACGAGACGAACGTTAAAATTGCCGGCGCGCATGCCGGCGTTTCCGTCGGCCCCGACGGCGCGACGCATCAGGCTATTGAAGACATTGCCATCATGCGCGTCATTCCGCACATGACCGTCGTGGTTCCATGCGATGCGGTACAAACCAAGAAAGCGACGCTTGCGCTCAGCGAGATGGTGGGGCCGGTGTATCTGCGCTTCGGCCGCGAAAAGTCGCCGATCGTCACGACGGAAGAGACGCCGTTCGAGATCGGTAAAGCGCAGACGCTTCGTGAGGGTGCGCATGTAGCGATCGTTGCGTGCGGGATTCTGCTCTACAACGCGCTCATTGCCGCCTCGGAACTCTCGCGTGAAGGCATCGAATGCACGGTCGTCAACAACCACACGATCAAGCCGATGGACGAGCCGGCCGTCGTGGCCGCGGCGCGGAGTTGCGGCGCAATCGTTACCGTAGAAGAGCATCAAGTACACGGCGGGATGGGATCGCGCGTGGCGGAGATCCTCGCGCAGCATCATCCCGTGCCGATTGAATTTGTCGGCGTGAACGATCGTTTCGGCCAGTCCGGCGATCCGGCCGAACTCATTGAATACTACGGAATGGGAACGACGGCGATCAAAGCGGCGGTGCGTCGCGTCCTGAAGCGAAAGGCGTAAGCCTATCGTTTAGCGGCGCAGGCCCAAGTCGGCGATCAGCTTCCGGTAACGGTCCAGATCTTTGTCTTGCAAGTAGTTGAGCAGCCGGCGGCGCTGACCCACTTGCAGCAATAGGCCGCGGCGGCTGTGATGGTCCTTTTTATGGACCTTCAAATGCTCGGTCAGCTGATTGATCGACGCCGTGAGGATGGCGATCTGAACGTCGGCGGAGCCGGTATCCGTATCCGAACGGCCATACTTGGCGGCGATTTCCGCTTTTTGTTCTTTGCTCAGGGGCACGCGAGTAATCTCCTCGTTCAAGGATGGCCTCGCCTCGAATGCAGGCCGCGACCGCGGTCCGCTCGGGCGACCGGGGCATCATAGCAGACCGGCGGGGTGTGCGCAACCGCGCCGATGCGAGGGATCACCCGCTCTTTACGGGCGTTGGGCGTCCTTCGCGGTCGATAGCCACCATCACGAATTTTCCAACCGTCGACAGCTTGCGTTCGCCGGTTTCCGGGATCTCGCCCCAGAGCTGCACTTCCACAGTGACCGACGTGCGGCCGATCGCGACGACCCGCGCGACGGTTTCCACGAAATCGCCCTCCCGAATCGGCGACCGAAAGTCGACGCGATCGATCGACGCCGTGACGACGGGTTTGTGCGCCGCGCGCATTGCGGCAATCGACGCAACGACGTCCATCATCGCGACGGCTTTTCCGCCGAAGAGCGTCCCGTAGTGATTCACGTCCGTGGGAAAGACGATTTCGGTGCGGCGTTCGACGATCTGATCGACATCCGGGTTCATCGCGGCGGTGATTCAACCGCCCGGCGCGAAGTTCCGCGTCGTGGATTTAGGCATTCGCGATAAGGTCGCCCTCATCACGGGCGCCAGTTCCGGACTTGGCCGGGCGTGTGCGCTCGCGCTTGCGGCCGAAGGCGCGCGTGTGGCCGTGGCGGCCAGACGCCACGCGGAACTGGAGCGCGTCGCCGCGCAAGCCCGCGAATGCGGCGCCCCACAGGCGAGCGCGTTCGCGGTTGATTTGACCGATGCCGCATCGATCGACGGAATGCTGCGTGACGTGGGCGCGACATTCGGCGGCGTCGACGTGTGCATCGCGAACGGCGGCGGTCCAAAAGCCGGCACGTTTACGCAGATGACGGCGCCCGATTGGGACGACGCGTATCATGGCGTGCTGCGATCGATGCTGCAGCTGGTTCAGGGCGTGCTGCCTGGAATGCGGGAGCGCGGATGGGGGCGCATCGTTGCGCTCACGTCGACGTCGGTGAAGCAGCCGATCCCCACGCTCGCGCTTTCGAACATCTTTCGCACGGCGCTCGTGTCCGCGCTCAAGACGCTTGCCGGCGAAGTCGCCGCGCAAGGCATTACGGTAAATGCCATTGCGACGGGCCGCATCCAAACGGACCGCTTGCGTTCGCTCTACGGCAACGATCCCGCAGCGTTGGAGAGCGCCGGGAAAGAAGTTCCCATAGGACGCGTCGCGCAGCCGGACGAGTTCGCACCGCTGGTGGCGTTTCTTTGCAGCGAACAAGCGCGTTACATCACCGGACAAACGATTGCGATCGACGGCGGGCTTATTTGCGGGCTGTTCGGATGATTGCCGCGGAAGAAGAGGCCGACGATTTCCTGCGCATACCGGGCGGCGCGAACCTGCCGCAGGGAGCGGCGCGCGCCTACGTCGTCGGACGGTATGAAGTTGCGGTCTTCAACGTCGACGGCGAGCTGTTCGCGCTGGAGAACAGCTGTCCGCACCAAGGCGGTCCGCTTGCGGACGGATGGCTAGAGAACGCACGGATCACCTGCCCCTGGCACGGCTGGTGTTTTGACGTGCGGACCGGCAAAATGACCTTGGGCGATTTCGCGCGCGTGCCGCGATTCGCGGTACGCACGCAAGGCGCGGACTTGCTCATCGCGACGCACCCGATCGAGGACAGCCGGTGAGCGACACGGCCCCCGCCTGGGACGGCATCTCGGGCACCGCGGGCGGCCCACAATTCGGGAAGGCGCTTGCGGCGTTCGCTCGCGAGCGGGACGTCGACGACGAAACGCTGGCGCGGTCGTGCGGCCTGACCCTGGACGAACTTCAAGAGATCTTTTTGGGAACGCGCCGCGTGGGGGTGAGCGGGCTGGCGCGCTTAGCGCAAGCGCTGCGCGCAAAAGCCATCGAATTCATGCAGCGGTCCGCGATACTCTCGCTGGACGTGTACGCGATGGGTTTGGATCCGCTGTACTTTTTGCCGAAGGGTCCGATCCGGTACGAGGCCCGGATCTACATGCGTGAGATCAATCCCCGGCATCAAGTTCCCGAGGCCGACATGACCAAGCGCAACGCCGCGCTCAAGGCCGTCATGGAAGACGCGATCCTCGACGAGTTGGGCAAAATCGAGATCGAAATGGCCTACTTGCTCCGCACCGCCGTCCAAATGACCGGCGGGGCGCTCTGACTCGCTCCGGAGCGCCGAACGCGAGGGAGGCTCAGATGGGCGCGAGAATCGGAACTCCATGCAATTAGTCGAAGGGAAACGCATTGCCGCCCTGGTCGGCGACGGGTTCGAAGAATCCGAACTCACTGAGCCGCGGCGCGCGCTTGAAGATGCCGGCGCGATCGTGACGATCGTCGGGATCGACGAGAAGTCGCGGCAGAAGATTCGCGGCAAGCGGGGGCTCGACGAGGGCGGCAGCGCGCGCGCCGAAGAGCTCGTCGCCGATTGTACGGCCGAAGATTTTGACGCGCTGCTCATTCCGGGCGGCACCTCGCCCGATCACATTCGCACGAATAAAGAAGTGCAGCGCTTCGTTCGCGAGTTCGATACGGCCAAGAAGCCGATGTTCGTAATCTGTCACGGCCCCCAAGTGCTGATTTCGGCGCAGGTCGTCAGAGGCCGGCAGACTCACCGGCGCCCATCCGATAGCGGACGACATTCGCAATGCGGGCGGTCTATATCGCGACCAGTCGGTAGTGCAGGACAGCAACTGGGTTACCTCGCGTAATCCCGACGATCTGCCGCACTTCAACCGCGCCATTCTGGAAAAGCTCGCCGCGGCGGTTCCGGCGCCCATGGTGTGACCGGATCGTATCGCGCCAGCGCCTCACCGTATTGACGCAGCGCGATAAATCCGCTCAAGCTGCAGAAAAACAGCGCGGCTGCGGGCCACGCCGCGAGCGCAAAAGCCGCCGCAGGGAGGCTGCAGGCCAAAGCGGCGTATAAAACGCGGGCCGAACCGCTGCGCACGGTGGCCGACATGGCCACGAGCGCCGCTGCATTGCACGCGCAGACCGACAATGCGACGGCCGTTGCCTGCGGCCGAGCGTAGAACGCCGTGACGCTCCAGTACGCGGCCAGTGCTGTGTTTACGACGATGCAAGGAACGAGCGCCGTCGCGCGTGCGAGTTCGCGCCCGTACAACGGCGCGCTTTGCTCGCAGAGTTCCAATTCGCGATAGCGCCCGCAGCCGCGCTGCAGCAGCGAAATGACTACGGCAGTAAGCGTTCCGAACACCAACGCGCCGGCTAGCCGCGCCGCCGCGTCGTCATAGCGTTGCAGATATGCCAGCAATGCGCACGCCGCCGCCGCGAGCACGGCGCTTCGAATTTCTTTGCGCATGCGGGTCGTAACGATGGCGATCGTCGCCGCGCCGCGCAGCACGCTAAGTCAAGACCTGCGCGAGAGCGACGAAGCGCTGTGCGTCGCGCTGCGAGGTATGGGTCGAAAACACCGCGCAGTCCCCGGCGGCAACGTGAATCTGTGCGGCGTATGCCGTTTGCGGGCGGTCCAGCACCAGCAGCCGCGGATGACCGAGCAGCGCACCGATCAGTGGGTAGGCGAAGGCTTCGTGAACGCCCGCAAGCTGCTCGAGCAGTATGCGAGCCTGCACGGCGCTTTGCGCGCGCGAGAGCCCCCAGAGCGCCGCGCGATACTCGACGTATCGCGCGAAGGATGTAAATTCGTGCGGAACGGCTTCGTGCGGGACGTATGCCGCGATGCGTTTGACTTGTGCGGGCTGTATGCGGGGATCGAAGGCGCCGATGAAGACGTTCCCAGCGCTTGCGCGCACGATGCCGGCGGCCATCATTGCCAGCACGGAGGCGCCCCGTTCGGTCGCGCACGCGTACGCGAGGCGTTCGGCCTCTTCCACTTTTAGCGTAGTCGGCGGGAGAAAGCGGTGCGCTCGCGTTTCAAACGCGGCCTCCCGCATATCGAGGATCGCCATTCTAGCCCTTTAATACTCGTGCGGCACGAGCTGCAGGCGCGGATTGGGCCGCTCGGGACGCCCGACCTTGTGGCACGCCTGCCAGGCGCTGTCGACCGCGATTTGCACGATGTCCGCGGTAAAGTCGAATTTGCCGGAACCCTCGAAAAAGGCGCTTCCGACGGCGTACGCGTCGACGGGAACACGGTCGCGTTCGAACTCTCGGATGCGCTGCGCATTGAAGCCGCCGCTCGCGACGATGCGGACACTCCCGAAGCCTTCGTCGTCGAGCGCGCGACGAACGTTGAAAACGAGCTGGGGAATGACGCCGGTCGGTTTGAACGTGCCCATCATCTTCCATATCGATCGATCGACGAGTGTCCCCGACGTGTCCAGCCGGACGCCCCAGAGCCGATTTCCGAGCGCGTGCGCCACTGCCAGGCTGGTGGCCACGCAATCGTTCTCGAAATCGACCAGCGCGATGACGTTGACGCTCTGGTCCGCGTACTGCGCGAATTTCTTGGTAGCAAGCACCGTGTCGCCGCCATAGGCGGCGATGAGCGCGTGCGGGACCGTTCCCATGCCGCGCGCCCCCCACCATTCGGCGTTCGCATCCGTTGAAACGCCCAGCGCACCGGAAATGTAGGCGGCGTAACCGTCGCCCGTCTGCACCAAATGGTGATCGAATCGTGCCGGAAAAAACAGCACCTGCTTGCCGCCGGCCGCATCGACGATCTCGCGCGCATTACTCGCGATGCGCGTGCGCCGGGTGAGCACGCCCAGATACGGCGTTTCCAGATGTGCGAACAGCGCGTAGTCGCCCTCGATCGTCATCACCGTCTCGTAAGGCTCCACTCGGTCGCCGTCGTACAGCGCGTGAACGCGCAATGCATCCCAATCGCCCGAGCACAGGCGCAGGATCGCGAGCGCTTCATCCATCCCGCAGAGCACGGCATCGTTGCGCGTAAACACCTGCATGCGCACGACGGGATGATAGTCGTCGCGTTCCAAAATCCGCCGAGCGCGATTGAAATAGGTGTCGGAGTAATATCCCTCGCGCATCTTTTCGACCGGCAAATTAAAGGTCTGCGGGGGAAGCCGGAACTTGACCACGCGCTAGTATAGTACGAGAGCAGCTGCGGCGCCTGTTCCTTTCAGGAGCCGGAAGCCGTCTTCGCGAAGCGTTCGGGGATGCCTAGCAACGCCGAAATCGCGCAAACGCTCATGCAAATTCGCACCCTCATGGAATTGTCGGGCGAATCGTTCTACAAGTTCATGGCGTACGAGCGTGCCGCTTCGGCGATAGAGAACGCGCCGCCGGTCGGCGATCTGGCTGCGGCCGGCAATCTGACCTCGCTGCCGGGCGTTGGAAAATCGCTGGCAGCGACGATTGAGGAGATCGTGCGCACCGGAACGTGCGGGCATCTCGAGGTCCTCACCCAGAGATATCCGGCGACGATCTTCGAACTGCTCGCCGTTTCCGGCGTCGGAATAAAAACGGCGGCGCTGCTGTTCGACCAATTCGGCATCGGATCGCTTGCCGATCTGGAGAAGGCAATCGACGCGGGTGTGCTCGATGGCGCGCCCCGGATGGGCCGCAAAACGATCGACAACATCCGGCGCGGCATCCTGGCGCATCGTGGGCGATCGCGGCGCACGCCGCTGGCGCACGCGCTTGCCGCGGCGCGCGACGCGATGGGGTATTTGCAAAGCGGTCCTCCGCTGCGCCGTCTCTGTTTTGCGGGGAGCGTTCGTCGCGCGGAAGCGAGCGTCGGCGACGTCGATATCGTATGCACTTGCGAACAAGCCGCGCAGGTGATCGATCACTTCGTCAAATGGGAGCGGGCGCACGCGGTTCTGGCGGAAGGGCCGACGAAGGCCGCCATCTGGTTACAGAGCGGGCTGCAGATCGATCTGCGCGTTCTGCCGGATCATCTGTACGGCAACCTCTTGCAGCATTTCACCGGGAGCCGCGAGCACAACATTCAATTCCGCGAATATGCCGTTCGCAAGGGGTTGCGGGTGAGCGAAAACGGCATTCTGAATCTACAGACCGGCGACGTGCTGACGTGCAGCGATGAAGCGCAGGTTTATGCCGCGCTGGGGATGCAGTACATTCCGCCGGAGCTGCGCAGCGGAATGGGCGAGATCGATCTGGCCTTGCGCGGCGAGCTGCCGGAGCTCATCGAAATCGGCGACGTGCGCGGCGACTTCCACATGCATTGCACGTGGAGCGACGGAAATCAGCCGCTCGAAGAAATGATCGCGGCTGCTGCAGGCCGCGGATACGAATATCATTCGATCTCGGATCACTCTTGGGGACGCGGTCCAAAGTTCGGGCTCTCCCCGCAGCAGCTGCGCGATCAGCGCGAGCGCGTTCGCGCCATCGGCGACCGGTTCGGGGTCAGAACGCTTTGCAGCAGCGAGGTCGACATTCTGCCCGACGGATCGATGGACTATCCCGACGAATTGCTGGCCGAGCTCGACATCGTCGTGGGAAGCGTGCACTCGGCCTTCAATCTCTCGCGCGAGGAGATGACGCGACGATTGATTCGGGCGTGCGAGAATCGCTTCGTTTCCATCATCGGCCACCCCACGGGCCGCATGCTGCAAGGGTTTCCCGGTTACGAGTTCGATTACGATGCCGTCTTCGCGGCTGCAGCACGCACCGGGACGGCGCTCGAAATCGACGGACAGGCGTTGCGCCTGGATTTGCCGTCCGCACTCGCAACGCGTGCGAAGGCGTTCGACGTCGTCTTTACCGTCGACAGCGACGCGCACGACGTCTCCCAATTGCCCAATGTGGAATTAGCGGTCGGGCAAGCCCGCCGCGCGGGCCTCACACGCGGCGACGTGCTCAATGCGCGCTCCCTGGAGGGGGTGCTGGAATTCGTTCGCCGCAAACGCAAGGCTGCGTGAACGCGTCCATTGCGGCTGCCCGTGTGAGCGGAAGCGGCGGACCGGCCGTGCTCTTCGTACACGGCGTAGGCTCGACGGCGGCAATTTGGGATTACCAATTGGAAGCGCTCGGCCAGGCTTATCGCGGCTTTGCCGTTGAATTGCGCGGCAACGGGATGTCGAGTGCGCGCGTGCCGCCCGAGCGGATCACGCGTGCGGGGTTTGTGGACGACGTGCTCGCGGTGGCGGACGCCGCGAACGAGCAGCAATTTCACTTCGTGGGCTGCAGTTTGGGGGGCGTGGTCGGCTTCGAACTATGGAAGCGCGCCGCTTTGCGCGTGCGCTCGTTTACGTTCGTCGGCAGCTTCGCATGGTACCCGAACGGTGCGGCCTACGCGCAGAGCGTCATCGCGGACGTTACGCGGGCGGGTTCGATGGAGAACTTCGCGCGCGAGCGCGCGCAAAAACTGGCGATGCCGCCCGGCAGACGCGCCGATGAAACGATCGCGCAAATGGCCGTCAAGTCCGTGGAAGCGTACGTTGCTGCCACTCGCGCGACGTGGACCGGCGACTATCGTGAAACGCTCGGGGGCATCACCGTGCCGGCCTTGGTCGTCTGCGGCGACAGGGACTCCGTGGCTCCGCCGCAATTCTCGCGCGAGATTGCGCAAAACATTCCCGGCGCGCGCTTGGAGATTTTATCGGATGCCGGGCACGTTGCCAACGCCGATGCGCCGCAGCGCTTTAACGAACTGCTGCGCGAGTTTCTGAAGAGCGCGCTATGAGATTCGCTCGAATCCGGAATACACGTTGGCGCGCTCGCCACGCACGAATCCAACCAGCGTGATGCCGAATGCCTGCGCGAGCTGCATTGCAAGACTGCTGGGAGCCGACACCGCGCACAGCACCGGGATCGCGGCCACCGCGCTTTTCTGTACGAGCTGGTAGCTTGCGCGACCGCTAACCAACAGCGCGCAGCCGCGCAGCGGCACGCGATCCTGCATGAGCGCCCAGCCGACAATCTTGTCCAAGGCGTTATGTCTGCCGACGTCCTCACGCAACGCCAGCAGCCTGCCCGAGCTGTCGAACAGCGCCGCTGCATGCAAGCCTCCCGTCGAGGCAAAGACGCGCTGCGCGTCGCGCATTTTTCTCGGGAGTCCGGCGACGAATCCCGCATCGAGCTGCAGATCGTCCTGGATCGGCGCAGCGCGCGTGCGCAGCGATTCTATGCTCGTTTTTCCGCAGACGCCGCACGCGCTGCCGATCGTGAAATGGCGCTCGAAGCGCTCCATCGGCGGAAGCTGTGATGCCGCGAGCCTGAGCGTCACGATATTGTATCGCTGGGCTGAATCGATCTGCGCGTCG
Organism: Vulcanimicrobiota bacterium; assembly: GCA_963767635.1. GTDB lineage: Bacteria > Vulcanimicrobiota > Vulcanimicrobiia > Vulcanimicrobiales > Vulcanimicrobiaceae > CAVYEM01. The sequence goes on from CAVYEM010000003.1 coordinate 325,620, forward strand.
GTGCAGTACGCAATCGTCGCGATCTCCGCGCGCGATGCGACGATGCCTTCGCTCAGCGCGAAGCCCGCTGCAAGCTCGAAGTCGTGCCCCGGGGTTCGCATCGTGACCGCTAGGCTGGCCAGGCTTGCTCCGGCGGCCAAACGAATTTCGAGCGGTTCTTCCGTCGCCAGTTCATCGATGACTTCGCGCCTGTCCGAGCCCTCCAACGCTAGGATGCGCGCCGGCGTCGTAAGACCGGGCCGAACGTATTCCAATGCGTCCACTCCGCTATTGCACCCGTTCGAACGTGCTGGCGGCGAGCGTGACGATCAATACGGCGGCATACGCGGGGGCGATCCACCCGTCGCCGGCGTGCCGAAACGTCAACGCCAACGCCACAGCGAGGGTAATGCCGATGGGCGTCACGCGCGAATTGCCGGCGATGAACTTGTAGATGCGATTCACGCGCGCACCGGTGAACGGCGCCAGGCCGCGATCAGTGCGAAGGCGGCGAACACGTATATGACGACAATCCACGCCACCGTCGCTTCACCGGACCACCAGGGCACGCCGAGGCCCTCGCCGCTCCAAAACGTGCCGAACGAAAGCAGCATGATGCCGACGACGAAAGCCATGGCGTTCTCGGGCACGCGCGAGAACGGATGGCGAAGAATTGCCGCAGCGATTGCGACGATGGCGCCGGCCACCAGCGCACCGGCTGCGGCAAAGACAAACGAGCCTGCGCGCGCCGTGGAAAACGTGATGACGATCACCGCGACTTCCAGTCCTTCGAGCAGCACGCCGTTGAACGCGGTTGCAAATGCGAAGCCCTCCTCGCGCCGGCGCAGCTCTTCGATCTCCGAATTGAACGCGGCGCGTTCATCCCGCATCGATTTGCGGCCGGCATACCGCCAAATCGCCTTGCGCAGCCACGTGTAGCCGAAGAAGGTCAGGAATAAGCCGATGCCGATCTGCAGCGCCGCGAGCGGCACGTAGAGCAGCAGCGCGGGACCCAAAATACCGGTCACCGCAACGAGCACCAGCAGCGCGTAGGCGGTTGCGCGCAGTGCCACGCGCCATCCAGCGGTGTACGCAACCGCCAGCACGATCGTCGCCGCTTCGACGAATTCGAGAAATGATGCCAGAAACGTCGTTCCGGCCGCGACCCAGGGACTCATCGGTGTACGGCATGCGCGAGTATGTCGTTCAACACGCGCGGGTCGACTCGGTCCGGATACCGAAAATCTAGCCTGGCGCTGATCGCGGATCCGTATGCGGTACGCGCATTGACCGCGTGCACGTCGATCTCCGGCTTGAGGGCGGTGAACGGCCGCGCGTTCGCCGGCTGCGCGGAGAATGCGTCGTAGAGCGGCCGCGCCGCAGCGTCGTAGGTGGAAAGCGGCTGCATCCCGAGGATCAGTTCGATCGTGTGCACGAACGACGCCGTCGAATAGTGCGCGTGCTGCACGCCGGCGCGCGCGTACGGGCTTGCGACGTAAAATGTGGAGCGCTGATCGCTGACGTGATCCGGACCGTTTTGCGCATCGTCTTCGAGGATGAAGATCGCGGTGGAACTCCAGTACGGGGACCGGGAAACGGCTTGTACGAGCCGCCCGACGGCCCAGTCGTTCGTCGCCACGTACGCTTGCGGCGTGAGCATTCCCGGGCTCGTTCCGGCGGTGTGATCGTTGGGCAGATAGACGATTTCGAGCTGCGGCAGCGAGCGGAAAGCGACGAAGGCGTTGAACTCCCGCGTCCATTCTGCCAGACGCGTGTCGTCACTCGTGTGCAGATCCCAGCCGACGTATCGCGGATCGAAATGCCCGCTCAGGCCGGGAAAAGTGTTGATGCCTATTTTCAAGCGCGAACTGAAATCGATGTCCTCGCCGTAGTCGCGGTAGCTCACGCGCGCGCGTTTAGCGGCATCCCACAAATAGCCGCCGTGCGGAACGTCCGGCGCGCCGCCCGCTTGGAAATCGTACAAGTCTCGCCGGCCGCCGTAATTCGGCGGCCAAAACCGTTCGACGTAGTCGTTCGCAAAGGCGGCGTCCGTCCAATTGTGGCCGTCCGCGCTCACCTGCGCGTTCACGTAGGAGTTGTCGAAGACTCCGAAGCGTGCGGCGAGCGCGTGCTGATTGGGCGTAACCCTTTGCCCGAACATCGCCAGCTTCGCGTCGCCGTCGGCTTGCGCGATATCGCCCAGAACCTGGTCGTACGACCGGTTTTCTTTGATGACGTAAATCACATGCGCGATCGGTCCGTGCGCGCGCAGGACCGTGCTGCTCGCGGGCGCCGGCGTCCACTGTGGTTCGGCATTATCCAGGACGCGCTCCGTCGAACTCGCCGCGGCTTCGTATGCCTGCGCCGGAATGACGCGCAGCGAACCGCGCGTCATCACGCCCACGTATCCCGGCGAGCGGCGATCGAAGGGATCGAACTGCGGATTCGGCGGCGCGGATTCGCCTTTGCCGTTCACCACGTACAGGGTTCCGTCGTTGCCTAGCACGATGCCCGTGGGATACCAGCCGGTGGGAATGCGCTCCACCACGCGATCGTTCCGCACCAACGCCACGGCGTTTTCGGCGCCCAGGGAAACGAACAGGTCCGTGCCGCGTACGCACAACGCGTTGGGAGAGGCGCCAAAATTATGCAGCCGTGCCGTGCGCAAAGCAACCGGAATCTGCGCAAGCAGCGCGTTGGTGCGCGTATCGATGACGCCAACGCTGTCGTCGTCGCTCTGCGCCACGTACAGCCGCGATCCGTCCTGCGAGAGCGCCAGCGCAGCCGGGTGCAGCAGCGTGGGCACCGAGGCGAAGATGCGCTCCGATGCCACGTCGATTGCCAGCACGCGGCTAGGCCGGCGCACCGCCACGTAGAGCACTCGCCCGTCGCGCGAGAGCGCCAGATCGGACGGGTGCTCCCCTACCAGAACCGAGTGCCCACCGATGCTCACGGAACCGCCGCCGTCGTTCGCCGTTGCGAAGGTTCCGTCGGCGAGTCGCACGACGGCCGCCGGCCACGTGCCATGGCCGCTGGGAATGCGACGCAGCGTTCCGTCTGCGGCGTTCACGACGAGCACCGCATCGGCATTGGCTCCCGCGACGGCGATATGCGTCGCATCGAGCCAGACCGGTTTGCCGAAGGCTCCCGGAAGCGCGATATCGCGCGAGTGCAGCGAGCGTATCTGAACCAAGCGCAGTCCGGCCGGCGCGACGCCCGACTCCACGACGGCCAGCGTCGAACCGTCCGGCGAGAGCGCCAAGCCTTGCGGCATCGTTCCAATGTCGAGCATTCGGTTCGGCGGCGGCGCGAGGCGCCAGCCCGACGGAAGCATGATTTGCCCGCTCGCGGCTGCGAGCGCGCCGGCGCACGAAACTGCGAGCAGCAGCGCAATGGCCAAAGTCCGCATCATGCCTTCTCGTTTCTCATGGGAGCGCGGCGCCCCCGCCGTTCGACCGCTGCATTTGCGCATCGCAAAGAGCTGCGGGGCCTTTTTGGGAATAGAAAGCGGGCGAGCGCGCTACAGGAGTTCAAAACATCGTGGAATTGGGATCGATTACCGTTTATGCCGGCGGCCGCTTTTGCTCGTACGAGGACGCAAAAGTCGGTTTGCTTACGCACGGATTGCAGTACGGAACGGGATGTTTCGAGGGGATCCGCGGGTACTGGGTGCCCGAAGATCGGGAATTGTATCTCGTGCAACTGCGCGAGCACTACGAACGGTTGGCGATTTCCGCGAAGATCTTGTTGATGGCGCTGCCGCATCGGACGGAAGAGCTGATAGAGATCACGGCGGAGCTGGCAGCGCGCAATCGCTTCGAAACCGACATTTACGTTCGGCCGTGCATTTTCAAATGTGCGGAGGACGTGGGCGTGCGCCTGCACAACGTGCCCGACGCCTTCGCGATTATTCCGATTCCATTCACGCGCTATTTGGACGGCGCGGGAGGCTTGCGCGCAGGCGTAAGCACGTGGCGGCGCGCCGACGATTCGGCCGCACCACCACGCGCGAAGATCACGGGCCTCTACGTGAACAGCGCGCTGGCAAAAAGCGAGGCGATCGCCAACGGATTCGACGAGGCGATCATGCTCTCGCACGACGGACACATCGCCGAAGGTTCCGCGGAAAATATATTCTTGGTGAAGGACGGGGTACTCTACACGCCCGATCCGTCACAAAACATCCTGGAAGGCTGCACGCGGCGCTCCATCATCGAAATCGCGCAATGCGAGTTCGGATTGGAAGTGATCGAGCGTTCCATCGATCGCAGCGAATTGTACGGCGCTGACGAAGTGTTTTTTACCGGAACCGCGGCGGGCGTTTTACACGTGGCCTCAGTCGACCGGCGGATCGTCGGCGACGGCTCCATCGGCCCGATAACCAAACGGCTGGGCGACTTCTACGAGCGCATCGTCCGCGGCAAGGAGCGCAAATACGATCGCTGGCTCACGCCCACGGTGGCGCGGCGCAGCGTAGCGGCCGGATAGCGCTCGCGCTACGGCGGCGAGGGACTGGGGGCCGGCGTAGCCCACATGGGTACGTCGGTGTCGGTGTCGGTGTCGGTGTTGGTATCGGCGTCGTCGGATGGCGGTACGGGCGCAGCGGTTTGCTGCGCGTTGGCGACGCGCCACTTTGCCAGCTGCTCGAACTGCGAGTACGCCACGCGTGAAATGCTGCGAATGAACTGACGGCCGGCGGGCAGAGAGTGCAGGTCCGTCGTGAGCACGGCGATTACGTACGGCGAATCGGCGTAGACGATTCCGACGTCGTTGAGCGTATCGTCGAAAGAGCCGGTCTTGTGCGCGATTGGAATTTGTGGAAGCGGCTCGGGCAGCAGCGTGTTGATCTCTTGTTGCTCGAGGATCGCGATCATTTGCTTGGACGACCACTCGTCGATGAGCCGGTTTTTGGCCATGTCGGTGAGCAGCCCCACCATGTCGGACGGCGTCGTGCGCAGCGACGTGCGAACGCTCCATTCCGCCGTGCGGATGTAGTCCGCCAGGTGCGTGTGGTGCAAGCCCAGGTCCGCCATCGTCGCGTTGATGTGGCTGCGTCCGACCAGCCGGATGAGCATGTTGGCCGCGGTATTGTCGCTCACGGTGATCATCTGCGTGATCAGCGTCGAAACTGGGAAGGTCGATCCGACCGGAGATTGCGCAATGTCGCCCGATCCCCAGTCGCGATCCCCCGCCAGCAGTTCCACGCGGCGATTCAAATCGAACGTGCCGGCAGCCATCTGACGAAAGACTTCGACCATGATCGGAATCTTGATGGTCGAGGCCGCGGGCATGACCTCGTTGACGTTATAGCCTGAGGTGTAGCCGCTATCGAGGTCTTTGACCGCGAATGCGGCGCGTCCGGGCGCGCGTTCTCCGACCACGGCCAGGCTGGCGCGCAGTTGCACCAGCGGCGCGGGCAGCGTAACTTGCGCGCTCGCGGGCGCGGTCAACGACGCAAGAAGCGCCGAGAGTGCCAGTGCAGCAGCGGTTTGGCGCATATGTCTATTGTCGGCAGTTTCTTAGGGACGTTTATCAGTCCTTGTCGCCTGCGTTTACGGTGCGTCGTCGATGGGGTTTTGGCTTTCCGTTGAGTATTCCCACCGGCCGATTTCAGCGTACTGACGGATGTCGTCGGCAACTTGAGGATCGTCATAGTTTTGCTCCGCGGCTTCGATAATCGCACAAAGAGCCTTATCGTCGAGACGCCCAGGCATCCGGCTCAAATCGCCCTGATCCGTGGTTCGTGCCGAATCGATTTTCCTCATTACGAGGTACGGAAGCGGCAGGATTCTCGCGCCGTTTTGGTCGCGGGCGATGGGTGCATCGAACGCAGCGGCCGCCCAGCGTTGCGAACTCGCGATGAGGTCCGGCTGATCCCCCGTCTGTCCGTGGTGCCACGCGCCTCCGTGCAGCCCGAGCTTAGCGTTCGGAAAGACCAAACGGCGGCTTTTCGCCCAACCGTTTGCCGTAAGGGCGGCTTCGGCATCGGAAAAGCGCTCATGGAGCACGAGGAAAGCCGTGTCCTTCGTATGGCGGGGCGGCATGTAGGCGTTGGCCGGGTGCCTGCCATGAGCTTATCCAAATCGCTCCCGCTTCCGCGTGTTCGCAAGCGTCCAGCCCGTTCAAGGAAAAAGGCGCGTCGATTCGCTGCTACCGAAAAGTCCCTGTGCGCAACGCGCCCGGAGTCGGTTTGACCCGCCATAGCTTTCGCACGTTTTGTCGCAATCGGTTCTGACGCCCACCTGCCAGCGCACAGCATCGACAGTTAATACGGGATTCCGTCTGCCGCCGGCGCGCGCACTTTGCCCACCAGACCGGCAATCGCAAAGAGCGCGGCGACGTATGGAATGGCCTGCATCGCATCGCTTGGAAGCCAGCCGATGCGGCCCTGTAAAACGTACTGCAGGGCTTCAAAGAAACCGAAGAAGATCGCAGCGCCCGTGGCGCCCCACGGCGTCCAGCGACCGAAGATCACGGCGGCAAGCGCGATGAATCCGCGACCCGCAGTCATTCCGTCGGAGTACAGGTTCACTTCTCCGATCGACAAGAACGCGCCGCCCAGACCCGCGAGCGCGCCCCCGATGATCACCGCGTGCAAACGCAAACGCAGCGGATGAAGCGATGCGTCGCCGACCGCGCGTGGATTCTCGCCGCACGCGCGCACGCGCAGGCCCCACGGCGTATAGTACAGCAGCGCGTGCAGCGCGAGCGCGCTCAGAAACGCTATCAGCACCAAGAACCAGAACCCGTTTCCGAGCGCGTTGACCTGAGGACTTGCGCCCGGCTGATTGTAAATCAGCATCAGCGCGTACGCCGCTCCACCTGCGGCAACCAGATTGATGCCCGTTCCGGCCACGATTTGATCGACTTTGAAAATCGTCGCGGCTGCACCCAACACGAAGCCGAAGAACGCCCCTGCCGTAATGCCCGAGAGCAAACCGGCGATGGGACTACCCGTGAGTCCCGAGAAAACGACCGCGGTAAAGGCACCTGCAATCATCATGCCTTCCAACCCGATGTTCACGACGCCCGAACGCTCCGAGATGACGCCGCCCAATGCCGCGAAAATGATCGGCGTCGATTTGACCAGCGTGAGCACTGCAAGCGCGGCGATCAGCGCGCCGCCTGCGGAATTCATATCGGCGCGCCCTGCGCTCGCGTCGCGACATAGCGACGCGCCGCAAGCACGATAATGATGAGGCCTTCGATGACGTGAATCGCGTCCTTCGGAACGTCAGCCAACGCTTGCATCGCCAAACCGCCCGCCTCCAAAATGCCGAATCCAAAGGCCGCTACGCATACCCACAGCGGATCGAGATCGCCGACCAGCGCGACGGCGATCGCGGTGTAGCCATACCCCGGAGAGAGCTGTGTGTTGAAGCGGTGCAGTACGCCGGTCACCAGCGCCGCGCCGCCCAGGCCCGCAATGGCGCCCGAAAGCGCGAGCGCGAGCCACGTCATGCGCGGCATGTTGACGCCGCCGCGTCTGGCGGCTTCGGGCGCCTCACCCGCAGCGCGTAAATCGTAACCGAAGACGGTTCGCGCGAACACCCAGCGCAGCACCACGGCAGCGGCGATCGCAACGAGCAGCGCGATCGAAAGACGCGTGCCGGGAATGAGCGGCGGGAGCCACGACGTCATCGGAAGCGGCGCCGTTTCGGCGCCCGTTGCTTGCGGGCTTTTGAGCGGACCGGACACCAGATAGCCGGCGAGCGAGAGCGCGATGAAGTTCAGCATCAGCGTCGAGATGATTTCGCTGGCATGGAATCGCGCGCGCAGCCATCCGGCGATTCCGCCCCAAAAACCACCCGCCACGAACCCGGCGAGCAGCAGCACGAATGCGGCCAGCCATGTCGGTGCGAGAAGGTGCGCGCCGACCGCGCCGGCGGCCAGGCCCCCGATCACGAGTTGCCCTTCAGCGCCGATATTGAACAAGCCGGCGCGAAACGCCAGCGAGATGCCCAGCGCGGGAAAGAGCAGCGCCGTGGTTTGCACGAGCGTTTCCGCGATCTGCGCACGGCCCCCGAGTGCGCCCACGAAAAGCGCCGAAAATCCGTCGGCGGGACTGACCCCCGCGACGAGCATCGCGCAAGCCGCCAAGAAAAACGCGAACAGAATCGCGCCCAGCGGTCCGCCGGCCACGCGAATCGCGGCGGTCACGCGCTTCCCGCCATCAGCTCGCCGATGCGGCCGCGATCGAACGCCGGCCCCTGGAACGATCCCGCGATCGATCCGCGATATACGACGAGCACGCGATCGGCGAGCGCAAAAATCTCGTCGAGTTCGAACGATATCAGCAGCACGCCTGCGCCGGCGTTGCGCGCTTCGATCAAGCGCGATTGCACCAGCGCGGCCGCTCCCACGTCGATGCCGCGCGTCGGTTGGTATGCCAGTACGAACCGCGGATCGTCGAGCAGCGCGCGTCCGACGACGAGTTTTTGCTGATTGCCGCCCGAAAGCGTTCGCGCCGGAGCTTCAAGTGAAGCTGCCCGCACGTCCAAGCGCTCCACGATCGCCTGCGCATCCGCGCGCGCCGCGACACGATCGAGCACGATGCCGCGTCGGCTCTCGCGCCGATGCTGGCGTCCCAGGACGGCGTTCTCCACCACGGACCAATTCAGGATCAGCGCTTCGCGTTGGCGATCTTGCGGGACGATGCCGATGGGACGCGGGACGTCGATGACGCCGTCGTAGGTAATCGCGCCGGCGATTGCGTCGGCGAGCGTGGTTTGTCCGTTACCTTCCACGCCGGCTATTCCGACGATTTCGCCGGTTCGCACCTCGAAGCTCATACCGCGTAGGGCGGGGGCGCCCGACGCCGCGCGCAGATCTTCGATGCGCAGGCACGGCCGGCTGGACGTTACGCGGCGCTCCGCAACGTGCGGCAGCGATCCGCCCACCATCGCGCGCGCGATTTCGTCCACGCTGGTGTTCGCCGTTTCGAAATGCGCGACGATGCGTCCGCTGCGCATGACGCTCACGCTTGCGCTGTAGGCGATGACTTCCTGGAGTTTGTGCGTGACGATCAGCACGGCGGTGCCGCGGCGCGCGAGAAGTTCGATCGTGGCGAAGAAGCCTGCAATTTCCGCGGGAGCCAGCGCGGCAGTCGGTTCGTCCAACAAGAGAACGGCGGGATCGCGCTCCAGTTCCCGAAGGAGCTCGACACGCTGCTGCACGCCGATCGGCAGCTCGTCGACCAGCGCGTCGGGATCGATCTCCAGACCGTTGCCCCGCGCCAGATCGCGTACGCGCGCGCGCGCGGCGGCGACATCGAGCAGCCAGCCTTTGCGCGGCTCGCGCCCCAGCAGCACGTTTTGCCATACCGTAAGCCGTCCGACCAGTTCGAAATGCTGGTGAACCAGACCCACGGTTCCGACTGCCGCAACGCTGCCGGCATCCGCGCGCACGGCGCCGAACGCGATGTTGGCCAGCGTGGATTTTCCCGCGCCGTTCTCACCGACCAACGCGTGAATTTCGCCGGCGCGCACCACAAGATCGACGCCGTCCACGGCGAGGACGCCGGGATAGGCCTTGCGGATGCCGCGCAGTTCTAAAGCGTTACCGGTTTCCAGTTGGCCAAGGCCTCGCGAGTGTTCGGTACGGTAATGCGTCCGTCGACGATTGCGCCCTTGAGCTGCTGCAAGCGCGCGATCTCCTGCGGCGTGACGACGTCTTTGGTGTAAGCGAAATCGGTGAGCGAGATGCCGTGGTCCCGCAAGCCCAGCACGACGTGTCCGGTGAGCGGTTTACGGTTGCGCATATCGCGCGCTACGCGAAACACCGCAACGTCGACGTGCTTGACCATCGAAGTCAGAACCTTTCCGGGCGCGAGCGCGTCTTGATCGTTGTCCACGCCGATGATGTAATTACCTTGCGGCCGCGCTTTCGCTGCATCGATCGCGCCCAGGCCGACTTTGCCGGCTGCGGTGTAAATGATGTCCGCGCCGCCGTTGAAAAGCAGATTGGCCAGTTCCTTGCCGGCCGCGACGTCGTCGAACGAACCGGCGTACTTGACGTCGACTCGCACCGACGGATCGATCTCCCGGGCGCCTGCAACGTAACCGGCTTCGAATTTTCTGATGAGCGGGATGTCCTGTCCGCCGATGAATGCCAGATGGTGCGTGCGCGTGACCATCGCGGCCAGCGCTCCGGCCAGAAACGAGCCGTCTTCTTCTTTGAACGTGACGGAGACCACGTTGTCGGCGGGAACGACGGCATCGATGATGGCGTAGTGCTGATCCGGGAATTGGTGCGCGACCTGCGTGAGATCATCGCTCATCAAAAACCCGATGGCGTAAATCATGTCGAAGCGCGCTTCGCTGAGCACCGTGAGGTTTGGCTGATAGTCGGCGGCGGACTTGGATTGCAGAACTTTGATGTACGCGCGCAGCTCGTCGCGCGAACGCAGCAAGCCTCGATATGCGGAGTCGTTGAACGACTTATCGCCCAGACCCCCCACGTCCGTGACCATTCCTAACGTGAGCCTGCCCCGGCCGCGGCCGCGGATGTGGGCGCACGCATGCGCTCAGCGCTACCACGAACGGAGCTGCCGCAAACAGCATCAGCGCCGTTCTACGCACCATCGATCGATTGTACGAAAAGCCGCAAAGCGAAGCCTTGTCGGGGGAGCCTTTGAACGGCACGGCGCAGGGTAAGACGTGAACGTGCCGGATACGGAAGTAAAGGACCTTCGCGTCAGCGCTCCGCGCCGCTGGTCGGACGAATTGGGCGGCATTCGATGGTTGCCGCGCCTGATCGACAAAGCCCGCGCCGCCATGCGAGGCGCGCTGGGGGATTATCTGTACGGACAGAGTCCGATGGATCGCAGCCTCCTGCGGGCGCTGGGGTTGAGCTATCGCGATTTCACGTCAATCGTTCGTCAAGCCGGCGATGACGATGGAAAAGTGCTCGCGCTTTTGGAAGAGCGTTCGCCGGAAGGCCTCGCGTTGGCAAGGCGTTGGAGCGAGAGACTGGAGCGGCGTCACAAACCGTTTTTGTATCTGGTCGACTTAGACGACGGGTACATCGGCGGCCCAATGCAGGCGCTTCGCTCGATCGTGCGCATTTTGGCCGGGCTATTGACCTGGTACGTGCGCTATCGCTGGCCGGCCAGGGCGTCGCTCATCGGCCTGGAGATCGAAGCGGAGCACGCAGGGGTGCGTGCCGCTCAGGCCCGCGGCGCCGAGGAGGAGCCGTACCGCTGGCTCACGCCGCAGAACCTGGACGTGAGTTGGAAGATTCTGCTATCGGTGGTCTTGATTTTTCTGATCTTCAACTATGTGATCCACTTCATCGAGCGCATCGGCATCATCTTCATCATCATCATCGGCGCCATTTTCTTTGCATATCTGATCTATCCGATCATTCGGTGGCTGAACAAGAAACTGCCGTTGATCTTGGCGATTCTGCTGTTGTACGCCGTGATTGCGGGATTGGTTGCGCTCGGACTCTTCTACATCGTTCCGGCGGTTGCGTCGGAAGTTTCGACGCTCATTCACGACTGGCCGACGATCCAAGCCAGGATCGCCAACTTTATCAACGATCCGCACAACCCGGCGCTGCGGCACCTGCCCTCGTTCGTTCGCAGCGAGATTTCGAAACTGCCGCAAGAGATACCCCAGTGGCTTCAGAAGCATGGTGCCGCCACGCTGGGGAATACGCTGGTCGTCCTGGTTGGAACGGCGGCCTTCATCGGCGCGTGCGTCGCGATTCCCGTACTGGGAGCGTACCTGCTGTACGATTCCGAGACGATCAAGCGATTCTTCATCGGGTTCATTCCCGCGCGCAAACGCGACTCCACCCTGACGATGCTCGGTGAATTGGAACAGGTCATCGGCGGGTTCATTCGCGGACAGCTCATGGTCGGCGCGTCGGTCGGCACGCTCATCGCCGTCGGGCTTTGGTTCGTGGGTGAACCGTACGCGATTCTGATCGGCGTCATCGCGGGTGTTCTCGATCTCATCCCGTACATCGGTCCGGTGATCGCGGCGGTTCCCGCGCTCATCATCGCGTTCGTTACCGGCGGCTTCCCACTGGCGCTCAAAGTTTTGATCGTCTTCGTGCTGGCCAATCAGGCCGAAGGACACATCATCGCGCCCAACATTGTGAGCCGCACGATTCAGCTCAGCCCCAGTGCGGTCGTCGTTGCGATCCTGATCGGCGGCGAGCTCTATGGGGTGCTGGGAATGTTCATCGCCGTGCCGGTGGCGGGTATCATCCGCGTGCTCTTGCTGCACATCATACCGGGATCCGTCAGCCGCGATGAGGCCAAGCCCGTGCTGACCAAGGACCCGCACGACAGCGCCGAAGAAGTGGCGGCACCGTGAGTTCCACCATGCCTTCGCACAGCGTCCGGCGCGTCGACATCATCGGCGTGCCGATGGATCTTGGAGCCAGCCGCCGCGGCGTGGACATGGGGCCGTACGCCGTTCGCTACGCGAAGCTGAACGAACGCCTGCGCCGGCTCAACATCGCCGAAATCTACGATCGAGGCAACTTAGCGGTGCCGCAGCGCGAAGAGTTCGATCACGGCGATCGCGGCGCCAAATACTACGACATCATCGATCGCGTCTGCACGCAGCTCGCCGGCGCGGTAGAGAATATCGTGCGCACCGGAGGCTTTCCCATCGTGCTCGGCGGCGATCATTCCATTGCAATGGGGACTTTGCAAGGATTGACGCAGGCGCGCGGCGTGCCGCCGGGTCTGGTGTGGATGGACGCGCACAGCGATATCAATAGCCCGCAGAGCTCTCCATCCGGCAACGTGCATGGTATGCCGCTGTGGTTTGCACTGCAAAAAGGCTATGCGGATCCGGCGCGCACGGTGCAAATCGGTCTGCGCGACGTGGACGTTTCGGAGAAGGAGAACCTGCGCGCGTCCGGCGTGACCGCGTTTACCATGAGCGACGTCGACAGGCTCGGCATGACGCAGGTGATGCAGCGCGCGATCGACATCGCGGGAGCGGACGCGCGGCCGATTCACATGTCGTTCGACATGGACGGCATCGATCCGAGCGAAGCGCCCGGAACCGGGACGCCGGTGAAAGGCGGATTGAGTTTCCGCGAAGCGCACCTCGCGATGGAAATGCTGGCCGAATCCGGACTGCTGGGATCGATCGAGATGGTTGAAATAAATCCGATTCTCGACACGCGCAACCAAACCGCAGTTTTGGCTGTCGGCTTGATTTGCTCGGGCTTGGGCAAGTCGATTTTGTAGGCGCAAGTTCAGAAAAGCTCGGCGTTATCTAGCGGCCGTCATGGTGAGGTATCGAACCACTCGCTAACGGTGACCACGCGGTCATGGTGACGACTGCGCTCAGCCGTCCTTCGACAAGCTCAGGATGACAACTGCGCTCAGCCGTCCTTCGACAAGCTCAGGATGACAACTGCGCTCGGCCGTCCTTCGACAAGCTCAGGATGACAACTGCGCTCGGCGGTCCTTCGACACGCTCAGGATGACAAGTGCGCTCAGCCGTCCTTCGACAAGCTCAGGATGACAACGTTATGCTCAGGATGACAAGTGAGCTCAGCGTTCTTCGACAAGCTCAGGATGACAACTGCGCGCTAAAGCTTGATGCGGGCGACGCTCTCGCAGCTCACGCCGCCGCCGCACACGCCCGCATCCCAATTCGCGTCGGCGAGAATGTTTTCAATCTCTTGTTCGAGTCTGTGAATCGATCGGTGGTTCGAACGACACGTGTTTGGTGCGGCCATCCTCACCAACGGTGACGATCAGCGTTACGTGAACGTTTACGCGCTTTGCTGAGCTGGGCGCGCACGCCGGGATCGAGCACGGGATCCTGCACGGCTCCAAGCGGCAGGACGCCGCCGCGATCGGCGACGCCGCTCGTGTCTACGGAACGCGCCTCGATCGTGGCCTCCGGCTGCGGCGTGCGCACGGCATTGCTTTGCGTGCTGGCAAGCGGCATCGAGCTCGCCGAGGCTTGGGCGTAGAGCGGAGCCGGCCGATGCGCCGCACTATGGCGCGGTGCCTTGGCAACGGGGCCTAGCGGACCATTGATCGAGGTGGGGCGAGCGTGGGGACGCCGCGTATTGGCCGTCAGTTCGCTCCGGTGGCGCGCGAAACTGATTTTGCGCGCGCGCTGAGCCTTCTCCGGGACTGCCGCGGGGCGCACGGCAGGTGCCGGACGCTGCGTCTGGACGCGAATGACGCGCGCGAACGAGAGCGCTTCGATGGGCTGCGGACCGGCAGATTGCGCCGGCATCCAAGTGGGAAGGAAGAGCGCGATGAGCGCGTGCACGCCCAGCGATGCAATCAGCGCCCGCCGCAGAATCCGGTTCTCGCCCCAAGCCCGCGTCGACGTTGCCATGTTCCCTACGAAAACGAGACTACGACCGCGGCCGTGACCAGCCCCCCTTCCTCGCCCCTTAGGAGATCGCTTTTGCGAGACACCAACATCGTTTTGTACCAAGCCGAATGGTGCCCGTACTGCGCGCGCGTTCGCGCAAAGCTGACCGATCTGCTGCTCGACTATAAGTGTGTGAACGTGCCTCAGGCGCATTCGCAGCGCGGCATCGTCGAGCAGGTTTCCGGGCAAACCGGAATTCCCGTCATGGTGGACGGCGAGGTCGTGCTGGACGACGACGACGACATTATTCCGTACCTTGAAAAAACGTATGGCGAACCGCGAGCCGCGGAGACTTAGCGAATCGCCACCGACAGGCTCCAAGCCAAGAGCGCCCCGGCAAATGTCGCGCACGCGTTGACCGCATCATTGTCCATCCACCGCAAGCCGCGGACGCGCTGCGTGCGTGCACCGCAGACGTGCGGATCGGTTTCGCACGCGCGAGCGCACGAAGCGCAGTAGCGCAGCTGCTGAAGCGTGGCCCGAGGAGTGAATCGAGCAGCGCGCCGGCAAACCCCGCAACACCGACAATCCACCAATTTCCCACGCCCAGTGCCCAAGCCGGCAGTGCGACTATGAATGCGCCGGCGACTTCCGCCATAGTTCCCACGGGCGTGACGCCGCCCGAAAGACCGCGCGGCAGCGGGCGCAGGGTGAGAATGGAGCGCGGGGGCGCCTTCGCTAGCGTGCCGAGTTCGGTTCCCCACGTGTCGGACGACGCCGCGGCAAACGCGCCCGCAAACGCGGCCGCGAGGGGCGCATTTCCCAATGCCGCCGCCAGCACCGCGCACGTTGCCGCGACACCGCCGTTGGCAAAGACTTGCCCTGCGTCGCGCGCGCCGGATTTGCCGGTATCGATCAGCGCTCGTTTGCGCGCGCGTCCCACACGCGAGAGGATCGTCGAGGGAATAAAAAAGGCGAAGAGCACTGCGGCAAACTGCCACGACCCCGCGCTAAAAACGCCGGCGCCGACGATCCACGCGGCAACCGCGCCGCTCGCCGTCAGCATGCGCAGTCGCCACGCAAACAACGCGACTGCCGCCGCGGCGATCGCCCCGACGACGATAAGCACTACGCGGCGGAAAGATGACGTTCGATGGCGGACAGCAACCCATCCGACGTGAACTCGTCTGCGACCACGTCGACGCGCATGCCGATTTCGCGTGCTGCCTGCGCGGTGATCGGACCGATGCACGCGACTACCTTGTCTGCCGCGCTGCGAGCAGCAGCGGCGTTGCCGCCGCTGTTGTGCGCAAAGCCGCGAACGGTGCTCGCGCTGGTAAACGTGAGGACGTCGCTGCGCGCAACCTTCGTCCGGAACTCCGGATCGTCGGTGAAGACGGTCTTGTATCCGGCCACGACGCGTGGTGACAAACCGCCGTCGCGCAACTGCCGTTCCAGCACGTCGCGCGCTTCTTGCGCGCGAAAGATCAGAATGCCGTCACCCGGTGTGCTCGCGGTCAGCAACGCATCGGCAAGGTATTCCGCCACGTACGACTGCGGAACCAAATCCGCGTAGATGCAGCGCTCGCGCAGCGCGCGCGCCGTCATGCGCCCGATAGCGGCGATTTTGCACGGGCCCAAAAAACGCGCATCTTCCCGCCGCGCATCGAGGAGATCGAAAAATGCGCGCACGCCGTTGGCGCTGGTGAAGACGATCCACGCGAAGGCCGGTGCGTGATAGACCGCTTCTTCGGCGGCCGCTTCGTCGTCCGGAGAAGCGATTTCGATGGTCGGCGCAAGAATCGGCTCGGCGCCGACGGCGCGCAGCCCCTTCGCAAAATCCCCGCTTTGGTGAGCGGGGCGCGTAATCAGCACGCGTTTGTCGTAGAGCGGCGAGTGCACGGTTCGACATCGGCCGTCGATTGCGACGGACGTGTTTGCGCCGGGTCGGACACCGCATTGAGTTCGAAGAGCTCGTCGAGCAGTCGAACGTGCTCGAGCGCTTCGGAGTGGTTGTTCACGGCCTTGTCGCGGATTTTGGTCACGACGGTGTGCAGCAGCTTTGAAATGACGGTCATCGACATGCCGGTGATTAGCATTTTTTCGCGATCGCTCAGATCCGGACAGCGCGCAAAGAGCCGTTCGAGTTCCGCTGCGCGTAGCGCTTCCGCTTTGCTCGTGAGCGAGGCGATGGCGGGAACAGCAAGCCGGGATTGATACCACCGGTTGAAGCGCTCGCGGTATTCTTCGATGATCTCCTCGACTGCCGGTATTGCCTCGCGCCGCACTTCGAGCTTTCCTTCGACGTGCGATTTGAGTCCGTCGATGTCGATCAAACGCACGTTTGTCACGTGCGAAACGTCCGGATGAACGTCGCGCGGCACCGCGATGTCGATAATCAACAGCGGACGATCGGGGCGCCGGTTCATCGCCGCAGCGATGATGTCGGGCGTAATGACGAACTGCGATGCGCCCGTCGAAGTCAGCGCGATATCCGCGGCCGTGAGCGCATCGAGCAGCGCCGGCAATTCCACGGCGTGCCCGAACCCGAGTTCGCCAATCACGTCTTGCGCGTGTTGCATGGTGCGGTTGCCGACGATCAGGTTGCGCGTACCTTCAAGACGCAGGCGCTTGGCGGCAGTGCGGCCCATTTTTCCGGCACCGATGATGACGACGGTGCGATCGCGCAGCGCGCCGAGCTGCTCGCTCGCGAGCTCGATTGCTGCAGTGGCAATCGACACCGATTCATCCCCGATGCGCGTTTGAGTGCGCGCCGTTTTCCCAGCGCTCATTGCCTCGCGAAACAGACGGTCCAGCGTCTTGCCCAGCGAACCGGCCTGTTGCGCGGCAGCGAACGCGTCCTTGACTTGCCCCAGAATTTCCGCTTCGCCGATCAGCATCGAGTCCAAGCCGGTACTCACGCGCAAAAGGTGCTCGACTGCCTGCTGCCCGAGCAGCGTGTAGAGATACGACTCGAGATCGTACGAGACCATGCTGTGGCGGAAGTTCAGCAGAAACGACTTCAGCTGAGCGGCGCCCGCTTCGAAGTCGGTGACGTTGGCATAAATCTCCAAGCGTCCGCACGTCTGCAGCATGACGGCCTCGTGCACCGCTTCATAGTCGCGTAGAGCGACCAGCGCGGTTTCCATGTGCGAGGCGGGAAACGCGTGGCGTTCGCGCACTTCGACGGGCGCGGTGTGATGGGAAAGCCCAAGACAAACGAGCGGCATGGTTAGCCGGTATATCGGGACGTAGTGGCCGGAACGGCCCGGGCACCATCGCGTACGCGCGTGCCTTGCCGGTGTTGTCCTATAGCGGATGCTCCTTCCGAGCGGCGGACGATCGCTATTCGCCGTTCCTCAATCCTAGAACGACTCTGAAGCGCTCGACTAATGGTTTTGTCCCACGGCCTTGCCGCCGTCGGCGACGGCCGCCGCTTGCAACTGCGCGAGCGCGTCGTCGGCGGCGGCGATCGTGCGTTCGATTTCGCGCGTCCCGTGCGCGCACGAAATAAAGCCTGCTTCAAAGGCCGACGGCGCCAAATATACTCCGCGATCGAGCATGGCGTGAAAAATTCGGGCGTACAGCGCGGTGTCCGACTTCATCGCATCGTCCAAATCCCGCACCGGTCCGTCCGTAAGGAACGTGCAGAACATCGATCCCGCGTATGCGCTGCAATGCGGAATTTCGTGCTTGGCGTACACTTCGTGCAGTCCGTCGCACAGCAGTTTCGCGAGCACTTCGAGCCGCTCGTACAGCGTTGCGTCGCTTTGAATTGCGCGCAGCGTCGCAATTCCCGCCGCCATCGCGAGGGGATTGCCCGAGAGCGTGCCGGCTTGATAGATCGGACCGTCGGGCGAGAGTTCGCTCATGATCTCGGCGCGGCCGCCGAACGCGCCGACGGGCAGACCGCCGCCGATTACTTTGCCCAGCGCCGTGAGATCGGGAACGATGTTCTCGCGCTCCTGCACGCCGCCGCGGCCGATGCGAAATCCCGTCATGACTTCGTCGAAAATCAGCAGTGCGCCGTGCTGAGTGCACAGCCCGCGCAGCGCCTGCAGATAGCCGGGAACGGCAAGAATCAGTCCCATGTTGCCCGCGTACGGTTCCACGATTACCGCGGCAATTTGGCCTGGATGCGCCTCGAAGACGTCGCGCACGGCTTGCGCGTCATTGTATGGAACCACGATCGTATCGCTCGCGACGCCGGCGGTAACGCCGGGCGAATTCGGGACACCGTTCGTGAGCGCGCCGCTGCCCGCCGCGATGAGGAACGCATCGCCGTGGCCGTGATAGCACCCGGCAAACTTGACGATCAGGTCGCGTCCCGTGTACCCGCGCGCCAATCGAATCGCGCTCATCGTAGCCTCCGTGCCGCTGGAGGTGAAGCGCACGCGTTCCAGCGCCGGCATCATGGCGCGGATCAGTTCGCCAAGCTCCGATTCCGCTTCGGTCGGCGTGCCGAACGAGGTTCCGCGCTGCGCCGTCTGCGCGATCGCTTTGACGACCGCGGGATGCGCGTGCCCCAAAATCAGCGGTCCCCAGGAGAGCACGTAATCGACGTACTCGTGTCCGTCGACGTCGTACAAAAACGGCCCCTGGCCGCGCTGCATGAACACAGGGGAGCCGCCCACGGCGCGAAACGCGCGCACGGGGGAGTTTACTCCTCCCGCGATAATGCCGCGCGCTCGTGCAAACGCTGAGATGGACCGTTCTAAACGCAATGCGGACCTCTGCCTTTAATGAACCAACGCTCGGTAGTCTGCCGCCGTGTTAACGTTCGCAAAGACGCGTTCGTCCGGGAAGCGGATGCGTTTGGCTCGTAAACGTTCGACGGCGGCAGCCACGCCTCCCGACCCCTCACGCAGCACCTGATGCGCCGCCCCCAAGAACGCGACGCGGTCGTAGAGGGCGCACAGCGGCTCCAAGCGACCGGCGGCGTTGACGGGAACCACTGCCTCGCACTCCGGCTCCCACGCATCGGCCAGTTGCCGCAGCACGGCCGCCGTCAGGAACGGTGCGTCCGCCGCCACCACGTAAGACAAACGCTGCGAGATGCAGCCGAACGTCGAGTAAATCGCCGCCAGCGGCCCACGCCCGTGCCAGCGGTCCACGACGACGGGACACTCCAGCGCCACGTCGATCTCCCGGGGAAACGCGCAGTTGGCCGAAACGTAGACCGGCCCGGCCGCGCGCACGTTGCGGTAGACGCGCAGCAGCAGGGGCATACCGCCCATATCGAGTTCCAACTTGCCGGGTAGGCGCGATGCTTGACCGCCGGCCAGAATGACGACGGCAATCGCGGGCTGCGTCATCGTTACGGATTGCGGGCGGCAAAATCTTTGGCAAAATACGTGATGACGACGTCGGCGCCGGCGCGCACGAAGCTCACGAGAAGTTCGTCGACGGCGCGTTCTTCATCAATCCATCCCCGCTGCGCGGCAGCTTTGATCATCGCATACTCGCCGCTCACGTTGTAGACCGCCAGCGGCGCATCGAAGCGCTCGCGCGCGGCGCGAACGATGTCCAGATACGGCAGCCCCGGCTTGACCATGACGATATCTGCGCCTTCTTCGATATCGAGCGCGATCTCGCGCAGCGCTTCGCGCGCGTTCGGCGGATCCATTTGATAACTGCGGCGGTCGCCGAATTGCGGCGTGGAATCGGCGGCCTCGCGGAATGGGCCGTAAAACGCGGACGCGTATTTGGCGCTGTACGCCATAATGGCCGTCTGTTCGAACTGTGCTTGATCCAGCGCTTGACGGATCGCGCGCACTCGGCCGTCCATCATGTCGGAGGGCGCGATGACGTCGACGCCCGCGCTCGCGTAGGTCAAAGCCGTTCGCACGAGGAAGCTCGACCGTGGCATCGTTGTCGACTTCTCCACGTTCGTCGATGATGCCGCAATGGCCGTGATCGGTATACTCGCAGTTGCACAAGTCCGCGATGACCAGCACGTGTGCGAACTCGTCTTTGATAGCGCGCGCCGCGCGCTGAACGGCGCCGTTGGGATCGTAGTTGCCGCTCGCAACCGCATCCTTCGTTTCGGGGATTCCGAAGAGCAGAACGCTGTGAATTCCCAGGGCGTCGAGCACCGCGACTTCTTGTACCGCCGTTTCCACGGTGTATCGGTCGATGCCGGGCATCGACGTGATGGCGCCGGCCGCTGCCGCGTTTTCCACCACGAACATGGGCTGCACGAGCTGCGCGACGCGCACCTGGTGCTCGCGCACGAGCTCGCGAACGGTTTGCGTCCGGCGCAGCCGGCGCGGGCGAACGAGCTGCTGCAGCGAGGTGCGCATCATGCCGGATTTCCGCCGCCGCATAGTGCGGCCGCGCCGCGTTCCAGCAAGCTGTGCGCGAGCGTTATGCCGACCGTTTCGGCTTGCGCCGTGCTGTCTGCGGCCGCGCGCAGGCACTCGCGCACCGCCGCGCGGCCGTCCGGTGCGCACACGATGCCCTCCGCAATCAGCGAGCCGCCTTCGTAACGGGCGTAGATGCCGATGGGCGCTTGACAGCCGCCGTGCAGCGTTCGCAGGGCCGCGCGTTCGCAGAAGACGGCGCGTTCTGCTTGCGCGTCGTTCACAGCTTCCCGCAGAAGCGACGCGAGCTCGTTGCAATCCGCGCGGGTCTCCACGGCAAGCGCGCCTTGCCCGGTCGCCGGGACCAGTTCGGTGGGCTCGAACGGTATCGTGTAGCGCGCGCTCGCGCCCAAGCGCCCGAGTCCCGCGCAAGCCAAAACGATCGCGTCATATTCGCCGTCGCGAAGTTTGCGCAAACGGGTATCAACGTTTCCGCGCACGTCGACGTACCGCAGGTCCGGGCGCATCGCGAGGAGCTCGAGCGCGGCGCCGCACGCTGGACGTGCCTACTCTCGCGCCGGCGGGAAGCTGCGAGAAGGCGGCATAGCGTTCGCTGCAAAACGCGTCTCGCGGATCTTCACGCGGCGAGATCGCCGCAATGCGCATGTCGTCCGGCAGCGTACTGGGCAAATCCTTACAGGAATGTACGGCGTACTGCGCGCGATCGTCCCGGAGCGCGGACTCCAGTTCTTTGACGAACAGATTGTCCGAACCGATCGCTGCAAGCGATCGGTCGTGCACGCGATCTCCCGTCGTCGTCACCGTCAGAATCGTCGTGGCCACGCCCAGCCGCGCGACTCGTGCCGCGACCATGCGCGTCTGCGTCATGGCCAGCGCGCTGGCGCGCGAGGCGCAAACGACTGCCTCAAAGCGCCGGTCGAGCGGAGCATCCGACACGGCGGTTTCGGCATACAGCGGCATGGGGCATGACTTCGCTGCAGCCTTGCACAAAACTCCCCGCTCATGCGCAGCCCTTTCCGTGCCGCCCTCATCGCCGCCGGCATCGCGGCGCTCGTGACGATACCGGGCTTGGGCAGCGGGACGTTATGGGACAACAGCGAGACGGCCTACGGCGAAGTCGCTCGCGAAATCTTGCTCACGCACAGTTGGGTCGTCATGCATCTCAACGGCGTGCCGTGGTTCATCCAGCCGCCGCTGTATTTTTGGATTGCGGCGGTCTGCGCAAAAATCTTCGGCGTCACGTCGTTCGCGCTGCGCCTTCCCTCGGCGCTCGCCACCGTCGTCATGGGCGGCATGACCGCATACGCGCTGACGCGGCAGGCGGGACTGCGCGCCGGGATATACGCCGGCGTCGTGCTGTCGACGTGTCTGATGCAGGCGATCGTCGGACGCCTCGCAATTATGGACGCGCTGTTGGACCTGGCCGTCGCATTCACGATATTCTGGTGGTTTCGCGCAATTCAAACCGGACGCGATCGGTACTTCGTCTACGGATGGATCGCGGCCGGTTTTGGATTTTTGGCAAAAGGTCCGGTAGCGCCCATT
Source organism: Vulcanimicrobiota bacterium (assembly GCA_963767635.1). GTDB lineage: Bacteria > Vulcanimicrobiota > Vulcanimicrobiia > Vulcanimicrobiales > Vulcanimicrobiaceae > CAVYEM01. Next base: position 347,776 of record CAVYEM010000003.1, read on the forward strand.
ATCGCGCTGCTTGTGATCGCGGCATATTGCCTTTGGGAGCGGCGCGCCGGAAACGGACATTTCCCGTCATGGCGCGGATGGGCCGGCGGCATCGCGTTGTTCGTGCTGATTGTCGCGCCCTGGTTCGGCGCGCTCGTAGCGGCAACGGGCGCGCATTCCGTCTTCGAACTAATCGGTCACTATACATTCGGCCGCTACACGCAGACGATTGAAAATCAAAGCGGGCCGGCCTGGTACTACATCCCCGTGATCATCCTGGGATTCTTCCCGTGGATCGCGTTTTTCCCGTCCGCGATCGCGTTTGGAATCGACCGGCTGCGGCGCCACGCGCTGGACGCGTCCGAGCAAAGCGCGCAGCAGATGGTCCGCCTGGCGTATGTTTGGATCGTAGTGCCCTTTCTCTTTTTCAGCTTCGCCAAAACGAAACTGCCCAATTACATCGCGTTGGAACTTCCCGCCATGGCGGTGCTCGTCGCGCTGTATTTCGATACCGCCGTCCAACGCGCGCGCAGCCGCTCGGCGCTGATTTCGACCGCCGCCGTGCCGGCGTTCATTCTCATGCTGGGAATCGCCATCGTGTGGTTTTCGCGCGACAACCGGCTCACCGGCGATCTTCATACCGTCGCAATCAATTTGATCTACGTCGCCGGGGCGGTGTTCGTCGGCTCCATCATTGCGTTCTTTGCGCTGCTCGCGTCCGGCCCCGTTCGCGCGGCCGCTCCGTACGTGTTGGGCATCGCCATGGTGCTGGCCGTGGCATTTTTAGCCTTGCTGGCGCTGCCGCAGGCCGAACGCTTCAAGCCGGTGCCGCATTTGGCCAAGATCATCAACTCTAACCGCAAGCCCGGCGACGCGATCGCGATCCTCAAGGTTTCAGGGGGCAATGCGCTCTTGTTCTACACGCGCCCGCAAGTCCACGTTCTACGCCGAGGGCACGGGGATCGCGATGTCATCTGTTCTTCCGCGCGCACGTGGCTCATCGGCCCACGGCAAGGCGACGTGCCGGCGTTCGGCCGCGCGCCAAAGGTCGTCGCCCAGTGGGGGAAGGACTCGCTGTATCTCTACGATAGTGCGGCGTGCGGCAACCTATCGGGAGGCTAGCATGAAGAAGGATCGGATGGTCGCGTTCAGCGACGGGGTCATCGCCGTGATTATCACGATCATGGTGCTGGAGATGAAAATACCGTCCGGCGCCGATTTGGCGGCGATCAAGCCGACGCTGCCCGTGTTCTTGACTTATGTGCTCAGTTTCGTGAACATCGGCATCTATTGGAACAATCACCATCATTTGCTGTACGCCGCCGAGCGCATCGACGGAAAAACCATGTGGGCAAACTTGCATCTGCTCTTTTGGCTTTCGCTGGTTCCCTTCACGACAGGATGGATGGGCGAGAATCACTTTGCCGTTCTGCCCACGGCGTTTTACGGCATCGTGTTGTTCATGGCTGCGGTTGCCTACATCATTCTGCAAGCAGTACTGGTGCAGGTGAACGGCAGCCAGTCCACCCTCGCGCGTGCCATGGGCAGCGATTTCAAAGGCAAAATTTCGCTGCTCTTCTACGCATGCGCGATACCGCTCGCATTTTTCTACCCGTGGCCCTCGGACGTACTCTATGTCACCGTGGCGATCATCTGGCTCGTTCCCGACCGGCGCATTGAAAAGAGCGTCAGCGAAGAATCGTAAGAGGGCGCCGTGGAGTGCCGGCTATTTTCGCAGCTTCGCTACGTCGGACTCTTTGACTGCGCCTGCGTGATTGCTGCCCAGCGCGCTGCGAATATAAGTAACGACGTTCGCAACGTCTGTGTTCGTGAGCGATGCCTTCCAGGGCGGCATCATGCCGTTGAAGCTTTGCCCATGCACGGAAATCGCGCCGGTTTTACCGTTCAGCACCGTCGAGATCACCTGCTTAGGATCGCCGGTTACAAAGTCGTTGCCGTCCAACGGCGGTGCCACATTCGGCATGCCTTGACCGCTTGCGCCATGACAGCTCGAGCAGTTTTGCGCGAACACCTTTTGACCGGCGGCTGCTTGTGGGCTGGTCGCGGCTGACGTCGTGCTGGGCGGCCCTCCCGCGTTGCCTCCACTCTTGTTGACATTGGCCTGTTCTTTCGCCGCGACCGCGGCGGTCGGATTCGTTGCAGCCGCCGCCTGTTTTGCCATGATGGAGACCTGGCTCCAAATCGTCAGCGCCCACATAACGATGAGCGCGCCGCCCACCATCGTCATCACCGGCCTGCGCGAGCCGAATACGCGCGTCGTCGAACGGTCGATCCACGGCAGCAGCAAAATGATCAGGGTTGCGACGCCCGGGACGACGAGCGCGCCGATGACTTCGAAGTCGCCCGGAACCAGATTGAGCAATCCGAACAGATCGAGGAAATACCATGCGGGGTAAGGCGTGAACTGAACGGTCGGATCGGCTTTGGCATCCAGGAACGGGGGCGCAAACGCGGCGAGTGCGACGACGAAAAGGAAAATGAGAAACGACGCAAACCCATCCATGAACATCTGGTCCGGCCAGAACCGTCCCTTTTTGAGCGGCCGCGGGTCTTCGACCGGGGGCCCGGCGGGGCCGTTCCAGCGGAAGATCGCCAAATGCGCGCCGACCAGCGCGACCAGGACCGCAGGCATCAGCCAAACGTGCAGGCCGAAAAAGCGGTTGATGGTCAGCGTGCCCATCGTCGTGCCGTCTTGGGTGAACTGCTGAATGTACGTACCGATGATTGGGGTTTGCAGCGTGAGATTGATCGCCACTTGCGATGCGAAGTACGCGTTCATGTCCCACGGCAGCAGATATCCCGTCAGGCCGAGCACCATCGTGACCAGCAGCAGCAGCACGCCGACGATCCACTGCAGCTCGCGAGGTGATTTGTACGCGCCCCAAACGACCACTTGCAGCAGGTGCAGGAACAACAGCGCGATCATGGCCGAAGCGCCCCAGTAGTGGACGCTCAGCACGAAATGCTGGAACGGATGATCGTACATCGACTTGGTGGATTCCCACGCGGTCATTGCCGAGGGCGCGTAGAAAAACGTGAGGAAGATGCCCGTGACGATCTGCAGGATCATCGCAAACAGCGTCGCGCTGCCGAAGACGTACCAGTAGCTCGCGCCGCCGGGAATGTCCTCGGTGAGAAAGTCTTTCGTCATGCTGACGAAGCCGGTGCGCCGTTCGATCCAGTTGAGCATCGTGTATTACCCTACTTGCGGTTCAGCTGGTGTACGAAACGACGATGCGGTTCGGAATGGTCGGCTGATAGCGGATCCATTCGACTTGTGCCTGTCCGCTCTGCTCGCGCAGGGGCAGCGGATCCAGCCCGCGCGCGGCGGGCCCGGCGATGTGCGTGCCGTCGTAGCTGAACTGCGATCCGTGGCAGGGGCATTGGAATTTATTGGCCGCAGCGTTGTACTGGTAAAAGCATCCCAGATGCGGGCAGATCGGACTGAACAGCACAAAGCCCAAGTTAACGATCTGGTAGGGCAACTCGTCTTTGCCGGTCGCCGGGTTGAAGATGTCCGTGCGCGCCTTCTGAAATTGCGCCTGATTTTTGACCTTGATGCCCCACACGGACTGCGGCGCGGATTCTTCCGGCAGGTACGCGTCCTTGGTTTTGAGATTGATGTCGATTTTAACGGCTTTATCCGTTGCCGTTTGCAGCTCTTTCCAGCCCGCTTCGTCGAGCGGCGTCCACGTCGCTCCGCCGCTGCCGACGTCCGGAATCAGCGATCCGATGATGGGAATGGCCAGCCCCAGGCCGATAAGCCCGCCGATGGCCAAAGTGGCGTTGGCCATAAAGGTGCGGCGCGTAATCTCCTCGTGGGTCCCGTCGTCATCGTAGGCACTGAGCAATCGTGGATGGGCGGCCTCCGTTGAGGGGACGTGCGCGTGACTCGACAAATCTCTGGTCTCCGCAAAGCGTTGTGGTGAGCGAACCTTTCACACCGATTCTACGTCCGCCCTCTCTGGTGGGGCGCCGACCTTCCTCGTATTGTGCCGTACCGGCACGGCGCGCAGCGTCGGCCTCCACTAAAGACGCCTACAGGAACCTCTAAAGTTTGTAGCTGTGCAAGCCGCTGATCCACAAATTGACGCCGAAATAGCAAAACATGATCGTCAGAAAACCCACCATGTTGACCCACGCGCTGCGAAGCCCGCGCCAGTCTTTGCGCGTGTGCAGGTGCATGTAGATCGCATACACGATCCAGGAAGTAAGCGCTGCGGTCTCCTTGGGATCCCATTGCCAGTACGCGCCCCACGCTTCGTGCGCCCACATCGCGCCCGTAATGACGCCCAGGGTGAGCAGCGGAAGGCCGACGGCGACGATGCGGTAGACGAGCACGTCGAGTTGCGCAAGGCTCGGCATCGTGGTCAGCCATTGCGCCACGGCGTTTCCCTGCGCCGCGCTCGCGGCGATGTTCGGCGTATCCATGCGAACCGTCACGGAGCGGGGCGCGGTCGGGCTCAGCAGCGCGAAATCCGCCGTAGCGGAGCCGGCGCTCTGATGCGATGAAGGCAACAGCGTCGCGTCGCTTATGGCTTGCAGCGAGCGTTCGAAATAGTACTTGGCCAGATAGAGTCCGGAGATCACGAACGCGACCATAAATGCGGAATACGACGAAACGACCAGCGGCACGTGAATCTTTGCCCAATACGACTGCAGCGAGGGTACTGCGGGCATCGTGCCTTCGTTCCACGTCACGCCGTAGGCCAAAAAAAGCGCGGCAATTGCGATGACGAAGCCGCCGGCGAACCACAGCTTGTAGCGGAACGCGAAAACGACGAATATCGCCACTGAAACGGCGGAGAACAGGGAGAGCGATCCGTACAGATTGAGCAGCGGCCAAATATGCGTGATTTCGAAACGTGCCGCGAATTGCGCAAACTGCGCCACACAGCCCGCGATCGCCAGCGGGATGCCGAGATTGCGCAGCCACTCCTCGCGCGAAAAAAAGTACACGAGCAGCGCCAGAGCGCTCACGACGTAGGCGCTCAGCGCGATAATCATCAGCACTTCGTCCAAGGGCATGTGCGCGTGCATCAAGTCGCCTCCGCTAGAGTGAGCCGGGCAGCCGGCCCGGGTGGGTTGAGCGCGTTTTCGAACTCTGCGACGAGCCCGTTGAACTGCGTTTCGAACATGTCGTAGCCTTTCACCGTGGTGGCGGCTACGCCCACGTCCCAGAGTGCCGCGCCCGCGGCCGGAATGCCGGTTTCGGTGCGCGAATCGACCCGCACGTACAGCCGCGCAGGCAAGAAGTAAAACGAGATGACCAAGCCTGCAAGCAGCACGAACGCGCCGATGCCCACGAGCGCCACGCCCGGATCGTAGCGATACTGCAACCCGCTCACCATGACGTACCGCTGCGGCACGATGCGCCAGCCGTCGCCCACGTCGATCCACGTGTTGAGCGGCACGAGCGCGGCGCCGGCGGTCTGGCCGCCTTCGGCAACTTCGAGCGCAACTGCAGGATCGTTCACGCGCGGGTCGCTCGACGGGCGCCCGGTCTGCCGGTCGACGGTCGGAACGAACTGCGCGACGCGAATCTGCCGCTGCGATCCGGGCAGCGCGATGGCATCGCCCGTAACGTAGGTGCGTGCGGAAAGCGCAGAGTCGCGAACGCCGCCGTGCGTAACCAAAAAGCGCAGCGCGAAGCCGTAGCTCGATTGATAGAATAGCGTTCCACCGATATCGATCGGGTGGTTCACTCGAATGGTTTCGTTTTGCGCGCGACCGTCTTTTGCGACGACCGTCACGTTTGAAACATAGTCGATGGGCTGATAGATCATGCCGCTTTTCGTCATGATCGGCGTCACCTTGTAGGTGAAACCGTTTAGCCGCATCGTCGCCTGCGAATGCGGAACGTTCGTGCTTTGTCCGACGACCAGCGGCAGGTCGCCCGCAAAGCCGCGCGCCCAATATACCGACGTTCCGGCTGCGATGATCGTGAACCCGATGTGCGCCACGAGTACGCCGCGGCGCGCCCAGTTGTGCTTGTCGGCGAAGGTCCATTCGGTCCCCCCGAACTCACGCTTGCGCACCTGCCAGCCGCGATTGCGAAAAAACGCTTCGACGCGCTCCCGCACGCCGCGTTCTTCGCCGCGCACGGTGATGGTCGCATTGAGCGGGATTTTATCGATGAGCACGGGACGCAGCGCCGGCAAACGGGCCGGAATGACGCGCTTGAACGTGCAAACCGCCAGCGAGAGCAAGATGAGGCCGATGATGCCGACGTAGTAGGGAGTGTGATAGATGTTGTCGACGCCCAGCCGCAAGATCAGCCGCGCGAGCGGCGGCGCATACATCGAAAAATAGTCGCTCGGATCTTTCCCCTGCGCGACGATGACGCCCACGAGCGTCATCGCGCCCCATGCGAGCAACAGGCACACGGCGAACAGCACGTTGCCGAACGTGCGCGTGAACTCGTCGTAGTACGTTCGTACGGCGGTCATGTGGGACCCGAGCTTAATATGCCAACGCCTGCGCCCGCCACGACTTCTCAAGCAGGGCGATAATCCACAGGCTGGATTCGTAGAGCGCGTACATCGGCAGAGCCATCATGGCCATCGTGAGCGGATTGCCGTCGGGAGCAGCCACGGCGCCGAAAACGAAGAAGCCGAACAGGAAATAGCGCCTGGAGCGCTTGAGGAACGTGGAGTTCACGACGCCGATGCGTGCCAGGGCGATCATGATAATCGGCGTTTGGAAGATCAACGCGAACGCCAAAAAGACGAGCAGGATGAAATTCAGCGTGGAAGCGATGCCGAACGTCGCCGTCGCGACGTGGTTCGTTACGGCGACGAGCGTGCCCACCACGCGCGGCAGGACTAAAAAGTGCGCGAACGCGATCCCGGCGAGCGCGAGAAAAAACGACGGCGCGACATACGCATACGCCATGCGGCGCGTGCGCGGATGAAACGCCGGCACGATGAACATCCAGAGCTGGTAGAGCAGGACCGGCAGCCCGACCACAATCGCGGCGTAGATCGAGAACTTGAACTCGACCAGGATCACGTCGGCCGGTCCGAATGCGTGCAGCCGGATGCCGTGAAAATACGCGTTGGTCAGGAACGGAATGACGTACTGCGAGGGCCAGAACAGCACGATGGCCAGCCCCAGCACCGTGCCCACGACAATGAGCAGGCGCACGCGCAGCTCGCGCAGGTGCTCGGTAAAGCTCATTTCTTTTTGGTCCCAAGCCGCAGCCGTTTCCTCGGAGGGCTCGGGCCGCGTGCGCTGCGCCAGCATCGATTTAACCGCTGAGCGTTCCTTTATCGGGCGTCGGAGGCGGGACGTTTTCGCCGACGCCGGCGGCGTTCGGCTGCGAGACGTTTTGCATCGGATCGCTCTGTGCGGCTTCGGCGCGGATGCGGGCTTGTTCGCGTGCACGGTCTGCAGCCGCGTCGGCTTCAGCCTGCCCGACGAGAAACTCCTTTTTCGCCTGTCCAGCGCTGCGCGCCAGTTTGGGCAACTTTTCCGCCCCGAACAGCAGCACCGCCGCCACCACGACGATCCCGATGATTTCGGGACTCAGGAGGGCCAGAACGGGCTGAATGATCATAATGGTTCTCCTATTCCAAGAGGGCGTCGGCAAGGCGGGCCAGCTCCGTTTTGGCCGCGCCCGGGGGCAGCGGGGTAAGCGAGAGCTTCGCACGCCGCGCATACTGGGCGATCTGCTCGCCGGTTGCATCCAGGCCGCCGTATCGGCCGATGGCGTCGATCACCGGTCCCGCTGCCCCGTTCTGCTTTCCTTTGTAAAAACGTTCGACCAAACGCCGGGCATCACCGTCCGCTGCGGTTAATGCGAGAATTAATGGAATCGTTATTTTGCGTTCGCGCAAATCGTTGCCCACCGGCTTGCCGAGCGCTTGGGGGTCGGCCACCAGATCGAGCAGGTCGTCTTTCATCTGAAACGCGATGCCGTAGTACATCCCGTAATCGCGCAGGGCTTTGATCGCCGGTGGCTGGGCGCCGCTCATGATGGCGCCGCATTGCGCGGAAGCGGCGAACAGCGACGCCGTTTTCTTCATGACGATTTCGATGTACGCCGCGAGCGGCAGATCTAGATTTCCAAGCGCGCGCAGCTGCAGCACCTCACCGTCGCAAATGTCCGCGAGCGTAGCTGAGAGGATGTTGGGCACAGGGGGCGGATACTGCGCCGTCACGTTCTTGAAAATCCACGCGAACAGGTAGTCCCCGGCCAGTACGCTGATGCGGTTTCCGTAATCCACGGCCGTTGCGTTCACGCCGCGACGCGTTTGCGCGTTGTCCACCACGTCGTCGTGAATCAGCGTCGCAACGTGGATCAGTTCCATGTATGCAGCCAGATGCAGATGCTCTTGCGCGCTCGCGCCGTTCGATTGCGCGGCCAGCAGCGTGATGCGCGGGCGCAGCCGTTTTCCCCCGGCCGCCAGCATTCGTCTGATCGCCTCGGTTATGAGCACGTTGTCGGTGGTGAACGTGTTGCGAAAAAAATCTTCGACTAGCGAATACAGGCTCGCGTCCTGCTGCAGCTGATTGCGCGCGTCCTCGAACGGCTCGATCATCAAGCCGTCCCGTAATGGATGGCGACCGCGCCGCCCATGACGCGCACGAATCCGGTTTGGCCAAAGCCGGCGGCCGTAAAACGCTCGCGCAGCGCTTCCGCATTGGGATGGTGCGTGAGCGATTGCGGCAAATACGTGTATGCCCGCCGCGAACCGCCGACGATTCCACCCACGAGCGGAACGACCTTATAGAAGTAAAGATCGAATAAGAACTTCCAGAGCGCGTTCGGCGCTTTGCTCATGTCCAGATTCACGAAGCGGGCTCCCGGCCGCAGCACGCGACGAATTTCGCGCAGCGTTGCATCGATGTCCACGACGTTGCGCATCGAGAACCCCATCGTCGCGCCGTCGAAATGCTCGTCATCAAACGGCAACGCCATGACGTCGCCTTCCACGAAGGTCACGTTCCCGCGCGCTTCCCGAGCGGCGCGAGCGCGCGCGGCGGCGAGCATAGGCTCGCAGAAATCGATCCCGGTGCAGCTGCAAGGTCGGATCCGTGCGCAAAAGGTGGAAAGCCACGTCGCCCGTGCCGCAGCAAAGATCGACGATTCGTCCGCCGCGCGGGGCGCGCAGGAGCGCAATCGCGCGCTTGCGCCAGCCTTCGTCCAGTCCGGCACTGATGACGCGGTTGGCCGCATCGTAGCGCGGAGCGATGCTCGCAAACATCTCGCGGACGAACGTCCCTTTGTCGGTCTGCATCATATACGGAGCCGTACCGTTTCGCGTCCGGCCTAGTCGTTCATTCCCAAGCAGTGATGGAACGCCATGGTCTCGCTTTCATCGAACGCAGCCGCGCTGGCGGCAATCGAACGCGCGCATCGCGTGCTCTTCGCGGCATACTCGCTGCGGAAGGGCCCGGTACTGGACGCGCTGTCTGATGCGGCCAAGCGCGGTGCGCGAGTAACCGTCCGGCTGGAGGGTCGGCCGTACGGCGACGGCGGAGGGATGGCCAAGGCGAACCGGCACGTGGCGGCCGCGTTGCGACGATTAGGCGCGGACGCGGCGCTGGTCGATGCAGCCGGACCGCGCAGTCCCATGCTGCACATGAAAGCCGCCGTATGCGACGGCGTTGCGTATCTGGACGATCGCAATTGGACCAAAGGCGGCACGGACACAATCGTGCGCGACGACGCGCCTTCGCACGCTCGTGCGATCGCGGCTGCAGTGCGTCATCACGCTGCGCCGCCGTCACGTTCTTTTTGGACGAGCAAGAAAGACTCGCTTGCCGGCGAGGCGCGTCTACTCTACGGCGCGAGAAACGCCAAAACGGTAGACGTCGAGAGTGAGTCGTTCGGACCGCCCGGAGGCGCATACGCACCGCTCAAGCAGCTCGCGCAGTTGGGTGTACGTTGCCGGCTCATCGTTGCGTCGCGCCACGTAAAGCCGCAGGAAGCGCACGACCTCGATCTTTTGCGCAAGGCGGGCGTTCAGGTTCGCCTCGGAGACTTCAACGAGAAGATGGGCGCTGGTCGATGGTTCCCGCGCGTGGATCGGTTCGGCGAATTCCAGCTGCGCGACGTGCAACGGCGACGACGTCGACTGGGGATTGCGAACGCGCGCGCACGGCATCGTCAATGCTCTGGAATCACGCTTCAACGCGCAGTGGAAGGCTGCAAAACCGCTTTCGGCATAAACGTCGCTAGACTGGGGATCATTCGGTGCGGGTTCCAGACGTTTTGTGGAAATCCGAACGGATACCGGTTTGCACCGCCCGGCGGCCACATAATGAATTTGCGCTCCACGCCTTCTAGGGGGCCGGTCCATAGAGGCATCTTGGGTCGTCGGTGTGCATGGTGGGCGTATATGCCGTGCCGGTCCTAGAGGTGCAAATAGGAATACAGCGTCCGCGCCCAGGGATCGCTGCATCTCATAGGAACTTGGCCGTAAACTCTCCGTATCCCGTAGTGGTAATCTTCACGATGCGCAAAGGGCGCATCTTCCCGAAGCACACCTGGCCGATATTCGGATAAACCCACAGTTCGTGTTTGTAATGGATACGCGCCTGATGCTGTGTATAATGGACAGCGTTGCGATCCGAACGAGCAACATCGTATACGGTGGCGTACCGCCCTCGGGTTAACGGCACGCGCTTCGTCCGGAATATCCCGAGTTGCACCATCTTGTCCTCGAAAGGGTTGCGACGGGCAGCATCTTGAGCCGTGTCCGGGAGAAGCAACAGATCGGTGCATAGGGCGTTCAAATGTCTGACGTTGAATTGCATCAACAGCCGGGAATCGCCGTGGCAGCCGGCCAACGCGAGCAACATGAACGGAGGCAATGGCCGAATCACGGCGGGATTCCGAATAGCGTTCGCGCCGCCTGTGAAGTTTTCGTCTGCACCTCGTGCGGTGAAAGCCCGAGCAGCTCGCCCACTTTCTGCGCCGTTGCGGTGAGGAAGGCCGGTTCGTTGCGTCTTCCGCGATGCGGCACGGGCGCGAGATACGGGCAATCCGTCTCCAGCACGAGGTGCTCGATGCCGACTGCGGCTACGGCCTCGCGCACCTGCTGCGCAGACTTGAACGTGACGACGCCGCCAATCCCCAAATACAGCCCAAACTCCTCGATGAATATCGTCGCTGCGGTCACGTCGCCCGTAAAGCAATGGACGACGCCGCGCATGCCGCTCTGCCACTCCTCGCGCAGAATGCCCGCGAAGTCCTCGAACGCATCGCGGTGGTGAAAGATCAGCGGTTTGCCGAAATCGCGCGCCACGCGCATCTGTGCGCGCATGGCCGACTGCTGAACGTCCCGCGGACTGTGATCGTAGTAGTAATCCAGCCCCGTTTCGCCGATCGCCAGCACGCGCGCATCGCTCAGAAACGGCGCGAAAGCCGCTTGCAGGTCCGCGGGCGCGTGCCTTGCCTCGTGGGGATGAATGCCGACGGAACAAAACATGCCGTACCGCTGCGCGGCCTCCAGCGCGCGCTGCGAATCCGCGAGATCGCAGCCGACGGTGATCGCCGTTGGGACCCCGGCGGCGCGCATGCGTTCCACGACTGCATCGCGGTCCACCTCGAACGCCGCATCGTGAATGTGGGCGTGCGTGTCGATCAGCATATGCGCGGAAATAGCGGCTCCGCAGGCGCGGTTTGGGTTGCCGGCGCGATGCCGCCCCAGACAAGCGCAGCGTTCCAGTCCGCGTCGATTGGGGAGGTCATGCCGATTTGCTCCCATATTGCGCGCGCGCTGCGCGGCATGAACGGCCACAGCAGCATGGCGAGCCAGCGCAAGCCTTCGCACAAATCGTACAGCACCGCATCGAGTTCGTCTCCTCGCGACTCTTTGAACAGCACCCAGGGCTTGCGATCGTCGATCTCGCGGTTGAGCGCAGTGACGAGTTCCCAAATTGCTTCGAGCGCGTCGCGAAACTGCAGGTCGAAAATCAAAAATCGTACGCGCTCCGGCAGGTCGGTGAAACGCTCACCGAACGAGGCCCCTTCGCGCCCTCTCGAGGGTCCGCTTTGCGGAACCAGGCCGTTGCGGTATTTCTCGAGCATCGCCAGCGAGCGACGCAGCAAGTTCCCCAGATCGTTGCCTAGGTCGCTGTTGTAGCGCGCGACGATTTTTTCTTCGGAATACGAAAAGTCGCTGCCGAACGGCGCTTCACGCAGCAAAAAGTAGCGCATCGCATCCGCGCCGAAGCGCTCCGCCAGCGCGAAGGGGTCGACCGCGTTGCCCAAACTTTTGCCGATCTTCTGCCCTTCGACGGTGATCCAGCCGTGCGCAAAAACCGTCCGCGGCGCCTCCTCGCCGATGCCCCAGAGGATCGCGGGCCAGATGATCGTGTGGAAGCGCGCGATCTCTTTGCCAATCAGTTGTACCGAGGCGGGCCAAAACGTTCGGAATTTTTCATCGCCGGGCCAATCGAGCGCCGAAATGTAGTTCAAGAGCGCATCGAACCACACGTAGATAACGCCGCCGCCTGCGTCCGGCACCGGGATGCCCCACTGCAGATTTGTCCGCGATATCGAAAGGTCGTCCAGGCCCTCGTCGAGCAGCGCCATCATCTCGTTGTAGACCGCGCGCGGCCGCACCCATTGCGGATGATCGAGGAAATAGCGCTTTAGACGATCGGTGTATTTCGACAGGCGAAAAAACCAGTCGTCTTCGGATAGCCATTGCACCGGTCTGCCGCACGTCGGGCATTTTCCGTCGATCAGCTTGGACTGCAGCCAGAACGTCTCGTCGTGGACGCAATACCAGCCCTCGTATTTGCCCAAATAGATGTCGCCGTTTTGCGTGAGCCGCCGGAACACCGCCTGTACGACGCGTTCGTGGCGCGGCTGCGTCGTTCGAATGAAATCATCGTACTGCACCTCGTAGAGTTGAAACAGCGATTTCCAGCGCGGAAGCAGATCGTCGCACCACTGCTGCGGCGTTTTGCCGGCCGCGGCGGCGGCATCGGCAACCTTTTGACCGTGCTCGTCCGTGCCCGTAAGAAAATAGGCCGGCCCGCGCGTACGAGCCGCGCGTGCCATGACGTCGGCAACGATCGTGGTGTAGGCATGGCCGATATGCGGATTGCCGCTGATGTAATAGATCGGCGTCGTTACGTAAAAGGCGTCTCGATCGGCCGCGGGCGAAGGGCGCTCCATAGCGTCCTCTATCGCTGCAAGGCGGAGGTCTCCCTCCGCATCGTTTTGCGTTCGCAGGCGCGAGCGTACAGTGCGCGGCGGCCGCCCAAACCGCGCTCGCTGAGCGTTTTTGCGATTGACGAAACGCTGTGCTGCGCGTCCAGCAGCGCGTCGATCTGCGCGTCGAGCTCGCAAGGCACTCGGCGGTGTTGGCGCGGCTTGCGCGGCCGGCATGACGACGACGGCAATTTCACCGCGTACCGGCTCCGCGAGCTGCTCGGCAACTTCTGCGGCGCTGCCGCAGAGCTGCTCTTCGAAACGTTTGGTGTACTCGCGCAAGACGAAGACTTGCGCCTTCGGATCGACCGCGGCCACATCGGCAAGCATCGCGCAAACGCGCTGCGGCGATTCGTACCACACGCTCGGAATGCCCAGTGCAAAGCTGCGAGCGAATGCGGCTTTGCGGCCCGCGCCGGTTCGCGGCGCGAACCCTTCGAACAAAAAACGCCGCAGCGGAAAACCCGAGAGCACGGCGGCGCCCACGAGCGCGCTTGGGCCGGGCAACACCTCGATCGCAATGCCGGCGGATCGCGCGGCCGCGATCAACTCTCTGCCCGGATCCGATACTCCGGGTGTCCCGGCGTCGGTCACGACGGCGACGAGGCTCTCGCGGGCCCGCGCAAGGATGCCGTCCACCGCGCCGGCAGCGTGCTGGTGATAGGTCCAAATGTCTTTGGACGGCAGATCCAGCGCCCGCAGCAGTTTGCGCGCGACGCGAGAGTCCTCGGCAACCAGCAGCGCGCACTCGCGCAGCACGTCGAGCGCGCGCAGGGTGACGTCGCGCAGATTCCCCAGCGGCGTCGGGACGAAGACCAGCGGCATGCGGCCGTGTTCGACGGCCGCCGGGACGCTCCGCGCGCCGCGTTCTAACCTACGCGCGCGCGGCGACCGATACATCCCTAGTACAGGACACAACAACCTATCGATGATTCGCACTCGCACGTTGCCTCGGGTCGCTCCGTCTACGGTACGCCGCTCCAGGCTGGAGCGTTGGCTGGCCATTCACGTCGCGGTGCCGCTGCGGCTGATCGTCGCGCCCTCCGGCTCGGGCAAGACCACCCTGCTGCTCAAATATCTGCCGAACAGCGCCGCGCGTGCCGCGTATTGCGCGCTGCCGCCAACCTGTTCTTGCACCGGCCTTTACGAAGCCGTTGCAATCGCGCTTTCACTGCCTCGCGTTCCCGCCGCGTACGAGGACCTGATCCGCGCGCTGCAGTGCCTCGATCCCGTTCCTACGGAACTGGCTATCGACGACGTCGACAATGCGAGCGCAGAGTGCGCGGCTCTTCTGCGCCGTTTGGTCGAGGACGCGCCCGAACATCTGACGTTTATTTTTACTTCGCGGTCCCGAACGGCCATCGACGCCAAGAGCTGGATCGCGCGCGGCCTCGCGGTGCTGTGCGATCACCGGCGCCTGGCGTTCGATCCCGCCGAGACGGAATTGCTGGCGGAGACATGCGGGGTGACGTGTTCGCATTTGGAGATCGGCCGTTTGTTGGAGGAAAGCGACGGCTGGGCGATCGTGGTCAGCGGCGCCGTGCGCGCTTGCGCTGAAGACGGCCGTTCGCTGGGCGACTCGTACGAGCACTGGCGCAGCCGGTACGGTCAGTTGTTCACCGAATTTATCGCTGCGGATCTTGATCGCGCCGCCGAAGAAGACCGCGCGCTCGTTCGCAGCTTGATCGCCGGCGCGACGATCGACGATCAGCATCGCCTGCAGCGGCTGGAATCGCAAGGCTTGTTCGTTTTAGCTGAAGACGACGGCTTTCGGCCGTACCGCGCGATTCGTCAACTGCGCGGTCGGGCGCGGCTTTCCCCAAGCGCGCGGCTCTCGCCGCTCGTCGTGCGAATGTTCGGCCGTTTTCAAGCGCAAATCGACACTCAGAGCGTCGACTGGATCCGCAGGCGCGATCAACAGATCGTCAAG
The DNA here is from genome assembly GCA_963767635.1 of Vulcanimicrobiota bacterium. Lineage (GTDB taxonomy): Bacteria > Vulcanimicrobiota > Vulcanimicrobiia > Vulcanimicrobiales > Vulcanimicrobiaceae > CAVYEM01. Next base: position 362,880 of record CAVYEM010000003.1, read on the forward strand.
TATCTGCTGCTCAAGCCGACGGGCTCGGCAACCCGTTCCGAACTCGCCTCCGTGTTTTGGCCTGAAGCCGACCGCCAGCTCGCGGCGCAAAGCGTGCGCACCGCGTGCAGCAACATTCGTAAGGCGATCGCCGCACAGGTTGGATATGCGTGCGTCGATTTGTACTTCCACGCGGATCCCGACGTGTCGCTCGACTTGACGAACGTCGTGGCCGACGTGCGCCGCTTCATCGCGCACGTGGAAGACGGGGATGCAGCATTCGACCGCAGCGACCGTCAGGAATCTGCGATTCACTATCGGGCCGCCGAAGAGCTGTACGCGGGAAGACTGCTGGACGGCGACGTGCCGGAGATGTGGTTCAGCCCCCACGCGCAGTTGCTCGAGGACCGCTACGTTACCGTGCTCGAGCGTCTCGCGCAGAGCACCTTCGACGACGGCGACATGAAGAACGCCGCCGACTACGCGTTCCGCGTGCAGAGAATCCGTCCGGATGCGACCGGACTGGTGAAGATGCTCGGACGCATCGCCCCGCAGTATCAGCCCGCGTCACTGGACGATCGCCGCCGGCAGCGTGGAGCGTAAGCGCGTCGTTCTCGCGGCGGCGGCCGCGGCGCTGCTGATCCTCTGGCAGCTGCACGTCAGTTCCAAAGTCGGCGCCTTTTTCGGCGACTTTCGCGCATTTTATTGCGCCGGCGGCGCGCTGGCGCACGGTCTCAATCCGTATGCCGCAGCGTCGCTGTACGCCTGCGAACGTGCGCCGATGCCGCTCGGCCTCTATCACACGCTCGCCGGCGTGACGGTACCGGCCCCGCTGCCGGGCTACGCGCTGTGGTTCTTTGCGCCGTTTGCAGCGCTGCCGTACGTTGCCGCGTGCGCGCTGTGGCTCGGCGTACTCGTGGGAACGGCCGTTTTTTCCGCGTACGCGCTCGGCACTTTGCTTCGGCGCTCGGCGGGTGCAGGCTGCGTGGGCGCTTGCGGTTGGCTTTGCCGTTATCGTCATTCCGTTCGGCGAGCTGGGCTCAGTCGTCATGGCGGCGCTGTTGTGGGCCGCCGTTGCGCTGCGCCGCAATGCGTGGACGGTCGCCGCGGCGGCATGCGGTATCGCGATGATCTTGCCGCACGTCGCAGCGCCGGCGCTGCTGGCGATCTTCGTGTTCATTCCCCCGATGCGGACGCGGCTGTGCGCCGTAGCCGTGCTGCTCGCGCTCATCGACGTCTTGGCCGGCGGTCCGCAGGCGGCGCTATCGTACTTTACAACGGTTTTGCCGGCTCACGCAGCGGCGGAAATAGGCAGCACCTCGCAATACGGATTGACGTGGATGCTGCACGGCGCCGGTGCAAACGATCGGCTTGCCCTGGCGGGAGGCGAAGCATCGTATGCGCTTGCCGTCGTCTTGGGCGTCTCGGCTGCACGCGGCCTGTTCGTGCGTTGGGGAGATGCCGCGCATGCCGCGCTCATTCCGCCGGCGTTCGTCGTATTCGGTGGAACCTTCGTGCACTACACGCAAATCATGATCGCGATCCCCGCTGCGCTGCTGCTGTACGCGCGAGTTCGCGGGTACGCGCGCGGGGCGCTCGCGCTTGCCGTGCTCCTGCTCGCGTTTCCGTGGGCATGGGCGCTCGGCCAACCGGTGCTCATCGTCGTCTACGCGACGGCGAGCGCGCTGCTCGCGCGGGAACTGCTGGAGTCGAGCGCGCGGACGGCGCTGCGCGTCGCGCTCGGCAGCGTCCTGCTCACGGGACTGGTATTGCTCGTCGGCTACCGCTTCGGCGCCGGGCTATCGACGCACGTACACGGTTTAAGCGCGGCCCATGGTTTGGCGCAGAGCTCTTGGGCGCAATTCGTGCGCGCGCAGCGTTCCGGGAGCGGCATCGCTTGGTGGGTCGCTAAAGCACCCACGTGGCTGGGTTTGGCGCTGCTAACGCTGAGCTGTGCGCACGTTTTGGTGAAGAAAAATTTCATACCGGCCGTGGCGGTAAAACAAGTGCCAGTCGCGCCGTAAGGCGATTGCCTGCGCGAGCGAGTTGTGCTTATCCACTAAAACCGCATCGACGTTCCAGCGTGAAAGCACGCTGGGCCACCGCGGCGAGACGCGCTGCACGGCAAGATAGTCCTTCCAGACGTTGGCCGGGAATGGATCGCAGCGTCCGTCCAAGAAGGTGCGCAAGTTCGATCGCTCGAGCGCCAAACTGCACCAAGCAAAATCCTCGCAATACAGGTTGTGCGTGCCGGGCAAAGCCGAGAGCGTGGCAACCGCGTCGCGTGGAATGGTTACGCCGGAAATCTGCGGCACATGTGCCAGATTGATGACGATCAAACCGCACACCAGCGCGCTCGAAACGAAGATCAGGGTTTCGCTGAACCGTTCCTGCATGACGGCATTGATGCGAGCGCTTGCGGGGAGTGCCGTGCTCAGACGCGCCGCAGCCATCGGCGCGATGACCAGTGCCGCAATCGGAATATGGCGCACGGCAATGCCGCTGATCGCTGCCGCGACCGCGAAGAGCATGCCGTCGCGCCAGCGTTCGCGCGGCGCTGCAATGCCGAAGTAGCAGCAGAGTGCGAGCAGCGGCAGCAGGCCGGCGAAAAAGGCCGAAAACCCGATATCGGGCGGCTGCCATTCGGCGATCGCGCTGCGAATGGCGCTGGTTTCGAGCGTGAGAGCGTACAGCGGCAAATTCCAGAGCAGCGGCGTCAGGCATACCGCCAGCAAACAGCCTGCGGTAAGCGTGCAATTACGCTGTACGCGCGCCGTCCACGCGCGATCTTCGATCCATGTTCCAAGTGCCCACGCGCCGACGAACACCGGAGCGATCAACGCGCTTGCGTGCAGATTTGCCCAGAGCGCCACCAGCGGAATCGCCAAAAACACCCAATCCGTTTCGAGGTCCAATAAGAGCAGGACGAGCGCTAAAAAGAGCCAGCCGAAGATTTGCGCGCGCACGCCGAAGGCCTGGAGCATCGCAAAACCCGTGCATGCCGTCACGAACGCAGTCGCGAACGTCGAGGCGCCCCGCCGGTGCGAACGGTAGGCAGTCAACAGCAGTGCTCCGATCGCTGCCGCCGTGGAGAGCACCGCCAGCACGGCAAAGCGCTTTGCCGCGGTCAGCCACGCGACGGCGACACTGAACGCCCATTCTTGCGGTATCCAGTGCGCGCCCGGCGCGGTAAATGTTTCGTTTCCCAAGTGCTGCGGCAGCCGGTGCGCGTGCAGGACGTACGTCCCGAGCCACTGCTGCCACGCTAGATCCCCGTCTTGTCCGGCGTAAAACCACGCGCCGATCAAGAAGCGAGCGCAGAAGATCGCCGCAACTGCAACGGCGATCTTCATTGCGCGCCGCCTCGCAACAGCAGGACGCGCGTGCCGTCGTTGGCCCGTTCGCGCCAGCCGGTCGAATCCAACAGCGCAACGATGTTTGCATCTTCCTTCGCGATCACGGCGTCTACTCCGGCCCGTCCCAGTTCGCTACGCCAGTCTCCGCGCGTTGCCACGGCGTCGTGCTGCGTGCGCCGCTGTTCAGTGCCGGTAATGCCGGCGCGGTCGTCCATAAGCGCCTGCACGTCAGCGAATCGGCCGCCCGCATCATCGCACCAGCGTGGCTGTTCGCAGAGCACCGTGTGCGGCCGGCGGTCGTTCGCGAGCGCCGACAAGAGGGAAACGGGCTCTTCGGCGGCTTGCGGCAAAGCGGTAATTTTGGACTGCGTCGCGGTGTTCACTGCGATGAAGGCAAACGCGGCTGCGGTAAAGGCGGCGGCATATTGCCGCACCGATCCGCGCGGGTACGTGCGCAGATCGACGTAATATCCGGCCGCCGCGTCGGCGACGATCGGTGCGCCGATGATACCGAGGTACGGCAAGTTGCGCGCGTCGATAATGGCCAGCAGCGCCACGGCAAAAAAGCCGATCGCATCGGCGGAGCGGTCGCGCCGGCGTACCCCGTACCACGCGGCCGATACGATCAGCGCGCAAAAACTCGCCGCTTGCAGCGAAAAACCGCCGTTCCACAAGCGATCGCGCTGGGCGCCGAGCGCGAGCGCGTCCAGATACAACGCGTGCGGTCCGTAGGTATGCCACGGCACGCCGTGCAGCTGCACGGCGCCGATTATCAACGCTGCGCCTGCGAGCGCGGCTTTTTCGCGTACCGCAGAATCGAAACGGCGCGCATCGATCAGTGCTCCGATGAGCGCCACGAGCGCGAGCAGCGAGCCGAGCGGCGCACCGCCTTGCGTGAACGACCATAGCGCAAGGATCGCGAGCGCGCTCGTGATCCCGCCGTGTTTGCGCTCGAGCGCCAGCGCGAACCCTGCGGCGCAGATCCAACCGACCGGATCGAGGCTCACGCCGAGCCGCCCCGCCAAACACAGCGCCGCAAGCACTCCCGCCAGTGCAGCAAAAAGATCCGGCGCGCCGCGCACGCGCGCGCGCCACGCGACGAGCAGCAGGGCGCCGGCCGCGAGCACGGCGCACAACGCCGTAACGAGGGCAAAGCCGAACCTGGCCAGCAGCGTTGCGAACAAGGGACCGCCGAGCAGATTCGGATCGCGCAGTTGAACCAGGAATTCGGGCAAGCACGGCGTGGCGGGCGGCGAGCGCGCACGCAAGCGCAAAAGCGGGCACGGCGGCGGCAAAGCGCGCGTTCACGCTAACGCTCGTTCATTCCAGCGTGAGCCGATCGCCCACGAGCACGTCGCGCCCCTCTAGCGCGCCCGCTCCCAATTCGACGACGTTGCGTGCGCCAACGCACGCGATCACCGGGCGCTGCCGCGGCACCGATCGTCGTGTGCGAACGACGCGCGAGTCGGCGTCCAAAAATATCACGTCGATCTGCGCGCGCATGCACAGCGTGTGAATGGCCCAACAATCGCGAAACCACAGTCCTTCATCGGGATCGATCTCCTTGCGCGGAATGAAGCCCGCAAGGCGCTCCCACCAAGTATCGGCATAATGGACGTTCGCCGCGATGATCTCGCCGGTCGTGGCGTTCTTGAGCTGCGCCACCGGTGGAGACGCTAGCGCGCCGGTCCCGGCGCAGTCGCCGGGCTTTTCGTAAAAATCTCGATCGGCTCCGTAACCATCGTACGATCTATTTCGGCTGCGAGAAATAGTTGGCCGCAAGCGCGCCGAAGATGACGACGAAAAGCGCGGGCAGCATAAACATCGCCATCGGAAACACCATCTTTACAGGCAGGCTTGGCGGCGTGCTCCTCCACCAGCATGACGCGGTGGTTCCGAACGTCCTCGGCCAGTTCGTTGAGCACCTTCGAGATATTCGTTCCCAAGCGTTCCGCTTGCGTAATGGCCGTAACCGTCGTCGTAAATTGCTGCTGCTGCAGCCGGTCTGCGGCGGCGCGGAGCGCTTCCGCGCGCGCGCGGCCCAAGCGTATTTCCGAGAGCGCGGCTTTGATTTCGTCGCCCAGCGCGCCGGGGGCAGCATCGATGGCGTACGCCAGCGCCTGATTGACCGACAGACCCGCCTGCACCGTCGTAGCCACCATGTCCAGAAAGTCCGGCAGCGCTTTTTGCACTTGCGTTTTGCGGGCCGCAATTGCTTTCTCGAGCAGGGCCGCCGGAAGATATGCGCCGATACCGGTCAGAATCGCGGCGACGACCAGATCGAGCATTGCCGGCAAATGTAAAAGGGAAAGTGCTACGAGCGCGAACGCCAGCGCAAACAGCGCTCCACCGACGATGCGCACTCCCATTCGTGCCGGCGTCACCGTGTACCATCCGGCTTCCACGAGCTTGCGCGCGAGCCGGCCGCGGCGTTCTTTGGAAAATATTTTTTCGAAGGCTCGCACGTTGCGGGAATCGCGCGTCATGCCGCGCGACTCCAAGTCTTCTAGCGTCTTTTTTAGCGGGCTTTTGTGGGGTATGAGCGAGAACGCGAGCATAAAGACCGCCAGCGCATCAAGCGTGGCAATGACCGCAGTCGACGGCATCATACGTCGAGCTTGAGCATCCGCATCAGCGTGAAGACGCCCAACGCTTCCAATACGGCAACGATGGCTAGGGCGACGTGACCGGGCCACGTGAACCAAAGGGCGTGGCCCATCGCGGGCTCCGTAATGGAAATGAACACGCTCAAAAAGGGCGGAAGCGCCGCAAGGATCGCCGCACTGGCGCGCCCCTCGGCGGTCAGCGCGCGAATCTTGCGATGAATGCGGCGGCGTTCTTTGATCGTGTTGGCTAAATGTTCCAGAATCTTGGCCAGATCGCCGCCGGTTTGGGACTGAATGCGGATGGCGCGCGCCATCATCAGCGTTTCGCTCCCCGGCATTCGCTTCGCGAGCGTATCGAGTGCGTCGTACACGCTCACGCCGATGTTCGTCTGCCCGACCACGCGCATGTACTCGTGTTTTGCGGGATCGGGCATCTCTTCGATGACCATCGTCAGCGCTTGACGCAAGCCCAGGCCGATGCGCACGCCGCTGCCCATCAAACGCAGTGCCATCTCGAGCTGCTGTACGAATTGATCCAAACGTCTATAAAGCTTCATCTGGAGGAGCAAGCGCAGCGTGCCTGCAGCCAGCGCTGCGCAAACCGGGAGCAGCATCGCCGAGACCGGCGCGGCGGGGCGCAGGATCACGAGCGGCGCAGTCCACAGCGTTCCGGTCAAAATCGCGAAGGCGACGCCGATCTCTTGCGGCGTGCGCTGCACACCGGCGCGGTCGAGCAGTTCGGCGAAGCGGCGCAGCCTGGCCTGATGTTCCGGATTAGCAGAAGGCGCAAAAACCCTTTCGAGAACGCCCGTGCCGCTTACCATAGCGATCCCGCGCTCGCGTGCGTCGAGAGCTTGCGCACGTCGTAGGAAATGCCGTACTCCTCGAATCGCGCGAGACATTGCGGCTGCACGCCGGTGTATTGATATTCGCCGCTCACGAGGTTTTCGGAGTCAACGCCGTGCTGCGCGTAGCGCAAAATTTCTTGCATCGTCACGACGTCGCCTTCCATGCCCACGATTTCGCTGATTGAGACGATTTTGCGGCTGCCGTCGCGCATGCGCGCCGTTTGAATGATCAGGTCGACGGCACTGGCGATTTGCTCGCGGATCGCGCGCACGGGAAGATCGAATCCGGCCATCATGACCATCGTTTCCAGGCGTGCGAGCGCATCGCGCGGCGAGTTTGCATGCGCGGTCGTGAGGGATCCGTCATGGCCCGTGTTCATGGCTTGCAGCATGTCCAGCGCTTCTCCGCCACGGCATTCTCCAACGACGATGCGATCCGGGCGCATGCGCAGCGAATTGCGCACGAGATCGCGAATCTTGATCTCGCCGCGTCCTTCGAGATTGGCGGGGCGCGATTCCAGCCGCACGACGTGCGGTTGGTTCAGCCGCAGCTCCGCAGCGTCTTCGATCGTTACGATGCGTTCGCGGCTCGGGATGTAGCCGGAAAGAATGTTCAAAAACGTCGTTTTTCCCGAACCCGTTCCCCCGCTGATGACGATGTTCAAGCGCGCTTCGATGCACGCACGCAAAAAATCCAGCATGTGCTCGGTGGCGGAGCCCTTTTCGAGCAGGTCTGCCGCGCTCAGCCGGCGCGTGCCGAAGCGCCGGATCGTCAGCGCAGCGCCGTCAATAGCGAGCGGTCCGATGATTGCGTTGACGCGCGAGCCATCGGGCAGACGCGCGTCGACCATGGGCACGGACTCGTCTAGGCGGCGCCCGAGCGGTGCTATGATGCGCTCGATCACCAGACGCAGCGATTGTTCGCCGGTAAAGCGTTTGCCCGTGTGTTCGATTTTGCCGCGCCGTTCGATGTAAACGGTGCTCGGACCGTTCACCATGATTTCGGTGACGGCGGGGTCCTGCATCAGATCTTCGAGCGGTCCCAAGCCCAGCGATTCGTTGACGATTTCTTCGCGGATCTGCGCGATTTCTTCGGCGGTGAGTTCGCCGGGACTGCAGCGATCCAAAACCTCTTGTGCCGCCTCTTCGATCTTCTGGCGCAATTCCGTCAGTTTGGCGGCGTCGCTGTGCGCTGCGCTGGCTTCCACAAGGTTGACTTTGCTCGCCAGCGTTTCGTGAATGTCGACCTTCAAACGTTCGTGCGCGTCTTTGCCGCGCGATGTCTCGCCCGCGTTGGCCGCGGATGGCGTGGCTTCCGGCGCGCCCGCGCGCGTGCGCATCGCCGATCGCGGTTCGACGCGACGGTCGCCGATGAAGCCTTTTGCCGAAGGATGCAACGCTTCGATCTGCGGCTCGGCGGCGATGGAACAGAGCGCTTTTTCGAGCGCGGAGAGAGCCTTGGAGTAGGCGCGGTCGTTCTTCGGAGGAAGCTCGCCCAGCAGCTTGACATCGAGCGCGCGTTCAATTTCGGCCCGGCTCGCCAGCGGATTGCCGTCTCGGCAATTAATCAACACGGCGATGCGCGTGGAAGGAACGCCGAACTTCTTGAGTTCCGCGATCGTCGAGCGCGCAGACGCAACGCCCAGCAGGCTGGGCTCGGCAACAATGACGAAACGCGCGGCGCGTACGACGAACGGCCGCACGGGCGCGGCAAACGGCATCGGAAGATCAGCCAGTACGCAGCCGGCCTCGCAGAACGAACTCGCGAGCGCTTCGACTCGATTGAAATCGATCGTGAACGCTGAATCGTACGTCGGGGCGAGTTCGGCAAGCGTGATGCCGCCGATGCAGGCAACGCCTACGGATCCTTCACGCGCGCCGTCGAGCTCTCGGACTGCATCGAAAAGAATGGCAAGGTTGCGGCGTCCCGTGAGGTCGCCGTCGACCACGGCAACCGAGCGATCCGCGCGGATCGATTTGGCGAGTTCGGCGCATACGGTCGTGGCGCCGGATCCCCCTTTGGCGTTGATGAACGCGAAGGTTGGAGCGCTCATGGCACGGGCTGATTTGCGCCCGTGGCGGCGTAATGATCGCCGTCGATGACTTTGACGGGCGATGCCGCTGCCGTTATAGCAGCCGGCCTACGACCCGGTTCGGCGCGCTGCGCAGATGCGCCGTTCAAAGCCAGCGCGCGCACGAGAGCCGCGTCCGTTGCAACTGCCGGCTGCGGCGGCGGAGCCGGCGCTGCCGCCGCCGGCGCGCCCGCGGTCGATCCGGTCGAGTCGAAGTGCAGCGCTTCGGCCGGCGCCGAATTGACGGCTTCTTTCGGCGAGCGCAGCGCCAGACGAAGCGTCGCGTTGATGTCGGCCATCACCAGCAGATCGGCTTGCTTCGGCGTCACCTCGAGCGTGATCGTTTGCGCGCTCGCCTCTTGCGGCGAAGGGGTAGCCGAGCTGTATTCGAGCGAATCACCGATGGCCAGGACGCGCACGGCGCGAAGAATCGTCGCGGCCGGCGGCGGCGCGGCATCCGATTTTGGCGCTTGCGCGATCACGTCGACGCGATCGCCCGGCTGCACCAGGCCCGAGATTCCTTTAACTTTGTCGATCTGCACGCTCACGGCGCGCATGCCGGGCTTCAGGCGCACCGGCAATCCGATATCGGCGGGATGTCCGACCATCGCGCCGGTAACGCCGGAGCCTGCGGGAATGGTGATGAGGGAAAGCGCGCCCACCGCTTGCTTTACGTCCGTGAGCGCATTCGGATCGACCGCCGAGGCAGGCCGAGATGCGAGCGTGAGCATCGCCGGCGTAATCGGAACGCGAGCCGGTATTTCTTGCGCGGCCACGACGACTTGCACGGGTGCGCCGTTCGCGCTGCTTTGGCGCTGTACGCCGGAAAGATACTGCAGCGTCAGCCACCCCGTACCGAGCGCGAGAATGACGGCGACGATCAAGGTAGATCGTCGCGCGTTCAGAGCAGCTGCCATGGCGTCCTCATCTGCGGCTTCGCCAACGTATCGACGCTCATACCGCGTTGATCTGACTGTTGAAATTTGAATATTGCGTTTGCGTTCTGCTCCCGAGCGAAGCCACCAAAACGATGCATACCGCAGCTATGAACGCCAGCATGACGGCGTATTCGATCATCGTGGTGCCGGCGTCGTCGCCGAGCAGCCGGGAAAGCAGTTTCATCGGATGCTCCGATTCGCAGCCGGGGCTGTTGGGGACGTCAGCCCCGGCTTGTGGGGGTACTCGCGCGTTTTAGATCGCGCTGTTGACGGTGGAGAATGCGCCCGAAACGCCCTTGCCGAGCGTTGAGATCAGGACGATGCAGACCGCCGCAATCAACGCTACCATAATGCCGTACTCGACCATGGTCGCGCCGTCATCGTTTCGCAGCATTCCAAACATGTTTTTCAGCATGACTTCCTCTCGTTGATGAACGTATTAGGGATCGGAAACTAGCGGCACCGATGCGCCCGCATTCGGCGCGCCCGTGGTGAACTGCGCCCGTGCCGGCGCGATGCCGGATGCGGACGTGGCAAGAATTTCGAGCTTCATGCCGGGTTCGTACGCGGACGCGATTGGTATCACCGCTCCGAAGCGCCCGTTTACGTCGGTGACGACGTCGTGACGGCTCACGAGTATCGTCGGAATCTCTGGAGATACCAGAGCCAGCAGCGTGATCGTAACCGGTGCACCGGCGGGAGCAGACCCGTGAACATTGATCGCTTCCGAGCCCTGCAGTTGTCGAGCCTCCAGGGTTATTGCACTTTGCAGCGCGCGACCGGATGTGGCGGATGATCCGAACTGTGCACCGGAGCGATCTTGGAAGCTGCCCATGAAAGCCGTGCCGCGCGCTGCAAGGGTGTCCGATGCCGTTGCCGGTGAAGCCGAAAACGTCAGAATCAGAGCCGTTGCTAGAGCCGCCGTGATTTGCATGGTACCTCCGTGTCCTTCGGTGGATGCATCATGCCATTGCTCGCCCGCTTCTTGCAAGTCGAAAACGTGTGCTTGTACCGTTATTTAACGTAACGTCTATTGCTTGTTGACGTGTTAACGTATCCAGCCATGGCATAATAGCGGCAAGTCATCTTCGGAGGCATTTATGCGGCTTCGGCTCGTTGAATTGCTCGCTATATGCGCGCTGATCGTCGCGTGTGCAGAGCCTGCTCACGCATCGGACGTGCAAACCGTCGCCCTCCTTTCCGTGCAGTCCGGACATTCCGTTCTGCTGCAAACGCCGGGACTTGCGCGTGTGGCGGTAGGCGACGGACGTATCGCGGGCGTGCTTCCGATCGGTACCGCGCAATTGGTGATCAACGGCAAAGCGCCCGGGCACACGACGGTGTTCGTGTGGGAGAGTGGCCGGCGCGCGACATATGAAGTCACCGTTACCGAACAAACCATGGACGACCTGGCGCAGATGCTGCGCACGTCGATCGAAGAACCCTCCGTGCAGATCGTCAGTTTTCGGAACTCCGTCGTCGTTCGCGGAACCGTGCTGGATGGAGCGCACTTTACCGCGCTCGACGACGTGCTGAGCCGTTTCGGGGCATACGCCAAGAAGCAGAATTACACGATCGTAAACGCCGTGACGGTCGCGCATCCGCTCGGCGATCTGCAGAGCGATCTCTCCAGCATACCGGGCGCTAAAGACATTCGGGTCGACCCCGACGGCAAAGGTAACGTCATCGTCAGCGGTCGCGTACACGATGCCATGACGGCGCAAGCCATCCTCGAGCGCGCAAAAGGTTTGGCGGGAGCGTACCTTGCGGCCGACGGGAAACTGCTGGACCGCATCAGCACGGATACGACGAGCCAGATCGACGTGAAAGTGTACGTGCTGGAAGTCGACCGCACGGCGATGGGCGACCTTGGCGTCGATCTGCAAAGCGCGACGTTCCAGCAAAACTGCAATTTTGAACCGACGTGCTTCGTGACCGGCGGCCCGAGCTATCCGGTGGTCGAAGCGCCGCATCCCACCGGAAATCCGCTCGCCGTAGGGCCGTTCTTTCGCGTCACCACGCTCGCGCCGACGCTGCGGCTGTTGATGCAGGAAGGGCACGCGCGGCTGCTGTCTGCGCCCGATTTGGTTACGACGCCCGGCAACAACGCCACATTCCTAGTGGGCGGTCAAATACCGATACCGTATGCGACGGGCCTCGGGCAAGTCAGCATTCAGTATCAGCCGTTTGGGGTGCAGCTCAACGTCACGCCGCAGCTGCTCGGCAGCGGCGCGGTGGAAGCGAAGATCGCGCCGGACATTTCAGACCTCGATTTTCAAGACGGCATTCAAGAGGGCGGCTTCACGATTCCGGCGCTCAAAGAAAGCAAACTTTCCACGGACCTCATCGCTCAGCCCGGCGAGTCGATCATCATGGGCGGAATGGTCAGGCACGTGGAGCAGCGCCTCATCGACAAGATTCCGCTCTTGAGCCAGATCCCGATTCTCGGCAAGCTCTTTCAGTCGACGGCGTATCAAAACAACCAAAGCGACGTCGTTTTCGTCATGACGCCGCAGGTCATCACGCGGTAACGCATGCGCCGCGATGCGTACGGCGTGCTCGAGAGCCAGCGAGGGCAAACGCTCCCGTTTGTCGCGATGGTGCTCGTCATGTTGATGGGCATGACGGCACTGAGCGTCGATATCGGATACTATCGCTTCGAGCAGCGGTTGCAGCAATCCGCGGCGGATAGCGCGGCTCTCGCCGGCGCGGCAGAACTCGCGTACGGCTCGGCGTATGCAAGCGCGGCTGCACAGACCGACGCGGGAACGAACGGCTTCCAAGATGGCGCGGGCGGCATTACGGTGTCCGTGAATCCCAATTATGCGAGCCCGTACACCGGTACGAGCGGTGCGGTGGAAGTCGTCATCTCAAAAGTTATTCAAGATTTTTCGGCGCCCTGTTCTCGTCAAACAATGCTACCATCTCGACCAGAGCCGTGGCTCGAATGAGCGCCAATGCACCCTATTGCCTCTATCAGCTCAGCTCAAGCGGTAAACCAAACTTCAACGGCATGACGTTCAACGGACCGCAGTGCGGCATCATCATGAACGGAACGGGCAATTTCAACGGAGCGCACATCGACGCGCTCACCGTCGGGTATGCGGGCGGCACCCCGAATTTGACCGGCGCGACGTTCGTGGAAGCAGCGCCCACGCCGGCGCTACCCGTGCAGGATCCGTGCCCCGACATTCCCGGGTGCAATTACCTGGCAAACAATCCGCCGTCGTCGAATCCATGCTTGGCGTTTCAAGGGAACGGCTACCACGGATACCTCAATCCCGGATGCTACAGCGGGATGAACCTCAATGGCGCGACGGTCACGCTGAATCCTGGAACGTACGTATTGAGCAGTGGGAGCTACAACTTCAACGGTGCTGCGCTGCGTGGAAGCGGCGTGACGTTCTATATCACCGCGGGCACTTCACTCAATTTCAATGGGGCGACCCTCAACCTCACGCCGCCGGCAACGGGCTACTTGGCCGGCGTGCTGATGTATCAGGTGCCCGGCAACAGCAACAATCCCAACTTCAACGGTGCCTCGAGCCAAACGGTAAGCGGGCTGCTCTATTTTCCGAGTGCAAGCGTGAACTTCAACGGTTCGCTCGGAGCTTACGCGGTGCTCGTGGTGAACGACGTGAACTTCAACGGGAGCACGCAGAATTTTCCCGCTCCGCCTGCCGGCGCAACGCTGGTGCAGGCACCGGCACTGGCGGAGTAGATGGCGTTTCTCGAGCGAGCTTTCCGAAAATGCATGGCGCAAGACGGCGTTGCATTAGTCGAATTCGCGGTTGTCGCTCCGCTGCTCATGGTACTGATGCTGGGCCTGGTTGAAGTCGGCAGGTATGCATACTTCGGCATCGTGGTAGCAAACGCGGCGCGCGTGGGAGTGCAGTACGGCGCGCAAAACGGATCCACGGCGCTGGACGGCAGCGGTATAAGCGCGGCGGTACGAGCGGACAGCGCGAACGGCGTTGCCAATTTGCAGACGGCTTCGACCGACTCGTGTCAGTGCTGGAACGGTTCCTCGTACACGAGCACGTCCTGCAGCCCGACGCCCAAATGCAGCAACGGCCATCCCGTTGAATTCGTTACGGTCACGACGGACGGAACCGCGCGCCCCCTGTTCAATTATCCTTTATTGCCGGGTTCGATCACGATCAAAGCCACGGCGACGAGGCGCGTGTCGGAGCAATGATGCACGCGCAGCGGGGCAGCACCATGGTCGAGTTTGCGTTGTCCGCCGGCGTGATGCTGCTGCTGATCTTCGGAATCATGGAATGCGCGCTGGAGGTCTATGCGTACCACACGATCTCGACCGCGGCGCGCTTAGGCACCCGCTGGGCGATGGTGCGCGGATCGGATTGTCCCGCGCCGGCGTGTCCCGCCGGCGCTACGGACGTAAGCAACTACGTGCTCACGCAAGTGCCGCTTCTGGATACGAGCAAAGTGACGGTCGCCACGACGTGGTCGAACACCGCGGACTGCGCAGCCGCAACCAAAAATGCTGCCGGCTGCACCGTTGCGGTCACCGTCTCGTACCCGTTCAACTTGGCGCTGCCGTTCATTTGGAAATCGGCGCCGACGTTGTCGAGTACCTCGGAAGTTGTGATCTCCGAGTAATGGCCGCAATGCGCGCTGGACCTCTGACGCCCGCACTCCGCTCGCGCGGACCCGCGCTTTACGGCACGCGCGCGCAGTTGCATGCGGCGGGCGGTGCAGTGGAAGCCCACCTCACGCTGGCAGGCTGCGACAAGCGTGCCGGAACGGCGAATTATGCGCTTCGCATCGTCAACGAACTGGGGCATCCGCTGCACGCTCGGATGACTTGCGCGAGATTGCGCGGAGATTCCGTGCTCGCATATCCCTTGGACATTCGCATCGCGCCGTTTTCCATTTCTGAAACGCTGCTGCCCGTGCGCAGCGCGGACGTCGGTCCGTACGATCGAGCGATCGTACAGATCGCCGGCGGAGACGTCGGGTTTTCGCTCGAAGCGCCCGCACCGCCGAAGCGGCGTGCACACTCGCGTCTCTTTATGCTTTGCGCCGCGCTGCTGCTCACGGCGGGAACGGCGTTCGGCGCGGCCGCCGCAACCCCGCGCATCAACGTGATCGCGGCGCCCGCGCGAACGTTTCCGGGAAACGCACTTGAGGTTCCGTACGCGTTCGCCGGCTGGGCATCGATGCGCTATGCGCTGACGACACTCGATGGACGTCGAGCTCTTCGCGGGCCTGCAGACGGCGCATCAAGGCACGCTGCGATTTACCGTTCCGGCCGTCTCCGGCCGCGACGTCGAGCTGACGGTGGAGGTGCGCGGTCCGCTCGGAGCCCGCGCGATCGCCCGCCGCATCGGCGTTTCGCCGGCTGTGCGAGGACACGCGCGTGCGACGCAGCTTCCTCCGCCGCGCATCAGTGAATTTTCGGTCGTGTCTCCCTCGGTACGCGCCGACGGCGAACTCGCGCTCGCCTATGCGACCACGGCGCGCGAGGGCGAGATTTGGCTGCTGGACGATGCCGGACGCCTTTGGGGACGTGCACCCATGAACGTTGAGGGAAGTTCGGTGCTCAAAGTGCCGCAAGCGGCGGCGGGTCGCTCGCTGCGCGCGGTGCTGCACGTGCGCAGCGCCGGCGCCGACGCGCTGGCTTCCGTCGGCTTTACCGTCCTTCCGAGCGCTGACCGCGTCCGCATCCCCTCAGCGGCGAGCGTTTCGAAGCCGCGCCCGGCGATGCTGGCGCTTTCCACGACTGCAGCCGCGCCCGGGCAAGACGTGGCCGTTTCGATCGCGGGCGCGCATGGGGATGCGCACATCGCGCTCGATGATGCAGCCGGAAACACGATCGAGCAGGGCGTCATCGCGGCGGGTCAGAGTGCCGTTGCACTCACGGTTCCAAGCCTCACGCGCGCGGCCACGTACTACGTAGTCGCCAATCTCGCGCAAGGCGTCGGCGAACAAACGCTCGTGCGCACGTTGCGCGTTACTCCCCGCTAGGCTTCGGTTTATTCATATCGGATTCGGTCGCTCGACGATTTGAATCGCGTCCGGCAAAACGTCTTTGCACGGCATCAAACCCAGCTTGCCGACGGCATCACGCGCGAACGAGATTGCTAGCATACGACAATGACGTCGCGCTTCGTACCTTTCTTGTGCTCGGTGCCGTGGTTCGGTGGCGTCGTTGCGCTGCAACTACCGCCGCCGCCGCCGCCGCCCCCCGATGGGGTGGATGTGGGCGTCGGCGTGGGCATTGGTGTGGGTGTCGGCGTCGGCGCTAGCGTGGGTGTGGGCGTCGGCGTCGGCGTCGGCGTTGGCGTTGGCGTTGGCGTTGGCGTCGGCGTTGGCGTCGGCGTCGGCGTCGGCGTTGGCGCTAGCGTGGGTGTCGGCGTTGGCGTCGGCGTTGGTGTCGGCGTTGGCGTTGGCGTGGGCGTGGGCGTCGGCGCTAGTGTCGGTGTGGGCGTTGGCGTCGGCGCTCCCGTCGGCGTCGGCGTCGGACTAACCGAAGCGGTCGGCGTGGGGCTGGGAACCGGCGTCGGCATACTTGGAACGTTGACGCAGACCGGCACGATGGCATATCTGAGAGCGCGGTCCAGGATGCCGATGTAGGCTTTACCGTTCGCCCTAGGCGTGACGGTCAACACAATCGTCGTCGGGCCGGACGTGTCAGTGCGTTGTGGCATGACGGTAACGATCCTGTCATCACTCGACGCGGCGTAGACAGTGGTCTTCCCTGGAATCCGGACCGAAAGAGTCTGCTGCGAGTTGCTCGTGAACGTGAGCGACGAGGGATTCACGGACAGTCGCCTGCCGTCACTCCTGGTGTTCTGCGCAACTGTACGGGCCGCGTCGAGCGTTACGGCCGGCGCGCTCGTTTGGCTTGACATCCCTGGCAGTGCTGCCGCGTTCCGATCGTTTTGGGCCGGAATCAACGTACCGCCGCCCGAGCACGCTGCCAACGTCACAGCCATGGCGACGAAACCCGCGAAACGGGCTTGTAGCTTCGAGCGTACGATCATCGCGGGTTCCCCTTATCGGAAAAAAAGAAGTAGCGAGCCTGCTCTAGGGCCCGGAGCAGGCAGTGTTGCCCTAGCGTGGTGGAGGGACCTGCAAAAGGAGGACGCTACACCAACTTGTTCATTCTGGCCGCACGAATCGGCGGCGGCGGAGCGTTTAGGCCGCTAGTCGTGAGTGAGTCTAGCGGCGCGCTCGGTAACGCTACGCGCGGAGCGCGTGCCAGATCTGCGCAAGTTTGGGCGGACGGCCGTAGAGCAGCATGCCGATGCGATAGACTTTTCCGCCCAGCACGGCGATGGCCCAAATCGCGGCCAGGTTGATCACCAAAGAGGTGACGATTTGCCACGTGGGCACGCTGCTCACGACGATTCGGGCGAACATGACGAAGGGCGCGATCAGCGGAATGAAGCTCGTTACGACCACGACCGGTGCGTCCGGAACTTGCAACGCGGTGATCGCAATCAGCAGCGCCGCGATGACCGGAATGAAAAACGGACCGCCGATGCTGCCGATGTCCTCCGTGCGGTTGATGAGGGAGCCGATGGCGGCAAACATCGTGGCCATTTGCAGGTAGCCGAGCACAAAAAACACGACGAACCCTACGACGTCGGAGGCCGAAATGCCGCCGAGCGAAAATGCGTCGCTTCCGGTGTTGCCGGGATTGATGCTGCCGGTCATCCCCGGCCCGTGGGAGCCCACCGCAAAACCGATCGCGACCCACAACGCCATTTGCAAAACGGCCAAGGTTGCCGAAGCGGCAATCTTGCCCGCGAGCAGCGAGCTGGGCTTTACCGAGGCAACGAGCAACTCGGCAATCCGGCTGGTTTTTTCTTCGGCCACCGACGTCATGATGAGCTGGCTGTTGAGCACGATCAGCAAGTACAGCAGGAATATCAGCACGTTGGCCGCGATGCGCGCTTGATCGGCTTGCGCCGCCGTGCCGAACTTGGATGCGAGCGGCTTCACGTCGATCGGCATTTTGAGCAGCGTTGCGACTTGGCGTCCCGAGAGATTGGTCGAAAGCCCGATGTGCAGCGGCAGCAGATCGCGCCGCAGCTGTTCCGTGCTCACCGAGCCGGGATCTTTGGCAAACACCGTGGCGCGAAGTCCGCGCGGCTGACGAAGCAGCACGATGATTGCGGAGGCGTTCTTGTGCGACGCCAAGTCTTTCGGCGTTGGAGCGATCAGGCCGGGCAACGTTGCGGCGATGTTGAAGTCTTTCTGCAGCAGCGGTTTTGCCCCGGAAATCAAGCCCGTATCGCCGGCCAAAATAACGCGGTAGGATTGCGATGCGAAGGAATCGATCAATGTCGGTAGGCGCAGCATCAGCACGATGCCGAGCGCGCCGATGACCAGACCGATAATGAACGCGCGGGAACGCAGCCGGCGCAGGACTTCGGCCGAGTACACGATGATGAACTCGTTCACGCTCCGGCGCTCCCCGAACCTTCGATGGTGTGAATGTAGATTTCGTGCAGCGAGGGTTCGATCGATTCAAAGCGCGTGATGCCGTCAGCGTTCACGAGATCGCGCAGCAACTCGGGCAGCGGCGTCGCAGCCGGGACCTCCCAGTAACATGCGCCGTTCTGGCCCGGTAATGCTCGCGCGCTCGGGACGCGCTCCAAAACGCGCTGCACGGCCTGACTGGAAGGTTCCACTTTGATCACTCGGGTGGGCCATGCCGCGCGCAGCTGCGCCAGCGTGCCGGAGGCGCGGTTTTCGCCGGCGGTGATGATGCAAAACTTATCGCAGAGTTGTTCCAGCTGCCACATTTGGTGACTGGAGAGCACGAGCGCCGTACCGCGCCGCTTCAACTCGTCGAGCGTTTGCAGCAGCACGTCGGCGTTCACGGGATCCAGTCCCGAAAACGGTTCGTCCAAGATTAGCAGCTCCGGATCGTGAACGGCTGCGCACGCCACTTGCACCTTCTGCTGATTGCCCTTCGAAAGCTCCGCGCAAGGCCGGCGCGCATGGGGCAGCAGCGAGAGCTTTTCAATCCACGCATCGGCGCGCTCACCGGCTTGCGGTTCCGTCAAACCGTGCAGGCGCCCGAAATAGACGATTTGATCCCGCACTTGCATCTTGCCGTACAGGCCGCGCTCCTCCGGCAGGTATCCGAAGCGCCGGCGAACGCGATCGTCGATGCCCTCGCCGTTCCAACGAACGTAACCGCCGTCGGGAGCGTAGATGCCGACAATCATGCGCATCGTCGTGGTTTTGCCGGCGCCGTTGGGACCGATCAAGCCGAATGTCGAACCGCGGGCGATCCCGAACGAAACGTCGCGCACAGCACGTACGGCACCGAAGTCTTTGCGGACGTGCGAGACTTCCAGCATTGCCTGTTAAGGCGTTACGCGCTTTGCAGGCCGGATATCCACGATTGCACCTCGTCCGGCGACGAGGGCAGGATGGACGAAAGATTTTCGTGGCCGTTCGCCGTCACGATGACGTCGTCTTCGATGCGCACGCCGATTCCCCGGAAGCGTTCGGGAACGGTTGCGTCGTCTGGTTGGAAGTAGAGCCCCGGTTCTACCGTGAGCGCCATGCCCGGTGCGAGTTTGCCGTAGCGATAGTTCTCGCTGCGCGCTTTGGCGCAATCATGAACGTCGATGCCGAGCATGTGGCTCACGTTGTGCAGCGTATAGCGTTTGTGGTATTGCTTTTGCGGATCCAGCGCTTCGTCGAGCGAGCAATTCAGAACGCCCAAATCGATGAGTCCTTGCGCGAGTACGCGCATGGCGGCACGGTTCGGCTCCAGAAAATCATTACCGGGCCGGACGCGCTCGAACGCCGCGCGCTGTGACTCGTACACCAGTTCGTACACCGTGCGCTGTTCCGCGCTGAACGTTCCTGAAATGGGGAGCGTGCGCGTGATATCCGCGGTGTAAAGGGATTCCGCTTCTACGCCGGCGTCGAGCAGCAGCAAATCGCCCTTGCGAATTCGGCCGCTGTTGTGGTTCCAATGCAGCGTGCACGCGTGCGCGCCGGCGGCAGCGATCGTCAGGTATCCGACGTCGTTGGCTTCGATGCGCGCGCGGCTCCAGAATGCGGCTTCGATCTCGCGTTCGCTGTGCGCCCGCGGAAGGACGCGAATCACGTCTTCGAACGCGCGTTTGGTGATTTCGACGCACGTGCGCAGTTCGGCGATCTCGTAGTCGTCTTTGAGCAGCCGCATTTGGGCGACGTGCGCGGCAAGGTCGTCGTCCTCTTCGACGTTGCGCACTCGGCAACCGCGGATCCGCAGATCGTCCAAATAGGGCGCGATGTCGCCGATCGGGCGGCACCGTTCGACGCCGAAGTAGAGCTGGCTCTCGTCGACGCCGCGGTGGCGCCCCACCCACAGCTCGCCATGCACCCGGTCGGTGAAGAACGCCGCTTGTCCGCGATTGTGGGGCGGCACGAACAATACCGCGTCGTGGCCGTCTGCGTTCGGCTCGAGCACCAGCAAACCGCCCGGCTCGCCGGCGCCCACCAAATACGCAAAATCGCTCGAAGGCCGGAAGCGAAAGTTCGTGTCGTTGGCGCGTACGCGTTCGAGGCCCGATGGGACGACGAGGTACTCGCCGGGATATGCGCGCGAGAGCGCTTGCCGCCGCTTCCGGAAACGATCGCTCTGCGGCGCCGACGCGACGGTCAGCGGGGCGTCGACCCAGCCCCCGGACATGAAGTCGAGCAGCGCTTGCGGCGGCTCGGTATCATAGTTGGTCTGAGGGGCGGCCTGCGGCTGTGGTACGTTCCGAGTGTCCATGGGATGATGATTCTACGTCGAGGCCCAAATCCAGCGCAGGCGCGCTGTGGGTGATCCAGCCCGAGGAAATCAAGTCCACTCCGCTGGCCGCAACCGCGGTCACGCGATCCGGCGAAATACCGCCCGAGGCTTCGGTCACGACACGGCCGGCGACCAGCTCGACGGCTTGGCGCAGTTGTTTCGGGCTCATGTTGTCAAGCAGTACGGCATCGATCTCTTCGTTCAAGGCGGATCGCAGCTGCTCGATCGTGTCGACCTCGACTTCAACCTTCACCATGTGCCCCACGCGTCGCCGGACGGCGTGAACCGCCGCAGCGATGGAACCGGCGATCGCCAGGTGATTGTCTTTGATCAGTACGGCATCGTCCAATCCGAAGCGGTGATTGGTCCCGCCGCCGCAGCGCACCGCGTATTTCTCGAGTACGCGCAGTCCCGGAGTCGTCTTACGGGTGCATGCCACCTGCGCGCGATATGGCTGGATCAGATCGACCAGCGTGCGCGTCGCTCCCGCTATTCCGGAAAGCCGGCACAGCAGATTGAGCGCCGTGCGTTCTCCGGTCAGCAGCGCGCTCGCCGAACAGGAAACCGTCGCGACCGATTGACCGGCGCTCACGCGTTCGCCGTCGCGTACGTGGTGCACCGTGTGCGCGTCCGGATCCAGTAATTCAAACGTTATCCGCGCCGCGTCGCTGCCCGCGAGAACGCCCGCTGCCCGCGCCACGATGTCGGCATTGGCGCGCACAGCCGGCGCAACGATCGCGTCGGTGGTGAGATCGCCGCCGTGCCCGATGTCTTCGAGTAGGGCTGTACGGACGATCGGCTCGACGAGGAGCCGGTGCGGCGAACTATGCAACGCCGGCAAGCGTCGTGAACGAACGTTTGGCGAACGCCTCGTCCGCGTGCGGATAATCGCTGCGATAGTGGCTGCCGCGGCTTTCTTTACGCGCCAGCGCTGCCTGTGCGATCAGCCGGCCAACCGTCAACAAGCTGCGCAGTTCGCGGCTTTGCAGCGTTCGCGCGGCGTCGAGCTCGCGTAGGCGCGCGAGGCCAGCGCGCAGACCCGCATCGCTACGCACCAGCCCCACGTCCGCGTACATCAGCGCGCGCACGTCTGCAATTGCCTGTTCGTCGGCGGTGCTCGGCGCCGCTGCGGCAACCGGTGCGGCGTCCTGCGGAACATGCGGCGTGACGAGCGTAGTTCCGGCGATGTCTTTCGCCACGCGCGTAGCGTACACCAGCGCTTCCAGCAGCGAATTGCTGGCCAAGCGGTTCGCGCCGTGCACACCCGTCGCGCTGATCTCGCCGCACGCCCACAAACCCGGAAGAGACGACTTGCCCCAGGCGTCGACCGCCACGCCGCCCATGTGATAGTGCGCGGCAGGCGTGACCGGAATGGCCACTCGGCGCGGATCGATGCCCGCTTCCATGCAGGCGCTAAACACCGTCGGAAACTTCGCGGCGAATTGCTCACCGATTTCGCGAGCGTCCAGACTCACCGTGCGTCCCGCACGTTGTTGAAAGAAGATGCCGCGCGCAACGACGTCGCGCGGTGCGAGCTCCGCATCCGGATGCACGTCGAGCATGAAACGTTCCCCGAGATCGTTGCGCAGAATGGCGCCCTCGCCGCGAATGGCCTCACTCACCAGCGGCAGCGGATCGCGCGTAACGGCCAGTGCGGTCGGATGAAATTGCACAAACTCCATGTCGCCCAGCACGGCGCCCGCGCGCGCCGCGATCGCCAGACCGTCGCCTGTAGATTCGGGCGGATTGGTGGTGTGCCGATACAGCCGTCCGATTCCACCGCTCGCCAGCACTGTCGCGCCGGCGTGAAATACGATTGGTTCGCCGCTATGCGCATCGTGCGCATAAACTCCCATGACGCGACCTTCCGTAACGACCAGGTCGTCAGCGACGACGTTCTCGTAAACGACGATCGCCGGCGTTGCACGCACGGCCGCGATCAACGTCGTCAATATCTCGCGTCCAGTCGCATCGCCGCCTGCTTTGATGATGCGCCGGCGGGTGTGCGCCGCTTCTCGACCCAGGGCCAGCGCGCCGCCCTCGGTGCGGTCGAACGCCGCGCCCAGTGCGAGCAAATCTTCGATTCGGGCCGGCGCATCGCGCGTGAGAATGTCGACGATCGCTTCGTCCGACAGGCCGGCGCCCGCGCGTTGCGTGTCGATTTTGTGGAGTGCGGGAGAATCGTCGGCTCCGATGGCTGCAGCAATGCCGCCTTGCGCCCAGTCCGTGCTTGCGCCGCTCCCGAGCGCGGTTTTGCACAAGACGGCGATCGCGGGCTTCGATGCCGTCGAGGAGCCAAGGCGCGCAAGTTCGAGCGCTGCCGTCAGACCGCCGATGCCTGCTCCAACGATGACGACCTCGCTAGCCACTGAGCTGCAGCATCCGCTCGACCGCGGCGCGAGCGCGCTGCGCGACGGCGGGATCGACCGTAACCTCGTACTGCATCGTCTGTAGAGAGTGAAGGACCTTCGGCAACGTGTTGCGCTTCATGTGCGGGCACAAATTGCACGGGCGCACGAAGTCGATCTTCGGAAACTGTGCGGATACGTTGCTCGCCATGGAACACTCGGTGATCATCACGACGCGCGCCGGCTGCTCGTTCCGAACGAACGAGATCATGCCGGACGTGGAGCCCACATAGTCCGCTTCGGCTAAGACGTCGGGCGGGCACTCCGGATGCGCCAGAACGATCAGCGAAGGGTCTCCATCGCGATACGCGCGTATCTGCTCCCCCGTGAAGCGCTCGTGCACCTCACAGTGGCCCTTCCACGCGATGATTTCTACCTTGGTCTGAGATGCGACGTATTTGGCCAGATATTCGTCCGGCAGAAAGATGACGCGCTTGACGCCGAGCGCGTTGACGATCTTTACCGCGTTGCCGCTGGTCACGCAGACGTCCGACTCGGCTTTTACTTCCGCCGACGTGTTGACGTACGTAACGACCGGAACGCCCGGATAGCGCTGCCGCAGCAGCCGCACGTCCGCAGCGGTAATTGACTCGGCCAGGGAGCATCCCGCGCGCAAGTCCGGCACGAGCACCGTCTTGCCGGGATTGACCAGTTTGGCAGTTTCCGCCATGAAATGCACGCCGCATAACACGATCACGTCCGCGTCCGTCCGCGCGGCCTCCATCGCAAGCCCGAGCGAGTCGCCGACGATGTCGGCGACGGTGTGAAAGATTTCCGGAACCTGATAGTTGTGCGCCAGAATAACGGCGTTGCGCTCGCGTTTGAGCCGCAAAATTTCCGCGACGTAGGGGCCGTGAATCGGCCACTCCACCGCCGGAATGACATGCGCCACACGCTCGAAGATCGGGCGCGTCTGCGTTTCGACGTCCGGCGTGTAGGGCAGTTCGACGGTGTTCATCCAGACTTTAAGACCCGTTTGGGCTGCGGCGGTTTTCACTTACCCGGCTACGGATGTGCCTGCAAAAATGCGGCAATGGCGGCGTGGAGCGCTTGCGGCTGGTCGTACATGATGAAGTGCCTGGAATCGGAGACAATCTGCACCTGCGCCGCCGGGGCGCCCGCGAGCAAGCTGCGATAATATGCGATCTTTGCGCCGGCGCTGGGAAACGTCGAGCGCTCCAGCGTCGGATCGTAAGGAGCGATCTCGAGCAGCGGTACGGTCAGCTCGTGCAACTGCGGGCGCAAGTCGAGCATCAAGTCCTGGCCCATCCAGGCGGCTACGGCTTTCGGATCACTTTTGGCCGTGAGCGGCGCCACCGCATCGATATCGCTCTTGGAGCGAATCATATACGGCAGGCTGTACGCTTTTTCGGCGGCCTCGAACTGCTGCGGAGTGGAAGCGGACGCAATCATGGTGCTCATGCGCTGCGCGCCTTGTGCGCGCTGTGCCGCCGTTTCGCGCTCCGAACCTGGAAATATCGGCAAACCCTCAACGGCAATCGCACCGCCGAGCCGGTCGGAATGTTGCTCCGCAAGCATGATCGCCAGCGTGCCGCCCAAGCTGTGTCCGATCAGCACGGGTTTAACGACGTCTCGTGTTTGCAGCATCGTCCAAATGTCGTCGGTCGTCGTCTTGAAGAGATCGCCCGTGGTCGCTGCATTCCCGTCGAAGCCGGGCAGCGTCAATGCGTAGATCGTGTATTCGTGTGCGAATGCCGCGATTTCTCCCGACCACTCCCACGGACCGCACGCAAGGCCCGGAATGAACACCAGCGGACGTTTGCCGGGCGTTCCGTACACGTCGACCTTCACGTTTCCGGCTGCAAACGAACTCACCGGCTTGGGGAGAGCCGGCATCACTGCCGCGCGCGCCGGCATGCCCAATGCCAGCACCGCGGCAACGAGCACGACCGGCGCAATAAAGCGTTTCATGTTCATTCCTCCAGAGAGTTAGGATCGAAAAAATCTTCGACTGCGCGTTCGAACAGCTTTGAAATTTTGAATGCGAGCGGAAGGCTCGGCGCATATTTGCCGTTTCGACGGCATTGACAGTCTGTCGAGCGATGCCCAGTCCTGCTGTTACGCCGGCTGCAATCGCAGGCGCCCCTAAATGAATCCGCCGCTGCATTTCATGCTTGGGAATGTGGTAACCCCGCTCCTTCAAGGAACGAGCAGGTCACCGCAAGTCCTGCCGTTACGCCGGCTGCAATCGCAGGCGCCCCTAAATGAATCCGCCGCTGCATTTCATCTACGCTTGCTAGGAATTGGTCGACCGCAGCGACGACGCCGAACAGCGGAAAAGTCGGCGCAATCGAAATCAGGTCGCGCAGTACCGGCGATAAGTTCCCGCTCCCGACCGCCTTCAAGCTGAGGAACAGAACCGCCACGTAGGCGGCCATAAGAACAAGATTTGCAGTGTATAGCGGCGGCCGATCGCCTGTTCCCATGCCGTCGTACCTAAACTGATTCCATGCGCGGCAATGTAACCTTTTGCGGACACAATGTGAACTATAAGCGACATTAGCGTTCTGTCCGCTGAGCGTCGTCTTGGCGCGGCGCGCTTATCGTCCCTATTTCAAGCCGACGAGCACGAACGCTGACCTTTACTAAGATGCCGCCTTGCCGCCAGAGGCGCGTGTTAAGATGAGGCATGGCAGCATCTAAAGGCGGCGATCCCGGCGCTGCAAAATATCAAGCGACGTTCGAGTCTTTCGTCAAGCGGACCGCCGCGGCGATTCCGAAAGAGGCAGATCAGCTGGAAGCGGACAGCGAGAATCGCCCAAAGACGAAACGAAGAAAATCAGCGAAGAAAAAAATCCCGACTGCTTCCTAGCGCCAAGTCGCTGGGGAAACGCCTCATCGTTGCAACGTGAAAAACGGGGTAGATAGGGTTGCGTAATCTTTAGGAATTTGGAGGAATTTGTGGACGCACTAAAGCTCCTGAAAGAAGATCATAAAAAGGTGAAGACTCTCTTTGGCGAGGTGGAAGCCTTGGGCGATCGCGCCAATGCGCAACGCAAGAAGTTGTTTACGCGCATCGACAAAGAGTTGACGGTTCACGCCAAGATCGAGGAAACGATCTTCTATCCCGAGTTTCGCCGGCGCGCCGAAAACAGCGAAGAACGTGACGAAGTGCTGGAGGCGTACGAAGAGCACAGCATCGTGACGAATTTAATCCACGAACTGGAAGATCTCGATCCCAAAGACGAGACGTACAAGCCGAAGCTCTCGGTACTTAAAGAACTGGTAAACCACCATGTTAAAGAAGAGGAAGGCACCATGTTCAAAATGGCGCGCGAGCTTTTCGACAAAGAGGATCTCAACGAAATCGGCGACCGTTTGATGGAAGCCAAACAAGAAATGGGAGCCGCCTAAGAGCGGCCCCCATTGACGTTCGTCAGTGAGCGGCAGGCGTCGGAACGCAGCTCACAGGCGTGGGCGTGGGGCCGGGTGGAGGTATTCCGGAACCACCGCCCCCGGGCGGCTTGCCCGTATTGAGCGTCGGGATGTTCGTGCCGCCGCCGCTGTGGCTGCCGGCCAGCAGCGCAACGATCGGGATGAGCAGTAAAGGCCACCAGCCCATGCGATGCGCCGGCGGCGTCGACGCGGCAACGGTTTGGTACGGCGCCGCCGTCGCTGCAGGTGGCGCAGGCATCTCCACCGCGGGCGCTGGTGCGGGTGCAGCCGGTTGCGGAGGCGCCGTTGCGGCAGCTTCCACGGCTACGCGACGAGGACGAGGAACCCGCGCTAGCGCCGGCATTGGTCTGCGCAGGATGGAAAGGTTTCCACAGCGCGCCGGCACGTAAAGCGCGACGATCTGGTGTCCCTCCTGCAAATCGACCTCCCACCCTTTGGTTTGTGCCGGGATGACGACGTCGCGAAGGACGTAGACGCGTCCACCGCTCGACCAGCTCATCGCGTCCAAATGTCGCGGAATATTCACATACGCTAATTGCTTGGAGGAAATGCGGACTTCGAATTGCGCGAATTCGCTTGGAGTAAGGCCGAGCTTCGTTCCGGCGGCTTCAAACAGCGCGCGCTGGCGAGTGACGTCGGCTTGGAGCTGAGGCGTGGAGGTAATCGGGCTGACCAGGGGAGCAGAACCAGACTCCGCGATCACGTGCGGTTGCGCGAGCGCGGGCAGCGGAAGTGCAGCACTGAGCAGCAAGGCCAACGTGGTGCGGGCGAGTTTCACGATGATCTTCCTTTTGTGCTTGGGTTACTCGCTTCAGAATACCCTAGGTCGGTTGCTTTTGAGATGGGAATTAGGGGTCGGGACCTAGTCCCAACCGCCGGACACAAGCCCTTGGAAGCGGTCCCAAATGTCCTATATTTTAGCGCGATGGGCTCGTGCTACGTTGTCAGGACTCGGCGGGCTTCGATGAAACGAATCCCGACGAGTCGTTATCCCGGCAAAGAGAACGCCGGCGAGCCGCTGGCCTTCCCCCAAGGACTGCGGCGTGCCGTCCGGTGCAACGGCGTTCTTCGAGCAATGCGGCGATGACGTGCGGGCAGAGAGGCTGACGGGTTTCCCGTCGGCCTGCTCGCTTTTTATACGCTGTTTCAAGAGCCGGCGTCGATTGAGAGGAGATGGCGCTTCACGCGCTTGCGTAGCAAGACGTATCCGATCGAAGGTATGCGAGCTTGCAAAAGATGCGCATCGCTGCTCCCGCGTTCGATGCTGCACTCCATTGAAGAATGATCGACGCGCAGGAAAACCGTGAAGAAAGCGGTACTGCAAGTCGAAAAATGGCGCTTTTGCGTAACTTGGACTAGCATGAGAGGAAGCCGATGAATAAAGTCGATTTGGTTCGCTCGGCGATGGAGCGGTACGAACTGTCGCGTCGCGATGCGGTCGCATTGATCGACGGCGTTTTTGAAGACATTCAGGGCGCTGTGTGCTCGGGCGAAGCGGTGAAGATCCCCGGCTTCGGGCAGTTCAAAGTACGGGATCGCGCCGCTCGCGTCGCCCGAAATCCGGCAACGGGCGAGCCGGTCAAAGTCCCTGCGAAGCGCGTCTTCAAGTTTCTGCCCGCCAAAGCGTTGAAAGAAGCGGTGATGTCGCGCAAAGGCGGCGCGAAAGGCGGCCGCAAATCGTCCGCCAAACCGGCGGCACGTTCCGGCTCGGCAAAGAAAGGCTCCGGACGCAAAGCCGCTCCCGCGCGCAAAACCTCGGCTAAAGGATCCACCGCGCGGAAAAAGCGCTGATAGAATCTTCATTGCGCAAGCGCTGAAGGCTGGGTGAACGCCCGGCCTTCTTTTCGATAGATGCAATCCGGCAAAGATGCAACATAGGCATGGTCGTGTCATCCGAACGGTGCACGCGCTGCTCGCCATCGTGGCCGTGTTGCCGACGGGTTGCGCGCAACATGCCCGCGCGGACCGGCCGCTGGACATTGCCTTCGAGCCGTACGAACTCTCGATCGTCCCATACCCGCAGATGCTGCAGCGCCGGCGAGGCGTGTACGTGTGGCCTGCGGGAGCCGCTCCGGACGATCCGCTGTCCGCAAATGTCGATGCGCAAATCGTGAGAGCACCGTCCGGCCCGAGCGAGGGCGCTTATAGGCTCGACGTTACGCCGAACGGCGTGCGCATTCGCGCAGCCGGCCGGCTGGGCGTGTTTTATGCGCACGAAACGCTGCAGCAAGCCACGGTAAAGCTCGGTGACCGGCTCATAACGCCGGCGCTGCACGTTCAAGACGCGCCGCGCTATGCTTGGCGTGGAATCCACATCGATCTTGCCCGGCACTATTTCGACCTCCACACCCTCGAACGCTTCATCGATCTTGCGGCGCGCTACAAGTTGAACGTCGCGCACCTGCACTTCACCGACAACCAAGCGTGGCGTTTGCCCAGCCGCGCGTATCCCGCGCTCACCTCGCAAGAGCACTACACGCGCACCCAACTTCGGCAGCTCACTGCGTATGCGGCGCGCGACTTCATCACCGTCGTTCCCGAAATCGACCTTCCCGCACACAGCGCAACGGCGATTCGTGCGTATCCCAAACTGAGCTGCGGCCGAAGCGATGAACTATGCCCGCTGCGCGCGGACGCATTTGCGGATGCCGTCGTGCGGGAGCTCACGCAAATGTTTCCGGGAAATGCGATTCATCTGGGCGGAGACGAAGTGCAAAGTTGGACTACCGCGCAGCGCTCGGCATTCGAACGGCATGTGGACGGCACACTGCGTGCGCTGCACCGCAGGCTGATACTGTGGGACGACGAAAGCGACGTCGCACCGCAGGATGCCGTCATCATGGTTTGGCGCTTGGGCGATGCGGCGCAACGCGCGTTCGAACGGACGCATAGGATCGTCATGGCGCCGGACGGTCCGCTCTACTTCAACGCGGCGCAGGGCGACACCGCGCAAGAGCCCCGCGCAAGCCGCTACGTTTCCACGCTGGAACAAGTGTATTCGTACGATCCCAGCGTGCCTGCGCTCGGAATCGAAGCGACCCTCTGGACGGAGCATGTGAAAACGCCGCAAGCGTTGTGGTACATGCTGCTGCCCCGCGAATTGGCGCTTGCGGACTCGGCTTGGACGCAGCCGCGCCACAAGGATTGGAACAGGTTCTACCGCGCGCTGCCGGCGCAGACTGGGGTGGCTGGAGGAGCACCGATATCCTGCGCGCATCCCCAACGTGATGTACCGCGTGCAGAGCCGCGATGCGCGGTACGGGAGCATTCCGGGAAGCATGAACGATGCCAGCGTTTCGGTGCTTGGAAGCGCCGCAACGATTCAACTCGACGAGGCGATGCCGCGCGCGAGCGTGTGGTATCGAGCCTCGGCGCGCGAAGGGTGGCGCAGATATCGCGGCCGCTTTACCGTTCCGGTGGGCAGCACCGTGAGCGCGTACGCTGCACTCGGCGGCCGGCGAAGCGCGTTTTCGCAACTGCGAATGCGCCGCAGCGGGCGCAACGCGCTGCGGGGCTCCAGGTCTTTTGATGCAATAGTCTCTCCGTGAAGTTGAGGACGTCGGAGGTCTCGCAACGTCATGAACCCTAAGCGGTACGCGAGGATGGCTACTACCACGCGAGAGGAAATTCGGTGATGGTATCGCTGCTTGAGCCGCAGGTTAGCTGTTGGGCCGTGCAATCCGCGTCGATTGCTCCGCGCGAAGTGCGCGGACGCGGTTGCTAGCCGCTCCCATGTTCGAGGGATTCACCCTGGAGCGCATCGATGTCGGGGAGGCGCAATTGCGCGTACGCTACGCGCGCTGCGGTCCTGCCGTGCTGCTGCTTCACGGGCATCCTCGCACGCACGCAACGTGGGAGAAGGTTGCGCCAATGCTCTTGCGCGACGGTTACAGCGTCGTTTGTCCGGACCTTCGCGGATACGGTGGATCCTCGAAGCCGGCGACCACGGCGGATCACGAGCCGTACTCAAAGCGTGCCATGGCGCGCGATGGCACCGCCTTGATGCACGCGCTGGGATTCGCGCATTTTGCAGTTGTCGGGCACGATCGCGGCGCCTACGTGGCGTTTCGCACCGCAATGGACCATCCCGGCGCCGTGACGCACCTTGCGGTTCTAGATGCCGTGCCCATCGGCGAGGCGCTGGTGCGCTGCGATGCGAGGTTTGCCGAAGCTTGGTATCACTGGTTTTTTCTCGCCCAACCGGCGCCCTTGGCGGAGCGCGTCATTAGTGCGGACCCCGATGCCTGGTACAAACCTTCCAGGCGCAATAAAAGTACCGAGGCATTCGACGATTACTACGCGGCGATCCACGACCCGCAAACGATTCATGCGATGTGCGAAGATTATCGCGCCGGCTTGCACATCGACCGCGCGCACGACGAAGCCGACAAAGAGGCGGGGCGTCGCATCGCATGCCCCACGCTGGCCGTTTGGGCGCGAGCGGACGACATGGAGCGCTTGTACGGCGATCCGCTGGCGATTTGGCGGGAGTGGGCCAGCCACGTACGAGGCGTAGCGATTGATTGCGGGCATCATTTGGCCGAGGAAGCACCCCAAGAGCTGGCTGCGATCCTCTCGCAATTCGTGGCCGCATCGTAGAGGGGAAAAAAAGTGCGGGAGCGTGTCGATTTTGCATCTTCTCGTTCGACGTGCAGGTAGAACACCAAACCAGCGGGGCACTTCATAATGCGTTTTATGGTAATTGTCAAAGCCACCAAGGAGTCGGAAGCAGGCGTGTTGCCGACGCAAGAGCAGCTCGCGGAGATGGGTGCGTTCAACGAGGAGATGGTCAAGGCGGGCGTGATGCTGGCCGGGGAGGGACTGCAAGCCAGTTCGAAGGGGGCGCGCATCAGGTTCTCCGGATCGGAGCGCACCGTGACCGACGGCCCCTTCACCGAAGCAAAGGAGCTGATCGCCGGCTTTTGGCTCGTCCAAGTGAAATCGAAGGAAGAGGCGATCGAATGGATGTCGCGCGCGCCGTTTCGAGAAGGCGAGGTCGAGATTCGGCGGCTATTCGAGGCGGAGGACTTCGGCGCCGCGCTCACGCCCGAGCTTCGGGAGGCGGAAACGCGCATGCGTAGCCAGGTACGCCGCAAGCCGTAATTTCGCGTTGACGGTAATGTCGGATGTCCAACGCACGATCGACGCGATCTGGCGGATAGAGTCCCCAAGGCTGATAGCCGGCCTCGCGCGCATCGTGCGCGACGTGGGCATTGCGGAAGAGCTGGCGCAGGACGCGTTCGTCGCGGCGCTCGAGCAGTGGCCGCAGTCAGGAGTGCCGCGCAACGCCGGTGCATGGCTCATGGCGACCGCCAAGCATCGCGCGATCGATCGTCTGCGGCGAAACACGTGCTTGAAAGGCAAGGCCGCGCAGCTGGCGCGTGAGATCGAGATGCGCGGCAAAACGGAGCCGCCTGATTTGGACGACGACATTCAGGACGATTTGCTGCGCCTGGTATTTATCGCGTGTCATCCGGTGCTTTCGGTGCAGGCGCGCGTCGCGCTCACCCTGCGTTTGCTTGGAGGGCTCAAAACCGACGAAATCGCGCGCGCATTTCTCGTTTCGGAGGATACGATCGCTCAGCGGATCGTCCGAGCGAAACGCACTCTCGCACAGGCCCGCATTCCGTTTGAAGTTCCATGCGGCGCAGATCGCGCGGCGCGCCTCTCGTCGGTTCTCGAAGTGATTTACCTCATTTTCAACGAGGGGTATTCGGCGACGGCAGGTGAGGAATGGCTACGGCCCGCGCTCTGCGAGGATGCGCTTCGGCTAGGACGCGTGCTGGCCGAGCTCGTACCCCAAGAATCCGAAGTGCACGGCATCGTGGCGCTCATGGAGATACAGGCCTCGCGCTTGCGGGCGCGCGTCGACTCGCGCGGAAAACCGATACTGCTTGCCGATCAGGATCGGGGACGCTGGGATCATCTGCTGATCTGCCGTGGTCTAGCGGCGCTGGCACGCGCAAAAGCTCTGGGCGTTCCGATGGGCACGTACGCGCTACAAGCCGAAATCGCGGCTTGCCATGCGCGCGCAGGCACGGCGGCGGAAACGGATTGGACGCGCATCGTCGCGCTCTACGGCGCGCTCGCGGAGGTGATGCCTTCGCCGGTCGTGCAGTTGAACCGTGCGATTGCGATCTCAATGGCGTCGGGCCCGGCACCAGCACTCGAGTTGATCGATGCGCTGAGATCGCAGCGGTCGCTCGAAGCGTATCATCTATTGCCAAGCGTGCGCGGCGATTTGCTGGCGAAACTTGGCCGCTATGCGGAAGCCCGCACGGAGTTCGCCCGCGCGGCGTCGCTCACGCGTAACGCTCCGGAACGCGAACTGCTGCTAGGGCGGGCACGCGCTTTGGCGGGTGCTCTTCCGAAATAGGCCCTGCCTAGAAAGTATAGGTGTAGTCATGCAAAAAATCGTCCCGTTCTTGTGGTTTGACGACAAAGCCGAAGAGGCGGTCAATTTCTACGTTTCCATTTTCAAAAATTCGTCGATCGACAACATCAGCCGCTATGGAGAGGCCGGCCCGATGCCGAGCGGCTCGGCGATGGTGGTCGAATTTCAACTGGAAGGGCAAGACTTTATGGCGATCAACGGCGGTGAGCCCGCCGTCCCGTCGCAGGCAATTGCGTTGTTTGTGAACTGCGAGAGTCAGGCCGAAGTGGATGCGCTTTGGGATAGGCTGTCCGAAGGCGGCGAGAAGCTGCAATGCGGGTGGCTGCGAGACAAGTACGGCTTTTCCTGGAACATCGTTCCCGTCGGTTTAGGCGAACTGCTCGGCGGCGAGGATCCCGTGAAATCGCAACGAGCGATGAAGGCGATGCTGCAAATGGGAAAACTCGACATCGACGCGCTGAGAAGAGCATACGATGGCTGATCCACTGCAAAATCGTGTAACGCCGTTCGGTGAAATAGCCGCCTTGCGCGGGCGCGGGCTGATGATGGGCAATCGCGGCATCTTGCACGAAGACGATCGCCGAATCGTTAGGCATTGGCAATGCCGCCGCTGGATCGCGTGCCTGCTGAGTTTTCGCGAAAGACGGCGAACGGTCATGCGCCCGCATTCGTATACGGAACTCTTTTTTCTAGACGAAGCCGTCGCACTCAGCGCCGGCCATCGACCATGTGCAGAGTGTAGACGCGAGGATTACAATCGTTTCAAGGCGTTATGGGCAGCGTGCCGCAGCAGTGCGAGCGATGCGGATGCGATAGATGTTGTGCTCGATGCGGAGCGCCGCGCCGGTCGCGCGAAGCGCATGTACCGCGCCGATCTTCGATCCCTCCCGGACGGAACGTACCTCAGTCTCGACGGCAAAGCGTGGCTGCTTTGGGCGGGACGGATGCACGCGTGGTCGGACTGCGGTTATACCGATCACCGCACGCGTCCGCGCTCCGGTGGCGTCGTCGTCCTTACGCCGCCGGCGATTGTTTCGGTGCTGTCGGCGGGATATACACCCATCGTCCACCCTAGCGTGAACGCAATCAGCGCTTTACCGATACGGCATGGCTGCGCACCGGCGCGTGGTCCGGCCGAAAGATAGTCCCGCGCGGTGGTGTGACCGGCGTAACGAGATAGGCGGTCCGGTTTTCGGCGAAGGATTCTACGATCGCGACCGCAATGTCCCCGGACTTTGCGTTTCGTGACCCACGGATTAGATGCCGGCGGCGACTTTGATGCGTGCAATTCCGGCGTCGGCTTCTGCCTCAAGTTGCTTGGCCGCATCTTGCTCTGCGGCGGTCGGAGCCGAGTACGAGAGGTCCAGAGAGTTCATCAGCATCGCGAGGTGGTCGCGGAGTTTGGACGGGAACATGACGTCCGCCTCGCTCGAGCGATAGTGCGGTTCGTATACCGATGTCACCGCTTTTTCAATCGCGTTCCGCTTGTCGGCCGACGCCGCCGCCATTTTGTTCTGCGCCGCGTTCACGGTCGTGTCCAGCTCGTTGATTTTATTCGAAAGCTCCATGGCAAGCGACAAACGCGCCGGCAACGCGTCTGCCGGCGGCCCGAAGCGCGGGTCGAGTTGAATTTTAAACGACGCCTTGCTAACGGCACCGCCGTAATTCAACACGACCGTATAGTCCCCGGGAAGCGTCGTCGGGCCAAGCAGATCGTCGCGGAAGTCGTCCGTGGGAACGATGTGCTGACCGACGATTTCCGCAGCCGGTGCGTAACGCATATCCCAGAGGAATTTGTTCACTCCGGGTTCGACGGCGGTGTCTTGCGAGAGATGATAGTTCGCGACGCTGATTGCGTCCATTGCGGTCAGTCTGCCACCCCTCGTATTTCTTCGCCTTCTTATTTTTTAGATGCAAGTTGAACGTGCGAATCGCCTTGCCGCTTGCGTCTTGGAATGAAAGCGTAACGGGCGTACGTCCGGTATACGTAGACGGCAGATTGAAGAAGACGCTCGCGCCGTAGGCCGGGTTGCTGCCCGACGGCCCGAAGCCGCCGCCGCCGTATGCATGCGTAAGCCACGCCGTTTCCGGCTGGAAGGCTTGCGCGGAGGCCGTCGAGGGCGACGATTCACGCGCAACATCCTCGATCTGCTGGAGATGGTCGAGCGCCCAGAACGAGCGTCCGTGCGTTGCGATCGCGACTTCGCCTTCACGAGCATTGATCGCGACATCGCGCACCTCAACGGGCGGCAGATTCAACGCCAGCGAGTGCCACGACGCTCCGCCGTTCAGGCTGACGTAGACGCGGCTGCGCGTTCCGGCGAACATCACGCGCGGCTCGCGCGGGTCGACACGCACCGCATACACGGTTTGATCGGACGGAATGCCGTTCATCATCGGCGTCCAGCTGGCGCCGCAATCCGCCGTTTTGAAGATATACGGACGCATATCGTCCCACTTGTAGCGCGACGCCGTAACCCACACCGTGCACGGCGCGGTTTGCGACGGTTCGAAGCTGGTAATCCGCGACCACAGGGAGCCCATCTGTTTGGGCGTTACGTTTTTCCACTTCGCGCCCGCATCTTGCGTAACGTGAACGAGTCCGTCGGCCGAACCCGCCCAAATGATGTCCTTGTTCACGGGCGAGAAGCCGAGCGATGCGATATCCGGAAACGTCTCGGCGCCGGTCTGATCCCAATAGACGTCGCCGCCGCTCGGACCTTCGGTAGCCTTGTCATTGCGCGTCAAATCGGGGCTGATCACGTTCCACGTGCGTCCGTAGTCGTCGCTGCGGAACACGACTTGGGCCGCCTCGAAGAGCGTATGCGGTTCGGCCGGCGAGAACATGATGGGGTGAGTCCAGCCGAAGCGATACTTCTGCTGGCTGGATTGATGGCCCGGAAGGTAGATCGCCCATGGCGAGACGTTCTTTTCATCGCCCGTCGACGTATCGAGCCGCGCCAGCAGGCTATAGTATCCAGCGCCGTACGTCACTTTGGGGTTGGTTGGATCGACCGCGACGTACGTGCTCTCGCCGAGCGCGACGCCATGCACGACGTTTGCGCCCAGTCCTTCGTTCGATGCACTCGGAATTTCAAACGCGCCTGCGTCTTGCATTGCGCCATACATGTGGTACGGGAATTGCCCGTCGAGCACGATGTGATAGAACTGTGAGAGCGGCTGGTTCTGGGTCGTGCTGAACGTTTTGCCGCCGTCGACGGAAACGTTTGCGCCGCCGTCATCGCCGATGATCAAAATTTTTGGATTGCGCGGGTTGACCCAGATGATATGGTTGTCCCCTAAACCGGGTCCGAGTGGCTTCCATGTATGGCCGCCGTCGGTCGTTTTGAAGACGCTGTCGACGTTCGGCGCATAGGCAATCTTCCAATTCGTCGGGTCGACGTAAATCGCCATGTAGTAGAACGCGCGCTGACGGAGTTTCCACTCTTCATTGACACGCGACCACGTCGCTCCGCCGTTGTCCGAACGGAATACGCCGCCGTTCCCCGCTTGCACGATCGCGTAGACGACGTTCGAGTTGTTCGGAGCAACGGCGACGCCCATTTTGCCGAGTAACCCCGTTGCGAAGCCCGGGTTGGCCGAAACCTTTTTCCACGTTTTGCCGGCATCCGTGGTCTTGTAAATCGCGCTGCCGGGACCGCCGCTCTTGAGCGTCCACGCCGTCCGCTGCGCTTGCCACATCGTTGCGTACAACACGTTTGGATTGCTCGCATCCATGACGACATTGTTTGCACCGGTATTGTCGTCGACGAAGAGAACCTTCGTCCACGTCTTGCCGCCGTCGGTAGTCTTGTAGACGCCGCGATCCGGATTAGGTTTGAAGACGTGACCCATCGACGTCGCATAGGCAACGTCCGGATTGTGGGGATCGATGACGATGGAACCAGTCTGGCGCGTTTCTTTCAAACCGGCGTATTTCCACGTCTTCCCGGCGTCGGTCGACTTATAGATCCCTTCGCCGTTGGCCCAATCGCCGCGAATATCGCTCTCACCTGTACCGACGTAAATGATTTTGGAGTTTGACGGCGCCACGGCGATCGCACCAATGCTGTGCGAGAGCGCGCCCATTTTGCCGTCCGTGATGTTATTCCACGAGTTGCCGTAATTTTCGCTCTTCCAGACGCCGCCTTGAACGCCGCCCATATAGAAAACATTCGGTTGATCGCGTACGCCCGCGACCGCAACCACACGGCCGCCGATGTATGGACCGACCAGACGCCACTCCATCTTGCTCAGCAGTTTTTCGGATGTCGAGCTCGAGGCGGCGGGAACAGCACTTGGAGCCACGGCAAAAGCTGCGGCTAGCAGAGTAGCAACAATGCGCTTCATTCGAGCGCTATACCGCTGGCTTTTTGCCGGTTCCTGTACGTGGCGGTCAACCATTTGGCATAGCCGCTTCTTTCCGTCCGTCGCCAGAATACGGGCACTCCTCGACTAGCGGGGACTCGTTGGCCCCATGCGTTTCGCGGAAGGCTGGGCTGCACACTCGGTCACCGTCCATCGGTTGCCGCTAGCATTACGCCGTTTCCGTCCGTCGATATACGTGTGGACCGAAGCACTGCAAAACCGGTACGCGCTAAGCGCTGTTTTCGTGAATAACTTCAAAGATCTGTGGCGTAGAGGGGAACTCGCGCCATTCGGGCTTGCCAACCAACTTGCGGAATCCTTCATCGTGCGCGGCGTCGAATTGTTCCTTCGACTCCCAATTTGCAACGTTGACGAAACGGTACTGGGCTTGAGGTGAACTGGCGCGATGCAGGCGGTGGTTCCGGTATCCCGGCTTCGATCGCATGTATTCGTTGACTTGGCTCCAAAGGCCCAGGAACGCGTCGTCGCGGCCGGGCGGAACCTCAAAGCAATTGATAAGGGTAACCATATTTCGGATTCTGCCCGAAAAAGGGGCGGATATTGCAGCGCCGAGAGGATGCAATGCGCGGCTAAGGCAGCATGGGGTGCACCGTTGTCCAGGTGCCATCGGTGGTCACCGTGATCGCGGCGTTCCCGTCGGTTCGATAAACGCGAGCGCCGAAGCGCTGCAACGTGTCGATCGTTGACGGCGCGGGATGGCCGAACATATTGTGGCGACCCACGGAGATGATGGCGTACTGCGGATGAACTGCTGCGATGAAGGCAGGTGAACTGCTATATGCAGAACCATGATGCCCCACCTTAGCACATCGCACATCCGCACATCCGCGTGCAAATCGACGCCTTCATTCAAGAATCGCTGCTCGGCGGCTACGCCTGCATCGCCGGTGAAAAGCATACGGAAATGCTTGTAGTGCAGCATGAACGCGATCGAGTTGTCGTTTATCGTATTATTGCTTTGGATAAACGGCAGTGATGGACCGATAAACGTCAGCGTTACGCCTCGTCCGTTTTCCACACGGCGCCGGCGCGCGGATAAACGATCTCACGTGTTCGCCGCGCGCAGTTTGAATAGCGTCGTTGTACGCAAAGCCGCCGTACCGCTAGCCGCTGTCCGCGAATTCGGCGACGGGAAACGCGCGCAGCACGGGCGCCATTCCGCGTGCGTGGTCGCATGAAATCTTTCATGCACACGACTGGCGTGCCAGCCCCATCGGGAGGGGCGTAACATTTCAAGCGTTCGCCGCCTCTTTATGGAAAAAGAACCATCCCAGGGAAGGAGACCTATGGGACGTTGGGCGCCCCCAGAAATGATCGCTTGCGC
This sequence comes from Vulcanimicrobiota bacterium, assembly GCA_963767635.1. GTDB lineage: Bacteria > Vulcanimicrobiota > Vulcanimicrobiia > Vulcanimicrobiales > Vulcanimicrobiaceae > CAVYEM01. Next base: position 401,388 of record CAVYEM010000003.1, read on the forward strand.
TCTCAGCGGTGACGAACACGACGCTGAGAACTTGATTGCGGCGATTTGGCCGGCGTGTTTTCGGCTTGCACTCATGATCACCGGCGACAGAGGCCTTGCGGAAGACGCCGCTCAGGAGGCATGCGTCCTCGTGCATCGGAAGATCCGTGGCCTGCGAACAGCCGCTGCGTTTGACGCGTGGCTCTATCGCATTGTAGTGCGGGAATCTGCGCGGGTACGTCGATGCCGTGCGCGCGTTGCGCAGCCGATTGAACAGTCCATTGAAGTTGATGGCGGGCTGACTCTTGATGTCTGGCGCGCGCTGGGGGAGCTTTCGAGCGATCTGCGCGAGGTTACCGTGCTGTTTTACTTCAGAGGCCTCAATTGTGAGGAAATCGCGGCTGCCCTTGCGGTCTCATCCGGAGACTGTGCGCACGCGGCTTTCGAGAGCGCGCGAGCGCTTGCGCGCGCTGCTCGGAGACTATGACCTTCGATTAAAACACGACGCAAAGGAGACTCGAAGATATGCCGTCTGATTTTGCAGAGGTAGGAAAAACATTGGAAGACGCGCTCTCTGTTCCCGATTTGCCCTTAGAGTCGATTCGCAGCGGCGCTCGCGCAGCCCGCATGCGACAGCATTGGCGCGTGGTGGTTGTGACTGCCTTTGCTGCAATTATAGCGCTTGCCTCGGGGACCGTACTCGCCGCAAAAGTGTTTGGATTTCAAATGTGGCTGTACGGAAATCGAGTTGCGATGATGTCGCCACACTCGCTTACGATTTATAGGGGGCCCGATGAAACGACGGTGCGCCACGTCATCTCGAACGCAACATTCCCCGTGGTGTTTCCGGTAGGTCTACCGAGCGGCGAACGCGTGCTTCGCTTGGTTGTCACGCCCGCCGATCATCCGAGTGCGATCCTGATCCAGTATCACAAAAACGGCGAGAGAGGCTATACGTTAATCGATTCATCCCTCGTGCAAAATGGAACGCCACCACAACTTCCCGGAATTGCTTCCGTTCCACTCTCGAAGTTGCATTACTGGCGCGTTGGGAGTGAAGTGGTCGTTTCGCCAAATCCGGCCCAGTGGCCGAAAGACGCCGCGGTCAAAGCGGCGATGCTGCGCGCAACGCCGCAAGGAAGTCTGGCGCAAACCATCTCCAGGCTGTACCGCATAACGGCTCTCGGCGGGTTTTTGAGCGCGGCGAATAGAGCCGACGCTATCGCTCCGTCCGATGGGCGCAGCACACTTGTGGATCGGGGGCATCTGCGCGAGGTTCCTACCCTAGTCCGCAGTCATAAGGTCTTATTTACTACGCGAGCGACGACGATCGATCACATTGGCACATCCCATGGGAAAGCCGACTTCGGCCATGCATCACTGCATCCGGGGCCGCAAGAACTCGCCGTCTCTGCCAATGGCGTACGTGCAATCTCCGCAGTGCTTGCAACGAACGTGTGCGGGCGCGCGCCGAAATTCACGTGCGAGATGCTGATCAACGAGCGAAGCGGCATGCCGTACCGCATCTGGGCGCTTCCAATACGGTCGGCCCAGACGGCGCAGCAATATGTCGTCGATCCGGAAACGTTTCACGTTGGACGCGCGCAGTAAGGGCTGACCACGGGATTCGCGAACCCGCCGGTAACGACAGTCACAGCGCAATCTTCATCGGTTCGGTAGACTGTCGTTCCGGCGCTTTGCAGGGTCTCGATCGTTGACGGCGCGGGATGGCCGAACATATTGTGGCGGCCCACGGAGATGATGGCGTACTGCGGATGAATTGCTGCGATGAATTCAGGGCTGGAACTGTAAGCGGATCCGTGATGGCCAACTTTGAGAACCGTCCGCGTGCAAATCGACGCCTTCATTCAAGAATCGCTGCTCGGCGGCTACGCCTGCATCGCCGGTGAAAAGCATACGGAAATGCTTGTAGTGCAGCATGAACGCGATCGAGTTGTCGTTGATCGTATTATTGCTTTGCGATGAACGGCAGTGATGGGCCGATAAACGTCAGCGTTACGCCATCGTCCGTACGCCACACCATGCCGGCGCGCGGATAAACGATCGCCACGTGTTCGCCGCGCGCAGTCTGAATAGCATCGTTGTACGCATAACCGCCGTACCGCTGGCCGCTGTCCGCGAATTCCGCGACGGGAAACGCGCGCAAAACCGGCGCCATGCCGCCTGCGTGATCGCCGTGCGGATGCGAAAGAATGAGCGCATCGATGCCGTGTACGCCGGCGCGTCGTAGAAACGGCACGACGATCCGTTCGCCGACGTGTTCCGCTGAAGAGCCGGCGCCGGCGCCGCGCTCCAGACTTCCCACCCGCATCGACCAGCAGCGTGTGTCCCGCGGGCGTTTGAATGACGATGGCGTCGGCCTGACCAACGTCCAAAACCGTGATGCGCAGCCGCGTGTCGCGCGGCGTGGGAGGTGCGACGATAACGCCGATTGCGAGCAGCAGCGCGGCGGCGGCCGGCGTGCGCGCACCGCGTTTCCACCAGCATACCGCCACCAGCAATGCGCCGTCGTACACGGCGATGCTCCATGCGGGCGGCGGCGTCATTGCGAGGGTCGCGTGCGGCAGCGAGGCGATGGTGTGGACCGCTGCGACAATCCATGCCAGCAGCCAGCTGTCGGCGTTAGCGGCCAGCGTGCAAAGCGGCGGCACGGCGGAAAACGCGAGTTGCAGCGCTGCGACGATCATCGTCACGCCGACGACCGGAACTACCAGCAAGTTCGCCAGCATTGCATAGGGTGCTACGAGAAGGAAAATCGCTGCCGTGAGCGGCCACGTTCCCATTTGCGTCGACGCGGTCAGCACGAGCGCTTCTTTGACGCGTTCGGGAAGAGCGATGCCGTCCAGCAGCGCGGCGAATTCGTCTGCGAGCAGCAAAATCGCGCCCACGCACGAAAACGAAAGTGCAAACGATGCGCCGCTCAGGCTTTGCGGCCGCCATAACGCCAGAGTGCCCAGCGCCACGCCGAATGCGTTCCACGAAACGACGCGCGCGCCGGCCGCGTACGCTGCAATCCCGAACGAGATCATTAGAGCGGCGCGCGTCGCCGGAAGATGCAGTCCGCTAAACACCGCGTATGCCCAGATCGCAATAAGCGCGAGCACGCAGCCCAGTACGCGCGGCACCGTGAGCGCGCGCAGCACCGCGAGCACGACAAATGCGATCACGCCCAAGTGCAGCCCGGCGGTCACCAGAATGTGGACGGTTCCCGTTTCTTGAAACTCCGTGCGCAATTCCGGCGGCAGCGTGGTGCGCGCGCCCCACAGTTCTCCCGCGACGATCGAAGCGTACGGTTCCGCAATCTTTGAACGCAGTTGCTCGAATGCCCACGCGTGCACGCGTGCGAGCACGATCGCAGGCGTCGCCGGGGCCGGCGGCAGCGCGCGCCAAAACGTGCGCACCGCTCATGCGAAGGTCCATGCCGCGCTCGCGTTCGATTTGCGCCTGGTCCGGCTCTCCGGGATTGCGCGGGCCGTCAAATGATTCGATTCTGCCTCGAATCATGACGTGCTCGCCGACCCTTGGAACGCTGCCGAAGCCTTGCACGGCAATCGTCGGCCCCCCGTCCGCGGCGCAGGTGTAGCTCGAGAGACCCTCATCGGTTTGACCGACGTCCAGCACGGTGCACGCTACGCGAATGGTGTGCGCGCGAATGGGAACGTGCATCAGCAGCGCGTTTTGAATCGTTCCGCTTGCCGCACCGGCCGCCAGGGCGAAGGCGGCAAGCAACCGAAAAGGCTCGAGTTTTGCGGGCTGCAGCGCGGCGATGAGAAACGCAATCGCCACGGCGGCAAAGAGCAGAATTCGGATGATGCCGTCGAGCGGTTGGGTCAATGCCGCACCTGCTGCAGCGGACATTCCGAGCAGCAATAGCGGACGGCGTTCCATCGCTGAACATTCGCGACGGAGCCGCGGGCCGTCTAGGGCCGCGGTCGAAACGAGAAAAGGAGAGACGGTGCGAATTCTAGTGACGGGCGGCGCAGGCTTTATCGGCTCACACGTCGTCGATGCGTACGTGGCGGCGGGGCATGAGGTACTTGTGATCGATTCGCTGTGGGAACATGGCGGAGGGCGCCGTGAGAATGTCGCGCAAGGCGCGCGTTTCACGCGCATGGACGTACGCGATGCCGGGCTCCCGAGCGTTTTCACTGATTTCCGTCCCGAAGTCGTGAGCCATCATGCAGCTCAGCACAGCGTCGCGATCAGTTCACGCGATCCGCGGTACGACGCGGACGTCAACGTCTTAGGTCTGATCAACGTTCTGGATAACTGCGTCAGAGCCGGCGTTCGCAAGGTGATCTTTGCATCCAGCGGAGCCACGTTCGGCACGCCCGAGCTGCTCTTCCGATGGACGAGCGCACGCCGCAAAACCCCGAATCTCCGTACGGCATCACGAAGATGGTCTCCGAGCACTATCTGCGTTTTTACAACGCCGAGCACGGCCTTGATTACACGGCGCTGAGATACGGCAACGTCTACGGTCCGCGACAAGATCCGAACGGTGAGGCCGGCGTGATCTCGATTTTCATCGGCAAGTTCTTGGCGCGCGCGGACGTGCGCATCGACTGGGACGGCGAACAAACGCGCGACTACGTGTACGTCAAGGACGTTGCGCGGGCCAACGTGCTCGCGCTCCACCGCGGTTCGGCCGGCCGGTACTGCATCGGTACGAATCGGCGCACCAGCGTCAACGAGATCTATCGGGCACTCGTGGAAATCAGCGGTTTTGAGGCGCCGATCTCGCGAGCACCACGCCGTTCCGGCGACGCGCGCGATGCGCAGTTCGATCCGGCGCTGGCAAAAGCGGAATTGCACTGGGAGCCGACGACCGCACTGCTGGACGGAATGCGGGAAACATTCGACTATTTCAAGGCCGAAGCGCCGGTGTGACCCGCGTTCCACCGCTTTGGCTGGTTCGCCTCGTTACGCGAAGCACCGATCTGCTCGCGAAACTGCGCCGCCGAATGCTTCCGAGCAACGTTGCGGCAATCGAACTGGGGACGATGTCGTGGATTGCGCTCGCGGTGGCCGCATTTTGCGAACTGGGCTTGCCGGACGCGCTCGAGAGAGGCGCACAAACCGCTGCTGAACTCGCAGCACAAGGCTACGGTGAAGAATCGCGCCTGTACCGGCTGCTGCGGGCACTGGCGGCATACGAGGTCGTGCGCTATGTCGGCGCCGATCGCTTTGGACTGGGCCATGTCGGTGAAGGTCTAGTCGGCGCGCGCTCTGCAGCGTCCATGGTGCGGTATGCGAACGCATCCTGGCACGTGGATGCCTATGCTCACCTCGCGCAGGCGATCACGGCGCAGCGCTCCGGTTTCGAACTCAGTCACGGCGTGCCGCTGTTCGAATTTTTCGCCGGTCATCCACGCGAAGGCGCGATGTTTGACGACGGAATGCGTTCCCTTGCGCCGCTCCACGTTCCGCAGTTTGCGGCGGCGTATGACTTCTCGCTGCTCGCGCACGTCGTCGACGTCGGCGGCGGCACGGGCGCTATGCTGACGGCGATCCTGCGGCGCTTTCCGCACGTGCGCGGTACGGTTTTTGAGTTGCCCGCCGTAGCGCGACAAGCTCGCGAACGCGCGCTTCCTCCGGAGCTGCGCGATAGACTCGACGTCGTTGAAGGAAATATTTCGCAGGATGCGCCGCCCGCTGCCGAAGCCTACGTCCTGAGCCACGTGCTGCACGATTGGGACGACGAAACCTGCGCGCGAATGCTGCGCAACGTGCGCCGCTCGATGCCCTCGGGCGCCAGAGTCCTCGTGTACGAGATCGTCGCAGCGCCGCCGAACAACGCGTGGTCGCAGGATCGCATTACCGACATCGAGATGCTGGCGATGCTTTCCGGCCGTGAACGCAGCCGCGAAGAATTCGCTGCGCTCTTCCAGCGAAGCGGACTGCGTTTGCGGCGTGTTATCGCCACGTCGGCGCCGGAGTCCATCCTCGAAGCGGTGGCCGTCTCTACACCACCAGATTGAGCAGCTTGTCGGGTACGAAGACGCGCTTGCGGATCTCTTTGCCGTCCAGCTGCGCGTTGACCGCGCTTTGCTCCAAGGCCAGCTGCAGCGCCTGCGCTTCGCTCAAGCCGGGAGAAGTCTGCACGCGCGCGCGGATCTTTCCGTTGATCTGCACGACTAGCGTGATGCGGTCGACGGCCAGCGCACTGTCCTGCGGCTCCAGGTAGCGCTCCTCGTGCACGGACGTGGAATGACCCAAGCGTTCCCACAGTTCCTCCGCGATGTGCGGGGCAAACGGCGCCATCACGAGCGGCAGCGCATGCGTCGCGTACAGCACCACCGCGCTCTCCGGAGCTGTTTGCGCGAGCGCGGTCAATGCGTTCACGTACTCGTCGAGTTTGGCGATCGTCGCATTGTAGTGAAAGCGCCGCGAAAGCGTTTCCTCGACGGCAGATTTGGCCGCGACATGTACGGCGCGAAGCAGACTGCTTTTCGTGCTGTGAATCTGCCGGGGGAAGCTCTCGAATATCGACGCGGCGCGCGCGATCGGTCAGCGGTTCGCATGCGCGCCATACTCTGTTGATGAAGCGTACGCGGCCGCTGATGCCTTCTTCGGTCCAGTCGCTCGTATCTTCCGGGGGCGTAACGTACAGCAAGAATAGCCGCATCGCGTCGACGCCGTTACGCTCGGCCGTGTGGTCGATGCCCACGACGTTGCCGCGCGACTTGCTCATTTTTTCGCCGTTGTAGAGCAGCATGCCCTGATGAAACAGCCGGGTAAAGGGTTCGTCCGACTCACCGGCCCAGCCGCGATCGTGGAAGAACTTGTAGAAAAAACGCGAGTAGAGCAAATGCAGCACCGCGTGCTCCGCGCCGCCGATATACTGGTCGACGCTCATCCAATACGCGGCTTTTGAAGGATCCCACGGTGCGCGCGGGTTGTGCGGATCGAGATAGCGCAGATAATACCAGGATGATTCGAAGAAGGTATCCATCGTATCGCTCTCGCGCTTGGCCGGTCCGCCGCAGCGCGGGCAGGTCACGTTGATAAATGCCTCGTCGCGCGCCAGCGGCGAACCCTCTCCCGTGATCGGAACGTTCGCCGGCAGCACGACGGGGAGATCGTCGTCGGCCACCGCCACCTCACCACACTGCGGGCAATAGACGATTGGAATCGGCGTCCCCCAGTACCGTTGTCGCGACACCAGCCAATCTCTCAACCGGAAATGTATTTGACGTTCCGCCAGGCCCAGCGCCCCCAAACGATCCGTCATCGCTTTGCGCGCGCGCTCGCTCGACATGCCGGTGAAATCGCCGCTCGCAATGAGGCGCCCCTCTTCGACGTAGGCCTCCTGCATGGGCACCTGCAGCGAACCGTCGGGCGGACCCACGACTTGCGCGACCGGCAAGCCGTGCTTGCGCGCGAAATCGAAGTCGCGTGCGTCGTGCGCGGGCACTCCCATCACGGCGCCGGTACCATACTCGCCCAGCACATAATTCGTCACCCAAATCGGCACGCGCTCGTGCGAGAGCGGATTGATCGCATGCGCGCCGGTGAAGACGCCTTGTTTTTCCATCAGACTGGTGCGCTCCAGTTCCGATTTGGACTTTAAGCTGTCCGCGAATTCGAGCACCGTGGCCCTTTGCCGTTTGGTCACGATCCGATCCAGGAGCGGATGTTCGGGCGCAATCGCCAGATACGTTGCTCCGAACAGCGTATCGATGCGCGTGGTAAAGACGGCGATGCGCTCCGTAGAGTTTTCGATGCCGAAGGAAAACTGCGTGCCTTCGCTGCGGCCGATCCAGTTGCGCTGCATCGTGCGCGTTCGGTCCGGCCATCCGTGCAGTTCGTCGAGATCCGTCAGCAGACGATCGGCGTATGCCGTGATTTTCAAGAACCACTGGGACAAATTACGGCGCTCCACCGCGTGTCCGCAGCGCCAGCAGTGACCGTCGATCACTTGTTCGTTGGCCAGCACGGTACGATCGTTTGGGCACCAGTTTACCGGCGCTTCGCGTTTGTACGCTAAGCCAGCTTCGTACAGCCGCAAGAACAGCCATTGGTTCCAGCGATAATACTCGGGATCGCACGTTGAAATTTCCCGGCTCCAATCGTAGCCGGTTCCCATGAGCCGAACTTGCCGCTGCATGTTGGCGATGTTCTCGCGGGTCCACACATTGGGATCCGCGCCGCGTTGAATGGCGGCGTTTTCCGCCGGAAGACCGAAGGCGTCCCAACCCATCGGATGCATCACGTTATAGCCGAGCATGCGCATCATGCGCGCCACCGCGTCGCCGAACGTGTAATTTTTCGCGTGTCCAACGTGCAGATCGCCGGACGGATACGGCAGCATAACGAGAACGTAATATTTCGTCCGGGTGGAATCTTCACGAGCGCGATAGATGCCGTCGCGTTCCCAGCGTTCTTGCCATTTGCGTTCGACGGATCGGTAGTCGTAGGTCTGCGCCATAGCAAAAGCCTTATAGGAACATCGTCCGCTCTTTCCTGGGCCAGGATCGCGCGTGAAGGACCGGCATGAATCGCATGCTGCTCTTGGCTGCTGCGGGCGCGGTCGTCGCGCTTGCTGTGTGGCGCCCCGCCGCGGGGCCTGCGCCGCTCCCGATTGGCGCGGCGCCTACGGCCGCGCCGCATCACGGGCGAGCAAAGCGCGCGTGGCGCAACGCGCCTGGAGTGGTCGTGTACGTCGCGGGCGCCGTCGTGCAGCCCGGTCTCTACACGCTGCCGGCGACGGCACGGGCGAACGACGCGGTGCTCCGCGCAAAGGGTTTACGCCCGGACGCGGACGCCGAGGCGGTGAATCTGGCGGAACATGTCACCGACGGCGAGGAGGTTCGCGTGCCGCGCGTGGGTGAGTCGACGCCGCGACCGTCCCGACGGCGTTCAACGCGCAAGCGGCGGGTCGTTGCATCGTATGTTGATATCAACCAAGCCAATGCGCAGGCATTGGCATCGCTTCCGGGCATCGGCGCCACGCTCGCCGAACGTATCGTTGAATATCGCCGCCTTAACGGCCCATTTGCGTCGCTCGACGAACTGGCAGACGTTGCGGGCATGTCGCAGCGGCGAATCGATGGAATTGCGCCATACCTGCGAGTGCATGATGCTTCCCCGTAAAGAGCGAACGTGCGGCAGGTGGAGAACGGCCTTCACCTCGATGCACCGCAAACGCTGCCTGCGCTGATTCGCGAATCGCTCGCGCGCGCCCGCGATGCGGTTTTGCTCGAGCGCGTGTCGGGAAACTGGACGCCGATTTCGAGCGATGGGCTTCTGGCGCGCGTTACCGACCTTGCGTGCGCGATCCGCGATGCGGGATTAGGCGCCGGCGATCGCGTTGCGCTCATTGCCTCCGATTGTATCGACTGGATCGTCGCCGATTTTGCCGTGCTGTTCGCCGGGTGCGTCGTCGTGCCGATTTTCCCAACACAGGCGCTGGATCACGTCGGCTTCATTTTGCAGGACTCGCAATCAAGACTGATCTTCGTGGACACGCAAGCGGCGGCGGATCGCCTTGCGGCGCTGCCGTTCGAATTGCCGATGCGCGTGATCTTTGAGGCCAACGGCTCCGATTCGCTCGCCGCATTCGAAGCCCGCGGTGCCGGCGTGCACGCAAAGCATTCGGAGTGGCCCGCAGCATTCGAAGCGCAGCTGAACCCGAACGAGATGGCGGTGTTGATCTATACTTCAGGCACCACCGGCCAGCCCAAGGGCGTGATGCTCTCGCACCACAACCTCGGCTTTACCGCGCGCTCGTCGTTCGCGCATGCCTTTACCATCCTCACTCCAGGCAGCGACGTGCTTTCGGTGCTGCCGTTTTCCCACATCTACGAACACTGCATTTTGTACGGCTACCTGCTCGCCCGGGTGCGGCATCACATTTGCCATAACGTGGAAGAACTGCTCGCCGATCTACAGTCCGTCCGTCCGGTCGCGATGACGGCCGTGCCCCGCATCTTCGAGCGGATGCTCGCGGGCGTGACCGCGAAGGCGAAGTCGCACGGCGGTCTGCAGGCCAAACTTGTGCCATGGGCTTTGGCCATCGGACGCGATTACGCGAGCGCAAAGACCCGCGGTGCGTCGCCCAGCCTCATGCTGCGGGCGAAGTTTCGCCTTGCGCATGCGCTCGTGCTCAAAAAACTGAGGCCGCGCATGGGATTGGACCGCGTGAAGTTTTTGGTCAGCGGATCGGCGCCGCTGCATTTCGACACCGCAATGACCATGCTGGCCGCAGACGTCGTCATCATTGAAGGGTACGGCCCCACCGAATGCTCGCCGGTCGTAACCGTAAACACGTACGAGGACAACCACTACGGCACCGTGGGCAAGCCGATTCCCGGCGTAGATATCCGGCTCGCGCCCGACGGAGAAGTGCTCGCGCGCGGACCGAACGTCATGCTGGGCTACTACAAAAACGAAGCGGCGACGTCGGAAGCGATCGAGGACGGCTGGTATCACACCGGCGATGTCGGCTCGATCGATGCAGACGGCTTTTTGCGCATCACGGATCGCAAAAAGGAGCTCTTCAAAACCTCTGGAGGCAAGTTCGTCGCACCCTCTCGCGTGGAAGCCGCGATCAAACGGTCGGTGTATATCAATCAAGTGATGCTGGTCGGCGATTCGCGTCCCCATCCGGCTGCGCTGGTTTCACCGAATTGGGAACTGGTTCGCGCAGGAGCTGCGTATCGATGCAGCTGTTCCCGTGGAGGAGTTGGTGCATCGCGCCGATATCGTGGAATTTCTCACGCGGGAGGTGCGCGATCACACGCGCGATCTTGCAAAATTCGAGCAAGTGCGCCGCATCGCCGTGCTGCCGCGAGAGCTCACCGTCGAAGACGGGGACCTCTCTCCGACCCTGAAAGTCAAGCGTCGCATCATCGAAGCGAAGTACGCGCGCGACATCGAGCGGCTTTACGCGGGCCAAGAGGTTCACGCGCCGATGCAGGCGTAGGCGATGCCGGCGGCCGTACCGCACCGCGTCGATGATGTTCTCAAAGGACCGATCAAGAGCAAGACGATCTTTCCAGCGTTGATTCTGCACATGGTCAAAAACGCGCCGGACCACGGCTACGGCTTGATGCAGCGTATCGACGCGCTGTGCGGAGGCTTGGTCGCAGTCAATACCAACAAGATTTACCCGTTGCTTCGCCGCTTGGAAGAGCGCGGCTTCTTGACCGCCTCGTGGGATCATCCCACGAAGCGATCCCGCCGCGTCTATCACATCACGCAGGCGGGGGATGAACGGCTGGAGCGCATCAAGCATACGATGCTGCCGTATTTGGATGCGATCGTCGACGCGGTGAGGGATTTAAAGGGCGAATTGTACCCTTAACAGGCAGGGTCCGCTTGCGGCTCGCGCAATAACGCTGCATGGACGTCAAGAACGTATTGGCGCTGCTGTGTTTCAGCGCGCTTTTAGGCGCTGCTCCGGCGTCGCCGTCGCCGTCTCCCTCGCCGGCCTCGCAAGGCACTCCAGCGGAGCAAACGCCGGACGCGGTGACGCAGCATACCGTCACCATCGGCGGCACAGCCTACGCGTACACGGCGCGCGCCGGCACGCTTACACTCACGAACGACAAGGCACAGCCGACGGCGCGAGTATTCTACACCGCGTACACGCTCGACGGCGCAAACACGAACCGGCCGCTAACGTTTCTTTACAACGGCGGCCCGGGAAGCTCGACGATGTGGCTGCGCATGGGATCGTTCGGGCCTGTCCGCGTCGTGGCCGCCAACGGTCGCCCGTCGGGCCCGCCGCCGTATCAAATTGGAGAGAATCCCAACAGTTTGCTCGACAAGAGCGATCTCGTCTTTATCGATATGCCCGACAGCGGATTCGGGCGCATCATCGGCGCCGGCAAGGAAAAAGACTTCTTCGGCGTGGATCAGGACGTCGCGGCCTTCGGGCAATTCATCGAACGATACATCACCAAGTTCCATCGCTGGAATTCTCCCAAGTTCATCTTCGGAGAAAGTTATGGAACGACGCGATCGGCGGCGCTGTCTTCGTATTTGCTCGACCACGGCATTGCTTTGAACGGCGTCGTGCTGCTCTCGTCGATCCTGAACTTCGGCTTGGACTACGCGAACGGAGCGCCCAATGCCGGCGGAGACTGGGCTTACGTACTGAATTTGCCCACGGAAGCGGCGACGGCGTGGTATCACGATAAGGTTGCCAACAAGCCGGCCGATTTGACCGTGTTTCTGGCCGGCGTCGAGCATTTCGCGACGACGCAATATCTTGACGCGCTCTACAAAGGGCACCGCCTTGGCGCCGGCGAGCGGCGAGAACGTCGCGCGCCAATTGGCGGCATATTTGGGCATCCCGGTGAACTATGTGCTCGAATCCGATCTGCGCGTGCCCTACGATCGCTATCAACGCGAGTTGCTGCGTGCACAAAATCTCGTTTTCGGACGGCTCGATTCCCGGTATACGACCTACGGCCTGGAGCCCGCCTCGAACGAAGGGCCGCCGTGGGACCCCACCGATGCTTCGATCGATGCGCCGTACACGACGGCCATCAACGCGTATTTGAGGGACGACCTCAAGTACGACACGCCGCTGCGCTATCGTGCCAACATCTACGGCATCATTTACGGCAACGGCAACTCGTGGGACTTCTCGCACGATCGACGGCAGCCCACCAACGTCGCGCCCGATCTCGCCCGCGCGATGACGCAAAACCCGTCTCTGCAAGTCTATTCGGCGAACGGCTACTACGATTTCGCGACGCCGTTCTTTGCGACGGTCTACACGCTGCAGCATTTGGACGTCGCGCCGGCGCTCCAGAAGAACATTACCTTCGGCTTTTATCAGTCAGGACACATGGTGTACCTCAACGATTCCGCGCTTGCGCAGTTCAAATCCGACCTCGCGCGCTGGTATGACCGCGCCTTGGGGCGTTAAAGGAGTGGCCAGAATGATGCAGGCAAAACGCACGTTCGCGCTCGCGTTCTCAGCGGTGCTGATTGCCGCCACGCCGGCGCACAAAACGCCCAAGCCGTATATCCCGCCGGCTACTCCCGACGCAATCTCGCACCACGTGAACCGCGTGAGCGGTCAATCCATCGCCTACACTGCTCGCGCCGGAACGATCACGCTGCGCAACGACAAGGACCAGATCACGGCGCGCATGTTCTACGTTGCCTACACGAAGGACGGCGCAAACCACGCCACTCGCCCCATCACGTTTTTCTACAACGGCGGTCCGGGAAGTTCTACGGTTTGGCTGCGGATGGCTTCATTCGGCCCGGTGCGCGTGCAGCTCGTCAACGGGCGCGCGACCCCTCCGGCGCCGTACGCGCTGGTCGACAACCATGACAGCCTCCTCGATAAGACGGATGAAGTGTTCGTCGACGCTCCCAACACCGGCTACAGCCGCGTCTTGGGATACGGCAAGCCGGCGGACTTCATGGGCATCGACCAAGACGGACGCGCCTTCACGCAGTTCATTCAGCGTTACCTGAGCCAATTCGCGCGCTGGAATTCACCCAAGTTCCTGTTCGGCGAAAGTTACGGGACCACGCGCGATGCCGTGCTCGTGAACATGCTGCAAGACGCGAACGTCCAAATCAACGGCGTCGTTTTTCTCTCCTCGGTGCTGAACTTCGGCTTGACCGGTCTGGGCGGGTTTACGCCCATCGGCGGCGGCGACTGGGCTTACGTTCTCTATCTACCGACCGAAGCTGCGACGGCGTGGTATCACCACAAGTCCTCCGTCAGAGCGGCGAATCTGCAGAGCTTTCTGCGCGGCGTGCAAGATTTTGCCGGTACGGAGTATCTTCACGCGCTGGAGCAGGGCGACCAACTGAGCCCGCAGGAGCGCGATAACGTCGTGCGCACCATGCACGCGTACCTCGGTGTGTCGGAGTCGTACATCCGCGATTCGCACTTGCGAATCCCGTATTACGCTTTTACGAAGGAACTGTTGCGCGATCGCGATATCGTGCTGGGCCGGTACGATTCCCGTTATGCCACGTTCGGCGTCGACCGCATGGCGGATACGCCCGACTGGGATCCTTCCGACGTCGGGATGAACAGTGCCGTCGTCTCGACGTGGTCGCAGTACGTTCGCGCACAGCTGCACTACGAGACCAATCTGCAGTACCGGCCCACGGCATACGGCGGTTTGCTGGGCGCGCCGTGGGACATGCACCACAATGGCCAAGACCCGCCCGCCAACGTTGTGCCGGACATTGCGGCCGCGATGTCGCAGAACCCGCATCTGCGGGTCTTTTCCGGAAACGGCTATTACGACTTTGCAACGCCGTATTTCGCCACGTACTACACTTTCGAACACATGGACATCGCGCAGCCGCTCGAAAAGAACATCACGTTCGGCTTTTACGAATCCGGGCACATGGTCTATCTCAATCCGACCGCCAGGGTGCGCTTCAAGGGCGATCTCGATCGCTGGTACGATCGTACGCTTCACCGCTAACTGGTTTTACTTCACGGTGTTGACTTCGGCGAGAGCGCGCCCCGCTTTGGCTTTGAGCAACGCAAAAGCGGTGTATTGATCGGGCGTAGGCCGTACGTCGGCGCTTTCGACGCCCTGCAGCAGATTTTGCAACGCATCGCCGAGGTAGCGCAGGCTGCCGAAATCCTGGGCGGGCTTGCCGACCGAATCGTCTTGAGACGTCGGCGGCGCTTCGCCGATGACGCGCCGCAGCTGCGGGTGCGTTTTGAGCAATGCCTTGGCGCGTTTTAGGGCGGCGGTAACGCTGGTGACCTGTGCGTCGATACCTTGCGCAAGCTCGAATTGCGCGCGCAAATCGGCATCGCTCGCGGGATACGTCGGATCTCGCCGCAGTACGAGCGGCTGTGAGTACGTACGTCCGCTCACGTTCATGCGGATCGTGTAGCGCCCCGGGGGCGCCAGGACGTGATTGGCATATTCGAAGTTCCAGACGAACCTGTGCGCACCGGCCGCGTCCGACGGCGGCTGCGCCGGAACGACCCAAAATGCCGGAATGTCGAGCGCGCGCGCGTTTACCGCCTGCGGTTTATCCGAAGAGGACCAGCGCCGAACTACTCGGCCGGAGCCGTCGATCACTTCGAGCACCAGCGGTGTGGTTGCGCTGCGGATGTAATAGTCCAAAATCGCGCCCGTCGGCGGATTGGGCATCGCCGTCTCGTCGAGCGGCACCGGCGTTCCTTGATCTGAACCGGGGCGCGTGCGATAGGCCACTGCCGGCGCGAACAGATGCGCGCTGCTGCGCGCTACCGGCTCGGTGATCTGCCGCAGCGGCGAAGCGTCGTCCAATATCCAGATCCCGCGACCGTGCGTGGCTAAAATGACGTCGGTTCCGTTGAAGACGATGTCGCGCATGGACGCGGCCGGCAGGTTCAGCTGCAGCAGCTGCCAGCGCGCTCCGTCATCAAACGAGACGTAGACGCGGCGCTCCGTTCCGGCATAGAGCAGTCCACGGCGTATCGGATCTTCGCGAACGACGTTGACGGACTCGTCCGCGGGAATGCCTGCGGTGATGAGCGACCAGTGCCTTCCGCCGTCGCGCGTTCTGTAGATGTATGGATGATTGTCGTCCAGGCGATGGCGATCCACCGCCGCATACGCGCTCTGCGCGTCGAAGTGTGAGGCTTCGATGATGCCGACTTTGCTCCACGGACCCAGCTGCGGCGGCGTTACGTTCTCCCAATGCGCGCAATTATCGCGCGTGACCCAAATCAGTCCGTCGTCCGTTCCCGCCCAAATTTGCCCCGCGCGAACGGGCGAAGGCGCGATCCAGTAGACCACCCCTCTGCGCGCCAGGCCGGTGCTGTCTGCGATGGTGGCCGGATCGAGGGCCGGAGGAATCGCCACGCCGTCGCGCGTCAGATCGGGGCTCACGATCTCCCAGCCTTTGGCCGCCGTTCTGCGTGCGAAAGATGCGCTGATGGCTCATGTAGAGCACGCGCGGATTCTGCGGCGACGCGACGATCGGCAACGTCCACGTGCTGCGCCAGACGGTATCCGGATATTTAATCGTGGGATCGATCGACATCTCCCAATTCGTGTCGATGTTTTCGTAGGACGGCGGATTGCCGTATAGATGCGCCGGATGCAGCGCATCCGTCGCAATGGTGCCGCTTTCGCCGCCGACGTCGATCGGCTTCCAATCCAGCATTGAAATGCGGCTGTGAATGCTGCGGCTGGGAACGGCTACGGCCCCCGAATCCTGCTGCGCGCCGTAGACCCAGTACGGAAAGCGGTGGTCCGTGACGACGTGATAGAGCTGCGCGGTCGGCTGATTGAACCAGGAGCTCCACGTTTTTGCCCCGTCGACGCTAACCACGACGCCCTGATCTCCGCCCAAAACCATGCGATTCGGATCGTTGGGGTCGATCCAGAGCGCATGGTAGTCGTCGCCGCCGGGAGATCCTTTGATGGCGGTAAAGGATTTGCCGCCGTCGGTCGATCGGTAGGTCGACGTATTCATGACGTACACTTCGTCCGGATTTTTCGGGTCGGCCGTGATTTGTCCGAAATACCAGCCGCGTTTCCAAATGCGCGCCTCGTTGTCGGTGTGCGTCCACGTCGCGCCGCCGTCGTCCGAACGGTAGACGCCGCCGGTTTTGAGATCGTTGGTGTCGACTATCGTGTAGATACGGTTGTGGTTTGCCGGAGAAATGGCGATGCCGATGTGCCCGAGCGCAGTTTTCCCCGCAGAAGGAAAACCGTTTCCCGCGATTCGGTTCCACGTCGTTCCGGCGTCAATACTTTTATAGAGTCCGCTGCCGGGACCATTGCTCGGAGGATAGACGTTCCACGGAGGGCGGCGCGTCTGCCAGAGCGAGGCAAAGACGACGTTTGAATTCTCCGGATCGATCGCCAGGTCGATCGCGCCGGTGTTCTCGTCTTTGTAAAGAACTTTACTCCAGGTGCGTCCGCCGTCGGTCGATTTAAAGACGCCGCGCTGCGTATTTGAGCCGTACTGATGACCAAGCGCCGCGACGTACACGACGTTGCTGTTTTTTGGATCGACGACGATGCGGCCAATCTGACGCGTATCGTCGAGTCCGATGTGCGCCCACGTTTTGCCGCCGTCCATCGATTTGTACACGCCGTCACCGTGCTGAACGTCAGAGCGCATGTCGGCCTCGCCGGTGCCTGCGTACAGCACATTCGCATCCGGTGCAACCGCGATGGCACCGATCGACGCGACGGGAAGCGCATCGCTGATCGGAAACCACGTGCGGCCCGCGTTGTCCGTTTCCCATACGCCCCCGCCGACTGCACCGAAGTAAAACTTCTCCGGCTGACCCGGCACGCCGCTGACGGTGATCGCGCGGCCGCCGCGGATCGGTCCGATGTTGCGCCACTGCAAACTCCCAAAGAGCGCCGCGTCATACGTTTGCGCGGGCGCCGGCAGCGCACTCCAGGGGGCGGTGAAAAAAGCCGTTAAAAACAAAGCCAGAAAGCGTCGCATGGCGGGCGTTTCCCGAGAACGCTTGACGTACCCTCGTCGCCTTGACCGTCGTAGTCGCGCTAGAAGAACTCGTTGAGGAACGCCGCCGCTTCGTCCGAGATACCGGCGATCTTGTTCGTTGCCTGACGATAGAATTTGAAATTCAGCTCGGTTGCGGGTTGACCATCGTTCCAGTCCGTGAAATCTTTGAGTTCGCTCCGGCCAATCGGCCGCTTTGCAAGCGCAGTTGGTCTGATGGTGAGGCTCACGCGCGGTGTTTGGCGAGCGATGCCGCGCTTCTTCGCGATGCCTTCGGCGCAAGTGACAATGCCGCGCGCGACGAGGCCTAGGCCGCCCTCGTTCTCGCTCGCGAACACGAAGATCGTCTGGCCTTCGGCGATATGCTTGCCACCATACATGGTCTTTTGCGCAGTGAACTTGAACGTGTTCGCCCGAGGATCGCAAACCTCGGCTTTGATCGCGAATGCCATGCTTATCCTCCGTTACCGGAGCGGTTTACCAAAATCCGCAACGGCCTCCAGCCGCGTCGCGGCGCGCGGCATGGCTTACTTACGCGAACCGTGATGCGGCAACAGTCCCGCAAGCACTTCCTTCACCGATTCCTTGATCACGCCGCCTTCGTCGGGGTCGCCTTTGGCAAGTGCCGAGAAAAGATTGTGCGCTTCCGCGAGCGTGATGTGCGGCGGCAACTGCGTGATGTTTGCATCGACGACCGCATCGAAAATCACGGGGCGATTCGAGGCTAATGCGCGATCCCAGGCCGGGCCAATCTCCTCGGAGCGTTCGACCCGAATGCCGTTCAAGCCGATTTGGTTCGCATATTCGGCGTAATTGAAATGCGGCAAATTCTGAGAGGCTTCGTATTTCGGATTTCCGCTTTCGATGCGCATCTCCCAAGTCACCTGATTGAGATCCGAGTTGTTCATAACCAGAAAAATGAGCCGCGGATCGCTCCAGCGTTTCCAGTACTTTGCGACGGTAAGCATTTCGGCGCTCCCGTTCATCTGCATCGCGCCATCGCCGGTGCACGCGATAACGGTGCGATCCGGGAATGCAAACTTTGCTGCAATGGCGTACGGAACGGCCGAACCCATCGTCGCCAGGCTGCCGGAAAGCGAAGATTTCATGCCGCGCCGCATATGAATGTTGCGCGCAAACCAATTGGTGGCCGTACCGGCATCGCCCGTCAGAATGGCGTTATCCGGCAGGCGTTCGTTCAGTTCCCAGAATACGAGCTGAGGGTTGATTTGCGTTCCTTTGACGTGAGCGCGCGCCTCTTCGTCGCCGTACCAATTTTTGAGGTTCTTCGCGATGCCATCGCGCCACGCAGTATCGGTCTTTTGCTTGAGCAACGGCAGAAGCTCCGCGAGCGTCTGCCGGCTGTCGCCGATCAAATTCACCTCGGTGGGGAAGCGCAGTCCGACGTTGCGAGCGTCGATGTCGATTTGCACCCCGCGCGCCTGCCCTTCTTTGGGCAAAAACTCCGAATACGGATAGCACGTGCCGACCATCAGGAGCGTGTCGCACTCGTTCATCATGTCGGAGCTGGGCCGCGTGCCGAGCAATCCCAATGTTCCCGTGACGTACGGCAAATCGTCCGGAACGACGTATTTGCCAAGCAAAGCCTTGGCGATGCCCGCGCCTAAACGGTCCGCAACAGCGAGGATCTCATCCGTCGCGTTTGCTGCCCCTTGCCCGACCATCATCGCCACGCGCTCACCGGCATTGAGCACGTCGGCCGCACGCTGCAGATCGTGCTGCACCGGCACGACGGAAGGCGCCGAGTATCCCACGCTGCTGCGCGTCATGTTGTGCGTGCGGGGCGGCTGAGGAACCGCGTCCTTCTCTTGCACGTCTTTCGGGACGATCACGCACGTGACGGCGCGAAAAGCCGCCGCCGTGCGAACCGCGCGATCGACGATGTGGCGCATCGCGGCGGGGCTCGAAACCGTATAGACGTACTCCGTTACATCTTGCAGCAGCACTTGCAGGTCGACTTCTTGCTGGTACGAACTTCCGAGCGCGCTCGTGGCCGCCTGTCCGACAATCGCGACGACCGGCGTGTGATCCATCTTTGCATCGTACAGGCCGTTGAGCATGTGCACGGCACCGGGACCGGAGGTCGCCAAACACAGCCCTACTTCACCGGTGAATTTCGCGTGCGCACACGCCATGAATCCGGCCATCTCTTCGTGACGCACTTGAATGAACTGCAGTTTGTCGCCGATGCGATCGAACGCGCCCATGATGCCGTTGATACCGTCGCCGGGATAGCCGTAGACTCGCTTGAATCCCCACTCGACGAGTCGCTGCAATAAAAAATCGCTCGTATTCATATCAATCTCCGCGTATGCCGGTATCCTTTACCCGATTTTACGTGCTCCGGTGCTCACGGAGCGCCTGCCCGGTGCGCATGAGCGCCAGGTGGGTATTGGCATTATGATGCCGGCCATTGCGCTAAAGCGCGCGTACGAGAAACCGGCGCGCGGCGACGGATTCCGCGTGCTCGTCGATCGCCTTTGGCCGCGCGGCATTAAGAAAGAGGAGTTCAGCTCGACGTTTGGGCCAAGGACTTAGCGCCCAGCACGGAACTGCGCCAATGGTTCGGACACGATCCGGAAAAATGGGCCGCGTTCCGCAAGCGCTATCGCGCCGAATTAAGCCAGTCTCACGCCGCCAAGCGCATTGGCGAGCTCATCGATGCCGCGAAGCGCGAAAAAACCATCACTCTCGTGTACGGCGCCAAGGACCCGGAACACAACGAGGCTATCGTGTTGCACGGCATGTTCGAGCGAGTAGCGGCCAAGAAACAAACTTCAGCATAGCGCCGGCGCGAATAGCGCAGTTACCAGCCGCCGCCGCCCCCGCCGGCATCGCCGCCGCCGCCAAAGCCGCCTCCTCCGCCGAAATCTCCACCGCCGCCGCCGAAGCCGCCACCTCCCCAGTCACCGCCGCCGCCGCCGCCCACATCGGCTTGTCCGGCGTCGGATTGCCAGCCGCCGGCGTCGACCGGAGTCTGTCCGCCCGTGGGATCCGTGTTGCCCCACGCGCCGGTACCGATGTTCTGGCGCCCGAAGAGTTCGTTGCCCAGAAAAGCGCCGCCGAGGCCGCCGAGCAGACCACTCCAAAACCCTCCGCCGCCTCCAAAGCCGCCGTAGCCACCGTATCCGCCGTAGCCTGGGCCACCTGGACCGCCGGGACCATATCCGCCGCCGTAAGCGCGCGGGCCGGCGGCCGCGCGCATGATCGAGCGGATGATGAAGAACGCAAAGAGCGCGATGACGATCCACCAGAACGCGCTAATATGTAGCCCCTGAGCGCTTTGCTGCGGATACGCGCTGTTGGTGCTGCGTGCAGGTTGCGCGCCCGGCAGCGAGCTCAGATGCGAACGGTATACGTCGAGGGTGGCATTGACCGCCGTGGTAATGCCGCCGTCATAGTCGCCCGCGCGAAACTGCGCCTGCATGGCCGAAGCGACCGAAGCGGACGTTTGCGAACTCCACCAGCCGGATTGCACCGCAGCGCGATCCGGAACGATCCAGTCCTTGCGGTCGCCCTTGTCGATGAAAATCAGCACGCCGTTGACTTGCTGCTGCGCAAAGGCGTTCATCGCCGCGGCGCGCACGTCCCCGCCCGCAACGGAAGGGACCGTCTGCACGATGATCTCTTTGCCGGTTTGCGCGTTGAAGTTGCCGATGCGCGTGTTGAGCTGCTGCACCGTCTGCGCGCCGAACATTCCCGCTTGATCCTGAACGAAATCTTTGGCCAGCGCCGGGGCGCTTGCGGCAAGCACCGCTGCAATCAAGGCCGGTAATACGCGTTTCATGTCGTTCCTATTTCTTGAACTTTAGTGAATGAAGCCCACGGCGAGCAGTCCGCCCACGATGCTGAAGGCAAAGACGAAGATGAAGATCCAAACACCCGCGCGCAGCAGCGCCTGCCGGCGGCGGCGAGCGGATTGCGTTTCGTATCGTACCTTTGGACGCCGGCTCATGACGTTTGCGCCTGCCGTTCCGGCACGGCCGACCAAAGACGCTCGAGATTGTAGAACGCGCGCTGCTCGGGCGTGAAGACGTGCACCACGACGTTGCCGACATCCAGCAGAATCCAATTGCCGTCTGCGTAGCCCTCGACGCGGGCAACGCGCAGGCCTGCGGCTTTGACGCGCTCGGCAATGCTGTCCGCGATCGACCGCGTCTGAATTTTCGAACGGCCGGTAACGATGACGAAGTAATCGGCCAGAATCGTACGTCCCGCCACGTCGATCTCGGTCACGTCTTCAGCCTTTTTGTCGTGCGCCGCTGCACGCACGATCTCAAGAATGTCCGCCAGTGCCAACCTCCAGTGCATCGGCCGCCAGGCCGAAGGCCGTCATCGCCGCAGCCGTCTGCGGCGCGAGAGGGAGTTGCCTCCCAGTAAGATACTCCAGGGACGCCGCAATCGTTGCACGCATCGCGGCGTGCAGGTCCACGAAGGCCAACTCGGCCAGCGCGGCCCGCTGCGCGTATTCGCGGCCCGGTTCCAGACCGTCGGCAAGGTAAAGGATGCAATCGAGCGGCGACATGTCGCCGTCCGCGAGCGTGTGTTTGGCAATGGCTGACAGCACGTCCGTGTCGGTTATCCCGAATCGTTCCTGCGCAAGATGGGCCGAAAGCGGCGCATGCAGCACGACCGGATGCTCCCGCGCGTACGAGTCGATCGGAATGCCGCGCAGCGCGCTTTCGCGCAGCAGACTGCGGCGAGGAATACAGCCTTGCGAGATCGTGCAGCATCCCGGCGACGCGCGCTTTCCCGGGCGCAAGCCCGTGCGTTCTGGCTAGATTCTCCGCCATGCGGGCAACGCGTACGCAATGCGCATACCGGTGTTCTTGCCGCAAGTCGGCACGTACGCGTTTCGACAGACTCGCTAAACGTCATCCCAACAGCATTGCGCGCAACGCCCGCAGCCTGTTCCGGTAGATGTCGCTCTTCAGATTTCCGGCCCACATCACCAGCGCGTTTTCGTTGTTGTCGCTGTAGTACGCTTTCCGGGTTGAGACGGTCGTGAATCCGTACTTGCGATAAAGCGCTTGCGCGACCGTGTTGCTTTCGCGCACTTCAAGCGTCATCCATGACGTGCCGCGTTCGATCGCTCGGTCCAGCAAATGCAAGAGCATCCGTTCGCCGTATTTGCGTCCACGCGCATCGCGAGAAACGGCGATCGTCGTGATGTGCGAGTCTTCCAGAATCACCCAAATGCCGCCGTAGGCGACGATGCGCCGGCCCAGCCTGCCGACGTAATAATGCGCGGCCTTGTTCTCGTGCAGTTCCTGGTAAAACGCATTCGACGGCCACGTCGTCGCGAAGGACTGCTGTTCGATGCGCAGCACGTCCTTGATATCTGCATCCGTCATCGAATTGATGAGGAGCGGCGAATCGCCGGTTATTTGTTCCGGTTTGGGCTCGAGTTTCACGTCGATGGGCGCGGCACGCTCACTGCCGGCAACTCACCGTAATCCGCGCGTATTTCATGCGGGCTGGGCGCAGGATCGCGCTGCGCCGCGACGGTTGCGACGGCGAGGGCGCTGGGTTCTATCGCGCGGGGCAGCAAGAGCACCTGGATGCCGCGTTCGCCAAGCGGCGCAATAACGTCCTCCGCGGCGCCGATGAGCAGCAGCGGTGAAACGTTCAAGTCCTTGCCGAAGCCGTCCAGCACGTCGTGGATGTACCCCGACGCGCGGCGGTCGCGTCCATTGGAGCGCAGGCGCGCCGAGATGACGCCCTGCCGCCCGTGCACGACGCAAAGCAGTGCGCGCTGCGGTTCGGTGTGCGTGCCGGCTTCCAGCGCGTCGAACGAATTCACGCCGGTCAACGGCAAATTCCACCCCTGCGCCAGCGATTTGGCGTAGCTGATGGCGATGCGCACGCCTGTAAAGCTTCCCGGACCGACGCCGACGGCTAAGCGGTCCACGGCGTGCGGCTGCAGCCCGCTCTCGCTCAGCACGGCGCTCACGGCAGAAAGCCCGCGCTCGAGTGCCACTTGTCCGCGATATCCCACCGCAGATGAACGGCCGCCATCCCGGACGATTGCGGCCGAAAAACCTTCGAGGGCGGCATCGAGGGCGAGCACGATCATCGGTTCTCGCCTTCTTCCGTGCCGGCCGAATCCGGCGCGCGCACACTCACCCTTCGTGGCCCCTCACCGCTTCCGTCGATCTCGATTTCGTACCGAACCGGCGGCAGCAGGATCGGCGCGTTGCGCCACCATTCCGCCAAAACGATGGACGTACCGTCGAAGGCCTCCTCGAGGCCCAGCTGCGCGATTTCACGCGCATCTTCAATGCGGTAGAGGTCCAAGTGGTTTACCGGCGGTTCGCATGCGGCTGCATCGGCGTCCGGTGCGTAGCGATGCCAAAACGTGAACGTCGGGCTGCTGGCAAGGTCGCTGCCGAGCAGCTCCGTGACGACGGCTTTGATAAACGTCGTCTTGCCGGCGCCCAGCGGACCGGAGAGGCCGACGACGTCGCCTGCACGCAACCGGCGCGCGAATTGTGCCGCAAAGTGGCGAAACTCTTGCTCGCTATAAAATGTTCGATCCATCGGTTTGGCGAAACACCTATTCCGTGAACGGACGGAAGTTCTGCATTGAATAACGACATCATCTCGCAAATCAACGTCGAAGACGAGATGCGCGAGAGCTATCTCTCGTATGCGATGTCGGTCATCGCCTCGCGCGCGCTGCCCGACGTCCGCGACGGTCTCAAACCGGTGCAGCGCCGCATTCTTTTTGCCATGCGCGAAATGGGCATGGAACCGACCAAGCAGCACCGCAAGTGCGCCGGAATCATCGGCGAGGTGCTCAAATCGTTCCATCCGCACGGCGACGCGTCCGTCTATGATGCGCTGGTACGCATGGCGCAGGACTTCACGCTGCGCTACCCGCTGGTCGACGGACACGGCAACTTCGGCTCGATCGATCCCGATCCGCCTGCAGCATACCGGTACACCGAAGCGCGTTTGGCGCGCACTTCGACCGAAGCGCTCAGCGACATCGACAAAGAAACGGTTCCATTCGTTCCCAACTTCGATAATCAGGGCACGGAGCCCAGCGTGCTGCCCGGCAAACTACCGCAGCTGCTGCTCAACGGTTCCAGCGGCATTGCAGTGGGCATGGCGACGAACATTCCGCCGCACAACCTGATGGAGATCGCCGATGCGGTCGCCGCGATCATCGACGACCCGGCCATCTCGGATAGCAATCTGGCGGACATCGTCACGGGGCCCGATTTCCCAACGGGCGGCATCATCATGGGGCAGGAGGCCATTCGGGAAGCGTATCGCACCGGGCGCGGCTCGATCGCGATTCGCGGCAAAGCGGAGATCGTGGAAGATCGCGGCCGCAACAAAATCATCATTACGGAAATTCCATACCAAGTTTACAAGGGCCGCATCGTTGAGGCTATCGCCGAAGCGCATGCCGAAAAGCGCATCCAGGGCATCTCCGCGCTGCACGACGAGTCTAACCGCAAGGGCATGCGGGTCGTCGTCGAGCTGCACAAAGCGGCAACGCCGAAGATCGTACTCAACCAGCTCTACAAGCACACGCCGCTGCAGTCGAGCTTCGGTTTCAACATGCTGGCGCTCGTGCCCGTGGGGCCGCCGCGTGCCGATGGTTCCGTCTCCCTCGAACCGCAAGTGCTCTCGCTCAAGCAACTGCTCGAACATTACATCGTGCATCGCAAGGACGTCGTTACGAAGCGCACGCAGTACGATCTGCGCAAAGCCGAAGAGCGCGCGCATCTGCTGGAAGGCTACCGGATCGCGCTCGACAACATCGACGAAGTCATCGAGATCGTGCGCGGCAGCCAGACCACTGACGAGGCCCGGGTAAAGTCTGACCGCGCGATTCAGCCTTTCGGACGTGCAAGCCAACGCCATCGTCGACATGCGGCTGCGCACGCTGGTCGGCTTGGAACGCCAGAAGATCGAGAACGAGTACGAGGAACTCATCAAACTCATCGCCGAACTGCAGGATATCCTGAAGAGTTCGCGCCGCATCGCGGCAATCGTCAAGACCGAAATTCTCGACGTCAAGAAGAAATTCGGCGACGAACGGCGCACGGCGATCATCCCGGCGGAAGACGAGTTTTCGGTCGAAGCCCTGATTCCGAATACCGAAGTCGTCGTCACGTACACGGTCGGCGGCTACATCAAACGAGTATCGGGCGACACGTTCAAAACGCAAAATCGCGGCGGGCGCGGCGTCGTCGGCATCGCGAATCTCAAGCGCGAAGACGTCGTGCGTAATTTCTTCATCACCAAGACGCACGACCACGTGCTCTTCTTCACCAACAAAGGGCGCGCATACCGGCTGCGCGGGTTCGAAATTCCCGATACGACGCGGCAGGCGCGCGGCACGGCGCTCGTCAATTTGCTCACGCTTCCGCCGGGCGAATACGTTACGGCGGTGTTCCCGGTACAGAATTTCGCCGGAGAACGGTATATGATCATGGTCACCAGAAACGGCGTGATCAAGAAAACGAAGCTCGAAGAATTCTCGAACGTGCGCCGCAACGGGCTCAACGCCATCAACTTGGACGAGAACGACGAACTGCTGGCGGTCGATCTCTCCGACGGCAGCCGGGACGTCATCCTGGGCACCGTCGCGGGCATGGCCGTGCACTTCAACGAGCGCCACGTGCGGCCGATGGGCCGCAACGCGCGCGGCGTGCGAGGCATGACGTTGGAACGCGGCGATGCGATCGTGGCGATGGACGTGATCGAAGACCAGCGGCGTGAAGTGCTGCTCGTCACGACGCGCGCCTTCGGCAAACGCACGCCGATCGACGACTATCGCCATACTTCACGCGGCGGAAAAGGCGTCAAAGCGTTTGCAAAGGAGCGGGAAGACATCGGCAAAGTGGTCGATCAGATTTTGGTCGCGCCGGAGGACGAAATTTTGATGATCACGTCGTCCAATCAAGTGATTCGTCTGCGCGTTTGCGACATCCGCAAGGCCGGCCGCTCCACCAAGGGCGTGCGCTTGCAACGTCTGGGCGAGGGCGACGAAGTGATCGCCATCACGAACTTGGGCAAACAAGCCAAGCAGATTACCGAAATCACCGGCGAGCCGGTGGAGCCGCTTCCGTGAAACCTCGCAATGCCGGGTCGAGTTTAAATTGTCAAAAGGAGAGCAGCCGAACAGCATGAGTGCAGTAGCCGACGTTTCGCAAACCAACTTTCAGCAAGAGGTGCTGGGAGCGAGCCAGCCCGTGCTGGTAGATTTTTGGGCGCCGTGGTGCGGTCCGTGCAAGATGCTCGGCCCGGTTGTCGAGAAGGTTGCCGCCTCGCATGCGGGCAGGGCCAAGTTCGTAAAGCTGAACACCGACGACAATCCCAACCTTGCCGGTCAATACCAGGTCTCCGGCATCCCGTGCCTCATTCTGTTCAAGAACGGCGCACCCGTGGATCGCATCGTTGGCTATGTTTCGGAAGACAAGATCACTTCGATGCTCGGCAAACACGTGAGTTAGAAAAACGTGCGCAGCATTCCGGCTGTGCATAGTTTTTTGTCGGAGCCGCGTATATCGCGCTTTGAAGCGTTGCTCGGAAAGGCGACCGTAAAGCACAGCGTCACGGAAACGCTGGATGCGGTTCGGCGTGCCCGCGACGGCGGGGTTCCGGCGTACGAGGCGCTCTGCGCGAGCATCATCGATCGTTTGCAGCGCGCTCAGTCGCGATCGCTCGTGCCGGTCATCAATGCGACCGGCATTTTGCTGCACACCAATCTGGGGCGCGCGCCGATCGCCGCCGGCGCGCTCGAGGCCGCGGTGCGGATTGGCGGCGGGTATTCAAACTTGGAATACGACCTGAACGAAGGCCGGCGCGATTCGCGGTATGCGCGCGCGAGCGGAGTGTTGGGAGACGTTACGGGCGCACAGGACGGCGTGGTCGTCAACAACTGCGCCGCCGCAGTGTTGTTGACGTTGGATTCGTTCGCCAACGGACGCGAAGTCGTAGTGTCACGGGGACAGCTCGTGGAGATCGGCGGCGGTTTTCGCCTGCCGGATGTCGTGGAACGCAGCGGCGCACGCTTGGTAGAGGTCGGCGCCACGAACAAGGTGTACCTGCACGACTTCGAACGCGCGCTCTCGCCGAGTACGGCGCTTCTGCTGCGAACGCACGCGTCGAATTTTCGCGTGACGGGTTTTACGCACGAGGTCGATCCCCGTGAACTTGCCGCCTTGGGGCGACGCACCGGCATACCGGTGGTTGAAGATCTCGGCAGCGGCGCGCTGGTCGATCTCGCGCAGTACGGCCTCCCGCACGAACGTACCGTGCAGGACGCGCTCGCGGAAGGCATCGATCTGGTCGTGTTTTCCGGCGACAAACTGCTCGGCGGCCCTCAAGCCGGCATCATCGTCGGAAGCGCGGCGATGATTGCGCGGCTTCGCAGCAATCCGTTGATTCGCGCGCTGCGGGTCGATAAAGTGATCTTGGCGACCCTGATAGAAACGCTGCGGCTGCATGCAACGCCGGCCGGACGCGAACAGCTGCCGTTTTTCGCGATGCTGCGCGCGACCGGGGAAGATCTGCGCGCGCGAGCCGAGCAGTATTGCGAAACGCTGCACGATGCGCAGTGCATCGACAGCATCGCCTATGCCGGCGGCGGCGCTCTGCCGCAGTTCGAGATTCCTTCGGTTGCCGTCGCGCTGGAGCCGCCCGGCGGCGCGGAGCGTGCGGCACGCCGTTTGCGCGAGTGCAGCACGCCCATCATCGCGCGCATCGATGCGAATCGCCTGCTGCTGGAGCTGCGAACGATTGCCCCGCACGACGATGCGCGCGTAATCGCGTCGCTCGCATCGATCCTATCGTAGATGCATATCATCGGCACGGCGGGTCACGTCGATCACGGTAAATCCGCGCTCGTGAAGGCGTTGACCGGCACGAATCCTGACCGCTGGCTCGAAGAGCAACTGCGCGGAATGACGTTGGACCTGGGTTTTGCGCACCTGCGGTTCGACGACGGATTGGAGGCGGGCATCGTAGACGTGCCGGGTCACGAGCGCTTTCTACACAACATGCTCGCGGGCGCCGCCGGCATGGAATTGCTGCTGCTGGTCATTGCCGCCACGGAAGGCATCATGCCGCAAACGCTGGAGCATTTGCAGATTTTGCAATACCTCAACGTGCGCGAGGTCATCGTGGTGATCACCAAAACGGACCTGCTGCCGCCAAGCGAAATTGCGGGCATTTGCGCGCGCATCTCCGAGCAGGCTCCAAGGTACTATCGCGGCCGGCGCGCGAGTCGTTGCGGTTTCAACGGTAAGCGGCGAGAATCTGGATGTGCTTCGGTCGGATATACATCGCGCGCTCGCGCGGCTTCCCGCGCGTAATCCCGATGCGCCGGCTTACCTGCCCATCGACCGCGTTTTTGCATTGCCCGGTCTTGGCACGATCGTTACCGGAACGCTGATGCAGGGCCGAATTGCCGTAGGAGAAACGCTCGCGCTTGCGCCTTCAGGCCGCACCGTACGCGTTCGAAGCTTGCAAACATTCGGCCAAAAGCGCGAGCACGTCGAAGGTGGTTCACGCGTAGCGCTGAGCGTGCCGTCCGTTAACGCGAACGACGTCGCTCGCGGCGAACTGCTGGTTGCGCCGCAATTTACGGCGACCGACAGCTTCGCGGTGGAGTTCACGCCTTTGGCGCAGTCGCTCTCCCTGCTGCGACGGCGCAACGCGGTTCGCGCGTACATCGGCTCGGCGGAGATACTCGGAACACTGGTATTAAACGAAGTGCCGCAATGCGCAGTACAAACGGCCGCGCAAATTTTTCTGCGACGGCCGACGGTGGCGTATCCCGGAACGGCCTTCGTCGTGCGGCGGCTCTCGCCAAAAACGTTGCTGGGCGGCGGGCGCATCGCAGGCGTGGGTTCGCAACCCGCCTCGCCGTCGAACGAGCGAAGCCCGCACGAAGCGATCGTCCTCACGGTGCTACGCCGTCAAGCCGCGCCCGCGACATGCACGCAGATTGCGGGCGATGCCAATTTGCGGGAAGACGCGGTTCAGGCGGCGCTCGATGCGCTGGAGGAACGCGGCGAGGTCATGCGGGTTTTGCGGCCGCACGCCTACGTCGATGCGGAGCTCGCGCAAGGGCTGCTCGTTAGCGCACTGCAATTTCTGCAAGACCGGCAACGAGCCGAGCCCTGGGCGATGGGCGTCACCTCCATTGCGCTCTCGCGCGCGTTGTCCGTCGACGAAGCGCTGCTCGCGCGAATCTTGACGGCGTTCGCGCAAGACGGGCGGGTAGCCCATCGCGCCGGGTACTTCGCCACGCCGGATCACGTACCGCGGCTCTCCGTCGAGCAGCAAAGCTTTTTCGAGCAAGCGCTTTCGCGCAGCGGCGATTCGTTCGTGCCCACGCCTCTAAGCGACGTCGTCGCGAAGGTGAAGAGCTCGCGAATCCCCGGCGTTTCCAAGGCATTCGACGCGCTGGTTGCCAAAGGTTCGCTCGTGAAGGTGGGCGATCAATTGTATCGTGGGGCGCAGCTTTCCGCGATCCACGCGCGGCTGGAGCGCTTCTTACGCGAAAACGACAGCATGACGATGGCGCAATTTCGGGATATCGTCGGCACTTCTCGAAAGTATGCCGTCCCGTTGCTCGAATGGTTCGATGCGCGGGGCATCACGGTGCGCAGCGGCGACGTCCGCATGCTTCGATCCTCGCGCGCCGGTGCGGTGAGTGAAGTATGATCGACGTTGCGGGGCTGCCCAAGGCGGAACTCCACATTCACATAGAAGGCGCGCTCGAGCCCGAACTCATCTTTGCGTTTGCGGAGCGCAACGGCGTGGCGCTCGCATATTCCGACGAGCAATCGCTTCACGCCGCGTATCGGTTCTCCGATTTGCAGTCCTTCCTGAACCTGTACTATGCGGCCATTTCCGTTTTGCGCACGGAGCGTGATTTCGAAGAGCTGGCGCTCGCGTATCTGCATCGCGCCCAAACGCAGAACGTCAAACATGCCGAGATATTCTTCGATCCTCAGGCGCATCTGCAGCGCGGCATCCCGTTCGAGACCGTGATTGACGGTTTATGGTCTGCGTTCTCGCGCAGCGAGCGAGACTTCGGCCTGAGCACCAAACTGATCATGTGCTTTCTGCGCGATCTGCCATCGCGCTCTGCGATGGAGACGCTGGAGCTGGCGTTGCCCTATCAAGATCGGATCGTGGGCGTAGGATTGGACTCAGCCGAAACGGGCAATCCGCCCGAGAAATTTCAACTCGTCTTCGAGCGCGCTCGGGCGTACGGGTTTCTTGCCGTGGCCCACGCCGGTGAAGAAGGGCCGCCGGCGTACGTTTGGGATGCGCTGGATCGCCTGCGCGTCGTGCGCGTCGATCACGGGATCCGCGCGATGGAAGACGCGCGGCTAGTGGAGCGATTGCGCCGCACGCGCGTGCCGTTGACGGTGTGCCCGCTTTCAAACGTGCGCTTGCATGTCGTGCCGTCCCTGGAGGAGCATCCGCTCCGGCGGATGATCGACGCCGGCCTGCTCGTCACCGTCAATTCCGACGATCCGGCGTACTTTGGCGGTTACGTCGGCGAGAATTACCTGCGCGCGGCGGCGGCGCTGCGCCTCTCCGACGACGACCTCGATCGAGCTCGCCAAAAATTCGTTTCGCGCCTCGTTCCTGGACGACGCGACCAAGGCTGCGTTTGTCGCGCAAGTCAACCTGGTCGCTTCCGGAGCAGCCTAGCGGCAACGCAACCGCAGGGGCCCTCGCTGATGTTTAAATCGGTGAAATTATGAATGTCGATCGCATGACGGAGCGCGTTCAAGACGCACTCAATGCCGCATATACGCGCGCACTCAACGAACACAACACGCAGACTTCGCCCGAACATTTGCTGGCAGCGCTGCTCGAACAAGATCGCGGCATCGCCCCTGACATCATCAAAGAGGCCGGCATCGACCCGAAAGCGCTCCTTGCCAAGGTCGAGCAGGCCATTTCGCGTTTGCCGCGTTTGACGGGCGCGAACGCGGATCAGGCCACGGTTACCGTTTCACCGGAGCTGACGCGCCTATTCTCGCAGGCGGAGGCTGATGCCAAGCAGCTGCAAGACGATTATGTTTCCGTCGAGCACTTGCTGCTGGCTATGACCCAAAATAGCGGCGCCGTCGGACGCCTTTTGCGTGAGAGTGGGCTCACGCGCGACAAGCTCTTAGCGGCACTGCGCGCCGTTCGCGGCAATCAGCGCGTGACCACGCAGAACCCTGAAGGCACGTATAAGAGTTTGGAACGCTACGGGCGCGATCTCACGCTCGAGGCGGAACGCGGCAAGCTCGACCCGGTCATCGGGCGCGACGACGAAATTCGGCGCGTCATTCAGGTGCTCTCGCGCCGCACCAAGAACAATCCGGTCCTCATCGGCGATCCCGGCGTCGGCAAAACCGCCATCGTTGAAGGTCTCGCGCAGCGCATCGTGCGCCGCGACGTTCCCGAAGGACTGAAAGACAAACGCATCGTCGCGTTGGATATGGGCGCGCTCATCGCCGGGGCCAAGTACCGCGGCGAATTCGAAGAGCGCCTCAAAGCCGTGCTCAAAGACGTGCAGAACTCCGAGGGGCAAATTTTGCTGTTCGTCGACGAGCTGCACACCGTGGTCGGTGCGGGTAAGGCCGAAGGCGCGATGGATGCGGGCAATTTGCTCAAGCCCATGCTCGCGCGCGGCGAACTCCACATGATCGGCGCTACGACGCTGAACGAGTATCGCAAGTACGTCGAGAAGGACGCCGCGCTGGAACGGCGCTTCCAGCCGGTCTTCGTGGATCAGCCCAGCGTCGAGGACACCATTTCGATTCTGCGGGGCTTGAAAGAAAAGTACGAAGCGCACCACGGCGTGCGGATCAAGGACTCCGCGTTGGTCGCTGCGGCGACGCTCTCGAATCGATACATCAGCGATCGCTTTTTACCGGACAAGGCGATCGACTTGGTCGACGAAGCGGCCGCGAAATTGCGCACGGAAATCGATTCGATGCCGCAGGAGCTGGACGAGCTCACCCGCCGCGTCATGCAGCTGGAGATCGAGCGCGAAGCGCTGCGCAAGGAAAACGATCAGGCCAGCAAGCATCGCCTGGAACAACTCGAGAAAGAAGTCGCCGACCTGCGCGAGGATCAAATGCAGCCTGCAGACGCGCTG
The DNA here is from genome assembly GCA_963767635.1 of Vulcanimicrobiota bacterium. GTDB lineage: Bacteria > Vulcanimicrobiota > Vulcanimicrobiia > Vulcanimicrobiales > Vulcanimicrobiaceae > CAVYEM01. The sequence goes on from CAVYEM010000003.1 coordinate 433,972, forward strand.
GCAGAGCGAGAAAGCCGCCGCCGTGAAGCTGCGCGAGCTGCGCGAGCAAATCGAACAAACGAAGGTTCAGATCGAACAGGCGGAACGGCTCTACGATCTCAATCGCGCTGCCGAACTGCGTTACGGCACGCTGACGTCGCTTGAAAAGCAGCTGCAGCAAGAAGAGCAGCGCCTTTCCTCACGCGACGGCCATACGCGTCTTTCCAAAGAGGAAGTCGACGAACAGGATATCGCCGACGTGATCAGTCGCTGGACCGGCATTCCGATCAGCAAACTGCTCGAAGGCGAGGTCCAGAAACTGCTGCATTTGGACGCCGAACTGCATCAGCGCGTCATCGGTCAAGATGAAGCCGTCGACGCGGTTGCGGAAGCGGTGGTGCGTTCGCGATCGGGCCTTGCCGATCCCAACCGGCCGATCGGATCGTTCATTTTCCTCGGCCCCACCGGCGTGGGCAAGACCGAACTAGCGCGCGCGCTGGCGGAATACTTGTTCGACGACGAGCGCGCCATGATCCGTATCGACATGTCGGAGTATCAGGAAAGGCACACGGTTGCGCGACTGCTCGGAGCGCCTCCGGGATACATCGGGTTTGAAGAAGGTGGCCAGCTGACGGAAGCGGTACGCCGCCGGCCCTACAGCGTCATTCTATTCGATGAGATCGAGAAGGCGCACGCCGACGTTTTTAACGTGTTTCTGCAGATTCTGGACGACGGACGTCTCACCGACGGTCAAGGGCGCACGGTCGACTTCCGCAACACGATCGTCATCATGACCTCCAACATCGGCAGCCATCGCATCTTGGATTACAAGGGCGATATGGGCGGCGCGGAATATGCGATCATGCGCGCAACCGTACTCGACGAACTGCGCCAGCATTTCCGTCCGGAATTCCTCAATCGCGTGGACGAGATCATCGTCTTCCATGCGCTGACGGAAGAGGAGCTCGCGCAGATCATCGAGATTCAACTGCGCCGCGTGCGGCATCGCTTGGCGCAGCGGCGCATCGAACTCGATCTGACGGATGCGGCCAAGCGGCATTTGGTCAAAACCGGATACGATCCGGTGTACGGCGCGCGTCCGCTCAAGCGCGCCATCCAAAAGGAGATCGAAACTCCGCTCGGGCGCAAAATTCTCGGCGGCGAAGTGCAAGAGGGCGAGAAGGTGGTCGTGGACTACGACGACCTGCGCGGCGAACTGACGTTCACGTCCGAAGTAGCGGGCGAACCGGTTTTCGTATAGGCGTATGAGCTACGGCGGCGTAAGCCCACGCAAGCGAGGTCGCGCACTCTCAGGTGCGACCAGCCTCGTCACGGCGCCGCCGTCCGCTGCGGGCGCGTTTCCGAATTTCGTGAACCACGGCGGCCCCATTCTTCGCACGCCGCGGATCTTCACGAGCTTCTGGGGCGCCTCGTGGCAAAGCGATCCGGCGCACCAAACCGGCGCTTCACGGTTGCAGCAGTTTTGCGTCGATCTACTTGCTTCAGAGTTCATGAATGTGCTCTCGCAGTATGGCGTGGGCATGGGAAAGGGCAGCGGAACATACGCGGGGACTTCGACGCTCGCTCAGGTCGCCACGCAGTTGAACGACTCGGGAGTGCGCTCCACCATTCAGTCGGCCGTCGATGACGGCACTATCCCGGAACCGCCCTCGAACAACGCGACGGACGCGCTCATCGTATTTCTGGACGAGAGCATCGAGATCAAGGATGCCGCGGCGGGTTTAGTGTTGTGCGAACCGTCGGGCGACACCGCGTTCGGGTATCACGACTTCTTCACGACGACGAAGGGTAATTCGTTGTACTACGCGGTGATTCCGGCGCTGGACGATTCGTGCGTTCGCGAAACGTGCCCGCAAGGGGACTCCACGTGTTCGCTGAGTATCAGTGCCACGCAGGAGCAACGGCGCACGCAAGTGACAAGTCACGAGTTCGCCGAGATGTCGACGGATCCTCAGTTGAACGCGTGGTATGATTTGGGCAACGGCGAGAACGGCGACATCTGCAACGGCGAAACCGATTCGCTCGTCGTCGGCGCTAATGTCTGGACCGTCCAGCGCATTTACTCCAAGTACGACGACATTCGGACGAACGGCGCGACGTACTGCGTGTCTTCAGCAGCGAGTCCCGAACCGCTGCAGACATAACGCTCGCTACGCGCGAGCCATGTCGCGACGGCGTTGGCGCAGCCGGTCCGTTTCGCTGAGCAGGCGCTTGCGAATCCGAATCGACTTGGGCGTGATCTCCACCAATTCGTCGTCTTCGATGAATTCAATTGCGCGCTCGAGCGAAAGTTCTTCGGGCGGAGCAATCTTTACGTTCTCGTCAGATCCCGCGGCGCGCATGTTGGTGAGCTTTTTCTCACGTACGACGTTGAGTGCGATGTCTTTATCGTCGTTGGCTCGTCCCACGACCATGCCTTCGTAAACGTCCGTTCCCGGTCCGACGAAAAAGCGCCCTCGTTGATCGAGACCCATGAGCGCGTAGCCGGTGACCCGGCCGGTATCGCTGGCGACGAGCGCACCCACGTTACGCCCAGGCAGTTCACCCTGCCATTCTTGATGATCGTAGTACGTGTGCGACATCACCGCCGTGCCGCGCGTAAGCGTGAGCAGCTCCCCGCGCAAGCCGAAGATCGCGCGCGTGGGCATGGTGTATTCCAGGCGGCGGGATTCAGCGACGTTGATCATATTGGACATCGCGGCTTTGCGCCTTCCCAGCGCTTCGATGACCGGGCCTTCGTATTGCGAAGGAACGTCGACGACGACATACTCGACCGGTTCCCACTTTTTGCCTGCGCGTTCGGTGACGATCACCTGCGGCTTTGAAACGAGAATTTCGTACCCTTCGCGGCGCATCGTCTCTATCAGAATGGAAAGATGCAATTCGCCGCGCCCGCGCACTTCGAACGTGTCGGCGGATTCGGTGTCTGCGACCCGCAGGGCGACGTTCGATTCCAACTCGCGCATGAGCCGTTCGCGAATCTGACGCGAAGTCAGGAATCGCCCTTCCTTGCCGGCGAACGGCGAGTTGTTGACGCTGAACGACATGGAAACAGTCGGCTCGTCGACCGCGACGGCGTGCACGCCTTCGGCGGCGCCGACGTCGGCGATGGTGTCGCCGATGTTCAAACCTTCGATTCCTGACACGCACACGATGTCACCGGCGGACGCTTCCTCTACCTCTACGCGTTCCAAGCCTTGAAACGTGAGCAATTTGGTCAACCGCAGTCCGCTCTCCACTATCCCTTCGCGCGTAACTTTGGCGATTGGAGCGTTCGCCCGTGCGCTGCCGCGAAATACGCGTCCGATACCGATGCGTCCGACGTACTTGTTGTGGTCGATCGCCGACACGAGCATTTGGAAGCCGCCGTCTTCGGCCGGCGCTTCGGGGACCTGCTCGCAGATCACCGCGAACAGCGGCTCCAAATCTTGGCTGGAATCATCCAGCGAGCGCTTCGCCACGCCCAGCTTTCCGTTCGTGAACACGACGGGAAAGTCGGCCTGTTCATCGTTCGCGCCCAGTTCGATGAAAAGATCGAACACTTCGTTGACGACTTCCGTCGGGCGCGCATCCTTGCGGTCGATTTTGTTGACTGCAACGATCGCTTTGAGATCCAGTTCCAACGCCTTGCGCAGCACGAACCGTGTCTGCGGCATGACTCCTTCGGCTGCATCGACGAGCAGCAGCACACCTTGCACCATCTGCAGCACGCGCTCCACTTCGCCGCCGAAGTCCGCATGGCCGGGCGTGTCGACGATATTGAACTTTACGCCGCCGTGGCGAATGGAGGTATTCTTGGCAAGGATCGTGATGCCGCGTTCGCGTTCGAGAGGGTTGGAATCCATGATCCGTGTTTCGACGTGCTGGCCTAGGCGAAAGACACCGCTCTGACGCAGCATGGCATCCACGAGCGTCGTTTTGCCGTGATCGACGTGCGCGATGATGGCAATGTTGCGAATGTCCGGGCGAGTGTTCATACGGTACCGTTTTACTCGGTCGAGCGCGGCAGCGCAAACCAAAAAGTCGTAACTTTGTTCGGTTCGCTCTCGAACCCGATAGTGCCGCCCATGAGGGAAACCAGCGACGAGGAGATGTACAAGCCCAATCCAATGGAAAAGTCGCTCCCGTTTCCAACGTGTCCGAAGCGACTAAAAATCTTGTGGCGCTCGCTCTCGGGTATGCCGGGACCTTCATTTTTGACTGCAAAGGTTACGCGATCTTCGTACGCCTTGATCTCTACCGCAATCACGGAACCCGCGGTCGAGTACTTCGCCGCATTGGAAAGCATGTTGGTGAGCACTTGTACGACGCGCCCTTCATCGGCTTTCACGCGCGGCAGCGGAGCAAGATACAAAATCCGAAACTCTCGATCCGGATGCTCGCTCTCCATGCGCATGACCGACTCCTCAACCACGATGATGGGATCGACGTGTTCCAAACGGAGCGTCAACTTGCCGGCATCCATGCGCGAGAGCAGCAAAAAATCTTCGAAGATCGCGGACAGCCGCGCCGTGGAAGTTCGAAGTACACCGAGGAGCTCGCCGCGCCGCTCCTGCGTGAGCGATTCGAAATGCGAATCGAACAATTGCGTAGCGCCGCGAATGGCCGCCAGCGGCGAGCGCACCTCGTGGGCCACCATGCTGAAAAATTCGCTTTGCGCGCGCGAGGTTTCTTCCAGAAAACGCCGGCGTTCGACTTCGGCTGCGTGGCCACGCGCATTGCCGAGCGCGAGCCCCACGAGATTGACGAACAACTGCATCTCGCGCAGCGTTTCATGCGAGGGGACGCGGCCGTCGAGCGGGCCGTCTACGGAAATATATCCAAGCATTTCGCCGCCGCGATCCGGCAAAACCAGCGTGAGGGAGTCGTGCTCGTGCCACGCTCCGGAACCGGAGCGCTTTTTATCGACGGGGACGTCCGCGGTGTAGAGATTGTACGCCCATGTCTGGCGGCGCTCGGCCGGAATGTAGAAGCAGTGCGGCACCGCCTCATATTCTGGCAGCAGCAGCTGCACGATGTCCTCGCGCGGCACGTGCTCGCCGAGCCGGTCCATGACGATAGCCTCGGGAAAGCCAATGATCACGCGCCGCGACATGTCGCCGCCTGGAGCATCCGAGGCAACGATGGAAACGTAGCGCCAGCCGTAGAGTTCCGACAGTCCGCGCGCGATCGAATTCAGACCCGGCCCGATGTCCTCGGCTTGCCGGATGTCTTGCGTAATTTCAAAGAGCCGCTGCAGGGTGCGGCCCTCGTGCGATTGTTCGCGCAGCGCTCCCACGATGGCGCTATTTCGGCAAACGCCGGAGCGTCCCCGGTTCGGCAAAAAGCAGGCCAAACCGCGCGTTAGGGTAAGCAGCGGGGAAGCTATGGGAGAGTACGGGTCTGGTGGCCCGCACGGTCTTCAAAACCGCTGAGGCCGGCGCAAGTCGGCTGGTAGGTTCGATTCCTACACTTTCCCGCCAACCGCTCTTTTTGGCCTTATTTTACAGGCACTTTCGTGCAGTACGTACCGTTGCGATCCACTAACCATCCACTACGCGCGCGATTTTCCGCCGAGCGCCGTAGCAAATGTGTCACCGAGATAGGCATCGAGTACCGCCGCTTTTTCGCGTTTTTGATCCATGAGCAAGTGCGTGTAGACGTTGGCAGTGATGCCGATGCTCGCGTGGCCCAGCGACTTACTGACGACCGCGAGCGGAATGCCGGCCGCGAACGCAAGGCTTGCGAATCCGTGCCGCAAGTCGTGGAAGCGGTAATGCGGCAGCTTCTTCATGCGGATGAGGCGAGAGAACCGGCGCGAGAGCTCGTTCGGATCCCACAGTTCGCCGGTGGGCATGGTAAACACGTAGCCTTCCTTGGCGCGCCGACGGCCTTCCAATTCACCGCAGAGCATTTCGATGCGCTGGCGCTGCGCCTGGCGGTGCTTCAACAGTACGTCGATGAGGAACGCCGGAAGGTGGTCCGTGCGCTGAGAGTTCTTCGTTTTGGTGTCGCCAATGATGATGCGTTTATCGACGTTGGCGGCGGAACGGCGGATCGCGATCGTTCCAGCGTCGAGGTCGAGGTCGCTCCACCGAAGCGCGCACACTCCGAGCGCCGCGCACCTGTCGCGATAGCCGTCGCGATGACTGCGAAGAGCTCCGTGCCGCTCGCGGCGTGTAGGAGGTTTGCAGCGTCGGAGGGTGAGAGAGTGGGACGCTCGACGTGTTCCGCCCGCGGCGAGCTCCACCTTTACGGCGACGTTCTCGCGAAGCATCCCCTGTTTGACGCCCCAGGCCAGCACCGCTCGAACCAACACCAAGAGATTCCGCAGGCTCGTCGCTCCAAGCGGCTCGCCTTTGCGCTGGGTTCGCGAATGGTCTTTTGCACCGTCGAGCAGACGTTGGACATGGATGGCTCGCAAATCGCGCACTTTTATCCCACCGATCGCCGGCCGAATGTGTTGCGTGAGATTGCGCTTATACCAGGCGAGCGATGTTGCGGCCTTAGAACGCGCTTTCGATTCAAGATACAGGTCCGCGAGATGGTCGAACATCATGCGATCGCCGGAGCAGACTCCACCGTTGCGAACACGCTCGACGAAAGCTTGCAGGGAGGCCGTCGCTGCAGTTTTTGTCGCAGCGAGGATGACATCCGACTCACCCTTGTAGCGAATCTGCCACTTACCGGAAGCAATTTCCCGCATAGAGCCGGTGTTGCGTTGACGACGGCGGTTCGCTTTTTTCATCGCTTCGTTCTCCTTGAGGTATTTGGAGCAGGCTTAGAGGGCGCGGATAAGATGGATTGCACTAACGCGCTACGCTCGTCGGCGGCTTGTAGCAGTCGCTCAAGGCGCGCTATTTCGGCTCGTACAACGTCGGCCACGAGCAGCGAGCGAATTTCGTCGTCGGCCGCGAACAGCGCCCATTCGCGCAATGCTCCGCGCACGGCCGGTTCAATCATGACGAGTGGGCCACTACTTTCCGCAAGGGCAATGATAGCCGCGAGCTTCGGGTCCACTGCACGCAACGAATCGCGAGCGAAAGCGTCAGAAACAGCGGCGAGGTCACCTGAAGCAAGCTCCTCCAAAACGGCTCTTGCAGCATCGCGGAATTCGGTGTCGCAGTCGAAGCCGACAGCGAGCGGCACAAGCGTTGCGATCCGCGGAGAGATGCTTGGGCGATCCTCTCCGTGAAAGCACGCGACGGAGCTCTGTTCCGGTAGAGATTCGCGATAGTCCGCGTGAATGCGCCTATATAGCCCGCTGCATAGAGCGCTACAGCCAGATTCGCCCACTTTATCCCGGCGCGCCGAAGCGCCTCACCGAGCGTAGCTGCTTGGACGGCACTGACAGTTTGTTTGCCCTGTAAATGCGCGTTGATCAACGCTCGACCGTCCCCGGTGTTCTGCGCTATCTCTCGCTTGGCCGCGTCGAGCGAACTGACCGTGACGCCCGCAGCATTCTTGACGAGTGGCACTAAAAACCGCTTCCAGCGTTCTCGTATTATTGCGTCCCGCTCGGTGACTCTACCCACCGTTAGATGATAGCGTATAACGCGGCGCTTCCGCAAGAGGCGTCTTGTGATATGTTGATATAAATCTAACCGCTTACCCGCGGATTTAGGTGTTAGGAGATACCTGTGAAAAACATCGAAGAACGAGCCACCGTCACAGTCGAAGAAGCCGCGCAAATCCTCGGCATAGGCCGTGCGAGTGCCTACGAGGCGGTGCGTTCCGGGCGTATACCGTCGCTCAAAGTTTCTTCGCGAAAAGTCTTGGTTCCACGAGCAGCGTTGCGGCGGCTCTTAGACGGCGGCTATCCGGCCGTAGTGCCGCGCGCCGTCGATGCTGACGCGGCGGGAAGCACCAAATGAAAAGCCCGCGCGAGTTAAACGCGGGCGGCCTGGACAAGCGAACATTCGATGCCGTTGGACCCACCCCTCTGCAGCAATTACAAAGCGAGGCGAATGCGCGATTCCTTCGAAAAGTCGGGACGCCGTTCCATCACCATTCCGCTCGGGAAGCGTATGAACGAGCCGTTACGGAGCAAGAGCGGCAAGCGCCGGCGCCCTACATCGACTTCGACGATCCAGCAACTCGTAAAAGCGCGCTCAAGATCAAAGACCTTTACGAACGCATAGAGAGCGAGATTCGCGCGGAGCGGATCGCGCGCATGACCGCGCTTTATCTAAGCGGTTGGTGGGCGCCGTGAAAAGCTGATCTAAGCCTTTTGCTCGATCCCCCCACCGCTATCCAATCCGAAGGAGCTTAGCGGCCTGCTTGATGGTGTAGCCGCGTTCCTACGGCGGTTTGTCTTACTATCCGATGTGCAGGTGGTCACGATTACTCTGTGGGTTGCCATGACGCACTCTGTGGACGCTTTTGATTCAGCCATGTACCTTTGGGTGCGCTCTGCCGCAAAGCGCTGCGGTAAGACGCGACTGTCGAGGTGCTTGAGCTTTGGTTGCTCGAGCCTGGATGACTGGCCGCGTTACTGCGGCAGCTCTCACTCGCAAGATTAGTGATGCTCAGGCCACGCTGCTACTGGATGAATCGGATGCAGCCTTCAAAGGCGAACGCGAATATGCGGAAACGCTCCGTGGAGTCTTGAACTCGGGTTACCGCCGGGGCGGCAAAGCCAGCGTGTGCGTCGGCAAAAGTACGAACATTACAGTACGCGATTTTGACGTGTTCGGGCCGAAAGCCGTGGCCGGAATCGGTAGCATCCCGGACACCATCGCGGATCGTTCCGCCCGAATCGAACTCACCAGGAAAACCGCCACCGAGTCCGTCGAGCGCTTTCGTCGACGAGAGGTGAGCGGTGAAGCGGAGCAATTGCGTGCGCGGTTGCAGCGCTGGGCAACGGAAAGGGATGCCATCGATGCGCTACGCATCGCTCGCCCGAATCTGCCGGATGAACTCAACGATCGGCAGCAAGACGTTTGGGAGCCGCTTATGGCGATTGCCGACTCGGGCGGCCCCGCATGGAGCGCTGCCGCTCGACGCGCTGCCGTAGCGCTATGCACCGGCTTGGAACCGGACGACGACTCCATCGGCGTCCAACTCTTAGGCGACATCCAAAGCGTCTTTGGGGCCGACGAGCGGTTACATACCGAGGTGCTACTGGACCGATTGAATCAACTCGCAGAGTCGCCGTGGGCGACGTTCGAGGGCGGCAAGCCGATGACGGCGCGACGCTTGGCAAAGACGCTGCGCAGCTTCGGCATTCATTCGAGCCAACTACGGGTGGATGACCAAAACCGTAAAGGCTACCAACGCGGAGCTTTCGCTGACGCTTGGGAGCGTTTTCTCCGGCAACCCCCCCTCGCAAGCGAAACATCCGAAACAATCCAGCAAAACCAGGGCCTTTCGCGCGATTCCGAAGCGAAACAAGCCGCGCGTGTTTCGGATCCAAAAACCGACGAAAACCCTTACGGCATAAGGGATGTTTCGCTTGTATCGGATAAAAGCCGGATATACGCGGCCGAATGTCCGTTCCATATCGGCTCACCTGGAATGTCATGTGAGCGCTGCGGCGTGCCTTGGCTTGAGCATTTCGACGCATGAGGCGCCGATATGTGAGTTGGATAGAACACACAGCCCGCGGGGTGCTTCTTCGAAGATTGCCACTGAATGACAGCGCCGATGCCGCGACCCGACGAGGTTTCCCTACGCTTATCACCCCTAAGGCGGTAGCGCGCCGGTCCGCCGCGATGCTGCGTAACGAGGACGTGCGCGAACTCTTGGAGCGAATGCTTGCGGGCGAACCGATGTACCAGGGTGCCAAGGTGGTACGTTGCCCGGTTTGCCATCGAATGCTCATCCGAGAAGAAGCGCGAAATGGGCGCTGGGTTTGTTCGGCCGGCTGCTGCGCGCTCGACAATGCCGCTTTCCGTAAGACGCGGGAAGCCTTGGTCACCGAAGGCCACCCACCTATTCCGCCCTCCGGTGCGCCGACGAAGGCGCGCTTTCGCGCGCGCCGAAGAGCGGACGCTTAAATGCGGTTCCGCGCCTTCTTCATAGCGTGCATTGTTCTGTTTGGGACCGGCTCCGCTGCCGCGGCGACTCAGCTCGTTCCGCTCGGCTCCGGTTGCTCCGAGCAATACATTGTGAACGACCCTGGCGACAGCGATGGAGCGATCGTCAAGACCGACGACGGGCACATTTACGAAGTCGATGAGGTGGATCGCGTCGATTCGGAGCTTTGGTTGGGTAGCGACGACGTTCTCGTATGTTGGGAGCGCTTCCGGTATAAGGGCAAGGTCGTCACCTTCTACACGCTACGCGATGGCGATGACAAGGCCGACGCTACCCGCCTACGCTAACCGCATTCCCGAATCGACCAAAAAATTTTTCGCGTCCAGGTCGAGGACAAGTCTGCATCTCGGGCGCCCGCCCAGGGGGCTCGCCGTTACGGATGGGTCGCTTTAGGCTGTCTAAGGCTCTCTGACGTGCTTGTGCTCGCGGCACTGCGTTGCGATATGTTAGAGTGCCGGCGAGGCTGCTTACGGTCCACTATCTCGATCCAGTAACCATCCACTAACTGCGCGATACCGGATGAAACGGACCGACACGAGGCGGGCCGTAATTTGCGAAAACCCCATACGGGGCAAGCGCTTTTGATACGCCGCATCACAGCGTGATACAGGACTCGGA